>OZ244900.1:0-3535000 GCA_965221595.1 Vicinamibacterales bacterium
ACCGTCTTCAGGAACGCATCGCCGATGCTCTCGGACGACGCAGCCGGATCCTCGGCGACAGCCAGATGCACGATGCGGCGGGCGTACGGATTGAGCGGACCGATCTCCTGTGGTTCGCCGGTCTCGCGGGCGCGGCCGACAAGCAGCCGCGCGGTCTCCCGCAACTCCGCGTCCTTGCCTTTGCGGTAGTCGAGGCAGTCCACGACGATGTGGCGACCCGGATGCTGTCGGCGAAACGCCGCGTTGACGAGATGCTGCATCGCGTCGAGCGCAGCCGCCCGGCGGCGCAGCAGCACCTCGCAGCCGTCGCCGGCAATGACGACCCGCGTCCCGTCGGCGATCGGCTCCACGGCCACCTGCGAGTCCAGTCCCATGGCCGCCATGATGGACTGCACGAAAGCGACGAGTTGCGCGCTCAGATCGTTCTCCACGGCACTCGACATCCAGGCTTCAATCGGATCCCTGGTCCGACCCCGGCGTCTTCTTCCCGCCCTTCTGCCGGCGCGGTCGGACACGGCGTTCGGCCGGCGGCCGTACGACACGCACCTTCGGCGGCCCGATGAGGCGGTTGGTCATCACCTGCTGCGCAATCCCGAGCACGTTGCTCGTCAGCCAGTAGAGCACCAATCCGCTCGGGGCCCAAAGAAACATGAAGGTGAAGACGACCGGCATCAGCATCATCATCCGCTGCTGCATCGCGTCGACCTGGGCGGGCGACAGGCGTTGCTGCAGCACCATCGACGCGCCCATCACCAGTGGCGTGATGTACAGCGGATCGTGCACCGACAGGTCCGTGATCCAGAGCAGGAACGGCGCGCCGCGAATCTCGATCGCCATCGTGAGCAGGCGGTAGAACGCGAACAGTATCGGCATGGTGGCGAGCATGGGCAGGCAGCCGCTCGCCGGGTTCACGCCGCGGTCACGGTAGAGCGCCATGACCTCCTGATTCATCTTCTGCTTGTCGGGGTCAGTCGCCTTCAGGTGCTTGTAACGCTCCTGAATCGCCTTCATCTCCGGCTGCAGCTCCTGCATCTTGCGCATCGACACGACGCTCTTGTGCCGCAGCGGGAAGATGACGATGTTGATCAGGATCGTCAGGATGATGATCGAGAGCCCCCAGTTGTCGACGCCGGCATGCACCCAGCTCAGAGACCGGTGCAACGGCACGACCAGCCACGACAGGAAGCCGAACTCGATGGCGCGCGGCAGCGCCGGGTCCGCCGCCTCCAGGATGTCGAAGTCCTTGGGTCCGAGGTAGAAGGGCAGGCCGCGCGGACCGTCCGCCAGGCGCAAGTCGAACGCCATGAGCTCGCGCGGCTCGCCATCCACGGTCCGCGGGGGGAGCGGTACGGCCCGGTACCGAACGGTCGCCTGCGCCCCGGGCAGCGCTGCGGCAAGAAAATAGTGATTGTCGACCCCCACGAACGCCAGCTGGCCCTGGTACGTCGGCTGTGCGGCTACGTCCGACGCGTCAGGCCGGGTGACTTCCAGCTCCCCAATGCCGCCCGCTTCCAGCAGCCGGCCGTACACCACGCCGCGCGGGCCTTGCCGGAACGCGAACCCCGCGGTCGTGTGTTCGCCGCCGCCAAGCGCGGGACCCCACCGCACCACGGGGTCCAATGCCTCCTGGCCCAACGCCGCTTCCACCGCCACTGTCATCAGGTACGGGCTGGCTGCCGGGTCGAACCGGAAGGTCTTGCGGATCCGCAGACCGCCGGCGTCCTCGTAGTCGAAGGTCAGCGTTTCGGTTCGATTGGCAAGCCGCACGCGGCCGGCGCTCGGCCGGTAGAGCGCGGCACCGGCCAGGCGGGTCAATTGGTCGTCGTCGAACGCCAGGGCGAACGGGGCGGGCTCGTCGTCGGGCAGGTCGCGCGGCACGAGCTCGACGGGCTGCCCCTCGTCGAGATAGTCCGCGAGCTGCCAACTCAGGAGCTCCGCCCCGCGATTGCTGAAGACCGCCCTGAAACTGTCGCTCTCGACGACGACCTCGCGCGCCGCCGTGTCGGCGATCAGAGGGTCGGCCGCGACCGGGAGCGGCTCGCCCGGGGGCGGGGCAGCCGAGTCGCGGGCGCCGAGTGCATCCGCCGCGCGCGGCAGTGGGGGCGGCAGGTCGGCCGGTGTCGTCGGGGACGTCGCAGGCCCGGCCCCGGCACGCTCGCCGGGCGGTGGCCCGACCAACGCCTGGTAGACGTAGAGCACCAGGAAGGACAGAAAGACGGCGAGGAGAACTCTTCTCTCCATGACGCGTCGTGCTCGGCGAGGCGACCAGCCTCCCAATCGGCGGCTGGCGGCTCCGCTTGGCGCCCAACCATGCCTACCAGGAGTCTACGCCGTTCTGCGGCGCGGACTCCTGGCGCAGTTTCGGGCTGGGCACCTGGTCGAGGCCGCCCCTGCACAGCGGGTGACAGCGGGCCAGACGCCACGCCGCCAACAGACTGCCCCGCAACGCCCCGTGTCTGGCGACGGCCTCCCGGGCGTACGCGGAGCACGAAGGAACAAAGCGGCAAGACCCGGCGAACAGCGGCGAGAGCAGCAGCCGATAGGCCTCGATTGCGGCCAGCAACCCCGCCGCGGGCAGACCCGCAACCCATCTCCCCACAGCCCCGGGCTCCGCAGCCCGTGGCGAAATCCCGCGTCGCACCGAGACCGCCGCGGGGCTGTCAGCCATGAGAACGCTCGAACCGTCGCAGCACCGTGCGGTAGTCGGCTTGCAGCGCATCGAACGCCGCATCGCAGAGCTCGCGACGCGGCAGCACGACGAGATCGAATCCTGGGCGGCGCTTGTTGAGACGGAAGAGTTCTCGGATCAGGCGCTTGGACCGGTTGCGGCGGATCGCCTTGCCGAGTCGCCGCGACGCCACCACGCCCAGCCGCGTGACATCCAAGCCGTTCCGCAGGCCGAGTAGTGTCAGATACCGCCCGCGGCTTCGAGCACCCCGGCGCTGCACGGCGAGAAACTCCGGACGACTCCGCAGTCGCTCCCGGCGAGACAACGTCCGGTTCAAGAGACCGCCAGCCGCCGGCGCCCTTTGGCCCGCCGACTCTTCAGGATGAGGCGCCCGCTCTTGGTGCTCATCCGCTTCCGGAAGCCGTGCGTGCGCTTCCGGCGCCGACGGTTCGGCTGATAGGTGCGCTTCATCCTGCCAGGTACCCCCGCGAATTCCTGCGAACGACCCGCGCGGCCGGAAGGCGCACGGGAGGTGAATCCTAGTCGACGCCGGGCGGCGGTGTCAATGGTTGGCGACCGGGCAACGGGTGTGTTACATTCACCCCGCTCCCAGGAAAACCCCCTTTTCCTGCAGTTTTCCACACCTGTGGAAAAGTTTGTGGAAATCCAGGGTGCTCGTTTAGAGGTCCGCTTTCGCCCGTGTCGAGCCGCGTCGAAAGGGCCCAGTGCCCCGTCAGCCGGCCGATCCCGGCGTGCTCGTCACCTGAGTGCCACACGTACGACCATGGCGGACAACGTCTGGAACGACATCCTCGCGCGCGTCGAGACCAAGATAAACCGTCACAGCTACTACACGTGGTTCAAGCCGACCGCTCTCGTCGACGAGACTGGAGAGCGCCTCACGATCCGCGTTCCCAACAGCCAGTTCGGCGACTGGCTGGCAAAGCACTACGCCAGTGTGATCAACGAGGCTGCCGTTGAGATTCGCCCGGAGGGCTTCCGCGTCGTGTTCGTCACCGCGGACGAAGTGCCTGCCAAGGCAGCCGAGCCCGGCGGCGCCGGGACGCACGCTCCGACCGCTGCCAGCGTCGCGCCGCCTCCGCCGGGGGTGCTGAGCCCACGGTACACGTTCGACACGTTCGTCGTCGGTCCCTCGAACCAGTTCGCCCACGCCGCGTCGCTGGCCGTCGCCGAGGCTCCATCGCGCTCGTACAACCCCCTGTTCATCTACGGCGGCGTGGGCCTGGGAAAGACCCATCTGATGCATGCGATCGGCCAGTACCTCCTGAGCCAATCGCCGCACCTCAAGCTGAGCTACATCTCGTCCGAGCGCTTCATGAACGAGATGATCAACGCCGTGCGGTACGACCGCATCCTCGACTTCCGTGAGCGCTATCGCAGCATGGACGTCTTGCTGGTCGACGATGTCCAGTTCCTGGCAGGCAAGGAGGGCACGCAGACCGAGTTCTTCCACACGTTCAACTCCCTGTACGACGCGCAGAAGCAGATCGTGATCAGCAGCGACTGCCCACCCAATGAAATCCCGGCGCTCGAGGAGCGCCTGCGCTCCCGCTTCGAATGGGGACTGATCGCCGACATCCAGCCGCCCGACCTCGAGACCAAGGTCGCGATCCTCAAAAAGAAAGCCGGTGCCGAGGCAGTGCCGCTGTCCGACGACGTGGCGCTGTACATCGGCGGGCGGATCAGGTCGAACGTCCGGGAGCTCGAGGGGTCGCTGATCCGCCTCATCGCATACGCCTCGCTCACCGGCCTGGAGATTTCGCTGTCGCTCGCCAAGGAGGTGCTGCGGGACCTCATCGACCGCGGCGACGACGCTGTCACGATCGAAATGGTCCAGAAATTCGTCGCGAACCACTACGACCTCAAGGTCACCGACCTGAAGTCACGCAACAACTCGAAGGCCGTCGCACTCCCGCGGCAGATCGCCATGTACCTGGCCAAGTCGCTCACCGGCGCCTCCCTGCCCCAGATCGGCAAGAGCTTCGGCGGCAAGCACCATTCCACGGTCATCCACTCGATCCGCAAGATCGAGGGGCGCTGCAAGCGCGACCGCGATTTCCACAACCTCGTCAACAGCTTCCTCGAGTCGTTCAACTAGCCGCGGCGACCCGATGCCCCACGTGTCCACAGCATCGGCAGCGCCCCGCCGCGCACGGATCGCGGGTGCGGCGGCAATCCACAGGCGGCGGTCCTGCGTAGGCGCTTCATCCACACACCGTATCGTGGCTAAAGTGCTCACTCAGAAGAGTTTATAAAATTGCTCACAGTTTCGTATCGCCCTCTTCTTCCTGTATAATCGTGGAGTTTTATCTCTACCTCGATTCGGATGGACCACGCCCTCGACCGAGGTCACTAGCCGCATGGAAATAACCGTTCGCAAGTCCGACCTGCTGCGCGAACTGCAGCTGTTCCAGGGGATCGTCGAGCGCAAGAACACCATTCCGATCCTCGCGAACGTCCTCATCGAAGGCGACGGCGGCGAGGAAGTGCGGCTGCTTGCCACCGATCTGGAGGTCGGGTTGCGCAGCCGCTGCGCCGCCTCCATCGCCCAGGGCGGCGCGCTGACCATCCCAGCGAAGAAGCTGTACGAGATCGTGCGCGCCCTGCCGGACGTGGACGTCCTGATCAAGGAGGGCCCGAAAGGGGCCGTCAAGGTCGCTGCCGAGAAGTTCGATTCCCGCATGCAGACGCTGCCGCGGGAGGACTTTCCGACCCTACCGGAACCCGCCGGTGCGGAGGTGTTTGCCCTGCCGCGCACGGCACTGCACGAGATGGTGATGCGCACGCAATTCGCCATCACAGGCGAGGATACGCGGTACTTCCTGAACGGTGCGCTGTTCATCCTGGGCCCGACGTCCATGAATCTGGTGGCGACCGACGGGCACCGGCTTGCGCTCGTGTCGACGGCGCGGGAAGTGGAGGGCGGCGACGCGGAGGAGGTGCAGGCCATCCTCCCGAAGAAGACACTGTGGGAGCTGGCGCGGCTGCTGGTCGACGGAGAGGGCGACGTGCGCTACGCGCGCGGCGAGAACCACCTGTTCTTCGACGTGGACGGCCGCCAGCTCATCTCGCGCATCATCGATGCAGAGTTCCCGGCGTACGAGCGCGTGATCCCGAAGCAGAACGACAAGCGGGTGGAGTTCGAGCGCGACCGGCTGACGAGCGCCATCAAGCGGGTCGCCTTGTTGTCGAGCGAGCGCTCGCGGGCGGTCAGGTTCCAGATTGCAGAGCAGCAGATCGACATCACGTCGAGCAGCCCGGAGGTTGGCGAGGCGAAGGAATCGCTGGCCGTCGACTACCAGGGGGAACCGCTCGACATCTGCTTCAACGCGCAGTACATCCTCGAGTTCCTGGGTGTCGCAGAAACCGACAGCGTGCAGCTCGAGTTCAAGGACGAGATGAGCCAGGCGGTGATGCGACCGATCGGTGGCAACGGGTGTGACTACACGTATGTCATCATGCCGATGCGCGTGTGACCAGCCGCTTCCGTTTTGATGCCGCGGACCCGCTGCCAGGGGTTCGGGAACAGCCCCATCCGATGACTACATGACGCAACTGGATCACGAAGACCCCCGTTCAATCCTGCCGGAATCCACAGGCGAGCGCGGCGAGGACTACGGCGCCGACAAGATCAAGGTCCTCGAGGGCCTCGAGGCCGTGCGGCACCGTCCCGCCATGTACATCGGTTCGACCGGTGCGCCCGGGCTTCACCATCTCGTCTACGAGATCGTCGACAACTCGATAGACGAGGCACTGGCGGGATTTTGCGACGCGATTGGCGTGACGGTTCACATCGACAACTCGGTGACCGTCGTCGACAACGGCCGGGGCATCCCGGTCGGCCGGCACGCCAGCGGGAAGGCGGCTGCGGAGGTCGTGCTGACGGTCCTGCACGCCGGCGGCAAGTTCGACGGTGAGAGCTACAAGGTGTCGGGCGGGCTGCACGGCGTCGGCGTGTCGGTCGTCAATGCCCTCTCCGAGTCGCTCGACCTGGAAGTCTGGCGCGACGGGCACGTCCATGGGCAGAACTATGCCCGCGGCGTTCCGCAAGGGCCTCTCGAGATCATCGGCACGACGAAGCGGCGGGGCACGAAGATTACGTTCCGGCCCGACGCGGAGATCTTCCTCGAATCCACGGAGTTCAGCTTCGACACCCTGGCCCACCGGCTGCGGGAGCTGGCGTTCCTCAACGCCGGGGTGGCGATCGCGCTCGACGACGAGCGGACGGGCAAGAGCCACCACTTCCGGTACGAGGGCGGCATCGTCGAGTTCGTGCAGTTTCTCAACAAGAACAAGACCGTCGCCAACGCGACGCCGATCTACATGCGCGGCGAGCGCGACGGCATCGACGCGGAAATCGCGCTGCAGTGGCACGACGGCTACACCGAGACGGTGTACTCGTTTGCCAACAACATCAACACCCAGGAAGGCGGCACCCATCTGTCCGGCTTCCGCTCGGCGCTGACCTACACGGTCAACGCCTACGCAAACCGGAAGAACCTCGCCAAGGATCTCAAGGAAAGCGTGAGCGGCGACGACATCCGTGAGGGCCTCGTCGCAGTGGTCAGCGTCAAGATCCCGCAACCGCAATTCGAGGGGCAGACCAAGACGAAGCTCGGCAACACCGAGGTCAAGGGCATCGTCCAGGGCATCCTCAACGACAGACTCGGTGCCTATCTCGAGGAAAACCCGGCCGTTGCCAAACGCATCGTCAACAAGGTGATCGAGGCCACCCGGGCCCGTGAAGCCGCGCGCAAGGCGCGCGAGCTGGTGCGGCGCAAGGGGGCGCTCGACGGGGGCTCGCTGCCGGGCAAGCTGGCGGACTGCCAGGAGCGGGACCCGGCGCGCAGCGAGCTGTTCATCGTGGAGGGCGAGTCGGCCGGCGGTTCAGCGAAGCAGGGCCGCGACCGCCGCTTCCAGGCCATCCTGCCCATCAAGGGCAAGATTCTCAACGTGGAAAGGGCGCGGCTCGACAAGATGCTCGGCAGCGACGAGATCAAGACCATGATCACGGCGCTGGGCTGCGGCATCGGCGAGGATTTCGATCTGGCGAAGCTGCGCTATCACCGGATCGTGATCATGACGGACGCCGACGTGGACGGCTCGCACATCCGGACGCTGCTGCTGACGTTCTTCTACCGCCAGATGGCGGCGCTGGTCGGCAGGGGTCACGTCTACATCGCCCAGCCGCCGCTGTATCGCGTCAAGCGCGGACGCAGCGAGCAGTACATCAAGGACGACCGGGATCTCGAAACGTGGCTGATCGACCGCGCCTGCGCCTCACGGCGCCTGCAGCTCCCTGATCAGGAACGCCAGTTCGCGGGTGAGCGGCTCGCGCAGCTCCTGCACAAGCTGACGGCGTTCCGGAAGCTGCTGCAGGTGGTCGAGCGGCGCGGCGTGGCGCGGGACGTCGTCCAGGCGCTGCTCGCCCGGGACGTCGTCTCACCGCGCCACTTCTTCGCCGACCGCGGCGCGCTGGATGCGCTCGCCGCTGCGTTGGCGACGCCCACCCGCCAGGTGGGCGTCGCTCCGGACGAGGAGCACAACGCGTTCATGCTGCGAGTGACCGAGCGGACGAACGGCGACCTGCGGCAGCGGGACGTAGGCGTGGCCTTCACGGAGTCGGCAGAGTATCGTGCACTGCGGACGGCGTTCCACGACGACCTGCGCGGCCTGACCGGGCCGATGGTCGTATCAACGACGCCGCTCAGCGCCGGCGACGACGACAACGACCGCGATCGCGGCGGCGAGGGTGGCGAGGCCCATGTGGCCCAGGGCGAGGGCCCGGCGCCGCAGGCAGCCGCGCCGGGCGAAGCGCGCCGCGAGGCGAGGGGCAGCGGTGTGCGGGTCGCTTCGCTCGACGAACTGGTCGAGCACATCGTGGCTGCCGGCAAGCGCGGCGTCGCCGTGAATCGCTACAAGGGACTCGGCGAGATGAACCCCGAGCAGCTGTGGGAAACGACGATGGAGCCGGAGGCGCGCACGCTGCTGCAGGTCCGCGCCGAGGACCACGCCGAGTCCGATCTCGTGTTCTCGACGCTGATGGGCGACCAGGTGGAGCCGCGACGCCGCTTCATCGAAGAGAACGCCCTGGAAGTCGAGAACCTCGACGTCTAGCGGTCCGTGGTGAACCCCGCGGAGCGGCGGCCTCCCTGTGCGTGGGCGGTCCCCCCGCGTCGCCGGCGTCCCGCGGCACGCTCCTGATCGATGACCATGCCTGAGCCGACCCAGTCGAGTGTACCTGTAAGCATCGAAGACGAGATGCGGCGCTCGTACATGGATTACGCCATGAGCGTAATCGTCGGGCGCGCGCTGCCCGATGTCCGCGACGGGCTCAAGCCGGCCCATCGCCGCGTCATCTACGGGATGCGCACGATGGGGCTGGCCGCCAACCGGCCGTACCGCAAGTGCGCCAAGATTGTCGGCGAGGTGATGGGGAACTTCCATCCCCACGGCGACGCCTCCATCTACGACACGCTCGTGCGGCTCGCGCAGGGCTTCAACATGCGCTACCCGCTGGTGGATGGCCAGGGGAACTTCGGGTCGGTGGACGGCGATCCGCCGGCGGCCATGCGCTACACCGAGGCGCGGCTGGAGGCGCTGGCCGACGATCTGATGGCCGACCTCGACAAGGAGACGGTCGACTTCGTCCCGAACTACGACGAGACGACCGAGGAGCCCGCCGTGCTGCCGGCTCCCTATCCCAACCTGCTGGTCAACGGGTCGGCGGGCATCGCCGTGGGCATGGCCACGAACGTGCCGCCCCACAATCTGCGCGAGGTCATCGACGGAATCGTGTGGGTGGCAGAGCACGACGACGCGCCGCCCGAGGTCAAGCGGCGCATGCTCGCCTCCTTCATTCCCGGACCCGACTTTCCGACCGGCGGCTTCATCGTCGGACGCGCCGGGATTCTGCAGGCGTACATCGAAGGCCGGGGCTCGATCACACTGCGCGCCCGGACTTCCATCGAGACCCGCGGCAAGGGGGAGAAGACCGCCATCGTCGTGACGGAGATTCCCTATCAGCTCAACAAGACGCGGCTGCTGGAGAAGATCGCCGAACTGGCGCGGGGCAAGGTCATCGAGGGGATTACCGACCTGCGCGACGAGTCCGACCGCGAGGGCATGCGCATCGTGATCGAGCTCCGGCGCGGCGAGGTCCCCGAGGTCGTGCTGAACAACCTCTACAAGCACACCCCGCTGCAGACGTCGTTCGGGATCATCATGCTGGCCATCGTCGGCGGCCGTCCGCGCGTCCTGCCACTGCTCGCAATGGTCGAGCAGTTCGTCGAGTTCCGCCGGGACGTCGTGCGGCGGCGCACCGAGTTCGAGCTCCGCAAGGCCGAGGCGCGGGCCCACATCCTCGAGGGACTGCAGGTCGCCCTGGACAACCTCGACGCCGTCATCCGGTTGATCCGGGCGGCGAAGGCGCCGGCCGAGGCGCGCGTCGAGCTGATGGCGCGCTTCTCGCTCACCCAGGTGCAGGCGCAGGCGATCCTGGACATGCAGCTGCAACGCCTGACGGGCCTCGAGCGGCAGAAGATCAGCGACGAGCTCGCGGAGCTGAAGAAGAGGATCGACGAGCTGCGTGCAATCCTCGAGAGCGAGACGCTGCTCATGCAGCACGTGGTCACGGAGCTGCGGACTGTTCAGGATCGGTACGGCGACGAACGGCGCACCGAGATCATCGACGCCGAGGGCGACTTCAGCATCGAAGACCTGATCGTCGACGAGGACGTGGCCATCACGGTCAGTAACACCGGCTATGTGAAACGCACGGCCGTCACGCAGTACCGGAACCAGCGGCGCGGGGGGAAGGGCCGCCTCGGGATGCGCACGCGCGACGAAGATTTCCTCACCCACGTCTTCATCGCGTCGACCCACGCGTACGTCCTCATCTTTTCCGATCGAGGCCGCATGTACTGGCTCAAGGTCCATGCCATCCCCGACGTGGGTCCCGCGGGCCGCGGCAAGGCCATCGCCAACCTCGTGCAGATGGAGCCCGGCGAGCGGATTGCCGCGCTCGAAACCGTCAAGACCTGGCCCGAGACGGACGGGGAGCGGTTCGTGGTGATGGGCACGCGCCGCGGTATCGTCAAGCGGATGGACCTGCGGGCGTTTCGCCATCCCCGCGTCGGGGGAATCATCGCCATGGGCGTCGACGAAGGCGATGCCGTGGTCGGCGCGGAGCTCACCGACGGCCATGGGGAGATCTTCATCGGCAGCAGCGCCGGCAAGGCAATCCGCTTCCGGGAGACCGACGTGCGGTCGATGGGGCGCACGGCGCGCGGTGTGCGCGGCGTGGCGCTGCGCGGGGAGGACGAGGTGGTGGCGATGACCGCCCTGCGCCCCGGAGGCACGCTCCTGACCGTGACCGAGCGCGGGTACGGCAAGCGCACGGAGCTTGCCGAATACCGCGTGCAATCGCGCGGGGGAGTCGGTATCATAAACATCCACGCCAGCCCCAGAAACGGGCGGGTCGTCGGCGTGGCATGGGTGGAGCAGGATGACGAGCTCATGCTGGTCACCCTGCAGGGCAAGATCCTGCGCATGTCGACCGGGGACATCCGGTCCATCGGTCGGGCGACCCAGGGGGTCCGACTCATCGGGATCGACGAGGACGACCGGGTGGTTTCGATCGCCAAGCTCGTGGAGAAGAACGCCGACGGCGACCCGGATGCCACTGCCTGAGCGGCGGCTCCGGCCGGCCGAGCGCGGCAGTTCATGGGAGGCAGACCGATGTCAGGCTTGAGGATGTCGAGAAGAATGACCAGCGTGCTCGTAACCTTGGTGCTGGCACTTGGCGGCGCCCTGGCCGGCTGCGGCGGCGGCGGCGAGGAGCAGGCGCTGATCAGCAGCTTCTTCAGGGCTTCCCGGTTCAACGACCGGCCCACCCTCAGCGGCATCTCCATGGTGGCATTCAGTCCCGAGGAGGACGGCACGGTCGGGAGCTTCGATGTCGAGAACGTTGCCGAGGAGCAGCGGCGCGCGCTGCGGATGCGCGAGCAGTCGGAAGCCCTCGAGGAAGTTCGGCGCGCCCAGCAGGAGTTCGCCGACGGCATGAAGATGTACCAGGACGAGAACCTCGATGCGATAGCGCGCGTTATCGAAGCCGAGCGCGCCGGCGACGATGTCGGTCGTCGCGACCAGGATGTCCAGGAGGAGTGGACGCGGTATCGCGACGAGTCCCAGGAGCACTCGCGCGCCGTCTCGGAGGCCGAGAATGCACTCGCGGCAGAGAGTGAGATCGCCGAGGTCAGCGCCTACGATCCGAACAACCCTATCGCCGTGCGCGGCCTGGAAGGGCAGCTCGTGACCAAGGAGGTCACCATCAGCGCGGTAGTCGACCAGGGGGAGAGCTCCGAGGATCGAACGATGGTGATTACGCTCCAGAAGGTCGAACTCAACGCGCCCGACGGGCTCATCGACGGACGCTGGATCATTACCGACATCCAGTAGAACGGCGTAGACGGGGGTTGCGGGGCGCAGCCCCGTCTGATTTCACACCGGCTCGAGCTTTGCGTAGCGCCCCAGCAGCTTCTTGTACCCCACGGTCTCGAACCGGACCGTGAGCTTGACGTCCCCCGCGAGGGGCTCAATGCGAGCCACCGTACCGATGCCGAATGCGGGGTGGCGCACGCGCATCCCGGGGCGGATGTACCCAGCCGATTGGTCCTCGTCCGCGTAGTCGAAGAAGGTGGTTGCCGGCACGTCGACGCCGCTTCGTGCCGGGCGGCGACTGCTCGCCCGACGCCCCGCGTGCACCGGGACCTGGCGCTCGCGCACCAGGGGCGAGACGACGGTCTCGAGCAGTTCCTCCGGAATCTCACGCAGGAAGCGCGAGGGATCCGTGTCGCGGTACTCGCCGAACGTGCGGCGCCGGGCGGCGCTGGTGAGGACGAGCTGCGACCGGGCGCGCGTTATCCCGACGTAGCACAGGCGCCGCTCCTCCTCCAGCTCGGCCGCGTCGGCGGCGGCGCGGGCGTGCGGAAATAGTCCTTCCTCCATCCCCGTGATGACGACCAGGGGAAACTCCAGGCCCTTCGCGGCGTGCAGCGTCATCAGCCAGATCGGTGCGTCGGACGCTCCCTGCTCCTCGTCGGCCTCGGAGCGCAGCGATACCAGGTCCACGAAGCCGGCCAGGCTGGGCTCGGGCGCGCGCACCTCGTAGTCGCGGGCCGCGGCGACCAGCTCCATGAGGTTGGCGAGGCGGTTCTCGGCCTCTTCCGTGGACGCTTGCCGGAGCGCCTGGACGTAGCCGGTCTGGTCCAATGTCCGTTCCAGGGTGACGGATGCCGACTCCGTCCGCGCGACCGCGGCCAGCGCCCCGTGCAACGTGCGGAACTTCTCCAACGCGGCAACCGCCCGGGTGGGAAGCGCCTGCGCGTCGACAGAGTGCACGAGTCGTGCCCAGAGCGACAACCCGGGCTGGGTCGCCGCGGCGTCGTCCAGCGCCTCCATCACCTTGCGACCGATGCCTCGCGGCGGCACGTTGATGACCCGGCGCAGGCTCACGTCGTCCTCGGGCACGAGCAGCAGCTTGAGGTAGGCCAGCGCGTCCTTGATCTCCTTGCGCTCGTAGAAGCGCACGCCGCCGACGACGCGGTAAGCGAGTCCAGCCCGTGTCAACGCGTCCTCGATGGCGCGCGACTGCGCGTTGGTGCGATACAGCACGGCTGCCGAGGCGGCGTCCCCGGCCAGCGCCTGCCGCAGCCGTGCGACCACGAAGTCGGCCTCCTCCAGCTCGTCGCGCGCCCGGTGGCACACGATCGGGTCGCCGGCCGCGCGATCGGTCCACAGGCGCTTGTCCCCGCGTTCGCTGTTGCAACTGATCAACCCGGAGGCGGCGTCGAGGATGACCTGCGTGGAGCGGTAGTTGCGCTCGAGCCGCACCACGGTCGCTTCGGGGAAGTCCTGCTCGAAGTCGAGAATGTTGCGGACGTCGGCGCCGCGCCACTTGTAGATCGACTGATCCGGATCGCCGACGACACACAGGTTGCGGTGGGAAGCCAGCTGTTGAAGTAGCCGATACTGGGGCCGGTTCGTGTCCTGGTACTCGTCCACCATGATGTAGCGGAACTGCTCGGTGTAGCGCGCGCGGGCCGCGTCCGATGCATCGAACAGGGCGACCGCCCGCAGCAGCAGGTCGTCGAAGTCCAGCGCGTTTGCCGCTTCCAGCAGCCGGTCGTAGCGCTCGAATGCCCGCGCGAGCTGCTCGTCGCCGAAGCCCGACCCGCTCTCGCGGAGGTGAGCGGCGTCGATCATCCGATTCTTTGCGTGGCTGATCCGCGACCGCACCGCGCGGGCCGGGGTTACGCGCTCGTCGATCCGCAGCTCCTGCATGGCACGGCGCACGACGGCGAGCTGATCGGCTGTGTCGTAGATGATGAAGTCCCGCGACAGCCCGGCGAGGGGCGCTTCCCGGCGGAGCAGGCGGGCGCAGAAGGCGTGGAACGTCGAGAGCCAGAGTCGCGGCTGCTCGGCGCCGAGCAGCCGCTCGATCCGCTCGCGCATCTCCTCGGCGGCCTTGTTCGTGAACGTGACGGCCAGGACCTGGTGCGGCGCCGCGTATCCCTCGCCTATCAGACCGGCCGCGCGATGCGCGATGACGCGGGTCTTGCCGGAGCCGGCACCGGCCAGAATCAGGAGCGGCCCGTCACGGTGCAGCACCGCCTGCCGCTGCTCCGGGTTGAGGTGATCCAGGAGCCGCACCGCTACTCGACCGTCACGCTCTTGGCCAGGTGGCGCGGCTGATCGACATCGCAGCCTCGCAGGACCGCAATGTGGTAGGCGAGCAGCTGCAGAGGGATCGTGGCCAGAATGGGAATGAGGAGCTGCGGGGCGGGTGGAATCGGCACGATGCAATCGTGCTCCGGGTCGAGCACCTCGGCGAACTCCCCCGGGTCGGCATCGGTGACCACGATCAGGACGGCGCCACGGGCCTTGGCTTCCTGCAGGTTACCCATCATCTTGCCGAACACGGGCTGCCTGGGCACGAGCGCCACGACGGGCAGGTTGTCGTCGATCAAGGCGATCGGTCCGTGCTTCATCTCGCCGGCCGGATAGCCCTCGGCGTGGATGTAGGAGATCTCCTTGAGCTTGAGAGCCCCTTCCAGCGCGATCGGATAATTGACGCCGCGCCCCAGGTACAGGAAGTCCGTCCGCCGGTAGAAGCGCTTCGCGATGCCGGCCACCGCGGCGTCGCACCCGAGCGTGTGCTGGATCAAGCCCGGCAGCTGCGTCAACGCCTCCACGTGCGGCTGCGCGTCGCGCGGGCCGAGCGTGCCGCGGACCCGCCCCAGGTGCAGCGCCAGCAGGATCAGGGTGACGAGCTGCGACGTAAACGCCTTCGTCGACGCCACGCCGACCTCGGGGCCGGCGTGCGTGTAGACCGCGGCATCGGCCAGGCGGGCCGCCATGCTCCCGACGACGTTGCAGATTGCGATGCTCGCGGCACCGCGCGCCTGGGCCTCGCGCAGCGCGGCCAGCGTGTCCGCGGTCTCGCCTGACTGGGTGATCACCACGGCCAGGGTGCGGTCGCCGGCTGGCGGATCCCGATAGCGGTACTCGGAGCCGTAGTCGACGTCGACGCGCAGGCGGGCGAGCTGCTCGATGAGGAACTTCCCGACCAGTGCGGCATGCCAGGACGTACCGCAGGCCAGGAGGGCGACCTGCTCGACGGCGCGCAGCCGCTCGTCGGGGATGTCGAGCTCGCCCAGCAGCACCGTTCCCCGGTCTTCCGACAGGCGACCGGCGACCGTCTCCCGGGCCGCCCACGGCTGCTCGAAGATCTCCTTGAGCATGAAGTGCTTGTAGCCGGCCTTCTGCGCGCTGACCGGATCCCAGTGGATTCGCTGGGTGGCCTTCGAGACGGCTTGGCCGGCGAAGTCGGTGAACTCCACCCGCGCCCGGGTTATGACCGCCATCTCTCGATCGCCGAGGTGGACGATATCCGGCGTGTGGCCGGCCACAGCCGGGATGTCCGAGGCCAGGAAGTATTCGCCGTGACCCATGCCGACGACGAGCGGCGGCCCGTTGCGAACCGCGACGATCTTGTCTGGATCCCCGGCGGCCGCCAGGACCAGCGCGAACAGGCCGCGCAGTTGCTGCACCGCGCGGCGGACTGCGTTCTCGAGGCCGTCGGCCTGCTGCTCCTGCTCGACCAGATGTGCCACGACCTCGGTGTCGGTCTCGGTCTCGAAGCGATGTCCCTCCGCCAGCAACCGACGCTTCAGGTCGAGATGGTTCTCGATGATGCCGTTGTGGACGACGACGATCCCGCCGGTACAGTCGCGGTGCGGGTGGGCGTTCTCTTCCGTCGGGCGGCCGTGGGTTGCCCAGCGCGTGTGCCCGACGCCGTAGTCGCCGCTGACGGGCTGCGTCCGGATGGTTTCCGCGAGCCGCGCCACCTTGCCGGCACTGCGTCGGATCGCTATCTGCCCGTCACGCACCAGGGCGATGCCGGCGGAATCGTATCCGCGGTACTCGAGCTGGCGGAGACCGTCGAGCAGCACCGGAACAACTTCACGATCGCCGATGTAGCCGATGATGCCGCACATGCGCGGGTTCTCGCGCCGGAAGTCCGTGTCGTGGAACGGGGCTTCTGCTAGCCCTTCTTGCGATCGGTCCAGCCGGTCTTGTTCTCCTGCCGGCCGCGCGCGATGGCCAGTGCACCGGGGGGCACGTCCTCCGTGACGCACGACCCGGCCGCGACGTACGCCGCCCGCCCCACCGTTACGGGTGCGACGAGCTGGGTGCCGCTGCCGATGAACGCGCCGTCCTCGATGGCGGTCTCGTGCTTCGTACCCCCATCGTAGTTGCAGGTGATGGTGCCGGCTCCCACGTTGACTTCGGCGCCGAGTGCCGCGTCGCCCAGATAGGAGAGATGGTTCACCTTCGACCCCGCGCCCAGCGTGCTCTTCTTGATCTCGACGAAGTTGCCGACACGCGCCGTCTCGCGCACGACGGTGCCGGGTCGCAAGTGGGCGAAAGGACCGATCCGGACACCCGACTCCACGCGCGCATCCGCAATCACGCAGTGGTTGTTGACCGTGACATCATCGCCCAGCGTCGAGTTCACGATGCGCACGCCGGCGTGCAGCTCGCAGCGGTCGCCGACCGTCGTCCGGCCCTCCAGCATCACGCCGGGGTGGATCACCGTGTCCCGACCGACCACGACATCGGCGTCGATGTAGGTGGTGGCAGGATCTTCGAGCGTCACGCCGGCAGCCATCAGCTCCTCGTTCTTGCCTTGTCTCATGAGCGAGCTCACTTCCGCCAGTTCCGTCTGGCTGTTGATGCCCCGTATCTCGTCGGGATCGTCGGTCTCCAACGTCTCGACGGTCAGGCCCCGGCGGCGATAGATCGCGAGCACGGAGGGCAGATACCGCTCCTGCTGCGGACCCGCCGCGGGGATCCGGTGGAGGGCCTCGAACAGCGGGGCGAGGTCGAAGGCGTAGATCCCGCTGTTGACCTCCCGAATGGCGCGCTGGGCCGGGGTCGCGTCGGCCTCTTCGACGATGCTGGCGAATCGGCCGCGTTGTCGTACGAGACGCCCGTAGCCGTAGGGACGCGAGAGTCGGGCAGTCAGCACGGTGGCGGCGGCGCGCGCGCGATCGTGCGCTGCCACCAGGCGCTGCAGGGTGACCGGCCGGATGCACGGAACGTCGCCGGAGAGGACCACCAGACTGCCTTCCTCGCCCGCCAACGCCGATTCGGCCTGCAGCAGCGCGTGTGCGGTCCCGAGCTGCGCTGCCTGCCGCACGAACCCGGGTCCATGCCCGACCGCCCGCTGGATGGCCTCGGCCTGATGTCCGACCACGACCGTCGTCGTAGCCGGCGAGAGGGTGGCGGCGGCTCGCAGCACGTGCCCGATCAGCGGCCGGCCCGCCATTCTGTGAAGCACCTTCGGCCGCGTCGAGGCCATGCGTCGACCCTTGCCGGCGGCCAGCACGATGACGTGACGGGTTGTCGCCGCAACGGGCTCGGCGAGAGCAGACTGGGGGCTCACCGGGATGAGTGGCTTCCGGCTCCTCGCGGGGAGCGGTCGGCGGGCGGGGGCCTGAGCGCTTCCTGGATGGTCTCGTCCTCCAGCAGCGTTTCGAGGCTCGGCTCCTGACGTGCGAGGTGGCGGTTCTCCGAATTCAGCTCGATGGAGCGCAGCAGGTGCGTCGCGGCCGCCTGCAAGTCCCCGCGGTCTGCGCGCGCGAGAGCCAGCATGTACTGCACGCGATCGCTGTCGGGGGTTTGCCGCCTCGCGGCATCCAGATGCCGCAGCGCTTCGTCGTGCAGGCCGGCGTTCAGCGCGAGGGTGGCCGCGTAGACGCGCTCGTCCGGGGTCTCCGGTGTCGGCGCCTCCTGCAATTCCCGCCGGCAGACCTGCAGATAGCGGCGGCTGCGCTCGTGCAGCACGCGCTCGGCGGGAAACTCGTCTATCACCTGGCCGAAGAGCGCCGCAGCCTTCTCGAAATCGTGGCGCTGAAGTGCCCCGATAGCCTGTTCGTAGCGACCGATAGCCTGCACGTACGCTGACTGCTCGGCTCGCGCCACGGTTGCCGTGGACGTCGATCCGCGCCGGCCTGCGACGGTCGCGGTACCTTTGGGCGGCTTTGCGCGTTGGTCGGGCGTCGTTTGCTTTTGCCCCATGGGCTGCAAAGCGGAGCATAAACTAGCAGAATGCCAAAGGGTGGTCAAGGGACTCCGGCCGGCGGCCGACTGCGGTCTAAAGACCTATTTTCCTTGCGGGCCTCGAGCAGCGAGTAGATCGAACGGCTGCCCAGTGCGTGCCGGTCGGCGAGGATCCGGATGGCGACCCGACGGTCACAGCCCAGATTTTCTGTCAAATGGCAGAATTCGTGCCAGAGACGGTCCTGGTCGACGGTGCCGCAGCGGTCCTCAGGCCGCGGGACCGGCGCGCCGACCACGATCGTGTACTCGCCCCGGGGTGCGGGCAGGCGCTTCATTACTTCGGATATCGGTCCGGTGACCAATTCCTCGTGCGCCTTGGTCATCTCGCGGCAGACCGCAACATCCCGATCGCCCAGGACGGTCGCCATGTCCGTCAGTGCCGCCCCGATCCGGTGCGGCGCCTCGAAGAGCACGAACGGCCGCGGCTCGGTCTCCAGGGCTGCCAGCCAACGTTTTCTGTCGTTTGACCGTGAAGGTGGGAAACCGACCACGGTGAAGGCACCGCCGCCCAGACCGGACATGACCAGGCCGGCGAGCGCGGCGCTCGGGCCTGGGACAGCGTGAACGTTGACGCCTGCGGCGAGCGCGTCCCGCACGAGCCGAGCCCCGGGATCCGACAGCAGCGGCGTACCCGCGTCGGAGACGAGGGCCACCGAGTCGCCGGCGGCCAGGCGGCGGAGCAGATGGGGCCCCTTGCGGACCTCGTTGTGCTCATGGAAGCTGGTCGTCGAGGTGTGTATGCCATAGTGGCTGAGCAACCTGGCCGTGCGCCGTGTGTCCTCGGCGGCGATGAGCGTCACTTCCTTCAGCGTGCGCAGGGCGCGCAGGGTGATGTCCTCGATGTTCCCGATCGGGGTGGACACCAGGTAGAGTGCGCCGGCCGGCGCGGGCGGAGAATCCGGCACTCGCGGGGATCGTGGCACGGGCCGCTGCCGAGAGCAACACGGCAACGTTATTGTACCATTCATGGAATGCGCGGTTCATTCACGAAATCGAAGCGTGGGTGGCGGCAGCGCGCGCCGAGACAAGGGGCGGTCGAGCGTGTTGCGGGCTGTTCCGCAGGCGGCGCCGCAGGCGTTCCGCCGGACCCAGCGAGAAAGGCGACGTGACGACGGGATCCTGCCTGCCGGCGGCTGACGAGGACCGCTGCGGTAACGGCCCGGGCCGCTGTAGGGAGACGACGGACCATGGACCGATCGCCTGCGCACTCCACTGAGCCGCTGGCCCGTTTCGTCGACGAGTACCTGTCGTATCTGCACGAGGTCTATCCGACGGCGGCCGCCGCGGACGGCATCCACCTGCACGACGATCTGCTGGAGGACTGCAGCCGGAGCGCCATCGACACCCAGGTGCGCGAGCTCGGCGGTTGGGCTCGACGCCTCGACGGCATCAAGGCCTCCACGCTGACCGCGGACGAGAAATTGGAGCGGCGCATGCTGGCGGACGGCATCCGGGCGCGCCTGTTCGCGCTCGAGGACGTCCGCGTCTGGCAGCGCAGCCCGCTCTACTACGCCGAGACGATTGCCGACAGCCTGGCGGGCCAGGTGCTGTTCCGCTACGCGCCGGTCACGGAGCGCGCACGGCGAGTGGTTTCCAAGCTGCGGCAGGTGCCGCGACTTCTGGAGTCGGCGCGGCAGAACGTGACCGATCCGCCGGGTCTGTTCGTGCGCGTAGGCCTCGAATCGTTCGACGGCGTGCTGACCTTCGTCGAGCGCGATCTGCCCCGGGCGTTTCGGGACCTGGACGACATGCACCTGCTGGGCGATCTGGCGGACGCATCGACCGTGGCGGTCGACGCCGTGCGCGACTATGGCGCCCACCTGCGGGATGCCGTCGCACCTCGCAGCCGAGCCTCGTTTCGGCTCGGCTCGGAGCGGTTCTCCCAGAAGCTCCGCCTCGAAGAAGGCATCGACGTGCCGGCGGACCGGCTGCTGCAGATCGCGCTGCGTGAGCTGGAAACGACCCAGGAACGATTCAGGAAGGTGGCGGGCGCGGCCGGCGGTCCAGGCGAGGCCTGGCGAGAGGTCAAGGGCCGCCATCCCGCGGCCGACGGCCTCCTGCGCACGGTGGAGGACCATCTCGCGGCCCTGCTCGACTTCATCCGACGGAAACGGATAGTGACGGTGCCGGAGCACGGACCGCTCGTCGTGGCCCCGACGCCCGAGTACTCTCGCGGGACGTTCGCCAGCATCCTGCCGGTCGGACCGTTCGAGGCGAGGCCGATGCCGGCGTACTACTACATCACCAACGTCGACCCAAGCTGGCCTGCGGACCGGCAGGAGGAGCATCTACGGGACTTCAGCTATGCGGCCCTGTGGTCGATCTCCATCCACGAGGCCTTTCCGGGCCACTTTCTCCACTTCGAGCACCTGCGCCGGATTGCGTCACCGCTCCGGAAGTCGACGTTCTTCAGGCCCGTGTCGGTTGTCGAAGGGTGGGCGCACTACTGCGAGCAGATGATGTTCGACGAGGGCTTCGAGCGTGGCAACGCGGAGGTCGAGCTGGGGCAGCTCGCCGAGGCGCTGGTGCGATTGGCCCGGACCATCGTCGGCATCCGACTCCATACCGAGGACCTGTCGGTGGAGCAGGGCGTGCGGTTCTTCCGGGACGAGGCGTTTCTCGAGGAGGGCAGCGCGCGGCGCGAGGCCGAGCGTGGCACGTACGATCCGGGCTACGTACTCTACGCGCTGGGGAAGCAGATGCTTCTCAAGCTCCGCAAGGACTGTGAGGCCGCCGGGAACGGCTGGTCGCTGCAATCCTTCCACGATCGGTTCCTCGGGCAGGGCGGCGTGCCCTTCTGGATGCACCGGCAGTTGATGCTGGGGGCGACAGGCACGCTGCTGGAGTGACGCCGCTGCCTCGCAGGCGCGCGGCGGTCGCGGGTCGTGGCGCCGGCTGGTCTGCGTCCGTCTGATTGATGCTAGGATGTGCGTTTGGCCACCTGCCGACCATGCCGCTGTACGAATACGAGTGTGACGACTGCGGACACCGGTTCGAGCTGATCCGCAAGTTCTCCGACCAGCCGCTCAGCGTCTGCCCGGCGTGCGGGGGACGCGTCAGAAAGCTCGTCTCATCGCCGGCCATCCAGTTCAAGGGGACCGGCTGGTATGTCACCGACTACGCGCGCAAGCCGTCGGGTGCCCAACCGACACCCGAGCCGGGCAAGTCCTCCGCGGACGGCAAGGGCAAGACGGACAAGACCGATTCGAAGGACACGTCCGCGCCGGCCGGCGGCTCGAAGAAGGCCGACTCGGCGGCGTCCAAGGCAAGCCCGCCGTCGCCGTCAGCCTAGCCGCCCAGTTCGTTCAGAAAGGCTCGCAGCGGTGGGGCGAGTTCCGGCCGTTTGAGCCCGAAGTAGATCGAGGCCTTGAGAAAGCCGAGCCGGTTGCCCGCGTCGTGGCGGGTGCCGGCCAGCTCGCAGGCATACAGCGGCCGGTGCGCCAGCAGGCGGCGCAGGCCGTCGGTGAGCTGGATCTCGCCGCCGGAGTCGGTTCCGGTGTGCTCCAGCGCGTCGAAAATGTCCGGGGTCAGCACGTAGCGGCCGACGATGGCCAGATCCGACGGCGCCGCCGCGGGGTCGGGCTTCTCGACCAGATCCCGCACCTGGAAGATGCCCTGCCCGAGGGGCGTCGCGTCGATGATTCCGTAGCGCTGCACCGCGTCGCGCGGAACCCGTTCGACGAGCAGCACCGGGGCGCCGACGTCGGCGAACAGGTCGGTCATTCGGCGCAACGCCGGCGGGTCGGCGTCGATGACGTCGTCGGGCAGGGCCACCGCGAACGGCTCCGCGCCGACCGCCGGCCCGGCCATGAGCACGGCGTGGCCGAGACCCAGCGGCTGCTCCTGGTGAACTGTCGTGACCTCGGCCAACGCCGAGACTGCGCGCACGACCGCCAGGCTCTCCGTCTTCCCGCGCTCCTCCAGCAGCGCCTCGAGCGCGGGGTTCGGCGCGAAGTGCGCGCCGGTCATCGTGTTGCCGGGGCTCGTGACCAGCACGATGCGGCGCATGCCCGACGCAACGGCTTCCTCGACGCCGTACTGGATGATGGGTCGGTCGACCAGCGGCAGCAGCTCCTTGGGAAACGCCTTGGTGGCGGGCAGGATGCGCGTGCCGAGGCCGGCGGCCGGAAAGACGACGGTGCGGACCGGCGCTGCCATGCCGGGCGATCGTACCGCACCGCTACATTAGAATAAAAGCGCACGTCGGGGACCCAGACGACATGCTCGATCCAGCCCTTCTTCGCAACCGGCTCGACGAGGTCCGCAACCGGCTCGGCACTCGCGGCAGCGGGTTCGGCGGCGACCTCGACCGCCTGGTGCAGCTCGACGCCGAGCGCCGTGCGATCCTCCCGGTGCTCGAAACGGCGCGCCACGCGCGCAAGGACGTCGGCGAGCGCATCGCCAGGGCCAGGCGGACAGGCGAGTCGGTCGAGCCCCTGGTCAAGGCCGGCCAGGAGCACGCAGCAGCCATCAAGGAGCAGGAGACCCGACTCGAGTCGGTCGAGGCCGAGCGCGGGGCCTGGGCCCTGAAGCTGCCCAACCTGCCCCACGCGAGCGTTCCAGTCGGCAGCTCGGAGACCGACAACATCGAGGTCCGCAGGCACGGCGCCCCCCCCGACTTCGACTTCGAGCCGAAGCCGCACTGGGAGATCGGCCCGGCGCTCGGCATCCTCGATTTCGAGCGCGGCGCAAAGCTCGCCGGGGCGCGGTTCGCCGTGCTCACCGGCGCCGGTGCCCGGCTGTCGCGCGCCCTGATCAACTTCATGCTCGACCTCCACACGTCCGAGCACGGCTACACGGAGGTGGAGCCACCGTTCCTGGCCAGCAGCGATGCCTTGACCGGCACTGGGAACCTGCCGAAGTTCGAGGCGGACCTGTTCAAGATTGCCGGGCAGTGGGACCTGTACCTCATCCCCACCGCGGAGGTCCCGCTCTGCAACCTGCACCGCGGCGAGATTCTCGACGGACGGACCTTGCCGACCTGGTACGTGGCCTACACCCCGTGTTTCCGCAGCGAAGCCGGTTCGTACGGGAAGGACGTCCGGGGTCTGATCCGGCAGCACCAGTTCGACAAGGTCGAACTGGTTGCCTACGCGACGCCCGACAGTTCCTGGGACGTGCACGAGGCGCTGACCCGGCACGCCGAGGAAGTGCTCAGGCGTCTCGGACTGCCGTACCGCACGATGCTGCTGTGCACGGGCGACATGGGATTCGCCGCGTCGAAGACGTACGACCTCGAAGTGTGGCTGCCCAGCTACGGGGCCTACCGGGAGATCTCGTCGTGCAGCAACACGGAGGCATTCCAGGCGCGGCGCGCCGGCATCCGTTTCCGCCGCGACGGCCGGGGCAAGCCCGAGCACGTGCACACGCTGAACGGCTCGGGCGTCGCCGTGGGCCGGGCGCTGGTGGCGATTCTAGAGAACTGCCAGCGGCGCGACGGCTCGGTCGTCGTCCCGGATGTGCTGCAACCCTACATGCAGGGCCAGGCGCTGATCGAGCCGGCCGCGCCCGCTGGCGGGCACTGAACGGAGGGATGGCCGAGCGGTTGAAGGCGGCGGTCTTGAAAACCGTTGGCGGGGAAACCCGCTCCTGGGTTCGAATCCCAGTCCCTCCGCCACTTCATCGATGCGGCTGTTCATCTCGCGCCGAAGCAAAACTCACGACGGATCGCCCAGGCGCCCGCCTGACAAGGCGCGCGGACGGCGCATAGCGGGGCTTCTGCAACCGACGAACGAGCCGGTCAGGCGGGATGCCTCGCTGCTCGAATGCAGCGGGCACTCTTGCCGCGGGCTGTCAGACGGGCCGGGCCTTCGCAGCGGCCTCCGCGAGGGCCGCCCGGTGCCGTTGCATGATGTTCGCAGCCAGCGCTGGAGGGTTCCAATTGTCGAACACCACCTTGATGCGGCCTTCGGGATCGAAGTAGAACATCTCCGTACCGCTGAAGCTCACCGCGATCCGCTTCAGGAAGCTCTCGACCTCCAACGTCCAGGCCACTTTCAGGTGGTTGTCGCCCTGTTCGACAATCTCGTACTCGGCGCCGAGCACTTTCGGAAACAGTTTCTGGAAATTGCGGAAGAAGACGTCGAGGTTCCATTCCGTGACGTAGGGCTTCGTGCCCTTGAGAGCCTCGAAGTGCGGCGCGTCGGCGAAGAGCGCCTTCCACTCCTCTTTCTCGTGTTTACGGATGGCGTCGAAGTACTTCTCCACCGCCGCCGTCATCCGGGCCGGGTCGCAACGGGCCGCCGGCAGCTGGTAGTCGTACTTGCCCGCCGCGCCATGCTCACGTTCCTGTTCGTGGATGACGACGCCGGAGTGGTCGGCGAAAGCCAGGTTTGTCCACAAGGTCAGCGAGTCGAGGGCGGATGCCAGATCCGGCAGGAGGGGCAGGGCGGCGATCTCGCCCAGCGACAGGATGCGGAAGCCCGCCGTGCCGATCACGGTTGCCCCCAGGACGTTCTGGACCAGGTGGGCATGGTGCGACATCGACTCGTTGATGGTCTTGGCCAGCGTCTTGAACGCCTGCAACAGGCGGTATTCCGGCATGAATTCGACGTGGTTGGCGAGCACGACGAAGCAGTCGAGGCCACGATGCTTCAGCTGCTGCCGAAACAGCCAGAAGTGGTCGTCGACGACCGACTTGCGCGCCCGCGCCCGCGCCGACTGGATGCCGCTGGCGTCGCGCAGCGCGAGGCGCAGCGGCGCGTAGTCGAGCTGGCTCATCTCGCCCAGCAGGCTGATAGTGCGCTCGAACGGCTTCATGAAGCGGGAGGCAATCAGGACGTGCCTCTCGGCCGCCGCATAGTCGGCCTTGAACAGCAATGCTTCGACCTGGTTGAGCTCGACCAGCATCGCTTCCAGGATGCCTTCGCATACCTGGTGTACGCGGACGAAGATGGGATCCTCAACGTAGCGTTGCCTACGGTCCGGCGTATACAGGCCGTGGACGAGCGTGGGTCGGGTCCACTTGTCGTAGTCGAGGCAGGGCCGGCTCCGCGTACGGGTCAGACCAAGCTGGAAGCCGAGTGCACGAACCGCCAGATCGTGGCGCGAACGGAGCGTCGCCTTGATCCGCGGGCCGTTGGCGACTCGATCCAGCTTCTTGAGGACGCGATTCCAGGCCGAGTCTCTTGAGGGCGGTCCGAAAAAGCCCGAGCGCGGGGGGGCTACTCCCGCCCCGTGTTCGAACGCAATGTCAGCGATCAGCGTCAGTACGGCCCCGACCGAGGCGGCCACGACATCGACTTTCGCGGCGTCGTTGATGTACTCACGCGTGCCGGTTTCGTCGAGAGTGTCCTCGAGAATCTTGAGGACGACCTCGAGGCTGACCAACAGCGGCCCGATCTGCGCCGCGAGCGGCCAGTCCGCCATTTTCGGCCAGACCGCTTCCACCCGCGCGGTCTGTACGTAGACGTTGTACTCGCGGTGATCGCCCCGGGCCTGGTAGGGCGACCGTTCCGTAGCCTCCGGGAGTTGTTCGACTGCCTTCGCCACCGCGGCTCCATTCCACGCAGTCGGGGTAAACCGCGTCCGGCGCCGTATCCTCGCCGGGTAGAACGTGGTCGTCGTCGGGGTCCGGGGGCCAACCGTACACCGCGGCCACAGCAGCGTCAAGGCGCCCGTCTGCAGCGGCGCGCCGCTGCAGACGGGCGTTGCAGAGGGCTGGCTGGGTGTGCTTCTTCAGCGCCTTCCCGGCGTCCTCGTCCCGTGCGACGGGCCGCGCCGCGCACGGTGCATAGGGCGGCGGCCGAACAGGCCCGGCATTCGTTGCACCTCATCGAGGACCCTCCGGCCCCCGCGGCCACGTACAGCCGACCTTCGTGCAGACCGGTTTCCTTTCCATGTCTTCCCGCGCCCGCTTCGGTAGCTGTGCGGCGCGGATCGGCGAGACCGTCGCCGTCCCGGGCGCGGGTGCTACACTGGCCGGTCTCGGCGCGCGCCGTTCCTTGCGGATGCTCGCCCGTCGCGGCGCGCCGGCGGTCCCGCCAGCGGTCGTCGCGGTGCGCGGCGCAGCCCGGTCTGATTGAAACCCGATGGCTCGTCCCTCGCGCGTGTCGATCGTCGCCGCGTTCGCGGCGGTCTACGTCATCTGGGGCTCCACGTACCTCGCCATCCGCTGGGGCGTGGCTGAGATCCCGCCCTTCCTGATGGCCGGCGGCCGGTTCCTCGGTGCCGGGCTGGTCTTCGCTGCCTGGGCGCTGCACCGGGGTGCGGCGCGACCGACGGCCCGCGACTGGGTCATGACCGGGTGCATCGGCCTGTTGATGGCGGCGGGCGGCAATGGGCTGGTCAGTTGGGGGCTGCAGCGCGTGCCGTCCGGCATCGGCGCGCTGCTGGTGGCGATGGTGCCGCTGTGGGTGGCCCTGGTCGACTGGTTGCGGCCAGGCGGCGCCCGGCCGGCCCCGCGCGCGGCACTCGGGCTGGGATTGGGATTCACCGGCGTCGCGCTGCTGGTCAATCCGGCCGACCTCGCCGGTCCGCGCACGTTCGATGCTGTCGGCGCGGGCACAATCGTCTTCGCGAGCCTGCTGTGGGCGTCGGGCTCGATCTGCGCCCGCTACGCGCCGCAGCCGGCGGCCCAGGCGTTGTCGTCCGGTATGCAGATGCTGGCCGGGGGCACCGTGCTGGTGGGGATGTCCCTGGCGTCCGGCGAGCTGGCCGGGCTGGACTGGCAGGCGGTCTCACCCGCCGCATTCGGTGCCTGGGCCTACGTGGCCGTGCTG
Organism: Vicinamibacterales bacterium; assembly: GCA_965221595.1. GTDB lineage: Bacteria > Acidobacteriota > Vicinamibacteria > Vicinamibacterales > UBA8438 > JAAXGX01. The sequence goes on from OZ244900.1 coordinate 27,097, forward strand.
GGGTCCGTGGCCTACGGCAGCTACCTGTGGCTGCTGAAGGTCGTGCCGCCCGCCAAGGTCGCCACCTACGCCTACGTGAACCCGGTTATCGCGCTGGGACTGGGCTACCTGCTCGCGGGCGAGGTGCTGTCGCTCTGGTCGCTGGGCTGCGCGGCCGTCGTCGTGGCCGGCGTGCTGCTGGTCGTATCGAGGTAGGTCTACAATTGGCCATGCCCAAGCTGACCCGCGCGTCGCGAACCCTCGTTCTGCCTGCCGTCTTGCCGCTGCTCGCCCTCCTCGCCGTCGGTTCCAGCGCCGTGCGCGCGCAGACAAGCGCCGAATTCATGCCCGTCACGGACGCGATGCTCCAGGATCCCGCGCCGGGCGACTGGCTGATGTGGCGCCGGACGCTCGATGGCGCGGGCTACAGTCCGTTGGATCAGGTGACCCGCGCAAACGTCGCGGATCTGCGCCTGGTCTGGTCGCGGGCCCTCACCGCCGGTACGAGCCAGCAGGGAACGCCGCTGGTGTACGACGGCGTCCTGTACATGCCGAACCCGCGCGACGTCATTCAGGCTATCGACGCGGCCACGGGCGACCTCCGCTGGGAACATCGTCGGCCCGTGCCGGAAGACATCGCCGAGTACGTGGGCGGCCTGGAAGACACCAACCGGAACCTGGCCATCTACGGCAACCTGATCATCGACACCAGCGCCGACGATCACATCTTCGCGCTCGATGCGGCCACTGGGCAGCTCGTCTGGGAGACGCAGATCCTCGACTACAAGACCGTGCCGGCGCGACAGTCGTCCGGGCCGATCATCGCCGACGGCAAGGTCATCTCGGGGCGCAGTTGCCGACCGCGGGCGGGGCCCTACTCGTGCATCATCACCGCGCACGACCCGCACACCGGCGCGGAGCTCTGGCGCACGAGCACCATTCCGCGGCCGGGGGAGCCCGGTGACGAGTCGTGGGGCGGCGTGCCGTTCGAAGAGCGCTGGCACGTCGGGGCCTGGATGGTGCCGAGCTACGACCCGGCGTTGAACCTCATCTACATGGGCACCTCGGTGACGGCGCCGGCGCCGAAGTTCATGCTGGGCGGTGCGGAAAACAAGCACCTGTATCACAACTCCACGCTGGCGCTCGACGGCGATACCGGGGAGATCGCCTGGTACTACCAGCACCTGAACGACCACTGGGACCTCGACCATCCGTACGAACGCATCCTGGTGGACACCGCCGTCGCACCCGACCCGGCTACGGTCGACTGGATCAACCCGCGGCTGCGGCCGGGCGAGCGGCGCCGCGTCGTCACCGGCATCCCGGGCAAGACCGGCATCGTCTTCACGCTCGACCGCGAGACAGGCGAGTTCCTGTGGGCCACGCAGACGATCTCGCAGAACGTGGTCAGCGGCATCGACGGGGCGACCGGCGAGGTCGCGACGAACGCCGAGGTAGTCTTCAGCGCGGTGGGCCAGGAGGCCATGATCTGCCCGAGCTTCTTCGGCGGCAAGAACTGGGATCCGGGCGCCTACAGCCCCCGCACGAACCTGATGTACTTCCCGCTGCGCAACACCTGCGCGCGCATGCAGACCACGGCGGACGACAGTATCTACCGCCTCGCCGTGCGCAACCAGATGACGCCCGGCGTCGACGAGCTCGGCATGGTGCGGGCCATCTCGGCCGAGACCGGCGCCACGGTGTGGACCCGCGACCAGCGGGCCGCGACGCTGGCGGTCGTTGCCACCGGCGGCGGTCTCGTGTTCGGTGGCGACACGAACGGGCGCTTCCGGGCGCTCAACGACGAGACCGGCGAGGCGCTCTGGGAGGTCAACATCGGCTCGCCCGTCACAGGTCCGCCGATCACCTACGCCGTGGACGGCCGGCAGTATGTCGCGGTCAGCACCGGCAGCGCGGCCACCGTCTCGGTGTACACCCGCCTGACGCCCGATCTGCGCCCGAGTTCGGGCAACACGCTGTTCGTATTCGCATTGCCTTGACAACCAACGATATTCCCGTAGCGTCCATCCCTTGCAGGTAGACCATGATCGCTAACGAGATCTGCTCGCTCCGGCTCAGGACGCGGTACACCACCTCGCGGCCGACGGCCGCCACCGCGTCGACAAGCAGCGCCCGAACGAGGCCGACACGTTCGAGATCACCGACGCCGAGGGCAACAGGTACATCGGGAACGCCGAGACCGGCGAAGTGAGATCGCACTCGCTGTCCGGGGGCCGCATCGATCCGGAGGCGCTTCGCCGATTCCACGAGGGCCAGTTCCGGCAGGAAGGCAGCATGTCGATCGGCCCCGGCCAGGAGCACCTCGGTTTCCGACAGGTCGGCGAGCTCCTCCTGGAGGGGGTTGGGACGACGGCTGACATCACCACGCCGGACGGTGAAAGCCCGACGGCCGAGACGTGGCTCTACTTCCCGCAAACCGGCGGCATGCACATGCAAGTCGTATCGCCGGTCATCATGGAGCAGCGGTTCACGTTGGGTGGCGGTTCGCTGATAGAGACCGTGGTAACGGACGTACGCAGCGCCTTCGTTACAGCCGACCTGTTCGATCCGCCAGCTGCCGGTTCACGGTGATCCGGTTGTGGGGGGCGGGCTGCACGAACTCCGCCGTGCGCTCGATGCCGACCCACCGACGCCTCAGTTGCGCCGCGGCGAGCAAGGTCGTGCCGGAGCCGGCGTACGGATCCAGCACCACGTCGCCCGGTTCACTCGGGAGCGTGACGCAGCGCTGCGCCGGGCTGATTGGCATGGGCGCGGGGTGGTCATCGTCCGAGTCCCGGCGGTCGCCGTAGCGGCTCCGTGACTGCGGCGGATCGGACGGCCCTGGCAATCCGGTCGTACCGCCGACTAGGATCGAGGCGGTTCACGGAGTGAGGTGTCGGATGCGAGGAAACGGCTTGCGGGCTGGTCGGTCGCGCGGGTGGCGGTGGACGCTGCTCGCGGTCTGTGCGTTGATGCTGGTGGCCACGCGGGACGCCGGTGCGCAGGAAGGGCTGTATGCGGGCGTGGCGGCCGGCTGGAATCGGGCGAATGCCGACTACACCAAGGGGGTCGGCGTCGACGTGCCGCCCGCGAGCTACGCGACGGCGACGAACGAGACGCAGGACGGGTTCGGTACGGTGCGGGCGTCGCTCGGCTACCGCCGCTTCGTCGCCGGCCGGGTGTACGTCGCGGGGGAGTTCGAAGCGGCGATGCACGGCGGGGCCGGCCCGGCAGGTTACCTGCAGGATGGCACGGGCGTTGGCGACCGGGACGTGTGGCCGGGGCCCTGGAGTGTGGAGACGAGCGGCGGCGTCGGCGCGAACGGCCGGGTGGGGTATGCGCCGGGCGGCCTGCTGGGCGAGGGTGGGTCGGTCTACTTCATCACCGGCCTGCACTGGCAGCGGGCCACTGTGCGGCGCGGTTCCGACATCGGCGACGGGTCCTTCCGGGTCGCGATCGATCGCACGTTGCGGCCCTGGGTTGCCGGGGCAGGCGTGGAGTGGGGGAGCCTGGCGAACCGGGTCGGGCTCGAGGTCCGCTACTCGTCGGCTGCGCTGGCGTTTGGCAGCGGCGGGGACGGGTCGACGCTCACGATGCCGCGCATCGACCATCGGTTCGGCGTGCGCGAGGTCGGCGTGCAGGTGGGCTACACGCGCTCGTTCTGAGCGGAACGGAACGCCAGGGTCTGGCCATCGAGCCGGGAGCTCCCATGGACGCGGCCGGGGACACAAGTGGGGGGAAGCCGCCGCCGGCGCGGCGGGTGGCGGACATCGACTGGTCGACGTGGTCGGCCGTGGATCCGGCCACGCTGGCGTTCGTGATCCGCGGCGGCCGCATACTCCTCATCCGCAAGAAGCGCGGGCTCGGCGCCGGCAAGGTCAACGGGCCGGGAGGACGGATCGAACCGGGAGAGACCCCGGCCGCGGGCGCCGCGCGGGAGCTGCAAGAGGAGCTCGGCATTCGGCCGGTCGAGCTCGTGCGCCTGGGCGACCACCGGTTCCAGTTCGTGGACGGCTATTCGACGTACGTCCACGTCTACCGCGCGTCGGACCTGCGCGGCACGCCGATTGAGACCGACGAGGCCGTGCCTCTGTGGGTCGACCTCGACGCCATCCCGTTCGACGAGATGTGGGAGGACGATCGCCTCTGGCTGCCGCTGGTCGTCGAGGGGCGGCGCTTCTCGGGTTACTGGATCTTCGACGGGGACCGGATGCTCGACTACCGCCTGGACGTGCAGGCTGGATCTACAGGTTCAGCCGCTTGATCTTCTCCACCAGCGTGGTGCGCTTGAGGTTCAGCAGGCGCGCGGCCCGGTGGCGGTTGCCGCCCGTGCGCTCGAGCGCGCGGGCGATGAGCCCGCGCTCGATCTCCCCGAGTCGGACCTGCAGGTCGATGCCGTCCTGCGGCAGCTCCGTGTCGCCATCGTCCGGCTCGCCGCCGCCCTCCCGGATTTCCGGCGGCAGATCGCTGACGTCGATACGCGGCCGGCCAGGCGACAGCGCCAGCGCGCGCTCCACCACGTTCTCGAGCTGGCGGATATTCCCCGGCCAGTCGAACGCCATCATCCGCCGCATGGCGTCCTGCGAGAAGGCGACGTCGGTTCGCGGGGGCACGAGGTCACGGCCGATCTTCTCCAGGAAGCCCTGAATCAGGAGCGGGACGTCCTCCCGGCGTTCGCGTAGCGGCGGCAGGTGGATGGGGATTACGTTCAACCGGTAGTAGAGATCCTCGCGAAAGTGGCCTTCGCGCACCATCTGCGCCGGATCGGCATTGGTGGCGGCGATGACGCGCACGTCGACGCGTACGGGCTGCCCGTCGCCCAACCGCTCGAACTCGCGTTCCTGGAGGGCGCGCAGCAGCTTGGCCTGCAGGCTCGCGGCCATCGTGCCCACCTCGTCGAGAAAGAACGTACCCCGGTGCGCCTGCTCGAGACGGCCCTGGCGATTGCTGACGGCGCCCGTGAACGCGCCGCGCACGTGACCGAACAGCTCCGCTTCCAGCAGGGTCTCCGGCACGGCGCCGCAGTTGAGGGCGACGAACCGGTGTCGACGCCGGGGGCTGTTGTGGTGGATTGCGCGGGCGACCAGCTCCTTGCCCGTGCCGGTCTCCCCGGTGATGAGGACGGTGCTGCTGGTGCCGGCGACCGTCTCCAGCACGTCGAATAGTCTACGCATCGGCCTGCTCTTGCCGATGATCCCGTCGAAGCGGTAGCGCTCCTCCAGTTGCGACCGCAGGTACGCGTTCTCGGATTGCAGTCGCCGCTGCTCCAAGGCCGACGCGAGGAGGTGCAGCAGGTGATCGAACTGAAACGGCTTGGTGATGAAGTCGCTCGCGCCGCGCTTGATCGCCTCGACCGCGTCCTTGACGGTGCCGTAACCGGTCACGACCAGGCCCACGATGTTCGGATAGCGCTCGACGGCGGCCTCGATGAGCGTCGTCCCGTCGATGCCCGGCAGGCGGAGGTCCGTCAGCACCAGGTCGAAGGCGAAATCGGCAAGCGCCTCCAAGGCGGCCTCGCCGGAGGCGGCCTGCGTCACCAGATAGCCGTGCTCGCCGAGGCGTTCGGCGGTCACTTTCCGCAGCGCGTCCTCGTCCTCTACGAGGAGCAGATGTATTGGTTTTTCAGTCATTTGGAGCGGCATCATCATCTTGACGGCGCACGGCGCCGTGGTCAAGGCGCGGGCCGCACTACAGTGGGGCGCAGCCGGGACCGATACGTCTGCACGAGGCGGTTCAGCCGGTCGGGCCATCCTGGTCCGACACGCGCTGAGCGAGACATGCGAGACAAGCACATGGCAGGCGACGCACTGGTGGTGGACAGGAAGACGATCTCGATAATGAAGGCGTGCGAGCTTGTCGGCGTGAGCCGCCGGACGATCTACAACTGGATCGCCAGCGGGAAGGTCGACTACGTCCGCACGGCAGGCGGCTCGATTCGCATCTTCGTCGACACGCTGTGGCGCAAGCCGGAGGACACGGGCGTCCGGCTTGCCGCGCGGCCGCACGGCTCGCAGCAGCCGCGGAGCAGCTGATGCCCGGCAAAACCCCGCTGCCCTTTTCCCGGACCGAGGAGGCACCCGGGTCCGAGCCGGCGCAGCACGTTGCGTTGTTTCATCGTCTCAACAACCAACTGGGCGTCATCCTCGCCAACGCCGAGCTGCTCGAGAGCCGGCTGCGGGAGCAGGAGCCCAACCGGGCGCGGGCCGAGCAGATAGTCGCCGGCGCCATCGACGCCATCAGCACCGCGCAGGACATCCGCGCCCTCCTCGACTCCCCGCCGAAGTAGCTGTCCGCCGCTCGCGGCCCTGCTCGCACACTGGTACCCGGCCCGGCCCGTCAATGTGTTGACGATTTCTCTCGGATCGTCAAACCAATGACGCCCGCAGTGCACATCGCGACCGGCGATTGCACTCCGTTGCACGCTCTTTCGGATCGCTGCAGGTGACTGAGAACGCAGGTATTTACCAGATTTTCTCACGGTTTCCCGGGCCGTTGGCAGGCAACGCTGCGCGGTTGGCATCGACCTTGCCCTTCATAGGAGCAGGAGGTCAGGATGACGAAGGAAGCAGCCGCAGTAGATCAGGAACACCTCGATAACAGCCTGCCGTTCGTACGGGCGCTGGCGCGCCGGGTGGCCGCGTCCATGCCGAATGCGGTGGATGTGTCGGACCTCGTCCAGGACGGCATGATCGGATTGATCGATGCGGCCCACCGGTTCGACGGATCGCGCGGCATCAAGTTCGAGACGTTCGCGGAGCGTCGGGTGCGGGGCGCCATGATCGACGCGTTGCGGCGCGACGCCTGGCCGCGGGGAGTCCGCCGGACGCGGCGCGAACTCGAGGCGGCGCGCGAGAAGCTGCGGCATCGACTGGGGCGTGAGCCGTCGCTGGCCGACCTCGCAAGCGACATGGGTTTCGACGCGGCGCGTCTCGGGCGGACCATCGTGCGGATCAGAACCATCGAGTCGACATCGCCCCTCGCGACGTCCGACTCGGTGGACGAGGCCAATCTGCCCCCGGTGATGGTGCCCTCGGAGCCGCCGGCGCCGGACAAGGAGTGTGAGCTGCACGAGGTGCAGGACCGGGTCCGCGCCGCCGTGTCGGCACTGCCTCCGCGGGAGCGCAAGGTGGTCAGCATGTACTACTACGGCGACGCCACGATGAAGGAGATCGGGGCGACGATCGGCGTGAACGAATCGCGCGTCTCCCAGCTCCATGCGCGCGCCATTCACCGCCTGCGCGAGCTGCTCGGGCCCGACCTGGCGCCGCACGCGCTGGATGCCGCGTGCTCCGCGCCGCTCCGTGCAGCGGCCTAGCCCGACTGGCCTTGGCCCTGGTTTCCCGCCGGACGTACGCCGGCGTGGACCGGCACCGGGTCGTGGAAGGCGGATGGCGGACGGGCGCGAAGACGCTGGCCGGATCTGCTGGTCTCGGGAGGCTTCTTGCGACGGCCGGCAAAGTTACTTAAGCTCAATTGCCGGGCAGGACACTGGATTGCCTGTCGCGGCTTGCCGGCATCAGCATGCGCTGAGGCGATCGAGAGACTGGGACTGATGTACACCCGACTTGCCGCGGCAGGTCTGCGCGACGTGGCCGACAAGCTCGATGCGGGCGGACGTCTCGGGCTCGACGACGGCGTGCGCCTGTTCGAGAGCCCCGATCTGCTCGCCATCGGATGGCTCGCGAACCGCGACCGCGAACGGCGCCACGGGGATCAGGCCTTCTTCAACCACAACATCCGCCTCGAGGCAACGAACGTCTGCGTCGCGAGCTGCCTGTTCTGCGCCTTTGCCCGCCTCCAGCCGGGCGACGATGGCGCCTATACGATGACGCTCGAACAGGCGTGGGACAAGCTCCGGACCCGCGCCGACCAGCCTCTCACCGAGGTTCACGTCGTCAACGGCCTGCACCCCGACCTGCCCTGGGACTACTACCTGGAGCTGCTGCGCGGCTTCAAGCGCATCAGGCCCGACATTCACCTGAAGTGCTTTACCGCCGTCGAGATCGCCTTCTTCGCGGAGCTGTACGGGAAGACCGACGAGCAGGTGCTCCGCGAGTTGATGGACGCCGGGCTCGACTCGCTGCCGGGCGGCGGCGCCGAGGTGTTCGCCGAGCGGGTCCGCCGCAAGATATGCCACGACAAGTGCGACGGAGCGCGGTGGCTCGAAATCCACCGCGTTGCCCATCGGTTGGGTCTGCGGTCGAACGTCACGATGCTCTACGGCCACATCGAGACGCCCGCCGAGCGGGTGGACCACATGCTGCAGGCCAGGGCGTTGCAGGACGACACCGGCGGGTTCCAGGCCTTCATCCCGCTCGCATTCCACCCCGACAACAACCGAATGGAGAAGCTGCCGCCGCCGAGTGCCGCCGACACCCTGCGCGTCCACGCGGTCGCACGGCTGATGCTCGACAACATCCCGCATGTCAAGGCGTTCTGGATTGCCACCGGCGTCGAGGTGGCGCAGACCGCCTTGTGGTTCGGCGTGGACGACCTCGACGGCACGGTGCAGGAAGAACGCATCTACCACATGGCGGGTGCCCCCACGCCGGAGGCAATGACGCCGTCCGAAATCAGTCGGCTCATCCGTGCCGCGGGCCGTGCCCCGATCGAGCGCGACACCCTGTACAACGTCGTGTCGCAGCCGGCCTGAACGCGCCGGGCGTCCCGTGGCGGCCCGGCGTCGGCCGGCACCGGTTGTTGAAGTCGTCCCCGGACACGCGCCGTCCCCGGTCGCGGGCGGTCGTGGCGCTTCCCGTTCGCCGCCGGAGGAGCAAGGCGGCCGGCTTTGCCAGCGGCAGGCACAGGTATAGAGTGGAACACGGAGGGCTCATGTCTGCTATCCGTTGCACGGTTGCGGCGTGTCTCGTTGTGCTGTCGGCGAGCGAGGTGCTCGCTCAACCGGGCAGCAACGTAGCCCCGGTGACGGACGCGGTGCTGCAGGATCCCGATCCGGCCGACTGGCTCATGTGGCGGCGGACGCTCGACGGATGGGGCTACAGCCCGCTCGAACAGATCGATCGCGACAACGTGCGCCATCTGCGGCTGGTCTGGTCGCGGGCCCTCGGGCCCGGGCTCCAGCAGGGAACGCCGCTCGTCCGTGACGGCGTCATGTACATGCCCAACCCCCGCGACGTCATTCAGGCCATCGACGCTGCGACCGGCGATCTCGTATGGGAATATCGGCGGTCGCTCCCCGCGGACGTGGACGAGTACTTCATCACCGTCCTCGCCGAGATCAACCGCAATCTCGCCATCTACGACGGCCTCATCATCGACACCAGCGTCGACGACTACGTCTTCGCCCTCGACGCCGCCACGGGCCGGTTGGAGTGGGAGACCCGGATTCTCGACTACCGGACGCATCCCGCCAACCAGACGTCCGGACCCATCATCGCCGACGGCAGGATCATCTCGGGCCGCAGCTGCGCCCCGAGCGGCGGTCCGGACGCGTGCGTCATCACCGCCCACGACGCCAGGACCGGCGAGGAGCTGTGGCGGACGCGCACGATTCCGGCGCCCGGCGAGCCCGGGGACGACACCTGGGGCGATGTGCCGTTCGAGGAACGCAAACACGTGGGCGCCTGGATGGTTCCAAGCTACGACCCGGCGTTGAACCTGATCTACATCGGGACGTCGGTGACGTCTCCCGCCCCGAAGTTCATGCTCGGCGGCGCGGACAAGAAGCACCTGTACCACAACTCGACGCTGGCGCTCGCTGCCGACACGGGCGAGATCGTGTGGTACTACCAGCACCTCAACGACCACTGGGACCTCGATCACCCGTTCGAACGCCTGCTGCTCGACACAGTCGTCGCGCCGGATCCGGCAGCGGTGCGCTGGATCAATCCTCGGCTGCAGCACGGCGAGGTCCGCAAGGTCGTGACCGGCATTCCCGGCAAGACCGGCGTCGTCTATACCCTCGACCGCGAAACGGGCGAGTTCCTGTGGGCGACGCCGACGGTCACACAGAATGTGATCAGCAACATCGACGGCGCCACCGGCGCCGTGACGGAGAATGCGGAGGTCGTCTTCACCAGCGCCGGCCAGACCGTGCTGGCCTGTCCGACGCTGGTGGGCGGCAAGGATTGGGAGGCGGGCGCCTACAGCCCGCAGACCGGGCTGATGTATTTTCCGTTGCGCAACGCCTGTGCGCGGATGATGGCCACGGCCGGGAGCGACAGCGTTGCCTCATCACTGTATGCGCTGGCCGTGCGGAGCGAGCTGGCGCCCGGCACCGACCAGCTCGGCACCGTTCAGGCGATCTCCCCGCAGACCGGCGAGCTCATCTGGAAGCACGAGCAGCGGGCTGCCACCACGTCGCTCGTCGCCACCGGCGGAGGACTCGTCTTCGGCGGCGATCTCAACGGTCGCTTCCGCGCCCTGGACGCGGAGACCGGGGAGTCGCTGTGGGAAGTGAACCTGGGCTCACCGATCACCGGGTTTCCGATCAGTTTCGCAGTCGACGGCCGACAGTACGTCGCCGTCAGCACCGGCACCTCGCGCACCGTGGTGTACTTCGCGCCCCTGACGCCCGAGCTGCGCCCGAGCATGGGCAACAACCTGTTCGTCTTCGCCTTGCCCGAGTAGTTCAGACGGGGGTGTAGGCCGCATCCGGCAGCCGGTGGTGAAACCCTGCAGCGCCCGTCGAATGCAGCGGGGACTGTTGCCACGGGCTGCCAGGCCCTGGGTGAACGACCGAGCGCGTCATGCGCGAATGGCCGCCTGGCTGACCTCCCACAGGCGCTCTACAGCGGCATCGTCGAGCGCTTCCTCGTTGGGCTGCCGAATGGCGTCCTCGTTGAAGTACTGTCCGCTGACATCGGCGTACTTCGGCGACAGGGCGACCATGAGAATGCGCTCCGCACCAACGTCCGGGGGCGATGCAAGCCACTTCATCAGCGGCTTCCAGATCCGCTTCACGCCCGTAATGTCGCGCAGAAGCGCTGTATTGATGAACCCGGGATTGAGGGCATTGACCGTCACTCCCGTGCCGGCAAGGCGGCGCGCCAGGGCGATGGTCGCCATGTTGGTGGCCAGCTTGGCCTGCGCATAGGAACTCAGCGCAGTCCAGTTGCCTTCAAGCCCAAGATCGTCGAAGTGGATGTGCCCCACGATCTCCGTATCGGACGACAGGTTGACGATGCGAGCCGGTGCCGAGGCCTTGATGCGCTCGAGCAGCAGTTGCGTCAGCAGGAACGGGCCGAGGTAGTTGACCACCCAGTTCATCTCGTGACCGTCAACGGAAACGCTCCGCTCCCACGAATTGACACCGGCGCAGTTGATCAGCAGGTCGATGCGCGGACACTGTTCCAGTAGCGTGCCTGCGCAGGCGCGGACGCTGGAGAGCGACGCGAGGTCGCACGGGATGGTGACCGCTCGCCCGGCTCCGTTCAACCGGTTCAGCTCGTCAACCGTCCGTGCGGTCTTCTCCGGATTGCGGCCGAGGATATGCAAGTTCGCGTTCATCTGGGCGAGCCGCTCGACCGCCACGCGCCCCATCCCGTCCGTCCCGCCCGTAAAGACGACATGTACGCCGGCCAGGTCGCGCCTCACGGTCTCGACGGGGCGCCTCCTGTGCCGGCGAAACGTCCCGAGCATCATCTGCAGGTTGTTGCTGGACATCCACTGCTCTCCGATCTGTCGGACGCCCTCGAAAACAGTGCGGGTCAGCGCGGCGTCGGGGGCGTGCCGGCGTCGCCGGTCGGGTTATCCCCGGCCCTGCCGTACCTGCCCTTCCACTCGTCCACGTGTGTCCGGTCCGACAACGGCACGTTCATCCGGTACGCTGCGCGCGCGATGGCGTGGGCGGCAACCGGAGCCGTTGCCAGCAGGAAGACGATCGTCAGGGCCGCGATGGCGATCTCGGCCGTGTGCCGAAAGTACAGTGCTGCTGCGCCGAATACCAGGCCGACGCCCAGTGTGCCCGCCTTGGTGGAGGCGTGCATGCGAATGATGACGTCCGGCAGGCGCAGGATGCCGAGTCCGGCGACGAAGAGGAAGAAGCCGCCGGCCAGCAGGCACGCGGCAACGAGCAGGTCCAACCACGGCCAGTCACCGGCCATCGGTTTCCTCCACCCCCTCGGCAACCCCTCCGGTGCGATCGCGCAACTCGGTCTTGCGCTCGGCGTACCAGGCGAAGGCGACCGTCGCCAGAAAGGCCACCAGCGCCAGCGCCACGGCAATGTCGAGAAAGCCGGGCTCCGTGTACGTGATCGCCAGGAGGCCGGCGATGGCGACCGCCAGCACGGTGATGAGGTCGATCGACACGACGCGATCCGGCAGGCTCGGCCCCCGCATGAGGCGTACGAACGCGCAGACCAGCCCCAGCATGGTCAGGGCCATGGTGAAGTTCACCGCCCACGCGACGATCTGCGACTGCTCCCCCGGTCCCGTCACTGCATGGCCTCCCCGACCAGGCGTTCGAAACCCTCCTTGATCCGCCTGCGCGTCTCGTCCGGATCGTCGACGAACATCTCGTGCACGTAGAGCGTCCTGCCGTCGGGGCTGACGTCGAGGCTCAGGGAACCGGGTGTCAACGAGATGAGATTCGCCAACACGGTGATTTGTATCGGCTCCTCGATGTCCAGCGGCACGGCGATGATGCCGGGGCGCGATTGGTGTCCGGGTGTGATCACGTCCCATGCGACCTGCAGGCCCGAAACCGTGAGCTCGTACAGAAAGTAGGCTCCCAGACGGGCCGCCAGCAGCGCACGCCTGAAGTAGGCCGTCTGTCCGAACATGGGGCTCGACAGGCTCAAGGCCGCGAACGCCAGGAGGAAGCCCCCGACGAAGGTCCCCAGGTCGAAGGTGCCGAACAGCGCGCACCAGCCGCCGGCAAGCAGCAGGTTGATCTGGAAGAGTTTCATTCGGCTTCGTCCCCGCTACCGGGCGCGGTGGCCGCAAGACGGTCCCCGCCGAGCACGGCTTCCACGTAGTGGGAGGGAGCCATCAGTTCAGTGGCGGCCCGGTCGGCCAGCACGTAGAGCGGCCGGGCGTAGAGACCGATTGCCAGCGTGATGATTGCCAAAGTCGCAATGGGAGCCAGCAGCAGCCACCGTCGCGCCGGCGCCACCGGCGGCGGCGGCCCGGCGTCGACCGGGCGGGCCTTCCAGAAGGCGTTGAGCCAGATCTTGGTCATCGAATACACGGTCAGCAGACCCACGATCAACGCGACGCCCGCCATGACGAACTCGTCGCGTTCGATTGAGGCCTGAATCAGCAGCAGCTTCGCCCAGAAACCGGACAGCGGCGGGAAGCCGGCCAGCGAGAATGCCGGCACGAAGAACAGCGCCGCGAGCAGCGGCCGGTCGCGGTAGAGCCCGCCGAGCCGCTCGAGGTCGGTCGAGCCGGCCAGCCGATTGACGGCGCCGGAAACGAAGAACAGGTTCGCCTTCACGATGATGTGGTGGATCACGTAAAAGATCCCACCCAGCAACCCGAGCGTCGTGAACAGCGCGAGGCCCAGGATCATGTAACCGATCTGGCTGATGATGTGGAACGACAGGATGCGTCTCAACTCGTTCCGCGAGGCGGCGCCGAGCACGCCGGTGATCATCGTCAGGCCGGCTACCCAAAGCAGCAGCTCATGCGTGTATCCGACGTCGCCGCGGAAGATCAGGGTGAAGAAACGCATCAGCGCATAGACGCCGACCTTCGTCAGGAGGCCCGAAAAGACGGCTGAAATCGCTGCCTGCGGCGTGTGGTAGCTGGCCGGAAGCCAGAAGAAGAGCGGAAACACCGCCGACTTCAGGCCGAACGCGATGATGAATACCATGGCGATCAGGGTAAGCAGCCCCTGGTCCTCGACTGTCTGCACCCGCAAGTGCAGGTCCGCCATGTTGAGTGTGCCCGTCAATCCGTACAGCAGGCCGATGCCGCTCAGCAGCAGAGTCGTTGCAATCAGGTTGAGGGCGGCGTAGCGCACGGCTCCGTCCAGTTGTGCGGGGCTGCCTCCCAGCACGAGCAGGGCCAGCGAGGCAATCAGCATGACCTCGAACCAGACGTAGAGATTGAAGACGTCGCCCGCCAGAAACGCGCCGCACACGCCGGCCAGGAGGGCATGCAGCAACGGATGCAGCGCATGGGAGAGCCGGCCGTGCCGCGTGTCTCCGAGGGCATAGATCACGGTGACCAGCCCGATCAGCGCCGAGACGGCGACCATCGCCGCGCTCAGGTGATCCGCCACCAGCGTGATGCCGTAGGGTGCCGGCCAGCGGCCGATCTGGACCGCCGCGATCCCGTCCCGCCACACGCCCGCCAGCAGGCCCGCGGCCGCGGCAGCCAGGCCGACGGCGCCGACCAGGCTCACGGCGTGTTGCGTCCGCTCGCTGCCGCGGCCCGCAAAACCGATGACGGCCGCGGCCAACGGAATCACGATCGGACAGACCAGCAACCAGTTCAATCGACCGCCCTCTGCGCCGCGTCTGCCCCTGCGCCCGCCGACGAGGGTTCCGCGGCCCGCATGCGGTCGGTGTCCATGGTCTCCAGTTCCTGGTAGGTCCGGAAGGCAAGCACCAGTGCGAACGTGAGCAGACTGAAGGAGATCACGATTGCGGTCAGCATCAACGCCTGCGGCAACGGGTTCGCGCTGGCGGGGAGGGGCAGGGATTCTCCGGGTGCAATCAGCGGCGGCCGGGCGCGAGTCATGCCTCCGCTGGCGAAGATGACCAGATTGGCGGCGTGGGAGAGCAACACCAGCCCGAATATGAATCGCAGGAAGCTGCGGCTGAGCATCAGATAAACCGTAGCCGCCATCAGGACGCCGACCAGCACCGCGACGAGGGGTTCCATCAGTGATTGCCCTGCTGCCCGCCCGGCTGGCCCGCCAATCGCCGCCTGCTTCGCTCGGCGCCCAACCAACCGTCGAGGAATCCGCACCGCTTCACGGCGCAGGCCTTACTGCTCCTTGATGCCGATGACGAAGGTCAGCACGGTGCCCACGACGACAAGGTATACGCCGACATCGAACATCACCGGCGTGCCGATTTTCAGTCCCGCCAGGGCCCCCCATTGGCTGGTCAGGAACGGGGCGGCATCCCGGATCGATCCGACGAAGCCCGATGTGATTGCCACAGCCAGACCGACGGCGCCGACAGCGCGGGGGTCTGCGCGCAACAGCCCGCGGGCCGCCCGCGGGCCGAAGACGAAAGCATATAGGCTGAACGCGATCGACGCGACCAGCCCGCCGACGAAGCCACCGCCCGGTTGGTCGTGGCCCCGCAGCAGCAGGAACACGGAGAACACGAGAATCAACGGGACCAGTCGACGCGTGGTCTCCCGCAGGATCAGGGTATTCATCGTGCTGCCGCGCCACGCCTGGAAGCGCCCTGCCACGCCCCCCGCGTCCGGCAGCGTCCCGCCGTTCCGCCGCCGGGACTTCGGCAACAGGAGGACGAAAACCGCCGCCCCGGCAATCGCGAGCACCGTGATCTCTCCCAGGGTGTCGAGAGCGCGGAAATCGACCAGGATCACGTTGACGATGTTCCGGCCTTGACCGCCCGGCACGGCGGTGCGCTCGAAGTACTCCCTGAGATCCGGCTGGGGAGGCGACCCGGTGACGGCGAGCAGGGCCAGGGTGACGCTGACCCCGACCGCGGCGGCGACGATGCCGTTGCGCCAGCGCACGGGTCGCGAGGGCCGGATCTCGTTCCTGAAGTCGGGGAGCTTGAGCAGTACGATGGCAACGATGACCGTGACCAGCGTTTCGACGATCATCTGTGTCATCGCGACGTCCGGGGCTCCGAAGGAGAGGAAGATCAGCGCCGTGGCAACCCCTACGACGCCGAGCGCGCAGATCCCGAGCAGACGCGACTTGCAACGGATGATCACGACCGCCGCCGCGGCAATCAGGGCGGCCAGCGACCACTCGAGCAGCGTGGCGTCCGCCAATCCCGCTGGCCAGCGGACGACGTTCTTGATCCAGAGCGTCACGGCCAGACTCAACCCCAGCGTGGCGAAGACGATCAGCAGATAGTGCCGCTGGACGCCGGACTGCAGGCGACGGGTCTGCCAGGCGGCGACGGCGGCGATGCCGTGCATGGCCGCGTCGTACGCGCGGTCGCCGCTCAGCGGAAGCAGGCGCCGGCAACCCGCGAGCGCCTGCGCGACCGCTGCCCGCTGCCGGAATCCGAGGACCGCCGCGGCCAGTGTCGCGAGGGTCAGCGCCAGGGCCGCGCCCGTGCTGTGCCAGGGAGCGGGATCGGCAGGCAGGGGCTGGCCGGTCACCACCGTTGCGGCGGGCACGAGCAGGCTCGTGAACGGGAACGCCGGTGACAGCCCCCAGTAGACGCCGACCGCACCGAGCACGACCGGCCCGCACCAGAGCGCCCAATGGCCTTCCCGCCCCGGCTTGCGATAGTCGGGGCGCGGACCGAAGAACGGGGTGATGGCAAGCACCATCGCCACGGTCGCAACCGGCGCGGCGGCCAGCAGCACCGCCCACGGCAGCCAGGCGGCGGCGCCGGACGCCAGGCCGACGGTGTACAGGAGCTCCTTGCCGATGAACCCCACCGACGGCGGCAGGCCGGCCATCGACACGGCCGCGGCCACCGCGGCGGCGAAGGTGACGGGCATGGCCTGCCGCAGACCGCCGAGCTGCGTCAGGTCGCGGGTGCCGGTCGACTTCTCGATGGTCCCGGCAACCAGGAACAGGGCCGCCTTGTAGAGGGCATGCGCGACCAGGAATGCCAGTGCCGCCAGGACGCCCCGCGACGGCTCGCCCTGCCCCGCGACGGGCGGCAATCCGAGGAACATGACACACACGCCGAGTGCCATGATCGTGGTGTAGGCCAGCACCTGCTTCAGGTCGGACTTGCCCAGCGCCACGAACGCCGAGTACACCGCCGTCACCGCCCCTACGACGGTCAGCGTCTCCATCCAGAGCGCGGTACCGCCCAGGATTGGCGTCAGGCGGGCCAGCAGGAACAAGCCGGCCTTGACCATCGTCGCCGAGTGCAGGTAAGCCGAGACCGGCGTTGGGGCCGCCATGGCGTTGGGCAGCCAGAAGTGGAACGGGAACTGCGCCGACTTGGTGAAGGCGCCGAGCAGCACCAGAACGACGACTGCCGTGTACTGCGGGTGATCGGCGAAGGTCTCCGGGGCGGCCAGCATTTCCCGCAGGCTGAACGTGCCGACCGCCTGGCCCAGGACGACGAAGCCGGCCAGCATCGCCAGGGCGCCCGCACCGGTGACGAGCAACCCCTGCAGCGCGGAGCGCCTGGCCGCGGCGCTCTCGTGCGAGTAGCCGATGAGCAGGAACGACGTGATCGTGGTGAGTTCCCAGAAGACGAACAGCGCGATGAGGTTGTCGGCCAGCACCAGGCCGAGCATCGCCAACATGAAGCTGACGAGAAAGAGCGTGAACCGGCCACGTTGCCGATAGCCCTGCATGTACTCGGCGGCGAAGAGGAGGATGAACGCGCCGATGCCGGTGATCAGCAGGGCGAACAGCAGACTCAGGCCGTCGACGACGAAATCGAGGTCGACGCCCTGCTGCGGCAGCCACGCCGTTTCCCAGACGAGGACTTCGCCGCCGGCGACGGCCGGAATCAGCGTGCAGAACCACACGAAGAGCACGACGGGCAGGACGACGACCAGACGCACGTACAACGGGTTCGTCACACTCGATTCCTCGGGCTGCCGATCGGCGCGGTCGACCACGGTCTACCTGGCGCGCTTCCCATCGCTCCACGGTAACACGTGCGCGCGGACCCCTGGCGACCCCAGGCGCGCTCAACCACCGAGGCGGGCGGGACGAGCATGGCGGCGCCGACGATGCGCTGGACCCAGCTTCGGGTCCGTGTCGGCTGGACGAACAGGTACAGCCCGTTGCCGTCGGCGTGGCGTCTGGGCGGCGCGGAACGGACGAAGGCGGCTGAGAGCGCCTTGTCGGAATGCCATCCTACTGCACGAGTCCACTCGCCGGCTGCACCCTTCCGCCGGTGGCTCACTCGTCAGGGAAATAGTCTGCATCGATCCGCTTCAGCTCATAGGTCGCATCCGTCCTGACTCCAACGCCATGGTCGATCATGAGTTCCGCGAGCTGCTGGCCGCTGATGAGAATCACCTTGGTGTCGATTCGGCCGGCGTAGTCCACCGCCTCCCGAGAGAACGTGGATGTCGTAATGAAGACGCCCTTGCGCGCTCGTCGTCCCTGCAGCGCCCCGGCAAATCTCTGGACCTCCGGTCGCCCCACCGTGTTCTCCCACCGCTTCGCCTGGATGTAGATGATGTCCAGCCCGAGACGATCTTCCTTGATGATCCCGTCGATTCCTTCGTCGCCAGCCTGTCCGATGGCCTCTCCGGCATCCTTCCTCGAGCCGCCGTAACCCATCCGTACGAGCACGTCCACGACCAGGCTCTCGAAAAACGTGGGAGACGCCTGCTTGACCTGGTCCAGCAGGTCCACGGCGAGATTCTTCCGGAGGGTCTCGTAGGCGTCCTGCAGGGCCTCGTCCGGTCCTACAGGCGGCGGATCGTCGCCATCAGGCGGCGGCTCCACGCCACCAAAGTGCCGAAGGGATCTCGCGTCGACTCGTGCGGGGTTGCTCTCAAGGAAACGCCGACCCAGCTCGGTGATCTGGAACATCCCGCGCCCCGGGTCCTCCAACAGGCCGAGCTGCTTCAGGCGGCGACGTGCGAACGAGACACGGTAGTAGAGCCGCGGTCGACCATTCGGCATGACCTCGCGACGTTCGTCCTTGGTGAGGCGAAGGCGATCGGCCAGGAGCTCGACCGCATCCCGAAACCGGAGTGTACCTGCGTCCGCTGCCAACTGAAGCAGGGGCAGCATGGCGGATTGAATGTCCGGGATCGCCACTATTTCCTCTATTCCGGCAGGGCGAAGACGAACAGGTTGTTGCCGAAGCTGGGGCTCAGCTCCGGTGTCAGCTCCAGGAAGCGGCCGTAGCCGGTGCTGATCGCCACGTACTGCTTGCCGTCGACCGCATAAGTGACAGGGAAGCCGGAGACGGGCGAGCCGAGGTTGATCTCCCACAGGATCTCGCCGGTCTCGTGGTCGAAGGCCCGGAAGCGCCCGTTCACGTCGCCGCCGAACACGAGCCCGCCGCCGGTGGCGGCCAGCGCCATGGTGGCGGACCGTTGCTCGTACTGCCAGATCACTTCACCCGTCTCCGCCGAGATGGCGTGCACCGCGCCCACCTGGTCGGTGCCCGGCGCAATCTCGGGACGCCAGGCGATGGCGTACAGCCGGCGTGCCTCGTCTTCCTCGTCGGGCTCGACCATTGCCCGCATCTGCGAGCAGACGTTGCGCAGCGGCATGTACATGATGTTCGTCAGCGGACTGTAGGCGCCTGCCTCCCAGTCCTTGCCGCCGCTGGCGTGCGGGCAGGCCAGCACGGTCTGGCCGCGGGCGCTGAAGACCAGCTCCGCGTTCTCGGTCACCGCGCCCGTCGCCCCGTCGATGTCGCTGATCACGTTCTGCGTAATCGTCGGCGTCGCCCACAGGAACTCGCCCGTCGCCCGGTCGAGCGTGTAGACCACGCCTGTCTTGCCAGGAATGCCCGTCACCACCTGCCGCTCCTCGCCGGGACGCAGGCGCGGGTTGATCCAGCTCACCGCCCCCGGGTCCGGACGCACCGCCGTGTCGACCAGCAGCCGCTCGAACGGGTGGTCGAGGTCCCAACTGTCATTCAGGTGCTGGTAGTACCAGACAATCTCGCCCGTGTCGGCGTCCAGCGCCAGCGTCGAGTTGTGGTAGAGGTGCGTCAGGTCGGCTCCGCCCAGCATGAATTTCGGCGCCGGCGAGGTGACCGACGTCCCGACGTAGACCAGGTTCAGCTCCGGGTCGACGCTCGGCACCATCCACGCACCCACATGCCGCCGCTCCTCGAACGGCACGTCGCCCCACGTCTCATCACCCGGCTCGCCCGGCCCGGGGATCAGCCGCCGCCGCCATAGCTCCGCCCCGGTCGCCGGGTCGTGCGCCGTGATGATGCAGCCGTCCGGCCCGCCGCGCGGGTCGCAGCTCCGCCCCGAGAACACCTTCCCCAACGCCACGATCGGGCCCGACGTCTGGTTGGCCGGGTTGACCCGGTAGTCGAGGATCTGCGTGTCCCAGACCACCTCGCCGGTCTCCGCGTGCAGCGCGAAGATGTGGTCGTCCATGCTCGTGTCGATGATCAGCTCGCCGTGGATGGCCAGGTTGCGGTTGGTATCGATCAGGGTACCGATCATGTAGTCGCTCAGGTCGTCCGGGCGGGACCGGGTATGCTGCCACAGCAGGTCGCCGGTCACGGCGTCGAGCGCCTGGATGATGTCGCGCGGGTTCGGCATGAACATCACGCCGCCGCGCACGAGCGGCGTCCCCTGCTGGCGTCCGGCCGAGAGCGCGCGCGTCCAGACCAGCCGGAGCTGGTCGACGTTGTCGCGGTCGATCTGGGCGAGCGGGCTGTAGCCCCAGCCGTCCAGCGTCCGGCGCCACATCAGCCAGTCGTCGGGGCTTGGATTCTCCAGCTCAGCGTCGGTGACCGGCGTGATGTCCCGGGCTTGTGCCAGGGCGGGACACGGCGCGGCGATGGAGACTGCAGCACAGGCAAGTGCCGCCAACCAGGTCCGGAACGACAACGAGCTGGATGCAGGCATGACTCCTCCTGGGTTCCCCGGATTTCCCGCCGATTATCGCACCGGTCGGGAGCGTTGTGTCTCGCGTACGGCCCGAAACTCGCTCGTCTCGCTCCAGGCCGGCCATTCGTCTCCGTCGGCGAGCCGGGCCCCCATGTGGTACAGGAAGGTCAGATCTTCGAGCGCACCCGCCAGATCCCAGTCCGGCTTCACCTCGTCGGAGACCTTGTGGTAGTCGTTGGCCGTGTACACCGCGCGCTTCTCGATACCGTAGCCGGGGGGCTTGTCGAGGTACTCCACGCCGGGATCGGCGTAGAAGGCTGGGATGCCCGCCCTCGCGAACGAGAAGTGGTCCGACCGGTAGTAGAACCCCTTCTCCGGCTCCGGATCAGGCGCCAGGGTACGGCCCAGGCGCGCCGCCACCTCGGCGGCGACGTCGTCCAGCGCGGACTGCCCCATGCCGACGATGGTCAGGTCGCGCGTCCGGCCCCATTGATTCAGCACGTCCATGTTGAGCGCCGCCACGGTCTGTGCCGCCGGATAGAGCGGGTTCTCCGCGTAGTGGCGCGACCCGAGCAGGCCCTGCTCCTCGGCCGTGACCGCCAGAAAGAGGATTGACCGGCGCGGCGGCGCCGGCGCCGCGCGGAACGCCCGTGCGATCTCGATGAGCCCGGCAGTGCCGGTGGCGTTGTCGGCCGCGCCGTTGAAGATCTGGTCGCCGTCCAGGGCGGGGTCGCGGCCCAGGTGGTCCCAGTGGGCGACGTACAGCACCACCTCGTCCGGCGCCCCGCTGCCCTCGATCTTCGCCGCGAAGTTCTGCGACTCGATGCGGCGCAGCGTGTTTTCGATGCGCAGCGACCCGGTCACGCCGAGCGGGATGGGCTCGAAGCCGTGCGTGGCCGCCTGCTGCTTCGCCGTCTCGAAATCGAGACCGGCCATCTCGAAGAGCGCCTCGGCCGTCGCGCGCTGGAACCAGCCCTCGATGGCGGCGCGGCCGAGGTTGTCGTCGGCCGCCACGAGATCGAACGACTCGCCGTACGGCGTGCTGCCGACCACTTCCCACGGATAGCCCGCCGGCCCGTCCTCGTGAATCACGAACGACCCGGCGGCACCCAGCTCGGCGGCCATCTCGTGCTTGTACGTCCAGCGACCGTAGTAGGTCATTGCCGGGCCGCCGAAGAGATCGTCGAGGGGCGGATCGTTGACGAGGAAGAGCAGGATCTTGCCGGCCAGATCGGTCGCGCCGAAGTCGTCCCAGCCGTACTCGGGGGCACGCGCGCCGTAGCCGACGAAGACGATCTCGGCTTCCTGCACTGCGACTTCCTCCACCACGTGCTTCGTCCAGGCGACGTAGTCGGCGCCCGGCGCCAGGGTGCGGACGTTCCCGCCGCCAGCCACTACGAGGCCGTCGCCCGCCAACGGCGTGATGCCCACCAGCGGCACGTCCTGTACCCAGGTCCCGTCGGGGTTGCCGGGCGCCAGCCCCAGCGCCGAGAACTGCTCGGTCAGGAAATCAAGCGTCAGCGTTTCGCCGGCCGATCCCGGCGCCCGCCCCTCGAACCGGTCCGAGGCGAGCGTCTTGGTCGCGGCCTGAAGCGTGTCCGCGCCGATGCCGGCCGCGATCGCGGCCGGCGGCGCGGCCGTGCTGCCGGCCGTCGTCTCCTCTTGCCCGCCCCCGCACCCTACGCCCGGGAGCAGCACCAACACCGCCAGAATTCGTGTCATCCGCCGACCCCCACCGCGCAACGCGTCAGGCATGATCATGATCGCCTCCACCGTCACCTCGATCGCCGAGAGCCTGCACCGCAGAACCTGCAGATTCCACAAGGCGCGCACGGCGTGCCCCGGCGTGCGCGGCACGAGGCACTGTGGTCCCGGCAAGCGGACGCCGGGGGGTTCGGGGCGCAGCCCGTCTGACGTTCGGCACCGTCGACAGCCGCGGTCAAGAGTCCCGGCCCACCTGCCAGAGCAGGAAGCTGACCGTGTCGACCAGTTGGTCGATCTGCTGGCTGACCGGCTGGCCGCCCGAGTGGCCTGCCTGCGTGTGGTAGCGCAGCAGCACGGGGTTGCCCGAGCCGTTGTTCGCCTGCAGCAGGGCCGCCATCTTGCGGGCGTGCAGCGGCGCCACGCGCGTGTCGCCGTCGCCGGTGATGTACAGCGTCGCCGGGTAGTCGCCGCCCGCGGTCACGTTGTGGTACGGCGAGTAGGCGTGCAGCCAGCCGAACTGCTCCGGGTCGTCGCTCGAGCCGTATTCCGGCACCCAGAAGCCGGCCACCAGGAATTGGTGATAGCGCACCATGTCGAGCAGCGGATAGGTGCAGACGACCGCCCCGAACAGCTCCGGCCGCTGATTCGACACCGCGCCCACGAGCAGCCCGCCGTTGCTCCCGCCGCCGATGGCCAGCCGCGTGCTGCGGGTGTAGCCGGCGGCTATCAGGTGCTCCGCCGCGGCGATGAAGTCGTCGAACACGTTCTGCTTGCTGGCCAGCATGCCCGCCTGGTGCCAGGCCTCGCCGAACTCGCCGCCGCCGCGCAGGTTCGCGAGGGCAAACACGCCGCCGGCCTCCAGCCAGGTGGTCGCCAGTGCCGAAAACGCCGGCGTCAGGCTCAGGTTGAAGCCGCCGTATCCGGTCAGATAGGTCGGGTTGCTGCCGTCGAGCACCACGCCGGGCCGGTGGACGATGAAGAGGGGCACGCGCGTCCCGTCCTTCGAACGAAACCACTCCTGGGTGACCTCGTACGCGCCGGCGGCCACGGGCAGGGCCGCCGCGGCCCATACCGTCTGCTCGCCGGTCTCCAGGTCGTAACGATAGATGGTGCTCGGGACGTGAAAAGTCTCGAATGTGAAGAACGCCTCGCTACTCTGCCAGCGTCCCGCGCCGCCGCCGACCGAGCCGAGCGTATCGAAGGCGATGTCGCGGACGTGCGTGCCGTCGAGTTCGTGAATTGCGACGCGGGGCCGGACGTCCTCGAGGTACGAGACGGCGAGGCGCCCGCCGAGCCCGCTGGCCGACTGCACGACCACGTCGTCGCGCTCGGGGATGACCTCGCGCCAGGCGTCCGCCGCGGGGTTGGCGGGATCGGCCACCACCACGCGCTTGTTGGGCGCATCGAGATTCGTCGTGATCACGAGCTGGCCGCCCGCGAAGGCGGCCCACGATTCCGACCTGCCGTCGGCGATGGCGGTCACGAACGGTCCATCGCCGCGGAGATCCTTCACGTGGATCTCGGTCGGACCGGACGACCCCTCGATGACGTGCACGACCAGCCAGCGTCCGTCGTCGGACAGCAGCGTGACGGGAATGTGGTGACGCTCGTAGCCCTCGCCGAAGACTTGCCGATCGGTCGCCGGGTCGCTCCCGAACGCGTGATACATGACCCGCGGGGTCACGTCGCCGTAACGCTCGTAGTAGAAGCCCTCGCCGTCCGGCGTCAGCGACACCCCACCGTAGCGCGCCGGCGGGAGCACGTCGGGCAGATCCCGGCCCGCGTCCACGTCGCGCAGGCGGATTGCCACCTCGTCGACGCCGCCCGCGCGGACCGCGTAGGCCACCAACCTGCCGTCGTCGGAGATGTCGCGCAACGCGACGCTCGTCGTATGGTCGGGGCTCAGCGGATGCGGGTCGATCAGTACGCGGTCGTCGCCGTCGAGGCCCTCGCGGACGTAGACGACCGCGAGGTTCTGATCCGCCCGCCGGCGGCTGAAGAAGTAGCGCCCGCCCCGCTCGCTCGGCAGGCCCCGAACGTCGCGCTCGAGCACCGCGGCGGCCATCTCCCGCAGGCGCGCCCGGCCGGGCAGCATGCCCAGCACCTTATCCGTATAGTCGTTCTGCGCGTCGATCCAGGCGCGCGTTTCGGCCGCGTCCTGGTCTTCGAGCCAGCGGTACGCATCGCGCACCTCTACGCCGTGCAGCGTCTCGACAATCTCCCGGACCTCCGTGGGCGGCGGCGGTGGCAAGCTGATCTCCCGTTCCTCCACGGCACAGGCCGCCAGCAGCAGCGTACCCGCGACCCCGGCGACCCGTCGCGATCCGGTCATGACGTCCTCCCGAACCCGCCGGCGGCCGACCCGGCGGCCACCACGGACCGCGGCGCGGGGGGTCCCGACGGCGCTCAGTCGCTGCCGGGCGCCAGCACGCCGGCCAGCCAGCGGCCGATGTCCCGCAGCTCCTCGGCGATTATCTCGTGCGCCATGGGGTACTCGCGCCAGTCGACCGGATAACCGGCCTCGACGAGCTGCTTCCGGCCGGCGGCGGCCCGCTCCAGCGGCACCATGGGGTCGGCCGTACCGTGCGCGGCGAAGATCGGCGTGGAACGGTTGGCCGCGGTCCCTTCGGCCGCCAACGTCGCGGGCAGCAGCAGATAGCCCGAGAGGCACAGGACCCCGGCCAGTGCCGCGGGCTGCCGCAGCCCCGCGAACAGCGCCATGGCGCCCCCCTGAGAGAAGCCACCGAGAACGATGCGGTCCGCCGCCACGCCGCGCTCGGCCTCGCGGGCGATCAGCTCGTCGATCCACCCGGCCGACTCGCGGATCCGGCGTTCGTCCTCCGCGGCCGCGCCGAACGCGGCGACGTCGTACCAGGCCGGCATGATCAACCCCATGTTGATCGTCACCGGAATGCGCGGTGCGTGGGGCAGGACATAGCGCACGGCCAGCTCCGCCGGCAAGTCGAACAGCGGGGCCACGTCGTGGAAGTCGTACGCACTGGCGCCCAGGCCATGCATCAGGATGATGGAGGCGGACGCCGGCCCGGCCGGCTCGATTTCCAGTGTCTCGAGGTTCGGCGCCTTGGTCAGCGGTGTTCGTCCGGCCGGAGCGCTACTGGTCCTGCTGCGACAGCGACCGGTAGTACTCCTCGATGAGCTCGCGGAATCCGGGCGGTACGTCGTCGGACTGCGCGAGGAAGAGCTCCTCGCTCTCCGTGTCCACCTCGCGCCGCAGTCGGTACTCGAAGCGCTTCAGGTTCTCGAGCAGGAGCGATTGCAGCCCGGCGAGCACGGCCGCATCCTGATAGACGCGCGGGTCGTCGAACTCGCGCATGCGCTGGATGATCTCGTCCAGCTCGTCCGCCGAGAAGTTCTCCGGCTCGAGCAGCTGCTGGATGTCCTGCGCGTCAGCCAGCCGTTCCTGGAGCTCCCGCTGCCACTGCCGGACGTCCTGCGGATCGAACGCGTAGTCGCCGGCCCGCCGGTCACCCCAGCCACCCGGGCCGAACGGGCTCCCGAACGTGTCGCCGGCGTCGGGCTGGCCGGCGCCGGGACTGTCGGCCGACGGCTCGCCCGCCGCCCGACTTGCGTCCCCGGTCTGACCGTCCTGCTGTTGCCCGTCGGACGGCTCACCAGCTGACGGTTCCCCCTGCTGCCACATCCGATGCTCGAGCGATTCGAGGCCGCGCATCAGGTCGCGCGTCTGCTCGAGTGCCTGCGCCAGCGCGTCGCCCGCCGTCTCTCCGACGGCATCCGCGGCTGCTCGCAGCTTCTCGCGCAGCTCCTCGATGTCGTTGCCGATCTCTTCCTCGAAAGCCTGGGCGGTCTCGGGCGCCCGGCTGCGGACCAATCCTCTGGAGTAGCGGATCTTCTCCTTGAGCTTGTTGTCCCGGATGCTGTCGGCGGCGTCGGCCAGGCGCTGCGCCGCGTTGCGCTGCTCGCGACGAAATTCGGCTGACGTGGAGTCGATCTCGCGCTCGAGGTCCGCCACCTCGTCCTCCATCGCAGCCTTCTTGTCCATCAGCCCCTGCAACCGCCGCATACGCTGGTCGTCGGTTAGCCCGGCCAGCCCTGCCACGTCCTGGGCGACCTCACGCTCCTCGTCGGCGAGCCGATTGGCCCGCCGCAGCGCGTCCTCGATGTCGCGCTCGAGGCGTCCGGCCTGCTCGCTCTGCAGCCGATCCTGCACGTCACGCAGGCGGTCTAGCGCGGCGCCGGCCTCGGCAAATCCCAGATTGTCGGCGTTCGCGGCCGCCCGGCGCATGGCGTCCGCGGCTTCCTGCAACCGCCGCGCCGCGTCCATCATCTGCGGCGAACTCATCTCGCGCGCGAGCCGCTCCAGACGCCGCGCGGCCTGCTCGGCCTCCTCGGCCAACGCCCGCTGGCCCGCGCCGCCACCCTGGGCTGACTGCTGCCCGCGAGCGAGTCGGCGCTGCCTCTCCGCTTCACGCTCCTGCCGCCGCGCCAGCTCGCGGAGCCGCTCCATCATCTCGTCGAGCGTCTCGTCGGCCTGCTGCTGCTGGCCGCGCTGCAGCGTCTCGTACTGGTTCTGCAGCTTGTCGAGCTCGAGCTCGAAGAGATCCGCCAGGTCTTCCGCGGCCTGGCTGCGCCCCCCTCCGCCGCCGCCACCCCCGCCGCCGCCCATCGAGACCAGCACTTCCTCGTAGGCTTCCTCGGCACGCTGCAGGAACTGCAGCGCACGCTGCTCGGGCGGCAACGCGCCGGGTGCGTCCTGCCCCTGCAGTTCCGCCTCGGCCTCGCGCATGGCGTCCACCGCCTGCGGCAGCAGCTCGCCGATGGTGCGGAACTCCGGATCGGCCGGCATCACGCGGCTGTTCATGCGGCGCAGCAACGTCTCGACCTGCTCGCGGAGACCGCCCTGGGCCAGTGTCAGGAAGACCAGATTCTCACGGTACTCCTCGTCGGTGTAGTCTTCGCGGTCGCGGACCACGTTGAACGTGCCGGCGACAATCTCCCGCTGCGCCTCCGACAGCGCGCGCGGGTCGGTGCCTGCACCGCCGGCCCCGCCCATGCCGCCCTGCGACGTGGCGCTGCGATAGTCGCGGCTGAAGGCACGGATCTGCAGGAAGTACAGATCGCTCTTGACGTCCCTGTCCTCCTGCGCGAGGTTACGGTCGGTCGCCCGCGCGTAGTAGGAGACGAAGTCTCCGGGCTCCAGATCGAGCTCCTCGAGGAAGAACGTATGCCCGGCCGAGATCTCCCTGAGTGCGCTGTCCTGCCCGTCGAAGAGCTCCAGTGTCTCCTCCGGGCCGCCGTTGACCGAATAGACCAGATCCAGCGAGAGAAGTCCGAAGTCGTCGTCGGCCCGGGCCTCGACGAACACCTCCTCGATGGCGCTGGCCGTGGTGTCGCGGCCCGGCTCGATGAACATCACCGCCGGCGGCTGGTCGGTCAGCACGTCGATGGTGTACTGCGGCGAAGCCGTCACGAGCTGGCCGGCCGGTCCCTGCAGGTCGATGCGGTAGAAGCCGTCCGCTTCGACCACGAAGCTCGCCGTCAGGCTGCCGTCCGCCTCGACGCGGAGCGGCGTCCGCCGGTCCTCGTCGAGCACGAGATCGCCGCCGGCCGACGCCATCGTCGACACGGCCCGCAGCCGCACCTCCGTCTCCCTGAGCACGGCGATGTCGCCGCCGTTCTCGATGACGCGCGGCTCGAGTCCGGTATAGGCCGGGAAAACGTACTCGAGCTGGAGCTGCGAGACGTAGGGCAGGTCGATGACGTCGAGCGTGTATCTCGGCGACTGCACGCCGGCCGCCTCGACGAAGTAGTCCGTACTGGTCCGCAGATCGAACAGGAGGACCTCGAAGAGGTCGGAGTCGTCCACCGGCACGAGCGGCAGGGGCTCGAACGGCGTGCTCGTGCTGCCGCGCATGAACAGGTCGACGTTGTCGGAGTCGAATCCGACCAGTCGCGCCGTGACCGTCTGATCGGCCCCGCGCGCCACGGTGGAATCGCCCGGAAGCACCTCGATCCGATACGGACTCGCGGCCTCGACGTTGCCGATCGGGGTCAGCAGCGCGGTGACGCCGTGCCGGAGATAGTCGGGACCGAAGACGAAGAGCAGTACGGCCAGCGCGGCCGCCCCGGCGAGCAACCCGGACGACCGCGTCAGCCGCCGGCGCTCGACGGCGCGCCCCATGTCCATGTCGCGCACCTTCGCGACGGCCGACTCGATCAGGCGCCGCACGATCAGCGGCGAATGGTCGCGGCGCGCGGCGCGCTCGCCCTTCCGGCTCTCCTCGACCGCGCTCAGCACCACGGCCTCGAGCGAGGGCTCGTGCTCCTCCAGATAGAGCGCGACCCGCTCGTCGGACACGCGCCGCGCCACCGGCCGCACAAACAGCCACCAGCCGGCGCCGATCAGCACGAGGTAGGTCGCGATCCGGAAGCCCACGATCGAGGCCGGACTGAACCGGAAGATCTCCAAGCCGTACGACGAGGCGAGGAAGGTACCGAGCGCGGCGGCCAGCAGAACCGACACGCCCCTGACGGCCACCCGCAGGCGCCAGCGGTTTCGCACGTGCCGAATGACCCGGAGCATCTCGTCCGGGCTGCCGGTGAACCGGGGTTGGTTGTCTGTCATCCCCATGGTCCTTTCATCTTAACGCCATAGGCCGCGCCTGGCCTGCCAATCCTACTCGACGTCGAGAACGCGCCGCGACAGGCGATTCGACACCACCGTCTCGCCGACGAACAGCAGGAACGCGGCTACCAGGAGATACCACCAGACGCCCTGGCGCCGCTCCAGATCCTGCGGCCGGAACGTCCGGTCCGGCCCGGCCGCCGCGGCGCGCTCCCCGCCGGCCCGTCCGGTGACGGCGCCGGCCAGCTCGTCCGGATCGACCGTCGTCAGATCCGACTCTGCCAGATCGACGTTGACCGCCAGCGTCGAGGGCCGGCCGCCAGGGGTCAGCGCGTCGCGAATCTCGTAGATGCCCTGCTCCTCGAGCGCGAGGAAGCCAGGCCGAGCGCCCTCGCTCACCGGCAGGCGCCGGCCCGACGGCGACACGGCGACCAGCTCCGCTGCGGCGAGGCCCGCGCCCGCTAGCAGGCTGCGCTGCTCGGCCATATTGAGCACCTGCCCGGCATGGTGCCAGGGTGTCGGCGGCGTGTAGCTCGCCAGGTGCTGGACCAGCCGGTGGACGAACGGCAGGTAGACGGGCTTGACGGCCAGGTCGCTCCAGAAGCTGTCGAGGGTCGACGACCAGAGCAGCACCGGCCCGTCGCCGACACGGTGCTCGGTGAGAGTCGGGCTGCCGTCGTCGTAGCGGGCCAGGACGCTGGCCGCGGCGCGGGGCTCGACCGGACGATAGCGGAAAAACCGCGCCGTGGTCATGTCGCCGGCGCGCGGCGCGCTGAACAGTTCGAAGACCGGATGGCTGTAATCGATGAAGCCGATAGCCCCGCCGCGACCCGCGCGGTCGCTCGGACTCCCCAGCGTGCCGGGCAGCAGTTCGTCGTCCGGCGGCCAGCCGCTCCGCTCGCCCGCGACGATGAGGAGTCCGCCCCCGCCCTGCACGAAGCGCCGCAGCGCCTCTCCGGCATCCCCGGCCGGCGGCGGCGTGTCGTTGAGGATCACCACGTGCTGCCCGCCCAGGTCGGACGCCTCGAAGTCGGCCAGCGTCGTCGCGGTCAGGTCGAACGACGGCGTCGAGCCGATGCCGAGCGCGCGCCTCAGATACAGGCCGGCCTCGGGCCCCGCGCGGTCGTGCCCGACGAGGAGCACTCTGACGACCTGTCCCGGTGCGACGACGAAGTGGAACACGTCGTCCGTCGGCAGGGCGTCGCCCCGGATACGCACACTGCCCGTCAGCGGGTCGTCGCCCAGGGTCACGGCAGCGTAGTCGACGGTGGCGGACCCGCGCGCCGGCAGATCGGCACTGAGGCGCTCGATCTCGCGTCCCTCCATCTCGAGTGTCGCCTCGAGATCCGTCACCGGTTGATCGCCGCGGTTCGCCAGTCGCGCCGACACGACGACTC
Source organism: Vicinamibacterales bacterium (assembly GCA_965221595.1). GTDB lineage: Bacteria > Acidobacteriota > Vicinamibacteria > Vicinamibacterales > UBA8438 > JAAXGX01. The sequence goes on from OZ244900.1 coordinate 57,367, forward strand.
GCTCGCGGCCCGAGAAGTACTCGCGCTGGAACAGGACCCCGGCGACACTCACGTTCTCCTGGCGCGCGTCGCCCACCATGACGGGGGTCAGGACCGTTCCACGCGGAAAACGTATGCCGGTGGCACTGTCAAGCCCCGAGCGTTGGAAGTCGCTGATGAGGACCGCCTCCAGCCGCGGCAGGCTCGAATCCTCGAAGATGCCTTCGGCCAGCTTGAGCGCCGGTCCGTAGCGTGTCGTGCCGGCACCCGGCTCCGCCGTCTCGACGAGCAGCCGCAGGGCCTCGAGGTCGGTCATCGAACGCGGCCCCACGCGGGCGCCACTGTCGAACAGGATCACGGTGGCGCGGTCGTCGAGGGCCAGCCCCGCGATGACGTCCACCGCGGCCTCTTGCGCCTGCGCCCAGCGGTCGCCGTACGCCATGCTGTACGACCGGTCGACCAGGATGACCACCTCGCGCGCGCCGGAGGTCGCCGCGGCGATGGCCGGCGCGCGGAAGAACGGCCGTGCGAACGCGGCAATCAGCAGGGCCAGGGCGGCGCACCGCAGCAGCAGCAGGAACCAGTGCCGGATACGCTGACGGCGGAACGAGTGGAACGGGATCCGGCGCACGAACATCAGCGACGGAAACTCGATGACCTCCTTCCGCTCGCGCTGAATCATGTGGATGATCACGGGGACGGCGAGCGTCCCGAGCGCGAGCAGGAACAACGGCGCGAGAAATGCCATCAGCGCACCCTGCTGAGTTTCTCCCGCGTCGCCAGGAACTGGAACAGCGCGTGATCCAGCGGCGTCGCGGTGTTGAACAGCGCGTAGTCGATCCGGTTCTCACCGCACGACTTCGACAGCTCGGCGATGTGCTCCTGCACCAGCAGGCGATACTGCTCGCGCAGCTTCTCCGGCACGACCGGCATCTTCCGGCCCGTCTCGAGATCCTGGAAGCTCGTGGCCTCGTCGTAGGGAAACTCGATCTCGGCCGGGTCGAGTACGTGGAACACGATCAAATCGGTGCCGCCGTAGCGCAGCGGCTTGATGGCCTCCACGACGGCCTGCGGGTCATCGTAGAAGTCCGAGATGAGGACGACGATGCCGCGCCGCTTGAAGAACTCGGTGGCCCGGAACATCGGGTGCGCCAGCGATCCCGGCCGCCCCGCGTCGACGCGATCGAGCTCGTGCAGCACGACGTCGAGATGCTTCGCGGACGGCGGAATGCGGGTGACGATGTCCTCGTCGAAGGTCACCAGGCCGACGCGGTCGCGCTGCTTCGTGCAGAAATAGGTCAGGCAGGCCGCCAGGTAGCGCCCGTAGTCGAGCTTCGTGATGCCCTTGCTCCCGAAGCTCATCGACCGCGAGATGTCGAACAACACCGAGAAGTTCGCATTGGTGTCGGCCTCGAACTGCTTGACGTAGAAGCGGTCGGTGCGGGCGAAGACGCGCCAGTCGATGAAGCGGATGTCGTCCCCCGGCATGTAGCCGCGGTGCTCGGCGAAGTCGATTGACACCCCCAGGTAGGGCGCCTTGTGCAGCCCGTTGATGAAGCCGTCCACCACCGTGCGCGCGAGCAGATTGAGGTTGCCGATGCGCGCGAGCACCTGCGGGTCGACGAAGCGGGCGCCGGGCGTGGTGGCGGGTGCGTCCACGGCAGTCCGTTACATCCGCGAGGCCGGGGTCGGCACCGCCTCCAGGAGTTGGTCGACCACCTGGTCCGATGTGATCCCCTCCGACTCGGCGTGGAAGTTGAGCAGCACGCGATGCCGCAGCACGGGGTGTGCAAGCGCGCGAATGTCCTCGAAGCTGACGTGGTAGCGCCCCTGCGTCACGGCACGCGCCTTGCCACCGAGGATCAGGTACTGGGCGGCGCGCACGCTCGCGCCGTACGCCACCCACTTCTTCACGAACTCGGGCGCATTGCCGGCCTTGGTGCGGCTCGTGCGCACCAGACTGAGGGCATACCGCAGCACGGCCTCCGAGACCGGCACCTTGCGGATCAGCTCCTGAAAGGCCACGAGGTCGGCGCCGGTCACCGCATGCTGGAAGTCGTGTTGCTGCACGACGGTGGTGGTCCGTACGACGTCCAGCTCCTCGTCTTCCGGCGGGTGCTCGATGACGATGTGGAACATGAAGCGGTCGAGCTGCGCCTCCGGCAACGGGTAGGTGCCTTCGAGCTCGATCGGGTTCTGCGTCGCAAAGACGAAGAACGGCTCCTGCAGGTCGTAGGTGCGGCCCTGCACGGTCACCCGGTGCTCCTGCATCGCCTCGAGCAGTGCCGACTGCGTCTTCGGCGGGGTCCTGTTGATCTCGTCCGCGAGCAGGATGTTCGTGAAGACCGGCCCGGGCGCGAAGACCATCTTCCGGCCGCCGGTCTCGGCGTCCTCCTGGATGATGTCGGTCCCGGTGATGTCCGACGGCATCAGGTCGGGCGTGAACTGGATGCGGGCGAACTTGAGATCGAGCACCTGAGCCATCGTCTGGATGAGCAGCGTCTTGGCCAGCCCCGGGACGCCCACGATGATGCTGTTGCCGCCGACGAAAAGCGTGAGCAGCGCCTGCTCGATGACCTCCTGCTGGCCGATGATCAGCTTGTGCAGCTCGTTCAGTATCTGCTCCCGGCCGGCCTTGAGCTTGTCGGCGAGCGCGATGTCGTCCGGGGACTCGAGAGCGGTCGGCTCCGCGGCGCGCTGCTCGACAACAGGTTCCCCGGCACCCTCGCCGGCAGGCTCCTCGACGCGAATATCGTCTTCCAATGGACGCTCCTTCGATCGGTCCGCGGGACCGTCAGTGGGTCAGTGCATACATCACGTAGTTCACGCCGAACTGGTACGAGTCGTTCGTCAGTTCGATGGGATACCAGCCGGTGTCCGAGAACTCCCAGTACTCGCCGATGTCGTTGTTGTAGTTGGCCACGATCATGAGCCGGCGGCGCGGATCGTTGCCCTCGTACACCCCGTAGAATCGCACGGGGAGACCGTACATCTCAAACATCTCCAGCGATTCGATGTCGAAGAACGTGTGGAACACCGGATGCGAGACGTCGAGCTCGACGAGCTCGGCCTCGGGCAGCACGCGCCGCAGCTGCTGCTCGAAGTTGAACCAGTGGTCGCCTCTGAAATCGTCGAAGAGGAGGAAGCCGCCCTTCTGCAGCCACGTCCGCAGGCCGCGCGCCTCGTCGTCGTTCAGGGTCCAGTAGCCCGGCTCGGACATGTAGGCGAACGGAAACTTGTGCAGCTCCGGATCGTCGAGTGTCAGCACGTTGCCGCCGTTCGGTCCCAGAAACGGGTCCAGGCTCGTCACCTCGCCCAGGATCTTGGAGAGGTTGCGCTCCGCGCGCGGGTAGTCGTGAGCCCAGGGCAGATCCCCGCGCAAGAACCGCCCGGCGCGCAGACCGATCTCGTAGCGCAACCGGACGAAGACGAAGCGGCCGTCGTACGCCGTGTTGCCGGCGTCGAAGTAGTCGTCGGGCGCGGCCCGGCTGGCGGCGGCACGCCCCGCCGCCGGGACCGCGTGCGCGGCCGCAGCCGCCACCAGGAGCGCCGCTGCCGAGAGCAGCCAGCGCGACCGCCGCGTCATGGCTGCCTCGCAGCCTCCTGCTGCCGAATCTCGCGACTCTTGAGCGCCAGCTCCACGAGCAGCCGCTCGAGCTCCTGCTCGTACTGCGCCTCGGACGCCGCGCCGCGGAGTCGCCGCAGCTCGTCCACCCGGGCCTCGAGCGCCTGCCGCTGCCCGTACAGCGCCCGCAGTTCCGGATCGTCCGGAAACGCCATCTCAGCCAGCCGGCCGGCGCCGCTCGTGAAGAACAGGGTGCGCGCGACGGTGCCGTCGCCGCCGAGCGCATCGGGCTCGCCCGTGCCTTCTCCGTCGCCGTTGTCGTCGAGCAGCGCATGCTCGGTGGCCAGCCGGCCGTCGGCTTCGTAGGTCTGCTCGACTTTCAGGCGGGCGTAGATGAACGCCTCGAGCATCGACACGCGCTCGTCCTTGTTCTGATCCGCGTCGCCCTGCCCGTCGGCGAACGCCTCGACGAAGTAGCCGCCGAACAGCGCCGCGTTCCGCTCGCCGCCGCTGCGTGTGGCCGTCATGACTACCCGGCCCTCACCTGACAGCTTCTCGACGAACGGACCGCTGGCGCTGGCCGTGTTGACGAAGGTCACATGCCCGACGTCCAGCCGATCGAGCAGTCCGGCGAAGTCGTCCGCCGACAGATCGCGTCCAGGCAGGTTGATGCGCGCCTCGTTCGCGTAGCTGCCGTGGCCGAACAGCACGATGACCACGTGGTCGCCCGCCCCGGCGCGCGCCGCGATGGCGTCGATGGCCGCCTCGACGTTCTCGCGCGACGACCGGTCGGCAATCGCCTCCGGAGCCAGGTCGGGCTGCTCGCCCAGATAGGTGAAGTTGGTGGCAGGCACGTCGTAGCGCGAGGCCGCCGCGTCGAGCAGCGTGGTCGCCCATTCGTGAAACTGCGTCGTGTAGTCGTCGTCGCCGCCTAGGCCCGTCACGACCAGTACGTGCGTCTGCTGCGCGGCGGCCGGCGCCGCCGGCAGGCACGCGAGCAGGACGGCCAGCAGCCTGACCACCACTCTCATGCCAGCCCCCGGAAGCGGCGGTATCCCCACTCGCCGAGCACCAGCGTCACCAGCAGGAGCAGCAGGGCCGGCATGTCCCAGAGGTCGCGCTCCTCAACGACCGTAACGCCGCTTCCCACGTACTGAATGTCGTCGGCCAGCGCCGCCGCCGTGTCGGCCGTGTAGAAACGTCCGCCGGTCTCCGCCGCGACGCGCTGCAGCAGCGGCGCCCGCATGGTCGAGTCGTAGAACTCGCTGTCGCTCGGCGCCACCTGCACGTAGGCGGCATCCTCGCCCAAGAGCTCGCCGTCGGCCGACGCCTCGACCCTGACCTCGTAGAACCCCTCGCGTGTCGCCGGAAACGTCGTCCCGTACTCGCCATCCTTCTCGGCGGTCCATTCCATCCGACGCTCGGTGATGTCGCCCGCCGGGTCGGTCACGACGGCGAGGACCGTGCTGTTGTTCAGCTCCTCGAAGCCCGGGTCGACAACGTCCGCCAGCACGGTGATGGTCTCGTCCGGCTCCACCCGATCCTGGGGCACGCGGGCCACGACCTGGTCCGGCACCCCGTCGACGACCCAGCGCAGGAGCCGGCGCCAGAACGTCTCGTGCGTCATGTCCTCGACCGGGATGTCGGCATGCATCTGCCACATCCACGAGTCCTGGATCGGCAGGGCCAGTGACTTGCCCGCCCCGTAGCGCTGAAATGCCAGGACGACGAGGTCGTCGGGCTGCGAGTTCAGCAGCACCGTCGCGCCAGGCTTCGCCTCGGTGATGGGATTGACGACCGTCACCGGGGGCAGCGTGTCCCAGCGCGCGACCGAGGCCTCCTCCGTCTCGGCAATCTGCGTGGCGGCGTGACTTGCACCGGCACGGGTGGTCTCCACCTGCACCTCGGCGAAGAAGCTCTCCTCGGAGTCGGGCGCCAGCGGATCGAGCACGACGGGCAGCACGTCTGCGACCGGCGTGCCCGCGTACCCCCCCTGGGCGAACGACCGGTGGCTGCCCAGCATCAGCAGGCCACCGCCGCGCCGGTTGACGAAGTCGGCGATCATCCGGAGCTGATCGGGCGTGAAGTAGTTCGCCTCGATGCTGCCGAGGATGAGACCGCTGTACTGGAAGAGGTCGGCCCGCGTCGTCGGGAAGCCTCCAGGGAGCTCGTCGGGTCCTTCGACGCCCAGGCGGAAGAACTTGTTCTCGGCCGTGCGCTGCAGCAGCGTGACGTGGAGGTTCTCGTCGTCCGCCACACCCCGCAGCAGGAACTTGACCTCCCAGCGCGGCTCGCCTTCGAAGTACAGGATGCGCTTGCTGCGGTCCTCGACGACGATGAGCGCCTGCCGGAGGTTGTTCTGGGTGACCATCTCGCCCGGCTGCGGGGCCACCCGAAAGCTGAAGAGCCGCGGCCCGGCCTCGGCGGCGGTGAACCGCATCCGCACGGTCCGGGGTTCGCCGTCGGCGGGCAGCTCGACGTTTTCCGTGCCCACGATGCGGCCCTCGTCCTCGATCTGGACGGCCACCGTCTCGCCGCGGTAGCCGCGGTGAGTGAGCACGAGCTCGACGGCCAGCGAGGCGCCCCGCAAGACGCGGCGCGGCGTGGTCACGCGGCTCAACTGGATGTCGCGCTCGAACTCCTCGCGGCCCAACCCGACGGTGAAGACGGGCACGCCCGCCGCCTGCAACGGAAGCAGCGACTCGCCCAGCCCGCCCTCCAGATTGTCCGCGCCGTCGCTCACCACGACGAGGCCGGACAGCGGCAGGCCCGTCAGCTCGTCGTGGGCCCGCTCGAGTGCCCGCCCGAGATGCGTACGCGTGCCGCGGAAGGTCATCTCGTCCAGCGCGGCGATGCGATCCGTCTCCCCGGAGAACCGGAAGAACCGCAGGGCGAAGCGGTCGGCGAGGGCCGCGCGCAGCTCGCTGTCCGGTGCGCCGAGCTGCTGCCGCACGAATTCGTGGCGCGGCGTTTCGTCGCGATCGGCAATCTGCATGCTGCGCGAGTCGTCGAGCAGAACGCCGAGGAAGTTCTCCTGGGGCACCACCGACGAGAGCACGAGCACCGGCCGCAACAGGCAGAATGCCAGCACGCCCAGCGCCGCGATCCGGAGGGTGGTCAGGACGACGCGGTCCAGCGGTCGGCTGTTCCCCCGCACCGCGAGATAGGTGCGCGAGGTGAGGTAGGCCGCGCCGCCCGCTGCCGCCAGCGCAAGCAAGCCGACCCACGAAGCGCGGATCGCGAACTCGCCCTGGTCGAAGATGAGCGGGCGGTACTTGAACAGGAACTCGAAGAGTGACTCGAACACGATTCCTCTGCCGCCCCGGTGTCGGCGGTCAATGGCTCATCGCGTAGACGATGAAGTTGATTCCCATCCTGACGGCGAAGCTCGAGTAGTTCAATGGATACTCGGGCCGTTCGAACCACTCCCAGGCGTCTCCGAGATCGGTGTTCCAATTGATGATCACCATCAGCCGGCCGTCGTGATCGAAGATACCCCGGGCGTGCGCCGTATAACCGTCCCGCTCCCAGGTCCGCCCGTACCAGTGGTTGCCGATGGCCGGCACCTGCAGAATCTCGTCGATGCGGTAGACGGCGTTGAAGATCGGGTGATCGAGCGGCATCTCGCGGATCTGGAACTCGGGCAGCACGCGCCGGATCTCGCGCTCGAAGTTGGCCCACTCCCACGAGCCCCAGAAGTCGTCGATCACCAGGAAGCCGCCGGCCAGCAGGTAGTCGCGCAGGCCCTTCACTTCGGATGGCGTCAGCGCCATGCTGCCGACCTCGAGCGCGTACAGGAAGGGAAAGCGCCGGATGTCGGGGTCGTTCAGGCGCACGACGTTCTCGTGCTCTGCGGCGTTGATGTCGATGAAGCTGTTGACGGCCAGCATGAACTGGCGATCCGCCTTCGGATAGTCGGTTGCCCACGCGCTCCAGCGCCACCCGGACGAGTAGGCGCCGCGCGTGAAGTAGAACTCGCGCGGGGTGCCGGGCTGCTTGATGGACGGGCGTTGACGATCGAGCAGTCTGCGGAAATCGGACCCGGATTCGGGTTCCTGCGGCGCCGGGCGCAGCGCGGCGTAGGCGCCGCCGGCCAGCGACGCAACGAGCAGGGCGATCAGTCCGATGCCGGATGGCCGCACGTGCTGTCCCGGGGCGGCCGCGCGCGGGGAGAAGCCCGCGGCCTGCCTGTCTCCGACGCCAACGCCGCAGCATAGCACATGCCGGACGCCGCGCGTTCCACCGCCCGACCTGTCGCTGAAGGCCCGCCGGACCGGGTTCCGTCGCCGCCGGCGGTCCCGAAAGGCGAGGCGATTAAGTTCGCCGCGGCCCCCACGGCGTGGCAGGGGGCCTGGCGTATCCGCAGGGTGAAGAGGCGCCCCGGCCCGCCGGGAATCGGTGACGGCACACCGCCACGGTCGCCGCGAGCCGGGGCGCGGGTGGTCTGCGTCGGCGGCGTTGGGTTACCCCGCTTGCGGGGTCCCTCGACACCGCCAGGGCGCCGAAGGGCCCCTACGAGGACGCCACCTCCGCAGAGCCGGTACTATGGTCTTCCACAGGATCACCTCCTTACGCAGGGCGTACATCGCAAGCGGCGGGCCCCAACCCGCCCGGCCACCGCCCCGCCCGATGTCGGGCGGCAACCGCCGCGTCGAGCGCGGAACCTCCGTGCCATCGTTGGTCATCCGGCGCCGGATGTCAACCTGGCAGTCGGCGGCAAAGTTCCCGCTGCATTGGACGGGCCATGGGCCGCCCGCGTGTCGCGACGCGCTGCCCGGTCGCAGGCCGGGACGGGCAGCGTTGCGGGCCGCCGCGCTGAGCGGATACGATGGTCTTCATGCGCATGGAGGCGGGGGAGCCGACGCGGCGCTGGACTCGACTGGCGTTGCTGGCCGCCGGGCTGCTGACGATCGGCGGTGCGGGCGCCGCCGCCGGGGCGGAGAACGCCGCCCTGCAGGACGCGGAGGGGCGCGACCCCGGCTTCCTGTTCGGACGGCCGGGCAACTCGGCCGCCGTCCGCTGGCTGTGGCAGCGGGCGCGCGCCGAGAGCGACGTCCACGCTTTCTTCATCGAGCACCTGACGCTTGAACCGCGCGACTTCGACGCGGTGGGCGTCGGCTTCGACTTCGGCTTCACACTGACACCCCGCCTCGACCTGCACGCCGGCTTCGACTACGCGCGCACGTCCGCGCCCTCGGAGTCGAGGGACTACATCGGCGAGGACGGACGGCCGTTCGACCAGCAGACCTCACTGAGCCAGGCCGAGGTCAGCGCCAGCGTGTCGTTCGCCCTCACGCCGCGCGGCCGTGCCGTCGGGCAGTACGTCTGGATCCCCGCCGCCGTCGTGCCCTACGTCGGCGTGGGCGGCGGCGTCCTGCACCACAGGCTGGATCAGTGGGGCGAGTTCGTCGACGAAGTCACCCTGTACGCCCTCTACATCCCGCAGGCGGCGAGCTGGCAGTCCAACGGGTGGACGCCGAGCGCGCACGTGTTCGGCGGCATCGACATCCGGTTGACGCAGCGCCTCTTCCTGACCGCCGAGGCGCGCTACGTGGCGGCGCTGGCCGAGCCGAGCCTGGACTTCGCGGATTTCGAGTCCATCGACCTGGGCGGGCTGCGGGTGGCGACCGGCGTGCGGTTCACGTTCTGAGGCGCGGCGCACGCGCAAGGGAGCGAGATCATGATTTCACTAGTTTCGGCCCTGGTGGCGGGGCTGGTCGTCCTGGCGGTGTCTCCCTCGGGCCACACCCCGCCCGACCTGGCGTCGGCGCAGGCTGCGCCAGCTGTGGTGCAGGCGGACGCTGCGGCCGCCGGGCTCGACACGCGCTGGCGTCCGTGGCTCGGGTGCTGGCAGCTCTGGGAGGAGCAGCTCGACCCGGCGGCCGGCGACGACGTCAGCGAATCGGCTGCCCTGCTCGACCGCACCGTGATCTGCGTGCGGCCGGCGCCCGGCGGGCGCGGCGTCAACCTGACCGCGGTAGCCGGCAACGAGGTGCTCGTCGACCGGACGCTGGTGGCCGACGGCGTCGAGCGCGACGTGCGCGAGCCCGAGTGCTCTGGCCGCGAGCGCAACACGTGGTCGGCCGACGGGCGGCGGCTGTTTACCCGCGCGGCGATCCGCTGCGGCGACCAGCCCGTGCGCCGGGCCGCCGGCGTCAGCCTGTTGTCGACGCCCGCGACCTGGGTCGACATCCAGGTGGTCGAAGTCGACGGACGGCAACTCGTCGAGGTGCGACGCTACGCGCCGCTGCCCGCCGCCGAGCAGGCGGCGCGCCTCGGACCGGCGGACGAGCTCGGGGCCGGCCCGGCCGCCATCCAGCGGGCGCGGCGCGCGAGCGCGGCGCGCCCGGACCTGCCCGCCGTGCTCGACGCCGGCGAGAAGACGTCGCCGCGGGTCGTCGAGGCCCTGCTCGCGGAGACCGAGCCACGGCTGCCGCTCGACCGCGCCGCGCTCGTCGCGCTGGACGACGCCGGCGTCAGCGCGGGCGTCATCGACCTGCTGGTAGCGCTGGCGTACCCCGAGCGGTTCGTCGTCGAGCGCCGCGCCGCGGGCGGCGCCTGGTCGTCCGGCGGCTGGGGCGGATTCAGCGGGTTCCACGACCCGATCTGGTACAGCGGCCACTACTACCCGTACTATGTCACCCCGCTCGGCTACTACTACTGGAGCCGCGGTTACGACCCCTTCCTGTTCGGGGGCATCGGCTCGCCGTTCGTGGTGGTGTCAGAGGACGGCCGCACTGCAGAGCGCGGCGGGCCGGTGCCCGGCGTCGGCTACACGCGGGTCTCCCCGCGCGGCTGGACCGAGACCGGCGGATCGACGCCCGTGATCGGCCGCGCGGCATCCGGGGGCACGTCGTCGGGTGGCCGGTCCGCGCGCGGCGGCTCATCCGGGGGCACGGTATCGCGCGGCGGCTACTCGGCCGGGTCCGGGCGCACGCGGTCGGGCGGAACCCCCACCGGCCGCCGGGCCGTGCCGCGGCGTTAGCCTCCGATCGAAGGGGCTGCGAGCCGGCTACTCGACGAAGCGCACCTCGAACATCTTCGGCCACCACTTGCCGGTGATGTAGAAGGTGTCGGCGGCGGGGTCGTACGCGACGCCGTTGAGGACGTCGACCCCGCGCGCCTCGTCGCGCGCCAGCAGGCCCGCGGCATCTATCTGGTGGGTGACCCGCCCGCTGTCCGGGTCGATCCGCACGAGGAAGTCGTGTTGCCACACGTTGGCGTACACGGCGCCGTCCACGCACTCGAGCTCGTTCAGGTCGGTCTGTGGGCGGCCGCGCAGCGTGACGGGCACGGCCCCGAGTGGCTCGAAGGTCTCCGGGTTGCGAAACGTGAGCGTGTCGGAGCCGTCGCTCATGACGAGCCGCCGGCCGTCGTGGCACAGACCCCACCCCTCGCCGCGGTAGCGGAACGTGCGCAGCGCCTCGAACGTGTCCAGGTCGAACACGAACGCCCGTTCGGCCATCCACGTGAGCATGATCAGCCGCTCGCCGACCCGCGCCAGGCCTTCCCCGAAGAAGGCCGGCGGCACGTCGATGCGCTGCTCGACCGCGCCGGTCTCCGGGTTCAGGCGCCGCAGGGTCGACTCGCCATAGCGGCCCGTGCTTTCGTACAGCGCACCGTTCCACCAGAGCAGCCCCTGGGTGTAGGCGGTGGTGTCGTGCGGCAGTTCGCGGAGGACGTCGACCCGCAGGGTCCGCACGACGGCGGCGGGCGCGGACGGCTGCGCCGGCGCACCGGCCGAGTAGAGCCCCCAGCCGCTCGCCGCCAGCACCGCGGCGGCGGCCAGCAGGAGCGGCAGCTGCCGCCGGCCGGGCTGCAGCGCCTGCCGCCGAGCTGCCGCCTGCCGCCCCGCGTCGCGAGATCGGTTCACCATCGGCTACATGTTAGATCCGCCTCGGCCCCGGCGTCTGCACGGCAACGCGCATGCGGACGCCCGGGGGCGGCGCGCGGCCCTGTCCACGTCCGGGAACTACACCCGCATCAGCACCGGGGTCGCCGGCTCGCCGGTCGCCCGCGCGACGAGCGCGGCGTAGAGGGCGACCTGGCGCCGATAAACGTCGAGCATCTCGTCGAGCTCCCGGTCCGTCTTGAAGTCCACCACGGTCCACCGCCCGGATTCGCGGAACGCCAGGTCGACGACACCCTCGATGAGGGTGTCGCCGTCGAGTGCTCCAACCGGGGTTTCCCGGCGACACTCCCCGCGCGCCAGCGCCGCGCGGGCGCGATCGAGCAGCGGATGGCGCAGGGCCACCGCCGTCGCCGCTGCGGCGGCCGCGACTTCCGCGTCCGTGGCGCCGAGCAGGCGGCCGTGCAGCACCGCCGTCTCCTCGGCGGCGGGCCCGTCGAGCGGCACCGTTGCCAGCACCGCGTGAACCAGCGATCCGAACCGGGCGCCGGCCGGACGAATCGCGGCCCGCTCGAGCTCAATCACCACCACGTCCGACGCGTCGTCACGACCCACGGCAGCGCTTCCCGCCGCCCGACCCGTCGCCGTCTCCACGACGAGGCTCGGTACCGCCGCATGCTCCAACGCCCGCGCCCGCCCCTGGCGCCACGCCCGATAGCGGTGCAGGTCCTCCTCGACCGTAGCCTCCGGCACGTCCTTCGACAGCAACTGCTCCTGGCGGATCCCGAAGTGCGCCTGGACGCCCAGCCGCAGAACGTGGGGGTCCCACCAGACCACGTCGTAGTCGGCACCGCCTTCCCGATCGTCCGCGAAGCGGTGCAGGCCCGGCGCGACGGTAACGGGCAGCGCCGGGTCGCCCTCCACCCGCTCGAGCACCGAGTCGCGACCGAACGGTGGGCAGCCCGGCGCTGCCGCGCCCCTGCGGCGCTGCGCCGGGGGCGGATAGAGCGCCGCGTACAGAGGATCGAGCCAGCCGCCCTCGTGCGGCCCGTCGCCCACGGCCGGCACGACCAGCAGGTCGCGCGCGCGTGTGGCCGCGACGTACGCCAGCCGCACCGCCTCGGCCCGGTTCCGGACCACCTCCTCCGCCTCGTGGTCCAGCAGGTCGAGCGGCGACCAGCCCGCCAACCGCAGGGCGCACAGCCCTTTTTCGCCGTCGATGTAGCGGTCGGCCGTGCGCCGGTGCAGCTTGCAGGTCGGGTCGGCGAGAACAACGACCGGAAACTCGAGGCCCTTCGCGCGGTGGACGGTCATGATCCGCACGCCGTCGCTCCCTTCCTCGAAGATGGGCGCCTCGCCGGCCAGCCGGCGGTCCGACTCGTCCAGCAGGTGCTCGACGAAGCCCCGGAACGACAGGCCGCCGGCGGCATCGTGACGGCGGGCCATCTCGGCCATCTGGAGCACGTTGGCCAGGGCCTGTTCGCCGGCCGGCCGCAGCGCGAAACCGGCGTGTGCGCGCGTGGCGTCGAGCAGGCGGCCGATGGTGGCAGCCACGGGCGCGCGGTGGCGGCCGCGATGCAGGTCCTTGAGCAGCTCCAGTGCGTCTGTGACCGGCAGGAAGCGGTCGAGCTCGGCTGGCCGCTCCGCGCCGGGCGCCAGGTCGGGCGGGATGCGGTACGGGTGCGGTGCGCCGAACCGGTGTCGGTAGGTGAAGAGCGTCTCGTCATCGATGGCGAACAACGCGCCGCGCAACGTCGCGAAGACCGACAGCTCGTCGTCCGGCCACTCGACTGCCGCCAACGCCGAGCGCATCGTCGCCACCTCCTCGCGCTCGTGAAACGCCCGCCCGCCGACCAGCAGGTGCGGGATCTCGCGGGCCTCCAGCGCCTCGACATACGGCCGCGTCATGTCCCGCCGGAAGCTCTCGAAGCGCCGAAACAGCAGGCATACGTGGCGGGCCTCCAGCGGCACCGGAGCGCTCTCACTGCCCCCCACGGCTACCGTCCAGCCGCTCTCGTCGATGAGCCAGCTCACGAACGCGCCCACCGCATCGGGCAGCGAGCGCTCGATGGCCGTCGCCGCGATGCGCCGATAGCCGTAGGGCCGCGGCACCGGCAGCGCGACGACGGCAGGCTGCCCGGCCGGCGCCGGCCGGGTCGGCGACAGCGGCACGTAGGGCGACGTGCCCGCGGCTCCTGCGGCCGAGGCCATCAGGGGCGCGAACGCGCGATTGACGAAGTGTTGGATCGGGGGGACGCCGCGGAAGCTGCTCGTCAGCCGCAGCACCGACACACCGCGCGCCGCGAGGCGCTTCTGCACCTCGTAGTAGATGTCGACGTCCGCGCGGCGAAAGCGGTAGATCGACTGCTTCGGGTCGCCGACGACGAACAGGCGGCCCGGGCCCGGCGCGACGCGCCGCCAGTCCCGCTCCGCCGGGTCGTCCGCGGCCAGCAGCAGCAGCACCTCGGCCTGCAGCGGATCCGTATCCTGGAACTCGTCGACGAAGATGTGCGTGTAGCGCCCCTGGAACTGTCGGCGCACCGCGTCCTTGCCGCGCAGGAGGTCGCGCGCCATGAGCAGCAGGTCGACGAAGTCGAGCTGCCCCGCGCTCGATTTCAGCCGGCGGTAGCGGGCGACCGGCTCCCGGAGCTCCCGCTGCAGCAGCGCCGCCAGGTCGGCGTCCGCCGCGCGCCGGAACGCGCGCAGGCGAGCGACCAGGGCGCGATGCTGTTCGAGCAAGTCCGCACGGGCGATAGCCGGTGCATAGGCACCCCCGGCGCGCCGCCGTGGGGCCCCGAAGTCCCGGTCGACCGCGAGCTCGACGAGTTGCGACTCGATGCCGTCGTAGTCGCGCCGCGGCTGCATGGCCTCGCGCTGGCGGATCGCCTGCGCCGTCAGGCGCGCGGGCCGGGTGTCGAGATACAGCCTGTCGCGGCGGTCAGCCGCCTGCTCCGTCCGATCGGCGAAGCCGCACAGCTCCTCGACGAGGCCGTCCACAAGCGCCTCCCGCTCGAAGGCTGCCCGACGGTAGGGTGCCTCGAAGTCGCGCCACTCGGCCAGTTGCCAGGCCGCGGCTCGCAGTCGATCGGAGGGACTGTCGTCGGCCGCATCCGCGTCGAAGCTGACTGCCGAGGGCCGTCGACGCAGCGCGCGGCGCACCCCGTCGGGCGGGTCGCCGAGCAGCTCCTCCAGCCACAGGTCGCAGGCGCGGGCGAACAGCCCGCGAGCCTCGGGCTCAGAGAGGACATCGAAACGCGGGTCGACCCCGGCCTCCACGGGACGCTCGCGCAGGAGGTCGACGCAGAAGCCGTGGATCGTGTTGACCTGGGCTTCCTCGAGGCGGGCGATGGCATCCTCGAGCGTCCCGCTCCCGCCGCGCTCCCGCCGCACGCGCTCCAGCTCCGCGCGCAGCCGCAGCTTCAGCTCCCCGGCCGCCTTCTCGGTGAACGTCACCGCCAGGATGCGGTCGACCCGGGCCTTGCCCTGGGCCAGGACGTTGACGATGCGGTCGACGAGCACCGTCGTCTTGCCCGTGCCGGCGGCCGCCTCGACGAACAGGCTCTCGTCGAGCGACTCGCGGATGCGCCGGCGCGCTTCCGCATCGACGAGAGGGGACGTTGCAGCCATTGTTCGAGCCGCGCTACCGCAGGCGCCGCAGGGCCTCCAGATCGGCCAGCCGGGACTCGTCCTTGCGCCTGACGCGCGTCTCTTCCCACGGCCCGCAGACCGGCCGGAAGTCGCACCAGCGGCAGGCGCCCTGGCGCGGGGCCGGCAGCAGGGCACCGGTTTCGAGTGCCCGGTCGATGACCTCCAGCACCTCGAGGCCCTGGCGGCGCTGGCTCTCACCGAGCTGCACCGGCCGGGTCGTGAACATCCCGTCGACCGTGCAGAAGAAGAGGCGCGAGGTGCCTACCGGCCGCCCCAGAGCCTGCTCGACGGCCAGGCCGTAGAGCACGGGCTGGAGCACTTCGCCGCGGCCCACGATCAACTCCGCACCGTGCCGGTTCTTCCCTGTCTTGTGGTCGGTCACCCGCAGCGGGGCGCCGTCCGCCGCCGGCGCCTCCTCGATCAGGTCGACGACCCCGCGCAGGAGCCACTTCCCGTCGAGCTGGACCGGCTCCGGCACGCTTTTTCTTGGATCGCGTCCGTCCGCCGCCGGCAGACCGAACCCGAACTCGGCGAACAGCGGCGTCCACTCCCCGCCCTCATCCGCCATGTGATGCAGCCATCCTCGCAGGTCGGTCCGCAGCGACTCGACCTCGTCGGCCCATACGCGGTCGATGGCAGGAGCCAGTTCCTCGCGGTACCTGGCGGACACCCCGTCCAGGGTCGTGTCCAGCATCGCCTCGGCCGCCGGCAGACTCGACGGGGTGACGGGCAGCGCCTGCTGCGCGCGGAGCGCACGCACCAGCTCGGCCTGCACCTCGTGAAACAATCGGCCGCGCGTCAGCGGGTCCATCCGCTCCAGCGGCTGGCTCTGCCCTCGAGGCTGGAGGCGCAGCACGGCGGACAGCAGGAACTGATAAGGGCACGCGGCGAATCGCTGGAGCGCGGAGACGGAGTACGGCTTCTGCCCGGGCCGGTAGGCCGCCAGCGCGGCAAGCGAGTCCGGCTGCAGGTCGTACAGGCCGTCGTACCGCGACCAGGGCCGCTTCCAGCGCGCCCAACGCGTGACAAGCGAGCGGCGGAGCCCTGCGTTGAGCTTCAGCAGGTAGCGCGCGCGACCCTGCGCCTTGCCCGGCGCACCGTGGAGGAGCGGTCCGAGCACCGCCAGGTCGTACTCGGTGTCGTCGACGGCCTGGGCCGGGTCTGCGGGCGCGGGCCAAGCCAGACGAGCGCCGGCGCTGGCGTCCGCCGCCCGCTCGAGGCTCTCGATATCCGGGACGCGGCCCACCCGCGCCCGCTCGATGTCGAGCGCGTAGAACGACGGCACGCGGGGCCGCGACTCGCTAGCGTGCAGCCGCGGGTACGACAGGCACAGCCGGCCGCGCGCCGCGCCGACGGCGAGCTGCAGCAGAAGACGTTCCCCGCCGGCGCGATCGTCCTGCGTCGGCAGTCCGAGCGCCGCGTCGCCCGTACTCGCATTCAAGGCGCGGCGCGCCGCGTCCAGCAGCAGGGGATCCTGCCGCTGCTTGTGCGGGAAGATGCGCTCGGCCAGGCCGGGGACGAAGACCACGTCGAAGACGCGGCCACGCACCTGTTCGGGCTGGCCGACGAACACCTGCCCATAGCGCCGGGCGGGCGGGTCGTCCCGCAGCTCCGTCAACCGCTCGAACAGCACGTCGCGGACCTCGCCGAGTGCCACGGGCCCGACCTGTGCCATCGGACGCAGCTCGGCCAACACGGCCAGCACCCGCTCGGGATGCGCCAGCACGGCGGGCGCCAGCGCCTCCAGCGCGTCCAGCCAGGCGGCCCACGGCGCCTGGTCGGGCAGCGCCGCCAGGCGCTCGATCACGGGCAGGGCGAACTGCATCAGATGGCGCAGATGCCGCCGGTCGCGATCGAGCGCGCGCAGCCGCGGGGAATCCGGATCCTCGCGGGCACACTCCTCGCAGCGCAGCGTCAGCTCACGCGCGAGCCCGTCGAGGCGGCGCCTCCACCGCGCGAGCCCGCCGATCACCGCGGACTCCACGAGCAGGCGGTCCCAGCGCCACGGCGCACGCAGCGAACCTGCCACCACGGGCCGTTCGTCGGAATCCGGAGACGCCTCGGGTTCCGGCGCCGGGGCATCGAAGAGCGACGGCTGCTCCGGCAGGGCGGGCAACACCTCTTCGGCGTTCGCGGGCGGCGTCCAGCCTGCCCGGCCCGCCGGCGGAGCACCGCTCGGCGCGGGTGCGGGCACCTGGGCCAGCGAGAGATACTCGGAGAACCGGCGCGCCGATAACCGCTCGGCGGCGCAGGCAAGCAGGGCCAGGAATGCCCGTCCGGACGGATCGGGCAGGCGCGTGCCGCGCGCGAACCAGGCCGGCACGTTCGCGCGGCTCAACGCGGTTTCGAGGTGGCCGGCGTAGACGTCCGCCGCCCGCACCAGGATGGCCATGCGGTCCAACCGCACGCCCCGCGCGGACTCCTGCAGGAGGCGGCGTGCGATCTCGACGCACTCGCGCCCTTCGCCGGGCGCCGAGAAGAAGGTGACGTCGCCCGGGTCGCCGGCCGGCTCCGCGGCGGGCCGCGATGGTGCAGCGGCGGTGAACAGGTAGCGGCGAACGCGGTCCAGCGGCCGGGTGGGCTCCGCCGGCGCCGGCTCTTCGACACGGGCACCGGGCAACCGCTCCAGGGCGGCACGCGTGCGCCGGTCGCCGGCCGGGACCGTGGCGAGCACGCTCGGCGCGCGCGCGGCCAGCGCCGTCACCAGCGCACGCACTGCTTCATCGTGGACCGCTACGTCGAGCAGCAGCAGCGGGAAGCCGCACGGCGGCCCGGCGCCGTCGGCGACCGCCGCGGCGGCCGTCTCCAGCAAACCGGCCGTGTCGACCAGGCGCGCCTGCGCGAGCTGCGCCTCGTAACGCCTGGCAAGTGCCGCCAGCTCGCTGCCCACCGCACTGTCCCCGGCGCCGTCCCGGGTCAACCGGACGGGATCGACTCCCGAGCAGCGGAGATCCTGGAGGGTGGCGCCCAGCGTCCGCGGGAAGCTGCGCAGCCGGGCTGCCTTGCCCAGGTAGCCCAGGCCGCCGTCCCGGCGCTCCTCGAACGCCGCGCGCGCGGCAACCGCCTCGATGTTGAGCCTGGTGCCCGGGGCACAGCCCCGGCGCGCGAGTGCGGGCCCGGCGAGCTCGGCCGCCAACTGCCGCAGGCTGCAGCGGTGCAGCCCGAACACCGCACCCGCGCGGCGTGCAGCCTCGCGGGCAAGGTCGTCCACTGCACCCCGGTTCTCGCCCACGGCCAGGCACTCGGCGGCGGGCCCACAGTCGGCCAGGAACCGCTGCGCCGCGTCGATCCGGACCGCCGCCGCGGGCGACCAGACGATGGTTATCGGGTTCAATCCGTGCGTCGGGTTTGCTGTCACGGCGGCGCCGCGCGACCGTCGTCGGGACGGTCATGGTAGCACGGGGCTCTTGCCACGGGCTGCTAGCGCCTGGGATCGTCCTCGATCTCGCGGAAGGCGCGCTTGAGGCGATACTCCTCGGTGGTCACGGCGCGCTCCATTCTCCCGATGCGCTCGTCGAGGCCCCGGAACGTATGCTTCAGCCGCGAGAAGGTCTCGCCGGGGCGTGTGGACACGTCGCGCCAGAACTGCTCGTCAGCGGCCGTGCGGCCCGAGCCACCGGGGTCGATCGGCGCGCGCTTCATCACGAAGCACGCCACGAGGTAGGCGACGATCGTCGCCGGATGGAACAGAATCAAGCCGAGGACCGCCAGGAGGCGGACGTGCAGCGGCTTCCACCCGCAGTACTCCGCGATGCCTCCGCACACCCCGCACAGGACGCGATTCGTGCGGCTGCGGGTCAGCCGGTGCGGGTTGGGTGACGGGCGGTCGGAGCGCCCGACGTCCTCGTGATAGTGATGATAGTGATGATGGTGGTGGTGGTCAGTAGCCATGTCGCTCCCGCCAGTCCGGCGCATCCTTGTCGAGGATCGTCTCGAGCGCTTCTACACGCCTCTCGAGCGTGCGCGCCGTCTTCCAGAGATCGTCCAGCAGCCGCTCGTCGTCCGCGGACAGAGTCCTCATCCTGCGCCACACGGTCACGTAGTGCATGACGATGGCAAGCGGCGCAACGACCGTGAGGGCGACCGCCGCCAGGGCCATTACCGCGATGAAGAACGCTCCTGCTTCGGGCATCCTGGGCTTCCTTCCTCAGCCGGAGATTCTCTTCTTCAGCTCCGCCAGCTCGGCGTCGAGGGCTTCGCTCGACTCGAGCTCCGCGAACTGCTCGGAGAGCGTCTTGCGGTGCCCGATAGCGTAGGATTCCGCCTCGGCCTCGAGCTCGTCTATCCGGCGCTCGAACCGATCGTAGCGGGCCAGCGCATCGTCGATGCGCCCGTCGTGGACATGGCGGTTGACGCGCACGCGCTCCGCCGCGGTCTGCCGCCGCAGCTCCAGGGCCCTCTGCTTGGCCTTGGCCTCCTTCAGCTTCGCCTGCAGCTGCTCGAGGTCGGTGTTGGCCTTCTCGACGCTCTCCTCGACAAGTGCGACCTCCCGGGTGAGCAGGTCGACCATCTCACCCGCCTTGCGCCGCGCCGCGAGCGCGCCCTTCGCGAGGTCGTCGCGCCCCTTCTGGACGGCGAGCTCGGCCTTGGCGGCCCACTCTTCGCGCCGCGATTCGAAGCCGCGGAGCTTGCGTGTGATCTCCTTCTTGTCGGCGATGGCGCGGGCGGCACTGGTGCGGACCTCGACCAGCGTGTCCTCCATCTCCTGAATGATCAGGCGCATGATCTTCTCCGGTTCCTCCGCCCGGTCGAGGAGCGCACTGATGTTGGAATTGATGATGTCGGAAAGTCGGGAAAAAACGCCCATGTTGATCCTCCTCGACCACGTTCATACGCAATGGGCGTGCCAGCTCGCGAGGACGAACACCAAGTCATTGATTTGCAATGGGATCCGCTGCATCGGGGCGCAGGCGGCCGGACGCGAACACGGTGTCCTGAACCACACATGTGGCAATCTGGACCATGCCATGTGGTATTTTGGACCGTACATGGCCCTGCCCGCATCGGCTGCGCCGCCCCTGATCGGCGAGGCGCCCGCGTTCCTCGATACGCTGGCTCATGTGTCGGCGGCGGCCCCGCTCGACCGGCCGCTGCTCATCATCGGTGAGCGCGGGGTGGGCAAGGAGCTGATCGCGGCGCGCGCCCACTTCCTCTCCCGCCGCTGGGACCGCGCCTTCCTGAAACTGAACTGCGCGGCACTGTCCGAGGACCTGCTCGAGAGCGAGCTGTTCGGCCACGAGCCCGGCGCGTTCACCGGGGCGGCCAAGCGCCACGCCGGCCGGTTCGAGCGTGCCGATGGCGGCACGCTGTTCCTGGACGAGATTGCCGCGGCGTCGACGCGGACCCAGGAGAAGATCCTGCGCGTCATCGAGTACGGCGAATACGAACGGCTCGGCGGCGACGAGACGCTGACCTGCGACGTGCGGGTCGTCAGCGCAACCAACGTCGACCTGCCCTCGCTCGCGGCCGAGGGGCGGTTCCGGGCCGACCTGCTGGACCGCCTCGCGTTCGACGTGGTGACCGTGCCGCCGCTCCGGGCACGCAGCGCCGACATCCCCCGCCTCGCCGTGCACTTCGGCCAGGCGCTCGCGCGGGAGCTGGGGACCGTCTTCCGCGGCTTCGCGCCGGAGGCGCTGGCGCGGCTCGCGGCCTGGCACTGGCCCGGCAACGTCCGCGAGCTGAAGAACGCAGTAGAACGCTCGGTCTACCGCCATCTCGCAGCCGGTGCCGGCGCCGGGCCCGTCGTCGATGTGTGTCTCGACCCGTTCGAGTCACCCTACCGGCTGGCGCCCGTCGCCGCGGCGCCTGCGTCGGGCGTTCCGGGCACGCCGCCGCAGGTGCCGGACGCTCCGCAGGGGGACTACGACTTCGCCGCCCACGTGGCCGACATCGAAAGGAACCTGCTGCGTGCAGCCCTGGCCGCCCACGGCGGCAACCAGCGCCGGACGGCGCGGCACCTGCGTCTCAGCTACGACCAATGCCGCGGCCTGCTCCGCAAGCACGGTCTCGCAGGCCGTTCGAAGGCGGACATGCCGAACCCTCACAATTCAGGGGCACGGGTGCCGGCGCCACCGGTGTTGACCGGCCCGACGTAGCGGTCATTCGCCAACCCCGCTGCCGCGAACGCCGCCGCCATGGCCGTCGCCGCGGCATCGGCCCGCGCGTCGGAGTCCGCAAGAGCGAAGACCGCCGGACCCGATCCGGAGATCGAGCAGCCGAGGGCGCCGGCGTCCAGCGCGGCCTGCTTGACCGCGGCGAAGCCCGGCACGAGAGGCGCCCGGATCGGCTCGACGAGCGCATCGTCGATGCTGCGGCCGAGCAGCTCGAGGTCGCCCGTGTGCAGCGCGTGCACGAAAGCGGCGATATTGCCGAGGTTGGCGACCGCCTGGCCGATGGCGAAGCGGTGTTCGGCCACGAGGCGTCGCGCCGCCGCGGTAAGTACCTCTACGTGCGGGTGGACGACCACCACGCGGAGCGGCTCGGGCACGGGCAGCCGGATCAGGTCGAGCGGGTCGCGCCCGCGCATCAGGACGATGCCGCCGAGGACGCAGGGGGCGACGTTGTCGGGGTGCGGGGCGCCCGACGCCGCCGCCTCGCCGCGCAGGCCGCAACCGACCAGGGCCGCGTCCGACAGTGCGCCGTCGAACAGCGCGTTCACCGCCGCCGCGCCGGCGACGCTGCTGGCCGCCGAGCTGCCGAGGCCGCTGCCGAGCGGCATCCGCTTGTGCAACCAGAGCCGGACACCGTGGTCCGTGATCCGGAGCAGCTCGAGCGCCGCGTTCGCGGCGATGCCGACCACGTTCTCGCGCGGGTCCGTGCTCAGCGACGCGGCGCCCGTCACCTCCACGATCTCGACACCGCGCTCCTCCCGCAGCTCGGCCTCGACGACATCGCCGGGCCGCTCCAGCGCCAGGCCCAGCACGTCGAAGCCGGGCCCCAGGTTGGACACCGTGGCCGGGGCGAAGACCCGCACGCGCCTGCTCATGCTTACGATTATCGCAGGCCGCGCGCGGGCAGTCGGTCCGGCTGCGCATCCTCTCGTGTCGCTGCCACCGGACGGTGCCGAAAGAAAGCCGCCGGCGATCGACGAAGATCGACAGGCAAGGCCGGCGGGACGCGATAGACTGTCGAGTAGCGTGGAGACGGCCCGGCCGGGCCGAGGAGTACAGAAAGATGCCAGCACGTCATGCCGCGTTGTGGCTAATGGTTGTCTGCCTCGTCGCGTCGGCGGCCTGCGAGACGTCGTCGACCGATCCCGACCTGCCCGACATCGTCGCAAGGGCCGTCGAGCACCACGGCGGCGACCTGTACGAGGGTTCGAGAATCTCGATGACCATCACGTCGTTGTCGGGCAGCTTCCGCATCGACGCGACGCGCGACGGCGGCCGGTTCGAGCACGTGGTGACGGATCCGGCGCGCGACGGCCGCCCGGAGCGGCGGGTCGTGCTGACCAACGACGGCGTGCAGGAATGGCGCGGCGGCGCGGAGGTGGCGCTCGACGCCGAGGGCGAGCGGCTGGCCCGAGCATTCGCCGATGCCCGCGTCTTCTTTCCGCTGCTGCCGTACACCCTGAAGGGCGGCGACATCCACTTCGAGGACCAGGGTCTCGAGACCTGGGACGGCCGCGAGCTGCAGCGCATCAAGGTGACCTTCACGCCCGGGACCAGCAACGACGCCGACGACGCGTACACATTCTGGTTCGATCCGGAGACCGGCCGCGTCGAGCAGTTCGGCTACGACTTCGACAACGGCCTCCGCTTCCGCAAGGCGACGTCATTCCAGCGGGTCGGCGGGGTCCTGTTCTCCGACCAGGAGAACTACGCCGTCGACGGCGGCAAGGTGCCGGTCGACACGCTGACCCCGGAGTACGTCGCCGGCAGCATGCGCCTGCTGTCGACGGTGGTGATCAGCGACGTGACGGTCGAGCCGCTCTGAAGCGGCTCGAGACCGTCGCGGTCGACATCTGCGCGGCCAAGGTCGGCGCGGCGCAGGCGCTCTTCGATCACGGCATCCCATGGCCCCGTGCTGCTCCCGCCAGGGCGCCCCGTGCGGGCTCCGGCGGAGTGACCACCCGTACAGAAATCAGGGGGCCGGGCCTCCGCGGGCCCGGCCCCCTGCGAATCCGCCGCACGACCGAAACCGGTGCTACAGCAGATCAGAAATCGAACTGTGCGCCGACCTTGAACATGCGACCGCCCATCACGGCCGTGGCGACCGGGTAGTTGACCGGGTTGAACGCGGCGCTGAGGTTCGTGACGTTGTTGGCGTTGAACACGTTGAAGAAGTCGATCCAGGCGCGGAAGCGCGCGTTGCCGGCATTGACGATCTTGGTAAGCCGCAGGTCGAGCTGGTTCAGCCGCGGCTCGTACAGGTCGGACGCCTGGAAGTAGAACTGCGTCCCGTACGGCACCTTGTTCAGGCTGTTGACGTTCAGACTGTTGACGCCGCGACCTGAAGGCGCAAGCAGTATGGTCTCCGTTCCGCTCGGGATCGCGCCGAGCTGACCGTTGATCAGCACCTGGTCGGTCGGGGAGCCGCCGGCGCGGTACTCCGACAGCCAGGGCAGGCCGCCGAGGCTCTGGAACACGAACGACACCTGCGTCTCGTACGGCAGCGGTACCGCGCCGTTCAACTTGAACTGCGTGAGCGGTCCCCACGGCTCGCTCTGCTCGCAGAATCCGGGGCGCGCGCGCATCGGGCTGTCTACGACGAAGCACTCGCCGAACGTTCGGGAGCCTGTGCTCATGCCGCCTGACAGGACCAACCCGTTGTCGAACCGGCCGTCGAAGTTGACGTCGAAGCCGTTGTAGCGCTGGAACATGTCGCCGTGGTTGCCGGCTGCCTGCACGAGGAAATTCTCCGGTCTCGCGAGCGCGTCGGCCGTCTTCGTGTAGAGGCCGGTGATTCGCTCGCCGGGCGTCAGACCGAGCACCTCGGAACCGGGCGGCGCGGCGATACTGAACTCCGCGAAGTCGGCAGGCGTCACGTTCAGGTCGTCACCAACCAGGAAGTTGCCGTACTGCGTGCGGAACCATCCGGCTTCAATCGACCAGACTTCCGTCAGCTCGTGCTGAATCGAGACCGAGGTCTGCCATTGGTACTGCCGCGTGCCCCAACCCGACAGCACGTTCGGATCGAAGCTGAGCGTGCTCTCCGTGGTCCCGAACTGCGGGTGCAGGATGCCTCCGCACTCTCCGCCGGTCGCGAACTGGCTGCCGAAGTTGTCGAGGTCGCAGTTGGGAATGAGATCCTCGTTGAAGTCGATCCAGATGCGGTTCGTGAACGAGCGCACGTTCTCGAGCGGGTTGACGGCCTCAGCGATTGCGCTGCCGACCGGCACGACGTACTTGCCTAGCGACGCCTTGATCGCCGTTCGACCGTCGCCGCGCAGGTCGTACGCCACCCCGAGACGCGGCGTGATGTCGTGGTAGTTCGGCAGGCCGTCGATGCGGTCGGTGCTGAGCGGCGTGCCGTCCGGATTGCGTGCCGTCCAGCGCCCCTGCGGCGCCGTCTGCGCCGGAACCCAACCGTTGATGTGGTCGTAGCGGACACCGAGGTTGAGCGTCAACCGATCGATGGTCCACTGGTCCTGGGCATAGAACCCGAGGTCGAACGACTCCTGGAACGACGCCTTGGGCGTCGCGTACTGGGAAATGAAGCCGATCGCGTTCCCCGCCTGCGGATTGGGAACGGGCATCCCCGTCGCCGGGTTGAGGCCGAAGAACAGCAGCCGGATGGGCCACGCGTTGCTGGCCAGTCGCGACTGCGCGTGCTCCTCGGCGGCCCACCGACCGTTGACACCCACCTTGAAGTTGTGCGAGCCGCTCACGTACGCCATCGACGCGCGAAACACCTGCGTAGGCATGTCGTGGCCGGTGCCACCAAGGCACGGACCGCAGTCCTCACGCCCGGGGATCGCGCTGGCGTAGGAGCGCCAGTTGAAGAACGGCACATAGCTGTGGTGACCGACGTCGACGTGCTGCAGCGCGGTCCCCAGGTCGACTGCCATGAACTGCGCCATCGTCATGCCGGTCGCCGCCAGGGCGTGCTGGTCCTGCCGCACGACATCGGGGAACTCGGGCGCCGTGTTGTTCTTGAGCAGTGATACGCCCGCCTCGAACAGCAGGCGGTTGCTCGCCGGCATCGTCCAGCTCACCTGCGTCAGGTTGATCGGCCCGTACGTGTAGTTGATCGCTGCCGCCGGGTCGGAAAGCCCCCACTGTGTCCAGTAGTTGCAGGCGCAGTTGTCCTGAAGCGCCTGCGACACGGTGAACTTGTTCCGCTCGCTCGCCTGGATGGTGAAGCGGATGGAGTTGTCGCGGTTCCAGATGTCGAGCACCGACGGATTGGTGAGGTCGGCGCGATACAACGGACCGTATCCCACCGCACCCGGATCGGAAGCGTAGCCGCCGGCGACGTTCCCGAAACTGCGGTACTGCTCGTT
Organism: Vicinamibacterales bacterium; assembly: GCA_965221595.1. Lineage (GTDB taxonomy): Bacteria > Acidobacteriota > Vicinamibacteria > Vicinamibacterales > UBA8438 > JAAXGX01. The sequence continues at coordinate 82,852 of OZ244900.1, forward strand.
CTGCGAACCCCACCAGCGGTGTGCCGTGTAGAACCACACCCGGTCGCGCACCAGGGGTCCGCCGAAGCCGACACCGTAGTCCCAGATCTTGTCGACCCCGATCCTCTCCTTCCGCGTGCCCTGCGTGGCGAAACCCGGCTGCGCCAGGCGCGGCTCGAGATCCGCGTCAACGTTGTTCTGCTGCAACGCGCCGTTCGTGCCGCTCACGTTCACGTAGTAGCTGAACGTGTTCGCTCCCTCCTTCGGGATGGCGTTCGTCGCGACGCCGCCGTAGGGATACTCGGCGTTCATGTCGCTCGTGGAAATGACCATCTCCTCGACCGCGGCCTGGTTCAGGAAGAACTGCTTCGACGAGCCGCCGCCGAGGCCGATGTTGTTGTTGATGGTCATGCCGTCCCACATCACGATGCCGTCGGCTTCGCTGCTGCCGTGGAACTGGACGTAACCCCAGACGTCGCCGGCCGTACCGCCGACGTCGTGGCCGCCACCCGAGATGAGCTGGGTCATGCCGGGCGTCAGGGCCGCCAAGCCGAAGTAGGTCTTCGACGTCGGCAGCGTGTCGATCTCCTCGCGGGAGAGGTTCTGCTGGCTCACGACGTTCTGGACGTCGATCACCGGGCTGGCGCCCGAAACAGTGACCGTCTCCTCGATCGAGCCGACGGTCATCGTCCCGTCCACGTTCGCCGTGAAGTCGGAAGACAGCTCGATGCCCTCGCGCACGAAGGTGCTGAATCCGGGCAGCGTGAACCTGACGGTGTACGTGCCGGGCCGCAGCGCCTCGATCGTGTACAGTCCGGCCCCGTTGGTGACCGTCGAGCGCACGCCCTCGATCAACGCCGGGCTGGTCGCCTCGACTGTCACGCCGGGCAGCACGCCGCCCGTTTCGTCCGTCACGCTCCCGGCGATGGCGCCCGTCTGGGCAACGGCCGCCGCCGGCAGCAACAGCATGCCCACCGCGACAGCCAGGTGCGCAAGCACTACAGAACTCCGGTTCATATCCACCTCCTGAACGAACCAAACAACAGGTGCCCGCGAGACCGGGCCACCAGCTCACACGACAGAACAGTTACGCGCTGGAAGCCGGCCGGTTCCGGAATTCCCAAGGGGACGGAGGACGAGCACCCACGACGAAAGAGCGGCGCGGAAGGACCGGATCCCCGCTGTTCCGCTCCGCGGCCGCCCATTGTAACACCACCGTAACGTCACGCGGGCGATCTCTCCGCCTGGCGGAGGCGGCGAACCGGCGCGGCCAGGCCGCCCGCTCGCCCCTCTCCTGAGCCTTGGGGAGCTGCGCGTAGCCCGGCCGAATGCGATTAGCGCCAGCGCAAACCGGCGGCGGCGCTATCCGGCCGTCCACGTCGAGGTCAACTATGGATGTCCCGGCCGAGCCGGGCTCAGTCGAAGATGCCGAGCTGCAGTTTCGCGGCTTCCGTCATCCGGTCCTTCGTCCAGGGCGGTTCCCACACGAGGTCGACGCGCGCGTCGCTGACGCCGGCAATCGACTTCACCTTGCCCTGCACCTCGGCGGGCAGTGTCACGGCCGCGGGGCAGCCGGGGGCGGTGAGGGTCATGCTGATGACGGCGAGCCCGTCGGCCTCGACGGCGATGTCGTAGATCAGCCCCAGCTCATAGATGTTGACGGGGATCTCCGGATCGTAGACGGTGGAGAGCTGTTCGACGATCTTGGGCGTCAGCTCCAGCGTCTTGAGCGGGTCGGCCTTGACCGGCTTTGCGTCGGCCGCCGCGGCGGCTTCGGGCGGCGGCGCCGTCAGCGCGCTCGTGTCGAAGGGCGAGGTGGCTTCCGGTGCGGCCGTTTCGGTGCCGCCGGTAGATCCGGCCGGCGTCTTCGGCGGCGGCACGTCGTTCAGGTCGAGGATGCCCATGCGTCCCTCTCGTCATTCGGTGGAGACCGGTTCGTGGCGGTCGTCGCACGCGGCGCGCAACGTGTGCCAGGCGAGGCTGGCGCACTTGACGCGCGTCGGGTAGTCGCGCACGCCGGCGAACACCGCCAGCTTGCCCACACCGGCGGGCGCCGGCGCCTCGGCGGCGTCCGTGATCATCGCGTGGAAGCGAGCGAACAGCTCGCGGGCCTCGGTCACGGTCCGGCCCTTGATGGCGTCGGTCATGAGCGAGGCCGAGGCCTTGGAGATGGCGCAGCCCGACCCCAGGAAGGTCACGTCGGTGATGCGGTCGCCGTCCAGGTTCAGGTACACGGCCAGCCGGTCGCCGCACAGCGGATTGTGGCCGTCGGCGTGCCGGTCGGCACCCTCGATCTCCCCGAAGTTGCGGGGGTGCTTGTTGTGGTCGAGGATGACCTCCTGGTAGAGGTCGCGCAGGTCGCTCATGCCGGAAACATCTCCCGCACGCGCTGCAGCGCGTGCACCAGGACGTCGATCTCTTCACGCGTGTTGTACATGGCGACCGACGCGCGCGCCGTGGCCGGCACGCCGAAGCGATCCATGATCGGCTGCGTGCAGTGGTGCCCCGTGCGGATCGCGACTCCCTCGGTGTCGACGATGGTGCCGACGTCGTGGGGGTGCGCCCCCTTCATGACGAAGGCCAGGATGCTGGCCTTGTCGGCCGCGGTTCCGATCAACCGCACGCCCTTGACGTCCGCCAGCGCCGCCGTCCCATAGGCCAGCAGGTCGGCCTCGTGCGGCGCGACGGCATCGAAGCCGATGCTTTGCACGTAGTCCACCGCCGCGCCGAGGCCTATCGCGCCGGCGATGTGCGGCGTGCCGGCCTCGAACTTGTGCGGCAGGTCGGCGTAGGTCGTCTTCTCGAACGTCACCGAGCGGATCATGTCGCCGCCGCCCTGGTACGGCGGCATTTGATCGAGCAGCGCCTCGCGGCCGTAGAGTACGCCGATGCCCGTAGGACCGTACAGCTTGTGGCCCGTGCAGACGTAGAAGTCGCAGTCGAGCGCCTGCACGTCGACGGGCATGTGGTAGACGGCCTGCGACCCGTCGATGAGCACCGGGACACCCAGGCGATGCGCCATCGCGACGATGTCCCGCACCGGGTTGATGGTGCCGAGGGAGTTCGACAGGTGCACCACCGACACCAGCCGCGTCCGCGGTCCGATGAGCCGCTCGAGCTCGTCGAGCTGCAGCGTTCCGGTGTCGTCGATGGGCGCCACCCGCAGCCGGGCACCCACCTGCTCGCACAGGAGCTGCCACGGCACGATGTTGGAGTGGTGCTCCATGTGGGTGATCACGACCTCGTCGCCCGGCCCCACGTTTCGGCGCCCGAAGCTCTGCGCCACGAGGTTGATGCTCTCGGTGGAACTGCGGGTGAATACGATCTCCCGCGTGGCTGCCGCGTTCAGGAAGCGCCGCACCTTCTCGCGCGCGGCGTCGTAGGCTGCGGTCGCCTCCTCGCTGAGGACATACACGCCGCGGTGGATGTTGGCGTTGCCGTCAGCGTAGTAGCGCGCTAGCGCGTCGAGCACCGCGCGCGGCTTCTGGGTCGTGGCGGCGCTGTCGAGGTAGACCAGCGGCCGGCCGCGCACCGTGCGTTGCAGGATCGGGAAGTCGGCCCGGATCCGCCCGACGTCCAGGGCCGGGAGAGGAGCAGCGGCTTTTGCCGGACTGCTAGTCGACGCCATTCCCGCCCACCTCGAAGGAGCCGCCGCCCGCGCCCGGGAGCTGCCGCAGCAGCAGGTCGTCGAGCTGCGCGCGGATCGAGTCGACCGCGATGCGGTTCAGCAGGTCGCTGGCGAACGCGTGAATCAGCACGCTGCGCGCCTGCTCGAGGTCCAGCCCGCGCGCGCGGAGATAGAACAGCGCGTCGTCGTCGAGCTGGCCGACCGTCGCGCCGTGGGTGCACTTGACGTCGTCGGCGAAGATCTCGAGCTCCGGCTTGGTGTTGATCTGCGCGTCCTCTGACAGCAGCAACGCCTTGTTGGTCTGCCGGGCGTCGGTCTTCTGGGCGTCGATGGCGACCACGATCTTGCCGTTGAAGACGGCGCGCGCCGCGTCGTCGAGGATGCCCTTGTACAGCTCGTGGCTGGAGCAGTGCGGGCTGGCGTGGCGGATGGTCGTGTGGTTGTCGATGAGCCGTCGGCCGGCGGCCAGGTACAGGCCGTTGAGTGTGCAGTCGCTCCCTGAGCCGGCCAGCGTCGCCTGCACGTCGTTGCGGACGATGGCTCCGCCGAGCGTCACCGCGTGGGACGAGAACGTCGCCGAGCGCGCCAGCCGCAGGTGCATCGCCCCGATGTGGTACCCGGCGAGGCTCTCGCGGACCAGCTTGTAGTGGTCCACCACGGCGGCCGGTCCTGCCACCACCTCGGTGACGGCGTTGGTCAGATAGGGCGACTCGCCGCCGCCGCCGTAGCTCTCGACCAGCCGCACCTGGGAGTTCTCGCCGGCCACGAGCAGCACGCGCGGGTGGGTCATGACCGGGGCCCCACCGGCTGGCGGTGTCGTCACGAACAGCAACTGGATGGGCTGCTCCACCACCGTGTCGGCCGGTACCTGCACCACGGCGCCGTCCTGGAGTAGTGCCGTGTTGAGCGCGGTAAACGCCTCGTCGTCGATGTCGGCTTCCGTCGCGAGATGCGCGTCGACGGCCGTGCGCATGCCCGCGGCCTCCGACTCCAGCGCGGCTGCCAGGCTGCCCACTGTGACGCCGTCCGGCAGGCCCGCCAGCCTCGACGCAGCGGCCACGTAGCGACCATTGATGAAGGTCAGCCGGGCGCCGGGGCCGGCCAGCGCGTGGGGCGCGGCGTCCACCCTGGCCGCCTCCGGGTCGGCCGGTGGGGCGAGGGCGAACGCGGTGCCCCCGATCGGCGCCACGTTCGTGAACCGCCAGCGCTCCAGCCGCGTGGTCGGGATGCCGAGCGCGCAGAAGCGCTCGAACGCACGTCGCCGCAGGTCGGCCAGCACGCCGCCAGACGACGTTGTGCGCCGCACGGCCTCGTAGGCATCTGACAGGGCGTCCAGGGGGGTGACGTCCGCCAGCGGCATGGCGTTACGCTCCGACTCCGGCGGGTGCGCCGTCGATCCAGCCGTAGCCCTTTTCCTCGAGTTCCAGCGCCAGCTCCTTGCCTCCCGACCGCACGATGCGGCCGCCCGAGAGCACGTGCACGAAGTCGGGCACGATGTAGTTGAGCAACCGCTGGTAGTGGGTGACCAGCACGAACGCGCGGTCGGGGCCGCGCAGCGCGTTGACGCCACGCGACACGATCTTGAGCGCGTCGATGTCGAGGCCCGAGTCGGTCTCGTCCATCAGCGCCAGCGTGGGCTCGAGCACCGCCATCTGGAAAATCTCGTTGCGCTTCTTCTCGCCGCCCGAGAACCCCTCGTTGACCGGCCGCTTGAGCATCTGCGCGTCGATGTCGAGCAGCGCCATGCGCTCCTCGACGAACGCCATGAAGTCCAGCGCGTCGAGCTCCCCGTCGCCGCGGTGCTTGCGCACCTCGTTGAGTGCGGCCTTGAGCAGGTAGGCGTTGTTTACGCCGGGGATCTCCACGGGGTACTGGAACGCGAGGAAGACGCCCTCGCGCGCCCGCTCCTCCGGCTCCATGTCGAGCAGATCCCGCCCGCGGTAGGTCGCCGAGCCGGCGGTGACCTCGTACTCCTCACGGCCGGCCAGCACACCTGCCAGCGTGCTCTTGCCGGAGCCGTTCGGCCCCATGATGGCGTGCACCTCGCCGGCCTTGACCGACAGATCCACACCCTGGAGGATCTCGCGTTCACCGACGCGGGCATGCAGATTCGTGACTTCCAGCATCGATTCTCAGCCTACGCTTCCTTCCAGGCTTATCCCGAGCAGCTTCTGGGCCTCGACCGCGAACTCCATGGGCAGCTCCCGGAATACGTCCTTGCAGAAGCCGTTGACGATCATGTTGATGGCGTCCTCGGTGCTCAGTCCGCGCTGGCGGCAGTAGAAGATCTGGTCCTCGTCGATCTTCGCCGTCGACGCTTCGTGCTCGACCCGTGACGAGGTGTTGCGGACCTCCAGATACGGGAACGTGTGGGCACCGCACTTGTCGCCGATGAGCAGCGAGTCGCACTGTGAGAAGTTGCGCGCGCCGCGCGCGTTCTTGCCGATGCGCACCAGCCCGCGGTACGTGTTCTGGCCGCGGCCGGCCGAGATGCCCTTCGACACGATGGTGCTCTTCGTGTTCCGGCCGAGGTGGATCATCTTCGTGCCGGTGTCGGCCTGTTGGCGGTTGTTGGTCACGGCGACCGAGTAGAACTCACCGACCGCGTTGTCGCCCTGCAGGATGCAGCTCGGGTACTTCCAGGTGATGGCCGAACCGGTTTCCACCTGCGTCCAGGTGATCTTGGCGTTGGTCGACGCCTTGCCCCGCTTGGTGACGAAATTGTAGATGCCGCCGTTGCCGTCCTTGTCGCCGGGGTACCAGTTCTGCACCGTCGAGTACTTGATGGTCGCGTCGTCGAGGGCCACGAGCTCGACCACCGCGGCATGGAGCTGGTTCTCGTCGCGTTGCGGCGCCGTGCAGCCTTCCAGATAGCTGACCGAGGCCCCCTCGTCGGCAACGAGCAGCGTGCGCTCGAACTGGCCGGTCTGCGCGGCGTTGATCCGGAAGTACGTCGACAGCTCCATCGGGCAGCGCACGCCCTTCGGGATGTAGGCGAACGATCCGTCGCTGAACACCGCCGAGTTGAGCGCGGCGTAGAAGTTGTCCGACGCAGGCACGACCGAGCCCAGGTAGCGCCGGACCAGGTCCGGATGGTCCTGCACGGCCTCGGAGAACGAGCAGAAGATGATGCCGAGCTCCGCCAGCTTGTCCTTGAAGGTGGTGCCGACCGAGACGCTGTCGAACACGGCGTCGACGGCCACCCCGGCCATGACCTTCTGTTCCTCGAGCGGGATGCCCAGCTTGTCGAACGTCGCCTTGATCTCGGGATCGAGGTCGTCGAGGCTGTCGAGCTTCGGCTTCTGCCGGGGAGCGGAGTAGTAGATGATGTCCTGGAAGTCGACCGGCGGAAACGAGACGTTATGCCATTCGGGCGGCGTCATCGTCTCCCAGAACCGGAACGCCTGCAGCCGCCAGTCCAACAGCCAGTCCGGCTCCTGCTTCTTCGCCGAGATCAGCCGGATGACGTCCTCGTTCAACCCGGCCGGAATCCTGTCTTCTTCGATGCGGGTGACGAACCCGTACTTGTAGTCCTGGTTCGTCAGTTGCTCGATGTTCTCGGTCTCGGTCGCCATGACGGCTGCTCCCGGTCGGCGCGGTCTCCCGGCCGCGTTGCCGGACCCGGGCCGCGTTCGACTTCGACGGTCCATTGCCGACCGGAATGGTCGGATATCGGTTCGATCCTACTCAACTGCAGGCCGCCGGCGCAAGCCGCCCGCGGGGGGCCGGGTGGCGGAACGCCGCAGCGTGCTGAGGCCGCCGATGAGCGCGACGGCCGCGACGCCCACCAGGTTGTGCCACATGAACGAGACGTCCGTGAACGTGGCCACGGCGGCCACCGACGCCATGCCGCCGATGAGGCCCCAGAACGCCCCGGCCGCCGTCGCCCGCGGCATGCCGACGGCCAGGACGAACACCCCGAGCAGCGAGCCGTAGAAGAACGAGCCGAAGCGGTTGACCACCTCGATCAGCGAGCCTAGGTTGGCCGCGTACAGGGCCGTCACCGAGGCGAACAGCCCCCAGAACGCGGTGGCGACCTTCGAGGCGCGGAGGTAGTGCGCGTCGGAAGCCTCCGGACGCACCCGGCGCCGGTAGAAGTCGATGACCGTGGCGGCCGACAGCGCGTTCAACTCTGCGGCGATGCTCGACATGGCCGCCGCAAAGATGGCGGCGATCAGCAGGCCGACGAGGCCGATCGGCAATTGCGTCGTGATGAACGTCGGGAAGACGTAGTTGACGTCGCTGTAGGCGGCATCACCGGTCACGTCGCGCACCAGGCGCCGGGCGCGCGTGCGGATCTCGCCCACGCGGCGGTCGCTGGCCTCGAACGCGGCGGTCGCGGCCTCCACCCGCGCTGCGTCGCCCGCCTCCCGCGCGCCCACCATGGCCGCCGCATCGCTGCGCCGCGCCGCGTGGACGGCCCGGAACTCGTCCTCGAGAGCCCGGTATTCGCCTGCGCGTCCACTCGCCTCAACGGCTCCGCGATGCGCCTGGTTGAACAGCAGCGGCGGCTCGGAGAACAGGTAAAAACAGAAGACCAAGACACCCATCGTCAGGATGAGCACCTGCAGCGGGATCTTGGCGAACGCGCTCATCAGGAGCGACTGCCGTCCGGCGTCCACCGACTTCGCGGTCAGATAGCGCTGCACCTGGCTCTGGTCGCAGCCGAAGTAGCCGAGCATCAGGAACAACCCGCCGAGCAGCCCGGACCAAAACGTGTACGTCTCGGTCAGGTCGAACGTGAAGTCGATCGCCTGCAGCCGCCCGGTGGCACCGGCGACGTGCAGCACGGGCTCCAGGCCCATGTCGTCCGGCAGCCCGGCGATCAGTGCGGCCACCGCGGCCGTGACGCCCACCATGATGACGACCATCTGCTTGACGTCGGCCCAGGTCACCGCCTGCACGCCGCCCAACATCGTGTAGACCGTCGTGGGCACGCCGATTGCCAGCACGGTGAGCGGCAGGCTCCAGCCCAGCACGATGGCGAGGATGACCGCCGGCGCCGCGATGATCACACCGGCGCTCAGGCCGCGCGACATCAGGAAGAGGAGGCTCGCCAGCGCCCGCGTGCGGGCGTCGAAGCGCCGTTCCAGGTACTCGTAGGCGGTGAAGACGCGCGCCCGGTGGAAGAAGGGGACCAGCGTCAGCGACAGGATTATCATCGCCAGCGGCAGGCCGAAGTAGAACTGCACGAAGCGCAGGCCGTCGTCGTAGCCCTGGCCCGTCGTCCCGACCAGCGTGATGGCGCTCATCTGGGTCGCCATCACCGACAGCCCGACGGCCCACCAGGGCAGCGAGCGCGAAGCCAGGAAGTAGCCCTCGACCTTGCCGGTGCCCTTGGCACGCTTCACGCCGTCGTACAGCACCCAGGCCAGATAGGCGCCGATGATCGTCCAGTCGATGGGATGCATTGCCTGCAGGGTACATCTCCGGGCGTCAGCCGGGGCGCGGTCGACAGGTTCCCATACGGACAGTCGCCGCGGGTCTCACAGCGAGTTACGGCTCCGAACTTGCCGTCAGCCGCAACAGCGCGCCGTCGTCATGCCGCGAAGTAGCGCGAGAGGAGCCACAGCGCCACGAGCACGGCAGCCTGGACGGCGAGCACGGCGACGTAGGTGCGGGTCACGCCGCGAGTATAGCCGCCGGCGGGCGGGTCGGCGCCCGGTGACGCTGCTATCCGAGCCCTTCCTTGAAGCGCAGGAATCGCCGCTCCCGGAAGGTACGCCGCAGCCAATGGCGACGGCATGCGGCATCGGCTTCCGACCTCGGAGCCCAGACTACCGCGTCGCGGTCGCGCGCGCCGACATCGGCGCTGCGCCGGTGGGGCGGCTACGTGTACTCTCCGTTCCACAGCGCGCCGAGGAACTCCGCGTACGGCAGCACGTCCACGCCGCCGACCTGGCGGCGGCGCGGCTCCAGGCAGACGCAGAGGTACCGGCGGAGCCGCTCTTCTTCTGCAAGTGCGCGCAGCCCCTTCAGGTCGCCCGGCGAAACGTTCTCCTTGCACTTGACCTCGACGGCCGTATGGTCGCCCAGGATGAAATCGACTTCGAAGCCGGAAGTCGATCGCCAGTAGCGCAGATCCTCATCGGACCGGTAGTCGATCCAGCTCTTCAGCTCGTGCAGAAGCCACGTCTCGAACGCCTGACCGAATTCCGGCGTGCCGGGGCGTGGTCGGCGTCCCTGCAGCGTCGCTGCCACACCGGCATCGAAGAAGTAGTACTTGGATGATGCAAGCGGCTTGCGCTTGACGGAACGCCGCCACGCAGGCACTTCGAAGAGAACGAGCGTGTCGCGCAGGATGCCGTAGTACTCGTAGACGGTCGACCGCGGCGTTTGGGCATCGTTGGCCACGTTGGTGAAGTTGACGATCGTGGCGTTGGCCAACCCCGCGACGTTGAGGAAGCGGCTGAAGGCGGGGATGTTCCGCGTCGCCCCCTCCGCAACGATTTCCTCCTGCAGATACGTGCCTGCGTAGGCTCGCAGGTCGGCCTCCGGTTCGTCGGAGAAGTAGATCGACGGGATCGTGCCTCGCGAGACCGCGCGCGGCAGATCGAAGTGCTTGCCCAGCTCCAGCCACGTGAGCGGATGCAGCACCTTCGTTCGCGCACGACCTCCCAGCAGGTTCACGCCTCCCCGGCGCAGCTTGCGCGCGCTCGAGCCGGTGAGCAGAAAGCGCACGCCGTGGGTTTCAATGATGCGTTGGACCTCGTTCAGCAATAGCGGTAGCCGTTGAATCTCATCGATGGCGATCACCTCGACACCGGGCGTGAGCTCCTCGAGCAACCGGCCCGGGCGCTGGCTTAGGTCGAGGAAGACTGCATTGTCCAGGAGGTCGTAGACGCGCGCGTGCGGCAGCGCGTGCCGGATCAGCGTCGTCTTACCCGTTTGCCGCGGACCGAACAGGAAGTGCGACTTGCGCGCCAGCAGCGCTGGGAGATTCAGCACGCGCTCGAGGGAAGGCGCCAATACTGACGACATGGTCGTCATTTATCATGACAAACGTCGACACAGTCGACAATGGCGGGCATCCGGTCTGATTCCTGCCTCGGAGTGCGGGACCCCGGCTCCGGAACGGCGCGTTGCGGCCGGCGCCCGGACCGCCGGAAGGAGACCCCTGGCCGTTGGCCACGATACGAGCGTCGGGGCGCGGTCGCACACGCCGGCCGTGCTCTGCTACGCTGGATGGAGACGTGGATGTACCCTCCGACCAGCGGCAACGCGCGAACCTCCGTCGCCTTCTCGTCGGCGTCGTCGCCCTGGTCGCACTCGTCGCGCTGGGACGCCAGTTCGGGCTCTTTCTCGACCGTTTCGTGATGTGGGTCGACGGCCTCGGCGCGCTCGCGCCGCTGGCCTTCATCGGCGGCTACGCCGCGGCAACCGTGGTGTTCATTCCGGGCGCGGTCATGACGATTGCCGCCGGGGCGACGTTCGGGCTCGGCCCGGGGGTCGCCTACGTGATGACGGGCGCGACCCTCGGTGCGTCGCTCGCCTTCCTGCTGGCCCGCTACGTGGCCCGCGACGCCATCGAGCAGCGCCTCGCGGGTAACGCCCGGTTTGCGGCGGTGGATCGGGCGATCGGGCGCGAGGGGTGGAGAATCGTCGTGCTGCTACGGCTGTCGCCGGTGTTTCCCTTCAACCTGCTGAACTACTCCCTCGGCCTGACCAGGGTGCGCTTCGCCGACTACGTGCTCGCGTCCATCGGCATGCTGCCCGGCTCGCTCCTCTACACCTGGTCGGGCGTGGTCGTGGGCGACCTCGTCCGGTTGGCCGGCGGCGGCGGGCCGGAGCGCGGGCCAGCCTACTATACGGTGGTCGTGCTCGGCTTGGCGGCCACCATCGCGGTGACGGTGCTGGTCACACGCACGGCCCGCCGGGCGCTGCGCGAGGCGGCGGCGGTCTAACGGGGCGGCCGGTTGCGCGCCGCCCGGCCGCCGGATAGAATCTCCCCGGCCGGAGCGGCCCGGGCGCGGATTGTTGCGTGCGGCACGGCTCCGACGGTTTGAGATCCGACGAATTCTGCTGTGCCTGAGAAAGGGGTCACGAGTTGGCTGACGTGACGACGACGGAGCAGGCTGCCCACGCCGAGCACGGCCACGCGCACGGCCACGAGGACCAGGGCTTCCTGCGGACCTACGTCTTCTCGGTGGACCACAAGGTCATCGGCATCCAGTACGCCGTCACCGGGTTGCTGTTCCTGCTGTTCGGCTTTGGCCTGATGATGGTGATGCGCTGGCAGCTCGCCTATCCGTTCCAGCCGATCCCGATCATCGGGGGCCTGCTGGGCGATTCGCGCGCGCCCGGTGGCATCATGCTGCCGGAGTTCTACAACCAGCTCGGCGCCATGCACGGGACGATCATGGTCTTCCTGGGTGTCGTGCCGCTGGCGGTCGGCGGCTTCGGCAACTACGTGCTGCCGCTGCAGATCGGCGCGCCGGACATGGCTTTTCCCAAGCTCAACATGGCGAGCTACTGGTCGTTCTTCGCCGGCGGCATCGTGATGCTCGCCAGCTTCTTCGTGCCGGGCGGCGCGGCCAACTCGGGCTGGACCTCGTATGCGCCGCTGTCGGTCATCGCCACGACCGGGCAGACGATGTGGCTGGTCGGGATGATCTTCCTGATCACGTCGTCGCTGCTCGGCTCGGTCAACTTCATCGTCACGACGGTGCAGCTCCGGGCACCGGGGCTGAGCTTCTTCCGGTTGCCGTTCTTCGTGTGGGCGCAGCTCGTGACGTCGTTCCTGCTGCTGCTCGCGTTCCCGCCGCTCGAGGCAGCCGGCGTCCTGCAGCTGATGGACCGCGTGGCCGGCACCAGCTTCTTCATGCCGAGCGGCCTCGTGGTCGGCGACGCCCCCCTCGAGATCAGCGGCGGCGGCAGCCCGCTGCTGTGGCAGCACCTGTTCTGGTTCCTCGCGCACCCGGAGGTGTACGTCCTGATTCTGCCGGCGATGGGCATCGTGGCGGAAATCCTCGCCAACAACACGCGCAAGCCTATTTGGGGCTACCGTGTGCTCGTGGCGTCGGTCATTTTCCTCGGGTTCATGTCGTTCGTCGTCTGGGCGCACCACATGTTCATGACCGGCATGGGCACCACGATGAGCTCGTTCTTCCAGACGACGACGATGATCATCTCGATCCCGTCGGTCGTCATCCTGTCGGCGTTCCTGCTGTCGCTCTACGGCGGCTCGATTCGTTACACGGTGCCGATGTTGTTCGCGCTGGCGTTCCTGCCGATGTTCGCCATCGGCGGCCTGACCGGCCTGCCGCTCGGCCTGGCGGCCCCCGACATCCACCTGCACGACACTTACTACGTCATCGGGCACTTCCACTACGTGGTGGCCCCCGGCACGGTGCTGGCGCTGCTCGGCGGCGTCTACTACTGGTTCCCCAAGGCGACCGGGCGGAAGATGAACGACCTGCTCGGGCGGATCCACTTCTGGGGCTCGCTCGTCATGATCAACATCGTCTTCTTCCCGATGCTGATCCAGGGCCTTTCCGGGATGAACCGGCGCATGGCTGACGGCGGGCTCGAGTACACGATGAACCAGGACGTGCTCGTCTGGAACGAGGTGATCTCGTGGGGCGCCTGGGGGCTCGCACTGTTCCAGCTTCCCTTCATCTTCAACTTCTTCTGGAGCATCAAGAAGGGCGAGCAGGTGGGCGCCAACCCGTGGCAGGCGACGACGCTCGAGTGGACGGCGCCGTCACCGCCGCCGCACGGCAACTTCGTGACGCCTCCGCGCGTGTACCGCGGGCCGTACGACTACAGCTTGCCGGGCGCGGCTACCGACTTCGTGATGCAGGGCGACGCCGGCGGAACGCAGGCCGCGCCTGCCAAGGTGTGACAAGGCGATGGATATACCGTATGTAGTGCAGGAGCGGCCCGATACGGGGCTGACCAACGTCAAGCTGGGGATCTGGCTGTTCCTGGCATCTGAAGTGATGCTGTTCGGCGGGCTGTTCTCCACCTACATCCTGCTGCGCATCAACGCCGTCGACTGGCCGTTCGGCGCCGACATCCTCAGCGTTCCCATCGGGACGTTCAACACCGTCGTGCTCATCCTGTCGAGCGTCACGATGGTGTTGTGCTACGCCGCGCTCAAACTCGGCGATCTCGACACGTACAAGCGCTACATGGGCATGACCGTCGGCCTGTCGCTGCTGTTCCTGGCCGTGAAATCGTACGAGTACTACGACAAGTTCTCGCACGGCGACGTCCCCGCAGTGAGCACGTATCTGGCCATCTACTTCACGATGACCGGCCTGCATGCCCTGCACATCGTGGCCGGCGTCATCGTCAACGGCTACTTCCTCGGCCCCGGCATTGCGCTGTGGAAGACCAACCGCGAGCAGTTCATCAATCGCATCGAAGCGGCCGGCCTGTACTGGCACTTCGTGGACCTGGTATGGATATTCCTGTTTCCGGTGCTGTACCTCTTGTAGCACCCCGAGTTTTCAGGAGACGCGCACGATGAGCGAGAGCCCACAGGAAGTCAAGGACCATATCAAGTTGTACTGGAAGATCGGCGGTGCCCTGCTCGTGCTCACCGTGCTCACGGTGGCGGTGTCGTTCATCGAGTTCACCGTGCCGCTCGCGATCTTCGTGGCGCTGGTCATCGCCACGACGAAGGGGTCGCTGGTGGCCAGCTACTTCATGCACTTGATCGGGGAGCGCCCGACCATCTACTGGGCGCTGCTGCTGACGGTCTTCTTCTTCATCGTCCTGATCCTCATCCCGATTCTGGGGCACACGGACACCTACGGGGTGCACCAGACGATGCCGAACGCCGCCGCGGAGGCGCAGCACTGATGACCTCGCTGCGCGCGGTCCACCTCGTCTTCATCACGGCGTCGATCGTCCTGACCGCAATGGTGGCGCTGTGGGGCCTGGCCATGTACGCCTCCGACCGGGGCACGGCCGGGCATCTTGCGTTCGCGGCGGGTTCGCTGGCCGCGGGGCTGGGCATGAGCGCGTACCTGGTCGCGTTCGTCCGGAGGACCCGCAGGATCGGCATGGAGTAGCACGGCCATGACAGACAAGATCGCGCGTTTGGTGCTGCTGGTTCCGGCCGGCCTCGTTCTGGCGTCCGGCGAGGCGCTCGCCTGCCCGATCTGCTTCGGCGGCGATCCGGACTCGCAGCTGGCGCAGGGGATGAACTGGGCCGTGTTCATGCTGCTGGGCGTGACCGGCGGCGTGCTGACCGGCTTCGTGGGCTTCATCTTTCACTTGATAAAGCGTTCGCGGCAGGCGTTGGGTCAGCCGGAGGGAGAGCGGTTCGATGGGTGAGTTCCTGGGACTGCCGGTGCAGGCATCGGCGCACGCCGGCGAGATCGACGACATGATCATCCTGATCCACTACCTGATGTTCATCCTGTTCATCGGGTGGGGGATCTACTTCGTCTGGGTGCTGATCCGGTTCCGCGCCGCGGCGAACCCCAGGGCCGACCACACCGGCGTCACCAGCCACACCTCCAGCTACCTCGAGATCGCCGTGGCCGTCATCGAGGCGGTCCTGCTGATCGGCTTCGCCATTCCCGCCTGGGCAAACCGGGTCAACGAGTTCCCGCCCGAGGAGGAATCGACGGTCGTCCACATGATCGCGAGGCAGTTCGAGTGGCACGCACACTACCCCGGCGCCGACGGGCGCTTCGGGCGGCGCGACCTCAGCCACATCACGCCGACCAACGTGGTCGGGCTAGACCGCAGCGACCCGGCCGCGGCCGACGACGTCGTTTCCATCAACCGCATGAACCTGCCCGTCGACAAGCCGGTCATCGTCTACCTGTCGACGCAGGACGTCATCCACAGCCTTGGCATCGCCGAGATGCGGGTCAAGCAGGATGTCATTCCCGGCATGGAAATCCCCATGTGGTTCATCCCGACCCGCGCGGGTGACTACCAGATCAACTGCTCGCAGCTGTGCGGACTCGGCCACTACCGGATGCGCGCAGAGGTCACGGTTCAGACGCAGGCGGAGTTCGACGCCTGGCTCGCCGAGGAACTCGCCCTGTCGCAGTAGGCGGTCTTCTCGCCGCACGCGGCGTGCGGCAGCCGGCACTGGCGGCCTGCCAGCCGGTGGCAAAGCCCCCGCTGCGTTCGACGGGCGCTGCATCCGGTCCGACGGCGTTGTTCCTCGGTCGAATATGGCCGACATGCTCCCTCGCCACGCCTCGTCAGCCCAGCGCCTCGCCCGTCTCGATGCGACGCGGGATTCTGCCACGGGCTGCTACGCGGCCTTTTGGAAACGTGTCGCGGCCGCCTGCATCGACGGCATCTTGGCCGCGATTGCGAGCGTCCTCTGCGGTGGTCCGGTCCTCGTCCTCATGATGCTCGTGGTCATCGCCGAGGGTGAAGAGCCCGACCCGGTGGCCCTCACCGCCGTCTTCGAGGGTGCCGCCCAGTTGCTGGCACTCTTCGTCGGCTGGATGTACTTCGCGCTGCTGGAGTCGTCGCCGCTGCAGGCGACGCTGGGCAAGCTGGCCCTGCGGATCGAGGTCACCGACCTGGCCGGTGACCGGATCGGCTTCGAGAAGGCGACCTGGCGCTACTTCGGCAAGTTCGTCTCCGCGCTGCCGCTGCTCGGCGGTTTCGTCATGGCGGCGTTCACCGCCAGGCGGCAGGGCCTCCACGACCGGATGGCCGGCTGCCTGGTCGTGAACCGGCACCCGCCACCGCCTTCCAACGGACGCGACGAACGGCACCGGCCATAGCACCGCCCAGCCGCCGCCGCGGCCCGTGATTACAGCCCCCGCTCAGGCGCCGGGCGCCGCCGGGAACACGACGCCCGGCGCGAGCTTGCCCTCGGGATCCAGCGCAGCCTTGACGCGCCGCATCTGCTCGATGCCGGCGCTGCCGTACAGCTCGCGCAGCAGCGTCTGCTTGACCGGGTTGCGCCCCACGCCGTGTTCCGCCAGCGGGCAGCCGCCCAGCCGGATGATCTCCCGCCCGCACGCCAGGATGGCTTGCCGGCCGGCTTCCACGTCCGGCAGGCTGCGCGGGATCACGTTGGGGTGTACGTTCGCGTCCGAGACGTGCCCCCAGATGGCGTAGTCGAGACCCCGCCGCTCGAAGGCGTCCCGGAAAATCCGGAGGCTGTCGGCGAAGCGCGGGAACGGCACGACCATGTCGGCCGCGGTCTTGGCGATGCCGGCGTCCACCGTGCGCTGTGCCGCGCCCACACGCCGGTTCACGGCCTCGGGCACGGCCTCGCGCAGGGCGAGCAGCTGTGCCTGCCGGCGCGGGTCGCCCGGGAGCGCGATCTCCGCGCGGTCGAGCGCACCGGCCTGCGCCAGCAGCCGGCACAGGCGCACCAGCGGCGTGTCGGGCGCGGCCGGCTCCAGCGCCGTGCCGATCTGTTCGTACGCCGCCGCCGCCGCGGGCAGGGTCGCGCGCGGGAGCTCGACCTGCACCAGCAGCGCCACGGCCGCGGCGGCCGGCAGCGGGACGCGGTGCGTCCGGTCCGCACCGTCCGCGCGCAGCAGCTCCAGGCTGCGCCGGTCGAGCATCTCGACGGCCGCCACGTCGAGGCCCCGGGGGTCGGCGGCGCGCCATGTGGCCTCGGCCTCGCGGCGGAGCGCCGCCACGAGCGCGAGCGCCTGCGGCTCGGCGGGCAGCGTCAGCCAGACCAGGCCGACCGCCGGACGGGGAGTCACGAGGCCGCACGTGACCTCCGTGATGATGCCCAGCGTGCCCTCCGAGCCGACGAAGAGGTCGACCAGGTCCATTTCCGGCTCGGCGAAGTACCCGGCCGACACCTTCGGCACCGCGGGCAGGCGATAGCCGGGGACGGGGATGCGCCGCACGCCGTCCGGGGCGTCGAGCTCGAAGAAGCCGTCCGGGTGCGCGCGGAAGTCGCCGCGCCGCACGTCCAGCAGGCAGCCGTCGGCCAGCACGACCTTCAGCCCGCGGATCCAGCGCCGCGTGGCGCCGTACTTGAACGTGGCGGCGCCGGCCGCGTTGGTCGCGGCCACGCCGCCGGCGCAAGCGCCCTCGAACGTCGGCACCGGCGGGTAGTACGCGTCCCGCGCCGTGAGTGCGGCGCCAAGTGCAGCAAGCGTCACGCCGGCCTGCACGGTGGCCTCGTCGCCGGCCACGCGCAGAATCCGGTCGAGCCGCCCCGTGCTGACGACGACCTCGCCCAGGGGGGTGGCTCCGCCGGTCAGCGACGACTGGGCCCCCACCGGCAGCACGCGCCGCGCCCGCCGGACGAGGGCGGCAATCTCACCGTCGGAGCCAGGCCGCGCGACACCTGCCGCGTGTCCGCCGGGATGGTGCGAGGCGTCCTCGAGGAACCCGTCGAGGATGCCGGCATCGCGGGCCACGACCGGTTCGGGGCAGGCGGCGGCACGGACCGGCCGAACCCGGTGCGTCGGCATGGCGGGGCATATGGTACAGTGACCGCGGAGGTCCCATGGCAGCACTGCTTCGAACGCTCTGTCTCGCCGGGCTGGTGGCCGTTTCGGCCGCGGGCTGCGTCGCCATGTCTCAGACGCAGGATCAGGGCGAGTCGGTTGCTCGCGTGGGCGACGCCGTCGTCACGCTGGCGGACGTCGAGGACGCGTGGCACGAGGCCGATCCGCGCGGACGCCTGGAGCAGTTGCAGGACCTCTACGAGGCGCGCCGGCGGGTGCTGGACGATGTGGTCGGCGACCGTCTGATCGAGCGCGAGGCGCAGGCGCGCGGCATCGGTCGCGAGGAGCTGCTGGCGGCGGAGCTCCCGGCGCGGACCGAGGCGGTCACCGACGCCGAGGTCGACCGCATCTATGAAGCGAACCGGGACCGCCTCGGCGGGCGCACGCTCGACGAGATGCGACCCGAGATCCGCTCCCTGCTCGAGCGGCAGCGGCCGGCGCAGGCACTGCGGCGCTACATGACCGAGCTGCGGCGGGCGGCAGACGACATCGTGATCACGCTGGAACCGCCGCGGCAGGCCATCGAGCTGTCCGCCGCGGACCGCTCGAAGGGGCCCGCCGACGCGCCGGTTGTGATTGTGGAGTTCTCGGACTTCGAGTGCCCGTACTGCCAGCAGGCCACCGCCACGATGGACGCGCTGCTCGCCCGCTACCCGGACGAGATCCGCTTCGTCTACAAGGACTTCCCCCTGCCCAACCACCCGCACGCGTTCAAGGCGGCCGAGGCCGGTCACTGCGCGCACGAGCAGGGAGAATTCTGGCCGTTCCACGACAAGCTGTTCGCCGCGCAGGACGCGCTCGACATCGATTCCCTGAAGGCCTACGCGGACGATCTCGGCCTCGACGCCGACGCCTTCGCCGCCTGCCTCGACGAGGCCCGCCATGCGGAGTCGGTCAACGCGGACATGGCCGCGGGAAGACGCCTCGGCGCGTCGTCCACCCCCACGCTGTTCGTCAACGGGCGCCCGGTCTTCGGCGCGCTGCCCCTGGACTACTTCGACGAGATGGTGCGCGAGGAGCTCGCCGCGGCGGCGGCCCGATGAGCCGCTTCGTCGCCCACTGGATCACCACCGCCGTGGCGCTCGGCGCAACGGCGTGGGTACTGCCCGGCGTCCACGTCAGTTCCCTGCCGGCCCTGCTGGTCGCGGCCCTCGCGCTGGGGTTCGTGAACGCCGTCGTCAGGCCGCTGCTGCTGCTCCTGACGCTGCCCATCACCGTGCTGACGCTGGGTCTCTTCTACCTCGTCGTCAACGGCCTCTCGTTCGGGTTCGCCGCCCTGCTGGTCCCCGGCTTCAGCGTCCGCTCGTTCGGCTGGGCGATGCTCGGCGCACTCCTCGTGGGCGCGGTTTCCTGGTTCGTCGGCAGCTTCCTGCAGCCGCCGCCGGCCCGGCGCGGCTACGTCGAGGTACGGCGCCTCGGCGACTGAGGCGGAGCTGCACTGCAGCGGCAACACCCAGGCCCAGCAGCTCTCCTGCACAACGGCCGCCGGTAGAGCCGTTCGGGGCCGGCAGACGGCACCATTGGGCCGCTGAGCGACCGGGCGGCGATGCCCGCGCACCTGTCTTGCTCACAGCGCCGAGGGGGTCCGCTGAAGGGCGTCGCGAGGCGTCGGCCGATCTCGACGGACGAGGGCACTTGAGAGATGAGAATCCACCTGGCCAGCGTGTTCGTAGACGACCAACAGAAGGCACTTCGCTTCTACACGGAAACGCTGGGCTTCCGGTTGAAGCACAACGTCCCCCTGGGAGAGCATGCCTGGATCACCGTCGTATCCGAGGAAGAGCCAGGGGGGACGGAACTGCTGTTGGAGCCTGATGCCCATCCAGCGGTCCGTCCGTTCAGAAGGGCGCTTGTGGAGGACGGTATCCCCAGTGCCTCCTTCGCGGTCGACGACATCGAGGCCGAACACGAGCGTCTTGCGGCCAGGGGTGTGCGATTCGTACAGCCGCCGACACACCTCGGGACAGTCATTGCCGCGGTATTCGACGATTCGTGCGGCAACTTGATCCAGATCACGGAGGAGAAGCGTCAACCGTGACGATCTCGAGTCGTCGCACGAACCCATGGCTGGTGGTCGGTCGCGGATCTCGACTGGCCGTGCGGCTGTGGGACGGAGACATCGACCTCCACGTCGTGAAGACGCCCACCGGGCATCGATTCCGCCTGCTCAATCTGCCCTACTTCCTGGTGCACCAGTTGGATGTATCTCGATTGGGGGGAACGGCGAGGTATCGGGGAGCGGTTGACGCGGCGGCGAGCGATGACGCTCAGAGCGGCGCGCGCCGCAGGCGCAGCGCGTTGCCGATGACCGACAGCGAGCTCAGCGTCATGGCCGCGCTGGCCCAGATGGGGCTGATCAGCAGGCCGGCGACGGGGTACAGCACGCCGGCCGCCACCGGCACGCCGATGGTGTTGTAGGCGAACGCGAAGAACAGGTTCTGGCGGATGTTGCGCATCGTTGCGCGGCTGAGTCGCCGCGCCCGGACGATGGCGCGCAGGTCGCCCTTGACCAGCGTAACGCCGGCGCTCTCCATGGCCACGTCCGTGCCGGTCCCCATGGCGATACCGACGGTGGCCTCGGCGAGGGCCGGGGCGTCGTTGATGCCGTCGCCGGCCATTGCCACCACGCGACCGGCGGCCTGCTGCTCGGCGACCACCCGCCGCTTGTCGGCGGGGAGCACTTCGGCGTGCACGTCCTCCGGCGCGAGGCCGACCTCCGCGGCCACGGCGACGGCGGTCGACCGGTTGTCGCCGGTGACCATCAGGATGCGCAGGCCGTCCGCCCGGAGCTGGCGGAGCGCCTCGGGCGTCGTCGGCTTGACGGGGTCGGCGATGCCGATGAGCCCGACAGGGGTGCCGTCCAGGCTGACGTGGACGATGGTCTCGCCGCGGGCTGCCGCGCCCCTGGCCTGCTCCGCCAGCGCGGCTGCATCCGCGCCCTCCGCTGCGATGAACGCAGCCGTGCCGACGGCGACCTGCCGGCCGTCGACCGTGCCGCGCACCCCGCGGCCCGTCACGGACCGGAAGTCGGCGGCCGGGACGATCGGCAGACCGCGACGCATGGCTTCAGCCACGATCGCGGCCGCCAGGGGATGCTCGCTCGCGCGCTCCAGCCCGGCAGCGAGCCGGACCACCTCGTCTGCGTCGCGCCCGGCGGCCGGCACGACCGTACGCACCTCCGGGCGGCCGGCGGTCAGCGTCCCGGTCTTGTCGACGATGAGCGTGTCGACACGCTCCAGCGCCTCCAGCGCCTCTGCGTTGCGGATGAGGACGCCGGCTGTCGCGCCGCGCCCGGTCCCCACCATGATTGCCATCGGCGTGGCCAGGCCCAGCGCGCAGGGGCAGGCGATGATCAGCACGGCGACGGCGCTGAGCAGAGCGAAGGCGAGCCGCGGCTCGGGGCCTGCCAGGCTCCAGCCGGCGAACGCCGCGACGGCCACCGCGACGACGGCCGGCACGAAGTACGCGGCGAGGCGATCGGCAGAGCGCTGGATGGGCGCCCGGCTCCGCTGCGCCTCGCTCACCATGCGTACGATCTGGGCGAGCAGCGTCTCCTGGCCCACCCGTTCAGCGCGCATGATCAAGCTGCCGGTGCCGTTGATGGTGGCGCCGACCAGCGCATCGCCGCCGGTCTTCTCGACGGGGATCGGCTCGCCGCTGATCATCGACTCATCGACGGCACTGCGTCCGCTCACCACCACGCCGTCCACGGGGATGCGCTCGCCGGGGCGCACCCGCAGCCTGTCGCTGGCCTGGACTTGCGCCAACGGCACGTCTTCTTCCCGATCGCCCGCGATCCGGTGCGCGATGGGCGGGGCGAGCCCGAGCAGCGAGCGCAGCGCCGCCCCCGTGCGCTGGCGCGCCTGCAGCTCGAGAACCTGCCCGAGCAACACGAGCACGATGATGACGACTGCCGTGTCGAAGTACGGTTCGACACCGCTCGCCATGCGGAAGCCGGCCGGAAACAGCCCCGGGGCCACGGTGGCGGCCACGCTGTAGAGGAACGCCGCGCCGACGCCGAGGCCAATCAGGGTGAACATGTTGGGGCTGCGGTTGACGATCGACGCCCAGCCGCGCTCGAAGAACGGCCGGCCGGCCCAGAGGACGACCGGCGTGGCACAAAGGAGCTGCAGCCAGTTGGAGGCGGTCCGGCTCAGCGGCAGCGCCGCGGTGCCGGCGATCATCTCGGTCATGGCGATGCCGAACACCGGCAGGCCCAACGCTGCGGCAATCTGGAAGCGCCGCCGCATGTCGACCAGCTCGGGATTGGGCGCCTCGTCCGGCGCCGCCGCACGGGGCTCGAGGGCCATGCCGCACGCCGGACAGACGCCGGGCGCCTCCCGCACGACCTCCGGGTGCATCGGGCAGATGTACTCCACCGTCGCTGGGACTGCTGCGGCGAATTCGGGCTCGAGCGCCATGCCGCAACTCGGACAGGGGACCGGCTCGCTTTCGCGCACCTCGGGGCACATCGGACAGATGTAGGCCGTGGCGGCCGCCGCCGGGGCACCCGCGCGCGCGGTCGACTCCCCGCCGGCCGGCGCGTGCCCGTGCCGGCTGCCGGCTTCTCCGCCGCCCTCGTCGCGCGCGCGGAGAAACGCCTCAGGGTCGGTCCTGAACGCCGCCTGGCACCCACCGCAGCAGAACAGGTACGTGGCGCCGGCGTGCTCGTGCGTGAAGCGGGCCTTGTCCGGGTCCACCGTCATGCCGCAGACCGGGTCGCGCGTCTCGACTGTCATGGCTTCTCCTTGCCGGACCGGGGCAGCAGGCCCGCGGGGCATGACTTGCCGTAGCGGTCAGTCCGGCGCATCGAGCTGCAGCACCGCCCGCACGAAGGCGTCCTCCGGCTGCGAGCCCAGGATCTCGACGCGATCGTCGACGACGGTCTTCGGCACGCCGGAGATGCGGTAGCGCTGGACGAGTTCGGGGAACTCCGTGGCCTCTATCGCCGTTGCGGTGACGTGGGGGCTGGCCGCGGCCAGCCGATACGCGAGACCGACCGTCTGCGGGCAGAGGGCGCACGCCGCGGTCACGAAGACCTTGATGTCCAGCGGCCGGTCGAGGCCGCCCAGCGCGGCCAGGCTCTCCGGCGCCAGCCCGCCGCGGTCGCCGGCAGCCCCGCCCGCCAGTGCAACCGCCTCGGCGAGCGACCGCAGCTCGTGCCCGGCCGGGGTCCCGTAGTAGCGCAGCCCCAGGTCGCGCGGGCCTACGATGGCGATCCCCGGAGCGCGCTCGATGCCGAACTCGGCCGCCCGCTCGCGGTCGAGCACGAGGTTGTGCTCCTCGACAGTGACCTGCGCGGTACGGCTCGCGAGGTCGTCGACTACCTGGCGCGCCTGGAGGCACGCCTCGCAGCCGAACGTCTGCGTGAAGAAGACCAGACGCACGGCGGAGGGCAGAGCTTCGGGCAGGACGGCGCTCACACGGCCTCACTTGAACAGGTCGTCGAACGCCTGGCGTGCCGTCCGGGGCCCCGTCGAGTGCGTTTCCCGCTCGACGGTGACGCGGCCCTCGAAGAAAGTGCAGGTGTTGCGGCCGTGCTTCGGCGAGACGCGAGCCTGGATGGGCTGGCCGCACTCGAACCGCCTGCCCGTATCGAACCAGGTGCACTGCGCACAACTGTGGAGGTCGCTCCGGCACTGGGTGCACGTGCTGTCGAAGGCGATCGGCGTGGTGACCTGATTGCCGCACCGCGCACACTTGAGCACGTCACGGAAGCTCGGCATGTTGATCAGGCGCGGCTCGCGCGGGCCGTACCCGCGCCGGGGACCGCGTTCCCGATTGTCTTCACGCGGCGCGTCGCGGGGCCGATCTTCGTCCTGATAGCCCCGCTGGCGATACTTTCTGGTCATGCCTCGTCCCGGATGGCGTACTGCCTGATCTATAGCACCCGCCGGTGCTTTGTCCACCTCGACGCGCCGGCGGCAGGTTGACAGCCTCTCGAAGGATGCACGATCCTGGGGGGTCGCAGGCCGGCGCTCGACGCGCGGCTGCGGCAGACGGGGCGGCGTCCGGCGCCCCGTGCCTCCTGCGGAAAGGACTCTGAATGGCGGGACGCAAGGTCGGCACGGTCACGTACAAGCAGGACCTCTCTTCCATCTTGACCATCTTCAGGCTGATGCCGGAGGCCGGCAGCGCGTTTCCGCCGTCGAAAGCCGGGCAGTACATCGCACTCCGGCGGAACGACTGCAGGCTGACGAAGAAGGTGGGCGTCGGCGACGACGGCGGCGCCCGCTACGGACCCGACCTCGACGAGGCCGGCCAGCAGAAGATCGGCCCGGTCACGCACTCCTACTCTATCGCGTCCGCTCCCTGGGAGCAGGAGGAGCACGGCTACCTCGAGTTCTACGTCGTGCTCGAAGTGATCAGGAAGGGCGAGTTCGGGCGCCTGAGCTCGGTCTTCATGAACATGGATCCCGAGACGGACAACGAGATCACCTACTTCGACCGCATCACGGGCAACTTCACGCTCGACCACCGGGCCGCAGGCTTCAACAGCGTGTTGATGGTGGGCACGGGTACGGGCCTGGCCCCCTTCATCGCCATGGCCAAGCAGCTCGACCACGAGGCCGCGAACGGCCGAGGCGACCGGCGCAAGTACACCATCCTCCACACCAACCGGACGTACGAGGAGTTGGCGTATCACCAGGAGCTGCTCGACATGGAGCGGGCCGGCAGGTTCGATTTCGTCTACGTGCCGACGGTGAGCCGGCCGACGCAGCGGGACCTCGACGACGACGGCATGGGGGTGGGCCGGGCGAACAATGTGCTGCGGTACATCTTCGACCAGCCGATGAAGGAGGAGGAGGTGCTGGCGGCCGCGCGCGCGGGCCAGGGCGACCTCGCCCGGGCCGAGGCCGGCATGCAGCGCACGCCGCGGCCGGAGCTGCCGAAGCACCTGTCGGCGCAGCGGCTGCGCGACCGCTTCGACCCCGCCACGTCGTTGATCATGACCTGCGGCAACCCCTGGTCGATGGCCGACATCGAGGAGACCGCGAACCGCAGCAGGATCAAGTTCGAGATGGAGGAGTGGTGACGGGATGCAGCGCGCATTGAATGCAGCGGAGCCTCTCGCCGCGGCCTTCTGGGCCTATACTGTCGGTCAACGAGGGGGAAGCGAGGCGCCATGCCCATGAGGATCGTTCTCACCGTCACCGCCCTGCTGCTGCTGGTCACCCTGCCATCGTTCGCGCATCTGTACACCGAGTGGCTGTGGTTCGGCGAGACCGGCTACCAGTCGGTGTTCGTCAAGAGCCTGACAACGAAGGGCCTGGTGGGCCTGGGGGTTTTCGCCGCCGCGTTCCTGATCCTGTTTTTCAATCTGCGGCTGGCGGCCCGCGGACAGCAACGCCCGTACGTCGTGTTTCCGGGCGGCGGCGACATTCAGCCGATCGTTCTCGAACCGCGCCACCTGCGCTGGCTGGCGACCGGAATCTCCGCGGTGATGGCGCTGTTCCTCTCGGGCGCGGCCTCCGGGCAGTGGCTCATGCTGCTGCAGTTCCTCGACGCAACACCGTTCGGGGAACCCGACGCGTTGTTCGGACGCGATGCGGCCTTCTACATCTTCACCCTGCCGGTGCTCGACACGGTCCGCTATCTCCTGCTCGCGATGGTCGGCCTGTCGCTGGTGGGCGCGGGCGCCCTCTACGTCATCGGCGGACAGCTCGGGCTCACCCCGCAGGGTCTCGAGGTGGGCCGGCGACCGCGGCAGCACCTCGCTGCGCTCCTCGCCTGCGGCTTCCTGCTGCTGGCGGCCGGCGCCTGGCTCGACATGCCCCGCATGCTGATTTCGCCTGCGGGCATCATTCACGGCGCGTCGTACGTCGATGCGGTGGTGCGTCTGCCAGCGCTGCAGGCACTGGCTATCGTGGCGGGCCTCGGAGCGGCGGCGACTGCCTACGCAGCCGTCTCGTCGTCGCTATGGCCCGTGGCGGCTGCCACCGCCGGCTACCTGGTCGTGTGGGCCGGGGGCGGCGCGCTGGCCGCGGCGGTGCAGCAATTGATCGTGACCCCGGACGAGCAGCAGAAGGAAGCGCCGTACATCGCGCGGAACATCGCGGCGACGCGGGCCGCCTTCGACCTCGACCAGGTCGAGGAACGCCAGGTGTCGGGCGACGCCTCGCTCACGCTGGCGGACATCGCCAACAACGCGGAGACGATCAACAACGTCCGCTTGTGGGACCACCAGCCGCTGCTCGACACGTTCGGCCAGATCCAGGAAATCCGGACGTACTACGAGTTCGCATCGGTCGACAACGACCGCTACGTGGTCGACGGCCAGTACCGGCAGACGATGGTTTCGAGCCGCGAGCTCAACTCCGGCAACCTGCCGAACCGCTCGTGGATCAACGAGCGCCTGCAGTACACGCACGGATTCGGCGTCGCGCTCGGGCCGGTGAACCAGGTAACCCAGGAAGGGCTGCCGGTACTGTTCATCCGGGACCTGCCGCCCCGCTCGGACACGGATCTCGCCGTGACGCAGCCGAGCATCTACTTCGGGGAACTGTCCAATGAGTATGTCCTGGTCAACACGCGGACGGACGAGTTCCACTACCCGGAGGGCGATGACAACGTCTCGGTCCGCTATGATGGCAGCGGCGGCGTCCGGCTCGGCAACCTCTTCCGGCGGCTGCTGTTCAGCCTCCGCTTCCGCTCGTACGAGATCCTGGTCAGCGGTCAGCTCAGTGCCGACAGCCGGCTGATCTTTCACCGCAACATCGCCGACCGGGTCGCGACCATCGCGCCGTTCCTGCGCTACGATTCCGACCCGTACCTCGTCATCGCCGACGGCCGGCTGTTCTGGATTCGCGACGCCTACACCGTAAGCGGCAACTACCCCTACGCCACACCCGTGGTCGACCGCATCAACTACATCCGCAACTCGGTCAAGGTGGTGATCGACGCCTACAACGGGACGACCACGTTCTACCTGGCGCAACCGGACGATCCGCTGGCCGCGACGCTCGGCAAGGTGTTCCCCGACCTCCTGCAGCCGCTCGATGCGATGCCCGCGGCGCTCAGGAGCCACGTCCGCTACCCGGAAGGCATTTTCGCGCTGCAGACCGCCGTGTACTCGACCTACCACATGACCAACCCGGCGGTCTTCTACAACCGCGAGGACGAGTGGGAGGTGCCGGTCATCGACAACGAGCAGATGGAGCCGTACTACACCATCATGCGGTTGCCGGGGGAGGAGCAGGCGGAGTTCATCCAGATGTTGCCGTTCACCCCGCGCGGCAAGAACAACCTGGCGGCCTGGATGGTCGCGCGCAGCGACGGCGAGCACTACGGCAAAATGCTCGTGTTCCAGTTCCCCAAGCAGAAGGTGGTGTTCGGGCCGTCGCAGATCGTGGCGCGGATCAATCAGGACCAGGAGATCTCGCCGCAGATCACGTTGTGGAACCAGCAGGGGTCCGAGGTCATCCAGGGCACGCTGCTCGTGATCCCCATCGAGGAGGCGCTGCTCTACATCCGGCCGCTCTACCTGCGGGCGTCCGGCGGCCGCATCCCGGAGCTCAAGCGGGTCATCATCGCCTATCAGAACCAGATCGTGATGGAGGAGACGCTGGACCAGGCGCTGGCCCGGCTCTTCGGGACGCCGGCGGAGGAACCGGCGACAACCCCGCCGGCAACGCTTGTCGCCAATGCCGGCGCAACCACGAACCCGCTCGCGGACCCGCTACTGGCCGGCGGCACGCGCACCCTGGCCCGGCAGGCGAGCGAGCACTATTCGCGAGCCATGCAGGCACAACGTCAGGGCGACTGGGCCTCGTACGGCGTGGCGATCGAGCAGCTCGGCGACGTGCTCGCGCAGCTCGACGACCCGCAGGGCCAGAACTAGCAGCCCGTGGCAAGAGTCCTCGCTGCATTCGACGGGCGCTGCATCCCGCTCGACTGCGTTGCTACTCGGTCGAAGATGGCCAAATTGCTCCCCCGTCGCGCCTTGCCAGGCGGGTGCTTCGCTTGTCTCGGTGCGACGCGGGTTCACTGCGGGCTGCTGGCAGCCCGGTTCGACTGAAACCAGCTTCGGCACCAGGAGCGCCCCGATGCATGTGACCACCCGCGCCGCCGTTACCGGCCTGCTCTGCACCGTTCTCGTCCAATGCTCCGCGCCGGAGCCGGCGCCGGTCGAACCGACGCCGGGACTGCTGGCGTTTACCGGGGCCCGGCTGATTACGGGGGACGGCGCCGTCATCGAAGCGGGCACGCTGGTGGTCCGCGACGGCCGGATCGAGGCCGTCGGCGCCAGCGATGCGGTGGCCGTGCCGCCCGCTGCGGCCACGGTGGACCTCGCCGGGAAGACCGTTACGCCGGGGCTGATCAACGCGCACGGCCACGTGAACGACGTGCGCGGTCTGGAAGCCGACCCGGCGTTCTACACCGAAGAGCACGTGACGAACCAGCTGGCCCGGTACGCCCGCTACGGGGTGACCACCGTCGTCAGCCTGGGCGGAGGCGGTCCGGCGGGCGTCGCCGTGCGGGATCGTGAAGGCCCCGGCCTCACGCACGCGCGCCTGCGGCTGGCGGGCCCGGTCATCACCGCCGACTCGCCGGAGCAGGCCATCGCGCGTGTCAACGAGGTCGCCGACATGGGCGTGGACTTCATCAAGATCCGCGTGGACGACAATCTCGGCGCCACGTCGAAGATGCCGCCGGACGTGTACACGGCAGTGATCGAAGCGGCGCACGCTCGCGGGCTGAAGCTGACGGCCCACCTCTACTACCTCGCGGACGCGAAAGGGCTGGTGGGGGCCGGCGCCGACTTCATCGCCCACAGCGTGCGGGACCAGCCGGTCGACGACGAACTGATTGCGCAGCTCGCGGAGCACGACATCTGCTACTGCCCGACCCTCATGCGCGAGGTTTCGACGTTCGTGTACGAGGAGCGCCCCGAGTGGTTCGACGATCCGTTCTTTCTGAAGGACGTGGACCCGGCGGTCGTGCAGGCCCTCGAGGCGCCGGCCTATCAGCAGCGCATCCGGGACAGTCGCAGCGCGCAAGCCTACAAGGTCGCACTCGGGCAGGCTCAGGAGAACCTCGAGTCGCTCGCCGACGCCGGCATCCGTATCGCGATGGGTACCGATACCGGACCCGCGGCCCGCTTTCAGGGGTACTTCGAGCATGGCGAGCTCGAGCTGATGGTCGAGTCCGGCTTGACGCCGATGCAGGCAATCGTCGCGGCCACCGGGGACGCGGCTGCCTGCCTCGATCTCGACGGGCTGGGCACGCTGGAACCCGGCCAGTGGGCCGACTTCGTCGTCTACGCGGCCAACCCTCTGGCGGACATACGCAACACGAGGACCATCGAGTCCGTCCGCGTCGGGGGCATCGAGGTGCCCGGCGTCAACGGGACCTGACGACCCCGTCCGCTGCCCGGCGGCGGCGACGCGTGCTGAAGCCCGTCGTTGCGCGCGCCGCCAGCATGGCGAGAGCCACCCCCGCCGCGCCGGCAGCCGCATCCTCCACGCTCATGACGCGCAGCGGCGACACCGTCTGCATGACCTCGAGCGCCAGGCCGAGCACCACCAGGCCCACCACGATGCGCCGCTCGGCTACCCGCGTCGGGTACGCCGGGTAGCTCACCGCCATCAGGACGAAGTAGACGGCCAGGTGCAGCAGCTTGTCCGATACGCCCGGCCGCGGCAGAACCTGCTGCGGCAAGAGCGACATCGTGCACACCGCTGCGACGCCGCTCCAGAACACGAGCTTCCAGAACCGGCGCGCCGGCAGACGAGCGAATCGACGTTCTGACGACTGCATGCTGCGAGGCCCCGCGGCCGACTCCCGGGCCGTTCAGGCGCGCGCCGCGCGCCGCTTCCGCCAGTAGCGCGCCAAACCGAGCCAGCCCAGCTCGAGCGGCGACGCGAAATCGTAGACGTCGACCTCGTCCGGGGGCAGATGGCGCCGCAGATGGAGGCGCGCCTCGGCGGTGAACGCCTGCAGCCGGTCGTCGTCGCTGCCCTCGCGGTCGAGCACCCGGCAGGCGATGCGGGACAGCGCGTCGAGATGCTCGACGAATGCATCGAGATGCCCCGTGACGTCCTCGTGCGGCCCGAAGTGGGTGACGAACAACGTGGACGGGCGCCATGCCCGTATCACTTCGATGCTCTTCGCCCAGGTTTCGATGTCGATGTCCGGCGGCGGGGTCGGCGGCATCACGAACAGTGCCGTGCCGGTCCGGACTCCCGCGGCGTCGCCGACCAGCGCGACCCCGCTCGACCGATCGAGGAAGCCCACGTGATGCGACGCGTGCCCCGGGAGGTAGGCGACTTCGAACCGGCGGCCCGCGACGTCGAGCTGTTCTCCACCCCGCAGCTCCCGAATGTTCGCGGCCGGCACCGGCAGGAACTCGCCCCACAGGCGGTCCATGTCATCGCGGTAGAGGCGGGCCGCGCTCGCCAGCAGCCGGGCCGGGTCGACCAGGTGCGGGGCGCCGCGTTCGTGCACGTGGACTTCCAGCCCCGGGTTCTCCCGGACGAGCGACCCGACCGCGCCGGCGTGATCGAGGTGAATGTGCGTCAGCAGTACGGCGCGGAGGTCTCGCATCTCGATACCCTGTCCGGCCAGCTCGCGGCGGAGGGTCTCCAGACAGGTCGACGGGCCCGGGTCGACCAGCGCCGCGCCGGCTGCGCTGTGGACCACGGCCGTCGCAATCACTCGCGGGCTTCCCAGGAAATCGAGGTCGATGTACGTCAGCCCCTCGGCCATCGTGCGCATGAACCGACAGTCTACATGGTGCACGGACACGCCGGCTTGACCTGCCGAAACCCCTGTCGGTACGCTGGTGATCGAGGGACGATGGTCGAGACACCCGTGCGCCCGGATGGCGCGCTCCGTGAGCGGCGCGAAGAGGCGACCCGGACGCCGAAGATGTACCGGGTCGTCCTCCTGAACGACGACTACACGACCATGGAGTTCGTGGTTAGCGTGCTCGAACGGGTGTTTCAGAAGGGCCCGGCCGAGGCCTTTCGCCTCATGATGCAGGTTCACACGCACGGGCGCGCGGTGTGCGGCACCTACACGTACGAAGTGGCCGAAACGAAGGTCGGCGCGGTGCGCGAGCTGGCGCAGGAGGAAGGTTGTCCCCTGCAGGCCAGCCTGGAAGAAGGGTGACATGTTCAGCGCGTCGCTCGAACTCGTTCTCAACGTTGCGTACCGCGAGGCTGCGTCGCGCCGGCACACCCACCTGACCCTCGAGCACCTGCTGTACACCCTCGCGCACGATCCCGAGGGTGAGCGCATCCTGGCCGCATGCGGTGTCGACCTTGGCCTGCTGCGCCGTACTCTCGACGAGTTCATGGCGACGCTCGAGACGTTCGCCAGGGGCGAGCGCGCGAGCGAACCGAGCCAGACGCTGGGGTTCCGGCGCGCGCTCCAGACGGCTGTTCTGCACGTGCAGAGCGCGGGGCGCGACGAAGTACGCTCGGGCGACGTGCTGGCCGCCATCCTCCAGCAGCCCCGGGCCTATGCCGCCCAGTTGCTGGAGGCGCAGGAAGTGACACGCCTCGACGTGCTCAACTACATCTCGCACGGCATCTCGAAGGTGCCGCAGCCCGCGGGCGACAGCGAGCCGTCGACCGCGGGCACGGGCCGGGACGAGCCGGCTGCCGGGCGCGACCCGCTCGCGGCCTACGCCGTGAACCTGACCGCGGCGGCACGCGCCGGGCGCCTCGACCCGTTGATTGGACGCACGGCGGAGCTGCGCCGCACCATGGAGATCCTGTGCCGGCGGCGCAAGAACAACCCGGTCTTCGTCGGGGACGCCGGCGTCGGCAAGACCGCGCTCGCTGAGGGTCTGGCGGCGCACCTGATCGAGGATGCCACGCCGGCGCGACTCGCGGGGGCGGAGGTATTCGCACTCGACACCGCGGCGCTGCTGGCGGGCACGCGTTTCCGCGGCGATTTCGAAGAGCGGTTCAAGGCGGTCATCGCGGGGCTCGGCGACCATCCGTTGCCGATCCTGTTCATCGACGAGGTGCATGCCACCCTGGGGGCGGGTGCGACCACCGGCGGCACGATGGATCTGGCCACGCTCATCAAGCCGATCCTCACCGCTGGCGAGCTGCGCGTGATCGGCTCGACTACCTTCGAGGAGTTCAAGCAGATCGAGAAGGATCGCGCGCTGGCGCGGCGCCTCCAGAAAGTGGTAGTCGAAGAGCCGACCGTCGCCGAGACGACGCGGATTCTCGAAGGGCTGCGCCCACGATACGAAGCCCATCACGAGGTGCGCTACAGCGACGAGGCCATCGGCGGCGCGGCGAAGCTGGCCAGCCGGCACCTGCGGGACTCCCGCCTTCCCGACAGCGCCATCGACGTCGTGGACGAGGCCGGCGCCGCGCTCGCGCTGCGGCAGGCGGCCGCCGCGGGGGCGGACCAGCCCGCCGAGCCGCCTGTCGTGACGATTGCGGCGCTGGAGCAGGTCGTCGCCCGCATGGCTCGCATTCCCGAGAAGCAGGCGTCGTCTTCGGACAGGGAGCGGCTGCGCACGTTGGAGGAGTCGCTGCAGCGCGTCGTCTTCGGTCAGCCGGCCGCCGTGCAGGCCGTGGTCACGGCCATCAAGCGGGCCCGTGCGGGCCTGGGGCAACCCGATCGGCCCGCCGGCTCGTTTCTCTTCACCGGACCCACCGGCGTCGGGAAGACCGAGCTGGCCAGGCAACTGGCCCTGCATCTCGGCAACGAGTTCGTGCGCTACGACATGAGCGAGTACATGGAGAAGCACGCCGTGGCCCGGCTCATCGGCGCACCGCCGGGCTACGTC
Organism: Vicinamibacterales bacterium; assembly: GCA_965221595.1. Lineage (GTDB taxonomy): Bacteria > Acidobacteriota > Vicinamibacteria > Vicinamibacterales > UBA8438 > JAAXGX01. Next base: position 115,628 of record OZ244900.1, read on the forward strand.
GGCTTCGAGCAGGGCGGCCTGCTCGTCGACGCCGTCCGCGCGCATCCCTACAGCGTCGTCCTGCTCGACGAGATCGAGAAGGCCCACCCGGACGTCTACAACATCCTGCTGCAGGTCATGGATCACGCGACGCTGACCGACAACAGCGGGCGGCGGGCCGACTTCCGGCACGCCGTCGTGATCATGACCTCGAACGCGGGATCCCGTGAGGCGGGTGCCGCGGTGGTCGGTTTCGGCGACGATCGGCCTGCCGCGGCCCAGGGACGGATGACCGCGGCGATTGAGCGCGTGTTCAGCCCCGAGTTCCGGAACCGGCTCGACGCCATCGTGTCGTTCGACTCGCTGACGTCCTCGGTCATGGAGATGATCGTCGAGAAGTTCATCCTGCAGCTCGAGGCCCAGCTCGCCGAGCGCCAGGTGGCGATCAGCCTGCTGCCCGAAGCCCGCGCCTGGCTGGCCGCCAAGGGCTACGACGCGGTGTACGGTGCGCGCCCGCTCGCCCGCGTGGTGCAGACGGAGGTCCGGAATCCGCTCACCGACGAGCTCCTGTTCGGGCAGCTCGAGGGGGGCGGCACGGTGCGCATCGGGCTGGGCGACGACGCGTTGACCTTCGACTGCGAACCGGCTGCTCCGGTGCCGCAGCCCGCGCCCGACACGGTCGAGGAAGCCACGGGTGACTGACGAGCCGCCGCCTGCGCGCGACGACGCTGCGGGGACCGGCGGCGACGAACGGCGGCAGCCGAACCCCGACCTGCGAGTCGTCGACAAGCGCTGGTGGGCGCGGGAAGACGGCGATACTGGCGCGGCGCCATCCGCCAAGCCGTCCTACGTCGAGGATCTCGAGCGGCAACTGGCGGACAGGGACAGTCTGCTGCAAGACGCCACCGCCCGCCACCAGGCGGCAGTCGCCGAGTTCGAGCAGACCCGCGACCGGCTGCGCCGGGAGGCCGTGAAGGGTGTGGGCCGCGAGGTGCGGCGCGTGCTGGCGAGTTTCCTCGACGTGGCTGACAACCTCGACCGGGCGGTTGCCGCGCAACCGGCGGATCCGGCCGGCTGGGAAGGTTCCGTGCTCCGGGGCGTGGGTCTGGTGCGCGAGCAGTTCCTGGCAACGCTCGAACGTCACGGGGTGACGCGCTTCGAGGCGGCGGAGGAGCCGTTCGACCCGACCCGACACGAGGCGCTGTCCACCGCAGCGGTCGCCGACGCGGCGCAGGACAACGTCGTGATCGAGGTGATCAAGCCGGGCTACCTGATTGACGGCGACGTACTGCGGCCGGCCAGCGTGACGGTAGGCAGATGCGTCTCTACGTAGAGCCGATGGATGCCGTACTGGTCGAGTTCGACGAGCGCGGGCGCGTGCGGTTCGACAACGAGGACTGGACGACACCGTCGCTGCAGGAAGCGCGCGCCATCCTGTACGCGGCCGAGCAGCACGTCGTGGAGCTCAAGGAGCTGATCGACGCCCTCGAAACCGGCAACCCGCCCTCCGGCGCCGACCCGCGCGGGCGCTAGCTTGCTGCCTGACGAACGCCGTCGCGGACACCGGAGCTTCACGGCGTGCAATCGATGACCGCGCTGCCCGCGACTCACAACCCGGTGGCCGTCGCGGCTCGTTGGGCGTCCTCGACCCCGGCCACGATCGCGGTCGTCGGGTCGTCTTCGACCCCCGACGCATACAGGTAGTCGACGTTGACGCCGGCGGTCGCGAGCGCGCCTGCCGTCTTCTCGAGCGAACCGGGATCGTTCGGCACCTGAATGAACAGCACCTCGCGGCGCTCGACGGCGTGCTCCCTGTCCGCGAGCGTCCCGGCGGCGTGCAGCGGATTGTCGACCACCATGCGCAGCCTGCCGCCGGCCTCGAGGCTCAGTGCGTGGATGTTGATACGTTCTTCTGCCAGGTGGCGGCACACCGCTCCGAGCGCGCCGGGGCTGTTCTGCAGTTGCAGCGAGATCTCCGTTCGAATCGCCATGGCCGGAGCTTATCCCAACCGCCGCGCCGGCGACCAGCGGCCGCGCCGCGGCCGCAGCCACGGCCTGACCGCCGGGCAGATCCGCCGGCAGCCCGTGGCGAAACCCGCGTCGCACCGAGACGGGTGAGGGCCCGCGTGGCAAGGCGCGACGAGGGAGCCTGCGAGGCCTATCCGCCCGAGGCGCAACGCAGTCGGGCGGGATGCAGCCCCGTCGAATGCAGCGGGGACTTTGCCACGGACTGCTAGAATCAGGCCAGTGACGACCGACACCGCGACACCGATCGAGGTGGCCAGCCGCCTGGACGGGTTCGACTACGCCATCCGCAGCATCGTCGCCGAGGCCCAGGCGGTGGAGAAGAGCGGGCGGACCGTTCACTACCTCAACATCGGGGATCCGGTGCTGTTCGGGTTCCGCACACCGCCTCACCTCGTCGAGGCGGTAGTGCGTGCGATGCGGGACGGACACAACGGGTACACGCACGCGTCCGGCATCATGCCGGCGCGCGAGGCGGTGGCGGCGGAGTACACGTCCCGCGGCATCCCGCTGTCGCCGGACCGCGTCGTCCTGACGTCGGGCACGTCCGAAGGGATTGAACTGGCCATCAGCGTCCTTGCCGATCGCGAGGACGAGGTACTGGTGCCGCTGCCGACCTACCCCTTCTACACCGCTGTCCTCGGCAAGCTAAGCGCCCGCGCCGTCTACTACCGCACGGATCCGGCGCGAGGGTGGGAGCCGGATCTGGACCATCTCGAGACGCTGATCGGCCCCCGGACGCGCGCGCTCGTGGTCATCGACCCGAACAACCCGACCGGCGCCGTCTACGGCGATCGGACGCGGCTGGCGTTGCTGGAGATCGCCGACCGGCACAACATCGTGCTGCTGTCCGACGAGGCGTACACGGACCTCGTCTACGCTGGACCCGGATCGCCGATCGGGGCGCTCAACCCCGACGCGCCGGTGATCTCCTTCTCTTCGGCGTCGAAGGCGTACGTCGCGCCGGGCTGGCGCACGGGGTGGATGGCCGTTGGCGCCGGCGAGCGTCTCGACCGGGTGCTGGCAGCGGTCAAGCGGCTGGCGGACGGCCGCCTCTGCACCAACGGCCCGATGCAGCACGCGGTTGCTGCGGCGCTGAGCGGCGACCGCAGCTATCAGGACGACTTTCGCAGGCAGCTGAAGGAACGCGCCGACGTGGCGACGCGGCGGCTGAACGCCATCGAGGGCATCTCCTGCGTGGCGCCGGCCGCGGCCTTCTACGTACTGCCGCGGGTCGAGCTCCCGCCCGGCCGCACCGACCACGACTTCGTGCGCGGGTTGTTGCACCGAACCGGCGTGCTCTGCGTCCACGGATCCGGGTTCGGCACCGACCCGACCGACGGCTTCTTCCGCATCGTGTTCCTGGCGTCCCCGCCGCAACTGAACGTCTACTTCGATGCGATAGAGACGTTCACGGCCGCCTTTCGCGCGGGGTGAGCGGACCGCCGCCGCGGGTTTCGATCTTGCATCGGAGAACCGCGCGCAGCACACTATCGGTTGTGAAGCGCGCCGCGCTCGTTCTGGTGTCGTCGTGCCTCCTCTCCGCACCGTCGGCGGCGCAGCCGCCGCTGCCGTTGGCCGCCTTCGATCCACTTGTGGCCGAGCTGCGGACCGTGGTCGAGGCGGCCGACGCGCAAGGCTTGCTGGCGCTGCTGGCTCCGGAGGCGGATGTCGCGGCGGCCCGGGAATTTGCCGACGAGGCTTTGCGCCCGGGAATCTCCGCGGCCGTCGTCGCGGCGCGCTTCGCCGCACCGGTCGAGGACGCCCCCGCCGGCGACCGCCACCGCCTCACGGTGGAGGTGTTCACCGAGCGCGGCAACCGCGCCCGGCTGCAGACGTGGCAGCTCGACGTCGCCCGCGAGACGGAACCCGACGGAACGGATCGCCGCTGGCACATCGCGGCGGTTGACGGAGCCGGCACCATCGACGGGCTCTACCACCTTTCGCTGCGCACAGATCGCCAGTTCGATGCTGCGGGGCTGGAGATTGCGGCCGAGGACATGCGCCTGCGCATGTCGCGCGGCGCGGCGTTCGTAGCGGAGATCGATGCCGGGGTCACCGGGCTGGTGTTGGTGGGCGAGGGGGTGCTGACGTTCTCGCCGCAGCCCGCGGCCGAGCGGCGGCAGATAGAGATCTTCAGCGGTCGCGAGACTCTCGAGGCCGAGTTCACCCAGGCGTTCGTCCGGATCCATCCGTTGATGCTCGACGCGCGGGTCAGGACCGCCCTCGAGCAGACCCGGGTCGACGAGGGCTTCGCGGAGGAGGCCCGGGAGGTGTTCGACGAGCTGGCGGGCCTGACGTTCGTCGTGGATTTCAGCGAGTTCAGCGACCGCAAGTGGTGGCTCACCCCCCGACCGGGAAACTTCGTCGCCGAAATTGTCACACGCGAGCACGGCACCCTCACCTACACGCAGGCGGATCAGCGGTCGGAGGACATCTCCCTGTACACGCGCGAGCCGGCCCGCGTCATCGCGCTGTACCCGTCTGCGCACAAGCGCGCCGCGCGGGGTCGGAACGACGACCGACAGGACGACGTGCAGTTCGATGTGCTCGACTACGATGTCGAGGCCTCGTTCGAGCCGCGCGGCGTGGGCCGCGAATCGCTCGGTGCGCGGCCGACCCTGCTCGGCTGCTGGATCGAGGCCTCGGTGCGCCTGGCGCTGCGCACCGGCGACGCGCCCGTCAGGTCGCTCACGCTGCAGCTGTCCGAAGCCCTGCGGGTGCACTCGGTGACCTCGCGCGAGTTGGGCTCGCTGTTGTTCTTTCGCATGAGCGGCCGCAACGACCTGATCATCAACCTGCCGGCGGAAGCGCCGCCCGGCACCGAGTTCACCATCCTGGTGCGCTACGCCGGTCTGCTCGAGGCCGACGAGCTCGAGGAGAACTGGATCGGCCGCATGCGGCTCCTCGAACGGGGCGGCAACGTCACCTACGGCATCCCCGAGCGGCGCTACCTCTACACGAACGCGAGCCGCTGGTACCCGCAGCCGGCCGCGGCGGACTACGCCACGGCGACGATGACGCTGACGGTCCCCGCGGACTACGGGATCGTCGCCAGCGGCGACCCCGACGACGGCAACCCGCCGCTTGCGGCGCCCGACGACGCCCGCGGGATGCGCACCTTCTCGTTCGTCGCCGTGCAGCCGGCGCGCTACCTGTCGTGCGTCATCACGCGTTTTGCGCTTCACGAGACGCCGGTGCAGGAGATCGTGCTGGACCGCACGCGGCGCGAGTCCCGGCCGGGTGTCTCGTACGACAGCCTGTCGCTGGCGGTGGAAGCCAACGACTTCGGTCGGGAGCACGTTCCCGAGTTCGCCGAGACTGCGGCGAAGATCCTGCGCTTCTACGCCGCGCTCCTCGGCGACCTGCCCTATCCGACGCTCACGCTGGCTTTGGCGGACAGCCGCCTGCCGGGCGGCCACAGCCCGCCGTACTTCGTCGTTCTCAATCAGCCGCTGCCCATCCACGGCCGCCTGATGCGAACCTGGCGCACCGATCCGGTCGCGTTCAGCAGCTACCCCGCCTTCTTCGTGGCGCACGAGCTGGCCCACCAGTGGTGGGGCCAGGCCGTGGGCTGGAAGAACTACCACGAGCAGTGGTTGAGCGAAGGCCTCGCGCAGTACTTTGCCGCCCTCTACGCGCGCGAGGCGCTCGGCGAGGAAGCCTTCGTCGACGTGCTCTCGCAGCTGCGTCGCTGGAGCCTGCGCCACGCCGACCAGGGACCCATCCATCTGGGCTACCGGCTCGGGCATCTGCAGGACGAGCCGCGGGTGTTCCGCGCCCTCGTCTACAACAAGAGCGCCCTCGTGCTGCACATGCTGCGGCGGCTCATCGGCGACGACGCCTTCTTCCGGGGGCTTCGGCGGTTCTACACGGAGATGCGCTTCCGCACGGCCCGAACGGCGGATCTGATGCGGGCCTTCGAGGTGGAGTCGGGTCGGCCGCTGGACGATTTCTTCCGGCGCTGGATTCACGAGTTCGCGGTGCCGGTGCTGCGCTTCGACTACCGGACCGAGCCGCGGGCAGGCGTTCCCGACGCGCTCGACCTCGTAGTCCGCTTCCGGCAGGAGGGCGAGGTCTTCGAGGTGCCGGTGACCGTCACGCTCACCTACCGCTCGGGCGCCGAGGAAGCGGTCGTCGTGGCGGTGGCCGAACCTGCCACGGAGATGCGCATCCCGCTGCGCGGTCCGCTGCGCGACGTCGACGTGAACCGCGACCACGCGGCCCTGGCGGAAATCCGCCGCTAGGGCCAGGAGTCTGCGCCCGGAGACCGGCGCGCTGCCGAATTCTGGCATACTCCAGTCATGAGCCTGCACGCACGCAACCTCGCCGTCGGCGCGCTGACTGCCGCCTTGTGGGTGTCGATCGCCGCGGCGCAGCCCGGCCGGATCCCGATCGAGCTGACGACGGTGGCCGCGGCCGACGCCGCCCACGCGGGGACGACCTTCCGCGTCGCCGTGCAGGCGCAGCTCGAACCGGGGTTCCACGTGAACTCGCAGGCGCCGCTGGAGGCGTTCCTCATCCCCACCGTGCTGACGCTGGATCCGCCGCCCGGCATCGAGCTCGCCGGCCTGGCCTGGCCGTCGGCGATCCTGTTGAGCCAGGCCGGGGCCGACCAGCCGCTCGCGGTGTTCGAGGAGGAGTTCGCCATCGGCGCCGCGCTGGCGCTCGACAGCGGGCTGGCGCCCGGCGACTACGCCGTGCCCGGTGTCCTGCGCTACCAGGCGTGCGACGACACGATGTGCTACCTGCCGGCCACGGCCGCGCTCGACTTCTCCGTCACGGTCGTGCCGGCGACGCGGGCGGTCGTGCCCCGGCATGCCGAGGTCTTCGCCGGCCTCACCTTCGATGCCGTGTCCGCCGGCAGCCCGGCCGGCGACGCGGGCGGGCCGGGCCTGCAGCCCCCCGCCGCGGAGGCCGATGACCTGGCGCAGCTCGCCGGGTTCACCGTGCTCGGGACGACTGGCGGCTACCTGGACACCGACGAGTTCCTGGACTTCGTGGAGCGGGCGGAGTCAGGGCGTGCGGAAACGGGGTGGTTCGAGGGACGGGGACCGCTCGCCATTCTGGCGCTGGTGCTCATCGGCGGGCTGGCGCTGAACCTCACACCCTGCGTTCTGCCTCTGATCCCCATCAACCTGGCCATCATCGGGGCAGGGACCCGCGCCGGGTCGCGCGGGCGAGGCTTCGCGCTGGGCAGTGCCTACGGGCTCGCCATGGCGCTCGTGTACGGCGGGCTCGGACTCGCCGTCATCCTGACGGCAGGCACGTTCGGAACAATCAACGCGTCGCCGTGGTTCAACCTGGCGATCGCGGCGCTGTTCGTCGTTCTCGGGCTGGCCATGTTCGATATCGTCACCATCGACTTCTCGCGCTTCCAGCGCGCCGTCGACCTCGGCGGAGGGAGCGGCAACGGGTCGTTCCTCGTCGCCTTCGCGCTGGGCGGGGTGGCCGCGTTGCTGGCGGGAGCCTGCGTCGCGCCGGTCGTAATCCAGGTCGTCGTCTTCTCCAGCAGCCTGTACGCGGCGGGCGTGACGGCGGCGCTCGCGCTCCCCTTCTTGCTCGGGCTGGGCATGGCGCTCCCGTGGCCGGTCGCAGGCGCCGGGCTGTCGGTGATTCCGCGGCCCGGCCCCTGGATGGTGCGCGTCAAGCAGGCGTTCGGCGTCTTCATCCTGGGCACCGCGGTCTACTACGGCGCGCTCTCCTACGGCCTGTTCAGCCAGCGTTGGGTCGATCCGGCCGCGGTGGCCGACAGCGTGCAGGCGATGCTCGACGAGGGCTGGTACGCCTCGTTGAGCCAGGGCCTGCAGACAGCCCGCCGGGAGCAGAAGCCGGTACTGGTCGACGTCTGGGCGACGTGGTGCAAGAACTGCCTGACGATGGACCGCACGACGCTCAAGGACCCCGCGGTGCAGGAGGCGCTCGACGGCTACGTGAAGATCAAGTTCCAGGCCGAGGATCCCAGCCTGCCGCCGGCGAGCGAGGTGATGGCGCGCTTCGAAGGCATCGGCCTGCCGACCTACGCCATTCTGCGCCCCGGCACCGACGCCGAGGGCGGCACCCGGACCGGAAGTGCCCGCGCGCGCACACCGACCGTCAGTGAACGCGAGCCGGAGACCACCTCCCCGTCCACGTGAAACGCCAGGGGCGTGGCGGCCGCGATTGCGCCGCCCCTGACGGAGTACGTCCGCACGCCGGCAAGCCGCTGCAGCGTCCCGGCGAAGAGACGGTACGACTGCCACAGGATTGCCGGCACGGAGAGCGGCGGGACGACGACCATCTCCAGCAGGCCGTCGTCGGGCCGGGCGCGCGGCGCAATCAGGGCGTGGCTGCCGTACTGGCGGGTGTTCGCGACGGCAACGAGCAGGGCCGCGCCCTCGCTCGGGACCTCGTCCGCCGTCACCTCGTAGCGCGCGGGCTCGTACGCGGCGATCTCGCGTACCACCGCCTTCAGGTAGCCGCCGAGTCCGCGGCGAGGACCCGCGTTGAAGACCGCCGCGAGATGCGCGTCGAAGCCGACTCCGGCCACGTTGAAGAAAAGCCGCCCGCCGAGCTCCCCCGCGTCGATGAGCCGGACCGCGCCACCCAGGGCCACCTCGAGCGCGCGGCGCGGATCGCGATCGAGCCCGAGCTCGCGCGCGAGGCCGTTGCCCGAGCCGGACGGTACGATACCCAATGTCACGCCGCGCGAGACGAGCTGCGAAGCGACCTCGTTGATCGTCCCGTCGCCGCCCCAGACCACCACGGTGTCGACGCCCTGCGCCACCAGCGATCGAGCGGCCTCGCGGCCCCGGCCGACGCCGTCCGTGACCAGCACCTGCCCGTCGACGCCGCGTGCACGCAGTACGTCACGCGCCAGGGTTGCGCGCGCGCCGACCGCACGCCGCCCGCGCAACCCCGCGCGAGGGTTGATGAGGACGGCGACCCTGCTCGATTTTCCGGCCGGCGGCATGCCGGTCGGATTCTACGTCGAATACCGCCCGGAACGGCCCACTCCGCTATACTGGCGCCGTGGCCATCGCGCTCGACCTGCCGCTCGACAATGCCGCCATCGAGCGGATCCTGCCCCATCGGTGCCCGTTCCTGCTGGTCGACCGCATCACCGAGTTCGAGTCCGACAAGCGCATCGTGGGTATCAAGAACGTCTCGCTCAACGAGCGTTTCCTGGCGCGCGCGCCCGGCGAGAAACCGGTTCTGCCACCGACAATCCTCACCGAGGCGGTGGCCCAGGTCGGCGCGATCCTGATTCTCGCGAAGCCGGAAAACCACGGCCGTCTGCCCTACTTCATGGGCATCGAGCGCGTGCGTTACCGTCGACCCGTGCATCCCGGCGATGTGGTGGTGATCGAGGCGACCGTTGATCGTCTCCGCAGCCGCATGGGACGGCTCAAGGGCTTCGCGCGGGTCAACGACGAGGTGGCGGTGGAAGGCACGATGGCGTTCGCTCTCGGGCCGGGTCCAGGCGGCAACGGGGGGCAGGCGGGATGACGTCTCACCACCCGGCATGCCGCGCCGGATACGACCGCGAGCTTTTGATATAGAATGCCGGCATGGGTCCGAAAAAGAACAGGGATCAGATGTCGGAAACCCCGGCGACCGAGCAGCCTGGCGGGCCGCCGTGGGTGTTGATCGGCGGCGTACTGGCAGTCGCGGCGCTGTCCGTGTTCGTCTTGTATCCGGGCTGGGTCTCCGAGACGCAGGACACGATCGCCGAGGCCGACCACGGCGCGCCGGCTCAAGCGGCGGTGCCGGAGCAGCCGGCCGCTCCGGCGTCCTCCGTCGCGGAGACGGTGCCGGCTGCAGCCGTGGAGTTCACGACGCCGGATCCTGATGCACCGCAGCCACCGCTGCCGTTCATTCCCAACATGGTGCCGCGCCCGGCCGAGCTGATAGCGGAAGTTTACGAGTTCGCGGGCCGGCGTCCCGACATTCTGGAGTTCGTCCCGTGCTTCTGCGGCTGTGAGACTGCCGGGCACCGCGCGAACTCGCACTGTTTCGTGCAGTCGCGGAACACCGACGGCACCGTTGAGGCCTGGGAGCCGCACGGCATGGGTTGCGCCGTGTGCATCGACGTCGCGCGCGACTCGATGCAGATGCACGCCTCCGGAGCGACCGTTCGCGACATACGGGCCGCGATCGAATCGAAGTATGCCTCGCGCTTCCCGCGCATGACCCCGACGCCCTCGCCGCCGCAGGCGGAGGCCCAGTAGGCCCAGGGAGAGGGGCCGTGTCGCCCCGCGCCGAGCCCCCTCCGCGCGCGCGCGCGACCACCCTGCCCGACGCGCTGAGGTGGCTGTTCGAGTCGGTACCACTCGGCATCTACATCGGCGTCCTCGGCGGCGACGGCAATGCTACCGTCGCCGCCAATCCACATCTCAAGCTGATATTCGGACACCCGCCGGACGCCGATGCCGCCGCGGTGCGGCCATTCGACCTCGAACGCTTCGTCGACCCGCGGATGCGGACGGAGTTCTTCGCACGCCTTGAGCGCGACAGCGCGGTCACGGACTGCCAGCTGCGCCTGCGCCGCGCGGACGATACCCCGTTCTGGGCGGAGGTGACCGCGGCGGTCGACGACGTGCCGGACGGCACGGCGCACCGGCTGTCGGCGTTCGTCCGGGATGTGAGCGAGCGCCGACGACTGGAGGACCAGGATCGGGACGTCTCGCACCAGGTCCTGCAGGCCGAGAAGCTGGCAGCCCTCGGGCAGACGGTATCCGGCGTCGCTCACGAGCTGAACAATCCGCTGGCCACCATTCTCACCTGGTCCGAACGCCTGGCGTCTCGGCCACTCGACAGCGTCACGAAGCGTGGCGTCGAGACGATCCTGAGCGAGTCGGAACGCGCCGCCAAGATCGTTCGCAACCTGCTGACGTTCTCGCGGAAGCGCCACACCACGCGCGCCATGGTCGACCTGAACCAGGTGGTGCGGGAGACCCTCGCGCTGCGCGCCTACGAGCAGCGCGTGTCCAACATCGCGGCGATTGACGGGCTGGCGACGGGTCTGCCCGCGGTCTTCGCCGACGCGCACCATCTCCAGCAGGTCCTGCTCAACCTGGTCATCAACGCCGAGCAGGCGATGCTGACCGCGCACGGACGCGGCACCCTGGTGACGCGCTCGTGGTTCGAGCCCGAGCGCGACGTGGTCGTCCTCGAGCTGCACGACGACGGGCCGGGTGTGCCGGAAGCGGTGCAACCGAAGATCTTCGACCCGTTCTTCACGACGAAGGCGGTCGGCAAGGGAACCGGCCTCGGACTGACCGTCGCATACGCCATCGTGCAGGACCATGGCGGCCAACTCCGCGTGGAGTCGGCCGCCGGGGAGGGAACCTCGTTCTTCGTCGAGCTGCCGGCCGGCGGCGACGGCAGCCCGGCCGCGGAACGGGTGCCCGATTCGTCCATCGCCGCCGGGGGCGGTGCAGCGATCCTCGTCGTCGAGGACGAATCGGCGCTTGCGACCGCGGTCGTGGAAGTGCTGAGCGACGCCGGGTATCGGGTCGACCGCGCCGGAGACGGACGCGCGGCGCTCGACCGGGTACAGGCGACGGTGTACGACCTCGTCGTCTGCGACCTCAAGATGCCCAGAATGGACGGCCGTACCTTCTATCGAGAGCTGGCGAAGTCGACGCCGCGCCTGGCGCAGCGGATTCTGTTCGTGACGGGCGACGTGGCGGGCACCGACGCCGAGCACTTCCTGGCCGAGAGCGGATGCCGCTGGCTCGCGAAGCCGTTCCGCCTCCGCGAGCTGCTCCGGGTCGTCCGCGAGTTGACCGGCTAGTGCTGGTCGACGAACTCGACGGGGACGGGACTTGGGATCAGTCGCTGGTCGTAGGCGTCGGCGAACAGCCGCTCCACAGCCGCACGCCCGCGGTCACCGTAGTCGAGCGTCAGCTCGTTCACGTACATGCCCACGAAGCGGTCGGTGCGGTCGACGTCGAGTCCGCGTCCGAAGTCCAGTGCGTAGGCGATGGCCGCCTCGCGGTGGTCGAGGGCGTGCGCGATGCTGGCGTGCAGCAGGCGCGACACCTCCCGCATCGTCTCTTCGCCGAGGTCGCGTCGAATGACGTTGCACCCGAGCGGCAGCGGCAGGCCGCCGGTCCGCTCGCCCCACCAGACGCCGAGGTCGACCAGACACTGCAACCCGTCGTCACGATAGGTCAGCTGTCCCTCGTGGATGAGCAGGCCCGCCTCGACGGTGCCGTCGACGACCGCCGGCTGAATCGCGTCGAACGGCATGACGCGGCAGGCAACGCCCGGATGGAACAGCTGCAGCACGAGGTGCGCGGTCGTCAGCTCACCGGGAATGGCCACCGTCACGTCGGCCAGCGCGGTCGGCCCGTCCGCGCGCGTGACGACAATGGGCCCGTAACGGTCGCCCATGCTCGCGCCGTGCGGCAGCAGGGCGTACCGTTGATGGAGGTGGGCGTAAGCATGGAACGACACCGCGGTCACCTCGTACCTGCCCTCGAACGCGGCCTGGTTGAGGCTCTCGATGTCGGCCAGGACCTGGTCTATCGTGAACTGTTCCGCCGCCACGGCCCCGCAGGCGAAACCATAGAACATGAATGCATCGTCGGAATCGGGACTGTGCGCCACGGTGATGCGCGTCGCGGCGTGCGGGACGTCAGACATCGTCGTCCTCCGGCTCGGCGTACGGTTGCGCCGCCCGTCGCACCACGATGGTCAGACCGAACATCGCAATCACGGCGGCCGCGGACAGCCCGAGATAGGCGCCGGCGGCCATGGCCGGCTCCGGCACCGCGTCCGGCGGCCCGCCGACGACGATGGCGCGTGCCTGCGAACGGGCCCACGCCTGTTCGGAGACGCGCCGTTCCATCAGCCGCTCGGAGACGAGCAGGACAGCGAACGCCGCCAAGCCCACCAGCAACAGCGGGTGCCGGGAGTTCTTGCGGGTGATGACGCTGAGCACCGCGAGGGCCACCGCCAGCAACCCCAGTCCGAGTACCCACAGGCCGGCGACCCCCGGCACACCCCGAAAGCGCAGGTCACCCAGCAGCATCCAGGGCATGAAGGCACTCGTCGCGAGTGCGACGCCGGCCGCCAGCGGCAGGTAGTACGCCCGCATGCTGTGCCGCAGGGCGCCATGCACGGCTTCGGGCAGAGGCATGGGGAGGCAGTCTAGCACGCCGGGTCAGGACGGCTTGAACACGCCGGGCCACGCGCGCAACGCCGACGTGCGGCGTCGCGGCGGCAGGGCACGGCCGGGCGCCGGGGGTCTCGCGGACGGATCCAGACTGTCCAGCCCGGCGAGAATGTCGGATGCCCACCTGAAGACATCCCGGCCGGCCACGACGCGCTGCAGCGCCCGCATGCGCCGCTGGCGCTCGTCGGCAGGCATGTCGATGGCCTGTTCGAGAGCCCGCGCGAACCCTTCGACGTCGTAGGGGTTGATGGCGAGCGCATCGTGGAGTTCCTGGGCAGCCCCCGCCAGCTCGCTCAGGACGAGGACGCCGTCGAGGTCCTCGCGTGCCGCCACGAACTCCTTCGCTACCAGATTCATCCCGTCGTGCAGCGAGCTGACGACACAGAAGTCGGCCAGGCGAAACAGCGCGACCAGGCGCTTGATCTTGAGCGCGGACTTCCGGTAGCGAATCGGTCCGCCCGCTTGTGGGTAGCGGCGATTGAGCTCCGCGACCTTGCGGTCGATGGCAACCTCCACCGCCGCGTAGCTGTCGATGGTCGAACGGGACGGCACGCCGATCTGCACGAAGGTCAACTTCCCGCGCAGGTCGGGACGCCGCGACAGGAGCAGATCCAACGCGTCGAGCCGCTCCGGTATGCCCTTCGTATAGTCCAGGCGGTCGACGCCGACGCCCACGATCGGTGTCCTGATCTGGAGCTCCGCGGCGAGGCGGTGCATGTCGTCCGGCAGCGTGGCGTCGCGTCCAATCTGCTGGATCCGGTCGTAATCGATGCCGATGGGCACGGCCTCGATGGTCGTCACGTGACCCGCCCGACGCACGAGCCCGCGTGCCACGTCCGCGCCGAGCTCGTCGCGGGCGGCTGCGATGAAGTTGCGGCGGTCACGCGCCAGCTGGAATGCGAGCAGATCGTTGGCCAGCAGCCCGGCCAGCAGCTCCTTGCGCCAGGGGCAGATGCGGAGCCGGTCCTGGTGCGGCCAGGGAATGTGCCAGAACAGGGCGGTCCTGACGTGGGGGCAACGGACGCGCAGGGCCGGCGCCACCAGCGCGAGGTGATAGTCCTGGATAAAGACGGGGGCGGAATGTTCGGGGAGTTCCTGCTCGATGACGGCGGCAAAGCGCTCGTTCACGCGCTGGTAGTGCTCCCAGTCGACGCTGCGGAACACCGGCCGGACATGCGCCTCGTGACACAGGGGCCAGAGCCCCTCGTTGGCGAACCCTTCGTAGTAGTGACTTTCCTCTTCCGGCGAGAGCCAGAGGCGTCGCAGCGAATACGACGGGTTGTCGGGCGGAACGCGCACCCGATCGCCGGCATCGACGACTGCACGGTCGGCATCGCCCGATCCATGGGCAATCCAGACGCCGCCGCGCTCGCGCAGCAAGGCATCGAGGGCCACCGCGACCCCGCCGGTCGTCGGTGACCACCGGATGGTCCCGTCGTCCTTGCGAGAGTGCTGGTACGGTTCCCGATTGGACACGATGACCGCAGGCCGGTCGGCAGGCGAGCCTGGATCGGTGGAGGTCATCGCTCAGTAGGGAACACGCAACCGGCCTGCTGCCCGGCGGCACGCGGGCCCTTGCTCTCGGAACGACGGCTGCCGGCAGCCCGTGGCAACCGGCCCCGCTGCGTTCGACGGGCGCCGCATCCCGTCTGACCGCGTTGTTCCTCGGTCGAATATGGCCGATATGCTCCCTCGTCACGCCTTGCCAGCCGGGCACCTCGCCCGCCGCAGTGCGACGCGGGGTTTCACCACGGGCCACTAGACCTGGAACGACAGGCCGCAACCGCACTCGCTCTTGGCGTTGGGATTGCGAAAAACCAGCGACTGGCCGAGCATGTTGGAGTCGCAGTCGAGAACCGTGCCGTCGAGGTACTTGTAGCTCTTGCTGTCCACGAAGATGCGTGTGCCGTCGGGACTCGTGAACACCTCGTCGCCGGGCCTCGGCGCCGCCTCCCACCTGAACACGTAGCTGAGCCCCGAGCAGCCGCCGGCCTTGACGCCGACGCGAAGACCGCCGTCCGCCGTGCCTTCGTCGGCCATTGCGCTACGAATTCTCCGGGACGCCGCGGTGGTGACTTCGATCATCGGTACGGGTGCTCGCAACGCCAGTGTACCCGATTGCTCCCGGCAGTGTCAGTGCGCATGGCCAACCGCCGACAGCTCGCGCAGCCGATTCACCAGGCTGCTCACCTTCTCGATGGCATAGTCGATCTCCTCGGCGGTCGTCCACCGTCCCAGCCCGAAGCGCAGCGATGCCCGTGCCAGCTCGTCGCGCACGCCGATGGCCTGCAGCACGTGCGACGGCTCGGGGTTCACCGAGGTGCACGCGGCCCCCGATGACACGGCGATGTCGTCCAGCCCGACGAGCAGTGACTCGCCCTCCAGCCGGCCGAAGCTGACATTCAGATTGTGCGGCAGCCGCGCCGTCGTCGAGCCGTTCACGCGCAAGCTGCCGACGCGCGCCGCGAGGCCGGCGAGCAGGCGGTTGCGCAGTGCTTCGACGCGTGCCGCCTCCTGCGGCATCTCGGTCCGACAGAGCTCGGCCGCGGCGCCGAAGCCCACGATGCCGGGGACGTTCAGGGTGCCGGAGCGGAGGCCCTGCTCGTGCCCCCCGCCGTCCAACAGCGGCTCTATCGCCAGCCGTGGACGGCAGCGCCGGACGTACAGCACGCCGCTGCCCTTGGGGCCGTACAGCTTGTGCGCCGTGGCCGACAGCAGGTCCACGCCGAGCTCCCCGACGTCGACCGGCACCTTCCCGACTGCCTGGGCGGCGTCCGTGTGCAGGACGATGCCGCGCGGGCGCGTCAGTTCGGCAATCCGTGCAATCGGCTGCACGACCCCGATCTCGTTGTTGGCCGCCATGATCGAGACGAGCCGCGTGTGCGGCAACAGGGCGCGTTCGATGTCGGCCACGTCGCACAGCCCGTCCGGCCGCGGCGCCACGTACGTGACCTCTACGCCCTCGCGTTCGAGCCGGCGGCAGGGATCGAGCACGGCGTGATGCTCCGTCGTCATCGTCACGACATGCAGCGGCCGGCGGGAATCGGCGTTCGCGATGCCTCTGACGGCCAGGTTGTTCGACTCGGTGGCGCCGCTCGTGAAGCAGATCTCGCGAGCGTCGGCGCCGAGGAGCTCGGCGACCTGGCGCCGCGCGGCCGACACGGCGTCGCGCGCCGCCCACCCGAAGGCGTGGTGCCGGCTCGAGGCGTTGCCGAAGCGCTCCGTGAAGTACGGGACCATCGCGTCGGCCACCCGCGGGTCGACGGGCGTGGTGGCGTGATAGTCGAGGTAGACGGGCAGCTCGGGCATGCTCGAGGCCGCATCCGGCACGGAGCCCGATCCGGCTCCGCGCGCGGGCGACGGCGGCTGTCAGTGGTCGGACCGCGAGCTCCACACCACCGGCGCCGCCGACGCGTGGCGCGCAGCGGGCGGCGCCGCCGGCGGCAGATCCGGGCGCGCCAGTTCGTCGATGGTGAACGCCGCCAGCGTGTGCACGATGCGCTCCTTCAGCCGCCACAGCGGGTCCCGCACGTTGCAGGTCAGGTACTGGTCGCAGCTCTCGTCCCGGTCGGAGCAGGCGGTTACCATGACCGGCCCATCGATGGCCTGCACGACGTCCGCCACCGAGATGCGGGCAGCGTCGCGG
The DNA here is from genome assembly GCA_965221595.1 of Vicinamibacterales bacterium. Lineage (GTDB taxonomy): Bacteria > Acidobacteriota > Vicinamibacteria > Vicinamibacterales > UBA8438 > JAAXGX01. The sequence continues at coordinate 132,442 of OZ244900.1, forward strand.
GCGAGGTGGTAGCCGCCGCGCGTGCCCTGGTGGGAGGCGAGCAGCCCGCGCCTGGCGAGCCGCTGCAGCACCTTGGCCATCAGCTCGACCGGGATCTTGTAGCGCGCGGCGATCTCCCGCGCGCTGGACGAGGTGCCGTGCGGACTCGACGCCAAGTCCTTCAGCGCGATCAGGGCGTAGTCGGCCTTCTTCGACAGTCGCAGCATTCGCCCCCCCACGGTGGTAGCAGCCCGCCAAGCGTCATTCTAGCAGCCCGTGGCAAAAGTCCCCGCTGCATTCGACGGGCGCTGCATCCGGCCTGACTGCGGAATCCGTCAGTTCCCGAAAGGGTTCCGGAACGAACGTGTCGAGAAGAACTTCAGCCTGCATGGCGCCTGCGCTCCGGGCCCGGACCGCCGGGTGCATCGACGGCGCGGCGTCAGTACTTAGGCAGCGACGGGTCGACGGCGTCGATCCAGCGCAGGATGCCGCCACGCAGGTTCCGCGCCTGGGCGAAGCCGGCGTCGCGGAGCAGCCTGACCGCCTTGGCGCTGCGGGCGCCCGACTTGCAGTGGACGATCATCTCGCCGCGTCCCTCCAGCTCGTGGAGACGGCTCGGCAGTTCGCCGAGCGGAATGAGCGTCGAGCCGGGGATGGCGCAGATCCGATGCTCCTGGGGCTCGCGGACGTCGAGGATGAAGATGCCGTCGCCGCTGTCGAGGCGCGCCCTGAGCTGCTCGACGGTCGCGTCGCCCTCCGTCCCCGCGGACGACTCGCCGGCGGGTACCGCCGGTGTCACGCCGCAGAACCGCTCGTAGTCAATCAATTCCTTGACGGTCGGATTGTCGCCGCAGACCGGGCAGTCGGGATCCCGGCGGAGCTTCAGCTCGCGGAAGCGCATGCGGAGCGCGTCGTAGACGAGGAAGCGGCCGACGAGCGGCTCGCCGACGCCGATGAGGAGCTTGACCGCCTCGGTTGCCTGAATGGTGCCGACCACGCCGGGCAGAATCCCGAGCACGCCGCCTTCGGCGCAGCTCGGCACGAGCCCGGGTGGCGGAGGTTCGGGATAGAGGCAGCGGTAGCACGGCCCGTCCTCGGCGGCGAAAACGGAGGCCTGGCCCTCGAACCGGAAGATGCTGCCGTAGGCGTTGGGCTTGCCGAGCAGCACGCAGGCGTCGTTGACGAGATACCGCGTCGGGAAGTTGTCGGTGCCGTCGACGATGACGTCGTAGCCGCCCAGCACGTCGAGGGCGTTGCCCGACGAGAGCGCGACCTCGTGGGTCTCGACGTGCACCTCGGGATTGATCGCCTGCAGCGTGTCGCGCGCCGACTCCAGCTTGGACCGCCCGACGTCCGGCGTCCCGTGAATCACCTGCCGCTGCAGGTTGCTGTAGTCGACCACATCGAAGTCGACGATGCCGAGCCGGCCCACGCCGGCCGCGGCGAGATACATCGCCACGGGCGAGCCGAGGCCGCCCGCTCCGATGCACAGCACGCTGCCCGCTTTCAGCTTGAGCTGCCCGTCCATGCCGACCTCCGGCATGATCAGATGCCGGCTGTAGCGGGCCACCTCCGCGTTGCTCAGCGCCGGCGCGGCCGCGCTGACCGTCACGACAGCCCCCCGGCGACCGAGGGGATGATGCTGACGGTGTCGCCTTCCTTGACGGGCGTCGCTTCCTTGTCGAGGAAGCGGATGTCGTCGTCGTTGAGGTAGATGGCCACGAAGCTGCGCAGCCGGCCGTCCTCCGTGTACAGGTGCTTGCGGAGGTCGGTATAGGTGTCGGTCATGTTCGCCAGCAGCTCGCCCACCGTGCCGCCTTCGGCCTCGACGACATCCTGCTTGCCGGTGTAGGCGCGCAACGGCGTCGGAATCAGAATCCTGGTTGACATGGTCTCTTGCCTGTATCGATTCGCGGCGGATCGTCCGGCTCCACCGCGATTGGCTCCTCGTCGAACGCCGACCGATCCTCCCGCAAGCGCCAGGAGGTCATCGTCCCCGGCCGCCCGTCGGCAACCGCCACGATGACGTAGGCGAACACGGGCCACGCATGGTCGAGATCGTACGCCGACGGGCGTGCGGGGTGGTCCGGATGCGAGTGATAGAAGCCCAACAGGTCGGCGCCCAGCGCGTTCGCGCGCCGCTCGGCCGCCAGATAGTCGGACGGCCGGACGCGAAACCGCCGCCGGGCGCTTTCCTCGGTAGCGTTGGGCAGGGCCAGCGCTTCCAGCACCCGCCGGCCGCGGCCGATAAGTGCCCCGCAGCACTCGTGGGGATACGCCTCGCGGCCATGCCGGCGAATGCCGCTGTCGGCTGCGGCCCGCAGAGTGAGCGTAGGATGCGGCATGCCTTCTGCTATGCGCCCGAGTCGGTGGCGAACCCCTTCTCGCGCCACGCCAGCGTCCCCCCCGTGATGCTGCGGACGTTGCGGTAGCCGAGCGACTTGAGAAACAGCAACCCCGACAGCGAGGCGTTCCCGCGCTGACACACGCTGAGAATCGGCGCGTCGCGATCCGCCGGCAGCGCCGGGTGATCGGCGCCGAGCTCGGCGAGCGGCATGCTGACGGCGCCGGGGATATGCGCCTCCAGGTACTGCTCCCGCGGCCGTACATCCATCAGGAACGGCCTGCCATTCTGCAGCTGCGAATACGCCGTGTCGACGTCGATCGTCAGGTCGGGATTGCCCCGGACGTTTTCCCGCATGATCTCGAGCAGCGGGTCGCGGGCCGCCGGCCTCGCGGGCCGAGCCGCGAGCCCCGGCAGATGTTTGACCACCGACGACGCGTACTTGAAGGCGTTGTCCGGAAAGATGACGACGGCGACGTTGCCGGGCGCGTCGGGCACCAGCTCGAAGGCCCCCTGCAGGGCCATGGCCGAGCTGGGGCCGGCGACGATGCTTTCCTCCCGGTTCAGGCGCAGGCAGAGGTCGAAGGCCGTCTGGTTCTGCACTTCGACCAGCCCATCGTACTCGTCGGGGAAGAACAGCTTCGTCTGCTGCAGTTGGCGGAGGCTGCGGACGCCGGGGATGTCGTGGCCCTCGGTCGGATGCACGCCGAGGACCTGAATCGAGGGGCGCCGGGCCTTGAGAAAGCGTCCCGTCCCGGTGATGGTGCCGCAGGTGCCGAGACCGGCCACGAAATGCGTCACCCGACCTTCGGTCTGGCGCCAGATCTCCGGGCCCGTGGTCTTGTAGTGCGCCTCCGGATTCGCCTCGTTGGCGTACTGGTTCAGCATGTGGAAGTCCGGCCGGTCGGCGATCTCCATCGCCTTCGCGATGGCGCCCTCGGGTGCCCCCGGTGCGGGGCACAGCGTGTCCTCGAGCTCCATGACGTCCGCGCCGAAGAAGCGCAGCATGGTGCGCTTCTCGAGCGGAATCTCGCTCGACAGCGGCGTGGTGAGCGTGTAGCCCCGCGCGTTCGCGATCATGGCCAGCGCCATGCCCGTGTTGCCGGAAGTCGGCTCCACCAGCTTCTGGTCCGCCTGCACCGTGCGGCGCACCTCGCCGTCGTCGACGAGGTTGGCGGCGACGCGGTCCTTGACGGCACCGAACGGGTTGTACCACTCGAGCTTGGCGTACACCCGGGTGTGGCGGAACGGCGTGACCCGGTTCAGGCGCACCAGCGGGGTGGGGTTGTCGGTGCTGGACAGCAGGCCGAGAATGGAGTCGTAGACACGCCGCCCATGATCATCCATGCTTTCCCGATCCTACCGCAATCCGGCGGTGGTGAGCGGGTGCCAGGCGCCGTCAGGAACCGATGATGACAGAAAGCGACACAAGGCAGACCGACACCGCCGGCGCACTCGCCGGCCTGACCGTGCTCGACCTCACGCGCGTCCTCGCCGGCCCGTACTGCACGATGATGCTGGCCGACATGGGGGCGCGCGTGATCAAGGTGGAGCGCCCCGGCAAGGGAGACGACACGCGGGCCTGGGGACCGCCGTTTCAGCAGGGCGAGAGCACGTACTTCCTCAGCGTCAACCGCAACAAGGAAAGCGTGACGCTGAACATGAAGCACCCCGACGGGCGGCGCGTGCTCGACGAGCTGATTGCGCGGGCCGACGTCCTCGTGGAGAACTTCCGTCCAGGCACGCTCGAGCGCATGGGACTCGGCTACGCGGACCTGGCGCGCCGACATCCGGAACTCGTCTACTGCTCGATTTCCGCGTTTGGACAGAGCGGTCCGCGCCGCAGCGAGCCCGGCTATGACGCGGTGATGCAGGGCGAGGGCGGACTGATGAGCATCACCGGCCCGGCGGACGGTCCGGGGTACCGGCTCGGCGTGGCCATCGTGGACATCGCCTCCGGCATGTTCTCGGCCTACGGCGTCGCCGTCGCGCTCCTCGCGCGCGAGCGCACCGGGCGCGGGCAGCTCGTCGACGTCGGGATGCTCGATGCCGTGGCGGCGGTGCTGACCTACCAGGCCGGGACGTACTTCGCCACCGGCGAGGCGCCGGGTCGACTCGGCAACCGGCATCCGTCGATCACGCCGTACGAATCGCTGGAGGCGGCCGACGGCGAGCTGGTCGTTGCCGTGGGCAACGACCAGCTGTGGCGCACGTTCTGCGGCGTGCTCGAAATGGACGGGCTGGCCGACGACCCCCGCTTCCGCACGAACAAGGATCGCGTGAACGCGCGGGCGGCGCTCAAGGCGGTGCTCGTCGAGCGGCTGCGGGCACGGCCGGTTGCGGACTGGCTGGCCCGGCTGAAGGCCGCCGGCATTCCGTGCGGTGCGGTGCGCGACCTGGAGCAGGTGTTCACCGACCCGCAGATCATCGAGCGGGCGATGGTGGTGGCGCTCGACCACCCGCTGGCCGGCGCCATCCGCCAGCTCGGCGTGCCGGTCAAGCTCGGCGGAACGCCGGGAGCCGTGCGTACGCCCCCGCCCACTCTGGGCCAGCACACCGATGCCATCCTGCGTGACGACCTCGGCTTCGACGCAGCCGAGATCGCGCGCCTGCACGCGGCCGGCGCGGTCTGACGGGGACGGACACGCGCGGCGTTGCGGCCGCTGGCCGGCGCGTAGTCGGACCGGCCCCACGGGCACCCCGGCCGTGCCGGGTGGGTCGCGTTTTTCCGCTTGACATCTGACCCTCTTGCTGTCAAGTTGAGCGCAGCGGGAGGTGGCATGGCGAAACCGTTCTGGAGCGTAGCCGTCGTCGCGGGGCTGGCGCTGGTCGACACCGCGCAGGCGGCGCCCGTGACGGAAGCGATCGAACGCTACTGTGTGCGGTGCCACAACCCACGGCTGCAGACGGGCGGGCTCGTGCTCGAAGCGCTCGATCCGGCCCGACCCGGGGCGCACGTCGATGTCTGGGAACAGGTCGTCCGCAAGCTGCGCGCAGGTGTCATGCCGCCCCCCGGTGCGCCGCGCCCGGACGCGGCCACCTACCAGCGCCTCATCGCGGACATCGAGGCGGCGCTCGACGCGCACGCCGCGGCGGCGCCGAACCCCGGGCGCACGTCGGTCCACCGCCTGAACCGGGCCGAGTACACGAACGCCATCCGCGACCTCCTGGCGCTCGAGATCGACGGCGCCACGCTGTTGCCCGGCGACAACTCGCTGCAGGGCTTCGACAACATCGCGGAGGTCCTCACGATGTCGCCGGGCCTGCTCGAACGCTACCTCCTGGCGGCGAAGCGGATCAGCCGCCTGGCGCTGGGCGACCCCACGATGCGGCCCGAGACCACGGTCTACCGGTTGCCGTACCTCACGCTCGTGCAGGACGTGCGAATGAGCGAGGACCTGCCGTTCGGGTCCCGCGGCGGTACCGCCGTGCGCCACTACTTTCCGCTGGACGGCGACTACGAGATCCGGCTGTACCTGCAACGCAACGCGCTCAACGTCGGTTACGCCGTGCGTGGACTGGACGCCCGGAACCTGCTCGACCTGCGGCTGGACGGCGAGCGCCTCGAGCGGTTCGAAGTGCGGCCGAATCTGGGTGAGACGGGACGCGGCGGCTACACGGTCGACCGGACGGACGAGCAGCTGCGGCTGCGGGTCACGACGACGGCCGGCGAGCACACGCTTGGCGTGGCGTTCAACCGTGATCACTGGTACGTAGAAGGGGTCGGCATGTCGATGCTGCCACCGGCCAGCGACGGCCATGGCGCCGGCACGCAGACCAACGTCAACTTCGGCCGCATCGACGCCGGCCTCGATCGCATCGAAATCACCGGCCCGTTCGACGCCGCTCGGCCGGCTGCCACCGCCCCGCGCCAGCGGCTGTTGACCTGCCGGCCCGCCGGTCCCGACGACGAAGCGTGCGCGGCCGAGATTCTCCGTACCGTGGCCCGCCGCGCCTGGCGGCGTCCGTTGGCGGCGGACGAGCTCGACATGCTGCTCGGCTTCTTCCACGCGGGGCGCGCCGCGGCCGGCACGTTCGACGACGGGATCGAGCAGGGCCTCGTGCGCGTGCTGACCGACCCGGCCTTTCTGTTCCGGGTGGAGCACGACCCGCCGGACGCCGCGCCCGGCACGCCGTACCCCCTCGCCGGGCTCGACCTGGCGTCGCGGCTGTCGTTCTTCCTGTGGAGCAGTCTGCCGGACGAGGCGCTGATCGACGCCGCGGTGGCCGGCGAGCTCGATGACCCGGCGGCGGTCGACACCCAGGTCGACCGCCTGCTGGACGATCCCCGGTCGGATGCGCTGATCGACAATTTCTTCGGCCAGTGGCTGCTGCTGCGTAACATGGCGACCGTCCAGCCGGACCCGCAGTCGTTCCCGGACTTCGACGAGAACCTGCGGGCGGCGTTCGAGCGCGAGTCGCGGCTGCTGCTGCGGCATCAGCTCCGCGCGGATCGGCCGCTCACCGAGCTGCTGACCGCCGACTACACGTTCGTCAACGAGCGCCTCGCCCGCCACTACGGCATCCCCGGCGTGGTCGGCAACCACTTCCGCCGCGTGTCGCTCCCCGACAACCGCCGCGCCGGGCTGCTGGGACACGGGAGCCTGCTGACCGTCACGTCGTATCCGGACCGGACATCGGTCGTGCTGCGCGGCAAGTTCATCCTGGAGAATCTGCTCGGCACGCCGCCGCCCGCGCCCCCCGCCGAAGTGCCGCCGCTGGAAGCCACGCAGGTCCACGGCTCGTTGCGCCAGCGCATGGAGCAGCACCGGGCCAACCCGGTCTGCGCAACCTGCCACGCACAGATCGATCCGCTGGGATTCGCCTACGAGAACTTCGACGGGATCGGCAAATGGCGCGCGGAAGACGGCGGCAGCGCAGTCGACGCGTCGGGGGTACTGCCTGACGGGACGCCCTTCGATGGGCCTGCGGCCTTCCGTTCCGCGCTGCTGGGCCGCGTTGCGGCGTACCGGGCAACGCTGGCGGAGCGCCTGCTCACCTACGCGCTCGGCCGCACCCTGTCGCCCGCCGACATGCCGGCGGTGAGGGAGATCCTGCGCCGGACAGCCGCGGAAGGCGACACCTGGCGCGTCCTGCTGCGCAATGTCACGCGCTCGCTTCCGTTCCGGATGAGGATGGCCGCATCATGAGCAACATCAACAAGGGCAGGCATCTGCCCCGGCGCACCGTTCTGCGCGGACTCGGCGCTGCCGTCGCGCTTCCGCTACTCGACAGCATGGTCCCGGCGCTGTCGGCCGCGCGCGCGGCGGCCGCCGCGCCGGTGCGGCGGTTCGGGGCAGTGTACGTCGGCATGGGTATGAACATGCCGGTCTGGAATCAGCCCGAGGTCGGGAAGCCGCTCGCCTTCAACCCGATCCTGGCCTCGATGGAACCGCTCAAGGACCGCCTGCTCGTCGTGAGCGGCTGCCACAACGAGCGCGGCGAAGGGCTCGACGGCGGCGCCCATCCGCGCGTCCAGACCTACTGGATGACCGGCTGCCGCGCCAATCGCTCCGAGGGCGGCGACCTGCGCGCCGGCACCTCGCTGGACCAGATCATCGCGCGGCAGTGGGAATCCGAGACGCAGCTCGCCTCGCTCGAGCTGGCGATCGAGCCGACGCACCTGGCCGGCGCCTGCGCCCTCGGCTACAGCTGCGCCTACAACAACACGATTGTCTGGCGCACGCCGACCACCCCGCTGCCGATGGAGAACAACCCGCGCAACGTGTTCGAACGGCTGTTCGGTGCCAGCGACAGCACCGAGCGGGCGGTCCGCCTGCGGGACATTCAAGCCGACCGCAGCGTACTCGACTCGGTGACCGGTGCCGTGTCGGCGGTGCGCGCCAGCCTGGGCGCCGGCGACCGGGCGAAGCTGACCGAGTACCTCGACGCCGTGCGCGACGTCGAGCGGCGCGTCACGATGGCCGAGCAGCAGGTCGACCGGGAGCTGCCGGTGGTCGATCGCCCGATTGGCATCCCCGACACCTACGGCAGTCACGTCGAGCTGATGTTCGACCTGCAGACCCTCGCGTTCCAGACCGACCTGACGCGCGTGTTCACCTTTCTGATGGGGCGCGAGGCGTCCGTCCGGACCTATCCCGAGATCGATATCCGCGAGGCGCACCATTCGCTCTCGCATCACTCCAACGCGCCCGAGCAACTGGCCAAGCAGGCGCGACTCAACGCCTATCAGATGCAACTGCTGCAGCGGTTCGTCGCGAAGCTGGCGGCGACGCCCGACGGCGACGGCACGCTGCTCGACTCCACGCTGCTGCTCTACGGGTCGGGGATGAGCGACTCGCATCTGCACGTGGCCACGAACGTCCCGACCCTGCTGGTGCACGGCTCGCGGTACCGCATCCGGGGTAACCGGCATCTGCAGGCGCCCGACGGGACGCCGCTGGCCAACCTCCAGTTGACGCTGCTCGACAAGCTGGGAGTCGACGTCGAGCACTTCGGCGACAGCACCGGCGAGCTGCGGCTCGTGACCGGGGTGTGAGGCAGGAGGGAAACGCGATGCGCCAGCATCACGTACGCTGCGTGTGGGCCGTCGTGCGGCTGGGCGCCGCTGCGGCGCTGGTCGTCACCGCCGGTCCGGCTGCCGAGGCTGCGGACCTGATTGCGGCCGTCCGCAGCGGTGACCGCCCCGCCGTCAACGGACTCCTGGCGGGCGGCGCGGACGTCAACGCGCGGCAACCCGACGGCGCCACGGCGCTGCACTGGGCCGCCCACCGCGACGACCTGGAGACCGTGCAGCAGTTGCTCGCGGCCGGGGCCGACGCGAGCACGGCCAACGACTATGGGGCGACCCCGGTGTGGCTGGCGGCAACCAACGGGAACGCCGCCATCGTCGATGCGCTGCTCGACGCGGGCGCCGACCCGAACGCTGCGCTGGAGTCGGGCGAGACGGTGCTCATGGCCGCCGCCCGCACCGGGACGCCTGCAGCGGTCGCGGCGTTGCTCGACGCCGGCGCCGACGTCGAGGCCGCACAGGTTTCCAGGGGGCAGACGGCGCTGATGTGGGCCGTGGCCGAGAATCGCCTCGAGGCGGCGCGCCTGCTGTTGGAGCGCGGCGCGGACGTGCACGCGCGCAGCCGTATCTCGGTGGCGATGGATCGCAGGGGTGCCAGGGACCAGGTGTCTGCAGAAGCTGCAGCAGCCGCCCGCCCGGCTGCGGGGAAGGCCGCGGGCGAGGTGTCCGCGATCAGGGAACAGAACACGCTGGGAGCGATGGAGCGGAAGAGCGGAGGGTTCACGCCGCTCATGTTCGCCGCGCGGCACGGCGACCTTGCCATGGCCCGGCTGCTCCTCGACCACGGCGCCGCCATCGACGACATGGATGCCGAGGGCGGCACGCCGCTGCTGGTGGCCACCGTCCGCGGCCACGTGCCGCTCGCCCTGCTGCTGCTCGAACGCGGCGCGGCGCCGGACGGCGCGCCGCATGTGGCCGGCTACACGCCTCTGCACTGGGCCGTGAACCGCTCGGAAGCGCTCACCTCCCACGACTACCCGGACGCGCCTGGCGAGTGGGCCGCGCTGGCCGGCATCCCGGACCGGCAGCAGCGGTCGGCGCTGATCGAGGCGCTCCTCGACCAGGGCGCCGACGTGAACGCGCAACTGACCAGGCTCATGCCGCGCTACGGCTTCTCGCTCTACTTCCTCGTCCTCCCGCCGAACACCATGGTCGGTTCCACGCCGTTTCTGCTGGCGGCGGCGGCGGGCGACACCGAGACGATGCAGTTGCTCGTCGACCGGGGGGCCGACCCGCTGCTGGCCGCGGCCGGCGGCATGACGCCGCTGATGATGGCGGCCGGCGCGGGCTGGGTGATCAACGAGAGCCTGGTCGCCGAGGCGGATCGGCTGGCCGCGGTGAAGCTGGCGCACGCGCTCGGCAACGACGTCAACGCCACGGACCGGCGCGGGTTCAACGCCGTGCACTGCGCGGCGTACGCCGGGCTGGTAACCGTCATCGACTACCTGGCCGCAGTCGGGGCCGACCTGAACCACGTGGCGCGGAACGGACAGTCGCCCCTGGGCGTCGCCGAAGGACAGCACCTCGCCCAATTCGTCGGCAGCCAGCCCGCGGCCGCGGCCACCTTGCGCGGCCTCGGTGCCATCTCCGTCGGGGCTGTCACGCTCGAGAGCGCGATCGACGAACAGGCCCGCCGCCGGGAACTCCAGCAGCGCTGAGCGCCCGCCGCCGGTCCTGCCTGGCCGCCGCGACCAGCCTCGTCAGTGGGCCGGCGCGCACAGGCGCGCCACGGCGAGCCGCAACAACTCGGCATGGTCCTTCTGCGAGATGTCGCGGGTGGAAAGCGCCAGCCCCCGGGCTGCCGCAACGAGCACCGTGGCGAGCTCGACGCAGGCGTCGCCGCCGCGCGCGTCGCCCGGCCGTGAGACCGCGCCGTCCGACTCCAGCACGCCCGCCAGCAGCTCGACGAACGCGCGCTCGAAGCCGTTGCTCATCTCGATGATGCGGTCGATCACGGGGGCTTCGCAGCCCTGCCAGAAGCGCGCCGCACGGCTTCCGGTGCCGCCGCGCGAAGAAGCGTACTCCGCCATCAGCGCGCCGACCAGACGCTCCGTGAGCGGCCGGCGGCGGGCCAGAATCGCCTGCGCGTCGGCATGCGCGACCTCGAACGCGTGGCGCGCGGCCTGATAGGTCAGGTCGTCCTTGCCGTCGAAATGCAGGTACAGCCCCTGCCGCGAGAGACCGGCCCGGCGCGCGATGTCCACCATCGACGCTCGCACGGGACCGTCCCGGACCAGGATATCGAGCGCGGCTTCCAGGATGCGCGCGCGCGTGGAACCGTTCTCGCGGGACGGTGCCGCGGTGGCCGGCAACGCGGCTTCATTCAGACGGGGCTGCGCGCCGACGTCCCGGCGTCCGCTGGCGGGTACCCCTGCGCCCCGCGCCACGCCGGCCGGGGCTGGCCGGGCGCGTCCTCTGGCGCTTGCACGGTTCTGCGGCACCGACTCCCAGCCTGGCCCTAGCGCTCGACGAACGGCGCGAGCCGGTCGAGGACGATCGCGATGGCCTCGTCCTCGTCCAGCCCATCGAGCGGCGCCTCATGCACCACCTGCTCGTCGACCAGGACGCGGCGGCCCCAGGCGCGGCTGACGCGGCCGACGAGGGCCGGCGGATCGCGCGTCGTGTCGAGGGCGATCTCGATGAAGTTCTCTGCCGCCGCGTCCGCTGCCAGCCGCACCGAACCGGCCGGGGTGAGCACGCGGAATCCGTATCCCTCCGCCTTGAGCACGGCCGCCACGGCCCGGAAGGCTGGGGCCACGACCTCGGCCAGCACCGCTGTGCCATCGCGCTCGGCCGCCGCCGCCCGTAAGCGGCGGGCCTCTGCGGCGCGGCGGGCTGCCTGGATCGTATGGAGTACGCGCTTCCGAACGTCGGCGGGTGCAACCATCGGGGGCATCGTTCAGGGCTCGATACGGCTTCACGTGCGCGAAGGCGAGCCGACCTCGTAGATTCGCACCAGTTCGATCAGCTTGTAGCCGCGAGTCTGATACGGCGGCACGATGTGCTCGGTGTGCAGATACTGGATCATCCCTTCGTCCGCGTAGTCCGGCTCCCCCAGCTCCTCGGCGTCGGCGAGCTGCGACTCGAGCCGATCGAGCGTCATGACCTTCTCGGTCACGGCACGCCGCAACGGCACCACACCGAGCAGCAGCCGCCGAGTGGTGCGGCGGCGGGTGTGGAACCGCAGGAATATCTCGTTGCTGATGAAGTTGTACTCGACGTCCGAGCGGCTGGCAGGCGCGTCCTCGACGCGTACGTAGGCCACCGGCGGCTGGCTGGTGCACCAGTCGACGAGCCTGCGCGTGAAGTCGCCTTCACCCGACCAGTTGGAGGAGTCCAACTCTGCTGACATGGCAGCCCTGGCAACAGGCCCCGCCGCATGCGACGGGCGCCCGGCCGCTGCGATCCTACTGCGGCTCGCCGCCGTTGGCCATGCGGCCGCGTCAGATCGTGGCCAGTCGCCACACCTGCGTCACGAGGAAGCAGACGGTCACGCCCACCGCGACCGGCAGGAGGGCGGCCAGCGTGGTCCAGCCCGCACTCCGGGTCTCGCGGTAGATCGTGTAGATGGTCGTGGAGCACGGGTTGTGCAGCAGGCTGAACAGCATCAGGTTCACGCCGGTCAGCAGCGTCCAGCCGCCGGCGCGCAGCAGATCGGCAGTCGCACTGATGTCGTCGAGCTCGAACATCACCCCGGCCCCCGCTCCGGCGCCACCGGCCGTGAGCACGGTCAGCATCAGCACGGTGGGGACGACGATCTCGTTGGCCGGAATCGCCACCACGTAGGCGAGCAGGATGACGCCGTTGAGGCCGATGAGCAGGCCGAACGGGTCCAGCCACGCGACGCCGTGCTGCGCCAGGCTGGCGCCGCCCAGCTCGATGTTCGATACGAGCCAGATCACCGCGCCGGCGGGCGCCGCGAAGATGACGGCCCGCCCGAGCACGATGAGCGTTCGATCGATGACCGACGTGTACAGCGTCTGCAGCACGCGCGGCGGGCGGTAGGGCGGCAACTCGAGGCTGAAGCGGGTCGCCTCGCCGCGGAGCACCGTGCGGGACAGCAGCCACGAGGTGACGAACATCGTGACGATACCGAGCACGGCAATCCCGACGACCGCGGCGGCGGAGATGACCCCCCCGAGGTGCACCGGTGCCAGCGCGCCGATGAAGATCGTGGCGATGAGGATCTGCGTCGGCCAGCGGCCGTTGCAGAGCGAGAAGTTGTTCGTGATGATGGCGATCAGACGCTCGCGCGGGCTGTCGATGATGCGTGTGGAGACGACGCCGGCCGCGTTGCAGCCGAAACCCATGCACATGGTGAGCGCCTGCTTGCCGTGCGCGCCTGCCGAGCGGAACAGTGCGTCGAGATTGAAGGCGACCCGGGGCAGATAGCCGAAGTCCTCCAGCAGGGTGAAGAGCGGGAAGAAGATGGCCATGGGCGGCAGCATGACGGCAACCACCCAGGCAGTTGCCAGATACACGCCGTCGACCAGAAAGCCGCCCAGCCACCAGGGCAGCCCGGCCGCGTCGCCGAGGCCCTTCAACCACGGATGCACGGTGTCGAGGAGCAGCGCGGCCAGCAGGCCGGACGGGACGTTGGCACCCTCGATCGTGATCCAGAAGACCGCGGCGAGGATCGCCAGCATCAGGGGGAAGCCGAGCCAGCGACTCGTGAGCAGCCGGTCGAGGGTCCGATCGAAGTCGAAGCCGGCCCGTTTCAGCCCGCGCATCTGCGTGCCCGCGGCGATCTCCTGGGCCGCGGCGTAGAGATGCTCCGTGATCGTGTCCTGGAAGTCGGCCGGCAGATCCCAACGCCGGCGACGCGCCGTGCGCAGGACGTGCTCCCGGGCGCTCGCCGGGACGGGCGGAGCGTCCGCCGCCGCGCGCGTCTCGCCGAGCTGTCCGAGCTCACCGGACCGCACGGCTTCGCCGACAGCGTCGTCGCCGTTCAGCAGACGCAGCGCCACCCAGCGGGCGTTGGGTACCCCCGGAAACGCGTTCTCCACAACCTGCGCCACGCCGGAGACCGTGTCCTCGACGCGGTCGTCCAGGTGCGTCGTGCGAAGGGGCGTCGTGGCCCTTTCTCCCGTGGCGACGCGGTAGGCCGCAGCCAGCAGGTCGTCGATGCCGACCTTGGAGCGAGCCACCCCGCTCACCACCGGGACGCCGAGCTGCTGCTCCAGACGCGCCGCATCGACAGCCAGGCCGCGGCGCCGGGCTTCGTCGACGAGATTGAAATAGACGACGACGCGGTCCGTGATGCCCAGGATCTGCAGGACGAGGTGCAGGTTGCGCTCCAGCCGCGTCGCGTCGACTACCACGACGGTCACGTCCGGTCGGCCGAACAGGATGAAGTCGCGTGCCACCTCTTCGTCGGCGCTCTCCGCCTGCAGCGAGTAGGTGCCGGGCAGGTCGACAATCTTGAGTCTCCGGCCTGCATAGGCGAACGCGCCCTCCGCGCGCACAATCGTCTTGCCCGGCCAGTTGCCGGTATGCTGCCGGAGCCCGGTGAGCGCGTTGAAGACCGTGCTCTTGCCCACGTTGGGATTGCCGGCCAGCGCGACCAGGACATCCCACTTGTCCGGGTTCAACCCCAGCCGCAGCAGGCTGTCGGCGCGCTGCCGCGAGCAGCCGCCGCCCGCGCCCGAGGCCCCGCTCATCGGGCTGCCTCCGGTGCTGCGTGTGTGCGCTCCACCCGGATCCAGGCCGCTTGCTGACGCCGCAGCGCAATGAGCGCGCCCCGAATCTCGTACGCCACCGGATCGCCCGTTGCGCTCGCGAGCTCGGGGGTGATCCGCGTGCCGCGAACGACGCCGAGGTCCAGGAGCCGGCGCCGCTGCGTAGCCTGACACGCGCGGGAGATCTCGACGACCCGCACCGTTTCCCCGAGGCGGGCGTCGCGGAGCGTCGTCCAGCTCGCGGCTGCACGCTCGCCCGCCGGCAGCAGGCGGACGCTGACGTTGCGGGCCGCGACGGCGTCGAGCGTCCACTCGCGCCCGCCGGCTGCCCGCACGCAAATGCCGCGGTCGGTTCGCGCGACGACGTCGAGGTGACCGCCGAGGGCGAGCCCCTCCTCGAGCAGGGCGTCGTAGATCTCCGGAGGCTCGTCCTCCAGATGCACGATCTCGACTGTGCGGCCGGGTTCGACGGCCGTCAGGCCGACGCCGGGAACCGGCGGAATCTCTCCCGAGGCGTCCGGGATAGGATCGCCATGGGGATCCCAGCTCGGGTAGCCCAGACGCAGCTCGAGTGCGTCGGTCTGCTCGGCGGAGAGGGCATGCTCCATTCGCTCGGCCCGTTCATGCCACTCGGCGGGCGGGACGCCGGTGCGGTCGGCCAGGTAGCGCTCCCAGAGCCGGTGCGTGCGCACGATGCGGATGGCTGACTGCTCCCCCTCCGCCGTGAGCACCGGTCCGTCTGGCGCCATCCGGACGAGCCCCATCCCGGTGAGCCCGGACAGGAGCGTGGCGGCGTGCGCAGTGGACACCTCCAGGCGGCCCGCCAGGCTGTCGAGCGAGCATGCCTGGCCGCTCTGGCGGCAGGTCAGCACGTGCTTCAGGGCATCCTCGAGCCGTACACGCTCACCGACCCTCCGGAGGCGCAGCATGCGGGGGAGCAGACCGCGCCCGGGCCAGAGCAGGCCGGCCAGGATCAGGCTGAGCGCGGCAAAGACGAGGAGTGCGAAACCGGGATCTGGCATGTTCGCAGCGCGGTCGGCCGCCCGCACGGACTTTGAAGCATGGCAATTGGAATTTTGATAATTCAAAATACTATAGCATAGAGTCAGCCATGGCGCTTCCATCCAGCACGGTGGAGAACTACCTGAAGGCAATCCATCAGGCCCAGTCCGCTCAGGGTTCCGACCGGCGCCTCGTGCCCATGGGACGCCTGGCCGGCGCGCTCGGCGTGGTGCCGGGCACGGCGACCACCATGGTCAAGACGCTGGCCGAGTCCGGGCTGGTCGACTACGAACCGTACGCGGGCGTGCGGTTGACGCCGGCCGGCGAGAAGCTGGCCGCGCTCGTACTCCGGCGCCACCGGCTGATCGAACTGTTCCTCGTCAAGGTGCTGGGGATGAGCTGGGCGGAGGTGCACGACGAGGCTGAACGGCTGGAGCACGCGGCGTCGGACCGCCTCATCGATCGCATCGACGCCATGCTCGGGCGCCCGGCGGCCGACCCGCATGGCGATCCGATTCCCGACTCCAGCGGATCGATGGTGACGCCGGAGTACCAGACGCTGCTGACGTGCCCGCTCGAATCGCCGGTCGTCCTGACGCGGGTTACCGACCAGGATTCGGCGTTCCTGCGTTTCCTCGAGAGCAGCGGACTGAAGCCGGGCCAGGCCCTCCGGGTGGAGTCCCGCGACACGGCGGCCGACCACGTGGTCGTGCGCGGCAAACGCGAGCGTCAGATCATGATCGGGATGCGTGCTGCCGCCAAGCTACAGGTGGCGCCGCTGGAGCCGACCGCCTGAGTCCGGACGCCTTCCCTCACAGCGATTCGAGAAAAGCCGTCAGCGCCGCGAGGTCGGCGCCGGACAGCCCGCGCAGCTCGTCCCTGGCAGCCTGCGCCTCGCCCGCGTGCCGGACCAGAGCCTCGAGCAGGGTGGCCGCGCTCCCGTCGTGCAGAAGCGGCCGACGGTGGCGCAGTCCCCAGAGCGCCGGCGTGCGGATCTCGTTCGGCATGGCCGCCGCCTGGGCGATCCCGTCGCCCGTCCCGATGTCGTGCAGCAGCAGGTCCGAGAACAGCGGCACCGGACGCCGGTCGAAGAGGGGATTCAGGTGGCGGCCGGTGGCCAGCACGGGAACGTGGCAGGTCGCGCAACCGACCGACTCGAAGACCTGCCGGCCGCGCCTTGCCCGCTCCGTGAGAACGCCGCGCGGGGGAGGTGCAAGCAGCCGCATGAACGACTCGAAGTTGTCGATGCCCCGCCGCCCGGTCCCCGGTTCCGCCAGGTCCTCGGGCTCGGGGAGCGGATCGCACAGACGGAGCTGGAGTTCGGTCAGGTTGAACGTCAGCTCGTCCGGAAACAGGTCATTCGTGATGCCCATCTCGTTCCGGTAGGCGTCGCCGCTGAACTCGAGCAGCGTCGCGATTTGAGCCTTCCAGCCGAACCGCCCGACGCGCAGCTCGCCGGTTGCCCGGTCGGTGACCAGCGCCGCGCGGCCGCTGATGCCGTCGCCGTCCGCATCGTGCGGATCCGCGAGCCCGAGGATGTCCGCATCCGGTATCGCCTCGACCAGGCCCGCGCCGAACAGGGGAATCGGCACGCGGCGCGCGATGACGTTCGCCTCGGCCGGAATCACCGACTGGCAGCCGTGCGTCGGAATCGAGAAGAGCTGGAACAGCGATCCACGCGCCGGGTCGATGTCCCGAAAGGTGCCGTCGGCGTCGCGGATTCCCGCGCGGACGGTGGTGACTGGCGCGATGCCGCCGATGGCGGGCACGCTGTGGCAGGCGGCGCAGCTCGTCGCGTTGTAGGCTGGTCCGAGCCCCTCTTCGGCCGTCTCGACCTCCAGGAAGTCCTCGAGACCGAGCCGGAACTCCTCGAACTCGGCCGCCGTGATGCCCGGCAGCGGGTCGCCCGGCTCGACCGGGTACTGGCCGGCCGCCGTGGCGGCCAACGCCGCCGCCGCCGCGATGACGGCGACGTAGCCTGCGACCGACGGGCTGACGAGCCGCCTCATGGGGTGCCGCCGGCCTCGACCACGACGATCTCGCCGCGCATGAAGTGGTGTCCCGCTCCGCACAGGCGCGAGCACTCGAAGCGGTAGCGTCCGGGCGTCTGTGCCTCGAACAGCACCACCGCCTCGCCCTGCCGCCGCTTCGGTACCGCCACGTTCACCTCGCGGCCGACGATGCGAAAGCCGTGCAGGGTGTCCTGGCTCCGAATCCGCAGCTCGACAGGCACACCGACCGGCACCCGAATCCGGGACGGGGTAAAGGAGAAGCGCTCGGCCAGCACTGGCACCACCAGCGGTTGCGGCTCGTCGAGCACGCGCCAGCCGGCCACGCCGGAGCTTGCGAGCGCGACGCCGACCGCCGCGACGAACCATCGGCGGGAACTCAGAACCACCATCCCAGCCCCAGGTTCAAGGAGTCGGGCGCGTGGATCACCACGCTCTGGTTGCGCAGCACCGTGTAGTCGAGCTTCACGGCCACGTCGGGGTCCGGGAAGTACGTCAGGCCGAACACCCACGCGTCGCGATCGAATTCCTTGAGCGGATGGAACCCGGCCGGCATGTCGAACTGCGTGTCGAAGTTCTCGTAGCGCAGGAAGGCGGCCAGCTCTCTCGGCGCCGGGTGCGGCAGGATGAAGTACGAGCCTTCCAGGTAGAAGCCGCGGATTTCCTCAGCCACGTTCGGGCTGACCCCGGTGGTCCGCTGCACCGCCCGGTTCAACTGGTCCATGCCGCCGAGAAAGCCGTGCGCGTACTGGCCGCGCGCCTCGAGCTCGCCGAGCCGGAAGCGGCCATCGAACTCGACCAGCGTCAGGCTGCTGTCGAACCGCAGCGTATTGAAGCCGGTATCGCCGCTCCACAGGCTGGCGCCCAGCACGAGACCCGGCGTGCCGACGTACTCGATGCGGCCGGTGCCTGCGAGGTTCCGCGCGTTCGACTCGGCGCCCTTCTGCCGTCCGCCGCGCAGTCCCTCCTCGGCGCTGAACCCGAATGCGTCCAGGGTCGCCATGGCGTAGACGCGGTACCGCACACCTGGACCCACCTCGCCGTGCACGCCGACCCCGGTGTCGAACCAGGTGGTCGGGATGATGACCGTGTCTACGAACGGCCGCTCGACGCCGTGGAAGACGGGCGGCTCGTGGCGCTCGTTGATGATGCCGACCGGCGTGAGCAGCATCCCGGCGCGCAGGTTGAAGGCGCGGGTGATGAGAAAGTCGACGTACGCCTGCTCGAGCTCGAGCTCGCCCTCGGTCTCGTTCGAGACCACGGCGTGCTCGAGCTCGAGCTCGGCCACGAACCGGATGCGATCCGAGAAGCTGTGGGAGAAGAGCAGCACGAAGCGGTGGAAGTCGAGAACCGCGTCCTCGTTCTGACGGTTGTTGTAATGGAAATCCATGTAGCCGGAAAGGGGCCCGGTCACGGGCTGGGACGAGGCGCCCTCCGCCGAACCGGGCGTCCGGTCTGCCTCGCCCTCCGCCGACGCTGCCGCGCCGGCCGGCGCGGCGGCGGGCGTCCGCGCCCACGCCTGCAGTATGCTCCGGACGTTGCGGCGGAGTGCATCGGCCGCCGCGGCACCCACGGTGAGAGAGCGCAGGGACGCGCCGCGCCAGCCGGCCGTCGGGGCGCCCGCGACCGGCCGTGGGCTCTCGCCGCGGGGCGCCGGTTCCGCTCGGGAGGTCGAGGAGACAGGCACCAGGCATAACAGCACGAAGGCCGCCACATGTCGGGTCGCACGCCGGGTGCCTGGGGCTTGGTACGCCGAAAGCATTTATTTTGACTCTACCGTCTTTGTCTTTTGAATGACCAAAATCACAGGCTGAAGCACCGCCGAAGCGGTGCCCGGGCCGGGATCGGGATCAGCCGACGGCGGCGGCAGAAGGTTTGGAGCGGGGCGCGCCGCCCGCGGCGGCAGCCGGTGAGGCATACGTCGCGAACGACGTCGGAGTCTCCCACACGGTCACGCGAATGACCGGGAAGCCCCGCTCGCAGACCTGATCGAAGATCACCTTCGCGATATGCTCCACCGTCGGGTTGCGGTCAACGACGAACACCGGCTCGCCCAGCCGGCGGAGCGGCTCGAGGAGCGGATCGTCGCGGCGGAGAATCATCTTGTGGTCCAGCTCGCGGTCTATCCAAGTCTTGATCACGCGCTTGATGTCGCCGAAGTCGCAGACCATGCCACGCGGGTCGAGCGACTCGGCGCGCACCTCGATCTCGGCAACCGCGTTGTGGCCGTGAGGATGCCGGCAGACGCCTTCGTACTCCAGCAACCGGTGGCCGTAGCAGAAGTCGATCCGCTTCGTGACGGAGTACATTGGAAGTGGCTGACGTGAAGCAGGGACGATGGTAGTCGAGCGCTCGAACGACGGTCAAGAACCGGTGGCCGCGGTCCTCTGCTCCGGAGGTCTCGACAGCGCGGTGCTGGTCGCGCGCGAGGCGACCGCCGGCGTCGTGCAACCCCTCTACGTGAGCGGCGGTCTCGCGTGGGAGGAGTCGGAGCTGGGGGTCGTCGACCGGCTCCTGGCCGCGCCGACGTTTGCGGCGTCCGTGCGCCCGCTGGCGCAGCTCGAGGCGCCGCTGACGGACCTCTACCCACCCTCGCACTGGGCGCTCCGCGGCACGCCCCCCGCCTACGGCACGCCCGACAGCGACGTCTACCTCGTCGGGCGCAACGCGGTGCTGCTGTCCAAGGCGGGTGTCTACTGCGCACTGCATGGGATTGGCCGCCTGGCGGTTGGTCCGCTGGCCGGCAATCCCTTTCCCGACGCGACGCCCGAGTTCTTCACGGCGATGGCGCGCGCCCTGTCGCTGGGTCTGGACCATCCGCTGGACATCGCCGCGCCGTTCGCGACTCTAGACAAGTCGGACGTCATCCTGCTGGGCGCGACGCTCGGGGTGCCCTGGGAGCTCACGGTGTCGTGCATGAATCCGATGGGAGCCGCGCACTGCGGTCGCTGCAGCAAGTGCCGCGAACGGCTGCAGGCATTCGACGCGGCCGGCCTGCACGACCCGGCACCCTACGCCTTCCGGCCCGCGGACGCGGCGACCGGCCACTGAAGCGCCGGCGGGGGCCAGCCGAGCATCACCCGTCAGGTGCGGGCGGCGGCCGCCTGCCGCTTGAGGTCCGCCAGCAGTGTGTCGAGGCGGTGGAAGAGCTCCTTGCGCGGGCGCCGCCCGCGCGGCGATCCGACGGCGTACTCGCAGAAGAGTGGAAATGCGATGGTCGAGTCGCAGTAGGCCACGACCGTGTCGGGGAGCTGCCCCGGGTTCACCTTCCCCCAGCTGACAGCCTCGGCCGGCGTGGCGCCCGACAGCCCGCCCCAGACCGCCTGATCGGTCGTCAATTGGATGAAGAACTCGTTGCCCCCCTTGGGGATGCCGTAGATCTCCCAAAGGGTCGGCTGACCCTGGAGATAGAAGTTCTTGGGCGAGCCGCCGCCCAGGATCACGCAGCCGTTCTTCCTCCCCGCGAGAATGATGGCGCATACCTCGTTGACGTCCCGGTTCGGATCGACCGTGCAGCGGCCGTCGTTGAGCAGCGCGTGGTAGGCCAGGTTCATGCCGATCGAGCTGTCCCCGGGCGACGAGGTGTAGACAGGCACGCCGGCCGCGGCCGCGCTGGCCACCAGCGAATGCGCGTCGCAGCCCGGGTTACGCTCCAGCAGGTCGCAGCCCAGCCGGTAGTGCAGCTCGGCCGACGAGACGGGTGCGTCGAACACCTGGCGGGTGAGGAAGTCGCGCAGGTAGGCGTCGGTCTCGAGCAGGACCTCCGACGGAAACAGGACATCGTAGATGCGGATGATCCCGTGTTCGTAGAGCTCGACGTCATCGAGGAACGGCGAGCCGCGGTGCAGCGTGAAGTTCAGGGCATGGTGGAGATCGTGGTACAGGTTCGCGCCGGTGCTGACGAGAAAGTCCACCAGCCCCCGGTCCATCATCTCGATGACGCAGCCGCCGAGCCCCGCCGGCGTCAGCGCCCCGGCCATGGTCAACCCGATCGTCGTGTCGTGCGCCGGATCGAGCATGCGATCCGTGAAGACGTGACACGCCTCCGACAGCCGCCCGGCGTTGAAGGCCTGGAAGCCTTCGTCGATAAGCCGGCGCAATTCAGGGCTGCCGCGCGGCCGGTAGTAGCGGATCGGCTTGCCACCGAGATAGGGGCGCTGGTCGGCCGTGGGAGCGCCAGGCCGGCGATGGGGCACGGCGCTAGTCTACTACCCGCCCGCCCCGCGGTCGGTGGGGTCGATCCAGTCCGGCCGGCGCCCGCCGGCCGCAGTCAGCAGGAGCGCCACCCCGGTCGCGCCCAGCAGCCAGCCGATGCCGTCGGACAACCTCGACTCCCAGTTGAAGGTGAAGACCCGCAGCCCGGCGCAGGCCGCGGTCAGGAGGCCGCCGGTGAAGGCGGCGGCGCGGCGATCGAACGCCAGGCGCAGCAGTGCGCCGCGCGCGCGGCGCAGCGTCGAGCCGCCCGCACGCCTACATGCCGGTGATGTGGTAGCCGGCATCGACCATCAGGACCTCGCCGGTCACGGCCGCGCTGCCCGGTCCCAGCAGGAATACCGCGGCGTCGGCGACCTCCGTGCTCTCCGCCGTTCTTCGCAGCGGCGCACGCTCGCGATAGTGCTGCAGGATGCGGCCGAAGCCGGCGATGCCGGACGCCGCCAGCGTCTTGATGGGGCCCGCGGAGATGGCGTTCGCGCGAATGTTGCGTGGTCCGAGATCGCTCGCGAGGTACCGGACGGTGGCCTCCAGCGCGGCCTTGGCCACGCCCATGACGTTGTAGTTCGGAAACACCCGGCCGCTGCCCAGATAGGTGAGCGTCAGGATGCTCCCCCCGCCGCGCCGCTCCATCAGCGGCGCGGCGCCGCGGGCCAGTGCGATGAGCGAGTAGGCGCTGACGTCGAGCGCCTCCCGGAAGTCGTCGCGCGCGGTCTGCACGAACGGTTCGGAGATCGCCTCCCGCGAGGCGAACGCGACGCCGTGCACGAGGAAGTCGAGGCCGCCGTGCTCGGCATCGACGGCGCGGCAGAGGGCGTCGATCTCGTCGTCGCGGGTGACGTCGCAGGCGACCAGTTGAGCCGGTCGGTCGAGGGTGGCGGCCAGGGCGCGCGTCTTTTCCGCGAACCGATCGTTGGCGTAGCTGAGCGTGAGGCGCGCCCCGGCGGCGTCGGCGGCCCGGGCGATGGACCACGCCAGCGAACGCTGGTTCGCCACCCCGACGACGAGACCGTTCAGTCCCTCCAGAGCGCTCATCCGCGTGCCGGCTGGTAGCCGGCGGCCAGGTTCGGACGCCGGGGGTGACCTCTCAGCGGGCGCGTCCCTTGCCGCGGCGTGAGGAGGCGGACCGCGAGCTCGAGGTGAAACGCTGCTGCCCGCTCCGTTCGTTGCGCCGGACCGGCCGCGCCTTGTTGCCGTTCACCTTGTTGGGGTGCCCGTCGGGCTCGTCAGGACGGCCGTTGCGGGCCCTGAAGTTCCCGCGGCCGCCGCCCGCTGCACCGCGCGGCTGCTGGTGCATCGTGAACACCGGCGGCTGACGAGGCGTGGGTGGAACACCCTCCTGCGGCTTCAGCGTCGCGCGGATCAGCACCCGGCGCACGGAATCCCCGTCGCCGCGCCCCGACGTCGCGCCGGCGACGGTCGGCTCCTCGGGAGGATCCACGGCAGGATCGACTTCACCCGGGCGGTCGTGATCGCTCATTGGATCGACCCGTCCTCTGCGACCCGAGCGGCACTCGGTCGCAGGGCATTCGATGGGGAATGGGACCGTGAACTCGTAGACTGCATAGCATAGCAAGCACACCGGAACGACGCAAACCGGCGGCTGCCCATCTTCACCGGCAGGCGGCCACCCACGTGCGCGCCGCCTCGAGCGCCGCCCGCACGGTCGCGGGGCTCGTGGACTGCGGGGTCTGTCGCGCCTCCACCGAGCCCCGCGCGGTGATGCGCGCCGCGACGTCGTCCCCGAAGAGCTCGTGGTGCCGCTGCCACTCGGCCGGCGTCAACGCCGCGAAGTCGCGCCCGCTGGCCACCAGCTCGCGAACGATACCGCCAACCACCTCGTGGGCGCGACGGAAGGGCAATCCCCGGGCGACGAGATAGTCGGCCACGTCCGTCGCGAGCAGCAACCCGCCGGCCGCCGCCGCGCCGGCGTGGGGCCGGATCTCCAGGCTCGCGACCACCGTCGTCACCGCCCGGAGCGAACCGCTGACCGCGCTCTCGGCATCGAACACGGCTTCCTTGTCTTCCTGCAGATCCTTGTTGTAGCCGCTCGGGAGCCCCTTCATTGTCGCGAGCCAGCCCGCCGCACGCCCGACCACTCGCCCCGCCTTGCCTCGCACGAGCTCCAGGGGATCGGGATTCTTCTTCTGCGGCATGAGGCTGCTGCCTGTCGCCACCCGGTCCGACAGCTCGAAGAAGGCGAATTCCTCGGCGGTGAACAGGATGAGGTCCTCCGCCAACCGGCTGAGGTGCACCATCAGCAGGGCACACGCGTGCAGCGTCGACGAGACGAAGTCCCGGTCCGCGGCGGCGTCCAGGCTGTTGGTCACCACCCGCGAGAATCCCAGCCGCCTGGCCAGCGCGTCGACGTCGATCGGGTAGCTCGTCCCGACGACCGCTCCCGAGCCCAGGGGCAGCGCGTCGGCTTCCTCTCGGGCCTGCTCGAGGCGGGCGTGGTCCCGCCGCAGCGCGGCGGCGTGCGCAAGGAAGAAGTGCGCGACGAGCATCGGCTGCGCCCGGCGCAGGTGCGTATAGGACGGCATGAGCGCCGGCCCCGCGGCGTCCGCGCGGTCCGCAAGGGCGTCCACGAGCCCGACCACCGCGCGCTGAATGCCGATCAGGTTGCGCCGCAGATAGAGCCGCAGGTCGAGCGACACCTGCTCGTTGCGGGAGCGGCCGGTGTGCAGCCGGCGTGCGACGTCGCCCACCCGCTCGACGAGCTTGCGCTCCACGAACGCGTGCACGTCCTCGTCGTCGCCGGCCACGAAGCCGGGGTCCCGGCGTCCCTCGTCGAGAATGGCCGCGAGCCCCTCGCGGATGGCCGCGGCGTCGTCCGCAGACAGCACGCCCGCCCGGGCCAGCGCGTCGGCCCACGCCAGGCTGCCCTCCACGTCGTCTTCGAAGAGGCGCCGGTCGAAGCCGAACGAGGCTTGAAAGCGAAAGACGTCGGCGTCCGGCGCGTCCGCGAAGCGTCCGGACCACAGGTGCCGGGCGTCGCTCATCCTGTCACCGCGACACCTCGCCGGCCGCGGCATCCACCGGGGCGGCGCGCGGCGCCCTGCGCGCGGACGTCTCCACCGGCAGTCCCCAAATCTTGATGAAACCCTCGGCCGCCGAGTGGTCGAACTCGTCCCCTTCGTCGTACGTGGCGAGCCCCGTCTCGTACAGCGCGTTTGCGGACCGCCGGCCGACGATGCGGCAGTCGCCGCGGTAGAGCTTCAGGCGGGTCGTTCCATTGACCAGCTCCTGCACCTTGGCGACGAACGCGTCGATCGCTTCACGAGCGGGCGTGAACCACAGGCCGTTGTAGACGAGATCGGCGTAGGTCCGGCCCATGTCGTGCTTGAGGCGCTCTACGTCCTTCGGAAGGACGAGCGCCTCGAGCTCCCGGTGGGCCGTGTGGAGCAGCGTCGCGGCCGGTGCCTCGTAGATCTCGCGCGACTTGATGCCGACCAGCCGGTTCTCCACCATGTCGATGCGTCCCACGCCGTGCACGCCGGCGATCGTATCGAGCGAGTTGATCAGTTCGTCGAGCGGCATCGCGACGCCGTTCACCTTCGTCGGCACGCCCGCCTCGAACTCCACCTCCACGTAGGCCGGAGCAGCGGGGCAGTCGGCCGGCGACTTCGTGAGCGCGTAGATGTCCTCCGGCGGCTCGGCCCAGGGATCCTCCAGCACGCCGCACTCGATGGACCGCCCCCACAGATTCGTGTCGGTGCTGTACGGGTTGTCGACGGAGGCCGGAATGGGAATGCCGTGGGCCCGTGCATACTCGATCTCGTCCGGGCGCGTCATGCCCCACTCGCGGGCCGGCGCCACGACACGGATGGCCGGGTTGAGCGCCCTGGCCGACACGTCCATCCGCACCTGGTCGTTGCCCTTGCCGGTGCACCCGTGCGCGATGATGCCGGCGTTCTCGAGCTCGGCGACCTCCACCAGCTTCTTGGCGATCAGCGGGCGCCCCAGCGCGGTGGCGAGCGGATACTTGCCCTCGTAGACTGCGCCGGCCTGCAGCGCCGGCAGCACGTACTCGCGGGCGAACTCCTCGCGTACGTCCACGACGTGAGCCCGGACGGCCCCGACGGCCAGCGCGCGCTCGCGCACATCGTCCAGCTCCTTGCCCTGTCCCAGATCCATCGTTACGGCCACGATCTCGGCGTCGTACTTGTCGGCGAGCCAGCGAACGGCGACCGACGTGTCCAGGCCGCCCGAGTACGCCAACACGATTCGCTCCATGCCTGTTCCTTTCCGCGGGCGGGCAGTTCAGCCGCGCGCCCAGCCCTCCAGCAGCCGCGTCACCTCGCGCCCTGCGCGGGCGTGGCGGGTGATGACCAGAATCGTGTCGTCGCCGGCGACAGTGCCGACTACCTCCGGCAGATCCGCGTGATCGATCGCGATCGCCAGCGACTGCGCCTGGCCGGGATCGGTCCGCAGCACGAGCAGTTGCTGCACCTGATCGAGCCGTCGCAGGTACTCGCCCACCGCCCGCCGGACCCCGTTCTCCGCGCCCGGACCGTCGCTTCCCCGCCCGCCCGGCGGTATGCCGGGCTTCTGGTACGCACCGTCCGCCGCGCGCTTGACCAGCCGCAGCTCCTTGATGTCCCGCGAGATGGTCGCCTGCGTCGCGTGAAATCCGCGTCCGCGGAGCCGCCGGCACAGCTCGTCCTGGCTGCAAACCGACTCCCGGGTCACCAGATCGAGAATCGCGGACTGCCGATATCGCTTCATGAACACCCGCCAGGCTGCATGAGTATACGCTATCGGTGGCCTGCGATCAATTCCAGTCGCTGTCCAGAACTGTCCAAAAATAGTGCCATTCGGTTGAAATCGAGCAAGCATGCCGGAATGGCGTGCCTGCACTGGCAGCATAACTATACTTCTGATAGCATGGGCAGCCATGGCTGGCGTGCGGGTCGGGATCGCGGGCGCGACAGGGTACGGCGGGCAGGAGCTGTTGCGGCTCCTGGCGCGGCACCCGCACGCCGAGGTGACGGTGGCCATGGCCTCGAGCGCGAGCGACGGGGTGCGGACGCTCCCGGCGTTGACGGGCGTGTGGTCGGGCCGGATCACCCCGCTCGCCGTCGACGAGCTGACCGCAGCCGCGGACCTGGTGTTTCTCGCACTGCCCGAGGCCGCCAGCGCCGGGCTCCTGCCGGCACTGGTCGCGCGCGGCAAGCGGGTCCTGGACCTGTCCGGCGCGTTCCGCCTGCGCGACCCGGCCGCCCGGGCGCGCTGGTATCCGCAGTCGCCCCAGCTTGCGACGCCGGCGGCCTACGGCCTGACTGAGCGGCGGCGGGATGTCCTCGGGTCGGCGCGCGCCGTCGCCTGCCCGGGCTGCTATCCCACGTCCGCTCTCCTACCGCTGGAGCCGCTCGCTGCCGCCGGGTTGCTCGAGGGGGACATCGTCATCGACGCCAAGTCGGGCATCTCGGGCGCCGGCAAGAAGCCGAGCGAGCGGACCCATTTTTCGGAGCGCCACGGCAGCGTAGCGGCATACGGGGTGTTCGGCCACCGCCACACGGCCGAGATCGAGCAGGAGCTCGGCCGGCCCGTGACCTTCGTACCCCACCTCGTCCCGCTCGACCGGGGCATTCTCACCACCATCTACGCGCGCGTCCGCACCGGCACCAGCGCGGCGGCGGTCGCGGCCAGCCTCGAGCAGGCGTACCGCGAGGCGCCCTTCGTGCGCCTCCGGCAGGACGCGCTGCCGGAGATCAAGCACGTAGCGCATACCAACTTCTGCGACATCGGCTGGAAGCTGGATGCGGACAGCGGGCGGCTCGTGCTCGTGTCGTGCCTCGACAACCTGGTGAAGGGCGCCGCGGGCCAGGCAGTGCAGAACTTCAACGTCGCCTGCGGCTTCGACGAGCAGGCGGGGCTGCTCTGATGGCCAGCCGAGCCGGCCCAGCCGGCCCGCATGTCATCAAGTTCGGCGGCGAGCTGCTGGCGGAGCCGCGGCTGCAGCGGCGGATGGCCCGTGGGGTATGCGAGGCGGCGGCGTGCCGCCGCGTATGTGTGGTCCATGGCGGCGGCCGGGAGGTGGACGCCGAAATGGTGCGGCTGGGAATTCCCAAGCGCGCCGTCGACGGACTCCGCATCACGGATGGCGACACGCTCGACGTCGTCCTGGGCGTGCTGGCCGGCCGCGTCAACACGCGGCTCGTCGCTGCCATCGGGGCGGCCGGGGGCAGTGCGGTGGGTCTGACGGGTGCGGACGCCGGGCTCGTCCGCGTGGCGGCGGCGCGGCGCTATCGCGCCACTGACGGGCGCCACGTCGATCTGGGCTTCGTCGGCTTGCCGCGGCGTGCGGCGCGGGCACCCCGGCTGCTGCTCGATCTCCTGGGGGCAGGGCATGTTCCCGTCGTCGCCAGCATCGGCAGCGACGGACGGGGGCGACTCTACAACGTGAACGCGGACACGCTAGCCGCCGACCTGGCCGTGCGACTCGGCGCGGCGCGGCTGACCATCGCCGGGACCACCCGCGGCGTGCTCGACGCCGACGGCCGGACACTGCCCGTCGTCGATGGCCCGCAACTGGCCAAGCTGATCCGCGACGGCCACGCGAGCGCCGGCATGATCGCCAAGCTGCTCGCCTGCCGCGCCGCGCGCCGCGGCGGGGTCGCGGATGTGCGCATTGTGGACGGGCGTGGCAGCGGCCTGCTGGAAGACAGCGACAGCGCCGATACGACCAGCGTAACCGCCGGCGAAACGAAACGGACGGCAGCGACACGATGACCAACGTGGTGGCCGAGCAGGTGCGGGACGTTGAGGCCAGGCATGTGCTGCAGGTGTACAAGCGTCTGCCCCTGGTCCTGGTGCGGGGTGCGGGCGCCCGGATTGTCGACAGCGAGGGGCGCGAGTACGTGGATTTCCTGTCCGGCATCGGCGTGGCCTCCCTCGGTCACGCCCACGCGGGCCTGGCGGACGCGCTGGCCGCCCAGGCGCGGGAGCTCGCGCACACGTCCAATCTCTTCTTCCATCCCCTGCAGGGCCAGGTGGCGGCGCGGCTCGCCAGGCTGTCCGGACTGCCCCGCGCGTTCTTCTGCAACAGCGGCACGGAGGCTGTCGAAGCCTGCCTCAAGTTTGCCCGCCGATACTGGCACGCAGCCGGCGCGGCGGGGCGCACGGAGATCGTGGCCTTCGAGCGCTCGTTCCACGGGCGCACGTTCGGATCGCTGTCGGTCACCTCGGGCGCACCGTACCGCGAGCCCTTCGCACCGCTGGTCCCGGGTGTGCGGTTCGTCCCGCCCGAGGACCCGCAGGCGCTCCGGCGGGCCGTATCCCCTGCCACTGCGGCCGTCATCGTCGAGCCCATTCAGGGCGAGGGCGGCGTGTGGCCGTTGTCCGGGGTGATGGCCGCTGCGATCTCGTCGGTCTGCGCGGAGACCGGTACGCTCCTCATTGCGGACGAGATCCAGTGCGGGCTTGGACGCACGGGCCACCCGTTCCACTCGGCCGTCCTGGGACTGCAACCGGATCTGATGGCGCTCGGCAAGGCGCTCGGCGCGGGCTTCCCGGTCGGCGCCGCCCTGCTCAACGAGAAGGTCGCTCGCGCTGTCGCCTTCGGCGATCACGGCACCACCTACGGGGGGAACCTCCTTGCCTGCCGCGCCGCGCTCGTGTTTCTCGACGCCCTCGAAAGCGGACTGCCGGCGCGCGTGGCCGCGGCGGGTGCGCGGATCGAGGCGGGACTGTCGAGGCTGGCTGCATCCCGGCCGGCGACCGGCGAGGTGCGGGGCGCGGGCCTGATGTGGGGCATGGAGCTCGAGCCCGATGCCGCCGAGCGAATCGTCGCCGCCGGGCTGCAGCGGGGCGTGATCGTCAATCGCACGGCCGGCACGGTCGTCCGGTTGCTGCCGCCGCTGACGATTGCCGACGCCGACATCGACGAGGGCCTCGCACGGCTCGGCGCGGCGCTCGAGGATGTGACGTGATCGAGACCACACTCGGCCCGGCGTCGACCGGGCGCTCCGTCGCCGCCGGTCCCGACGTCGCCATCCGTGCCGCCGCCGCGGGCGAGGCAACCGCGTTGTTCCGCCTGATCGCCGACAACCTGGAGGCCGGACGTTTGCTGCCGCGCACACTGGACGAGATCGAGCGCCGTGCGCCGCGGTTCCTGGTGGCCGCGGATGCGGCGCGCGTGATCGCCTGCGGCGAACTCGCCGAGCTGGGAGATCGCGTGGCAGAGGTCCGGTCGCTCGTCGTCACCCCGTCGCACCGCGGCGGGGGAGTCGGCACCCGGCTGCTGACCGCGCTCGTCGAGACCGCCCGGGAGCACGGGTATCCGCTGCTCTGCGCGTTCACGCACGATCCGCGCCCGTTCCTGCGCCTGGGCTTTTCCATCGTTCCCCACCACTGGGTGCCGGAGAAGATCTCGACCGACTGCCGCGCCTGCGCCTGGTTCAGGCGCTGCCGGCAGTACGCCGTCGTGCTCGACCTGCAGGGGAAGCGACCGCGACGATGATGGAGACGATCGGCGGCGGCATCACCGCAGCGGCAGGTTTTCGGGCGGCCGCCGTCGCCTGCGGCATCAAGGCGGAGGGGGCCGATCTGGCCCTGCTGGTCGCCGACCAGCCGGCGAGCGCGGCGGCGGTGTTCACCACCAACCTGACGGTGGCCGCCCCCGTCCTGGTCTCCAGGCGGCATCTGGAGCAGTCGGGCGGCAGGGCGCGGATCGTCGCGGTCAACAGCGGCTGCGCGAACGCGTGCACGGGCGCCGCCGGCATGACCGCGGCGGAGGCCATGGCCGCCTCGGCTGCGGCCGCCGTCGGCTGCCCGCCGGAACACGTCCTCGTGGCTTCCACCGGCGTCATCGGCCTGCTGCTGGATACGACCCGGATTGCCCACGGCATCGCGGCCGCGGCCACCGCCCTGGCGCGCGATGCTCATGCCGCCGTGGCGCGCGCGATCATGACGACCGACCGGGGGCCCAAGGAGGCAGCCGTGCGGGTCGCCGGGCCGGACGGCGCGTTCGTCATCGGCGGGATGGTCAAGGGCGCCGGCATGATCGAGCCGAACATGGCCACGATGCTCGGCTTCCTGACCACCGACGCGGCAGTCGAGGCGCCCGTTCTGCGCCGCGCCCTGGCTGCCGCCGTCGGCGACACCTTCAACGCGATTACCGTCGACGGCGAGTGCTCGACGAACGACTCCGTCTTCCTGCTGGCCAGCGGCGCGAGCGGCGTGCGAATAGACGACGCGGCCTATCCGCGCTTCGTCGACGCGCTGCGGTCCGTGTGCGGCACGCTCGCGCGCGCCATCGTGCGCGGCGGCGAGGGCGCGACGAAGCTCGTCGCGGTCAGGGTCAGCGGCAGCCGGACGGCGGACGACGCGCGGCGGGCCGCCAAGGCCGTCGCCAACTCGCTGCTCGTGAAGACGGCGCTCAACGGCGGCGACCCCAACTGGGGCCGGCTGGTCGCCGTGGCGGGCCGCGCCGGCGTGGCCTTCGAGCCGGCCCGGGCCAGCGTGCGCATCGGCCCGGCCGTGCTGTTCGCGGACGACACGGTGTTCGCGGATCGGGAGCCGGCCGCCGCGGCGCATCTGGCCGGTGACGAGGTCGAGCTGGAGGTGGACCTCGGGACCGGCGGTGGGCACTCCGCCACGGTCTGGACCTGCGACCTGAGCGCGCAGTACGTGCGGATAAACGCCGACTACCGCACCTGACTACCGCACCTGACCACCGCCCATGCCGCGCACACCCCCGACCCGTCGTCCGGCACCGCACGCTGGCGGCGGATCGAGCACGCTGGCCGGCCGCTGCTTCCTGTCGGTGCTCGACTTCGACCCGGACGACCTCGAGCACCACCTGGTGCTGGCAGCCACGCTCAAGCGCGACCGGCGCCTGGGGCGCGAGGCGGCGACCTCCGCCGCGCTCCAGGGGACCTACATCGCCATCCTGTTCGAGAAGCCGTCGCTGCGCACCCGCTCGACCTTCGAGATCGCGATTCGCGAGCTCGGGGGCGACTTCATCGACCCGTCGGCCGACGTGGCCCTGGGCACCCGCGAGTCGCTCGCCGATGTCGGCCGCAGCCTCGAGCGCTGGGTCGAGGGCGCAGTCGTGCGCACCTTCGACCAGGCGCGCATCGTCGACCTTGCGAGGGCGACGCGCGAGCTGCGGGTCATCAACGCGCTCAGCAACGACGAGCATCCCTGCCAGGCGTTGGCCGACTGCCTCACGCTGCAGGAACGCTGGGGCACGCTCCGCGGCCGGCGGGTCGCCTTCGTCGGCGACGGCAACAACGTGGCGACGTCGTTCGCGCAGGCCGCGGCGATGCTCGGCATCACCCTGCACGTCGCCACCCCCGCAGGCTTCGGGCTGCCGGCGCAGGTGATTGCCGACGTCGAGCGCATCGCCCGGCACGGTGCCGAGCTGGTGCAGTTCACCGACCCGGTGGCTGCGGTCAGCGGCGTCGACGCCGTCTACACCGATGTCTGGACGTCGATGGGACGCGAGGCGGAGCAGGCGGATCGCAACCAGGTGTTCGCCCCGTATCAGGTCAACGAGCGGCTGATGGCGCAGGCCGGGCCGGACGCCTGCTTCCTGCACTGCCTGCCGGCGCACCGCGGCGAGGAGGTCACCGACGCGGTCATCGACGGGCCGGCGTCGGTTGTCTTCGAGCAGGCCGAGAACCGGCTGCACACCGAGAAAGCGCTCCTGGTGATGCTCTTCGAGGACTGATCGCGATGGCGGCGAGCGAATCGGTCATTCGACGAATGACGCGGCTCGCCCAGCGACACGGGGCGATCAACCTCGCCCAGGGCTTCACGGACGAGCCGCCGCCTTTCGCGCTGGTCTGGGGAGCGCTCGGCGCGCTGCTCGGCGGCAGCGACGCCGGCATCGAGCGGCTCGAGCAGGCCGCCGGCACCCGCCCGCCCGCGGCGCACGCAGCCCGCGCGCCCGCGCTGCTGCGGGACGTGCTGCGGGGTCTGCAGGGCGTCCGCGACGAGCTGAACCAGTACTCATACCCCTTCGGCCTGCCCGAGCTGCGGCGCGCCGTCGCCGCGTACACCGCCCGCTGGAGCGGGTTCGAGCCCGATCCCGAGACCGAGACCACCGTGGTGCTCGGCTCCACCGAGGGGCTCGCGGCGGTGCTGGCCGCGCTGGGGCGCCGCGGCGACGGCGTGGTCGTCATCGAGCCGTTCCACGAGATGTATCCCTCGCAGGCGGCCGTCTTCGGACTGACGCCGCGCTTCGTCACGCTGCGGGAGTCGACCGGCGACGGCGCGTGGCGGCTCGATCCGGACGAGTTGCGGCGCGTCGCCGCCGGCGCCCGCCTGCTCGTTCTCAATACGCCGCACAACCCGACCGGCAAGGTGTTCGACGACGCGGAGCTGGAGGCGGTCGCCGCCGTCGCACACGCCGCGGACCTCGTCGTCGTCACGGACGAGATCTACGAGCACATCGTCTTCGACGGCGCGCGGCACCGCTCGCTCGCCACCCTCCCCGGCATGCGCGAGCGCACCGTCGTCGTCAACTCGATCTCGAAGACAGCCAACGCCACCGGCTGGCGGGTCGGGTGGGTGCTCTCGCCCCCGCACCTGACGCCCGGCATCCGCGCCGTGCACGACACGCTCGTGGTGCAGGCACCGACGCCGCTACAGAAGGCGGTGGTCACGCTCCTGGGGCTGCCCGACGAGTTCTTCTGCGACCTCGCCGTGGCCTACGCGGAGAAGCGGGCGCTGCTCGGCGAAGCGCTCGCGGTCGCCGGCTTCCGGACCAGCCAGCCGTGCGGCGCCTACTATTTCTTCGCGGACTACCGCGGCGTCCCGGCACTCGGTGACCTCGACCCGCCGGCCGCCGCGCTGCACCTGATCGAGCACGCCGGCGTGGCGGCCGTGCCCGGCGACAACTTCTACGCCCGCAGCGTCGACGGCGCGCGCTACCTCCGCTTCGCCTTCTGCCGCAGCCGCGAGACACTCGCCGCGGCAGCGCAACGCCTCCGGGGGCTGGGCGGGCGGCGATAGCCCGCGGTTGCGCCGCTTCACACCGGCAGTACAGGATCACTTTCCGGTTCCGCGCGGGCGCCGCCTACGACGTCCGCTGCGAGGACTCTCACTGACACTGACGAGGTTCGTCCATGTCGAAGAATGGGATCGGTGAAATTCCCGCAACCGGCCTGCCATCACGCCGCCGTCCGACGCACCCCGGCGTCATTCTGATGGAGATGTTCCTGCGCGAGTTCCTGATGAGTCAGGCCGAGGCGGCTCGGCGGATGAACGTGCCGGTCACGCGGGTCAACGAGCTCGTACGCGGCAAGCGCGGCGTTACCGCCCGGTCGGCTCTCAGGCTCGGTCGATTGCTGGGGACAACCCCGATGTTCTGGATGAACCTCCAGGCCAACTGGGATCTGTGGCACGCCCGGCAGCAGGAACGACAACGCCGGAACTCTTCGGTCCCGTCAGCGAACGGCGATCGTGACCCGGCCTCGGTGACTGTCCGCCGCGCGCGGCAGTAGCGCCGACGACGTCGGGCGCGAACCGCGCCTCTCACTCCGCGCGCTCGGTGCGTTCCTTCAGGTCGGCGAGGATCTCCTCCATCTGGCCGAGCGCCGAGCGCAGGTCGTCGGCCAGGGCTTCCGGACGATACTCGAGGTTGACGGTGGCGATGTCGTAGGACGCCTGAATCGTCATCCAGAGTTCCCAGGTAACGTCCGCGTCGCATGGCCGTCTCGGCCGTCACCGCACGTTCTCCACGAAGAATGGCCGTGATCCGGACATGCTTCGTGGTCCATCCACGGTGGTAGTCGTCGATCTCGACGTCGTGCAGTGGCCAAGTCTCCCTTCACGCAGCCCCTTTGAAGCGCGGCGGCCCGTGGCCTTCCAAGTTTAACTGCGCATGGACGCTGCATGGACAAATACCTTGCGGAACGTCAGGGAAATGCGGCGGCCGCGTTTCACGCGGCCCGGCTCATACTTTCTCTTCGGTATTTCATGCGTCCAGCGGTATCTTGCGTCGCCGGTCATTATCGCCGCACTGCGCCGTTCAAGCCGCTGGAGTACCTTGCGTCCTCGTGTCTTTTTCTCGCGAAACACCATTTCCCAGGATTCCAGCAGACTGATCATGGCAATGCCGTCGGCGAAACTCGGTTCATTGTCGACATGTCGACTGATGCCCTGGTTGCCGACGTATTCGTTGACGATGACCTGATCCGGAACGTCCGACAGGAGACCGTTCGACACTAGCCGCTTGGCCAGATGGGCGGCCCATTCCGGCAGCGGGCCGAGGCGCATCGAGGAATCAATCTGCCGCGCCTTGTAGTCGTACCGCCAGCCGTAGTGCTGAACGCGACGCTGCAGCTCCGAGCTCCAATCGGACTGATCGATGACGCCGACGACGTGGTCTTCTTCGCTTTCACTCAGAAAGTCGGCCACGTACAGCAGGCCGGGCACATCGGTCTGGACCCGTGCGCCTGGCGGGTCCGGCAGCGTTCCGGCCTCCACCGTCACCGCGCGTCGAAACGATTCCACGTCGAGAACCTCTTCGCAGGCGGCTGTGATCGGCACGCGCATCCGCACCGGTCCCTGAACATCCAGTAGCTGTTCGGAATCGCCCCGAACGGTCACGACGCCGGAGCCTGACAACGGGATCCGTGCGTCCGCCAGGCCAATCTCCCGGTGCACACAGGACCACGCCATCTTGCCGGCGACCGCCTGCGCTTCTCGCTTTACTGCTGCGTCGCCGAAATCGGCCGTGAACCACTTCCCACGCGCCTTATCCGACTTTCTGGCGAATTCCCTGCCGCCCCAGGACAGGACGAATTCGCCGCCGTCCCTGCGCCATTGCGGTGCTCCCGCGGTCATGGACGGCCAGTCGATTTCCTGTCCGGCGCCGGCGCACGCGCGAAGAGCGAGTATCGAGAGCAGCTCGCGCTGAAGAGCGTTGCCGCGGAACTGCCTGTCCAAACTCCGGTGCCCGTGAAGAAGCCCACACAAAGCAGCGGCCGACCATGCCACCGCCGGCGGCAGGTCCGGTCGTTCCCGGAACCAGGTCTTGAAGGCACTCGGCTCCGGGCGCGTCAGCACCAGTTGCAGTGCAACTCCCACCGGACATGCCCGCCAGTCGTCGAAGTGAATCGTGGACTCTGCACGCAGGATACGGTGCGCGTCATGAAGCCAAGTGGAGATCGCTTCCGATGCAACCGAGGGTCCTCCGAAGCGCAGTGCTCCCGTCTTGATTCGCTCCGCGCGCTCGCGCGGTCCGACGGGACGTTCGGCCGACCGATCCCGAAAAACGTCCACGGCCGCCCGCCAGAGGCACTCGTCGACACCGGCCGGCGACGGATCATCCGGTGGCCGCATCCAGGGTGGGAACTTCCACCATCCGGCTTCGACTCTTGCCGCAACTTGCGGTAATCGTGCCTGATCGGACGCAAGGCTCACCGTGAGCACGTCCAGCCAGGGGTCGACCCGTGGCACCGCCCAGACAGCCATGCTCATGGCACCATGGACAGCGTCTTCGCCATCTGGAATGACGAACGTGCGGGGCACTTCGGGGAGTCCATCAGGTTCGATCGTGCCGCCCGTGTCGGCCCCAACCCGGAGCATCGTTGCGGCAAGATCGACGTTCGCAACACTCTGAGCCAACCCTGCCAGCCGCCGGCGCTCCTCCTCGGTCGATACCGAAATCCCGGAAAAGGCGAATACAGGAAGCACCCCCGGCCAGTACAATGCCGCATCCGTCGCCTCGACTTCTTCGAGGCGTGAAGACAACCATCTTTCGCCTCGACGAACGGAAACCGCCAGAGCCGGCAGCTTCGCGGCATCGAGCCTGATGCGAACAGCAATTGGATGGCCACCGGGTATGTCGCTCGGCTCCACCGCGTACGCGCCCACGCCAATCAGAATGCCCGCCCGTGACTGCAGAGGACGCAGCCAGCCATCGGCCAGCGCCCCGAACAGCCGCCGGTGATCGGTAGCGAGTCCCAACCAGAATGGCGGGCGTTGCTGCACGGACGCCTTCGAGAACGGAATGCCGATCTGGCCGTCGGGAGAAGTCATGATCTCTCCAGGATATCCGGACCGGGCAACGCACCCTCGACCGCGGGCGACAGGCTGGCCGAGCCGTACACGAGGAACAGGCTGTCTTTCGCACGCGTGCACATCATGTACATGGCGCGACGCTCCGCTTCAGTCATGCATGGGAGAAATTCATCGAGTTCCAGGACGAATGCCGTATCGAATTCCTGCCCTTTCACTGATTCCTTGTTCAGTATGGTCACGCCGGGTGCGAGCAAGTCGATCCGGGTGTCGTTTTTCTTCTCGAAGTCATACATATCTACGCGAGTATTACTAGGTAGAATGCTGAACAATCTGGACCGCAAGGCACTGCCGGTTGGGTTGCGCTTGACAATGACGCCCACACTGCCGCCGCGTGTCTGGCACCAGTTCGATATCCGTTTGGCAGTGGATTCGAGGTCCCTTAGTCGAATAAGGCATGGAAGCTGACCCAATGGAGACCGCAGTACACTGGCAGCGGGCAAACGGCCGCCGTGAAAATACTCCGCCAATCTGGCGATCTCGGGTGTATTGCGGTGATTCTGAGTCAAGATTATCGGGTCGGACAGACCTGCGGCTGTCTTGATTTGCTTAAGTGTCGTACATCGATCGCCGACTGCCTGGTTCTCATCCGCGAACACGGTCATCACTTCCGAAACCTGTCGAGCGTACCGGAAGAATCCTTCTGGAAGATCCTGTCCTTCGTCCACCACCAGATGGTCTCTGTCGCGGGCACGTTCAGGGAGCATACCCAACATGGTCTCCCAATCGTACGCGTACGGGCGATGAGGAACATTCGGCGGCGGAGAACCCGTGTACTTCTTGTAGTCGCGGCTGACGAAGCCGTGCATCGTGGAGGTTTTCAGTTTACTGCCATCATGCACAGGGGGTTTCTCGGCCCCGTCCTCGTGGATGAGGTCCAGCAGGCGTCGGAGCATCCGGTTGAATGTGACAATTGTCACCGGTGACCCGTCCCCATCCCGCGACACCGACATTGCCCGCCGCACGGCAAGGACTGTTTTGCCTGAACCCGGAGGTCCTACTACGAACAGCGACCGGTCGAGGGGGTACTCCAAAACCTCAAGCTGTTCCGGCTTAAGTTCGTCCCAGGTCGGAAGCCGCATTCCATTTTGCACCCGCGATCCGTCCGCGGGTTGGCGCCGCTGAGTGCCTGCGCCTCCGCTTGAGATTGGTGGCCGTCCAACTTTCAATTTCTTCTGCTCCGGTCGATAAAATAACGCATACCGGAGCTGGCGGGATCTCTTTTGGATCCCCCTTTCAATCTCGCCCACACTGCTGACCTTCAATTTGAAGCCCCGGTCAAGCAGCAAAGACTTAAAGAGCGGCAACTGGCGGTTCGCATTATTCTTGACCGAATTCGTATACAGAACCGTGACCGAACCGCGGCCCAGCTTTGGGAACAGGTCGTCCAGACTGGCAACGAGCTCTTTGACGTCCAACGCTGGGCTGGCAAAAAGATACGAGACGATGACGACGACCGGACGCCAACCGGGTCGATCGTCCCAGGGCACGCTTGGGATATCTGTCGCCCAACGACAACGTATTCGAGGCAACTCATGAACCTGCTCCGCAGCGCACGCAAGCCGCGCGCCAAGACGACGCATCGCTCGTGACCGGTCGACCCCGACGTAGTCCAAACGTGCGCTCTGATGGAACTGGCCCGCGATGGCGAGCCCACCCGTGAACGGTCCGCAGCCGAGATCGACGACGATGGGATCTGGGGGCGGGTCGGCGAACAACTGACCGAACGCGGCAACAAGTTCTTCAAGATGCCGGAGCTGAAAGAAGTGTGCGTAGAGAAGAACGCGATCATCGGGAGACAGGTCCCGCCATGGTTCGTCGAAGTTCGCTTGACCCCAGCCGGTGGCTTCGCGCACTGCTTCGTTGGGATTGACTCCCAGAACCGTTCCCCTCTTGGTTCGTGGATCGTTCACCACCCGATCCGTTACCTCGGAGCTTCGCAGTTGGCTCAGCCATTCAGGCAGCATAGGATTCGACTCTCCACCGAACTCGCGCGCCCCAGGCCCAACTTCATCCCGCTCGCTCCGCCAGCTCCTGAAGTCAATCTGGCCCGCAAAATCCGCTCGCGAGGTCCGGACGCTGTTGCACGGAACTCCAGCCTACACCGCTGCCCGTTTGCCAGGAATGTCGAGGCCGGAGTGTAGGCCGATGAGCCTGTCGGCATGGCCAAGCTCGCCACGTCGGTTGATCCTAACGAACGCATTCTACGCCACGGCAGCGCCGCGTAGCGGACGAGATGTCTCAGTCGAGTGCACCACTACGTCCATCGTCGTCCCGAGCGCGGCGGCGATGCGGGACAGCGCGGCGGCAGAACCCGGTTTGAGACCGCGTTCGATCTCCGACAGGTAGCCGAGTGCGGGATCCGGCTGCCGTCATCTGCCTCCCGGGCGGCTAACCCGTCCTCGAGGTCCTCCGTTCGGGCACCAGGGCCTCGTATTCGGACCGCGCCAGCGTGACGGTCTTGGTCGTAGCGCCCGCCGGCCGTCCGGATGAGCCGGCTCATCGGCTCGATGCTGAACTGGCCGAAGACACCCGTGACACCGACGTTGTAGTCATGGTCCCCGAAGCGGAACAACTCCCAGTCGGTCGTGGCTGGCTGGATGGGACTGAGGTAGAAGGTTTCCCTGCGCGGACCAGCCCGCCGGAGCAGGCCGATCCGCCGGGATCCAGGGGGTGTGTTGCGTGGGGAAGGAGAGCCGCGGCGCGGCGCCGGCGCACCTTAAGAGAGACTGAAGGGAATCTGACGCTCGCGGTCAGGAATCCGTCAGGGAGGCGACCAGGTGACCGGCCCCCGCGGGCGGTCCGGCGACTGCGGACCGGGTTTCAGCTGCCGTCGCCCTCCACGCGGGCTGCGGCGGCCTCGACCTTGCGGGCGAGCTTCTGCTTGTACTCGTCCAGGGCCGCGGCGACCCGCGCGTCGCCGACTGCCAGGATCTGGGCGGCGAGCACGGCGGCGTTCGTGGCGCCGGCGGCACCCACGGAGACAGTGGCCACCGGCACGCCGGGCGGCATCTGCACCGTGGCCAGCAACGCATCCCAACCCTTGAGCGGGGACGAGTCGATCGGCACGCCGATGACGGGCTGCGTCGCGTGGGCTGCCACGACGCCGGCGAGGTGCGCCGCGGCACCGGCCCCGACGATGAACACCGCCACCCCGTCCTCGCGTGCCTCCCGGATGAGCCGCTGGACGCGGTCGGGCGAGCGGTGCGCCGAGGCCACTGTCATCCCGCACTCGATGCCGAACTCCCGCAACTGATCGACTGCCCGCTGCATCACCGGCGCGTCGGAGTCCGAACCCATCAGAATCTGTACCTGTCGCTTCGCCATCGCGTTACCTCACGTCGTGCCGGCGGCACCTGCCGCCACTGCCTTCCTGCCGATGTCCATCCGAACGTGCTTGCCGGGAAACGAAATGCACGCCGCCGCCCGATAGGCCCGGTCGCGGGCCTCACCGAATGTGGGCCCGCGCCCGACCACTGTCAGCACGCGGCCGCCGCTGGTCACGATACGGTCGTTCCGCAGGCGGGATCCGGCGTGGAAGACCAGCACCCCGGGCACCGCCTCCGCCGCGTCGAGGCCGTGGATCTCGTAACCGGTCTCGAAGGCGCCCGGATAGCCGCCCGACGCCAGCACCACGCCCACGTGCGGATCGGCCGCAGTCCGCCACTCGGTCGCCGTGAGATCCCCGGTCGCCGCCGAGAACAGGACCGGCGCCAAGTCCGTCTCGATCATGGGCAGCACTACCTGTGCCTCCGGATCGCCGAAGCGGACGTTGAACTCGATCACCTGCGGGCCGTCGCGTGTGAGCATCAGTCCGACGTAGAGCACGCCGCGGTACTCGGAGCCTTCCGCGCGGAGCCCGTCGAGCACCGGCTGCACGATATCCGCCATCACCCGCGCCGCCAGCTCCTGCGAGACGAGCGGGCTCGGCGCGAAGGCCCCCATGCCGCCTGTGTTGGGTCCCCTGTCGTCGTCGAGCGCCCGCTTGTGATCCTGCGCGGACGGCAGCGCGACCCCGCGGCGGCCGTCGCAGAGGACGAAGAACGACACCTCGGTGCCAACCAGACATTCCTCGATCACCAGGCTGGCGCCGGCGGCGCCGAACCGACCGTCGACCATCGCCGCGCGCACCGCCGCCTCCGCCGTCTCGCGATCCGGCGCTACGGTCACCCCCTTGCCGGCCGCGAGCCCGTCGGCCTTGACGACCACCGGCCAGCCGAACTCGCCGCCGCCGACCACGGCCAGCGCGTCCGCCGGAGTCTCGCACACCCGGAACCGGGCAGTCGGAATCCGATGCCGCTCCATGAACTGTTTGGCGAACACCTTGCTGCTCTCGAGGCGCGCCGCGGCTGCGCAAGGTCCGAACAGCGCCCGGTCGGCG
This sequence comes from Vicinamibacterales bacterium, assembly GCA_965221595.1. GTDB lineage: Bacteria > Acidobacteriota > Vicinamibacteria > Vicinamibacterales > UBA8438 > JAAXGX01. Next base: position 173,615 of record OZ244900.1, read on the forward strand.
GCGGCAAAGACGTCCGCCACACCGTTGGCCAGCGGCAGCTCGGGGCCGATCACCGTGAAATCCACACGCTCGCGCGCCGCAGCGTCGAGGATTGCTTCGGGATCCGCGACGTCCAGCGGCAGGCACCGCGCCAGGCGGGCGGTGCCTGCGTTGCCGGGCGCACACACCAGCTCCCCCACGGCCCGCTCCCGGCCCAGCTTCCAGGCAAGGGCGTGTTCGCGCGCCCCGCTCCCGACCACCAGCAGCTTCATCGGCACATCCTATGCTCTTGCAATGGCTTGAGATTTCAGCCTAACATTGCGGGTTCGGTGCCCGCATGAAGCGGGAGATCAAGGAGCCGCCCGAGGGGGGTGACAGGCGAGTTGGCAGAGGTCAGAATCCAGGAAAACGAATCGATCGAGAGTGCGCTCCGCCGCTTCAAGCGGAAGGTTCAGCAGGAAGATATCATCAAGGATATCAAGAAGCATTCCTACTATCTGAAGCCGGGTGACAAGCGCCGCGCCAAGCAGGCGTTGGCACGCAAGCGCAGCCGCAAGAAGATGCGGCGCGAAGCGGACTAGGAGTGTGCGCCGCGGGACGGCGTGGACTCCTGCGGGGTTGGCCGGGCGCCGGGTACTGCGACGCTCGGACGGGCGCCGACGGGGACGCGCGCGCCGCACCGTGACGGAGGAACGATGGAGATCGCGGAACGCTCAAGCGGGGACGTCAAGATTCTGGACCTGCATGGCAAGCTGACGATCGGTGATGGTGACGAGCTCCTCAAGGACAAGATCAACAGCCTGGTTCAGCAGGGCCACAAGAAGATCGTGCTCAATCTGGACGACGTGCCGTACGTCGACAGCGCGGGCCTGGGGCAGATGGTGTCGAGCTACCGGACAGTCAGCCGCAACGGCGGGAGCCTGCGGTTGCTGAATCTGACCGCACGAATCCGGGAAGTGCTCACCATCACCAAGCTGCTCACGGTATTCGATACCTACGAGTCGGAATCGGAGGCGCTGGCCAGCTTTAGTTGAGCGTTGGCGGCACAGGATTCCGTTGCTGCGGCACGGGCCCTCTCGGTCCGGGCGAGATCGGCGGGACGCAGGCGGGGCCGCCGGGGCAGCTCATGTCCGAGTTTTCCATCCAGTCGGACGGCGTAGACGTCGTGCGGATCATGGAGCAGGTCCGTGACCGCATCAAGGAGAAGCACGGCGAGGACTACACCGAGCAGCAGGTCCGGGAGCTGGCGAACGTGAAGCTCGAGGGGCTGCTGGAGCCCGCCAAGGACCGCCCGGCGCTCGTGGATCGCTCGCGCCGCCGGCGGCGTGAGCAGGAAGAAACGCCGGCGCCGGCCGCGCCCGAGTCGTTCGAATTCGGTCCGCACAGCATCTACGCCTCGCGCGGGTTTCTGGGGTGGCTGCTCTACCCGGTCCGCCGGCTGCTCAGTCCGGTGCTCAAGCTGTTCTTCAACGTCGACCCGATCGTGCGCGCCCTGCAGATCCAACGCGAGGTCAACGCGCAGCACGCCCAGTTCGTCGACAGGGTGGCGAGGCTCCTCGCGCTCAGCAATTCGCGGCTGGCCGCCCGCGAGGAGATCGATGCCCTGAACTACGAGGTCATGAACAATCTCGTCCTGGAGATGACGCGCCTCTCCGTCGACATGAAGAACCACCGGATGCAGGTGGAGTCGGTCGCCGGGCGGCTGGACTTCAACGAGCGGCGGGCGCGCGCCGCCGACAATATCGGGCAGCGGCGCGACGAAGCGCGTGTGGCGGCCGACGCGAGCAGCGGCGAGGGGCAGGCCGAAGGTGCGGAGCCCAAGCGACGACGCCGTCGCCGGGGCCGCCGCCGGTCCGCCCGTACCGCAGCCGACGCCGAGGCGACGGCGGCAGCCACCGCGGAGTCCGCGGACGAGACGCCGCCGCAGGCCGAGACGCCCGCGCCCACGAGCGACGGGGAGCCGCCACCATCCGGGCCGCCGCCGGGCGAGCCGGATCCACCGCGTCAGTGAAGGTCGCGGCGCCGTGCCGGCGGCGCCGCGTTCCCCCGCCGTGTCCGTGTCGGATGCCGTGAAGATCGCCCTCATCGTGCAACGCTACGGCGTCGAGCTGGCGGCAGGATCCGAATACCACTGCCGGCTGATTGCCGAGCACCTGTCGCAGCGGCACGAAGTCGACGTGCTGACCACCTGTGCCCGGGACGACGCAACCTGGGACAACACCTACCCGGAAGGACAGGACCGCGTGCGCGGCGTGACCGTGCGCCGATTCGCCAACGCGCGGACCCGCGAACCCGGGGCATTCGAGGAGTACTCCGACTGGATCTTCTCCAATTCCCACACGGCGCAGGACGAGGAGAGCTGGCTGCAGCAGCAGGGACCGTGGTGCCCGGCGCTCATCGAGTACCTGCAGCAGCGTCATGAGTCGTACGACGCCCTGATCTTCTTCGATTATCGATACCCACCCACGGTGCTCGGCCTGCGCGTCGATCCGCGGCGCAGCATTCTGGTACCGGCGGCGCAGGACGAGCCGGCCATCAATCTGGACCTCTACCGGTCGGTGTTTTCGCTGCCGGCGGGAATCGCCTACGACAGCGGCGTCGAACGCGACTTCCTGCGCGGCCGCTTCTCGATCGAGGCCCGTACCGAGCAGATCGTGGGTTGCGGTGTCGAGGTACCGCCGCATCTCGATGCAGAACGACTCGCGCCGGCGGAGGGCGATGCGGACGCGAGCGGTGCGCCCGCGACCGAGCGCGGCCCCGGCGGGCAGTCTCCGCTGCGCGGCGCCGCCTTCAGACGCCGGCATCGGCTGCACGGACCGTTCGTGCTCTACGCCGAGCGCGTCGAGGGCGGCCGGGGGTGCGAAGAGCTCATCGAGTACTTCGGCAGCCATGCGGCGCAACACGGCGAGGCGACGCTGGTCCTGATGGGGGTCAAGCTGATGCCCATCCCCGAAGAGCCGTTCGTGCGATTCGCCGGCATGCTGACGGAGAGCGAGCGGCTCGAAGCTCTGGAGGCGGCCACGGTCGTCGTCGCGCCGGCACCCCGCGAAAGCCTCGCGCTGCCCACGCTGGAAGCTTTCGCCGTCGGGACGCCTGTCATCGCCAACGCCCGCAGCGACGTGTTGACGGACCACTGCCAGCGGAGCAACGGCGGGTTGTACTACGCGGACCGGGCCGAGTTCACGGAGTGCCTGCAACTGCTCGTCGGCAACGACGAGCTGCGGACGGAGATGGGCCGCAACGCGCGGCGGTACGTTCGGGACCACTACAGCTGGCCGGTCGTCCTGGACAAGTACGAGCGGCTGATGGCGGCAGTGGGACGCAGGAGCCGACGGCGCGCAGCCCCCCGGCGGCGACGCAGGCCGCGCGGGCAGCCGTCAACCGCGTGACGACAGCCGCTTGTCGATCAGGTCCGCGGCGACCGAGTCCGGCCGCGGCTGGCGGTTGCCGGCCAACGCCGACTCGCTCTTCCGCTCCGCGGCCGCGGAGCGCCTGCCGCGCGGGCGGATGCCGTAGCGCTTGATCATCTCGTTGAGAGTGGTCGGCTTGATCTGCAGCAGCTCAGCCGCGCGTTTCTGGATGCCGCCGGCTGCGTCGAGCGAACGCGTGATCAGCATCGCCTCCATCTCCTCGATCACCTTCCTGAACGGGATCCCGTCAGGCGGCATCTCGAAGCTGGGCAACCGGAACCGCCGCGGGGAGCGGATCGAGTCCGGGATGAGGCTGGTGCCGATGGTCGTTCCGGACGTGAGCACGACAGCACGCTCGATGACGTTCTCGAGCTCTCGCACGTTGCCCGGCCAGTCGTACTCTTCGAGCAGCCGGAGCGCTTCCGGGACCAGCTCAATCCCGGGCTTGCGATTCTCCTCTCCGTGCTTGGCCAGAAAGTGCTGGGCAAGCAGCGGAATGTCCTCCCGGCGCTCGCGGAGGCCCGGGAGCTCGATCGTGATGACGTGGAGGCGGTAGTACAAGTCCTCCCGGAACTCCCCGCTGTCGACCAGCTGCTTCAGGTCGACGTTCGTCGCGGCGATGATGCGGACGTTCACCTTGAGCGTGTCCACACCCCCCAGGCGCATGAATTCGCGCTCCTGAATGACGCGCAGCAGCTTGGCCTGCGTCTCGAGCGGCACGGTTCCGATCTCGTCGAAGAAGATGCTGCCGCGGTCCGCAAGCTCGAACAACCCCTTCTTCAGCGAGACCGCACCCGTGAAGGCGCCCTTGACATGTCCGAACAGGTTCGACTCGAGCAGGTCGGGCGGCAGGCTTCCGGAATTGACGGTGATGAACGGCCGGTCGCTGCGGGCGGAGTTCGCGTGGATCGCGCGGGCCACCAGCTCCTTGCCGGTTCCGCTCTCACCTTGAACCAGAATGGTCGTCCGGCTCGGCGCCGCCTGGGTGATGAGGTCGAAGACCCGCCGCATGCGCGGGCTGCGCCCTATCAGATCGCTGAGGCGATGGCTCTGCAGCCGCAGGCTCTGACGCAGCGTCCGGTTCTCGGTGACGAGACGCCGCTGGGCCACTGCGTTGCGCAGCACGACCAGCACGTCATCGTTCTTGAACGGCTTTTCGATGAAGTCGAATGCACCCCGCTTGAACGCGTCACGCGTGTTGGCGGCCGTTCCGAAGGCGGTGATCATGACGACGGGCAGGTCGGCGTCGAACTGCTGCAACTGATCGAGCGTCTGCAGCCCGTCGATGCCGGGCATCATCACGTCGACGACAGCGGCATCGAACGGGGTGGACTTCGCCAGTTCTACCGCTTCCTCGCCCGAGCCTGCGAGGCGCACCCGACATCCCTGGCGCTCCAGCAGCGACTCGAGGATCTCGCGCATGATCTCTTCGTCGTCGACGACCAGGATCGATGCGTTGCGCAGCATGTCTGGATGCAGCGATCAGCGGGCGGTGCCGGCCGTCCGCTCGCGCGCAGCCGCCCGCGGCAGCCGCAGCGTGAACTGCGTGCCCCGATCGGGTTCGCTGTCACACTCGATCACGCCGTGGTGCTCTTGCACGACGCCGTAGATCACTGACAGACCGAGGCCGGTACCCTTGCCGGTCGCCTTCGTGCTGAAGAACGGATCGTAGATCCGCGAGAGCAGCTCCGGGGGAATCCCCGAGCCGGTATCCGCCACGTCGACGACTGCCTGCTCGCCGTCGACGCGCGTGCGAATGGTGAGCCATCCCCCCCCGGGCATGGCGTCGCGGGCATTGAGGAAGAGGTTGAGGAAGACCTGCTGCAACTTGAAGTCCACGCCCTGCACGACGACCGGCGACGCGACCAGTTCCCGGCGCACCTTGACGCTGCCGGCGGCAAGCTGGGGCTCGAGTAGGGCCAGCACCTCGTTGACGACAACGTTGATGTCCACCGGGCCCGCCGTCTCCGACCGACCCGGGCGCGCCAGATTCAGCAGGCCGTTGACGATTTTCGCGGCGCGGAAGGTCTGCTGCTCGATCTTCTTCAACACGGGCGTCCGGGGATCGTCGGGGTCGGCTTCGTCGAGCAGCATCTGCGTGAAGCTCGAGATGCCGGTCAGGGGTGTGTTCACCTCGTGGGCGACACCGGCGGCGAGCAGGCCGACCGACGCCATCTTTTCCGATATCTGGAGCTGCTCCTCCAGCTGGACGCGGCGGGTGATGTCCTCGACGATGACGATCATGCCGCTCGTCCTGCCGTCCGGCGTCAGCAGCGGCGCGGTTGCGAGGTTCACCAGCAGGCGACGTGGATCGACTGCATGCCTCGACAGCAACGGCACCCGCCGGCGAACGCCGGGCGTCTCGCCGCCCGTGGGCTGCAGCTGGTCGACCACGTGCGGATCGAAGAGGGTGTCGAGGGTGTGGCCGACAGCCGCCGTCCGCGCGACGCCGTAGATGCGCTCGAGTTCCGCGTTCCAGAGAATGACGCGCCCGGCCAGGTCGACGGCCACGAGCCCGTCGCTCAACGATTCGATGATGTTCTGGCTGAACTGGTGCAGTCGATCGAGCTCGGCCGCCTTCTGCCGCAACTGGCCGTACAGGCGGCCGTTCTCGAGTGCCGTGGCGACCTGCCCCGCCACGGCGGCCAGCAGGGTCATGTCCTCGCTGCTGAGCGGCTCGCCACTGCTCTTTCTCCCCAGCGCCAGCACGGCAATCGTCGCCCCCTCGGCGACGCAGGGCGCGAAGTAGTAGAGCCCGTGATCTCGCCAGAAGGCGGCCTCATTGGGCGCCAGCCGCCGCGTGCTGGCCGGGTCGTCGAGTGCCACCGCGCGGCACGCCTGCAGCAGCCCGGTAACGCCGGCATCGACGTCCAGCGGCGGCGGCGGCGTCTCGAAACCAGTCCACTGCACCGGGCGAAAGGCGCCGTTCGACGGCCCCCCGCCCACGGCGCCCTGCAGCAGCACCATCCTGTCGACGACCAGCGTCTCGGCAACGCGCGTCACGAGCCGCTCGGCCAGTCGGTCGAGGTCCAGATCGCTGTTCAGATCCCGAGCGAAGTCGACCAGCGCCCGGCGATAGTCGTAGCGGTCACGGTAGTAGACGCGGTCGAGCATGGTCTCGAGTGCGTCCTTGACCGGTCTGGCCAGCAGCACGACGACGAGGGTCGCCAGCAGTGCGACGACCGAGTTGTTCTGATTCGACTCGTCGAGTAAGGCCGCCGTGGCAAGTCCCTCGAGGACGAGGTAGATTGCTGCCATCGCTGCCACCGCGCCCGCGTAGACGAGACCGCGCTTGACGATCACCTCGACGTCGCCGAGACGGTAGCGGACGATGGCGGCGGCGAAAGCGAGCGGGATCAGAACCAGCGTCACCGCCGTCAGGTGCAGCCAGTCGGAATCGAAACCCAGCGCCCACGGCGCGGCATAGCCGAGGGTGAACGGCAGGCCGCCCAGAACGGCCCCCGAGACGACCCATCGCAACTGGAGCCGGGCAGTGACCGATGGCGCCTGCCGCAGGGTGCGGATCATGGTGACGAGGCCGCCGACCGCGCAGACCGCCAGGTACGCAATCTCGAGCTGCCAGATGCGCTCGATGCCGCCGGTGAAGCGCGGACCCGTGCCGGGGCCCGCGAGCACGGTAATCTCGGCGGCCGCCAGCGCCACGGCCGGGAAGTAGACGGAGGCGAGCAGCGCCCTGCCCAGCCGTCGCCGGCCGGCACCGGGCGCACGTGCGGGAAAGACCAGGGCGAAATGCATGAACAGGGGCGCGAGCAGCAGCATCGAGACCGTGTCCGCCCAGTAGAACACCCAGTCGAGGCGGTCCAGACGCCCGCTGAACGAGAAGGCAAAGACACCGAAGAAGGCGACGGTCAGCCAGAAGAAGTGCAGCGTCGCCTGATCGTCGGGACGCCGCAGGCGCACCGAGGCGCCGATGAGCAAGGTGAAGATCCCGATGGCGACGAGCACCAGGTACAGCCGGGGCCTGCCGTCCGGCAGGACTTCCAGCGCGAGCTCGTGCAGCTCCTGACGGCCCAGCCTGAGCACGGTGTAGGCCCGCGTCGTCCCGTCGGGCGCGGCATGCAGGACGCCGAGCAGGGCGGCCCGCGACTCGATCGGTACGCCATCGACGGCAAGCAGGACGTCCCCGGGCGCGAGACCGGCGCGGACCGCGGGGGAGCCGACCGCGATTTCGGCCGCGACGAGTCCGTCCGGCCGCTCGACCCACAGCACGCCGTCCTCTGCCTCGGTCCAGCCGGCGCGCAGCACGTTGGCGGCGGCCAGGCACAACAGGACGGCCACGACACCGACCGCCAGCAGCGCGCGGCTCCAGCCGATCGAGCGCTGCCAGCTGTAGGCGTCCCGCCAAGACGACGCAGGGGGGTCCATCATGGGCCGGATGCCGCTAGCCTTTTGCAAAGAATGTTCCGCCGAAGCACCGCAACGTGATGAGATACACCCTGCGCCGGACCGGGCCGGGATCGGGTGCAACCAAATTGTTGAAGAGTCGATTCAATCGTTCGGATGGACGGCGTTGCCGCCTGTCCCGGTCAGAAGTGGACGACGAGTCCACCCACGAACTGCTTCGGGGGATTCACGACCAGCAGCTCGTCGTAGACGGATGCCCCGACCGTCTGCTCGTGCAGCAGGTTGCGCACGTCGACGAGCACCTCCCAGTCGCTGTCGCCGAACGGCGCGAAAGGCAGTGTCTGCTTGACGCGAAACGCGAAGCGGGTGCCCAGCCCGGGCGGGACCGGCGTGACCGCAGTCCGCGAGAACGCGGTGTTGACACGGGCCAGGACGAAAACGCTGGTGGCCGTTTCGGGAATCTCGGTTGCGATGGTCGTCGTCACGTCGTGGAACGTTTCCGTCCCCGCGCGCGCGATGGTCGCGGCCCCCGGCAGATGCCAGCCACCACGCCAGGGCTCCCACTCCGACCGCGTCACGCTGTACGCCACCGCCCCTCGCACACGTCCGGCCAACTCGTGGCTGAAGCTCATCCCCCAGCCGGCCGCGTCGAGACCGTGCGCGCTTGCCAGGTAGTAGTGGTCGGTCGCCGAGCGGGCCGTGCCGGGCTCCACGCCGAACAGGGTGATGGTCTGGTTGCTCACCCGCTGCCGGAAGCGCCGCACCTCGATGACGGATGCCGATCCCACGTCGCGCTCGAGCGCCAGCTCCACGTGCCCCGTGCGTTGCGCCTGCAGCGGCTCCAGGGGCGACAGGGGCGCGAACGTACGTTCCGGGGGCAACCAGAATCCTGCGGCTGAGGGCAGGAACTCCTCGGCCCCGGGCGCCGACATGTTGCGGGCGACGGCGGCGCGCACGCGGGTCTGCGCGACGGGCTCGACTACCACCTCGGCATGCGGGCTGAAGAGGCGTCCCTGCTCCAGATACCCGTAGTGCCCGAGCGCCGCGCCGTAGTCGACCGACACGCGCCGTGACAGCGTCCAGCGGCCGTCGGCCTCGACATTGCCCACACGGCGGTTCGCGTAGCCATTGGATGTGCTGCGTTCCCCGGCACTCAGATCGGGATCCACCTGGGGAGGACGCTGCTTGCTGTAGGCGGCGCCCAGTGCGACCACGTGGTCGGCGGTCAACTCGGCCAGGTACGAGCCGGCGAGTACCCAAGACCCGCTGTCGCCCATGGTCACGGCCCCGCGCACGCCCCAACCGCTTTCGTCCTCCGGCGCGCCCAGGTTCACATAGGCGACCTGTCCCGGCAACTGGTCGGCCGACCACATGCCACCCGGAGAATCGATCTGCGTCCGCGCCAGCAACTGAAACTGGCCCGACAGCGCGAAGCCGTTCAGCAGGTCGCTCGACGGACGCCCGGACCGCGTGCCGCGCCCAGCGGTGCGCGCCCAGTCTCCGCCGTCCGGGGTCGGCACCGGCACCGGGAACGACACGTCCTTCAACACGCTACGGCGGGCCCGACGCAACCGCCAGGCCTTCTCCGTATGCGCGTGGGGCGCGGCCGACAGGCGGTCCGGAACCTCGGAAGGTTCCGGCTCGACCGCCTCCGGCTGCGCGGCGCCGGCATCCGCCGGAAGCCAGTCCGCGGCCGAGCCGGCGCCCAACCCCGACGTCACGCCCGCGGCCAGCACCGTCGCCGCGGACGCCACCCGCCGCAGGCGCATCGAATGCAGCGTGGACAGGCCGGAGTTGATCTCGACGATGTGACGGCCCGCGGTCGTGAAGCCGGACGCGTGCGCGCGCAGCAGGTACACGCCGGGATGCAGGTTGCTGAACTCGAACCGCCCAGCCGCGTCGCACGTCGCCACGCGGGTCCCGGCCGGACCGGACGCCGTCACGAGTAACGCCTCGAGCGGCGCCTCCGCGTCGCTCGTCACCGTGCCCAGGAGACGCCCCGTATCCGGCTCCTCCGCCTGCCCGGCGGCAGATGCCAGACCGACGACGAGCAGACCGGCCACGACGCGGCGAGATACGCGCATCACATTCCTGGTTGACAGCCCGCCAATCGTCGCCCGCGGGCTCCGCCTGACACCCAGCCCATCCTACCAGGAGTCTACGCTGTTCTACCGCGCAGACTCCCGGCAGCCCGTGGTGAAACCCCGCGTCGCACCGAGCCGGGCGAGGCACCTGCCTGGCAAGGCGCGACGCGGGAGCATATTAGGCATATTCGACCGATGGAGCAACGCAGTCAGGCGGGATGCACCGCCCGTCGAAGCAGCGGGGACTCCTGCCACGGGCTGCTAGGTCTCGCGAACGGTGAAGTTCACGTTCCGGGTCACGTTGGCCCCGGCCTCGTTGTCGGTGACGATCACTTCCAGGCGGTAGTCGCCGGCCGGAAACAGCCTGAGCGGGATCGACTGGCCCGCCACCACCTGGTGGCCGGCTGCCACGCTGAACCCGGGCGGCAGCGTCTGGGCGTTGAACTCCTGCGGTGTCGTCTTGTTGAAGAATTCCTCGCCGTCTGCAGTGACCGTGTGGAAGTTGAACTCCACGGTCACGTTCGGCATGTCGTCGGAAAGCTGCGTGTTGTAGACCATCATGAGGAGCGAAAGCTCCTCCTGGTTGTCGAAGCTTTGGCCGTGCTTCGGGATGATACGCAGGGGTCCGAACGTGTAGGGCTCTTCGATCTGCTCCTGTGGCGACAGCGGCGCCGAGAGTTGTTCGATCTGCCCGACGAACACGGTGCTCGTCTGGAGGTCCGACGTCCACAGGTCGGGAACCGCAACCGGCGTCTTGAAGACCATGAGCGGCCTGGCCTCGCGCTCGTCGTCGTCCGCATCCTCGCCGAGGCTGTCCCGCACCGCCACGTACACGTCGTAGTCGCCGCCGGGGACCGAGAAGGCACGGCTGAGACGGACCAGCTCGCCGTCCTCGCGGTCGACCTCGACGAAATAGGCGTCTTCGAAGACTGCCTCGCGCTCTTCGTCCTCCTCCGCTTCGGCCATCCGTGTGTCGTCCACATACAGGTAGACCACCACGGTGTCGGAATCGACCCGCTCCGGGTCGATGGCCAGCGTGAACGGCACGTACGTATTGCCGTCGGTTCCCTTCACGAAACTGGGCACCATCTCGACAGGATCCTCGGTCGCCGCGTCACCCTCCAGCGCCTCGCCGACGACTTCGACGAGCGCCTGGAGCTCTTCGCGCTCCCAGTCCTGCAGCTCCCGGGCGACCTCGTCCTGGCCGGCGGCAGGCGCGGCGAGAAGGAAGGCGGCCAGCGTGACGCAGGCGGCAGGCGCCACGTAACGAAAGTAGCTTTCATGCATGGGGAATGGTCTCCTCAACCCGGTGGACAGTGTGTCAACCCGCTGGATCATAGGCGACCCCCAGGGCTCAAGTCAACCGGCGAGATCATGGTTCAAACCATTGAAAACAATGGCTTTGCATCGGTAAGACCCGCGCCTGTCGTGGTATCATCGTGGTCGCCTTCCCGATGCCGCAGACGCCGCCGCCCCTCGTGCTGGTCGTGCTCGACGGCTGGGGCCTCTCCACGAACCCGGACCACAACGCCATAGCCCGGGCGCACACGCCGGCGTACCGGGAGCTCGTCGAACAGTATCCGCACGCGACCCTGGTCGCGAGCGGTGAGGCCGTGGGCCTGCCGGCCGGGCAGATGGGCAACTCCGAGGTCGGACACATGAACCTCGGCGCCGGGCGGATCGTCTACCAGGACCTGACGCGCATCGACCTCGACATTCGCGAGGGGCACTTCTTCGGCAACCAGGTCCTGGCGGCCGCGCTGGACCGCTGTGCCGGCGACCGCCATGCACTCCATCTCGTCGGCCTCGTCTCCGACGGCGGCGTGCACAGTCACCAGCGCCACCTCGACGGGCTCATCGACATGGCGTCCCGCCGCGGCGTCGTGCGGGTGTTCGTGCACGTCGTGACCGACGGCCGCGATACGCCGCCCACCGGCGCGGCGCAGTACGTTGCCGCGCTGGAACGGACGCTGGCGGGAGGCGGCGCCGGCCGCATCGCGACGGTCTGCGGTCGCTACTACGCCATGGATCGCGACCGGCGCTGGGATCGCACGCAGCGAGCGTTCGATGCCATGACGTGCGGCAGCGGGCAGACCGCGCGCCAGGCCCGGACGCTGATCGACGAGTCGTACGCCGCGGGCGTGACCGACGAGTTCATCGAGCCGGGCGTCGTGGTCGACGAGGCGGGGCAGCCGGTGGGCTCGCTGGCGGATGGCGACGCCGTAGTGCTCTTCAACTTCCGGGCCGATCGCGTGCGCCAGCTCACACGTGCGCTGGCGCACGCCGACTTCGACGGGTTCGAACGCAGGGTTCGTCCACGGGTTCACTGCACGACGATGACCGAGTACGACGCCACCTTCGACCTGCCGGTGGCGTTCCCACCGGCGGCATTGTCGGCCAGCCTCGCGGACGTGCTGGCGCAGCGGGGATTCAGCAATCTGCGGCTGGCCGAGACCGAGAAGTACGCGCATGTCACGTACTTCTTCAACTGCGGCGAAGAGCGCCCGTACCAGGGCGAGGACCGGATTCTGGTGCCCTCGCCGAAGGTGCCGACCTACGACCTGCAGCCGGAGATGAGCGCGGCCGGGATTACGTCGCAGCTGGTCGCCGACGTCGACGCCGGGCGCCACCGCGTCATCATCTGCAACTTCGCCAACGCCGACATGGTAGGTCATACGGGCAGGCTCGACGCGGCGGTGGCGGCCGTGTCGACGCTGGACCGGTGCCTGCTGAAGATCGTCGAGGCCGTGGAGCGGGCCGGCGGCACGGTCGTCATCACCGCGGACCACGGCAACGCGGAGCAGATGTGGGATGCCGAGCGCGGCGAGCCGCATACGGCGCACACGAACAACCGGGTCCCCGTCGTGCTGGTGCAACCGGAGCTGCGCGGACGCAGGTACATGCTGCGCGACGGCTCCCTGCGAGACGTTGCGCCGACGATGCTCGGCATCCTCGGGATTGCGCCGCCGGCCGCGATGACCGGGGCCGACCTCAGGACCTGGGAACGCCAGGGGTAGCGCGGGGCGCCGCCTACTCGACCTGCTGACCCATCTCGTCGGCGGCGATCCGGAGCGAGCGCAGGAAGCGCCGGTCGTTGGCCGTCATCTCGGCCCGCCGGCGCGGGGGCTCGGCGGTAGCGGGCGCCTCGACCCTTGCGAGCGCTTCGGAGCTGTTCCGGCTTCCGAAGCCGACTACCGCTTCGAGCGAGACCTGCATTTCATACCCGGCGCCGCGCGCCTTCTCCCAGCACGCTTCGACCTGCGGATCTTCCTCGACGGCGGCAGCGATGGCGTCGGCCAGCTCACGCGCCAGCTGACTCATGACGTTATCCATGGTCAGAGACCTCCTGACGCCGCCGGGTCGGGAACCGGGACGGACGGGCGCCCGCGCTGATGGCTTCGAGAGCCGACGTGCACGGCGGGGGAGAGCGGCAACATCGGGTGGGAGAATCGACAGAATGAAAGTACAGAAATGCTTAGCCATTTTAGATGCGTGATCCGAAGCTTGTCAAGGCTGTACAATCGCCAACGTCATGCCAGCGGTCACCTACTCCAGCGCCGACCTGCCCGGGTGGGACCCCGAGACCGAACTGGGCGTCCCGGGCGCGTACCCCTATACCCGCGGGATACACCCCTCGATGTATCGCGGCAGGCTGTGGACCATGCGGCAGTACGCCGGTTTCGGAACAGCCGCGGACTCGAATCGCCGCTACCGCTACCTGCTCGACCAGGGAGTCAGCGGCCTGAGCGTGGCGTTCGACCTGCCGACGCAGATCGGCTACGACTCCGACCACCCGCTCGCGGCGGGTGAGATCGGACGGGTAGGCGTGGCGATCGACTCGCTCGAGGACATGGCGGACCTGTTCAGCGGGATTCCCCTCGACCGCGTATCCACGTCGATGACCATCAACGCGACCGCCATCATCCTGCTGGCGCTCTACGTGGCGGTAGCAAAACGGCAGGGTGTCGAGCCGGGTCGGCTGGCCGGTACCGTGCAGAACGACATCCTCAAGGAGTACGCGGCCCGCGGCACGTACATCTTTCCGCCGCGTCCCTCGCTACGCGTCGCGATCGACATGTTCGCGTACTGCGATGCCGAGCTGCCCGGCTGGCATCCCATCTCCATCAGCGGCTACCACGTTCGCGAAGCCGGGTCGACAGCCGCCCAGGAGATCGCGTTCACCTTCGCCCACGCCATGGTGTACGTCGGTGCGGCGATCGACGCCGGCCTGAACGTCGACTCGTTCGGACGCCGACTGTCGTTCTTCTTCAATGCCCACAATGATTTCCTGGAGGAGATAGCGAAGTTCCGGGCGGCGCGGCGGCTGTGGGCCCGGATCATGCGCGAGCGCTTCGGAGCAACCGCGCCGCGCGCGCAGCAACTGCGCTTTCACGTCCAGACGGCGGGCAGCACACTGACGGCGCAGCAGCCCGACAACAACATCGTGCGTGTCGCGCTGCAGGCATTGGCGGCCGTGCTCGGGGGAACGCAGTCGCTGCATTGCAACAGCCGGGACGAGGCACTCGGTCTTCCGACGGAGGAGGCGGCGCGGCTCGCCCTGCGTACGCAGCAGATCATCGCCGCCGAGACGGGCGTCGCCCAAACCGTCGATCCGGTGGGCGGCGCCTGGGCGATCGAGCAGCTCACGGACCGCGTCGAGCGCGAGGCGGCGGCCCTCCTCGAGCGCATCGACTCGCTGGGGGGCGGACTGACGGCCATCGAGACCGGGTTCATTCAGCGCGAGATCCAGGAATCGGCCTACCGGGCACAGCAGGCTGTCGACTCCGGCACGTCGACGGTCGTAGGCGTCAACCGCTACGTGGCGGACGAGCCGACGCCGATAGAGGCGCTGCGCATCGACCCCAAACTGGAGGCCGAGCAGATTGAACGCCTGCGCGCGGTGCGTGCGTCACGCGACGCCGCGCGGTGTCGGGCCGCGCTCGGGGGCGTGGACCGGGCGGCCCGCGAGCATACGAATCTCGTACCTCCGATCATCGACGCCGTCGAGGCGCACGCCACGGTCGGGGAGATAGCCGACACCTTGCGCAACGTGTTCGGGGAGCACCAGGAAGGCGATTAGCTTAGCCGGACCGGCCCGCCAGTCGTCGCCTGACGGCTCCGCCTGGCGCCCATCCGGTCTTGTCGGGAGTCGGCCCTGTTCTACGGCGCAGACTCCCGGCCCGGCGTGGCGGCCGGCGACGGCGAATCCTGCGCCACCTGTCCGTCCCGAAACTGGACGATGCGGTCGGCGTGCGCTGCGACGCCGGCCTCGTGCGTGACCAGCAGCACCGTGTTCCCGGCGGCGTGGAGCACTTGAAACAGGCCGATGATCTCTTCGCCGGTGCGGCTGTCGAGATTCCCGGTCGGCTCGTCCGCCAGCACCAGCGACGGCGCGTTCACCAGCGCCCGGGCGATCGCCACGCGCTGACGCTGCCCGCCGGACAGCTCGCTGGGCCGGTGCAGCAACCGGTCCGCGAGCTCCACCATCTCCAACGCTGCCATCGCCCGCCGCTCGCGCTCGCCCCGCCTAACTCCCGCGTACACCAGCGGCAGCTCCACGTTCTGCAAGGCCGTTGCGCGGGGCAGCAGATTGAAGGTCTGGAAGACGAACCCGATCTCCTCGTTGCGGATGCGGGCCAGATCGTCGTCGTTCATCCGACCGACGTTGCTGCCGTTGAGGTGGTAGGTGCCGCGGCTCGGCGTGTCCAGACAGCCGATGAGATTCATCAGCGTCGACTTGCCCGAGCCCGACGGCCCCATGATGGCCACGTACTCGCCGCGCTCGATGGCGATCGATACGCCCCGCAGAGCGTGGATGCGCTCCTCGCCCATGACGTAGGTCTTCCACAGATCGACAGTCTCGATCAGCGCCATGGACGGGCTGCTAGTCGTAGTACTCGAGGCCGAGGTGGGTAATGAGCTCCTCGCCGCGCAGATACCGCAACGTGTTCTTGAGCTTCATCAACTGGATGAACAGATCGTGCTCCGGATAGATGTCGCGGGCGTGGATGGGACTCTTGAAATAGAAGGACAGCCACTCCTGGATGCCCGTCATCCCGGCCCGCTTGGCGAGGTCCAGGAACAGGACCAGGTCCAGCACGATCGGGGCGGCCAGCACGCTGTCGCGGCACAGGAAGTTGATCTTCAACTGCATCGGATACCCGAGCCATCCGACCAGGTCGATGTTGTCCCAGCCCTCCTTGTTGTCGCCGCGCGGCGGATAGTAGTTGATCCGCACGACGTGGTGGAGATCGTCGTACAGCGTCGGGTACAGATCCGGCTGCAAAATGTAGTCCAGAACCGACTTCTTGCTCTCCTCCTTCGTCTTGAACGATTCGGGATCGTCGAGGACCTCGCCGTCGCGGTTCCCGAGGATGTTGGTCGAGTACCAGCCGGACACTCCCAGCAGGCGCGCCTTGAGGCCGGGTGCGACGATCGTCTTGATCAGGGTCTGACCCGTCTTCAGATCCTTCCCTGCAAGCGGCGCACCGGTCGCCGCGGCCAGCTCGGTCAGGGCCGGTACGTCGGCGCTCAGGTTGGGCGCCGCGTTGGCGTACGGAATGCCTTCCCTGATGGCCGCGTAGGCGTAGATCATGCTCGAGGGAATGGCTGGATCGGACCGTTCCAGCCCGGCCTCGAACGCGGCCAGCGACTGATGCACCGGCGCTTCCTCCATGAAGACCTCGGTGCTGCCGCACCACACGAGGACGAGCCGGTCGAGTCGATTGGCTTCCCGGAACCGGCGGATGTCGTCGGCGACCTGCTCGGCCAAGTCACGCTTGCTGGCCCCGCGCTTGACGTGCGGGCCGCTCAGACGCTTCACGTACTGCCGGTCGAAGACGGCCGGCCACGGCCGAATGGCCTCGAGCTCGGGCCGGATCCGTTCGAGCAGTGTCGCGTCCAGCACGCCGGCGGTACGCGCCGCCTCGTGGCAATCGTCCTCGAAGATGTCCCACGCGCCGAACACCAGATCGTCGAGTGCAGCCAGCGGCACGAAGTCGCGAATCAGCGGCGAGCGCCCCTCGGTGCGCTTGCCGAGCCGCACCGTCCCCATCTGCGACAGCGAGCCGGTGGGCGCCGCGAGATCCTTGCGCAGGGCGTGGACTCCAGCGATAAAGGTCGTGCTGACCGCACCCAAGCCGACCAACAACACACCAAGACGGCCGGTGGGAGCCTCGATTTCCTGCGGACTTTTCACGGGGAGAGCATATATCATGTGCCACTGGCTGCCAGGTGACCCGGGGCGGGCTCCACGGCCGGCAGCCCGCACGTCGACCATGTCCCTGTTCAAGCTCAAGAAGAGTGGTGGACCTCGTGATCTCGAGGTCTCGATGGCCGGACTGAAGCTGGGCTCGCGGGTGCTGCAGGTCGCCGGTGACGGCGAGTTGATAGCCGCCATGGCGGCCGCGGTCGGACTCAGCGGTCGCGCCTGCGCGCTGGTGCCGGCCCCCGGGGATGCCACCGTGTTCGAGCGGGCGGCGGCGCGAGCCGGGGTGCTGATCGAGATCGAGGTCGCTCCCTCCACGGCACTCCCGTACGAGTCGGATGCGTTCGACGTGGTGACCTTCAAGGACGCGCTCGGCGCGATGCGTCCGAACCAGCGGGTCCCGTCGCTTCAGGAGGCCGCTCGCGTGCTGCGCGTCGGCGGTCGCTGCCTGGTGATTGAGCAGTCGGTGCGCGGCGGCCTCGGCGCACTGTTCTCCCGCCGGAACATCGATCGCCAATACGCCGCGGGCGGCGCCGTGGCCGCACTCAAGGCCGAAGGGTTCCGGGGCGTCCGCGTGCTGTCGGACCGCGACGGGCTGCGCTTCATCGAGGGGACCAGGCCGGCGCGCGGGGGCGACTCCTGACGACCGCGCGCCCCGACGCCGCCCATGCCGAGTGATGCCATTGCGGGTTCGCGGTCGGGACGCGGCCGTCTCTATCTCATCGACGGCAGCTCCCAGCTCTACCGCGCCTATCACGCCATCCGCGAGCTGACCGGCCCGGACGGCCGGCCGACGAATGCCGTGTACGGCTTCGTCAACATGCTCAGGAAGCTCGTGGCGGACCACGCTCCCGAGCTCGTTGCCGCCGCCTTCGACACCCGGGGACCGACGTTCCGGACCGGTCTGGATGCGCAGTACAAGGCCAACCGGCCCTCGATGCCGGACGACCTCGCGGCGCAGGTACCTGCCGTGCACGAGGCGTGCGAGGCGCTCGGGGTGCCGATTCTGACCCACGACGAATTCGAGGCGGACGACGTCATCGGCACGCTGGCCGAGCAGGCCCGGGCCGCGGGCTACGAGGTCGCGATCGTCACCGGCGACAAGGACTTCTGCCAGCTCGTCCGCGACGGGATCCGGGTGTTCAATCCGCGCGACGAAGGCACCTGGCTCGACGCCGGCGGGGTGCGGACGAAGTTCGGCGTCGCGCCGGACCGGGTAGTGGACATGCTGGCGCTCATGGGCGATGCCGTCGACAACGTGAAGGGAGTGCCCGGCATCGGCGAGAAGGGGGCGCGTGAGCTGATCGAGGCGCACGGCTCGCTCGATGCGCTGCTGGCCGACCCGGCGCAGGTCGCGCGCAAGCGCTACCGCAGCGCCCTCGAACAGCACGCCGACGAGGCGCGGCTGAGCCGCGAGCTCGTGCGCATCCGGACCGACGTGCCGGTGGCGTTCGACGCCGCGGCCTTCCGCTACGACGGCCCGGACGCCGCGCGCTGCTACGAGCTATTCTCCGCGCTCGGGTTTCGCACCCTGGTTCCGGAGTACGCGCCGACCGTCGACACGGTCGAGACCGACTACAGGATCGTCCGCACGCTGGCGGAAATCGAGACGTTGGCAAGCGACGCGCGGGCAGGCGGCGTGTGCAGTATCCATGTTCTGGTGGACGATGTCCGGCCGCGGCAGGCAGCGTTGGTCGGCGTGGCCCTGTCGACCGCGCCCGGCCGCGGCCGCTACGTTCCGCTCGGCCACGCGGCGCTCGGCGCGGAGGTCAACCTGGATACCCCGGCGGCGCTGGGCGCCCTGCGCCCGCTGTTGGGCGATCCCGCCGTGCAAAAGATCGGTCACGACCTGAAGGCCGGCGTCACGGCGCTGGCGCACCACGACGTGCCGCTCGGCGGTCTCGATCTCGACACGATGATCGGCAGCTATCTGCTCGATGCCACCCGCCCGCCGCACCATCTCGAGGATCTCGCACTCGAGCACCTCGGCTACAAGGCGTTGGCGGAGGGTGATCTGCGGGGCCGCGGCGCCAAGGCTCGCAAGTTCAGCGATCTGCCGGCCGACGCCGTTGTCAGATACTGCAATGAACGCAGCGACCTCGCCCTCAGGCTGGCCGCGCCGCTCCGGGAACGGCTTGCAGGCGAAGGGCTGGAACCGCTCTACCGCGACCTGGAGCTGCCGCTCATCCCGGTACTCGCCGCGATTGAACGCGCGGGCTTGTGCGTGGACGCGGATGGGCTGCGCCGCATGTCGGCACGGCTCGAGGCCGAGCTCGCGGCACTGCAACGCGACGTTCACGCGCTGGCCGGCGTGGAGTTCAACATCAACTCGCCGAAGCAGCTCGCCGAGGTGCTGTTCGAGAGGCTGCAGCTTCCGTCATCCCGGCGCACCGGCAAGACACGCGCGGCCTCGACGTCGGTAGCCGTGCTCGAGGAGCTGGCGCTGGTGCACGAGCTGCCGCGCAAGGTGCTCGACTGGCGCAGCCTGCAGAAGCTCAAGGGCACGTACATCGACGCGTTGCCGCAGCTCGTCGACCCGGATACCGGCCGGGTGCACACCTCGTTCAACCAGGCCGTTGCGGCGACAGGCCGGCTCAGCAGCAGCGACCCCAACCTCCAGAACATCCCGATCCGCACGGAGCTCGGACGGCAGATCCGCGGCGCCTTCGTTGCGCCGCCGGGCGCCGTGCTCATCTCGGCGGACTACTCGCAGATCGAGCTGCGCGTGCTGGCGCACCTGTCGGGCGACGACAGCCTGATTGCCGCGTTCCGGCGCGGCGACGACATTCACGACCAGACGGCGCTCAACGTCTTCGGCCCGGCCAGTGGTCTCGACCCGCACGAGCTGCGGCGGCGTGCCAAGATCATCAATTACGCCCTGCTGTACGGCAAGACGGCCTTCACGCTCGCCCGGGACATGGGCGTCAGCCAGTCGGCGGCCCAGGCGTTCATCGACGCCTACTTCGACGGGTTCCCCGGCGTTCGCCGCTACATCGACGCCACGATTGCCCGCGCCCGCGAGTCCGGCAGCGTCGGCACGATGCTCGGCCGCCGCCGCCGCGTCCCGGATCTGTCCAGCCGCAACGGCCAGGTACGCGCCGCGGCCGAGCGGGTCACCGTCAACCTGCCCATACAGGGCAGCGCGGCCGACATCCTCAAGCGCGCCATGATCGACATCCACGGCAGCCTGCCCGGAGCGGCCCGGATGATCCTGACGGTCCACGACGAGCTGCTGTTCGAGGTTCCGGAGGCGCTGGCAGAGAGCGTCGCCGCCCTGGTGCGGGACCGGATGGAGCACGCGCTGCCGCTCGACGTGCCGTTGACCGTGGACGTGGGCATCGGCAGCGACTGGAAGCAGGCCAAGGCCGCGGCTGCCGTATAATTCCGCCGTTGGTTGAACCGCTTGTCGTAGCCCGCGCCGACCACACGATCTCTCGCCGCCGGATCGATCCCGACGCGCTCAAGGTCCTGTACCGCCTGCGCAAGTTCAATCACGTCGCCTACCTGGTGGGCGGCGGCGTGCGCGATCTGCTGCTGGGTCGACACCCCAAGGACTTCGATATCGGCACCTCGGCGCACCCGTACGAGATCAAACGGATCTTCCGCAACTGCTGGATCATCGGACGGCGCTTCCGTTTGGCCCACGTGAAGTTCGGGGCCAAGACGATAGAGGTCGCGACGTTCCGCCGCGCGGCACCCGCGCCGGATCCCGAGGCGGAGGTTGCGGCCGACGCGACCGGCGAGCAGGCGGCCCCCGACGCGGCGGGCAACCGCCGCCCCACGCGGCGCGACAATACGTTCGGCACCGCCGAGGAAGACGCGTTCCGGCGGGATTTCACCGTCAACGCGCTGTTCTACGACATCGCCACGTTCGCGGTTATCGACTACGTCGGCGGCTTGGCCGATCTGCGCGACGGGCTGATCCGTTCGATCGGCGATCCGCACGAGCGGTTCGTGGAAGACCCCGTCCGGATGGTCCGCGCGGTCTCGTTCGCCGCCCGCCTGGGTTTCCGCCTGGATCCGGCGGTGCAGCAGGCGATCGCGCGCCACAATGGCGAGCTCGCCAACGCCTCCCCGGCCAGGATGACGGAAGAGCTCTACAAGATTCTCCGCAGCGGCGTCGCCACCCGCACGTACCGGTTGCTGCTGGAGCTGGGACTCCTGAGCCGGATCGCGCCCGAGGTGGCGCGCGGCGCGTCGCGGGCGCTGTGGGCATCGCTCGAGGCCCTCGACGCCTATCGGACCCGCTTCAAGTCCGCGCCGGGCAGCCTCACCAACGCGGTGCTGCTGGGCAGCCTGGCCACACCCGTGCAGCCGCTCGACCTGGCGCCGCGGCGGCGGGGCGAGACCGGTGCTGCGAACGGCGGCATCGCGCTGGGCCGGCTGCCGGTCGCCCGGCGCGACGTCGAGCGCCTGCGCCAGTTGCTCGTGCTGCAGCCGCGGCTGGTCGATCCCGGGCTCACGCCGCGCGCCCAGCGCGCCGTGCTGCAGCGCGGCGCGTTCGACGACGCC
Organism: Vicinamibacterales bacterium; assembly: GCA_965221595.1. Lineage (GTDB taxonomy): Bacteria > Acidobacteriota > Vicinamibacteria > Vicinamibacterales > UBA8438 > JAAXGX01. Next base: position 195,172 of record OZ244900.1, read on the forward strand.
ATGACGTGGCTGGAGATCCACGGCGGCGACGCGGCCGCCCACAGCCGCTGGCGCCGGTTGGCCGGCGGGGGCGATCCGCCGGGCGGCCGCCGCCGCCGCCGGCGGCGGCCGCGGCGGCGGGCGCGTTCAGCCGCCCAGCAACGCCCGCGTGACCCCGACGAACGACAGGACGATGCCGGCCGCGGTCAGGACGATCAGCACGAGTGAGGCAATCAGCATCGCCGAGCTCTCGCGCTGCTCGTCGATGAAGCCCATGAGGTGGGCTGCGATCCAGCCGCCCGCGAACCCCGCCCCGTGCGCCCAGTTGTTGACCCCGCGCATGATGAAGCCGAAGACGAACAGCAGGATCGCCCACTGCCACAACTGGGTCTCCATCGCGCTGCTGCCACGTTTCCGCCCGTAGACGATCAGCGCTGCGAGCAGTCCGAAAATGCCCCCCGACGCACCGATGGTGGGGCTCGCGAACGCGCCCGGGTTCGTCATCGACGTCATCACGTTCGAGACGAGGAACCCTGCGGCGCCGGCCATATTGAAGAGCACGAACGTGCGGGCCGGACCGTACACCTCGGTGGCGGCCGGCCCGAGGTTGCGGATCCACATCATGTTGAACAGGATGTGCAGCACGCCGCCGTGGAGATAGTTGGCCGTCAGCAGGGTCCACCACCACCCCTGCTCCCAGGCCACGCCGCCGGTCATCCCGAGCTGGTACAGCGCCCGGCCGCCGGGTGACAGGAAGGAAAACAGGCCGCCGCCGGCGAAGATGGCGTCAGGCTCGAGCAGCAGCGCGACCGCGTACAGCGTGACGCATGTCACGAGGATCAACGAGACGAGATCGAGCCGCTGGCCGACGACGTTCCGCACGAACGGTGCCCAGCCGAACAGTCCGGGTCGCCAAGCGCCGCAGTACGGGCAGCGCTGCTCGTTGATGCCGACCAGCTTGCCGCAGTCGGCGCAGACGATGGACCCCTGCGTTTGCCGCACCGCCTACAGCGTACAGGGTCGGCCGGCGGCGGGCCAGCCGCCGGGCCGCAGATGCACGCCCGGACGGTCGGGACACCAACTCGCCGCGAACGACTGTCCCTGGTCGGTCATGCGCCGCCCAGTACCGCGGCAATCGCGCGCCGCATCCAATCCGTCCGCGCCAGGTCGAGGCGCGTCAGGCCGTGCGATGGTCAACCGCGCGTGCGCTCGAACTCGGCCATGAACGAGACCAGCGCGTCGACGGCCGCCTCGGGACAGGCGTTGTAGATGGACGCCCGCACGCCGCCGACCGAGCGGTGTCCCCGCAGACCGACCAGCCCGGCCTGCCGCGCTTCATCGACGAAGCGCGCCTCCAGCTCTGCCGCGGGCAGCCGGAACGTGACATTCATCGCCGAACGGCTGTCCGGGGCGGCCGTGCCGCGGTAGAACGGCGTGCGGTCGATCGCCGCGTACAACTTGCGGGCCTTGCGCGCGTTGCGCCGTGCCATCTCCGCGAGTCCGCCGTTGGCCAGCAGCCACCTGACGACCAGGCCGACCACGTAGATGCCGAAGACCGGGGGCGTGTTGTAACGCGACCCGGCGTCGACGTGGGTGGCGTAGCGCAGCACGGTCGGGATGCCGGACCGCGGCGGCGCCCGGCGCACGAGGTCGTCGCGGACGATGACGAGCGTGACGCCCGCCGGCCCCAGATTCTTCTGGGCGCCGGCATATAGCAGGCCGACGCGCTCGAACGCGATCGGCCGGCTGAAGATGTCGGACGAGGCGTCGACGACCAGCGGCACGCGACCGCTGTCCGGCAGCGAGGGCCACTGGGTGCCGCAGATCGTGTTGTTGGAGGCGAGGTGCAGGTAGGCCGCCGAGTCGGCAAGGTCCAGCTCGCCCGCGGCCGGAATGCGCGCAAACCCCTCGCTCTCGGTCGAGCCGGCCACCCGCACCGCGCCGAACTGCCCCGCCTCCTCGTATGCCTTCCGCGACCAGACACCCGTCAGGACGTAGTCGGCCGATCCCGCGGGCGGCAGCAGATTCAGCGGCACCATGGCGAACTGCTGGCTGGCACCCCCCTGCAGGAACAGCACGTGGAAGTGGTCCGGCAGCCCGGCAGCCCGGCGGATGTCGGCGACCGCTCGCTCGAGAACGGCATCCATGGTGGCGGACCGGTGGCTCATCTCCAGCACCGACATCCCGACGTCCGGCAGAGCCGGAAGGTCGCGCTGCACTTCCGCCAGCACCGCCTCGGGCAGGACGCCGGGGCCGGCGTTGAAGTTGAACACCCGCTCGGGAGCCATGATCAGCGGTCCGCGGCGCGTGCGTCCGGCATGTCAGATCGGGTGCAGCAACAAGCCATCACGGAGCTTCGGTTCGAACCAGGTCGATTTGGGGGGCATCATGGCGCCGGCGTCCGACACGGCAAACAGCTCGTCCGTGGTCACCGGCGCCAGGGAGAACGCCGCGGCCGCGTCGCCGCCGTCGACCAGCCGCTCGAGCGCGCCCGCGCCGCGCGCTCCGCCCACGAACGCCACGCGCGGGTCGGTCCGGACGTCCCCGACCGCGAGCAGCGGGGCGAGCAGCGCCTCCTGCAGCACAGCTACGTCCAGGCCGGCGGCGGGATCGGCCGCCCCGCCCGCGGGCCGTGCGCGCGGCAGCTCGACGTCGTGCCACGTCCCACCACCCAGGTAGACGGCCACGTGACCCCGCGATGGTTCGGCGGGGGCATCCGCGCGGACCGTGAACCGCGCCCGCAAAGCCTCCAGGAATTGTCCGGGAGTCTGTCCCGCCAGGTCGGCCACGGTGCGGTTGTACGCCTGAATCCGCGTGTCGCAATCCGGAAACGCGACCCCGAGAACGAAGCGCGCCCGACCGCCGTCGCTGCCCGTGGCGGCAAGCTGGTCACGGGCGCGGGCCGCGCTGGCAATCCGATGGTGCCCGTCCGCGATGTAGAGCGCCGGTACGCGCTCGAAGCCGGCCTCGGCCGCGGCCTGATCCGCGCGTCCCAGGCGCCAGACCGTGTGGCGCACGCCGTCGGTTGCCTGCACGTCGAGCAACGGCGCGCCGCCTGCCGCCCGCTGCATCAGGCTGCTCAGCTCGGGCACGGCGCGGTAGGTGAGGAACACGATGCCCGTCTGCGCTCGCAGCGCGAGCATATGCCGCGTCCTATCGTCCTCCTTGTCGGGCCGGGTGTGCTCGTGCTGCTTGATTGCACCGCGGTCGTACTCGTCGAGCGAGTAGCATGCCGCGAGGCCGGTCTGCTCGTGATCGTCCGACCGCAGCCGATAGACGTACAGGGATGGCGCCGCCTCCTCCACGAGCGGCGCGTCACGCCTGAGCCGCTCCAGGTTGCCGGCGGCGGTGCGGTAGACCACCGCGTCGTGCGGGTTGGTGTCCGGCGGCAGGTCCACCTCGGCCCGGGAGACGCGCAGGAAGCTCAGTGGATTGCCCGCGGCCAAAGCCCGCGCCTCGCGCGTCGTCACCACGTCGTAGGGCACCGCGGCGACGGCTGCGGCTGCACCCGGCTCGGGGCGCAGGGCACGAAACGGGTGAATGCGGGCCACTAGCAGCCCGTGGTGAAACCCCGCGTCGCACCGAGACGGGCGCGGCGCCCGCCTGGCAAGGCGCGACGCGGGAGCCTATTGGGCCTAGTCGATCGGGGAGCAGCGCAGTCAGGCGGGATGCAGCGCCCGTCGAATGCAGCGGGGACTCTCGCCACGGGCTGCTAGTCGGCGGCCACGTCCCGCTTGTGGGCCCGGGCATTTCCCGCCGACATCTGCTCGAGCAGGCGGTCGCGGGTCTCGTGGAAGACCGCGAGGTACTGTTGCGGTACCGGGGTGCCGGGCGGCAGGTTCCGGTGCTCGACCAGGGGATCGACGAACCTGCCGTTCTTGCTCATGCGGTAGTCGAGATGCGGGCCGGTCGCCAGGCCGGTCGCCCCGACACGACCGATCATCTGTCCCTGCAGTACGCGCGCACCCGGCCGCACCCCGCGGGCGAATGCCGACAGGTGCAGATAGTACGTCTCGTAGCCGTTGCGGTGGCGCAACCGCACCATGTTGCCCGAGCCGCGGCTGCGTCCGGCCGACACGACCGTGCCGGTGGCCACGGCCACCACGGGCGTGCCGGTGGGCGCGCCGTAGTCCACGCCGAGATGCGGGCGGTACGTGCCGAGAATCGGATGCAGGCGGCGCCGCGAGAAACGCGACGTGACGCGCGGCTCGAACTTGAACGGTGAGCGCAGGAACTGCCGCTTGAGCGACTCGCCCTGCTCGTCGTAGTAGAGCGCCTCGGGATCGCCCGGGACCGTGAAGCGAAACGCCTGAACGCGGCGCCCGGCGTTGACGAACTCGACGGCCAACACATCGCCGTAGCTGTCGAACTCGTCGTCCCGGAAGTACTTCTCCACGAGCGCCGCGAACCGGTCGCCTAGCTGGATCTCCGTGTTGAAGTCGATCTCCCCGCTGAGCACGGAGGCCAGCTCGATCGCGAGCAGCCCCTGCTCGCCCGCGCCGTTCAGCGCCGCCGCGAGCGACGTGTGCTCGCGGTTGATGGAGCCGTGCAGCGCCTGCTCGACCCGCTCCTTGACGTAGGGCACGAGCCGCGCGCGGAAGTCCGCGGAGGAAGCCGCCGCCGCGCGAACCTGCAGGAACCGATCCCTGTCCACCTCGTACTCGAAGCTGCGCAATGCTCCGTCGAGGCCCAGCTTCAGGCGGTAGGCGTTGCCGACGCGGAACCGTCGCGGGTCGAAGACCAGGCGCACCGCGTCGATCACGCGCGCAGCCTGGTTGCTGTCGAGGCCGTGGTCGCCGAGGATGCCGGCCAGGGTCGACCGGTTCGGGACGAGACCCTCGATGAGGTGGCCCTCCGGTTCGGCCGGGGGTAGCGGCGGGAGGACGATGTCCTCCGTACGTGCGGACGGCTCGTCGACGGCGGTACGGGCGGGTACTTCCCCGACGCACGCGGCCGCCGTGAGGACGCTACAGAGCAAGAGCGCGAGAAGCGCGAACGCCGACCGATTCCGCATACGAAACGTGCAGTCTAGCACAACGCGCCCGAACGCCGCGCTGCCGTGGAACCGGGCCAGTCGCCGCGCCGGGGTCAGGATCGAGCGCCGCCGGTAGCGGTTGCCGCGGCGGCGCGCAACGTGCGCAGCTTCTCCCGAACCTTCTCCGCGTGCCCGGCGGCGCGCACGGCGCGCCAGTGGTGGGCCACCTTGCCGGCCCCGTCGATGAGGACCGTCGAGCGGATCACCCCCACCGTCGTCTTGCCGTACAGCTTCTTCTCGCCCCAGGCGCCGTACTGCTGCATTACAGTGCGTTCGGGGTCGGAGAGCAGGGTGACCCGCAGCCCGTACTTCTCCACGAAGGCGCGGTGTCGGGTGGGATCGTCCGGGCTGCAGCCCAGCACCACGGCATCCAGCTCGCCGAAGGTGTCCATGTCGGCCGAAAACTCGCACGCCTCCTTCGTGCAGCCGGGCGTGTCGTCCCGAGGATAGAAGTAGAGCACCACCCACTGCCCGGCGAACTGCGCCAGTTGCACCGTTTCGCCGTCCTGATTCCTGAGCGCGAAGGCCGGCGCCTTCCCTCCGACTGTAATCATGCTTTTCTCTCCGGGTCTACAAGTCGATCGTGATCTGCTCTTGCCGGTCGCCGCGCGGTTCGACACTGCCGATCGCGGCGGCACGATCGTAGCCCAGGGCCTGCAGCCCGCGCAGGCACGGCGCGGTCTGTGCGGCCGGCAGGCTGGCCAGCAGGCCGCCGGCCGTCTGCGGGTCGAACAGAATCGGGTAGGTCGCCTCGGCGGTCGCGGCCGCGGCGTTGACGACGGCCCGGCCCAGCCGCGCGTTGTGCGGATGCAGAGAGCTCAGGAACCCCTGCGCGATCGTCTCGCGCGCCCCGGCCAGCAACGGCACGGCACGGAGCGACAGTCGCACGTCCACGTCGGACGCGCGGGCCATCTCGACGAGATGGCCGAGCAGCCCGAAGCCCGTCACGTCGGTGCAGGCGGTCGCCCCGTGCGCCCGGAGGCACTCGGCCGCGGGTCCGCTGGATTGCAGCATCGAGCGCACCGCGCCGTCGATCCAGCGGCCCCGGGCCTTCAGCCGCATGTGCGCAGCGAACAGCGTCCCGGTGCCGAGCGGGCCGGTCAGGATCAGGCGGTGCCCGGGCTGCATGCCGCCCTTGCGCAGCACGTGCGCCGGATCGACGACGCCGCTCAGCGCCAGGCCCAGGGCCACCTCGTTGCCTTCCGTGGTGTGCCCCCCGACGAGTGTGGTCTCCGCCTCGTTGAGCGCCTGCACCAGGCCTCCGAGCAGGTCGCGCAGCAGCGCTTCCGTCTTGTCCTCCGGACCCAGCGGCACCGTAACGATGGCCAGCGCGGTCCGCGGCTGGGCACCCATCGCGTAGATGTCGCCGAGGCAGTGGTTGGCGGTGATCCGGCCGACGAGGTACGGGTCGTCGATGATCGCCCGGAAGGCGTCCACGGTGCGCACGGCGACGAGGCCCGGCGGGATGCGCTCGACCGAGGCGTCGTCGGGCGCGTCGAGGCCGGTGAGGACGTCGTCGCTGCGGAACGGGGTCAGCCGCGAGAGGACCCGATCGAGCAGGGTGGCGCCCACCTTCGAGCCGCAGCCCGCGCACCGCATGGCGGCGCCCGACAGCTCGCGGACCGCCGCTGCCGGCGCCAGCCGCAGCAGATTCGGATCGGGGGCAGCGGCCTCCACATCCATGGCCGGCAGGCGGCTGAAGCGGGTCATGAAGCGCCGGTCGATACGGTCCTTCCACGTCCACACCCAGCGGCCCGCGAGAGCCCAGCGCGCGCGCGACGCCACCGCATAGCGGTCGCCGGTGCTGATCAGGCTCAGGAAGCGGCGCTGCGGCCGGAAGGGTCGGAGCGGCTCGCCGCGCACGGCGCGCCGCAGATTGGCGTCGAGCGGCGGGCCCTGCCGCACCGCGAACACGCCGGCCTTTTCCCGTGGATGATTCACGACAGCCGCGATGTCGCCGGCGGCGAACACGCCGGGGTGCGACGTTGACTCCAGCGTGTCGGCCACCCGTATGAAGCCCCGCTCGTCGACCTCGAGCCCTGCCTCGCGCGGCCACGCCTGCGCGCCCGCCTCCGTCGCCCAGAGCACCTCGTCGACGGCATGCACCGATCCGTCCTCGACGACGACGGCGCCGGGTCGCACGGCCACGACGCGACCACCGGCGTGGACCTGCACGCGGCGCGCCCGCAGCACGCGTTCGAACCTGGCTCGGGCCCTCCGGTTGTGTGTAGGCAGGATGCGGCCCGTGGCGCTGAAGAGATGAAAGCCGGGCACCGCCTCCGGCCGGCCGGCCGCGACCTGCAGGCGCCGCAGGGCGTACTGCGCTGCCAGGACCAGCTCCACGCCGGCTGCTCCTGCTCCGACCACGCCGACCTGCAGCGCGTGCGACGCCGCGCCGACCCGTGCCTGCAGCCGTTCCCAGCGATCGACCAGCGTGGCAATCGGCTTGATCGGCACTGCGTGGGCGGCCGCGCCGGCCGCGTTCAGCGCGGGGGACGCGCCGATGTCTATGGACAACACGTCGTACGGCACCGGTGGGCGGTCGCGGCAGCGCACCGCCCGCCCGGCCAGGTCGAGGCCCACCGCTTCGTCGTGGTAGAGACGGGCACCCGCGAACCGGGCCAACGGCCCCAGATCGATGTGGACATCATCGAAGCTGTAGTGCCCGGCGATCAGCCCGGGCAGCATGCCGGAGTAGGGCGTGTGGACTTCCCGCGCAATCAGGGTCACGCGCAGACCGGGCACGGGTCTCATCCCCAGACGCTTCAGGACGATGACGTGGCTGTGCCCGCCCCCGATCAGGACGAGGTCCTTGAGGACCGGCGCGGCTGCGGCGTTCATCGGCTTCCCGCGCCCGCTACACGGGCGAGCAGCCGCGCCAGGCCTGCCTCGAACGCGTCCGGCGCCGGGAGCAGGCTCATGACGAGGAACGCCTCGCGAGGGAAGTCGAAGAAGTAGCCGGGGTGCACGAGGACGCGGTCGCGCTCGAGCAGCTCGAGCACGATGGTCTCCTCCGGCTCCGTAGCCGGGATCTGCAGCACAGCGTACCATCCCCCGTCGACGGCCGGCAGCCGCAGTGCCGGATGACGCGCGACGCACCGCTGCAGCGCCGCGTAGTTGGTGCGCACGCGCGCGGCAATCTGCGCGCTCACGGCCGCGCCTTCCGCCAGCAGCGCGCCGGCGGCCACCTGGACCGGGGCAGCCACCGACAGGTACGTGTCACCGATCAGCTCCAGCCCGGCTAATGCCTTCTCGACGGCCGCCGGCGGTCCGTCCGCCACGATCCAGCCGAGCTTGAGCTGCGGCAGGCCGACCGCCTTGGACAACCCGCCGAGACCGAACACCAAGGCGTCCCGCCGCGGGCAATCGAATACGCTCGGGGCCGGAGCGGCGGCGTTCATCGGGTAGCCGCCGAAGACCTCGTCCGCGATGAGCGCCAGGTTGTGCTCACGGCAGATCCGCGCAACGGTGTCGATCTCGCCGGGCGACACGAACGAGCCGGTGGGGTTGTTCGGACTCACGAGCAGGACGGCCCGGGTGCGCGGGGTCACGGCGTCCCCGAGGCCGCGCACGTCCAGCGCCCAGCGACCGGCGTGCTCGAGCGCGTACGGCACCGCGCGGACGCCTTCGAGGCGCGTCAGATGCTCGAAGAGCGGGTAGCTGGGTCGCGGCACCAGGACGATGTCGCCGGGATCGCACAGCAGCTTGAACAGAAAGCCGTAGGATTCGCTGGAGCCGGCGGTGAGCACGACGCGCTCCGGCGCCACCGAGCGACCGGCGCGGGTCAGATGCGCGGCCACCGCCGCGCGGGCCGCCGGCAGGCCGAGCGGCGCAGGTCGGTATACGCGGACTTCCTGCTCGGGCCACCCGCACAGCAGGCCGGGCGGGTAGCGGAACCCGACCCGGGTCGGGTTCGATTCGGTCAGATCGATGAGCGTCGCCCCCGCGGCCCGCAGGCGGCTGACCGCACGGCCGATCCGGTTTGGTGCGAGATCGGCGGGAATCCGGGACGAGAACATGGAACGGAGCGCCCGCGGCGCCGGCCCCCGGGCGGTGGCGATGCACCGCGGTCGCCGCTGCGGACAACGACGTTCATGTTACATTCTTTAGCCTTCAATACGTTGGTTACGGGGGAAACTCGATGAAGCGGGGTACGCAGATCGTCCTGACGGCACCTTTCACCGAAATGATCGACCACGCCGGCTACTTCATCCAGATGGGCATGGCGTCCATTCCGATCTGGATGGAATGGGTCATGGACAAGAAGTACCCGGAGTGGCGCAACGTGAAGCGGTTCGACGACGGCTCGGCGCAGGCCGCCCCGGCGGGGCTGCGCGTGCTCGAGCGGGTCATGGCCAACGAGTTCGGCCGTGACAACGTCGTGGTCTGCTATCCCGACGACCTCGACCAATTCGTCGGACCCGACACGCGGATCGTGGCGATTTCGACGCACAATCCGCTGGGCGTAACGTTCGCCGCCGGCGTGTACACCTCCATCTTCGGGAGTTCGCGCGAGCCCATCAACTCCCACTACGCGGCGAAGCTGTTCGACGCCGTCAAGGCGAGTCCGCACCGGGAGTCGTTCCGGGTCATCCTGGGCGGCTCGGGCAGCTGGCAGATCACGCAGACGAAGTCGATGGATCGGCTCGGGATCGACTGCGTCATCGATGGTCGCAGCGAATCGGCACAGACCATCGCGCTGTTCCGGCGCGCGCTCGAGGGCGGTGAGCTGCCCGCTCAGACGGAGGTCGAGCATCCGACCGATCCTCTGACGCTGCTGTTTCCGGACCGTCCCACGACGTTCGGCGTCGTCGAGATGACGACGGGCTGCGGCCGCCGCTGCCAGTTCTGCGTGCCCGATCTCAACCCCCAGATCGATCTGCCGAAGGAGGGGATTCTCGAGGCCGTGCGCGCCAACGTCGCGGCCGGCAACAAACAGATCTCGCTGGCGACGGAGGACATGTTCATCTGGGGACAGGTGCGGACGAAGACGCCGTTCTTCTTCCCGAACCGGGAGGCGTTGGTCGACCTCTACCGCAGCATCGTGGAGACCCCCGGGGTGGAGCAGCATGTGCTCAGCCATTCGACGATGGCGCCTGCCGTGGTGGACCCGGTGCTGATCGAGCAGCTGACGGACACGCTGCTCCCCCACAGTCCCATCCACCTCAAGCGGTTGAGCTCGCATCCGGAGGGGAAGGCGCTCGTGCCGTTGATCGGCCTCGAGACCGGATCGGTGCGCATGGCCAGGCAGGTGATGCCCAGCAAGGGCGTGCCGTTCAACATCGAGGATTGGCAGAGCGTGATCATCCGCGGCCTGGAGGTGTTGAACCGCAACAACTGGTTCCCGATGCTGACGCTGATGGTCGGCAACCCGGGCGAGACCGACGATGACGTGAAGGCGACCCTCGATCTCATCTACGAGATGGAGCGCCGAGGGCTGTTCGGCTTCCTGGTGCCATCGGTGTTCACGCCGCTCGAAGGCACCCGCATGGAGCACGGCAAGGGCGTCACCGAGACTCGCAACCTCAGCCGGCTGCAGTGGCAACTGATCCTCCGCTGCTGGAAGATGAACATGCGGCCGGGTCTGTACAGCTGGTGGGGGCCGCTGTCGTTCAAGATCGGTGGCGTGAGCCTGTGGGCGCTGCGGCTGCGGAAGACGAACGGCCCGAACTTCACCTGGCCGATGATGATGTTCTGCAGTGCGCTGCCGGAAAACCTGCTGTACGCGACGGGGAAGCTGTACAAGGGCCGCCCCATCGAGGTGAAGACGCGCGCCGAGCTGCTGGCCTCGATCAAGCCGAACTACTGGCAGTACCTGCGCGCGGACGCGGGCGATCTGCCGCCGGGTGCGGAGGCGCCCCCGGCCGCACCGGCGCAGGTCCCGGAGCTTGCAACCGCGTAGCCCCGCCGACGCCTGCGCGCTGCGCCGCCTGGCGATCAACCGACCCTGCGGGAATCTGCAGCGCCCGTCGGCGCAGATTCCCCGCCGGCCGGTGCGGCGGCGCACCGCCGCCGGCACGAGTCGCCGCATGGCTCGCATACCGCTGCTGACCTGGGCCGCCGTCGTGCTGCTGGCCACCGGCACGGGTGCACAGGACGAGGGCGCCGGGCCCGAGGTCATCGTCGCCCCGCAAGGCGACGCCGTGGCGCTGGCCTATCCGGCCGCCCGGCCGTCCGTCGTGGACGAACGCCGGCTGCGGGACCTCGGGGGACGTCGGATCAACACCCGCAACAGCACACCCTGGCCGGCGCCGAACCTCGATCGCATCGTGCTCGTGCGCCTCGCCGACGCGGCCGTCCACGAGGTGCTCGCCCCGTTCGAGACCACCCTCGGCTGGGTGCGGTTCGCGCCGGATGGTGCGCATCTCGCCTACGTCGTGATCCGCGACACCGGGGTCGAGCAGTGGGTCCTCGAGATCGCCTCCGGCATCCCCCGGCCCCTCACGTCCGCCTCGCTCAACGCCACGTGGGGCGAGCCGTGCGCCTGGCTCGCGGCCGGCGGCCGCGTCCTGTGCCGGTTTCTCATGTCGGCGCGCGGCGCGCCGCCCGACGCGCCGGACGCACAGTTCGACTACTACTTCACGAGCCAGCTCGGAACGGTCGAGCTCGCCACCGGCCGGCGGAGCAACGTGGGTGCTCCGGCCCCGTTCGTGCGCGCGATCCCCTCACCGGACGGTGCCTTCGTGCTGGCCACGACGCTCGACGGGCCACTTGCCGGGGACGCAGCCGCCGCGGCCGCCCGCGCGGTGGCGATCCGGGATGCGAACGGCGACGTCGTACGGCATCTGACTGACCTGCCGGGCGGCCAGGCGGCGCCCGGGCCGCGCGGGCACGGCTGGCGCCCCGGCGCCTCGGCCACCGTCGTGTGGAGCCGGCCCGGGCCGGGCCGGGGAGATGAGGTCGTCGCCCTCGCCGCCCCGTTCGACGGGACGCCCGCGACGCTGGTCGCAACGGAGTTCCGGGTTGCCGACAGCAGCTGGACCGCGACCGGCCTCGGCCTGGTGACCGAGACGAACGAACAGACCAGGCAGCAGCGGACGCTGTTGCTGGAGCGCGCCGGCCGTACGTCCCGGACACTCCTCGACTGGAGCCCGACGGACGGCGCCGCGGATGCACGCACCGTCGTCCGTTGGTCGGGCGGTCCCGCAGCCGGCAGCCTGGTCATGGCGGACGGAGACCACATCCTGCTCGCCGGAGGCGCCGCGCCGGCGCTCGATCGGCTCGACCTGACCACGCTGCGCGTCGAGCGGCTGTTCGAGAGCGACGCGGCGGACGGCGAGTCGCTGGTGGCGCCGCTGACCGCCGACGGTCGCCTGCTGCTGACGCGGCGCCGAGACGACAGGGGAGCGGCTGGCTACTTCATCCGCGACACGACCAACGGCCTGTCGACGCCGCTGCCCGTCCCCTAGAAGCCGGCTCAAGCTACAATTGGGTGAGGGCGAACAACCCGCCCCCGAATACACAGAAGGATGCCGATGGGAGAACACACGCAGACCCTGAGCGACAACAACTTCGACGAGTCCGTGCTCAAATCGAAGCTGCCCGTGCTGGTGGACTTCTGGGCCGAGTGGTGCGGTCCGTGCCGCATGATCGCTCCCACCGTGGAGGCGCTGGCCGAGGACTACGCGGGCCGGGTGACCGTCGGCAAGCTCAACGTCGACGACAATCCGAACACCGCGATGCAGTTCGGCATCCGGTCGATCCCGACGCTGCTGCTGTTCAAGGACGGCGCGGTGGTCGAGTCGATTGTCGGGCTCGCCGACAAGACGCGGTTGCAGGCAGCCATCGACAAGACGCTCCCCGCGACCGAGTCGGTGTAGCTGACAGGTCTCAGCCCTGCAGGTGGGCCAGCAGGGCGTCGATGCCGGCTTGCGCCACGATCTCGTCCTGATCCGGGTGCCCCGAGCTGCAGCCGACGCCGCCCACGATCTGGTCATCGACGAACAGGGGCAGGCCGCCGGCGACCACCATGAAGCGGCCCTGGTTGCTGACGTGGATCCCGAAGGCCGGCCCGCCCGGCTGGCTGACGTCGCCGTACGCGCGCGTGGAGCGCCGGGCCGCCGCCGCCGTGAACGCCTTGCTGATCGCCACGTCGATGCTGGTGATGCGAGCGTCGTCCATGCGGTGAAACATCAGCAGGCTGCCGCTGTCGTCGGTGATCGCGATGTCCATGTCGACACCGATCTCGCGCGACTTCTCCTCGGCCGCGGCCATGATGATGCGGGCGTCGTCGAGCGTAAGCTTCCGAACGGTTCTCACGTAGCGTCTCTCCGGCTGGTTCAGGGCTCGATGGCCTCGAACAGGAACTGGTCCAGCAGCGCCGCGCGATCGGGCAGCTCGCGATCGCCGGCCGGAAACTCGTTGGTGCGCAGCATGAAGGCCAGGATGGCGGCCTTCTCCGAGCGGGTGACAGCGGCCGGATCTTCCTGCGGCATCGAGATCCGCAACCGCTCGAAGAGCTGACCGACCGTCAGGCCGCTCCAATTCCACACGAACTCGCCACCGACCAGCCCGGGCGCCACGTCGCCGCCCGACAGGTCCGACGCGTGGCAGTCGGCGCACCAGGTCGCGTAGAGCGCGGCGCCGGCCTCAGCCTGTTCCTGCGTGTAGATGCCGTCCCACACCGTCCGCTCCTGGCGCTCGGCCGGGCGTCCGTGCGTGCCGGGTGCGACGCTCAGCAGCGCAACAGCAATCCCGATGCCGACGACAGCCCGCGCACACGTCTCCCGCATCACGGGGCAGCCTTCCGCAGATCCTCGTCGAATACACCGAGATCTATCGATCGGCCCATCGCCGCGTACCCGAACACGTTGGGATGGATGCCGTCACAGTCGTAGATCGGATTGATGAGATCGGGATTACCGGCATCCTTCGTGACCGCGTCGAAGTCGAGTACCGCGTGGAGGTCGTCGTTGTTGCGGATCCACTCGTTGACGGCGTGCCGCCGCTCGTTCTGCTCGGGTCCGAACCCGAGTTCCGGCGGCAGGCCGCCCCGCGGCTTCGGATTGCGCGCGATGATCGTGGCCGCGACGACCTTGAGGCCGCGCGCCCGGGCCCGTCCGACGACCTCGTCGAGACCGGCAATCACCTGCTCCGCCGTCGCCTGCCGCCGCAGGTCGTTGGTTCCCAGGTAGACGATGACGTGCGTGACGCCGGCGAGCGCCAGCACGTCCCGGTCCATCCGCTCCACACCGGGCAGGCTCGTGACCGGGGGCACCCTGATGACCGTGTTGCCGCCGATACCGGCATTGACCACCCCGAGGCGTGCCTTGCCGGCGGCGTGCAGGAGCCGCGCATGCAGGATGTCCGGCCACGTGTCGTGACCGTCCGGGGTGGCGCAGGAGCCGTCCGTGATGGAATCGCCGAAGGCGACGACCGCACCGCGGGCCGAGGAAGAAAACACCTCGATGGCCGACAGCCAGTGCATCCAGGTGGTCGTCTCGGTGTACGGCTCGCCGTCGACGTTGCCGGTCCAGTCCCCGGCGCCCGCCGCGGTCAGGTACGACGTGGTGAGCGCGTTGCGGTGGATGCTGCTGCGCAGGTCAGCGCCCGGTACGTGCAGGCTGACCGCCAGCCCCTGCCCGGCCGCGACGGTCAGTTCGACCGGGTCGCTGACGACGTACTCGCCGGCCGGGATGGTCACAGCGCCCGCGCCGCCGAAGCGCAGCTCGCGGTTCGATCCTGCGACGAGCGACGGGCCGTTGTTCTGCAGGCCGACGGCGGCCGCGCCGACGGTCAGCGGCTCGCTGCCGTAGGTGTTTTCCAGCCGCACCCGCACCCGCTCGCCCGCGACCGTGGACCTGGCCATGAGCCGGACGGTGGCGTTCGAGACAGTTGCCTCCTCCGGCGCCAGTCCCTGCAGGGACGAGCCCCACGAGGCCACCCACTGCTGCGCGCCGACGTTCGGCGCCCAACCGACCGCGAGAGCCACCTGGACAAGCACGCCGACCAGCAGGTAACCCCCGCCACGCGTCTCGCTGCTCTTCATACCTGCGCTGCCTCCTCCGCTCAAGGCACCGTCCTCCGCGACCTCACGACGGTAGCGCGAAGACCGGCTTTGCGCAAGGACCGGCGGCCGGCTACTGTCGCCACGCCGGCGGGTCCTTGCGCGGCAGCGGGTCGTCGAGCATCGCCGTGTTGTAGGCGAACACCGCGGCCACGACCGCCATCTGCATCAGGTCGTCCCGCTGCAGCCGGTCGAAGAAATCCATGTTCGAGTGATGCGTCCGCGAGTTGTACTCGAGCCGATCCTGCATGAACTGAAAGCCCGGCAGACCGACCTCGTCGAACGCCACGTGGTCCGTGCCGCGCGTGGCACGCCGCCCGAGCACCGCGACCCCCAGGTCGGCCAGAGGCGCCAGCCAGGGCTCGAAGATCGCGCCGACCTCGGGGTTGTTCTGCAGCCACACACCTCGAATGCGCCCCGCGCCATTGTCGAGGTTGTAGTACGCCGACAGCCGGTCGTAGCCGGGCTTGCGTTCCAGCGTCCGCCGGTCGGCGAAATGTCTGCGCACGTACTCTCGCGAGCCGAGCAGGCCTTGTTCCTCGGCGCCCCACAGCGCAATCCGGATGGTGCGGCGGGGCGCGGCGCCGACGGCCAGCAGGATGCGGAGCGCCTCCATCATGGCGGCCGTCCCGCTCGCATTGTCGGTGGCTCCGGTCGCCGCGTGCGTCGAATCGAAGTGGGCCCCGAGCATGACCACTTCGTCCCGCAGATCCGCGCCGGGGATCTCGCCGACGATGTTGAAGCCGTTGAGCCGTTCGTCCTCCGGGTGGAAGCGCGTGCGGATGTCGATCTGCACCCGCACGGGCAGCTCCCGCTCCAGGATGCGGACCATGCGGTTGTAGTGCTCCACCGCAATGGTCGCCGCCGGCACGCCGCGGGCGTCGTCGTCCCACGGGCCGCCGCTGCCGACGAACACCGTGCCGCCGTCGACCCGCTGTGTCGGCCACCGGAGGCGGCTGCCGCTGGGTGCGCCTCCCACCATGAAGTGGTCGCTGCCGCGATCCAGGACCGCAACCACGCCCTCGTCGAGGTAGAACTGCTCGACGACGGCGGCCGGCAGCCGCGCCGGTCGCGGGCTGCCACCGGGCCGCGCCGCCGGCGCCGGCCGGCGCGCCTCGGCCAGCAGCGTGCGGTCCATCCGCAGCACCAGGTCGCCCTCGAGCATGCGCACCTCGCGCGCGGATTGCGGCAGGACGATCGCGCCGCGGAGCCTGCCGCGGTACCGGTCGAGATCCGCGCGCGAGCGGATGTCGACACGGACCACGTCAGCGGTGACCGTGCCGTCCGTGCTGCCGGTCCACGATTTCGGATAGCCGATGATCGGCATGACCTGCGGCTCGACCATGTGCGCGTGGAATCGCTCGAGCGACCACCCCCGGCCAAAGGCGAACCGCTCCTCGCGCACGTCGGCGACGCCCCACGCGCGGAGCTGCCGCATGGCCCAGTCCCCGGCGGCCTCGATGGCCGGCGAGCCCGTCACGCGCGGCCCGTACACGTCGCTGAGCCAGCCGGCCAGCTCCATGACCTGGGACCGCTGCAGGCCTTCTTCACGGATGGCCGCCACCAGCGCGTGGTCGGGCTCCTGTGCGTGGGTGGGGACCGCCGGAACGATGGCCAGACTCGCGAGTGCGAGGAGCAGGCCCATCATGTTCGGTTCATTCGACGACCGTGCCGTCCGGCGCGACGACGAGCGCGAGCGCGTCGTTGCCGACCACGGTCGTCAGCGGCGTGCCGTTGGCGAACACGCCTGTGGTCACGCGCCCGTCGGAGAGCAGGCCCGGGACGCCGGACGAGCCGGGGACTACCGGTACCCGCTCGCATTGGTTCACGTCGTGGACGGTCAGCGTGTGCTGTGTGTTGGCCGGGACGTCCTGGAACCGCGCCGTGAAGGTGTCGGAAGACGACGCGACGAGCGGCACGCGCTCGGGATCGAACGCGCCTGTGAAGGGGCTGTCCCGCCAACTGGGGCGGACGTGGTTGCCGACCGTACCCAGCCGCGCCAGGCAGTTCTCGACCTCCTGCCGGTTGGCGTGCGGCGGGGCCGGCCTGCTCTGCAGCACGATCTCGACCGTGGCGATGCCCGTGGGCACCGCACCCCGCGGAGTCTCCTGGCAGTCCGTGGCCAGCGAGGCCAGGACCGGGAACACGAACCAGCAGCGCCGCAGCGCGTTGTGTATGCCTCGCATCGTCGATGACCGCCGTATGCCGCCTCGTCACGCCTTGTCAGGCGGGCGCCTCGTCGCTCTCGGTGCCGCGCGGCGCTCTCAGCACGGACTGCTAAGCTTACCAGCCCCGGCCAAAGGGCCCCGCTGCATGGGACGAGTGATGATCCGGCAAGGGCGGCGCGAACCGGCCCTCGGCGCGGTCGAACAGCCCCGATCAGTCGGGCGGAGCCACCGCGTGGATCATCTTCACGACGTCGAGATATACGGGCTCCACCGCCCGGACCTCGAAGCCGGCGGCGGTGACGTTGCCGACGGTGTCCCGGTTCAGTTCCGGGCCGAACCGGCGCGAGAGCGGGGTCATCAGATGCAGCATGAGGCTGAACGGGAAGACGCGGCTGCCGGTGTGTTCGAACATGTGGAGCTGGCCGCCCGGCTTGAGCACCCGCCGCAGCTCGCGGAGCCCGGCGATCGGTTGCGGCACCGAGCAGAACGTGCACGACGTGAAGGCCTGGTCGAAGGTGCCGTCGGCGCAGTCGAGGTGACGCACGTCGATCTGCCGCAGCGCGAGCGTACCCGGGTAGGCCGCGGCACGCGCCTGGGCGACCTCCAGCATGCGCTCACTGATGTCGATGCCCGTTATCTGGCGGCCGGGCGGGAAGAACTGGATGTCCTGACCGGTCCCGATGGCCGCGAAGACCACATTGCCGCGCATCAGCGCAAAGAGACGCCGCTTGAACGGTGCCCAGCGGCGTTCCGGCCCGTACCCGTTCATCAAATCGTAGGTGCGGGCGGCGCGGTCCCACTTCCGCTGCGTCAGGGCGTCCACCGGGTCCCCCTGGCTCGCAGGTGCGCGTTCAGGACGTAGGTGGCCGCCAGCACGGCGACGCCGGTCAGCGCGCCGGTCGCTGCCTGTGTGGGCTCGGCGCCCGCCGCCGCGCGCATGCCCACCAGCATCCCGGCCGCCATGCCGGTGGCCATGACCGGCAGCATGATCTCGAGCGCGCCGAACAGCAGCGACGCTGCCGCCGCCAGGATGGTGGCGACGAGCCCGCCGAGCGCCATGCCCGCGAGCATGCCCGCCGGCACGGGCCAGCCGTCGCCCACCACCAGCGCGGTTGCCGCGCCCGCGACCGCACCGGCGCCGGCGTTCGACAGCAGATCGCCGATGATGAAGTAGGGACGTTTCTCGAACATGCCTGCTGGTCGGAAGGCGCAATCGCGCACTGCGTATCGTTGATCGACCGCTGCAGCCAGTCAATCGTTGCGCCCACCCGACGGTGGTACGCTGCGGCCTGTCGTCCGCTACGCCACAAGACGCCCGCGGTGGTCCGCTGGCTGGCTGCGCACCCTCGGTTCCACCTGCACTTGCATCCCCACGGACAGGGCGACAGGACGGCCGCGCGGGTGGGTGCGTTCGTCGAGATCTCGTTGGCAGACGACGCCGCCCGGGCCATCACGAAGCTCGACCAGAGCGATTTCCAGGGGCGCCGTCTGACCGTCAACGAGGCCCGTTCGAAGACGCCCCGCGCCGCATCCGATCTGGGCTTCGACGGCCGGCGCCGCGCGCCGCGCTGGTGGCGTCGGCGAGGCCGCAGTTTGTTAATATGAGCGTGGGCAGCGTGTGCCGTGCGCCCCGTCCTGCGGGGTGTCCGGGCATCAGCAGTGGAGGTGCGCGAAGTTGGCAAATCGGGGACGACCGACCCAAACCAAACGGCAGCGAGAACGTGCCCGGCTGGAGCGCTCGAAGATGAAGGACGCCCGCCGCGCCGAGACCAGACTCCGGCGGGCTGCAGCCCCGCCGCGGCCTACGGACCACGATCCGGATATCGCGGGGATGGTTCCCGGACCGCAGGAGCCGCCCGATTGGCAGCGCGAGTTCTTCGAGGAAGAGCAGAAGGCCAAGGAGGCCGCCGAGCTCGAAGAGCAGAAGAACCGGTAGCCCCTGCGTGCGGCCCGTGAGCAAACCGTCGCGTGCCGGCAGGTGTGCCGCTCACTCCCGGTCCACCGGCAAGCCCGGATCCAGTGCTCCCTGCATCGACTGCAGCATGTCCACCATCGCGGCACGCGCTTCGCGAGTCACGATGGGCGAGACCATCCAGCGCATCATGAGCGGTATGGACCGGCTCAGCGTGACGACCTCGCATTCCATCAGGACGCCGCCGGCCACCTCCTCGTAGCGCCAGTACACGTTCAAGCGCCACAGGAAGCCGCGGTCGTTGCCGACTGGCTTTTCCCGCTCGTCCGGCGACCCGAAGTTCTCCAGTTCGGCAATCCGCGTCGACTCGCTTCGGCTCCAGGCTCGCCCGCCGCCCGGGCGCACGTACTCCACCGCATGCTCGGTGTTGTAGTGCATGGTGAGTATGGCCTTCCGGCTGAGCTTGAGAAATGTCCCCAGCTTGTCGCCGTCGCGCCAGAGGACGCGCGACTCGAGGACGTCGGGCTGCAGTTCGTGCGGCGGAATCGCGTGCTGCAGGCCGTCGACGACATGATCCACGTCGGCGTTCGGAATCAGGATGGCACCGAGCCAGTGGTGGATCCTGCCCTTCGGCACCCCGATCGAGTCGCCGTCATCGCCGCGCGCCTCGGCCCGCCAGATGACCGGTTGGCCGGCCAGTGCCTCGCGCCGCATCGGCTCGGCATCGTCGTGGAAGTCGAGCACGAGGAACCGGCCGCCGTCGCCGATCTCGCGAGCGATGCGGCGCTCGGTGGCCTCGACGTACCGCGTCCAAGCCGCGAGCGTTTCCTCGTGCAGCTCCGCGGCATGGAGAGCCGCCACGCCGACGGCTGCGAGGCCCAGGGCCAGCGCCGTATGCAGCACGGGCCGCCCGGCGGCGGCGCGCGAGCGAGTTGTCATCGTCCGGCTCTCCTTCCGGGGTAGGCACCCGCGCGGGCGGGATTTTCCGGTGCGCGATACACGGCGCGTGCGTCGGTTGGGAGGTTCACGAGCGAGCACGAGGCCGTGACGATCATAGTCGCGCACAGGTGGCGGATGCCAGACCTGACCGCATGCCGCAGTATCCTACGAGGGCCTGATGGCGCTCGACGTGACGTTCCGTCCGCTCGCCTCCCGCGCCGACTACGCCGCCTGCGTGCGGCTGCAGCACGAGATCTGGGGCCGGAAGTTCACGGACGTCGTGCCGGCGACCCTTCTGATGGTGAGCCAGCGCGTGGGCGGCGTGGCTGCGGGAGCTTTCGGCGCCGACGGGCGGCTGCTCGGCTTCGTGTTCGGCATCAGCGGCGTGCGCGGCGGGGCGCCCGCGCACTGGTCGGACATGCTCGCCGTGCATCCCGACGCCCGCCGGCAGGGGTTGGGCATCCGCCTGAAGCACTTTCAACGCCAGCGGCTGCTGGCCAACGGCATCGAGATCGCCAGCTGGAGCTTCG
This sequence comes from Vicinamibacterales bacterium, assembly GCA_965221595.1. Lineage (GTDB taxonomy): Bacteria > Acidobacteriota > Vicinamibacteria > Vicinamibacterales > UBA8438 > JAAXGX01. Next base: position 215,741 of record OZ244900.1, read on the forward strand.
ATCCGCTCGTGGCCGCCAACGCCAACCTCAACGTGAACGGGCTCGGCGCACTGCCCGTGGAGTACGTCGTCGACATGTACGGCGACACCGGCAGCAGCCTGCATCGGGGGCTCGCCACGGACCGCTTCATCGTCGAATGGAATCTGACCGGCGCGCGCGTCGAGCGCCTGCTGGCTGGCCGCGGCGACCCGCTGCCCGCCGCGGCAGACGCGGCGCCGGCGGTCGGCCTCGAGAACCGAGCGCGGGCGGCGGAGCTCCCGGTCGACCCCTGGGTCCGGATTGCCGTGCCGGCCCGCATCGACTTGCTCAAGGCGACCGATCCGGCACGCGCCCGCGCGTGGCAGCAGCTGCACCGCCGCGCGCTGCCCCGCTACCTTGCCCGCGGCTACCGCGTGGCCGGCTTCCGCCACCTGCCTCCGCCGGAGGAGTCCTGGTACCTGCTCACGAACGAGCCGGCCGACACGCAGGCTGTCCACCGATGAGTCTGCGCCTGGCACGCGTCACGTTGCGGGAGATCCGAATGGCACTGCGCGAGCCGTTCGAGATTTCGTCGGGCCGTACGACCGCCCGGCGCATCCTGCTGCTTGAGCTCGAGGACACGGACGGCACGACGGCGTGGAGCGAGTGTGTGGCCGGCGAACAGCCGAGCTACTCGGAGGAGACGGTCGATACGGCCTGGCTGGCGCTCACCGAGTGGCTCGTCCCCCGGCTGCTGGGCCGGGCGGTGGTGCATCCGCGCGCCCTCGACGGCATGCTCCGGCGCGCAATCCGCGGCCACCCTATGGCGCGAGCCGCGGTCGAAATGGGCGCGTGGACGCTGTGGGCGGAGCGGGAGCGCGTCAGCCTCTCGCGCCTGCTCGGGGGCACACGCGACGCGATTGCGACCGGCATCTCCATCGGCATCCAGGCCAGCCCCGGCATGCTCGCCGACAAGGCCGCCGCCGCCCTCGCCGCGGGCTACCAGCGCATCAAGGTCAAGATCCGGCCCGGCGCGGACATCGAGCACCTGCACGCTGCGCGCGAGGCCCTCGGCCCGCGGGCGGGGTTGATGGCCGATGCCAACAGCGCCTATACCCCCGACCACACGGAACATTTGGCCGACCTGGACGCCTGCCGGCTGCTGATGCTCGAGCAGCCGCTGGCGCAGGACGACCTGCTCCGTCACGCCCGGCTCCAGGACAGACTGGCCACGCCCATCTGTCTCGACGAGTCGATTCGCCACGTCGAGGCCGTCGAGGACATGCTGGCCGTCGGCGCCGGGCGCATCGTGAACATCAAGCCGGGCCGGGTAGGCGGGTTCACGCAGGCCAAGGCAATCCACGACCTCTGCCGCCATCACGCCCTGCCGGTCTGGTGCGGGGGCATGCTGGAGAGCGGCATCGGCCGCGCCTGCAACGTAGCCCTCGCGTCGCTCCCCAACTTCACGCTGCCGGGCGACGTCAGCCCCAGCGCGCGCTACTGGGAGCGCGACATCGTGGCGCCGGAGTGGACGATGAACGCGGAAGGGATGGTCACCGTGCCGGCCGACCGGCCCGGACTGGGCGTCGCGGTCGACGTCGACTGCGTCGACGACCTCACCGTGCGTACCCGTACGCTGGCTCTGCCGTGAGTCGCACGGGCAGGCGGCCGGCTGCGGTGCGGCGTCGTATAATCGGCAGCGCTATCGAGACTGTGGAGGACAACCGCATGCGTCACCCCCGATTCCGGATCCTGGCTGCGGCTACGCTCGCGGCGACGCTGCTCGCGCTGCTCACGGCAATCACGCCGGTCTCGGCCGAGTTGGAGAACTGGCCTGCCTTCCGCGGCGCGGACGCCGCGTCGGTGGCGGCCGATGATCCGCGGCTGCCGACCACGTGGAGCACTACGGAGAACGTCGTTTGGAAGACGCCCATCGAGGGCCTCGGCTGGTCGTCGCCGGTGGTCTGGGAAGACCGCATCTTCCTCACGACCGCCGTGAGCGAGGGCGAGGAAGAGGAACCGCGCATGGGCCTGTACTTTCCGTACGGTTCGCCGGAGTCGATGCCCTCCGGCGGCCGTTTTCGCGATCCGGAGCCGGGTGATCTGATGGAGCGCTCCGCGGCGGTTCACCACTGGCTGGTCACCGCCGTCGACTTCGAGACCGGCGCCGTGCTCTGGACTACGGAAGTGCACGCCGGCGTGCCGGACTTCGATCGGCACCTCAAGAACACCTACGCCTCCGCCACGACGGTGACCGACGGCGAGCGGGTGTACGCCTATTTCGGCAACATCGGTGTCTATGCCCTCGACCTCGAGGGCAACCTGATCTGGGAGAAGCGTTTCGCGCCGGCCCACACCCGGCTGGGATGGGGTCCCGCGGCCTCGCCGGCGTTGCACGAGGACACGCTCTTCGTCGTCAACGACAACGACGACGCCTCCTTCGTCGTAGCGCTCGACACGGCCACCGGGGCCGAGCGCTGGCGGGTCGACCGCGATGAAGGGACCAACTGGTCGACGCCGTTCGTGTGGCGGAACGAGCGGCGCACGGAGCTGGTGACCGCGGGCAGCGACCGGGTGCGTTCCTACGACCTCGCGGGGAACGAGTTGTGGCACTTCAGCGGCCTGAACTCCATCTCCGTTCCGCAGCCTTTTGCCGCGCACGGGCTGCTCTACGTCACGTCGGGCTACGTCGGCGACCCGGTCAGGCCCGTGTATGCAGTCCGTCCCGGCGCCGCCGGCGACATCACTCTGCCGGCCGGGGCGGCGAGCAGCGAGCACGTCGCGTGGTACGCGGACGACGCCGGACCGTACCATCCGACGCCGCTGGTCTACGGCGACTACTACTTCACGCTGCACGACCGCGGACTCTTCACCGTGCACGACGCGCACACCGGCGAGGAGCTGTACCTCACCGAGGAGCAGATCCAGAGCCGCGAGGTCCGCCGCCGCATCGCCCGCGGGGCCAACGGCTTCACGGCGTCCCCCTGGGCGTACAACGGCAAGGTATTCGTCCTCAGCGAGGACGGCGACACCTACGTGCTCGACACCGAGAACCGGTTCCGGGTGATCGCCACCAACTCGCTGGACGAGGTAGCCATGTCGAGCCCCGCCATCGCCCGCGGCAACCTGTTCATCCGGACCCGCTCGCACCTGTGGCGGATCACCGACACGTCGGTGTCGAGGTAGGGCGCGACACGTCCTTGCGATGCCGGACGACATGCCTGCCGGCATACGCCCTTCGTCGGTGCGCCCGCCATCCGGCTAGGGACCCGGCACTAGCGCCGCAGGTTGGCACCCGCCGCGGCGTGGGCCGGGTAGCGGGGCGCGTGCGCGGCGTGCCCACTGACGGCAATCGGCAGACGCGCGGGCGGTGTGGCACGGGAACGGCCGGCGTCCACGCGGCCGGGCTTCGAGGAGGCAGCGATGGCACTCAATGCGTACCTGACGTTCGACGGCAACTGCCGTGAGGCGTTCGAGCTCTATCGATCCGTCTTCGGGGGCGAGTTCTCCGCGCTGCAGACGTTCGCCGACGGCCCGCCGGACATGCCGGTAGCCGAGGCCGACAAGGACCGCGTAATGCACGTGTCGCTGCCGGTCGGTTCGAGCGTGCTGATGGGGAGCGACACGCCCGGAGGGTCCGCGCCGCCGCTGGTCGTCGGCAGCAACTTCTCCATCGCCATCGAGGGGCAGAGCCGGGAGCACTGCGACGAGGTCTGCGCGAAGCTGTCCGCGGGCGGCTCGGTGCGGATGCCGCTGCAGGAGACGTTCTGGGGTGCGTACTACGGCCTGTGGACTGACCGGTTCGGCATCAATTGGATGGTGAACTACACGCTGCCGAAGCGGTGAAGCGTTTGGGTTCCGCGCGGCTCGTTGACCTGTCGCATGCCGTCGAGCACGGCATGGTGACCTATCCCGGCCTGCCGGGACCGGTAATCGGCGACCACCTCTCGCGGGCGGAGTCCGCGCCCCGCTACGCCGCCGGCACGACCTTTCAGATCGGCCGCATCGAGCTGGTCTCGAACACCGGCACCTACGTCGACGCCCCGTTTCACCGCTACGCGGACGGTGGTGACCTCGCCGACCTGGACCTCGCGTCACTCGCGCACCTGCCCGCGGCCGTGTGGCGCGTGCCGGCCGACGTGCGTGCGATTGGCCCGGACCGGTTCGGGCAGCGCGACGTCGAGGGGCACGCCGTGCTCGTCCACACGGGCTGGGACCGCTATTGGCGGACGCCAGCCTACCAGGTGGGCCATCCCTTCCTGACGCGGGGCGCGGCGGAGCTGCTGCGCGACCGGGGCGCGGCCCTGGTCGGAATCGACTCGCTGAACATCGACGACACGGCGGACGGCGCGCGCCCGGTGCACACCGTCCTGCTCGGCGCCGGGATTCCGGTGGTGGAGCACCTCCGCGGTCTCGACGCCGTGCCGGAGGACGGCTTCCGCTTCTACGCCGTGCCGGCAAGGCTGCGGGGCGTCGGGTCGTTCCCCGTGCGCGCGTTCGGCCTGTTGGACCAGAAGATCGGGACGAATTGAGCGACGCCGCGGCGGTTCACCCGCAGCCGTTGACGGGACGTCGCTGAATCTCCGACTCGCAGCGGACCCAGTCATAGAGTCGGCCGGCGATGAGCGCGCCCGCGATCGGGCCGAGCCAGTACACCCAGTGGGCCGCGAACCAGCCGCCGACCAGCGCCGGGCCGAACGACCGGGCCGGATTCATCGACGCACCCGAGATGGGACCGGCGAACAGCGCCTCCAGCGTGACGGTCCCGCCGACGGCGACCGCAGCCAGTTGGCCGTTGGCGCGGGCGTCGGTCGCCACCGCCATGACGACGAACATCAGAAAGAAGGTGAGCAGGACTTCCAGGCCCAGCGACTGCCCGGCGGAGCCGGCCGGCAGGGTCGCCCCGAGTCGGCCGTGGTTGCCGATCAGCACGAGGACGGCCAGACTCGCGGCGCCGGCGCCGAGCAACTGGGCGGCGACGTACCACGGCACCTCCCGTCCCGGAAAGCGCCCCGTGCTCCAGAAGCCCAGCGTCACGGCGGGGTTGATGTGCGCGCCGGAGACATGGCCCAGGGCCAGGATCATGGCTGCGACGACCAGGCCGAAGGTCAGGCCGACCCCGACGTGCGTCACCGTGCCGCCGGTCGCGTCGTTGACCACGATGGCGCCCGTGCCGGCGAAGACCAGCCCGAACGTCCCGATCAGCTCCGCCGTCGACCGTTTGAGTAGGGACGTTCGCATCGCAGTCTCCTTGCGCGCGTCGGTTTCGCGGGCAGCGTCCGATTCGCCCGCGTCGATGCGCTCCTGTCAGGCCTCGCTAGTGTACTCGTCCGCAACGTCGTCGAACGGTAACACCACTCGTGATCTGCTGTCGTACTTCCCGGTGCGCCTCGTCGGTGAGCCCGCCCCGGGCTGCCCGCGAGCAGGCGACGGCGATGGCAGGTTGCAGGACACGGGCTGCTCTCCCTGCGCGTGCCGGCAGTCGTTGACAGCGTTCGGAACCGTTACATACCATGCCGCAGCGGCTCCCGCAGCCCGCGGCAAGAGGTCCTGCGGCCTGCGAGGGGCGAGGCATCACGTCTGACGGCGTCGCGCCTCGATTCGGATATGCCCGGCGTGCTTTCTCGTCGCGCCTTGTCAGCCAGGCGCCTCGCCCCGGTTCGATGCCGTCAACCGGAACGGCGTCCCCCCTCCGCGGGGCGCACGGCGGCGAGTTCACCCGGGCCGGTCAGGAGCTTGAGACCATCATGGCACCGAGCAGGCGTGACTTTCTGAAGGGTGCGGGCGTCGTGGGCGCGGCGGCGGTAGCCGCGAACTCGGCGCGCGGGGCGGCGGCCCGGGCGCAGGCGGGCGTCCGCACGGTCCGCACCTCCGTGCTCGAGATCGGCTACGAAGAGAGCGGCGACAGCGGCGGCTTCCCCATCATCCTCCTGCACGGTTTTCCGTACGACATCCGCGCGTGGGACGGCGTCGTGCCCGCGCTGGCCGAGGCCGGCTACCGCGTGCTGACGCCGTACCTGCGAGGTTACGGCCCGACGCGGTTCCTCGACCCCGCCGCGCCGCGCATGGCCGAGCAGGCCGCCATCGCCCAGGACGTCGTCGACTTCGCCGACGCGCTGGGTATCGAGCAGGCGGCGCTGGCCGGTTTCGACTGGGGCAACCGCGCCGCGTGCATCACGTCGATTCTCCACCCGCAGCGCGTGCGGGCCCAGGTGGCCATCGGCGGCTACTCGGTGCAGGACACGGTATCGCCGTCGCCGCCGTCCCCCTCGGCCCTCGCCGAGGCGCGCCTTTGGTACCAGTGGTACTTCAACACCGAGCGCGGTCGCGCCGGCCTCGAGGCGAACCGCCACGCCATCTGTCGCTACCTGTGGGAGACGTGGTCGCCGACCTGGGAATACACGGACGAGGCCTACGAACGCTCGGCGCCGGCCTTCGACAACCCCGACTTCGTCGACATCGTGATCCACTCCTACCGGCACCGGCACGGCTACGCCCCCGGCGAGGAACGGTTCCTCGCCATCGAGCGCCGGCTGGCGGAGCGGCCGACCATCGGCGTGCCGGCCATCGTGCTGCGCGGCGCCGACAGCGGCTTCGGCCCGCCGTCGCCCGACCCGTCCGCAGACCAGGCCCGGTTCACCAACCTGGCCGCACGGCGGATCGTGGAGGGGGCGGGGCACGACCTCGCGCCACAGCGGCCGGACGCCGTCGCGTCGGCGCTGCTCGATCTGCTGGGCTGACAGGCCGACGGCGGGCTGCGCATGTCCCGACATGGCCTGCGGCGCACGTCGGCGGCCCTCATCCTGCTCGCCGCGGCCGGCTGCCGCCCCGGTGCCGGCTCACCGCCCGCGGAGCTGCGCGGGGTCGGCGCGACCGGCATCGCCTTCGTCGAGGACGGCACCTGCGCGGCGTGCCACGCGGCGGAGCAGCGGGCGTGGACGGGGTCCCACCACGACCTCGCCATGCAGCGGGCCACACCGGAGACGGTCCTCGGCGATTTCGACGATGCGACCTTCAGCCGCTTCGGCGTCACGTCCCGGTTCTTCGAGCGTGAGGGGCGTCTGTTCGTCAACACGGAGGGCGCGGACGGGGCACTGGCCGATTTCGAGCTGACCCACACCCTCGGTGTCGAACCTCTCCAGCAGTACCTCGCTCCGTTCCCCGGCGGGCGGCTCCAGAGTTTGCCGATCGCCTGGGACACCGGCCGCGGCAAGTGGTTCCACCTTTACCACGACGAGCGGATCCCGCCGGGCGACGCGCTGCACTGGACCGGACGCTACCAGACGTGGAACACGATGTGCGCGGCGTGCCATTCGACCAATCTGCGCAAGAACTACGACGACGCCAGCGATTCGTACCGCACGGTATGGGACGCCATCGACGTCGGCTGCCAGGCCTGTCACGGCCCGGGCGGCCGCCACGTCGCCTGGGCGCGCGCCGACCGGTTCGAGGTCGCGGACCGCAGCCCGCCGGCAGGACTGGTCGTGGACCTCGGCGCCCCGGATGCGGGGGGCGAGATCGCAGCCTGTGCCGGCTGCCATGCGCACCGCCAGCAGATCAACCACGTCGACCGCCACGCGCGGCCCTTCCTCGACGACTTCCTCCCGAGCACGCTCCGCGCGGATCTGTACTACCCGGACGGGCAGATCCGCGACGAGGTGTACGTGTGGGGGTCGTTCGCGCAGAGCCGGATGTACCGCGCCGGGGTGCGCTGCTCGAACTGCCACGACCCGCACGGCCTCGGCCTGCGTGCCACGGGCAACGCCCTTTGCGTTCGGTGCCATCGCGAGACGCCGAACGAACGGTTCCCGACGCTGCGGACCGCACGCTACGACACGCCCGCGCATCACTTCCACGAGCCGGGATCGGCGGGTGCGCAGTGCGTGAGCTGCCACATGCCGGCGCGCACGTACATGGTCGTCGACCCGCGCCGCGACCACAGCTTCCGCGTGCCCCGCCCCGACCTCTCCGCCGCGCTGGGCACGCCGAACGCCTGCACCTCCTGCCACACGGAGGAGACGGCTGCCTGGGCGGCGGCGCGCGCCGCCGCCTGGTGGGGAACGTCGCCCTCGCCGCACTTCGGGGAGGTCCTTGCTGCTGCGCGCCGTGGCGACCGGACGGCGGAAAGCGGTCTGCTGGAACTCGCCCGCGATAGTGGTCAGCCGCCGATCGTCCGCGCCACGGCGCTCGAGCACCTCCGGCCGTACGGACCCCGCGCACTGCCCGCCGCCGCGGCCGCTGCGGCCGACCCCGATCCGCTGGTGCGGGCCGCGGCGGCCGGAGTCCTGGAGCGCGTCGCTCCCCGGCGTCGGGTGGCGGCGCTGGTGCCGCTGCTCGACGACCCGGTTCGGGCCGTCCGCATCGAGGCCGCCCGGGCGTTGACGTCGGTTCCGCGGCCGGTGCTCGGCGCGGAGCAGGCGGCACGCTTCGACGCAGCGCTGGCGGAGTACGTCGCTGCGCAGGCCGAGTCGGCGGACCTGCCGGGGGCGCACCTCAACCTCGGCATACTGCAGGCGCGCCGCGGCGCTGCGCCGGCGGCCGAACGCAGCTACCGCCGGGCGCTGGATCTGGATGCGGCCTTCGCACCCGCGCGCTTCAACCTGGCCAACCTACTCAACCGGCAGGGCAGAAACCCCGAGGCGGAGGCGGTTCTACGTGCGGGCCTGGAACGAGCGCCCGAAGACGGTGAGCTGCACTACTCCCTCGGCCTGCTGCTGGCCGAGGAGCAGCGTTTCGAGGCCGCCGCCGCGAGCCTGGAGCGGGCCGCAGCGCGCATGCCCGCCCGCTCGCGCGTGGGTTACAACCTCGGTATGGTTCTCCTGCGGCTCGGCCGGCTCGCAGCAGCGGAGGCGGCGCTGCTCGGGGCGAACGCAGCCGACCCGCGCGACCCCGACGTGCTGGCGGCGCTCGTGCAGGTGCTGGCGAGGCGTGGAGAGACGACGCGCGCGCGGACCTACCGGGAGGCGCTGCGGCGGCTGGATCCTGCCGGACCCGCACCGTAGCGCGCCGCCCGCGGCGACCCCGGCCCTGACTTGCGTCGGCGCCGTCCGGACCGTACGATGTGCCGCAGGCAGTCAGGGGGTGCCCGCATGCCGCGCCATCTCTTCAAGTTGCTCGTGCTGGCGGCCGTCGCGATCGGCCAGCTGCCGCATGCCGCCGCGCAGCCGGCCGCGCCGGCTTCCGGGCGCCCGAACGTCCTCATCATTCTCGCGGACGACATGGGCTGGAACGACGCGTCGTTCCACGGAGGCGACATACCCACGCCCGCCATCGATCGGCTGGCCGCCGAGGGCGTCGAGCTGGAGCGCTTCTACACCAACCCGAAGTGTACGCCCACGCGCGCCGCGCTGCTGACTGGACGTGACCCGCTCAGGCTCGGCCTGACCTATGCCACGGTCTACCCCTGGAGTCCGTTCGGCGTGGCCGTCAGCGAGCACTTCATGGGCGAATCGTTCAGGAGTCAGGGCTACGACACCGCGGCGATCGGCAAGTGGCACCTGGGCCATACGGTGCCGGCGCACCACCCGAACAACCGCGGCTTCGACTACTTCATGGGCTCGCTCAACACGGGCGGGGACTACTTCACGCATCGGAACCAGGGCGGCTACGACCTGCAGCGTAACGGTGAGAGCACCCCGGAGCTGGTGGGGCAATACAATACGGACGTCTACACACGCGCCGCCGTCGACTGGCTGCGGAACCGGCGCGACCGGCAGAAGCCGTTCTTCCTCTATCTGGCCTACAAGGCGCCGCACTCGCCGTTCCAGGCTCCGCCCCGGCTCATCGAGGAGGCCGGCGGCATCTATCCGGCGATGATGATCTCGATGGACAGGGGCATCGGCCGGATCCTCGATGCGCTGGAGGCGGAGGGCATTGCCGACGAGACGATCGTCATGTTCCTGAGCGACAACGGCGCCACGGCCGGCAACGGCAGCAACGCGCCGCTGCGCGGCTACAAGCTGGAGACCTACGAGGGCGGCATCCGCGTAGTGTCCGTCATGCGCTGGCCCGGGGTGCTTCCACCCGGCGCCGTGAGCGCGCAGGTGATGACGTCCATGGACGTGTTTCCGACTCTCGCGGCGGCCGCCGGCGTCGAGGTGCAGGCGGAGCGTGCGCTGGACGGCGTGGACCTGTGGGAGGAGATCAGCGGCGGGCAGGTCACGCCGCGCACGGACGACATCTTCTACGCCTCCGAGACCGCGCTGGGCAGGCAGTTCTCGTGGAGCGTGCTGCGCGGCAACCTGAAGCTGGTCCAGAAGGTGGATCAGACGTTCGAAGGCGTGACCATCGTCAACGAGCTGTACGATGTCTTTGCCGATCCGGGAGAAACCACCAATCTTGCCGGCGCCCATCCGGGTCTGGTGGACGAGCTCGTCGAGGCCCTGATCGCGTGGCGGCGGCAGCACCCCTACGCCGGCAGCCATGCGCGCGTCGTGCCCCATCCCGGGTGGCGCGCGCCGCTGGACTGGGCACGGGCCATGCACCTCAACGGTCTCAACGTCAACCCGCATCCCGGCGACAACATCTACGGCTTCGGCCTGCGGCCGCGGCCCGGTGAAGTGACCGAGCCACAGCGCAGGCTCGACGCCGCCTACGGCGATCGCGGCCGCCTGATATATCCCTGACGCGCCGCGACCCGGATTGTCATGCGCGGGCCGACTGCGGCCCGCGCGGTCCTGGAGGATTCATGCTTCGACACTCGCCCTGGCTCACGTCGTGCCGGCTGCTGACCGCCGGCTGGCTGTTCGCGAACGCGTCGCCGGGGACCGCTGCGCCGCAGGCGCAGGAGGCCCCGGCATCCGGGTCGCCGTTCTCCGTACGCACGGCCGCGGATCTCATCGACTACGGCGCCGACCTCGACGCCGCGGTCGAGATTGCACCGAACGTGTACCAGGCGCGCGGGACCGGCAACACCCACATGGTCACGACCCCGGAGGGCAACGTGATCATCGATACGGGCACCTCCCGGCATGCCGCGCGGCATCGCGAACTGCTCGGCGCGGTGTCCGACGGTCCCATCCGCTACGTCGTGGTAACGCACGCGCACAACGATCACGCGGGCGGCGTCCCCACCTGGACCGAGGGGGGCACCGAAGTCGTCACGCACGCGCGGTTCCCGGAGGCGCAGCGCTACCTGAACGAGCTGATGCCATATCAGACGAACCGCAACCTCATCCTCTTCTTCGGCGAGAACCCGGTGCGGCAGGCCGCCGCCGCGGAGCGGGCCGCCCAGGCCCAGACGCGCGTTGCGCCGACCATCCTCGTGAACGATGTCTTCGAATTCGAGCTCGGCGGCACGCGCTTCGAGGTGCTCGCGACGCCGGGGGCAGAGGGCGACGACTCCATCTCGGTGTGGCTGCCGGAGAGCCGCATCCTGTTCGCGGGCGACTTCCTCGGGCCCATCTTCCCGATGTGGCCCAACCTGTACACGCTGCGCGGCGAGAAGATGCGTTTCGCTGCCGAGTACATCGAGTCGCTCGACCGCGTCATCGCGCTCGAGCCGGAGCTCCTGGTGCCGAGCCATTTCGAGCCGATAGCGGGCGCGGCGGAAATCCGCGCCGGTCTGCAGCGCATCCGCGACGCCGTCGCCTACGTGCACGATGCCGTCGTCGACGGCATGAACGCGGGGCGCACCATGTACGAGCTGATGCGCGACATCCAGCTGCCCGCCGACCTGCAGCTGACGGAGGCCCACGGCAAGGTCTCGTGGGTCGTGCGCTCGATCTGGGAGGGCTATGCCGGCTGGTTCCACCTCGCCTCGACCACGGAACTCTATCCCGTCCCCGCCAGCGCCATGTACGCCGAGCTCGCGGAGCTCTCCGGCGGACCGGACGTGCTCGCGGCACGCGCGGCCGGGCACGTGCAGGCCGGCCGGCCGGTGCAGGCGCTGCACCTCGTGGAAGTCGCCCTCGCCGCGGACGCGGACCACCGCGCGGCGTTGGAGGCGCGGCTCGGCGCGCTGGAGCTGCTGCTCGAGCGCGCCGCCGGCGTGAACTTCTACGAGGTGCGGTGGCTGAGCCACCGGATTGCGCTCACGCGGCAGCAGCTCGAATGAGGCTCGCAGGCTGCGCCGGCCGCCCCCGCCGCCGGGCGGCTACCACACGTGCCCGAAGATGCCGCTGCGGAGCGACTCGTCGATCGTGAGCACCCGCTGCTTGAAGCGCCAGCCGTTCGAGGTGCGGACCAGCACGTCGTCGTAGTGCCCCGAGAGTGCCGGCTTGGGCGGCGAGTACGACACCTCGAACGACACCCAGTACGTGCGGGCGGTGGCGCCGTCCGGCGTGGGGGTGACGACCAGGTTGTTCTGCCAGTGGCGCCGTTCGTGCTCCGGCGGCCGGTCAGCCCAGCGTCCCACCGTCCGCTGGACGATCGCGTCGCGCCCCCGCACCGGCTGCCCCAGGGACTCGATCCGGTACACCGCGTCCTCCGTCCAGATCGACTCGAACATGGCGCGGTCCTCGAAGTCCAGCGCTTGGTAGTAGCGCGCGATCAACTGTTCGATTTCGGCGTAGTCCTGGCCCGTCAGCGCCGGGCCGCGCGTCCCCTGGGCGCCGACCCAGCCGGCCGCGAACGCGCCGATCGCGGTTGCCGCCAAGACGATCCGCACACGTCTCATGTCCTCTCCTCCCTCATGTCAGCGTGGGCCTGACTGTCAGGCCTGGAAGCTCGCCGTCAGGATGCCGGGAGCGCGAACGCCAGAATCCGGTCGCTGGCGACGACGACGATGTACTGCCGGCCGTCGACGTGATACGTCAGCGGACTCGCCCGCACCGGCCGCTCGGCGGCGTACTCGAACAACTGCTCGCCGGTGCGCGCGTCGAAGGCGTAGAACTGGCCGGTATCGGTCCCTTGCACCAGGATGTCGCCCGCGGTGACCAGGTTGCCGCTCACGCCAATCGGCGAGACGGTCGGCGCACGCGCCTGCCACACCTGCTCGCCGCTGACGGGTTCGTATGCGCTGATGGTGAGCTCCGGCGGCATCTGGTTCCGCCGCGACGCGACCTGCGACGTCAGGCCGCCGCGCCCCTGGCCGATTTCGATGGAATCGCCCACCGGTTTCACGATCAGCGCGATGGATCCATCCTTGGCCGTCATGTACAGCAGGCCGGTGCGCGGCGAAAAGGACGGCGGGCCCCAGCTCGATCCGCCGTGCGCCAGGATGTAGCCGCGGGTCATCGAATAGGGCGTGTAGATTTGCCGGGCCAGGGGGCGCTCGGCCGGATCGGCGACGATCGGGAACGTATTGCAGAACGGCGTCATGAGCACGCCGCGCGCGTTGTGGGGGAACGGCTGGGTGGGCCAGATCTGCTCGCCCGGCACGTCGGTCGCGGTGGGCACGACCATCTCCACCATCGGGTTGATCGGCTCGCCGGTCGCCCGCTCCCACAGATACAGCAGGCAGTTCTTGCCTCCCGCGGCGACCCCCCGCACGGTGCGTCCGTCCCGGCCGGCGTCGAAGAGGATCGGCCCGGTTACGTGATCGATGTCCCACACCTCGTGGTGTATGGCTTGGTAGTACCAGGCCATCTCGCCGGTCTCCATGCGCAGCGCGATGGTGGAGTTGGTGAACAGGTTGATGCCCGGCCGGCCGGATCCGTCGTAGTCGGCTGACGGATTGCCGGCGTTGACGTAGACGAGGCCCAGCTCCGGATCGAGCGCCGGCATCGTCCACACGCCGCCGCCGGCCCGCAGCCCGTCGCCCCAGGTCGGGCGTGCCACGGCGTAGCCCTCGTCGCCCGGCCGCTGCGGAATGGTGTTGAACACCCAGCGGATTGCTGCGGTGCCGGCGTCGAAGGCGATGACCAGGCCGCCCGGGATGTGCTGGTCCGACAGCCCGACACCGGCGTACAGCACGCCGTCGTGGTACGCCGCCGGCGCCATCATTTGGTGGCCCAGCGTGGCCGGGTCGAGGTCGGGCGGGTAGCTGTCGGGATACTGGTGGTGCAGCGCCGCCGCCACGATGTCGATCCGCCCGCCGTCGCCGAACGCAGGGTCCGGCTGGCCCGTGGCCGGGTCGACGGAGAGCACGGTGGTGCCGTAGAACGGGTAGAGCCGCCCGCCGCCGTAGCCGGGCCCTCGCGGGCGCATGACCCGCCGCGAGATCGTGTCGGAGCCGAAGTCGCTCGACCACAACCGCGCACCGGTGGCCGCGTCGAGCGCGAAGGCGGCGCCGGCGGCATCGTTGAAGTACAGGACGCCGTCGACGACCAGCGGCGTGACCTGCGTGATGACGTGGTCCGGCTCCATCGCGACCGACCAGGCCAGCTCGAGCTGCCCGACGTTCGACACGTCGATCTGGTCGAGCTCGGCGTAGCGGCTGCCTTGCAGGTCGAGGTTGTGCGACGGCCAGTCGAAGCGGCCGGGACCCTCGGGACGCTGGGCAGCGGCCGAGCCGGGTGCCAGCGCCATGGCCGCCGCCAGCAGCAGTACGAAGCATCTCGGTGTCACGCGCCCCTCCAACCAGTGCCTGCGGGAATACCTATGGCGGCAGTCTAGCAGCCCGTGGTGAAAACCCCGCGTCGCACCGAGACGGGCGAGACGCCGTTGCGACGGGTGTGAATCGCGCCACCGGCCGCCTTCGCGTATGATGGTGCAGGAGTCTGCGTCGCAGAACCGTGCAGACTCCGCAAGGCACGCACCGCGCGCCTCGGCGGGAGCGGCGCGGGGCTAAGCGGCCCCGCAGGCGGACGCCGGGGGTTCGGGACGCAACCTGTCTGTTGAAAGCTGGCCGGGGACGGCTTCCCACCGGCGAGGACCGAGCCATCAGGGAACAACGAGACTACCGGGTCGAGGGCCTGGACTGTACCGAGGAAGCGTCTCTCATCCGGCGTGAGCTGGCCGGGCGCGAGGGCGTCCACGGGGTGAGCTTCCACGTCATCGACGGCCGGATGACGGTCGATGCCGATACCGCCGCGTTCGGCCCTGCTCAAGTGGCCGAAGCGGTGGCCCGCCTCGGGATGCGCGCCGAGCCGTGGTCGGAGTCGGCCGCGCCGGTCGAATCGTGGCGGGAACGCCACGGCCGCCGCGCGCTGGCGGCGACCAGCGGCCTCGCGCTCGCCGCCGGTCTGGTGCTGCACCTGGCCGTGGAGGGCGGTGGACTGCTGGAGACCACGCTGTCGCACCACCCCGGCGAGCACGGCGTCGACTACCCCGTCGTGGCGCTGCTCATGCTCGCCATCGTCGCCGGCCTGCTGCCTTCCTTGCCCCGGGCGGCGGCGTCGCTGCGGCGCCTCAGGCCGGACATGAACGCGCTGGTGCTGGTGTCGGTGATCGGCGCCATCGCCCTGGAGGAGTGGGCGGAGGCGGCCACGCTCGCGTTCCTGTATGGCCTGTCGGGGCTGCTGGAGAACTGGAGTGCCCGGCGCGCCCGCAACGCCATCGGCTCGCTGCTGCGCATCTCCCCCGCCACGGCCGCGGTGGTGCACGGCGACCACGAGCACCGGCTGCCGGTGGATCGCGTGACGGTGGGTGCACACGTGCGCGTGCGGCCGGGCGAGCGGATTCCCTGCGACGGCGAGGTTATCGAGGGCAGCTCTTACGTCGACCAGGCGCTCGTCACCGGCGAGTCGGTGCCGGCCTGGAAGACCGTCGGCGATCCGGTGTTCGCCGGCACGGTGAACGGCCATGGGGTGATGGAGCTGCGGACGATGCGGCCCGCCTCCGACACCACGCTGGCCCGCATCATTCGGATGGTCGGGGAGAGCCACCATCACCGCGCACAGAGCGAGCGCTTCATCGACCGGTTCGCGCTCTACTACACGCCCCTGATGTTCGCAGTGGCCGCGGCCGTCGTTCTCGTACCACCGCTGCTGTTCGGAGCCGAACTCGCGCACTGGTTCTATCAGGGGATGCTCATCCTGCTGATCTCCTGCCCGTGCGCCCTGGTGATCTCGACCCCGGCGACCATCGCGGCCGCGATCGCCTCGGCAACGCGCCGCGGCGTGGTGATCAAGGGCGGCGCCCATCTGGAAGGGCTCGCGCGTCTGCGAACCGTGGCGTTCGACAAGACCGGCGTCGTCACCCGTGGCGAGCCCGACGTCCGCGAGCTGCGCCCGACCGGCCGCTGGACCGAGCCGGAGATCCTGGCCCGGCTGCTGGCCATCGAGATGCGCAGCGAGCATCCCCTGTCGCGCGCCATCGTGCGCTATGCCCGGGCACGCGGCGTCGCGCCGGCGGCCTTGACCGAGTTCCAGGCCGTGGAGGGACGCGGCGCGGAGGCGGTCGTCGACGGCCGGCCGTTCTGGGTCGGCAGCACGCGCTTCGCACGCGAGAAGACCGGCGGCAGCGATCTCGACCGGGCGGTTGCGGAGATGCAGCAGCCCGACGGCACCGTGGTCGCGTGCGGCGCGGGGGACGACGTCTGGGCGCTGCTGACCGTGGCCGACCCGGTGCGGGCCGAAGCGCCCCACAGCGTGTCGCAGCTCCACGCCCAGGGCCTGCGGTCCGTGCTGCTCACCGGAGACAACGCCGTGACGGCCGCCCGCGTCGGCGAGCGGGTGGGCGTGGTGGACGTCCGCGCCGAGCTGCTGCCGGACGGCAAGGCCCGGGCCGTCCGGGAGCTCTCCGCTCGCCACGGTCCAATCGCGATGATCGGCGACGGCATCAACGACAGTCAGGCGCTGCTGGCCGCCTCGGTCGGCATCGCCCTCGGCGGCAACGCCACGGACGTGGCCGTCGAGTCGGCGGACGTCGTCCTGCTGCAGCCCGATCTGCGGACGCTGCCGTTTCTCGTCGCTCACGCTCGCCGCGCCCGCTCCGTGATCATCGAGAACGTCGCTCTGGCCCTCGGCTCGAAGGCGCTCTTCCTCGCCTTCATGGCGTTCGGCACCGCGACGCTCTGGATGGCCGTGGCCGCCGACATGGGCGCCACCCTGCTCGTCACCTTCAACGGCCTGCGGATGCTGCGCCGGTCGGACGTCGCACCCGGACCCGCACCCGACCTGGCGCTGGCCGCGGCAGAGCAGGACGGGTGAACTACCAGCTCGACCGCGGGGTTTTCCGCGAGGTGCCGCTCGTCCCAGCCAGTCGGCTTGGGAGTTATGAGAGGTGGCCGCCGCTTCACGGCTCGATCAGCGCGAGCCCTGCGGCGCTGGCGGCGCGCAACAATGCATGGTCCAGCGTCGCGAGTGGCGCATCCGACCGTTGAGCCAGTTCGAGATACACGGCATCGTAGATGGACAGTCCGTAGCTTCGAGCCAGCGCAAGAGCGGCATTGAGATCCGGCTGCGCGTCCGTCTGCACGTCCAGTTTCCCGATTGACCGCAGGCGCTCGTCGACTTCGTCCGCTCGTATCCGTCCCCGGCGTTCGGCGCCCAGCAGCGTGCTCCGTACTTCGACGTGCCAGAGCAGTGGAACGAGCGCCTCGTCGGTCTCAAGGCGAGGCAGCATCGCGTTCGCACGCGGGTCGTTCTCGTCGAGAAGCCACGCCGCGGCGACCGACACGTCCAGCACGAAGCGGCTCACCGGCGACCTTCCCGACGCCAAGCGCGGATTTCCTCGGCCGTCACTTCGATCCGTCTCCACCGGCGGCGGTGGGCGCGAAAGCGCTGGACCGCTTCCTTCCGCGCCGCGCGCTTCCGGTCGAGGGCCGGGGTCAAATGGGCAACGGTCTTCCCGTGGCGGGTGATCGCAATTGTCTCGCCGAACTCGACGGCCCGCAGCAGCTCCGCGAAGCGTGACTTGGCGTCGGTTGTCCGTACTTCACGCATGTGCCCACTCCAGGAAAAACCTGGTCATTCTGTCTGGTCAGAATACCACGACCTGTTGATGGCGCCGCCGCCCTCACGCTCCCCGCCATCCGCGACCACGGCGTACGCCAACTGTCGGTTCACGTGGCCGATCCGAACTCCAGGCCCAGTTGCCTGAACTCGGGGCTGACGGGCGAACCCCCGATGAAATCGGCAACCGCCTGCCGATCCACGGGCAGCACGCTCGACTCCGCGCCGTTGGACAGGGTGGTCCGCCACGTGTCGGCTATCGGCCTGAACACACTGATCGGCCCGTCGGTGCTCGTGAGCGCCCGCTCGACGAAGATCAGATCGTCACAGGAGAACTGCCGCGCCACTTCGGGGGAATGGGAGTTGAGGACGACCTGCCGCAGGGGATTGTCGGCTCCGACGGCCTGCTCCACGTCGACGGCGTAGTCCCGCAACAGCTCCGCCAGATTGGGCACCCGCGAGGGGTGGATCCCGTTCTCCGGCTCCTCGATGCACAGCACAGCGCGATCCTGAACGTCGACCAGCATCAGGACCAGGGCGATGTACCGCAGCAGGCCGTCCGAGAGGGAACGCCCGTACAGCCAGTTGTCCACGCCGCGGACGCGAGCCCGCAGGGCGAACTGGTCACGGACGTCGTCGGCGTAGGCATCCAACTCCGCGATATCCGAGTTGAGTTGCCGGAGCCGGTTGAGAATCTCGGCGCTGGCATTCGGGTCTCTCCTGACCAGGGCGTGGAGCGTGGCCGGGATGTGGCCGCCCGAGGCGGATACGTGGGCAGGCGCCGAGCGGGTGTCCGGTGTTCTCATCGCGCTGGGCTCGAGATGGAGAATGCGCCAGGACGACATCTCCCGCTTCGCGGCCAGAACGGTCGGGTAGTCGGAGGTGTTCGTGCCGCCTACCACCGTCAGGGGAGACCGGCCGACCGGTGCGGGACGTCCTCGACTCCCGCCATCGCCGTGGAGCTGGATTCTGTCCTCCCTGGTTGAGATGAGCGGCCCTCCCCAACGACCTCCCGAGGCGACCGTCTTCTTGAAGTTCTTGGAGCAGCGGAACCCGATGAAGGCCTTCGAGTCCCCCAGCCTGGCGTGGGTCAGACTCTCGTGCTGCAGCACCAGCCGGTCGGACTCGGGCGTGTAGCGCAGCCCGACGGTATACGTCAGCAGGGTCGTGCTCGGCCGCGCCGATTCGCCGAAGTCGTCCGCGACCACCGGCGGCACCACCATGTTCGCCGACAGCTCTATCCGTCGATTGGGGTCCCGGCCGAACACCAGGTCGAGGGGCGAGTAGCCGCCGTCGCTCGTGCGCCGGACCTCGCTGGCCGCGTCCGAGATGTTCCGCTCCGCCAGCGAGCTCAGGAAGTGGATTGCGTCGAACAGGTTGCTCTTGCCGACGCCGTTGTGGCCGATGAAGCAGGTGAACGGCCCGAAGCGCACGCGCGCTTCGCGGATGCTCTTGAAGTTCTTGACCGACAGGGCAACGAGCATCGGCGGACCGAGCCTTTGGAATGGCTCGACGATTATCGCCAGTTCGACCAGGCAGCATCAACCTGCACGGGGGGCCCAGCGGTGGCCGACCTGTGATTGCTCGCTGGCGAGCAGCCTGCACGGCAGCCGCTGCGCTCGCTGGTGCGCCGGCAGGTATGATGGCCGGTGCCCCCCTGCAAGCGGACGCCGGGGTTCGGGGTGCAGCCCCGTCTAATGTTCGAAGCCTCTTGGAGGATCGTCATGAGGACAGCCTGGACGAAGGCGGCAACGACGGGCGGGTCGCGGCGCCGGGCGGCTGCGCGGCGCGCCGCGATCGCGGCTCTGGCGGTCGGGCTGGCTGCGGCCGGCGCGGTCGGTTTGCTGGGCGCCCGGCCGGCGGCGGCCCGGCCGGCGGCGCCGGTCGACGGCACGGCGACCCTGGCGGGGAGGGTCGCGGCGGCCGAGCGGTTCACGGCCGCGCGGGTCTACATCCGGAACGTGGACCGGCGCATCCTGTACATGGTGTACACGCAAGCCGGGCGGTACCGTGCCGTGGCGCTCTTCCCCGGTGCCTATGAGGTCTCGGTGCAGGCGCCCGGGCTCGAGTCCGACGTGCAGCGCCTGGTGCTGAGCGCGGGCGACAGCGCCAGCCTCGACCTGTCGCTGCGGCCGGTGGCCGGTGGCCGGACGCCGAGTGCGCCGGGCGGTGGCGGGGAGATGCCGGCGGCGCGCGCCGCGACGGGGCAGGTGCCGTACGACGAGCTGTATCCGCCGGGTGCAGGGCGCGACATCGCGGAGCGGACCTGCATGCCGTGCCACGGCGGCAACTTTCTGTCGACGCGGCCGACCCGCCGCGCCGCCTGGGAGGCAGCCATCGACAAGATGTTCGGCAAGGCAATACCGAACCGGCCGTCCCTCTCGTACGGCGACGGCATCGTCTCGTACCGCGACGCGCAGCGCCGCTTCTCGGTAGCCGACCGCGAGACCCTGATCGCCTATCTCGTCGACAACTTCGGGCCCGCCGCCGCCCCGCGCCGCATCCGCATCGAGCAGCCGATGCCGGTGGACGAGGAGGCCCTCGGCAAGGCGCTGTACATCGAGTACTACCTGCCGGAAGACGCACCCGACGAGGGGGTGAACGCACCCGAGTTCGCGGGCCTGTCCGGCAACTTCGTCGGGCGCCGGGTGGGTCAGGATGTGCGATTCGACCGGCACGGCAACGTGTGGCTGACCGACCGGGGCTATCCCCACCGGCTGGTCAAGCTGGATCCACGCACCGGCGCGTTCAACGACTACGTGCTGCCGGATCCGAAGAACGGCATCCACGAGGTCAACGTCGACCGCAAGGGCATCGTCTGGGTGCCCGAACACCGCGGCGTACAGTCCTCGGCGGTCAAGCGGCTGCTGGGCTTCGACCCGGAAACCGAGCGGTGGGAGCATCGGATTCCCATGGATCCGGACAACGTCGTCCGGAACGAGCACAAGTGGATGCAGTCGCTGGCCATCGACTCCAGGGGCGACATCTACGTTGGCTGGATCATGGGCGGCGCCCTCAGCAAGTGGGAGCGCGCGACCGGGAAGGTCTCCGTGTTCCCCATCCCCATGCCCGGGGCTGTGCCCTACGGCGTGGTGCCCGACCGCAACGACAACATCTGGGTCGGACTCTGGAACGCCGGCAAGGTGGCGAAGTTCGACACGACGACCCACCAGTGGACCGAGTTCACGCCGCCCACCTATCCCGGGCACGTGCGGCGCCCGAACGTGGACTCGCAGAACAACGTCTGGTTCGGCATCTACCAGGCGGGTCCGCGGCCCGGCAAGCTGGTGAAGCTGGACCAGTCGACGGGCCGGATGACCGAGCACACCATCCCGCAGCAGGACGCCGCGCCCTACGACGTGGCGGTGGACGCTGACGACAACATCTGGGCCGCCGACGTCGGCCAAGGCAGTGACGGCGATCACGGCGCGTCGATCTGGCGCTTCGACCCGCGCGGCGAGACGTTCACGTTCTACCCGAAGCCCCAGCCTGGTGCCGACTCGCCAAAGATCCAGGTGACGCGGGAGGGCGCCGTCTGGTACTCTCCGCGCGGCAGCCGGGACGCGCCGGCCATCGGCGTGCTGTACCCCGACATGGATCGCATCGTGACCCTCGGCGCATACTACGAGTACGGACCGCCCGGAAACGTGTTCCCGAGCGGGCGGCAGTAAGGCCGCAGCGACGGGATCACCAGGCGCAGACCAACCGGAAAGGAACAGTCACCATGACGCATCGTCTCTCGACCTGCAGCGGACGTTTCGTCTTGAACGTGGCCCTGGTGGGCCTCCTGCTGGCCGGCCTGCCGGCCGCAGGCAGCGCCCAGGATCTGACGCCGGACGGCGCCTCTGCCGTCAAGGCGGCGTTCCTGGCCGACATCGAGGTGATGCGCGAGAAGTTCCTCGGGCTCGCCGAGGCGTTCCCTGCGGAGACCTACACGTGGCGGCCCATGGAAGGCGTCCGCTCGGTGTCGGAGGTGCTGATGCTCATCGCGGGCGAGGGCTACGCGTTCGCGCCGTTGGCACTGGGTGCGGAGACGGCGATGACCTTCCCGGAGATGCAGGCGCTGGCCGAGATCACCGACAAGGCGCAGGTCATCGACCACCTGACCAAGGGGTTCGCCTTCACGCGAGAGGCGCTCGAGGGCGTGGACCCCGCGACGATCGTCAGCTCCCGCGAGCTGTTCGGCCAGGAGCGGTCGACGCCCGAGCTGGTGCTGTTCGTGGCCGGCGACATGCACGAGCATCTCGGCCAGCTCATCGCGTACGCCCGGACCAATCAGATCGTGCCGCCCTGGAGCCGGTAGGCCGGCCGCCGGACCCTCGCGAGGTGGCGTGCGTTGCTGGACGTCGTGCGTTGCTGGACCCTGACGCGCGGGCCAGCCGATTGAGCGCGGCAGGCGGCTGCGCAGGCTGAAGTACTCGACTGTCGGCGCGGCCCGGCGCCGTCGAGACGTGGCCGTGCCGAAGATCCTCGTTCATGCCGCGGCGATCAGCGGGCTGTACCTCGCGTTTTCGTTCGTCCTGTTTCTGGGACTCCAGGTCGACCCGCTCTACGGTAGCGTCGGCCTCGTGGCCGTCGCCGTGCTGACCGCGTGCTACTGCTACGTGGGCTTCATCCGCGACTAGGCCTCCGGGCGGGGCGCCGGGCGGAGCCCGCAGGCGACGATTGGCGGGCCGGTGCCGCGGTGGTCGAAAACGACCGCGGCGCGCGTTCCAGGTCCGGCCGGAACGGGCCGGTTGTGATACGATGAGCACATAGCCGGCTTGCGAAGCTTTTCACAAGGCGCGGACCCGGGTGTCGGGTCCGCGCTTTTTCTTGTCGCGAGATTGAGAAAAGTTTCACAGGCAATGCGCCCGGACGCGCGCAAAGGAGAGGGCGGATGGACGTCGAACTCCTGACCCGCTTCGAGAGCGAACAGATCGGCCAGCGGCAGCCCTTGCCGGACCGCTACCTCGGCCTGTCGGACGACGAGATGGCGCAGCGCATCGCCCGTGCCCGCGCCGACCTGGGCTCGCGGCTGCTCATCCTCGGCCACCACTACCAGCGCGACGAGGTCATCCGGTTCGCCGACTGCACCGGTGATTCGTTCAAGCTCGCGCGGCAGGCGGCTGAACGCGGCGACGCCGACTACATCGTGTTCTGCGGCGTCCACTTCATGGCGGAGAGCGCGGACGTGCTGAGCGCGCCGCACCAGCAGGTGGTGCTACCCGACCTGGCCGCGGGGTGCTCGATGGCCGACATGGCCGAGGTCGATCAGCTCGAGGTTTGCTGGGACGAGCTGCAGGCCATGGGTGCGACGGACGTCGTGCCCGTGACGTACATCAACTCGGCGGCTGCCATCAAGGCGTTCTGCGGCGAACGCGGCGGCGTGGTCTGCACGTCCAGCAACGCGGGACCCACCCTCGAGTGGGCGTGGAAGCGCGGACGGCGGATCCTGTTCCTGCCCGATCAGCACCTGGGCCGCAACACCGCCTACAAGATGGGCGTGCCGCTGGACGAGATGGTGGTCTGGGATCCGGAGCTGGCCTGCGGTGGCGTCGCGCCCGATCGGCTGGAGTCCGCCCGCATGCTGCTCTGGAAGGGCCATTGTTCGGTCCACACGCGCTTCAACGTCAAGCAGGTCGAGCACCTGCGGCGCACGCATCCGGACATCCGGGTCATCGTCCACCCCGAGTGCACCTGGGACGTAGTGCAGGCGGCCGACGACAGCGGCTCCACCGAATACATCATCCGGGCGGTGAAGAACGGCCCGGCGGGCTCCACGTGGGCGATCGGCACCGAGATACACCTCGTCAACCGCCTGGCGCAGGAGCTCGCGCCCGAGCGGACGGTGATGACGCTCGACCCCATCGGCTGCCTCTGCTCGACCATGTTCCGGGTGTCGCCCAACCACCTGCTGTGGGTACTAGAGGGGCTGCGCGACGGGGTCGTGCACAACCGCATCGTCGTTCCCGAGCGCGAGAAGCACTGGACGCGCGTGGCCCTCGACCGCATGTTGGAGATTCACTAGACTGGCTGGCTTTCAATTCGAAGGAGAGGCGCCGATGGCCCATGAACTGCCCCCGCTCCCGTACGACTACAACGCGCTCGAACCGCACATCGACGAACAGACGATGCGGATTCACCACACGAAGCATCACCAGACGTACGTCACCAAGCTCAACGGGGCGCTCGAAAAGCATCCGGAGCTGGCCGGCAAGAGCGTCGACGATCTCATCGCCGATCTCGCGAGCGTGCCGGACGACATCCGGACGGCCGTGCGCAACAACGGCGGGGGACACGCCAACCACACGCTGTTCTGGCAGGTGATGAAGCCCGGCGGCGGCGGCGCGCCGACCGGCCGGGTGGCGGCGGCAATCGACACCGCGTTCGGTTCGTTCGACGCCTTCAAGGAGCAGTTCGCCGCGGCCGGCGCCGGCCGCTTCGGCAGCGGCTGGGTCTGGCTGGTCAGCACTGGCGGCGTGCTCAGCATCGAGAGCTCGCCCAACCAGGACAGTCCGATGATGAACGGCAAGAAGACCATTCTCGGGCTCGACGTCTGGGAGCACGCCTACTACCTGAAGTACCAGAATCGGCGGCCCGACTACATGGCGGCGTGGTTCAACACCATCAACTGGGATGAGGTGAACCGCAGGCTCGGGTAGCATGGGGCCGGCGGCGGGATGTCCTCCGTCCTGTTTCTGTTCCTCGCCCATCTCGGCGTCGGCATCGCCGGCACGCTGCTGCTCGTCGACTCGACGGCGGGCGTGAAGTTCTTTCGCTTCAACGCCGGGCTGGCGGCGGTGCTGCTGCTGGTGGCGCTCGCCTTCCGTCCCGAGACCGCAACTCCGGGATCCGCAGCGACCGTCGGGCTCTGGGCGCTCGGCTTGTCCACGGGCGCGCTGCTCGTCTACTGGGCCACGGTCGGGCGCGCCCTGGCACGGCTGCGTCCGCTGCTGCTCGCAACGACCGCCGCGGCCGGAGCCGTGGCGCTCGTGGCGCAGGGTCTGGCCGCCGCCGCCGTCCCGGCCGGGCCGTCGGCCGCGCTGACCATCGCCAGCTTTGTCTCGTCGGCCGCGCTGCTCGGCGGCGCCTGCACCGCGATGATTCTCGGCCACTGGTATCTGGTGCTGCCGTCGATGGACGTCTCGCTGCTGCAGTCGATGGTGAGGTTCCACATCGGCTCGACCGCGCTGCGCATCGCGGTCGTCGCGGTCGTGCTGTCGGCGGCCTTGGCGACCTGGGAAGCGCCGTCCGGCGCGCGCTACGCCAGCTACGTCTGGTCGGTCGACGGCGTGTTCCTGTGGCAGCGCGTACTGTTCGGCCTGCTCGGGCCGGTCGTCCTCGCCTACCTGACCTGGGAGACGGCGAAGATCCGCTCGACACAGTCGGCCACCGGCATCCTCTACGTCGACTTCTTCACCGTCATCGTGGGCGAACTGCTGGCCAAGTACCTGCTGGTCTCCACACGGGTGCCACTGTGAACCTCACGCTCGTCTGCCCCGACTGCGCCGCTCGCCTGCCGGTGGAGGCCGCCGCCGCGCCGTCCGCCGTCCGCTGCGGCGGCTGCGGCCGCACCATCCCGCTGGCGGTGAGCACCAGCGTCCGCACCGATGCGGAGGCCGATGTCTGTCCCGTCTGCGAGGGCCGCGAGCTGTACATCCGCAAGGACTTCGATCCGCAGTTGGGGCTGGCGGTCATCGTCATCGGCGCGCTGATCAGCGCCGGCTTCTACTGGTTCGGGATGGATCTGGTGGCCTACGGCGTGCTGGGGGCCGCGGCGTTGCTCGATCTGATCGTCTACAGCCGGCTGCGCGACCTGTCGGTCTGCTACCGCTGCCACACCGAGTTCCGCGGCAACTACCGCCGCACCGCGCCCATCTTCGACCTCCATACGGCGGACGAGCTGGAGCTGGAGTGGGCGCGCCGGCTCGGCAAGCGGTAACGGGTCGCGGCAGCCGGGGATTCGGGGCGCAGCCCCGTGTGGCTGACGTCCGTCAGAACAGCTTCACGTCGACCACCTCGCCCTTTTCCACGATATCGGTCTGGGCCGGGATCTCGATGTAGCCGTCGGCCTGCGACATGCTCGTGATGTCGCCCGAGGCCTTGAAGGCGCTTACGGCCTCGCCATCCACCACGCGCACCGTGTAGAACTGATGGCGGCCGGTCGTCGACACGACGCGCTGGGCGCTCGGCACGGAAACCGTGCGCGGCCGGTAGGCGGGCAGCCGGGCCATCCGCCGCAGCAGCGGCACGAGCAGCATGTAGGCGTTCGAGAGGCAGGAGCTGGGGTAGCCGGGCATCCCGAAGACCGGCGTCTCGTCGATGCGCCCGAACACGGTTGGCTTGCCGGGCTTGACGGCGATGCCGTGGAACAGCACCTCGCCCCGCCGCACGAGCAGGTCGAGCATCAGGTCGCGCTCGCCGACGGAGCTGCCCCCGGAGAAGACGAGCAGGTCGGCGTCGCGGCAGGCGTCGAGGGCGGCGTCGAGTGCCTCCAGCGAGTCGGCCGCGGTTGGGTGGCCGACGGCCCGGCCGCCGTGCCGCTCGACCACGGCGCCGACCGTGAAGCGGTTGATGTCGTAGATCTGGCCCGGACCGAGCGGGCGCCCCGGCTCGATGATCTCGTTGCCGGTCGACAGGATGGCGACAGTCGGGCGCTCGAAGACGTCGACCTCCGCGATGCCGAGCGCCGCCACCGATCCCAGACGGCTGGGGGTCAGCAGGTCGCCGACGGCGAGCAGCGCCTGGCCCGCCGCGATGTCGGCCGCGCGCTGCCCGACGTGCTGGCGGGGATAGACCGGCGTGAAGATGCGCACGCCGCCGTCCTGGTCGCGGTCCGTCTGCTCCACCATCACCACCGCGTCCGCGCCCTCCGGCATCGGCGCGCCGGTGGCCACCTGTGTGCACTCGCCGCGCCCGGGACGCTGCGTCGGAACGCGCCCCGTGTGGACGGTCTCGACGCAGCGCAGCGTGCGGGGCGCGTGGCTGCCGGCGCCGAACGTGTCCTCCGCGATAACGGCGAAGCCGTCCATGGCAGCGCGGTCGAACGGCGGGACGTCGGCGGTGGCGACGACCTCCGCGGCGAGCACGCGGCCGGCCGCCTCCGCCAGCGGCACGCGGACCACGCGTTCGACGGGGCGCGTGGCGGCGGCGATCACAGCGAGCGCCTCGTCCAGCGGGATCGTCGTCCGGATGGGGCGCATGGTTGCGCCGCCGCCGTCGGTCATCGTCGCGCCTCGCGAACCAGGTGTCCGAGCTCCGGCAGAATCAGCTTCGTCATCGCCAGACGCACCGCATGCTCGGAGCCGGGCAGGCTGATGACGATGGTTCCCCCGGCCAGCCCGGCACAGGCGCGGCTCAGCATGGCGGCGGGCCCGATCTCCTGGAAGCTGAGCCCGCGGAACAGCTCGCCGAAGCCGTCGATGCGCTTCTCGAGCAGGGCGACCACCACCTCGTACGTACCGTCGCGACGCGTGATCCCGGTGCCCCCGGTGGTGATGACGACGTCCACGCCGGGCGCAGAAATCCCGGTCTGGAGGGCGTCCCGCACCCGGTCGGGGTCGTCCGGCACCAGCGTCCGATCGGTTACGTCGTGACCCGCCTCTGCGAGCAGCTCCACGATGGCAGCGCCGCCGCGGTCGGTCGCCACGGTCCGCGTATCGCTCACCGTCACGACGGCGCAGCGCGTCGTCTGTGGGGCGTCGGCGCGGTGAGCGAGATGGCTCACGCACCGGATTATAGCAACGCGCCGGTCGCGCCAGGCGGGTTGCCGGGCCCGCGTGAAGCGCTTACTATCGCCATGTGCCCGCGCACGTCGTGCCGCTGTCGCCGCGGAGATTGTCGGTCCCGGGGCTTGCGCTCGTCCTCGCCGCGCTGTGCCTGGGTAGTCCTGCCGGACAGGGCGCTGGCGAGCCGGACGCCGCCGCGCGGCGCTGGGTCGACGCCACCCTCGCGCGGCTGACGATCGAGGAAAAGGTCGGCCAGCTCCTGATGCCGTCGTTCCGCGCGGTCTATACGAGCAGCGACAGCCGTACCTACGACGATCTCGCCGCCCTCGTCCGCGATCAGCACGTTGGCGGCTTCATCCTCTTCGGCGCCCGTCATCCGCGGCCCGACGTCCTGCTCAATTCGGGCTACTCGCGCACGGGACTCGGCGAGCCGCTCAACGCGGCATCCCTCATCAACCGCCTGCAGGCCGTCTCGGACGTGCCGCTGCTGCTGACGGCCGACTTCGAAACCGGCGTCGGGTTCCGCCTCGCCGGGGGTACGGTCTTCCCCCATGCCATGGCGTTCGGCGCCGCCGGCGACCCGCGACTGGCCTTCAAGGCGGGCCGTGTCACGGCCACCGAGGCGCGGGCCATCGGCGTGCACGTGAACTTCGCCCCGGTCGTCGACGTCAACAACAATCCCCGCAACCCGGTCATCAACATCCGCTCGTTCGGCGAGGCGCCCCGGCAGGTCGGCGCGCTCGCCCGGGCCTATGTCGCGGGGCTGCAGGCCGGGGGCATGCTGGCCACCGTCAAGCACTTTCCCGGCCACGGCGACACCGACGTGGACTCGCACATCGGGCTGCCGACCATCAACCATCCGCGCGACCGCCTCGAGCGGATCGAGCTGGTCCCGTTCCGGGCCGGGCTCGCGGCCGGCGCCGACGCCGTGATGACGGCGCACATCCAACTGCCCGCGCTGGAGCCGGCACCGGCCACGCCCGCCACCTTCAGCGCGCGCCTCGTGGACGATCTTCTGCGCGCCGAGCTGGGTTTCGAGGGCCTCGTGTTCACCGACTCGATGCGGATGCGCGCGGTGTCGGCGCTGACGCCGCCCGGCGCCGCCGCGGCGCGCGCCGTCGCCGCCGGCCACGACGTGGTCCTGCACTCGCCGAACGATGTCGCGGCGTTCGACGCCCTGCGGGACGCCGTTTCCGGGGGCCGCATCGGGGAAGACCGCCTCGACCGCTCGGTACGGCGCATCCTGGACGCCAAGGCGCGCCTCGGCCTCCACCGGCGGCGGCGGGTCGGTCTCGACGCCCTGCCGGCCATCGTCGGGACCCGCGCGCACCGCGCCATCGCGCGCGACATCAGCGAGCGCTCGCTCACGCTGATCAGGGACGACGCGCGCCACGTGCCGCTGCCCACGCCACGCACCGGCTCCGTGCTGTACCTGTCGGTGCTCGACTATCCCGCCGGCTGGGGCATCGGCGCGCCGAGCCGCACACTCATCCCGGCGCTCGAGGCGCGCTGGCCGAACCTGACCGCCATCGAGCTGTCCGACCGCACGCCGCTTGCGGAGGTCGAGCTCGTGCGCGCGACCGCCCGGCGCTACGACGCGGTGGTGGCCGGCGTCTTCGTCCGCACCGCGTCGTACAGCGGCCGCATGGACCTGGCGCCCGCGCTCGTCGACCTCCTGGTGCGCCTGGGCGAGGATTCCGCAGCGACTGACCGGCCGTTCGTCGCGGTCCTGTTCGGCAACCCCTACACGGCCGCGCGGCTGGCCGACCTGCCGGCGCTCCTGCTGACCTACGACTTCTACGATCTCGCGGAAGCGTCTGCCGCCCGCGCCCTGGCGGGGGAGACATCCATTCGCGGGCGCCTGCCCGTGGCGCTCGGCGACCGGTTTCCGCTGGGCCACGGCCTCGACCGGCAGGCCGCGAGCCCGGCACCCGCGCAGGCGGGCCGCGCCAACCGCCGCTGACCCGTCAGGGCCGGCCGCACGCGGCAGCGGTCCCGCAGCCCTCCGGCCCCGGGCGCCGCCGCCCGCGTGTTGCGGGCCACGGGCTGCTATAATCGACGTTCCCCTCGCGCCCTTAGCTCAGCTGGATAGAGCGTCTGGCTACGAACCAGGAGGCCGCAGGTTCGAATCCTGCAGGGCGCGCCACCTCCTCCCTGCCGGCCGGACCTCTTTGCCGACACCCGCTGAGAGCGCCATCAGGCTGCCCGTGTCCGCAGAGACGTCGGGAGATAACATGTGTTATCCGACGCCTGTTGATTCCCGTGCCCGAGGATTCGGACACGAGTGCCTGACCTGTCCCACCCCACGTGCTTCCCGCGAACGGGGAACGTCGATCCCGGCGAAGAAGACGAAGAGCAGGACATCTGGCACTCTCTGTCGCGCGACATTCGTCACTCCGGGCGGGCTGGATCTACGATGCAACGAAGGTGGGCGTGACGAGGCCGGCGCCCCTGGGGTTCTCGACCGTGACGACCGACAAGAAGATCCTCGTGATCGCGGGGCCGAACGGGGCCGGCAAGACGACGTTCGCCACTGAGTTCCTGCCCAACGAGGCCGGGTGCCCCCTTTTCGTCAACGCGGATCTCATCGCGGCCGGGCTGAGCCCGTTTCAGTCCGATCATGTCGCGGTCCAGGCTGCCAGACTGATGCTGCGGCACATCGATGAGCACGCGCGACGCGGACGCAGCTTTGCGTTCGAGACGACCCTGAGCGGGCGCCGCCACGCGCGCCTCATTCCGCGCTGGCAGGAGCGGGGCTACCGCGTGAAGCTGTTCTTCCTGCGCTTGCCGACGCCCGAGGCGGCGATCGCGCGTGTCGCGCAGCGCGTGTCGGAGGGCGGCCATGACGTGCCGGAGCCGGTGATTCGGCGGCGGTTCGATGCAGGTTGGCGGAACTTCGAGGGTGTCTATCGCGACATCGTCGACGCGTGGGCCTTGTACGACAATTCAGGCGAAGCGCCGCTACTGGTCGAGGAGGGAACGAGAACATGACCGCGGCACGCATGGATCCGACCCGCACGGACCGTGACCCCGACATGGTGGGCGCCGAGATCGCCATGCAGCGGGCCGCTCGGCGCGTGCGCCAGCGAGCGGACATGGCGACCCGCACGGCCGATGGGGAGGGGTCGCGTGAGCGCGTCCACGGTGGGGGAGCATCGATCCGCCACGATCCACGTGAGTTCAGTTTCTCGCAGGCGCACGGTTACGAAGAGGTACCCAGGCCATTGAAACTGGAAGAGTTGCCGCAAGGGGCGCGCACAGAGATATGGAACTGGTTGTACATGCACATTAAGGAGTCACGAGGAAGAGCCAGCGACGGGGGCTACGTGGGCTACGGGAACGAGGTTGAGAAGCCTTGGTCTTCGATTCTGCATGCGAAGCATCTTTGGTTCGACGTTCGCCCTCTGGACGACTGGGATCCCGAATTCTCCGGAATCCGGAAGAATCTTCGCGCATACGTGGAAAACGAAACGTTCAACCGGGTCTTCGACCTCGTCCAGTTCTTCATGCGGCATCCCGATTGTCCGCCCGAGTTCGTCACGGACATGAAAGACGCCTTCGCGCGGTGCCGACTCGCCTACACCATCGACGCAGGACCTCCGCCGACCATCGTGCCGGCCGTTACGCTTGCAGAAGGGGTCGCGATTGTGGAGTCACTGCGGCAGCTTCGTGAAGCGGGCCTGGAGGGGAGCGCGGCGCACCTGCGGGTCGCGTCCGGGTGCATCAACGCCGGCGATTGGGCGGCGGCCGTTCGGGAGAGCATCCATGCCGTCGAGTCAGTGGCTTGCCAGCTCGATCCCAAGGCCTCCAGTACGCTGAAACCTGCTCTGGCTTCGCTGGACAAGCGCAGACCATTGCATCCCGCGCTGAGGGCGGCACTCAGCAAGCTCTATGGCTACACGTCGAACGAACAGGGTATTCGTCATGCGCTCCTGGATCAGGCGAAAGCGCAGGTGGGCCGGGACGAGGCGGTGTTCATGCTCGGCGCCTGTGCCTCCTTCGCCAGCTTTCTGTGGCGCAGGAATGCGGCGGGAGGGTCGTCGTGAGCGACAAGCGGCTCATCGAGGTCGCCTTCCCCTCTGCAACAGGTTTCGCTCGACTCGGCGCATGAAGACAGAACGTGCGGCACGGCACATCTCGACGCTGCACATCTGGCCGGCGCGGCAGAACCGGGTCACGTCGGCACCGCGCGTTCAGCGGCGCGTCCCGGCAGTGTCCATGGCGACGCGGAAGACGGTGTTGCCCGAGGTCACGTAGAGGGTCTTCATGTCCGGGCCGCCGAAGGCGAGGTTGGTGATGGTGTCCTGCGGGATTGGGATCCGCTTGAGGAGCTCGCCGGCGGGAGAGAAGACGTAGACGCCGGCCGGGTTGTCGAGTGTCTCGCTGGTGTCCCGCGTCTGGTTCATGCCGGCTGCGACGTAGACGTTACCGTCGACATCGATGCCCATGCCGTCGCCGCCACGGCCCGGGGCGAAGTCGTGGAAGACGCGCGGATTGGAGAGCTCGCCCGCGGGGCTGAGGTCGAACTCCCGAATCCGCCGGGGCTCGCCCGCGCCGCGGTTGATCTCCACCAAGTACAGCGTGCGGTCGTCGAGCGAGAGGATCAGGCCGTTCGAGCCCTGCACCAGCGGCGACGCGGCGATCTTCGTCACGGTGCCGTCCGTGTCGAGCCGGTAGACTTCGCCCGACCCGCTGAAGTAGATGCGGCCGCGGGCGTCGAAGCTCAGGTCGTTCGGGACGCCGAAGTCGACCGCGCCGGCGCTGTCCGCGAGCACCTCGATGTCGCCGGTTTCCAGATTGGTGCGGGTGATTCTGCCCGGGGTGCCGCGCGCCGGGTCGCCCCGCTCGGCGGCAAGCAGCCTGAACTCGGCGTCGAGCCGCAGACCGTTGGGTCGGTTGGCCGGCTGGCGGTACGTCGTGACCAGCCCGTCGGTGCCCAGCTGCAGGATCCGGTCGTTGGCCAGGTCCGTGAAGTAGACCGTCCCGTCCGGGTGTGCGACGGGCCCCTCGGTCATCACGACGTGGACGTTGGCGAGATGCTCGGCGGTCTGCGCCGAGCCGGTCGCGACCGCGAGGACCAGCAGGCACACCGCGGCGACTTCCGAACGGAGAACCGGCTTGGTCATCGGAGTCTTCCTCCCGCTGTCGCGCGCCGCCACTGTCGGCCGGGCGACGATGTCTACCGGGCAGGCAGCGGCCGCCGCCTTCGCGCGCCGCGCCGTGTCTCGCTACCTGGACTCGCGGGCCGCATCGCGCGCCAGCGCGCCGCCGAGGGCGGTGACGATGGCGTAGTTCCCCTCGTGGCACGCGTATTCGAGTATCCCCTCCGGGCTTTCCAGCGTGGTGAGGGGCACCGCGCCCGTCCAGGGCGCCGTGTACAGGTTCGGATCGTCGACCGTGAACCGGTAGTCGATGAACTCGTCTGACACGCGCGTGAAGCGTTCGGTGAGGTTCAGCGCCTGGCCCGCGCCGCGATAGGTGCCGCTGCCGCCCCCGCCGTGGGGGATGAGGCTGAACTCGTAGCCCACGAAATTCTTCGTCTCGACGACGAGCGTATCGCCTTCCCAGCGGCCGCGCGAGTCTCCCAGCCACTGGCGCATGTGCGCGGGCAGGTGCGGGCCGCCGTCGAGGGGAATGATGCGTGCATCGTGGATCATCTCGTAGACGATGACGACGTACCCGGGAATCTGGAGGATGTGGTAGACGTTGTTGTACAGCCTGGGAAACATCGCGTCGGGCAGGCCGCGCGAGATGCAGCGCATCCACACCGTGACGTCCTCGACCCACGCGCCCGGCCGCGGCTCATCCTGCGACAGGCCCCGGCGCGCTTCCCGCCGCGCGTTCCATCTCTGCTGCGCGTCGGGCGTCAGCGGCGGCAGCTTGCCGTCGGCGGGTTCGACCAGCAGGTGCGTGAGATCAATCGGCGGCGTGGACCGGTTGGCGCGGGCGCCTTCGCCCCAGATGTCGCCGTCGTAGCCGACGCTGGCGGCACCGGGGAGTTTGGGACGCGCGCGCCTGGCGCGCTCCGCCTCGGCGATGTCCTCCGCCGTCTGGAATTCGAGGGGCGTCGCATTCCAGGCGGTGTTGTTCCAGATGCCCTGCAGGTCGGGGTCGCCCCACGCCGTGCGCGGCTGCACCCAGGCCGCGTCCCCGACGGCCGCCGCCACGGCGTCCGTCACCTGCGCCTGCGCGGCGGCTCCCTGCGCCCCGAACCACACGACGGCGCCCACCGCCGCAAACCGCCACGCCGCACGGAGACTGCTGCAAAGCATCGTGGACCTCCCGTCCTGTCCGCCGCCGCCGGCCCCTGTCTCTCGGGCCGTAGCTTACCGCGCAGTGTCCGGCTCTGCAATCGGTCCGGCGTTGAAATGGTTGTTGGGGTCCGGCCGCCGTGAGCGGTAAACTACGTCCGCCGGACGCTGCCTTCGGGGGCGGTTCCGGCAGGCGCGAAGACGCGTACCGAGTGCAGCTGCGGGCGACGATGGCAGGCCAGGAGAGGACAAGGAGAGTCGACATGCAGAGACACGTGCGATCCCGGGTGAGCGTGCTGCTCGCCATCGTGGCGGTGGGCGCGTTCACCGCTTTCCTGTTCGGCCAACCGGCGACGACCGCGGCCGTCCAGAGCAACTTCGTCGGCGGCGAGCCGAGCCGGCCCGACTCGTCCGACATGCGGGCCGTGCGCCTGCGCTTCGAGGCCGGCGTGCGCTCGAATTGGCACAGCCACGCCGGCTGGCAGATCCTGGCCGCCGAGGAGGGCCGCGGCCGCACGCAGGAGCGCGGCGGCGAGATCATCGAGCTCGTACCCGGCGGCCGCCCGATCTTTGCGGCGGCGGGCGTGGTGCATTGGCACGGCGCGTCGCCCGACGAGCACGTCGTGCAGCTCACCGTCCTGGGCGGCGGCGACGGCGGTCCGACCTCCTGGTTCGGACCCGTGAGCGACGAGGAGTACCGCGGGGAGTAGTCCCGCCGGATCGCTGCCAGTTATCGCACCGGCGGCGCCGCGTCCGTTCCGCACGCCGCGGGACGACCGGCGCCGCCGTCCCCTACACGGCGAGGCGCTTGAGAGTGCCGGTGCTGTCCCCGAAGCTCTCGACCGGCGTCCCCAACAGCTCGAGCACGGTCCTGTGCAGGTTCGCCAGCGGGGTGCCCTGCGGATATCGCACATAGCGCCCGCCGGTGATGCCGGTCGCCTTGCCGCCGATGAGTGCAATCGGCAGGTCCTCGTGAAAGTGCGTGTTGCTGTCGCTGATGCCCGTTCCGTAGAGGAACAGCGTCGAATCGAGCAGCGTCCCGTCGCCTGCCGGCGTCGCCGCCAGGCGCTCGACGAGATGCGCGAACTGCCGGAAGTGGTACTCGTTGACCAGGTGCAGCCGCTGCAGGTTGATCGGGCGGTCCTGGTGGTGCGACAGCGGGTGGTGCGCATCCGACACGCCGATCTCCGGATAGGCGCGCGAACTCACTTCGCGGCCCAGCATGAAGGTGCTGATCCGCGTCAGGTCCGTCTGGTACGCCAGGGCCAGCAGGTCCATGAGCAGCTGCGCGTGCTCGGCGTAGTCGCTCGGCGTGCCGATGGGCCGGTCGACCACCGGCAGGTCCATCTCGCCCTGGCGCTCGGCCAACTGAATCCGGCGCTCGGCGTCGCGCACCGCCGCCAGGTACTCGTCCAGCTTGACCTGATCGCCCGGTCCGAGCGATCGGCCGAGATGCGCGAGCTCGCCGTTGACCGCGTCGAGCAGGCTGCGGTCGCGCCGCCTGCGCGCCCGGCGTGCCTCGGGATCGGTCGTGCCGCTCGCGCCGAACAGCCGCTCGAATACGGCGCGCGGGTTGTTCTCGATGGGGAGCGGCGTGGTCGGCGTGCGCCAGGCGACCGTGTTCGTGTAGGCGCAGCTCGCGCCGCCGTCGCACGAGCCGAGCATCGCGTTCGATTCGATCCCCAGCTCCAGCGACGTGAGCTGGGTCTGCCGGCCCAACTCACGGGCGGCCACCTGGTCCACCGACACCGCGGCGTACACGTCCGCGCCGGCGGTCAACTTGTACGGCACGCAGGTCAGGAACGTCCCGGCCGAGCGCGAGTGGTCGCCGCCGCCCTTGACCTCGTTGGCTGCCTCGTCGTCCAGACCGCCGCACAGCAGGACGTGTTCCTTGAGGTGGTCGAGTGCGCGGAGCGTCGGCGGCAGCGCGTCGAGCGGCCCTTCCTGCTCCGGCGACCAGAACGGCATCGACATGCCGTTGGGCACATAGAAGACGCCGAACCGCTTGACCGGCGCCGCGGCGGTCCGGCTCAGCGCCGTCAGCGCGGGGACCATGCTGTCGAGGAAGGGCAGCGCGAGGGTCGTGCCGAGGCCCCGCAACACGGTCCGACGCGGCAAGTGCTTTCTGCTGATGAACATGGCGTTCCTCTCCTGCCAAGTGCAAGCGCGTATCCGGCTACCGGCGAGTGTCCTCTCGATGCGGTTCGTCCGCAGGTGTTGCCGCGGCAATCAGGTCGGTGGCCGGGTCGGCAGCCGCCGGGGCCTGCCGCATCCTGAACGGCGGGCTGCCGACGATGCCCTCGATCAACGACGACCAGCGATAGTCGTTCGCCGCGACGTCGCGAACCAGGCGCCGCACGGTAGGCGCGTCCCGGTAGTCGAGGCCGCGGCCGAGCGCGTAGGTCAGCAGCTTTTCGGCCACCGTGCTCACGAATGTCGTGCCCTGTCCGAGCAGCGCCTCGCGGAACGCCCGCGGACTGTCGACAGTGGCTCCCTGCCAGTCGATGGTCGCGTTGATCGGCGCACCGCCGTCCGTCTCGCGCCATTGCCCGATGGCGTCGAAGTGCTCGAGCGCAAACCCGAGCGGGTCGATCATCGCGTGGCAGCTCGCGCACACCGGGTTGCTCCGGTGCTGCTCCATCTTCGCGCGCAGCGACGTCGGCTCGCCCGCCGGATCGTTCTCCGCCAGCGGGGGCACGTTCGGCGGCGGGGCCGGCGGCGGGGCGCCGAGGATGTTCTCCAGCATCCACTTGCCGCGCAGCACCACCGACGTGCGGTTGGCGTAGGAGGTGATCGTCAGGACGCTGGCGTGCCCCAGCAGGCCGTGACGGCGGTCGTCGTCGAGCTCGACGCGGCGGAAGCGGCTGCCGTACACGCCGTCCACACCGTAGTGCGCCGCGAGCTGCGCATTCAGGTACGTGTAGTCCGCGCGCAGCAGCTCCGGGATGGGCCGGTCCTCGCGCACCTGGCTGCGGAAGAACAGCTCCGTCTCCGTCACCATCGCTTTGCGCAGCGTGTCGTTGAACTGTGCGAACAGGCCCCCGTCCGGCGACTGCTCGTCGATGTTGCGCACCTGCAGCCACTGGCCGACGAAGTCGTCCAGGAAGCGGTCGGCCTTCGGGTCGGCCAGCATCCGCTGAACCTGCCGCTCGAGGCCGCCCGGCACGCTCAGGCGGCCCTGCGCCGCCACGTCGAGCAGCTCGTCGTCAGGGATGCTGCGCCACAGGAAGAACGAGAGGCGCGAGGCGAGTTCCAGGTCCGACAGGCGGTACGGCTCGCCCGCGGCGACGCCGTCCGGCTGGCGCTCCGCCCGCAGCAGGAACGCCGGCATCGACAGGATGGCCTCCAGACCGCGCTCGATCCCGGTTTCGAAATCGCCCTCCCCGCGGCCATCCCGGTAGAACGGCAGCAGCACCCCGACGTCGCGTTCGGTCACGGGCCGCCGATACGCCCGGCGGGCCAGCGTGGTCAGGATCTCGCGCGCACAGGCCTCCTCCTGCGCCGCGGCGGCACCGGCCGCGGGACGGCAGACGAAGATCCGCTCGCGGCTCGGCGTCGCGTCAGGCACCGTGCCGCCATAGGGGCCCGCGATGAAGACCCGGTCGATGCCAGGCCGGCCGTACACGCCGTCGACCGGCGACGGGTTCGAGTCGGTGAAGGCCACGCTCACCAGCCGCTGGCCGGCCTCCACCGGGATGCGGAGCTCCATCTCGTGGTCGGCCGTCATGCGGTACTGGTTCGTCCGAATGGCCTCGACGTCGTCGTCGGCGATGGTGAGGCCGGGTATCTGGCCGGGGAACCGGCCCCCGATGGTCCAGCGCTTGACGAGAGCGTGATCGATGCGGAGCTCGATGTCGTGGCCGTCCTCCGCGATGCCCTGGATGGTGCCGCTCCGCGCGCCGGCCGCGCGCTTCATCCGGATCGTGAAGAGGTAGTCGCCGTCCAGCGGGAAGACGTGTTGCGCTGCCAGCCCGCCGTGCGTGCCGAACGGCATGTCCTCGTGCATGCGCGCGTCCTGCACTTCGAAGCCGAGTGAGTAGACGCGGCCGTCCGGGCGGTTGTCCGGGCTGCCCACCGCCAGGCGGCTGATCGTCGTCGCCGCGGTGATGTAGCGTGCCATCAATGACGGCGTCATCGCGAGCACCTCGGCATTGTTGTCGAAGCCGAAGCCGGCCATGTCGCTGGGCAGCAGCTCCGCGCCGTCCACGCGCAGATCGAGCAGATCCTCGACGGCGTTGACGTACTCCACGCGGTTGAGCCGCCGCGAGGCGACGCGGCCCGGTGCGAGCCGCGCGGCGGCTTCGCGGTCGAGCGCCGCCTCGAGTGCTCCGAGAAACGTCTCGATGGCGTCGGCGCCGGGCCGCGGGCGTCCGGCGGGCGGCATCTGTCCGGCCCGCAGCTTGCGCACGACCTTCTCGAGGGCTTCGGCATGCTCGCCGACCTGCGCCAGGTCGACCCGATCGAGCATCAGGTTCGCGGTCTGCAGCCGCTCGTTGTGACAGGTGACGCAGTAGCGGTCGAGTAGCGCGCGCGACGGCGCCTGGGCCGCGGCCTGCGGGACGGTGGCAGTGGCGAGCGCGAGCGCACAGCCGATGACGCGGGCCGTTCTCTGCACCATGGTCGTGGCGATCCCTCAGCGTTCTTCCGGGCCGCCGACCGTCTCGACGAGCGCCTCGCGGTCCGCGCGCTCGTGGATTGTGCCCGGAATGCCCAGCCGCGGGTTGGCTCCGAGCCGGACGAGGAACGCCGCCGTCTCGGGGAACGCCTGGTACTGGAAGGACTGCTTGGCGCCTTCCGCCATGCGGTAGGCGGTGCGGCCCCGGTAGTCCCGCGCGTCGATGTCCGCGCCCTGCTCGACCAGATACTGGATCACCTCGTTGAGACCGCGGAACGTGGCGCCGTGCAGGGCCGTGAAGTCGCCGTGGTTTACCGCGTTGACGTCCGCGCCCGCCTCGACCAGCACCCGAACCGCTTCCTCGGCCGGCGGCGACGGGACGCCGCGCGGTGTGAGCGGCTGATGCGACCGCACGCCGAGCCCGGCCGCCATCATCAGCGGCGTGGTGCCGTCGTCCGTTGCCAGGTCGGGGTCCGCGCCGGCTCTTAGGAGGGCCCGCAGGATGTCCGGACTGCTGTCATAGCGGTAGTGCGCGGTCGGACCCTGGGCCCCCTGCAGGCCGCCGCCGTTCGACGACTTGGCGGCCACCCACAGCGGCGTTGCGCCACGGACGTCCCCGGTGCCGACTGCGTTCTGCTCGAACACCCCGTAGCGCGTGGTTCCGATGTAGCTCAGCACGACCGCCGACTTGTCCACCCGCGCGTTCGGGTCGGCGCCGCGGGCCAGGAGCGCCTCGACCAGCGGCAGCCGCCGCTCCGGCGTCAGCCCGGCGAGGCCGCGTCCGCCGGCGTCCACGGCCCGGCGCCCGCCGTGCTCCCGGTACCAGTCCACCAGCCAGGTGCCGATGTCGCCGGCCGCGGCGTGGAGCGCCGTCACGCCGTCGATCGTGCCGCCGGGGTCGGCCCCCTGCTCCAGCAGGAACAGGGCGAACGCGTCGTGACCGCTCATAATGGCCAGGGGCAACGCGTGGGTGCCGTCGGATCCCGGCTGATTGACGTCGGCGCCCGCCGCGATCAGGAGGCGCGCCAGCTCGACGTCCCCGTTGCGTGCGGCCAGCAGCAGCGGCGTGAACCCCTTCCGGGATGACACACTGACGTCGGCCGCGCTTTCGAGCAGAATGTGCGCGATGGCGGGATGCGGCGCCTCCACGGCCCACATCAGGGCGGTCGCGCCCGAGCCGTGCGTCACCGCGTTGACGTTCGCCCCGTGCGCCAGCAGCGTCCGCACCAGGTCGCGGTTGCCGGTGCCGGCGGCCACCATGAGCGCCGTAAGGCCGCTGTCCTGCGCCGCGTTGGGATCCGCGCCGGCCGCGAGCAGGGCCCGGGCGACGTCCACGCCCGCGTTCTCGCCGGCCCGCATCAGCGGCGTCACGCCGTGGTCGTCCGCCGCATCGGGGTCTGCACCGTGGCGCAGCAGAAACCGCACTGCCTCGGCGTCGTCCCAGTGCGCCGCCCAGAGCAGCGCCGTCACGCCGTCGGCGCGCGGCGCGTTGACGTCGGCGCCCTCGTCGAGCAGGGCCCGCACGCGTTGCCAGTCCTGGCGCGCGGCGGCGTCGACGAGGCGCAGGTCTGCTTCGGCGGCGTGCGCAACCGCCGCGAACTGCAAGAGCACGAGGGCAGCGACAGGCCCGACAAAAGCACGAGCGGCACGCATGAAGGCAGCACCTCCGACTGTACGGACCCCCTTCACGGGGCCTGGCTGAGAACGGTTCCAGCAGCACGTACACGGGCCCCCGGACACTGGCGCCGGCGGCGAACGTCAGCGGTCCGGATTGACCTCCTCGACGGCGTCCTCGACCGCACGCACCGTTCCGGTCTGCAGCCACTCTTCGGTTCGTGCTCTCAACGCCGCGATCGCGGACCGGCGGTTCTCGGCCGCCTCCAGCGCCGCCCGCATCGCATAGTTCTCGTCGGCCCGCGCCGCGCTCAGGATGAACGGCATGCCGTAGTTGCCTTCGTGGCAGCCCGACTGCAGCATCAGGAAGTCGTTGTCCAGAATCATCGGCCGGAGCACCGTGTACGGCTCCACGTACACGCTTGGATCGTCGATCGTCAGGCCGTACGCCATCTGGTCGGGACGTACACGCTCGTACGTCTCGACGCGCCGCAGCGTTTCGCCCGATCCGAGATAGAACGCCAACGGCCGGCGCGACGGCAGGACGGGCCCGCCATCCTGCTTGTCGTTGAAGTTCGTGGTCTCGATCACGAGCCGGTCGCCTTCCCAGCGGCCGCGGACGCGGCCGAACCAGCCGCGGATGGCGGGCGACGCCGGCTCGCGTCCGTCGAGCGGCACCAGCTGGGGATACTGGAAGCCGTCGGGCAGAATCGCCACCCAGCCGGGGGTCTGCACGATGCGGACGGTCCCCTGCAGCCCGGTCGCCGCCTGCGGCCGCATGCAGCGCTCGTTCAGGTTGCGGTCCTCCCAGGTGTCGGCCTCGCCGCGGTGCAGCCGGGCTTCTTCGCGGGCCTCCAGCCGATCGAGCAGCTCCGGCGTGTACGGCGGAATCTGCCCGTGCGACGGCGCCACGACGAGCGACGTGCGCGTCCACCGCAGCGGTCCCGGCCGTTGCGGCTGCTGCATCCACACGTTGCTGTATTCCTGGCCGTAGATGCCTGCCTCGATCGTGTTCTCCGTCCGCTCGACGTCGGCGGCGCTGCGCGGCCCGGCGTCGTCGTCCGCGGCCACCGCGGCCTCGTAGCGGGCCAGCGCCTCCGCCTCCAGCTCGGCGATCTCCTCGTCGGTCAGGAACTCGCGGTCCCCGAAGCGGGCCGGCCGCTGCAGCGGCGTGCCCGTGTTCTCGTTGGTCCAGATGCCCTGCAGATCGGGATCGCCCCAGGGCGTGCGCGGCACGGTCCAGTCCGCAGGCTGGGCCGCCAGGGCCAGGGCTCCCACGACTGCCGCGGCAAACGGCGTCAACACTGCAACGAGCCACCGATATTGCATCGAATCCCTCCCGGCTTCCGCGGCCGCTACTCGCTGCCCGGCTTCCTCAGGTGTCCCCAGAGCGTCTCCTCGACGAACTCCACGCAGTTGAACTCCAGGATCTCGATATCCGGCTCCAGCCGCCGATACAACGGCAGGCTGATGGTCCAGGGGCGCGTGAACACGTTCTCGTCCTCGATGGTCGCCTCGTAGCTGAGTGCATCCCGACTGATCGGCGTAATCCGTTCCACGACCCGCAGCGCCGTGCTGTGGAAGTTGCCCGCCCGGTCGAACCAGGTCTGGTCGTTGAACGTATTGGACTCGACAACGAGCGTGTCGCCTTCCCAGCGGCCCAGCGAGTGCCCCATGAACGTGTCGATCGGCGGCGCCTCGACGTCGGTCATGTGGATGGAACGCGTCGCCCCGACATACTCGGAGGCAATCAGGATGAACTCGGGGCTCTGGACGACCTGGAACGGGAACGGCAGGTACATGACGCGCGGGACGCCCGGCAGGTAGCACTTGACCTCGGGATCCGCCGTCAGCCACTGCTCGGCGTTCTCCCGCCTTTGCTCGGCGGCCCAGGGCTGGTACGGGATCGCGCCACCCTGCACCACCGACTTGCCCGCCGGCACCGCCCCGACCGCCCCCAGCGCTGCCAGGGCCCCGGCCCGCGCAGAATGGGCCTCGAGGTCCCAGTGGGCCGTGCCGATGGCCTGCCAGATGCCGTTCAGGTCGGGCTGGCCGTCACTAGTGCGCGGCAGTTGCGTCTGTCCCTCGGCAACGCCGGGCGTCAGCACCCATACCAGCAGGCCGGCGAGAACGCCAGCGGTGAGCAGCAGCAGCACGCGTCCGACCAGTTTCGCCATCGGTCTACCTCTCCTTCGCGCCGGGCGTTCAATGCGGCCGGCGGCCCACGAACATCTCAT
The DNA here is from genome assembly GCA_965221595.1 of Vicinamibacterales bacterium. Classification (GTDB taxonomy): domain Bacteria; phylum Acidobacteriota; class Vicinamibacteria; order Vicinamibacterales; family UBA8438; genus JAAXGX01. The sequence goes on from OZ244900.1 coordinate 257,843, forward strand.
GCCGGCCCGGCGCTACGTCCGACAGGACCAGCGGCACGCTGCGGGCCTCGAACCCGACGCCACCCAGCAGGGCCAGCCACCGGTCGCGCGGGAACAGCCCCTCCACGTGGCGGTCCTGCACCGCCCGCACGGAACCGTCGCGCTCACGGAGCAGGAAGGCGTAGTCGGCCAGATACTCCGTGTCGCGCGGATCCGGATCCCAGACCCACTCGAGGTAGCGGAGCCCGCGCGGGCACGAGCCCGCCGCGGCGGGTGCCGGACGCTCGTCGCAGCCGCCCGCCGTCGACTCCGCCCGGAAGTTCTCGCGCACGTAGTCCGGCGCGAACAGCACGGCGCCGCCCGGCCGGCAGTGGACCCAGGCCGTCTCCATGGCACACCGCAGGTCGACCTCGGTCGTCATATAGCACACCGCGTCGTGCACGAAGACCGCGTCGAAGGTCCGTTCGAGGCGCAACGTCCGCATGTCGCCGGTCCCGTGCTCGCACGTCGGGTTCAGGGCACGGCTGACCTCGAGCATGGTGTCGGACACGTCCGTGAGCACCAGTCGTCGAAACCGGCGCTTCATGTGCGAGGCGTTGTTGCCGCCCCCACAGCCCAGCTCCAGCAGCGATTCCAAAGGGCCGGCGCATGCCTCGTCCAGCAGGTCGCCGTAGACACCGGCTTCCTCGGCGTAATCCGCCGGGTCGTCCACGAGCGGCCACCAGGCGGCGAACTCGCGGTAGAACCGGGGTGCTGCCTGCTCGCCGCCGCCCACGGGCTGATCGCAATCCTGCCGCGGCCGGCTAGCGCGCCGCCGCCGCGGCCGCCTCCTCGGCGCGCGACCCGCTCAGCGCGTTCGGCAGGAAGTAGTTCCCCTCGTGGCACGCGTACTCGAAGAGCGATCCGTCCAGCGCCGTCATCGGCATCGAGGCGGTCCATGAGCTGGTCCACACGGTGGGGTCCGTGACCGTGACCTCGTAGTCGATCCGGTCGTCCGCAACGCGCGTGAAGCGCTCCACGACGTGCAGGTGCTCGTCGCCGCCCGAGACCGTGCCGGTGCGCTGCAGGATCTTGCCGGTGAAGTTGCGGGTCTCGACGACCAGGGTGTCGCCGTCCCAGTGCGCCCGCGAGTCGCCCAGCCACTGGCGCACGGCCGGCGCGACGTGGTCGCGCCCGTCCAGCGGGATGACGCGGGCGTCGTGAATCATCTCCACGACGATGGCCACGTGGTCCGGCGTCTGGAGAATCTGGTAGTTGTGGTTGTAGAACCCGGGGGTCATCGCTCCGGGCATGCCGCGCGTGATGCAGCGGTCGTAGGCGTTGAAGTCGGTGTAGGTGTCGAAGCTGGCGCCGCCGATGGAGCTGAACGAGCTCGTGCGCGCGCGTTGCAGAGCCTGCTCCGGGCCGGTCGTGGCCGGCAGACGGCCATCGGACGGCGCCACAATCAGGGACGTCTGCAGCGACAGCTCGCCCTGCTCCAGCCAGTAGTCGTTGTAGAAGCCGACCGGATCGCCGCTCGGGCGGTCGTCGCTCAGGCCCGACTCGGGGTTGCGCAGCGCCCGCTCCTCCTCGCTGAGCAGCGCCTGGCCGGCGAGCTCGGCTGGCCGCTCCAACGGCGTGGTGGTCGTATTGGTCCAGGCGCCCTGCAGGTCCGGATGGCCCCAGGCCGTCACGGGCGGGGTCCACGACTCGGCAGCCGCGTCCTGCTGTCCGACCGCCGCCGGCGCTGCGAGCAGCAACGAAATGGCCCCCAACAGCAGCGTTCCGAAGAGACGATGGCTCATCACGCCCTCCTTCGCCCGCGCCGTTTCCACCGAGCCGCGTCGGCGCATCCGCAACTCTAGCAGATCCGGCGGAGCCCTTATCCGTCCTTCTCTAGGTGGCCCACGAGCCCCCAGATGAACAGCAGCAGCCCGACCAGGCCGATGACCAGACCCACCGGCAGCATGATCATCGTCACCCCCAGTCCGAGGCCGATGACCATGAGTACGAAACCCAGCAGGACGGCCAGCGCGTGGCCGAAGATGCGTTCGACGGTTTCCATCGGCCCGCGTCCCCGACCGGTTGCCGGTTTCGTCATCGTTCCGCTCGCGGGTGCAGGCAGCGTCTTACGGCACGCAGCGATTCTCGCCGCCCGGCGGGGCGATGCGGTGCACCTGGTGGCAGCCGTAGCAGGCCTGCGCGAGGCTGTCGGTCAGCTCGGTGACGCGCGCCTGGTCCTGCTCCCTGGCTGCCGCCTGGACCGCCCGCGCCACGTCGCGGAGTCGCCCGATGCCTGCCACGAAATCGGCCTGCTCCAGCGGGACCGGTCGGCCGTTCGTGCAGACGCGACCGGGCTTGATGGCGAGGTCGGTCGCCTCCTCCAGCGCGATGCCGGCGTTCTCGACGACCTCCCAGCCGGTGTAGATGCCGGCCCCCCAGTCGACCCAGGAGAAGCCGCCGGCCTCCGGCTCGTAGACCGGCTTCGGTTCTGCGGGGTCCTGGCTCTGGACGTTGAAGATGATGTTCGAGTTGGGAAACATGATGGCGCGCATGAGCTGCGCCAAGTTGGCCGTCGGCGTGATGGGCTCCGGGGCCTGGGCGGCCGTCGTCGAGGCCAGCACGAGCAACCCGAAAGCTGTAGCGAGGACCCGCATCGTCACCTCCCTGTCTCTGCGGCAGTTGCTTCGATCGCCCATCATATCCTGCATGTGCTGCCGCCCCGGCGCCGACGAAAGGCTTGGTGTTTCCCGGCGGCCGGTGTATAAAGAGGGCTTCACGAACCTGTTATCGAATCGTGGAGGATTGCGACATGATGACGAAGCGGCATCTGTTCCGGACGGCGTTGCTCGCAGCAGCGGCAGCGGCCCTGCTGGTCGCGCCTGCGCCCGCGAACGCGCAGGCCACGCCAGAGGTGAAGGACGTCACGTTCACCAAGGACATCGCCCCCATTCTGCAGCGCAGCTGCCAGCGCTGCCACCGCCCCGATTCCGTGGCGCCGATGTCGCTGCTCACCTACGAGGAGGCGCGTCCCTGGGCCCGTTCGATCAAGTATCGGACCGGTCTCCGCAGCGAGCCCGAGGCGATGCCGCCCTGGTACATCGAGAAGGACATCGGCATCCAGAGCTTCAAGGACGATCTGTCGCTGACCGAGGTCGAGATAGCGAAGATCGCGTGGTGGGCGGACAACGGCGCCCCGCGCGGCAACCCGGCCGACCTGCCGCCACCGCTCGAGTTCACCGGTCCCAACGAGTGGCGGATCGGTGAGCCCGATCTCATCATTTCGTCGCCCGACATCGAGGTGCCTGGACGGCGGCCCGACTGGTGGGGACCCACGGGCGAAGTGGCCACCGGCCTGACCGAGGATCGCTACGTTGCCGCGATCGAGATGAAGGAAATCAACGACGCCGAGCCGGGCGCGCGGGATACGGTGGGCGGCAACTACGTGATTCACCACATGGTCATCACGGCGCTGGACGCCGAGGGCAAGCCGGCCGAGGACATCCAGGACAACGTCGGCTGGCCGGTGCACGAGGTGGGCCGCAACGCCGACTTCTTCCATCCGGAGGCGGGGAAGCTGCTGCCGGCGAACTCGAAGTTCGCGTTCCCGTCCACGCACATCCACTCGAACGGCCGCCACACCATCGCGCGGCTGGACATCGGCCTCAAGTTCCATCCCAGGGGCTACCAGCCGTCGTTCCAGGTGAAGCGCATCGGCCCGTCGACGCCGTACATCGATCTGCGGGGCAATCGGTCCGATCAGCAGTTCGAGGCGATGGCGCCGCTGATGGAGCACACGATGCTCACCATCTTCGAGCCGCACCTGCACGCGGCCGGCGTGCGCATGTGCCTGGACGCCATCTGGGGCGCGCGCGTGGAGACGCTCAACTGCACCGGCTACAACCACAGTTGGGTGACCGTCTACACGTACGATGACAACGCGGCGCCGCTGCTCCCCAAGGGCACGATCCTGCGCGCACGGGCCTGGTTCGACACGACGCCGGCCAACCGGAACGTTGCCGACCCGCGCAACTGGACCGGCATGGGCCATCGCTCGGTGGACCAGATGCTCCTGCACCTCGGGCGCGGCATCGAGCTGACCGACGAGGAGTTCGAGCTGGCGATGGCCGAGCGGCGTCAGAACCTCGACCTGCAGCCCGGCCAGCTCGTGGCGGGTTGCCCGCTCTGCCCGACCGGGTTCGCGCCGGCGAGCGACGCGGACGGGAACCAGCAGTAGGCGCCGCAGCACCCCGGAGGTATGACCATGATCAGGATGACGAGGGTGGTCGCGTGGGGCGTCACGGTGGTGGTGCTGGTCGCGGCGTCAGCGCCTGTGCTCGGCGCGCAGTCGCCGGACACGTCCGACCAGAACGTCACGCCCGCGTACGAGGGCTGGGAGCAGAATCCGGACGGTTCGTTCAACCTGGTATTCGGCTACCTGAACCGGAACTGGGACCGGGCCATCGACGTGCCCGTCGGTCCGGACAACAGCGTGGAGCCGGGCGGCCCCGACCAGGGTCAGCCGACGCGCTTCCTGCCCCGCCGCAGCCGGTTCACCTTCCGCGTGCGGGTGCCGGCCGACTTCGGTGACCAGGAAGTCGTCTGGACACTGCGGAGCGATGGGGTGACCGAGCGGGCGTACGGCACGCTGCTGCCCGACTACTTCATCGACGACATCGTGATCATGAACAACAACGGCGCGGGCGGCCCCGGCGGCGGTGCGTACAATATCGACGTCAACGTCGGTCCGGAGCTGGCAGTCGAAGGTCCGAAGACCCGCCACGTGAAGGCCGGCGAGCCCGTGACGCTGGCGGCATACGCCACCGACGACGACATGCCGAAGCGGCGGCCGATGCCGCCGCCCAACCCGCTAGGGTCCGTCAACGGGACGCCGAACAGCGCCAGCGGACTGCGGTTCGCCTGGTTCGTCTACCGCGGCGCCGGGTCGGTTACCTTCGATCCGCCGCAGTACGACGTCTGGGAGGATCCCCGCCCCGGCGCGAACTCGCCATGGGCACAGGGCTGGGCGCCGCCACCGATTCCCGAGGACAACCGCTGGGTGGTGGATGCGACCTTCAACGAGCCCGGCACCTATGTGCTGCGGGGGCAGGCCCACGACGGCGGACTGGACGCGGTCGAGGACATCACGTTCATCGTCGAGGCACCCGCCGAGCAGTAGCAATCCGCACGCCGGGGATCCGCGGCTCCGCCGCAGGTCCCCGGCGCTCTCTTTCCCGCCTCCAGCCCGCGGCGTTCCTCAGCCGCACGTGTCCACCCGCCCAACAACCCAAAGTTGCGTAACGTGTCGGCGATGCCTGCGACCTCTATGGTGGCGAGGCCGGCACGGTGTAGTCGGACCTGGGACCCAACCTGGAAAGTGGACCGTCAATCCCCGCTTGCCGACCACTACCGGCGGCGTGCCTATCGAGGCGAGATCGATTTCGAGACGGCCACTACGTTGATCGAAGGTGTCACGCGTCGGCCGGTTGCGAAGCCGCGACGGAACTCAGATCGTGAGCAGCACCTGCAACGCCGGCTCGATGAGGCACACCAGAGAATTGAGGAGTTGGAGCGCTCAAATCGTGGCTTGGCAGATGAACTGGCCCGCATGACTCTCGCCGATTCGTCGATTTGAGACACTGCCAGGACGGGCAGGGGCGAAGCGAAGGGCGGGCCGGGCGCCGGCCGCAGCCGGCCCCGGCCCTCGCAACGGGAGGTGCTACCTGGACGACTCCTCGGCGGCAGCGTCCAGCGCACGCGACCCGCTGAGGATGTTCGTCATGCCGTAGTTGCCTTCGTGGCAGGCATACTCGACCAGCTCGTACTGGTTGTCGTCCTTCTCGAACCGGAACATACCGGTCCACGGCCGCGTCCAGACGTTCGGATCGTCAATCGTGAACTGGTACTCCAGGATGCCGGGCGCGATGCGCGTGTAGCGCTCGGTGAGCTTCAGCTCCTCGGTCGAGCCCCGGTACGAGGCGCGCCCGTTGAAGTTCGTGGTCTCGATCACGAGCGTGTCGTCTTCCCAACGCCCCTGCGGCACGCCGAGCCACAGTTGCAGGTCGTCCCCGGCCGCCGGCCGCGGCGTCGTCGGGATGAGCCGCGTCTCGTGGATCATCTCCTTCGTGATCGCCACGTAGCCCGGCCCCTGCACGATCTGCAGGCCGTTGTTGTACACCGAGGGCATCATCAGCGACGGCAGCCCGCGCGTGATGCAGCGCACGTAGGGCGTGAGGTCCTCGGGGCCGGCCGACGGCCCGCGCGTGTACGCCCGGCGTTCCAGTTCCGCCTGGGCCGCCAGCTCCTCGCCCTGGGGCGTCATCGGCGGGATGCGGCCGTCGGGCGGGTCGATCACCATTGCCACCTGCGTGGAAACCGCCGCATGGCCGTAGCCGAGCGTCGTGTCGCGCCATTCGCGGTCGTAGCCCCAGATGCTGCCGAGCGTGCCGCCCTCGCGGCGGGCCACCGCTTCCTCTACTGTGAGCTCGGCGACGTCGATGTCGGCGGGGCGCTCGAGCGGGATGCCGTGCGACGAGTTGCTGGTCCAGACGCCCTGCAGATCGGGCTCGCCCCACGACGTCAGCGGCGCGTCGAAGGGCCCCTGGTCCATCTCGACCACTGGCGTCAGGTCGACCTCGATACCGGCGAAGCCGGTCTCGACGACCTCGATGCGCACGTTGTCGGGACCTGCCACGAAGGCCTGCCGTGCAGAGGTGCGCGCGTTCTCCGGCACCAGCGGCTCCTGCGTGAAGACAACGCCTTGCGCGCGCATCTCGTCGGCGGCGACGCCGAGGTCGGCGACCATGAAACCGAGGTGGTCGATGGCGCGGCCCCTGGTCGTGGCCGGCGTGCTGCCCTCCGGGTGGGTCTCGATGAGCAGCCAGGTGTTGTCGAACCGCAGGCCGTCGAGCATGCCCCGCAGCGAGGCCGGCTCGCCGCCCATCACGTCGCGGTAGAAGGCCAGCGTCGCCTCGGGGTCAGTGGCGCTGAGCTGGATGTGGTGGAAGCCGAGGTATTCGTGGTCCTCCACGAGCTGGATGCGCGTCCCCCACGGGTCGAAGATGTAGGCAATCTCGAACAGTCCGGGGATGTCGCGCACCATCGAGCCGTCGTCGAACCGCTGCAGGCGCACGCCCGAACCGCGGACTCCGACCGCCTCGAGCTCGGCCATCTTCGCCGGCAGATCGGGGAACGAGAAGCCGATGTGGTTGACGCCGGTGCCCTGCGAGCCCCCGGTGGTCGCCTGCGGCATGAATACGAGCTCCACGCCGTCGCAGTCGGCGGCGTCGTCGCGGTCCGCGAGCGGCTCGCAGTCCATGTGCTCGGCGTACCACTCGACGCCCTTGGCCGGGCTCGACGTGGTGATGTGCACATGGTGGTAGTCGGCTGCCCAGACCGACGTGGGCGCCGCGCCGAGCGCCACGGCCGCCAGGAGTGCGATAGCGACACGGTTCACGGTCATGGTTGGTTACCTCCTCAAGTCGTAACCCCGAAGGATATCAGAGAGCGCCGCGCCCGTGGCAGGGAAACCGACTACACTGGTGCACGGCACGGAGAGCGACGGAGCGCACGGGTCGGCACAGGGGGAGGACGGCGCGATGAGCGGGTTTCCGAAACGTGCGTTGTCGGCGGTGCTGATCGTGGTTTCCAGCGCGGTCGCGCCGGGTGCGCAGGAGCGCATCTTCGTCGACCAGTGGAGCCCGACCCGCTCGGTGCTGTACGTGGCCGACGCCGACGGGAGCGACCCCCGCAAGCTCGTGGCCGGCACCTACCGCGACTACAATGCGTCGTTCTCGGCCGACGGCGAGTGGGTGGTGTTCACGTCCGAGCGCTTCGGCTCGGCCGACATCTTCCGGGTCCGCCCGGACGGGCTGGGCCTCGAGCGGCTGACCGACGACCCTGCCTTCGACGACCAGGCGGCGCTGTCGCCCGACGGCCGGCTGCTGGCCTTCGTGTCGACCCGGGTGCGCGGCTCGACCGACATCCACGTCCTCGACGTGGCCTCCGGCGCGGTTCGGAACCTCACCGACGCGGAGGGGGGCGACTTCCGGCCGAGCTGGTCACCCGACGGGCGCATGCTGGCGTTCTCCTCCGACCGCGGCGGCGGTTTCCCGAAGGCGGCCGGACGCTGGGAGCACGTGCACCCGGCCAGCGTCTACATCGTGGGCGCGGACGGCAGCGGCCTGCGCAGGATCTCGGCGGCAGGACAGTTGGGCGGCTCGCCCAAGTGGTCGCTCGACGGCCGGCGCGTCGTTTTCTACGAGCTGGACGTGGCAGACACGTTCAACGCGCGCTGGCTGCCGCTGCAGGCCGACGTGGACTCGCGCATCGTGTCTGTCGACATCGCCACCGGCGCCCGTACCGAGCACGCGGCCGGCCGTGGTCTGAAGCTGTCGCCGCAGTTCGTGGGACCGGACCGCGTCGGCTACCTCCGCAAGTCGGGGCCGAGCGCCCGGCTCATGTTCAGCCCCGGCGAGAGCGGCGTCGCAGGCGACATCGGCAATCCCGCCTGGTCGCCCGACGGCCGGCGCGTGGTCTACCAGCAGGGACCCATCGCCACGATTCCGGCGCCGCGCTCGCCCGGCGAGGTGCTGGCGAGCCGCGACCCAGACTACGAGCTGGTCTACGCCAGCGGGTTCCCTGCCGTGTCGCCGGACGGGCGGCACCTCGTCGTGAGCGAGCGCACCGGCCGCGGGCGCCCCGACGACCGGACCCAGCTCGCGCTATGGACCACGGACGGGACGGAGCCCCGCCGCATCTTCCGCGCCGAAGGCTCCGCGCTCGCCCCGCAATGGTCGGCCTCCGGCGACTGGATTGTCTTCGGCGTCGGCAACTACTTCCTGGCCCGCACGCGGCCCGGTCAGGTGATGATGGTGCGCCCCGACGGCTCCGCTGCGCGGGTGCTGACCACCGGGCCGGGCAACGCCGGGTTCCCGAGCTTCGCACCCGACGGCAGCGCGGTCGTATACCGCTTCTGGAGCGACACGGCAGGCGGCCTGCGCATCGTGAACCTGGCGGACGGGAAGGTGCGCACGCTGACCACGGACTACGACAACTTCCCGGTCTGGTCGCCCCGCGGCGACCGCATCGTCTTCAGCCGGTTGGCCGACGACGATTTCGACATCTACACGATCCGGCCCGACGGCAGCGGGCTCGCCCGGCTCACCACGGCGCCCGGCAACGACTCGCATCCGGCGTGGTCGGCCGACGGCGAGCACATCCTGTTCAGCAGCTCGCGCTACGGTTTCAAGGACGAGGCACCCCTGGCCGACATCCCGCAGCCCTACGGCGAGCTGTTCGTCATGCGCGCCGACGGCTCCGGCCAGCGGGCACTGACCGACAACCGCTGGGAGGAGGGCACCCCCGCCTGGCAGCCGCGGCCGCCGAAGCAGGACCGGGAGCCTGCGCCGTAGAACGGCGCAGACCCCTGACAGGACTGGTCGGGCGCCCAGCAGAGCGGTCAGGCGCCGATGGGCGGGCTAGCGCGCGGCTGCGTCCTCGGCGCGGCCGGCGCTGAGACTGTTGACCAGACCGTAGTTTCCCTCGTGACAGGCGTACTCGAAGATCTGGTATGCGACGTCCCGATTCAGCGGCATCGCCACCTTCCAGCGGCTTGTGAACGCGTTCTCGTCGTCGATCGTCACCTCGTAGTCGATGGTGTCGATGTCGCTGAACGTGAAGCGCTCGACGACGTGCAGCGCCTCGCTCTGCGGGATGCCGCGGATGGCGCGCGTGGCGATGTTCGTGCCGATCGTGCCCTTGTCGTTGTAGTTCGTGGTCTCGACGACGAGGGTGTCGCCCTCCCAGCGGCCGCGCGGGTCGCCGTTCCACTGGCGGATGGCCGGCGGCAGGTGCGGGCGTCCGTCCAGCGGAATGATGCGGGCCTCGTGGATCATCTCGTAGTAGATGACGACGTGGCCGGGCGACTGCAGGATCTGGTAGCCGGCGCCGTAGCCGGGCGGGAAGATGCCCCCGGGCACGCCGCGTGTGATGCAGCGCTCCCACGGCGTGTGGTTCAACCAGGAGTCGGTCAGGTTTACCAGGTTGTAGTCGCGCGTCGCCTCGGCCTCCGGGCGCACCGGCACCCGTCCGCTCGGCGGATCGACGACCATCGAGCGTCGGCTCGCGTTGCGGAGCGCGGCGTGCGGGCCGTCCGCGAACCCGATCCGGTCGCCGAGGTCTACGTGCCTGGGCCGCGCGGCGGCGCTGCGCAGGCGGTCCGGGTCGTTGGTGCCGGGAAACCAGTAGGCGAGCGCCGCGAGGCGTTCCACGTCCGCCTCGTCGGGCGCCTCGAACGGGGTATTGTCGAAGTTGGTCCAGACGCCCTGGATGTCCGGCTGCCCGTCCGGCGTGCGCGGCAGGCCGCCGGCCTCGCCCGGGCGTTCCTGGCCGGCCGCGGTTGGTCCCATGCCGATGATTGCCAGCATCGCCGCCCCTGCCGCGAGATGTCGCACGTGCATCGTGATCCTCCCTGCGTGTTGCGGCGCCGCCCGGCACGCCCGTCGCGCCGCATGGCAAGATGATCGCCTACGATCGCCGGCCGTGCAACCTGCGATGGCGCCATGACACCCACCTTCATCCCGTTGTCGTACGAGAGGCCGTCGCCCGCAGCCGTTGCGCTGCGGGCGCGGCGCTTCCACGAGGTCATGAACCGGCGCCGCACGGTGCGCCACTTCAGCCCCGACCCGGTGCCGGCGACCGTCATCGAGGACCTCGTGCGCGCGGCGTCGACCGCCCCGTCGGGGGCGCACCGCCAGCCGTGGACGTTCGTCGCCGTCGCGAACCCGGCCATCAAGCGCCGGATACGCCTGGCGGCCGAGCGTGAGGAGCGGCAGAACTACGGCGGGCGCATGCCGCACGAATGGCTTCGCGCGCTCGAGCCGCTGGGCACCGACGAGCACAAGCCGTTCCTCGAGATCGCTCCCTGGCTGGTCGTGCTCTTTCGCCAGAACTACGGGTACGGGCCGGCCGGCGAACGTGTCCGCCACTACTACGTGGCCGAGTCGGTCGGCATCGCGGCGGGCCTGTTCCTGGCGGCCGTGCACCACGCCGGGCTGGTGGCGCTGACCCACACGCCCAGCCCGATGGGTTTTCTCGGGGACGTTCTGCGCCGACCCGCCAACGAGACAGCGTGTCTGCTGATGCCGGTCGGCTATCCGGCCCCGGACGCGCAGGTGCCGGACCTGCGCCGCAAGGCGCTCGACGACGTCCTCGTCCTGCTGGAGGCGTGACGCCCGCCGTCACTCGCCGACGGTGAACGGCACGGACGCGACGACGGTGTCCCAGAGCAGCGCGAGGCGGCCACCGTCGGCGCTCATGTCCAGGAACTGCCACGAGAGCTGGTCGTAGGCGTAGGGCGCGGTCTCGCGCCGCAGCGGCACGCGCACGACGTCCCGGTCCGGCGTGTAGTAGTACGCGCCGAAGAGGGCCTCCTTGTTCTCGTAGTCGTATTCCTGCTGCGCCGGCCAGGCGGAGACGACGAATGTCCAGGGTTCGGTCGCCAGGTCGATGAAGACGGTGTAGCGGCCCGGCGGAAGGACCTGGTCGCCGAAGACGAGCGGCAGCTCGGTCAGCAACTCGGTCGACTGGTTGGCGCCCGCGCGCCAGACCGGTGCACCGTCGTTCAGGAATTCGCGGTAGTCCGCCGGACCGAACAGGTCGCGCCCGCGCTTGATGGGCCGGCCGTAGCGGATCTCGATCCACTGGCCGCCGACGTACCCGGCGCGCTCGTCGTACGACCCGCCGATCTGCGTGGCGGAGCGTCCGGGCGGGCTGGCGATGCGCTGCGTCTGTGCGAGCGCGTCGCCGCCGGGGACGCTGATGGTACTGATGGCACCGATGACACCGACGAGCAGGGCGCCGCAGGCGCCGGCCGGCTTTGTCACGTGACCCTCCTGAGACGACTCTGCGCGCCGTGCGGTCGGCTGCGAGATCGTGGCCAATCCCGCGTTCAGCCGCAACTTTTGCCGCGGATTGCGCAGGAGTAAGATAGCGCCGTTATGCCCAGAAAGCCATCTGCACGCGTCGTGGTCGGTCTGCTCATGGTCCTGGTCGGTGGCGTGCTCGCGTTCGCGGTGCCGCCTGTGCAGGACGCGGCGCCCAGCTACCGGGTCGATCCGTTCTGGCCCAAGCCGCTGCCCGTCGTCACCGACGAGAACGGCCTGGAGCGGCTGTGGGTCACCGGCATGGTCGGGGCGAGCTGCGTCGACTCGCGCGACCGCATCGTCACCGTCAACCGCGGCTTCCTGCCCGGCGGCCTGCTGAGCCAGGAAGGCGATCAGTCAGTCCCGTCGCCGCCCGTGGTCATCTACGACCGCGAGGGGAACGTCGCCGACAGTTGGGGCGACCCGACGCTGACCGCCGCCGGCGCGGCCGCGGTCCTGCCGCACGGTATCCACGGCTGCTTCGTCGACTACATGGACAACATCTGGATTGCCGGCAACTCCGACGGCGTGGTCCAGAAGTGGTCGAACGACGGCTCCGAGATGCTGCTGCAGATCGGGACCAAGGGGGTATGCGACGGCCCGCCGACACTGCGCCCGAACGCGCCCTACCCGTCGTGCGGCGAGCCCGGCTACAACATGAGCGAGACCCTGCTGAACGCCCCGGCCGACATCGCGGTCGACCCCGAGCCCGATCCCGTCACCGGCGAGCGCGGCTCGGTCTACGTGGCCGACGGCTACGGCAACCACCGCATCGTGGTCTTCGACGCCGAGGGCAACTACCTGCGGCAGTGGGGCTCGGCCGGCAGCGGCGCCGGGCAGTTCGTGGCCACGGGCGGGGGGCACCCGCACTGCGTCGTGCTGGGCAACGACGGGCTGGTCTACGCCTGCGACCGCGGCCAGAACCGCGTGCAGGTGTTCGACCGCGAAGGCAACCTGGTGCGGACGATCCCCATCGATCCGCCGGCGTACGGGGAGGCGACGCTGCGCGCCACCGACATCGAGCTGTCGCGCGACGCCGGGCAGCGGCACCTGTTCGTGGTCGACCTGGGGAGCAATCGGGTCTGGATCCTGGAGCGCGAGAGCGGCGACATCGTGGGCAGCTTCGGCCGCTCGGGACACATGGCGGGCGAGTTCACTTTCGTCCACACCATCGTGGTCGATTCGCACGGCGACCTGTACCTGGCCGAGACCGCGGGTGGGCGGCGCAACCAGAAGTTCGTCCGGGTCGGCGGCTGAGGCGGCGGCCGCGGGCGTGGCTGCCCAGGGCGCGGCGGGACGAGGGCCTTGACGACGTTGCTGAGGCAGGCCCTGCAGAGGGCGGTCGTCGGCGCCCTGCTGGTGCCGGAGCGCTGGCGCAGCGGCGTCGTTTACAACCCGCTTTCGCCGCGCATGGCGCGCAACCCGTACCCGCTCTATGCCGAGCTGCGGGCGCGGGACCCCGTGCATCGCAGCCGGTTGCTGGACGCCTGGGTGTTCAGCCGCCACGCCGACGTGGACGTCATCCTGCGCGACCTCCGCCGCTTCTCCAACGATCAGCGCAAGCGCGACCCGCGGCTGCGCCGCCGGCGCCGGTCGCTGCCGCTGCCCGAACCGACCATCCTGTTCGTGGACCCGCCGGATCACACGCGGCTGCGGTCGCTCGTCAACAAGGCCTTCACGCCACGGGCGGTTGCGGCGCTCGAGGGACGCATCCGCGGCATGGCGGGCGCGCTGCTCGACGCCGCCGACGATGCGGCCGGCTTCGACCTGATGGAGGTCCTGGCGAACCCGCTGCCGGTGATGGTCATCGCCGAGATGCTTGGCGTGCCGCCGAACGACCGGGCGCAGTTCAAGGCCTGGTCGAACCAGCGCGCCCGGATCCTCGAGCCGACGATCAGCGGCCGCGAGCTGCAGGTCGCGCAGGAGGCTGGCCGGTCGCTCGATGCCTGCTTCCGGACGATCATCGCGCACCGGCGCGTCGAGCCGCGCGACGACATCATCAGTGCGCTGGTCCACGTCGAGGAGGCGGGCGACCGGCTGACCGAGCGGGAGTTGCTCGCCATGCTGCGGTTGCTGCTGGTGGCCGGCAACGAGACCACCACCAACCTCATCGGCAACGGCGTGCTCGCGCTGCTGCGGCACCCCGACCAGCTGCGCGCCCTGCGCGACGACCCGGGCCTGATCCCGCCGGCCGTCGAAGAGCTGCTGCGCTTCGACTCGCCGGTGCAGGCGACGCTGCGGCTGGTGCTGGAGGACTGCGAGGTGAACGGCTTTCCGCTGCGGCGCGGCGACAACGCGGTGCTGCTGAACGGGGCGGCCAACCACGACCCGGCCGCGTTCGACGACCCCGACCGGCTCGACGTGCGCCGCGGCGAGGTCAACCACGTGGCGTTCGGCCGCGGCATCCACTACTGCCTTGGCGCCCCGCTTGCACGCCTGGAGGGCCGCGTTGCGCTCGAGGTGCTGCTGGAACGCTACCCCGGGCTGCGCCTGCTCTCCGACCGCCCCGCATTCCGCCGCAGTATCGTGCTGCGCGGACTCGACGCCCTGCCGGTCGCCGCCGGTCCCGCGGCGCTGGAGTAGCACGGCGCGCTCCGCCGCGGGCCGGACCCTCGTGCGCCAGTCCGGGTTCGGCAACGAACGCGGCCATGCCGACACGCTCGTCGTAGCGGCAGCGGGGTGTCTCGTCGTGGCTCGTCAGCCGGTCGAAGAGCGCCCGCGGCATGGCGACCTCGATGCGCACCGGCGCGTCGGGCGACAGCGATTCGTCGACTGCAGCCGGGGAGCCGCGCCGGGTCGCCGCGGGTGCGCTCGACACGATTCCGCGAGTACGTCAACCGGAATGAAGGAGGCTGCCTGCGACGGGGGCAGGCGGTTCGACTGGCGCGCGACCCCTGGTTTCGCACATGATTGACCCTGCGGGCGCGCTGTGGTCGCCCGTGAGGAGGCCTGTGATGACGCTGCACCCGTTACGGCATCGTGCAACGGCCGCGCTGGCTGTGCTCGGCTTCGCGCTCGCGGCGACCGTCGCGGCGCAGTCGGAGCGGATGGAGGTCGACGAGCTGAAGCGACAGCTCGACGCTGGTGCCGACGTGCTGCTGATCGACGTGCGCGAGGACTGGGAGGTCGAGAGTGGCTCGATTCCCGGCGCCGTCCACATCCCGGTCGGCGAGCTCGAGGGGCGGATGCCCGACATCCCGAAGGACGTGCGCCTCGTCTTCTTTTGAAACGCCGGAGGCCGGGGCTCCCGGGCTGCGGAGCTCTTCAGATCGCAGGGCTACAATGCTGGTGAATTCTGTGCGCTGAACGACTGGAAGGCGAGGGGATTCGATCTGGGCACTACGGAGCGGCCGGACCCGGGACCGATAGGCCCCGCCCGGTGACGGCCGCAACGGTCCCGCACGATGATGTCCCGCACGATAATGTAGGCTGCTGCGGCTTTTTTCCCTGCTCATGACGCTACACATGCCGACCACATCCATCCGCCTCGCGCTCGTATGGGCCATGCTGCTCGCCGGCCTCGCCCCGGCCGCCGCGCAGCGCCCGCTCGGGTCGATAGACGCCCAGCGCGGCGTGGAGACCAACCCCTTCGCCAGCGCCGAGGACGTGGCTGCCGGGCAGGCCCACTTCGAGTCGCGCTGCGCGAGCTGCCACGGGGCCGACGGCGGCGGCGACCGGGGTCCCGACCTCACCCGCAACGTCTATCGCCACGGCAACACCGACCGTGCCGTCTTCATGAACATCCTCAACGGCATTCCCGGCACGGGGATGCCCTCGATCCGCCTTTCCGACAAGGAGATGTGGCAGATCGTCGCCTACGTGCGGTCGCTCGCGCGGCCCGCGGAGGCGGCCACCACCGGCGACCCGACCCACGGCCGCGAGCTGTACGTGCGCCATGACTGCGGTCGCTGCCACTTCGTCGACGGCGACGGCGGGCGTCTGGGTCCGGACCTCAGCGCCATCGGCTGGAGCCGGGCCCCGGCGCACCTGCGCGCGTCGCTCGTCGATCCGGCGGACGACATCGAGGAAGACTACCGCCAGGTGCGCGTCACCGACAGCGGGGGCGCCGTTACCCAGGGCGTCCTGCGGAACGAGGATACGTACACGATCCTGCTCCTGGACACTGCCGGACGGCTGCGCGCGTTTCCCAAGGCCGACCTGCAGGCCATCGAGCGGCCCACCGCGTCGCTCATGCCGAGCTTCGCCGGCCGTCTCGCGGACCACGAAGTCGACGACCTCGTGGCATACCTGTCCTCCCTGCGACGGAGATGAAGCCGACCATGCGACCTGTCTGCACCGGATTGTTCATCGTGACCGCCCTCGCGGCCGGAGCGGCCGCCCAGGAGGGCCGGGTGACCTACGACCATCTCGTACGGGCCGGAGAAGATCCCGGCAACTGGCTGATGTACTCCGGTCAGTACGACAGCCAGCGGTTCAGCCGCCTGGACGAGATCGACCGCGGCAACGTCGACCGCCTCGAGCTGGCCTGGGTGCGCCAACTGCCGACTCTCGGGCAGGTGCAGACCTCGCCCCTCGTCTTCGACGGCATCATGTACCTGACCACGCCCGACAACGAGGTGTACGCGCTCGACGCGGCGACCGGCCAGGTGTTCTGGACCTACCAGCACGACTTGGCGGACACGTTGACGCTGTGTTGCAGCAAGCAGAGCCGCGGTGTGGCCATGCTCGGCGACCGGCTGTACATGACCACGCTCGACGCGCGCCTCGTCGCCCTCGACGCCGCGACCGGCGCGAAACTGTGGGACCGTCAGATTGCCGACAACCTGGCCGGCTACAGCATGACGGCGGCACCCCTCGTCGTGAAGGACATGGTGGTGACCGGCACCGGGGGCGGTGAGTACGGCATCCGCGGCTGGGTGGACGCCTATGACGCCGCGACGGGCGAGCGCCGCTGGCGCGCCTACACGATCCCGGCGCCAGGCGAGCCGGGCAACGAGACCTGGGACGGCGATTCCTGGAAGACCGGTGGTGCATCGACCTGGATGACCGGGTCCTACGACCCGGACCTCGACCTCATCTACTGGGGCGTGGGCAACCCTGGGCCCGACTGGAACGGCGCGACCCGCGCGGGCGACAACCTGTACTCGGACAGTGTCATCGCGATCGATGCCGACACCGGCACCATCGAGTGGCACTTCCAGTTCACGCCCCACGACGTCCACGACTGGGACGCGTGCCAGGTCCCCGTGCTGGTGGACCTGGAGATCGGCGGCAGCGTGCAGAAGCTGATGCTGTTCGCCAACCGCAACGGCTTTTTCTACGTCCTCGACCGTGCGACGGGCCGCTTCCTGCTCGCGCGGGAGTACGCCACGCAGACGTGGGCGCAGGGCATCGACGACAGCGGGCGGCCCATCCGCGTGCCCGACATGGAGCCGACCCCCGAGGGCCGGTTCGTCTATCCGGAAGTCAACGGTGCCTCCAACTGGTGGTCGCCGTCGTTCAGCCCCGACACCGGCCTCTTCTACACGATGGCGTACGACGGAGGCGCCACGTTCTACTCGGCCGACGCGGACTACGAGCCGGGCAAGCTCTTCGTCGGCGGCGGCTACTCGCGCGACGAGCCCGTCGACACCTATGTCAGCGCCGTGCGAGCCATCGACCCCCAGACCGCGCGCGTCGTCTGGGAGCACCGTGTGCAGCCCAAGTCGATGTCGGGAGTCATGGCAACCGCCGGCCGGCTCGTGTTCGCCGGCACCGTGACCGGCAACTTCATCGCGCTCGACGCCGAGACCGGCGCGGACCTGTGGCACAAGAGGCTGGGCGACGAGATCATCGCCGCGCCGATCACCTACCTGGCGGGAGGCCGGCAGCAGGTAACGATTGCCGCTGGTAACGCGATCTTCACGTTCGCCCTCGACGACTGACGGCGGACACCTGGTGCCGGGCAACCGACGGAGCTGCTGTTCCATGCGTACCGACACGCCTGCCACCCGGTCGCTCACCGCTGCCCTGCTGTCAGTCGTGCTGGCCGCCCTGCCGGCCGCTGCGCCGGCGGGCCAGGCCGGCCCGGCGCCGCTGTGGCTGCACGTGCAGATTGAGAACGCGGGCGGCGAGGACGGCGGCCTGCACCTGCCCGTCGCGGCTGTCGGGGCGCTGCTGCAGATGGCGCAGGCGCAGGGAACGGTTATCGAGAACGGCCAGTTGCGGCTGGGCGACGAGTACCTGCCGCCGCTGCGCGCCATGCGCACCGTGTGGCATCAGCTCCAGGCAGCCGGGGAGGGCGAGCCCGTCAGCGCCGAGTACGAGGGCGCCCTGGTCCGCGTGGCGCGCAGCGGCGGGCGGCTCGAGCTGCACGTCGAGGACGGCGACCGCGCCGCCCGGGGCGAGGTTCCCGCCGCGGTCGCGGAGGCCCTGCTGTCCGGCGCCGAAGACGCGCTGGACATCGCCGCCGGGCTCGCCGCGCTGAGCGCGCTGCCCGGCGAGGTCGTCCAGATCACCGAGTCGACGATCCGCCGCGTCCGCATCTGGATCGACGACACGCCCGGGCAGTAGCGCGCAGTCTGCCCCACGACGGACCCGGTGACGGGAGCCGCCGCCACGGTGATACGATGGGGATTGGCAATGCGCACGAGCACTGGATGCAGGCAGCCTGCGGCGAAGCCCGCCGGGGGCTCGCCGCCGGGGAGGTTCCCGTCGGGGCCGTCGTCGTGCGCGACGGCCGCCCGATTGGCGCGGGATTCAATCAGCCGATCCGCTCGGGAGACCCGACGGCGCATGCCGAAATCGTCGCCCTGCGCGCCGCAGCGCGCGCGGTGGGCAACTATCGCCTGACCGGCGCCACGTTGTACGTCACGGTGGAGCCCTGTTTGATGTGTGCCGGCGCGCTCGTCCACGCGCGGATCGCCACGCTGGTCTACGGCGCGGCCGAGCCGCGCGCCGGGGCCGTCCGGTCGCTGATGCGTGTACTCGACCATCCGGCCCTCAACCACCGGGTGGACATCGTCGGTGGTGTGCTGGAAGCCGAGTGTCGCGAGCGCATGCAGGCGTTCTTCCGCCGCCGCCGCGCGGCGGGCGGCTGCCGCGAAGAGGTCGCCGGCACGGGCTGGTAGCGGTCACGGTCGTATTCGTTCGCGGAGAGGTACCGAAGTGGTCGTAACGGGGGCGCCTCGAAAGCGTCTTGTCGGGAAACCGGCACGTGGGTTCGAATCCCACCCTCTCCGCCACTCGCTTTACGTAACTGCGTAAGTGTTGATCCCGCCCGGGACACCGCCGGACCGGAGCGGGGACGCCGACGAGGGCGAATGGCGCACCTGAGCCGGTCGACGTCCCGCTCGCGGATGCCGCCGCGCGGCGGTCGCTCGATGTCGTCCGATTCCGCGCCCGGGGCTCTTCCACCAGGACCTGTCGGGGGCCTGCCTCGCCCAGGCCAGGGACTCGATCCCCCGGGTCGTCCTCCGCGGGCGGTGCCGGGATGACCGTTCGTGGGTCCACTCTCGACATCACGCTCGGAGTCGAGGAGGAGTTCTTCCTCGTCGATCCTGACACGCGCGACTTGGAGCCCGATCCGGATCCGGGCATCTTCGAGGCATGCGAACGGGACCGCGGCCCGCACACGGTCTCGCATGAGGTATTGCGGTCGCAGATCGAGACCAGCACCAGGGTGTGCGGGTCGGTGACCGAGGTGTGCGAGGCGGTGCGGGAAACCCGCCGTCTGGTGATCGAGGCTGCCACGAAGCACGGATTGAGGGTGTTGGCGGCGTCGACCCACCCCTTTGCCAAGTGGGCGTCCCAACTAATTACGCCTCGGGAACGTTACCAGCAATTCCTCGTCACCTTTCAGGAAAGCGTAAGGCAGCAGCTCATCGGGGGCATGCACATTCACGCCGGCTTCGGCGACCCCGATGCGCGTATCAGGGTCATGACGGCGCTGCGGCGGCACCTGCCGTTGTTGCATGCGCTGTCGACGTCGTCGCCGTTCCATGACGGACGCGAGACAGGCTTCAAGTCCTACCGCCTGAACATCATGGGCGTGCTGCCTCGCACGAGCCTGCCGGGCCCGCTGGCGTCATGGGCCGAGTACGACCGTCTCCTCACGACCTACCGGCGCATGCACTTCATCCGGAGCGGCAGCGAGCTCTGGTGGGATGTCCGCCCTTCCGAGCACTTTCCGACGGTCGAGATGCGGATCTGCGACGTCTGCACGCGCCTCGACGATTTGGCGGGCATCGTGGCGCTCTATGCCGCGCTCGTCCGGCGCCTGTTGCGCCTCGACGCTGCGGGACGGTTGCCTCCCGATCCGTTGACCGAGATCATTGCGGAGAACCGCTGGCTCGCCCAGCGCCACGGCGTGCTGGCGTTCCTCGGCGACATGTCCGGCGGCGAGGGCCGCGTGGACATTGCGGACTACGCCACGCGGCTGGTGGAGGACCTGGCGGAGGATGCGCACGCGCTCGGCTGCGAACGCGAACTCGGCCACGCGCTGACCATCATTCGCGAAGGCAGCGGCGCCGACCGCCAGCTCGACCATTTTCGGCTGCGCCGGCTGGAGGGCGACACGCAGGCAGAGGCATTGCGGGCCGTCGTCGATCTGGTAATTGCCGAGACGTGCGAGGGGTTGGGGTAGACTCCGCCTTGAGATTCTGGTGCAGGGGCTGGTGGACCGGGGAGAACAGGTGATGAAGACGACACGCAATCCGCGTTTTCAACCGGCAGTCTGGTGTATGCCGTTGGCGGCCGTGGTGGCCGTGGCGGCGGTTCCCGCGCCGTTGGCCGCACGGGCCGCAGCCGGAGACGAGGTAACCTTCAGCCGGGATATCGCTCCCATCCTGCAGCGGAGCTGCCAGAAGTGCCACCGGCCGGACGCGCTGGCGCCGATGTCGCTGCTGACCTACGACGAGGTGCGGCCGTGGGCCAGGGCCATCAAGAACCGCACCGGCCTGCGTGACAAGCCAGGCGTGATGCCGCCCTGGTTCATCGAGAAGGACATCGGCATCCAGGCGTTCAAGGATGATCCGTCGCTGTCGGACGAAGAGATCCGGCTGTTGGCAGCGTGGGCGGACAACGGCGCCCCCGAAGGGAATCCGGCCGACCTGCCGCCGCCGATCGAGTTCCTCGGAGTCAACGAATGGGAGATCGGCGCGCCGGATCTGATTGTGTCCACCTCCTCGGTCGAGGTGCCGGGCGAGGCGCCGGACTGGTGGGGCTCCATCGGTGAGTTCGACAGCGGGCTGACGGAGGATCGCTACGTCGCCGCCATCGAGTACAAGGAACGAACGGAGTCGCGCGAGGGTCCCGCGCGCAAGACCGTCGGCGGGCTGTTCGTCTTCCATCACGCCATCATGGATGTGGTCGCGCCCGACGGCGGATGGGAAAGCGATGTGCCGCGATCGGGCGGCTGGCCGGCTCACGAGGTGGGGCGCAACGCCGACTACTTCAACGAAGAAGCGGGCAAGCTGCTCGAGGCCGGTTCCCGGCTGCGCTTCGACAACGTCCACCTGCACGCCAACGGCGCCCACACCCGCGCCCGCCTGGACATCGGCTTCAAGTTTCACCCGCGCGGCTACGAGCCGACGCTCGTGATGCGCAGCATCGCGTTCGGCAACGGCGTCGACCTGGACATCGAGCCGATGGACCCCGACCAGACGATGGAGGCGTACTTCACGCTGCCGCAACACCTGAAGATGGGCGTCTTCGAGCCGCACCTCCACGCGCCCGGGGTGCGCATGTGCCTCGAGGCCATCTACGGCACTGCCGTGGAAACGCTCAACTGCGCGGGGTACGACCACAGTTGGGTGCGGGTGTACAACTACGAGGATGACGCGGCGCCGCTGCTGCCGAAGGGCACCATCCTGAAGCTGACCGGCTACTTCAACAACTCGCCGTCGAATCCGAACGTGATCGATCCGCGCAACTGGTCAGGCGGTGGCCAACGCTCGGTTGACCAGATGTTCATCAACATCATGCGTGGCGCCTATTTGACGGACGAGCAGTTCCAGGACGAACTGGCCAGCCGGCGGCAGATGCTCGACCTGCACCCCGGCGCACGCGTCGTCGGCTGCCCGCTGTGCGGTGCGCTCGGCGACGAGCCGGCGGAGGGGGTCGGCGGGCAGCAGTGAGGTGGACGGCGGCGGCGGTGCTGGCGTGCGCGCTGTTCGCACAGGCCGGCAGCGCCCAGCAGCACAGCGCGTCCGGGCAGGAGGTCGTGCCGGCCTACGAGGGTTGGGAACGCAATGCCGACGGGTCGTTCAGCCTCGTGTTCGGCACGATGAACCGCAACTGGGAAGAGGAGCTGCACGTCCCGATCGGGCCCGACAACCACATCGAGCCGGGCGGTCCGGACCAGGGGCAGCCTACCTGGTTCCTGCCGCGCCGCAACCGCTTCCTGTTTCGGGTTCGTGTACCAGCCGACTTCGGGGAGAACGAGGTCGTTTGGACGGTGGCCAGCCCGAACGGCAAGACGTACCGGGCGTACGGCACGCTGCATCCCGACTACTTCCTCAACGAGGCGGTCATCCAGCGCAACCATGGCCTCGCCGTCAGCGACCTGCAGCTTCCCAACGTCGCCCCGGAGGTGCGGGTGGAAGGTCCGGCCACGCGCACCGCGCAGGTGGGCGTTCCGGTTACCCTGACCGCGTTCGCCACCGACGACGGCCGGCCGGCACCGCGGCCCCGGCCGCCGCTGGATGTGTCGCGGCCGTCCAACGTCATCGTTACGGCGGCCGCCGGCCTGCGGCTGTCGTGGTTCGTCTACCGGGGCGCCGCCGAGGTGGTCTTCGATCCGCCGCAGATCAAGGTCTGGGAGGATACCCGTCCCAACTCCAATTCGCCCTGGGGGGCGGGCTGGGAGACGCCGCCGCTGCCCGCGGACGACACGTGGGTGGCGACGGCGACCTTCACGGAGCCGGGAACGTACGTCCTGCGCTGCCTCGCCCACGACGGAGGCTTGAAGACCCACCGCGACGTTACGTTCAACGTCGAGTAGCCGGGTGGCGGTGCTCGCCATTTCTTCCATCTGACAGCTTGCCGATTGCCGCACCACCTCGGAACGAACGGCAGCCGGGGTCGAGCGACCGGGAAGTACTGGCCGGTCCGGTCGAACGCGTCACCTTCCACAACCCCGAAAACGGCTTCTGCGTCCTGAGGGTCAAGGCGCGCGGCCATCGCGAACTGGCCACGCTGGTGGGGCATGCCGCCACGGTGGCGGCCGGAGAGTGGATCACGGCTACTGGCGAGTGGGTCCACGACCGCACGCACGGCCAGCAGTTCAGGGCACACTTCCTGCGCAGCTCGGCACCGTCGTCCACCGAGGGCATCGAAAAGTACCTGGGCTCGGGCATGATCCGGGGCATCGGGCCGGTCTACGCGCGCAAGCTGGTCCGGGCGTTCGGCGCGGATGTGTTCGACGTCATCGAGACGGTCCCCGCGCGGCTGCGCGAGGTGAGTGGCATAGGCCGGGTGCGGGCCGGGCGCATTACCGATGCCTGGGCCGAGCAGAAGGTCGTGCGCGAGATCATGGTCTTCCTGCACAGCCACGGCGTGGGCACGGCGCGGGCGGTGCGCATCTTCAAGACCTACGGCGCCGACGCGGTCGAGGTCATGACGGAGAACCCGTACCGTCTGGCGCGCGACATCCGCGGCATCGGGTTCAAGACGGCCGATGCGATCGCGATGGAGCTGGGAATCACGAAGACGGCGCTCATCCGGGTGCGCGCCGGCATCGGCTACGCGCTGACCGAGGCGCTTGACGAGGGCCACTGCGGTTTGCCCGCCGCAGAGCTCGGGCCGCTGGCGGCCCGGCTGCTCGATGTGCCCGACCAGGTGATCCGGACCGCGCTGGAGCTGGAGCTCGCCGAGGGCTCGGTCGTCGCGGACACCGCAGCAGACACTCCCTGCGTGTTCCTCGGAGCGTTGTACCGGGCCGAGCAGGCCATCGCCGAGCGGCTGCTGCGCATCGCGGCCGGCCGGCTTCCATGGCCCGGCATCGACGCGGACAGGGCATTGCCCTGGGTGGCGAGCAAGACCGGCCTGTCGCTGGCGCCGGGTCAGGCGGAGGCGGTGCGGCTGGCGCTCACGTCCAAGGCCGTCGTCATCACCGGCGGGCCGGGCGTGGGCAAGACGACCATCGTCGACGCCATCCTGCGCGTCCTGGCCGCCAAGGGCGTCCGGCTCGCGCTGTGTGCGCCGACCGGCCGGGCTGCCCGGCGGATGAGCGAGGCCACCGGGTTGGAGGCCCGCACCATCCACCGGCTGCTCGAGTTCGATCCGCGGGCCGGCGGCTTCAGGCGCAATGCCGACAATCCGCTCGACTGCGGCCTGTTGGTCGTCGACGAAGCCTCGATGGTGGATGTGCCGCTGATGCGCGCGCTGCTGGGGGCGGTGCCCGACGAGGCGGCCGTGCTCATCGTGGGCGACGTCGATCAGCTGCCCTCGGTGGGACCGGGCCAGGTACTGGCAGACGTCATCGCCTCCGGCGCCGTGCCGGTAGTGCGGCTCACCGAAGTCTTCCGCCAGGCGGCCCGGAGCCGGATCGTCACCAGCGCACACGGGATCAACCGCGGCATCATCCCTGACCTGGGCCGACCGGACGGCGACAGCGACTTCTACTTCGTTCCGGTCGAAGACCCCGAGACTGCCGCCGCGCGGATCGTCGACCTCGTGACGACCCGGATTCCGAGACACTTCGGCTTCGACGCCATCCGCGACATCCAGGTCCTGTGTCCCATGAACCGGGGCGGCGCCGGCGCCCGCTCACTCAACATCGAGCTGCAGGCCGCTCTCAACCCGGCCGGCGAGCGCAGGGTCGAACGCTTCGGCTGGACCTTCGCCCCGGGCGACAAGGTGATGCAGATCGAGAACGACTACGACAAGGAGGTCTACAACGGCGACATCGGCCGGGTTGTCGACGTTGACCCCGAGGCCGGGGAGCTGACCGCGCGGTTCGACGGGCGCGACCACGTCTACGGCCTGGGCGAACTGGACACGCTGGTGCCCGCCTACGCCGCGACCGTGCACAAGAGCCAGGGGTCGGAGTATCCCGCCGTGGTCATCCCGGTGCTGACCCAGCACTACGCGATGCTGCGGCGGAACCTTCTCTACACCGGGGTGACCCGGGGCAAGCGGCTGGTCGTGCTCGTCGGGCAGAAGAAGGCTGTCGCCATCGCGGTGCGGAACGTCGCGGGACGCCGACGCTGGTCGAAGCTGGACGAGTGGCTGCGGGGGACGGACGGACCGTCCGCCGGATGACAGGGAGGCAGACGATGCAGCGGATTGAAGCCGCCGGCAGGTGGGCAATGGTGATCCTGTTCGTGCTCGGCCTGGGGGCTCTGGCGCCGCAGGCGCAGGGTCCCGCACCAGGCATGGCGCGGACGACCAGGGCCGAGCTCGAGCGCTGGATGGAGGAGCTGTCGAACTGGGGGCGCTGGGGCGCCGACGATCAGTTGGGCGCCCTGAACACGATCACGCCGGCGAAGCGGCGCGCGGCCGCGGCGCTCGTCTCGGAGGGAACCGCCGTATCGCTGGCCCACGACCTGATCACGGAACGCGCCGCCGACGCCCCGTCCCCGTACGTGCTCGACATGGGCATCTTTCCGGAGCGGCAGGTGACCCGCGACCGCATCGACATCGACTTCCACGGCGGTACGTTCACGCATCTCGACGCGCTGTGCCACGTGGCTTACGAAGGCCGGTTCTACAACGGCGTGCCCTACCAGAGCGCCACCCCGGAGGGCTGCTCGAAGATGGGCATCGACGCACTCGCGGACGGCATCGTCACACGGGCCGTGCTGCTGGACATCCCACGCCTCCGGGGCGTCCCCTATCTCGAGCCGGGGACGCACGTCTACCGTGAGGACATCGAGGCCTGGGAGCGGCAGGCCGGTGTCACGGTCGGGCCGGGCGACGCCGTCTTCCTGCGCACGGGCCGCTGGGCCCGGCGCGCCGCGGTCGGGCCGGGGGGCGGATCGGGCTTCGACGCTTCGTTCGTGCCGTTCCTCGCCGAGCGCGACGTCGCGTTGCTCGGCAGCGACACGGCGTCGGAAGTCGGCCGGGTGCCCGGCTGCACGCACTACGACCCGTCCCCCACAATGTGCTGGATTCCGGTCCACAAATTCGCCCTCGTCGCGCGCGGGATGAACCTCTTCGACAACCTCGACCTCGAGGCGGCCGCCGCAACGGCCGCGCGCCTGAACCGGTGGGAGTTCCTGCTAGTGGCGGCGCCCGTGCGCGTCCCCCGCGGCACGGGTTCGCCGATCAACCCGGTGGCGGTGTTCTGATGAGGAGCAGCATCGAGGTAAACGCGCCGGGCGGCCTGCTGGATCTGCCGCCGGGTTCCTTCTGCTGCTCGACTGTGGAGGCTGACTGATGCTGCCGTCGAAGTGGGTGGTCGGGGCGCTCGTCGTGGTCACAGTGCTCGTCGTGCTGGCGCTGACCGGCGCCAAGGCAGTGCACGCCGAGCGGGTGATACCCCATTCCGCCGGGGCGATCTGGACGGCGCTGATGGATACCGGCCGGTACGGGGAATGGAACCCGATCTTCGTGAGCGCCGAGGGCCGTTTCGAGGAGGGAGGCACCGTTCGCTACGCGATGCAGACGAGCGATGGCGGCACGACGCCGGTGGAGCCCGTCGTGAGACGGCTCGTCGGCGAGCGGGAGATCAACCAGTTCGGCGGGATGCGCGGCGTGCTTACCTTCGACCATACCTGGCGCCTCGAGCCGGTGGATGGTGGCACGCGCGTGACGCAGCACGAGGAGTACCGGGGTATCGGCGTGTGGTTCTGGGATCCCGCGTGGGTGCAGGAGGCCTACCGGGACGCGCTGGCGGCACTGGAGCAGCACCTGGAGAGGTGACGGTGAAGCCGGCCCGGACGGACCAGGAGTCTGCGACGCAGAGCCGTGCCGACACGCCGAGGTGCAGGGGGCCCCGCAAGCGGACGCGCGAGGGTTCGAGGCGCAGGCCCGTCTGAAGTTAGAATGCTCTGGTTGCCGGGCTGACCGGAAACGCAGGGGAGAGGAGAGCACGGAGATGATGCAGTGGTCCGTCCGCAGCGGGCTGGTAGTCGTCGCGTTCGTCATCGCGGCGGTTGTCTCGGGGGTACCGGCGGTGAGTGCCGAGGACTGGCCGGAATGGCGCGGCGCGGGCCGGTCGGCGGTGTGGCACGAGACCGGCATCGTCGACCGTTTTCCGGAGGATGGCCTCGAGGTGACTTGGCGCACACCGGTGCGCTCCGGCTTCGCTGGACCGGCGGTGGCAGACGGCCGGGTGTTCGTTCTCGACTGGCAGGAGGATCCGGCGTCGCGCACGCTGGACGGGACCGAGCGTCTGGTGGCTCTCGACGAAGATACCGGCGCGGAGCTCTGGACGCAGGAGTGGTCCACGACGTACCGCATGTTGCAGGCGTCCTATGCCATCGGTCCGCGCGCGACGCCGACGGTGGACGGCGACCGGGTGTACGTGGTGGGTGCGACCGGCGTGCTGCGCTGCGTCGACGTCGACACGGGCCAGCTCGTCTGGACGCGGGACTACATCGAGGAATATGACACGAGCGTGGCTACGTGGGGCGTGTCGAGTGCGCCGCTGGTCGACGGCGAGCGGCTGATTGCCCTTGTCGGCGGCGAGCCGGACGCGCTGGTGGTGGCCTTCGACAAGCGCACCGGCGAGGAACTGTGGCGCGCGCTCGACGTGGTGGGCGAGATGGGCTACGGCCAGCCCGTCATCTATGAAGCCGGCGGCGTCCGCCAGCTCATCGTCTGGCACCCGGGGGCGCTGGCGTCGCTCGACCCGGCGACGGGCGAGGTGTACTGGGAAGAGCCCTGGGAAGTGAGCATGGGCATCAGCGTCGCCACGCCCGTCCGGGACGGCAACTACCTGCTGGTGAGCCAGTTCTACAACGGGTCGCTGATGATGCGGCTCGATACCGACCGGCCGGGCGCCACGATGATGTGGAAGGGCGGCAGCCGCAGCGAGATGCCGGGCGAGACCGACGGGCTGCACGCGCTCCTGACGACGCCGATCATCAGCGGGGAGCACATCTACGGCGTCGGGAGCTACGGCGAGCTGCGCGGCCTCGACGCCCGTACGGGCGAGCGGCTCTGGATGAGCGGCGAGATGACGGCGCAGGCGCGCTGGGGCACCGCCTATATGGTGCGGCACGGCGAGCGCTACTTCGTGAGCAACGACGACGGCTACCTGATCATGGCCCGTTTTACGCCCGAAGGGTATGTCGAGCTGGATCGCACGATGCTCCTCGAGCCGACGTCCAGCGCCGGGTACGGGCCGCGGCGTCTGTTCGACCGGCAGGTCAACTGGTCGCATCCGGCCTTCGCCAACCGCCACGTGATACAGCGCAACGACCGGGAAGTGGTGCGGTTCTCGCTGGACGCCGCGGACTACCGCTGAGCCGAGCAGCGGCGGCCGTCGCCGAGCGTGCCGCCGGCCGGCCGCGTTGTCATGTGTGTGCTGTGACCGCCTTGCCCTCGCTCGCCGGTTGCGCGTGCGGCTGCCTGACTGCGCGGGGTGTCCGCTGGCGGCGCCGCGCCGGCGGCGGGTCCGACGCGGCGGTGCTGCTGCTGGTCCTGGTCCTGGCCACCGGCGCGGCCGGTTGTGCGGC
The DNA here is from genome assembly GCA_965221595.1 of Vicinamibacterales bacterium. Taxonomy (GTDB): domain Bacteria; phylum Acidobacteriota; class Vicinamibacteria; order Vicinamibacterales; family UBA8438; genus JAAXGX01. Next base: position 286,290 of record OZ244900.1, read on the forward strand.
GCGCTCCGGACCGTCGGCCCGGGGCAACGCGGTGGCCGACGCGCAGACAGCGGTGCGCGTCAAGACGGCGCTGGTCAACGACCTCGAGCTGGGCACACTGCCCATCGACGTGCAGGCCCGCGGCGGCGTCGTGACGCTTCACGGCACCGTGGCCGACGAGGCCCAGATCGAACTTGCCCTGGCGGTTGCGCGCCGGGTGGCGGGGGTCGCACGCGCGGTGTCGGCGCTCGAGGTCGGCGAGCCCGAGCTGACGGTGGAGCGCGGCGAGCCGACACTGCCTGCGCTGGCGCCGCGTCCCGAGGAAGGGCCGTTACGCCTCATCGGCGCCGGCATCGCGGTGCGACGCACCAACCCCTCGGGTGATGGCCTGGCCCAGGCCCTGAGCATCGGGCCGTTGCTGCGCCTGCGGCCCCGCAACGGGCTCGGGCCGACCGTGGCCTTCAATTGGACGGACACGGAGATCGAGACCAGTCCCGCCGGGCATCCGGGGCTCGCCGCCGTACAGCTCCGGCCCGTGATGGCCGGCGTCGAGTACGGCGTCGTCCGCGGCCGGCTGTCCGCGGGTTTGTCGCTGGTGACGGGCTACTCGTTCAACAGTCTCGGCGTCGACACCCGCGTGGCCGGCGTCGGTCGGGCCGTGGCGGTGAGCAACAGTTGGGTGTGGCGCCCGGGCGCGTCGCTCTGGTACGACGTGACGCGGCGGTTCGGCGTCAACCTGTTCGGCGGCTACCTGCTGGTCCGGCCCAGCGTGACCTTTGCGAGCGACACGGCGGTCGAAACGCACCGGTTGCGCGCCAATGCGGTGGTCCTGAGTGTCGGGGCGGCGTACTGGATCTTCTGAGCGTTGGTGAGGACCTGACGAGATGCCGGGTTTCGCGAGCACGTTCGTCGTGACACCCCTGGCCAACGCGGGCCACGCCGTCGTGTTCGCGGGACGGGCGCTGCGCGAGATGTTCCGGCCGCCCTTCGAGTTCAAGGAGACCGCGCGCCAACTCTACGAGATCGGTTGGCGCTCGCTGCCTCTCATCGCGGTGTCCGGCTTCGCGGTCGGCATCGTGCTGTCGATGCACACGCGCGCTTCGCTCGTGCGCTTCGGAGCCGAGGCCCTGGTACCGGCGGCGCTCATGCTGGCGCTGGTACGCGAGACCGGCCCGCTCGTGGTCGGGCTGCTGGTGTCGGGGCGGGTCGGCGCCGGCATCGGCGCCGAGCTGGGGGCCATGAAGGTCACCGAGCAGATCGATGCGCTCGAGGCGGTGGCGGTCGACTCGTTCAAGTTCCTGGTCGTCACCCGGGTGGCCGCCTGCATGCTGGCGATGCCCATCCTGACGTCCGTCATGAACTTCACCGGCATCATCGGCGGCTGGACGGCGGAGACGGCCATCTCGGGCATGGGGTTCGGAACCTACTTCCGCTCGGCCTTCTCGGTCGTCCAGTTCGCCGACTACCTGCCGGGCACTCTCAAGACGATGGTCTTCGGCTTCATCATCGCCATCACCGCCTCGTACCTCGGCGTTCACACCCGAGGCGGTACGCAGGGCGTCGGCCAGGCGGCGACGCGCAGCGTGGTGGCCGCGTCGATCCTGCTCATCACGGCCAACGTAGTGCTGGTGCGGCTCATCTTCTTCATGTTCCCGGAGAGCGCCTGATGGTTTCGGGCGCGGCGGACGCCGCGGCCATTCGGCTCGAAGGCGTCTCGAAGGCGTTCGGCGCGTTCCGGGTGCTCGACGATGTGTCGCTCACCATCCCGCGCGGCGAGGCGACCGTCGTGCTGGGTCGCAGCGGCACCGGCAAGAGTGTGCTGCTGCGGCACATCGTCGGGCTGCTGCAACCCGACGCCGGCCGCGTGTTCGTGGGCAGCGAGGAGATGACGGGGCTCGCACCCCCGGCCATGGCGCTCGTGCGCCGGCAGATCGGCTTCCTGTTCCAGAACGCGGCGCTGTTCGACTCCATCACGGTCGGCGAGAACGTCGCGTTTCCGTTGCGCCGCCACACGGATCTCGAGGACGACGCGGTTCGCGAGCGGGCCGAGGCGAAGCTGGCGGCCGTCGGGCTCGGGCACGCCGTCGAGCTGATGCCGGCGGCGCTGTCGGGCGGCATGCGCAAGCGCGCCGGCTTGGCGCGCGCCATGGCGCTCGACCCGGCGGTGCTGCTGGTCGACGAGCCGAGCGCCGGCCTCGACCCGGTGACGTCGGTGGAGATCGACGACCTGCTGGTGCAGGTCAAGGAGGAGCGCGGCACGACGCTCATCGTCGTGACGCACAACATTCCCAGCGCGCGGCGCATCGGCGACACGTTGCTGTTCCTGCACCAGGGTCGAGTCCTGGCGCGCGGGACCGCTACCGACCTCGAGCGCAGCGGGCACGAGCTGGTGCGGCGCTTCATGCAATCGGAAGCGGGCGGCTGACGGCGCCGGCGTCGGCCGCCGGCACGCAAGGGCCCGCATCGGAATACGGGACGGACGGCAGGGACGGAGGTTGACGATGGGTTCCCCACGCCTGGCGCTGGTAGGCACGTTCGTGGTCGGCGGGCTCCTGGTTTTCGCCGTCGGGCTGTTCATGATCGGCGACCGGCGGCTGCTGTTCGCCGAGCAGTTCGAGGTGGAGGCCGACTTCGGCAACGTCAGCGGTGTGCAGATCGGCACCAACGTCCGCCTGGCCGGGCTGCCCGCGGGCGAGGTCATCGGCATCGTCATCCCGCGCGCCCCCGGCGGCCGGTTCATGGTCCGCATGCGGATACGCGAGGACCTGCACCCGCTCGTGCGCACCGACTCGGTGGCGGCCATCCTCACCGACGGCCTGTTGGGTGCCGTGTTCATCCAGATCCGGTCGGGCAGCGAATCGGCGCCCGAGGTGCCTGATGGCGGCCGGCTGGCCGGCGCCGACGCGGTGGCGGTGGCCGACCTCATCGAGGAGGGGCGTGAGACGTTCCGGTCCGTCGCGGCCGAGTTCGTCACGCTGCGCGAGCAGGTCTCCGAGACGTTCACCGGTCTCGGCGAGACCATCGAGAGCACGATCGCGCTCATCGACGGCGTCGGCAACGACGTCCGCGAGGTGACCACCACCAGCGCGCTGTTCATGGATGCGGCCCGCGGCGTCATGACGGATGTGCAGGAGCTCATGGACGGCGTGGCGGCCGGCGAAGGGACCGCCGGCAAGCTGCTCACCGACGACGAGCTGTACACGGAGATGGCGGGCATCGCGCGCGAGACCGCGGCGACGATGCAGGCGGTGCGCCAGAGCGCTGACCGCGTCGAGGAGCTCGTCACCGGGCTGCAGGCGCCGGACAGCGCGGCGCAGCAGCTCCTCGTGGATGCCGGCGACGCCGTCAGCTACGCGCGCAACGCCATGGCGGACCTGGCCGAGAACACCGAGGCCATGAAGCGCAACTGGCTGTTTCGCGGCTTCTTCGCGGAACGCGGCTTCTACAATCTCGACGAGCTCACCGTGGACGAGTACCGCGTGCTGCTGCGCGACGATCGCTACACGCCGCTCCGAATCTGGCTGGACGCGGACGTGCTGTTCGAGGCCGGCAATCCCGGCGAGCTGAGTGCCGGGGCGGAGCGCCGCCTCGAGGAGGCAATGGGGGAGCTGTTGCAGTACCCCCGCAACAGCCCCCTCGTGGTCGAGGGCTACGCCACCGAGGGCAACGCCGGGGAGCAGTACCTGGCAGCGAGAGCGCGCGCGGGGCGCGTGCACAACTACCTGACGCGCACCTTTCGGCGCTCGGCGGAGCTGACCGGCACGATGCCGCTCGGCGCCGAGGCGGACGACAGCCCGGCCGGCAACGGCCGCTGGGACGGCGTGGCACTCACATTGTTCACGGACACGGGCGAGCTCGAGCGCAACGGTTCGGCCTCCGCCGCCCGCTGAGCATCGATCAACGCCGGGCGCGGCGCGGGGCTAGCGGTGGCCGCGCGTCTGCAGCTCGTACCAGACGCGTAGCCCCTGGTCGCGCAGCCCCTCGAAGATCTCCACCCGGTCGTTCCACACCCGGCGCCGCGTGACGTCGATGCCGGCCCGGTCGAGGAAGATCAGCGCGAAAGCCACGGCGTACCGGGGCGGCACGCGCGTTCCGGCCAGCAGCGGCTCGAGCGCCGCGTAGTCCGCGTCGACCCCGGCAATCCAGACTGCGGCCTCCTCGACGCCGCGTGTTCGCAGCGGATAGAGGGTGGGCGAGTCGGCCACCGTGTAGGTACCTGCCTGGACCTGGTAGAGCACCGCCTCGAGCCTCGGAATGGACGCGGGCGGGCGGATTTCCAGCACCTGACCGGGACCGGGCGGTTGCGCGCCGTCGGGACGGCGCTCGACGGCGCGCAACCGCCAGTCGCGCCATGCATCGTCCGCGAGCACGACCCAGCCGTCGCGCCGGGCCACCATGTCGCCGGCGCCATCGGCCGTGAACCAGGTCGCCACGGGCGAGGTAACGACGAGCGGTTCGCTGCCCGTCCGGCGGATGCGCAGCGTCACCTCTGCGGCGCCTGCGCCGCGGGCTTCCACCTCGACCAGCCCGGCATCGCGCGCGGCGAACAGGTCGTGGTCGGCCAGTACGGCCTCCCCGGCCCGGCTCCCGGCGGCGCGGAAGAAGAACAGGTGCTGGCTGGGCAGGAAGTCGTAGAGCGCCAGCAGCTCGAAGCCGGCCGCCTGCCACTCGAGCAGCACCTGCCGCACGGACATCGCGTGGTCCGCCTTGATCCAATCGCCGCTGCCGTCCTCCACGCGGTACTCGAGCAGCGCGACCTGCCCCGTGGGCGACAGCGCGCGGCGGATGCCGGCCAGCATCGGCTCGGGGTGCGACATCTCGTGGTAGACGTCGGCGATGATGATCCAGTCGAGCGCGCCGTGCGGGAGCCGGGGGTCGGTGGGCGTGCCCTGCACGGCCTCGATGCCGGCAACCCCTTCCGCTTCCGCCCGCCGGCGCATGATGTCGAGCATCTCGGGCTGGATGTCTTCGCAGTACACCTTGCCGCCGGGCTGAACGCGGCGCGCCATCCGGCGCGCGTAGTAGCCGGAGCCGCAGCCCACGTCGGCCACCACGTCGCCCGGCTGCAGCCCCAGCGCGTCGAGCACGCGCTCAGGTTGTTCCTCGTCGACGCGCTCCGCCCGCTCGAGCCAGTCGGCGCCGAGGTAGCTCATGAACTCGGCGGGCACCCGGTGCCGTTCCGCGCGATCCGTCTGGGCGCCGGCCGGCGCGGCGAGAAGTAGCGCGAGCGCCCACGCCGCGGGCCCGGCGGACCCCGGCCTGCACCGCGTCATGGCGTGCTCCCCCTGCGTGGTGTCCAGTGCATGGCGACCTCCGATACCCCATGTTATCCTGCCTCGGTTCCGTTCCCGGCAAGCCGTCGAAGCAAAGGTCGAGCATGATGTCGCAACGCTTCCTCGCGGCGGTCGTCGCCGTCCTCGCGCTCAGCGCGCCCGCGGCGGCCCAACAATCGATCAGCACACCGTCGGATTTCTTCGGCTTCGAGATGGGCGCCGACGGCGAGCTGGCCCGCTACCCGCGGGTGCTCGAGTACCTGCGCCACCTGGCGGACGGCTCGGAACGCGTCACCTACGAGCAGCGCGGCACGACGACCAACGGCAATCCGTACGTCCTCGCCACCTTCAGCTCGCAGGCGAACCTGGGCCGGCTCGACCGGCTGATCGAGATCAATCACCGCCTCGCCGATCCCCGCGGGCTGTCGGAGGCCGACGCCGCGGCGCTGGCACGCGAGGGGGTGCCCTTCTATTTCCTCTACGCCATGATCCACTCGAACGAAGTGGGCAACGGACAGGCCATCATCGACATCGCGCACCGGCTGGCGACGGAGGAGTCGCCCGAGATCCGGGAGATCCTCGACAACACGGTCGTGCTGCTCGTCCCGTCGCAGAACCCCGACGGCCAGATCCTCGTGGTCGATCACTGGTACGACACACGCGGCACCAGCTTCGAGCGCATGTACCCGGACCTGTACCACCGCTATACCGGGCACGACGACAACCGCGACTGGTTCATGTTCACGCAGCGGGAGACGCGACTGGCCATCGACGTACACCGCGAGTACAAGCCGCAGCTCACGCACGACATGCACCAGATGGGATGGAGCGGAGCGCGCATCTTCGTGCCGCCGTTCCGGGATCCTTACGACCCCAACATCCACCCGATCCTGCTCAAGGGTCAGGAGCAGATCGGCATGGCGATGGCGTCGGCGCTCATCGCGGCGGGCAAGACGGGGGTGATCTATGACGATCAGTACGATCTGTGGTCGCCCGCGCGGCAGTACATGCTCTACCACGGGCAGCCGCGCATCCTCACCGAAATCGCGAGCGCCCGTCTCGCCGATCCCCTGTACAACCCGGCGGGGGCGCACCGGCCGCTGGGTCCCCAGCAGCCGCGCGGCAATTTTCCGGTGCCCTACGACCGGGGCGTGTGGCGCCTGGCCGACATCGTCGAGTACGGCACCATCGCGGTCTTCGCCGGGCTCGAACACATGGCCAAGTATCGCGTTCGATGGCTCGAGAACTTCCACCGCGTGCACCGGGACTGGGTGGATCGCGACGAGGCGCCCTACGCGTTCGTCGTGCCGGCCGATCAACGCGATCCGTTCGAGACCTACGAGCTGCTGGAGATCCTGCACTTCGGCGAGGTCGAGATTCATCGGGCCAGGGCCCCGTTCCGGGCCGCCGGCCGCGCCTATGCGGCCGGATCGTGGGTGATCCAGCTCGCGCAGCCCTACGGCGCCTTCGCCAAGACGATGCTCGAGGTGCAGGAGTATCCCGATCTCCGCTACTACCCCGGAGGGCCTCCGATCCCGCCCTACGACGTCACTGCCCACACGCTCGGTCTGCTGATGGGCGTCGACGTCAGGCGGATCGACGAGCCGATCCGGGCCGACCTGGAGCTGCTCGATGAGATCGTGCCGCCGCGCACGCCGCTGCCGCCACGGCCCGGCTGGGCGTACGCCATCTCGCCGACTTCGAACGCAGGCTTCCTGGCCGCGGCCGAGCTGCAGTCGGCGGACGTGCCGGTCTTTCGGGCGGCGGAGGCGTTCGAGCTGTCCGGCGGCGGCCGTCTCGAGCCGGGCGCATGGATCGTCCCTCCGACACCGGATGCCGAGCGGATCCTGACACGCGTGGCGGCCCGGACCGGTCTCGTCGTGTCGGGGACGGACCGTGCCCCGGCGGTGGACGCCTACCGTCTCAAGGACCCGACCCGGGTCGGTCTGTGGCGTGTTCCCAACAACATCCCGGGCGGCTGGATGATGTGGCTGTTCGAGCAGTACGGGCTCGACCACCGGGTGGTCTCCGCGCTGGACTTCGAGGAAGATCTGGCCGACCGCTACGACGTCATCGTCCTGCCGTCCGGAACGACGCGGACCAGGATCATCAACGGGCTCAACCCCCGGCGCCACGATCGCTCGTGGCGCTGGGCGTTCGGCATCGGCGAGCGCGGCTGGCGGCAGCTGCGCCAGTGGGTGCTGGACGGTGGCACGCTGGTGGCGTTGGGCAATGCGGTCGGTACGGCGCGCGAGCTGCTCGACCTGCCCATCGAGCCGGTGTTGCCCGGGGGCAGCCAGCGGCGCCTGGCGGGTGGATGGACCCGCCAGGTCCCGGCCGACGAGGTGCGCCGGCGGCTGCGGAACGCGTTCCGCAGCCCGGAGCAACTGGCCACCGCATTGCGCGAAGTCGTCGACCCGACGTCCATCTTCTACTGTCCCGGGTCCCTGCTCGAGCAGGAGCACAACCCGCGCCACCCCGTTGGTTACGGCATGCCTGCCGATTGGCCCGTCTTCTTCCGGCGGGACCAGGCGTACCGGCTGACGCCCAGCTTCGACGTCACCGCCGAAGTGGTCTCCCGCTACCCGGACGAGGCGGACATGACGGCCAGCGGATGGCTGCTGGGGGGCGAGCTCCTGCGCAACCAGGCCAACGTCGTGTCGTTCGCCGTCGGAGAGGGCCGGGTGGTGACGCTGGGCAGCCAGATCGCCTTCCGCACCCAGACGCGCGCCACATTCAAGCTTCTCTTCAATGCCATTTTTCACGGCCCGGCGACCCGGATCGACGCCGGAGAGCTGGCCCTGCTCCAGTAGGTCATGGACAAGCGCTCCTCGCGGGTGAACCGACGCGTGTTCCTGAGCACTGCGCTGGTGCCGGCTGCGGCGGCGCTGGCCGTGCGTGCCCAGACGGACCTTCCGCCCTACGAGCCGCGCGACTGGTCGGGCCGATCGCCGCTGCCGTATCCCGATCCCGACGTCATCGCGCTCGACGACCGCTTCCGGCCGTACGTCCTGTTCAACACCCCGATCCGGCGCCACTACACCGGCACGCTCTGGGCGGAGGGGCCGGCCTGGAACGGCAGCGGCCGCTACCTGGTGTGGAGCGACATCCCGAACAACCGCCAGATGCGCTGGCTGGAGGAGGACGGGCACGTGAGCGTCTTCCGCAGCCCGTCCGGCCACAGCAACGGCAACACGTTCGACCACCAGGGGCGTCAACTGTCGTGCGAGCACGGCGGCCGGCGCGTCGCGCGGTACGAACACTCCGGCGCGGTGACGGTGATTGCCGACCGCTACGACGGCAAGCGCCTGAACTCGCCCAACGACGTGGTGGTACACCCCGACGGGAGCATCTGGTTCACCGATCCGCCCTACGGCATCCGCGGCAACTACGAGGGGCACCGGGCCGATTCGGAGCTGCCGGTCGCCGTGTACCGTGTCGACCCGGACAGTGGGCGGGTGGCGAAGGTGACCGACGAAATCGGCGGTCCCAACGGCCTCTGCTTCGCGCCGGACTACGATCGGCTGTACGTGGCCGACACCGGCGCCGGCCGGGAAATCAAGGCGTGGGACGTCGACGGCGCGCGTCTGCGGAACGCGCGGCGCCACGTACAGCTCTCCGTGCCCGGCGACCCGGAGGCCCGGGCGGTCGCCGACGGGGTGCGCTGCGACGTGGACGGCAACATCTGGGCCGGCGCAGCGCCCGGCGTGCAGGTCATCGCGCCGAACGGCGACGTCATCGGCCTCATCCGGCTGCCGGAGCGGTGCGCCAACGTCTGCTTCGGCGGCACGCGGCGCAACCGTCTCTTCATGACTGCCAGCCAGTCGCTCTACTCGGTCTACGTCGGCACGCGCGGCGCCGGCAACGCCTGATTGCGCCGCGGTCCCCGCCGAGCGTTGCGGTACCGGCGGCGCGGCCGCACGGATTGCCATCCGTTGACACCACTACACCGCCGCGCCGTACTCGCTGCCTGCGGCTGACCGTCACTCTCGACACGGATCTGGACGCTCTCGCCGTTTCGCCCGTCCCGGCGAAGGATTGCGGCCGCCGCGCCGCCGGATGACAAGGCTGCCCGGCGCCGACCCCATCACCGGATCGGGTGCGCGGCGATGTGTGCGGCGATGCGCGGGTTGATGAGCTGCGGGTGGGTGACCGGCGCCATGTGTCCGGCGCCGGCGACGAGCTGCAGCGACCCGGCGGGGAGCACGGTGGCCAGTAGCTCGGCCACCCGCCGCGCGGCGGCGCGGCCGACGGTGCCGGCCAGCAGGCGGACAGGACTGCGGATGGCGCTGTAGTCCTGCAGGGTGTACGGGCTGCGCAGTATCGCCCGCATCTCGATCGGCAGCTTCGGGATGTCGCGGGCCGCCGCCTCTCGGCCTTTCGCCGGCAGCGCCGCCCACGTACCCTCCCCGCGCCAGTAGTCGATGAAGTACTCGGCCGCGGCGGCGGGGTCGCCCGCGGCCACGCGCTCGGCCAGGCGCTCGACCATGCGGGAGACCTCGGCGCCCACCGGCGCCAGCGGTCCGGCCTGCGCGAGCTGAAAGACGACCGGCTCGTGGAGCGCGAGGCTGCGGACGCGCGCAGGGTGTCGCACGGCCGTGGCCAGGGCCACGACGCCGCCGTAGGAGTGTCCCACCAGGTGGGCCGGGCCGTCCACGCGGTCGAGCACGCGCGCGACGAGCGCCACCTCGTCGTCGATGCTGAACGCTTCGGTATCGGGCGGCCAGCTCGTCTCGCCGTAGCCGTACAGGTCGAGCGCGAGGGTCCGGTAGCGGTCCGTCAGCTCGGCCACCAGCCGCCGCCACTGCCGGCGCGAGTAGCACGAGCTGTGGAGCAGGAGGACAGGCTCGCCGGCGCCCACATCGTCCAGGCCGATGCGCATCAGCGGCGCCCGCCGCCGCTCGCCGCGGCCGGGTCGCCCGCCGCCTCGAGCGCCTCGCCGGCACCCTCGACCAGGCTGGCCGCGCCGACGGTGTCGCGGAGGGGAATCTCCTTGAGGAACCAGGCCAGCCCGAAGCCCAGCACCATGGGCGGGACGGCCCAGATGAACACCGCGTGGATGGCGCTCTCGACGGACGCCGTGACGCCCGCGGCCACGACGGGGGGCAACGCGCGGATGGCGTCCGGGCTGTTGAGCAGGGCGCCGATCTCGCCGTCGACGGCGGCCAGCGCGCGCGCCGGGATCCGCGCCGGCAGGTCGGCTGCGAGGCGGTGGTTCATGACGGCGCCGAAGGCGGCGACCCCGAACGCGCCGCCCATCTGCCGGAAGAACTGGACGGCGCCCGTGGCCACGCCGAGGTGACGGTGGTCCACGGAGTTCTGCACCACGAGGATGGTCACCTGCATGGTCGCGCCGGCGCCCAGCCCGAGAATGATCATGTAGAGCGAACTCACCGCCAGCGGCGTCTCGGCGCGCATCAGCGTCAGCAGCGCCATCCCGACCGAGGCGAATGCCAGCCCGCCGATCGGCCAGCCCCGGTAGCGCCCCGTCCGGCTGATGATGCGGCCGGAGGCGATCGAGCCGGCGACCACGCCGGCCGTGAGCGGCAGCAGCAGCAGCCCCGAGTTCGTGGCCGAGACGCCGGTCACCACCTGCAGGTACAGCGGCAGGAAGATGACGCTGCCGAACAGCCCGCTGCCGGTCAGGAACCCGAGCGCCGAGCTGACCGAGAAGATGGAGTCCTCGAACAGCCGCAACGGGAGGATCGGCTCGGCCACGCGCGCCTCCCAGGCGATGAAGGCAACCAGCAGCACGGCCCCGCCGACGCTCAGGCCCACGATGACGGGCGAGGCCCACGGATACTCGGTGCCGCCCCACACCAGCGCCAGGAGGAGGCAGCTCACGCCCGCGATGAGCAGGAAGGCTCCCTCGACGTCGATCCGGTGCGCGCGCCGCACCACCGGCAGGCGCAGTACGCTCGAGGTGACGGCGAAGGCCGCGGCGCCGATCGGCAGGTTGATGAGGAAGACCCAGCGCCACGACAGGTTGTCGACGATGAAGCCGCCGATGAACGGTCCGATGACGCTGGCGAATGCCCAGGTCCCGGCCAGCAATCCGATGTAGCGCCCGCGCTCGCGGGGCGACACCACGTCGCCCACCACGGCGAACGTCAGGGCCATCAGCCCGCCGGCGCCGACGCCCTGGATGCCGCGAAAGACGATGAGCTGCAGCATCCCCTGGGCGAGGCCGGCCAGCAGCGACCCCGCGAGAAAGATCAGGATGGCGCTCTGGACCATGATGCGCCGCCCGTACAGGTCGCTGATCTTGCCGTAGAGCGGCGTGCAGACGGTCGAGCTGAGCAGGTAGGCGGTGACGACCCAGGCGTAGTAGTCGAGCCCGCCCAGCTCGCCGACGATCCGCGGGAGCGCGGTCGCGACGATGGTCTGGTCGAGGGCGGCCAGCAGCAGCCCCGCCATCAGGCCCGAGAATACGAGCAGGATGCGGCGCCGGCTGAGCGGTTCCGGACCGCCCGGCAAGGCGGCAGGTGCGGGCGACGTGGACCCCGCCGGTCGGTTGCCGATCACGACCGGACCAGCGTCGCGGGCCTGGCCGCCATCAACTGCGCGTAGAAGTCGTTCCCCTTGTCGTCGACGACGATGAACGCGGGGAAGTCCTGCACCTCGATCTTCCAAACGGCTTCCATGCCCAGTTCCGGGTACTCCAACTGCTCGACCTGCTTGATGCTGTGGTCGGCCAGACGCGCCGCTGGGCCGCCGATGGAGCCGAGGTAGAAGCCGCCGTGGCGCCTGCACGCCTCGGTGACCTGGGCGGAGCGGTTCCCCTTGGCCAGCATCACCAGGCTGCCGCCGTGGGACTGGAACAGGTCGACGTAGGCGTCCATGCGGCCGGCCGTGGTGGGGCCGAACGACCCCGACGCCCGCCCCTCGGGCCGCTTGGCGGGTCCGGCATAGTAGACCATGTGGTCCTTGATGTACTGCGGCAGGCCTTCGCCGCGGTCGAGGCGCTCCTTCAGCCTGGCGTGCGCGATGTCGCGCGCGACCACCATGGTGCCGCTCAGCGAGAGGCGCGTGGCCACGGGGTAGCGGCTCAGTTCGGCGCGAATCTCGCGCATCGGCCGGTCGAGCGCGATGCGGACCACCTCGCCCTCGAACTCGTCGTCGGTGACGTCGGGGAGGTACTGCGCCGGATTCTCTTCGAGCTGCTCGAGGAACACGCCCTCGCGCGTGATCCGGGCCAGCGCCTGGCGGTCGGCGGAGCAGGAAACGCCGAGGCCCACCGGGCACGACGCGCCGTGGCGCGGCAGCCGGACGACGCGCGCGTCGTGGGCGAAGTACTTGCCGCCGAACTGGGCGCCCACGCCTATCCTCTGGGCGATTCCCAGCACCTGCCGCTCCATGTCGAGGTCGCGAAACGCGCGGCCGAGCTCGTTGCCGCTGGTGGGCAGCCGGTCCAGGTAGCGCGCGCTGGCCAGCTTCACCGTCTTCATGGTGAACTCGGCCGACGTCCCGCCCACCACGAGGGCCAGATGATAGGGCGGGCACGCGGAGGTGCCGATGGTCTTGAGCTTCGCCTCGACGAAGGCCAGCAGCGCCGCCGGGTTGAGCAGCGCCTTGGTCTCCTGGTACAAAAACGTCTTGTTGGCGGAGCCGCCGCCCTTGGCGATGAACAGCAGCTCGTACTCGTCGCCCGGCTCGGCGTGGATCTCGACCTGGGCGGGCAGGTTGGAGCCGGTGTTCTTCTCCGTGTACATGTCGAGCGGGGCGAGCTGCGAGTAGCGCAGGTTGCGCTGCTCGTACGCGTCGAACACGCCTTGCGACAGCGCCTCGGCATCGTCGCCGCCGGTGAGCACGCGCTCGCCCTTGTGGGCCATCACGATGGCGGTCCCGGTATCCTGGCACCCGGGCAGTACGCGCCCCGCGGCGATGTTGGCGTTGCGCAACAGCTCGAGGGCCACGAAGCGGTCGTTGGCGGACGCTTCCGGATCGTCGAGAATCCGCCTGAGCTGTGCCAGATGGCCGGGACGGAGCAGGTGCGCGACGTCGTCGAACGCCTGGCGCGCCAGGCGGCGAAGCACGTCGGGCTCGACCTGGAGGAACGTCCGGCCGCCGAGCTCGACCGTGGACACGCCGTCACTGGTCAGCTTGCGGTACGGGGTCTCGTCGGGCCCGAGCTCGAACAGCTTCTGGTAGCGAAAATCGGCCATCATCTTGCGGCGGTCACTCCTTCATCACGCTGCGGGACAGTATAGACGGACGGGATCGGCGGGCGCCGCCGGCAGGTAGACTATAGGCGCGCCCGAGCGCGGTCTCCGAGGGTCTGCCAATGAACGAGTTCGCCGTCATCATCCTCGTCGCCATCGTGGGCGAGTACGCCCTTTCGGCGTTCGCGAGCGCGCTCAACCTGCGCGCGCTCAGTCCTGCGCTGCCCGCGGAGTTCGGCGGCGTATTCGACAGCGAGCGGTACGCGAAAAGCCAGGAGTACGCGCGCACGCGCACGCGGTTCGGCCTGGTTCGCGGCGCCGTGAACGTCGTTGGAGTCCTGGCCTGGTGGCAGGCGGGCGGCTTCGAGTGGCTCGACCAATTGTTGCGCGGGCTGGGCTACGGGTCCATCGTCACCGGGTTGCTCTACATCGGGGCGCTCGGGCTGGCGTCGACGGTGCTCGGCCTGCCGTTCCGCATCTACTCCACGTTCGTGATAGAGCAGCGTTTCGGCTTCAACCGGACCACGCCCGCCACCTTCGCCGCCGACGCGGCGAAGAGTCTGGCGCTGACCCTGGTGCTGGGCGGCGTCCTGCTCGGCGCGGTGCTCGCCTTCTTCGAGTGGACGGGTGCGCTGGCGTGGCTCTGGTGCTGGCTGGCGGCGACCGCCTTCCTGCTCGTCTTCCAGTTCGTGGCGCCGACGTGGATCATGCCGCTCTTCAACACGTTCACGCCGCTCGAGTCGGGGTCGCTGCGTGACGCCATCCTGGGCTACGCCCGCCGGGCGGACTTCCCGGTCAGGGACATCTTCGTCGTCGACGGTTCGCGTCGTTCGTCGAAGGCCAACGCGTTCTTCACCGGGATCGGCCGCAACAAGCGCATCGGCCTGTTCGACACGCTCGTGCGTGACTACGGCGAGGGCGAGCTGGTCGCTGTCGTGGCGCACGAGGTGGGTCACTACAAGAAGGGGCACGTCGGGCAGGGGCTGGCGCTGCAGATCGGCTATCTGGGGGCGCTCTTCTTCATCCTTTCGCTCGTCCTGCGGCAGGAAGGTCTGTTCGCGGCGTTCTACATGAGCGAGATGTCCATCTACGCGGGGCTCGTCTTCTTCGGCCTGCTGTTCACGCCGGTCGATCTACTGCTCTCGCTGCTGGTCAACGCCGTCTCGCGCAGGAACGAGTTCCAGGCTGACGCGTTCGCCGCCGGCACCACCGGCAGTGGCGAGCCGTTGATCGCCGCCCTCAAGAAGCTGTCGGCCGACAGCCTGACCAACCTCACCCCGCATCCGCTGCACGTGTTTCTGCACTACTCCCACCCGCCGGTGCTGCAGCGCATCGAGGCGCTGCGCCACGCGGAGGGCCAGTAGTCGGCGCTGTAGCGGGCGCCGGGAGTTCAGGGCGCAGTCCCGTCGGATGGCGCGCCGCAAGGCCTCGGACTTCGACACGTTCCAGCGATCCGCCAGCGCCCCCAGCATCCGGAAGGACTCGACATCGAGCGCATACGTGGACTTGATTGTGAGGCTGGCCATACTCCATCATGGCTATAACCGCGCCGGCACGACAGCGGTGCGCGGGCATCCTGCGCCACCCACCCAGTGACAGGAACTGTCAGCGCGTGCACGTACAATCGATGCTCTACAGGCGATGCAGGTTGGTCGAGTCATCGGCACGGAAGACGCGACGCCGCTCGATTTCTGGGTGGCGATTGAGCCTGCGGCGTACATTCAGCTCGACGACGTCGTAGCACTCGAACGGACGCTGCCCGACGGGCGCACCATCCGGCTCTACGGACTCGTCACCGAGGTCCGGGCGCGCCACGAGGGGGCACGCTTCGATTCGGACGTCTTTCTGATCGCGGACGGCATCCTGCCGGCAGAGGTGGCGCAGGCCGCGCGGGTGGTCGTGACCCGTTTCGAACCCGAAGTGTTCGTGCCGCCGCTCCCCGGCACGGCGGTCCGCAAGGCGACCGGCGCAGACCGCGACACGGCTCTTTTCTTCGACGGCATGCAGAAACGGCTGCCGGTGGGCCTGTCGCGCGACGACGAGCCCCTCTTCGCCAACCTGGAATTCCTCGACGGCGAGCGGGGAGCCCACGTGAACATCAGCGGCATCTCGGGCGTCGCCACCAAGACGACGTACGCGACCTTCCTGCTGCACAGCCTGTTCGGGTCCGGGGTGCTGGGTCGGGACGCGCTGAACACGAAGGCCGTAATCTACAACGTCAAGGGTGAAGACCTCCTGTTTCTCGACCACGCGAACCGCAAGCTGTCCGCTACCGAGCGGACGCGTTACGGGACGCTGGGCCTCGGGGCCGAGCCGTTCTCGAGCGTGGAGTTCTGGGCGCCCCCGCGACGCGGAAACCCGAACGCGGTCCCGGACGTCGCCACGCGGCACGCCGGTGTCCGCTCGTTCTTCTGGACCATCCACCAGTTCTGCCTGGAGGACCTGCTGCCGTTTCTGTTTGCCGACGCCGAAGACGACCGCCAGCAGTACACCATCGTCATCCAGAACGTGATGGCGCAGCTCCGGCAGGCGGCAGCGGCCGGTGACGGCGGCGTCATGCTCGATGGCGTCGAGATCCGGACCTTCCGCGGCCTGGCCGAGCTGATCGAGACACGCGTCACCGATGAGTCGACGGCGGCCGCCTGGGCCGGCCGAGCGATCGGGCAGGGAACGATTTCCGCGTTCGTCAGGCGGCTGTTCGGGGCTGTCCGTCACGTGGAGCAGATGATTCGAGGCGACATCGCACATCCCGAGCAGCACCAGATCCGGCGGCAGGAGCAGGTGACGGTCATCGACATTCACAACCTGAACGACCGCGCCAAGCGCTTCGTCGTCGGCGTGACGCTGCGCAAGCTGTTCGACCAGAAGGAGCTGGCGGGACAGCCCCGGCCGCTCCAATTCATCGTGCTCGACGAGCTGAACAAGTACGCGCCGCGCGAGGGGTCGAGTCCGATCAAGGAGATTCTGGTCGACGTCGCGGAACGCGGGCGGTCGCTGGGGATCATCCTGATCGGCGCCCAACAGACCGCGAGCGAGGTGGAGCGCCGCATCGTCGCCAACTCGGCGCTCCGCGTCGTGGGCCGGCTCGACTCGGCGGAGTCGGGCCGCGACGAGTACGGCTTCCTATCGGCCGTTCACCGGCAGCGGGCGACCATCCTGAAGCCCGGCTGGATGATCCTCTCGCAGCCCGAGATCCCGATCCCGCTCGTGACGTGCTTTCCGTTTCCGGCCTGGGCCACGCGGGCGAGCGAGGCGGCCGCGCCGGTCGCCGCAGGCGGTGCGCAGGACACGTCGACGGACCCGTTCGACGGCTTGACCTGACCCGGGGTGCACGTGCGCTTGCTGCATACCGCTGACTGGCACGTCGGCAAGGCAATCCGGGGGCGCAGCCGCGCGGCCGAGCACCGGGCCGTCCTGGCCGAGATCTCCGGCATCGCCCGCGCCCGCGCGGTGGATGTGGCGCTGGTCGCGGGCGACCTGTACGACAACGCAACGCCGTCCGCCGAGGCGGAAGATATCGTCTACGGCGCGCTGCTCGATCTGGCGGCCGCGGTGCAGCACGTGGTGGTAGTCGCCGGCAACCACGACAACCCCGGCCGGCTGGCGGCGGTGCGACCGCTGTTGGAGCGCACCAACGTCCATGTCACTCCCCGCATCGCCCGCCCGGACGACGGGGGCGCTCTCGACCTGGAGATCCATCCGGGTGAACGGCTGCGAGCAATCCTGTTGCCGTTCGTCTCGCAGCGCGGGATCGTGCGGGCCGAGGACCTGATGGCACGTGGTGCGGATGAGCACGCGCAGGCGTTCGCGGGCCGCCTCGCTCAGGTCATCGGGAAGCTGTGCGCCGACCTGCCCGGGAACTCGGTGAACATACTGGTCGGCCACGCGATGGTGCACGGCGGCGTGCTCGGCGGCGGCGAACGGTCGGCGCACACCATCTTCGACTACTCGATTCCCGCGACGGCATTTCCGTCCGGACTCCACTACGTCGCGCTCGGCCATCTGCACCGAACCCAGGCGTTGCCGGCCGCCTGTCCGGTGCACTACTGCGGCTCACCGCTGCAGCTCGACTTCGGCGAGGCGCTCGACGCGAAGAGCGTCAAGGTCGTCGAGGCCCGAGCCGGCCACCCTGCCAGCGTCGAGGAGGTGCCGCTGAGCGCGGGCCGCAAGCTGCTGACCCTGCGCGGTTCTCTCGCTGCCGTCGCGGATGGCATCGGGCGGCAGGGCGACGCCTATCTGCGCATCGAGCTCGACGAGCAGCCGCGCCATGGTCTCGCTGACGAAGTCCGGGAGCTGTCGTCGCACGTCGTCGACGTGCGGATTGCCGGCAGCGCAGACGCGACGCCGCCGCCCCCGCCGGAACCGGAAGCCGACCCCGTCACGCTGTTCGAGGAGTACCTGCGACACAGACGGGAAGGCGATACGGCTGCCCTGCAGGCGCTGTTCAGGGAACTCCTGGAGGCGGAGTATGAAACCGACGCGGATCGAGCTTGAGGGTTTCACCGCCTACCGCAAGCGCACCGTAATCGACTTCGAGGACGCCGACCTGTTCGTCATCGTGGGCGCGACCGGGTCGGGCAAGTCGAGCATCATCGACGCCATGATCTTTGCGCTCTACGGCAGCGTGCCCCGCTTCGACGACCAGAAGCTCGTCCAGCCCGTGATCAGCCAGGGCAAGGTCGAGGCGCGCGTCTGCTGTCACTTCGCGCTGGACGGGCGCAACTACTCGGTCACCCGGGTCGTGAGGCGTAGCGCGTCGGATCCGGGCAAGGCCGCAACGAAGGAAGCGCGGCTCGAATCGGGCGCAGAGGTGATCGCCTCGGGTGCGCCCGAGGTGACCCAGGCGGTCGTCGACCGCATCGGTCTCACCTTCGATCAGTTCACGCGCTGCGTCGTCCTGCCCCAGGGAGCGTTCGCCCGCTTTCTCCACGACAAGCCGAAGACCCGGCAGGACCTCCTGAACCAGCTGCTCGGGCTCGGTCTCTACCAGCGACTCGCGGTGCAGGCGAACGCCCGGGCGGCGACAGCGAAGGCCGAAGCCAACGTTTTCGGGCCACAGATCGCCGCTCTGGCGCAGTACACGGCGGATCTGGAGCGGCAGACGGCTGCCCGGCTCGCGGCGGTCACCGAGCTGGTCGCGGATTTCGGCCGGGCGCGCCCGGCGCTCGACGCGTTGCAACGCGAGGCAATCGAACTCGACAGGGCCGCCGCCGAGGACGACGCCGACCGCACGCGCCTGGCCGAGCTGGTGATGCCTTCCGAGGTCGTCGGTCTGGCCGAGCGCCGCGCCGCGCTCGACGCCGCACAGCGGTCGGCACGCGCTGGGTGGGAGCGTGCCCGGAGCAGACTGGAATCTGCCGAGCGCCGGCGGAGCGATCTCGGGGAGCTCGCGCCGCTAGTCAGGCTGCAGGGGCTGTTCGGGCAGCTTGCCGACAAGCGCGGCCGCGTGCTTGGGGAACGGTTGCAGCTCGATCAGGCGACCGAGGCGGTCCAGCGCCAGGAAGCGGCTCTCGCGGCAAAGACCGGGCAGCGGAGCAGGCTGGGCGATATCGAGCCTCTCGTGGCGCGCCAGGCGCTGCTGCGTCAGCTTCGAACGAAGCGACAGGCCTCGACCGGGACCGCGGCGGAACTGGCGCGGGCCGCGGCACGCGCACAGGACGCGCAGCGCGCGTCGCAGGCGGCGGAGCTGGCCGAGGTTGAAGCCCGCGCGGAGCTGGACCGCATCCGGGCGAAGCATTACGCGCAAGCGCTGCGCACGGGTCTGCGCCCCGGAGAACCCTGTCCGGTCTGCGAGCAGGAGGTGAAGGCGTTGCCGCGGGTCGAGCAGACCGGTGGAATCCAGGACGCAGAACGGCGTCTGACCTCGACGCGCGGGCAGCGCACCGCCGCCGCCGCCGCCCACGTCGCGGCCGCCGCCGCCGCGGCCGCTGCGGAGCAGCTGCACGCCTCCCTCGTGCAGGAGATCGACGACCTCGGGAAGCAGGCCGAGCGACAACTGCCCCACCGCGGGACGGGGCAGACCCCTTCCGAGGCCGAGCTGGACGAGCAAATCGCCGCGATTGGCAGGCTGGACGAAGAGCTCAAGCAGGCCAGCCAGGCCCACGCGGACGCCACTGTCGATCGGGCCGGCGTCGAGACCCGCTGCGCTGCACTCACCCGGGACATTGCGACGCTGGAGGAGCAGACGCGCGATGCACCTGAAACCGCCGTGATCGATGCCCGCGTGGAGGCGGTCCAGAAGATCGAAGCCGAACTCACACGCCTCCGCGCCGAGCAGGGGCAGGCGACGGAGAGGCTCGACGAGTGCGACCGCACCGCGCGCGGGCTCGCCAGGGAGGAAGAAGACCTGTGGTCACGGCTGGACGCCTTGCGTGTCAGCGTCATCCGGCAGGCACCGCCGCAGCCCGATCGCGGGGCAGGCCTCGGCGCGTCCTGGGACGCCATGATCGACTGGGCCCGGACGAAGGTCGCCGAGCTGCAGGGACGGATCGACACGGTGCGCAAGGACGCCGCGACCCGCCGGGCCAGCTGGAGCGAGCGATTGACGGGGTTCCTGACGGCACTGGCGGCACTCGATGGCGAGGTCGACTCCCGGCGCGGCGCGGCGCAGGCAGACGAGGTGGCCATGCTGCTCGCGGCGGCGGAGGTGCGGGTGAGCACTGCGCTCGACACGATCCGGGCGAAGCGAGAGGAAAGGTCGACCCTGGAGGCGCAACTCGAAGACGCCCGCAGGCGTGAAGCCGTCGCGGGTCGCCTGGCCACCCTCCTGGGCACGCGCTCCTTCCAGCGCTGGCGGCTCGCCGGCGCGTTCGAGCAGCTCGTCGGGGGTGCGAGTCGGCGGCTCCGGGAACTCTCCGGCACGGCCTACTCGCTCACGCACACTTCCCAGCTGGGCTTCGAGGTCATCGATCACGCCAACGCCGACGAGCGGCGCTCGGTCCGAACGCTCTCCGGCGGCGAGACCTTCCTGGCTTCGCTCTCGCTGGCGGTGGCGCTGGCGGACCAGGTCGCCGATCTGGCAGCGACCGGCGCCGCGCGGCTCGAGTCGATGTTCCTCGACGAGGGGTTCGGGAGCCTCGATCCCGAGACTCTCGATACGGTGGCGTCTGCACTCGAGGAGCTGGGATCCAACGGACGCACGCTCGGCATAGTCACGCACGTGCCCGCCCTCGCCGAGCGGGTGCCGGTCCAGTTCCGGGTGACGAAGGACGCATCGACGGCCCGCGTCGAGCGGGTCGCGCCATGAGCGGCCGGCGTATCGCCGTCGAGACCTGGGACCCCGACTACGGCGCACCAGTCGACCCCGGCGTGCTCGATCCGAGCGATGTCTCGGTCAATGCGGACGTGGAGCTCGACGCGCGCGCCTGGCATCCGATAACGCCTGCGGCCGAACTCGCGCCGACCCGCGACGTGCTCTTCATCGACGGGGTCCGGCGGACCGACGCCGCCGCCTGGATTACCGAAGGCGACGAGCCGCCGTACCGTGCGCTGTTGGCGTCGATCGGTGCCAGCGCGGCGCTTGGCGGCCATCGTGCGCAGGTTGCCGCGGCCGAGGTGGAGCGCCTGCTGATCGCCCCGCGCGAGACCGGCGACCTGCCGACGCGAGCGGGCACCTACACCGCGCTGCTGGCCGCGGGAACGGAGCTCGAGGCCCTTTCCCGGGCACTGCAGCAACGGCTGTCCGCTCTGGAAACGCGTGTCGCCGAACGACAGCGTGATACCGCGGAGACAGTCTTCATCGACGGCCCGCTCCGCGGCTGGCCGCAGCCGCACGCGGTCGGCTACATCAAGTCGCACCATGTTTCGTACCTTCCCGAAGCTCCGCAGGCCGTGGTCGGCCGGCTCGCGGCCGGCCAGCGCACGCCGCTCTTCTTCATGACGACGTCCTGGTCGCGCTACTCGTGGTACCTTCGCCTGCCGGGCCCCGCCACCCACGCCTGGTGGGGCATCGTGCGCTGCGAGGTCTCGGACGCGCTGACGGTCGCCGACGCCCGGCGTGCGGCCGATCGCGCAACGGCAACCCTCCCGCGGTTCGCATCGTCTCCCCACAAGGACGCCCGCGCCCCGCAGAACCTCTACCCGATTGCCGGGCTCGAGGGGCATCTGCGGCGATTGCTCGGCGATGCCGGGTTCGTCCACCGCTGCATCCGGGAGCTGCGCTGAAACCGGCGCGTGCTATCTTCTCGCCCCATGCGTTACGAGGGCGGCCGGCTGGCGTTCGCGGCCACCGATCTGAGCAGCCACCTCGCCTGCGTGCACCTGACGGGCCTGCGCCGCGCCGCTGCGCGCGGCGAGATCGAGCCGCCGCCGCCCTACGACGACCCGCGCGGGGACGTGCTGCGCCAGCGTGGCATCGACCACGAGCAGCGCCTGCTGCAACGGTTCGCGGCCGAGGGCCGCAACGTGGAAACCGTTACCGCCGCGGACGTGCCGTTCGCGCAGCGGGACCCGGCCGTAGCGGCGGCGCGCACCGTGGACGCCATGCGGCGCGGGGCCGGCGTCATCTACCAGGGCCGGCTGACGGACGGCGACGGGCGCTGGAGCGGCTACCCGGATTTCCTGCTGCGGGTGGAGCGGCCGAGCGGGCTGGGCGGCTGGTCGTACGAAGTCGTCGACGCGAAGCTCGCGCGGCAGGCCAAGGGTGCGGCGCTGCTGCAGCTCCTCCTGTACTCGGATCTGCTGCAGCGTGTGCAGGGCACGGCACCGGAGTCGATGCACCTGGCGCTGGGCGGGGGCGAGGGGCGGATCGACTTCCGGACCGCCGAGTACGCGGCGTACTACCGTGTCGTCCGGGGGCGCTTCGAGGCGCACGCGGACGCGCCGCCGGGGACCTACCCGGAGCCGGTCGAACACTGCGCGATCTGCGACTGGAGCCGAGTCTGCGCGGACCGCCGCCGGACCGACGACCACCTGTCGCTCGTTGCCGGCATCACCCGCGGCCAGCGGCGCCGGCTCGTGGAGCGGGACGTGACCACGATGGCGGATCTCGGCGCCCTGGTCCTGCCCATGGCGCCGGTGCTCGACGGCGTCAGTGGCGCCGCACTGGCCCGCATCCGCGATCAGGCGCGGGTCCAGGACGAGGCGCGCCGGGAGCGGCGCCGGATCCACGAGCTGATCACGCCGATGGAGGCGGACAGGGGGCTCGCCGCGCTGCCGGTGCCGTCGTCTGGCGACGTGTTCTTCGACATCGAGGGCGACGCCTTCGCGGGCCGCGACGGCCTGGAGTACCTGTTCGGCACCGTGGACCGCGGCGGCAGCTACGCGGCGCGCTGGGCGCTCGACCCGGCGGCCGAGCGGCGCACATTCGAGGCCTTCATCGACTGGCTCATGGCGCGCTGGGCGCAGCACCCGGACTTCCACGTCTATCACTACGCCGCGTACGAAACCACCGCCGTCAAGCGCCTGATGAGCCGCTACGCGACCCGCGAGGACGAGGTGGACCGGCTGCTGCGCGGGCGCGTCTTCGTCGACCTGCACCGCGTGGTACGGCAGGGGCTGCGCGCCTCGGTGGAAAGCTACTCGATCAAGCAGCTGGAGCCGTTCTACGGCTTCGTGCGCGACGTCGATCTGCCGGCTGCGACGCGGGCGCTCGTCGAGTTCGAGGCGCGGCTGGAGTCCGGCGCGGGGGCTGACGCGCCCGAGGTGCTGCACGCGGCGGTTCAGGACTACAACCGGGATGACTGCCTGTCGACGCTGCGCCTCGCCGAGTGGCTGGAGGGCTGCCGGCGCGAACTCGGGAATCTGACCGGCGCGCCCGTGCCGCGGCCGGCGCTGCGCGCAGGCGAGCGGGAGCAGGAGCGGGAGCGGGAGGGGGCGGCCGAGGTCCAGGCACTGTTCCAGACACTGACCGCCGGGCTGCCGGCGGACGACGTCGCACTCGCTGACGACCAGCATGGGCGCCGCCTGCTGGCGTACGTCCTGGACTTCCACCGGCGGGAGGACAAGTCCACGTGGTGGGAGTTCTTCCACCGCTGCGGCTTCAGCGAGGAAGAGTTCGTCGCGGACCGGGCGACGCTCGGCGGGCTGAGCCATGTCCGCGAGGTGGACCAGGTGAAACGCTCGGTTGTTCACCGCTACCGCTTCCCGGCGCAGCCGCATGAGATCGGGGTCGGTGACTCGCCGAAGAACCCGCTCACGGCGGAATCGGACGAGCTCAAGCGGGGTTTCTGCGGAACGGTCGTCACGCTCGACGATGTTGGGGCAACCATCGACCTGAAGCGCGGACGCACGTCATCCGTTCCCCATCCGACGGCGCTCGTGCCGCTCGACACCGTCAACGCCAAAGTGCTGCGCGACAGCCTGCTCCGGCTCGCCGAGGAGGTGGCGTCCCGCGGCTTCGCCCCGGACAGCCCGCGGCGGGCGGCGTTCGACCTGCTGCGGCGCGTTCCGCCGCGCGTCGGGGCCGCGCCGCCCGGACCCGGCGGTCAGGCCCTGGTGCAGCCGGGCGAGGAACCTCTCGACGCCATCCGCCGCATCGCGCCGCGCCTGGAGCGGTCCGTCCTGCCGGTCCAGGGGCCGCCCGGCAGCGGCAAGACGTACGCCGGCGCACGCATGATCGTCGACCTGCTGGCGCGCGGGCAGCGGGTCGGCGTAACGGCCAACAGCCACCTGGTAATCTCCAACCTGCTCGGCGCCGTATGTGCGGCGCTGGACGAGCGCGCCGGCGATGGCCCGCGGACCGGGCGCAAGCAAGGCGGTGTGGAGGCCGACGCCGGGGGCGTCGAGGTCCGGGGGATTCAGAAGGCCAACGAAGGCGACGGCTGTCTGGACCCACGCATCGTCCTGACGGACTTGAACGGTGCGGTGGCCGAGGCGCTCGCCGCCGGCGACGCCAACCTGGCGGCCGGCACCGCCTGGTTGTGGGCCCGCGCGGAGCTGGCAGACGCGGTGGACGTGCTCGTTATCGACGAGGCGGGACAGATGAGCCTCGCCAACACCCTGGCCGCCGCGCAGGCGGCACGCAGTATCGTGCTGCTGGGCGACCCGCGGCAGCTCGACCAGCCGATCCAGGGCATCCATCCGCCCGGCGCCGACGTCTCGGCGCTCGGCCATCTCCTGGGCGCTGCGCGGACGGTGGAGGCGTCGCGGGGCATCTTTCTCGATCGCACCTGGCGCATGCATCCCGCCGTGTGCGCGTTCACGACCGAGCAGTTCTACGAGGGGCGACTCAAGACGCGGCCGGAGCTGGCGCACCAACGGGTCGTCGGCTCCGGACCGCTGGCCGGCAGCGGCTTGCGCTTCGTCGCGGTCGAACACACAGGCAACACGAACGCCTCGACGGAGGAGGCCGAGCGGGTCGCGGCGCTGCTGCGCGAGCTGCTGGACGGCGACGCAGCCTGGGTCAATCGGGACGGTGAGCGCCGTCCGCTGACGCTGGACGACATCCTGGTCGTGGCGCCCTACAACGCCCAGGTCGCGACGCTGCGGTCGGCGCTGCCGAACGGTGCGCGCGCCGGCACCGTGGACAAGTTCCAGGGCCAGGAGGCGCCGATCGTCATCTACTCGATGGCGACCTCCACCTCCGACGAGGCACCGCGCGGCATGGAGTTCCTCTACAGCCTGAACCGGCTCAACGTGGCCACGTCGCGCGCGCGCTGCATCGCGGCGATTGTAGCCAGCCCGGCACTGTTGGGGCCGGACTGCCGGACGCCGGAGCAGATGCGCCTGGCGAACCCGTTCTGCCGCTTCCTCGAGCTGGCCCAGACGTCTGCACCGTAGAACGGCACAGACGCCGCGCGGCGTGCCGCGCCGGGCGCGGTGCGGGGCGCAGGAGTCCCTGCAGGCGCGTTCCTGCCCACGCTATCCTTTGCTCCATGCGCGCCACTCGAACCACGCTCGTGTTCGTGCCGGGCTGTCTGCTGGCAGGCGTTCTGTTCCTGGCAGCGGCCACACCGGCCGGCGCTCACCCGTTGGCGTTCACGGCCGCCACGCTCACGCTCGAGTCCGGCGGCGCGTTCCGGGCCGAGCTGATCTGCGACCTCGACGCGCTGGCGCTGGGCGTGCCGCTCGACACGGACGACGCCGAGCTGGTGGCAGTGCTCGAGGGGCTCGCGCCGGAGGAGTTCGAGACCCGGGTGGCGCGCCTGCGGCGTCTGTTCGAGCGGCGGGTGCGGGTGCGCTTCGACGGCCGCCCGGCGCCCTTCGACGTGACGTTTCCCGACCATGGGACGCCACGGGCGACCGAGGCCGAAATTCCCACCGTGCTGGGCCTGACCGCCCGCCTGACCGGGTCGGTCCCGGACGGCGCCGGCGCGGTCGGCTTCTTCGCCTCCCGGGCGTTCGGGGAGGTGCATCTCACCGTATCCGATCCGGCGCGCGGGCTAGAGGTGCGCTCCATCCTGGAACCGGGGGCGCGCAGCGATCCGCTGGACCTGACCGCTCCGGTGACGCCGCCGGGGCCCGCCGCGGTCGCCGCGCTCTACCTGCGTCTCGGCTTCGTGCACATCGTGCCGGAGGGCGCCGACCACATCCTGTTCGTACTCGGCCTGTTCCTGTTGAGCGCCCGCCTGCGGCCCCTGATCTGGCAGGTGACGGCGTTCACCGTGGCCCATGCGTGCACGCTGTCGCTCGCGGCACTCGGCTTCGTCGCGCTCGCGCCGCGGCTGGTCGAGCCGCTCATCGCGCTGTCGATCGCCTACGTCGGCATCGAGAACGCCCTGGTCGATCGGCTCACCCGCTGGCGGCCGGCGGTCGTCTTCGGGTTCGGGTTGCTGCACGGGCTCGGCTTCGCAGGGGTCCTGGGCGCGCTGGGCCTGCCCGAGCAGGAGCGGCTGCTGGCCCTCGTGACGTTCAATGCCGGGATCGAGCTGGGACAGCTGGCCGTCATCACCGTCGCCGCGCTGACGTTCGGCTGGTTCCGGGGGCGGCCGTGGTACCGCCGGTGGCTGGCGGTTCCCGCGTCGGCAGGCATTGCCCTGGTCGGTCTGGTCTGGGCGGTCGAACGTGCGCTGGGTGGGTGACGACGGCGCGGCCGGCGCCTGCCTCACAAGCCGCGACGAGGGAGTCTGTTGGGCCTATTCGACCGGGGAGCAAAGCCGTCAGGCGGGATGCAGCGCCCGTCGAATGCAGCGGGGACTGTCGCCACGGGCTGCCAGGGCTAGGCCCCGGCGGGCCGGCCGCTGACGAGGCGGCCCACGGCCTTCAGCTTGCTCCAGAAGAAGTCGAACTGGCCGAGCAGCGTCCCGTAGCCGAGCAGCAGGAGCTGATAGATGGGCAGCATGATGATCAGATAGACCGTCCACTCCAGCCAGCCGGGAGCCTCCGCCGGCATGAAGAGTTCGATGACGGGTGCCTTCAGCTGCAGCGTGGTCAGGCCGGCGAGCGAGAACGCCAGCAGGATCGCCAGGACGCCCCAGGGGCCAACGCCCCAGCGTTGCTTCATGCGTTCGAAGTGCGACATCGGTCGGTAGAGGCGTTCGGCCCTATCCGGCACGGAAGCGCAGGATTCCGAACGTCGGCTCCCGTGCGCCGGATAGTGTGTCGAGCATGGTGCCGAAACCACGACACGATAGCATGAGGAGGCGAGCGGAAGCGCAGGCAGGAGTGCCACCCTGTTCCGGGGCCGCACCGGCCTGGGTTAACATGCACGTCGACTGTTCCGCTACTGGAGACTACTGTCATGCAACGTCTCTTTGCCGCCTGCTGCCTCGTGCTCGCCGCCGCTGCCCCGCTCGCCGCCCAGCCCGACGGCTGGACACGGCCGTTCGAGGGACACCGCGTCATCGGCGACCTATATCACGTGGGGACCTACGACCTGGCGGTCTTCCTGGTCACCTCGAACGACGGCCACTTCCTGATCAACACGGGACTCGAGGACTCCGTCCCGCTGATCCGCGAGAACATCGAGTCGCTCGGCTTCCGGCTCGAGGACGTCGAGGTGCTGTTGACCACGCAGGCGCACTGGGACCACACGGCCGCGCTGGCGGAGATCAAGGAGATCACCGGCGCCGAGATGTGGGCGACAGCCGGCGACGCGCCCGTGCTGGAGGACGGCGGGTTCAGCGACCCGCACTTCGGCGGCCGGGAGTCGTTCCCGCCGGTGGCCGTGGATCGCATCATCGAGGACGGCGACGTGCTGGAGCTGGGCCGGACCCGGCTGGAGGTGCTCGCGAGCCCGGGGCATACGGCGGGCAGTGTGAGTTACACGATGGCGGTCTACGAGAACGGCGTGGACTACGACGTCATCATCGCCAACATGGCCACCATCAACGAGGGCAAGCGGCTGGTGGTCGATCCGACGTATCCGGGCGTGGCCGACGATTTTGCGGAAACGTTCCGCCGGCAGAAGGCATTGAACATCGACGTCTGGGTGGCGTCGCACGGGGGGCAGTACAACCTGCACGACAAGTACGAACCCGGGCAGCGCTACCACCCCGATACGTTCGTGGACCCCGACGGCTTCCGCGCCGAGGTGGAGCGGCTGGAGCAGCTCTACCTGGACCAGGTCGCCGCGGAGCAGCGCTGAAGCCGGTACCGTGACCGCTGCGGCGTTTCTCGAACGGCGTACAATTCCTCCGCGCCGCTCCCGGGCGGCGGCCGCGGAACGGACACGCAGGGAGGATGGCATGCGACGCCAACTGATCGGTTGGTTGCTGGTGGCGGTAGCGACCGCGGCGTTTACGGCAGACCCGGCGCGGGCGCAGCAGGCCGGCGCAGGGGTGGGGGAGCAGGCGTCGCCGCTCCGGACCCCGTGGGGCGACCCGGACCTCGAGGGCATCTGGGACACCGACGCGCTGCGGAGCGTCCCCCTGGAGCGCGATCCCCAGTACGGCGAGCGGGCCGTCCTCACGGACGAAGAGCTCGCGGCGCGCGCCGCCAGGGAGCAGTTGCGTGCGGTGGACGACCCGTCGGTACGTCCCGACAATTCGCGGGAGAACCTGCGGACGCCGGTGCACTGGGACGAGTGGTCGGACGATCCCTCCCCGCGCACATCGCTCATCGTGGATCCCCCCGACGGCCGCATCCCGCCGCTGACGCTGGGTGCCCGGCTGCGACCCGTGGACCCGTCGACGACCATCGGCTTCGCCGGCGGCAGCTTCGGCCCCGGGCCCTTCAACGGCCCGGAAGACTACAACCCGATCGACCGCTGCATCACGCGCGGGCTGCCGAACACCTGGTTCCCCAGCCTCTACAACAACGGGTTTCAGATTGTGCAGAATCGGGACTACGTGGCCATTCTCTATGAGCGGCTGCACGAGCACCGGATCATCCCGCTGGACGGGCGGGCGCCCCTCGACGCGGGCATCCGCACCTGGTTCGGCGATTCGCGCGGGCGTTGGGAGGGGGACACGCTGGTCGTCGAGGTCACCAACTTCAGCGATCGGACGAACTACCGCGGCGCCGGCAGAGCGTTGCGGCTCACCGAGCGCTACAGCCGCGTGGATGCCGACACGGTGCGCGTCGAGATCACGGTGGACGACCCGACAACCTGGGTGCAGCCGTGGACGGCGATCATCGAGGGCAAGAGCGACCCCGCCTACTGGCAGATCTTCGAGTACGCCTGCCACGAGGCCAACTACAACATGACCTTCATGCTCGAGGCGGCGCGGGCCGCCGAGCGGGAGGCGGCGGGCGAAGAGTCGCGCTGAGGTCACGGCGGTGGACGCCGTCCGCTTCGTCCGGGCGTTACCTGCGCTGCAGAATGCCCTCTCTGACGAGCCGCCGGACCAGGGTCAGCTTCCCTTCGGCGTCCAGGCAGTCGGGCAGATCCTCGACGGCGAGCTCGGCGCCTGTCACGGCGAACTGCAGTGCCGGCCACACGGCGCCCGGCAGTCGGAGTTCCCTGCCGCAGAACCGCAGGCGACACGTCTCGCCGTCGAGGACGGCAGCGGTGAGCAGCCCCGCGCGGCATGCCACGCGTGAGCGAGGCGTCAACCGGTCGCCGCGCAGCCGGTCGCTCAACAGATCGGTGAACAGCGGCATGTCGGCGGCCAGGACCTCGTCCGTGAAGCGGCCCCAGACGACGGCCGGGTCGCAACGCGACTGCACCAGCGCCAGCTTCTCGCGGAACAGGCGCTCCCGCTCGCCGGCGGGAAACCCCTCGCGCGCGAACTCGCGCGGGAGGTTCCGGCGCAGCGATTCCTCATCGAGCGCCGCCGCGGCAACGCTCTCGACCAGGAACTCGGCCCAGGTGAAAGCCGTGAGTCCGAGCGTGACGTGCAGGGAGGCCTGGTCCGTCGAACGGGCCGAGTGCATGACGCCGCGCGGCAGGTAGACGGCGCTGCCCGGGCCGAGCTCGAACTCGTCGCTGACGTCGCCGGGCGGCGTGCCGCGCTCGAAGCGCTGACCGCGGAGCGGCAGCCTCACCCGGGTGTCGTAGATCGACCACTGCTTCGTGCCGTTGATCTGCAGCACGAAGACGTCGTGGGTGTCCCAGTGCGCGGCGAATCCCTGCGCGTCGGGCGGCGTCAGGTACGCATTGGTCTGGACCCGGGACGAGAAGCGCCGCCCGATCGCAGCACACAGTCGCGCCAGGGTCGGCACACGCTGGTGGAGCTGGTTGAAGATGACGGTCGCGCCGTCGTCGAAGTGCCGCGCGACGTCGAGCGGCTGGATCCGGCCGGCGGCGTTCGTGTACTCGCCAGGCGCGACATCGCCGTCGCCGCGCACCAGCTCGATGTCGGGATGGTTGGTCGCGTGGGTGCCCAGCACGACGTCGAGGTCGGCCGCCGAAAGGAGCTCGGCATAGTACGGGGATACCTCGCGCCGGATGTGCAGGACCTGCTGCTCGCAGTAGTCGCGTTCGAATTCGGCGATCGGCAGCGGAGCGATGAGCCAGGCGTACCAGTCGCGGTCGATTGCCGGTGCCGGGCTCGTGTGGTCCGTCGTCATCTCGGTGCTCCGTATCTCGGTACGCCGTGCGCTGCGACCGGTCGTGTGCCATTCCGGCGCGACCCCGTGGGTGCGCTTACCACGACTTGACGGCCGGGGTACATGTCACTAGGATGTTGAGACTCGTTCTCATTTTACAGACTCGGGAGAAACCCCATGCGCAGACCGGAGAACCTGGAGCCCGGCACGGACCGTGCCGGAGTACCGTCATCGCTGACCGACGCGGACATCACGACCGTCCGGGTCGATCGCCGCTCGTTCTTCTCGCGCGCGATCGCGGCCGGTTCGATCGCAGCCGCCGCCGCGCTGACCGCCGCCTGCCCCGGCGGGACCGACTCGGACGGCGCCAGCGACTCGGACGGCGGGTCCCAGTAGGGGGCGCGGCGCCGTAGTCCGCCGGTCGTTGCCCGGCGCCTCCGCCCGGCGCCCGCCCGACCCTGCCGCCGGAGTCCGCGCCCTGTCTCGGCGCAGGCTTCGCGATCAACGCGGCCGCCCGGCGAGTCCGGAGAAGGCCGTCCCCGGCCGGACATGTCCCTCCGCAGGGCCATCTTCTGGACGCATCTGGCGGTCGGTGTCGCCGGCGCCGTCGTCATCTGCATGCTGGCGCTGACCGGCGTCGTCCTCACCTACGAGGCCCAGCTCGACCGCTGGGCCCTGCGCGGCTATCGCGCTGCGCCGCCGGCGCCCGGCGTCGCACCGCTCGCACTCGACGATCTCGTCGCGCGCGTGGCCATCGAATCGCCCGGCGGTCGCGCGGCATCCGTGATCCTGCACAGGGATCCGCGCGACCCGGCGGTCGTCTGGCTCGACGACGGGTCCACCGTCCACATCGACCGCTTCACGGGCGCGCCGCGCGGCGATGGCAGCACGCGCACGCGGCGCTTCCTGCGCAGCGTCCTGGATTGGCACCGGTGGTTTGCCCTGGAGGGGGACTACCGAATCATCGGCCGCACGTTCACGGCCACCGCCAACATCGGATTCCTGTTCCTGATCGCCAGCGGGCTCTACCTCTGGTGGCCTTCGCGCGGCCGCCGCGCCGCCTGGAGAAACGCGCTGTGGTTCCGCCGCGGCCTCAGGGCGCGCGCCCGCGACTTCAACTGGCACCGGGTGATTGGTTTCTGGTCGGCCGTACCCGTCACCGTCATCGTCGTCAGCGGCGCCACGATCTCCTACCAGTGGGCCGCTGATCTCGTGCACCGGCTGGCAGGCGACACGCCGCCGTTTCAGCAGTCACCGCGGCCGTGGGAATCGGACGCCGGGGGCGGTTCCTCCACCAGCTCGAACGCGGCGGCCCCGCTGATCGACCTGCAGACGCTGGCCGCCAAGGCCGCCGCCGAGGCGCCCGGCTGGCGAACGATCACCGTCAGCCTCCCCGTGTCGCCGCACGACCCTGTCGTGGTCGCGGTGGACCGCGGAACGGGCCGCCAGCCGTCGAAGCGCGAGGACCTCCTGTTCGACCGGACCAGCGGCGAGCTGGTCGGCCGCGCCGGCTATCCGACCTTCAGCCGCGGCTTCAGGGTCCGCCGCTGGCTGCGGTTCGCGCATACCGGGGAGGTGTACGGCGTCATCGGCCAGTCGATTGCCGGCCTCGCCTCGCTGGGCGTCGCCGTCATGGTCTGGACCGGTCTCGCCATGAGCTGGCGGCGCTTCTTCGGCTCCGCCCGGCGATTGTGAGGGCCGCGGCAACCCGTACGACAACGCTGTCCACCCCAAGGGGCGCAGTCCAGAAGTCCGTGGAGCCTTTGACAGCGCGCCGGTCGGCGCCGAGGCAGGGCCTCGGTCGCTGCGCGGCAACACGGTTGCACCGGCGCAACATGGGGTATATCCTGAAACCGGCGTGCGGAGCGTCGTGCTCCTGGGGATCGTTCACCTCGTGTGCGCCCCGTGCGCCGGGATGGCTGCGACGGTTGCCGCGTCGCATTGCGAGGATGTCGGTCACGCGGCCGGCATCCTGGGCGTTGCCTGTGACCATGGCGACTCGCCCCGCTGGTGTGCCACGCCTCCGGTCAGCGAGGGCGTGCTGGAGCGCGCCCCGGTGGCCGCGCCGCTCGATTTTACCCTCGCCCGCTCTGCCGCGACCGCCAGCCCGTGCGTGGCGTCGCGGCTCGTCTCCCGCCCGCCTGCGCTCGCCCTCCACGGCGCTTCTGTACCGCTGCGTTGCTGAGAGTCCGCCCCGTCCAAGCTTGATCTCTGCGCCGGTCACTCGCTCTGATCGCCTGGGTGCCGGCAGGCGGCCTGTATCCCCCTTGCTGCATGCAGGGCACAGGTGGCGTCAGAATCCGTAGGCGGTCACCACCTGTATGGAGAAACAACGATGCATACCAACCGCAGGAGTTTCCTCGGCTCGATGATGGGCGCCGGCGCCGTGGCCGCGGTTCCGGCGGGCGCCGCCGCGCAATCGGGGCGCGGCGGCATGCCGCTGCCGGTCATCACGCCGGACCTGCCCACGCTGCAGCCGCGGCAGGTCGACACGGACGGAGTCAACAAGGAGTTCCACATCATCTGCGAGCCGGTCAAGCGCGAGTTTGTGCCCGGCCGCGTCATCGACTGCTGGGGCTTCAACGGCACCTGCCCTGGCCCGACGATTGAAGTGACCGAGGGCGATCGGGTGCGGCTGGTGGTTGAGAACCGGCTGCCGGAGCCGTTCTCGATGCACTGGCACGGTTTCGAGATCCCGATCGAGATGGACGGCGTGCCCGGGGTGACGCAGGACCCGATAGCGCCCGGCGGCACGTTCGTCTACGAGTTCACGCTGCATCAGAACGGGACGTTTTTCTACCACTCGCACATGCCGATGCAGGAGCTGCTGGGTATGGTCGGCCTGTTCATCATGCATCCCCGGCGCGCGTATCGGCCGGCGGTGGACCGCGACTACGGGATGATCTTCCAGACGTGGGACATCAAGCCCAACGCGACGGTTCCGGCGACGCTGGGCATGGACTTCAACTGGCTGACCATCAACGGCAAGGCGGGTCCTGACACGACGCCGCTGCTGGCGAAGCTGGGCGAGCGCGTGCGGTTGCGGATGGTGAACCTGAGCATGATGCACCACCCGATCCACCTGCACGGGTTCACGTTCCAGACGGTGGGCACCGAGGGCGGCCGCATGCCCGAGTCCACGTGGGAGCCTGGCAACACGGTGCTGGTCGGGGTGGCGCAGGCACGCGACGTCGAGTTCGTGGCCGAGTATCCGGGCGACTGGATGCTGCACTGCCACCTGCCGCACCACATGATGAACCAGATGGTGGCGCTGGTCGGGCCGCGGCACATGCGGCACGGCGGCGGAGAGATGTCCAACGTGCCGGGCTTCCGTCAGGACATGTTCATGCCGATGGACCAGGAGGTTGCCAAGCCGGAGACGCGGGGCATGCGTCCGACCTGGTCTGGGGGCGTGATGGGGATGATGACGGTCGTGCGCGTTCTCGAGCCGGCGGCGTTCGACCAGATCCAGGCGGAGATCGCCGCGGGCGGCGGGGGGGTGGCGTGATGCGTCGCGAATCGATGGCGCTGATGGTTGTGGTGGGTCTCGTGTGCCTGTCGGCGTCTGGGTCTGCGGGCGCGCAGTCCCTGACGCTGGAAGGGCTCTTGCAGGTGGCCATGGAGCGCAACCCGACGCTGGTGCAGGTCCAGTCTCGTATCGACGCGGCGCGTGCCGACGAGGCCCAGAGCAGTCTCTGGCCGAACCTGCACGTCTCCTACGCGACGGAAACGGTCAACGGGCACGAGAGCCACGGCGCCTTCTTCCGCCAGACGGTTCCCACCAGCGGCCGCATCGGTGCCAGCAAGGCGGTGCACGCGCGCGATGCCGAGGTTGGTGAGATTCTGCTGGAGGAGCAACGGCTCCGGGTTCGCAACTCGGTCCGTGTGCTCTACCGCGACGCGCTGATTGCGGTTCCGCAGATTGCGCTGCAGGAGGAGATGGTGGCGCATCTCGAGGAGACGCTGACCACCATCGAGCAACTGGTCAACGTGGGTCTCGAAGACCTCACCGACGTGCTCGAGACGGAGATGGAGCTGCACCACGCGCGTCTCGACCTGAACGAGGAGCGGCTCGAGCAGCGCCACGTCTGGACGGAACTGGCGCAGATGGTCGGCGACCCGACGCTGACGCTTTCCCCGCTGGCGGGCGAGCCCCTGGCGTTGCCGCCGCCTCTGGACTACGACACGATGCTGGGGCGGTTGCTGTCGGAGAGCCCCGAGCTGCAGGCTGCCGAGGCTCTGGTGGAGCGGGCTACTGCCGCCGTGCAGTTCGAGGGGCGCGAGACGCGCCCGGACATCGGTGTCACGGTAGGCCGCCGGTACAACCGGGGCCTGGTGGGCTTCGGCCACGACTCGCCGGTCCCGCCTGCGTGGGAGATGTTCTACGACTTCGATCTGTTGGTGCCGATCTGGAACCGCAGCCAGCACGCGGTTCGCGCCGCCGAGGCGGACGTGCGGCAGGAGCGTGCCGATGCCGACCGGTTGGCGCTCGAGTTGCGGTCCAAGTTCGAGGATCTGTTCCACGAGTATGAAGTGGAGCGTGCCGAAGCGCAGGTGTTCCGCGACGAGATTCTGCCGCGCGCCGAGGAGGTGTATGCCCTGGCGCTGGCCCGCTACGAGGACTTCGGCGAGGAGTATGAGGAGGTGCTGGAGGCTCGCGGCGCGATTTTGAAGACGCGCGGCACGATACTCGAATCGCTGGCGGACGCGTGGCGCAAGACGGTGCTCATCGAGGGGCTGCTGCTCGACAAGGGGTTGGCGCCTCCGGACCTGCACCTGCTGGAGAACTCGTCCATCGGGAGCGCGGACACCGAATACAAGTAGGCGGCGAGCGCCGTCCCTGCCAAGAGGAGAAGTGAACATGCGACGCTTGTCGATGGCTGTCGGGGTTGCCCTGCTGCTGGGGTATGCCCTGCCGCCGCCCGCGTCGGGTCAGTCCGTCACGCTGGAGGGTCTGCAGCAGATCGGACGGGAGCGCAACCCGACGCTGTTCGTGGTTCAGGCGCGGCTGGATGCCGCGTCGGCGGATACCGCGCAGGCCGGCCTGTGGCCGAACCTGCACGTTGCCTACCAGCAGGAACTGGTCAACGAACATCAGACCCGGGGCCTCTTCCTGCGTCAGATACTGCCTATCAGCGGCCGGCTCGGCGCCAGCCAGGCCGTGCACGCGCGGGATACCGATCTCGCGCGGCTGCTGGTGGCGAAGCAGCGCCTCAAGGTGGACAACTCCGTGCGGCTTCTGTATCGCGACGCCCTCATCGCCGAACAGCAGATTGCGCTGCAGGAGGAGGTCGTCGAGCATCTCGAAGAGGTGCTGGAGACCATCGGTCAGCTGGTCAACGTGGGTCTGGAGGACCGCACGGACGTGCTGGAGACGGAGATGGAGCTGGAGCACGCGCGTCTCGATCTGAACGAGGAACGCCTGGAGCTGCGGCACCTGTGGACGGAGCTCGCACAGATGGTCGGCGACCCGACGATGATGCGGTCGCCGCTTGCGGGCGACGCGTTGCAACTGCCGCCCCCGTTCGACTACGACATGTCGCTGGCGCGGCTGCTGGAGGAGAGTCCGGAGCTGCAGGTGGCCGAGGCGGAAGCGGCCGTGGCCGAGGCGGCACTGCGGTTCGAGCAGCTCGAGATCCGGCCGGACGTGCGAGTGACGGCCGGGTACCGCTACAGCTCCACGGCGGACTGGCGCATTCGCAGGGGCGAACATGCCGGGTGGGAAGTGGCCTTCGACGTCGACATGGGCGGGTTCTGGTGGAATCGCAACCAGCATGGCGTGCGTGCGGCCGAGGAGGACCTGGAGGAGGCTCGGGCGGGCATCCGGCGTACGGAACTCGACCTGCGGTCGCGCTTCGACGAGGTTTTCCACGAGTACCAGGTGGAGCGGGCGGAAGCGCAGAGCTACCTGGACGACATCCTGCCGCGCGCGGAGCAGGTGCACGCGCTGGCGCTGGGACGCTACGAGGACTTCGGCGAGGACTACACCGAGGTGCTGGAGGCGCGGGGGGCAACGCTGGACGTGACCGGCAAGCTGCTGGAGGCGCTGGCCGACGCCTGGCGCAAGGCGGTGCTCATCGAGGGCCTGCTGCTCGACCACGGCTTGCGCCGGCCCGAGCTGCACTTCCTGGAGCAGAAGGCGTTGGGCAGCGCGGAAATCGGGTTCAGGTAGACCGTTCCAGCGCGAAACGAGGGAGCTGCCGCCGGCTCGACCGGTGCTTGCCGGCGACAGCTCCCGGCATCCACGTCGACGGGCACAGCGGCTGATCTCAGGGACCGGCTCAAGAACCGCGGGCTGCACCGGAGCCGGCACTGCGTTGCATCAGGCAGGCAGGTGCTCGTTATCGATGGAGTCCAGCATGCCGCCGGTGGCCAGCTGGCGGATCACGCCGTCCTTGGCGTGGAGGAGATGGTAGGTCCAGGGGAGCTTCGGGGCGCTCAGTTCGTTCAGCGCCTGCATGTCATCGGCAGGCAGGCTGAGCGACAGATACTGCAGGCTTTCCTCGATCTGCGAGACCTTGCGGGCGCCGATCATCGGGATGACGCCGCGGTCGCGGACCCACGCCAAGGCGACGGCGGCGGAGCTGGTGCCGAGCCGGTCGGCGATGGCGTCGACCTTGCGGGCGATCTCGTAGGCCTTCTCGTCGAACTGCGAGGCCAGCCGCTTGAACAACTCGCTGTCGTAGCGTCGCGCTTCGTCGCTGTCGCCCCGCGTGTACTTGCCGGTCAGGAAGCCGCCCGCGAGCGGTGAGTAGGCGTTCATGCTGATGCCGAGCGCTCGAGCACAGGGAATGACCTCGAACTCCGGATCCCGCGAGACCAGGTTGTACTGATACTGCAACGCCGAGATCGGCTCCCAGCCTCGCTGTTCGGCCACCGTTTGGCCCCGGGCCACCACCCAGGCCGGTGTGTTGCAGAGCCCGAAGTGCAGGATCTTGCCCTGCTGCACGAGATCGTTGACGTTGCGCATCACGTCCGCGATGTCGGTGCTGTACTCCCAGAAGTGAATCCACAGCAGGTCGATGTAGTCGATGCCGAGACGCTTCAGGCTGCCCTCGACCGAGTGCACCATGCTCTTCTTGTGATTGCCGCCCGCATTGGGGTGGTCCCGAATGCTCG
Source organism: Vicinamibacterales bacterium (assembly GCA_965221595.1). Lineage (GTDB taxonomy): Bacteria > Acidobacteriota > Vicinamibacteria > Vicinamibacterales > UBA8438 > JAAXGX01. The sequence continues at coordinate 323,632 of OZ244900.1, forward strand.
GGTCCCATCCGCTGTAGAGGGTGTTGGTGTACTTCGTCGTCACGACGTAGCGATGACGATCCGATGCAACGAACTCCCCCAGGATCCGCTCGCTGAGGCCGGCGCTGTAGACCTCGTTGGCCGTGTCGAAGTAGTTGCCGCCCCGGTCGGCGAACGTCTCCAGGATGCGGCGACTCTCCTCGGGCCCGGCGGAACTGGGCGACTCCGTGGACATCATCATCGTCCCCAGGCAGACTTCCGACACGCGCAGGCCGCTCTTTCCCAGTAGCTTGTATCGCATCGTACTTCCTCATACTTGCCGGTGCGTACGTCCCGATTCGGCACCACCATGCTGCAGCAGGCAGCCGAAAGCGCCGGGTCGGGATGGCGCGCGCGCGGCGGGTTCCTCAGCTACGCAGCTACGGCAGCGCACCTGCCACCGAGCGCTCAATCATCTGGCCGTCGCGCCACTGCTCGACCCGACACGTGTCGGCCTCGACACCGCCCATCAGCTTGTCGATGATGTTCGTCGTGCGAAGTGTACGTTCAAGAGCACCCGTCAGACCGAGCAGTTGCACCGTCAGCGCCTCGGCAAAATACGCGGGCCAGCTAGCTGGCCGCCACCAAGTGGCGAGCGAAGCTGCGGAGCTTTTCGCGCGTCTCCTCCAGTTCGCGTTCCGGCCTGGACATGTTCATGATGCCTGCGCCGGCCTGCAGCCAAGTTGCTCCGTTGCGCTGGTAGAAGCTGCGTAGCACCAGGGCCGCATCGAGCACACCGGTGTGGTTGTAAATCACCGCGCAACCGGCGTACAGCCCCCGTGGGTTGGGCTCCAAGCGGCCGATGGCGTCGATCGACTCACGCTTCGGAACGCCGGACGCAGTGACCGCCGGAAACAGGGCGTTGAATGCGTGCCACGGGTTGCAGCTATCGAGCAGTTTCCCCTTGAGGCGGGAAGCCAGATGCTGCACGGTGCCGCGCCGCGACACCAACATGAAGTTGACGACGGCAACGCTCGCGGGGTCGCAGGTCATCGTCAATTCGTCGAAACCGAGGTAAACTGAAATGGCGTGCTCGGCAATTTCCTTGGAGTCGCTGAGAAGTTCCCCGCGCAACTGCAGCTCATCCATGAGGCTTTCGCCGGTCGAACGCGTACCGGCCAGCGGGGTTGTGAACACTTCGCGCTCGCCGTTGACTTCGATTACCGTCTCGGGACTGAATCCGGCCGCCTCCAGCCCATCGAGGCGCAGCAGGTAGGAACGCGCCGGTGTATTGGCCTGGCGCCCGGCAACGTAGCTGGCCGCCATGTCCAATGAATGGGGCAGCGGGATTTGTCGTGACAGAATCACCTTGCGATACTGCTGCGCGTGGATTTCTTCCAACGCCTCCGCTACGGCCCGCTTGTAGGTTTCGGCATCGTACGTCGCGATCTCGTCTTCCAGATCGAGTGCGGTTGGCGCCTCGGAGTCATCGTCGTCGCGCACCGCTTGCTCAACCAGCGCACCCAGGGCGGCGAGCCGATCGGGCTCGAAAGCGCGAATGCGGATGGTAGCCTCGTCGATTCGGATCTCCTCCTTGGGAACGAAAAGCGTCAGCAACGGAGTACCGCTCGATACGGGCAGGCCGTAGTTCAAGCGGGCCAATTCGAACGCGGCCGTGCCGTACGCGCGCCATGTCTCGACGGGTAGTTGGTCGAGCCCCCCCTGGATCGCCTGATTCATGTCCTCGTTTGGGCGCGCGGCCAGTTCCCGTCCATCCCAGGTCACCAGGGTTCGATCCGGATACAGGGTCAAGCGGCCTTGGGCGCCCAAGCCCAAGGACCATTCTCCCTGGTGCTCGTAAAGCATGTAATCGTTGTGGCCGTTGGACTGAACCATCCGGGTTGCCAGCGACAACGGATCGCCCTCGAAGGGAATGACCATTTCCCGATAGGCCCACTTTTGAGTCATTTGCAAACGATCCTCAACACGGCTCAACTCCCAGCCAGCGCGCCAAGGGCGCAGTTGGGAAAAAGAAGTCCGCGCCTGCTCGGCGGAAGCGGTTGGTGGCGACTTCAGCCGATTAGGGCGGCCCGGGCCTTCTCCGGGGATTGGTAAACCCTGATCACCTTGTCGAAGCCGGTGATGTCGAAGACGTCCTTGACTCGCTTCGACAAGGAACACACCGCAAAGCGGACATTGCGCTCTTCAAGTGTCTTGGACAGCATCAGCAGCACGCGCAACCCCGCACTGCTGATATACGCAAGCTGCGCCATGTCGATGACGACCGCTGAATCGTCGCGCTCGATTGCCGCCTCGACGTCACCAAACAACTCGTTCGAATTCGAGCCATTGAGACGTCCTTGCAGTTTTACCGAAAGCACCGGTCCATCTCTTTCCGTTTCAATCACGTGCAGTTCCTCGCCGATTTTGAACCGCCGTCAGCGCCGCGGGAACGTCTGCGTACAGCAACGTCCGACGAATCTCCGATTACTACGGCCGTCAAGGCAAAGCGAACACGAACAGCGTGTTCCCCGCGCTCGCGCGCAGCTCGGGCGTCAAGCGCGTGAAGGCCGACGACGTGCCGGCGGTGCCCGTGCTGACGGCGACGTATTGGCGGCCGTCGACGGCGTAGGTGACGGGGAAGCCGGTCACGGCGGAACCGATGTTGATCTCCCAGAGCACCTCGCCGGTCTCGTGGTCGAACGCGCGGAAGCGGCCGTTGACGTCCCCGCCGAACAGCAGGCCGCCGCCGGTGGCGACGAGCGACATGGTGGCGGAGCGCTGCTCGTGCTTCCAGACGGTGGCGCCGGTCTCGGCCGAGATGGCCTGCACGGTGCCGACTTGATCGGTGCCGGGCGCGAGCTGGTTGATGGTGGCGATCTGGTAGTGGCTCTCGGCCTCGGGTGTGGCCAGCATGCGGGCGCAGACGTTGCGCAGCGGCATGTACATGGTGTTGGTCAGGGGGCTGTAGGCACCCGCCTCCCAGTCCTTGCCGCCATACCAGCTCGGGCAGGCCAGCACCTCCTGGCCCGTTGCGGTGAAGACCAGCTCGGAGTTGGTGGCCACCGCGCCGGTAGCGCCGTCGATGCCGCTGATGACGTTCTGGGTGACGGTGGGGGTGGCCCACAGGAACTCGCCGGTCTCGCGGTCCAGCGTGTAGACCACGCCGGTCTTGCCCGGGATGCCGGTCAGCGCCCTGCGCACCTCGCCCGGCCGGATGTCCGGGTTGATCCAGCTCACGGCGCCCGGGTCCGGGGCCACGGCGGTGTCGACCAGCAGCCGCTCGAAGGGGTGGTCGAGGTCCCAGTGGTCGTTCAGGTGCTGGTAGTACCAGACGATCTCACCGGTGTCGCCGTCGAGCGCCAGCGTCGAGTTGTGGTAGAGGTGCGTGTTGTCGGTGCCGCCCAGCAGGAACTTCGGTGCGGGGGACGTGACCGACGTCCCGACGTAGACGAGGTTCAGCACCGGGTCGTAGCTCGGCGCCATCCACGAGCCCACGTGTCCGCGCTCCTCGTAGGGCACGCCGCCCCACGTCTCGTCGCCGGGCTCCCCGGGCGCGGGGATCAGGCGCCGCCGCCACAGCTCGGCGCCGGTCGCGGCGTCGTGTGCGGTGATGACGCATGCCTCGGGCCCGGCCCAGGGCCGGCAACTGCGCCCCGAGACGACCTTGCCGTCGGCGATGATGGGACCCGACGAGTGCCGGGCAGGGTGCGTCTTGTAGTCGAGGATCTGCGTCTCCCACGTCAGGCGGCCGGTGACGGCGTCCACGGCGTAGGCGTAGTCGTCGTTGCCGGTGTCGATGATGAGGTTGCCGTAGATGGCCACGTTGCGGTTTACGGAGACGAGGCCGCGGATGTACTCGTCCACGTCGTCCGGGATGGGGCGGCGGTACTCCCACAGCAGGTCGCCCGTCACCGCGTCGATGGCCTGCAGGACGTCGTTGGGGTTCGGCATGTACATCCTGCCGTCGTAGACCAGCGGCGTGCCCTGCTGGCTGCCGGGGTGCAGGCCCCGCGACCAGACCATCCGCAGCTCGCCGACGTTGTCGCGATCGATCTGGTCCAGCGGGCTGTAGCCCCAGCCGTCCAGCGTGCGGCGCCACATGAGCCAGTCCGCAGGATCCGGATCCTGCAGCATGGTATCGGTGACCGGGACGAAGTCGGCTGTCTGGGCGGCCGCGGGGCCGGCGGCGGCCGGCAGCAGCACGAGTCCGAGCCCAAGCAGCAGAACGCGGCGCGAAGCGTGGAACCGGCGGTACGTTGCGCAGTGCATTTGCGAATACTCCCTCGTCAGCGGGCCGTGTAAGTCCGGCTGTAGCCGTTGCGGCCGTTCGTCAGGGTGTAGCGGCCGTCCGGTGCCACCGACGCCCTGAGCCAGTGTCCCTGGCAGTCCTCCGTCTCCTCGAAGTTGGCAATCAGGTCCTCCGCCGTGTTGTGGTCCGGACTCTCGAGGGCGAGATGCGTCTGCCAGATGTCCTCGACGCCCGGCACGGCGGCGGCCCGCTCGTACATGTGCGACGCCGTGATGCCCTTGCGGGGGCCGTTGTTGAAGACGATCACCTGGGGGCTGATGGCCCACAGGTGGGCCGGCGCGCCGGCCCCGTCGAACGCGCCGTGGCGGCTGGTCTGGTAGAGCGTGACCTGACCGAGCCGGTTGACGGGGCACGACAGTTTCATCTCCATGTCCCAGTCGAGGTCGCCGAGGTTGAGGAACGAGAAGCGGCCGAAGCTGAACAGCGCGCCCAGCGTCCGCTGGTTCTCGGGCGAGGCCGCGGGCCTGTGCTCGGCGCCCTCGCAGTGCGGATTGGGCCCGCCGCCCGCCAGCGGCTCGGCGATCAGCTCCCGGTTGGAGGAGATGAACTTGACATCGACGGCGCCGAGCTGCAGCGTGTCGCCGGCCGCGGCGACCCTGCGGGCGTCGCCGGCTACCTCCAGGTAGAGCTCGCGCCACTGCTGGTTGCGCTCCTCGGTATCGCCCCCGTGGTCGAGGAAGTGGTCGATCCGAATCAGCGCGTCCAGCTCGGCGAGGCTGCCGACGTGGTCGGTATGGAAGTGCGTGATCAGCAGGTAGTCCAGCTTCGCGAGGCCCGCTTCCTGCATCGTAGCCGCGATGCGCTCGGCGTCGCGGCCGGCCGGCCGCGGCCACTCCACGTCGACGAGCAGCGACTCCCCGGTGGGGGCAATCACGAGCGTGGCACCGCCGCCCTCGACGTCGATCCAGTAGATGTCCATGTTCCCGGTCTGCGCGAAGGCCGTCGCGGCCGCGGCGTGCATGCCGGCCGCCAGCGACAACGCAAGCCACCCGGTTGCAACCTTGTTTCGCATGTCGACCTCCCACCGGAACCGGCGTCCGGCGTCAGCAGGCGTGGGTAGGCGTCAGTACTGGTCGTAGCCCTCCGTGAGCAGCGGGATCTAGGGTATCGTAGTTTGATAGCCCTGGTACCCGCGCGGTGCCGGGCAACGGAGGCAAGCCTGTCGCGTCGATTCTGGCTGGCGCCGAGTCGCCTGCCGTTCCTGCCGCTGATCTTCCCGCTGTTGGCCGGCGCCCCGGTGGAGGCCCAGGCGCCGCCCGCGGCGACGGGCGTCGTCATCGACGGTGCGAACGGCGAGCCGGTGCCGGACGCCCGGGTCGCCAGCGGCGCCGCGACGGCGGTCACCGATGCCGCGGGCCGATTCAGCGTCGCCGTGGCCGCCGGCGACACGACGCTGCAGGTGTCTGCCGACGGCTACCTCGAAACCGCCGTCGAGCTGGAGGCCGCCGTCGCCGGCGCGCGTCCCGAGCTGGAGATCGTCCTGTTCCGGAACACCTTCGCCGAGACGGTGGAGGTGGTGTCGCCGCCGCCCACGCCTGACCGGCCTTCGGCCACCCCCATCGCGTCGGAGGAGGTGTTCGCCGTGGCCGGGGCCATAGACAACATCTTCCGCACGCTGGACACTCTGCCGGGCGTGTCGTTGACCGGCGACTTCGGCAGCCGGCTGGCGGTGCGCGGCGGAACGCCGGATCAGAACCTGACCATCATGGACGGCGTGGAGATCCACAACCCGTTCCGGCTGTTCGGCCTGGTCAGCGCCTTCAACCCGGAGACCGTCGACCGCTTCGAGCTCACGGCCGGCGGGTTCGGCGCCGCCTACGGCGACCGCCTGTCGTCGCTGCTGATCGTCGACAACCGGACGGGCGCGCGCGACTTCCGGGGCTCGTCGTCGGCCAGCGTGACCGACGCCAACGCGGTCTTCGAGGGCGGCGCAGTGGGTGGCGGCTCGTGGCTGCTGAGCGCCCGGCGGACCTACTACGACCTCGTGGCGGGGCTCTTCACCGACCAGGATCTGCCGCGCTTCGCCGACCTGCAGCTGCAGGCGGACTGGACGTTCGGCCCGGGACACCGGCTGTCGGTGCTGGGGCTGACCAGCCGCGAGCGCTCCGACTTCCGGTTCGACGACGAGGATGACCCGCAGGCGAGCGAGCGGGGCAGCTTCATGTCCGAGGCGGGGAACGATCTCGGCTCGCTGCGGTTCGACGCGCTGCTCGGCACCGCCGCCACGTCGCGCACCATCGTCTCGTGGTACCGCAACACGGACCTGCTCGACGTGAACGCCTCGTTCGACGCGGATGCGCGGCGTTCGAACACGCCGGACGAGGGGATCGCCCGCGGCATGACGGATGTCATCTTCAACCGCACGCTGGCCGTGCGGGACCTGTCGCTGCGGCAGGAGTTCGCCGTGCAGTTGTCGCCGGCGCATGCCCTCGACGCCGGCGTTGAGCTGCACCGCCTGGACTCCGGCCTCGGCCTGTCCATCACGGGCGACCGGAACGAGACCGTGGCGAACCCCGCGAGCGTGCGCGGCGGCGTCGGGCTGCCCGACGAGCTCGACTCGGCGTTGGCCGGCACGCGCGCGGCGGCCTGGGTCCAGGACCGCTACGCCGTGACGCCGCGGCTGTCGCTCGAGCCCGGTTTGCGCGTCGACTGGAGCACGGTGAACGGCGACGCCGTCGTGTCGCCACGCTTCGCCCTGACCGTCGCGCTCGGCGGCGGCAGCCGGCTGCGCGCCGCGGGCGGCCTCTACACGCAGAGCCCCGGCTACGAGAAGCTGATCCAGTCGGACTACCTGTTCGACCTGTCCCCGGACCGCGTCCGCACGCTCAGTCACGAGCGGGCGCAGCACCTGGTGCTCGGTGTGGAGAAGGACCTCGGCGCCGAGACGCTGGCCCGCGTCGAGGGCTACTACAAGACGTTCGACGATCTCATCGTCGGGCGGCTCGAGTCCGAGGCGGAGCGCCGCACACGGGTCGGACGCTACGACTTCGCGCCGGACCTGCAGGGCAGCGTGCCGGCCGCGGCGCAGATCACCTCCGTCCCGGTGAACGGCGGCCGCGGCGCCGCGTACGGCGTGGACGCCTACCTCGTGCGCAGCGAACCGGGCGCCAGGCTCGCAGGCTGGCTGTCCTACGCCTGGGGACACGCCGACCGCGAGACTTACGGCCTGCGGTATCCGTTCGAGTACGACCGGCGGCATGCCTTCAATGCCGTGGGCCGCTACCGCCTGGGCGACAGCTGGAGCGTGGCGGCCACGGCGCAGGTGGCGAGCGGCTTCCCGTACACGCCGGCGGTCGGTGTGCGCGTGGCCGCCGAGGAGGACGCCGCCGGCCGGCTCGTCGCGGCGCGCGACGCTGCCGGCGCCCTCGTGTACACGGTCGACCTTGGCGGTCTCGCCAACCTGCAGCAGGGCCGCCTGCCGACCTATGCCCGCGTCGACCTGCGCATCACCCAGCGGCCCGGCGGCGCGGACGGGCGCTGGTCGTTCTACTTCGAAGTGATCAACCTGCTCAACCGCGACAACCCGGTCGAGCTGGAGACCGCCCTCGAGCACGACCCTGCCGGCAGCATGCCGCGCGTCCTTGCCCGTCCGACCGCCGGCTTCCCGTTCCTCCCCTCGTTCGGCGTGCGCGTCCGGTTCTAGTCCTGGACGGGGCTGCACCCCGAATCCCCGGCGTCTGCTCGCGGGAACCCCATGCAGCCCGTGGTGAAACCCGCGTCGCACCGAGACGCCGGTCGAATGCAGCGGGGCCTTCTGCACGGGCTGCCATGCCCTCGCCGCTCCCGGCTGCCTTAAGAGCGCGCCGTGCGCGCCTTGCGGGAGCACACTCCGCGGCTGACAGGCATCCACGCGCAGTTGTGGGACAATCTGCGCACATGACTGCGCTACGCCGCTTCGTGCTGATCGCTCTGGCCGTGCTCGCGAGCCTGCCGGCCCCGCGCCCGTCCGCGGCGCAGCCGCCCGACGCCGATCGCGCCTACCGCGGCTATCTGGCGGCGCGGCTGGGTGCGGGCGGCGAGCTCGAGGTGCTCGACGCGCTGCACGCCGAGCAGCTCTTCGTGCCCGCGTCGGTGCTCAAGCTGCTGACCGCGGCGGCGGCGCTGGAGTACCTGGGCGCAGAGTACCGCTGGGTCACCCGCCTGCACGCGCAGGGCGCGGTAGACGGCGGGGTGCTCGACGGCGACCTGGTCGTCGAGCCGGGGGCCGATCCCACCTGGGGCCAGTTCTTCGACGCGGGCGCGGCCGGGCCGCTCGCGGCGCTGGCCGCCCAGGTGCGCGCGCGCGGCATCGAGCGCGTCACGGGGGACCTCGTGGTCGACACCGCCCGCTTCCCCGGTCGCCTGCACCCCGTCGACCGCGGCTACGACGACCTCCCGTACCGCCACGGCACGCCGGCGGCGGGCCTTGCCGTCGACGAGGCGACGCTCGCGGTGCGGGTCGCGCCCGGCGTGGCACTCGGCGCGCCGGCGCGGGCCGCAGCGCCGGAGGGCCTGGAGATCGTCAATCGCACGACGACGGTCGGCAGCGATCGGCACGGTGCGGGCACACTGGACTTCATCCCGCTGTGGGGTGCCGATACGCTGCTGCTGCGGGGCGAGTACCCCATCAGCGAATCGTCGTTCCTGGTACCCGCCAGCGACCCTGTGCCCGCACGCCGCGCGGCGCAGCGCCTGCGGGACGCGCTGCACGAGGCCGGCGTGACGGTGGCGGGTAGTGTGCGGCTCGCGGCGCAGCCGGATCCGGGCTCCGCGCCGGCATCCGTGCTGGCGGAGCTGCGCTCGCCGCCCCTGGCAGAGCTCCTGCCGCACGTGCTCACGCGCAGCCACAACTGGTATGCCGACACCCTGGCGCTGACGTTGGGGCTGGAGGTCGCCGGGAGTGGCCGCTTCGACGACGGGGTGGAGGTCATCGCCGACTTCGCCACCGGGCTGCGCGCCGCCGGGGAGAGCGCGCCGGCCGCGGCGTGGCTCGTGGACGGGTCCGGCCTCTCGCCGGCCAACCTGGTGGCACCGGCCACCGTCGTGCGGCTGCTCGCGCATGCCGCGGGCCGGCCCTGGGGCCGGACGCTCGTCGCGGCGCTGCCCGGGCCGGGCGAGGGGACGCTCGCGGCGTGGCCCCGCCTGGAGCCGGTGGCCGCCAAGACCGGGACGCTGCGTCACACCGTGGCGCTGGCGGGCCTGCTCGATCCGCAGTCGGACACGCCGGTCGTCTTCTGCTACTTCGTCAACCACCACACGGCGCCGCGCGCCGCGGCGCGGCGCGAGATCGCGGCGGCACTGCGGCGCTGGCGGGCCGCTGCCGCTCGCTGACGCCGGGATTCGAGGTACCGCCCCGTCTTCTTGATGGACACCCTGCATGATCCTGCCGGAGGCGCTATCATGCGGGACGCCGGTCGTTCCTGCACGCGCCGCCCGGGCCTAACGGAATGCCACCCGAACCGCACGCCGCCACGCCGCGGGACATTTTTCTCTCGCCCGACCTGAGCCAGGACGCGGCGGCTGCTCTCCTCGCGCAGTACGGCCTGCGCGACGGCGCGGCCGCGGACCGCCAGCTCCAGCAGCTTGCCGATGACCTGCCCAGCCGCCAGGCGCTGGGCGCGCTGGCAGGCACGCTGCTCGACGTCGTGGCCAGCGCGGCGGATCCGGACGCGGCGCTGCTCGGATTCTGCCGCTACGTGGCGACACGCACGCCCAAGGCCGGGTTCATCGGCAACCTGCATGCGGACCCGCGCATGCTCGATATCCTGACGCAGATTCTCGGAACGTCGCCGTTCCTCAGCGAGATCCTCATCCGCAACCCCGAGTATCTGCACTGGCTGCGCCGCGAGCTCGACGGGGCCGCGCCGGACCGCACCGCATTCGACACCGAGATTGGACGCTGGCTTGCCGCCAACGAGGGCGTGGAGAAGCAGGTAAACGCGCTCAAGCGGTTCCAACGGCGTGAGCTGCTGCGCATCACCGCCCGGGATCTGTTCGGCATGCTGGACCGCAAGACCCTGACGGCGACTACGAACCAGTTGTCGAATCTGGCTGACGCCCTCGTGGACGCCGTGCTGCGCGTGGCGACCGCCGAGCAGGTGGCGAAGGCGGGGCCGCTGCCCGGACGGTTCGCCGTGATCGGCATGGGCAAGCTGGGCGCCGCGGACCTCAACTACAGCTCCGACATCGACCTCATCTACGTCTACGACGTGCCGCGTGAGGCGGCGGGCGACGTCCACTGGCGCTACCAGAAGCTCGGCCGCCGGCTGACGGTGCTGCTTTCCGAGCACACGGGGGAGGGCTACCTGTACCGCGTCGACATGCGGCTGCGCCCCATGGGCCAGCGCGGGGCTCTCGTGTACTCGCTGGCGCAGGTGGCGGAGTACTACGAGAGCCTCGGCGAGACGTTCGAGCGGTTCGCCCTGCTCAAGGCGCGGCCCATCGCCGGCGACACCGCGCTCGGCGAACAGTTCCTGGAGCTCGTGGAGCCTTTCGTCTACCGCAAGTATCTCGACCACGCGGCCATCGAGGAGCTGGCGCGCTACAAGGCGCGGGCGGACCGTGAGCATGCCCGGCACGGCGACCTGGATCAGAACGTGAAGGAGGGCCGCGGCGGCATCCGCGAAGTCGAGCTGTTCGTGCAGGTGTTCCAGCTCATCTACGGCGGCGACCGGCCGGCGCTGCGGACGGGACGCACGCTGACGGCGCTGGAGCAGCTCGGCGCGCAAGGCTTCATCGAGGCCGACGTGCAGCGCGATCTGCAGGCGGCCTACATCTTCTTCCGCAACGTGGAGCATGGTCTGCAGGCGGCCGAGGGCCAGCAGACGCACAGTCTGTCCGGTACCGAGCGCGGCGTCCGCGCCCTGGCGCGGCGTCTGGGCTTCGACGAGCCGGAGACGCTGACGACCGTGCTGAACCGGCACCGGGAGCGTGTGCACGCCGTCTACGCCAGGCTGTTCGAGGGGAGAACCGAGGACGAGGGCCTCGCGGGCCGCGAGATCTTCCGACTGCTCGCCGGCGACGGTGCCGACGACGCCGTGCGCGCGCGTCTCGAGGCGGCCGGGTTCGACGAGCCGGACCGCACGCTCGACGCAATGCGCGCGCTGGGCGCGGCCGGCGGGCAGGGACGCTCGTCCACACGCAACCTGCTGGCCAATCTGCTCGCCACGATCGTGGCGAAGGAGGTGCCGCTGTCTGCGCCCGGTACCGTCCTGACGCGGCTCGAGAGGGTTGTTTCCGGCACGGGCGCCGCGGCCTCGTTCTACCGCACGCTGCTCGAGGACCCCGCGTTGCGCGAACGGCTTCTGGTGGGCCTCGACGCCGGTGATCTCTACGCGGCCCGGCTGGCGGCCTACCCCGAAGTCCTCGACTCCCTGGCCGGCGGTGCGCTCGACCGCGACGCGTTCCACGCGGCGGTCGTGCACGCGTTCGACGAGGCCGTCGCGACAGGTCCGGACCTCGAACCCACGCTCGATCCGTTCCGCCGCGTGAAGGCGATCGAGGAGTTCAAGGTGCTGGCCGAATGGCTGACGGTCAGACGTCTCGATTTCCTGAACGAGAAGTTGTCCATCGTCGCGGATTGCGCCGTGCGCGCGGCGACACGCGCCGTCGCGCATCGGTTTCCGCCGATCCCGGACGCGGCGGACGCCGACGCGGGCTGGGCCGTGTTCGCGCTCGGCAAGCTCGGCGGGCGCGAGCTCACGGTGTACTCCGATCTCGACCTGGTCTTCCTCTACGCGGGTGATGCGGGTGATGCGCGCCGGTTCGAGCGGCACCAGAAGTTCGTGCGGGCGGTCTACGACCTGCTCTCGAAGACGACGGCCGCCGGTTTCGCATACAAGATGGACACGCGCCTGCGCCCCGAGGGCCGCATGGGCGCGCTAGCGACGCCGCTCGGCGCCTTCGAGCGCTACCTGGCCGAGCGGGCGGAGATCTGGGAGCGAATGGCGTGGACCCGCTGCCGGTTCGTCGGCGGCGATGCGGCACTCGCCGGGCAGGTGCAGGAGGCGGTCGGCCGTTTCGTCTACGGCCCGTGGAGTCCCGAGATTCCGGCCTATGCACGCCACGTCCGCGGCCGCATGGAACGCGAGCTGACCGACGAGGCGGCCGGCGGACACCTCGATCTCAAGCGCGGCCGCGGCGGGCTGGCCGACATCGATTTCTTGCTGCAGGTTCTGCAGCTCAGGGAGGGACCCGCGCGCGAGGGCTTTCGCGTGCCCGGCACGCGGCGCCTGTTGTCCGCGCTGCCCGCCACGCAGTTCCTGGCTGCCGACGAGGCGACGGTGTTGCGCGAGGCCTACACCTTTCTTCGCGAGCTGGAGACGGTGCTCCGCATCCACACCGACAGCGAAGCAAGCACCATCCCGACCGACGCGGTCGCGCTCGAGCCGCTCGCGCGCCAGCTCGGTACGCCGTTGTCCGGCGGCGAGTTGCTGGCGCGCTATCGCGACACCACGGCGGAGATCAGGGCCATCTACGAGGCGGGCCTGCAACGCCTGGCCGGCGAACCCGGGACCTGATGCCGGGTGCGCTGCGGGCTACATCACGCCGAAGGCCTTGTCCATCGCGCCGGCGAGCGGCTCGGCATACGCCAGCCCGTGCCGGTTGTGGCACATCGCCACGGCGAGGCGGTTGTCGAGGTCGGCCCAGCCGATGGAGCCGCCGAGCCCCGGATGGCTCAGGATGCGCCCGCTGCCGACGACGCCGGGCGCCTCGAGCCAGAATCCGCCGTTCGACACGCGCGTAATCGTGCCCCGGCCGACATCGAGCTTGTCGGTGTCGGGGCGCGGCTCCAGGCAGTCGCGTACCCGCTCGGGCGAGAGCAGGCGCACGCCGTCGAGCTGGCCCTCGTTCGCCAGCAGCGCAAAGAAGCGCGCCGAGCTGATGGCGTTGTAGATGCCGCCGGCGCCCGGGATGACCGCCTGCCGGACGATGGAGCGCCCGAACACGTCCTGCGTGCCGGCCACCTGTATCGGCATGGACCGCCCGCGAGCCGTGTCCTGATCGGCAATCGAGGTCTCGGAGTTGTACATGTGCGCGACGCGCGGCTCGTCCTCGGGCGGCAGGCCCATCCACAGGTCCTCGATGCCGAGCGGCTGGGCTATCTCCTCGTGGACGAACTGGCGGAACGGCCGCTGCTTCGGATCCGTCCGCTCCACGACCACCGAGTTGATCCAGCCCCAGGTGTAACTGTGGTAGGCGTTGGTGGTACCGGGCTCGAAGACCGGTTCCAGGTTCGCCAGCGCATTCACCATCCAGTCGTAGTCGGCCATCTGCTCCGGCGTGACGCCGGCCGGCATCGCGGGGATGCCGGTGCGGTGGCTGAGGCCGTCGCGCACCGTGGCCTTGTCCTTGCCGTGCGCGGCGAACTCGGGCCAGTAGCGGGCGATGGGCGCGTCGTAGGAGACCAGCCCCCGCTCGGCCTGGATGTGCAGCGCGGTGGCGGTAATCGCCTTGGTCACGGAGAAGACGTTGAAGAGGGTCTGCCGGTCCACCTTGCGCCCCGTCGCCCGGTCGGCCACGCCGCCCCAGACGTCGACAACCAGCTCCTCGTCCTTGTAGACGGCGAACTGGATGCCCACCTCGCCAGCCTGGATCGCCTCGTCCACAGCCGTCTGGAAGATCTGCTGGGCGTCCGCTCCCGGCCGGCCGCCGCCTTGGGCGAGCAGCCCGGCCTCGCGCAGCAGGTGCGTGATGCCCAGAAAGCTCACGCCGCCCGCGGCGTTCAGGATGAACCCGCGCCGCGACAGCGAGGGAAGGCGCCCGGGCGAACGTCGAAGGCGGTGGTTGATGTCGGTCATGCCGCGAAGCATAGGAGATCGGCCGGCACCATACAAGGGATGGATTGCGCGCGCCCCGGCGGGTCCGGACGACCGCCGGGGCGCACACCGGCTACTGCTTCGAGGCCGCGGCAGCTGCCGCGTCGTCCGCGCGGCCGCCCGTGAGAATGCCCTCCATGCCGTAGTTGCCTTCGTGGCAGGCGTACTCGTAGATGGGCTGCCCGAGGCTCGTGAAGGGATACGCGACCGTCCAGGGCCGCGTGTACATCTGCGGATCGTTGACCTCGATCGAGTACTCGACCGTGTCCCGGTCCACCCGTGTGAAGCGCTCGACGAGCACCATGCCCTCGCCCGACCCGCTGTGCGAGTTGAAGGCTGACCAGGGCTGGAGCGCGCTCACGTTGGGATGGATGTTCGTGGTCGTCACCACCAGCGTGTCGCCGTCCCAGTGCCCGCGCGGCACGCCGTTCCACTGGCCGACGTGCTCCGGCACGGGCGGGAGGTCGTCCAGCGGGATGATGCGCGCCTCGTGGACCTGCTCGTGCAGGATGGCCACGTACCCCGGCGCCTGGAAGATCTGGAAGTTGTTGTTGTAGGCGCGTGGGAACATGGCGTTGGGCATGCCGCCGCGGGTCACGCAGCGCTCCCAGATGTGCCGGTCCTGCCAGGTGTCGTCGTCGCGCGGGCTGTTGTCCCGGGCGTACTCACCGGCAGCCGTCAGCGGCGGGAAGCGGCCGTCCGGCGGGTCCACGAGCAGCGACGTCCGGTTCGTCGGCGTGCCCCGCTCCATCCAGAAATTGTTGTAGGCACCGACGTTGCCGCCGGCCACTGTGCGCCGGGGCGCCGCGAGCAGGAGCTGCCGGTCGCGCTCGGCGGCCTCGGCCTGCCGCTCGCTGGTTTCTTCGTCGGACAGGGTCGTTCGTCCCTGATATTCGTCGGGGCGCTCCATGGGAACGGCGCCGGACGAATGCCAGACTCCCTGCAGGTCGGGATCGCCCCAGGCCGTGCGCAGACCCATGCCCTGGGACTGCGCGGCGGCGATTGCCGGCGCCAGCAGCAGCGCTCCGATCACCGTCCACGCCGTGAGATATGGATACCGCATCTGATCCTCCTGATCGCTCGTGTGCTGTCGTTCCGCTACCGCCCCTCATGATGGACCGTCAACGCGGCCCCTTGCAAGAGATCTCGTCGATGATCGCGCAGCCGGTCCCGGCGTGCAACCGCCGCGTGCGGCGCTCCTTCCCGTCCGCGGTGCCTGCAGCGAATCGTCAGTAAGTCTTCAGGAAAACTTCAGAATGGCCGCTTCCGGGCGTCCGCTAGGCTCGATCCGTGCTGCTCGACGCACTCATTCGCTGGTCGCTGCGCAACCGCCTCGGCGTGCTCGTCGCGGCGGCTGCGTTCCTCGTGTGGGGCGGCTACGTGGCCGCCCGCATGCCGGTCGACGTACTGCCGGAGCTGACTGCGCCTACGGTGACCCTGCTGGTCGAGGGGCACGGGATGGCGCCGACCGACATGGAGGCGCTGGTCACTTTCCCCGTCGAGGCCGCCCTCAACGGGGCGGCCGGCGTGCGCCGGGTGCGCTCGTCGACCGCGGTCGGCGTCGCGGTCATCTGGGTCGACTTCGACTGGGGCGCCGACGTTCATCGCGCGCGCCAGACGGTGGCCGAGAAGCTGGCGGCGGTGGCGGGGACCTTGCCGGACGGCGTCGACCCGCCGGTGCTGGCGCCGCTCTCGTCGATTATGGGCGAGGTGATGTTCGTCGCCCTGCAGTCCGCGGTGCACACGCCGCTGGCGCTGCGCACGGTTGCGGACACGCTGGTCCGCCGGCGCGTGCTGGCAACGCCCGGCGTCGCCCAGGTGACCGTGATCGGCGGCCGGCGCCGGCAGTTCGAGGTGCTGGTCGACCCCGAGCGGCTCGACGACTACGCAGTCGCCCTGAGCGCGGTCGAGGCGGCGCTGCGTCGCGCCAGCCGCAACACGTCGGCGGGGTTCCGGCAGGCCGGCGGGCAGGAGTACCTGATTCGAGGTGCCGGGCGCGCGCGCGACACCGAGGGCATCGGCGCGACGGTGGTAGCCACGCGCGACCTGCGGCCGATCCGCGTGCGCGATGTGGCCGAGGTGCGGGTGGGAGAGTCGCTCAGGCGGGGGGACGGCTCGCGCAACGGGCAGCCGGCGGTCATCCTGGGCATCCAACGGCAGCCCGACGTCAACACGCTGGCGCTGACCCGCGAGCTGGATGGCGTGCTCGAGGAGATTCGGGCCGATCTGCCTGCGGGGATGCAGCTCGACACCCGACTGCTCCGGCAGGTCGACTTCATCGAGCTCGCGCTGTCCAACCTGAACGGTGCGCTGCGTGACGGCACGCTGCTGGTCATGGTCGTCACGCTGCTGTTCCTGGCGAACCTGCGCGCCGGCGCCATCACGCTGCTGGCCATTCCGCTGTCGCTGCTGGCCGCCGTCGCGGGCCTGCGCCTGGCCGGCCTGTCCATCAACGTGATGACGCTGGGGGGCATGGCCATCGCGGTGGGTGCGCTGGTCGACGACGCCATCGTCGACGTCGAGAACGTCGTGCGGCGGCTGCGCGAGAACGCGGCCCTGCCTGCGGCGGCGCGGCGCCCGGTGATAACCGTGGTCTACCGTGCCAGCCGCGAGATCCGCGCCTCCATCGTCTTCGCAACGCTCATCGTCATGCTGGTGTTCCTGCCACTCTTCTTCCTGTCCGGCGTCGAGGGCCGGCTGCTGCAGCCGCTCGGGTTCGCGTACCTCATCGCCCTGGCGGCGTCGCTCGTCGTCGCGCTCACGGTGACGCCGGCGCTGTGTGCCTATCTGCTGCCCGGCGCGCGGCGCATCCGCGAGGGCCCTGAGCCCGTGTTGGCGGCCGCCTTGCGGCGCGGCTACGGGCACGTGCTGCGCGCCGCGTTGGGGCGGCCGGCCCGGGTCGTCGGCGCCGCCGCGCTGCTGCTCGCGGTCGCGCTCGCCGCCGTTCCGCGCCTGGGCCGCACGTTCCTGCCGGCCTTCAACGAGGGCGCCCTCGTCATCAGCGCGGTCACGCTGCCGGGCACGAGCCTGGAGGAATCGAACGCGCTCGGGAGCGCTATCGAGCGGCTGCTGCTCGACGTGCCGGAGGTAGCGGCGACCGCGCGGCGGACCGGGCGGGCGGCGCTCGACGAGCATGTCCAGGGTGTGGAATCGGCGGAGATCGACGTCCGGTTGCGCCCGGGCGGCCGGCCGCACGACACCGTACTGGCGGAGATCCGCGAGCGGCTCTCCCTGGTGCCCGGTACCTCGATTACGGTCGGGCAGCCGATCTCCCACCGCATCGACCACATGCTGTCCGGACAGCGCGCCAACATCGCCGTCAAGATTTTCGGCCCCGACCTGGGGGTGCTGCGCGTTCTGGGCGCGCAGGGTTTGGCAGCCATGCGGGACGTTGCCGGGCTCGTCGACCTGGCGCTCGAACCCCAGGCCGACATCCCGACCGTGCGGGTCGGCTTCGACCGCGCGGCGCTCGCCCGCTACGGCTTGCCTGCCGGTGAGGCGGCCACGGTGCTGGAGACGGCGCTGCTCGGCCGCCGGGTGGGCCAGATCATCGACGACCAGCTCGCCGTCCCGCTGGTCATGCGCTACCCCGCGAGCGATCTGGCCGATCTGGACGCGATGTGGCACACCCGCCTCGACATGCCCGCGGGCGCCCGGGTGCCCCTCGGCGGTCTCGCCGACATCGTCGAGGACCGCGGGCCCAACTTCATCGGACGCGAGAACGTCCAGCGGCGGATCGTCGTCACCGCGAACGTTGCCGGACGGGACCTCGGGAGCGTCGTCGCGGACGTCCGGGAACGGGTGGCCGCGGGCGTCACCCTGCCGGAGGGCTACCGGGTCGAGTACGGCGGACAGTTCGAGGCGGAGGTCCGGGCCGAGCGGCTGCTGCTCGGCCTCGGACTGGGCGCCGTAGTCGGTATCTTCCTCATGCTGTTCAGCGCGTTCCGCTCGGCCCGCGACGCGGCCATCATCATGCTGAACCTGCCGCTGGCGTTGATCGGCGGCGTGGCCGGGGTGTTCCTGGGTGGCGGCGTGTTGTCGATCGCGGCGCTGATCGGGTTCATCGCGCTGTTCGGCATCGCGACGCGCAACGGCATCATGCTGCTGCTGCGCATCCGCCGCCTGGGCCGGGAGGAGGGCACGGCGGACGTGCGCGAGGTGGTGATCCGCGGCTCGGTCGACCGCATCGTGCCCATCGTTATGACGGCGCTGTCGACCGGCCTGGCTCTCCTCCCGGTGGCCTTCGGCGCCGGTCAGCCGGGCAGCGAAATCCAGGCGCCGTTGGCCCTCGTCATCGTCTGCGGCCTGTTCTCGTCCACCGCCCTGAACATGTTCGTGGTCCCGGCGGTGGTCCTCCTGACGGACCGCGGCACCCGCCGCCCGGATCCGACTCTGCGTTCCCGGTTCGCCGGGGCTTAGCCGATTCCCCTCGGTTTCGCGCCCCTGGGGTCGCGGCGGCCCTGGGCGGAGCTTCCGGACTGCTTCGGCATCCGATGCGGTCGCCCGATTGACAGCTCCGGACGTTGCTTTCATGCTTTGAACGTGACGACCCTGATCCGGATCCGGCACGTGCTGGAGTCCCTGCACCGACGGTTGAAGGCCCGTGCCGCCCTGGAGGGCGTTTCGATGTCGCTCTACGCGCTGCGGCAGATCCTGGCAGCCGTCGTGCTGCTAGGCGTGGCGGGCGCCGCGGAGCGGGAGGTCGCGGGGCAGGACGGGGAGGTGTTCGTCTTCCGACGCATCTGCAACATCGAGCCGGGCCAGGAGGCGGCCGCCGCGGCGCTCGCGCGGGACATGGCCGAGCTGGTCGAGCGGAAGTACCCCTTCGTGGAGATGTCGGTGCGAACGGGGCGCTGGATGACGGGGTTTCAGAGCCTCGAACAGCCGGTCGACCAGATCATGTTCGCCGAGCGGCACCCCGATCCCGACATGCGCCGGGACTTCGCCGACATCCTCCAGGCGGACGACGAGTTCGGCGCGCTGCAGCTCGGGATGCTGGGGGTGGTCGACTTCACCCGCTGCACCGAGACCCGCTTTCGCGAGCGCCCGTAACGCTCCAGCTTCAGCCGGGCTGCGCCCCGCACCCCCTGGCGTCCGCTTGCGGGGACCCCATAGCCCCGCGGCGCGCCGTGCGCGCCTTGCGGAGTCTGCCGGGTTCTGCGGCGCAGACTCCTACGTGCGCGACACGACGCGGAACGTCCACCAGTCGTCGGGCCGCGGGGTGTCGAGCGGAGGCGGCTCGCCGCCGCCGGGTTGCCGCGCCTGCACGGCCGGCTTCTGCAGTTTCCGGATCCGCGCAGCCCAGACCTGGTCGAGCATGGCCGGGTCCAGTTCCCGGTTGAGGAAGACGGGGTAGACGACGCCATCGAGCCGCAGGCGTCCGGCATGGTCCTGTCCCACCCGCGGACACCAATACTTGCGCGCGCCGTACGAGCAACTGATGAAGAGGTCGCCGGCGGGCGTCGCCATGCAGTTGACGTTGACCGAATGGGGTCTCAACGCGATGGCAATCTGGATCTGGCACAGTGACACGTCGTTCGCGAAGCTCCAGTCGGAGACGGGCGCCTCGTGCGTGTCACCCAGCAGAA
This sequence comes from Vicinamibacterales bacterium, assembly GCA_965221595.1. Classification (GTDB taxonomy): domain Bacteria; phylum Acidobacteriota; class Vicinamibacteria; order Vicinamibacterales; family UBA8438; genus JAAXGX01. The sequence goes on from OZ244900.1 coordinate 343,287, forward strand.
TGAAACCCGGGGTGGCATCGCACGGACAGTTGACGGTCCAGGCGACGCCGCCGGCCAGGACAACCAGTGCCAGCCCGACCCCGATGGCGGGAAGGCGCTTCCGGACGGACTGCGACAACGTGCCGACGGCGCTTCGTTCCGCGGTCATGCTCCACCTCCTGCTGGTTCAGTGCACGCGTTCGGCGAGGCTCCGCAGCGTCCCTGCCAGGGCGCCCAGCCGTTGGCGGCCGCGGCCGGCGGCCTGCGCCGCGGCCCCTTCCAGCTCGGCTGCGGCGGCCTCCAGTGCCGTCCCGACCGCCGCATCGCGGCCGGATCCGAGCGCGTCGACGCGCTCGAGCAGGTTAGATACGGCCGTCACGCGCGCGGCGTCCAGCACGTCGCCTCGCGCGAGCTGATCGAGATACGCGCGCGCGACGACGGGCCGCGCCGGCCACTCGCTGCGCCGCTGCTGCTGCGCGTTGAAGGCGGCCGGGGTGACCGCGGCCGCCGACGCGATCTCGTTCCCGGTCAGGTGTTCGCTGGGCAGCAGCTCCAGCACGTCGAGACCGCGCGCGATCTCCGTGCCGTAGATGTAGCCCCGGTACCAGTACGCCGACCAGAACCCGCCCATGGCGAACCGCTCGGTGTCGATCGGGCCGCGGTCGAAGAACGCGATCTCCACCGGATTCGCCGAGTCCGTGAAGTCGAAGACCGAGACGCCGCCCTGGTACCAGGCCTGCACCATGATGTCGCGGCCGGGCACCGGGACCAGCGAGCCGTTGTGCGCCACGCAGTTCTCGTGCTCGGTCTGCGGAGCCGGCAGCTTGTAGTAGCTGCGGAACTGCAGCTCGCCGTCGACGATGTCGAAGATCGCGTTGGCGCCCCACTCGCGGGGGTCGGAAGCGCGGCAGCGCGGACGCCCGCCGCCGCCCCACTCGTCGGTGAAGATCACCTTCGTGCCGTCGTGGTTGAACGTGGCCGAGTGCCAGTAGGCGAAACCGGGGTCGACGACCTCGTCGATGCGGACCGGATGCACCGGGTCCGAGATGTCCAGCAGGATGCCGTTACCGGAGCACGCGCCCGCGGCGAGGCCGATCGCGGGGAAGGCCGTGATGTCGTGACAGCGGTTCGACTCGGCGGTGCGCTGGGTGCCCGGCCCGTGGTCGCCGCCCCGCCAGAGACCCGCCAGCGCGCCGCTGTCCGGATCGCGGAACACGGCCGGCCGGCTGACGACGCGCGCGTCTGCGGGGCTCGCCAACGGAATCCGGATGACGTCGATACGGAAGAGCGCGGTATCCGGATTCTCGCCGGGCGGCTCATCCGAGCAGCCCGCCAGCTCGTCCCCGGAGCGGACGGGCGCCGTGCCGGAGCCGTAGACGTAGAGGTTGCCCGCCGCGTCGGGGTCGGTCACCACCGTGTGTGTGTGCGAGCCGCGGCACGTCTGGACGGCGGCGACCTGCCGCGGCCTTCGCAGATCGCTGATGTCGAAGATCCGGATGCCGCGGAAGCGCTCCGCGCTAACGGGTTCGGCGACCCCCTGCAGCCCACAGTCGAGGCGCCCCCGCGTCTGTTCGACCGACATGATCAGCAGGTTCGCGACCACCGACACATCGCCCTGGCCGCCAGGACAGACGACCGAGCCGATGAGCCGAGGCGCCACCGGGGTCTCGATGCCATAGGTGTTGAATCCGTGATAGCTGCCGACGAACAGCCGCTCGCCGGCGAACGCCAGATCCGTATTCCCGAAGCTGAGCAGACCGCGCCGCCGCGGGTCTTCCTCCTCCCCCTCCCCCGCGTCCTGCTCCGCCGCCTGCTCGGGTACGGCCGGCCCGGTCCCGCGTTCCGGGCGGGACTCCGGCGGCACGCGTCTGGCCGCCGGCCGGTGGGGATCGAAGAAACCCGGGGGCTTCGTGCGCGTCGCCACCAGCGCCATGTTCCAGGCCGCCTGCCCAGCGTCGTCGAAACCCGCCGCAAGGCCCACCCGCGGGTCGGGCGACAGCCCGGCCAGCATCGCGTCCATGCGATCGATCTCCGCCGTCTGATCGGACGTGACGTCGGACGTGAACGCGAAGAGCTGCGAGTCCTGCGCCGCCCCGCGCTGGTCGAGCAGGTCCTCGACCATCGTGACGGCACCCCGGTGGTGTTCGATCATGCGCTCGAGGAAGAGTCGGTCGAAGGCGCTTCCGGTCGCCGCCGCGAGCTCCGCCATCTGGTCCGGGGTCAGCATGCCCGGCATGGGCTCCCAGCCGGCGGCGTGGTGTGCGTCGACTGCCGTGACCGCCTGCCCACGCTCCTGCAGCCACGCCTGCATCATCTCGATCTCGTCCTCCTGCGAGAGCTCGATGCGCTGCGCCAGGCGCCGCATGTCGGCGCTGGCGGTCCGCTCGGCGACCAGGGCGGTCATCTCCAGGGCCTGCGCGTGGTGCGGGATCATCCCCTGCATGAACTTCACGTCGCCGTCCGTGAACCGGATGCCGGCCAGGTCGGCGGCCGCCGCGGCGGAGATCTCCCGGCTCGGCTCGCCGGGTGCTCCAGGCTGCACGATGGGCGGCTGCGCGCGGCCGACCGCCGGCGTCAACCACAGGAACGCACCGGCCACCCCGGTCATGACGAGCGCCGCCGGTCGGGTGTATTCGAAATGCATGAAACTCTCCGCGAAGCCGTTCCCGAGCCGCCGGGAGTCCGCGCCGTTCCGCGGCGCGGACTCCCGGACCAACTCACTGCCCGCCGTCGTCCGGGAGTCCCTCGAAGCCCTCCGGAAGCTGGGCGCCCAGTGAGTTCTGGAACATCGAGAGCTGCGTGTAGTTGCCGACGATCAGCACGACCTCGACGAGCTGGGCTTCCGTATAGCGCTCGGCCAGCGTATCCCACGTCGCGTGGGATACGAACCGCCTCGCCTGCAGGTCGTCCGCCGCCTGCAGCAGGGCGCGGTCGAAGTCGCTCCAGCCGTCGGCGTCCGGACCCTCGGTGACGCGCGCGATCTCTTCCGGCGACAGCCCGGCCTCCTGGCCGATGACGTCGTGGCGCCCCCAGATGTAGTCGCCGCGCGACAGCCAGGCGGTGCGCAGGATGATCAGTTCCCGGTCGCGGGTCGGGATGGTGGCGTTACGGACGAAGTACCCCGTGTAGTCCCAGTACCGGCGGCACATCTCGGTGTCGTCGGGACAGAGCTCCCGCATGGGGGCGTCCGAGGCATCCGCGGGCAGCGCGACGCGGGGGCCGTCGAGCTGGTCGAAGGGCGCCACGCGGGCCGCCTCCTGTGCCTCCGCAGCGGCCGCTGCCGCCATGAACGCGCCGCCAATCAGTATCCCGCCGACCGCCGGGCCCATTCTCCGCATCGGAAACCTCCCTGCCGGCAGCAGCGCTTCATTGCGACGCCGGCCACCCTACCGTAGCATCACCGCGTGGTGTTGCGTCCCGCCAGTGGCATAATCCGTGGCGGCGCGCCCGACGCGCAAGCGCCCGACGGGCAAGAGGAGGAATCATGAAGCTGCGCATGTTTCTGGTATCAGCGGCGGCCGCGGCCGGCCTGCTCGTGCTGCCCGCCGCGGCGGCGGCGCAGTGCGACCCGGACGGCGACGTGCAGTTCGTCTGCGGTCCGGGCAACCCCGAGGACCTCGCGGCGGTGCCGGAATCGCCATGGATCATCGTGTCGAGCATGGCCGCGGACGGCGGGCTGTACGCGACCGATGCGCGCGATCATGCCTCTCGTCCGATCTTTCCCCTCGAAACCTCGACACCACGCCACGACACGGCCACCTACGGCGCGTGCCCGGGCCCCGTTGCCGGCGGCTTCGAGCCTCACGGCCTTGGACTGCGGCGCGGCGCCGACGCGGTGCACACCCTGTACGTGGTCCGGCACGGCGACCGCGAGGCGATCGAGGTCTTCGAGGTCGACGCCCGCGGCGCGGCGCCGGCGGTCACCTGGGTCGGCTGCGCCATCGCCCCGGAGGGCGTCCGCCTGAACTCGGTGGCCGCACTGCCCGGCGGCGGCTTCGTCGCCACGCACTTCCGGCCCGACGCGGGCGAGCTCTGGGAATGGCAGCCCGGCGCCGGCTGGAGCCAGGTTCCGGGCAGCGCGACGGTCGGCCCCAACGGGATCGAGGCGTCCGCCGACGGCCGCTGGCTCTACATCGGCGGCTGGGGTACCCAGTCGCTCATCCGCCTCTCGCGCGGCCGGACGCCGATCGAGACCGACTCGGTAGGCGTCGGCTTCCACATCGACAACGTCCACTGGGCGCCCGACGGATCGCTGCTCGCCGCGGGTCATGCCGGCAGCGGGCCGGACTCGATCTTCGCCTGCCTCCGCCAGGGCGACTGCGACGGGATCACCTCGCGCGTGGCGCGGGTCGACCCGAACAGTCTCGTCGCGGAGGAGGTCGTGAACTACCCGTCGAACGACCTGCTGATTCTCGGCACCGTCGGTATCGAGGTGGGCGACGAGCTCTGGGTGGGCGGCATCGGCGGCGGCCGGCGCATCGGGCGGTTCCCCGCCGCGCCGCGCCAGGAATCTGCGCGGTAGCACCCTGCAGACTCCGCACGGCGCGCACGGCGCGGGGCGGAATGAAGCTAGGAGTCGGCGCCGGAGGCATCGGCGCCGGTGACGATCAGCGGATCGGGTCGTCCCACGCCGCCGGCGTCCTTGTCCGGGTAGGGCAGGACCGCAAGGAAGTGCTTCAGGCAGTTGAGGCGGGCGCGTTTCTTGTCGTCAGCCTTGATGATCGTCCAGGGCGCGTCGGCGGTGTCGGTATGGAAGAACATCGCTTCCTGGGCCGCCGTGTAGTCGTCCCACTTGTCCAGCGACTGCCGGTCGATCGCCGACAACTTCCACCGCTTCAGGACGTCCTGCTCGCGCGCCTCGAAGCGGCGTTTCTGTTCCTCGCGACTGACCGAGAACCAGTACTTGAACAGCCTGATCCCGCTGCGCACCAGCATGCGCTCCAGCTCGGGGGTCTGGCGCATGAACTCCAGGTATTCCCCGGGACTGCAGAACCCCATCACTCGCTCGACGCCGGCGCGGTTGTACCACGAGCGGTCGAAGAGGACGATCTCGCCGCCGCGCGGCAGGTGGCGGATGTAGCGCTGGAAGAACCACTCGGTCCGCTCGGCTTCGGTCGGCTTGTCGAGCGCCACGACGCGCGCGCCCCGCGGGTTGAGATGCTCGGTGAAGCGCTTGATGGTGCCGCCCTTGCCGGCCGCATCCCGGCCCTCGAACAGGACGACGATCTTGCCCCCCGTCGCCTTCACCCAGTCCTGGACCTTCAGCAGCTCCACCTGGAGTCGGGCCTTTTCGCGCTCGTAGGGCTTGCGGCCGAGTTTCCGTCGGTAGGGGTACTCGCCTGCCTCGAACAGGCGGCGGACCGCGTCGCGCTCTCGTCGTGACGCTTCGGCAGTGCCCGTTTCGCGCGCGACCTCGACCACGACGGTGCCTTCCGTCGCCGTCGGCCCGACGTTGTCTTCCCTGTTCGCCAATCGGTCCTCTGCTCCGCGACTCCGTGACGTTACCACTTGCGGCGTCCAGCTATCGCCAGCGGAAGATCTTGAGCGCCACGGCGAAGCTCGCGCCACCCCAGGCCGCGAGGATGAGCAGTTCCGGACCGGTCGCGAGCAGCCCGTCGCCGTCGAGCATCACGCCTCGCAGCGCATCGTTGAGGGCGGTCAGCGGCAGAGCCTGGATGAACGGCTGCAGCGGATCGGGGAAGTTCGACGCGGCGAAGAAGACGCCCGAGCAGACCCACATCGGCGCCATGACGACGTTCATGATGCCGGAGACGCCCTCGATTGTCTGCGCGCGGCTCGCCGTGAGCAGGCCGATGCCGCCGAAGCTCATCGCCCCGAGCAGCGACACGGCTGCCAGGCTGGTCAGCGAGCCCTCGATCGGCACGCCGAACAGGAGACGGGCGAAGCCGACCAGCGCCACCACCTCGAGCGCGAGCAGCACCAGGCGCGCCGCCACCAGGGCGGCCAGGTACTGGTGGCGCCGCATCGGCGTCGCGATGAGCCGCTTCAGCAGCTTGCGGCTGCGTTGCGCCACGAGCGTGAAGCCGATGCCCCACATGCCGGTACCCATGATGTTCATGCCGACCAGGCCGGGCATCAGCCAGTCGATGTAGCGGCTGCCGGGGGCGGTAATGGTCTCGCTGCGGCCCGTCCAGATGTCCCGGCGGCCGGCGGCACGCTGCAACAGGTCGTCCACGGTTCGCCGGGCCAGCGAACCCTCGGGCCGCGTGGGGTCGTAGCGATAGGTCGGCGGGTCGCCCGGCACGACGACGACGTGGACCAGCCCGTCGCGCAGCGCCGTGGGGGTGGTGCCGGGAGCGATGGTCACGAGCTCGACGCTGTCGTGCGCGGACAGGGCAGTGACCAGTGCGGCCGCGCCAGTGCCCGGCTCGACGGCGACCGCTGTCGGCGCCTCGGGCCGGGAGCGGAAGGCAATGCCCAGGACGACGGCCATCAGGAGCGGGAAGACGAAGACCCAGAAGATCATCTCCGGCTCGCGCAGCATGACCAGCAGGCGCGTGACCGTCATCTCGACGAACGGATGACGCGGCGCGGCGGTCCGGATCTCAGTCATCGCGGAGCCCATGTCCGGTCAGTGTCACGAACACGTCCTCGAGCGTAACGGTGCGCGTGGCCAGCGTCTCGATCTCCACGTCGGCGGCTGCGGCCATGTCCGCGAGTGCCGGCAGCGTGCGGTGCAGGGAACGCGCGGTGACTGTCCAGGCGCCCGGGGTGCCGCCCGCGCGCACCCGGTCGATGTCCGGCAGGTTGTCCAGCCGCTGCTGCATGTCCGTCGGCCCCGCGGCCGCGCCGCCCGCGAACGTAACGTCCACCACGTGCGGCGCGCCAATCGACAGGACCAGCTCGTCGGGACTCCCCTGGGCGACGATCCGTCCCCGATCGACGATGGCGACCCGGTCGCACAGCGCATGCGCCTCGTCCATGTAGTGCGTGGTCAGCAGGAGGGTGCCGCCATCCGCGCGGTAGCGTTGCAGCACACCCCACAACTGCCGGCGCGACTGGGGGTCCAGGCCGGTGGTGGGCTCGTCGAGGAACAGCAGCTCCGGATCGCCGACCAGCGCGCAGGCGACCGCCAGGCGCTGCCGCTGGCCGCCCGACAACTTGCCGACCCAGCTTCCCCGCTTGCTGTCGAGCTCGAGCAGGCCGATCACGTCCTCGACCGACCGCCCGCGCGGATAGAACGAGCGGAACAGCCGCAGGGTCTCGAGGACCGACAGCTTGTCGTCGAGCTGCGACTCCTGCAGGTGAATTCCCAGCCGTGCCCGCAGCGCGTTGTCGTCGCGGCCCCACGCGCGGCCCAGGACGCGCACCCGGCCCGCGTCGGGTGTGAGCAGTCCTTCGAGGATCTCGATGGTCGTCGTCTTGCCGGCGCCGTTGGGTCCCAGCAGCCCGAAGCACTCGCCGCGCGCCACTTCGAGATCGAGGCCCGCGACGGCCACCACGTCGCCGTAGCGCTTGACGACGCCGGCACAGGAGACGGCTGCCTCGGGCGGGGCCATTCGCTTGCGAGTGGTCCCCGCTCGCCCTCAGGCAGTCCCGCCGAACCGCCCCGCCACGCCGCAGAGCACAATGGCCGCGGCCACCACGTGCTGCACCATGAGGGTGGTGACGGCGGCCAGCGTGGCGCCCGGAAACGCCGCGGCGCCGCTCTCGGTGAGCATCCAGAGGTCGGGGAGCAGTGAGACCAGCAGGGCGACGAGGACGATGCGCTGGAACACCGGGACGGGACGCTCGGACCGGCGGTTGACTGCCACGGCGACCCCCAGCCCGGCGGCGACGCCGACGACGGTCCAGAACACGGTCGGAATCGCCAGCGCGAGGGGTTCGAACTCGGACGGAATGTCGAAGACCAGGAGCGCCGCCGCCCGCACGACGAGATTGGCCGCCACCGCCGCCAGGATCGTCCTGAGCCACACCCCCCGGCCCACCGCCAGTTGCTCCGCGCTCATGAGGTACCTCCGCTGCCTGCGGGGGGACTGGTCGACCGTCCCCTGCCCATGGAGGGTATCATCTTCGGCGCCGGCCGACTGCCCGTGATCTTCTCCGGTGCGGCAATTGGCGCCTACCGCTCAGCCTGACCTGACCAGCTAGCGCTGCCGGATGACGATGCGCGCCAGGCCGCGCGGGTCGGGCGGGAGCTCGTCGTCGCCCTCCAGCATTCCGCCCACCGCCAGCATGTAGGCGATGGTGTCGACGTACTCCTGGTCGGTCAGCGAGCCCGGGTTGTCCTCGGGCATCGTCTGCCGCATGTACGCGAAGAGCGTGGCCAGCGCGCGACCGTCCCATTCGCTCAGGAACCGCGCCCGCACCAGCGGAGGCGCGGACCGCAGCCGCCGCCGGCACCCATGCAGCCAAGGTCACGACCGGGAGTTCACAACCGCAGCAGGATCACCTGGTCGGAATGTTCCGCGAGTGCGGCGATCCCGGCGTCGAACGTGACGAGTCGGCCGCCGTGACGGATCGCCAACGCCAGCAGATGCCCGTCGGTAACCTGCCGGTAGCCGCTCAGCTTCTCGAACGCCACCTCTGGTGCCCGTACGAGGTCGAGGTCGTCCGGCCAGAACTCGTGCCCGGTGAGGTCCGTGATGGCGCGCAACACTGCGGCCGCCTCGCCCGGCGACCGGGCGTCGGCAAGTATGCGCCTGTTCGACGAGACCCGGATGAACCCCGCCTGCGTCACCGGGGCGGTCGCCCATGCCGCGGGCGTGTGATCGGAGAACCAGCGAACGGCGCCGTGGTGATGCACATGCGTGGGCCAGGCAAGTGCCACCAGCACGTTGACGTCCAGCAACGGCGTCACGCGTCCTCGTTGGCGGCCCGCACCATTTCCGGCGTGATGGGAGGACTGTCGCGGTCGACGACAAAACCAGGAACCGGGCGCTCCACGGCGACGGCGCGAGGCCGACTGCCGCGCCGCGCCAGCTCCGACAAGGCGGCGCCCAGTGAGACTCCCTGTTCCTGCGCGAGGGCTCGCGCGCTGGCCAGGACATCGTCATCCACGTTCAACGTCGTTCGCATCGAAGCACTACTGTATCACGACATCATCCGTTGCAAACACCTGGCTCCTTGGCTCGAATCGCTTACAGAAAAGGGGTGGCGGAGAGAGTGGGATTCGAACCCACGGTAGGAGGATTACCCCTACACACGCTTTCCAAGCGTGCTCCTTCAACCACTCGGACATCTCTCCGAACAAGTGGCGACCCGGGCGCCGCCGGGCGGCCGGGCCGCGCCGCTATGCGTTCTTCGGCACGAAGGCCAGGAAGCGACGCGGCGAACCCGACAAGCAAGTCTAGCCCGGATTATTCGTGAAGATGGCGATTCTGAGGGAGACACAGGCTCCCCGCGTGGTATAAGCCTCGTGCCCACAAGCGTTTAGCCACAACGGAGACCCCTGCGTGACACCCGACTGGATGTCACGGACTGTCCTGTTCCCGGACATCTTCGACAAGCCCCTCGTCGCGATCCGCGATGGCCGTGGCCCGGGCGCGGAGCGAGGCCAGCGGCCGAACCGAGCATGTCTATACCGACACCCGCAACGCGGCCGGCACGTGGTGGGGGGCGAACGCCGAGTCGTGACCAAGGCGGAAGTGCCCGACCACCGTCAACGCCGTGCGATTCGGCACGGCCTCGCGCCACGCCTTGAAATTTTCGAGCCGCAGCCGGTTCAGCATCGCTTCAGCTCCTGTCAGGGGTGGGCGCTCCCCGGTCGATTATGCCCAACAGGCTACCTCGTCACGCCTTGCCAGGCGGGCGCCTCGCCCGTCTCGGTGCGACGCGGGGTTTCACCAACGGCGGCGCGCACATCGCGTCGCGCCGTCACTGGGCGCCGGTGACGAACGCCTCGAACTCGGACCACGGCCCCGGGCGGCCGTGAATCGGGACGATCGTCTCGACGTCGAGGCCGAGCCGCTGCACGTTGTCGTAGAGCGTCCGGTGGCTGGCGGTCGGTTCGTCCGGCAGCGGCCGGCTCGGCGACGGCGGCGTGTAGAGGTCGGCCTGCACCAGGATCTTCTCTGCCGGGAAGTACGCGACCAGCATGCCGGCCACGTGGGCCAGCCGCTGCACGTGGTGCAGCTCCATCAGGCGCGTCGCATCGCCGAGCATGTACTTCTCGCGCAGCGTCTCGAAGATGTAGCCCTCGGACCACTCCTCGGGCGGGAACAGCGAGAACCGGTCGGGCTCGAGCAGCCACGGGCGAGCTCGCAGCACCTCCTGGTAGTACGGCCGGTTGCCTTCGTGGGTGATGACCGTGGCGCCCTCGTGCACGTAGGTGCGCATGCCACCCAGGTGATCCCAGTGGTGGTGCGTGGTCACCACGAAGCGGATGGGCTTGTCCGGCACCAGGCGCATGACCTCGGCGATCACCGCGAGCGACCGCGCCTCGTTGAGCGGCGCCTCGATGACGGCCACGTAGTCGCCGAACTCCACGGCCACGCTGTGGTGGGTCCCGCCGGCGACCAGCCACATGCCGTCGGCCAACGTTTCGGTCTCGACGCGGACGGGCGGCACGGTAGCGCTGCGCACGTTGTCGGGCACGGTGAGCGCGGCACCGGCGACGTTCACGCGGACGCCGTCGATGGTGGTGAGGCCGAACGTGTGGTCGCCGCCGCTGACGTTGGGCTCGTGGGCGCCGTCATCGAAGTCCTGGTGCTGGTGCCAGTTCATGGGGAACAGCATGCCCCCGCCGGCGTCCTGGTAGTCCGTGTAGACGGTCTCGTAGTACAGGTCCCCGACGACGGGATTGGGCAGCCAGGTCTGCACCCGCTCGATGACGTTGTCCTCGGTGATGGTGCCGTTCACCCTGTACTTGTCGAGCGCGATGAACGAGACGACAGTCACCCGCTGACCGTACTCGTTGCGCGTAATCGCGATCGGATCGCCGGCCATGGCGCCCTTGAGGAAGCCGTGCGGCGTGAGGAATATCTCCAGCAGGCGCAGCTCCGCGGCCTGGGGCATGGGGACGTCACGATCGATCCCTGCGTTCCAGGCATGCTCACCCCTGACCATCAGCGTCTCGTGCCGCTCGCCCACGATGGGCGGGAAGCCGCCGCGGGTGGGGTAGTCGCCCTGGCGGAGCACCCGCACCTCCTTCGAGGAGTTCGTCTCGAAGTCGATGGTGCGCGTGTACTCGGCCAGCTCGAAGCGCTGCCAGTCCTGATCCGGCGCGTAGTTCTGGCCCAGGCGGCCGATCCAGCCGCTCCCGCTGTACTCGATGGACATCATGTCGGTCACGCCCATCGTGTCGGCGGCCGCCTGCAACACGGCCTGCACGTCGTCCACGTCCTGCGCCGCGGCGGGTCCAACCACCAGCAGCGCGGCCGCCGCCAAGAATCCGAGTCGCCTGGCCATGACTCCCTCCATAGCTGTGCGGGCTTCCTGTCAGATGGGGTTGCGCTGCGGACCCCGGCGTTCGCGCGCGGGGCCCTCTGCGCTCCGTTGGGCCCGCCGGACGGCGCCGGTGGGCCGCACTCCAGCCGTCACCGTCAGTCGGCGCCGCGGCGGTCGAGGAAGGCGTCGAGGCGACTCTCGATGCGGGTCATCCGCCCGCCGAGGTCGTTCATCCGCCCGCCGAGGTCGGCGCGCAGGTCGTCGATCCGCTTGTCGATGTGGCTCGACCAGACGGACTGCCGCCAGAACAGCCCGCCGAAGCCGAGCACCAGGACGACGAGGATAGCCATGCCGTTTGCCGTCATGTCCTCGAACGTAGCACGATTGGCGCCAACGGGGAAGGCTGCAATCAGTCGCTGATCCGTGCCCAGAGGATGGTGCCCTGCACCTCCCGCCCCTCGTCGTCGACCGCGGGCGGCGGCTGCAGCGCGAGGTGCGTGTCCGTCAGCTCGTAGAAGCGCTGGGCGTCCGTCCCGCTCTGCCCTGGGTCCTCGTTTCCGATACGGTGGTGGACGAGGTAGCCCCCCTCCTCGTTCACGGAGAACGGGCCGAAGTAGCTGCCGTAGCTCAGGACCGTGGCGAGCGCCTCCTCGGCGGTGGGCTCTTCGCCGGCGTACGGCAGGCGGCCGCCCCGCATGAGGTGCACGGCCATGTGGCCGGACGGGGCATAGATGATGTAGGCCGTCTCGTACTGCTCGGCCTCGACCGGCTCGCCGTCGGTCGTCTCGCGGCTGATCGACTCGATGCGGTAGAAGCCGAACAGCTGTCGGTGGGTTTCGGTCAGCTCGGCTTCCGGCAGGTCGGGCAGCTTCTCCCAGGTGATGAACGACCGCACACCGTTCTCGTCGGGCGGCGGCTGGAGTGTGAGCGTATTGCCGTCATCGCTGAACGTGAAGAAGCGCTGATAGTCCGAGCCGGCGCCGCTCGGGTCGAGGCTGCCTACCAGGTGGTGGGTCACGTAGCCCTCGTCCTCGTTGACCGAGAAGCGCCCGAAGTACGAGTTGTAGCTCCCCATCTGCGCCAGGGCTTCCTCCGCGGTCGGTCCGCCTGCGGCGTACGGCGCCCGGCCGGGGCCCATGGTCGTCACGCCCATGTAGCCGGACGGGTGGTAGATGATGTAGCCGAGCCGGTTGTCGACCGGCGGCTCCACCTCCATGCCGTCCGCGTCGCGGCGCTCGCGCCGCACCAGCGACCACGCACCCGCGAACCGGTCGGCGGGGCTCGACATCTCCGTCAGCGGGGCTTCTTCGGACTCGCCCGCGGGCTCGCCGCCCCCGCAGGCGAACGACAGGATCAGTGCGATCGGCGCCGACACCGCGAGTAACGTCTTCCGCATCATGTCCTCCTGGCCCGCGAACCGGGCCGGCCAGCCGCAGCAACTCGGACTGCCGACCGGCAATTCGGCGCGACTGCCCCGGGGCTCATGTCGCGCGGGAGGCGCGGACATGTTTCGGGATCCGGCTCTGGAACTATGAGACCATAGGATACTCGCGGCCGCAATGCGAGGCACGACTGATGCCACATTCCCTGACCCGGGCGCCGTTCCCGTTCGGCCTGCGCTGGACCCTTTGTTTCCTGATCGTGGCGGCACCGGCTGGCGGCACCCGAGCTGCCGCGCAGAACGGCGCGGTCCTTGCGGCGCTGCAGACGGGCATTTCCCGGCCGGCGGTCGAGCCGGCGCCGGGCCTGTCGCGCGCGCTGCTCGACCGCTACTGCGTGACGTGTCACAACGAACGGCTCCGGACCGGCGGCCTGCTGCTCGATGCGGCCGACGTCGACCGCGTCGACCTCCACCGCGAGACCTTCGAGAAGGTCGTCCGCAAGCTGCGTAGCGGGCAGATGCCCCCCCAGGGCCGCCCGCGGCCCGACGCGACGGCCGTGCGCGCCTTCGTCACCGCCCTCGAGGCGGAGCTCGACCGCATCGGCGCCGCGGCGCCGAACCCGGGGCGGGTGGCCTCGCATCGGCTCAATCGCACCGAGTACGTCAACGTCGTTCGCGACCTGCTGGCGCTCGAGATCGACGGCGCATCGCTGCTCCCCGGCGACATGGCGGGTTTCGGCTTCGACAACAATGCCCAGGTGCTGGGCATGACGCCTGCCTTGATGGATCGCTACATCACGGCGGCCACGAAAGTCAGCCGTCTGGCGCTGGGGACGCCGGAGAACCGGCCGCTGCGGCAGGTGTATCGGCTGCCCATGACGACGCGGCAGGACGCGCGGATGAACGAGGGCACGCCGTTCGCGAGTCGGGGCGGACTGGCGGTGCGGCACACGTTCCCGCTCGACGGCACCTACCTGTTCAGGGTGCGCCTGCAGCGCGACATCGGAGACACGATCAGGGGCAGCATCGCGACTCGCGAGTACGAGATCGACCTGCGCATCGACCACGCGCTGGTCGAGCGTCTGACGGTCGGTGGCAGGTTCCGGGGACAGCGCACCAAGTACGTCGGGGGCGTGGGCATCGCGCCACCGGAGGACGATCTGGTGGCCCGCCAGATTGCCTTCTACAACCAGACCGCCGATGAGCATCTCGACGTACGGCTGCCGGTGAAGGGCGGGACGCGACTCGTCTCCGTCACCTTCGCCAACGTGGCGCCGACGGCGGTCGGCGGTATCGGGGACGGGCTGGTACCGGGTCTGGGCACCCTCGAGATCGTGGGGCCGTTCGACGGCCGCACCCCCACGGACACCCCGAGCCGCGAGCGCGTCTTCGTCTGCCGGCCGGACGGGCCCGCGGACGAGGAACCGTGCGCGCAAGACATCCTGCGGACCCTGACGCGTCGCGCGTATCGGCGCCCGGTCACGCCTGTCGATCTCGATCCGCTGCTGGCAATCTACGAGGCCGGACGGGAGGCCGGAGACTTCGAGACCGGCATTGCCCAGGCGCTGGAAGCACTGCTGAGCATGCCCGCGTTTCTCCTGCGGGCCGAGGCGGAGCCGTCCGGCGCCGCGGTGGGGACGATCTTTCCCGTCACGGATGTCGAGTTGGCGTCACGTCTGTCGTTCTTCCTGTGGCGGAGTATGCCCGACGACGAGCTCCTGGCGCTGGCCGAACGGAACAGGCTGAGCGAGCCCGGCGAGTTGGCGCGGCAGACGCGACGAATGCTGTCCGACCGGCGCGCGTCGCGTTGGATGCGCGACTTCCTCGGCCAGTGGCTGCAGGTGCGCAATCTGGAATCGATGGTGCCCGACCCCGTGGTATTCCCCGGGTTCGACGACACGTTGCGCGACGCGCTGCGCACCGAGACGGAGCTGTTCTTCGAAAGCCAGGTGCGCGCCGACCGCAGTCTGCTCGACCTGCTGCGGGCCGACTACACGTTCATCAATGCCCGTTTGGCCGATCACTACGGCATTCCCGACGTTTACGGGAGCCATTTCAGGAGGATGCGGGTAGGCGACCGGGCGCGCCGGGGCCTGCTGGGGCACGGCAGCGTACTGACCGCGACCTCGTATGCCAACCGGACATCGGTCGTGCTGCGCGGGAAGTGGGTGCTCGAGACGCTCCTGGGGGCGCCGCCGCCCGCGCCGCCGCCCAACGTCCCGCCGCTGCCCGCAGGCGACGGGCAGAGCGCGCCGACCTCCCTGCGCGAGAAGATGGAACAGCATCGCGCAAACCCAGTGTGCGCGAGTTGCCACGCCAATCTCGACCCGCTGGGGTTTGCACTCGAAAACTTCGATGCGGTCGGCCGCTGGCGCGACACCGACGGCGGCGCGCCGATCGACGCGTCGATTGCCTGGCAGGGTGTCCCTGTCGACGGCCCGGCTGCCTTCCGCGACGCGTTGCTGGAGCAGAGCGAGGAGGAGATTGTCCGCACGGTCACCGAGAAGCTGCTGACGTTCGCGCTGCGCCGCGGCCTGACCCATTTCGATGCGCCCGTCGTGCGCGCCATCGTCCGCGCTGCCGCCCGGGACGACTACCGCTGGTCGTCGCTCGTGCTCGGCATCGTCGCGAGCGCCCCGTTCCAACAGCAGATCGTGCCGGAGCCTGCTGCTCGCAGCGAGGGAGACTAGACCATGTTCATCACGAAGAAGCGCTTGTCACGCCGCGCGGTGCTCAGGGGGGCGGGAGCCACGCTGGCCCTGCCGCTCCTGGACGCGATGGTGCCGGCCTTGACCGCCACCAGCCGGACCCCGGCTTCGCCGGCGCGGCTCAGGCGGCTCGGCGTGTTCTACGTGCCCAACGGGATGTCGATGGGGTACTGGTCGCCGCGGGCGGAGGGGCCCCTCGGCAGGCTCCCGCCGACGCTGCGGTCCCTGTCTTCCCACCCGGAGCGCGTGCTGCTCCTCGGCGGCCTGGCCGACAAGCCGGCGGACCTCGTCGAGTCGGGCGGCGACCACGCGCGCTCGGCCGGCACGTTTCTGACGGCGACCCCGTACAGGGCCACGACCGGCGCCGACGTGCATGCCGCCGTGTCCATGGATCAGGTGGCTGCCCGTGAGCTCGGCAAGGACACGCAGCTCACCTCTCTCGAGCTCGGGATCGAGTACCCGACGACAGTGGGCACCTGCGACGCGGGCGCCAGTTGCGCCTACACGAACACGGTCGCCTGGCGCACGCCGACGACCCCGCTGCCGATCGAAAACGATCCGCGGGCCGTTTTCGAGCGGCTCTTCGGGACGAGCGGCAGCACGGATCCGGCGGCGCGGCGGGCCAGGCTGCTGCGCGACCGGACGATCATCGACGCGGTGCTGAGCGAGCTGAAGCGGTTCGAAGGGATCCTCGGGCCGTCCGACCGCACCAAGCTGTCCGAGTACGTCGATGCGGTGCACGACGTGGAGCGACGGATCCGGACCGCCGAGACGCAGAGCGCACGCGAGCTGCCGTTGGTCGATGAACCCGCCGGAGTCCCCGACGGGTACGGTGCGCACGCTAGGCTGCAGATGGATCTTCTGGCGTTGGCCTACCAGACCGATCTGACGCGGGTCAGCACCTTCATGCTGGCGAGGGAAGTCAGTGGCCGGGCCTATCCGGAGATTGGTGTATCAGATTCGCACCACCCGTTGTCCCATCATCAGGACCAGCCGGACAAGCTCGAGCGTCTGCACAAGATCAACGAGTACCACTTCCAGCAGTTCGCGCATCTCGTCGCGAAGCTGGCCGCGACGCCCGAGGGTGACGGTACCATGCTGGACCACACCGTGCTGGTGTACGGAACCGGCATCAGCGACAGCAACACGCATTTCCACGACGATCTGCCCATCGCCGTGGTCGGGGGCCAGGCGGCGGGCATCAGGGGCGGCCGCTACGTACGCCACGCGGCGGGCACGCCGCTCGCCAACCTCTACGTGTCGCTCCTCGATCGGCTGGGGGTGCCCGTCGACTCGTTCGGGGACAGCACCGGCCCGATCGGGACGCTCACGTGAGATTCGGGCTGCGAAGAGTGAGGATGACCATGCATGTCGAGACCGGCCGATCGACGACGCTGTGCCTCCTGATCGTTCTGGCCGCGCTCGGGCCGGCTCTTGCGGCCGGCCCCGACCGCCGGGTGGTGGAGGCGATGGCCGCGCGCGACGGCGCGCTCGTACGCGCCCTCCTGGCCGAGGGTGTCCCTGTCGACGGCGCGACGGCTGACGGGGTGACCGCCCTGATCTGGGCGGCGCACTGGGACGACGGCGAGGCGGCCGAGTGGCTTCTGCAGGCCGGCGCCGACGTGAATGCGGCCGACGATCGCGGCGTGACCGCACTGGCGCGGGCCTGCGAGAACGCCAGCTCGTCGATGGCGACACGCCTGCTCGACGCCGGGGCGGATCCGAACCGCGGTCAGGACAACGGCCTGACGCCGCTGATGATCGCCGCCCGCACGGGCAACATCGACATCGTGGAGGCACTGCTCGCGCGCGGAGCGCAGCCGAACGCCGCCACGGCCGTGACGCACCACACGGCGCTCATGTGGGCCGTGGCCCACGGGCGTGCGGAGATCGTCCGGCGCTTGATCGACCACGGGTCCGGCGTCGGGCCCACTGCTCGGCAGGTGTTGTCGCCGCTCATCGTGGCAGCGGGGAACGGCGACATCGCTACTGCCCGACTGCTGATTGCCGCCGGTGCGGACGTCAATGCCACCGGAACGGACGGTGCCCATGCCCTGCCGTATGCGCTCCTGGCTGGCCATGCCGCGTTCGCCCGGTTCCTGCTGACAGAGGGGGCCGATCCCAACGGGTCCATCAACGGTGCTACGGCGCTTCACGTGGCAGCCGGTCCCGTCGATCAGTGGCTCGGAGCCTGGGCGGCCGTCACCGGCAACCCCACACGCGCTGCGGGCACGCGAGACAGGCGGGTGCTGGGACGCCTCACGCTGGAGGACCGTGAGCAGCTCGTCGCTGAGCTGCTCGGCAACGGCGCTGATCCGAACGCACGGATGACCGCTTCCGCGATGGCGTACCTCGGCTTCACGCGCAACGGTGCATTCGACAACTCGTCGGCCGGCACCGGGGACCTGGCGGGGGCGACCCCCCTGTGGGTGGCCGCGTGGGCGACGAACCCCGGGGCGGGCTTCTCGGGCTTCAAGAACCGGGTCACCTACGCCCGCTCCAGCGATACGGTGCTGCGCAGCCTGCTGGCGGCCGGCGCCCGGGTCGATCTGACGACGGTAGATGGCACCACGGCGCTGATGGCCGCGGCCGGCTGTGGGCGCGAGGCCCACGTCACGGATCAGCCGCGGGCGAAACGCCAGCCCCTGGCGGAGGCGGCGGTGCAGGCTCTCCTCGAGGCAGGCGCCGACGTCAACGCGGCCAACGAAGGCGCTTTCACGGCGCTGCATTGCGCTGCCTTCAGCGGTCTGCCGGAGCTGGCGCGGATGCTCGTGGCGGCTGGCGCCGCGATCGACGCTCGGGACTGGCGGGGACGCACACCGTTTCGCCTGGCCGAGGGCGCCAAGCAGGGGTTCCACTATCAGGCCTGGCCTGCGGTCGCCGGTCTGCTCCGGGATCTGGGAGCCGATACCCGCCTGGGCATCCCCGGCACGATCCATGAGCGGCTCGGCAGGCTTGCGGCCGAGCAGGAACAGTAGCGACGACGCCCACCCGCCCCCGCAGTCGGGATCCAGATCCAGATTTAGATGAACTTGCCGAGCGCCGACAGGATGAGGCGCATCGCCAGCCGGCCGGTGCGGTTCTGCACGTCGAGGATGGGGTTGATCTCCACCATCTCCAGGGAGGTCAGCCCGCCGGCCGCGGCGCACAGTTCCATGGCCAGGTGCGCCTCGCGGTAGGTCAGGCCGCCGTCCACGACGGTGCCGACGCCCGGCGCGTACTGCGGGTCGACGGCGTCCAGGTCGAAGCTCACGTGGAACAGGCCGTCGGCGCCCTGCGCGCGCCGGATGGCCGCGCGCATGACGGCGGCGATGCCCTGCTGATCGATGTCCGACATGGTGAAGATGCCCACCCCGGACTGTTTCACGAGCCGCCGTTCCCCTGCGTCCAGGTCGCGGATGCCCACCAGCGCCACGCGGTCGGGGACGAGCGCGGGCGCCCGGTCGTCGATCCCGGTCAGCTCCGCGGGCCCCAGTCCGAGCAGGGCCGCCAGGGGCATGCCGTGGACGTTGCCTGACTCGGTCGTCTCTGGCGTGTTCATGTCGCCGTGGGCGTCGACCCAGACGACGCCCACCTGCCGGCCGGCACGACGGTGGTGCGCTGCCAGGCCCGCGATGCTGCCCGCCGCCAGGCTGTGATCGCCGCCGAGCAGGACGGGGACTCGTCCGGCGGCGAGGATGCCGCGGACCGTGCGCGCCACCTGGCGACACGCGGTGGCGATGGGCTCCAGGAAATGCGCCTGCGTCGACCCCGGGTCGGCGGTCTCGGCGCCCGGGCACTCGATGTCGCCGAGGTCCGCGACGTCCTCGAAGCCTGCCTGTCGCAGCGCGGCGTGCAGGCCTGCCAGGCGCACCGCCGACGGCCCCATGTCCGTGCCGCGCCGGCCGCCACCCAGATCGAGCCGCACGCCGGCAACGGAAACGGGCGGCCGCGCGACCCCCTCGGGCATCATCTCCCAGTGTACGGGTGCCTGGCCGCCGCGGGCTGTCGCCGGCCGTCAGCGGCTTGTGTCGACGTACTTGCGCAGCGTGTGCGGACCGACATCGGCGGCGAAGATGCTGCCCTCGGCGTCGGCCGTGATGCCGGATGCGCCAGAAATGCGGGTGGCGTCGGCGTCGGCGAGGTCAGGGTCGGGAATGAAGGCGCGCAGCGAGCCGTCGACGGCGCTGCCGATCGTGATGCCCCGCACGTAGCCCGGGTTCACCGTCGAGTTCGACTGCGAGTCGCTCACGTAGAGCGTGTCGTCGGCCGCTACGTGGAGCGCACTGGGCCGGCCGAACTGCCGCCAGGCGGCGATGAAGTTGCCGTCCTGGTCGAAGATCTGCACGCGGTTGTTACTGCGGTCGGCGACGAACACGCGGCCCTGCGACCCGCCGATGGAGATATCGTGCGGCTGATCGAACTCGCCGGGTCCGCTCCCGGTGCGGCCCCACGTCTTGATGAACCGGCCATCGCCGGAGAACTTCAGCACGCGGTCGTTGGTGCCGTGCCCGTCCGTCACGAAGATGTCGCCGTTGGGCGCGATGGCCACGCCGGTCGGCCGGTCGAAGGTGTCCGGACCGCGGCCGGCCACGCCGGCTTCGCCGAGCGTCAGCAGCACGTCGCCCCGGGGGTTCAGCTTGAACACCTGCTGGCCCAGCGGCGCGCCCTCGAACGGCCCCGCGGTGGCGCGTGCCGCCATCCCGAGCACCGTCGCGGCGCCGTTCGCATCGGTTGTCCAGAGGTTGCCATCCGCGTCGACGGTGAAGCCGTGCGGGAATGCGAACATCCCGGCGCCCAGGCTTGCCAGCAGGCGCCCCGCCGGGTCGAACTGCAGGATCGGCGGGTCGGTCCGACCGACGCAGGTGGCGGCGCCCGGCGGCACGGTGTTGAAGCAGCGGTGGAAGATCCAGATGTTGCCGTCGGCATCGAGCTGCACACGGATCAGCTCGCCCCAGCGGCCGCCGTTCATCTGCGCCGGCAGGGTCGGCCAGTCCTCGACCAGCCGGTACGGGTTGGGGAGCTGGAGTTGCCCGCTGCCCTGGCTGGGCTGGGCCTGGGCGGCAACGGCCAGCGCGAAGCAGGCCGCGACAGCCGCCGCCAGCGCCGATCCCGCGCGAGCGGCAGGCGGCATCGGGCCTACCGGGGCTCTGCCTCGTGTGTGTGCAGGCGCCGCTCGCCGGCGGCCACGGCGAGACGGCCGGCCGCCAACCGGTGCTTGTTGGTGACGCCCTCCCAGCACCCTTCCTCGTAGAACTCGTAGCCGTCGCCGCCGATACGGCCCATCGTGAACGCCAGCGTCCAGGGCCGCGTGAACACATTGGGGTC
Source organism: Vicinamibacterales bacterium (assembly GCA_965221595.1). GTDB lineage: Bacteria > Acidobacteriota > Vicinamibacteria > Vicinamibacterales > UBA8438 > JAAXGX01. The sequence goes on from OZ244900.1 coordinate 364,011, forward strand.
GGTGATGGTCGCCTCGTAGCGCAGCGTGTCCGCGTCCACGAGGTTCCAGCGCTCCACCACGTGCAGGGCCTCGCTGTAGAAGCTGCCGTGCGAATCGAGCCAGGGAACGTCGTTGAAGTTCGTCACGTCGACGACGAGCGTGTCGCCCTCCCAGCGCCCACGCGAGTCGCCGTTGAAGAGTCGGATGTCGGCACCGACGTGCTCCCGCCCGTCGGTCGGAACGACGCGGTAGGCGTGAGCCCATTCGTAGAGGAACACCACGTGCCCGTCGTTCTGGCGGATCTGCAGGTCGCCCCGATAGTTGCTGCGCGGGACCCCCACCAGCAGACAGCGATCCTCCGGATCGATATGCGCCAGCTCGGTCGGGGTTTCCATGTCGTACAGGAACTCCGTCCGCCGCTCGGCCGCCCACGGCTGGTAGGGAATGCGTCCGTTCGGCGGGTCGATGATCACGGGCTCCGGCAGTCCGAGTCGCTCCGGGCCGCGGCTTTGCATTCGGGCGTGCTCGGCGTCGCAGCAGCCGTCCTCGACGCTGTGCGAGGCGTTCGCCGGGCCGCCGTCCCAGTAGCCCTGCAGGTCGGGATGGCCGCCGACGGTGCGCGGCAACGAGGCTTCCTGGGCGGCCACCGGGATGGCTGCCAGGACGGCCAGGGTCGCGCCCGCGAGGATGGCAGTGCGATGACTCATGGGATCTTGCCTCACTTGTCGGCCGCCAGATCACTTTCGGAGTAGGCGTAGCACTCGTATTCCAGGAGCTGGATGTCGGCCTCCTGCCGCCGGTAGAGCGGCATGCGCATGGTCCAGGGCCGTGTGAACACCTGCGGGTCCTCGATGGTGGCCTCGTACAGCAGGTGATCCGGCCCGCTGGGCGTATAGCGCTCCACCACGTGCAGGGCCTCGCTGTGGAAGTTGCCGGCGCGGTCGAACCACGTCCGGTCGTTGAAGTGGATCACGTCGACCACCAGCGTATCGCCGTCCCAGTGCCCGCGCGAGTCGCCCATCCAGAAATCGATGTGCCCCTCGGGATGCGGGCTCCCGTCCATGTAGATGGTGCGGGTGACATGGATGTACTCGTAGAGGATGAGTATCCGGTCCTCGAACTGGAGAATCTGGAACGGGTACGGCATGTAGGTGATGCGCGGGACGCCCGGCATGTAGCACTGCGTCTCGGGGTCGGCCGTGTGGCGGTTCTCGTAGTTCTCCTGCTTCTGCTCGAGCGCCCACGGCTGGTACGGGATCTCGTTGCCGACCACCACCCCCTGGCCGGCCGGAACGCCGGCGCTGGCCGAGTGGTCCTGGATGTCCCAGGCCGCCGTGTTCAGCGCCTGCCAGATGCCCTGCAGGTCCGGCTGGCCGTCGGCCGTGCGGGGCGGCACGTACGCCTCGCCGCCGGCGCCTTGCGTCTGCCCGGCCGCCGGCAGCGGCGGGAGCAGGCACAGCCCGACGGCCGCCAGCGCCGCCCACGTCGATTGCGTCGGCATGCGGCTAGCGCTGCGGCTCCGGGCCGCCGGTGCCGGACGAGCCGGCGAAGAAGTTGCGCCCGTCGGGGAACGTGATCGTGATGCCGTTCGCGGTCGGCGTGCCGTCCTTGGCCAGGTAGCCGTCGACGACGAACTCGATGCCGGGCGGGAAGTCGCCCTTGCGCAGGCCGCGCCGCAGCAGCGATGTCGGGTTACCCATCTCGACCGCCCAGTTGACGACCTCGCCGTCCGGGCCGACCACGTCCATGTGCAGCCACCCGTGCGGGTTGACCCACTCGAGCTCGGTCAGCGTGCCCTGCAGCGTGATCGGCTGCTCGATGTCGAACTCCGCCGAGAAGGAATGGTGCGCGCCGCCGGACGCCGCCGCGAGCAGCACGCCGAGACCGACGGCCCCTGCCAGCAACGTTCTCATCGTCGGACCCTCCTGTTGTCGCCCTTGTGGCTGCCGAGAAAGCCGGTTCCATCCGCAGGGTACACCGGCGCCCGCGGCGGCGCAATGGCGAACAGCGCGTCGCGGGAGGCAGGGCCGGCAGGCCTGCGGCCTGCTTCGTGAGTGCCGATTTTCGGCGGTCGAGGCGGCGATCGTGCGGGAAGTGGTGCCCGCCGCGGCGCCGAGCCGGCGCGCGGGCAGGCGGGAGCGAGCGGAAAAGGGGTTGGTCCGGACGCCGCACGGGGCTATGATGGCGGATACTCATGCCGTGTGACTGCCCGTGGATGCGGCTCCTCGCCGGCGGGCTGCTGTGTGGTCTGCTGGCCGTCGCCGCTGCGGCCGCAGGCGCATCCGACCTGCAGCTCGTACAGGCAGCCAAGAGCCGGGACTGGGACACGGTGGCCGACCTGTTGCGGCAGGGCGCGGATCCCGACGCTGCGCAGGCCGACGGCGCCACGGCTCTGCACTGGGCGGCGCACTGGGACAACGTCGAGGCGCTGGAGCGCCTGCTCGCGGCCGGCGCGAACGTGAATGCGGAGAACGCGCTGCACGCCACACCGCTATGGGTGGCCTGCGCCGACCGCCACACCGCTGTCGTCGAGCGCCTGCTCGCGGCCGGCGCCGATCCCAACCGTGCGCTGCGCTCGGGCGAGACGCTGCTGATGCGCTGTGCCTCCACCGGCGCTCCCGCGGCGGTGCGGGCGCTGCTCGCCCACGGGGCCGATGTCGACGCCGGCGAGCCGGCCCGGGGACAGACGGCCCTGATGTGGGCGGCTGCCAACCGGAACCCCGCGGTCACGCGCGTGCTGTTGGAGCACGGCGCGGCGGTGGGTGCGCGCACCCGGACCGTGCGCCAGTTGCGCGGCGTGGGTCTGCAGAGCACGACCAGTCCCGCCGGGGCGACGTTCTTCGACGCCGGCGGCTTCACGGCGCTGTTGTTCGCCGCGCGCCACGGGGACGTCGAATCGGCCCGGCTGCTGCTCGATGCCGGCGCGGACGTCGATGCGCCCGCGGCCGACGGCAACAGCCCGCTCGTCCTCGCGGCCATCAGCGGCCATGGGCGGCTGGCCGAGTTCCTGCTCGACCGGGGCGCCGACCCGCACGCCGCCGGTGCCGGCTACAGCGCCCTGCACGCGGCGGTGCTGCGCGCGGATCCGGCGCTCGTGCAGGCGCTGTTGGCGGCCGGCGCCGACCCGAATGCGAGGCTGTCGAAGGGCACGCCGGTTCCCCGCTGGACGTACCAGTACGTGTTCACGCTGCGCGAGAGGGGCGGCACGCCGTTCCTGCTGGCGGCCAAGTACCTGGAGCCTGAACTGCTGCGGCTGCTGGCTGTCGCCGGCGCCGACCCGCTGCTGACGTTCGACGATGGGACGACGGCGCTGATGGCGGCCGTGGGGCTGCGCCTGAGCCGCGCCACGACGCGCCGCAGCCGGCTGATCGCGCCCGAGCTCGTGCGGGCCGAGTGGGGTGCCGAGGACCGGGTACTGGCCACCGTCGAGGCTGCCGTCGACGCGGGCGCCGCGGCGGCAATCGGCACTGCCAACGGTGCGGGCGACACGGCGCTCCACGGGGCGGTGCAGCGCGGGTTCCTGGCCGTTGCCGACCTGCTTGCTGCGCACGGCGCCGACCTCGACCGCGAGAACGGAAGAGGCGAGACGCCGCGCGCGATGATCGAGGCGCGCTCGGCCGCCGCGGCGGGCGGCTAGGAGTCGGCTTGACGGAGGCGGAAGGATGCCACGCTGGATTCTCGTTGGCGTGATGCTGGTTGCGACGGCGTCGGCACTGGAGAGCGCCGGCCAGCTTCAGCGGCAGGCGCAGCAGCCGGCGCCGGCCGGACAGTCCGCAGCCCCGCCGGCCGGCTCGGCCGCGACGGGCCGCGCGCTGCTGGACCGCTACTGTGTGGCGTGCCACAACGAGCGGCTGCGCACCGCGGACCTGACGCTCGACACCCTGAACCTGGCGGACGTCCGCGCCGCCGCGGCCACGTGGGAGCACGTCGTGCGGCGCCTGCGCGCCGGCGCCATGCCGCCAGCCGGCCGCCCGCGGCCCACCGCTGCCGCGTCGCATGCGTTCGTGTCGTGGCTCGAAACCGAGCTCGACGCCGCGGCGGCGGCGACTCCCGATCCGGGGCGGCCGACCATCCACCGGCTCAACCGCGCCGAGTACGCCAACGTCATCCGCGACCTGTTCGGCCTCGAGATCGACGTCAACGCCCTGCTGCCGGCCGACGACGAGCAGCATGGATTCGACAACATCGCCGAGGTGCTCTCGGTTTCGCCGACCCTGATCGAGCGCTACCTGGCGGCGGCCCGGCGCATCAGCCAGCTCGCGGTGGGCGATCTCGGCCTGCGGCCGGCCGGTGCGACCTATCCCGTCCACGGCGCGCTGGACCAGGACGGAACGGTCAGCGACGACCTGCCCTTCGGTTCGCGCGGCGGCGTCGCCGTGCACCACAACTTCCCGGTCGACGGCGAGTACATCATCCGGATCGGACTCCGGAAGCAGGAGTACGGCTACGTGCGCGGCCTGGGCCGGCCGCACCGGATGGACGTGCGCGTCGACGGTGCGCTGGTCGGCAGCTTCACCGTCGGCCGCGCGTGGGAGCCGGAGCAGCTGCCGCCGATGGGGTATGCGGGCAAGTTCGACCAGGTCTACGGCACGCACTCCTTCCCGGAGTGGGAGGCGTACGCGCTGACCGCGGACAAGGGGCTGGAAGTCCGTACCACGGTCAAGGGCGGCCGCCGCCTGGTGGGCGTCTCGTTCGACCGGCAGTCGGCGCTGCCCGAAGGCATCCTGCCCCTGCCGCTCGACCGCTCGACCTACTCCTACGCGCAGGACGAGCTGCAGGACGGCAACCCGGCGGTCTCCGGCGTCCAGGTGATCGGTCCCTACAACCCCAGCGGGACGGCCGAACTGCCGAGCCGCGCGAGATTGCTCGGCTGCCGTCCGGCGGGGGATGCAGCGACCGAGGAAGCCTGCATCCGGAGCGGATTGGCCACGCTGGCGCGACGCGCGTACCGCCGGCCGGCGACCGCCGCCGACGTGGCGACGCTGCTCGCGTTCTATCGCGACGGCCGCGCGGAGGGCAGCGTCGACGCCGGTCTGCGGGCGGCGCTCGAGCGTCTGCTCGTCGACCCCGAGTTCCTGTTCCGCATCGAGACCGATCCGCCGGACGTGCAGGCCGGGACGGCCTATCGCATCAGCGATCTGGAGCTGGCGTCGCGCCTGTCCTTCTTCCTGTGGAGCAGCATCCCGGACGACGAGCTGCTCGACGTCGCGGCCCGCGGCACGCTCGGCGATCCGGCGATCCTGGACGGCCAGATCCGGCGCATGCTGGCCGACTCCCGCTCGCGCGCGCTGGTAGAGAACTTCGCAGGCCAGTGGCTGCAGCTGCGCAAGCTCCGCAACGCGGTGCCGGACACGGCCACCTACACTGCCTTCGACGAGAACCTGCGCGAGGCGATGTGGCGGGAGACGCAACTGTTCCTGGAGCACGAGCTGCGCATGGACCGGCCCGTCGTCAACACCCTGCGCGCGGACTACACATTCGTCAACGAGCGTCTGGCGCGGCACTACGGCATCCCGAACGTGCACGGTGTGCACTTCCAGCGCGTGAACTATCCGGACGACACCCGCGGCGGGCTGCTGGGCCATGCCAGTCTGCTGACGATCACCTCGTACGCCAACCGCACCTCGCCGGTCGTGCGCGGTGTGTGGCTGCTGGAAAACTTCCTCGGCACGCCTCCGTCGCCGCCGCCTCCGGACGTGCCGAGCCTGCCCGCCGCGGGCGCCGGCGATGTGCCGCGGTCGGTGCGGGAACGGCTCGAGGTGCATCGCTCCAACGCCGTGTGCGCAAGCTGCCACAATGCGATCGACCCGCTCGGGTTCGCCCTGGAGGAGTACGACGCCATCGGCCGCTGGCGCGCCACCGCCGGAGGCGGCACACCGTTCGATACGGGCATCCCGATCGACGCGTCGGGCACCCTCGTCGACGGGACCGAGGTGCACGGGCTGGCCGGGTTGCGGAACGTGATCCTGGGGCGCGAGGATCAGTTCATCGAGACGGTCACCGAGAAGCTGCTGACGTACGCCCTCGGCCGCACCCTGGAGCACACCGACATGCCGGTGGTGCGACGGATCAGTCGGCAGACGGCGGCCGCCGACCTCACCTGGTCGGCGCTGGTTGCCGCCGTCGCCAAGAGCACTCCCTTCCTGATGCGGAGGTCGGAATCATGATGATTGCCAAGAAGGCCATTCCCCGGCGGACCGTGCTGCGCGGCGTGGGCGCCACGCTGGCGCTACCGCTGCTCGACGGGATGGTGCCTGCGCTCACCGCGCTGGCGAAGACGCCGGCCCGGCCGGTCCCGCGCTTCTGCACCGTCTATGTGCCGAACGGCATCATCATGGAGCACTGGACGCCGGCGGGCGAAGGGAGCGCCTTCGAGTTCACGCCGACGCTGCGGCCGCTGGAGGCCCACCGCGGGCGGCTGCTCGTGCTGAGCGGACTCGACAACACCGGTGCCAGCTCGCGCACGGGCGCTTCCGGTGCGCACGCCAAGCCGGCCGGCGCCTTCCTGACGGGCGTCGAGCCGCTGCAGACGACCAGCAATGCCAGCCTGCAGCTCGGCACGTCCATGGACCAGATCGCGGCCAAGGCAATCGGCCAGGACACGCCGCTGCCGTCGCTGGAGCTGGGCCTGGAGGGGACGGACACCGTCAACGGGGTCGGGACCTGCGACGTCGGCTTCAGTTGCGCCTACCAGAACCGCCTGGCGTGGGCCAGTCCGACGACGCCGCTGCCCGTGGAAGCGAACCCGCGCGTGGTCTTCGAGCGGCTGTTCGGCGCCATCGACAGCACGGATCCAGCCGTGCGCAGCGCCCGCCTGCGCCGCCAGCGCAGCATCATCGACTCGGTGCTCGACAAGGTCCGCCGCCTGCACGGCGAGGTCGGCCGCCGCGACCAGCGCAAGCTCGACGAGTACGTCGACTCGGTGCGCGAGATCGAGCGGCGCATCCAGAACGCCGAGGTGCGGGGGCGGGAGCTGCCGCTGGTCGATTCCCCGGCCGGCATTCCGGTCAGCTACGACGAGCACGCCCGGCTGATGTTCGACATGCAGGCGCTCGCGTTCCAGACCGATACGACGCGCGTCATCACGTTCCAGATCGGCCGCGAGCAGAGCGGTGCAACCTACCCGCAGGTCGGCGTCTCCGACTCGCACCACCCCATTTCGCACCACGGCGGCGACAAGAACAAGATCGCGAGCCTGCAGCGCATCAACACGTACCACGCGACGCTGTTCGGCTACTTCCTGGACAGGCTGGCGGCGACCGCCGACGGCGAGGGTTCCGTGCTCGACAACGCCGCGATCCTGTACGGCAGCGCCATCAGCGACGGCAACCGGCATGACATTCGCAACCTGCCGCTGCTGCTCGCGGGCGGGGGTGGCGGCCGCCTCGCGGGCGGCCGCCACGTCAGGTATCCGGCCGGCACCCAGCGGCTGACGAACCTGCAGCTCACGCTGCTCAACACACTGGGGGTGCCGGCGGAGCAGTTCGGCGACAGCACCGGTGAGCAGCTCGCCCAGCTGTCCGGCGTGGCGCGCGCCGCGATCGTCTGAGCACGCGCGGCCTGGACCAGCAGCGTCGCGCCTTGCCAGGCGGGCGCTTGGCCCGTCTCGGTGCGACGCGGGATTTCACCGCGGGCTGCTAGAACATCGCTATCGGGTTGACCGGCGAGCCCGTGCCGTTCGGAATCGGCAGCGGGGCGATGGTCACCATGAACTCCCAGCGGTTGCGCTCGGCGGCTGCGGCCGCGAGGGCCTGGAAGTCGGCCCGGTCGAGCACCTGGATGCCCAGTATCGTCAACGCGAAGTTGTGGAGGGCCGTGCGCGGCAGGTCGCCCTCCGGCTGCGGCGCGTAGCCGGGCGTCTCCCAGCCGGCCACGGCGACGTCGCGTTCCCGCAGCCAGGGGATCACGTGGTTGTCGAGCCCCGCCGCCTCCCGGCCGGTGTCGAACGGTCCGAGCGCGTCCTGGCGCGCCCAGCGCCCCCAGCGGATGAGAAAGGCGTCGCCGGGACCCACCCGCACTCCCGCCATCTGCTCCCAGGCCTCGAGGTCTTCGACCGTGATGCGCGTGCCCGGCTCGAGCCAGGGCACGCCCTTGAGCCGCGGGATGTCGTAGAGCACGCCGCGCGTCACGATGCCGTTCTTCATGGTCATGATGGAGTTCTTCTTGGCGCCCTCCTCCATCGTGACCAGGCCGTCGACGTCGTAGCCGTTCCACATCTTGCCGTCGAAGAAGACGTGGGCGAAGGCATCGAGGTGGGTCGTGCCCGGCCCGTGGATGCACGGGTACGCGATGCTGTCGCTGGCGGCCCGGCGCGAGGCGACGGTCATCTTCCATTCGACCGGGCACGGCACGTCGACGCTCTCGTAGTTCTGCGCGTTCGACGCCAGCGACACCGTGAAGCCCTCGGTGACGAGCGCGGCCGCGGCGGCGCGCCGGGCCGGCGTGATCAGGTTGAAGGCCCCCACTTCATCGTCCGGCCCCCAGCGGCCCCAGTTGGAGAGCTCGTTCATCCACTGATCGAACTGCGCCCGGCTCACGAGCGGTAGCTCGTCCGACTGCCGGGCCGACACCGGAGGCTCCAGCGTTGCCCCGAGTCCCACCGCCCCGGCAACGACGACCGCGCCGATCCACGCTGCCTTCATGTCGGTCCTCCTGGTGTGTTTCCGGATTGCCCGGCCGCGGCCGCAGCCGGCTGCCGCGGCCGTGTTCCGGGGCACCGTATCACCGTCGACCACTCCGGTCGCCGACAGTCGCTGCAGACGACGCGGCTCGTCGGCCCGCCGAGCGCCAACGACCGCAAGCCGGACTGCGTCCGGTGTTGCTGGCCGACTAGCGGCTCTCCGCCGGGGTCTGCTCGGCGCGCCGCGCGCCGGCGAGTATGTTCTCCAGGCCGTAGTTGCCCTCGTGACAGGCGAACTCGTAGAGCGGGTGAGCGGAACGCGCCATCGGCAGGCGCGCGGTCCACGGCGCGGTGTACCAGGCCGGGTCGTGCATCGTGAACTCGTAGACGAGCGTGTCGTCCGCGGTCCGCGTGAAGCGCTCCTCGAGCACGAGGCCGGTGCCGCCGGGGCGGTGGCCGCCGCCCGCCCGGTCCGGATCGAACACCGTGTCACGGAAGTGGGTGGTCGTGACGACGAGGCTGTCGCCCTCCCAGCGACCCCGGGAGTTGCCCAGCCACTGGCGGATGCCGTCCGGCAGATCCGGCCGAGCGGCCAGTGGGACGATGCGGGCGCTGTGCACCATCTCGTTCAGCAGCACCACATGCGCCGGGGTCTGGAAGATCTGGACGTTCTGGTTGTACGACTGGGGCTTCATGGGCGGGCCCGAGTTGAATCCCATGAGGCAGCGGACGAACAGGCCCCGGGGGCCGAGGTCCTCCACGAAGCCGCCCGGCGTCGGCGCGTCGTCGTCCACGCCGACCCGCGCCGCCGCCAGGGCTTCGACCCGCCGTTGCGCCGCCGCCGTCAGCGGCGGCACCCGGCCGTCCCGCGGATCGACGACGAGCGAGGTCTGCCGCGTCTCGCGGGGGTTGTCGGTCCAGAACCGGTTGTAGGTGCCGGTGGAGCCGGACCGCGCGGGGTTGTTGTCCTGGCGGTCGCGTGCCGCGAGGCGCCCCTGCTGCCGCTCGGCGGCTTCCTCTGCAGTGAGCAGCAACCGATCGCCGAACGCCTCTGGCCGGTTCAGCGGGGTGTTCGACGAGAAGTCCCAGACGCCCTGTAGATCGGGATCGCCCCAGGGAGTGCGGGCGGTCGTCCCGGCGCGGTCGCCGTCCGTCTGGGCCGCCGCCGGCGCGGCGAACCACGCGATTGCCGCAGTGATCAGAACGCACGTGCCGAGCCAGCCGAATCGTGAACCGCCTTCCATCGCTCTACCCTCCAACTGGTCGTGCGTTTGCGTGGTTCCGGGGACGCGCCGAGCCGCTCGCCGGCACGGCCGCTCCTACGTTAGCGCGGCATGGCACCGTCGAGCAACGACCGTCCGCCGGCCACTGCACGATCAAGTCTGCCTTGCCGACGGGCGGGACTGCTAGACTGACCGTGACCGGCCATCTGCGGCCGGAGACAATTGCAAGGAGAGGGGGACGAGCGATGCGCGGACTGCGAATGCTGCTGATCGGGGCCCTGCTCGGTTGGGTTGCGGCCCTCGGCTACGTCAACGCCCAGGGCGACGATGCGTCCGGCGATCTGACCGGCGCGGACCTCGCGGAGATCCAGCAACTGGCTTCGCGGTATAGCCAGGGCAGTGACCTCGGGAACGCCGACATGTGGGTGGGCGTTTTCGCCGAGGACGGGATCTTCCGCATCGCCGACTACGGCGAGTGGGTCGGGCGCGAAGAGATTGCCCGCTATCGGCGCGAGACGTTCGCGCCGCGGCCGGACGGGTACACCTACCGCCACTGGAACAGCAGTTGGGTGATAACCCCGGACGGTAACGGCGGCGCTACGGGCAAGGTGTACTGGATGGGCTTCGACCCGAGCGCCGAGCCGCTCGTGGTCACCGACACCGGCATCTACCACGATACCTATGTGAAGACGGACGAGGGGTGGCGGATCCAGGTGCGGCACGCGCGCCCTGATCCGTCAGCCGCGGGCGGCGGCAGCAGCCGGCCCGTGAGTCTGCAGGGGCGGTAGGGTGTACCATGCAGTCGATGCAGCGTCTCGCGTTGTCGTGCGCCGTCTTCCTGCCGCTGGGTGTCGCCACGGCGGCCGGACAGGCGCCCACCGTCGCGCCGGAGGGCCTGCCGTGCGAGCCGGTCGGTGAGATTCGGTTCATCTGCGACCTCATCAGCCCCGAGGACCTGGCGGTCGTGCCCGGTTCGGAGTGGGTCATCGCATCGGGGAACCGGCCCGGTGGCCGCATCCACCTGGTGAGCGTGCGCGACAAGACCGCCACCGAGCTGTTTCCGGGCGACGCGCCCAGCGAGCGGCTCGATGCCGCGACGTATCCGACGTGTCCGGGGCCGATCGATCCCGACGAGGGCGACGAGTTCACCGCGCACGGGCTCTACCTGAAGCCGGGGCCGGACGCCGTGCACACGCTGTACGTGGTGCACCACGGCCGCCGGGAGTCGGTCGAGGTGTTCGAGGTCGACGCGCGTGCGCGGCCCAGGCTGACTTGGATCGGATGCGCCGTCGGCCTCGAGTCGATGCGCTTCAACGGCGTGGTGGCGCTCCCCGACGGCGGTTTCGTCGCCACGAGCCCCGGGACGGGCGACGTCTGGGAGTGGCAGACCGACGCCGGCTGGACGCAGGTGCCGGGCAGCGAGGACACGGCGCCGAACGGCGTGGAGGTCTCCGCGGACGGACGCTGGCTGTATATCGCCGGCTGGGCCGAGGAGAAGCTGACGCGCCTGTCGCGTGGCGAGACACCGGTTCGGAAGGAAGTCATCGAGCTGGGCTTCCGGCCCGACAACCTGCGCATGTCGCTCGACGGGTCGGTCATCTACGCCGCCGGGCACTCGGGCATCCTGAACCCGCGCCGGCCGCTGGAGGAGTTCTCGAACATCGCCACCATCGATCCGGACACGCTCGAGGTGCGGCGCATCTTCCAGCATCCTGCCCTCGACGGGTTCGTGGCGTCGACGACGGCGATCCGCATCGGCGAGGAAATGTGGATGGGCTCGCATCGCGGCGAACGGATCGCCTACTTCCCGGCGCCCCCGGAGTCTGGGCCGTAAGGCGGGCGTGGAGCCGGAAGCCGGGAGGTGGCAGGATGACGACCATGGCATGCACGACGATGCTGCGGACGGCCGTGTTGGCGTCGGCCCTGTGCGGGCTGCTGCTCGCCGACGTCTCCGCACAGGTGCCCTTCGAGCGGCTGCAGGGCGCGGCGGACGAGCCGCAGAACTGGCTGACCTACTCGGGCGGCTACTTCAGCCAGCGCTACAGCGAGCTCGACCAGGTGGTGCCCGACAACGTCGGTGACCTCGAGCTGCAGTGGGTGTACCAGGCGCCAGTCATGGGCCCGTGGCAGGCGACGCCGATCGTCGTCGACGGCGTGATGTACCTGACCCAGCGGCCCAACGACATCGTCGCGCTCGACGCCCGCACCGGCCGGGTCTACTGGGTCTACCGGCACCCGACGTCACCCAACCACCTGGCCTGCTGCGGGGCGAACAACCGCGGCGTGGCGGTGCTGGGCGACAAGGTGTTCATGGCCACGCTCGATGCGCACGTGGTGGCGATAGATGCCACGACCGGTGCCGAGCTGTGGCGCGTCGAGGTGGCGGACATGCGGCTGGCCTACGCCTTCACGTTGGCGCCGCTGGCCGTCGAGGGCAAGATCATCGTCGGCTCGACGGGCGGCGACCAGGGCATCCGCGGGTTCATCGCGGCGCTCGACGCCGAGACAGGTGAGGAGGTCTGGCGCTTCTACACCATTCCGGGCCCCGGCGAGCCGGGCCACGAGACCTGGGAGCCGTGCCCGCCGGATCCCGAGACCTACTGCGACCCGGAGGCCTGGAAGCACGGCGGCGCGGCGGCCTGGCTGACGGGCTCGTACGACCCGGAGCTGAACCTCATCTACTGGGGCACCGGCAACCCGGGTCCCGACTACAACCGCGCGCAGCGGCCGGGCGACAACCTCTATTCCTGCTCGGTGGTGGCCCTCGACGCCGACACCGGGGAGCTGCGCTGGCACTTCCAGTTCACGCCCGCCGATCTCTACGACTACGATGCCGTGCAGGTCCCGGTGCTGGCGGACATCACCCGCAACGACACCGAGTTCAAGGTGATGCTGTGGGCCAACCGCAACGGGTTCTACTACGTGCTCGACCGGGCGACGGGCCGCTTCCTCACAGGTCTGCCGTTCGTGTCGGTCAACTGGGCCGAGGGACTCGACGACAGCGGGCGACCCGTGGAGACGCCGCAGCCGCCCAGCTCGCCCACCTACCCGGGGCTCCTGGGCGCGACGAACTGGTACTCGCCCGCCTTCAGCCCGCGCACGGAGCTGTTCTACATCCCGGCCTGGGAGGGCTACGCGTCGGTGTTCGCGGCCGTGCCGCAGGAGTACGTGCCCGGGCGCTACTTCACCGGCCGCACCATCGACGGCTTTCCGCGCACCTACAACCCGGTGCCCGACGCCCCCGTGCTGCCGCTCACGCGCGGCCCGGTCAACGACTGGACCGACGTGTCGGGGCAGGGCGCCATCCTCGCCATGGACGCGCTGACGGGCGAGCAGCGCTGGAAGTTCGAGCTGACGGACGTCATCACGAGCGGCATCCTCGTCACCTCGTCCGACCTGCTGTTCACGGGCCTGCGGTCCGGCTACTTCCAGGCCCATGACGCCGGCACGGGGGAGCTCCTGTGGAAGACCAGCCTCGGGGGACAGGTCTCCAACGGCCCGATGACCTACGCAGTGGACGGGCGGCAGTACGTGGCGGTCATCGCCGGTCACTCGCTCTCGACGTTCGCACTGCCCGACTGAAGCCGGCAGGCGCACTCGACGCCGAACAGCAAACGACGGACGACGGCAGAACCGGACGGCCGAACCGCCGAACAGGGGTACGACGTAACAACGCAACAACAAATGCAACAACGGACGCAATGACAGACGCAACAGGAGGCAGCATGACTACCCGTTCGATCATCGCCGCTGCGGCGGCACTCGCCATCGGCCTCGTCCCGGCCGCCCCCGCAGGGGCGCAGGAGGCCGGCGACACAGCGTGGGCGCCCGCGATACTCGCCGACGGCCAGCCGGACATCCAGGGCATGTGGAACAACATCGACGCCCTGAGCACGCCCATGGAGCTGCCCGACGGCTTCATGGGGCCCGACTTCTCGCCGGAGGACCTGCAGGCCATCGCCGCGGCCCGCGCCGAGGCGGCCGCGCACCGCGCCGCGCAGCCGCGCCCGCGCAGCGTGGGCGCCTACGGCGAGCACTGGTTCGACTCGTTCTGGAACGACGCGGAGAAGCATTCGGCGCCGGCGCTGATCGTCGAGCCGCTCAACGGTCAGATCCCCGACTGGACGCCCGCGGCGCACGAGGTGCTGCGCTACAACCGGGAGCACCTCCACGACTCCTGGGACTACATGGAATCGGCCGACCGCTGCATCACGCGCGGCGTCATCGGCATCATGATGCCCGGGGTGTACAACAACGGCGCCCAGATCCTGCAGCCGCCCGGCCACGTAGTCATCCTGGCCGAGATGATCCACCGCGCCCGCATCATTCCGGTCGACGGCCGCCCGCACATCGACGACGGAATCCGTCAGTGGGAGGGCGACCCGCGCGGCCGCTGGGAAGGCAACACGCTCGTGGTGGAGTCGACGAACTTCCGCGAGGTGCAGAGCATGCGCGGGGCGTCGGCGTCCATTCGTTCGCGCCAGACCGAGCAGCAGCGGCTCGTCGAACGTTTCACCATCACCGGTCCGGACACGCTGGAGTACTCGCTGCACGTCGACGACCCGGAGACGTACAACGCGCCCTGGACCGCGGCGTTCCCCCTCAAGCGCGACGACACGTACGACATCTACGAGTACGCCTGCCACGAGGGCAACTACTCGGTCCCCAACGCCCTGAGCGGCGCCCGCTTCAAGAAGGAATAGCGGGATTGGGCCGCGCCCGCGGAGCAGCCTGCTCCACGGGCGCGGCGCCGAGACCGGTCTCCACCGGCGCTAGAAGTTGTACTGGAAGGAGACTTTGGCCAGCCGGCCGGGCTGGATGCCGATGGGCGTCAGGTACGAGGCGCCGAAGCCGGCCTGCTCGCGCGAGACCGCGTTCGCGTTGAACAGGTTGTAGATGTCGAAGCTGGCCCGCACGTTCCCGCCGATGCCGAAGTCGAGCACCTTGGCGATCCGCAGGTCGAGCTGGTGGAGGCGGTCGCCGAAGACCGTCCCGGGCGGCAGGATGTTCACCGAGGTGACGCTGGGCAGCGTGGCCTCCCGCCCCAGTGCGGCCTCGACATCCGCCGCCGGCACCGTGTAGATCGCCTCGCGCCGCGGCCCCGGGCGCGAGAAGAACGCGGCCGAAACGTCTATCTCGTACGGGAACGTGTACGAGCCCGACAGCGAGATGTTGGTCAGCCAGTTGTCCTCGGCGCGGCAGAACTCCTCGGCCAGCAGGTAGCCGCGGCTGCCGGCAATCCCGTTCAACTGGCCCGTGGTGCCACGGCCGGCCCGCGACGCCGGGTAGTCCGTGAACGACCCCCACAGGATCTCCGGCTGCTGGGCCTGCAGGCCGCAGTAGTCGGTTATCCGCCGGCCCGTGGCCACGCCGCCCTGCAGCAGCACGTTCTCCAGCCGGGTGGTCATGCTGAGATCGATGCCGTGCCACATCTCGCTCTCGCCGCCGAAGGCGTCGCTGTTGGTCTTGAAATTGTCCTGGACGCGGCCGAACGCCTCCGGCGTCATGTCCACGAGGGTGAGATCGTAGCCACCGCCGTCGGGCAGCCGCGGGTCCTCGGGGACCGTGATGGTATAGCGGTCGAAGTCCTCCGCGCCGACGTTCCGGTTGTCCCAGGTGTCGAAGTTGACGTAGCTGCGCCGGAAGTAGCCGAAGTCCACCGACACGTTGTCGATCAGCTCGTGCTGGATACTCCCGGAGAACTCCCAGTTGGCCTTCTTCAGGCCCCAGCCGAAGGCCCAGTCGGGATCGAAGTACTGCGTGACGATCCCCGCGCCCGTCGGCCAGGCCGGGTTGTTGGTCGCGGTCAGCAGTTCGCCGTTGGGCAGCGGATTGAGCGGATCGCCCTGCGGCAGGCCGTCGCCCGGGATGCACACCGCGGGATCGAGGCAGTCGCGGTCGTTCCAGCGGCGCGTCTGGCGGATGTTGTTCGCGATGGGATTGATCTCGCCGGGCAGGGAGATCGCGTCGCGGTTCCCGAAGCGCGAGACGGATGCCTTGATGGCGGTCCGTCCGTCACCCGTGATGTCGTACACCACGCCCAGCCGCGGCTGGAGGTCCTTCCAGCCCGCCACCTGGGCGCCCTCGAAGAAGATGGGTCCCGCCCAGACGGGATGCGTCGCGTCGCCGGGCACCGAGTAGTGGTCGGGGTAGTAGCCGCCGAAGTAGTCGAAGCGCAGGCCGGCGTTGATCGTGAGCCGGTCGAGGGTCCACTGGTCCTGGGCGTAGACGCCGATGTTCGTCAGCTCGTTGGTCTCGGGCGGACGCGATTCGAAGTACGCCGAGACGGGGTTGCCGCGGACCGTCAGGAGGTTCGTCCAGTCGCTCTCGCTGCGGTAGGCCTCGACCTGCCGCTTCGTGGTGGCGGTGATGCCGACCTTGAAGTTGTGGCTGCCGGTCACGTACGACATCGACGCGCGGGCGGCCTGCGTCATGCGTGAAAAGTGGACGGTGCTGCCGCGGAAGAGGAAACCCATGTTGCGCGACATCGTCAGCCCGAGGGCCTCGAACAGGCCGGGCAGGTCGGTGCGGGCGTCGAAGTGCGCGCCGGCTCCCGAGGCGCCGTACGAATTGTTCAACGCGAACAGGTCGCTCACGTTCGGCATCTGCGCGTAGCCGGCCTCGAACAGGATGCGGTTGGTGTGCGGCCGGGCCCAACTGATCTGGTACGCGTGGAACTGGTTGGTGGACTCGCTGCCGGCCTCGGGCGCGATGTACAGCGGGAATAGCTGCGGCCCGGTGAGCAGCGGGTACTGGAACGTGTGATTCTTGGTGAAGAACACCTGCACCTTGTCGCGCGCCGTGGCCTGCCACGTCAGCCGTCCCGTCCCTTCCGCGGTGTTCGAAGTCTCCAGCGTCGGATCGTTGATGTTGGGGACGTAGGTGAAGGAGCTGGTGTCCTCGCTGTTGAACAGGGCGCTCGGGAAGAACGATGCGCGGCGGTAGGTGTAGCTGGCGTAGAACCACAGCCGGTCGCGCACGATGGGTCCGCCGAGCGCCGGGCCGACCTGCCACGTCTCGTCCGCCGCAAAGGCGCCGTCCCGGCCGCCCGTGATGCCGCGATCGATCAGGTCCTGGTCGATGTTGTTGGCCAGCCAGCTCGAATGCCCGAAGTTGCCGTAGAAGCCGCCGCTGAACGTGTTGCTCCCCTCCTTGGGGATCATGTTCATGCGCACGCCGCCGGTCTCGACTTCGGCGGCGTTCGACGAGTAGTCGTAGACGTACTCGGCGATGGCCGTGTCGAAGGGCTGGAAGCTGGGGCCGCCCTCGAAGGCCACGTTGCCCGCGTCGAAGCCGTCGATGTGGATCTCGGCGTCGTACTCGTCGGAGCCGTGGATGGTCAGCCGGTTGTTGGAGCGGCCGCTGACGCCGCCGGTGTCGATCGCGACCGCCGTCGTGGGTCCGCCCTGCACGTTCATGGCAGGGATGAGCAGCGCCAGCGAGTCGTAGCCCCGCGTGGTCGGGAGCACCTCGAAGATCTCCCGGTCGATAGTCTCGCTCTGCTGCACGCTTTGGACATCGATGATCGGGCTCGCCTCGGTGACGGTGATCGTCTCCTCGAGCCCGCCGACCGCCATCTGGGCGTCGACGTTGGCGGTGAATCCGGTGCCCAGATCGACGCCCTCGCGGATGAGCGTGCTGAAGCCCGGGAGCGTGAAGGTGACCGAGTAGGTGCCCGTTTCGAGGGCGATGATGAGGTACTGGCCGTTGCCGTCGGTGACGGCGGTGCGGACCTGTTCGATGAGGGCCGGGCTGCGCGCTTCGACGGTGACGCCGGGCAGGACGCCGCCCGTGCTGTCGGTGACCGTGCCGCCGATGGCCTGCGCGTGAGCGACAGCGGGTAGCAGCAGCACGCCCAGCGTGCCGGCCAGCATCAAGCAGATCAGGTGCCGCGATCCGTGTGGTGTCGAGGGTGTCCGAGACCGACTCATGATCAACGCCTCCTTCCACGGGGTTCGCCGTTCCGATAGCGCCGTTCGACCGAATCGCTCGTGTCGATCCCTGTCGGCCTGCGCGCCCGGCCCTCCGGTTCTTCGGAAGGGCCCCGCTGCCGCGCAGCGCCCTGGTTGTGGCTGCTCCTTTCGCGAAGCGTCGCTCCGGCCCTGTGGGCCGATCAGTGCCGCATTGTAGCCGGTCCGGCCGGGTGGCCGCCTGTCAATCGACTTCGACCGCGGCTCCTGTAGCGTCCGCCGGCCCGCCAGCCGCCGGACACGAGTACCAGTCTAGGGGCCGGCCCCGGCGGGGGTGCCGGTCGGGCGGAGCACCGTGGTCGACTCCGTCACCGAGTCGACCTTGGCGCGCGAGAAGAAGATGGGGAAGTAGCGGTCGCGCGCCCACAGCTCGAACAGATCGCGGTAGTGCGGGCTGTCGGGATCGCCGGCCTGGCCGGGCGAGTTCAGCCCCACCGAGTTGTCCCAGTTGCCCGTGTCGGCGACGATCATGAACGATGCGCCGGAGGTCTGGTTGTCGCCTGCTCCGGTGTTGTGGACCGTGCCGGCGTAGCCGCCGCGAGGGACTGGCCCGACGTCGAGTCGCGCGCGCAGTGCCCGGTCGACCGCGGGGCTCAACGGGTGGCGGATGAGGGCGTGCTTGAAGCGCACGTCCCCGTAGCGCCAGGCGTCTTCGTCGTCGGTGCCGAAACGCCGTTCGAGACCGGCGACGGCGGCCTCGAGGGCGCCCTGCAGCAGGGCGTCGCGGCCCGCGATGGGGTCGGTGCCGAAGCGGCCGTCGGGCGCCGCCAGCCAGTCGATCAGGCGCTTCGTGTTCACGCCGCGGATGAAGTCTCGCGCGCCGGCGGGCACCACGGTGCGGTGCACGGCGCGCCGCAGTTCGCGCTCCCAGCTCACGTAGATCGCCGCCGCGCCCGAGTCCTTGTCGAGCACGCCGTCCCAGGCCAGGAGCCGGCGCCGCGCACGTTCGACGGGACCGTCCAGGCCGTCCAGACCGCGCAGCAGGGGGACGAGGTTGCGCGCCGCCACCGACCGCTCGTCCATCTGCAGCGCCATGTTGTCGACGACCGTCATGTGGCGCGCATTGGCCAGCACCTCCTCGACACGCGCCGCGCGCATCTGGTCGCCCCAGGTGTGGTGCAGCGCCTCCCAGTGCGGATAGCGGTCGGGCACGTCGAGCAGCGTGTAGTTGTTCGCCGTCGCGAAGTAGCCCTTGGGCGGGTTGACGACGCTCGGGAGCGCCCGGATCGGCAGCAACCCGTCCCATTCGTAGCGCCCGTCGCCCGGCACCGGCACGAGGCCGCTGTGGTGCGGCCGGATGGGCGACACGCCCACGGCCTGGTAGCCGATGTTGCCGGCGCGGTCGGCCCAGACCATGTTTTCCGAGGGGATCCGGCTGTAGCTGCACGCCTCGACGAATTCCTCCCAGGTAGTGGCCTGGTTCATCCGCAGGCTCGCCAGGTAGGGCGCCGCGCCGTAGTCGAGCCAGGCCGCGGCCACGGCGTAGGCCGTGCGGTTGGCAGGATCCTCGTAGACCACCGGGCCGTGGCGCGTGTACTTCAGGTCGACCTCGACGTCGGCCTGACCCTGCACCGGGATCGTTTCCCGGATGACGGTCATCGCCTCCCAGCGGCCGAGATGGCGGTAGCGGTTGGGGTCCGCCGGGTCGGTCTCGTAGACGTAGAGGTCCTCGTTGTCCTGGCCGAACACCGTCAGCCCCCACGCACCGTGCTCGTTGTGGCCGATCGACACGCCGGGCAGCACCGGCTCGCCGCCGCCGATGACGTTCCAGCCCGGCGCCACCAGGTGCACCCAGTAGCGCAGCGACGGCGCCGACTGCACGCGGTGCGGGTCGTTGGCCATGATTGGGTAGCCGCTGAGCGTGCGGCTGCCGTGCACCACCCAGTTGTTGCTGCCGATCGCGTCCTGCTCGCCGCCCGTCAGGTCGGTCTCGGAAGGCATCGCGGCCGCCAGCCGCTCGAACACGTCGCGATCCCCGCGGTACGCGGCGGCAACGTCGTCCGGCTCGAAGACGAGCGGCCGCCGGTGGGCGTGGTAGCGATCGAGAATGGCCGGCGTCAGGCGCGCCGCGTCGATGGCTGGATCGAGCGTCAGGTCCGGATCGCCGATGTAGTAGTTGAGCTCCGCGACGGCGTCCGGGCCGAGCGCGGCCACGGCACGCGCGTTGTCGATCTCCTGCGCCACGTTCGACACCAGCCCCTGGTGGCGCGAGACGACCACCTCCGGCGTCCAGCGGCCGGGCGCGATGCCCAGCAGCTCGAACTCCAGCGGGAGCAGATCGGGCTCGCGCTCCGTCCGGTCGACGTAGGCGTTGATGCCGGCGACGAACGCGCCGATGATGGCGGCGCCCCGCTCGTGGTAGTGGCGCAGCTCGGTCGCCAGGTCGCCCCGGAAGCGAAACAGCCGCGCGCTGATGTCCCGCTCCAGCTCGCGCGGGCCCAGCATCTCGGCCACCGTGCCGGTCGCGCGTCGCCGCCACATCTCGAACTGGAACAGCCGGTCGCGGGCCGCGGCGTAGCCCTGCGCGAAGAACAGGTCGTGCTCGTTCTCGGCGTAGATGTGGGGGATGCCCCAGCGGTCGGTCACGATCTCGACCGGCGCGCGCAGGCCGCTCGCCTCGACCGTCTCCCGGTGAGCGGCGGGCTGGCCGCCGGTCTGCGCCAGGGCGCCCGACCCGCCGACGATGAGCGCAGCCGCGAGCAGCGCGGCGGCACGGATGGCAGCGTTGGACAGCATGGTCCCGACTCTATCACCGCCGCCGCGCCGCAGGCTTCCGGGTACGGGAGCGACGCGGCGCACGCGGGGCGCGGGAGGCCCCACGTGCGCCGGCAGGACAGCTAGAGCTAGAAGTTGAACTGGAAGGAGATCTTCGCCAGGCGTCCCGGCTGCAGACCCACCGGCTGCAGGTACAGGGGGCCGAACCCGCCCACCTCACGCGATACGGCGTTGGCGTTGAACAGGTTGTAGATGTCGAAGCTCGCCCGCAGGTTGCTGCCGAGGCCGAAGTCGAACACCTTGGCGAACCGCAGGTCGAGCTGGTTGAGCCGGTCGCCGAACTCCGTCCCCGGCGGGAGGATGTTCAGGGCCGGACCGGCCAGCGTCGGCTCGCGCCCGAGCGCGGCGACGGCCTCGGCGATTGGGACGGTGTAGATCGCTTCGCGCCGAGGTCCGGGCCGCGAGAAGAACGCGGCCGAGACGTCGATGTCGTAGGGGAACGTGTACGACCCCGACAGCGACAGGTTCGTCAGCCAGTTGTCCTCCGCCCGGCAGAACTCCCTGGCGGCCAGGTTGCCCCGGCTGCCGGCAATCCCGGCCAACTGTCCGGTGGTCCCGCGTCCGACGCGCGACGCCGCGAAAGAGTTGAAATCGCCGAAGAGTACCTCCGGCTGCTGTTCCATGTAGCCGCAGTAGTCGCCGATCCGCCGCCCGGTGGCCAGACCTCCCTGCATCAGGAAGTTCTCGACACGGGCGGAGACGCTGACGTCGACACCGTGCCACATCTCGCTTTCGCCGCCGAGGTTGTCGGTGCCGGTCTTGACGTTGTCCTGCGCCCGGGCGAACGCTTCCGGCGTCATGTCCACGACGGTGAGCGGGTAGCCGCCGCCGTCGGGCAGCCGGTCGTCCAGCGGGGCCATGATGGTGTAGCTCTCGAAGTCCTCGGGGCCGACGGCCAGGTTGTTCCACGCGTCGAAGTTGATGTAGCTGCGCCGGAAGTACCCGACGTCGATCGACACGTTGTCGAGCAGCTCGTGCTGGACGCTGCCCGAGAACTCCCAGTTGGCCTTCTTCAGTCCCCAGCCGAAGGCCCACTCGGGATCGAAGCGCTGGGTGAGGGCGTGGGCGCCGAGGATCACGTTGTTGGTGGAGATGAACAGCTCGCCGTTGGGATAGGGCAGGTTCGGATCGCCCTGCGGAATGCCGTCGCCGGGAATGCACCCGGTGTCGAAGCAGGACGGCAGTACGGTGCCCGGCGGCAGCAACAGGTTGTAGGGCGATCCGTCGCTCCACAGGCGGTCGTGCGTCCGGTTGTTGGCGACCGGGTTCAGCTCGCCGGCCAGGGAGATGGCATCGCGGCTGCCGAACCGCGACGCGGACGCCTTGAGCGCCGTCCGGCCGTCGCCGCGCAGGTCGTAGACCACGCCCAGCCGCGGCTGGAGGTCCTTCCAGATGGCCGCCGTCGCACCCTCGATATCGATGACGCCCGGCACCCACGTCGAATGCCCGCGCTGGCCCGGCACCGACACGTGGTCGGGGTAGTAGCCGTTGAAGTAGTCCCACCGCAGGCCCGCGTTGATCGTCAGCCGGTCCAGCGTCCACTGGTCCTGCACGTAGACCCCGGTATTCGTCAACTGGTTGGTCTCGGGCGGCCGCGACACGAAGACGGCCATGACCGGATTGCCGAAGACGGTGCGGGCATTCGTCCAGTTGGACCCACTGCGGTACGTCTCGTTCTGCCACTTGAGCGTCGTCCGGAATCCGAACTTCAGGTTGTGGCTGCCGGTGACGTACGACATCGAGGCGCGCGCGGTCTGGTTCAGCGTGGAGAACCACACGGTATTGCCCTCGAACAGCCCGCCCATGTTGCGCGACATCGCCAGCGGGATCGGACCGACCAGCTCCAGCAGGCCCGGCAGGTCGGTGCGCGCGCCGAAGTGGGCGCCGTCGCCCTTGGCGCCGAACTCGTTGTTGAGCGGGTACAGGACACTGTGCGCGGGCAGCCGCGAGTAGCCGGCCTCGAACAGGATGCGGTCGGTCTGCGGCCGGATCCAGGTGACCTGGTAGGTGTTGAACGCCGAGGTCCCCTCGCTGCCGGCTTCCGGGGCGATGTAGAGCGGATAGAGCTGCGAGCCGGTCAGCGCCGGCGTCTGCTTGACGTTGCTGTTGGCGTAGTAGACCTGCACCTTGTCGCGTGCGGTCGCCTGCCAGGTGAGACGTCCCGTGTACTCGTAGTTGTTGGACACCTCGCGCGTCGGGTTGTCGGTGTCCGGCACGTAGATCAGCGAGCTCGTGTCCGTGCTGTTGAACAGGCCCGACGGGAAGAAGCTGGCGCGCCGATAGGTGTAGCTCGCGTAGAACCACAGGTGGTCGCGCACGAGCGGCCCGCCGAGCTGCGGGGCGACCTGCCACGTCTGATCGGCTCTGAACGCGCCGTCCTTGCCGCCCGTGATGCCGCGGTCGATGAGGTCCTGGTCGACGTTGTTGGCCAGCCAGCTCGGGTGTCCGTAGTTGGTGTAGAAGCCGCCGGTGAACGTGTTGCTCCCCTCCTTGGGGATCATGTTCATCCGTACGCCGCCCGTCTCGACCTCGGCCGCGTTCGAGGAATAGTCGTAGACGTACTCCGCAATCGACGTGTCCTGCGGCAGGGCGCCGGGCGCGCCGTCGAACGCCACGGAGTTGACGTCGAAGCCGTCGATGTGCACCTCGGCGTCGTACTCGTCCGAGCCGTGGATGGTCAGCCGGTTGTTGGGCACGCCGCTGAGGCCGCCCGTGTCGATGGGCACCGCCGTGGAGGGCCCGCCCTGGATGTTCATGGCGGGGATGAGCAGCGCCAGCGAGTCGTAGCCGCGCGTGGTCGGCAGCACCTCGAAGATCTCGCGGTCGATCGTCTCGCTCTGCCGGACGCTCTGGACGTCGATAGTCGGCGTGGACTCGGTGACGATGACCGTCTCCTCGAGCGCGCCGACCGCCATCTGGGCGTCGACGTTCGCGGTGAACCCGCTGCTCAGCTCGACGCCCTCGCGGACGAGCGTGCTGAAGCCGGGCAGTGTGAAGGTGACGGTGTAGCCGCCCGTTTCGAGGGCGATGATGAGGTACTGGCCGTTGCCGTCGGTGACGGCGGTGCGGACCTGCTCGATGAGCGCCGGGCTGCGCGCCTCGACGGTAACCCCGGGCAGGACGCCGCCCGTGGTGTCGGTGACGGTGCCGCCGATGGCCTGGGCGTGGACGAGGGCGGGCAGCAGGAGCAGGCACCCGCTGCCTGCC
Source organism: Vicinamibacterales bacterium (assembly GCA_965221595.1). Lineage (GTDB taxonomy): Bacteria > Acidobacteriota > Vicinamibacteria > Vicinamibacterales > UBA8438 > JAAXGX01. Next base: position 387,786 of record OZ244900.1, read on the forward strand.
GCCGCCGCGAATCCGAGACGCCGATAACGCTGCCGTGCCGAGGATCGCCGAGAGCCATTCATGATGAACTCCTCCGCTTCCTGTTTCCGACCGCTGAGCCGACGCCGGGTTCCGGATCGAATGTGCGCCTCGAGTCACCTCCCGATTCGTACGTGAAACCTGAACGAACCTAACCTACACAGGATCACTGCTCTCCCACAAGTGTTGCGGAGAGTCTGCGGTCTCGGTGCCGGTCGGCGCCGAGGCGGCGGGGAGGGAAAACGGCGCGGCGCACGCGGGACGGGGAGTCCTGCGTGCGCCGCGGCAGGCTGGAGCTAGAAGTTGAACTGGAACGAGACCTTCGCCAGGCGCCCCGGCTGCAGGCCGATGGGCATGAGGTACGCAGCGCCGAACGCCTGCTGCTCGCGCGAGACCGCGTTCTCGTTGAGCAGGTTGTAGATGTCGAAGCTCGCTCGCAGGTTGCCGCCGAGACCGAAGTCCAGCAGCTTCGCGATGCGCAGATCGAGCTGGTTGAGCCGATCGCCGAACACCGACCCCGGCGGCAGGATGTTCAGCGCGATGCGATCGAAGTTCGGCCGGCGCCCCAACGCGGCGGTCGCCTCGGTCAGCGGCACCTCGTAGATTGCTTCCCGGCGTGGACCGGGCCGCGAGAAGAAGGCGGCCGAAATGTCGATGTCGTACGGCAGCGTGTACGAACCCGACAGCGACAGGTTCGTCAGCCAGTTGTCCTCGGCGCGGCAGAACTCTCGTGCCGCCAGCGTGCCGCGGCTGCCGGCGATGCCGGCGAGCTGCCCGGTGGTGCCCCGGCCGACGCGCGACGCCTCCCAGGCGGAGAAGTCGCCGAACAGGACTTCGGGCTGCGCCTCCTGATAGCCGCAGTAGTCGGTGATCCGCCGCCCGGTGGCCAGACCGCCCTGCAGCAGCACGCCTTCGAGCCGGGCGCTCACGCTCAGGTCGACGCCGTGCCACATTTCGCTCTCGCCGCCGAGTGCATCGGTATTGGTGCGCCAGTTGTTCTGTACCCGGTTGTTGGCCCACGCGTCCGTCGTCATGTCGACGACCGTCAGGGGGTAGCCGCCGCCGTCGGGCAGCCGTGGGTCTGTCGGGACCATGATGGTGTACGACTCGAAGTCCTCGGGTCCCACGCTGCGGTTGTCCCAGGCGGCGAAGTTGAAGTAGACCCGCCGGAAGTAGCCGAAGTCGAGCGACACGTTGTCGAGCAGCTCGTGCTGGATGCTGCCGGAGAACTCCCAGTTCGACTGCTTCTTGCCCCAGCCGAACGCCCAGTCGGGATCGAAGAAGTGGGTCTCGGTCGCGGTGCCGAAGGCGGCGTTGTCGGGTGCACCGAGCAGCTCGCCGTTCGGCAGCGGGTTGAGCGGGTCGCCCTGGACGAGACCGTCGCCGGCGACGCAACTGCTGGCCGTCGGGTCCGCCGCCGACGGGATGCAGGCCGGCATCGCGAACGGCAGCGGCACCGCGAAGTGGGCGGGCGCCCCGTCGAACCAGAGCCGCGACATGGTCGTGTTGTTGGCAATCGGGTTGAGATCACCGGCCAGCGCGATGGCGTCACGCCCGCCGAAGCGGGAGGCGGATGCCTTGAGCGCCGTCCGGCCATCGCCGCGCAGGTCGTATACGACGCCGAGCCGCGGCTGCAGATCCTTCCAGCTCGCGGCGGTCGCGCCGGCGACCATGATGGCCTGGCGCGCCCACGGCGAATGCGTGGGCTGACCGGGAACCGATACCTGGTCCGGGTAGTGGCCGTTGAAGTAGTCGAACCGCAACCCCGCGTTGATCGTCAGCCGGTCAATCGTCCACTGGTCCTGGGCGTACAGACCGATGTTGGTCAGCTCGTTCTGCTCCGGCGGCCGCGACCCGAACTGGGCCTGCAACGGGAATCCCGCGACGGTCAGGATGTTCGTCCAGTCCGCGCCGTGCTGGTACGACTCGTTCTGCCACTTGAGGGTGCTCCGCACGCCGAACTTCAGGTTGTGGCTGCCGGTGACGTACGACATGGACGCCCGCGCGGTCCTGTTCACGGTGGAGAACCACACCGTGTTGCCGACGAAGAAGTAGCCCATGTTGCGCGCCATGGTCAGCGTCGCCCCGTCGAACACGCTAGGCAGATCGGTACGTGCGCCGAAGTGCGCGCCGGTGCCCGGCGAACCGAAGTCGTTGTTGAGCGGGTACAGAATGCTGTGGGCAGGAAGCTCCGAGTAGCCGGCCTCGAACAGGATGCGGTCGGTATGCGGGCGCACCCAGGTGATCTGGTACGTATTGAATGCCGACGTCCCGTCGCTGCCGGCCTCCGGCGCGATGTAGATCGGGAAGAGCTGCGAGCCGGTCAGGGCCGGCGTCTGCTTGATGTTGCTGTTGGCGTAGTAGGCCTGGATCTTGTCGCGCTCGGTCGCCTGCCAGGTGAGGCGTCCCGTGTACTCGTAGTTGTTCGACACCTCCAGGGTGGGTGTGTCGAGGTCGGGCACGTACAACAGGGCCGAAGTATCGGCGTTGTTGAACAGGCCGGACGGGAAGAAGCTGGCCCGGCGGTACGTGTAGCTCGCGTAGAACCACAGGTGGTCGCGCACGAGCGGTCCGCCCAACGACGGCGCGACCTGCCACGACTGGTCGGTCTTGAACGCGCCGTCCTCGCCGCCGGTGATGCCGCGGTCGATGAGGTCCTGGTCGACGTTGTTGGCCAGCCAGCTCGAATGGCCGTAGTTGGTGTAGAAGCCGCCGGTGAACGTATTGCTCCCCTCCTTGGGAATCATGTTCATCCGCACGCCGCCCGTCTCGACCTCGGCCGCGTTCGAGGAGTAGTCGTAGACGTACTCCGCGATGGCCGTATCCTGCGGCAGGGCGCCGGGCGCGCCGTCGAACGCCACGGAGTTGACGTCGAAGCCGTCGACGTGCACCTCGGCGTCACTTTCCGACGAGCCGTGGATGGTGAGACGGTTGTTCGACACGCCGCTGACGCCGCCCGTGTCGATGGGGACCGCCGTGGTCGGACCGCCCTGGACGTTCATGGCGGGGATGAGCAGCGCCAGCGAGTCGTAGCCGCGCGTGGTCGGCAGCACCTCGAAGATCTCGCGGTCGATTGTCTCGCTCTGCCGGACGCTCTGGACGTCGATAGTCGGCGTGGACTCGGTGACGATGACCGTCTCCTCGAGCGTGCCGACCGCCATCTGGGCGTCGACGTTCGCGGTGAACCCGGTGCCGAGCTCGACGCCCTCGCGGACGAGCGTGCTGAAGCCGGGCAGCGTGAACGTGACGGAGTACGTGCCCGTTTCGAGGGCGATGATCAGGTACTGGCCGTTGCCGTCGGTAACGGCGGTACGAACCTGCTCGATGAGCGCCGGGCTGCGCGCCTCGACGGTGACCCCGGGCAGGACGCCGCCCGTGGTGTCGCTGACCGTGCCGCCGATTGCCTGGGCACGGGCAGGGGCTGGCGCAAGCAGCAGGCACGCAATGCCGGCAGCCGCCAGAAAGCTGATGCGCTGAAGACGCCGTGTCGAAGACCGCCGGGCGATGTTCATGGACTCTTCCTCCTCAGTGGTACACACCGCTTGCCGACTATCCCAGCTAGAGAACTGAACACCTAAACACGAACAGCAGCCGTTTGGCAAGTTTCGCTATGATACGGGTCCCATTGATTCGAATCGATCCGGACGCGCGGCTCGGACGCGAGACAGGCGAGGCAACCATGCTTGATGGAGCACGGCAGGCACGTGTCGGGACGGCGGCCTTCGTCATGCTGGCCGCGGCGGCGCTCGCCGGGGGGCCGGCGCTGGCCCAGCAGGGTGCGCCGGCCAATGGCGAGTGGCCCACCTACGGGGGTGACCTCGGCGGCACGAAGTACTCCCCCCTCGACCAGATCGACCGGGACAATTTCGGCGACCTCGAGATCGCCTGGCGCTGGCTGTCGGCTGATGCCTTCCTGAGCATCGACATGCCGGGCGGCGGCGAGTGGCGGGCCGATTCGCGGCTGATCTTCGAGGAGCTGCTGCGCCGCGACCCGGACCGCTGGCGCGAGGCGCAGCCACCCTACACGACGAACCTCAAGGCGACGCCGCTGATGGTCGGCGGGCGCCTGTTCATCAACATGCCCACGTCGCAGGTGGCGTCAATCGACGCCGCGACCGGCGAGACGCTCTGGGTTTACAACCCGAAGACCTACGAGGAGGGCACGACCACGATGACCGCGCGCTGGAACCAGCGCGGCGTGGCCTACTGGTCGGACGGGCCGCAGCGCGCGGACGAGCGCATCCTCTTCGGCACCGGGAACGGCTACCTCATCTGCGTCGACGCGAAGACGGGGCATCCGTGCCCCGACTTCGGGGAGGACGGCTGGGTCGACCTGACGCTGGACATCCCGCGCGCCGGCCGCGGCGAGCGCGACTGGCTGAACGCCCTGCTGTACTCCGTGCAGTCGCCGCCGCTGGTGGTGGGCGACACCGTCGTCACCCCGCAGTCCATTTCGTCCTACAACATCACGCGCGAGGCGCCGCCCGGCTGGATGCGCGGCTTCGACGTGCGCAGCGGCCGCACGCGGTGGACGTTCCACACCATCCCGCAGGGCGACGAGTACGGCAACGACACGTGGGCCGGCGATTCGTGGCGGGTCACCGGCAAGGTGGGGGTGTGGTCGTTCATGAGCGCCGACCCCGAGTTGGGGCTCATCTACCTGCCGACCAACACGGCCGCGCCCGACTACTACGGCGGGCACCGGCTGGGAGACAACCTCTTTGCCGAGAGCGTCGTCGCCCTCGACATCGAGACCGGCGAGCGTGCGTGGCACTTCCAGGCGGTGCACCACGGCCTGTGGGACTGGGACTTCCCGGCTGCGCCCAATCTGGTGGACGTCGTGGTCGACGGCCGGCCGGTGCAGGCGCTCGCGCAGATCAGCAAGCAGGGCTTCACGTACGTGTTCGACCGGGCCACCGGCGAGCCGCTCTGGCCCATCGAGGAGCGTCCGGTGGCGACCGACACGGACGTGCCGGGCGAGGTGCCGTCGCCGACCCAGCCGTTCCCGACCCGGCCGGCGCCCTTCGAGTATCAAGGCGCGGTGCTCGACGACCTGGTCGACTTCACGCCGGAGATCCGACAGATGGCCGTCGAGGCGGTCGAGGGCTACCGGCTCGGCCCCATCTTCACGCCGCCGACGTGGGACGGCACCATCCAGCGGCCGAGCGCCGGCGGCGGGGCGAACTGGTCGGGGGCGGCCTTCGACCCCGAGACCGGCATCCTGTACGTCCCGTCCACCAACGCCTACTCGGTGATGCAGTACCGCGAGCCGCGGCCCGGCGAGGACGCGACGCTGGACGTCATCGAGCGGCGCGGCGAGACCCGCACGCGGCCCCAGATGCCGCTGGGCCTGCCGCTCTTCAAGCCGCCCTACTCGCGCATGACGGCCATCGACCTCAACACCGGCGAGCACGTCTGGATGCAGCCGATGGGCAACGGCGACCGCATCCGCAACCATCGGTTGCTGCGCCACCTCGACCTGCCGCCGCTGGGGGGCGACAGCAGCCGCGCCGGCCCGCTGCTGACGCCGGACCTGCTGATTTACGCGCTGACGGCGGGGGGCAGCAACGACGGCCCGCGCCTGGTGGCGTTCGACAAGGCCACGGGGGAGGAGCTGGCGCAGGTGGACCTGCCCGGCGGCGCCATCGGCACCCCGATGACGTACCTGCTGGACGGTCGGCAGTACGTCGCGCTGACGGTCGGCGGCGGCCGCATACCCGAGCTCATCGCGCTCGCGCTGCCGGAGTAGCGCCGGCGGACAGCGAAGCGCCCGCCGGCGTGCGGTGGATTGGTGTTGTAGGATCCCGTCCGCGCAGCACGGAAACCAGGTAATCACTCGGGAAGGGGACAAGATGATCAGAACCGCACTGCTCGCCGTCGTCGTCAGCCTCGCATTCAGCAGCCTGGCCTTCGCCCAGGACGACCCGCCGCCTTGCGGACCCGCCGGCGACCTCGGGATGAAGTTCTCGAAGAACGTCGCGGCCGACTCGCGCTGCTTCGAGATCCGCATGTACACGGCCGAGCCCGAGATGGATGGCAAGGGCGGCATCGACAATCTGCACCGGCGCTTCCGCGAGGGCGAGGCCGCGCTGTTCGAGAAGCACGGCGCCGAGATCGTCTGGTCGTGGCAGAGCCTCGACAATCCCAACACGCTGATCTGGATGCTGGCCTACCGCGACCGCGCCCATCGCGACCAGGTGTTCGAGGACTTCCGCAAGGACCCGGACTGGCTGGAGCTGCGCGCCAAGTACGAGGTGCCGCTCGACGCCGAAGTGTTCATGATGAGCGCCACCGACTACTCGAAGCTCAAGTAGCCCGCCGGCGCGTCATCCGGCGCGCCTCGACAGCTCTCGACGCCCCGCCGGCCGCGGCAGCGGACCCGCCGCTGCCGCCCGCCGGCGGGGCGGAGACTTGCTACACCTCTCGTTCGAGAAACGACGCCAGCCGACGCGCACGCTTGGCACGATGGCACCGGTCGAGTACCGAAGCCATGGAGGGCATGCTGCTCACGGCAGTGCGAACACGACCAGCCGCTCGTTGCCGCGCGTCTCGTCCGTGGCGCCGGCCGAGACGTTGACCGCCACGTACTGGCGGCCATCATTGCCCGCGTAGGTCATCGGGACGGCCTCGACGTTGTAGTCGAAGGCGACGGACCACAATTCCGCGCCGGTGCGGGTGTCGAACGCCCGGAACCGGCGGTCACCGGTGGCACCGATGAACGTCAGCCCGCCCGCCGTCACCATCGGGCCGCCGACGCCGTGGCTGCCGACACGCTGCCGGCCCGCCGGCAGGCGCTCCTCGATGCCCAAGGGCACCTCCCAGGCAATCTCGCCGCGCTGCACGTCGACCGCCAGGAGCCGGGCCCACGGCGGCCTGAAGCACGGCAGGAAGCCGCGTCGCTCGCCGCGCTCGTCGACGTACGGCGCGACGAACGGCGGCCCGCTGACGCGGATGTACGCCACGTGGTCCGGCGTGTCGGCTCCAAAGCGCGGGTTCTCGTCCATCCAGCCGGTGAGCAGGCCGGGCCGGTCCCGCGAGTTGACCAGCATGTAGCCCAGCTCGGGGTCGTAGGCCGTCCCGCCCCAGTTCACGCCGCCGCCGCTGCCGGGGAAGACGAGCGACGGGGGTGTGCCCTCCTGCCGCAGCCGCAGCGGGGTGAACGGGCCCGCGTTGTAGTAGCCCACCTCGTCCCAGCGCTCGCGGCACGCGGCGGCGTGCTGCTCGCTCGTGTCGGCGGCGGTCACGATGCCGTTGCGGTCGATGCGGACGCGGGCAAGCGGGGGCGGCCTGAGCGGGAACGGCTGGGTCGGCGAGTAGTGCTCGCCGGGCACGTCGCCCGCCGGCACGGGCCGTTCCTCCACGCCGAACACCGGCTCGCCGGTGTGCCGGTTCAAGACGAACATGTACGCGGTCTTGCCCACCTGCGCCAAGGCGGGAATCGTCTCGCCGTCCCGCTCCACCGTGAACAGGCCGGGCGCGGGCGGCAGGTTGTAGTCCCACAGCTCGTGGTGGATGCTCTGAAAGTGCCACTCCAGCCCGCCGGTCTCGATGTCGACCGCGATGGTCGTGTTGCCGAACAGGTTGTCGCCCGGCCGGTCGCCACCGTAGAAGTTCGATCCCGGCCCGCTGACCGGCAGGTAGACGAGCCCGCGCTCCTCGTCCACCGTCAGCGTCACCGCCCACACGTTGTTGCCGATGCGGTCGCGCCAACTGTTGTTGCCCCACGTCTCGCTGCCGAAGTCGGTCTCGCGCGGCAGCGTGGGGAACTCCCAGAGCAGCCGGCCGGTCTTGGCGTCGAGCGCGCGGGGATAGGCATAGGCCGGCTCGCCGCCGCCGCGCGGCTGGTCGAGGTGCGGCGCGCGGTGGATCTCCCCGGGGCCGTACGCGTTCGAGCCGAGCACCAGGATGTCGCGCGAGACGACCGGTACGCCGGCGTACGGCACGCGCAACTCCACCTCGCCCTCGTTGCCGAACAGCGGGTCGCGCTCGCCCGTCCGTGCGTCCAGGGCGATGACCTTCCACAGCGAGGTGAAGAAGATGCGGGGGCCGTGCTCGCCGCTGCCCGGCCAGTACGTCACGCCGCGGTACGACACCAGCCCCTCGGTGAGCTGGTGCCGCCAGATCTCCTCGCCGGTCTCGGGCCGCAGGGCCACCACGCGGTCGCCTGCCGCCAGATACATCACGCCATCGACGACGATGGGGGTTACCTGCTGGAAGACGTCGGTCGGGTCCGGACCCGTCACCAGCCGGTCGTCATGGTGGAAGCGGTACGACCAGGCCTCGCGCAGCGCGCCGACGTTGGCGGGCGTGATCTGCGTCAGGGGCGAGTAGCGCGTCCCTGCCAGATCGCGGTTGTAGGTCGGCCAGTCGGCGTCGGCGCTGCGCTCGGCCGGCGGGGCCGCGACCTCTATCCGGCGGAACTCCAGCAGGCCGTGCTCGGCCTGGATGCCGACGTGCCCGCTGCGCTGCTCGATGCGGGTGCCGGTGGTGATCAGCTCGCCGTTCAGGCGCACCCACAGCGCCTCCCCCCGCGCCGTGATCTCGTACGTATGCCATTCGCCCGCGGGTCGGTAGGCGCGCTGCAGCGCCTCGCGGTCGAACTCGTGCTCGAACGGCGGCGCGCCGTACGGCATGAGCTGGCCGAGCGGGAAGTCGCCGGTCACGGTGTCCATGCACTGCACCTGGTAGCCCCGGTTCGGCCAGCCGTTCTCGTCGTCGTTGCTGGTCGAGGCGGTGCGGACGAAGATGCCGCTCATCGCGCCCGGCTCGAGGAAGCGGAACTCCAGGGTGAGCACGAAGTCGCCGAACACGTCCCGGGAGCGCAGCCAGCCCGTGCCGCGGTTCACCCTGAGCACGCCGTCCTCGACGGTGAACCGGCCGCCGTTGACGATGTCCCAGCCGTCGAGATCCCGGCCGTTGAAGAGCGGCGTCGCTTGGCCAACCGGCTGCGCTGGCGCGGCGACGCCGGCCAGCAGGCAGCCGAGCACGAGTGTCAGCGGGATGGTCAGCACGGAGATTCTCATGTCTCCCCCTTGGCGGCCATTCTACGCCCGGCGGCACTTGACAGCGGCCGCTTATCGGTTAGTACATGGAGTGCCCGCGGCACGCCAGCGGGGTGCCGCGGCCTGTGCGCATGCGGGGAACGGTGGAACCGAATGAAGCCAATGACGAACAGCAGACAGCTCGGAACCCTGACGGCCAGGCTCGTGTGCGCCGCCCTCGTCGCCGCGGCAAGCCCGGCCGCGGGCGAGGCGGCGGACAACGACGGTGTGATTCGCGGCGTGGTCACCAGCGCCGCAGGACCGGAGGCCGGTGTCTGGGTGATCGCCGAGACCGACGACCTCGAGACCGTGTTCCGCAAGATCGTCGTCACCGACGACGCGGGGCGCTACGTCCTGCCGGAGCTTCCCGACGCGACCTACGACGTCTGGGTGCGCGGCTACGGCCTCGTCGACTCCGCACCGGTGGCGGGTCGGCCCGACCAGCCGCTCGACCTGACCGCGGTCCTGGCCGCGACGCCGCAGGAGGCCGCGCAGGTTTATCCGTCGAACTACTGGCTGGCGCTCATCGACCTGCCGGCGGCGCACGAGTTCCCGGGCACGGGCCCCGAGGGCAACGGCATCAACCCGGCGATGGGCAGCCGGAGCGAGTGGATCAACAACCTCAAGGGCTGTCAGCGCTGCCATCAGGTGGGCAGCCGGCGCACCCGCGAGGTTCCTGACGTCGCGGACTTCGACTCGGCGCGTTCGGCCTGGGACGACCGCATGCAGCGCGGCCAGCGCGGGTCGCTCATGTACAGCTTCGTCACGCGCTTCGGCCGCGAGCGTGCCCTCGACATGCTCGTCGACTGGAGCGACCGGATTGCCGCCGGCGAGGCCCCGCCGCCGCCGCCGCGACCGCAGGGTATCGAACGGAACGTGGTGCTCACGATGTGGAACTGGGGCAACAACGTGGCTTTCGTCCACGACGAGATCGCCACTGACAAGCGCAACCCGCGCGTCAACGCGAACGGGCCGCTCTACGGCGTCGACATCGGCAACGACTTCCTGCTGGTGACCGACACCGCCGCACACCGCTCGGAGATGATCAAGATCCCGCTGCGCGACAACGACCCGCCGGTGCCGTCGATGTTCGCCACCGAGGGTTTCAAGCCGTGGCGCGACTTCGGCGCCGAGGCCGTGTGGAACGATCCGGCGAACCCGCACAACCCGATGATCGACGCCGTGGGGCGCGTCTGGTTGACGACGCGCATCCGCCACCCGGACAACCCCGACTGGTGCCGTGCGGGCTCCGACAACCGCTACGCGCAGTACTTCCCGTTGGAGCGCGCCGGGCGCCACACCGGGTATTACGACCCGGAGACTGGCGACTTCGAGCTCATCGACACCTGCTACGGCACCCACCACCTGCAGTTCGCCGAGGACGACCAGGACACGCTCTACTTCAGCGGGGGCGGTCCCGTCATCGGTTGGCTCGACACGCAACTGTACGATGCGACCGGCGACGAACAGCTCGCGCAGGGCTGGTGCCCGACCGTCATCGACACGAATGGAGACGGGGTTATCACGAAGCCGTGGAACGAGCCGCCGCCGCGCGGCAGCCGCGCGCAGGCGCCGTTCGACCCCGCGCTCGACACGCGCGTGCGGGTCGGCGCCTACGGCATCATCGCGAACCCGCTCGACGACGCGGTGTGGATCGTCTCGGACGACTTCCCCGGCCGGATGCTGCGACTCGAGCGCGGCGACGACCCGCCGGCAAGCTGCATCAGCGAGCTGTACACCGTGCCGGTGGAGCAGGGCTACCGGACGCGCGGCCTCGACGTCGACCGCGACGGCGTGCTGTGGACGGCGCTGGCCGGCAGCAGCCACTTCGCCTCGTTCGACCGCAGCAAGTGCACCGTCTTCGGCGGGCCGGCGCTGCGCGACGGTCGCCAGTGCGACGCAGGCTGGTCCTTCTACAAGGTGCCCGGCCCGAATTTCCGGGACACGGACATCGGGACCGACTTCCACTATTACAACTGGGTCGATCAATTCAACACGCTCGGTCTGGGAGAGAACGTGCCCATTGCCAACGGGTCGAGCTCCGACTCGCTGCTGGCACTCGATCCGGCGACCGGCGAGTGGACCATCCTGCGCGTGCCCTATCCGCAGGGATTCCACAGCCGCGGACTCGACGGTCGCATCGACGATCCGGACGCCGGCTGGAAGGGCCGCGGCGTCTACGCCACGTACGGCGCCGACGCCGCCTGGCACGTCGAGGGCGGCCCTGTCGAGCCGGGGAATCTGGTCAGGTTCCAGATCCGGCCGGACCCGCTGGCGTACTGAGGGGTGCGGCCGCTGCTTCCGGCTTCAGGCTTTGTACAGCCGGAAGCCGGCCGCGGCGAAATGGCGATCGAAGGCGAACGCCTCGTGGACGCCATGCCGGCGCATGACGAGGAAACTCACCTGATCGACCAGGCTGACGCTGCGGGGGGCGCCGCGCAGCGCCTCGGCGGCGGCGTTGTGCAGCGGTTCGTCGACCCACTCGATGTGGAACGCGCGCGCCTCGGCTGCCAGGGCCAGTGCGGTGTCGCGTCCAAGCCGCTGCTCCAGCAGCGCCATCGATTCGGACAGGACGTAGCTGTGGGTGAGCAGGCGCCGCTCGGCCTGCAACAGCCGGTCGAACGCGAGCCGCGCCGCCCGGTGCTGCGAGTCCCGCTCGCTGGCCAGAGCGAAGAGGGCGGACGTGTCGACGAAGATCATGGCTTCGCGCGCTCGTCCGTCCAACGGCCGGCGATGGCCTCCGCGTACCACTTGTCATGATCGACCGACACCGGGACGTTCCGAGGCGGGTCCGGATCACGACCCATCCCGATGAACGTGAAGTCGTCGATGGTTAGTTTCGCCTGCCGGCCATGGTCGGCGGTACCGAGCGCTTCGGCCAGCGTCTCGCGCACGACGGACGCCATAGACCGGCCGCGCTCGAACGCCTTGCGCCGGACTGCCTCGTAGGTGGCTTCGTCCAACTGAATCTGCGTGCGCTTCATTCCTTCAGCTCCGGGGCTCCGACAGCATGACGGCATGACAGCATGCAGGCATGATAGCATGCGACAGCACAACGGAGGAGGCAAGACCATGCTGAAGTGGCGCATTCTCGCAATCGTCGGGTTCGCGTTCGGGATCGTCGGCAGCGGCTGGGCGCTCGCGGAGCAGCAGCGCGCGGCGTCGCGGGTCTACGAGCTGCGCGTGTACACGACGCTGCCGGGCAAGCGGGCAGCCCTGGCCGACCGCTTCCGCGACCACACGTCGAAGATGTTCGAGCGGGCCGGGATGACCAACGTCGGCTACTGGAACGCGGCCACCGGCGACAACGCCGAGGAGACGTTCGTCTACCTGCTGGCGTATCCGTCCCGCGCGGCGCGCGACCGGTCGTGGGACGCGCTGCGCACCTACGAGGACTTCCAGGAGCTCATCCTCGATGTGGAGCGGGACGACGAGCGGAAGCTCATCGAGAACATCGAGGCGCGAATCCTGGAGCCGACGTCCTACTCGGGCCTCGACTGACCCGGGCGGCGGCCGCCGGCGGCGCTCGCACGGCCGCAGTCCGCTCGGACGGTTGCAGGCGCGCACGCCCGCGGTGAGGTTGCCCGCCCGCCGGGTGCGGGGTAGGATGCGGACTGCTGCCCCCACCCGGCGGCGCCGGCGGGCTGGAAGGAACCACTGATGGTGCGAGCGCAGGGTTGCTTGCGGCGGACGGCGATCGGACTGGCGTGCGCCGCGCTGGTGTCGGCGGCCGGCGCTTCCGGCGCGCAGCCGGAGGCGGTCCGGCCGGCCGCTGCGCCGGCTGCCGCCCGGCAGGCCGCGGCGGTGTCGCCGCGCGCCATGCTCGACCGCTACTGCGTCACCTGCCACAACGACCGGCTGCGCACCGGCGGGCTCGTTCTCGACGCATCCGCCGTCGACGCCGGCAACCCGAGCCGCGACACTGACGTCTGGGAGCGGGTCATCGCGAAGCTGCGGACCGGGGCGATGCCGCCGCCGGGCCGTCCGCGTCCGGGCGCGGCGACGTACGCGTCGGTGGCGGCCCGCCTCGAGGCCGACATCGACCGGGCCGCCGCGGCGCGACCCAACCCCGGTCGGACCGGCACCGTGCACCGGCTGAACCGAACCGAGTACCGCAACGCGGTTCGCGACCTGCTGGCCCTCGACCTCGACGTGACGCCGCTGCTCCCGGGCGACGAGACGTCGGACACCGGCTTCGACAACAACGCCGACGTACTGTCGATCTCCACGGCGCAGCTGGAGCGCTACCTCTCTGCGGCCCGCACCATCACGCGCCTCGCTACCGGCCTGCCGCCGGCGGGCCCGGGCTTCGAGACGTTCGACGTGCCTCTGCTCCTGCTGCAGGACGACCGCCGGAGCGAGGCGCTGCCGCTCGGCTCGCGGGGCGGCGTCGCCATCCCGTACCACTTCCCGGTGGACGGCGAGTACCTCGTCAAGATCGAGCTGCGGTCGAACTGGCAGGACTACATCCTGGGCATGGGCTCCGCGCACCATCTCGACGTGCGGATCGACGGCCGGCTGGTCAAGCGGTTCACGGTCGGCGGCAAGGCCCCGGGCCGGCCGGCACCGGTCACGTTCACGATCGCCGAGCGCGGCGATCCCGAGTGGGAGACGTATCTGCAACATGCTGACGAGCGCCTCGAGGTGCGTGTGCCGGTCGAGGCCGGCCCGCGCACGGTGGGCGTCTCGTTCGTGCGCAATCTCTGGGAGCCGGAGGGGATCCTCAAGCCGCGGCAGGCCGGCGAGGTGCTCTCGAACGACGAGGCGTACCACGGCAACGCCGCGGTGAGTGCCGTCGCCATCGGCGGGCCGTACAGCCCGGCAGGACCGGGCGACACCCCGAGCCGGCGTGCGATCTTCACCTGCCGTCCCTCCGCTACCGCCGCGGCGGCCGACGAGCGGGCGTGCGCCGCCGCGATCGTGTCGCGCCTGGCGCGGCGCGCCTACCGGCGGCCGGTGACGCCCGCCGACATCGGGACGCTGCTCGACTTCTTCGCGCCCGGCCGCGAGAGCGGCGGTACCTTCGACGCCGGCATCCAGCTCGCGCTCGAGCGCATGCTCGTCGACCCGGACTTCCTCCTGCGTATCGAGAACGAGCCGGCGGGCGCCGCGCCCGGCGAGCCGTACCGGCTGAGCGACCTGGAGGTCAGCTCGCGCCTGTCGTTCTTCCTGTGGGGCAGCATTCCCGACGAGCCGCTGCTGGCCGCGGCCGAGCAGGGCAGGCTGACTGATCCGGCCGTCCTGAACGCTCAGGTCCGGCGCATGCTGGCCGACCCACGCGCCCGATCGCTAGTCGACGACTTCGCCTTCCAATGGCTGCACCTGCGCAACCTGGAGGACGTCAAGGGCGACCCGGTGCCCTATCCCGACTTCGACGACAACCTCGTCGAGGCGTTCCGGCAGGAGACCACCCTGTTCCTGGCCAGCACGCTCGACGCGGACCGCAGCGTGCTCGACCTGCTGGCTGCCGACTACACGTTCGTCAACGAGCGGCTCGCACGCCACTACGGCCTCCCGGGCGTCTACGGGAGCCGGTTCCGGCGCGTCACGCTCGCCGACCGCGAGCAGCGCGGCGGTCTGCTGGGGCACGGCAGCCTGCTGGCGCTGACTTCCTACCCGACGCGGACGTCGCCGGTGCTGCGCGGCAAGTGGCTGCTCGATACGATTCTCGGCGCGCCGCCCCCGTCGCCGCCGGCCGACGTCCCCGCGCTGCCGGAACGGGGCGACGGCGGCCGGACCACCACCGTGCGCGAGCGGCTGGAGCGGCATCGGCAGTCGCCGGCGTGCGCCACGTGCCACGCGTCGATCGATCCGCCCGGCTTCGCGCTGGAGCAGTTCGACGGGTTGGGGGCCTGGCGGACCGCCGACGAGTTCGGCAACCCGATCGACGCGACGGCGACCATGCCCAACGGCCGGACGGTGACCGGGATGGCCGGCCTGCGCGCACTGCTGCTGGAAGAGCCGGAACAGTTCGCCCGCACCGTGACCGCCAGGCTGCTGTCGTACGCGCTCGGCCGCGGCCTCACGTCCACCGACCAGCCCACCGTGCGCGCCGTCGTCCGCGCCGCCGCCGCCGACGACTACCGCTGGTCGGCGCTCATCGCCGGCATCGTCCGCAGCCCGGCGTTCCTGATGCGCAACGCAGCGGCCGCAGGAGATTGATTGTGGCAGCAACTGGGGCATCATCTACGCTCGGCCGTGAAGCGTGTGTCGAGAGCGGACAGTGGCCAAGCGATCTGTGCCCTCGTCGCGCCTTGTCAGGCAGGCGCCTCGCCGCTCGCGGTGCGACGCGGGCTTTCACCACGGACTGTTGAACGAAGCAGGGACAAGAGCATGACCATCACGGGAAAATCGCTGCCGCGGCGGACTGTCCTGCGCGGTCTCGGCGTGACGCTGAGCCTGCCGTTCCTCGACGCGATGTCGCCCGCGCTCGCTGCGCTGTCGAAGACCGCGGCGAAGCCGGTCCACCGCTTCCAGGCCATCTACGTGCCCAACGGCATGGCGATGCAGTATTGGACGCCGGAGAAGGCGGGCCGCGCCTTCGAGCTGACGCCCATCCTGGCCCCGTTCGCGCCGTTCCGCGACCGACTGCTGGTCGTTTCGGGACTGCGTGCGTCGTGGGCGTACGTGCACGCGGGCGCCTCGGCGTCGTTCCTGACGGGGACGCCGCGCGGCGGCCGGAACGAAACCGACGTGCTGGCCAGCACCTCGGTGGACCAGATCCTTGCGCGGGAGCTGGGCAGGACCACGCAGCTCGGCTCGCTGGAAGTCTCGATGGACAAGTTCGCCAACGCCGGCCAGTGCACGGCCGGTCTGAGCTGCGCCTACACGCAAACGATTTCGTGGCGCACCCCGACGATGCCGCTGCCGATGGAGAACAACCCGCGCGCCGTCTTCGAGCGGCTGTTCGGGGACAGCGGCTCGGCCGACCCGGCCGTCCGGCGGGCGCGGCGGCAGCAGAAGCAGAGCATCCTCGACTCGGTCACCGACAAGCTCACCGACCTGAAGTTGGCGGTCGGGCCGCGCGACCGCGTGAAGCTGGACGAGTACACCGAGGCCGTCCGCGACGTCGAGCGGCGGATCCGGATCGCCGAGCAGCAGCGTGACGTCCAGCCCTCGTTCACGGAGCAGCCGTCGGCGCCGCCGCGCGTCTTCGAGGAGCATCTCGGGCTGATGTTCGACCTGCAGCTGCTGGCGCTCCAGGCCGACCTGACGCGCGTGGTCACGTTCATGATGGGACGCGAGCAGAGCACCCGTGCCTATCCGCAGATCGGGGTCCCCGACGCGCACCATCCGCTCTCGCACCACGAGGACGATCCGGAACGCATCGCGGTGATGTCGAAGATCAACGCGTACCACGCCGAGCTGACCGCCGGTTACCTGGCGCGCCTGCGCGCGGTCGAGGACGCCGACGGCTCGCTGCTCGACAACATGACCATTCTCTACGGCGCCGGCATTTCGAACAGCACGCGTCACCTCGGCGTCAACCTGCCCCTGCTGGTCATCGGAGGCGGCGCCGGTAGGCTCAAGGGCGGCCGGCACCTGCGCTATTCCGGCAGCACGTCCAACGCGGACCTGCTGCTGACGCTGATGGACAAACTCGACATGCCGCTCGACCGCCTCGGCAACAGCACCACGAAGCTGCCGATCGACACGCTGTCGGAGGTGTGAGTCGGGCGGTGACCAGGACCAGGAAGTTAAAGGTGACCCTCGACCTCCACGAGTCGGAGCCGGCAGGGTAGTTCGCACATGCCCACGGTCACGATGACTCGGCGAGCCCCGGTTCAGGCGGCGCTCCTGGCGGTTCTGGTCGGCGCGCATGCGGCCGCCGCATCCGCCGCGGATCAGCCGCTCCCCGACGCGGCGCAGCGCGGCGAGTGGGGCGTCGTGCGCGCGCTGGTGGCGCAGGGGGCCGCTGTGACGGCCCGGCAGGGTGACGGCGCCACTGCGCTGCACTGGGCTGCGTACCGCGACGCGGGCGAAGTGGCCGAGCTGCTGATCGGCGCCGGCGCGGACGTGAACGCGGCCAACGACCTCGGCGTCACGCCGCTGTGGGCGGCCTGCGAGAACGGTAGTGCGGCCCTGGTGCAACGGCTGCTCGATGCGGGTGCAGACCCGAACGCGGCGCTCCTGTCGGGCGAGACACCGCTGATGACCGCTGCCCGCGTGGGGGCGGCCGATGTCGCCGGCGCACTGCTGGAGGCCGGCGCCGCGGCGGGGGCGACCGGGGCACGCGGTCAGACCGCGCTGATGTGGGCGGCGTCGCAGCGGCATCCCGCGGTCGTCGAGGTGCTCCTCGCGCACGGCGCGGCGGTGGACGCCCGCTCGGATGTCCGGATCGAGGTGGTCAAGACCACCCCCGAGCCCTGGAATCCGGAGTACGTCACCGAGATTCCGCAGGGGGGCTACACGCCGCTGCTGTTCGCGGCGCGCGTGGGCGACCTCGCCTCCGCGAAGCTGCTGGTCGCCGCCGGGGCCGACGTGAACGACCAGCCGCCCTACGGCACGAGCGCGACGGTCGTGGCGGCGCACAGCGGCCACCGCGACGTGGCCGTGTTCCTGCTGGAGCAGGGTGCCGACCCGAACGCGGCGGACGCCGGCTACACCGCGCTCCACGCCGCGATTCTGCACAAGGACGCGGCGCTGGTGCGCGCGCTACTCGACCACGGAGCGGATCCCGAAGCCCGGGTGCAGGTCTCCACGCCCATCCGGCGCGACGCCGTCGACTTCTACCTGCATCCGTCGTACGTCGGTGCGGCGCCCTTCTGGCTCGCAGCGCGTTTCAATGCGCCGGACATCATGCGTCTGCTCCTCGACCAGGGCGCCGATCCGCTCGTGGCGCACTACCCGACGTACTGGCCCGGCTCGTTGTCCATCCGGGACGAAAGGGTGCAGGTACGCGAGGGGGCGACCAGCGCGCTGATGGCGGCAGCCGGTCTCGGGGGACGCGATCCGCTCGTCACGGTCGACCGTCTCGACCGCATCGCCGAGAGCGCGCCGGTCCGCAGCACGCGGCGTGAGCCCGACCGCATCGCGCGGGAGCGCACGATGCTGGAGGCAGTCAGCATCGCCGCCGAGCAGGGAATCGACGTCGACATGGCGAACGCCGCGGGCGACACGGCCCTGCACGCCGCCGCGCGCGGCGGGTACGACCGCGTCGTCGAGTACCTGGTGGCGCGCGGCGCGCAGGTGGACGTCACGAACCGCGCCGGCCGGACGCCGCTTGCGCTCGCGCAACGCGCGCCGGACGAGGCAGCCCGCCAGCGGACCGTGGACCTGCTGCGGCAGCTGGGCGGCGGCGAGTAGCCCGAGGCTCTCCTGTCCCCACCTCAGATCGGCATCTATCCCCGCGGGCTGCTAGACTGAACCGCGCACCCGGTACGCGCAATCGGCGGCGGGTCGCACCGCGGCTCGGACCCTGTGCAATATCAGCCTACGAACCGCGTCAGGGCCGGAAGGCAGCAGCGCTAAGTAGTCACTGACATGTGCCGCAGGTCCCTCCGGGCCGCGGTGGGACCCGCCTCGCAAACGATGGCCTACCAGGTTCTCGCACGCAAGTACCGTCCGCAGCGGTTCACTGACGTGATCGGGCAGGTTGGCGCGACCCGCACGCTGCAGAACGCCATCGCGCAGGACCGCCTGGCGCAGGCGTTCGTGTTCGCCGGTCCACGGGGCGTCGGCAAGACGACGACGGCGCGCATCCTCGCGCGGGCGCTCAACTGCACCGCCGGTCCGACGGTCGACCCTTGCGGCACCTGCGAGCCGTGCGTCGAGATCGCCGACGGGCGCGACATCGACGTCCTCGAGATCGACGCCGCCACGCACACGCAGGTGGAGAACGTGCGCGAGGTGATCATCGCCGGGCTGGGCATGGCGCCGGTGCGCGATCGCTACAAGGTGTTCATCATCGACGAGTCCCACCAGTTGTCGAGCCATTCGTTCAACGCCCTGCTCAAGTCCATCGAGGAGCCGCCGCCGCACGTCGTGTTCATGATGGCTACGACCGAGCTGCAGAAGATCCCCGAGACCATCCAATCCCGCTCGCAGGTCTTCGAGCTGCGAACCCTCGGCATGCAGGCCATCTCCGAGCAGCTGCGGACCATTGCCGACCGGGAGCGGATCGCGATCGACGAGGCCGGCGTGGCGCTGATCGCGCGGGCGGCCGAAGGCAGCATGCGCGATGCGTTGAGCGCGCTCGATCAGGTGATAGCGTTCGCGGGCGAGCGGGTCACGGCCGAGGAGGTGTCCACGGTGCTCGGCCTAATCAGCCGCGACCCGGTCCTCGACGCGGTGGAGGTCGTGGCGAACGAGGACGCACCGGCGGTCTTCGAGCTCGCCGGGCGGTTCGTCGAGGCGGGCTACGACCTGCGGCTGGTCTGCCGCGAGTTGACGCGCGCGCTGCGCGACATGCTGGTGATCGCGATCGACCCCGGCCGGGCGCAGGATCCCGAAATTGCGGGCGATGCCGAGCGCGACCGCCTGGTGGCGCTGTCCGGCCGCTTCTCGCGCGAGGATCTGATGCGCGCCTTCGACGTGCTGGCAGGGGCGGAGACCGACATCCGCGGCGCCGCGCAGCCCCGGCATCACCTCGAGATGGCGCTGCTCAAATGGATGCACCTGCGGCGGCTCGTGCCGTTGACGGAGCTGCTGGCCGGCGACTCCGCCCGCGCCGCGGCTCCGCCCAAGACGGCAACTGCCGCCGCGCCCGCGCCCGCCCGCCGCCGCCCGGCCCCCACCTCGTCGCGCGCTGCCGATCCAGCTCCGATCGCTGCCGATCCAGCTCCGACCGCTGCCGATCCGGCTCCGACTGTCCCCGATCCGGCCCCGTCGCCCGCCGATCCGGCCCCGCCGCCCGCCGCGTCGGCGCGCTCGGTGCCGCCGGGGGACGAGACCGGCGAGCCCGACCCGAAGGCCGCGATTCTGGCCGAGATCAAGCGTACCAAGCGGTTCTTCTACGGCACGGTCGTCGCGCAGGCACAACGCATCGACCTCGTCGACGACCGACTGATCTTCGCTTTCACCGCGGGCCAGCGGACGCTCGCCACGCAGGTCGCCCAGGGCCGGAGCTGGCTCGAGAGTCTGGCGTCCAAGGTGGCGGGGCGCAGGTTGACGGTTGCGGCCGAGCAGGGGGACGCGGCGCCCGAGCCCGGCCCCGCCGCCGGCGGCGCCTCCGAGGTGCCGCCCGCCGCGTCGCAGCGCGAACTCAAGATGGCGGCGCTGGACGACGACGTCGTGCAGGCGCTGCTCGAGGTGTTCCCGGCGGAGATCCGCGATATCGAGAAGATCGACCCATGAACATTCAGCAGATGATGAAGCAGGCGCAGGAGATGCAGGAGCGCCTGCAGCGGGAGCTGGCCGCCACCGAGGTGGAGGCCACGGCGGGCGGGGGCATGGTGACGGTGGTCATGAACGGCCGCAAGCAGGTCATGCGGATCGCGATCGATCCGGAGGTGGTCAACGCCGATGACGTCGAGATGCTTCAAGATCTCATCGTGGCGGCCATCAACGACGCCCAGCGGAAGGTGGACGACACCGTAGCCGGCAAGATGGGCGGACTGATGGGCGGCCTGAAAATTCCCGGGCTCACCGGATGACCGAGATCGGCGCGCTCGCTCGGCTGATGGAGCAGCTCCAGCGTCTGCCCGGCATCGGCGCCAAGGGTGCACAGCGGCTGGCGTTCCACCTGCTCCGGCAGCCGCGCGCGGAGGTCGACCAGCTCATCGACGCCGTGCGCGAGGTCAAGGAGTCGATCACGTACTGCTCGGTCTGCTCCAACATCACCGACACGGATCCCTGCCACTACTGCACGCACCCCAGCCGCGACCAGCGAATGATCTGCGTCGTCGAGGATCCGCACAACGTCTCGGCCGTCGAGCGGACCGGCCAGTTCGCTGGCGCCTACCACGTGCTCATGGGCGCTCTCTCGCCCCTGCAGGGCATCGGTCCGGACGACCTGCGCATCGGGAGCCTGCTGAAGCGGATCCGGGGCTCCGACGTTCAAGAGGTGATTCTGGCGACGAATCCCAACGTCGAAGGCGAAGCCACCGCCATCTACCTGGCCAGGCTGCTCAAGCCGCTCGGCGTCAGCGTGACCCGCATCGCCATGGGACTGCCGGTGGGCAGCGACCTCGAGTACGCCGACGAGGTGACCATGCACAAGGCGCTGGAGGGCCGGCGCGAGCTCTGAGCGCGTCGTCGAGCCCCTGGCGGCGCCACGGTGGCCGGCGGCGCAACCTCAATCGAGCGCTACGCGCAGGATGCGGTCGCCCGCGAACGAGCCCACGAACAGCTCCCGGCCAATCACCAGCCCGATGGTGCCGCCGCCCATCGGCGCGCCTGCGTTGCGATAGAGCTCCTCGATCTCCAGCGATTCGGGATCGACGGCGACGATGCGGAATTGGATGGGGCAGGCGCCGCGCTCGAGGTTGAAGCAGAAGGCCAGCTCGTCGCGTCCCTCACCCTCCAGAGATGCCACCAGCAGGCGGCCGTCGGGGGCCCAGCGCGCGTTGTCGAGGCCGCCCAGCGTCGCGCTGGCCTCGGCCTCGCCGGTCGCGCGAACGATGCGCCGGACCTGGCCGCCGCCGTTCACGAAGACGAGGCGCCCGTCCGTCGAGGTCTCGACGCCGTTGGGCATGCCGACCTCGCTGCCGCGGAGGATCTCGAAGCCGCGCTCCGGCAGCCACTCGAGCACGTAGCCGGGTCCGGGGTCCGCACCCCGCTGGAGTGCCGTGAGCAGGTCCTCGTCGCCGGGTGGGCGCGTCATCATCCGGGTGGTCACGAAGCCCCCGCCGGGCAGTGCAGCCACCGAGTTGAGCCAGGCCGACTCGGGGGCCACGACACAGCCGCGCCACGCGACGTGCCAGTCGGTCCCCGCGCCGCTGACCTCGAAGAACTCGATGGACTCCCGTGCCCCGTGCTGCACCGCGAGGAGCTGCAGGACACCGTCGCGCTCGGACAGGTGGATGCCGTGGGGACTGAACGCGGGCGGCGGCGGACCCGGACAGGCGGGGTCGCCCCAGACCGGCTCGGCCCCGTCTGCGTCGCCGCCACGGAAGACCTCCCGGCGTTCCTCGGTGTCGAGCAGCAGGAGGGCCAGCGCGCCCGGAACGTCGCCGTCCATGCCGCCGTACTCGCTCACGAGGATTGCCTCACCGCCGGGCAGGGCTACCAGATCCTCCGGGTTCTGGAAGCCGCAGATGGGCCTGGCCGGCCCGGCCGGCTCACAGGTTGTAATGGCGGTCACCTGGCCGGCAGCCAGGGCCGGAAGCGCGGCAAACAGGGAACCCACGAACAGGACTCTGAACAGTGTCGGCACGGCTTTCTCCCTTCGGGCGCATGCTACACCGAGACGACGGATCAGGTTGATTCGCTCGATCCGCCCGCGGGCCCTCCGATTGCGTCCAGCGCGCGTGCCGTCACCGGCGCGCGGGCCCGTGTCCCAGCACGGCGGAGCTCGGCCCGCAGTCGCGCCAGTCCGGCCGCGTCGTCCACGTCGTGCCAGCCGGGGACCAGCACCACGCCGAGCCCGGCCCGGCTGGCCGCGGCGTAGGTGTCGTCGAGCGCCGCCGGTGTGCTCCAGCGGATGCCGCTGAACACGTCCGGGACCGGCATCCCGGCCGGGGGCGCGGCCAGGCCGATCAGGTAGTAGCCGCCGTCGTCCGACGGTCCGAGCACCACCGCGTGCGGGGAGACCCGATCGATGGCGGCGCGGACGTGGCCCGGCGGCAGGGTCGGCAGATCCGAGCCGATCATCACCACCGTGTCGAAGCCGGCCGCGAACAGGTCGTCGAACACGGCCCGCTCACGGTCGCCCAGGTCCGCTCCGCGTTGCGGCAGCAGCTCGCCGTCGCCGGCACCGAGCTCGCGCAGCCCGGCGCTGCCGCCGTCCGGCGTGTAGGCAATCCGCAGCGCGGCACCTTCGATGGTACGGCAGGCGGCGATTGTGTCCGCGAGGAACGCCGCGTACAGCCGCCGGCGGTCCGCCGCGCCCGGCACGGCGTCCGCCAGGCGCGTCTTGGGGGGCGTGCCCGCGCTGGGCGATCGCGCCATGATCACCACCGCGACTCGGGCGGCGGCGCCCGCGAGCGCTGCGCCCGGCGCCAACCCGCGTCCCGCGAGCGCTGCCAGGCCCAGCAGCGTCCAGACCAGCATGCGCCCCTTGCGGACGATCGCCAGCGTCACACCGGCGGCGGTCCCGAACGTCAGCAGGTCGGCCATCAGCCCTGTTCCGGCTTCGTCGATCCCGATCCGCAGCGGAACGAACCGGAAGGCCACGGCAATGAGCCGGTTCGTCGACTCGAGGACGAGTGCGTCGAGCAGCGTCGGCTGGCGCGGGCCGATCAACGAGAGCACGAGAAAGAGCTCGACGACGGCGCAGGCGTGGAAGGCGAATTCCAGCAGCGCGACCGACAGCAGGCTGGACCACTCGCGGGGATAGCGTGCATAGAGCCGGTCCTCGAACGCACGTGCGCGTGCGGCCTCGCGCGCCGTCAGCCGCGGCGCCATGCCCTGGCCGTGGAGCCAGGCCAGCAGTGCGCTGGCGGCCGGGACGCGGCTGCGGATGACCCAGTGGGCGCCGACGAGGAGCGCTGCCAGGACGATGGAGGCACCGGTCGCGGCGAGCCACAGGCGTCCCGGGGGTTGCAGCAGCAACGGCAGCGCGGCGAGCCCGCCCGCAATGACGAGCACCGCGCTCAGCGTGTAGAAGAGACTCTCGACGGCCAGCGCGGGCAGGGTGCGGCCGAGCGGCGCCCGGTGGCGGAGCAGCAGCGCCTTGGCGGGCTCGCCCACGATGACGCCGAGCGGCGTGAGGTTGCTGAGCGCATCGCCAGCGACGACGGCGGGAAAGATGTCGCGCAGCCTGAGGCGGTGGCCGCGTTCGAGGCAGCGCATCCAGGCGGCGGCGCGCAGCGCAAAGCGCAGTCCCCCCAGCGCGACGACGACGGCGAAGGCCCATCCGAGCCGGGTGATCCCATCCGCCACGGCGTCGACGCCCACGAGACGGATCGCGTAGACGAACAGCGCCAGTCCCAGCGCCGCCGCCAGCAGGCCGCCCGGCGTCGGCCGCCGCCGGGCGGCGTTGCGGGGCACGGGATCAGCCTGCATAATCAGCGGGCATGGCGTCGGTCTCCGCACACGTGCCGGTCGCGGTCATTCTACTGGTGGGGGGACTCCTCTCGTGCTTCCTCGGCTACCGGCTGCTGCGCCTGCTCGTGGCCGTCTACGGTTTCGGCCTGGGCGTCATCATCGTCACGGCGTTCGCGGACCGGCTCGAGCCCTGGGTCATGGTGGTGGTAATGGCGGGTGGAGGCCTCCTGGGTGCCCTGCTCGCCAAGGCCGCCTACCTGGCCGTGGTCGCGGTGCTAGGCGCCGGCATCGGGGCCCTGGTGGTGCAGGCGGGCTGGCTGTCCGGGGCGGGCGAGCCGGGCCTGTGGGTCGTGCTGAGCGTCTGTCTGGCCGGCGCGCTCGCGGCGCTCGCGCTCCGCAAGTACGTGGTCATTGTCGGCACGTCGTTCGGCGGCGCCTGGACGGCTCTCGTGGGGGGGCTCGCACTGGCCGGCGACGCCGCGGCCGTGGCCGCGGCCGGTGGCGATGTGCAGCAGGTGTATCCCCTGGCGCCCGCGAGCACGCAGATGGAGTTCGCGGTGGCGTGGTACGTGCTCGGCGGCGTCGCGCTACTCGTCCAGCTCCGCAGCCGCCGCCGGCGTCCCTGGCTCTGACGGCCGCCGTTTGACCGTGTCGCGCCCCATTCGGTAACATTCGGGGTCGGCGCCGCGGCCGACGCGGCCCTTGAACTGTCGCCGTTCCTCAGTAGCTCAATTGGCAGAGCATTCGGCTGTTAACCGAAGGGTTGTTGGTTCGAGTCCAACCTGAGGAGCCACCCCTCTCGACCACGCCGGCGTGCCGCGATCAGCCCCCGCTGCCGGCGCGCCTCCCCTGCTGCAACGTCCGGCCGCCGGGAGCCGGCGGGTCAGCTCCGGTTCTTCTGCAGCACGGCATCGAGACTCCACGAGCCCGGGCCGGTTGCTGCGAAGAACAGGAAGAGAAAGCAGTACAGCACGGCCGGTTCCCCGCCGTTCGCGACGGGGAACAGGAACGACCCCTGGCGCGCGACGTGGCCGATGAAGTAGGCGACGGCCATCTGGCCGCTGGCGATGAACGCGGCCGGACGTGTGTACAGGCCGATGGCGATGAGTCCGCCGCCGACGACCTCGATGAGTGCCGCGACGCCGAGCACGGAAGCGATTTCGACGGACTGGCCGCCGAGAGCGCCGAACAGTTTCTGCACGCCGTGCAGCATGAACCCGTACCCGGCGATGATGCGGAGCATGTCCCGAATGCACTCCGCGTAGGGATCCAAGAAACGTGTCATCGGATGCCTTCCTTCCTCATTGAGGGTTTGTCAACATTGGGGGGACGCGAACCCTTGCGCTGTAGGCGCCGCCACCGCGTGCGCCTCAGCTGCCGTCCGGCCGGAAGAACACGGTGAAGTCCTGAATCCGGTTGGCGTCGTTGACCTCTATCAGGTCCACCGCGGTGGCCGGGTCTTCCTCGTTGCAACCCTCCACGTTGATCAGCTCGAAAGCCACCCGGCCGCCGTCCGCCACGCTCTTGCCCACGGCCAGCCCGCGCGGTCCGTTGGCGAGGACACCTTCGTAGAATGCCAGAATCGCAGCTCGCCCGCGCCGGATCTGCCCGTCGGGGCCGCGGTGCACGGCGTCGTCGGCGAAGAGGTCGGTGACGCGCTCGGCGTCACCCGCGTTCAGGCGGGCGATGTAGACACCGGGCACCTCCGCGGCCGACGACACCATCTCCATGTCCGCAGGTGCAACCAGGTCGCTGCAGGACTGCGCCGCTTCCCCGCTGCCGGGGGCGCCGAGAGTCAGGGCGGCGAGAACGAACAGCGCCAGTCCGCACCGCACCGACAAGACGCGCTGCAAACGGAAATCGGATCGTTGCATGTGACCTCCCAAGGATGGCAACCCGTACCGGCAGCCGCCTCGGCTTCCGGCGCGGGTCGCGTTGTTGCGGGGGATTCTCGTTGCCACGGACCCTGCTCCTGACCGTCTCAGAAGGGGTACGCCGCGTACGAGGGGTCGGTCCGGTCCCGGCTGCCCTCGGTCGGCTGCCTGGGACCGGTCGCCTCGTGCGCCGTGCGAAAGTCCGTGATGGCGATGCGGTGGTCGATGGCCCAACGCCCGTCGCGCTGCGACCACGTATCCGCGTAGCGGCTGCGCACGAACGAGGTGACCGCGCCGTCGTCGGCCCCTTGCGTGTGCAGCGAGACCATCGCGTAGGCCTCGCTGACTGCCGTGTCGCCGTCCACCTCGATGAGGATGTTGGTCATCTGGTGCGAGTGGGCCGTCATCGGTTCGTGCACGGGCCACACCCAGTCGACGAAACCCGCGCCCGTTCCCTCGTAGGCCCCGATGTAGTCGGCCGTCCCGTCCGGATGCCAGACGCCCGCCGCCAGCGCCTTGTCCATGCGATCCAGCCCGCGCGCATAGTTGTAGATCTGCTCCCGGATCGCGTCCTTCGCGGCCAACTCGTGCAGCAGACGTCGCTCGTCCGCTGCCAGGCCCGGCGGGTCCTGCCCCGCGGCGAGGGTGCCGTAGCCGGCCGCGCCGACGACGAGCCCCAGCATGAGGGCGACGCCCGGCTTCAGGGTGCCGGCTGCGTGCATCCGACCCATCATGTTCCTCTCCTCCTGCATTTGTTGCCGGCTTCAGTCAGACGGAGCTGCATCCGGACTCCCCGGCGGGGATGCGCTCCGTACTACGGTGCAGACTGCCGGGCCGCGATCCGGAATGGCAGCCGCGCGCCGGTGGCGCGGCGCGCACTGGGTCCGCTGCTCTCGTCGACCTCGAACGGCCGGCCGATGCGGTTGCCGGCCACGTCCTCGAGCGTGGCCGCCGCGACGAGCAGGTGCTCGCCCGGCTGCCACGGCGTGCGCGGCGTGAAGAGCCAGCGCGTCTCCTCGCGGTCGATGCGGATCTCCCCGGCCAACGCCTGTCCGTCCCCGGCTGCCACCCGTAGCGCGCGTTGCAGCAGGCCATAGTCCAGCGGGGCGGGAAAGATAACCGTCAGCGGATTCCGCGTGCCCCCGGTCGGGACCTGCAGGCGCCAATCGGCAGGATCGAGCGCGCGCTCCCGCGGCGGCCCCACCCGGAACTCGCGGCGGAACGGCGCGGTGAGCGGCTGCCCCTCGGCATCGCGCCAGCCCGCGTCGATCTCCAGCGCGTAGGTCCGACCCACCGTCAGCGGGCGACCCATCTCCTCGTTCGGCAGGATGCCGCGCTTGACGCGGCCGGGGTCGTACAGAACGGTGAACCGCGTGCGGTCCGCGTTCCAGAGGTCGACGTCCAGGGGCAGGAACGGATCGGCCAGCGGGCCGCCGTGCTCGTCGACGAGACGGATGTAGGGGCTGCCCGCGCCGAGGCCCATCGGCGCGGAGAAGACGATGTAGAGACGGAGGTGATTCTCGGGCACCTCCAGCGCGGACGGATAGACCGCAACCACACGCGTCGACGGCGCGCGCTCCGGCGCCGGCACCGCGATGGTCGTGCGGATGGGCTGCAGCGGCGCGGCCGCGGAACGCACCGCCGCCGACGGCATGAACGACGGCTCGAAGACGACGTCGTAGCGCTGGCCCGGAACGAACGGGAACCGCGGCGTGAAGCGCAGCGCGCCGTCTTGCACGGCGTAGTTCCCGAGCACAGCCGGGAGCCCGCCGGACGTCCCATCGCCGCGGGCTACCTGGATGCGCAGGAATGCCTGCCACGCCTCCCGCGGCGGGGCGGCTTGCTCAAGACCCGCGAGGGTCTCGACCGGCAGCCCCTCGACGGCAACGACCAGCCGCCCGCCCGGCGCGGCGCTCAGTCGAATCCGGGGTTCATCGCCGACAAACTCCGGCTGCTGCCCGCTCGGCTGCGAGCACGCCGGCGCGAGCCCGAGGGCCGCCGCCAGGACGACGGCGGCCCTCGTCGTGTAACGCATCGGACGCGCGGAAGCCCTTACGGCAGGGCGGCTGCCTCGAGATCGAACCCGCCACCCGCCGCCTCGACGAGCAGCATCGCGTGCGACGAATCCAGCAGATCGAGCTGCCGCACGCCCGCCATCGACTCGATGGTCTCAAACGGCACGCCGCCCGTGTCGGGGACGTGGTCGGTGATGGGCGCCGCCTCGGCGAACGGTTCCGTCGGCACCTTCATCACGCCGCGCTGGTTGTTCGACAGCAGGATGTAGTCCCGCCCGTCCTTCTCGTAGACGATCATGTCGATCGGACGGTTGCGGTTCCCGAACTCCGCGATCGTCGTCCCCTGGATCTTGCCGCCCGGCTGCAGCGCCGATACCGGGAACTTGACCAGCGGGGTGCACAGGTAGCTGGCGACGATGGACGGCTCGCCGTCGATCTCGTAGGGCACGAAGGTGAACACCGGCGAGAACGTCTCGAGTTGTCCGTGGGAGCCGTGGTAGATCTCGACGCTCGTCCCTGCGTTCGCCGTCCGGAACGGGTACGGGATCACGCGCATCTTGGACGCGAACTCCTCGTTCGACAGACCCGAGACGAACAGGTTGCCGTCGATGTAGGCCATGTGCGTGATGGTCTGCACCCCCATCAGCCCTGCGGGGTCGACCGCGTCCGGGTAGTTGGGCACCGGAATCGAGCGCCCGTCGGCGAGCACCAGCGGCGTGGCGGCCGGCGGCGGATTCGGGACGCCGATCCGGGTGTAGCGGACCTCGTCGAACGCGATCACCTCGATGGTGCCCGCGCCGTCGACGCGCAGCAGAACGGGCGTCGCATCGGCACCCAGTCCGCGCATCACCGAAATGTAGGTATTGCGCGTGTGTGGATCGACCACCATGTCGGTGATGAGCAGGTTGTCGGCGTCGATGCCGAGCAGACCGGCGATTTCGGCGTCGACGGCGGGCACGTCCTGCGTGCCGGGCACGCCACCGGCCATCCGCTCGCCCAGCTCCAGCGCGGTGATGGTGACCTCCTGGCCGTCGGCCGCAAAGATGACGCCTGCGGGTCCAAACGCCAGTTTGCCGATGTGCTTGAACTCCGGCGT
Organism: Vicinamibacterales bacterium; assembly: GCA_965221595.1. GTDB lineage: Bacteria > Acidobacteriota > Vicinamibacteria > Vicinamibacterales > UBA8438 > JAAXGX01. The sequence goes on from OZ244900.1 coordinate 416,917, forward strand.
CACGCCGGTGGTTGCGTCGGAGCTGGAAGCCGCCAGCGCTCCGGCGGTCGCCAGGCTCGCGGCGACCGCAAGCAGCAGGCCGATGCGTGCAGTAGACATGCTGTGATCTCCTTCCTGCCGCATTATAGTTGACAGCCGAGGAGGCAACAGTCCATGCGCAACCCGATGCCCGCAACGTTGACCGCCGCCGTGCTGGCCGCGGCGCTGCTGGCGCTTGCGGCGCCCGCCCGCGCGCAGCTCCAGGACCAGACCCGGCTGGCGCCGACCAACGACCTGCCCAATCCCTATGCGCGCGTGCACCCTTGGGGCGATCTCCCGAATCCGTACGTCCCGGGCGCCTACGACGAGCGGGCCTCGTTCATCGGCGCCGACGAGGGACCCGACGGCAACATCTACCTGCTGAGCCGCTGCCTGCAGAACTCCTGCACCGGGCGCAGCGAGCCGGCGCTGCTGAAGCTCGACCCGTCCGGCCGCCTGCTCCTGAGCTGGGGCTCGGGGATGTTCGACTTCCCGCACGGCCTCGACCTCGACGACGAAGGCAACGTCTGGGTGGCCGACCAGCGCGGGCACCGGGTGGTGAAGTTCGATTCCGACGGCAACCACCTCCTGACCATCGGCGAGCGGGGCAACCCGGGCGATCCGCCGCTGCTCAACGAGCCGACCGACGTCATCGTCACCCCGGCCGGCGACATCTTCATCACCGAAGGACACAGTTTCGCGCCGGGCGCCAACCGCGTCACCCGCTGGGCGGCCGACGGCACGTTCGTGATGTCGTGGGGGGGCACCGGCTCCGGACCCGGCGAATTCAACGTGCCGCACACGATTGCGCTCGACTCCCGGGGCCGCCTGTTCGTCGGCGATCGGGCGAACAACCGGATCCAGATCTTCGACCAGGAAGGGACGCTGCTCGACATCTGGTATCAGTTCGGGCGTCCCAGCGGCATCGCCATCGGCGCCGACGATCGCATTTATGTGGCCGACTCCGAGTCCTACGGCACCGACAACCCGGGCTGGAAGAAGGGCATCCGGGTGGGCAGCGCGCGCGACGGGTCGGTCCAGTACCTCATCGAGGACCTGGAGCCAACGGCCATCGAGCACAGCGGCGCCGAGGGCGTGGGCGTCGACTCGGCCGGCAACGTCTACGGCGCGGTCGTGCGCCGCCGGATGCTCGAGCGGCACGTGCCGAACGGTGACTCCACCGCGCTCCCGGGCGCGGCCGCGCCCGCGCACGTGGGGCACGTGGCCTACGGCTTCCCCGGAGCGCCGGGGGGACGCAGTCTGGCCGCCACCGCCGCGGCCGAGATCGGCACGCTGACGCTCCATGCCAACTTCGCGGCCGGCGACCTGAGCGACTTCGGCGCGATGCGGCGACACGCCCGGCACGTGCTGCACCTGCTGCAGCCGGCCGAGGGCGCGTCCGGCCCTGGCCTCGGGTTCGGCGTGATACCCGCCGTCGAGGCGCTGGTCAGCCACCTGGAGCGCGCGGCCGGCGCCGCGGGTGCCTCGGCCAGCCTGCAGACGCACGCCGGGCACGTCGCCCGGATCGCAGCCGGCATGCTCGCCCATGCGCACCAGGCCGCCGATATCGCCGGACAGCTCGCCGAAGCCGTGTCCATCCGCCGCGCGGCGCCCCTCGTGGGCCGTCTGCGCGCCCTGGTGTACCAGATCGCGGAAGGCTTCGACGTCGACGGGGACGGGCAACTGGCGCTGGACGGCGAGGCCGGCATGCAGCAGCTCGAGGCGCACCTCTACCTGCTGCTGGAAGGCGAGGCGCTCCCCCGCGAGCTGCGCTAGCTTCAGACGGGGCTGCGCCCCGAATCCCCGGCGCATGCTGGCGGGAACCCCTGCGCCCTGCGCCGTTCCCGCCGAGGTGCACCGTGCGCCTTGCGGAGTCTGCGTGGTTCTGCAGCGGAGACTTCTGGTGGGGCGTTGGCGATCGCCGATTGGGAGGAGCACGATGACGCGACACCGCACGATCGGCCGCGTGTTGGCCGCGATGGCCTGCCTGCTGGGTGCCGTCGCCCCCGCCGCGGGGCAGCTTCCGGGGGTCGAGAACGGCGAGTGGCGCTACCTGGGCGGCGACGCCGGCCACACCCGCTCCAACCCCTGGCTTACGCAGATCGACGCCGGCAACTTCGCCCAACTCGAGGTGGCCTGGATCTGGCGCGCCGACAACTTCGGATCCAACGTCGAGTACACGATGCGGTCCACGCCGGTGTACGTCGAGGGCGTGCTCTACACGGTTGCCGGCCAGCGGCGGCAGGTCGTGGCCATCGACGCCGCCACGGGCGAGACGCTCTGGATCTTCCGCGAGCCGGAGACGATGCGCTACCTCCGATCGCCGCGCGCCGACTTCGGCAAGGGCGTCGCCTACGCCGAGGTCGACGGCCGGGGCGTCGTCTTCGTCACCTCGCCCGCCTTCTTCCTGTGGGCGCTGGACGCCGAGACCGGGCGGCCGCTCGAGGGTTGGGGCGAGCCGGTCGGCATCGACAGCTTCTCGCCGAGCGGGGTGGTCGACCTCATTCCGCCCCTGGTGGCCGACTGGGGGCCGTGGCTGGCCTGGGATGGCCCGTACGATCCGGATCACGGCATTCCCAGGCAACTGGGGATGGTCACCGCGTCGTCGCCCCCGATCGTCGTCAACGGGGTGGTGGTGGTGCTCGTGGGTCACGAGCCGAGCTACGACCAGACCCGCATCGAGAACGTGCCGGGGGACATCCTCGGTGTCGACGCCCGCACGGGCGCGGTGCTCTGGAAGTTCCACATGATCCCCCGCCCCGGCGAGTACGGCCACGAGACGTGGGAGAACGACGCCTGGCGCTGGTCGGGCGACATGTCCACCTGGGCGCCCGCCGCGGCCGACCCGGCGCTCGGCCTCGTCTACCTGGTGACCAACGCCTCGACCGTGCAGTCCTACACGGGCCATCGGCCGGGCTACAACCTGTTCGGCGGGAGCGTCCTGGCGCTCGACGCGGCGACCGGCGAGCGACGCTGGCACTATCAGATCCACCGCAGCGACCAGTGGAACTACGACCTGCCGGTCGCTCCCATCCTGTTGGACCTGACGGTCGACGGCGAGCGGGTGCCGGCCCTCGTCCAGAACACCAAGCAGGGGCTGATCTTCGCGTTCGACCGCGCCACCGGTGAGCCGCTCTGGCCCATCGAGGACCGCGCGGTGATGCAGACCCAGGTGCCGGGCAACTACACCGCGCCCACGCAGCCCTATCCGACCTGGCCCGAGCCGCTCGACCCCATCGCGGTCGACGGGCTGACCGCGGAGTACGTGCTCGACTTCACGGCGGCGCTGAAGCGCGAGGCGCTCGACATCCTGAGCGAGTTCCGCCTCGGGGGCCTGTACGTGCCGCCGCTGCCGTATCCGCACGACAACGACTACCGCAACGTCATCGGCTGCATGGGCGGGCTCAACATCTACAAGCCGCCGGTGGCCGACCCGACGACCGGCATCATGTACGCACCCCACAGCCGGGTGTGCAGCGCCCCGCGCTTCATGGTGCCCACGAACGGCGTCGACGAGGAGCGCGGGCTGCCCGGCCAGTCGGCCGAGGCCTGGCGGGGCCGGGAGCGGCACACGCCTACCACCGGCACGACCGTGGCCGCCTGGGCGCCGGGCGGGCCCGCCGAGTTCCCCGCCACAATCGACGGGCTGCCCGTGTACCGGCCGCTCTTCCAGGCGCTGGCCGCCTACGACATGAACACCGGCGAACGGCTGTGGGACGTCCCGATCGGCGAGACGCCCGAACGCTTCCGGAACCACCCGCGCCTGGCCGGCCTCGACCTCCCGAACCTGGGCGGCTCCGGACATTCCATACAGATGGTCGTGGGCGACCTGCTGGTGCAGACCACCGAGGACCTGCGGGGCGAGGCGGAGCTCGGCGACAACGGCCTGCCGCTGCTGCGCGCCCGCGACAAGCGGACCGGCGAGGTCGTGGCCAGCGTCGAGGTCCCGATCCCGGGCCAGTACGGCATGCTGACCTACCTCGACGACGGCGTGCAGTACATCCTCATGCAGGCCGGCAGCGCCCGCCGCCGGCAACCCGGCGCGCTCGTGGCGCTGCGACTGCCGGAGGGTGCGATCCGGTAGGGACGCGGCTCGTTCTCGCAGCCGCCGCGGCGTAGCCCGTGTCCACGGGAGTCCGCCCCAAGGCGTGGCGGAGATGCCACCGCGTCGATGCCGGGCTCGAACGTCGCTGAAGGCAGCGTCGGCGACGTCCCGGTGTATGCAAGGCTCAGCGCCACGTCGCTATCCTGTGCCACCGCTGTGAATCGTCGTGTAGAATCCGCGACGTCTTGTCGCGCCGATTTCAATCGATCGGATCGCTATTGGCACACGGAGGCTCTAGCTAGTGTCTCTACCAACCCCAACGCCCGTTGTGAATTTTCCGGGCTAGGCCCGGCACAACGAGAAGTATTTCAGGGGGTACCGCCATGACGAATACCGACCGAGACACCGTGATGCGGATGGCGGCTTTCGAGCATGTCAGAAGGCTGAGCGAAGTGTACGACCATCTGACCGCTGAAGAACTGAAACCGGGTTTCGTTTTCGAGGGCGAGCGCATCCCGCTCGTCAATCCTCAGCGGGGCATCTTCAAGCCCCGACAGATGCGGTATCTGCTCGCCATCAAGACCGTCTTTCCGCGCCCAGGCGCGCGAGTCTGGTACGACGATCAGCGGGACGTGCACCGCCAGATCTTCGAGGGCGACGAGATGGTCGACTACGCCTTCATGGGACAGGATCCGGACGCGGCCGACAATAGATGGCTGCGCGAGGCGTTCGAGAACGGGATACCGGTAATTTATTTCCTTGGTATCGCACCGGGCCGCTATCAGGCCATGCTTCCGGCATTCATATCGGGATGGGACGCCAAAGCCTTGAAGGCACGGGTTGCCTTCGGTGTGCCTGAACAGGATGCGCTGATCCCGCCGGAGAACGCTCTCGAACGGCGATATGCGTTGCGCGCGGTAAAGCAGCGGCTTCATCAGGCATCGTTCCGCGAGGCTGTCATCACAGCCTACGATGGCCGGTGCGCCTTGTCCGGCTTGCCTGAACAGCGTCTGCTCGACGCCGCGCATATCATTTCCGACAAGAACGAAAGGTTGGGCCAGCCGGTTGTCCCGAACGGCCTGCCCCTCTCCAAGATCCATCATGCCGCCTTTGACGCCCATCTGATCGGCGTCGATCCCGACTATCGGCTGCATGTTTCGAGTCGGCTGCTCGACCAGAACGACGGCCCGATGCTTGAAGCGCTCAAGCAGCTGAATGGCGAATCTCTCCATTTGCCGCACCGCGTCAAGGACCGGCCGGACCGCGACCGGCTTGCGTTTCGGTTCGAGCGGTTCAAGGCGGTGGCTTAGCTAGGCCCGGCGCACGGCGCCGCCACGGTCGAGGTGAGGCGGCTGAGCGCGCGTTCGCCGGTTCTGGAACACGTTGACGGCGCAGTAGCACGGGCTAGGGCTAGGCGCCCGGCTCGGACTCCTGGAGGCTTCTGGCGCAGGCTCCGTGGGCGGCGGCCCTGATCGGCTGCGTGAACGCGCCGGGATCGGCGACGGTCCTGATCTCGGTCAAGTCGATCCGATCGGCGTCGAGGTGTTCCTTCGGCAGCCGACAGTACGAGTCACGCAAGGCCGAAAACCGAACTCGTCTTGTATTGTGCGTCCGTTCGGCTGATGTATGGACCGATGTGCCCGAATTCATCAAGGTAGACGAAGTACGTTGTCACCAGAGACTTCAGAAACACAAAAGCCCGCGCCGGAGCGCGGGCCTCGGAAGGAGGGCAACACGTGCTTGCGCCTCACCAGGACAATACATCGGGGAGCCAGCGACAGTAAAGGCAACGCGACATCGTCTACGGCCGGCAGCGCACGCCGCCGGCAACCCGGCACGCTCGTGGTGCTGCGACTGCCGGACGACGCGATTCGGTGAGGGGCTTCAGTCCTGTGTTCCCGAGTTGTGGGCGACGGCCTCTATCGTCAAGTTGCAGATTCGTGCTGCCCAGCAGTCGAGCCCGTCGGGCGGCCCCGTGAGCGCCACGCAGGGCGTGCTGCCGGCGAGGTCGGATGCGGGCCGTTTGTCGACTGTCACGTTCCATAGGCCCCTGTCGGCGGGCAGCCGCCACGTGATCGCAATCGGCACCTGAAAGCCCGGATTGCCGCGCCCCGATATAGTCAAAGAGTACTGCTTCGCAACCCGGCAACATCTGCTCCGCGGCGTTATCGGCGCCCGGCGTCGAGGTCCTGATCACGAGGGTGGCGCATGCCGGTCTTCGCGTCGGGCGCGCCCGCGGTCGACGCGACCGCACCGTCGTGCGGAGCCCGGAAGAGCTGCTGCAGCGCTCGATGGTCCGCGTCTACCCACCCCGCCGGCGCCAGAGCACGCTGACGGCCCAGTCGATGTCGAGCTGCTCGCCGCGCCAGGCCGGTGTCGCCGTGTGCGGGCCGAAGCGGATGCCCGCTCGCGCGAGCCGCGCCGTCACCGGTGCCAGCGGTACGCCGGTCACGGTCGGCGCCGCGGGCACCTCCGGCAGCGGCTGGCCGTCCGGCCGGACGAAGTGCGCCTCGCCGTCGTCGCCGAGCGTGACCCTGAAGCCTTCCTCGTGGACCGCGCGGTGATGCCGCCGGCAGAGGAGCACCAGGTTGTCGATCGCCGTCGTCCCGCCGCGGGCCCAGTGGCGGATGTGGTGGCCATCGCAGCGAGTGGCGGTGCACCCGGGGAAGCGGCAGTGCCGGTCGCGGGCGACCAGTGCACGGCGCAGCGCGGGTGAGAGGGTGCGCGTCCGGCGGCCGACGTTCAGTACCTCGCCGGCCGGCCCGTGGTGCATCGTGACCTTGGCGGCGTCGCAGGCCAGCCGCCGGGCCGTTTCGGCGGAGACGCGGATGCCGCCGGCCTCGTCGAGTGCGGACTGGCCGCGGGTTGCGGCAGCAGGAGCGGCGGCGGGCTGCGCCGTCGCCGGCACGCCCGCGCATGGTATGGCGTGATGGGTTGTGGGCCTCGCCGTCGCCGGCTGCGGCGTGTCGGCGCACGGCGGGTTGGGGGTTTGCGTGGCGGCCGAAGCTGTCCCCGCCCTGCCCACGCGAGGTGCGGTGGGGCTGGACGCCGCCGTCGCCGGCGCGGCGTCGGAGTGCAGCGGGGCAGCGGCTTGCCCGGCAGGCGGGGCCGACTCGTCGGCGGCCTTGTCCGCGCCCGCGCTGCACCGCCCGTACGTTCCCGCGGGAACGTACGGCGCTGGCGCCACAGCGCCGCCGTTCGTGGTCAATGCCGCCTCGTCTTCGTCCTGACCGTTGCGGTCGCTCGGACACCGCGACGTCCGAGTATTGGGTCCGTCGCTTGCCCTGGTGCCGGAGTTGCCGGTGCCGTTGCTCGGACAGGGCGCCGTCGCAGCCGCCTCGGGCCGGTCGGCGTCGTCGGCAGTTAGGGTGTCGGCGTCCACGTGAACGACCACCTGGTAGCGGTCGCCGGCCGTTCCCTTGTCGAGGCCGCCGGCCAGCGCGCACTCGGCCACGGTGCCCAGCGCGTCGGCCCGCCGCTGCGAGACACTCGGCGCCATGCCGTCTGCGGTGTCCGCCGCGGCCCCGTCTGCATCCACCGGGCTCGGTGCCGCGTCCAGGGCGGCGTCCAGTGCCCGCCGCAGCACGGCGCCCACCTCGGGCGTCAGCCGGCCGCGGACCACGACCATGCCGTCGTCGTCCACCCAGGTGTCGAGGGCGCGTGAGTCGTGCTCCTGGCGGTCTTCTGCCGCCTCGGCTGCGCGGTCCACGCGCCGCCAGGACCGGACGACCTGCTCGACGTGGGCTGCGGTGCCTGCGAGGGCGAGGTCGAGCAGGGCCTGCTCGGTCTCGGGGGTGGCCACGCGGGTGACGGCGCGGACCTTCGAGTAGGAGACCTGGCCGCGCTGCATGGCGGCGCTCAGGAGCGGCAGGTCGGCGAGGGCGCGCGCCACGCGGACGTGCTCGCGGGCCGGACCGGGTGCGAGTCCGATGCGCCAGCTCAGCCAGTGGGCGCAGGAGGCGAAGCCTTCCCAGCCGGTGCGCTCGTCGAACTGGCGGATGAGGACGAGCAGCTCGTAGGTGGCGGCCTGGATGCAGGCGGCAGCCTCGGCGATGCGGTTGCCCAGGGCTTCGTTACTCGGTTCGGGCTCGTCGCCCGGCACGGGAGGCGGAAGCGGCGGACCGGGCGGGCTTGCCGCGGTGGCAACCGGGACCGGCCGGGGGGACGAGGGGACGGGAACGGGGCTGGCAGCAGCAGGCATGTCCCATCATAACCCCCACTTTATCAACCGCTTGTGCGGCCTCAGGACGACCGATCGAGCCGCGTGGTAGCGTCGCGCCCTCCGCGGACGGCGAACGGCCGCCAGCGTGCCGCCAGGGCGCTCGAAGAGGCACCTTTGACACGGGTTGGGCCGCCCGGCACGGCGCCCCGCAGAAGGCTGTCAAGCAGAAAATGCGGCGAAGGGCGAAGAAAGTGACACCTGCCGCCGCTTCGGCAGCTTGGGGCATCGACTGCGACCGACGCTCCGACGCATGCGACAGGGTCCGTCGCCGCTTCGTGTCGTCAATCGCGCGTCGTCGCGGTCCCAGCAGCGCGTCACCTGCTCGCGCCCGGTGGCGCCCCCGGTGTCGCGATAAGTGGGCTTCGCCTTCACGACGCCGCGTGCGGGGATCTGGCTGGGTTGCGGCCTGGTCCGCGCGCTGCGCCTCGCGCTGGTGTTCCTGATCGGCACGGGTGGCCAGCTCTGCCGTGGTCGGCGGCGACGCCTTGTGCGAGATCGACCACGGCGACGGCAAGCGCTTCATCGGCCCCCGCGGCGGTCCGCATCCTCACGGCCGCGTGCGTGTCCATCAGCGACAGCGTGTCACGCACTACCGCGGTGCGAAGCTCGAGCGGCCCTTGATGGCCCAGCGTCCCTCCTGGCGCGTCACGAAATAGAGCGTGTCGAACTGCGCAATCTGCTCCCCGGCGGCGTTGTAGCGCAACAGCTCCAGGGCGACGTTGACCCCGTCGGCGGACACCTGCACCGGTTGCACGTTGTGCGACGCGGTGCGGACCCAGCCGGTGCTGGCCAGCCGGTCGAACGTGATGGCGCCTGCGGTTTCCCGGGCCGCCGACGGCTGGACCTGCCCCCCGATGGTGACCCGATAGTGCGGATAGTGCAGGGTGGCGGCATACGCCTGCGAATCGCGGCGGTTTATCGCGTCCAGGTACGCTTCGACCGCATCCACGGCAGCCCGCCGGCTGGCCTCCGCCACCCGGTCGGCAGCCGGCGGACCGGCCGAGAACCGCGCCTGGACGCCCCAGCGTCCGTCGTGTTCCGTAATCACGTAGAGCGTCTGCAGGGTCTGAATCGTCCGCCCGGCGGCGTCTACCCGCCGCGCGCGGGCTGCCACGTGCACCTTGTTGCTGCCGGCCTGCACGACGGTCCGCTCGTCCCAGTGCGAGCGCACCCAGCCGCGGGCGATGAGCGGTTCGAAATCCATTCCGGCGGCGTACTCCGCGGCGTCCTGCCACGACCTGCTGCCGGGGGCGCCGGGCGCCTGCCGGGCATGGGGATAGTGCAGCGTGGCAGCGAACGCGTCGGCGTCCCGCGCGTTCCATGCGGCCAGGTAGCGATCGTGCAGCTCCAGGGCCGCCGGACCGTTGTCGGGGTCGGGTTGCGCGGGCACACCCGCCGCGGTCGACAACACGACCGCCGCGAGACAGCATGGGAGGCTGGGTGCGAGACGCATCGGTGCTCCTCCGGTTGCAGCGTTACCTGTTCCACTTCACGACGGCAGCACTTCACGACGGCAGCGCGAAAACGAACAGCGTGTTGCCGATGCTCGGCCGCAGCTCCGGCGTCATGCGGCTCTGGGCGTTCGTGGTGCCCGTGGCGCCCGTGCTCACGGCGACGTACTGACGTCCGTCGACGGCATAGGTGACGGGAAAGCCGGTAATCGGGGAGCCTAGGTTGATCTCCCAGAGCAGATCGCCCGTTTCCTGATCCAGTGCACGGAAGCGGCCGTTCGCGTCGCCGCCGAAGACCAGCCCGCCGCCGGTCGTCAGGAGCGACGTGGTACCGGCGCGCTGCTCGTGGCGCCACAGGGTCTCGCCCGTTTCCGCCGAGATGGCGTGGACCACGCCGAGGTGGTCGGTGCCCGGCGCGAGCTCCTCCCGCATGGTCAGGGCAATCACCGGACTCTCCTCGATGGGCATGGCCATCATCTGCGCGCAGGTGTTGCGCAGCGGGAAGTACATCGCGTTGGTGAGGGGGCTGTAGGCGCCGGCCTCCCAGTTCCTGCCGCCGTACCAGGTCGGACAGACGGTCGCCGCCTGCCCGGTGGCACGGAAGACGACCTCCGCGTTCGTGGCCACGGCCCCGGTGGCGCCGTCGATGCTGCTGATGACGTTCTGGCCGACGGTGGGCGTTGCCCAGAGGAACTCGCCGGTGGCCCGGTCCAGCGTGTAGACGACGCCCGTCTTGCCCGGGATGCCGGTCATCACCCGGCGCTGTTCGCCCGGTTGCAGCCGCGGGTTGATCCAGCGCACGGCATCCGCCGCCGGCGCGACGGCCGTGTCGACCAGCATCCGCTCGAAGGGGTGGTCGAGGTCCCAGTGGTCGTTCAGGTGCTGGTAGTACCAGACGATCTCACCGGTGTCGGCGTCGAGGGCCAGCGTCGAGTTGTGATAGAGGTGCTGCCTGCCCACACCCCCCAGCATGAACTTCGGCGACGGCGACGTCACCGACGTCCCGACGTAGACAAGGTTCAGCGCCGGGTCGAAGCTGGGCACCATCCAGGCCCCGACGTGGCGCCGCTGCTCATAGGGAACGCCGCCCCAGGTGTCGTCGCCGGGCTCGCCGGGCGCGGGAATCAGGCGGGTGCGCCAGAGTTCCTCGCCGGTTCGCGCGTCATGCGCGGTGACCACGCACGCGTCCGGACCGCCCTCCGGCAGACACCCGCGGCCCGACACCACCTTGCCGTCGGCGACGATGGGGCCCGACGTCTGGTGTGCCGGGTGCGTCGTGTAGTCCAGGATCTGCGTCTCCCAGGCGAGCCGGCCCGTCGCGGCGTCGAGCGCCAGCACGTGGCCGTCGGTGCTCGTGTGCAGGATCGCGTTGCCGTAGATGGCGATGTTGCGGTTGCCCTCGGCTAGCACGGGCAGGATGAATGTCTCGAGGTCGTCCGGACGCGCGCGGCGATACTCCCAGCGCAGGTCGCCGGTGACCGCATCGAGCGCCTGAATGACGTCGCGCGGGTTCGGCATGTACATGACGCCGTCGTGCACGAGCGGTGTGCCCTGCTGGCGGCCGGGCGTCAGGCCCCGCGACCAGACCATCCGCAGATCGTCGACGTTGCCGCGGTCGATTTCGTCGAGTGGACTGTAGCCCCAGCCGTCGAGCGTCCGGCGCCACATCAGCCAGTCGGCCGGGTCGGGCTCCTGGAGCATCGCATCCGTGACGGGGACGAAGTCGCCCTGCGGCTGCGCCTGGGCGGCGGTGGGGCCTCCCGCGGCCTGCAGCGCCGCAACGGCTACCACCGCCGCCACCGGAAACGGAATGGCAAGCACACAGCGTGACAGCAGACGTCGTTCGTGCATCGCGGCACTCCTCGCTCGTGGGGAACAATCCACGGCGAAGCAAATCACCGGAATCGGCGGGAGTCAAGGAGACAGGGAGGCCAGCAGGCGGCCCAGCCGGTCGAGACCGGTCCGGAGCGCGGCCGCCTCGCCGCCGAAGCCGATGCGGAAGTACCCTTCCAGCCCGAAGTGCGCGCCGGGCGCGACGAGCACGCTGGCGGTCTGCCGCAGCCGCGTCGCCAGCGCCTCCGACTCGATCGCGTGCGGGTAGCGGACAAAGGCGATGGCGCCCGCCTCGGGCGGGACGAGGGTCAGCCCCGCGCCGGTCGCGGCCAGCCAGTCGCGGACGACGACGTAGTGTGCCGCGATGCGCTGCCGCGCGCGCGTCAGCAGGCGCCGCCGCGTGTCGGGCGCCAACGCCAGGCGCGCAAGCCGGTCGCTCAGGGCGGCCGGTGCAATGGTCGTGAAGTCGCGCCGACTCCACAGATCGGCGGCGAGCGCGGTCGGGGCGACGACCCAGCCGATCCGCAGTCCGGCCAGCCCGTAGGCCTTAGACAGCCCGCCCGTAACGACCGCCCGCTCGTAACGGCCCCAGGCCGACGCCGTCAGGCTGGCGTCGCGCTCGGCGCCGCGGTAGACCTCGTCCGAGAGCACCCAGGCACCGTGCCGCGCCGCCGCGGCGCACACCGCGTCGACTTCGGCCCCGGTCAGCCGCGCGCCGGTCGGGTTGTTCGGGTTGCAGAGGACGACGAGCCGCGTCCGCGCCGTGACGAGTGTGTCGAGTGCCTCCAGTGCGGGCGCCCAGCGGGCGGCGCCGCCCGCGCCGTCGAGGCGCAGCGGCCAGGGACGGACGTGCGCCCCGTGCGCGGCAGCCAGCAGGTGCGTCTGCAGGTAGTTGGGGTGCAGCACGACGACCTCGTCGCCGGGCTCCACCAGGCGCCAGCAGGCGAGGAAGTTCGCCTCCGCGCTGCCGGCCGTGATCAGCACCTGCGCGGCCGACGCGGCCGGGAAGTCGGCGGCGACGAGCTCGCGCAACTCGACGGTGCCGTTCGTCTGGGTGTAGCCGAGCGGTTCGCGCAGCAGGCGGCCCACGTCGTCCGGCGGGAGCAGCTCCTCGAGGCGCAAGGGCTCGACGCCGCTCTCCGACAGGTTGATCTCGACCTGATGCTCGTAGCGCGACTGGAGACGCTCGAGGGCGAAAGGCTCGATGTCCACGTCGCCCGATCCTACCCGTCGCGGGCGCCGGCGGGGCGCCGGTACGGTGCGAGGCGCTGCAGTAGAATGCTGTCATGACGAAAGGCAGCATGGCAGGCGTCACCGCCGTAGCACTGGTCGTTGCGGCTGCCGCCGCCGGTCTGGCGCAGTCGGACCAGGTGGCCGGTTTCGAGGTGCCGCGGTTCGAGGTGGATCCCGAGTGGCCGAAGCTGCCCGACGGCTGGCAGCTCGGCATCACGTCGTCGGTCACCGTGGATCGGCACGACCACGTCTGGATCCTGCATCGCCCGCGGATCCTGCACAACCCCTCGGATGCGCCGCCGGTGCTGGAGATCGACGAGGACGGGAACTTCGTGCAGGGCTGGGGCGGGCTGTCGGACGAGTACGACTGGCCGCACTCCGAACACGGCATCGCGCTGGACGCGAACGACAACGTCTGGATCACGGGCCACAACCCGTACCCCGGCACGGGCGAAGACAGCAGCGACGACATGCTGCTGAAGTTCACCCGGACCGGCGAGTTCCTGCTGCAGATCGGCGGCCGGGACACTAGCCGGGGCAACATGGATACGTCGAGCGTACACACCGCGACCGACCTGGACGTCCACGACGGCGAGGTCTACGTATCCGACGGCTACGGGAACCGCCGGATCATCGTGTTCGACGCCGACACGGGCGAGTACCGGCGCATGTGGGGCGCGTTCGGGAACGAGCCCCTGGACGATCCGCCTGCCGAGGACCTGCGACGGATGGAACCGGGCGAGCCGGGCGAGGGGCCGCGGCAGTTCTCGGGCACGCCGCACAACATCGCGGTATCGAACGACGGGCTCGTGTACGTATCGGACCGCGGCAACCGGCGGATCCAGGTGTTCAGGACGGATGGCACGTACGTCACGCAGGGCTTCATCAACCGCGACGCCGCGGGCCTGACGACCGCCGGCATCGCGTTCTCGGCCGATCCCGGACAGCGGTTTCTCTATACGCCGGACTTCCATTGGGGCCACGTCTGGGTGCTCGACCGCAAGACGCTCAGGGTGCTGCACTGGTTCGGCGAGGAGACCGCCGCGCCGGGCGATTTCCGCGAGCCGCACGACATCGCCAGCGACTCGCAAGGCAACCTGTACGTTGCGGAGGTAGGCGTCGGCGCGCGGGCCCAGAAGCTCGTCTACCAGGGGACGAAATAGCGCGCGCAGCGCGCACGTCCGGGAACGGACACCGGCGGGCGCTATTCTTTGAAAGTGCTGGGAGGGCAGCGATGAGACGAGCAGGCGCGGTGGGCATCGTCGGCCTGGCGCTGGCCGGTCTCGGGTGGCTCGGTGGTCCCGCGGCCGGCCAGGAGGCGCCGGCCGGGTCGGTCTGGCCCGTGCTGGAGAACGGCTGGGAGGCGCCACGGACGCCCTGGGGCGTGCCGGACCTGACGGGCATCTGGGACAGCAAGAGCTCCACACCGCTGGAGCGTGCCGACGTGCACGCCGGCCGCGAGTTCCTTACCGACGAGGAGGTGCGCGCCATCGACGAGGCGCGGTTGGCAGTGGAGCAGAGCGACGAGGCGCAGGGCCGGGATGTACGCGGCGACCCCGGGACCCAGGCGGACGTCGAGGGCGCCTACAACAACATCTTCAGCACCGGGCTCGGCGTCCGCTACGGCCGGCATCGACGCACGTCGCTCATCGTCGATCCGCCCGACGGGCAGATCCCGGCCATGACCGACGAGGGGGCGGCCCGGCAGGACAGCATCCGCCAGCGTTTCGCCCGCCGGGCAGCCGACGCGGCGGCCGCGGGCATCGATCTGCCGTACTTCGTCGACATGGAGGATCGCTACGACAACCCGGAGGACTCCGGCTACCTGGAACGCTGCATGGGCGTGACGATTCCCTGCACGGGGGGGCTGTGCGGATTCAGCCGGATCGTACAGGGCCCGGGCTGGGTCGGGATCTACTACGAACAGGGCCACGGCGGCGGTGCCTACCGCCGCATTCCGCTGGACGATCGGCCGCACCTGCCGTCGCACATCCGGCAGTGGCTCGGCGACTCCGTGGGACACTGGGACGGCGACACGCTCGTGGTCGACACCACCAACTTCACCGACCGCACCAGCTACATGGGGTCGAGCGAGAACCTGCATCTCGTCGAGCGTTTCACCCGCGTAGCGCCGGAGCTGATGCAGTACCGCATCACCGTCGACGACCCGACGACCTGGACCCGGCCGTGGACCTTGGAGCTGGCCCTGGTGCGGCAGGACGATACCGAGAACCTGATCTTCGAGTCGGCGTGCCACGAGGGGAACTATTCGTTGACCGGCATGCTCGCCGGCGCTCGCATCGACGAGCGGACCGGCAGGTAGAGCGGGCCGGACGGTAGAGCGGGAGGAAGTGTCATGAGCGTTCGAATAGTGGGAGCCGTCGTCGTACTGGTCGCTGCCTGCGCGCTGGCGACGTCTGCCGCGGCGCAGGAGGCACCCGCGGCGCGGTCCGGCGCCGCTGTCGGCATCAGCGGTCTGCTGGACCCCGTCGAAGGCGGGGCGATCCCGCGCACGCCCTGGGGCGCGCCGGATCTGCGCGGTGTCTGGAACAACTCGAACCGGACGCCGCTCGAGCGGCGCACCGCTGCGGAGATCGAGCGCGGCCAGATCGCCCAGGCGCCCGTCATCGAGGCCACGAGCGGGACCGGCGCAGGCTGGGTGGAGCAGGTCACCGAGGCCGACCGCGAGTCGCTCATCGTCGACCCCCCCGACGGCCGCATCCCGGCACTGCTGCCGGCGGCGCGGCAGCGGCTGATCGACCGGGAGAACGCGCGCGCGGGGCGCGGCGAGGCCGATTCTTGGCTCGATCGCAACTCGTGGGAGCGCTGCATCACGCGTACGCTGCCCATCGCGATGATCCCGAACATCTACAACGCCAACTACCAGATTCTCCAGACGCCGGACCACGTGGTGGTGCTGATGGAGATGATCCACGAGGCCCGCATCATCCCGCTGGACGGCCGCCCGCATGTGGCCGACGGCGTCCGCCAGTGGCTGGGCGACAGCCGCGGCCGCTGGGAGGGCGACACGCTGGTGGTCGAGACCGGGCGGTTCAACAACCGGCTCGACGGCGGCGACTATCAGCCGTCGCACATCATCCAGACCACGCACCGGGGGCCGGGCGGCACCCTGCGCCTCGTCGAGCGCTTCCGCATGCTCGATGCGAACACGATCGACTACGAGTTCACCGTGGAGGACCCGCAGACGTACGCGCGGCCGTTCACCGTCTCGCTGCCGATGACCCGCCGCGACACGGTGAACGATCCGCTCAATCACCTGTTCGAGTACGCCTGCCACGAGGGCAACCACGGGATGCTGAACCTGCTCAGCGCCGGCCGCACCGACGAACAGCAGGCGCTCGAGGCAGCCGCGCGCGTGTCGCGCCAGCGCAAGGAGGCGGGGCACCCCGGCGTGCGCGAGCCGGCGGTCCCGTTCGTGCCCTGAGCGGAGCAGGCTGCGTCAACCACGTGCTGCTGTGACCCTGGCGGTGCGGCTGCGCTCGGCGGCCCTGGGCGCGTGCATGGTGGCCTGCCTGTGCGCACCCGCGCTGGCCCAGTCCGGCTTCCGCCCACCGCCGGCGGACGCGGAGCCCGAGCCGTCCGTCGCGACGCTCGTGAACGGCGAGGTAGAGATCGAGGCCGCCGAGCCGCCCCCCGATCTCCCCACGGCCGCCGGCATCCTGACCGGCCGACCGACGGTGCGACCGGCCCGCGTCGTCGCGCCGCCCGCCATCGACGGACGGCTGGACGACGCCGCATGGACCGGTGCGCTGCGCATCACCGAGTTCGTTCAGCTCCAGCCGCTCGACGGCGCGCCCGCCACTGAAACCACCGACGTCTACCTGGCGTACGACAGCACGGCCATCTACCTCGGGTTCCGGGCGCGCTACTCGGAACCCGGCATGATCCGCGCGAACCGCTCCGACCGCGACCGGACGTTCCGCGACGACCTCATCTCCGTCTATTTCGATACGTTCCTCGATCAGCAGCGGGCGTACGTCTTCACCGTGAACGCGTACGGCGTGCAGGGCGACTCCATCATCAACTCGCGCGGGGGCGGCGGGTTCGGGAGCCGCGGCCGCGGCCGGGGCGGCGGCGGGCTGCCGCGTGGCGACGAGTCGTGGGATGCCTTGTTCACCACCGCGGGCCGGCTCGTCCCGGACGGATTCACGGCGGAGATGGCCATTCCATTCAAGAGCCTGCGCTACCCGCAGCGCGACGGCGTCGGGGTGCACCGCTGGGGGCTGCAGATTGCACGCCGCATCGGCGGCAAGGACGAGACCGTCGTGTGGGCGCCCGTCTCCCGGGGCGTGGCCGGCTTTCTGCCGCAGATGGGCGTGGTGGAAGGGATGACGGGGCTGTCGACGAGCCGCAATATCGAGATCCTGCCGACATTCACGGCCATCCAGTTCGGCTCGATCGACGCCGCCAGCGGGGACTTCACGACCGCCGATCCGGCGCCGGAAGGGGGCGTCAACTTCAAGTACGGCGTCACGTCGAACCTGACCGCGGACTTCACGCTCAATCCCGACTTCTCGCAGATCGAGTCGGACCAGCCGCAGATCGAGCTCAACCAGCGGTTCGCGCTCTTCTACCCCGAACTGCGACCCTTTTTCCTCGAGGGCGCCGAGATCTTCGACATTCCCGGTCCGGTCAACGCGGTGCACACCCGGACCATCGTCGATCCCTTCTACGGGGCGAAGCTGACCGGCAAGGTGGGGCGGACCACGCTGGGGCTGCTGTATGCCAACGACGAGGCGGCGGGCCATGTGGACGACGCACCCGACCCGGCCGTGGGCCAGGCGGCTCAGACGTTCGTGGGGCGCGTGCGCTACGACCTGTACGCCGAGTCGCACGTCGGCGCCATCGTCACCAGCCGTGAGTTCGTCGACAGCCACAGCCGGCTGGCGGGCATCGACAGCAACTTCCGGTTGGGGCGCACCCAGAGCATCGCCTTCCGCGCGATGGGCACGCAGCACCGCGACCTCGACGGCGTCGACCGCAGCGGCCACTACCTCGAGGCCGTGCTGCGCAAGCAGGGACGCAACCTCGGCTACCGCTTCCTCTCGTTCGTTCTCTCGCCGGACTTCCGCACCGACGTCGGGTTCGTGCGCCGGGTCGACCAGCGCCGCACGCTGGGCGACGTCTCATACCAGTGGTGGCCCGAGACCTGGCTCGTCAGTTGGGGGCCCGAGGGGCGCTACGCCCGCAACTACGCCTTCGACGGCAACCTGCAGGACGAGCAGGTCCGGCTCGGCCTCAACTTCAACTTCGCGCGCAACTTCGGGGTCAACAGTCGCGTGAGCCGGGAGATGGAGCGCTACGGGGGCATCGACTTCTTCAAGACGCGCTACCGGGTCTTCGGGCGCTACAGCACGACGCGCTACGGCGTCGGCATGGGGATGAATCGCGGCCACGAGGTCTTCTACGACGACGCGAACCCGTTCCTGGGCCACGAGACCGGTGTGTACTCGTTCATCAGCCTGCGGCCCATTCCGCGGCTGCAATCGGACGTCAACCTCAACACCAGCCGGTTCACGGATCGCCGCACCGGCGGCGCCGAGGTGTTCGACGTCAAGATCTTCCGGGCCCTGTCCACCTACCAGTTCACCGAGCGCTTCCTGGTGCGGAACATCGCCGAGCACAACACGTTCGACAAGACGCTGGCCTTGAACCTGCTGCTGACGTACCGGGTCAACGCCGGCACCGTCTTCTACGTGGGTTACGACGACCACCACCAGCAGGCCGACCTGATCGAGCGCGACCGCGACGGCGACGGCATTCCCGACCGACTGTTCCACACCACGGAGCGCCGGCGCACGAACCGGGCCGTCTTCGTGAAGCTCCAGTACCTGTTCCGGTACTGACCCCGCAAGCGGACGCCGGATGTCCGGGGCGCAGCCCCGTCTGAAGGGCGGAGTCTGCTCCGCCGAACCGCGCAGACTTCGCAAGGCGCGCACGGCGCGCCTCGGCGGGAGCGGCGCGGGGCGCAGGGGTCCCCGCAAGCGGACGCCGGGGGTTCGGGGCGCAGCCCCGTCGAAAGCTAGAAGCGGAACAGCCGGTTGATCTTGATCACGAAGCTGCGGCTCTGCAGTTCGGGATGGCGCGGGGTGAGCGTGTCGCGCTGCTCGTTGTAGACCACGAACAGCTCGCTCCCGGGTTGATACTCCCAGCGGAAGCGGACGTTCGCGCCCAGCGAGGCGTTGCTCGAGTTGTACTGCACCAGCGCACTGACGAACATCAGCGGCGTGGCCGTGTAGGTCGTGCGCGTGGTCACGAGGCCCGTCGTGAAGCGGCCCTGGGGCAGATCCACGCGGTTGTACGAGATGCCCGGCTCGAGCGACAGTTGCGGCGTCAGTTCGAGCCGACCGCTCCGGAAGCCACCCGGCAGGCCCATCTCCAGGGTGGTCTTCTCGCCGCCGTAGAAGCTGCCGCGCTGGAGGGCCAGCATGCCGGAGAACACCCGCTGCCGGCCGAACTGGTACGCCACGCGCGTGTCCTGGAAGCGGTAGCCGCCAACCGGGACGGCGACGTCGCGGGCAATCTCGAACGGGCTGTCGAGGTACTCGTAGCTGCGGGTGTACTCGACCTCGAACTGGTCCGCGTTCTCGAACTCGATGGCGAAGAAGCCCTGCCCCAGGCGCGTCTCGACCACGCCGGCCCGGCTCGTGTAGTAGTCGAACCGGCCTTCCCAGGTGAAGCGGCGGATGGCACGGATGGCGTACGGCCGCGGGCTGAACCGGAACGAGCCGAAGCTGCGGTCGAAGTCCTCGCGCCGCAGGAATCCCACGTCCGGCCGGAAGTCCTCTCCCACGGCGAGGTGCTCGAGCTGCACGCCGTAGCGGTCGCCGCGGTATTCGAACCTGGCACGATAGCTGACGTCGTCGCCCCGCGAGCCGGGCGTGGCGGTCCGGGCCCAGTAGGTATCGACATTTACCGTGTCGTAGAAGCCGAAGTTGGCGTCGGCGCCGTACGTCTCGCTCGAGCCGGGACCCAGCGTGGAGACCGAGCGGCCGGTGTAGATCGCACCGATGCTGCTGCGCCGCAGCAGGTCGCGCTTGATGCGCAGGACCGAGAAGCTGGTGGGCATGGCGTCCGTGGTCGCCTCGGCCCCGGTCCGGATGGTCATCGCGCCCACGGTGAAGCGTCCCACCCGCCCGGTGAGCCGGCCGCCGGCCTGCAGCGGCACCTCGCGCCCCGCGTTGAGTCCAATCTGCCGGCTGTAGAAGAGCACCGGCGTGTCGTTGTTCTGCCCGAACGGGCCGGTGCCGGCGCCGCCGAAGGCGAACACGCCCTGGTTCTCGAGGAAGAACTCGCGCTTCTCCGGAAAGAAGAGGCTGAAGCGGGTGAGGTTGACCTGCTGCTCGTCCGCCTCGACCTGGGCGAAGTCCGTATTGAGCGTCAGGTCGGCCACCAGGTTCTGTGTCACGCCGTACTTCACGTCGAGGCCCCCATCGCCGCCGAGCTGGTTCGCGACGGGGGGTGTGGTGGTCCAGTCGCTCGTCAGGTCCGCGATGGCGTACGGCTTCAGCTCGAGCGTGCTGCGGCGGTCGGGCACCTCGAGCCCGACCAGGGTTGCCGCCAGCGAGGAGAGGAAGATGGCCCCGGGCTCGCGCGCCACGGGCATGGGCACGACGTACGACAGCTCGTTCTTCCAGAAGACCCGCCGGCTGACGTTCAGTCCCCAGATCTGCGCCCGGCCCGGCCGGTAGCGCAACGACTTGAACGGAATGGCTGCTTCCAGCGTCCAGCCGCCCTCGAAGCGCCCGGTCTCGGCCTCCCAGACCGGGTTCCAGTCGCCGTTGTAGTCGCTCTCGGACGTCATCTGGCCTTCCATCCGGCCGCCGATGGCGTTGACGTTGAAGATCATCCCATTGCGGCGGTCGTAGAAGCTGTCGATCATGAAGCCGATGCGCTCGTTCTGCAGAATGTTGAAGCTGTCCCGCCGCATCTCGTTGGCCACCCACCGCGATTCGGGCGCCGAGTCCCAGCAGCGCACGCCGAGATAGAAGTTGTCGTCGTCGAACAGCACCCAGACCTCGGTGCGCTCGCTGGCCGGCGCGCCTTCCACCGGCAGGGTCTGGATGAAGTCGGAGAACGGTGGCAGGTCGCGGTACACCGCCTCGTCGAGCACGCCGTCGACGTCGAGGCCGGCCACGCGCACCGCACGGATGGTGGCCCGGCCCGCCGCGTCGCGGCTGATGGTTGCGGGCGGCTGCGGCGCCGCCGGTCCGTCGCCGGTGCCGGCGGGAGGCCCGAAGCCGGCCCGCGGCAGGGCCGCGCCGACGCGGGCCGCGGGGCCGGCCGACCTGCGGGCAGCCGGTTGCTGCGCGCGGCCGGGCGCATCCGGCCCCGCGCGCGGCGGCCCGCCGGATTCTTCGAGGTAGCGGGCCAGCGAGTCCACCAGCCGGTCCTGGAGGTCGAAGAGCCCGGCGGCGGCACTGTCGGCCTGCATCCAGTGCACCGCCGCGCCGCTCTCCGTCGCAACGACCCGGGCTGTGACGCGCAGGTGGTCCGCCACGCGCTGGTACTCGCCGACCACGAGCCAGCGGATGCCGAGTGCCCGGCAGGTCTCCAGCACCGCCGCTGCGTCCGCGGCGTCCAGGTCGGTGCCGGTCGCTTCCCGGTGCGCACGTCCGAGGTCCTCCGGGGGAACGAACGCCGCGGTGGGAGCCACCGTGAGCGCGGCTCCCAGGGTCTCGGCGATGCCGCCGCCGATCCACTCGTCTGCCGCCGCGCCGCTCAGGTTCCTGAACGGCAGCACGGTAATCGTTCGGACAGCGGGTGCCGGCGGCGTCGGGGCACGGGGCTGGGCGGCTGCGCCGGCTGCAGCCAGTACGAGCAGGGCGGCCGCCGTCGAGATGCGCAACGCGCCGGTCTTCATCTGCTGCCCGGCTTCAGCCTGTCCGCGCGGCGGCAGGCTGCCCGCGTGCATGGCATTCTGCGGCGGGAACTTTCACAAGCCGTCCCCGACATGGTATGACAGGTAGGGGCGGCCTGAAGGAGACTGGACATGCTACGTCTGTTGGAAGGTCGGGTGCGTGTGGTCGTGCCCCTGGTCGCCATCGCGCTGTCGTGGACGGCAGCCGCCGGGTGCCGGATGCCCGCGGGAGAGGAGCGGCAAGGCGTCGCCCCGCGGCCGGACATCCCCCGCACGCCGTGGGGCGACCCGGACCTGCAGGGTATCTGGGTCGGTTCCACGCTGACGCCCCTCGAGCGCCCCGCCGAATTCGAGGGGCGCGAGTTCCTGACGTACGCCGAGGTCGCCGGGCTGGAGGACGGCGCGCTCCTGCGCAGGGCGCGCCTCGCGCAACGGCCGTCCGAGCGCACGACGGCCGGCGGCAGCGTGGACTGGCGGGCGGACGGCACGCCGGGCTTCTACAACGACTTCTGGCTCGACGGGAGCTGGATGTGGCTGCGCAGCCGGCGCACTTCGCTCGTCGTCGAGCCGCCGACCGGGCGGATTCCCTACACCGCCGACGCGCGCCAGGGCGAACGCCCGCACGGGTCGGGTCCCTGGAACTCCTTCCTGGACCTCGACACCGGCGAACGGTGCCTGGGCGACGGCCTGCCGCAGATCTGGTTCAGCTACAACCCGAACCACCAGATCTTCCAGAACCGCACGCACGTCGTCATCGTGCACGAGATGTTCCGCCAGCGGCGCATCATTCCGCTGGACGGCGGCCCGCCTGCGGACATCCCGAGCTGGAACGGCGCGCCGCGCGGACGCTGGGAGGGTGACACCCTCGTGGTCGAGTCGCGATCCTTCGTGGACCGACCCGACGCCCGCTGGGCCAGCACGTGGCGCCATCCGACCGGCTCGCTGCACCTGCTGGAGCGGTTCACGCGCGTCGATGCGGAGACCATCGACTACGCGGCCACCATCACCGATCCGGCGCGGTTCACGCGGCCCTGGACGATAGAGCTGGCTCTGTCGGCCGATCAGTCCGAACGCGGGGTGGCGGCCGGCGGACTCTACGAGTTCGCCTGCCACGAGGGCAACTACGCGATGCTGAACGTGCTGCGCGGTGCGCGCGCGCAGGAGCGGCCGCCGGCCGCCGCGGCAGCGGTTCTCGCGGACCAGGGGCCCTGAGCCGGCTACCGCCCCTCGTCCGGGGGCGTACCGGTCTGGCGGATGACGTTCATGGCCGTGGCGATCATCGACGAGACGTCGGCCAGATTGGCCGGCAGGATCATCGTGTTGTTCTCCTTGGCCAGCATCCCCAGCCGATCGACGTACTGCTCGGCGACGCGCAGTTGAACCGCCTGCGTGCCGCCGGGCGCCTCGATGGCCTGGGCCACCCGGCGAATGCCCTCCGCCGTCGCTGTCGCCACAGTGGTGATGGCGGCGGCCTGACCTTCCGCCTCGTTGATCTGCTGCTGCTTCGTCGCCTCGGACTCCTTGATGACCTTCTGCTTCTCGCCCTCGGCCGTGTTGATGGCCGAGTCCCGCAGGCCTTCCGACTCGAGCACGGCGGCGCGCTTCTCGCGCTCGGCCCGCATCTGCTTCTCCATGGCTTCGAGCACGTCGCGCGGCGGGTTGATGTTCTTGATCTCGTAGCGCAGCACCTTGACGCCCCAGGGCTCCGTGGCCTTGTCCAGCTCGTCGACCACCTGCGTGTTGATGTGGGCGCGCTCCTCGAACGTCTTGTCGAGCTCGATCTTGCCGATCTCGCTACGCAGCGTAGTCTGCGCGAGCTGCGTGATCGCGAAAACGTAGTTCCCGATGCCGTACGACGCGCGCTGGGCGTCCAGCACCTTCAGGTACAGCACGCCGTCCACGCCCACCTGGACGTTGTCGCTCGTGATGCAGATCTGCTCCGGGATGTCCAGGGCCATCTCCTTGAGCGAGTGCTTGTAGCGGACGGAATCGAGGAACGGGACGAGGATGTGGAATCCGGCGTCGAGCGTCCCCGCATACTTTCCGAGCCGCTCGACCACGTACTGACTCTGCTGCGGCACGACCACGGCCGTCTTGGCGATGATGACGACGAGCAGCAGCACCAGTGCTCCGACGGCGATCAGACCCACTTCCATCGTTTCACTCCGCCCGGATCCACAGGGTCAGGCCCTCGACGCGCTCCACGCGGCACGCCTGACCGTGACCGACTGCCGTTGTACCGACGTTCCTCGCGCTCCAGGTCGTCCCGCGCAACTCGGCCTTGCCGAAGCCGTCGGCGGCGATCTCGCCGCGCACCAGCGCCCGCGCGCCCACCAGGCTGTCCACCGTTCCCTCACCGCCGTCCGCGCGCAGCCGGCGCACGATGAGTGGCCGGAAGAACACGAGCGCCGCCACGGACAGGCCGGCGAACAGCATGCCCTGCAGCGCGACCGGCTCCGCCCAGCCGAGCGCCGCCAGCAGGCCCACCGCCAGGGCCCCGCAGCCGAAGAAGAACACGTAGAACCCGCCCGGGGACGCCATCTCCAGCGCCAGGAGCAGGAAGCCGGCCACCACCCAGATCCACCACGCCATCGCCAGTCCCAACCGCGATTGTAACCTTACAGGCGTGGCCACGAGCGACGCCCGGCGGCCATCACGATGATGCACCGCGAGCCGGACGCACTGCAGGGGCTGCGCCGTGAGGGCCGCCACGTCGTTCTGAGCCCCCCGTTCAAGGACTGGGACGACTACTTCGCGAACAGCACCCCGTTGCCCGATGATTTCGAGGCAATCATGAGGGAGATGCGCGAGGAAGAGCTGCCGCTCGAAGAAAGGGAGCCGTTCGATTGAGGGTGATGCTCGACACGAACATCTGCGTCTACGCCATGAACCGACGCCGCGGCTTTGACGCCCGGTTTCCGCTTCAGGATTGCGGCGTGTCCATCGTGGTGCTGGGCGAGCTGGAGTTCGGTGCGCACGGTTCGAGTCGCAGCGCGCAGAGCTTCGCGGCCATCCATGACTTCGCGGCTTCTGTGCAAGTGGTCGAACTCGATGCGCGCGTTGCGCGAGAATACGGTCGCCTGCGGGCGCACCTGCGCTCCGCCGGCCAGCCCATCCGCCCCAACGACCTGTGGATCGCCGCGCATGCCCTGGCCCGGGACGTGCCGCTGATCACGCACAACCTCGCCGAGTTCCGGCGCGTGCCGGACCTGGCAGTCGAAACCTGGATGATGGGGTAGATTCATGTCCGCCGCGACCGCCCCCGCCCTCACCGGCATCCGCAACGAGAGCGGGGACATTTGCGAGCTCCGCGAGGACGACTATCGCGCGACGTGGGAAGCGCTCGCTCGCCGGTGTCTGGAAACGAGACCAACAGGTCATGACCGCTGAATCGTCGACCTGGAATATCGCGCGGGTCTGGTCCGCGACCACCGGGGCCAATACGGAGCAGTTGAGCACACTGGAGCTGTCCCGGTTTCGCGGTCTCGTCATGCTCGGCCCCGCCGGCTACGGCAAGAGCACGGAAGCCGCTCGACTCGCGGACAAGGAGCGGCGGGCCGGCGCATCCGTGCATGAGTGCAGAGAACTGGCGGAGTTCGCCGAGACCTCCACCGAGCTTCGTCAACATCTCGCCGAGTACTCATGCGGCGCCAACGAGAGAACCGTTATTTACCTGGATGCCCTCGACGAGGTGATGATCCCTGAGCGTCGCCGCTGGCTCGCGATCAAGCGTTGGGTCACGGAGGACTTGTCCGGCACCGGGGCGTCGATCAGAATCACGTGTCGGTCGGCCGTTTGGCCCAGCGAGCTGACGCAGGTCATCGGCGAGCACGTGGGGACCGAGTCGTTCGCCACAGCCGATCTTCAGCCGCTCAGCGACGAGGACATCCAGGCCGCCGCGACGTCCCAGGGCATCGCAGCCGATGTCTTCCTTGAGCGGCTTCACAACTCGGGTGCCCGAAGTCTCGCCGCCGCGCCGCTTTCCCTCCGTATGTTGCTGCGATTGCATCAATCCGACCATGGATTGCCTGCCGCCCTCCGCGATCTCTTCCAGAAAGGCCTCGAACTGCTCGCAGCGGACCCGCAGTGTCGTCACGAGATCGGTACTCAGAATCGTCTTCCACCGACCGAGCTCCTGGATGCGGCTGAACTTCTGGCCTGCTGCATGATCCTCGGCGGCCGCGATACTGTGCACCTCGGTGACCGACCACTGCCGAATCAGCTCAGCTTTCAGGACCTTGCCGGCACGATTGACCGAAGCCAAATCCAGGCCATAGGCCTGTCCGGCCTCGCTGACGCCACGGCACCGACCTCCCTCAGATTCGCCCACCGCCAGTTCGCCGAGTTCCTGGCCGGTCGCCGGCTTGGGCGCCTGCGGGCCCATCAGGCCAAGGCGTTCCTCGCCGGACCGGACGGCTGGCGCAGCGGCGTCGCCGGACCGCTCCGGGAAACAGCCGCCTTCGCAGCCATGTTCAACCCCGACGTGGCCCGCTGGATCGCCGCTTGCGACCCCGAAGTGATCGGCCTTTCCGATGTCGCGGACGACATCAGGCGGGACGCGACTCTCGCACTGCTCGACCGATTTCGCAGCGGAGAACTGACTGCGGCCCAGTTGCGACCCGACGTACTGGAGTTGCGGGGGTTGCGCTATGAGCGTGCCGCGGCGGACCTGCGGCCGCTGATCACGGCCCGTGCGGATGGCTGCGACGTCCAGCTCGAGTTCGCTGTCGATCTGGTTCGTGCCTGGAAGCTCTCCTCCTTGAGTGCGGAGCTTGCCGACCTCGTCCTCGACTCCGCCGCCATGGTCCCGATCCGGGTCGCGGCCGGCTACGCATTGCGCGACTGCGGAGACCCGACCGCTCGACGGCGCCTCAAGCCGCTGATTGCCGGACTGCCCGAAGACTGCGAAGACCAGCTCAAGGGCATCGCCCTGCAATGCCTGTGGCCGGACCACCTGTCAATCCCTGAGCTCCTCCACGCGTTGACTCCCCTCCGTCGACCATGGCGGGTGGGTACGTACCAGATGTTTCTGTTCGAATTGGACCGCAACGGATTCACTGCCACCGGACACCCTGAGGCGGGGCTGCGTTGGGCGAAAGGCCAAGCGTCCGACTCGCCCGCCACTACCGGCGCAATGCGCCGCATCGCAATGCGGATCGCGCAGGGTGCCTTGGACCACCTGGGCAATCCGGAGGTGGCACGCGAGTTGACGGCGTTGCTCAACGGGTGGGCTCGTCACCGCGCGAGTCCCCTTGCTTGGCTGTCGGAGGATCCGCTGCCCGGATTGTCACCCGCTGAAGAGCACGATCGAGCGCCGTTGCACACGAACCGCGACGTGCGACGTCGCCTGATCGACCTTGTGGCGAGCGACGCGCAGAGTTGGGACGACATCGTGACGATGGCACGCGGGACGCCGGGCCTCCGCAAGGTGGAGGATTTCCGCTGGCTCTTGGACAGAGCTTGCGACGAACGGAACGGGCAGATGGCGCGGGAGAACTACCTGCACCTGGCGCGTCTCCTTCCGTGGGAGACCAGTTCCGAGAACGTCGACGCTTGGCTCCGCGTGTGCGACAACGAACCGGTGAAGTCGATCCTGGGCAACCAACGCTCCGTGGAGTTGGTTTCCGACGAGGCCGAAGAAATAAAACAACGCTGGAACATGATGGTCGGCGACTCGCAGGAGGAGGATGTCCGCCCGCTTGATCCACCACCCTCGCGGCGGGTGGCGGAAGCTCTTCGGTTGGCCGAGATGAAGGACGTCCGGTACTTTCGCAAACTCTGTCTGGAACTCACACTTGAACCGAACAGCACTCGATACGAGTTTCAGCGGTTCTTGACCAGGACGCATGGTTGGCAGCAAGCCGATTCCAAGGTTCGAACCCGAATTGTCTCGGCTGCGAAGGACTATCTGTCGAATGCGGACGTCAGGTCGGAGGTCGCCGAGGCCATATCGCCGAAGGCGATTCACCGGGACGGCGTCATGGTGGCCATATGGCTCCTGTTGGAGTGCGACGCGGAGTGGCTCGGACGCCGGGGTGGTTTCTGGTGGGGAAAGTGGTGCTTCTACATTCTTCGCCAAGTCGGGCCGAATATGCCTGACGAACCCGAAGAACAGAAACAGGATATTCTGAAACTTCTCAACGAGAAGAATCCCACCGCCGTGTGTCGGGAGATGACGGCCATTGCGTTTAATCCGGATGAAGGGTTCGGCGAACTGCTATCGGATTTGCTAACCTTGTTGATGGACCTGCCCAATAGCGAACTCGACGAGAACCTGTGCGCCGCTCTGCGCGCGGGCGAAATCGCCGGGCCGCGCACGAGAGCCGTTGCTGAGTTCGTGTTGACCCGTGCGCCGGGCAAGGCCATCCCCGAATGTCAGAGAATGCTTGACAGGGTAAGCGACGCCACGGACGAAGCAGCGGAGCACGTCGCTGTGGCACTCCTGCACACCACTGCCCGGGAAACCTGGACTGAGCTCGAGGGATTCTTGCGGTTGGTACCTGAGAGAGGACGCAGGGTTATGGGTCGCGTTGCTCACAGGAGCGAGGCCCGACTGTTGGCCTCCCTGAGGCCGGAGCAGGTGGGCAAATTGGCGGCGTTCCTGTTTGAGCTGTTTCCACCCGAGGCAGACCGCGAGCTGCATGGTGACCTCGTAACGGACGATGACTCTGCACGCCTCTTGCGGACGCGGGCGATCCAGCATCTGGTCGACCTCGAAGATGCGGAGGCCGTGGTTGCGCTGAAGCGTCTTGAAGCCCGCTTTGCGGTCCGTTATTCGTGGCTGACTCTGCCGAGATCCGAAGCGGAGCGCGCCTTGCGCCTTTCGCGCTGGTCACCGTTTACGGTAGGTGTGATCGCGGATGTGCTCGGCGCGCCGGATAAGCGATTGCTTTGCTGCGGGGACGATGTCATCGATGGGATTGAATGCGCCTTGGAGAGTTATGGGGAGGCACTGCGGCTCGATGGCGGCGAGAGTCCCGAGGATCTGTGGAATACGGGGAGGGACACCGCGCCGACACCGAAGGCGGAAGAGCACGTATCCGACAAGCTGTTTGGAGCAGTGAGTGCGTACTTTCGAGATTGCGCCGTGGCGGGTCGGGAGGTCGAGATCCACCGACGCCAGGTGCCAATCTCTGGCCATGGCGAGCCCGGATCCAAGGTCGACATCCTAGTGAAGGTGCCGGCCGGTGGGATGGTGTCGGGGGATGCGATCCGTGTCCCCATCGAGGTCAAGTTGTCGGGCAACGACGACGCGAGGACGGCAATTCGAGGGCAGCTCGCTGAGCGGTACATGCCCCAAACGGGCGCGAGGCATGGGGTTTATGTGGTCGTGTGGATGAGCCTTCCGCTACCCGAAAAACTTCGGAAGAGCCATCGTCCGAAGTGGAAATCGATAGAGGCGGCACGCGAGTATCTGAGAGCAGAGGCGGAGCTGGTGTCGAAGGAGAAGGGAGTTCATATTCGGACAATCGTCATTGACGGCTCGCTGCGGTGAAGCGGGTGCCGTCAGGGCGGAGAGGCGCGGACGTGAGGCTGGTGCTTGACACCAACGTGGTCGTATCGGCTGAATCTGAGGGAAGGTGGAAGTGATGGGTGAGCGAAGCGCCGACGAAACGCAGATGCCGGTCGGCACACCGACGATCGGGGTCCCGGGCAGGCGCACGCCGCCGTCAACCTGGCTGACGGACGCCCTGCGAGCCCTGCAGGCAATCGACGACGAAATCGGGGAAGACCGCCTCCCGGAAATCGGTTCCGCTGCCCGGCAGGAGGCGGCGCGGGTTATCACCGCCCTTGCGCGGCATCCGGGGGCGCCGACCGTCTATCCCACGCAGGATGGGGAGATCGCTATCCAGTTCCAGTCGCGGGACATCCCCGAATCCGTGGTCATCCTGATCGACGGTCACGGGCGGGGAAAGTGCTACGCGTACACTGGTGGGCGCAGTCAGCGCGCCCACTACGACGCTGCGTCGGATTTGCCTGACGGCTTCGTCATGGAGCAGTTGGCAGCCCTGGGGAGATCGTGACCACGGTCACCGTGGAGGATCGTGATCGGGAGCGTTTGCGCGGCCTGCAGGTCAATGGTGCGCGGTCGGCGCCGGCGCCGACGGCTGACCGCGATACTTCGATTGGCTGCGCGGCCGGGTGACCCGGACGTCGGCCGTGCTCATCCGCCGACCTTGCGGTCGTCCCTTCCTGCCGTGCGGCGCTGGTAAATGCCATCGACAAACGCTCTGAAATCGTCTTCGTCATTCCACAGTTCCGCCGCGGAGCCAATCATCTCGCCGAAGTGCTGCGGCGTCGCAATGCCCTGCTCTGCTGCGAGTTCATCCACTGTGGCTCGGCTCCAAAAGCTGACGGATGCGGCTTCCTGCATGCGCTCGACTTCCCTTATGGCGTCGATTAGACGTCCAACCTTCTCGTTTCCAACTGCACGACGAGTGTGGCCGTGTACGGCCCGGTTGCGCGTACGCACGGCTTCCTTGCAGCGGACGAGAATCCCGCGGCTTCATCGTCATCCCGATGAACTCCGCGAACGCGCGCTGGCAACGTGTTGGCGACTAGATCCGCCAGCTTGGCATCCGGTCCGGCCCTGAGGAACTGCTTGATTGCCCACTCGAACTCGATACCGGCAATCTGACCCGCAAGGCCGACGTCAGTCTTCAGCAGCGCACTGGCGAGATCGACTCTCGGCTCAGAACGTCGCGATCGGGTTCATGGGCGAGCCCATGCCCTCCCGGATGCGCAGCGGCGCTGCGGTGAACAGGAACTCGTAGCGGCCCAGGCGCCGGGCGAGCTCCGCGGCGGGACCGAAGTCGAGGTTGTCGAAGATGCCGACGCCGAGCGAGAACAGGGCGAGCTGGTGCAGCGGGAAGCGCGCGCCCGGGATGCCGTGCGGCGAGACGTCGGTCGACATGTCGTGGCCGATGAACGCGATCTCGCGCTCTTTCAGGAAGTACGCCACGTCGGCGTGGTAGCCGGCCACGCCGTCGGAGGACGGCCACGGGCCCAGCGCTGCGCGTCGGATCCAGCGGCCGGTGTGCAGCAGGATGACGTCGCCAGACTCGGCTCGTACGCCCTGGATCTCTTCCAGCGCCTCGAGGTCAGCCTTGCGGATGGGCGTGCCCAGTTCGAGCCAGCCGCCGGAGGTGGCCTTGCCCGGCAGCAGGGTGGCGTCGTAGAGCACGCCGCGGGTGACGATTCCGTCGCGGAGCGCATGGATGCTGCCCTTGGGGCAGCCGCCGGTGGCCTCGATCTCCTCGACGGTCGCGCCGGTGTGACCACGCCCGTCCACCAGGATGTGGCAGTCGATGGCGTCGAGGTGGCTGTGGATGACGCCGTGGTAGCTGCCGGTGTACTGCAGGCGGTCCGACCCGCCCGTCGCGCTGAGGCGGATGACTTCCCGGTTCAGGATCGTCGTCGCGTCGACGGCCTCCTCCTGCACGATGTCGTGCGCGAGCGAGACGCTGATGCCCTCCCGGACGAGGGCCGCCGCCTGTTTCCGCTTGGCAGGCGTGATGAAGTTGGCGGCGCCCAGCTCGTCGTCGGCGCCCCAGCGGCCCTGGTTGGAGAGTTCCGTGATGGCCCGTTCGACATCGGCCAGCGTCTCCATGCGCTGGTTCTCCTGGCTCTCGACCGCCACGCTCGCCAGCGCCAGCGCCCCTGCCGCGGTCGCGGCCACGGCCACCGTTCCAACTCTCGTTCTTGTCATGCTTCCCTCCCGGTCCTGCAGGCTATCACGCCCGGCACGTCGCGCCGGGGGCGCTCGGCAGCGTTGTGCCGGGCTGGTGCCTCGGCACGGCGCGTCCCGGCGGCCCGCCCCTCGATTCGGTGTTTCGGCGGCAGGCATTCTGAGCGATACTCTGCAGATACCGCTGTCTTTCGCAATGCCGAGGAGGCTGCAGATGAGTCGACGAATTCTCCCCGCACTGTTCGCACTGGCCGCCGTCGCGGCGCTGGCCCCGGCCGGCGTGACGGCGCAGACGGCTGAGGACTCTGACGTCCCGCGCACGGCGTGGGGCGCACCGGATCTGGCCGGCGTCTGGGACTTCCGCTCCCTGACCCCGTTCGAGCGGCCCGAGAACCTGGCGGGCAAGACGACGCTGAACGACGAGGACGCCGCGGTCGTGCTCGCCGAGGCCGAAGAGACCTGGCGGCAGATCCAGGACGGCAGCGACGCCATGCCGACCGGCTCGTACAACGAGGCCTGGTACGACGCCACGGGGGTGGCCGAGGACCGGCGCACGTCGTTGATTGTCGACCCGCCCGACGGCCGCGTGCCGACGTTGACGGCGGCGGCACGGAAGCGCCAGGAGGAGATGGCGATGGAGCGGCGCGGCCTCGGCCTGCACGAGCTCACCTACGGCGGCTGGGTCGCGGACATGGGTCCCGGACATCTCGCGGTGCGCTGTCTCGTGGGTTTCAACTCGGGGCCGCCGATGCAGCCGAGCGCCTACAACAACAACGTGCAGTTGTTCCAGACCGAAGACCACGTCGTGTTGCTCAACGAGATGGTGCACAGCACCCGCGTCATTCCGCTGGACGGCCGCGAGCGCAGCGGCATCCCCCAGCAGATGGGCGCCTCGCGCGGCCACTGGGACGGCGACACGCTGGTGGTCGAGACGACGAACTTCCTGCGAGGAACCGGCTTCCTGGGCGGACTGACCAGCACGAACCTGCGCCTCGTCGAACGCTTCACGCGCATCTCCCCGCAGACGCTGCTCTACGAGGCGACGCTGGACGACCCGACGGTCTGGCCGGTCACCTGGACCTTCCAGCTCCTCATGCAGCAGAGCGCCGACCCGCTCTACGAGTACGCATGCCACGAGGGGAACTACGGGCTGTACAACATCCTCGCCGGCCAGCGCGAAGCCGAGCGGGCCATCGAGGCGCAGCAACAGCAGCAGCAGTAGGGCTCCGGGCAGGAGGACAGCGACGAGCACGGCACGGGCGCCCGCGTGACCGCAGTGGTCGAGCCGTGGGCGTCTGCGCCGCGCACTTGTCAGGCAGGCTTGGTTCCATGTAGGTTGTTCCCCTGATACTTTTCCTGGCCCGCGCGTTCACCCGGTTCAAGACCGACGAGCCGTTCCCTCGCCCTTCCTCTGAGCAGGTGATCCCGCCACGATCCGGAGGCGCATGTGCGTGTTCATCTGGTCAACCCCAGCGACGTGTCGTTCGGTACCGCCATCATCACGCCGCGGTGGCTGTACGTGCTGGCAGGAGCCACACCGGCGGCGCACGGCACGCCGGTTCTCACGGACGAGACGCTCGAACGGTTCGACTTCGATCAGCTGGGACCGGGTGACGTCGTCGGCATCGGCATCCACACGCTGAACGTCCTGCGGGGCTACGAGGTGGGCAGGCGGGCTCGTGAGCGCGGGGCCTGCGTGATCTTCGGCGGCGTTCACGCGTCGCTCTATCCCGACGAGGCGCGGACCCGCGGCGGCGCGCACGCGGTGGTGCGCGGCGACGGCGACAATGTCTGGGCGAAGGTGCTGCGCGACCATGCGGAGGGCGTGCTGCAACCGCTGTACGAGGGCGGGCACGTGGAGGGGGCGTCGCTCCAGCGCGCGCGATGGGATCTGATGCCGCCCGATCGCTACATGTGGGCGTCCGTCCAGACGGTCCGCGGGTGTCCGAAGCACTGTTCGTTCTGCTCGGTCTGGCGCACCGACGGACAGCAGCCGCGCCAGAGCAACGTGGACATCGTCATCGAGGAGATCGTCGAGCTGCGCCGCAAGGGATTCCGCTTCATCGCGCTGGCCGACGACAACTTCTACCCGGTGACGCTCGGCGACCTGGCGACTGCGGCGCGCCGGCAGGATCCGTCGCGCCTGCGCGAGCTCGAAGCGATTCGGGCGGAGCGGTTCGACCTGATGGCGCGGCTCGCAACACTGCCGGACGATACGTGGTTCTACACGCAGATCACGATGGAAGCAGCGGAGGACAAGGCGTTTCTCGAAGCGATGCAAAAGGCGCGCATCAAGGGCGTGTGCGTCGGCGTCGAATCCGTGACCGCAGAAGGGCTCAAGGACGTCTACAAGGACTTCAACCTGGCGGGCGACGAGCTGGTGGCGCGACTGCGTCGATTTGGCGAGCACGGGGTGCATCTGCTAGGTTCGTTCATCTTCGGGCTGCCCAGCGACCGGCCGGAGACCTTCGAGGCGACCGCGCAGGTCGCGCAGCGCGCCGGCGTCGCGTTCGCGCAGTTCGTCATGCTGACGCCCTTCCCCGGCACCGTCGACTTTCAGCGGTGGGAGTCGGAGATGGAGCGGGACATGGCGTACGTGGACAGCGTGCCGCTGACACGCTACTGGCTCATTCCGGCGGCCCGTCGCCCCAAGCTCTACCTCGCACACCGCACCATGTCGTCGGAGGCGATTCGCCTGGGGACGAAGGGGGCCTGGGACCGATTCTACAGCCTGCGTTCGATCTGGCAGCGCGCCCGCTGGCTGAGGACCCTGCGCGAGCGCCTGCTGTTCGTGTTGATATCGAAGCTGTTCCGTCAGATGTACGCGGGCACGGGTGCGGCGACCGACAGCGCACGGATGTCGCGGGCCACCGTGTGGGCGAGGTGGCTGGCCAAGCCCACGCGGTACCTCTTCACTGCAGCGCCGATGCCGGAGCTGCAGGTACCCAAGGGGTAGAAGTAGAACCAAAGGAGGACGTCATCGCTGCAAAGGTCTTCGTCGGCAATCTGAACTTCAGCACGACCCAGGCGGAGCTCGAGAAGCTCTTCGCGCAGGTGGGCGATGTCACCGAGGTGTTCCTGCCCGTGGATCGCGCTACCGGTCAGCCGCGGGGGTTCGCCTTCGTGGAATTCAGCGACGCGGCGGTCGTGTCGGAGGCCATCTCGCGGTTCGATGGCACCGAGCTGCAGGGACGCACGCTGAAGGTCAACGAGGCGCGCGAGCGCGCACCGCGGCCGCCCGCCGACTTCGGCCCGCCGCCGTTCGTCGACGACGGGCCGAGGTTCCGCCCGGCCAAGCCGAAGGGCAGCCGCCGCGGCATCCGCGGCCGCAAGCGCGGCTTCTAGCGCCCTGCTGCAAGGGCGCGCACGGCGCGCCTCGGCGAGAGCGGCGCGGGGCCATGGCGAACGCCGGGGGTTCGGGTCGCAGCCCCGCTGGTGGAAGCCCGCACGGTGTGCCTCGGCGGCAGCGGCGCTGACGGCGTGCGTACGGCTGCCGGGCCGACGGGCGCCGTCACGTGTCAGAATCGTACGCAGGAGGTAGCCATGCGTCTCGCATCGTTTCTCGCGTCCTGCACCGGCGTCCTGGTGCTTGCGTCGGCCTCCGGCGCGTCGGCCCAGGGTGCAGGCGACGAGCCGCGTTCCGGCTGGTACGCCGGCGGCGGCATCGGGGCCGCCTGGGCATCGACTATCGCGCAGAGCGGTTGGAATCGGGACCCGCTCTGCTATCCGACCGATGCCTGCTTCGACCTGGACCCCAGACCCGAGGTCTCCGGCTACCGCTGGCACTACGACGTCGCCGCCGCAGCGGGCGCTGCGTTCGAGGTCTCGGCCGGCCTGTTCGCCAATCGTGCGCGGGTCGAGGTGGCGTACGGGCAGCGCTGGAACGACCTCGACCAGATGTTCCTCGGCATCACCGACTACGACGGGGTGGCCATGGCGGACCGGGTCGGCACCACGGTCACGGCCGACACCCGAGCCTCGATAGACCAGTTGGCCGTGCGCATGCTCACGGTCAACGCGTACTACGACTTTCCGGCTGGTTCAGCGTTCGCGCCCTACGTGGGCGCCGGGATGGGACCCGCGTTCGTCACGGTGGCCGGGTTGCACTTCTCGGACATGTACAGGGACACGGCCGCCGACGGCGATGTTTACGATCCGCCCCTCTCGTTCTACAACGCCAGCGTGGATGCAGACCTGTCCGACACGGTTCTGGCCGGACATCTGCATGCGGGCGCCGACTTCCGCGTGGCCGACCGGCTGTGGCTGGGGCTGAAGCTCACCTACTCGCTGCTGGCCGACATCGAGGCTAGCGGCAGGTACGACCTGCACCCGGTCAACTCGCTGGTGCCGAACTTCGAGCACCACGAGACGTTCGCCGGCGCACGCTCCTGGATGCTCATGCTCACCGCCAAGTACGTCTTCGACAACTGAGTCTCTGCGTCAGACGCCCGCGAACCAGTGGAACCCGTAGTCGGCACTGATGCCGCCGCCGCCCTTGCCGAAGCCGGTCAGTGACTCGACGAGCTCTATCGACTTGAGGAACTTCACGTTCTTGTAGCCGCACTGGCGCTCGACCCGCAGGCGGAGGGGCGCGCCGTTGCCCATGGGCAGGTCCTCGCCGTTCAGGCGGTAGGCGAGGATCGTCTGCGGGTGGGCGACTTCGAACAGGTCGATGCTCTCGTACCAGCCGTCCCACGTCTTGAAGACCACGTAGCGCGCCCGCGGGCGGGGACCGCCGGCCTCCTCGATCACGCGCTCGAGCCGGGGGCCCGTCCACTCGCCGATGGCCGACCAGCCCTGCTCGCAGACGTGCTGGGTGATCTGCGTGCGGGCCGGCAGGCGCTTGATTGCGTCCAGCGACAACGACACGGGCCGCCCGACGAGGCCGAACACCTCCAGGCGCCATTCCTTGAATCCGCCGCGCCGCAGCCGCTGATACTCCTCGTTCGGGGGATTGGTCTGGGCCCAGGTGGGGAACGGGTGCGAGATGTCGCTGCGCTGGTACTCGCGCGCCAGCGGTTGGTCCGCCTGCAGTAGGCGGTTCGTGCCCATCGTCAGCACGTCGGCCAGGCCCACGAGCCCGCCCCTGTACTGCGGCGGCAGGAAGGTCTCGCGGGAGCAGCCCGTCAACAGCAGGCCGCCCAGCGCGGGCAGGCCGCGCAGCAACTTCCGGCGCGAGATGAACTGGCTCATTGGTCCCCCTCGGGAACCCGCAGGTTCCCTGTGATCATCGAACGCACGCGGTTCACGACGCCGGCCGCAGCCACCTCCAGCAGGTGCACGACCACGAACAGCACGAGTAGCACGGTACCGAACGTGTGCAGAGAGCGCGCCGTCTGCCGACCGCCGAACAGGTCGAGCAGCCACGGCGCGCCGGCCGTGATGCCGGGCGACTGGGCCACCCCGGTCAGCACCATGAGCGGCACGTAGACGAAGATGAGCAGCAGGTACGAGAGCTTCTGCAGCGTGCCGTAATGAACCGTCGACGCAGGGGCCCGCCGCGGCCAGCGCAGGTGCTCGCGGATCTCGGCGCGCAGGTGCCCGAGCGTGAGCTCCTCGCGGCCTGGCAGCAGGTTGCGTCCGAAGTGCCCCCTGGCCAGATTCCACCCGGCGTAGACCAGGCCGTTGATCAGGAACACCCAGGCGAACGTGAAGTGGTAGTTGCGGCCCCACATCCGGTTTCCCAGTGCGCCCGCCTCGTCCCAGGACAGGCCCCAGTCCGAGAGCTTGAAGATAGCCGGATGGCCCTGGTAGCCGGTATGACCCCAGTACAGCTCGGGGAAATCGAGGAAGATGTGGATGCCGCTGAGCAGCAGATAGCCGCACGCGATGACGTTGATCCAGTGGCAGATGCGGACGTTGGGCGAATGGAGCGCAACGCGGCGCCAGGCGCCGGTGCGCGACCCCGCGGGTGTCTCGACCATGGCTTCCTTCGTCCGGATGCGTGCTGCGCCAACTAATGTATCGCGATTTCACCTCGACGGAGAGCCCCGATCGCAGCCTGAAGCGTGCTCTCGATTCCTTTTCTGATCCGCCCCGCAACGATCTCTCGCGTTCTCGGCGGCGGCGGGACGACCTTGCCGGCGCGGATCACGGTATAGTCCGCTCGCGGCAATCCGAGCGTCACCTGCCGGTGGCCGCAGTGGACGGGCTCCCCGGTTCGCAGACCACGGAGGACACACGATGGGATCAGCGCTGCGCCACCACCGCCGCCTGGCCGGGGCCGCGCTGCTGTGCGGTTCGTTGTCGATCGGCGCGGGCGCGGCGGCCCCGCAGCCGCCGGACGGGCCGCGGATGGTGCGGGTGACTGTCGAGGTGGAGCTGTCGTGCCCCTCCTGCGCTGCCGGTCTCGAACGGCGCATGCTGCGCCTGGACCACGTGGCCGGCGTGGATGTCCGCGTTCCTGCCGGGCAGGTCGTCCTGGCCGTCGATCCCGGCGGTTACCTGGATCTGCACGCGGTGTGGGACACGGTGCGCAATGCCGGCTTTCTGCCCGACCGTTTGGCGGTTACTGCCCTGGGCCACGTCGCCGCTGTGAACGACACGCCGGTTCTCGCGCTGTCGCCCGACTACGTCCTGCCGCTTGCCGAAGCGGGTGGCCTCACGGACCTGGCGACCGAGGCGGGCGACGAGTTGCTGCACGTGACCGGACACTGGACCGGGCCGCCCGACGGTGCCGGACAGCTGGTGGTCGAGTCGTTCGAGCTCGTCGCGCGGTGACGAGCGCGGACGGGCAGAGTTCGGCCAGGTCCACGCGCCGGCCGGGGTTGTCGTCCGCTCGCGAATACCGAAGACGTCCGGCGCTCGTGATATTCTGACGCCGAACGGAATTCGACTCGCGGAGGAGGTTTCCCATGAGGATCGGTCACTTCACTGCCGTTACCGCGCTGGGTGCCCTGATCGCCGTCGCACTGCTGCCGGGCGCCGCGCTCGCTCAGTCGTCCGACTGGACCGTGCCGCGCACCGAGCACGGCCATCCCGACCTGCAGGGTATCTGGGGCAACAACGCGGTCACTCCGCTGGAGCGGCCCGAGTCGCTGGGCGACCGGGCGGCGCTCACCGAAGAGGAACTGGCGCAGGTGCAGACGACGGCGGAGGAGCTGTTTGCCCTGGACGCGGGCGACGCGGCCTTCGGCGACCAGTTCTTCAACGTGGCGCTGACCGCGCCCGAGACCTTCACCTCGTCCGACGGCGGGACCGGCAACTACAACCAGTTCTGGCTGGTCGAGCGCGACTTCAACAACCGCACGTCGCTCATCACCGATCCGCGGAACGGCCGCCTGCCGCGGCTGACGGCGGCCGCGCAGGAGGCGGCAGCAGCGGCCCGCGCCAATCGCGGCCGCCCGGCGGCGTGGACGGACGACCGCGGGCTGAGCGAGCGCTGCATCACTTTCGGCCTGCCGAACCTGCTGGCCGGCTACAACAGCTATTACCACATCCTGCAGACGGCCGATCACGTCGTCATCGAGCAGGAGCTGATCCACACGACGCGGATCATCCCGATCGACGGCCGCGCGCACATCGACCCCGACATCGATCAGTGGCACGGCAACTCGGTCGGCCGCTGGGAAGGCGACACGCTCGTCGTCGAAACGACCCACTTCGCGCCGCAGAGCAACTTCCGGGGCGCGAGCGAGAACCTGCGGCTCATCGAGCGCTTCACCCGGATCGGTCCGGACGACATGCACTACGAGTTCACCGCCATCGACCCGACGGTCTGGGAGTCGTCCTGGACGGCGCTGCTGGAATGGAAGCGGACCGACGACGCCATCTTCGAGTATGCCTGCCACGAGGGCAACATCGGCATGGAGGGCATTCTCTCGGGTGCGCGTGCCGACGAGGCGCGCGCGAGCGCCGAGGGGGGCAACTAGCCGCCGTCTGCGGCACGCGGGGCGGTCGCCCGCATGAGGAGGAGTGCGATGAATCGTCGACCTCTGGTAGCGATGGCTGTCGTGGCGACCGCCGTCACCGTCACGTTCCTGGCGCCCCGGCCGGCCGCAGGCCAGTCGGGTGGGGCGCCGCGCACGGCCTGGGGCGATCCGGACCTGCAGGGCGTCTGGGACTACCGCACGGTGACGCCGATGGAGCGCCCCGAGGAGTTCGAGGGACGCGAGTTCCTCACTGCCGAGGAGGCGGCCGGCCTCGAGCAGCGGGCGGTGGACAGTCAGGTCGACCGGCCGCCCCGGGCGGGCGATCCGGGCACCTACAACCAGTTCTGGATGGACTTCGGCACCAACATCATCGGCACCCGGCGCACGTCGCTCATCGTCGATCCGCCGGATGGCCGCATTCCCGACTTGGCGCCGGAGGCGAAGCGGCGGCAGGCGGAACTGGCCGCGGCCCGCGAGGGCGTGGGCGACGACGTACCGCGGCCCGGGGCCTGGGTCGAGGACGTGCCGGTGAGCGTGCGCTGCATCGTGGGCTTCAACTCGGGCCCGCCGATGTATCCCGCCGCGTACAACAACAACGTCCAGTTGTTCCAGATTCCGGGCTACGTGGCCATCTTCAACGAGATGGGGCCAGCGGTCCGGATGGTGCCGCTCGACGGCCGCCCGCACCTGCCGCAGCATCTGCGCCAGTGGCTGGGCGACTCGCGCGGCCGCTGGGACGGCGACACGCTGGTGGTCGAGACCACCAACTTCCTGCGCGAGACGGCTTTCGGCCGCTATGCGGGGAGCGTCGGCCGGCTGGGCGGCTCGGGCCCGAACATCCACCTCATCGAGCGCTTCACGCGAGTCGACGCCGACACGCTGTTGTACGAGGCGACGGTCGAGGACGAGACGACCTGGGTGCGACCGTGGACCTACGCGATTCCCATGCGCAGAAGCGACGCGGCCGTCTATGAGTACGCCTGCCACGAGGGGAACTACGGCCTCGTGAACATCCTCGCCGGTGCGCTCAGGGAGGCGGAGGAGGCCGGGAAGTAGGAGGAGGGGAAGAATGAGCCATCGATGTCTCGTCGTGGTGTGTGCGGCGATTGCGGTCGTGACGCTGGCGCCCGTGCCGAGGGCGGCGCAGTCATCGGAAGTGCCCCGTACTCCGTGGGGCGCTCCGGATTTGCAGGGGGTCTGGGATTTCCGTTCCCTCACGCCTCTGGAACGCCCCGCAGAGCTGGCGGACCAGGCGTTTCTGACCGAGGACGAGGCGGCGAGTCTCGAACAGGCGGCTCTCGACCGCAACGCGGAGCTCTGGAACCGCCCCGCGCGGCGCACGGTGGCCGGCGCCAACGTGGACCGGGGGGAGGATGGGCAGCCCGGTTTTTACAACAACTTCTGGCTGGACGGAGGAACGGCGCCCGTCGAAACGCGGCGGACCTCGCTGATCGTGGATCCGCCCGACGGGCGGATTCCACCCCTGACGCAGGCGGCCATGGCGCGCAAGGCCGCAATCGATCGGGAGCGTCGGGGCGTCAACCGGCACGCACCCACGCCCGGCGGCTTCGTCGAGGACCTTGGCCCGAACGCGTTGCAGCTCCGCTGCATCACGGGCTTCAACTCGGGTCCGCCGATGACGCCCGGCGGCTACAACCAGAACGTACAGCTCTTCCAGACGCCCGACCAGGTGGTGTTGCTCAACGAAATGAACCACAACTTCCGCGTCATTCCCCTGGACGGGCAGCCGGTCAGCGGCCTGCCGCAGTGGACGGGTGAATCACGCGGCTACTGGGACGGCGACACGCTCGTCGTCGAGACGTCCAACTTCCTGCGTGAGACGAGCTTCGCCCAGGGCCAGACCGACGCCCACCTGCGGCTGACCGAGCGCTTCACCCGCATATCTCGCGAGACGCTGATGTACGAAGCCACGGTCGACGATCCCACCGTGTGGGTCAGACCCTGGACCTATGAGATTCCCATGCAGTGGAACGACCAGCCGCTGTACGAGTATGCCTGTCACGAAGGCAACTACGGTCTCTACAACATCCTGGCCGGGGCGCGCGCCGAGGAGGCCGCGGCTGCGGCGCAGGCATCGAGATAGGCTCCTCCCCGTCACGGTGCCTCGCCCGCGGCATGCGGCCCCGCGGTCGGGTAGACTGCGAAGAGCATGAGCGCCATCGGGGTGGATGAGCTGGTGCGGCGGCTCGACGCCGCGGTCGAGGCGGCGGACGTCGAGACCGTCACGCAGCAGGTGCAGCGCGAGGTCGAGTACGCGCTCGTGCCGGGCCGGCTCCAGTTGGACAAGCGGTTCCGGCGCACGCGGCCGGACCACCACGCGCGGCGGCTCCTACACCGCGATCCTGCGCGCCGCTATACGGTGCTGGTGCTCGCGTGGGCACCCGGCCAGGGAACGCCGATCCACGACCATCCCAACCTCTGGAGCGTCGAGGGTGTGCTCGAGGGCGAGTTGGAGGTGACGCAGTACGCGCCGATCAAGGAGGAGGCCCACCGCTGCCGCTTTGCGCCGGTCGAGTCCCGCCGCGTCGTCGCGGGTGATGCCAACTTCCTCATCCCGCCCTTCGAGTACCACGCGCTGACCAACGACCTGACCGACCGGTCGTGTCTCACCCTCCACGTCTTCGGCGGCGAGCTGCTGGAGATGAACACCTTCGATCCGGTAGGCAACGGCTGGTACGAGCGCTCCCTGCGCCGCGTCACGTACGACGATTGACTGCCGGCGCCCGCTCGCGCGCGCGAACATCGGCGCCGCCGCTCATTCGCCTTCGGCCGCCGCCTCGAGCACGGCGATGTCGATTCTCTTCATCTGCAGCAGGACCGGCCAGACTTTCGCCGCCCGCGGTCCGCTCAGCAGCTCGACTGCGCGCCGCGGCGTAATCTGCCACGACAGCCCGAATCGATCCTTCAGCCAGCCGCACTGGCTCTCGGCACCGCCATCGGCGACGAGTGCTTCCCACAGCCGGTCGGTCTCCGCCTGATCCTCGGTGAAGACGACGAGGGAAACCGCCTCGTCGAGCGTGAAGTGCGGACCCCCGTTGAGGGCCTGATAGGGCGTTCCGGCCAAGGTGAAGTCCACCGTCAGCACCGTGCCGGGCGCGTTCATCGCCTGCCCCTCCGAAGCGTAGCTGACCTGATCGATCCGGCTGTCAGGCAGCAGCGCACAATAGAACTCCGCGGCGGGGAGCGCCTGGGCGTCGAACCAGAGACACGTGCGAACCTTGGCGGCAAGCGACATGGGAATCGGCTGGCGCTAAGGCAGCGCGAACACCCACATGACGCCGCTGCCGTCCGAGATCCGTGTGTCGGTCAGCCGTGCATAGAAGCGGGTGTTGGCGATGCGGCCGCCTGCGCCCACCGCGAGGTATTGGCGCCCGTCGACCTCGAACGTGATTGGCGCCCCCGAGATGTCGCCGTTCAGCCGCCGTTCCCACAGCAGGGCGCCGGTCTCGGCGTCGAGCGCGAAGAAGCGCCGGTCGGACGTGCCGCCGAACACGAGGCCCCCGGCCGTCGAGAGCGCCGCCGCGCTCATCGCCGCCCCGCCGGGAAAGCGGTGCTCCCACGCGCGCTGGCCGGTGAGCGGGTTGAACGCCACGAACTCGCCGACGTAGTCGTAGTCCGGCACGGTCTTGAGGCGCGCCGCAATCCCGCTGTAGAGCCGGCCCGGCCGGTACTCCTCGGAGACGAACGTCACGTCCATGCAACTGTTGTTGATGCCCACGTAGTAGAGGCCTGTCTCCGGGCTGTAGCTGGGCGAGTTGAGGTTGCGCGTGCCGACGTAGAACGGACACACCTCGAACACGCGGCCC
This sequence comes from Vicinamibacterales bacterium, assembly GCA_965221595.1. GTDB lineage: Bacteria > Acidobacteriota > Vicinamibacteria > Vicinamibacterales > UBA8438 > JAAXGX01. The sequence continues at coordinate 459,986 of OZ244900.1, forward strand.
GAGTCGACGTCGTCGAGGGTCGGGATGAGCGCGGGGTTGTAGATGGGGATGCCGATGTCGGTCCAGCCGGTGATGAGGTTGTCGAAGCCGGTCCGGAACGAGCCCAGGAACTGGCCCGTGGCCCGGTCGAGCACGATGCCCCAGCCGATCTTGCTGGTCTCGATGAGCACCTTGCGCTCGATGCCGCCGACGACCAGGTCGACCAGCATGCTCTCGTGCGTCGCGTCCAGGTCCCAGTTGTCCGACGGCACGACCTGAAAGTGCCACTCCAGCTCGCCGGTCTCGATGTCGAGGGCCAGGATGGAATTGGTGTAGAGCGCATCGCCCGGCCCCCGCAGCGTCGACGACCAGGGGGTGGGCTGGCCGGTGCCGATGTACATCAGGCCCAGCTCGGGGTCGTAGCTGATCGTGTTCCACGTGAGGCCGCCGAGCGGCTCGATCTCGTGTTCGGCCCAGGTCTCGTAGCCCGGCTCGCCCGGCGCCGGCACCGTGTAGGTGATCCACAGCCGCTCGCCGGTCTCGGCGTCGTGCGCCACGACGGCGCCGCGCGCGCTGCGGTCACCCCCGGCGAACCCCAGAATCACCTTGCCGTCGGCAATGAGCGCCGGATGCGGGTGTCCCAGCCCGGTCGTGTAGTCACCGGTGCTGACCTCCCAGCGCTGCTCGCCGGTGCGGGCGTCGAGGGCCACCAGCGCGGCGTCCGCGGTGCCCCAGTAGATCGCGTCGCCGTAGATCGACACGCCCCGATGCCGCATGAAGGCCTGCGACAGCTCGATGTCCTCCGGGTAGCTCCGCGTGTGCTGCCAGGCCACGTCGCCGGACACCACGTCGAATGCGGTGACCCGGCCGCTGCCCTCGGACACGTACATCAGCCCGTTGGCCACGACCGGGGTCGGGACCCAGCCGGTGACGTCGCGCATCGAATAGGCCCAGACGAGCTGCAGGTCGCTCACGTTCGAGCGGTTGACCTGGTCGAGCGGGCTGAACCCCGTCACGTCGTAGGTGCGGCGATAGCTCATCCAGTCGCCGTCCTCCGGATGGAGCAGCCGCTCGGTGGTCACTGGCTCCCACTCGTCCGCCGGCTGCGCAGCGGCAACACTGCCCGCGGCCAGCTGGATTCCGAGCAGACAGATCACGAGTCGCGTGGGTCCGATCTTCGGCATTGGATGTCTCCTCGCTTCCTGCAAGCCGGCATGGTTACGGATGTGTCCGGTCGTGTCAACCCGCCGCCTGCCGGTCGGGACCCCCGTGATATGGTTGCTCGTCGGCAGAGCTCCGACGAGGTTCGGTGAGTGGGAGGCGACCATGCAGCGCAAGCGCTTGGCCCGTGCGTTACTCGTGGCACCGGTCGTGGCCGCGGCCGCCACGATGGTGCCGGACTGGATGTCCGGGTCGGAGACGTCCGCTGCGACGGGGGCGCAGCAGGCCCGCAGCCTGCCCGTCTTCGAGGTCGACGGGACGTGGCCCACCGTACCGGACGGGATGAGGCTCGGCGCGGCGTCGAGCATCGCCATCGACGCGGAGGACAACGTCTGGGTGCTGCACCGCCCGCTGACGCTGCCGCCCGAGGAGGACGCCATGGCGGCGGCGCCGGTCGTCGTCTTCGATGCGGCCGGCAACTTCATCAAGGCCTGGGGTGGTCCGGGCGACGGCTACGAGTGGCCCCAGCGGGAACACGGCCTGCACATCGATCACGAGGGCTTCGTCTGGCTGGGAGGCAACAACTGCGCCACCAACGGGTTGGCCCGGGTCGAGCCGTTCAACGACGACCAGCTGCTGAAATTCACGCAGGACGGCACGCTCGTCCTGCAGATCGGCCGCAGCGACCAGAGCCGGGGCAACGCCGATACGATGAACCTCAACCGGCCGGCGGATCAGCAGGTCCATCCGCCGACCAACGAGCTGTTCGTGGCCGACGGCTACGGCAACCGCCGCGTCGCCGTGTTCGACGCGGAGAGCGGCCGCTTCAAGCGGATGTGGGGCGCGTTCGGCGGCGCGCCGCTGGAGGACAATCAGTGTCAGGTGCAGCGCCCGAACGGCTTCCCGGATCCGGGTCCCCCGCACTTCAATGTTCTCCACGCCATCCGGGTGTCGCACGACGGCATGGTGTACGCGGCTGACCGCGAGCACCGCCGCGTGCAGGTGTTCACGCTCGACGGCACGTTCGTGGACCAGGTGATCACGCCCGACGCACCCTTTGCGCGCAATCTGGCCCTGTCCGCGGATCCGGAGCAGCAGTTCCTGTACGTCGGCGGCGACGACGGCATAGTGGTCGTCGCGCGCGCGACGCTCGAGATTCTCGGAACGCTCCGCCCGGAAGGCATCCTGGGCACCGGCCACCACATAGCCACCGATTCCCGGGGCAATCTCTACCTGGCGGCGACCGGCGCGGGCCTGCAGAAGCTGGCGTTCAAGGGCATGTCCGGCGCGCTTCCGGCTGACGTCCGGGCGGACTCGCGCAACCGGCTGGCTGGCGCGGTGGCCGACCCGGCCGCCGGGCCGGCCGCCGCCGCCGCCGCGATCCGCCGGCTCGGATCCGGAAGTCCCAACCTGCGCTGGGACATCCCGCTCGGCCGGCCCCTGCTCGAGCTGGCCATCCTCACGACGGCGCGCGAGCACGATCAACCGTTCGAGTGGTCACTGCACGAGATGGAGGCGGTGGCGGTCGGCCTCGACCCAGCCATCATCGACGTCGTGCGACACCGGCAGCCGGTGACGGGGCTCGACGAGCACGAAGCGGTCATCATCGAGACCGGACGCGAGATCTTCGGCGAGCACCACTTGAGCGCGGGCACCTACCGCCGCCTGGTGAGCTTCACCGGTGAACGCGACGCCGTCGACCTCGTCGGCCTGATGGCGAGGTACGCCGCCACGGCGGCCCGGCTGACGGCGTTCAACCAGCAGATGCCGCCCGGCTGGCCACAGTTCCTGCCGCTGCCGTTCACGCCCCCGGACGACATCGATCCGCAGTCGCGCAGCCGGTTGCCCCCGCGCGGCGGTCCGGCCGAGCGCGTGCAGGCCCGAGCCAGTCTCTACGGCCGGACGCTGTCGCCCGAAGGGACGGGGCCGGGACACATCCGGCGCCACGCGGCCGGGCGCGAAGCCCTGGAAGCCAACGTGCCGCGCCCGCTGCTGGACCTGGCCGCGTTGGTGACGGCGCGCGCCTACGACGCGCAGTACACCTGGACTCTCACCGAGCCTGCCGCGCTCGCGAACGGCCTCGACCCGGCCGTCATCGACGTCGTCCGGCACGAGCGCCCGGTGTCCGGGCTGCCCGCGCCGGAGGCGGCACTCATCAGGTTCGGGCGCGAGGTCTTCGGCCCGCATACGGTGAGCCCGGAGACCTACGCGCAGGCGGTCGATCTGTTCGGGAAGACCAACCTCGTGGACCTGGTTGACCTCATGGCCGACCACGTGGCCGACGCTACGCTGCTGATTGCCTTCGACCAGCAGTTGCCGCCGGGTCAGGCGCCGCTGCTGACCGCGCGCTGAGCGCAACCGGCGTCACGGCGCGGATCGGTCAGCAAGCCAAGGCCGCAAGTCCAATAGCCGTGCTGCAGCCTCCAACCGCTCGAGGCTGGGATCATGAGGGTTCGCGATTTCGCGTTCGGCGAGGTGCCCGTGACGGTGTGAGAGGATGGGAGCGCCGCCCGGCAGGCCGGGCCCGCCGGGCGGCGACTCGCTGCAACTGCGTTCCCTGCTACTGATCCTGCGACGCCGCGAAGACCGGCGTGCCGCCGCGGGCGGCGACCTCGGCCTGGAACTCCTCCTCGGTCAGCTCGATCGTCCGCGTGATGCTGAAGAACATGTCGTCGATGGAGCGATTGCCGTAGCCCTTCCAGTTGCGCGGATCGACCACGTTCTTGTTCGAGGACGAGTTGTTGTACCAGGCCATCACGTGGATGAGCGTGTCCGCCGGCAGCAGCGGTGCGACGTCGTCCTCGTAGGTGTAGACCTTCACCCAGTTGTGGTCGTAGTCGGCGCAGCTCAGCATCTCCCGCGCGTTGTTCGGGTAGATGGCTTCCACGCACATCCGCTTGCCGCTCGAATGCAGGTGCGGCTCGAACATCAACATCTTCGTCGGCTTCGTGATGCGGTGGAATCCGTCGCGCATCACGTTGTCGTCGTTCGACGGGATGTCGAATTCGTAGTCGTACATGTTGACGCCGCTGAAGCCGCCGTTGCTCTGCAGGTAGCGCGGCACGTAATCCTCGGGGTGCAGCGTCAGTCCTACGTCCACCCGCGCGCGCACCTCGCGGCCGATGGAGTGCAGGTGCATGGAGTTGAACGTGAGTACCGAGCCCGCCGGCAGCTTGACGCCCATCTCGTCCGGGAAGATCGTGGGGTTCTGGCCCAGCTCGTAGGTCAGCCGGAGCTGGTCGTCGTAGCCCCCGCAGGAGGTCTCGTTGCCGCAATCCACGGGTTCGACCACGTTCTGCGGCAGGTCCGACGTGATGACCGCGTGGTGCACCACGAACAGGCTGAGATCGGCCCGGCCCGTGTCATCCACCTCGATCTGCGGCCCTTCCTCGAGCCTCACCTCCTTGACCTCGACCGCCTTGATGTAGCGGTCCGCGGCCAGCCCCGTGGCCGTCTCGCCCCACTCGCCGAACCAGTCGGCGGCGTCGGCCTCGACGATGCCCTCCGGCGACGGCACGATCAGGTCCGGCGTGCCGTACGTCCAGCCGTCGGCCGGCCACTCGATGGGCGGCGGCAGGTCGGCCGGGTTGCCGCGCGGCGCGCCGTTGTCCACCCACGCACCGATGGTCGCGATCTCCGCGTCGCTCAGCGACGGGTCGTCCTTGAACCGCTGGATGCCGATGTTCTTGTCGATGAACCAGGGCGGCATCTCGCGGGCCGCGGTGCGGTTGCGGATGGCCCGCGCCCAGGGGCGGACGTCCTCGTAGCTCACCAGCGGCATCGGCGCCGCGCCCTGCGGGCGGTGGCAGTTCTCGCACGAGCGCTGCAGGATGGGCGCGATGTGCCTGCTGAAGGTAACCTCGGACTCGCGCTCGGCGGCCGCGGCCGGCGCGAGGGCCGCACCGGCGAGGGTCAGCCCCGCGATCAGGCAGCCGCCGACCGCCTGCCGCACACTCCACGTGGATTCCTTCATCGACTCACCTCCTGCTATCCGCCGCCGACGGTGACGGTGACGTCGCGAGCCGACGCCAGCCCGCCGTCATGGGCGTAGGCACGCAGTACGTAGGTGCCCGGTTCGTGGAAGATCGCCGCCACCTCGAACCTGTCGTCGGGCGGCAAAGGCGGCGGCTCCCAGCCCGGAGACCAGGGCGAGTTGCCGTCGTAATTCGGGTGGATGTCGAACTGCTCGGGATCGAATGTCACCTGGTTGCCGTCTCCGCGCCACACGATCCAGGCCAGCCGCAGGCCCCAGGCGTTGTAGTTCACCGGCACGCGCAACGATGCGGGTCGGCGCGGCGGGATTTCGTCGTCCGTCGCGATCGCCGCCAGCACGAGCGGTTCCCCCACCGGCACGGACACGTCGTCCGGCCCGTCGATGTCTACCACCGGTGCCTGGTTGATCTCCCGCTCCGCGCGCAGGCCGCCGACGTCCTTCTGCATCAGCGGCGAGTCGTTCACGTAGTCGGGCTTGAGGCTGCCGAACGCCTGCTCCGTCCTCCCGCGGGCGGTCAGGGTCCAGACGATCTCCTGCGTCCCGAAATCAGGCGGCACCGTGATGCGGAACATGTAGCGGTTGCGCCGCGGCTGGAAGAAGGTCGGCTGGCCCTGGTCCTCCGGTCCCGGCGAGAGGTAGTTGTTCGGCCCGATCGGAATGTGGACCTTCTCCTGCGAGTTCCGGTTCATGTAGCCGAAGATCAGATCGAACGTCCCGTCGGGGTTCTGCTCCCACCCCTCGAACGCCGGCACGACGTTCTGGCCGCGCTCGTAGATGATGGTCTGGCCGTTGGTCGCGGTCAGCGAGCAGAGCGTCACGGCCGTCGTGAGGAGCATCACGGTCCGCGCGCTCACCCGCCACCGGGTGCTGGAAGTCGTCATTACGCTTGCGCTCCTGGTTGCTACTGCTGATCCTGCGACGCCGCGAACAGCGGCCGTCCGCCGCGGGCAGCCACTTCGGCCTGGAACTCCTCCTCGGTCATCTCGATCGTGCGCGTGATGCTGACGAACATGTCGTCTATCGAGCGGTTGCCCCACCCCTTCCAGTTGCGGGGGTCGACCACGTTCCTGTTGGTCGGCGAGTTGTCGTACCACGCCATGACGTGGATGAGCGTGCCGGCCGGCAGCAGCGGCGCCACGTCGTCCTCGTAGGTGTAGACCTTCACCCAGTTGTGGTCGTAGTTCGAGCAGCTCAGCATCTCGCGCACGTTGTTCGGGTAGATTGCTTCCACGCACATCCGCTTGCCGCTCGAGTGCAGGTGCGGCTCGAACATCAGCATCTTGGTCGGCCTCGTGATGCGGTGGAATCCGTCGCGCATCACGTTGTCGTCGTTCGACGGGATGTCGAATTCGTAGTCGTACATGATGGCGCCGCGGAAGCCGCGGTTGCTCTGCGGGTAGCGCGGCACGTAGTCCTCGGGGTGCAGCGTCAGGCCCACATCCACCCGCGCGCGCACCTCGCGGCCGATGGAGTGCAGGTGCATGGAGTTGAACGTGAGCACCGAGCCCGCCGGCAGCTCGACGCCCATCTCGTCCGGGAAAATCGTGGGATTCTGGCCCAGCTCGTAGGTCAGCCGGAGCTGACCGCTGTGACCCCCGCAGGAGGTCTCGTTGCCGCAATCCAGGGGTTCGACCACGTTCTGCGGCAGGTCCGACGTGATGACCGCGTGGTGCACCACGAACAGGCCGAGATCGGCCCGGCCGGTGTCGTCCACCTCGATCTGCGGCCCTTCCTCGAGCCTGACCTCCTTCACTTCGATGGCCTTGACGTAGCGATCAGTAGTCAGCCCCGTGGCCGTCTCGCCCCACTCGCCGAACCAGTCGGCGGCGTTGGCCTCGACGATGCCCTCCGGCGACGGCACGATCAGGTCCGGCGTGCCGTACGTCCAGCCGTCGGCCGGCCACTCGATGGGCGGCGGCAGGTCGGCCGGGTTGCCGCGTGGCGCGCCGTTGTCCACCCACGCACCGATGGTCGCGATCTCGGCGTCGCTCAGCGACGGATCGTCCTTGAACCGCTGGATGCCGATGTTCCTGTCGATGAACCAGGGCGGCATCTCGCGGGCCGCGGTGCGGTTGCGGATGGCCCGCGCCCAGGGGCGGACGTCTTCATAGCTCACCAGCGGCATCGGCGCTGCGCCCTGCGGGCGGTGGCAGTTCTCGCACGAGCGCTGCAGGATGGGTGCGATGTGCCTGCTGAAGGTAACCTCGGACTCGCGCTCGGCGGCAACCGCCGGCGCCGCGAGCAGGCCGACGAAGAGGACGCCCGCGACCGTCGGACTCATGCTTCTCATGCCATGTCTCCTGTTGGACTGCTACTGCTGGTCCTGCGAGGCGGCGAACACCGGGCTGCCGCCCCGCGCGGCGACCTCCGCCTCGAACTCCTCTTCGGTCAGGTAGATGAGGCGCGGCAGGTTGTAGAACATGTCGTCGATGGAGCGGTTGCCCCAACCCTTCCAGTTGCGCGGATCGACCACGTTGCGGTTGCTGCCGGAGTTGTCGTACCACGCCATCAGGTGCATGACGGTGCCGGCCGGCAGCAGCGGCGCCGCGTGGTCCTCGTAGACGTACACCTTCACCCAGTTGTGGTCGTAGTCGGCGCAATTGAGCATCTCGCGCGTGTTGTTGGGGTAGAGCGCCTCGATGCACATGCGCACACCGCTCGAATGCAGATGCGGCTCGAACGTCATCAGCCGCGCCGGTTGTTCGAGCCGGTAGAACCCGTCGCGGTACACGTCGGCATCGTTCGACGGGATGTCGAGCGCGAAGTCGAAGGCCCCCGCCATCGCTTGCGACCGCTGCCGGTACCTGGGCTCGTAGCCTTCCGGATGCAGGTCGAAGGCGACATCCACGCGCGCCTGCACCTCTTCGCCGATGGAGTGCAGGTGCATCGAGTCGAACGTGATGACCGAGCCGGCCGGCAGCTCGACGCCCACTCCCTCGGGATAGGTCAGCGCGTTCTGCCCCAGCTCCCACGTGAGCCGGAAGGCGTCGTCGCCGGCTGCTACCGGGCCGTTGGATTGGAGCGCCTGCTCGGGCGTCGCCGCGGTGATGACCGCGTGGTGCACCACCCACAGGTTGAGATGGGCGCGGCCGGCGCCCTGCGGTCCCGGCGTGTCCTTGCGCACGCTCGTGTCGCCGGCCACGCGCACTTCCTTCACCTCCACCGCCTTGATGTAGCGGTCGCTGGCGAGGCCGGTGGGCGCCGGCGGATCCCACTCGCCGAACCAGTCGGCCGCGTCGGCCTCCACAGTGCCGACGCGCGACGAGACGACCAGGTCGGGCTCGCCGATTGTCCAGCCCGAGGCATCCCAGGCAATGGGCGGCGGCAGGTCGGCCGGATCTCCCTGCGGCGCGCCCGCGTCGACCCAGGCGGCGAGGGTCGCAATCTCGGCATCGCTGAGCGACGGATCGTCCTTGAAGTCCTGGATGCCGATGTTCGTGTCGATGAACCAGGGTGGCATCTCGCGGGCCGTCGTCCGGTTGCGGATCGCGCGCGCCCAGGGGCGCACGTCCGCGTAGCTGACGAGCGCCATCGGCGCGCCGCCGCCCGGCCGGTGGCAGCTCTCGCACGAGCGCTGCAGGATGGGCGCGACGTCCCGGCTGAAGGTCACGTCCGCGTCCCGCTCCGCCGCGGTCGCTACGGACGCCGCCGCCATCGCTGCGACAAGCGCCGCCGCGAACCACCCGCCGCGCAACCAGCCCTGCGTCCAGGCTCCCATGCCGGTCGTCTTCATTTCGCCTTCTCCCTGCAGACGTATCCTCTCGTCGCCACGAGCATCCGTCAGGGTACCATCAACACAGCGCTCGTTTCAAAGTGTCATTCCGCGTTCAGGGCGAAGTCGACCCAACGGGGGACGGCACGACGTCGATCACGATCGGCGTGGCCCGGAAAGAGCCCGGCCGCAGGCTCGGTGTTGTGGCAGAATGAGACGGCGACCTTCGTTGCAGTCACGTGTCTGAGAGGTATTCGATGCCGAATCACATCGACGAACTGGAGCGGGATGAAGTGACCTCGGCGTTCCTGAAAGCCCTGAGCCACGACGACGACGACGATGACGATGGTGGCGGCGACGGCGACGGTGATGGCGACGGCGACGGTGATGGCGACGGTGATGGCGATGGCGATGGCGATGGCGACGGTGATGGCGATGGCGACGGCGACGGCGACGGTGATGGCGATGGCGACGGTGATGGCGATGGTGACGGCGACGGTGATGGCGATGGCGACGGTGATGGCGACGGCGACGGTGATGGCGACGGTGATGGCGATGGCGATGGCGACGGTGACGGCGATGGCGACGGCGATGGCGACGGCGACGGTGATGGCGACGGCGATGGCGACGGTGACGGTGACGGCGATGGCGACGGTGACGGCGATGGCGACGGCGATGGCGACGGCGACGGTGATGGCGACGGCGATGGCGACGGTGACGGTGACGGCGATGGCGACGGTGACGGCGATGGCGACGGTGATGGCGATGGTGATGGCGATGGCGATGGTGATGGCGATGGCGATGGTGACGCCACGCTGCGGGGCGGGCCGGGCAACGACAGGCTCGACGGCGGTCCGGGGCCGGACTGGCTGGCCGGCGGTGCCGGCGACGACACGCTGCTGGGCGGTGCCGGCAGCGACACACTGAGCGGTAATGCGGGTGCGGACAGGTTGTGGGGCGGCGCCGACGCCGACGCGCTCTGGGCCGGCGAAGGTGACGACACGCTACGCGGCGGCGCGGGCAACGACAGGCTCGAAGGTGGCGACGACCGGGACTCGCTGAGCGGCGGTGACGGCCGTGACACCCTGGCGGGCAATGCCGGTGCGGACACGCTGAGCGGCAACGCGGGCGATGACAGGTTGTGGAGCGGTACCGGCAACGACGTGCTGTGGGGCGGTGCCGGCGACGACCTGCTGCACGGCGGCGCGGGCCACGACAGGCTCGCAGGCGGCGTCGGGCGGGACCTGCTGCGCGGCGGCACGGGCCGCGACACGCTGGCGGGCAACGAGGGCGCCGACACCCTCGCCGGCCACGAGGGAGACGACCGGCTGTGGGGCGGCGGCGGCGACGACCTGCTGCACGGCGGCGCAGGCAACGACCGGCTCGACGGCGGGCAGGGTGACGATTCGCTTGCGGGTGGTGCAGGCAACGACACGCTATACGGTCGGGAAGGCAGCGACGTGTTCATGTTCGCCGCCGGTGACGGCGCCGACACGATCGTCGATTTCACGAAGGGCAGGGACAGGATCGACCTGCGCGACTACACCGCAATCACGAGCTTCGACGATCTCGACGTCAGGGAAACGGACAACGCGCTGATCATCGATCTCGGCGGCGGTGACCAAATCACCCTGATGGGTGTGGGCCTGGCCGACCTGGGCGCCGAGGATTTCTTGTTCTTCGGCTGATCGAGTCGCGCAGTGGATACCATCCTGCGGGACCCTGGAGCGGCGGTGGCGGACGAGATCACGATGCCCGTCCCGGCGCCGCACGGCGTGCGGTCGCGTTTCACGAGGATCGCGACGGGCATCGACGTGGCCCCGTTCCGGTCGGAACTCGCCGCTGCACCGAAGATGTGGCTCGTCGACACGAGTCGCCAACGCAAGGTCCGGTGCCAGCGCGACACGCTGAACATCTTCCTGCGGGTCGCGAAGAAGCCACTCCCCCCCGGCGCCCGCAACGCGAACGACGTGCACGAGAGCCGGACCGCACGGTCGGCGGCGCGGTTCCCGTACGCGCTGGCGTTCTGCGAGCGCATCGCCCAGCTGCAGGGGGGCGAGCTCGGCCGGGCCACGTTGGTGGCTTTGCAGCCGCGGGGGTGGGTCCGCCCGCATGTCGACGCCGGCGAGTACTATCGCGTTCGCGATCGATTCCACCTCGTCCTGCAGAGTCGCGACGGCAGTCCGCTGACCGCGGCGGGTGAAACCGTCGTGATGCAGTCCGGCGAGCTCTGGGCGTTCGACAACAAGGCCGAGCACGACGCCCGCAACCCGACCGACGAACCCCGCGTGCACCTGATCTTCGACGTGCTGCCCCGACCCGGCCGCGGCTACTACGTCCGGCCGCCGCTGCGCTGAACGCCTCGCTGCAGCAGCTTCACGGCGGCGGCGAGCGCGTGGGCCGTCGAGTCGATGCGAATCGCGTTGTCATAGGCCTCCGTTCGCAGCGCACCCAGGAGGCGCCGGCGCCGCGAGACGTAGAAGGCGTCACGCTGGTCGCGGAACTGGAGTTGCCGCAGGGACCGCAGTCCCCGGGCGAGCGCGCGCTCGTACGTGGCAGCACGAGCGCCATCACCCAGCGCGCGGGCCAAGGGTACGGCGTCCGCGAGCCCTTCGAGGTACGCGCCCGTGGAAGCCGCGTGCGGCGGGCCGAAGTCCGGCCGCTGCGGGTCATGGAACCGGCCCCACAGGTCCGGTGGCAGGCCGCTCGTGGGACCCCACTGTTGCATCGGCAGCAGCCAGTCGTTCATCTCGAGTGCGCAGGCGGCCAGCTCGCGCCGCTGCGTTTGCTCGAACATCGCCGCGCAAGCCTGCGTGTGCCAGGGCACGAATGCCGGATTCCGGGCGCGGGCGTGACGCTCTCGGCAACGGGTGAAGGCGGCGGTCCAGCGCTCCGGCGACGGCGCGAATCCGGCGCCGCGCCGAATGGCCTCCGCCCAGAACAACAGGGCCTCGCCGGAGTAGAAGTTCCAGTTCTCGCCGTCGCGCTCCCGCGGGAAGAAGAAAGTCCGAAATCCGACCTCGTCGTCCGCGAGAGCATCCACGCCGGCCGCCAACATGGTCAACTCGGGCTGAAACTCCGCCGGCGCCGGGCTCTCCAGAATGGCCAGCGCGGCGATCGCGGCAGCACCGAGCTTGGCGCCCGTACGCTCGACGATGGCACCGCGGCCACCGCCGATGTCTCGGAAATAGCGTGTCAGGTTGAAGCGCAGGTTGCGCCGGGCTGCGCCGCGCGTTTCCGCGTCACCGCGCAGCGCGCCGAGACGGGCGAGCGCGAGTGACGCGAGAAAGCGGCGGATGGCATTGTCCGCGGCCGATTCCACCCCGCGGCTCGGCCAGTACTTGTAGGGCAGCGCACCGTCGGCGGCCAGGTTACGGAGCATCCAGAGCCCGCAGTCTTCGGCCACGTGCGCGACTCGATCCGCGTCGATGGATGCCGTCGGCGCAACGGGCGGCGCGCCGCGGTACAACGCTGCCGGGCGCCCCCGATCGCTGCCGGACACCAGGAACTGGCGGGCGGAGAAGGCTCGCAGCCGGCCCTCGGCGGCGAAGCCGGCGACGTCGGCGTGCCGTCGTGTGAGGAACCGCTCCAGAACCCGTTCGAAGCTGCGGTTGGTGGCGACCATCCAGGTCGGGGCGATGCGGCAGACCTCGTCGCGATAGACAATCTCCATGCCGAGCAGACCGCGCGCGTGTGCGGAGAACACCCGCGAGAACCGGGCCGGTTCGACCGGACGGAAGTCGTGCGCCGTGCAGACCTCGACGACCGTGCCTGTGTCCGCGCCCACCTGCCGCGGCAGGTCGCGCAGGGAGACACCGTGCAGCCAGCCGGAGCGCTCCGCGCGGCCGCGTCGCCGTACGCAGAACCAGGTCGCCTCGGCCGGGGGCAGGGCGATCCGGATGCGTCGCTCGCCGGGCATCGTGATCAGGATAGCCGCGTCACGTCGATGGCCGTCGAGGGCTTGCGATCCGGTCGGCGCCCGGTGTCTAATGCATCGCTTGCGGCAGCAGACAAGGGAGACGACGAATGGCGCGTGAAGTCGTGGTGCTCAGCGGCGCGCGAACACCGATGGGGGGCTACGGCGGGAGTCTGAAGGACGTCCCGACCACCGCGCTGGCGGCGCACTGCGTGCGCGAGTCGGTTGCTCGCGCCGGTATCGAGGCCGGCGACGTCGGCCACGTCGTCTTCGGCAACGTCATCCACACGGACGCGCGCGACCACTACCTGGCGCGCGTAGCCACCATCGAGGGTGGTCTGCCGCACGAGACGCCTGCGGTGACCGTGAACCGGCTGTGCGGCAGCGGCCTGCAGGCCATCGTCACGGCGGCGCAGACCATCATGCTGGGCGATGCGGACGCGGCGGTGGCCGGCGGTGCGGAGAGCATGAGCCGCAGCCCGTACATCTCGCCCTCCCTGCGCTGGGGTGCCCGCATGAACGACACGGCGCTCGTCGACATGCTGGTCGGGGCGTTGAACGATCCGTTCGACGACTGCCACATGGGCGTCACCGCCGAGAATCTGGCCGAGCGCTACAGTGTGTCGCGGGACGAGCAGGACGCGCTCGCGGTCCAGAGCCACCAGCGCGCCGGCAACGCCATCGCCCAGGGTCACTTCAAGGCGCAAATCACGCCGGTCGAGGTGCGCGTCAAGCGCGACACCGTGCAGTTCGACACCGATGAGACCGTGCGCCCCGACAGCTCGGTCGAGAAGCTCGGCAAGCTGCGGCCGGTCTTCCAGAAGGACGGTACGGTGACCGCCGGCAACGCCTCCAGCATCAACGACGGCGCCGCCGCGGTCGTGCTCATGGAGCGCGAACTGGCGGCCAGGCGCGGGCTGCAGCCGCTGGGCCGGTTGGTGGCCTACAGCTACGCCGGCGTCGATCCCAGATACATGGGCATCGGTCCGGTTCCGGCCGTGCGGCGGCTGCTCGACAAGACCGGACTCGGCGTCGACGACTTCGACGTCATCGAGCTGAACGAGGCGTTCGCGGCCCAGGCTCTGGCCGTCTGCCGCGAGCTGGGGCTGCCACCCGACCGCACGAACCCCAACGGCAGCGGCATCTCGCTGGGCCACCCGGTCGGCGCGACCGGCACCGTGCTGACGGTCAAGGCGCTGTACGAGCTGCAACGCACGGGCGGCACCCGCGCGCTGGTGACGATGTGCATCGGGGGCGGCCAGGGGATTGCCGCCGTCTTCGAGCGCGACGCCGCCTGACCCGCCGGCGACGCTGCGCAACCCGCCGCCCGCGGCAATCCTCCGCCGCGGAGTTTCGAGCTCCCCCGCACCGCCAGGCGGCCGCGCGGGGGAGCGACGTCGATCAGATCGACAGGTTCTTCAGCATGCCGGTGCTGTCGCCGAACTTCTCCACCGGGAACCCCATCTTTTCCAGGATGGTCATGTACAGGTTCGCCAGCGGCGTGCCCTGCGGATAGCGCACGTAGCGGCCGCCCGTCACGCCGGTGGCCCGCCCGGCCACCACCGCGATCGGCAGGTCGTCGTGGAAGTGCGTGTTGCTGTCGCTGATGCCCGTTCCGTAGAGGAACAGCGTGGAGTCGAGCAGCGTGCCGTCGCCCTCGGGCGTCGCCGCCATCGTCCTCACCAGGTGCGCGAACTGCCGGAAGTGGTACTCGTTGATCTTGTGCAGCCGCTCCAGATTGGCCGGCTTGTCCTGGTGGTGCGACAGCGGGTGGTGCGAGTCCGAGACCCCGATCTCGGGATACGCCAGGACGCTCACCTCGCGCGCCAGCATGAACGTGCTGACGCGGGTCAGGTCGGTCTGGTAGGCCAGGGCCAGCAGGTCCATCATCAGCTCGGCGTGCTCGGCGTAGTCGCTCGGCGTGCCGACCGGCTGGTCCACGACCGGCAGCTCCCGCTCGCTCTGCCGCTCGGCCATTTCGATGCGCCGCTCCGCGTCGCGCACGGCGTCCAGGTACTCGTCGAGCTTGAGCCGGTCGCCCGGCCCGATCACGCGCTCGAGGTCGCTGAGCTCCGCGTTGACCGCGTCGAGGACGCTGCGGTCCTTCCGCATGCGTTCCAGCCGCGCGGCCGGGTCCGTGCTGCCGCTCGTGCCGAACAGCCGTTCGAAGACGGCGCGCGGGTTGTTCTCGATGGGCAGCGGCGTGGTCGGCGTGCGCCAAGCCACCGTGTTGGTGTACGCGCAGCTCGCTCCTGCATCGCACGAGCCGGCCATGGAATTCGACTCGATGCCCAGCTCCAGCGACGCGAGCTGGGTCTCCTTGGCCAGCTCCTGCGCGGCGATCTGGTCCATCGACACCGACGCGTAGACGTCGGCGCCGGTGGTCAGCTTGAAGGGCACGCAGGTCAGGAAGGTGCCGGCCGAGCGGGCGTGGTCCCCGCCGCCGGTCACCAGGTTCGCCGCCTCGTCGTCGAGCCCGCCACACAGCAGGACGCGATCCTCGAGACCCGCCAGCGACTGCAGCGTCGGCGGCAGCGCCGTGAGCGGTCCCACCTGCGGCGGGGACCAGTAGGGCATCGACATCCCGTTGGGCACGTAGAACACGCCCAGCCGGCGGACCGGCGCCGCCGCGGTACGGGCGAGCGCGGTAAGTGCCGGCACCATGCTGTCGAGCAGCGGCAGCGCCAGCGTCGCGCCCAGGCCGCGCAGCACGGTGCGCCGCGGCAAATGCATCTTGCTGATGAACATGGCTGGTCCCCTTCCCTGCGAACCGCAACGAACTGCGGCAATTATCTCCCTGCCGCCGGCGACCGCGCAACCGCCGCTCAGTTGCCTTCGGCCGCTGCCCGCACCTCGCTGCCGACGGGCACCCGCCGCATCTGGAACGGCATGCTCTCGACGACGCCGAGCAGCAGCGCCGACCAGCGGTGGTCGTTGTGCTCGAGCTCCCGCACGAGCCGCCGCACGGTGGGTGCGTCGTAGTAGTTGACACCGCGGCCGAGGGCGTACGTGAGCAGCTTTTCCGTGACCGTCTGCACGAACTGCTGCCCGCGGTCGGCCAGCGTCTCGCGGAACGCCCGCGGGCTGTCGATGGTCCGGTCGGCCCATTCTATCGTCGCGTCGATGGTGGCCCCGGCGTCCGAATCGCGCCAGCGCCCGATGGCATCGAAGTGCTCCAGCGCGAAGCCGAGCTGGTCCATCTCCGTGTGGCAGCTCGCGCAGACCGGGTTGCTGCGGTGCTGCTCCATCTTCTCGCGCAGAGAGGTCGGCGTGCCGGCGGTGTCGTTCTCCTCGAGCGGCGGCACGTTCGGCGGCGGCGCGGGCGGCGGCGTGCCGAGCAGGTTCTCGAGTACCCACTTGCCGCGCAGCACGACCGACGTGCGGTTGGCGTACGAGGTGACCGTCAGCAGGCTGCCATGGCCGAGCAGTCCGTGACGCCGGTCGTCCGTCCACGGCACGCGGCGGAACCGGCTGCCGTAGACGTCGTCCAGCCCGTAGTGGCGGGCGAGCTGCTCGTTCAGGTACGTGTAGCCGGCGGTGAGCAGCTCCGGCACCGGCCGGTCCTCGCGCACCTGGCTCTCGAAGAACAGCTCCGTCTCCTGCACCATCGCCCGCCGCAGCGTGTCGTTGAAGGCGCCGTACAGGGCGCTGTCCGGCACGTGTTCGTCGAGGTTGCGCACCTGCAGCCACTGGCCGACGAAGTCATTCATGAACCGCGTGGCGCGGCCGTCGGCCAGCATGCGGTGCACCTGGGCCCGCAGCACGTCGGGCTCGCCCAGCCGGCCGGCCGCGGCCACGTCGATCAGTTCGTCGTCGGGCAGGCTGCGCCAGAGGAAGAACGACAGGCGCGTGGCGAGCTCGAGATCGCTGAGCCGATAGATGTCGCCGGCACGAGCGCCGGCCGGCTGGCGCTCGATGCGCAGCAGGAACTCCGGCATCGCGAGCAGCGCCTCCAGCGCGCGCTCGATGCCGCCGTCGAAGTCGCGGTCCGCACGCCCCGCGCGGTAGAACGCGAGCAGCGGCTCGAGGTCGTCGTCCGTCACCGGCCGCCGGTACGCCCGCCGCGCGAGCGTGGACAGGATCTCCCGCGCGCAGGCCATCTCGTCGTGGCTGCCGGTCGGTCGGCAGGTGAAGATGCGCTGCCGGCTCGGCGTCTCGTCCGGCACCCTGCCCTCGAACGGCCCGGAAATGAACAGCCGATCGATCCCGGGCCGTCCGTACGCGCCGTCGAACGGGGTCGGGTTCGAGTCGGTGAACGCGACGGTTACCAGCCGCTGGCCGGCGCCTACGGGCACGCGCACCTCGAGCCCCTTGTCCGCGTTGAGCCGATACTCGTGCAGCCGCTGGCCTTCCACGTCGTCGTCGGGAATGGGGATGAGGATGCCGGGATCGGGACCGGGGAACTCGCCGCCCACGTTCCAGCGCGCAACCAGCGCGTGGTCGATGCGCAGCTCGATGACGTGGTCGTCCTCCCCGATGCCGATGACGCCGCTGCCGCCGCCGCCGTCGCCGCCCTTCATGCGGACCGCGAACACGTACTCCCCGTCGAGCGGGAACAGGTGCCGGGCCGCCAGACCGCCGTGCGTGCCGAACGGCATGTCCTCGTTCATGCGCGCGCTCTGCGTCTCGAAGCCCAGCGTGTAGACCTGCCGCACCGGCCAGTTGTCGGGGCTGCCGACCGCCGCCCGGCTGATCTTCGTCGCCGCGGCCGTGTAGCGCGCCATCAGGGCCGGCGTCATCGCCAGTGCGTCGGCGTTGTTGTCGAAGCCCAACCCCGCCATGTCGCCCGGCAGCAGTTCGGCGCCGTCGATGCGCAATGCCAGCAGGTCCTCGACGGCATTGACGTACTCCACGCGGTTCAGGCGCCGCGAGGCCACGCGGCCGGGATTGGGCGCCGCCGCTGCCACGCGGTCGAGGGCCGACTCGAGCGAGACCGTGAAGGCCTCGACGCGTGCGCCGTCCGGCTGCGGCCGGCCGGCCGGCGGCATCTGCCCCGCGCGCAGCTTGCGCACCACCTTCTCCAGCACCTCGGCATGCGCGTCGATCCGGCCCAGGTCCACGTCGTCGAGCGCCAGCCCGCCGGTCCGCAGGCGTTCGTTGTGGCATGTGACGCAGTAGCGGTCGAGCAGCGCACGGGAGGGCCCTTCCTGGGCAGCCCCCGCGGCTGCGACCCGGGTTCCGGCCGCGGACTGCGGCGCGGCGGCGGTTGCCGCGCCCCCCGCGACCAGTGCGACCGCCAGAAGTCCGATTGACCTGCGCAGCGGATTCTGCATTCCTTCAGACCTCTCGTCAGCGGGTCTGCGCCCGCTGCTCGTTCTCCTCGACGACGGCGCGGTCGGCCCGCTCGTGAACCGTGCCGGGGATACCCAGGCGCGTGTTGGCGCCCAGCCCGCGCAGGAACTCGGCGGTTTCCGGAAACGCCTGGAACTGGAACGACTGCTTGGCGCCCTCGGCAATGCGGAACGCGGTGCGTCCGCGGAAGTCGCGCGCGTCGATGTCGGCTCCCTGCTCCACGAGGTATTCGATCACCTCGTTCAGCCCGCGGAACGTCGCGGCGTGCAGCGCGGTGAAGTCGGCCTCGTTGCGCGCGTTCACGTCGGCGCCGCCCTCGACCAGCACCCGCACCGCCTCCTCCACCGGGCGCGAGCGCCGGCCCCGCGGCGTGTGCGGCTGATACGAGCGGTAGCCGAGGCCCGCGGCCATCATCAGCGGCGTGCTCCCGTCGTCGGCTGCCGCGTCCGGGTCGGCGCCGGCCTCGAGCAGCGCGCTGAGCACCGCCGGGCCGCTCTCGAAGTGGTACTTGGAGTCGTCACCGAACAGCCCGCCGCCGTTGGCCGAGAAGGCCGCCACCCACAACGGCGTGGCACCCCGCACGTCGCCGGTGCCGACCGAGTTCTGCTCGAACGCACCGCGGCGTGGGCTGGCGAGGTAGCCGAGCACGACGGACGAGGTATCGATGCGAGCATTCGGATCCGCCCCGCGCTTCACCAGTTCCCTGACCAGCGGGGCCCTCGACGTCGGATCGAGCCCCAGCCGCCCGCCGCCGCTGACGGAGGCGGCGCTCATCCCGCGGCGCCGGTACCAGTCGGCCAGCCAGGTGCTGACGCGGCCGGCCGCGGCATGCAGCGCCGAAACGCCGTGGATCATGCCGTTCGGGTCGGCGCCCTGCTCGAGCAGGAAGTACGCCATGTCGGCGTGCCGGCTGACGATGGCCAGCGGCAGCGGATGGGTCGCGTCTGACCCGGTGCCGTTGACGTCCGCGCCCGCATTCAGCAGCAGCCGCGCCACCTCGACGTCGCCTTTCTGCACGGCGAACAGGAGCGCCGTGAAGCCCTTGCTCGAGGAGATCTCCACGTCGGCGCCGGTCTCGAGCAGCACGTGCACGATGTCGGGATGCGGCGCCTCGACCGCCCACATCAGCGCAGTCACGCCTGTTTCCGTCGTCGTCGCGTTGACGTCCGCCCCGCTGGCCAGCAACGCCCGTACGACGTCCCGGCTGCCGGTCCGCGAAGCGATCATCAGCGCCGTGAGGCCGCTGTCCTGTGCCGCGTTCGCGTCCGCGCCGGCGCTGAGCAAGGCCCGGACGACCGCGGCACTCGCGTTCTCGCACGCGCGCATCAGCGGCGTCACTCCGTGGTCGTCGGCGGCGTTCGGATCGGCACCGGCGTCCAGCAGCAGTTTCACCGTGTCCAGATCGTCCCAGTGCGCGGCCCACAGCAGCGCCGTGACGCCGTCCGCCCGCGCTTCGTTGACGTCGACGCCTGCACCGACGAGCGCCCGCACCGCGGCGGCGTCCTGCCCGCCCGCGGCCTCCACCAGGCGCAGATCGGCCGCCTGCGTCGCAACGACCGAGCCCGCCACGAATCCGATGGCGAGCCACGGCAATCTCCGTCCCTGCGTCAAGATCTTCATGTCGCGTACTTCCCCTGCAAAACGTAACACACCCCGCCGCCGCGCGGAACGAATTTCAGCCGCCGTACCGGCCGCAGCGGTCATTCCGTCTATAGTCAGAAGAAGCGCAGTTCATGGGGAGGATGCCGATGTCGCCGCACCGTGTTTTCGCCTATCTCTTGCCGCTGGTCCTGGCGGCGGCTCCTGCCAGGGCGCAGGGCGACGCGTACGAACGGACCGTGGCGCTCGAGCCGGGCGGCAACCTCTCGGTCGCCGCATCCGGCGGCACCGTCCTGCTGCTGGCCTGGGACCGGCCCCAGGTCGAGATCCGGGCGCGCATCGAGGCACCGGCGGGAACCGACGGCGACTACGCGCGGGAGATCGTCGAGGCCACCAGGATTAGCGTTCGGGAGACCGCCGGCGAGGTCAGCGTCGCCAGCGACTTCAGCGAGGTCGAGCGGCGCGGGTTCTTCGACCGCCGGCGCACCCAGCCGGACGTGCACTACGAGATACAGGCGCCGCGGGAGCTCAATCTCGACATCGAGCTCGAGGAGGGCGCCGGCACGACGCTGCGCGGCTTCGACGGCCGCATCGCCATTAGCGCCGACCGCAGCGACCTGAACCTCGTCGAGCTGAGCGGCACCGCGCGGATCGAGCTGGAGCGGGGCCAGTTGCAGGCCAGCGATTTCCGTGGCGCGCTGACGCTCGACGTGGAACGCGGCGACCGCGTCGCGCTCACGCGCCTGCGCGGGTCGGTCCTGATCGACGCCGAGCGGACGAACGTGGTGCTGCGCGCCGCCCGCCTCGAAGGCGATTCCGACGTTACGATCGACCGCGGCGACTTCACTTTCGAGCTGGCCGAGATGCAGCCGCTGACGGTCGACGCCGAACTGTCGGAGCGCGCCGGGCTCGAGAACGAACTGCCGCTGACGCTGCAGCAGATCGGCGACCGCCTGCGGGGCACGGTCGCCGGCGGCGGACCCGTGCTGCGCATCCGGTCCCACCGTGGCGAGGTGCAGCTGCGCTAGCAGCCCGTCGCAGAGTCCCCGCTGCATTCGACGGGCGCTGCATCCCGCCTGACTGCGTTGCTCCCCGGTCGAATAGGCCCAAATAGCCTCCCTCGTCGCGCCTTGCCAGGCGGGCGCCGCGCCCGTCTCGGTGCGCCGCGGGGTTCACCACGGGCTGCTGGAGCTAGAACCTCACCTGCAGACTCACGCGCGCGGTGCGCGGAATGGACGGGTGGGTGTGGATGTCGTCCACGCCCGCCAGCGGCTCGCCCGGCAGCCGCGACGTGTAGAAATAGTCGATGTCCGCGACCTCCGAATCGAACAGGTTGAATCCCTCGACCGAGATGCGCAACTGCTCCGTCAGCGTGATCCCTATCTCGCCGTTCCAGATGGTGGTCGGTGCGGACCGCACGCGGCCGTCTTCGACCAGCGGCCGGGGACCGAAGTGGCGCAGGCGGACGCTCCCGAAGATGCGCCGCGCGGGCTCGACCGTCAGCGCGGCTCCCACGACCCGGTCGAGCGCACCCGGAATGAAGGGGCCGGCCGGATCGAAGTCGGTGAAGCGCGCCTTGGTGAACGACATGTCCACCTCGCCGGTCATCCAGGGGCTGAACCGCAGGTAGTTGGCCCACTCGACGCCCCAGCGCCGGCTCGGCCGGTTCGCTTCCGTGATACCCAGGTCGCCCAAGAACAGCAGCTCCGAATCGAAGCCCAGGTACCACAGCGCCACGGTCGACTGCAGGCCGCGGAGGCGCACCGTCCGCACCCCCACCTCGGCGCCGCGGGCGGTCACCAGCGGCGTCAGCGTGTCGACCCGCTCACCCGTGCGGGGATCGACCGTCAGCGTCGCGCCGCGCACGTCGTTGCTGTGGAAGCCGTGCCCCCAGTTGACGTAGAACTCCGTAGCGGCCCACGGGCCCAGCACGGCCGTGAACTTCGGGCTGACGATGCCGTCGGAGCCGTCGCCCGAGTTGCGGGGATCGAGGGCAGTCACGGCGTAGCCGTACAGGTCGCCGCGCAGGCCGAGCGTCGTCCGGAACACCGGACTCCACTCGATCTCGCTCTGTGCGAACATGCCGCCCGACGTCTGCATCAGCACATCCTCGCGCACGGTGTTCGTGCGCCGCCGCGCCACCGTGTCGTGCAGGCCTATACGTCCGGCGTTGTCGTGGCGGAGCTGGACGCCCACCATCGACTCCACAGGCCGCCCCGCGAAGCGGCCCAGCCGCCGGTAGCGCACACTGACGCCGGCCGCCGTCCGCCGGTCCTCCTGCTCGAACTGGTCGCCGTCGACGGGATTGACCAGGAAGTAGGTGAAGTTCTGGACGAGGTTCAGACCGTAGCGCAGGCCGTAGGCTGTCACGCGCAGCGCACTGTCGCCCGTCGAGCGCAGGCTGTCGAAGGCGACGCTGTGTCGGTACGTCCGGCCGGCATCGGTCGGATCGATGGTCCCGAAGCGGGGAATCAGACCCGACTCGATGGCGCGGGCCGGCACCTGGTCCGTGGCGTTCCAATCGGCTGTATAGCCCATGCCGGTGATCGAGAAGCCGTTCCGTGTGTCGCCGCGGCTGTAGCGCACGATGCCGTTCGCCTTGCGCATGTCGTCCGGCAGCACCCAGGGCCCGTCGTTGCGGGACAGGGCGAGCGCTACCAGCAGGCTGCCGTCGCCGACCCGCGGCGAAGCGGCGCCCATCACGCGTGCCCAGCCCTGGCCGCCCGCGCTGACGCTCACGATCGGCCGTTCGAGCACGTTGACGTAGTTGATGTTGGCCGAGCCGGCTGCCGAGAAGTCACCGTCGTCGGCGAAGTAGGGCCCTTTCCTGTACTGCACGCCGCTGACCAGCTCGGGAATGATCGGGTTGGAGTCGGAGTAGCCGTTCAAGTGAGCTCCCGCCGGGATGTTCAGCGGTACGCCGGCCAGCGTCGTGGCGAAATCCGACCCGTGGTCGAGGTTGAATCCGCGCAGGTAGTACTGGTTCGCCTTCCCCTCGCCGCTGTGCTGGCTGACGATCAGGCCCGGCACTGCTTCGAGGACTTCGCCCGGCCGCATGATGGGCCGTACTTCGAGCTGGGCCGCCGTGATGGCGCCGATGCTGGCGGCGTTGGCGATGCCTACGAGGTTCTCGCGCGGGTTCTCGAGGTCGGCGATGTTGCGGAAGGTGCGCCGGCCCGTCACGACCACGTCGGCCGTGAGCGCCAGCGTCAGCGTGGCGTCGATGTCCAGCGTCTCGCCGCCGGCCGGCACCGTCACTGCCCGGCGTGCCGTCGAGAAGTTCACCAGCCGGAACGTGAGGGTGGCCGGTCCCGCCGGGGCTCCCTCGATGCGGTACTCCCCGCTCGCGTCGGTGACTGCGGTCGACACGGAGTCGCCGGACTCGAGATCGACGAGCACGCCCGGCAGCACACCGCCGGTCTGGTCCGCGACCACGCCGACAACGGTCCCGCCGCCCTGGGCGCGGGCAGCGCCGGCCAGGGCGCTGACAATCAGAAGCAGGCCCACGAATACGGTGACGATGCGCCGTCCGTCAGGCATCCGAATGAATCTACCGCACCCGGTGGCGCACTGAATTTCGGGCGGGGCTGCGCCCCGAACCCCCGGCGTTCGTTTGCGGAAACCCCGCAGCCCCGCGCCACTCCAGCCGAGGCGCGCTCGGGACTTCAGAGAATCGGGACGTCGAGGCCCGCGATGAACCGAATGCCCGGGACATCGAGCCGGGTGAGCCTGGCGTCGTTCGTCAGGAACAGATCGACGCCGGCGCCGGCGGCGCACGCCAAGTGAATCGAGTCGGCGGGGCTCGTCCTGCAGCGCGTTCGAATCGCCCCGAAATGCTCAGCCGTGCGGGCATCGAAGGGGAGCAGTTCGACGTGCGGGGGCTGCATGGCTGCCCGTATCGCGTCCGCCAATACTGGGTCGCGCCGCCGCATGGCACCGGCGAGCAGCTCTCCGACGCCGAACGCGCTCGAGCAGAGCTGGTCTCCCCGCGCCTCCATTCTCGTCAGGATCTGCCTGAGCCGGTCCACGTATGACGGATGCCCCTCGAGCCAGTAGATGAAGAGCATGGTGTCCCAGTAGATCCGGGACATCAGTGCGAGCTTCCTTGTGGATCAGCCTCGTCGTTGATGGTGCCGCCGGCGTAGAACGATTTTCTCTCCTCTCGCAGCCAACGCTCTCCGCCGCCGAGCGCCGCGAACGCCTTCCGGCCGGCGCCCAGCAGGTTCCAGACCGCACTCCGCGAGGCCTGGTGCCGACCGGACTCTGCACGTGCGAGAAGCCTGTAGGTGAAAGCGGTCGTCGTGCTCATCTTCGACTTCGGTCCGACCGCCTTCACGAACTCGAGATCGTTGTCCTTCAGGAATTTCCCCGTTCGCAGTGCCGAACAGACGCTGGCGGCATAGTCGCCGCTCCACTGCAGATCGCGCAGGACCGATCCCGCGACCACCGTGATCGTCGCGTCGCCGCGCTGCCGCGCGGGCTCGACGTATTGCTGCCCGACGTGTGAGCGAATCCGATCTGCCTTCGTCATAATCACCCTCTCACCCCACCGATCCAGGGGCACTGCATTCTCCAGCGATCGCGCGCTGCCCGGTGGCACCGGGCGCACAGATTGTGCTGCCGGTCGGCCTTGACACGGCCCAGACGAGAAAACTTCGCCGGGTGGCGAGCACATTGGGCGCATGCCCGGCGCCGTAGCGGGATCGGGTGACTGCCCGATGCATCCATGAACCGCCAGGATCGCCCGCCACGTAGGTATTTTATATTATGTATACTTTAATTAAAGGGAAAGATTTTATTTTTATAAATGGATTTCCTACAAACCCTATTGCTGCGCCGCCAGGTGCCGGCCGAAGAGGGGCCGGCCGGGTTGGACGCCGTCGACCAGCGCGCCGTCGCGGACGACGAAGGTGCCGCCGACGAGTACGTGCTCGATGCCGGCGGACGGCCGATCGGGCGCGTCGTAGGTCGCGCGATCGATGACTTGTGCGGGATCGAAGATCGTCAGGTCGGCGTCGCTCCCGACTTGCACCCGGCCCTTGCGCGCCATCGCCGGCACGATGGCTTCGAGCCGTCGGGCGGGCAGCAGCGTCATCTTGCGGACCGCGTCCATCAGCGACAGGGCGCCGCGGTCGCGCGCGTAGTGACCGAGGATGCGGGCGAACGTCCCGGCGCCCCGCGGATGCGCCCGGCCCTCGCTGAACGGGATGCCGTCGCTGGCTGCGATGACGTCGGGCTGGCTGACGATCCACTCGTTGACCGCCTCGGACCGCCCGTGCATGATGACCCAGCCGCCCTGGCGGCGATAGCGCGCGAACGTCTCGCGCGTGAGCCGCTCGCCCGTCGCGACCCACTGCAGCGACCCGTAGGCTTCCGCGGGCCGGTCGTCCCAGCCGTCGAACAGCGGCGACTCGATGAGCGAGGCGCTGGCTGTGTAGGGGTACGCCTCGGTCGTGACGTCGACGCCGCGCTCGCGCGCGCCGCGGATCATGGCGAGGGCTTCCTCGGCCCGCCCGGCAGCGGTGCTGTTCAGGTGCACGACGTGGAGCGCCGCGCCGGTGATCGCCGCGTTTGCAATCACTTCCTGGAACGGCGCCAGGACGCCACCGTGCCTGAAGGCCGCCGCGCCGCGCAGGTGGATGAACGTCGGCGCCTCGTAGCCGGCCGCCAGCTCGAACAGGCGCAGCAGCTCGCGATGATTCGCGCCCGGCGTGTAGCTCAAGCCGACGCCGAAGCCGATGCCGCCCTCGGCGAGGCCGCGCTCCATGAGTTGGCCGAGGCGGGCCAGCTCCTCGTCGGTCGCCGCACGATAGAGCGCGCGGTTGCCGCTTTCGCCCAGCGAGAAGGTGCCGTCCGGGTTGGCGCGCGCCACGGCGCTGCCCAGCGCGCGCAGCCGCGCCCCCTGATGGCTCACCGACGCTCCGTAGTTGACGAGCGACGCTCCGCCGCGCCGCGCGTACCAGCTGCCGATCGGGAAGGCGCCGATCTCGAGCTCGAGCGCCGTCGTCACGCCGTCCTGCGCCTGGTACCGGTTGCTGACCGGGTCCTGGCCGTGTGCGTGCAGGTCGATGAACCCCGGCGCCACGACGAGCCCGGCGGCATCGATGGCGGTGCGCCCCTCGAGCGGCGCCTCCGAGAGGGCCGCCACGGTGCCGTCGCGGATCCCGACCTGCCGCACGGCGTCGAGCCCGCTCTCCGGATCGATGACCCGCCCGCCGTCAATCACCAGGTCGTACGACTCGACGGCCCCGGCGGCAACCGGGGGCGCCAGCGCGGTTGTCTCCCCGCCCGCGCACCCGGCCCAGGCGCACGCGGCGGCCAGCAACAGCAGGCCGCGTGCGAAGCGGCCGCCGCGACCGCTGCGGCCCCGAACTCCACCTGCGCGCATATTCCGCACCGCCGTGCGCCGCGCAGCCTGCGGCTCCAACGTGATTCTCAGGCGCATCGCGGACCCTGACCGGCTAGTCCACACCCCGGTTCCCGCGGCAAGGCTACGTTTGCACAGCAACGCTGTCAAAGCCGGCCCGCTACTGTCCGGCGATGCGCTGTCGCCGGCGACCTGGAAGCCGGCTCGCTGCAGTACCGGCCGTGCATGGCGCGAGGTCGCTCCCGGGTCGAACGGCAGCATTGGCCTCAGAAGCGGAACAGGCGGGTGACCTTGACGATGAGCGCGCGGGTCTCCAGCAGCGGCGTGCGCCGCAGCGCCGTGTCCCGCTGGTCGTTGTAGACGACGAACAGCTCGCTGCCGGGTTGATACTCCCAGCGGAAGCGCAGGTTCGTCCCCAACGCGGCGGCGGTCGAGTTGTACTGCACCAGCCCCGAGAAGAACATGCGCGGCGTGAACGTATGCGTGACGCGCGTCGACCCCAGCGTCGCGGTGAAGGGGCCGTTGGGCAGTTCGATCCGGTTGATCTGCACGGCGGGCTCGATCGTCAGCTTCCGCGTCACCTCCAGCCGCGCCTGCCGGTACCCGAACGCGGTGATCTCGCCGTCGTAGAAGCCGCCGCGCTGGATGAAGACGGTCCCCGACAGCCGGCGTTGCTGCCCCATCAGGTAGGACACGAAGAGGTCGCGAAAACCGTAGCCGCCGACCGGGATGGTCACGTCCGGCGTGATGTCGAACGGCTCGACGAGCAGCTCGTAGCTGCGCAGGAAGTCGACGTTGATCTCGTCGCTGCTTTCGAACTCGGTCGTGAAGCGGAGCTGCGCCGCGCGGGTCTCGAGCTGTCCGGCGCCGTTCTCGATGTAGTCGAGGCTGCCGCCCCAGGTGAACTGCCGCACGGCCTCGATGGCCGGCCGCGGGCTGTACTGGGCGGCGGCGAACGTGCGCCGGAAGTCGTCGCGGCGCATGAAGCCCACCTCCGGATTGAAGCTGTCGCCGACCAGCAGGTGGTCGACCTGCACCGCGTACAGGTCGCCGTCGTAGGTGAAAGCGGCCTGGTAGCTCGTTTCGTCGCCGGCGAAGTCGGGCGTGCGGGTGCGCGCGTAGTAGCCGTTGAAGGTCACGTTGTCGTGGAACGAGAACGCCGCGTCGAGGCCGTAGGCCTCGTTCGCACCGCCGCCGGCGCGCGCTGTCGACCGCCGTGTGTAAATCCCGCCGATCCGGCTGCGGCGCAGGACGTCGCGCTTCAGGCGCACCACGGTGAAATTGGTGGCTGGCGCCCCGCCGCGGCCCGCGTCGCCCGCCTGCATGTTCAGGGCGCCGACCGTGAACGCCCCGACCTTGCCGGTCAGCCGGCCTCCGCCGCGGATGGGCACGGTCTGACCGTCCTCGAGGCCGATCCGCCGGCTGAAGAAGAGAGTCGGCACGTCGGCCGGCTGCTCGCTGCCGGGACCCGAGACGCGTCCCCCGCCCTGGCTGTTGCCGCCGAGCACGCCCGGGCCGCTCGCGAAGTCGAAGATGCCCCGCCCCTCGAGGAAGAATTCCCGCTTCTCCGGGAAGAACAGGTTGAACCGCGTGAGGTTGACCTGCTGCTCGTCCACCTCGACCTGGGCGAAGTCCGTGTTGTAGGTCAGGTCGGCCGTCAGGTTCTGCGTCACACCCCACTTGGCGTCGACGCCCGCATCGCCGTCGCCGCGGTTCGTAAAGGGGGGACTGGCAGTCAGGTCCGTCGCCGACGTGCCGATGCCGTACGGCTTGACGTCGAGCCGCGTAACGCTCGGCGGCACCTCGATGCCCACCAGCGTGGCCGCCTGCGACAGCCGGAACATGCCGGGGCCGACGGAGATGGGGACCGCCGTCAGATGCGAGGCCTCGTTGCGCCGCCGGATGCGCCGGCCCATCTGCAGACCCCAAATCTGCACCCCGCCCGGGCGGTAGCGCAGGGACTTGAACGGGATGCGCAGCTCGGTCGTCCAGCCCCCGTCGAAGCGGCCGACTTCAACGTCCCACACCGCGTTCCAGTCGCGGTTCGGGCTCCCCTCGTCGCTGATCTCGTAGTCGAAGAAGCCCCCGATCGGGGTCACCTGGAACGCCACGCCGTTGCGCCGGTCGTAGAACGTGTCGAACGCCACCTGGAAGCGGTCGTTGTCGAGGATCTGGGTCGAGTCGCGTTGCAGCGTGTTGGCAATCCACTGCGCCTCCGGCACCGATTCCCACAACCGGGCGGCGACGTAGACATGTTCATCGTCGTAGAAGACCCAGGCCTCGGTCCGCTCGCTCGCCGGCTCGCCTTCGTCGGGAAGCTGCTGGATGAAGCCGCTGAACGGCGCCACCGCGGCGTAGACGGCTTCGTCGAGCCGGCCGTCGACTGCGAGAGGACGGGCCAACTCCACGGCGCGGACCGTGGCACGTCCGGCGGCGTCGCGCCGGATGACCTCGGGGAGAACCGGCGGCGGCGGACCCTGGATCGTGCGTCCGCCGAGAACGGCTGAAGGCGGTCGGCTGCTGCTCGGCGGCGGTTGCGCCTGCACCGTCCCGGCGGCGACGGCCCCCACCAGCACGACCGCTGGTGCCAGCCCGCTGCGCCTCATCGCCTGCGTGCAGGCCTGGAGACTCCTACCGACCGGCGTTCTCGTACCACTTCAGGTTGGCGGTGCGGCTGCCGGCGCAGACGACGTCCGGCCGGCCGTCCAGATTCAGGTCGGCGATTGCGCAGCCGCTCGCGCCCATGTCGCCGTCGTCGAGCACCTGCCGCGACCAGCCTGCCTGGTCGGCGCCCAGCCGGTAGAGGTAGACGCTCTGCCGGCCCTGCCGCTCGCCGGCAACGATCTCGTCGCGGCCATCGCCGTCGAGGTCACCCACCACCACCGTGTGGCCGTCCTCGATCGACGCGTCCAGTACGTGGCGCGCCCATACCGCGCCGGCTGCTGCCTGTCGGTAGACCACCACCTGGTGACCGTGCCACGGCTCGATGGTTGCCACGAAGCGCTCGGTTCCCAGCCGGCCGACCTGCGCTTCGCTGGCACCGCTCGCGGGCCAGTCGCTCGGATCGCCCGCCGCCACGTGCGTCCGGGTCCACCCGCCGTTCGCGAACTCGTGCACGTGGACACCCAGGAAGCTCGCGCTCAGCACGGCATCCCGGCCGGGACGGTCCCAGACACCGATGCCGATGCCGTGCACGACGCCCCGCTCCGAGTCCGTGAGCAGTCGCCGCTCCCAGTCGTCCGGCCGGTACCACAGGAGCGACAACGTGTCATGGAACTCGGGCCGCAGCGACTCGTTCCCGATCAGCGGCGCACTGATGAGCACCTTCCCGCCGCCGCCGACGTCGGCCCACCGCAACCGATGGGTCGTGGGAACGCGGTCGATCTCCCGTATCGACCAGGTCTGCCGCGGATCGCCGCGGTGGGTGAGCAGCGAGACGATGCCCGTGCTGTCGGCGTAGGTGCTCGAGAACTCGTGCGCGAGCGCCAGCTCCGGGATGCCGTCGCCGTCGATGTCGTGGGCCGCGACGTTGATCATCCGGTTCAGCCCGGTGGCGATCACGTGCCGCTCCCAACCCGGATTCTCGTACCAGGCGAGCGCGGGCAGCCGGGTGGAGAGCCCGATGACGTCCGGTCGGCCGTCGGCGTTCACATCGGCCGCGACAGCCTGATACGCGCCGGCGAAATCCGTCGCAATCGTATGCGGGACGAACGCCAGCGGCTCGGCCGCCGCGGGCGGCTGCGCCCGGGCGACCGGGGCAGCCGCCAACAGCACCGCTCCGGCGACCGCCCCGGCGCGCAACGCCTCTGCCGCCGTCGCGCGCGTCACTTGCCTTCCGCGGCGGCGGCCGCTGCCGCCTCGTCCGCGCGGGCACCACTGAGCATGTTGCGCAGGGCGTAGTTCCCCTCGTGGCAGGCGTACTCGAACAGCGGCCCCTCGATGGCCACCATCGGAATCGCCGCCGTCCACTCGGTCTGGTAGGTGGTCGGATCGACGACCGTCACCCGGTAGTCCAGCGAATCGTCAGCCACCCGGGTGAAGCGCTCGACGATGCGCGCGTGCTCGCCGATGCCGAAGACGACGTTGGCCATGTCGACCCGCTGCTCGTTCGCCTTGGGGCTCAGGTTGGTGGTCTCGACCACCAGCGTGTCCCCCTCCCAGCGCCCCCGCGAGCTGCCGAGCCACTGCTGGATGGACGAATCGAGGTGCGGTCGCCCGTCGAGCGGGATGATCCGCGAGTCGTGGATCATCTCCACCTGGATGACGACGTAGTCGGGCGTTTGCATGATGTTGTAGTTGTGGTTGTAGAACCCCGGCATCATGCCGCCCGGCAGCCCGCGCGTGATGCAGCGGTCGTAGAGGTGGAAGTCGGTGGTCCAGTCGCGCCGATCGCTGTAGCGCACCGCGTGGATGGCGGCCGCCCGCGCGGCCGACGCCGGCGTCAGCTGGGGCAGCAGTCCGGTGGGCGGATCGACGACGAGCGACGTCTGCTCGCCGGTCACGCCCCGCTCGAACCAGAAGCTGTTGTAGGCGCCCGTCTGTCCGGGGGGCGGCGGCCGGTCGGCGTTCCGCGCGCGCTCGGCGTCGCGCTCGGCTCGCTCCTCGGCGGTCAACGTGGTGCGCCCGGCCAGCTCCTCGGGGCGCTGCAGCGGCGTGGTGGTGGTGTTCGACCAGATGCCCTGCAGGTCGGGGTGGCCCCACGGCGTGCGGGGCAGCTCCTGGGCGGTCAGCGTGGGCGGGACGGCGGTCGCCGCGAGGGCGGCCACGAGCGCGATGGTGGTCGAGATTCGCATGACGTTTCTCCTCCCGGGTCTACGGCGCAGACTCGTGCTTCTCGAACAGTGGCGCTTGGGTGCGGGCCAGCGCCTCCAGGTCCGCGCGGTGCTCGGGCAGCAGGTAGCCGTCCGCGACCAGCGCGTCCGCGGCCGCCAGGTACCGCGCGAGATAGTCGTCGAAACCGGCGTAGCGCTCCGTTATCGCCCGCCGCGGGTCGCCCGTCCGCACGCGCTCGGCGGTCGTGCGCGGGAACGGGATGGTGCCGCCGGTCAGCCGCAGGAGCTCGGTCGGCGCGCCGCTGGCCGGCGCCCGCAGGTTCCAGCCCGTGTAGGTCGCCAGCGGCACGGCGACCGGCGGCAACTGCAGCACGCCCCGCTCGTTGTTGTCGGCGTCCAACGCCGGTACCCGCACACCGTACGCCTGCCCCGTGCGGCGCGGCGGATGCCGCTCGATGCGCCGGTGGTCGGCGAACGCCGGTCCATAGTCGAGGTGCTCCGGCTGCTGGATGACCGTCGGATACGCGATGCCGGGCAGCGGCTGCCAGCCCGCCTCGCCCGCCGTCCAGCCCACCAGCGTGCCGTCGGCAATTCGCGGGTGCACGCTGGGCGGCGGCGGCGTGCCATCCGTGATCCAGCGGTCCAGCGCCAGGAAGAGCGCCTGCTGGAACGGCTGGTACGGGATGGTGCTCGGCTGGAGCTGGCCGCGCCCGGACGGTCCTGCGGCCGGACTGTGCTGCGTGCCGCCGAACACGTACACCCGCACCTCGGGGGGCAGGACGGCGTCGCGTTCCCCCAGCGGGTCGGTCACGACCAGCGAGCCGCTGCGGTGCCAGTACTCCGAGGCCGTGTCGAGGTGCAGCACCTTGGGCACGGTGTTGGTCGCGCGCGCCAGCCGCAGGATGCCGTCGCGGCGGCCGCTGAATGGGTCGGTCTCCTCGCCGTAGGTGAACGGGAAGACGTCCGCCGGATACAGGTGCCCGCTGTGCTGCGTGTTCGTGCGCGTGGGCGACGCGAAGCGGTGGTTGAAGAACCCCTGTCCGCCCCCCGCGATGGTCGGCAGCACCCCGTCGAAGACCTGCCGCCCCTGCTCGTCGGCGTTGAAGCCCTCGTGCAGGAACATGCGGATCGCCCGTCCGCTCTGCGATCGGCCATGGGCGATGACACGGGCCGCGAGCGGCCGCCCGTCCGCGCCGCGCAGCGGGTTCCTGGTCGACTCGTCGTGCTTGAGCAACGAGACCAGGTCGCGGATCGCCGCGAAACCCGTGCCCTGCACCACCGCGCCGCGCGCATCGTAGATGACCTCGTAGATGACGCCCGGCTCGAAGCCGTCGTCGAGCGCCACCTCGAGCTCGACGAGACCGCTGCTCTCCTCGCGCGGCCCCTGCGTGACCAGCAGGCGCCAGCGGTCGCGTGCAATCGGCTGCGGCGGGTCCTTCTCGCGCAGCCGCCGGGTCAGCGTCGCGGCGGGCAGCCGGCTGGCCAGCGGCTCGTAGCTGAGCTGGTTCGAGACCGGGAGGCGGTCCGTCGGCCGGTCGGTGACGAATTCGGCCCGCACCGTCCCGACGACGTTCACGCCGTCGTCGTCGTAGGCCACCGGCGCTTCCAGCCGGAGCCGCCCGGACGACGGCGGCACCTCGGCAATCCAGCCGCTCGAAACCGTGACGTAGCCACGGGCGAGCAGGAACGGATCGGCCCCCCAGGTCAGCCGCCCGCGGTTGTTGACGACGTACAGCACCGTCGGCTGCGCCAGCGCGCGATCGACCGGGACGAGGATCTCGAGGTCCGCGTAGAACTCGACCCGTCCCTGCTCGTTCGGCGTGGCTGCCGCCAGGTCGACGATGCGGCGATTGGCGTCGTGCGCCGGATCGAGCGCGTAGACGACCCGCCCGCGCAGGCGTTCGTACGGCCCGATTTTCCCCGGCACATCGGCGGCGAACGCCTCGCGCGCGGTGATGGCGAGGTGGATGACCTCGGCGCCGGCCGTCGCGGCGGGCAGCAGCGCCAGGAGCGCGGCGAAAGCGGCGCGGCACAGGGCGGTCATGGCTGCCGGACCGGGGATTGCTACTGCTGCTGATTCGTGGCCGCGGCTTCCTGGCGAGCCTGGCGCGCGGCCAGCTCCGCCTCGTACTCCTCGTCCGTCAGGTCGTACCAGCCGATCCAGGCGAAGCCCATCTCGTCTATCGTCCGACCGCCGTCGCCGGTCCAGTTCCGCGGATCCGGATTGGCGCGGTTGCCTTCCGTGTTGTCGTGCCAACTGATGATGTGCAGGATCGTGCCGGCCGGCACGATCGGCGCCACGTCGTCCTCGTAGTTGTAGACGAGATGCCAGTTGTAGTCGAAGTTCGCGCAGCTCACCGTCTCGGTCTGCGCCGTCCAGCCGGGCCAGGGGTAGATGAGCTCGAGGCACTGGTAGGTGCCCAGCATGTGCATGTGGGGCTGGAATGCGGTGAGGCGCGCTGCCTTGGCCAGCACCGCGTAGCTGTCGGTGCGCACGACCTTGCCGGGCGGGATGTCCAGCAGGCGGTTGTTGATGCCGAGCTGCTTCGACCAGCGGATGTGCCGCGGCACGTGCCCCTGCGGGTGGAACACGAGGCCCAGCTCGACCAGCGCGTCGACGTCCTCGCCCACGGAGTGGAGGTGATAGTCCAGACGCAGCTTGCGGCCGGCCTCGAGCAGCAGGCCCGAGTCGTCGGGATAGATCTCCCCGTTCTTGCCCGACGCGTACTCCACGAGGAACTGCGCCGCCGGCACGTCGTCGTCCCCCGCGATGCGCATCTGCTCTTCGTCGGGATGCACGGCGAACGAGAGGGCGTGGTGGACGACGCGCCGCGACGGGTCGTCGGCCGGACGGGTCTGGATGGCGCGGATGTAGCGGTCTTCGTCGAGGTCGAGCTCGGTGTAGAGAGCCCCGAACAGGTCCGGCCCCTCCGCGGGGACCCGGTACGCCGGGTACCGCACCACCAGATCGGGCTCGCCGATCTGCCACTCGGACGCGTCCGGGAAGTCGACCGGCGGCGGCAGGTCGGCCGGATTGCCCCGCGGCGCGCCGTTGTCGACCCACGCCGCCACCAGCGCGATCTCCTCGTCGCTGAGCGACGGGTCGTCCTTGAACGACTGGATCCCGATGTTCTTGTCGATGTGCCAGGGCGGCATCTCGCGGTTCACCACCCGGTTCCTGATCGACCGGGCCCACGGGCGCACCTCCTGGTAGGTGACCAGCGACATCGGTGCCATCTCGCCCTGGCGGTGGCAGACCTGGCAGGAGCGCTGCAGGATCGGCACGATGTCCTTCGTGAAGGTCACCTCGGCTGCGTCGGTCTGCGCCTGGGCGGCGGCCGGCGCCGCGGCGAGCACCATGCCGATGAGGACGCTGCGCTTCGTCATCCTGCTTCCTCCTCCCGAGAGATATACGAGTCAAACTCTGTCAGAATTCGGTCGGGGGGTCAACGCATCGCCCGGCGGGGAGGGCGGACTATAATCGTGCGCCGCGGCGCGTGGCCGGTCGGGGTGGATACAAGAGGTATTGATGCAAGACGAGGGTGGGCGATGAGCTGGAAGTCCGGACGGCGGGTGGTTGCCGCGGCGCTGCTGGCGGCGCTGGTGCCGGTGGCGGCGCTGGAGGCCCGTGCCGCGGCGGCGGCGGACGAGGGCTGGCCGCAGTGGCGGGGTCCGCAGGCGACGGGCGCGGCACCCGCGGCCGACCCTCCGGTGGAGTGGAGCGAGACCCGCAACGTGCGCTGGAAGGTCGCGATTCCGGGCCACGGTTCGGCGACGCCGATCGTCTGGGGCGACCACGTCTTCGTGTCCACCGCGGTGCCGGCCGGGGACAGCGGCGCCCGCGACGGCTTCTTCCGGCGCCTCACGCGGCGCTTCGTGGGCACCGAGTCGCCGTCGCGGACGCTGCGCTACAGCGTGCTGGCCATCGACCGGCGCACCGGCGCGGTCGCCTGGGAGCGCGTGGTGCGCGAGGCGGCGCCGCACGAGGGCAGGCACCAGACGGGAAGCTGGGCTGCGCCCTCGGCGGTCACCGACGGCGAGGTGCTGTGCGCCTTCTTCGGCTCGGCCGGCCTGTACTGCCTCGACCTGGCGGGCCGCCCGCTGTGGGATCGCGACCTGGGCGACATGCGCATCCGGATGGGCTTCGGCGAGGGCGCCTCGCCGGCGCTGCACGGCGACAGCATCATCGTCAACTGGGACCACCAGGGCCAGTCGTTCATCGCCGCGCTCGACAAACGCACCGGGCGCGAGCGGTGGCGGACCGCGCGCGACGAGATGACGTCGTGGGCGACGCCGCTGGTGGTCGAGCACGCGGGACGGACGCAGGTGGTCACCAACGCCACCAACCGCGTGCGCAGCTACGACTTCGAAACCGGCGAGCTGCTGTGGGACGGTGAGGGAGCCACGACCAACGCCATTCCGACGCCGGTGGCCGCCGACGGCCTCGTCTACCTCACGAGCGGCTACCGGGGCAACCGGCTCGACGCCGTCCGGCTAGGCGCGGCGGCCGGCGACATCACCGGCGGTGATGCCATCGCCTGGTCGCTCGACCGCGACACGCCGTACGTGCCCTCGCCGCTGCTGCACGACGGCATCCTCTACTTCACCAAGGGAAACAACGGCATCCTGTCGGCCTATGACGCGCGCTCCGGCCGGCTGCACTATGGCCCGGAGCGGCTGCCCGGCATCCGCAGCCTGTACGCCTCGCCGGTGGCGGCCGGCGGGCGCATCTACATCCCGAGCCGCGACGGGACCACCGTCGTCATCGCGGCCGGGCCCACGTTCGAGGTACTCGCGGCGAACCTGCTCGACGACGGCTTCGACGCCTCGCCGGCGGCCGCGGGCGGCGAGCTGTACCTGCGCGGCGGCGAGCATCTGTACTGCATCGCCGCGGACTGACCGGCGGCGCCGCCGGGGCGCACGGAGAACTCCATGACCGAGACGCTTGCCGGCTGGACGGTCACGAACGCGGTCCCCTCGGACGTGGTTACCGGCCTGCACGCCGGGCAGTACCGCCAGTCCGGCGGCGTCATCCGCTGGGCTCCCGACACGGTACACGCCGGTCAGATCGTGCGCCACCTCCTGCCGGTGTCGGCGGATCCCACCGTCGCGTCCGGGATCGTGAATCCCCTGCTGGCGGCGGCACAGAGCACCATGACGCTGGCTGGCGGGCTGAACCTCTCGGTGGGCGTCATGGGGTTCGCGTTCCTCTTCCACAAGCTGTCCGAGCTGAACGCCAAGCTCGACGGCGTAGCCAGTGACGTGAAGGCCATCAAGGAATTCCTGGAGCTGAAGGAAAAGGCCGAGCTGGAAACCGCGCTGAAAAACCTGGCCGACGCTCCGGAATTCGAGGAACCCGGAAACAAGACCTACACGCTGCTCTCGGCCAAAGAGACGCTATCGCTGCTGAAGATGAAGTACGAGAAGTTGTTGGCCAAGGCAGACACGCTGGAGACCGCGCTCGGTTGCGAGCAGTACTTCTTCTTCTCATCGCTGGCGCGGGCGACCTGCCTGGCCGAACTGGGAGAGCCGGGCATGGCGGAGAGGCAGCTGGAGAAAGACGGTCAGTTCTACAAAGACCAGGTTCGGCGGGTCGCCAGACAGTTCATTCTGGGCGACAATCGTGAGCGGTTTCTGTTCGGCGACTACGTCGACCTGCTGCCGGCGAATCGACTGGCGGCGTGCCTCGATTTCGTCGAAGACACGCACAAGGGTCTCGGATGGATCGACGAACTGCGCCGGGAACTGGCGCCGGAGGGGGCGATGGCTCTGCCGATGGCTCTCCTGTTCGGCGGGGCGGGCGCGAAGGTCAAGGTCGACGTCGAGACGGGCGTCCCTGCGCTGCTGCGATTCGTTGCCCGCGACGAGCTGCTGACGGGTTGCGTTGCCCAGTACAACCTGCTCGAAACGGCACAACCGAAGGGCCTCACCCCTTCCGAGTTCGGCAGGCAGGCCGCCCGGCTGGGCTCCAGGCTGAACACCGACCACCTGGTGCTCGCCCCGCCGTCGACCTGTGCCGCGTAACACGCCGGACCGGGCGCGGATGCCTCGGACTGACGTCGCACCGTCATCGCAGCCCGCGCGCGCCGCACCCGGGCCGCTGCGCGTGGCCGAGCTGACACCGACCGCGGGCCCGTCCCGGCTGGTCCGGCTCGTGCCCCTGGCGTTCAGCGCGGCGCTGGCTGCGCTGAGCCTGCTGCCGGTGGTCCGGGGCCACGCCGCACTGGCGGCGACCCTGCTCTGGGCCGCCGGTGCGCTGGGCGCCTGGCACGCGCTGCTCGTCTGGCGCCGACCGGACGTGCGCGCCGGGGTGGTGCTGCGGCGGCAGCACTACGTGCAGGCCTGCGCGCAGGGGACGATCCTGCTCTACTGGGGCTGGTACTGGCGCGAGGTGTACGACGCGGCGCATCTGCTCCTCGCGCAGCTCCTGTTCGCGTACGCGTTCGACCTGCTGCTGTCGTGGTCGCGGCGCGGCACGTACACCATCGGCTTCGCGCCCGTGCCGGTGATCTTCAGCATCAACCTGTTCCTCTGGTTCCGGCCCGACTGGTTCTACTTCCAGTTCCTCCTGATCGCCGTGGGGTTCGCGGCCAAGGAGCTCGTCCGCTGGAACAAGGACGGGCGGCACGTGCACATCTTCAACCCCTCGTCGTTCCCGCTGGGGCTGTTTTCGCTGGGGCTCATCCTCACCGGCACCACCAGCCTGACCTGGGGCCAGGAGATTGCCACCACCCTCAACCGCGCGCCGCAGATCTACCTGGCAATCTTCCTGGTCAGCCTGCCGGTCCAGCTCCTGTTCGGCGTCGCGACCATGACGGTGGCGGCAGTGGCGACGACATACCTGTTCGGCCTGGTCTACTTCGCGAGCGCCGGCACGTACTACTTCATCGACGCGTACATCCCGATCGCGGTCTTCCTCGGGATGCACCTGCTCTTCACCGACCCGTCGACCGCGCCGCGCACCGAGCTGGGCCGCCTGCTGTTCGGCGTGGCGTACGGCCTGAGCGTCATCGTCCTCTACGGCGTGCTGGGCGCGCTCGGACAGCCGCGGTTCTACGACAAGCTGCTCGCCGTGCCGCTGCTGAACCTGATGATCCAGGTCATCGACCGGCTGAGCCGCACGGTGCTGCGGCGGATCGACCCGGCTGCCTGGTGGCGCGGCCTGGCGGGCACGCGGCGCAACGCCGCGTGGGTCGGGGTGTGGACGGTCGTCTTCGTCGCGCTGAGCGCGGCGCAGGGCGTGGGTGACACGCACCGCGGCGCGCAGGTGACGTTCTGGCGGCAGGCTTGCGCCGCGGACCTGCCGAACGGCTGCCGGCACTTCGGGGTGCTGGTCTCGGCCTTCTGCAACAACGGCTCCGGCTGGGCCTGCAACGAGTACGGCCTGCTGCTGCAGCCGGCGCTGCGCCCCGCGCCGGCGGCCGACGCGTTCCGCCGGGCCTGTGACCTCGGCTCCGCGGCCGGCTGCACCAACCTCGACCGCGCCGGGACCGCCGCAGTCGCCCGCGAGCCGCCCACGCTCGCCGACTACGAGATCGTGGTCCGGGCGGGCCGCCGCCCGCTGCCCGCGGGACTGCCGCCGCTGGCGATCTACCGCCGCGCGTGCGCGCAGGGCTTCGCCGACGGCTGCCGGCAGGCCTGCGAGGGGGGTGACGACGCGGCTTGCGAGGCCGTTGCGCGGAACGGGCCCGGCGGCGCGGCCCCGTGAGGCGGGGTGCAGCGACCCGGCCGGCTGTGAGATATTGGGGAGGTTCACGAGGAGGCATGTTGCAAAGACAGCACGCAGGTGCGTATCCGGGCAGGTCGGACAGGTTGAACAAGTTTGGCAGGTCGAGAGGGTTGGCCGTCGTCCTCGGTGCCGCCCTGTTGATGGCTTCGCCGGCAGCGGCGCAGCGCGGCACGCAGGACGGAGAGTGGCCGGACTTCGCGGGCAACCGCGAGGGCATGAAGTACTCCCCGCTCGACCAGATCACCGGCGGGAACATCGGCGAGGTCGAGGTGGCGTGGCGCTGGGCGACTGCCGACCGCGAGCTGCAGGCGTCCAATCCCGCCTGGCGCGGGGGGCGTTACGAGGACACGCCGCTGCTGATCGACGGCGTCCTGTACACCGTGACGCCGCTGGGCCTGATTGCCGCGCTCGACCCGGGCTCGGGCGCGACCTTGTGGGTCCACGACCCGCGCGCCTACGGCGCCGGCCGGCCGGCCAACGTCGGCTTCCTCCACCGCGGCCTGGCCTACTGGACCGACGGCACGGAGCGGCGCCTGCTGCTGGGCACCAACGATGCGCGCCTACTGTCGATCGACACCCGCACCGGCGAACCCGACCCGAACTTCGGCATCGACGGCAAGGTCGACATCATGGTCGGCATCCGCGACGCCGTGCGCGGGACGAACTTCGCCGCCCGCCGCGTGCTCGTCGCCGGCGACGTCGCAGTGGTCGGGACGGCAATCGCCGACGGATTCCGCACGAAGGAGATGCCGCCGGGCGACGTGCAGGCGTACGACGTGAGAACGGGCCGCAAGCTGTGGACCTTCCACACCATCCCCCGCGAGTACGAGGCCGGCTACGAGACCTGGCTCGACGGGTCGGCCGCGTACACCGGCAACGCCAACGTGTGGAACGGGATGGCGTACGATCCCGAGCTCGACTACGTCTACCTGCCGACGTCCACGCCCACCCACAACGAGTACGGCGGCAACCGGCCCGGCGACAACCTGTACGCCGAGAGCCTGGTATGCGTCGACGCGCGGACCGGCGAACGCATCTGGCACTTCCAAGCGGTGCACCACGGCGTGTGGGACTACGACTTCCCGACGCGGCCCATCCTGGCCGACATCACGGTGGACGGCCGACAGATCGCGGCGGTCATCCAGGTGAGCAAGCAGGCGTTCACCTACGTCTTCGACCGGGCCACCGGCGAGCCGGTGTGGCCGATCGAGGAGCGGCCCGTGCCGCAGTCGACCGTGCCGGGCGAGCGGACGGCGCCGACGCAGCCGTTTCCCACGAAGCCGCCGGCGTTCGACCTGCAGGGCACCACCGAGGACAACCTGCTCGACTTCACGCCGGCGCTGCGGCAGCGGGCGCTGGCGCAGCTCCGGCAGTTCGAGTACGGCCCGCTGTTCACGCCGCCCTCGGAGAAGGGCACCATCTTCCTGCCCGGACTGCTCGGCGGCGCCAACTGGGGCGGTGCGGGCTTCGATCCGGAGACGTCGGTGCTCTACGTGCCCTCGCGGACCGAGCCCACTATGTACCGGCTGCTGCCCGGCGACCCCGAGCAGACCAACCTGGGCTACGTCCAGGACCGCGGGCGCGGCATCCGCGAGTCGCTGACGCTGGACGGCCTGCCGCTGTTCAAGCCGCCCTACTCGCGGATGACCGCCATCGACATGAGCCGCGGCGACATCGTCTGGACGTCGCCACTGGGGAACGGCCCCCGCAACCACCCGCTGCTGCAGGATCTCGACCTGCCGCCGCTGGGCAATCCGGCGATGACCACCAGCGTGCTGGTCACGAAGTCGCTGGTGTTCGGCACGATGACCAAGGGCCGCACCCCGGACCGCTGGGGCGATCCGGAGGCTGACCGCCAGCTCCTGTACGCCTTCGACAAGGCCGACGGCACGCTCCTGCGCACCTTCCTACTCGACGGGCGCTCGGCGGCGGCGCCGATGACGTATCTCCACGAGGGGAAGCAGTACGTCGTCGTCGCGACCGGCAGCGGCGAGACGTCCGAGCTGGTGGCGCTCAGCCTGCCCTGAACGCGGTCCGGGCACTTGCCCCTCGCTGCCGCTGCAGCCTCCGTCTGCCCGTGGTCAGCGGTGTGCCTCGGCGGCCTCCGCCGCCGGGGCCGCCGCCGCCTCCCGCCCGCGTGAGCCGATTCTCCGCTGCTTGACGCATTACTCCGCACGTGAGGACACAAGCCACGCTGTCCATAGGAGGTGCATCATGATGCGGATACGAGCACGGTCCCTCGCGGTCACACTTGCCGTCGGCGCGGTCGCGATGTTCGGCGAGCCGGTCGACGCCGCCGCGCAGGAGGGCATCGTATTGCCCGCCGCCACGCACGAGGAACGGCCTGCGGCGGAGCGCCCGGGCGCTGAACCCGTCCCGCCCATCGCGGCACGAGCGACGTTCGAGCCCCGGCCGGTACCGACCCCATTTCTGGGCGGACGGATCCTCCTCGGCGGCAGCGAGCCGCGCGTGCAGCGGCGCCGGAACCTGCTGCGCAGCGCGCTCATCGGCGCTGGCATCGGCGCCGGCATCGGTGCGCTTCCCGGCCTGTCTCACTGCCACAACGAGGGTGGTCGCAACTGTCCCCGCGTCGTCTTTCCGTACGCAGGAGTAGGTACCCTCGTCGGCCTGGGCATCGGGGCCGCCGTCGGGGCGTTCTGAGGCTGCCGGCCGCCTGTGCCCGGACAGGGACGCTCGGCCGGATGCGCCGCCCGCCGCGTGCGCCGCGCGGTCCGCCGCAGCGGGGTGACTCCTGCCTGCGGCGGACCGCGCCAACTACTGGCCGCCCGTCGGCGCGGTCGCCGCGGCGGTCAGGGCCGTGGCGGCCGCGGCCTTCAGCTGTTCCCCGTCGGCGGGCAGCAGGTAGCGCGCGGCGACCAGGGCGTCCACGGCCGCGCCGTAGCGTGCCGAGTACTCGGCCTGGCCGCCCGGATAGCGTTCCTCTAGCGAGAGACGTGAGTCGCCGTGCGCCAGCCGCTCGGCCTGCGTCCGGGGGAACGGAATCGTCGAGCCGTTCACTCCGCACAGGTCGCCCTCGGCGAAGCCCACGGCCCGCACGGCCTTGCCCATGGTGGCGAGCGGCACCGCCACCTCCGGCGTCATGACGCCGGCCACGACGTTGCCGTCCCGGTCGAGGGCGGGCACGAACAGCGGGTACTGCTTGGCGCTCTCCCGCGGCGGCCAGACGGAGAAGTCGCGCACGCCCAGCTTGCTGATCGCGGCGTTGTACGGCCGGTCGGGGATCGTCGGATACTGCCGGCCCTGCTCGGCGACGGTGACGG
The DNA here is from genome assembly GCA_965221595.1 of Vicinamibacterales bacterium. GTDB lineage: Bacteria > Acidobacteriota > Vicinamibacteria > Vicinamibacterales > UBA8438 > JAAXGX01. Next base: position 501,788 of record OZ244900.1, read on the forward strand.
CCGTGCCGTCGGCCACTGACGGCGCGGCGGACGCGGGCGGGGCCACGCCGTCGCGCACCCACCTGACCGTTGCGTCGAAGGCGGCCCGGTAGTACGGCCAGGGTGAGACGGGGTTGCCCGGGTCGCGGCAGCCGGCGTCGCCCTGCAGATGCGCCAGGGCCAGCATCCAGTAACGCACGTTGGACGGCAGTGCCAGCGGCTCGCCGGTCGTGCGCGTCAGAATGAGCGACGCGTGGGCGCCGTAGTACTCCGAGTCGGCGTCGACCTGGATGACGTTCGGACAGGTGCCTGAGGCCGTGCAGCGGGCCAGCAGGCCGTCGGTCCGGCCGGTCAGCGGATCGGTCGTCACGCCCCAGGTGAACGGGAACTCGTCCATCGGGTAGTTGTGGTCCTCGTGCTGGCGCGTGTAGCGGCCGGTCTGGGCGAAGCGGGCGTTGACGAACGTCCGCCGCGCGCCGCCGACGTAGGGGGTCGCCCCGTCCCACACGCGCCGACCGGCCGCGTCCGCGTTGAAGCCCTGGTAGATGAAGTCGCGGATCATGCGCCCGCTCTGCGACGATCCCACGGCCACCACGTGCTCCAGCACCGGCTCGCCGTCGACGAAGAGGGGGTTCGGCGTGCCCCGGCCGTCCGCCGGGCTGTAGCGCGCAAAGGAGACGAAGTCGCGGACGGCGGCGAACCCGAGGCCCATCACGCGGGGATCGCGCGCCTCGTACACGAATTCGTAGATGGTGCCGGCGTCGGTGCCAGCGGGCGGCGTGAACGCCACGGTCGTGTCGTCCACGTAGCGCCACTGGTCGGCCGGCAGCGTCTGCCGCGGGTCGTCCTGCCGCTGGCGGTGCGTCAATGTGGCCTGCGACTGGTCCAGCGTGGCGGCCGGATACGTGAGCCGTCCGAACGTGGCGCTGGCCGGGTCCTGCCACTCCTCCATCGAGCGGCCGGTGATGGTCCGCCCGCCGTCCGTGGCCGGCGGCAGGTCGGCCAGCACGGGCCGCGGGCTGCCCGCGCCCGGTGCGCCGTGCAGCCAGCCGCTCGACACGTAGGTGTAGCCCTGGTCCATGAGGAAGCCGTTGCCGGCGTGCTCGGCCTCGTAGCCGCGCCCGGCTTCGTGGAAATAGCCGAACACGATGTTGCGCCCGCGGTTGTTGACCTCGTAGACCAGCGTGCCGTTGCCCTTGGTGATGTCCACGGGCTTGAGGATGTCCACCTCGAAGGTGTACTCGACCAGCCCGTCCGCGTTGCGCGGTGCCCGGTCGAGATCCACGATGCCGGCGTCGAGCGCGGCCTCTGGGTCTGCCACGGCCGTGGCGGTGCCGAGCAGGATCTCGTACTCGCCGACGTCACCGAACGACCGGCCTCCGAACGCGGCCTCCCGGCTGGTGATGTCGAGGGTCACGATGCGCGCCGGCGTCGTCGACTCCGGCGTGCCCTGCCCGCCGGCCACCGCGACGACGCCCGGTTGCACGAGCAGCCCGAATCCCAGCACGACCGTGACCATCCAGTCTCTGAAACGCATCTATCACCCCCGGTTTTGCGCCGCGGCTCATCCAAATCTAGCGACAGACCCAGCCGCCGATATCCGGCCGCACCTCGTGGCACGGCGCCGCGGCCTCCGGTGCCTCGTGCGAGTAGTACACCGCGAAGTCGTCGCCGGCCTGATCGTTGTAGTCGTAGACGAAAATGGGGTCGCGCGGTTGGGCATCGCCCGGCCGCATCTCGTAGTTTGCCGAGATCGACTCGCGCGGCCAGGTGGCGCCCGGCGGTGTGCCGAGCGGCTCGAACACCGCGCCCCGCACCTCGGCCCGCTTGAGCGGCGCGCCGCCCGCCGCGTCCGTCGCGTAGGCCGTCGCGATGCTCAAGTCCACGTGGTTGCGGAAGTAGCCGTCCTCGACCACCAGGGCGCCCGCGCCGCGGCCCGGCTCCGGCGTCTGGTTGTAGAAGAACGGGCTGTGCACACCCACGCGCATGCCCTGGACGTCGGCGTTCGCGACGGTGACGTGGCGCGAGAGGTAGTTCGCGATGGACACGCCCACGGGCGCCTCCGCCGCCTCCCCGAGCGCCGCCGGGTCGCCGCGCACGGTCACGCCGTCCAGCACCAGCTGCTCGGGCGGGATACCCGCCACGCCGTGCAGTGACGCATGCCAGACCGTCAGGCCCGAGACGGTGCCGTTCCAGATGGTCTCCAGCCCCGTCTCCAGGGCGCCGTACGCCTCGTTGTTCGCGAACTCCAGCAACGCGCCGTTGGTCATGTCGGTCAGCACCGCCTCGCCCGGCCGGCTCGTGTCGGCGCCCTGGAAGGCGGGCACGCGCACGCTGCCGAGCGCCGCCGGCAGGCCGAAACCGTAGGTGCGGGCATCGGCGGCGACGTTGTTGCGGATGTAGTTGTTCGGCCCCCGGAACCAGAAGCCGGCGCCCTCGACGCCGATGCCCGGCAGCGAGCCGCCGTAGCCCGCGCCGAGCGGCGACGCGCTGCGGCCGGCCGAGCGCACCGAGAAGTTGTGGTCGAAGACGTTGAAACTCTCGCTGCCGTCCTCGGTGGCGATGCCCGCGCCGCGGGTGTCGTGGACCACGTTGTCGCGGATGAGCCCGTGGTGGCTGCGATGGATCGTGATGCCCCACTTCGGCGCGCCGTCCACGGCGTTGCCGATGAGCGTGAACTGGTAGCCGTTCGGCGGCGCTGTCCGCGGGCCGAACGCGTGGTGGAAGTGGACGGCGTAGCGGCCGAGCTGATTGGTGCCGATGCGTCGCGCGCGCCCGCGTGTGTCGAGCCGCGTGCTGTCGACCCCGCCGTTGCGCGTGCGTCCGAGCTCCACGAACGCGGCGTAGCGCAGGTCCACCTCTGCACGCGAGAGGAACATAGTGTGGCCGCGGGTCCCCCGCGGATTCTCGGAGCGCACGATCACGTTGCGGCTTAGGTTCCCGGCGTGGGGCAGGAAGGCGAGCGCGCCGCCGCCGTCGCGCGCGCCCGCATGGTCGTACCGCAGCGGCGCCGCCAGCGTGACTTCCGCGCCGGCCACCGCGGCGACCTGCACCGTTTCGGTCTGCGACCGGCCGCGGCGGCCACCGCCGCCGAGACGCAGTTGCCGGGTGTCGGGCAGCACGATGCGGTCGCCGGCCCGCCAGCCCGCGACGGGCGCCGCCAGCGTCAGGGTCGTATCGCCGGCCCGCGGCGCGCGGCCGAGGCGGACGAAAGTCGGCGCCTTTACCGCGCCGTGCATGGTCACCGCGCCCAGGGCGACCAGCCCGTTCCCGACCTGGTCCGGATCGACCGCCGGATCGATCGGCCGATCGGCGATGATCAGCTCGGCCGTTGCCTCGGCAGCGACCGGCGCGGCGGCGCTCCCGATCTCCAGTCGACCGTCCGCGAGCACGATGACGGTGCCGACCTTCAGGCGCGTGTTGCGGTCGCGGGCGAACGCCAGACGACCTTCCACCTCGACGCAGGCCACGGCTGCGTCGCCGACGATGTCGTAGGTCACGTCGTGGCCGGCTGCGACGGCGACCCGGTCGTCCGCGCCGGGCACGGCGCCGGTCGACCACGTCCGCGCGTCGGACCACGTGCCGCGCGCGACGCTCGTCACGGTCGGCTCGCGGCACAGCAACGGCACGCCGAGCGGCATGCCGCTGATGCCGGGCGTCCGGGCCGGCGCCTGTGCCGCCCCGCCGGCGGTTGCCGCCGCCAGCAGCAGCGCTACCGGCATCAGCAGCAGCGCCCCGTGCCGGCGGACGGCGCTCACGGAATCCGCCTCCGCGGCATGCCCGGCGTCCACGCCGCGAACGCGGGGTGGTCCGGCGTATACGCAAAGGTCCCCCGCGCCGGCATGCGGACCCGGGGCAGGCTGTCGGCGTCGAGGACGTCGTCCTCCTCGATGATGCCGTTGCGGTGGAGCAGGTACGCGGTCAGGCTGTAGACCTCGTCGGCCGTCAGGAAGCCCTGCTGGTTGAGCGGCATGCCCTGGTTGATCCAGCTCCAGATCTGCGGCGCGAACATGAAGTTCGTCACCCCGCGCCCCTGCCAGTTGCCACCCTCGTAGGCCGCGTCGTAGTGCGTGTTGCCCGCGCCCCGCGGCCCGACCAGGTGCGGGCCGGGGCCCTCGACGCCGGTCGGGCCGTGGCATCCGCTGCAGCCCCGCGCCACGTAGAGCAGCGCACCCTCGGCGGCGGTGCCGCTGCCTGGGGGGAGTCCCCGCCCGTCCGGCCCGATGGCGGCGCCGGGCGGGCGCAGCTCGTCTGCCGTGGGCGGTCGGCCCAGCTCGTAGTTGAGCCCCTGCGCCGCCGTCGCGGCGCCTCCGGCCAGGAGCACGGCCACCAGGGACACGGCCGCCGCAAGCCGGCCCGCCGGCTGCCTGCCGTCCGGCGGCGCCACCCGGCGCGCAACCGGTCCGCTCACGGTCCGTGTCGCGCCGCCGCGCAAAGGCCTACAGCGCATTGAGCACCTGGCCGACATCGGTGACCCTCCAGGGCTGAATCTGGTTGCCGTGGGGCGCCGCGTACTCGCCCCAGAAGTCGCCGAACTCGGCGGCAGTGGGCTGCACGTCGCCGCGCTCGTCGGTGCAGCGCGACTGCAGCACGGCCTCGCCGCCCGCCCACGTCCAGGGATGCCTGAAGCGGGTCATGGCCATCGGCAGGGCCGGCCCTTCCAGCTCGGCGTCCGTCCAGGTCCGCCCGCCGTCCGTGGACACCTCGACCCGGCGCACGGCGCCGTTGCCCGACCAGGCGAACCCGACGATGGTGTGGTGGCCGCGGCCCGGGAGGCGCTGGCCGCCGGCGGGAGACGTGATGACCGATTTCGGCCCCTGCTCCCAGTACGAACCGAGCGGCGTGCGTTCCCGGCGCGTGAACGAGCCGTGCTCCCAGTAGGTCACGTAGGGCTCATCCGTCACCTTGATGCCGCGCAGCCACTTCAACTGGAACTTGCCCTCGAAGCCGGGCAGCACGAGTCGCAGCGGATAGCCGTTGTGGGGCTGGATCGGCTCGCTGTTCTGGCCGTAGGCCACCAGCGCGTCGCCGAGCAGGGCCTTGCCGAGGGGAAAGCTGCGTGCCTGCTGCGTCCGTCCCAGGCTCTCGCCGATGACCCAGCGCGCGCCGGCCTGCACACCGGCCTCCTCGAGCAGCAGCGCCAGCGGCACGCCCGTCCACTCGCTGCAGCCGACCATCCCGTGATTCTGCTCGAGCGTCTGCTCCGCACCGGGCCGCGGCCGGTTGGCGAGGCATTCGATGTAGTGGATACGCGAAACTGACGGCAGCCGCCTGAGTTCCTCCAGCGTGAAGACGAGCGGCCGCTCGACCAGGCCGTGAATCATCAGCCGGTGCCGCGCCGGGTCGATGTCGGGCGGCGGGTCGCCGTGGGACGAGATGAAGTGCAGCGGCGCCGGCGTGATGATGCCCATCTGCTCGCCGAGCGGCGTGAGGGCGTCGAACCCGTTCGGGTCGCCGTGCATCTGCATGTTGACCTTGTTGTCCAGCGTGATGCGCGCGGTCCCGACGAACCGGGAGCGCCGTCCGTAGGCCATCAGCTCCCGCGCAAGTCCTGCGGGCGTGGAGCGCAGGCCCTGGCCGGCGGCCGGCCGTGCGGCCGCCAGACCAGCCAGCGCAGCGCCGCCGCCCTTCAGCAGTTGCCGTCTGGTCGTGCCCCGTTCGTTTGGCATGGCTTTCCTCCGGATGGTCCCGCGCGCCCCTGCGGCGCTGAATCGGACGGCGCTGGCCGCCCGCGGTGCGACCCCGGGCTGCTAGGGACGCACGAACTTCGTGAGTCCCTGGATGGGGCCGACCTCTCCGACGATGATGTTGCCGGCCGCGTCGGCGGTCACGCCTTCGCCGATGGAGCCGACGCCGCCCATCCCCGAGGGCCGCTCGGATTCGTGCGCCGGGATGAAGTACAGCACCTCGCCCGTGCGGGCGCTGCCGACCCGGAGCCCCTTCGTCCAGCCGGGGTTGTAGTTGTCGTCGGACTCGGAGTCGACGGCGTAGAGCACGTCGTTCGCGTCGATGAAGATCCCGCTGTTGCGACTGAACTGGTACCAGGTGTCGAGGTGCGTGCCCTCCTGGTCGAAGAGCTGGATCCGCCGGTTGCCGCGATCAGCGACGAACAACCGCCCCTGCGAGTCCATGGCGAACGAGTGCGGGCCCCGGAACTGCCCGTCGCCGTAGCCCCACGAGCCCCAGCTCGCGATGAAGGTCCCGTCGGGAGCGAACTTCGAGATGCGCCCGATGCCCGGCGGTCCCGTGCCGGCTGCGCCGGGCTCATCGAGAAACTGCGCGCCGTGCGCCTCGGCCACGAAGATGCTCCCGTCCGGAGCAATCTGCACGTCGCTGGGCTGGGTGAGGCGGGTGGGCGGGTCGCCGGCCTCACCAGGCGTGCCCAGGGTCAGGAGCACCTCGCCCTCGGGGCTGAACTTGATCACCGTGTGTCCCCGGCCCGACGTGGTGGGATTCTCTCCCAGGTCGGCAGCGCTCACGGCGTCGGCCACCCAGACGTTGCCTTCCCGATCGACGTCGATGCCGTGCGGCCAGTGGATGAGTCCGCCGCCGAAGGCCTGCACGACGTTGCCGTCCGCATCGAGCTTGACGATGGGGTCGAGGTCGGATTCGGCGCACGAGTTGACGCCGCACCGGTCGCCGGCCCAGATGTGCACGCCGTCGATGTCGACGTTGACGGCGCTCACCGAGCCCCAGCTGCGCCCGTCGGGAAGCGTGCCCCAGTTCCGGATGGTCTCGTACGGGTTCGGTCGGTCGTTGACGGGCTCGACGGCCGCGTGCTCCGGCGGGCCGGATGCGCCCCGTTGGGCCGCCGCGGTCGCCGGCAACGACACCAGCACGGCGCCGGCGAGGCCGGCGTGCAGCAGAAACCGGTTGCAAGGCCTGGTCAGCATGTGTTCCATCCCGGTTGATAGGATCGATAGCCGCGTCCAGTATAGTGCCGAGTGGCGGGAGTGGCGCAGGCTCCCGCGGAGGCCCGAGTCCATGGAGCATCCTGCCGCTATCCGTCCCCGCGACCACGCCGTCTACGCCCCGGACCGCATGGGCAAGAGCACCCTCTTTCGTTCCGAGCGCGTGCTGGTCGGTCTGAACGCGTTCGAGCCCGGCCAGCAGCATGCCCTGCACACGCACGAGGGCATGGACAAGGTCTACCACGTCATCGAGGGCGAAGGCCTCTTCCTGCTCGCGGGCGAGACGGTCCCGATGGAGGCCGGCGTCCTGCTGGTCGCCCCGGAGGGCGTGCCCCACGGCATCCGCAACACCGGGACGGGGCGGCTGCTCGTCCTCGCCATCCTGACGCCGGCACCGTGACGGGCGCGGGCGCGTCGTGCCGTCCGAGGGCGTGCAGCTCGTGGCGCTGCTACCCGTCCTGCACGGCGGTTCCCGGCAACAGATGCTGGCTCAGGTCGCCCACCTGGTCGACGAAGAACTTCTTCTCCGTGTAGCGCCAGCGGCCGTCGACACGCTCGAACCGGTCCTCGTAGCGGCCTGTGATGATGGGCTGGAGCGGCAGCGCCTCGGTGGCCTGGAATACGGTGTAGCAGGCGTCGCACGTGGCCGTGCCGGCTTCCTCGTCCACGTCGATGATGGGGTTGGTCATCACGTGCTTGGTCTTCGGCGTGCGCGTGTCCGGATACAGCCTCGTCGTCCGCGCGTAGTGGGCCGCGATGGCCTCCGCGCCCCGCACGTCCATGTCGCTGTGCTCGGCGGTGAGCCGCGCATGGGCGAAGAGCCTGCCGATGCCGGCATAGTCTCCGCTGTCGACCAGGCGCGCGTACGTGTAGAGGAGGTTGGCGATTGCGGTCGGTGCGTTGCTCATGCACCAGCCTACACCGTCGTCACCGACGGCGACGACGGTGGTCGGGGCCGCTGGTTCAGGCGAGCAGATCCGCCAGCACCCGCTCCATCAAGCGGTTGGTTGCGGTATAGCGGGCAGCGGGGGCGGCGCGCAGCGCCGGTTCGCTCTGGACATAGGGGCCGGGGACGAGCTCGTCCCGGCAGTTTTCGATCAGGGCCTCCGCCGCAGCCGGCGTCGTCTCCAGGTGGAACTGCAGCGCGATGACGCTGCGTCCCATCCGGAACGCTTGGTTCTCGCAGGCGGCGCTGCCGGCCAGGCGGACGGCGCCGGCCGGCAGGTCGAACGTCTCGCCGTGCCAGTGGAAGGCGAGGAACTCGGGCGGGAACCGGAAGCCCGGCGCCGCGTGCGGGACCCCGTGGACCGGGAACCAGCCGATCTCACGCTCGGCGCCCGGGTACACCCGCGCGCCGAGGGCGCTCGCGATCAACTGTGCGCCCAGGCAGACGCCCAGCACCGGGATGCCGCGCGCGACGGCGGCGCGCACGAGCTGCTTCTCGGGGCGCAGCCAGGCCAGCGTGTCCTCGTCGTTGACGCTCATCGGCCCGCCCATCGCGATCAGGGCATCCAGCGCATCGGCGCGCGGCAGTGGGTCGCCCGCGAACAGCCGCGTGCAGGCGACGCCGGCACGCCGCGCGGCCAGCCAGTCGGCAATGCTGCCCGGACCCTCGAACGGCACGTGCTGGAGCACCTGGACGCGCATGGCGGGAAGCGCGGACGGCGCAGGTCCCGGCGGGCACCTGCGCCGTCGCGATGAGTGGTCGACGCGTTCGGCTACCGCAACGGATCGCGGTTCGCCGCGTCGAGCCCGTCGCCGCAGCCGGCGGAGCAGATGGTGGCCGGATGGGGCCCGCGGCCCTCGGCATACGCCCGCTCGTCGGCCCGCGCGCCGGCGAGCAGCCCCGGCATGCCGTAGTTGCCCTCGTGGCAACGGGGTTCCCTGTAGATGCGGTTCGCGGCGTTGTCCTGCAGCGCCAGTTGCAGCGCCACGGTCCATGGCCGCGTCCACGTCGTCGGATCCTCGATCGTCACCACGTATTCGAGCGTCTCCGCATCGAGACGCGTCCAGCGCTCGACGAGGTGCAGGTTCTCGCGTGCGCCGAAGAAGTCGGTCTTGGGTCCGAAGTTGGTGACGTCGACCACCAGCGTGTCGCCTTCCCAGCGCCCGCGCGAGTCGCCGCGCCACTGGCGGAGTTCCGAGGGCAGGTGTGGTCGGTCGGTCACGGGGATGACGCGCTGCCACCCCTGTCCCTGGCCGGTGTCGTAGAAGATCGACACCGCGTCGGGCGACTGGACGACCTGCAACACGAAGCCGGCCGCGCCGCCGAAGTCGGGCAGACGACCCAGCATGCAGCGCTCGCCCAGACCGCGGTCCTCCGGGCCGTTGGCGCGGTTCACGTTCACCGTCAGATACAGCGGAGGCACCTCGTCGCGCCGCGGCGACGGCGGCCCATAGGTACCCCCGGCGCAGCCGGACAGCTCGTCCTTGCAGGTGTCGGTGGCCTGCAGCAGGGCGAGCTGGTACTCGCGCAGGGCTGCCCGTCGCGCCGCGGCTTCCGGCGTGAGCGGAGGAATGCGCCCGTCGGGCGGATCCACGATCAAGGACGTGCGGCGGCCGGTCTCCTTGTGCGTCAGGAAGACGGCCCGATTGTAGGCGCCGCCGGTGCTGAGCGGATTGCCGACGGTGGGCCGTGCGTCGCGTTCGAGGATGGCCGTGCGCTCGATATCCAGCGCGACCCGCTCCTCGTCGGTGAAGAACTCCCTGTCGGCGAACTGGGCCGGCCGCTGGAGAGGCGTGTCGTAGCGCGTGGTCCACAGGCCCTGCAGGTCGGGGTCGCCCCAGGGGGTGGAGGTGGCCGGTGCCGCAACCGCCTCGTTGCCGGCCGCCGGACTCTGCCCTGCGGCCGGTGCGAGTTGCAGGAGGACGATGACGGCGACGACCAGCGCCGCCGCACCCCCCGTCCGGAGCAGCCGCTGCCTCATCGCACGCCCCGCGGCGCGTTGTTCTCGGGCCGCAGCTCGTAGGGGGCCCCGGTGCCGGACGAGCCGAGGAACAGCTTCGTGCCGTCGGGGAAGGTGATGTCGCGGCCGTTGGCGCGGTTCGTGCCGTCCTTGGCCTGGTAGCCGTCGACGTGGATCTCGGTCCCCGGCAACAGCGACTCCTTGGTGAAGCCGCGCCGGAACAGCACGTTCGGTGTCCCGCCCTCGAACGCCCAGCTCTGGGTCGACCCGTCTTCCATCTCGACGTCGATGTGGATCCAGACGTGGGGGTTGACCCACTCCATCCGGGTGACGGTGCCGGAGAAGTTGACGGGACGGTTGGCGTCGAACTCGGCCGCGAAGGCGTGATGTGCCGCGGCCGGCGTTGCGAACGCCGCCAGCAACAGACCTGCTCCGAGGGTGCCGACAATCAGCTTGCTGCGCATGGTTTCATCCTCTCGCTACTTGCGGTACCAATCGTAGAATGCGTTGCCCTCGGGCACCTTGCGTGTGATGTCCACGATCATGGTCTCGCCCTCCCAGCGCGTGACCAGCGGCTCCTTGCGCACGTGCCCATAGAGGAACTCCTCGACGAATTCGATGCAGCGGTACTCGAGCAACTGGGCATTCGGCTCCAGCCGCTTGTAGAGCGGCATCGAGATCTGCCAGGGCTCCGTGAAGGTGTTCGGATCCGTGATCGTCACGTCGTACTGGATGGCGTCGGACGAGATCGGCGTGAACCGCTCCTCCAGACGCAGGTCGATGCTGTGGAAGTTGCCGGCCCGGTCGAACCAGTTCTTGCCGTTGAAGTGCGTGACGTCGACCACCAGTGTGTCGCCTTCCCAGCGCCCGACCGAATGTCCCATGTAGGTGTCGTCGGGGGGCGGCTCGACCTCGTCGAGGTGGATGGTCCGCGCGGTGCTGGTGAACGCGTAGGCCATCTGGATCTTGTTCGTGCTCTGAATGATCTGGAACGGGTAGGGCATGTACATCGCGCGTGGTATGCCCGGCAGATAGCACTTGAGCTCCGGGTCGCGGTCGATCCAGTTGGCTTCGTTCTCCGCCTTGATCCGGGCGGCTTCCTCCGTGTACGGAATCCTCCCGTCACCCTGCACGACGCCCACCGACGCGGGGACACCGCCGGCGGCGCCCAGCGCCACCACCGGCGCGGCCGGCACCCGGGCGTACTCGAACGGGTAGACGCCCTCCTGTGTCACCATCCCGGGCCGCGCCGCGTGCGCCTCGAGGTCCCAGTGCGCCTCGTTGAGCGCCTGCCAGATGCCGTTGAAGTCGGGTCTGCCGTCCGCGGTGCGGGCGGTCCCGTCGCCCTGGGCTGCCGGCCGCATCACCGTGGCGGTGATGACGGCGCTCGCCACGGCCGCGGCGATGGCCACGCTGACGATCGAAACGTTCCTGGTCCAACTGCGCATGAGAGATCTCCTTCGTATGGGTGAGGCTACCACCACTGCGCGGCGTTGGGAAGCAGTCTCGTGCTCAGTCGAGATGGGCGGCCTCGCTGTCGCCCATCTCGACGCCGCCGCCCGGAAAGTACTCGCGCCAGCGGCGCGTCACCCGCGCCGCGATGTCCTCGCGGCACGCCACCTCGCGGGGGAAACCGGGCTTGAGCCGGGCGTCGATCACCACCGGCGGGGTGTAGGCCAAATGGTTGCGGACCGCGCGGGTCGCGGCGGCGTGGATGTCGGCGGCGGGCTCGAAGCGCGTGAACGTGGTCCACAGGAAGTTCATCGGGCTCCGCGCGGCGCGCGCCGGCTCGTCCGTCAGCACGATCAGGGGCCAGCCGGTGAACGCCGGGTGCGCGGCCACGCGCGCCGGGGCCTCGGGATCGAGGCCCACCGCCGGCGCGCCGACGACGAGACAGCCGCCGCAGAACACGCGGACGTCCGAGATGCCGGACGGCAGCTCCGCGGCGGAGAACTCGCGCGGCAGCGCCCGGACGGGATCGCCGAGGCCGAGCCACACACCCTTCGAGCCCAGGTTGACCGCCGGCCCCGTGTAGTCGAGCGTGTCCATCGACAGGTTCGAGAAGACGTACAGGTCGGTTTCCGGGTGCGTCCGCGCCAGCAGGTGTTCGAGCGTGGCCGGGAAGTCCTTGAGATCGACCGGCTGATCCGTGACGAGCAGGAACTTCGTCAGCGAGAGCTGCCCCTCGCCGAGGATTCGGAACGCGCTCGCTATGGCCTCCCGGGCATAGCGCTGCTTGACCACGGCCGCGGAGAGCGAGTGGTAGCCGGTCTCGCCGTAGGACCAGAGTCGCTCGACCGCCGGCATCACCAGGGGAAAGAGCGGAGACAGAAGCTCCTGGAGCAGATCGCCGATGAAGAAGTCCTCCTGCCGCGGCTTGCCCACCACCGTGGCCGGGAAGATGGCGTCGCGCCGCCGGGCGACCTTGTCGACCCGCAGGATGGGATAGTCGTGGCGCAGCGAGTAGTAGCCGTAGTGGTCGCCGAAGGGACCCTCCGGCCGACGCTCGCGCGGGGGCGCCTCGCCGCTGAACGCGAACTCGGCCGCTGCCGGCAGGGGGTGCGGCCCGGCGCCCTCGACCAGGCGCAAGCGCTCGCCGGCAATCAGCGAGGCCAGCATCAGCTCGGGCACGTTCTCCGGCAGCGGCGCGATGGCGGCCAGCATCAGCGCCGGCGGCCCGCCCAGAAACACGGTGACCGGCAGCGGGCGGCCGCGCGCCTCGGCCACGGCGTAGTGGAAGCCGCCGCCCTTGCCGATCTGCCAGTGCATGCCGGTGGTGCGGCGGTCGTGGATCTGCAGCCGGTACATGCCCAGGTTGTGGCCGCGCCCGTCGGGATGCTCCGTGTAGACGAGCGGCAGCGTGATGAACGGGCCGCCGTCGTCCGGCCAGGTCGTCAGCGCCGGCAGCACGTCCAGACGCACGTCGTCCGAGACGACCTCCGTGACCGGTCCCCGCGCGCCCCGCTTCGAGCCGATGCGGAGCACTTCGAGCCCCACGTCGCGTGCCCCCCACAGCTTGGCCGGCGTTGGCGGCAGCACGGTCTCGACCAGCTCGACCAGCCGCCGGATCAGCCGCAGCGGCCGTTCGCCGAACGCCAGCTCCGCGCGGCGGGCGGTGCCGAACAAGTTGGTGACCAGCCGGAAGGCCGAGCCCTGCACGTTCGTGAAGAGCAGCGCCGGGCCGCCCGCGGCGATGACGCGCCGATGGATCTCGGCCGCCTCGAGGTGCGGGTCGACCGGGGCCGCGACTTCCACGAGGTCGCCGTCACGACGCAGCCGGTCGAGAAACGTGCGCAAGTCGGGAAAGCTCATTCTGGAACCAGTTGAATTCCCGGCGTGTTCATACCACAGTACAGCACCCGAACCGTTCGAGGGAGGTGGCTGATGCAGAGGATTCGAACCGGCACGCTGGCCGTGGCGCTCGTCGTGCTTGCGGCGCTGCCGGTGGCGCCGCCGGCGGCCGCCCAGGCCGACGTGACGTTGTACGAAGGCGCGCGGCTGGTTGTCGGTGACGGCAGCGAGCCGATCGAGGCCGCCGCGTTCGTCGTCCGCGGCACGCGCTTCGAGGCCGTGGGCCGTGCGGGCGACGTGGCGGTCCCGGCCGGCGCGGCGCGCGTCGACCTGAGCGGTCGGACGGTCATCCCCGCGCTCGTCGACACGCATGTGCACCTGAGCCGCGAGCGCGAGGCGCTCATCGAGGACCTGCGACGCAAGGCGTACTACGGCGTCAGCGTGGCAATGAGCCTCGGCTGGGACGCCCCCGGTGCGCCCTTCGAGGTGCGCGCCGAAGCCATCCCCGGCGCGGCACGCTTGCGCACGGCCGGGCGCGGCATCACCCGGCCGGAGCCGGGCCGCCCGCAGCTCCCGTACTGGATCACCAGCGTGCAGGAAGGGCGCGCCGCCGTGCGCGAGCTCGCGGCCCTCGAGGTGGACCTGGTCAAGATCTGGGTCGACGATCGCGGCGGACGCTACGAGAAGATGACGCCCGAGATGTACACGGCAATCATCGACGAGGCGCATCGGCACGGGCTGCGGGTCACGGCACACGTGTTCACGCTCGAGGATGCGAAGGGACTCCTGCGGGCCGGGGTAGACGCGTTTGCACACGGCGTGCGGGATCGGGACGTCGACGATGAGCTCGTCGAGCTGTGGCGGCAGCGCCCGCATGTCGTATTGGTCCCGAACCTGCCGAACCGCGGCGTGGCGGAAGATCTCGGCTGGCTGGGCGAGACGCTTCCTGCCGACGAAATCGATACGCTGCAGGCCCAGTACACGGATCGGCCCGAAGTCCAGGAGCGGTTCGCCATTCAGGCCCGCAACCTCGCGCGGCTCAACGCGGAGGGTGTGCCGATAGCGTTCGGCACGGACGGCAATGCAGGCTGGACCCCGCACGTGGAGCTGGCCGACATGGTGGCGTCCGGCATGACGCCGCACGAGGCGCTTGTCGCGGCCACGCGGAACTCGGCGGAGCTGCTCGAGCTGGACGACGTCGGCACGGTCGAGGCCGGCAAGAGCGCCGACTTCGTCGTGCTCGAGGCCAACCCCCTGGACGACATCACGAACACGCGCCGCATCCAGGCGGTCTATCTGCGCGGCACGCCGGTGGACCGCGCCGCGCTGAGCGCCCGCTGGACTGGCGGCGGGTCGCCGTGACATGGCCGCGGATGAGTACGAACGCCAGATCGAGGAGTGGATTCGCCGGCGCCGCACGAAACTGCGTCCGCTGCCGCGGTCGGACCCTGCCCAGCGGCGGGCCGTCGACGGCTGGGTACGCCTGGTTCCGGGGCTGGTCGGTCTGCACCTGGCGCTGCTCCTGACGCTCCGCGCTCGCCCGGGACACCTGGCTCTCTGGATCTGGTACGCGGGACCGATCGTGCTCGCCATCGTGACGGCGGGCCTGCTGGTCGCCTCGCTGCGCTCGGCTCACCGCTGGAAGCACGGCGTGAACCACTGGCAGCTCCTGGCGTACGCGAGCCTGATTGGCGTCGTCGCCACGCTGCCGATCTACGATCCCTATCCGTCGTCCCACGACGCGCGACCCAGCGCGGTCGCGTTTCGGGTGCCGATCGACGGGTCGGTGACGGTGGCCTGGGGCGGATCGACCGCGCCGGTCAACTACCACGTCTTCCTTCCCGACCAGCGCTGGGCGTACGACCTGCTGGTGACCCGCGACGGGCGCACCTTCCGCACGGACGGCGCCGCCGTCGAGGACTACTACGCCTACGGCCTGCCGGTGCATGCGCCGGCGGCGGGGATCGTGTTCGCCGCGCGCGACGGCGAGCCGGACGTCGACATCGGCGCGCGGCGCTGGGGGCTGGCGGGGCTCGGCAACCACGTCGGCATCGAGGTGGGCCCGGCGGAGTACCTGTTCATCGGACATCTGCAGCCCGGCTCGGTCACCGTCGGCGTCGGCGACCGCGTGGCCGCCGGCCAGCCGCTTGGGCGGGTGGGCAACTCGGGGAACAGCAGCGAGCCCCACGTGCACCTGCACCTGCAGGATTCGATGGTGCCTTACTTCGGAGAAGGCATCCCGTTCCACTTCCACGACTACCGTCGCGATGGCCGGCTCGTCGAGCGCGGCATGCCCGAGGGCGGCCGCCAACGCGGCCGCTACCACGGCGAGCGCATCGTCAATCAGACGGGTCTGCGCCCTGAACCTCCGGCGTCCGCCGGCGGGGGCCCGTAGCAGCCCGTGGCAAAAGTTCCCGCTGCATTCGACGGGCGCTGCATCCCGCCTGCCTGCATTGCTCTCCGGTCGACTATGGCCAATAGGCTCCCTTGTCGCGCCTTGCCGGGGCGCGCCGTGCGCCTCCCGGGAGTGGGAGCCGCGCTGCGGCGCAGGCTCCCGGCTTGACAATCGCCGCCGGCGTGGGCATCTTCGCGTGAATCCCGCGCGTCGTGCCCGCGCTCCGTGCGCGGATGCGGGGCCGCTGCGGGATCGGGAGCGTCATGGAGTTCCGACGACCGGCGGGTTCGGCGACCGGGTGAGCGGCGTCATGGTGGGACTATCCGAAATCGCGGTCATCGGCGTGATAGTGCTGCTGCTGGTGCTGATGGGCCGGTCGCGCGGCAACCGACCGCGGGCGGCGGACGACGGCGGGAGCGCTTGGGAGGTGCGGGCGACCATTCGGGTTCCCAAGTACCTCGCCAGCGTGCTGCTGGCGCTGACCACCGCCGCCGCGGTGGCCGGGTTGACCGTCTGGCTCCAGTTTCCGGGCTGGGTCAGTGCGCTGTCCGGGGGCGTCGTGGCCGGGGCCGGCGTGGCCGCTGCCCTGCAGCGTGACCGCCGCGCCGGTGGCAGCCGGTAACGGCAGTGCGATGACCAGGCCTCGCGAATCGGCCGTGAACTCCGGCCTCCGCTGCGCCGTCGACGCGACGCCGCTCGGAAGCGCTGACCCTCGGGCGCGGCCTGCGGGTCGTCAGCCTCATCCTCATCGTGACGGTGGACACGCGGCCGCCGGCATGCAGGCCGGGAGTCCGGGCTGCGGCCGATTCGATTGACGCGAGGCGCATGCCCAACCGACGAGCGGTCGCGGCGACCCGGCCGACAAGGCCGGCGGGGCAGTATCCGCTGCGTGCGGCCTGGGCGCTGACGGTCTTCGTCCTGCTGCTGGCCTGCGGATTCGGCCGTGGAAGCGTCGTGGACGGCCGGCAGCCCGCGGCCGGCGGATACGACCCGATCGCGGTGCTCGTCGGCCGGCTCGACCTGGAACGCTACAAGGCCGTCATCAGGGGCCTGACGCAGTTCGGCGACCGCCGGCAGGGCACCCGCCGCAACCGGCAGGCGGTCGACTGGATCGAGGCGCAGCTCGAGGCTGTCGGTTGTGCCACCGAGCGGCACCACTACACCTACGATCCGCCGCTTCGCCCGCGGGACGGTGCAGCCGCGCGACGCCGCAGCACCGGCGACCGCCCGCTGAGACCGCCGGGACCGACCCCCACGGGCGGGCGCATCGGACGCAACGGCAGCGGTGCGGGCGGCAGCTCGATCTTCGGGTTCCGGCGCCCGACCGGTGTCGTGCGCGACCCCCTGGCCCAGCCGGACGAAGCGCTGCGCGCGCTCAACCTCGAGGCGCCGACCAACGGCGCGCGGTCGCAGGTCTACTGCACCCGGGTCGGCGCGGAGCGACCGGACGAGATGTACATCCTGGGCGCGCACATGGACGGCCACGGGTTCGGCGAGGCCGCCGACGACAACGCGTCGGGAACGGCGCTGGTGATGGAACTGGCGCGCATCTTCAGCGCGCCCGACGTCGAGACCGCCGTGTCGATCCGCTTCGCGCTCTGGAACAACGAGGAGACTGGGCTCGACGGCAGCCGGGCGTACGTCGCAGACCGGCGCGAGCAGCAGGGCCTGGAAGCGCCGCGCGGTTCCGGCCACTACCCCGAGCCCCGCTGGCTGGGCATGATCCAGCACGACATGATGTTGTTCGACCACGGGGCGCCGGGGCCGGACGGAACGGTCGACCCCCGCCAGCGCCGCGAGGCGGACATCAACATCGAGTTCCAGTCGCGCTCGGAGCTGGCCGCCGCGTCCCGCGCGCTGGCCTTCCGCTTCAAGGCCGCCAACGACGCCTACGCCACCGACTACCCGGCCGCGGTCGGACCCCACATGACCAACACCGACTCGACCCCGTTCATGGACCTGACGCCGTCGATCAGCCTGCGCGAGAACGAACGCGGCATGCACATCGGCGCGGGCTGGAACCCCCACTGGCACCAGCCCACCGACCTGTACCGGACGTACACCGACGACGACTTCCGGCTGGGAGTGAACGCGGCACAGACGACGCTGGCCGCGATTGCCGAGCTGGCGGAGGCGACGATCGTCGACGCGCGGTAGTCGGCGTCAATCAGACGGGGTCGCGCCGCGCACCTCCGGCGGTCGCGCGCACAATCAGAGGCGGGTCACCCGGCCGGCGGTCCCGTCGACCCGGAGCCGATCGCCGTCAGCGATCCGGCGCATGGCGTCGCGCACGTTGACCACCGCCGGCAGCCCGAATTCGCGGGCCACGACGGCCCCGTGCGACAGGTAGCCGCCCGTCTCCGTCACCAGCGCCGAGGCGCGCAGGAACAGCGGCGTCCAGCCGGGGTCGGTGGAGGGTGCTACCAGCACGTCGTGCCGGCGCATGCGGTTGCCGTCGTGCGGCGTGCGGAGCACGCAGGCGACGCCTTCGGCCACGCCCGCGGCAGCCGCGACGCCCGCCCACGTGTCACCGTCCGGCAGCGGCGCCGCAGGCACGGTGCGGCCGGCCGGGGCGTCCGGCGTCGCCGGGGGCGATTCCGCGATGACGCCGGGCAGCTCTTGCGCCCGCTGCGTGGCCAGGCGCGCCTGGCGGTCGGCAACCAGCGCGCCCGCGCCGGTTCCGTCCCAGGCGCCGGTCAACCACGCTTCGATCTCGACTAGGCTCAGGTGGAAGACGTCGTGCGCCGCGGTGATGCGGCCGCCGGCCTGCAGTCGTCGTCCCACTTCCAGGCACAGCTGCCGGACCAGGGCCACGGCGGCCGCCGACCCCGACTTGGCGTTCTCCCTGAGCGCCGCACCCAGTCGGGCGCGAGCCAGAATCCGGCGCGCGAGCGGCCGGAGCCAGGCGGGGACCGCGGCCAGCTCGGCTTCCGCCCGGCGCCGCACGTCGGCGGCGTGCGACCGCGCGTCACACGCGGGCGGGTGCTCGAGGTGGAAGCGCACCTGCTCGAGCACGTAGCGCGGATCCTCGGCCCAGCGGGGGCTGGCAAGCTCCATCTCGAAGACCGCCCGGTGGCCGTAGCGGTCCAGGTAGTCCTGCATCGCAACGCGGAAAGGGGCGTCCGCCGGCAATTCGCGCCAGGTGAACGGGTCGGGATGCTGCAGCGCGGCCCGCGCGGCGGGATCTCGCGCGACGCTGTCGGCGAGCTGCCGGACGCGGTAGGCCTGCTCGGCGCTGGCCACGTTGCCCGCCGCCGCCAGGAGACGGCCGGCCAGCGACTGCGCCTCGCGACGCGTAGCCAGCTCGAGCACACCCTCGAGCAGCCTCACCCAACCCCCGTAGTATGTCGCCGCGAGCTGCAGGACCGGCTGGTAGGCGACGCCGAACGCGTACATGTCCCTGGCACGCGCCAGCAGCGCGGCGTCGCTCAGGGTCGAGAGATCGACTGCGCGGCTCTCCCGGGCGCGAGCGATCAGGGCTTCAATCCGCGGCGGGGCCTCGCGGTGGAACCGCCGCAGTCGGCGGCCGAGCCGCAGGCGCCGCCACAGGCGGGCCAGGCCGGCCCGGCCGCGGAGCGGACGCGCGTCCGGCACCGGGAGCTCCGGCTGGAATCCGCCCAGGGTGTGGTTCGCGTCGGCCGGGGAAATGCCGAGCGAGTCGTAGAGGCTCCACTGCAGGCTGTCGAGATCGAAGTAGGGACGCCCGCCGAAGCGGCGGAACACCTGCATGCCGCGCGGCAGCGGGTACTCCACGGCCTGCGCCGAGGCGTAGACGACGGCCTGCGCGGTCGTGTCCAGCAGTGACCAGGTCGCCACGGTCAGCGGCTCCGGGAAGGAGTCGCGGATGTTGCCGTCCGACCAGGTCGGCGTCTCCGTGGGAACGCCCGGAAAGGTCCAGCGCGGCAGGCGGGTGACAGGCCGGGACTGGAGCATCCAGAAGGTCGTGCCGTCGTAGGCCCACTCCACGTCCTGCGGCACGTCGCCGTCGCCGAGCGCCCAGTGCACCCGCGACACGGCCGCCGCCAGCGCCGCGATCTCCCGCTCGTCGAGGACGGCGTCGCCGCCTGTTACGTCCAACCGCGTGATTTCTGGGTCCGGACCTGGTCGGCGCACCGCGTACCGCTGCGGTGCGACGGTTCCCTGGACCACTGCGCCGCCCGGACCCGCGGCCAACTCGATGGTCACGACCTGCCGCTCGCCCGTCACCGGGTCGCACGAAAAGGCGACGCCGGCCGCCACCGGACCGGCGCGGCGGTCGCCGACCATGGCACAGATCACCGCCGCGCACGGCGTGGCATCGTCGGCAATGCCCAGCCGCCGCCGATAGGCGACCGCGTGCGGGGTCCACAAGGATGCGAAGCAGTGCGACACGGCGGCGCAGACCGCGTCGAGCCCGGTGACGTCCAGGCAGCTCTCGTGGACGCCGGCGAACGCCGCGTGGGCGCCGTCTTCCGCGGCGGCGGAGGAGCGGACGGCGAGCGGCCGGCCGTCCAGCCCGGCCTGGATCAGAAACGTGCCCAGCTCCGCGCGGATGCTCGCGGGAAGGCCTGTCCGGACGACGAGGTCACGGAGCGCGGCGAGCCGTGTCCGCACGTCGTTGCGGCCGACGTCGTCCGGGGTCACCGTCGCGAGCGGCGTTGCCAGGGCGGCGATGTCCGGCGTGCGGAACAGGTCCGCGTAGACAGTGGTGCCCACGACGCCGCCCGGCGGCACCGCGAAGCCGTAGCGGGCCAGACGGGCGAGATTCCAACCCTTGCCGCCGACGCCGGCGGCGCCGGCGGCGAACGCCCGCGCCCAGGTCAGCACCGGGTCGTGGCGCGGCCGCGCCGGCGGCGCCCCGCGGTCGTCGCGCGGTTGCGAAACAGTCGTGCCGGATTCGTTGCCCACGTGCGCCCCCGGCGGAGCATAGCAGCCCGTGGCGCCACGCCGCCCGCGGTGCAACGCGAGCCTTCGCCGGGAGGCTGCTAACCGTCGCGCTGCGCGGCGTCGGTGCGCGGGTGGTCCGTGTCGAAGTAGCGGCGGTAGGCGGCGATCCAGTCCGTGGCCATCTCCCGCTGCGCGGTCGAGATGTCGATGGTCCCGTTGCAGACGAGCTGCCGGAAGAGCAGCTCCAACTCGTCCTTCACGTAGGCGTTCCACTGCGTGGACCCGTAGGGTTGGGGCCACAGGTTGCGCGCATCGGCTGTTCCCCCGAGCTCCGGGGTGATCAGGAAGTCGAGCTCGTACTCTGCCGCCCGCCGGTAGTCGGCGCCGTAGTTCTCGAAGACCTGCCTGGCCACCGAGGCGGCCACGCGCGGGTCGGCCGGTTCCCGCTCGCGCCCGCAGACTTCGTCGACGGACACGGTGCGCACGACGCCGGGCGTCAGATCCCGACGCGGCAGTGCCGTTTCCGGCGCGCTGCCGCGTCCAGCCACTCGCGTGCCAGCGTCGCCGTCCTCCCGCGGTCCGACGCTGAGCAGCGCCCCGACGGCGGCGGCCACCAGCCCTGCTGCAGCGACCGCGGCGCCCTGCCACAGGTGGCGGGACCACGGGGCCGCGCGCGCTGCCTGGGTTGCGGGGTCCGTTTCCTGCGCGAGCCGCGCCAGCAGTCTGGCTCGCGATGCGTGCGCGTCGCGCTCGGCGTCTCGGGTGTCGCGGCATGCGCCGGTGAGCGCCGCCAGCGCCTCCTGCAGGGTGCGTCGACGCTCGGTGCAGCGCCGGCACTCGCGCAGGTGGCGGTCGATTCGTGACCGCCGGCGTGGGCGCAGCTCGTCCTCCTCGCGCAGGAGCAGATCCTCGTCGGATGCGTGCCGCTGGTTCCAGCGCATCGCTACTCAAACGGGGCTGCGCCCCGCCTCCCCGGCGTCCGCGCGCCGCATGCGCGTCACGGCCCGCGTCAGCGAGCTGGCGACCGTTCCCACCGAGACACCGAGCACGGCGGCGATCTCGCGGTACCGCAGGCCCTCGGCCCGCAGCTGGAGGCACTGCCGGTCGCGATCGGGCAGCGCCCGCAGCACCGCCTGCAGGTGCGACTGGCGCTGCCCGGCCAGCAGTTGCTCTTCCGGATTCGAGGCCGGATCGACGCGATCCTCGACGACCCCGCCGGCCAGGCCGACCGGTGCCGACTGCCTGCGCCGCGCCCGCCGCTTGAGCGCCAAGTTGCGAGTGACGCGGAACACCCAGCCCCGCAGATTCGACCGGTCGCCGTCGCGAAGCAGGTGCCGGTGGAGCGCCAGGAAAGTCTCTTGCACGACATCCTCGGCGTCGCTGAAGCCGATTCCCAGCGAGCGCGCATAGCGGTGCATCCCGCCCCGGCACTCGTCGAACAGCAGCAGGACCTCGCCGTGCACGAGGCGCGGGTCCGCCGCCTGGTTCGGGACCGGTAACGCCAGGTCGAGCACGGTGTCCTGGGGCAGCGGCGCCATTCGCCGCCAGTGTACACCCGGCCGCCGCTGCGCACCCGGCCCGGGCACGTCCGGGGGGCTCTCGCCAATCAGCCTGAACAGAGGCGCCACGGACGGAATATTCCTTACCGAGGCGCGCCGATCGAGTCGAGGTGCACGGATTTGAGGACGGAGGATGCCGAGGATGCGGATGGCGGAGAGCCTGGTGGGGAGGACGCTGCGGGTCGGGGCAGGCCTGTTGCTGTTGTTGTCGGGTGCGGCGGGCGCCGCGGCGCAGACCGCTACGCTCGAGGGGCAGGTCACCGACGCACTGGGCGCCGTCATGGTGGGCGCCGCGGTCACCGTGACGGCACCCGGCGTGGCGCCGGTCACCGCCCCCACCGACGCCAGCGGCACGTACCGCTTCACGTCCCTTCCGGACGGACTGTACTCGCTCACCGTCTCGATGGCAGGCTTCCGGACCGAGCGCCGCACCGGCCTGCGGCTGGCCGGCTCGACGCTGCGGGCGGACGTGCAACTGGGGCTCGCACCGTTCGCCCAGCAGGTCGACGTGATCGGGGTGGGGCCCGCTCCGGGCACTCGCGTCGACCGGGACCGGGTGCCGGCCACGGTATCGGTCGTCACCGCCTCCGAACTCGAGGACCGGCACGCGGCGTCGCTCGCCGACGCGCTCAACGAGCAGCTCGGCTCGGTCACGCTGGAAGGTGCCACCGCCAACCTGTTTCAGCCCAACCTGCGGTTCCGGGGCTTCACCGCGTCGCCGCTGCTGGGGCTGCCGCAGGGCGTGGCGGTCTACCAGAACGGCGTGCGGGTCAACGAGCCGTTCGGCGACACCGTGCAGTTCGACCTGATCCCGCAATTCGCCGTCGATCAGGTGCAGCTCAGTGCAGGCGCGGAGCCAACCTACGGCCTGAACGCGCTGGGCGGCGCCATGATCGTGAACCTCAAGAACGGGTTCGACCATACGGGCTTCCGCGGCGAGTTCTCCGGCGGATCGTTCGACCGCTACACCGCGACTGCCGAGTGGGGCGCCAACAACGGTCCCTGGGCCGTCTACCTCGGGGCCACGCGGTTCGACGAGACCGGCTGGCGGGTGGCGTCCCCCTCGGAAGTGACCCAGGCGGTCGCGGACGTCGCGTACCGCGACGGAAGAGTCGACGCCGGTGTCAGCTTCACCTACGCCGACTCGCGGCTGAACGGCAACGCGGGCGCGCCGATCGAGCTGCTCGATGTGGATCGTCGCGCGGTGTTCACCTACCCGGACACCACGGAGAACCGGCTCGGCTTCGTCCAGGGCCGCTTCGATGTCGAGGTTTCTCCGACCTGGTCCGTGCAGGTGACCGGCTACTACCGCGACCTCAACCGCGAGACGCTCAACGGCGACGAGGCGGAATTCGAGGAATGCGACGACGACTTCCTGCCCTTCGGCGCGCCGGCCGGCACGCTCTGCTTCGGGGCGGACGATGATGATGACGAGGAGGAGGAAGGGGAGAACGGTGACAACGGCGACGACGGCGACGACGGCGACGACGGTGACGGTGACGACGACGACGAGGCGCGGCCGCTCGTTGACGCGAACACCGGCCGGTTCATCACCGAGGACGACGCCGCGGGCAACGCCGCGTACAACCGCACCACGACGCGGTCGAAGGGCTACGGCGCCACCGTACAGGCCGTGGCGGCAACGGACGTCGGCGCCGGCGAGAACGTCCTGACGCTGGGCGTTTCCGCGGACCTGGCGGACGTCGGCTTCACGTCCACGAGCGAGGTGGGCACGCTGACGCCCGACCGCACGGTGACCGGCTCCGGACTGCTGGCCGGCATCTACGGCGAGGCTCCGGACGACCTGTTCAACACCGGGCTGGATACGGCGAACAGCGCCATCGGCCTGTATTTCAGTGACACCTTGTCGTTCACCGAGCGGACCCATCTCACCGTGTCGGGCCGTTTCAACCACGCGCGCATCGAGATCGCCGACCGGCTCGGCACGTCCCTCGACGGCGAACACACCTTCTCGCGCTTCAACGTGGGGGCGGGACTCGTGCACCAGTTCAACGAGGCGGCGTCCATCTTCGGCCGCTACGGGGAGTCGAACCGGGCGCCCACCGCGGCCGAGCTGAGCTGCGCGGACCCCGCGGAGCCCTGCCGGGTGCCGAATGCGTTCATTTCCGACCCGCCGCTCGAGCAGGCCGTGGCACGCTCGGTCGAGGGGGGGCTGCGCGGCCGTGTCGGGGAGGGGTCGGGATGGCGTCTCAACTGGTCGGTCGCCGTCTACCACACCGCCATCGCCGACGATATCCTGTTCGTCGCGTCGCCGGAGCTCATCGGCACGGGCTACTTCCAGAATGCGGGAGACACGCGCCGCATCGGTCTCGACGCGGAACTCAACGGCCAGGTCCGGCGCCTCGGCTGGTACGCCGGCTACGGGCTGGTCGACGCGACGTTCCAGTCGCCCCTCGAACTGCCCGGTGACGACGAGGTCAACGATGCCGCCACCGAAGGCGGCTTCGTGCGGGTGGAGCCGGGCGACCAGATGCCGGGCATCCCGCGCCACAGCTTCAAGGCCGGGCTGCGCTATGCGGTGCTGGACGCCTGGGACGTCATGCTGGAAACGGTCACGGCCTCGAGCCGCGTCTTCGTCGGCGACGAGGGCAACGACCAGGCCCGGCTGGCCGGCTACGGCATCGCCAACCTGCGGTCGGTGTACCGGGCCGGCGAGCACATCGAGGTGTTTGCGCGCGTCGACAACCTGTTCGACCGGCGCTACGCGACGTTCGGCGCCCTGGCCGAGCTGGAGGTGTTCCTGTCGGAGGTGCCGAACGCCAGCGATCCGCGCTTCGTCACCCCCGGCACCCCGCGCAGCGCCTTTGCCGGCCTGCGCGTGCGCTTCTGACTTGGTCCGCTGCCGCCAAGCCGCCTGTCCATGCCGACCGGGCCGGCGCGAGCGTCGACAGCGCGCCTTCATTCGTCTACGGCGACTAACGCCATGGACCACAGCCTGATCCTGCGGACGGCAAAGGTCGTCGTCCGCAGGATGATCGGCAGCGCGGTCAGGGCACCCGCAACGCGGGCACGGCGGAACGGCTTCGTCGGCTGCAGCGTCCGGCCCTGAGCCCGGCGCCCGCAGGCGGAGTACGATGGAGGCGTGTCCGAAGTCGGGCTGCTCGGCGAGCTGCTGCTGCTGGTCGGGCTTGCCATTCCAATTGTCGCGCTCGCGCACCGTGTCGGTGCCCCGCCGCTCATCGGGCTGATCGCAGCCGGACTCCTCGTCGGCCCGCACGGGCTCGGGCTCATCGACGGCGCCGAAGAGGTGGAGGCGCTGTCGGAGCTGGGCGTGGCGCTGCTGCTGTTCGCCATCGGCCTGGAGCTGTCGCTGTCGCACGTCCGGCGCTGGGCGCGGACCGTCTTTCTCGGGGGCGGTCTGCAGGTCGGCGCCACGCTGGGCGTGGTCGCTGTCGCGGCGCTCGCGCTGGGCATGCCGTTCGGCCGGGCGGTCTTCTACGGGGCGCTGGTCGCCATGTCGTCGACCGCCATCGTCACCCGCGCGTACGCCGACCGCGGCGAACTCGACACGCGCCACGGCCGCTCCGTCATCTCTATCCTGCTGTTCCAGGATCTCTGCATCCTGCCGCTGATGCTGCTGCTGCCGCTGCTGGCCCGCGTCGACGGCCCGCAGCTCGCGGCCGCCGCCGGCGAGCTCGCGCGCGGCCTCGCCATCATGATCGCCCTGGTTGCCGGTGGGCAGTTCGTCGTGCGCTGGACGCTCGACCGCGTCGTCCTGTTCCGCGACCGCGATCTGTTCACGCTGTGCGTCGGCTTCTTCGGCCTGGCGGCGGCGCTCGTCACGTCGGCCGCCGGCTTCTCCATCGCCATCGGTGCCTTCATCGCCGGCCTCATCATCTCGGAGTCTGAATACGGGCTGCAGGCGCTGTCGGACGTGCTGCCGTTCCGCGCGCTCTTCAGCGGCATCTTCTTCATGTCGGTCGGGATGCTCCTCGAGGTCCCGGCGCTGCTCGCGCAGCTCGGGCCGGTGGTCGTATTGACCGTGGCGCTCGTGCTCCTCAAGGCCGCCATCGTGGCCGGCACGGTGCTCACGTTGCGCGGCCTGCGCACGACGGCCGTGGTCAGCGGGCTCAGCCTGGCGCAGCTGGGCGAGTTCTCTTTGCTGCTTGCGGCGGCGGGGGTTCCGCTCGGGCTGTTCCGGGAGGGCGACTATCAGCTCTTTCTGAGTGCGACCGTGCTCTCGATGATGGCGACGCCGGCCCTGATCCAGGGCGCGCGCCCGCTCGCCCAGCGCGTTGCCGCGCGGCCCGGACTGGGCCGCCGCCGGGGCGGGGCGGTGCCCGTGGCCAGCCACGGCGCCGCGCGGGCGGGCCACACCATCGTCGTCGGTTACGGGTTGGCGGGACGCTACCTCGCGCGCGCGCTGCAGGCCGCCGGCATCGCCTGCGTCGTCGTCGAGCAGAGTCCCGAGCTGGTGGCCCGGGCGCGCGCGGACGGCATCGCCGTGGTGTTCGGCGACGGTACGCGGCACGCGGTTCTCGAGCACGTGCGGCTGCGGAAGGCGCGGGTCATCGTGTTCGCCATCTCCTCACCCACGGACGAGCGGCGCGGTGTCGTGCTGGCGCGGGAGATCAACCCCGCGGTGCGCATCGTGGTGCGCACGCGCTACATCCTGGCCATGGACGAGCTCCGCAAGCTGGGCGCGAACGACATCGTGGTGGAGGAATTCGAGGCCTCGCTCGAGCTGTTCGCGCTGGCGCTCGGGAGCTACGACGTGCCGATCAACCGCATCTGGCGCCAGGTCGAGTCGGTGCGCACCGAGCACTACGCGCTGCTGCGCGGCAAGGCCGGGCCCGACCTGCGGCTCGATACGCTGCAGCACCTCGGCATCCACGACGCCCTGGAGCTGGTCGAGGTGGAGGACGGCGCCCCGGCCGTCGGCGGCAGCGCCACCAGCCTGGAGCTGCGGCGCCGCACGGGCGCGGTGCAGGTGGCGGTGGTGCGCGACGGACAGCCGATCTACCGGCGCGAGCCGGACTTCCGCTACCGGTCCGGAGACACGGTGGTGCTGGTGGGCGATCCGGACTGCCTGGGCCGCGCGCTGCCGCTCTTCCGCGCTGCCGACGAAGCGGCCGGCATCCGCGCGAGTCCGACCTCCTCCTCGACTGGCGCCTGAAGGGATGGCAAGATCAGGGGCCGGCGGCGCGCCAGCCGGCCGCCGCATTCGGAGACAAGGCAGGGAAGGGGAGGCACGGTGACCAGGAACTTCTGTTGCATCGCTGTGGGCGTGCTGCTGTTGGTGGATCCGGCCGTTCCGCATCCGGCCGCCGCGCAGTCGGAGAGCGCCGCCGAGGCGTTCGTGCGGGTGGCTACCGGCTACCGTCTGATCCCGAACATCACCTACCATCGGGCCGGCGGGCAGGACCTGCGGCTGGACGTCTACCAGTCGCGGGCGGCCCGGGGACCGAACGCCACGCTCGTGTACATCCACGGCGGTGGCTGGACCAACGGCAGCAAGGAAGGCTCGGCACTGACGGTACTGCCCTACCTGGAGATGGGCTGGAACGTGGTGAACGTCGCCTACCGCCTGGCCGACGCGGGGCACGCGCCGGCGGCGGTCGAGGACTGCCGCTGCGCGCTGCGGTGGGTCTACCGCAACGCCGAGCAGTACAACTTCGACGTCGACCGCATCGTGGTGACTGGCAACTCGGCCGGCGGGCACCTGTCGCTCACCACCGGCATGCTGCCGGCGTCGGCGGGCCTAGACCGTCAGTGCCCGGGCGACCGCCGGCGGGCCTGGACCACCGGCTCGACATCGACGGCCGAGCTCGAGGTGGCGGCCATCATCAACTGGTACGGCATCACCGACGTCTACGACCTGGCCCACCGGCCGCCGGGCACCTCCGGCGCGTTCACCGAGGCGTGGCTGGGCAGCCGGAGCGACCGCGACGACGTTGCCAGGCGGGTGTCGCCGATGACCTACGTGCGCAGCGACCTGCCGCCGATCCTCACAATCCACGGCGACGCCGACTCGATCGTGCCGTACGACCACGGGACGCGTCTGCACGAGGCCCTCGACGAGGCGGGCGTGCCTAACGAGCTGGTGACCATCGAGGGCGGCGGACACGGCGGGTTCTCCGCGGACGAGAACCAGCGCATCTACGCTGCCATCCGCGCGTTCCTCGGCAAGCACGGCCTGCCGACCGCGCCGTCCGACTGAGGTTGAGGTCGCCGCCGGGAGGCGCGCGCGGAGGAACCGATGGGACGCTTCGACGACAAGGTGGCGCTTGTCACCGGCGGCGGCACCGGCATCGGCCGGGCCGTCGCCGCGGGCATCGCCGACGAGGGCGGATCGGTCGTGGTCGTGGGCCGACGCATCGAGCCGCTTCGGGAGCTCGCCGCAACACGGCCGGACCGCATTCGCTGCACGCAGGCCGACGTGGCGCAGAGCGGCGATGTGCAGCGCGCGGTGGCGTTCACCGTCGAGCAGCTCGGCGGCCTGGACGTCCTCGTGAACAACGCCGGACTGAGTCACATGGGACCGCTGTCGGCGCTGTCCGACGATGCCATCCGGGCCATGCTGGACATCAACGTCCAGGGGCCGCTCGTGGCGATGCGCGAGGCGCTCCCGCACCTCGCCGCGCGGCACGGATGCATCGTCAACGTCACGTCGGTCACTGCGCGCGGGGCCGCACCCGGCATGGCGGCCTACGGCGGCACCAAGGCGGCGCTGGAGCAGATCACTCGGGCGCTGGCGGTCGAGCTCGGTCCGGCCGGTGTGCGCGTCAACGTCGTGGCGCCCGGCCTGACGCTCACGGACATGGCGCACGAGTTTCTGGACGCCGCCGCAATCGAGCAGACGGCCGGGCGCACGCCGCTGCGCCGGGCGGGCACGCCCGAGGACGTGGCCGAGGCCGTGCTGTTCCTGGCCAGCGACAACGCGGCCTGGATCACGGGCCAGGTCGTGCAGAGCAGCGGCGGCCTGGCGTTGTGATAGATTGGCGGGCGCCTTTCCGCTCAACCGTGGAGGACCGATGAGCAAGCAGTTCCCCGTCGTAACGGCCGTCGTGCTCCTGACGCTCGCGGCCGGGGTGCCGGCGTCCGCGCAGAACGCGCAGGGCGCTACGTCGCTGCGCGGCGTCCCCGCCCTGCCGCCGCCCGCCGGGCCGGTGGTGCTCCATACGGCCGAGCAGCCGCGCATCCGCGTCGTGCCGGTGGCCTCCGGGTTCTCCAATCCGTGGAGCTTCGCGTTTCGGCGGAACGGCGACATCCTGGTGACCGAGCGCAACCTGGGCCAGCTGCGCGTGGTCCGCGACGGCCAGCTCGTCGAGCGCCCGGTGCCGGGCGTGCCCGAGGTGTACACGGGCGTGCGGCTGTCCGGGCTGATGGACGTTGCGCTGCACCCGGACGACGACAGCCTGGTCTATCTCACCTACTCCAAGCCGCGCGAGCGTGACGGCCGGGCCGGCGCGACCGTCGCGCTGGCGCGCGGGCGGCTGAACGCCGGCGCGCTGACCGAGGTCCGCGACCTCTTCGTGGCCGACGGCTGGGGCGGCGGCATCGCCGCGTCGCGGATAGTGTTCGGGCCGGACGGCAAGCTCTACATGACGGTCGGCGGGGCGTTCCAGTTCGCGCAGACCGGGCAGTACGCCCAGGAGCCGGGCACGCACTTCGGCAAGGTGCTGCGGCTGAACGACGACGGCACGGCGCCGGACGACAACCCGTTCGTCGGCCGGGAAGGCTACCTGCCGGAGATCTACTCGCTGGGGCATCGCAACCAGATCGGCTTGGTGTTCAACCCCGCCAACGGCGATCTGTGGGCGACCGAGAACGGCCCGCAGGGCGGCGACGAGGCCAACATCATCACGGCGGGCGCCAACTACGGCTGGCCGGTCGCCTCGTACAGCCGCCAGTACTCGGGGCTGCCGGTGACGGACACGCCCTGGCTGGAGGACTTCGTCGGACCGGAGATCATCTGGTGGCCGTCGGTCGCGCCGTCGGGTCTGACCTTCTACACGGGTGAGCACTTCCCGGCCTGGCAGGGCAACCTGTTCGTCGGCTCGATGATGGTGGGTCGCATGCAGCATACCGGCCACCTGGAGCGGATCGTCTTCAACCGGCGCGGGCAGGAGGTGCGGCGCGAGTGGCTGCTGTCCGAGCTGCGGCAGCGCGTCCGCGACGTGCGGCAGGGGCCGGACGGCTACCTGTACGTCCTGACCGAGGAGGAGGACGGGGTGCTGCTGCGGATAGAGCCGGCGCGGGCCATCACCGGGGCACCGGGCAGCATCATCCCGGCCCGGCGGCTGGCCGAGCCGCGCGTGCCGCCGCTGCCCGAGTCGGCGTGGACCGACGAGCACCGCGCGCTGGTCGCGCGCTACGCGCCGGACGGCAATCCCGGCAACGCACTGCGCACGCTGCTGCGCGTGCCGGCGCTGGCCGCCCGCGTGTTTCCGATGCTGAACTACGTTTCGAACGATTCCACCTTGTCGCCGCGCCACCGGACGCTGCTCATCCTGCGCACCGCCTGGCTGACGCAGAGCGGCAACCTGTGGGCCACGCACGCGAGCCGCGCCGCCGCGGCCGGCCTGACGCCCGAGGAGGTGCTGCGCGTCGCGCAGGGGCCCATCTCGCCGAACTCGGTCGGCTGGAGCCCGTTCGAGGAGGCGCTCATCGGGCTGGCGGACCAGCTCTTCCGCAACTCGTCGGTGACCGACGCCACCTGGGATCTGCTTGCAGCCGAGTACGACCTGCACAACTTGATGGACGCGGTCGTCACGGTCAACGAGATCACCGCCCAGTCCATCCTGTTCAACTCGCTCGGCATCCAGCCGGACGACGACGCCACGTCGCTCATCCCGACCAACGACGTCGGCTACACCGTGATCGTGCCCGATCCCGACCCACCCCTCGCCACACCCCGCGTCGAGCCGCTGGACGGCGACGGGCTGCGCGTGACCCGCACGCTGGCCCGCCACCCCGACATCGCGGCACGCTGGAACGAGAACCCGCGCTACATTCTCGACCCCGAGAAGTCGCGGCTCACGCCGTACGACCGCGAACTCCTCATCCTGCGCATGGGCTGGAACTGCCAGGCCGTCTACGAGTGGGCCAAGCACGTGGGCAGCGTCGGGCGCGCGCGCGACCATGGCCTCGAGCCGCTGTGGATCGCCCAGGGCGGGGACGCGACGGGCTGGGGTGCGAACGAGCTCGCCCTCATCGATGCCGCGAACGAGATGTTCCGCGACTCGATCATCTCCACGAAGACCTGGGACGACCTCGCCACGCGCTACGACACGCACCAGATGATCAGCATCGCCGCAACCGCGTCGCGCTACCGCAAGGTATCGATGACGCTGAACGCCCTCGGCGTCCAGCCCCTGCCGGACGACGAGCGGTTCCCGGTGCTGGCAGGCTACTGAGCCGCGACCTCGGACGTCGGCAGCGCTCGTCGGCCCGTTCCGCCGGGCAGATCGGCCGCCGTGCGGTCAGCGGTCCGAAGCGAGGATCCGTGCTCGAACAACTGCATGTGCGCAATTTCCGCGGTTTCAAGGACCTGCGGATCGAGAGCTTCGGCCGCGTCAACCTCGTGGCCGGCCGGAACAACGCAGGCAAGACGACCCTCCTCGAAGCGATCTTCCTGCTTGCCTCCGGGGGGAACTGTGAACTGGCACTCAACAGACATGTGATGCGTCTGGAATCCTTGACTGCCGCGTTGACATCCACCGCGGAGACCGTCTGGGCACCTTGTTTTTTCGAGTTGGATACAGACGGTCGGGTGGAGATTTACGGACGACACTCGCGAATCGGCGAAATGTCGCTGATTATGGCTCTCAGTCGCTCGATCACAACGGGGATTTCTCGCGACAAGGCGATCCCTCACGACGCGAAGAGGGGTGCATTCCGCGAGAGTTTCGGTGAACCTGTGCTCAAGTTCACGTATGTCGATCCTGTTGCGGAACTAGAGAGCGAAGCCCGAGAGACGGCAACCAAGATCGAGTTCGAGCAGGACAATGCATACGTCCCAGTTGATGCGTCGATTCTGAAGCCGGGAGGCGGTAACGCCAGGAACGATGCCGTCCAGCTGGGACAGCTGCGAAGGCAGAAGCTGGGCAAGTTAATCGTCGATGCACTAAGAGTTGTGGAGCCCCGGCTCCAAAGCATGGAAGACATCTCGTCGAGCGGCGCGCCGATGATCTGGGTCGACATCGGTCTGCACGAGCTCGTGCCGTTGCCGGCCATGGGATCGGGAATGACGCATGTCACGCGCCTCGTGCTGGCTGCCGCGACGGTGCAGGGTGGGGTCGTGTTGGTGGACGAGATCGAGAACGGGCTGCACCACTCGGTCCTGCCCGACGTCTGGCGGATCGTGAAGCAGGTCGCCGAGCAGTTCGACGTGCAGGTGTTCGCGACGACGCACAGCTTCGAGTGCGTGGAGGCGGCGTACGAGGCGCTCGGCGCGGACGGCTTCCGGCTGCATCGGCTCGATGTGGACGACGGCGTGAACCGGTGTACGACCTACGAGCCGGAGGCAATCGAAGGCGCGATCCGCCACAACCTCGAAGTCCGTTGACGAGGGCCGCCGACCGATGAAGCCCGATCGAATCGAGCATGAGATTCTCCTGCTGGTCGAGGGCAACGACGCACGTAACTTTTTCGAAGCGCTCGGTCAGCATCTGAAGTTGGCGGCTTTCGACGTCAAGGACTTCGGAGGCGTAGACGAACTGCACAGGTATCTGAAGACGCTCGTTCGACAGCAGGAATTCCGGAAGAAAGTTCGGAGGCTCGGCATTGTTCGTGATGCCGAGACGTCGGACGAACCTGCGAAAACGGCGGGACGGGCGTTCCAGAGTGTGCAATCCGCTCTCGAGAACGCCGGTTTGCCGGTGCCTGACAAGCCGGCCGAGTTCGCCGAATCCAGGGGGCCGGATGCGGGCCGACCGGCCGTAGCGGTACTGATATTGCCGGACGGTGATCGCCAGGGGACGTTGGAGACTCTGCTGTGCGAGACGTTCGTCGGCGGGGCCGTCGATCGTTGCGTCGACGACTTCCTGCGGTGCGTCGAGGAATCCGACGGGCCGTCTCCGCGTCCCGCCAAGGCGAAGGCGCATGCGTATCTCGCCACGCGTCCGCATCCGCACGTGAGCGTGGGCGTGGCGGCGCAGAAGGGGTACTGGGACCTTGAGCACACCGCGCTGGAGGGCGTGCGCGGCTTCCTTACGTCGCTGCACGGCAGCGCGGAGTGAGGCCGGTCAGGGGGCGAGTCCCAGCAGACGGGCGGGGTTCTGCCGGGCCATGATGTCGATCTCGGCCTCCGTGATGCCGGCGTCGAGCATGGCGCGGATGTAGTCGCGCAGGCCGTCGGCGTGCACCGGGTTGCCGGCCTGGCCGAGGTCCGACGACATGAAGAAGGCTTCCGCGCCGAGGTCGCGGATGGCGGCGACGTAGTCCTCGATGGCGAGGCTGCCGGAGAGGACGGCCAGCCAGTCGATCTCCATGATGGCCCCCTCGTCGGCCATCTGCCGCATCTGCTCGCGGGTGGCGTCCTGACCGAAGACGTGCGTCACGAGGATGCGGGGCACGCCGAGGCGTTTCGCCTCGGGCAGCAGGCGCAGGACCTCGCCCGGCGACGAGTGCCCCATGGCGAGCGTCAGGTCGTGCTCGGCCAGCAGCTCGAAGACCTCCAGCACGGCCGGGAGCGGCTCGCCGTCCTCCAGCACCGACACGAACGGCGCGTCCCCGCCTTCCCGCGTCACGGCGTGCTCGGCGTCGAAGGTCGGCAGCCACACGACCTTCCCGCGGCCACCGGAGAACGCGGCCATCTGCCGCACAGCCTCCGGGTTGATGCCGCCCACCGCGCGGTTGAGGACGAGGCCGCCGAAGATCTCCAGGCCGTCGACCTGCGTCATCGCCAGTGCCGCCCGGTCGGCGGTCATCGTGAAGTGGTTCTTCAGCAGGATGGCGCGCAGACCGGCCTCGGCGGCCAGCCGCGACGCCTCGATGTCGTCCACCGACCGCGGGCGCGAGTCGGGTCCGGTATGGAAGTGCAGGTCGATGACGCCCGCGAGGGAGATCGCCGCTCCCTGCCCCTCGGCGGGGGTCGGGCCGGCGACCGCCAGTGCAGCGACGGTCGCCAGCAACGCCGCGCGGCGCAGCGCGAGACCCATGCTACTTCGCCGCTGCCGCCTCCTCGGCGCGCATGGCGCGCAGCATGTTCGCCATGTAGTAGTTGCCCTCGTGGCAGGCGTACTCGTACACCTCGCCCGTGTTGCGGACCATCGGCACCATGAAGGTCCACGGCTGCGTCCACGTGGTCGGGTCGTCGAGCGTCACCTCGTAGACCAGTGTGTCCGCGTCCGCGCGGGTGAAGCGTTCGGTGAGACGGAGGTGCCGCGTGGCGCCGCGGAAGGACTCGTCGCGGCGGTTGAGGGTCTCGACCACCAGCGTATCGCCGTCCCAGTAGCCGCGCGAGCTGCCGATCCACTGGCGCAGGTCCGCGGGGAGGTGCGGCCGGCCGTCCAGCGGCACGACGCGCGCGTCGTGGACCATCTCGTTCAGAATCACGACGTGGTCCTCGGTCTGGAACAACTGCATGTTGTTGTTGTAGGCGCTCGGCGTCATCGGCGGCCCCTGGTTGAACCCCGTGATGCAGCGCACCGATGGGCTGAGCTCGTCAATCCAGCCGCCCGGTGCCACCTCGTCGCGACCGACGCCCGCGCGGGCCGCCTCGCGGGCCGCGCGCCGCCGGTCGGCGGCCGCCGTCAGGGCAGGGATCCGCCCGTCGCGCGGCTCCACGATCAACGACGTACGCTCGGTCGTGACCGACGACCCCCAGTCGAACCAGAAGTCGTTGTAGGCCACCACCCGGCCCGCTGCAGCCGCCGCCTCGGCGTCCTCCTGGTCGCGGCTCCGCTCCTGGAGGATCTCCTCCGAGAAGCTCGCTGCCTGCTCGCTCGTGAACACCTCCTGGTCCGCCAGCTCGGCGGGACGCTCCATCGGCGTGAGGCTCCGGAAATCCCACACGCCCTGCAGGTCGGGCGCGCCCCACGACGTGCGCGGGGGCTCGGCTGTCTGCGCACCCGCCACCGCCGGGACGAGCAGGGCCGCCACCGCCGCGACGGTTACCGCCATCGCAAGAAATCGGCAACACATGGCAAACCTCCCTTGCCTGGATGCGCCTACGCGAACATGCCGAAGGTGTCGAACTTGCCGCCCAGGATCTTCTCGGACTGCTGGTAGCCCAGGAACTCCTCGATCAGCGTCGCATACACGTTGCGGAAGTCGGTCGTGTACTGCAGGTTGTCGCCGTGCACCAGGTCGGTCAGGCTTACGGGCGTGCCGTACTGCCCGCCCTTGACGCCGCCGCCGAGCACGAAGGCGACGTTCGCCGTGCCGTGGTCGGTGCCCAGGCTGGTGTTCTCCGGCACGCGCCGTCCGAACTCGCTGTGCACGAAGATGGCCACGTCGTCCTGCTTGCCGATCCGCTTCATCTCCTCGAAGAAGCCCCAGACCGCGTCCGAGCAGTACTGCACCTGGCGGTTGTGCGGGCTCTCCTGGTTGACGTGGGTGTCGAACAGGCTGTTCTGCAGCCGCACGTAGTAGAGCCGCGCCGGGAAGTCGTTCTCGATGAGCGCGACGACCTTGTCGAGGTCCATCAGGCGCACGTTGCCCGCCCGCGTGCTGTTGTAGTTCTGCCACGCCTGGGTCACCAGCGCCGACGCATCGCGCGCGCTGCGGTTGACGTCGAGCAGGAAGCGGTGCACGTCGCTGCGGGCGGACTGTCCCTTGTCGAGGTTCTCGATGTAGGGCCGCTGCGGATAGAACACCGAGCGCGTGAACGCGGACGGGTCGTCGAACACCACCGGGACATGCTCGCGCGCGCGCACGGCCAGGGTCTGCGTGGCGGAGATGTTGACGAGATAGTTCGGCGTCCCGTGCGGGTCGAGGGCGTCGGCCGTGCGCCCGTACCAGCCGTACTCCTCCCCGCTGTTGGGGGCGCCGGTGTGCCAGTACGAGGCCGAGGTGAAGTGCGAGAACGACGGCTGGTCGTAGCCGCAGCCGTGGATGACGGCCGCCTTGCCCTCGTCCCACAGCCGATGCATGCCGAGCATCGACTTCTGGAAGCCGAAGTGCTCGTCCACCTTGATGATGTCCTGCTCGCGGACGCCGATGGTCGGGCGCCGGCGGTACAGCTCGTCGTTGCCGTACGGCACGAAGGTGCTCAGGCCGTCGTAGCCGCCGAACCACTCGAACACGACGAGAATCTTGCCGGGCGTGGCGGCGACCGCCTTGGAGGTCGCGCCGAACAGCGGCGGGAGCGGGCTGACCCCGCTGCCCACCAGGCCGAGGGCGATGCCCTGGGCGCCGATCTTGAGCGCCTGACGCCGCGACACGCCGGATTCGTCGAACAACTTCCTGCTTCTGATCGTCATCGTTCTGTCACCTTTCCGGGCTGCTCGCCGACCGCCTGGGCGGGCTGCCTAGTTGACCTGATACTCCGGCGTGCTCATGATGAGGTGCGCCACCATGCGCAGCGGATCCTCCATGTAGGTCCGGGCGCGCTCGATGTCGGACGTGCCCAGCTCGCCGTCCAGCAGCTCCACCAGCGCGTCGCGTATCTCGGCGGATACCGGCACCCGCAGGAAGCGCGCCAACAGGTAGTCCACCGCCTCGGCGGTGGTGGCCGACCCCGAGTCGAGGATCATCCCGCTGAGGTCGATCTGGGCGGCGCCGCGCGGCGTCGGGATCAGCTTCCGCATGGCGCGGTCGTAGCCGATGAAGGTCGAGATGCGCGTGTTGAACATCTCGTCCCGCTCGCGGGCGGCCAGGTCGAACATCGACATCATGCCGGGGTCGTCGAGCGCGGTGGCCGAAAGGTAGTCGTAGCCGCGCCGCAGCCGGTCGCCGACCTCGCGCGCGGTGGCGTAAAGGTTGTTCGGATCACGGAAGTCGGTGATGTTCGGGAACAGGTAGTCGAAGGCGACGTTGCCGCGCTCCTGAATCAGCGCCGGCGTGATCCACGACCGGCCCTGCGCCCAGCCCGCCACCGACGGCGGGTTCAGCAGGTGCTGGCCCAGCGCAATCGTCGTCTGGTTGAAGTCCGGCACCCCCGGCACGTCCTCCGCGCCCAGGTGCTTGAGCAGCGTGATCACGTGCTCGACCGGACCCTTGATGTGCGCCCCGTAGCTCGCCGCACTGTAGAAGTCGCGCGCGCCGAAGATCGTCGCCAGCAGCGGCCGCAGCTCGTAGTTGTTGTCCCGGAAAACCGCGCCCAGCTTTGCCTGCAGCGCCGGCGAGACCTCCTCGCGCACGAAGAAACGGTAGAGCTTCGTCGCGATGTACTCCGCCGTCACCGGCTGCTCGAGGATGATGTCGAGCACGTCCACGCCGTCGAAGTTGCCCGTCCGCCCCAGGAACGTCTTCTCGCCGTCGTCGTGCAGCGCCGGGTGCACCACGAAGTCGAGGTTCTCGAAGTTCCACCCGGTGAAGGCCCGCGCCGCCTCGCGCACGTCCAGCTCCGAGTAGTTGCCCACGCCCATCGTGAACAGCTCCATCACTTCACGGGCGAAGTTCTCGTTGGCCGCCCCCTTCACGTTCACCCCGGCGTCGAGGTAGTAGAGCATGGCCGGGTCCTGCGCCACGGCCACCACCAGGTCGCCGAAGTTGCCCGTCGCATGCCGCTGGAACGTCTCGATCTGCAGCAGCATCTTGCGGTAGTCGCGGACCTTGTTCTCGGCGGTCGCGAAGTGCCCGTGCCAGAACAGCGCCATCTTCTCTTCCAGCGGGCGGTGCGTGTCGAGCATGCGCTCGGCCCACCAGTAGCCGACCCGGCGGGTCTCGAGGCGCGTCGCGCGCAGCCAGTAGAAGAAGCGGTCCGAGACGGGCTGCATGTGGCGGTTGACGGCGTCGGGCTTCACGCGCACGCCCATGCCCGCGCCGCGCCGCGCCGCCATCTCGGTGGCCGCCGGCCGGCTGGGCGGGAAGTGCATCAACGTCTCGTCCCAGAGCCCCGAGTGCTCGAACGTCTGCAGGTGGTCGTTGGGGATGTCGTCGTAGTAGACGAGCGAGCGCACGGCCTCCGCGGGGGTCATCGCCGCCAGCCTGGCAACGTCCTCCGGCGTGCCGCCGAAGCCGGCCCGCTCCAACAGGTGCTCGGCGCGGTCGTAGTTCCACTCGGCAGCCGTGATCGGCGTCAGGTCCTCGGCCCACGCCGGCGGTCCGGGAGACCAGTCGGACTCGTTCGCCGACAAGGACGGCGCCGTGAACGCAAGCGCCAGCGCGACGCTCACGACAGCCGCAATGCGATGGCTTCGGATCATCTTCTGTTCCTTCCTCTGACGTCCAGGACGCGAACCTCTGTTATACATCGTTCACACGGCGGACGGCGAAGAATCCGGCCGGGGCTGACAGAGCAGGCCGATCCTAGCACGGCCGCACGCCGATCGGCGTTCCCGCGCCGCGCCGCAAAGTGGTAGACTGGCGACCGAAAATGTCAGGAGTGCC
Source organism: Vicinamibacterales bacterium (assembly GCA_965221595.1). Classification (GTDB taxonomy): domain Bacteria; phylum Acidobacteriota; class Vicinamibacteria; order Vicinamibacterales; family UBA8438; genus JAAXGX01. Next base: position 540,156 of record OZ244900.1, read on the forward strand.
TGCAATGAAATACCGACTGTCGATCGCTGTGCCGCTGGTCGCTCTGCTCGTGCTGCTCGGAACCGTTCCGGCCGGTGGGCAGGACGTGCCCCGGACGCCTTGGGGCGCCCCGTCGCTGGCGGGTACCTGGACCAACGCTACGATGACGCCGCTGCAGCGTCCCGCGGACCTCGCCGACCGCGAGTTCCTGACGCTCGAGGAGCTGGCCGTGCGGCAGGGCGTGGTCTCCGAACGGTCGAGCCTCGACAACCGCCCCCGCACCGAGACGGGTGCCTACAACGAATTCTGGATGGAGCGCGGCAGTCTCAATCGCCGGACGTCGCTGGTCGTCGATCCGCCGCATGGTCGCCTGCCCGCGCTGACGGGGCCGGAGCAGGATCGGCAGAGCCGGCGGACCGATTCCTACATCGCGACGCGCTTCGACTCCTGGCTCGACTTCAACAAGCTCGACCGCTGCATCACGCGCGGGTTGCCCGGCGCCATGATGCCCGGCTTCTACAACCACAACTACCAGATCGTCCAGACCGAGGACTACCTGGTGATCCTCGTCGAGATGATCCACGATGCGCGCATCATCCCGCTCGACGGCCGCGCGCATCTGGCTCCGGCGCTGCAGCAGTGGCTGGGCGACTCGCGCGGCCGCTGGGACGGCGATACGCTGGTTATCGAGACCACCAACTTCAACGACAAGATTCTGGCCCGCGGCGGCACGGTCTTCGGCGGCTCGGAGCATCTGCACGTCGTCGAGCGGCTGACGCGCGTGGACGCCGACACGATCGACTACGAGATCACGGTGACGGACCCGACCGTGTGGGCCGAGCCGTGGACGGTTTCCGTGCCGATGGCGCCGCTGGACCAGGCCGTGTTCGAGTACGCGTGTCACGAGGGCAACTACGCGCTGCCGAACATCCTGTCCGGCGCACGCGCCGAGGAGCGCGAGGCCGCGGGCCAGCAGCAGCAACAGTAGTCGCGGATGCGACGCGACCCGGGCGGGCTGCGTCGAACCCGGCTCGGACACGACGGGAAGCAGTCGAGGAGGCGTCAGATGCAGCACGTATCTCTCGCGCTCGGACGGTTGCCGGCGGCGATGGTCGTCGCGGGCCTGTTGTCGATCCCGGCATCCGCCGCCGCGCAGGCGGAGGAGTTCGAGCCTTCGCGCACCGCGTGGGGCGCGCCGGACCTGCAGGGGGTCTGGGACTTCCGCACGATCACGCCGATGGAGCGGCCGATCGCATTGGCTGACACCGACGTGCTGTCCGACGAGGAAGCGGCCCGGCTCGAGGCGGATACCCAGGCGGCGCAGGCCGGTCGCGACAGCGAGACCCCGTTCGACACGGTCGGCAACTACAACCAGTTCTGGTTCGATCCGGGCACGACGGTCATCGACACGCGGCGAACGTCGCTCGTGGTCGATCCGCCGGATGGCCGCATTCCGGCCATGACCCCGGAAGCGGCGGCGCGCCATGCCGCCGGGACCGAGGCCGGGCGCGGCCTGCGGCGGCATACGCCGACTCCCGGCGGCTTCGTCGAGGACCTCGGGCCGGGCGGCGTGCAGGTGCGCTGCATCCTCGGGTTCAACTCGGGCCCGCCGATGACGCCCGGCGGCTACAACCAGAACATGCAGCTGCTGCAGACGGCCGACCACGTGGTCATCTACAACGAGATGATCCACAACGCCCGCATCGTCCCGCTCGACGGGCGCCCGCACGGCACCATTCCACAGTGGGTGGGCGACTCGCGCGGCCGCTGGGAGGGTGACACGCTGGTGGTCGAGACCACCAACTTCCTGCGGGAGACGGCTTTCCAGAGCGGGCTGACCGGGCGCAGCCTCCACCTGGAGGAACGGTTCACGCTCGTGTCGCCGGGCGTCCTGATGTACGAGGTGACCATCGACGACCCGACGGTGTGGACCCGGCCCTGGACCTACCAGCTCCCGATGCAGCGCAACGACCTGCCGCTGTACGAGTACGCCTGCCACGAAGGGAACTACGGCATCTACAACATTCTGGCCGGCGCTCGGGACAACCCCGAGTCGAACGTGCTGACCCCTGAGCAGGCGGCCGAAGAAGCTGCGCGACGCAGCCGGTAGCGAAACGTGGGCCATCCTCGGGGGCAGGTCCCGGGCGTCGTGGGCGTGGCGCTGCTGGCCTGGGCGGTGGCCCTGGCCTGGGGGGCGCAGGAGGCGGGCGGTGGCGCCGCCGGCGCCGAGTGGCCGATGTATCGCGGCGATGCGGCCGGGACCGGCTATTCGCCGCTGGCCCAGGTCACTCCCGACAACGTGGCGAGCCTGACGCAGGCCTGGAGCCACTCGCTGCTCGCCGACGGGGCGTCCGACCCGGAGGCCCGCGGGCCGCGCTCGCAGGCGACCCCCATTGTCGTCGACGGCGTCATGTACCTGCCGGCGGCCGACCGCGTCGTAGCGCTCGATCCGGCGACCGGCCGCGAGCTGTGGCGACACTCCGTGGCAGGCGCGGCGCCGTCACGGCGCGGCGTGGCGTACTGGCCCGGCGCCGGCGGCGCGCCGCCGCGCATCCTGTTCACGTCCGGCGAGCGGCTGCACGCCGTTGAGGCCGCCGATGGGACCCCGGCTGCCGGGTTCGGCGACAACGGCGTCATTGGCCTGGGGGTGCCGTACAACTCGGTGCCGCTCATCCTGGGCGATGTGGTCGTCGTGGGTGCCAACACCCCGCGCGGCGCCATCGGCGGCATCGGCAACGCCCGCGCCTACGACGCGCGCACGGGCGCCAGCCTGTGGGAGTTCAGCTCGGTCGCGCAGCCCGGCACCGTGGGGCACGACACCTGGGAGGGCGACAGCTGGCGCGGGCGGCTCGGCGCCAACGCCTGGCCCTTCTACTTCACGGTGGACGCGGAGCGCGGGCTACTGTACCTGCCGCTGGCCTCTCCCATCCCGGGCGCCTACGGCGGCGACCGGCCGGGGGCGAACCTGTTCGGCAACTCGCTGGTGGCCGTCGACATCGAGAGCGGCGAGTACCGTTGGCACTTCCAAACGATCCGCCACGACCTCTGGGACGCCGACCCGCCGGCGCCGCCGGTGCTGTTCGACGTCGATCGGGACGGTCGCAGCATTCCCGCGCTGGGCGTGACGACCAAGTCCGGCTACCTGTACATCCTCGATCGCGAGACGGGCGAGCCGGTCTTCGGGGTCGAGGAGCGTTCGGTCCCCGCCAGCGACGTGCCCGGCGAGGCGGCGTACCCGACCCAGCCGTTTCCGGTCAAGCCACCTCCGATGGGCCGCGTTGCCTACGCGCCGGCCGACCTCGTGACGGCTGCCGACACCTCGGCCGAGCACGCCGCGGCCTGCGCAGCGCTGGTCGAGTCGCTGGGAGAGATTCACAGCCAGGGACCGTTCACGCCCTGGGTGTATCGGCCTACCGGCGGCCCGGCGCGTACCACGCTCAACTTCCCCGGTGGCGTCGGCGGGCCCAACTGGGGCGGGGTCGCCTTCGATCCCGACGCCGACCTGCTGTTCGTGGTAACGCAGAACGTCGGCGCGCTGGGCTGGATGGTAGCAGCCGGCCCGGACGCTCCGCTGCCGTACGAGAAGGTCACGCCGCGCCCGGCCAGCTTCGACGTGGCCGTCGGTGACGGCGTGCGGCTGCCGTGTCAGAAGCCGCCCTGGGGCGAGCTGATCGCGGTGCAGGCGACGACGGGCGACATTGCCTGGCGCCGCCCGCTCGGCGTCACCGACCAGTTACCGGCCGCGACGCGGGACACCGGCCGGCCGGCCCGCGCGGCCGGCATCGTCACCGCCGCCGGCGTTCTGTTCGTCGCCGCGACCGACGACAACCGCTTCCGGGCCTTCGAGGCGGCGACCGGCCGCGCGCTGTGGGAGACCACGCTGCCGCAGCACGGCAACGCGAACCCGCTCACCTACCTGGGCGCGGACGGCCGGCAGTACGTTGCGGTGGTCGCCACCGACACCCTGCTGGCGTACGCCCTCCCCTGACACGGTTCGGCGCAGGGCACGGGCGCGGCGGCGGATTGCGGAGAGGGGAGAAGTTCATGAAGCGGATGCTGGCAGTGCTGACGGGTATTGCGGTGCTGTCGTTCGGGGGCGGCCCGGGCGGTGACGGTCGCGAGGCCGGCGCGCAGGAGGCCAATCTGAGCGAGGTCACCAGGGAACAGTTCGACGCGTGGATGGACGAGCTGTCGAACTGGGGCCGCTGGGGCGACGACGACGAGCGGGGCGTGCTCAACCTGATCACCGCCGAGAAGGCGGCGCAGGCGGGCGCGCTCGTGCAGACGGGGGAAACCGTCTCGCTCGCCCACCCCATCGCGCGGCAGGCGGGCGAAGCGACGCGGCCCATCAATCAGATGGGTGCGCTGACCAACCGCTTCCTCGTGCAGGGTGCCTTCCTGTTCGAGCGCCAGGAGATCGCCTACCACGGCCTGAACCTGTCGCACATCGACGCGCTCTGCCACGTGTCGTACAAGGGCAAGCTGTACAACGGTTTCGACTTCGCGGAGGTGGTGACCGAGGACGGTGGATGCGCGAAGCTGGCCATCACCACGGCCCAGGGCGGCATCGTCACCCGCGGCGTCCTGCTCGACATCCCCGAGACGCGCGTCCTGCCGAGCCACATCGAGGAGTGGGAGCGGCGGACCGGCATCACGATCTCCTCCGGCGACGCGCTGCTGCTGCGCACGAAGCGGCCCGGCGTAGAGCCGGATCCGGCGAGCTTCGGCGCGGCGGGCTACGATCCGGCGCTCATCCCGTTCTTCCGCGAGCGCGACATTGCGCTGCTCGGCGCCGACATCCCGCAGGAAGGCGGGAACATCCCGGGCGTGGCCATTCCCATCCACACGTTCACCATCGTGGCGCTGGGGATGAACCTGCTCGACAACCTCGCGCTGCACGAGCTGGCCGAGACTGCCGCGCGGCTGAACCGCTGGGAGTTCATGCTGACCGTCGAGCCGCTGCGCGTGGAGCGCGGCGCGGGCTCGCCCGTGAATCCGATTGCCGTCTTCTGATGGGTGCATGTGCCGCGTTCAGGGTGCAACCCCGTCCGATTGAATCTGCAGGCTGGTAGTGACAGGAGGATGAAGATGCGGAGTGCCATGGTGTTGTCGATCGCACTCGTCTGGCTCGCGCCGGCGCCGCTGGCAGGGCAGGAGATACCCCGGACGCCGTGGGGCGATCCCGATTTCCGGGGTCACTGGGTGGCCGGGACGTCGGCGCCGATGGAGAACCCGATCGACGAGGCGCAGCGGTTGACCGCGGAGGAGATGCGCCTCTATCCCACGGCGCAGTTCTTCCCCGATCACGAGGCGGCGCCCGGCATCAGGAGCATGGAGCGGACGATGATCATCGATCCGCCCGACGGCCGCATTCCCATGCAGGATTGGGCCATCGAGAAGCGGGTCGAGATCATGGCCAACCAGGACAAGCTGGAGTTCCTCGACCCGCGCGTCAAGTGCCTGCCGGCGGGCGTGCCGCGCGGCAACCTGCCGGTGGGCTACAACTCGTACCAGATTCTGCAGGTGCCCGACGCGGTGATCATCCTGTACGAGTGGAACCACCATGCGCGCTACATCCCGCTGGATGGCAGCGAGCACCCGGGCTCCGGCATCCAGCTCGGGATGGGCGCCTCGCGCGGGCGCTGGGACGGCGACACGCTCGTGGTCGATGTCACCAACTTCACGGACAACACCTGGGTGGTGGGTCACGGCGCGCCCCCCGACGGCGCCCCGGCGACGGCCATCACGACCGGTCACGGCGTGTTCCACAGCACCGACCTGCACGTGGTCGAGCGCTACACGCTGACCGACGCGAACACCATCAACTACGAGGCGACCATCACCGATCCGCAGGTGTTCACGCAGCCGTGGACCATTTCGTACGACGCCTTCAACCGGGCGCCGGAGGGGCACATCCTGTACGAGTACGCCTGCCACGAGGGCAACGCCCGCAACCTGCGGCTTATGACCGGCGCCGGCACCGAGTAGCCGGCTTCGACAGGACGGGGCTGAGCCCCGAACCCTCGGCACGCGCCTGCTTGCTTTGCCCCGCGCCGCTATCCCCGAGGCGCGCCGTGCGCGCCTTGCGGGAGTCGTTGCCCCGGGGCGGGAACGTTGCTCCGCCGCGGGCGTGCCAGCCGGCGTCAGGGCTCGATGTCGCCGTCCGCGTTGGAGCGCCACGCAATGCGCCCGCCGCAGCCCGTGCAGCGTGCGCCGCGGCGCAGCGTGCGGCTCAGGCGCTGGCGGAACCAGCGCCTCCCGCAGCCGCATTCGCCCACCCACCGGGCTACCGTATGGGTCACCTGGTGGCAACGCTCGGCAGTGCAGCCGATCTCCCGCGCCTTGGCCTTCCAGATGTCGTCGTGGCGATGTTCGTAGCCTACGATGGCGTGGGCGATCTCGTGCAGCAGCGTGTCCTCGATCTCGGCCCGCGTCGCCCGCAGGCAGAAGCTCACCGATAAGTCGATGCGCCGTTCCCGATGCCGGCAGACGCCGCCGCGCACCGGTGAGAGATCGAACCCGAAGGTCCAGCCGGCATCCAGAGCGCCGCGAGCCTGGTGGCGGGCGAGCAGACGCCGCGCGAGTGCCTCGACCTCCGCGAGCGTGCACTCCCGCTCCGGCGTGCGCTCGACCACGCTGAGCAGGCCGTAGGGCACCTTCCAGCGGTCGCCCCCGGCGGCCAGCACGACGGCGCGGGCAAGCTGCAGCTCGGCGACGGTGCCGGTCACCGCCCGGTCGCGCGCTGTGAACCGCACGCGGCTGCCGACCGGGCAGGCCGCGCCGGGGAAGTCGGCGGTGACCGCCGCCCGCGGGGGGCGCGGGGCAGGGCGGCGGCGAATCGGAAACAGCGAGCGTAGGGCAGGCACGCGGGTCGGGACGCCGAAGGGCCGGGTGCGGCCAGCCATTGTATGCAATCGGGTGTATGCAATCGGGGTTCAGGAGTGATTCGCCTGCGGCGGCCGGTGGACGGTTACCACGCGAAGCTAGCCGCAGACCCCATCAGCGTTCGTGCGAACGGTACACTGTCTCAAGTCTCGACGACTGTCACTTCAAGTCGCCGATCAACCGCCTGAAGCGCCTGCTCGAGTCTGTCCATTCGGGAGGCGTGGCGAACGTTGAGAACTCGGTCAACCTGCGGCATGTGCCAACCAAGGCGGCGCCCGAGTTCAGCCTTCGTGATTCTCTTCTGTTGCATCGCCTGGTACAACTCGATCTTCGGCACGGCCAACGGCGGAACAGCGACTTTCACTCTGCCTCTCGAAGGCAGTGGCAGCCGTTGCCGGTCCTTCATGTACGCATCGATCACGGTCAGCAGGGCGTCGGACGCCCGCATTAGAGCCTCTTCCCGAGTGTCCCCGAAAGTATGAGCTTCCGGAAAATCCGGAAAGTCCACGAGCACACGGTTACCCTCGGCCGTCAATCTCACCGGGTAGTTCCACACTGGTCTCTGTGTCCTTGGCCTGTCAGCTCGCTGGATGGTCGACAACAGCCCAAGCTGACGATCTGAGGCGTTCACTTCAATCCAAGATCCTTCTTGATCGCTTCTATCGTTCCGATCGGCATGTCCCGCTTGCCGTGCATCGGCAAGATCGACTTCGCGCTCGTGGCCTCCCTGGTTCAGGGGGCAACATCCTTCAGCATGACCGTACCTTGACAATAGCAACAGATTTGTTTCTATGTCACCACAAGTGTTGCATGACCTTCGAGCGCAGGAGCACACTGGCTACCCAGCGCGGGACCGCCTGCCCGCCCAGCCCCGGGGGACGACGCTCGGCGGCTCAGTCGACGAGCGCGTCGCGTACCGGGCCGTCGAGGGTGTGCCCGCCCGCGTCGCTCCAGAACGGGTTGGCCTCCGAGCGTCAGCCGATCGCTGGCCGCACCAGGATCAACCCCAGCAGGCCCACCGTCAGCCAGAAGGCGCCGATTCACCAATCGGCGCGTATGGTCAGGGGATCTCTCCCTCGCGCCAGGGGGTGCGGCACGGCCGGCCGGCTTCGTACAGTGCGAGGTTGGCGGCCATGCGCGTCTGCAGCTCCGCCGGGGCAGCGGCGATTGCCTCGCGCTGCAGGTCGGCCGCCTCGGCGTAGCGTCCGACTTCGGCGAGGGCCATCGCCAGGGTCTCGCCGAGGTCCATGCGCTGCTGTTCGTCCGGCAGGCGCCGCAGCGCCTCCAGGGCGCGGCGGCCGTCGCGCACGCGGCGGTCCGGGGCGGCGGCCAGCACGCGGGCCAGGGCGAGGGGAAAGGCGGGCGTCCCGGGAAACTGCTCCAGCGCCGCGGCCAGCCGATCGCGAGCCTGCAACCAGCGCCCCTCGGAGACGAGGACCATCGCGTAACCGAAGGGGCCCTCGAACAGGGACGGGTCGAGTTCGATGATCCGTTCGTACTGTGCCCGCGCGTCGTCGGGGCGTCCCGCGCGCCGGAGCAGTCCGCCGAGCTGCAGGCGGGGCTCGACGTAGGCCGGGTCGTAGCGCACGGCGGACGTGTAGCGGGCCAGGGCCCGGGCGAAGTCGCCGTTCTCCTCCAGGAGGATGCCGAGACTGTAGTGACCCCGGGCGTACTCGGGCGACCGCCGCACGAGCTCCTCGAGCTGTTCGCGACCGGCCTCCCGGTTGCCCGCGAGAGCCAGCGCCACGCCGAGCTTGTGGCGCAGCGACGCGCTGTCGGGCTGCTGTTCGAGTCCCGCGCGGAAGTGGGCGATGGCGCGTGGCAGATTGCCCTGGCCGAGGGCGCGTCCGCCCCGGCGCTCGTAGGCGGCGGGGGTCCGCACCAGCGCCGCCACGTCCTCCAGCAGGGGATCGGGCGGGCGGACGGCGGGGTCCGCGTCCAGGTGGGAGAGGGTGCGCTCGGTCAGGCGCCGGAGCTGGCGGTTCGCCTCGGCGCGATCGGTCTCCCCGAGGCTGTCGTATGCCGTGGCCAGCGCCGCGTGTATCGGGGGCGCCGCGGGAAGCAGCGCCAGGGCTTCCTCCAGGTACTGCACCGCGCGGAAGTAGTCCTCGCGGGCGAGGGCTGCCTGGCCCAGACCGAAGGTCACCGCCGGCGAGTCGGGCTGCAGCGCCTGCGCGTACTCCAGCAGCGGCCGCGCCGCGCCGGGGTCGCCTGCGGCCAGGTGCATCGCGGCCAGCCAGACGAGCGTCGGCACGTCATCGGGCCGCAGCTCGCGCGCCTGCTCGAAGTGCTCGGCCGCGCGCTCCGGTGCGCCGCGGGTCCGTTCGAGATGACCGAGATAGTAGGGCCAGCGCCGGTCGCGCGGCAGCAGCGCGCGGGCGTTGCGGAAGCAGATCTCGGCCTCCTGGACGTGCTCCGTGGCCATGAAGAGCATGCCCATCTCGCCGTAGGCCCGGCCGCGTTCGAGCGGGCCCGCATCCGGGTCGGCGAGCGTCTGCATCAACGCGGCGTGTTGTGCGCGAAGCTGCTCGACGACGGCGTCGGGGGCGCCGCTCGCGTCGAGGTCGGGCAGTGCCACGCGCTGCAGCGCCCCCGGCTCGGCAGCGGCGGGTACCGCCGCCGGTTCGACCGCGGGGGCGGGCGGAGGGCGGTCGTCGGCCCCGCAGCCGGCCGCCAGCACGACGCCCGCCCCGGCGACGACGACGCGCAATGCGACCGCGATGCTTGCGTCTGCGCGTTTGCTCACGGGTTGTCGTCCTATCATAGCCGCACGGCGGCGGCTGCCAGCCGGCTCCCGGCAGACCGGGCTCCGCCCCGAACCTCCGGCGTCCGCCGGCGGGGACCCCGCGCCCCGCGCCGCTCCCGCCGCGGCGCGCCGTCGCGCCTCGAGGCGTGGTCACTGTTGCCGCCGTCGCCGGCGGCGCGCGGTGTGAATATAATGGCGGTGGCGCTTCCTGCCGAGGAGGATTCAGATGGGCCATCCACGACGCTCGCCCGGACTCGCTGCCGGGGCTTTCCTGGTCGCGTGCACGCTGGTCGGCGCCGCGCCGGCCGCAGGTCAGGGGCCCTCAGCCGGCGTGGCGGCGGCAGCCGGCGCGAACGACTGGTCGGCGCCGCGCACTCCGTGGGGTCACCCGGACCTGCAGGGGGTCTGGACGACCGACGACGAGATTTCCGTGCCGGTGGAGCGGCCCGCGCCGCTCGGCGCGCGCGACGCGCTGACGGCGGAGGAGACCGCATCCCGCACGGCACAGCGCGAGGCCGGCCTCGAGCGCGGCTCCGGGCAGACCGGCGACGGTCCCCCGCACTGGTACGAGACGGCGACGCAGGCTTCCACGCGCGCCTCGTTCATCGTCGACCCCCCGGACGGGCGCATCCCGTACACCGTCGCGGGCCAGCACGAGTGGGACAACCGCAACCTGGGCAGCTTCAAGGAGGGTCCGTTCGCGGGACCGGAGGACCTCGACCTCCGCGACCGGTGCATCACGCGCGGGCTGCCGAATACCTATTTCCCGAGCGCCTACAACAACGGGTTCCAGATCATCCAGCACGCGGACCACGTGGCCATCCTGTACGAACGGCTGCACGAGCATCGGCTGATCCCGCTCGACGGCCGGCCGCATCTCGACACGTCGGTCCGCCAGTGGTTCGGCGACTCGCGCGGCCGTTGGGAGGGCGACACGCTGGTGGTCGAGACGACCAACTACACCGACCGGGTCAATTTCCGGGGTTCGCGCGACGGCCTGCGGCTCGTCGAGCGCTTCACGCGGACCGGTCCCGACAGCATCGAGGTGGCATTCACCGTCAGTGACGCGCAGGCGTGGAGCCGCGACTGGACGGTGGTAGTCAACGCGCGCACCGATCCGAACTACTGGCAGATCTTCGAGTACGCCTGCCACGAGGCAAACTACGGGATGTTCAACATCCTGAGCGCCTCGCGCGCCGAGGAAGCCAGGGCCGCGGCAGAAGGCGGCTCGCGCTAGGAGTCTGCGCCGTGGAAATCGTGCGGACTCCGCAAGGCGCGCACAGCGCGCCGCGGCGGCAGCGGAGCGGGGCGAAGGGGTCCCCGCGAGCGGACGCCGGGGGTTCGGGGCGCAGTCCTGTCTGATTGCAGCCGGCCAGGCCGCGTCCTGGCTGGGTCGTGACCTGTAGAGCGATGGAGAATGTGGTGCTGCGCGTCGGCGGCCTGGCCGGCCTGATCGTCGCGGCCGGGACGCTGCTGCACGCCGCCGCGCAGCAGCCGGTCATCCACAGCCAGTTGCGCCACGCCCGGGGCCAGGCGGTCGTCCCCATCTACGAGGGCTGGTTCGAGGACGGGCGAGGCGCGGTGCACGCCAGCTACGGCTACGTCAACCTGAACCTCGACGAGGCGCTCGACGTGCCGATCGGCCCGGGCAACGCCATCAACCCCGGGCCGGCCGACCGCGGGCAGCCGACGCACTTTCTGCCGGGTCACCACAAGGGCGTCTTCACCGTGGCACTGCCGGACGGTCTGCAGTCGGCGGAGGTCACCTGGACGCTGAGCCTGCGCGGGCGGACGACGGCCATTCCGTCGAACCTCGGTCCGCTGTACCAGGTCGAGGGGCTCGTCACCAACGGCGGGCCGTTCCCCGGCAACACCCCGCCGGTGCTACGGCTGCGCGCGAACGGCCCGTCCGGACAGGGGCCCGCGGGCGTCACGATGACGACCCCGCTGCAGACGGCCGCCGGTCGCGACACGCCGCTGGACCTCTGGATCGCGGACGACGGCCTGCCCGGCGACCAGAGTCCGCTGATCATCCGTTCGCTGCAGAGCGGGCAGCGCACACGCCAGCGGCGGCGGATGTTCGTGACGTGGAGCAAGTACCGCGGCCCGGGCCAGGTGCAGTTCGCCGCCGCGATGCCGGCCATCGAGAGTGGCAGGGCGCGCACCACCGTCCGCTTCTCCGAGCCGGGCACCTACGTACTGCGAGTGCTGGCCCAGGACGGGTCGGGCCTCAACGGTTGCTGCTGGACGAACGGCTACGTGCATGCCGAGGTGGAGTAAGACGATGACGGATCTCAACGGATTCCAGCGGTCCCGCCGCGCTTCGGGTGTCGCGGTCGGCGCGGCAGTCCTGGTTCTGGGCCTGGCCCCCGCCGCGCTCGGGCAACCGACCGCCGCCGCGGCACCGGCGGCGACGTTCGCCGAGGACGTTGCGCCGATCTTCCAGCGCTCGTGCCAGGAGTGTCACCGGCCCGACAGCATGGCGCCCATGTCGCTGCTCACCTACGCCGACGCCCGCCCCTGGGCGCGAGCAATCAGGGCACGCGTCGCCGCCCGCGAGATGCCGCCTTGGTTCCTGGACAAGACCATCGGCATCCAGCAGTTCATCAACGACATCTCGCTCAGCGACGAGGAGATCGACACCATCGTCCGCTGGGTCGACGCCGGGGCGCCGCCCGGCGACCTGAGCCGGATGCCGCCGCCGCTGGTGTGGCCGTCCGGAGACAACTTCCGCCTGGAGGTGGAGGCGGGTCTCGGTCCGCCGGATACGGTCGTGCGCTTCCCCCCGTTCACGATGCCAGCGGTGGCGCAGGACACGTTCTTCCGGCCGTTCGCGGACATCGACATCGACGCGCCGCGCTGGGTGCGGGCGGCCGAGACCAAGCCGTCGGGGAAACAGGGCCGGCGCATCGCCCACCACGCCTCGGCCTACGTCCACCAGCCCGAGACTACGGACTTCCTGGAGGTCGAGCGCGAGCTGTTCGCCGGCCAGGCGGCGGCCGACGCGGTGCTGGAGGCGGCCCGGGCGCGCAGCGCCGGCGACCCGGTCGACACGCGCGAGATGTTCACCGAGTGGGCACAGGGCAAGAGCGGCGAGATCTACCCCGAGAACACCGGCAAGCTGATCAAGCCCGGCGCCCGCATGGAGGTGCAGATTCACTACCACGCCGTGGGGGAGGAGATTACCGACCAGTTGGAGATCGGGCTCTGGCTGTACCCTGCGGGCGTCACGCCGAAGTACAGCGTCACCTACGTCTCGGTGGGCACGCAGAACAACAAGCCGCTGCACATTCCGCCGCACTCGGTCACGATGCACCAGGGGTCGTACACGCTGCCGGCGCCGGCGATCCTGCACAACTTCCAGCCCCACATGCACTATCGCGGCAGCGCCTTCTCGATGGAGGCCATCCATCCGGACGGCCGCCGCGAGCTGCTCAACCATGCCGACCGTTTCAGCAACGACTGGCACGTGAGCTACATCTACCATCCGGACCACGCGCCCCTGCTGCCGCGCGGCACGACGCTGCAGATCACGGCCTGGCACGACAACACGGCCGCCAACCGGAACAACCCCGACCCGCGCCAGTGGGTCGCCTACGGGCCGCGCACGGTCGACGAGATGGCCCACTCGAACAGCCAGATCATCTTCATCACCGAAGCCGACTACGAGCGCCTGACGGCCGAGCGGCAGGCCCGGCAGCGCGCCGATGAGGATTAGCGTACGGTCCGGAAGAAAGTGCGGATGTCCCCGAGGAGCAGCTCGGGCTCCTCGAGCGCAGCGAAGTGGCCGCCGCGCGGCATGATCGTGTGCTGCGTCAGGTTGTACTGCGCCTCGAGCCAGCGCCGTGGCGTGAACGAGATCTCCTTGGGGAACGCGGCGCAAGCGAGCGGCACGCCGCCGGCGTCGCCCCGCAGGCCGGCCGGCTCGCGCCGCACCTCGTAGTAGATGCGTGCCGCCGAAGTGGCGGTCCCGGTGAGCCAGTAGACCATGACGTTGGTGAGCATTTCGTCCTTGGTGAACTTGCTCTCCACGTCGCCGTCCACGTCGCTCAACGCGCGGAACTTCTCCACGATCCAGGCCGCCTGGCCGACCGGCGAGTCGTTGAGCACGTAGCCGATGGTCTGCGGCTTGGTGCCCTGGATGGCGCTGTAGCCGCGCTCCTCGTCCGTCCAGAACGCCTGCCGGTCGCGCATCAGTGCCAGCTCCGCCGGGGGGACGCCGGCGGTCGGGTCTTCCACGCCCGGGGGCGGGCCGCTGCTGCACAGGTTCAGGTGGATGCCGGCCACGTGCTGCGCGTCGAGGCGGCCCATGACGCGGCTGATCAGCGAGCCATAGTCGCCCCCCTGCAGGCCGTAGCGCGTGTAGCCCAACCGGGCCATCAGCTGCACGAAGACCTCCGCCATGCGCGTCGGACCGAAGCCCGGCGCGCCCGGTCGGTCCGAGAAGCCGAACCCCGGAAGCGACGGGACCACCAGGTGAAAGGCGTCGGCCGGGTCGCCCCCGTGGCTGGCCGGGTCGGTCAGCGGCTCGATAATCTTGTGGAACTCGACGAACGAGCCGGGCCAGCCGTGGATGACCATCAGCGGGAAGGCGTCGGGGTTCGCGGAGCGCTGGTGGATGAAGTGGATGTCGAGGCCGGCGATGCGGGTCTTGAAGTGATCGAAGCGGTTGAGCCGCCGCTCCTGCTCCCGCCAGTCGTACTCGTCGCGCCAGTACGCCGTCAGCTCGCGCATGTAGCCGAGGTCGGCGCCGTAGTTCCAGCCGGCGCCGTCCAGTTCGTCCGGGAAGCGGGCGTCCGTCAGGCGCGCCTGCAGGTCGTCGAGGACGGCGTCCGGCACGTCGATGGTGAACGGCACGATGGCGTCGTCGGCCGTCTGCGCGCCAGCCGAGCCGGCAGCGGTCGACCAGGCGGCCGCGCAGGCCAGCACCAGCGGGACAGAGAGGCGCGTCCGCATCTGCATCGTCAGTCCTCCGTCTGCCGCAGGACGATCACGTCGCCGTCGTCCTGGGTATGCGAGCCGCGGCGCAGCGTTCCGTCGAGGACGAGGACCGCCGCGTCGGCGACGGCCACGTCGCGTGCGGCGTTCCGGGTGCGGTATGTGCCCACCACCCGGGGCGCCTCCGGCGTCGACAGGTCGACGACCGAGAGGCCGCTAGGGCCGTCGGCCACGTAGGCCAGCGCCCCCTGGATGTCGGCCCGCTGCGCGTCCCCGGGGGTGGCGAACGTGGTGACGAGTCGCGGCGCTGCGGGATCGGAAACGTCGTAGAGCTGCAGCGTCCCGCGCGGGTCGTCCGGCGCGGCGTCCCGCAGCGAGCGGAGCGGGTCGTACGGCACGCCACCCACCAGGACGGCAATACCCGGCGTGGCCGCCAGGATCTCGACGTGCCGCGGCGCCGAGGCGGACTGCAGCGAGCCGACCGGCTCGAGCGGGTCCGCGAGGGTCATGTCGAGCACGTAGAAGCCGGCCGGGTGATCCACGCCGTACGCCTGCGTGCCGAACATCGCCACGTCCCGCGCGTAACCGTCGGTGTAGACCGAGCCGACCGAGGCCGGCGCGTCGAGGTTGGAAATGTCGATGACGTCGATCCCCGACATGTGGTCGGCCACCACCGCCCGCGCGCCCGACACCGCCACGTTCTTGGCCTGCCCCGGCGTCTTGAGCGAGCCCCGCAGCACGGGCATGTCCGGGTCGGAGACGTCCAGGATCCAGAACCCCGAGTGGCCCGCGGCGACGTACGCCAGCGCGCCCGTCACGGTCAAGCCCCACACCTTCTCGGGGAACGCGTGGGACCCGCGCCGCGCCGGCGCCGCCGGGTTCGTCAGGTCGAATACCGTCAACGTCTCGCCGCGGGTGACGTAGGCGAACGCGCCGCTGGCCCGCACCAGGTCGATCGGACCGGAAATGGAGCTCACCGGCATGAACCGCAGCGTTTGCGCGGGTGCGGAGGCCGGACCCGCCGCGAGCAGCAGCGCCAGCGCCAGCCACGGCCCGGCACCGTGCCGCCGCGTGCCGTCGGCCGTCACCGGGCACCTCCCCGCGAGAAGCAGTACAGCTTCGACTGCGTCCTGATGAGCAGCTTGCCGCCTGCGACGGCAGGCGTCGCCAGGGTCATCTCGTCGAGCGGGTTCGTTCCCAGGATCTCGAACTCGGGGCCGGCCGCGATGACGTAGGTGTCGCCATCCTCGCTCAGCACGAAGACCTTGCCGTTGTAGGCCCACGGGGAGGCGGTGAAGCCGCTGCCCGGACGCAGGCGCTGGCGGCCATAGATCTCGCGTCCCGTGCGGGCGTCGTGTGCCAGCATCAGTCCGCGGTCGAGCAGCGTGTAGTAGGTGCCCTGATAGACGAGCGCCGAGGTGACGTAG
Source organism: Vicinamibacterales bacterium (assembly GCA_965221595.1). Classification (GTDB taxonomy): domain Bacteria; phylum Acidobacteriota; class Vicinamibacteria; order Vicinamibacterales; family UBA8438; genus JAAXGX01. The sequence goes on from OZ244900.1 coordinate 556,131, forward strand.
GTGCCCAGCAGCGGCTGGAACCAGGCGATGTACGGGTGGTCGGTCGGGTTGTCGGGATCGAGCGAGATGTCGCCCGTGCCGCCCGGCCGGACCGCGTACACGGGTCGCACCGACGAGCCCGGATAGCCCGAGCTGAGATACGCCAGGCCGTCCTTGGCGAACGGCGTGGGCGCGACGTTGCCCGTCATGCCGCGCAACTCCCACAACACGTTGCCGTCGAGGTCGTAGGAACGGACCTTCCGGCGCGCGGTGATCACGAGCTCGGTGCGCAGGTCGTTCTCCCAGACGAACGGTGTGGACCAGTTCTCCGTCTCGTCCCGCACGACCCGCCAGAGCTGTTCGCCGGTCGCTGCGTCGAAGGCGATGAGGAACGACTCCGTCGTGTTGTCGTTGACGATGTACAGCCGACCGTCGTGCAGCACCGGCGAGGCGGCCGGCGCGAACTCCTGGTGGCCGTTGAACGCGCCGACGTCATGCGTCCAGACTACGTTGCCGGCCATGTCCAGGGCCGCGACCAGCCCGATGCTGCCGAAGTACACGTAGACGCGCTCGCCGTCGGTGACCGGCGTCTCGGAGGCGAAACTGGCCTTCAGGTGCCGCTTGATGGTCGGCACGCCCGCCCGCAGCTCCGTCGCCCAGCGGACCGCGCCGGTTTCCAGATCGAGGTCGTACACGAACCAACGATGCGCCGCAACCGCGTCCCGCTTGCCGTGGTCGTCGCCGGGGTCGTAGAGCCCCTTGACCGGCTGAGGCTCCTCGCCCTCGCTGATGGCCGTCGTGACGAACACGTGATCGCCCCAAACGATGGGCGAGCTCCAGCCGAGGCCGGGGATGTCGGCCGTCCAGACCACGTTCTCGGTCCGGCTCCAGCGATCCGGCAAATCGGGGTGATCCGCCGCGACTCCCGCCTCGGCACCCCGAAACCGGGGCCATTCATCATTGGCTGCAGCCGGCGCCAGGGCCGGCAGCAGGAGCGCGACGGTGGTGGACACGATCCTGTTCATCGCCTTCATCGCCATCCTCGTCTTCCGAGCGGAAGTCTCGCAGAGGCGCATTATAGACCTGATGGGCGTCGGCTCCGTCGTGGCCGACCGGGGCGCGGGACGGCGCGCGCAAGGACGCACCGAAGAGTTGTCAGGATATCCGCTACCTGCTAACAATGCCTCGGTTCATCTCCTGCGTCCCCCTGGCCGAGTGATGCGCTGCCGGAGCGAACCCTTCACGATCCGCCGCAGGCCGTGACTGACAGCGTCGATCCCGTCCGCTATCACCGCGAGCGCCTGGCGGAGCGCCGGCACGACCGGGCGCGGCTCGAGCGCACCGACCTGCGGTTGAGCCGCGCCCGCCTGGCGACGGCCCTGGCGCTGGTCGCCCTGGCCCTGGCCGCCCTCTGGCAGGGCTGGCTTTCCGCGTGGTGGCTGGCCGGGCCGGCCGCGCTGTTCGCCGTGCTGGTCGTCGTGCACAACCGGGTGATACGGCGGCTGCAGATCGCGGTGCGGCGCGTCGGCTGGCACGAGCTCGGGCTGGCGCGGCTCGAGGACAACTGGGTAGGCCACGGCCCGGCGGGAGAGCGGTTCCGGGACAGCGACCATCCGTATGCGCTGGACCTGGACATCCTCGGAAACGGCTCGCTGTTCCAACTGCTGACGACCGGGCAGACCGCGGCCGGGGAGGAGACGCTCGCACGCTGGCTCTTGGCAGGGGCGGATGCCGCGACGGTGCGGCGGCGCCAGGCGGCGGTACGCGACCTCGCGTCGCGGCCGCTGTTCCGGGAGGAGCTGTACACGCTCGGTGCGGACGTGCGCGCGGCCGTCGATGCGGCCCGGCTTGCCGAATGGGCCACTGCCCCGGCGCAGCTCGACACCGGGTGGCTGCGGATGGCCGCCGCCGTGTTGTCGGCGGCGGTCGTCGCGACGCTGGCGGCCTGGCTGGCGGGGCTCGCGCCCGGGGCCGTGCCGACCGTGCTGATCCTCCTCAACTTCCTGGCGGGCGGTTTCCTCCGCGGAACCGTCAGCGGCGTGCTGCACGGCGCCGCCGAGCCGGCGCGCGAACTCGCCGTCCTGGGGGCCATCGTCGCCCGCGTGCGCGAGGAATCTTTCGCGGCCGATCGGCTCCGGGAGCTCGCCGGTGACCTCGGTGCAACGGGCGACCCGCTGCGCAGCGTGCGGCAGCTGCGCAGGTCGATAGCGATGCACGACTGGCAGCACAACCTCCTCTTCGCACCGATCGCCGCCTGCCTCCTCTGGGGACTGCACTGCGCGGCCGCCGTCGAGGCGTGGCGCCGGCGTCACGGGCAGGCTGTGACGGCGTGGCTGCGAATCGCCGGCGAGACGGAAGCACTCGCAGCGCTCGCGACCTACCACTTCGGGCGGCCCGACCAGCCATTTCCGGAGCTGGCGGCGGGCGAGACCCCGGTCTGCGAGGGCGAGCAGTTGGCGCACCCGCTGCTGCCGGCGGGGGCGGTGGCCAACGACGTGGTGCTCGGAACCGAGCCGCAACTGCTGGTCGTCAGCGGCTCGAACATGGCCGGGAAGACGACACTGCTGCGCACGGTCGGCGTCAATGCGGTGCTGGCGCTGGCCGGTGCGCCGGTGCGGGCACGCCGCTTGCGGCTCACCCCCCTGGCGATCGGCGGGACGCTGCGGGTGCAGGACTCCCTGCTGGACGGGCGGTCGCGGTTCCAGGCCGAGATCACCCGCCTGCGGCGGCTCGTCGACACGGCCCGCGGCCCGCGGCCCTTGCTGTTCTTGCTGGACGAGCTGTTCCACGGCACGAACTCGAGCGACCGGCTCGACGGCGCCCACGGGGTGTTGCGGCATCTGCTGGGGCTGCGCGCCATCGGCCTGATCACGACGCACGACCTGGCGCTGGCCGGCCTGGCCGACCGCCTGGCGCCGGCAGCGGCCAACGTGCACTTCGAGGATCAATTGGTCGCCGGGAGGATGACGTTCGACTACCGGCTGCGCCCCGGTCGCGCCACGGGCACCAACGCCCTGGCTCTGATGGCCGCGGTCGGTCTCGACGTCTCGGGCTGAGCAACGCATGGCGACGGGGCAACCGGGTCCGGTCGCGATGGATTCGATTGCATCGGATTCGATTGCATCGGATTCGATTGCGCCGCCCTGTTGCGTTTCTCTCGACCTCGAAGTCGGCAGGGACCGCGGCCGCATTCGTGCCCTGGGCGCGGTGCGCCCGGATGACGGACGCAGACTTGTGCACGAGGGCCGTGGTCTGGCGGCCGCGCTGGCGGGGCTCGACGATCTCGCCGACGGCGCGTCCTTCGTGCTGGGGCACAACCTCATTGCCTTCGACCTGCCCCACCTGCGGGCGGCGAAGCCGGACCTCCGGCTGCTGGCGCTGCCCGTCGTGGATACGCTGCGGCTCAGCCCGCTCGCCTTCCCGCGCAACCCCTATCACCACCTCGTCAAGCACTACCAGGACGGCGGCCTCAGGCGCGGCCGGGTGAACGATCCCGAGCTCGATGCCCGCCTGGCGCTGGAGCTTTTCGGCGACGAGCGCGCCACGTTGGCGCAGGCCCCGCCGGACCTGCTTGCCGCGTGGCACCGGTTGTGCACTCCCGAGCCCACGGGCGTGGACCGGGCTCTGGACGGAATTTTCGTCGCGCTGCGGCAGGCGGGTCGTCCATCGCGGGCCGCGACCGCGGCGGCGGTCGGACGACTGCTGGAGAACACCGCCTGCACGACCCAGGCGCGCCGCGTCGCGGCGGACGCGGCCGAGCTCGGCTGGGCGCTGGCCTACGCCCTGGCGTGGCTCTCCGTGGCGGGCGGCAATTCGGTGTTGCCGCCGTGGGTGCGCCACCAGTTCCCGGAAGCCGGCCGGCTCGTGCGCCGCCTCCGGGACGCCGCCTGCACCGATCCCGCCTGCGACTGGTGCCGCAAACGCCACGACGCGGGCAGGGAATTGAAGCGCTGGTTCGGCTTCGACGGCTTCCGGCCCGCGCCGGCGGACGACGACGGCAGGTCCCTGCAGCAGGCCATCGTCGAGGAAGTGATGGCCGGTCGGAGCGTCCTCGGGATCCTGCCTACCGGCGCGGGCAAGTCGCTCTGCTACCAGGTCCCCGCGCTGTCGCGCTACGACAAGACCGGTGCCCTGACGGTCGTCATATCGCCCCTCGTGGCCCTGATGGCGGACCAGGTGGCTGGACTGGAAGCGCGCGGCATCGCCTGCTGCGTGACGGTCAACGGGCTGCTGTCGATGCCGGAGCGCGCCGACGCCCTGGACCGGGTGCGGCTGGGCGACGCCGGCATCCTGCTGATAGCGCCGGAACAACTGCGCTCCCGTGCCCTGCGGCGGGCGCTGGACCAGCGCGAGATCGGTACCTGGGTGCTGGACGAGGCGCACTGCCTGTCGCGCTGGGGACACGACTTCCGGCCCGACTACCGCTACGTGGGGCGGTTCATCCGCGAGAAGGCGGGGAAGGGGCCCGTGCCGCCGGTCCTGTGCCTGACCGCGACCGCCAAGCCCGACGTCGTCGGAGATATCGCTCGGCACTTTCGGGAGAAGCTCGCCATCGAACTGACCGTGTTCAACGGTGGGGCCGAGCGCGACAACCTCGAGTTCGAGGTCATCCCGACCACGGGCGGGGACAAGTTCCCGGCCATCCTGCAGGTCCTGACGTCCCATCTGCCGCCCGCCGCGTCGGGCGGTTCCATCGTCTACTGCGCGACACGCCGGCAGAGCGAGGAGATCGCGCAGTACCTGCAGGTGAAGGAGGTGGCCGCGGACCGTTTCCACGCGGGCCTGCCCCCCGAGACGAAGAAGGACGTGCAGCGACGCTTCGTGGCCGGCGAGCTGCGCGCCATCGCGGCCACCAACGCCTTCGGCATGGGGATTGACAAGCCGGACGTGCGCCTGGTCATCCATGCCGACATACCGGGTTCCCTGGAGAACTACCTGCAGGAAGCCGGCCGCGCCGGCCGCGATCGCAACCCGGCGCGCTGCGTGTTGCTCTATGCCCCCAGCGACGTCGAGCGGCAGTTCGGCCTGTCGGCGCGCTCGCGGCTCACCCGCGGGGAGATCCACGGCATCCTGCGGGCCCTGCGCAACCTCGACCGCAGGAAGCGCTTCGACGGCGACGTGGTGGCGACCGCGGGCGAGATCCTCGGCGAGGACGAGGAGCAGGCGTTCGAACGCGACTCGGCGACCGACGACACCCGCGTGCGCACCGCGCTCGCCTGGCTGGAGGAATCGGAACTGCTCACCCGCGAAGAGAACGTCGTCCACGTGTTCCCGTCGTCGCTGCGGGTGGCGTCGGTCGCCGAGGCTGAAGGGAGGCTCGCCGGGGCCCGGATCACGGACGCGTATCGCCGGCAGTTGCTGCGCATCGCCGAAGCGCTGATCGGTGCGAAACCCGACGAGGGAGTCAGCACGGACGAGCTGATGGACGTCTCGGGCCTCAGCCCGGAAGGCGTGCGCGCCGCCCTCTACGACCTGGAGCGGTTCGGGATCGCCAGCAACGACACGGCGCTCACGGCGTTCGTCCACACCGGCGTCAACCGCTCGTCACGCAAGCGGCTGGCCGCGGCGGTCGCGCTGGAGACCGCTCTCATCGCCCACCTGCGGGAGGCCGCGCCCGACCTCGGCAAGGGCGAGAGTGCGTTCCTCCATCTGCGCGTGGCTGCGCAGAAGCTACGGGACCAGGGTCTGGTCGATCCATTGCCGGAACGGCTGTTCCGCATCGTGCGCGGCATCGCCTGGGACGGTCGCGGAGCGGGCGACGCCGCCGCGGGCAGCCTCGCGGTCCGCAAGCGGGACGCGGAAACCGCCTGGATCACGCTGCAGCGCGAGTGGGGCGCGCTGGAAGAGACCGCCGGCCTGCGCCGCGCGGCGGCCCGCCGCCTGCTCGACCATCTGCGCGGCTGCCTGCCGCCCGCCAGCCGCGGCACCGACCTGCTGGCCGAGACCACGCTGGGGAAGCTGCTGCAGGCGATTGAGTCCGATTTCGTGTTGAAGAGTCGGGTCCGCGACCCGGCCCGGCTGTTGGACCGGGCGCTGCTCTGGCTGCACGAACAGGAAGTGATCCGCCTCAACAAGGGGCTGGCCGTGTTCCGCCCGGCGATGACGGTTCGGATGGCGCGGCGGGAACGACGCGGTTTCTCCCGGGCGGACTTCGCGCCCCTCGCGCTGCACTACAAGGGTCAGGTGCTGCAGATCCACGTCATGGCCGAGTTCGCCAAGCGCGGGCTGGACGCCATGAGCGAGGCGCTGCGGCTGGCGATGGACTACTTCGCGCTCGGGGAGGAGGCGTTTCTCGCCCGCTGGCTGCCGGGTCGGGACCGGGAGATCGGCCGGCAGACGACGCCCGCGTCCTGGCGGGCCATCGTCGAGAGCCTCAAGAACCCGGTCCAGCAGCGCATCGTGGCCGACGAGCGGGACCAGACGAACGTGCTGGTGCTCGCAGGCCCCGGTGCGGGCAAGACGCGCGTGCTGGTGCACCGCATCGCCTGGCTGGTTCGCGTCAGGCGGGAAGACGCCCGCGGCATCCTGGCGCTGGCCTACAACCGCCACGCGGCCGTCGACATCCGCCGCCGGCTGGCGGCGTTGATCGGTGACGACGCCCGCGGCGTGACGGTGCTCACCTGCCACGCATTCGCCATGCGCCTGGCGGGCGAGAGCTTCACCGGCCGTGCGGAGCGACCGGACGACGACGCGTTCCGGGACGTGCTGCGCCGCGCCGTGGCCCTGCTCCGCGGCGAGGCGCTCTCGCCGGACGAAGCGGACGAACGCCGCGCCCGCCTGCTCGCGGGCTTCCGGTGGATTCTCGTCGACGAGTACCAGGATGTCGGCCGCGAGCAGTACGCGCTGATCGCGGCCCTTGCCGGCCGGACGCTGGAGGACGACGCGGCCAAACTCACCCTGTTCGCGGTGGGCGACGATGACCAGAACATCTACGCCTTCCGCGGCGCGTCGGTGGAGTTCATCCGGCGCTTCGAGGCCGACTACGGGCCCAAACCCACCTATCTGACCGCCAACTACCGCTCGACGGCCCACATCGTGGCGGCGGCCAACGCGGTGATCGAGCCCGCGCAGGAACGCCTGAAGGTCCGGCATCCCATCCAGGTCGACCGCGCTCGCGAGCGGGACCCGCCGGGCGGACCGTGGACCGAGCTGGACCCGGTCGCGCGCGGGAGAGTGCAGGTCCTCCCAGCGGGCGGCGATCCGCTGCAGCAGGCGGGCGCCGTCGTCGCAGAGCTGCAACGCCTCTCCGCGCTCACGCAGGACTGGGACTGGGCGCGGTGCGCCGTGATCGCACGCGAGTGGGCCTATCTGGTTCCCATGCGCGCATTCTGCGCGGCATGCGACGTCCCGGCCCACATGGCGAACGAGGACGACCCGGGCTTCTGGCACCTGCGGGAGACTCGGGCGTTCGTCGACTGGCTGCGCCGGCACGAACCGCGGCTGGTCGACGGCGCGTCCCTGCGCGCCTGGGCGAACGCGCGGCCTGCCGATCGTTGGCACGACCTGCTGCGGCAGGCCGTGGAGGAACACACGCTGGAAGCCGGCGGCGGAGAGACGCCGGTGGAGCACTTCATCGAGTGGCTGGCGGAGTGGGGCCGCGACATCCGCCGCCGCCAGCGGGAGCTGCTGCTGCTCACGGCCCACCGCGCCAAGGGGCTGGAGTTCGACCACGTGGTGGTGCTCGACGGCGGCTGGGACCGCACCGGCCGCAACGAGGATCCCGATGCGTCGCGCCGGCTGTACTACGTGGCCATGACCCGGGCGCGGCAGACGCTCACGCTGGCGCGCCTCGACGGCCGCCCGGGCTTCCAGGACGTCCTGCTCGACCACGCCGCCGCGATTCGACGCGAAGCCGCCGAGCTGCCGCCGTGTCCGGCGGCAGCAAAGTACCACCACATCCGGCCGACTCTGCAGGACGTCGATCTGGGGTTTGCCGGGCGCCGCCCGCCCGGCCATCCGCTGCACGTCGCCATTGCCGCGCTGTCGATCGGCGACCCGCTGGATGTGCGGGCGGAGCAGGACGGACGTTGGGTGTTGCGGGACAGGGACGGTTGTGCCGTGGGACGTCTCGCCAGGTCGTTCGCTCCGCCGCCCGGTACGCGCTGCCGGTCGGCGGCAGTGTACGCCGTCGCAGGCTGGAGCCGCGACGCGTCGGACCCCCGGTACCGCGACAGCGTGCTGTGCGACGCCTGGGAGGTGGTCGTGCCCGAACTCGTCTTCGAGCCCGAGCGTTGACGCAGGTGCAACGAATCACCGCGGGCGAGGCTGGTCTCGCGGTTGCGATACTGCCTCATCGGCAGCCCGGGCCATGACTGCCTACGGGGCGGCGGGGTCGAGCCTCAGGAACGCGCGCGGCGGGAAACCGCTGAGGATTCGTACGATCAGCGGCAGGCGGTACTCTCTCAAGATGCGCGAACGCTCTTCGCCACTGACCGGCACGGCGCGGAAAGCGGTCTGCCTGCCCTGCGCGGTTACGCGGACGTCCGGATTCTCGACCACCCGGCGATACCAGGCCCGGGGCCAGTGGTTGGCGGCCACGTACGTACGGCCTGCGCTCTCCACCCCTGCTACGACGACGCTCTGGTCTTCACCCTCGACCGTCGTCGTGATCGTGAGCCAGTTTTCGCCCGCCTGAACGCCGCGCCGAGCGTGGCGGCGGCCCATGATTCCTACCAGCGACTCGACCGCGACGACGAGCGCCAGGTAGGCGACTGCGATGATGCCCAGGACAGTGAGGGCTCTCATGACGACCCGCGTCTACTGCGCCGGCTGCAGCGCCTCGGCCGACTGACCCTCGCCGGCGGGGTCCGGACGGCGCAGTACGCGCCGCACCGCCCACTTGATGTCTTCGAGGATCATGTACGACGTCGGCACCAGCACGAGGGTGATGAAGGTGGCGAAGACGACACCGAACGCGAGCGAGATGGCCATCGGCTTGAGGAAATCGGCCTGCGTGCTCTGCTCGAACAGCAGGGGGGCCAGGCCGGCGAACGTGGTGAGCGAGGTGAGCAGGATGGGCCGGAAGCGCGCCGCGCCCGCTGCCTGCACGGCCTGCAGCATGCTGCCGCCGCGCCGCCGGTGGCGGTTGATGAAGTCGACCATCACCAGGCTGTCGTTGACGACCACCCCAGACAGCGCCACGATGCCCATCGTCGACATCAGCGAGACGTTCTCGCCCATGATGACGTGGCCCCACACGGCGCCCACGAAGCCGAACGGGATGGCGCTCATGATGATCAGGGGCTGGATGTACGACTTCAGGGGAATGGCCAACAGGGCGAAGATGCTGAACATCGCCAGCGTGAACCCGATCTGCAGCCCGCCGATCGCGTCGCGCTGCTCGGCCTGCACGCCCTCGAATTCGTAGCGCACGCCGGGGAACTCGGCCAGGACCTCGGGGAGGACGGTGGATGCGAGGTAGCCGTTCACGGTGCCGGTCGACGTCACGGTCTCGTCGACGGACGCGATCACGTTGATGGCCCGGTTGCGGTCCACGCGCTTGATCGAGGCGAAGCCGCGGCCCGGCTCCACGACGGCCACGTGGCTGAACGGCACCTCGCCGCCGTCCGGCGTGCGGATGCGCATCCCCTCCAGATCGCCCAGTGACCGGCGCTCGTCGGCCGGATAGCGGACCATGACGCGGATGTCGTCGCGCCCGCGCTGGATGCGCTGGGTCTCCTCGCCGTAGAACGCCTGCCGCACCTGCCGCCCGAGATCCTGCAGGGTGAGCCCGAGCGTTTCCGCGGCGGGCGTTATGCCGAGCTTCATCTCTGCCTTGCCGGCCCGGAACGAGTCGGTGATGTCGTACACGCCGGTATAGCCCCGCAGGTGCTGCTTGAGCTGTTCGGCCGCCGCCCGCATCTGTTCCACGTCAGGCCCGACCAGCATCACGTCGACGTCGCTGCCCGCCGCGGCCTCGTCGGCATTGTAGGTGAGCTCGGTCGCCTGGGGGATCGGCCCGGTCAGTTCCCGCCAGCGGTTGCTCAGCTCTTCGGCCCGCAGCGGACGGCTGTCCGGCGGCGCCAGCTCGATCAACACCTGCCCCAGATGTCCTGAAGACGGCGCGCCCAGCGACGACAGCGGACCGGGTCCTTCGCCGCCCATCGGCTGCTCGCCGATGGCCGCGTAGACGTGCCGGATCGCGTCGATCCCGGTCTCGTCCAGCACCTCCTGCCGCAATCGCTCCGCACCGTCTTCCAGGCGCTGGATGGCATCCGAAGTCGCGTTCGGCGGGGTGCCCAGGGGCATGGTCAGCGACGCGTTGATGAACGTCGCCTCCGGGGACGGGAAGAAGTGGAACGCGATCCAGCCGGCGGCCACCATGCCCCCGGTCACGATGAGGGTCGACAGCCCGACGGCCAGCGAGAGGTAGCGCCAGCGCAGGCCGAAGGCCAGCGCGGGGCGGTAGACGCGCTCGATGAAGCGCTCGAGGCCGTCCGCGAAGTGCTTCTGGAACCCGTTCCACAACCGCCACAACCCGCGTCCGCCCTGCCCGCGGTGCGCCAGATGGGCGGGCAGGATGTTGAGCGACTCGACCAGCGAGAACAGCAGGCAGGGGATGACGACCAGCGGCACGAAGATCATCATCTTGCCCATCATGCCAGGCACGAACAGCAGCGGCGAGAATGCCGCCACCGTGGTGAGGACCGCGAATGTCACCGGCGTCGCTATCTCCTGGGCGCCGCTGATGGCGGCCCGCAATCGATCGGGGTCGCGCTGCTGGTGGCGGTGGATGTTCTCGCCGACGATGATGGCGTCGTCCACGACGATGCCGAGCACCATGATGAAGGCGAACGTCGAGACGACGTTGGCCGTAACGTCCATGCCCGGCATCAGCATGATGGCGCCGAGGAACGAGATCGGGATGCCCAGGCTCACCCAGAACGCGAGACGCAGCTCCAGGAACAGGGCCAGCATGATGAATACGAGCCCGAACCCCATGACGCCGTTGCGCAGCATGAGCGACAGCCGGTCGACGAGGATGTCGGCCTGGTTCAACCAGACGGTCAGGTTGATGCCCTCGGGCAGGGTCGCCTGGGCTCGCTCCATATAAGCGTCCACGGCGCGGGCGATCTCCATGTCGCTCTGCTCGCCGGTGCGGAAGATCGAGACGAGCATGGTCGGTTCACCGTCGAAGCGTCCGAACTGATCGGTCTCGGCGAAGCCGTCGACCACCGTCGCCACATCGCCCAGCCGCAGCCGCGTGCCGTCGGGACGCGCCAGCAGCACCAGCCGCTCGAATTCCGCGCCCCGATACGCCTGACCAATCGTCCGCAGCAGGATCTCGCCGCTGTCGGCGCGGACCGAGCCGCCGGGCAGGTCGAGCGACGAGCGGCGCACGGCCATGGCGACGTCGTCGAACGTCAGCTCGTGGCGCCGCAGGGCGTCCTCGGACACCTCGATGGAGATCTCGTAGGGCCGCGCACTGGCGAACTCCACCAGCGAGATGCCGGGCTGGGCCGCCAGGTCGTCGCGCACCCGCTCGGCGACGGCCTTCAGCGTGAACTCGTCGGTCCGGCCCGACACGGCGATGTCCACGACCCGGAACCGCGCCAGCATCTCGGTGATGATGGGCTTCTCCGTCTCCTCGGGAAACGTTTCGATGGCGTCGACGTTGGCCTTGATGTCGTCGAGCACCCGCCGCGTGTCCGCGCCGAGCCCGACCTCGACGAGCACCGTGCCGGAGCCCTCGTTCGCCGTGGACGTGATCTGCTCGATGCCGTCGATGCCCTGAATGGCCTCCTCGATCCGGATGCAGACGCCTTCTTCGACCTCCTCCGGCGCAGCGCCCAGGTACGGCACCTGGATGCTCACCATGTCGAGCTCTATCTCGGGGAAGGTCTCGCCGCGGACGTTGAACAGGCCGATCAGGCCGCTGACGATGAGAAACACCATCAGCAGGTTGGCGGCCACCGGGTTGCGCGCGAACCAGTCGATCATCCCGTTCATGATGCGCCTGCCTTTACGGTGTGCCGGTCATGGACCCCCGGTGCCCGCCTGACCGGCCGTACTGCCGATGCGATAGAGATGGGTGGCCGTGCGCAGGAAGAACGAGCCGTCCGCGACGGCCATCGAGGCGAGCGTCAATCCGTCGAGCTGGTTGCTCGCCAGCTCGGCGTACGTCGTCCCGGGCGCGAGCACGGTCGTCCTGCCTTCCTCGTTCTGGACGTAGATCCGTCCGTCCGCGAAGACCGGCGAGGCGGAGTAGTTGCCGCCGATCCGCTCCTGCCAGTGGACTTCCCCGCTCGCGGCGTCCAGGCACGTCATCACGCCCAGGTCGCTCACCATGTACAGCTCCCGGCCGACGAGCAGCGGCGAGGGCGTGTGCGGCGCGCCGCGGCGGTGGCGCCAGGCGACGTGCGTCGCGGTGACGTCGCCCGACCCGTCGGCGCGCACTGCCAGCATGGTCGGCGACTGGAAGCCGGTGGCGATGTAGACGAGGCCGTGGCCGTAGACCGGCCGCGGCACGTTCGAGAAGCCGCGCCCGTAGCGCACGCGCCAGATCTCGTCGCCCGTGTCCGGGTCGTACGCCGACGTGCGGAAGGCGCCGACGCTGACGATCTGATCCTCGCCCCCGACGCGGATGGCGAGCGGTGTGGAGTAGGCCTGCGACACCGGCTGATCGCGCTCCACCTGCCAGCGCACTGCGCCGGTCTCGGTGTCGAGGGCAACGGTGTACGCCACGTCGTAGCCGTCGCAGCTCAGGATGAGCAGATCTGCATGGACGATGGGCGATCCGCCGTTGCCGTGCTGCGTGACGCAGGTGAACTGCACCGTCCAGAGCAGCTCGCCGTCCGTCGTCAGGGCCGCGGTGCCGTACGTGCCGAAGTGGGCGTACACGCGGTCACCGTCCACGATGGCCGACGGCGAAGCCAGGCTGTTCTTGGCATTGGGGGCGGCGACGTCCGCGGTCCGGAACACCTCGACATCGAGCGCCGGCGCTCCTGATCCGGCGTCGAAGGCGAGCAGGCGCAGCGAACCACCGTCCGTGTCCGTCGCGGTGGTGATCCAGACCCGCCCGCCGGCCACCACCGGTGTCGACCAGCCCAGGCCCGGCACTGCGGTCTTCCACAGGACGTTGCGCGACTCGCTCCACTCGAGCGGCAGTCCCTGCTCGGTCGAGTGGCCCTGGCCGGAGGGGCCCCGGAACTCCGGCCAGTCGCCGGCGCCGGCCACGGTGCCCGCGACGAGCAGCCACGCCGCGGCAATCACTCCCAGGTGCGGCCCGCATCTGCCTGCCAGCATGTCCACATTGTAACCCTGCGGCGCTTGCGCGGCCGGTATAATCAGCGCCTGCCGCCGCCGCCCGACGCACTGGTGCCGGCGGCGCCGTCAGGAGGGGAGCGAGCCGATGTCTTCGCGCCGAGCGTGGCACCTGCGCGCTACGGGGGGCGACGGGCGGCGGAGACCGCGGCGGCGGTGCGGTCGATGCGCCGGCGCGGCCCTGCTGGCGGGTCTGTCGTTTGCGGCGTCTGCGGCGCCGGCTCGCGGCAGCACGGCAGATCTCGAGCGGCAGGTCGTCATTCTGGCGCCCGCGCTCGACGATGTGCGCCTCGCGGCCACCCGCGAGGCGCTGGCGTTCTGGAACCGGACGCTGGCCGAGCTCGGCCTCGACACGCGGCTCACAGAGGCGTCACTCCTCACCCAGTCGCCGCTGACTCGCCCACTCGAGAACTACGCGCAGCGCCTGTGGCGGCAGGCCGGGCGCATCTCGGCCGGGGAGAACGGCCCCCGCGCACCGCGCGAGCTGCGGGGCATGGCGGGCGACATCGTCGTCCTGCTGTCGCAACAGCATCTGATGTCGTTCGCCTGGCCGGTGGACCGCACGGAACGCTACTTCGTGGCCATCGGCACGCGTTCGAACGATCCGGTCAAGAGCCCCGTGGCCGTGCACAACGTCGTGGCCCACGAGTTGGGACACGCACTCGGGCTGGTTCACAACAACCTGCCGGCCGCGCTGATGTGCAGTCCGTGCCGGTCGACGCTGATCGCAGCCTACCGGGACCGGTTCCTGCCGCTCACGCCGAACGATCGCGCCCGGCTGCGGGAACTCCATGCGCCCCGCTGAGCGGGGCGCTGGTCCATAGTCGTGGCGGGCAGCGGGTTCGAGGCTGCCCCATTGCGTCGCCGGTCCCGAGCGGCGGAACCGGGACGCGCGCTGGCGGCCGGGATAGAATCTCTCGTCCGGCTTGACGGAATCCGGGGAGGTTGCAGCGATGACGCTCTCACGACGCAAGGCGCTCTCGATGTCCGGCTTCACGCTGGCCGGCCTGTCTCTCGGTCTCGTGCGGCCCGGCCGCGCCGCGGCCACGGCCCAGGCACAGGAGGACTGGCCCGACCGGCTGGTCGAGCGGCCGCTCCGCGAGGGGTTTCCCGCGCCGTTGCCGCTCAACGCCGACGGCTCGGCCCCGGAGCATCCGGAGAGCGCGGCCGGCCCGATCACGGACCCCGTGCTGTGGCGCACGCCCGGCCGCCAGACGCCCCCGATCGAGTTCGACTACCGGCGTCTGGCGATCAAGGTCGACACACGCGGCCTCGCCCGGCTGGCCGGCACGCTGCGGTTCGAGGACCTCGAACCGCTGCCGCGCGTGTCGCACACGTTCCTGCTGCAGTGCGGCGCGCCGAATCCGCGCGGCATCGTCAAGTGGACCGGTGTCCGCTTCGCCGACTTTGCCGACATGCTCGGGCTCATCCCCGAGGCGCACTACTGCCGCTTCGTCGCTTCCGATCGCTTCTACGCGGACGAGCCGTTGACCACCCTGCGGCGACCGCAGGTGATGCTGGCCTGGCTCATGAACGACGAGCCGATCGCACCGCGCCACGGCGCACCGCTGCGGCTGATCGTGCCTTTCCGCTACGGGAACCGGAGCGTCAAGGCCATCACCGAGATGACCTTCAGTACGCCGGGGCCGCGCATGCCGCCGCTGCCGGCCTGAGCGGGTCGCCGGCGGCCGGATGAGCTGCGGCGGTTCCGCCACCTGTTCCGCCATGCATACGCCACCGACCTGGACCCGGCCCGGGTGAAGGCTCTGCGGCCGACCTAGCCGTAGCTGGGCGTCTGTGCCGTTCTACGGCGCAGACGCCCAAGGTGCTTGTCGCTCCTCCCCAGGATGCCCCTGTGCACGATCTCGCCGAGCGGCCGGCGGTCGTCGCGGGGCTGCTCGCGCGCCTGCAGTTCGGGCGGCAGCGCCTCGCGCGGCCCGCTGCGGCCGGCGGCGAAGGCGCACATCGCCTCGTAGTGCTCGCTGTCGACGCCCAGCCTCGTGTGCGCGGCCGCGACATCGATACCGGCCATCGCGTGCGTGGAGATGCCCAAGGCGTGCGCCTGCAGGGCGACCGACATCCACGCGGCGCCGGCGTCGAACTGTGCCGTACGCGGCTCGCGGCCTTCCGCGTCGCGAACCCTGGCGAAGAGGAAGGCCAGCAGCGGCGCCCGCGCAGCCCACACGCGGTTGCCGGGCTTGAGGATCGAATCGAACACCGGCCGGTCGGGTCCGTCCGTCTCGTACAGGAAGAGCCATGGCTGGAGGTTGGAGGAGGACGGTGCCCAGCGCGCCGCCTCGAACAGCGAAGCGATCTCGCCAGCCGTCAGCGGATCCGGGGCGAACGAGCGCGGCGACCAGCGGTCGATGAACTGCGGTTCGACGCGCGCCGTGGCCACACGCGGATTCTTTGTCGTGGTCATCGTCCGTTACCTGCCGCTTGAAGCCTGCGACAATTGCATGACGAATTCTAGGGCATGCGTACCGACGCGGGACCGCGCCATTCGCGAATCGGTTCTCGTCGACGTTCTCTGGTAGCCGGCTCGCCCCGCTGCGATGGCGCGCGGCCGCATATACTGGCGGCAGCTACTTGTGGCAGCGGGTCGTGCGTCTCACGGGGGAGGGATCATGGCGAAGACAGTCACCCGTCGGGATCTGCTGGCGGGCGCGGCCGGCACCATCGGGGCGGCGGCGCTCGCGCCGGTCGGCGGCCGGGTCCGTGCACAGGGGAGCGACACGACGAAGCTGCCCGGCGCGCCGGCGAGCGCGCTCGGCGCGCGCTCGCCCCACGAGCCGCTGGCGCGCGGGGCGGTGCGCTCGGCCGCGTCACGCACGCCGCTGCAGGACCTGCACGGCATCATCACGCCTGCGGACGTCCACTTCGAGCGCCACCACGGCGGGATTCCGGCGATCGACCCCGCCGACTACCGGCTGCTCATCCACGGCCTGGTCGAGCGGCCGACGGTGCTGACGCTGGGCGACCTGAAGCGCTTCCCGGCCACGTCGCGCATCTGCTTCCTCGAGTGCTCCGGCAACTATCCGCAGGAGGCGGGGCCGGAGACGAAGCCCGAGAACGTGTGCGGCATGACCGCCACGACCGAGTGGACCGGCGTCTCGCTTGCGACCCTGTTCCGGGAGGTCGGCGCGCGGCCGCAAGCCACGTGGTTCCTCGCCGAGGGGCAGGACGCGGCCGTGATGACCCGCAGCGTCCCGATGGAGAAGGCCTGGGACGACGCCCTCATCGCGTATGCCCAGAACGGTGAGGCCCTGCGGCCGGGGCAGGGCTACCCGGCGCGGCTGCTGCTGCCGGGCTGGGAGGGCAACTCGAACGTCAAGTGGCTGCGGCGCCTGGAGCTGGGCGACCAGCCGTTCATGACGCGTGAGGAGACCTCCAAGTACACCGATCCGCTGGCCGACGGCACGGCCCGCCAGTTCAGCTTCGTCTTCGACGCGCGCTCGATCATCACCTCGCCCGCGTATCCCGACGTGGTCGAGCCGGGCTGGATCGAAATTCGCGGCATCGCGTGGTCGGGCCGCGGCACGATTGCGCAGGTAGACGTCAGCACGGACGGCGGCCGGAGCTGGCAGGCCGCGCGCCTCCAGGAGCCGGTGCTGCGGCAGGCGCACACGCGCTTTCGCCACCTGTGGCGCTGGGACGGCGCGCCGGCCGAGATCATGAGCCGCGCGATCGACGACAGCGGTTACGTGCAGCCGACGCGCGCTGCACTGCGCGCCGCGCGCGGCCGGCGTGCGCGCCGCTATCACCTCAACCCGATCACCGCCTGGCAGGTCGAGCCGGGCGGGCGCGTCTTCTACCGGGAGGAGCCGCCGTGGGACGCCTGACCGGCTGCCGCACCCGCGCCGCGGCGTTGGCGGTCGCTGTCCTGCTGGCCGCCGGTGCCGGCCCGCCGGGCGGCAGCCGGGCGGCTGCGCAGGAGCCGGAAGCCGGCCGGGCGCCCGCGAGCCCCGAGCGGTTCGGCTTCGGTCGGGCGGCGACCGAGGCCGAGATCGCCGCCTGGGACATCGACGTCCGGCCCGACGGCGCGGGCCTGCCGCCGGGCGCGGGCACGGCTGCGAGCGGTGCGCCGATCTATGCGCGCGAGTGTGCCGTGTGCCACGGCGCGGCCGGGGAGGGTGGTGTCGCGGACCCGCTCGTGGGCTACGAGCCGGAGAGCACGCCGCCTTTCGGCCCGCGCTACGAGGCGTGGCGCGGCGAGCGCGACGACGTGCGGTTCACCGTAGGCAACTACTGGCCGTACGCCACGACGCTCTACGACTACATCCTGCGCGCGATGCCGTCGGACGCGCCCGGGACGCTGCAGCCGGACGAGGTCTACGGCCTGGTAGCCTGGATTCTGGCGGAGAACGGCATCATCGAGCGCGACGCGGTGCTGGACGCGGCGACGCTGCCGGCGGTCGAGATGCCGGCCCGCGACATCTTCGTCCCGCAGGCGCGATGACGGCGACCGGCGAGGCGCGCCGCGGTCAGCGCCGCTGGCGTCGGCCTCCGCCGCCTTGGCCGGCAGGCGTCCGGTCGAGGGCCGCGCAGGCGCGCGCGATGCCGTAGACGGCCGTCGCCAGCAGCGCCGCCCCGGCCGGGACGACGAGGATGCCCAGCCCGGGGTCGCCCCCGTAGAAGGTCACCCCGCCCAGGAAGAAGCCGCCTGGCAGCAGAAGGCTGGCCCCGATGAGGCACGCCGACGTCGGCGGCAGCCGGACCGACGCCAGCTCCGGCGCAACGCGCAGGCAGAGCCCGAACAGGATGTGGATCACGCCGAGCAGGCCGCCGTGGGCGTGGGCAAGCCTCCACATCAGCCGCCGCGTCTCGTTCGAGACGTCCAGGTACATGCCGACCTTGAACCCGTGCAGCAGCTCGAGGACGAAGCCGAGGGTCAGGAAGACGAGGAGCGACCACCAGCCGAAGCGCAGATGCCGGCGGGCGTAGCCGAGTGGACTGCTGCCGTCGCCTGACACTACTCCCTCAGGAACAGCGGCCGGTTGTCGCGCTGGTTGAGGATGCGCCGGAACTCGTCGATGCGCAGCCGGCCGTCGGCCGCGACCAGCAGCTCGGGCTCGCGTCGACGCCGCGACAGGGCGCTGTTCTGCCAGGCCTGCAGGATCGGCAGCGCCGCGGCGACCCGCTCCTCGCGGCTGGCCACGTAGTCGTAGTCGACGCCCGCGTAGCCGGGCAGGGTGCGCAGCGAGCGGTAGGCGATGTAGCGCACCGCCTCGTACGGGTCGTTGAGCAGCTCGGCGAGGTGCGGCACCATCCAGCTCGTGCCCGACGCCGCCTGGGCCGGGGCCCAGCCGAGGGCCCAGGCCGTCAGCGCCCGCTCGCCGGCATCGCCCCGCATCGCCCACAGCAGACCGGCCGCCACGGTCCGTTCGTCCCCGGTCAACGGCGGTGCGGGCAGGTCGTACCAGTCCTGCAGCGCTGCGCCTGTCCAGGCCAGCGTCTTGTCGAGATGGCAGAGGTTGCACGCGTTCGGCCGGCCGGCCGCAACCGTCTCGGCGACCGATGGACTGCTGACGGTGTGGCTGCGGATGGCCTTGAGCAGGCCGTACGACGTGTACGGCATGTGGCAGTTGTAGCAAGTGTTGCCCGCCGAGTCCGGCGGGTGGCGCGTGTGCGCCGCCGCGTTGTCGGCCAGGGCCGTGTGGCACTGCGTGCAGGCGGCGTTGCCGCCCATGCCCGGCGAGACCTGGTGCGTGTCGGCCCACTCGGCCACCGGCCGCGGGTCGTCCGGCGACTTGTGCATCGTGTGGCACGCGAAGCACGACAGCGTGCGCGCCGGGTCGGTTGCGTTCTCGAAGCAGGGCGAGTCGATGAGCCCGTTGTACTCGCGCCCCGATACGCGGATGAACCCGTCCGGCCAGAACGAGCCGGTGACGAACACGGGGTCGCGCGCGACGAACGCCGCCAGCTCAGGCGAGCGGCGCTGCGCGGTCGGCTGCGGCAGGAAGCGCGTCTCGCGCAGTTCGTCCCCCGGCCGGTACGGAAATCCCTGCGCGTTCGCCTGCCGCTCGCCGGCCGCGTCGTAGAACTCCCACACGCTGTGGCACTGGCCGCACACCTGCGATGACCGCTGCGGGTCGAGGCGGGTGGGCAGCACGATCGTCGGGTCGGGCCCGTCGCCGAGGTGGCTTCCGTAGCGGCTCAGCGGGTTCCGATGCTTGCGGACGTGCTCGGCGGCCGGGCCATGGCAGGCCTCGCAGGCGATGCCGAACTCGGCAGTCGTCGTGTCGACCGCCTGCTCGCTGATTGCTTCCGAGAGGAACGGCGTATCGAAGCGGGTGCGCGGGAACGTCGTGTGACAGGCCAGGCAGACCGCATTCCAGTGGCCGTCGACCGTCGAGACGGCCTGGTTCGGCGGGTGGAGGACCACGGCGCTGCGCGGCGCCCAGCGGTCGTCGGCAATCAGGTAGACCCCCGGCAGCACGTTGAGCGCGCGGTCGTGCCCGGTGGCGTACCAGTAGATCTGCTGGTGGTGCGAGCCGGTGATCATCACCACCTGGCGCGTGATGCGCGGGCGCTCGCTCTCGGGTCCCTCCGCGCCCGGGTCGTTGAACTCGGCCCAGAACTCGTTGCCGCGGCGCTCCAGCCGCATCGGCTCGCCGTGGACTTCGTCTACCTGCACCCCGTCGAATTCGGCGCGCACGGTCTCCGGTGTGGCCACCTGGGTCATCGTGCGGTGGTACGAGCCGTACCAGGTGTCGTACTGGGAGGGATGGCAGGCCTTGCAGGCCGCCGACGACACGAACCCGTCGGTCGGCACCTGGATTGGCCGGTTCGAGACGCGGCTCTCCGGCGTCACCGGTGCGCGGGTGAGCACGGCGGCCGCCCCCAGCGCGACCGCCGCCGCCGCGATGGCGCCGATCGGCAGCAGTTGCCGCACGGTCGCGCGCCGCCCTACTGCGCGGGCTCCGGGTTCAGGAGCTGGCGCTCGACCCATTCGCGAACCACCCGCTGGCGCCGCGTGCCGAAGAAGATGCGCAGGTCCATGCGAAACGTGTACAGCCTGGGGAGCCACACGTCGGGCGCGACGCGCTCGAACTCGAGGCTGCCCACGGCCTCGTTGAGCGTGGCCAGTCCCCACATGTAGCGCACCGGCTCGTCCATCACGAATTCGACACGCGCGAGTCCGTAGTCGCTCTGGGCCACGGACATCGTACCGCTCGAACGGTTCAGCGCCCGGTCCATACGCGTGTTTTCGGGCAGTTTGCCGGCGCGTGGCGTGAAGGCGATGATCCAGCACGGCTCGCCGGCGACCAGCTCGACGCCGACCACTTCGGCCTCGTAGCGGCTGATGAGCTCCGGACCGAGGCGGACCTGGCGCTCGTCGTTCGTCTCGGCCCGGCCGCCGCCTTCGCGCGCCCGCTCGCGGGCCTCGCGGACGAATTCGTCGCGCTTTTCGCGTTCCTCGCGCCGCTCTCCGGCGTCGAGCGGGCGCCCGTCGCGGGCGATCAGCTCCTCGTAGAGCTCGCCCTCGAGCGGGTAGCGCCGGTGCTCGCGCGTCTCGGTCTCGGTGATTTCGCCCGCCCCGTCGAGCCGGTTGCTGGTCGTCACGATGCGCGACTCGTAGCGCAGCTCGGACTCGCTCTCGTCCTGGCGCTCCGCGCGCTCGATCATGCGCGCGATGATCTCATCCAGCGGCGGCGCATCGTCGCCGGCGCCGGAAGTATCGGGCGCCGGCGGTGCCCCTTCCTGGGCCGGGAACGCCGCCACGGTCGTCAGGACGAGGGCGGCCGCCAGCAGTCCGAGGCGCAACCGCGTGCCGACTGCAGCGGGATGCTCAGCCCGCGCTGCCCAGGCTGCAAGGTGTCGCATGGAGCTTGATGGTAGCACTGGGGATGCGCAGCGTCCCGCGCCGGACGAATCCGACTATACTGCGGGCCTGTCCCGATGGCCGCCGCCCGCCGGCTCTCCGTGCTCGTCGTGAGCTGCTCGCTCAACGCGTCGAGCCGCTCCCACCGTCTGGCCTGCGCCGCTCGGACCGCGCTGCGTGCGCTGGAGGTCGACGCCGAGCTGATCGATCTGCGCGAGTGGGAGCTGCCGTTCTGCGACGGCGGCGGCAGCTACGAGCACCCGTCGGTCGCGCCGCTCGCCGGTCGCATCGAACGGGCCGCGGCGGTGCTCGTGGCGTCGCCGGTCTACAACTACGATCTGAACGCGGCCGCCAAGAACCTCGTGGAGATGACCGGCTCGGCGTGGAGCGAAAAGCCGGTCGGCTTCCTGTGCACGGCCGGCGCCCGCAGCAGCTACATGTCGCCGATGGCCCTGGCGAACAGCCTGATGTTCGACTTCCGCAGTCTGATCATTCCGCGCTTCGTCTATGCCGTGAAGGACGACTTCGAGGCGGACGGCGGGTTGGCGGAGCCGCTGCAGGCGCGCGTCGAGCAGCTCGCCCGCACGGCGGTCGGTCTGGCGCGCGCCCTGGCCTGGCTGCAGGCCTCGCACGGTGCCGAATCCGAAGGCGTGCCCTGACGCATCCGGCGGCAGCGCCGGACGCGTCCCCGAGGTGAACCCATGATTCGAGTCCGCTCGCGATCCGCTGCCCGCCACCCTGGCCGCCGCGACCTCCTGCGGGTGGTTCCGGCGGCAGTCGCCGCCGGCCTGTGGCCGTCGCCGGCCGCCGCCGCGCAGCAGGTTTCGGCCGCGGTGCCGAGCGACATCCTGGCGGGCGCGGCGATGCTCGCCGACTTGGAGTTCACCGCCGCCCAGCGCAACCTGATGCGCGCGGACGTGGCCCGCAACCGGCGGCGGTACTCCGCGCTGCGGGCGGTGGACGTCGCCCACGATACCGCGCCGGCCTTCACCTTCCGACCGACTCCGGCGCGCAGCCTGCCCGCGGGCCGCGCCACGCCGCACGCCCCGCTCCCGGTCGCGCGTCCGCTGCGCGTGGCTGTCCCCGCCAGCCTCGACGCGCTGGCTTTCGAGCCGGTTACGACCCTGTCGCGGCTGATCGAGGAGCGGCGGGTCACGTCGGTCGACCTGACCCGTCTGTACCTCGACCGCCTGCGGCGCTACGGCGGCCGTCTCAACTGCGTGGTCACGCTCATGGCGGACGCGGCGCTGCGGCAGGCGGACGCGGCCGACCGGGAGATCGGCGCGGGGCGCTACCGCGGCCCGCTGCACGGGATCCCATGGGGTGCGAAGGACCTGTTCGCGACGCGCGGCGCCCGCACGACATGGGGCGCGCGGCCGTACGAGCAGCAGGTGATCGACGCGGACGCGACTGTCGTCGAACGGCTGGCCGCGGCCGGCGCCGTGCTGGTGGCGAAACTGTCGATGGGAGCGCTCGCCCGCGGCAGCGTCTGGTTCGGCGGGATGACGCGCAACCCGTGGGCGCCCGGGCGCGGCTCGAGCGGCTCGTCGGCCGGATCCGGTGCCGCGACTGCCGCCGGGCTGGTGGGCTTCGCGCTGGGCACGGAGACCCTGGGCTCCATCATCTCGCCCTCAGCCGCCTGCGGGGTCACCGGCTTGCGCCCGACGTTCGGGCGCGTCAGCCGGCACGGGGCGATGGCACTCGCCTGGACCATGGACAAGATCGGCCCGCTGTGCCGCACGGTGGACGACTGCGTGCTGGTATTCAACGCCATCTACGGACCCGACGGGCGGGACGACACGGTGGTCGACGCGCCATTCGCCTGGGACCCCGGCTTCGACCCGACGCGCCTGCGCGTCGGCTACCTCGCCGCCGAGTTCGAACGGTCGCCCCCGGGCGACGTCTTCCGCAACGCGCGGGCCGCCGAGGCCCGCCAGGCCGTGCTGCGTGTTGCGCTCGACGACCTGCGCCGTGCCGGCATGACGCTCGAACCGGTCAGGCTGCCGGAGTTCCCGGCCGAGGCGCTGCGCCTGATTCTGGAGGCGGAGGCCGCGGCGGCGTTCGACGACCTGACGCGCAGCGGCGGCCTCGACCAGCTCACCGGGCAGGGCCCGGACGCCTGGCCGAACGTCTTCCGCGCCTCGCGGTTCATCCCGGCCGTCGAGTACATCCGCGCCCAGCGCGCCCGGACGCTGCTCATGCGCGAGATGAACGCGCTGCTGGAGCGGGTCGACCTGTTCGTGAGCCCGACGCGCAGCGCCAGCCTGACGATGACCAACCTGACGGGGCACCCGGCCCTGGCCTTGAAGGCCGGCTTCAGCGGCGGCCTGCCGGTGGCCCTGATGCTGACCGGCAGGCTCAACGACGAGGCAACGCTGCTGCAGGCTGCCCGCGCCTACGAGCAGGCCACCGACTGGCACACCCGGCACCCCCCGCTCGATGCGCTGCTGTGAAACGCACGCCCGACGTCACCAAACCGGGGCAACGTCAGATGATTCCAAGCCCTGCAGCGCTGAGGAGTGTTCCCAGCGCGCAGGTGTCCGGTTGAAACTGGAGATGGCTGTGGGTTGGCCGCGGCGTGAGAGGCAACGGAGCGAGGCGGAGTGTGGGTCAATCAAGGGGTCGCGTCGATCGCCTGCCGGGCGGCGAGGATGTCGGCGACCAGGCCCTCGACGTGCGGCTCGTCGATGAAGGGCGACAGCATGAAGCTCTTGAGGCCGACCATGGGCTCGCCGTAGTCGGTGTGGCGGTAGCAGTCGGTCATCGAGATGTGCACCCCTGCGCCGCGCATGGCGCGCTCGTAGAGATGGCGGAACAGGCGGCGGTTGTAGTCGTTGTAGCGCTGCAGTTCGGCGCGCGCGGCGGGGTCGGTGCGCTCGCGGTCCTTGACGGTCCAGGTGTCCACGCCGACGGGATAGACGCGGAACACGGTGACCGGTCCGACGCCGTCGTCGTTGAGCACCGTGGTCGAGTCGTGGCCCTCCAGGTGCTCGCGGAGCAGCTCGGCCATCTCCACGAGGTGGCCGAGGAGGACGCGCAGGCCGACCCGGCCGAACAGGTGCAGGTTGGCGTAGGCCGCCAGCACGCCGCCGGCGCCGCGGGACGTCTCGAGCGTGTAGACACCGGGATGCCGTTCGCCGCTCTGGAACAGGTAGGGCATCTGGTCGCGGCCGCGGACCAGCAGCTGCAGGTCGTCGCGGTCGCGGGCCAGGAAGAGGCTCGAGACGTACGGCGTGAAACCGGTCTTGTGGAAGTCGATGCCGATGGAGTCCGCGCGCGCCAGCTTCGAGATGCGGCGGCCGGTAGCCGCCAGCGCCCGCACGGTGCGGGGACGGAATCCGAGGGGATTCAGTTCGAAGTCGTAGTCGTTGAAGACGGACCAGGCCCAACCGATGACCGCGTCGGCGTGCACGTGCGGCGTGTAGTCGAGTTCGTAGTCCTCCACCAGCCGGTCGCGCAGGTCGACGACGGCGTCGAGGTCGTCGACCCCGAAGGCGTCGGTGGTACCCATGGTCGCCACGAACGCGACGATGCGCCGCCCGGCGTCGAGCGCCGCGCGCGCCGCCGTCTCCAGCCGGTCGACGCGGATGTCGTTCTGCGGGTGCGTCGGCACCTCGATGACCTGCTTCTCGCCGAGACCGAGCCAGCCGGCGACGTTCAGGCGGCAGTAGTGGCTCTGCTCGGATGCCAGGATGACGCCGTCGCCGCGGATGCCGTTGTCCATCGCGTCGGGGAACGCCTTCTCGATGCCGAGGCGGGCGCCGTAGAGCGTGGTGCCGGTGCCGCCGAAGGTGAAGATGCCGGCTGCGCGCGCCGGGTCGTAGCCGACCAGGCGGGCGGCCATCGCGGCGACTGCCGTCTCGGTCACGGCAAGGCCGTAGGACGTGTCGTCCGACACGAGGTTCGGGTTGTAGATGGCCGGCAGCAATGCGCCGATCACGCTCGGGATTGATGGCGGCGGCACGACGTTGATCTGCGTGCGCGGATGTCCCCAGATGGGCATGCCTTCCAGCTTGCCGACGAGCTGGCGCGCTACGTCCTCCACGCTGCGCCCCTCCTCGGCCAGCGTCGCCTGCTCCGCCGCCGCATAGTCGAGCTGCTGCGGTTCCCCGAGCAGCGGTACCTCGGACTTCATGTCGTCGATCTGGTCGAGGGCCCGCATGATCGAGAACACGAAGTAGGCATCGCGCATCCGGTCCGAGACCGGCGCCGGGAAGGTGTCCCTCAGGTGGGTCAGCCGTTCGTAGTAGCGGGGCTCGCTCACTCGTATCGGACGCTGTCGACCAGAGCCGTGAAGGCCGGCTCCCAGCGGGCGACCGTGGTTTCCGGGCCGGTCAGCCTGAAGAAGAACGGACCGCCCGGCGTCTCGACCACGGCTGCCTTCAGCCGGAACCCGCGCTTGTAGTACCGCATCCTGGAGCCGGGCAGGACCTCGGCCGCGAAGATCCCCGGCACGTCGAGCAGGGTGATCTGCATGCCGCCCACCTCGAAACGGCTGGTGGTTGCCACGTCGGCGGACGGGCGGTTGTCGGGCTGCAGCATCTGGTTGGTCCAGCGCTCCAGGTTCAACGCCACGGTGCCGTCTTCGCCGCCGAAGTGGAAGACGACGCACTCGGCGTCCTCCGCGTCCTCGGCTGCGCGCGGCAGCACGAACTGGGCGACGCGGGCTGGCGACTCCGGGTCGACCGCGATCCAGCCGTCCGGGGTGTCGTAGCGGAGCGTCGCCTGGGCGCCCACCGGGCTCGCGAGCAACACCAGCAGGAGCAGCGGAAGCCCGATTGACCGCAGGCGCCATGACATGTTCGGGAGCACCTCCCTCCATGCTAGCAGCTTCCGGCTTCCATCAGACGGGGCCGCGCCCGAACCTCCGGCGTCCGCGGGTTCCCTCAGCGGGCGACTGGTACAATGGCGTGCACGCCGTCAGCCGGCGTGTCCGTTGGCTCGACTTCCATGGTGACGACGGTCCGCCGCCAGATTCGCACGGCCGGTCAGGGTGACGTGCACGACGTCACCGCGGAGGTGGCGGCCGCGGTGTCCGGATCGGGCCTGACCGCCGGCGTAGCGACCGTGGCGGTCGTCGGCTCCACGGCGGGGATCACCACGATCGAGTTCGAGCCGGGCGCCGTGGCGGACTTCAACCGCCTGTTAGAGCGGCTCGCGCCGCGCGATGGTCGCTACGCCCACCACGAGCGGTGGGGCGACGACAACGGTTCGAGCCACGTGCGGGCGGCGCTGCTCGGTCCGTCCGTCGCCGTTCCCTTCAGCGCTGCGGAGCTGGCGCTCGGCACCTGGCAGCAGCTCGTGCTCGTGGAATGCGACACCCGGGCGCGCACGCGCGAGCTGGTCATCCAGCTCGTCGGCGAGTAGCGGCGATGCAGATCGACTACGAGAAAGAGACTCTCGACAACGGGCTCGACGTGATCGTGCACGAGGACCGCGGCTGTCCCCTCGTGGCGGTCAACCTGTGGTACCACGTCGGGTCCAAGGACGAGCGGCCCGGCCGCACCGGGTTCGCGCACCTGTTCGAGCACCTGATGTTCGAGGGGTCGGCGCATCACGACAGCAGCTACTTCTCGCCGCTGCAGGAGATCGGCGGCACGCTGAACGGGTCGACGAACACGGATCGCACCAACTACTGGGAGGTCGTACCGTCCCCGGCGCTGGAGCGCGCGTTGTGGATGGAATCCGACCGGATGGGCTTCCTGCTGCCGGCCCTGACCACCGAGAAGTTCGAGACGCAGCGCGAGGTGGTGCTCAACGAGCGCCGTCAGAACTACGAGAATCGGCCCTACGGCCTGGTGCCCGTCGCGCTCATGGCGGCCCTCTACCCGCCGCGGCACCCGTACCACTGGTTGACGATCGGCAATCCCGACGACGTGCGTGCGGCCGGGCTGGCGGATGTCAAGGCGTTCTTCGCCGCCTACTACCATCCAGCCAACGCGTCCCTGGCGATTGCCGGCGACGTGCGGACCGGCGCCGCGTTCGAAGCGGCGCGCCGCTACTTCGGTGACCTCGCGCCCGGCCCGCGGCCCGCGCCCCCCGCGCTGCCGGCCGAACCGGCGCCGGCAGGCGAGCAGCGCCTGCTGCTGGTCGATCGCGTCGAGCTGCCGCGTCTCTACCTCGTGTGGCGCACACCGCCGCTGTACAAACCGGGCGACGCCGAGTGCGACCTGCTCGCCGAGATGCTCGGCGGCGGCAAGTCGTCGCGGCTGTACCGCGCCCTCGTGCACGACCGGCGGATTGCCACGGACGTCAGCGCGGGTCAGAGCTCGCACGAGCTGTCGAGCAGCTTCGCCGTCGTGGCCACGGCGGCGCCCGGCCACGATCTGGCCGAGATCGAGGCCGTTATCGCCGGCGAACTCGCGAGCCTGGCGACGGCGGGCCCTGACGCCGACGAGGTGGCGCGGAGTCGCACCGCCGTCGAGGCCGACTTCGTCTACCAGGTGCAGACCGTGGGCGGGTTCGGCGGGCGCTCCGATCAGCTCAACGCCTACAACGTTCTCGCGGGCGATCCAGGCTATGGTCCGACCGACCGCGCGCGGTACGCGGCCGTGACGCCGGCCGCTGTCCGGCAGACGGTCGAGACCTTCCTCGGCACCGCCGGCCGCGTGGCGCTGAGCGTGGTGCCGGAGGGGCGGCCCGCCGCGGCACTGCCGGATTCAACGCTGGTCAACCCTGTCTGATGGAGGCCCGTACGGGACTGCCCGCCGTCGGTGCCGACCCTGCGTTCAGCCTGCCGGCGTTCGAGCGCGCTGCGCTCGGCGACCGCGTCCAGGTGCGGGCGGCCGGCCACCACCGGGCGCCGGTGCTCACGCTGCTCCTGCTGTTGCCGGCGGGTGCTGCGGCAGACCCGCCCGACCAGCCGGGTCTCGCGGCGCTGACCGCGGACCTGTTCGACGAAGGCAGCGCCGCGCTGTCCGACGTCGAACTGCACCGGGCGCTGATGCGCATCGGGGGGCGGCTGAGCACCGAGGTGTGGAGCGACGCGACGGTCGTCGGGCTCACGACGCTGTCGCGGCACGCGCAGGAGGGGCTGCAGCTGCTGTTCGAAATCGCCGTGCGCCCGCGCTTCGATCCGGTCGACGTGGCGCGCGTGCGCGACCTGCGCATCAACCGTATCCGGCAGTTGCGGCGCTCGGCCGCGGCCGTCGCCGACCGCGTGTTCGTGGAAGCCCTGTACCGGTCTCATCCGTACGGCCACCCGGCGATCGGGACCGAGGCCGCACTGGGCGCAGTGGGGCCGGCCGACGTGGCCGACTTTCACCGCCGCCGGTACCTGCGTCTGCCCTGGACGCTCGTGGCCGTGGGGGATCTGGCGCCCGAGGCTTTGCTGGCCGCGGCCGCGCGGGCGTGGAGCGCGGGCGGCTTCGGCGCCGCAGCGCCGAAGCCGCCCGCGGGACCGGCGGAGGGGCTGCCGGAGCCGCCGCCCATTGCCCAGCGCATGGTGTTCGCCGCGCGCGAGGGCGCCGTGCAGTCCGAGATCCGTCTCGGCCACGCCGGCGTGCCGCGTACGTCGCCCGACTACTACGCTCTGAGCGTGCTGAACATGGTGCTCGGCGGACAGTTCGTCAGCCGCGTCAACCTCAACCTGCGCGAGGACAAGGGCTATACCTACGGCGCCCGCACGGCGTTCGACTGGCGCGTCGGGCGCGGGCCGTTCTCGCTGCAGGTGGGCGTGCAGACGGCCGCCACCCTGGACGCGCTGCGCGAGGCGGTGCGCGAGATCGCGGAGGTGCGGGGCCCGCGTCCGCCCTCGCCGCGCGAGCTCGAGACCGCCCGTGCGGCGCTGACACGCGGCTTCCCGCGCAGCTTCGAGACCGCCTTCCAGGTGGCGCGCGCCGGGGTCCGCATGGCGCTGCACGGGCTTCCGGACGACCATTACGCGCGCTTCGTGCCGCGTATCCTGGCGGTAGGCGCCGAGGACGTCCAGCAGGCGGCGCAGCGGCATCTGCGGCCCGCCGAGCTGCTCGCCGTCGTGGTGGGCTCCCGGCCCGACGTGCTCGGTGATCTGGCCCGGCTGGGCTTCGGCGACCCGGTCGAATGGCCCGTGGGCGCAGCACCGTCTGATTGAGCGGTCCGCTCACTGAAACCGTGCAGACCGCAAGGCGCGCCAAGGGGCGCAGCGCCGCCAGAATGACACCAGGAGCGGCGCGAGGCGACGGGCCCGGCAAGCGGACGCCGGGGGTTCGGGGCGCCGCCCAGTCCGACATGGAAGCCTGCTTGAAGTCCGTCAGCCCCGCCGGGCCGGCATCCGGCGGCGCAGCAGGGCGGCATTGGCCCGGTAGCCGCCCGTTGCAGGATCGGGCACGACCAGGTCCATGTCGACCAGGAACTTCACGTCCCGCACGAGTGTCACATCCGACAGCGCCGCATACTGCCTCGCCAGGTCGATGGTCCGCAGCGGCAGGTCTTCGAGCGTGATGGCCTCGTGCAGCGGGAAGCGCAGCATCAGTTCCCGCCTGCGCCGGAACACGCGCTTCTTCCGGTACCGCTGCTTTGCGAACCGATCGTGAACGAGCGTCCGCCAGGCGATCTCTAACTGCATCTCCTGGACCGTCTGCAACGTCTCCAGCAGGCCGTCACGATAGCCTTCGACGGCGTACGCTATGAAGGCGCTCAGGTCGCGGTCCCGGTTCGCCTGCTGGAGCTGCCGATAGTACTCGGCTCGCGTCAGGTTGTAGAAGTTCGACAGGATGTGCGATGCAATGTCCGGATTGCCGGCACGCAGCAGCAGGTAGAACTCGAGCAGCCGCCCGGTCCGTCCGTTGCCGTCCCCGAAGGGATGAATCCACTCGACGTAGACATGGGCTACGATCGCCTGAATCACGGTCTCCCTGAAGGGAAGCGGACTCTCCGTCGATGACGGGAACGCCTCCCGGAGCCACGCGCACAGCCGACGGACGAGGACATCGACATCCGTCGCGCGCGGACACTTGTACGGACCGACCACCCGCTCGTCGGTCCGCAGGCGCCCGGGGACCGCGTCGAAGTGCTCGCCGAGCTCGGACCCGACCAGCTTGTGAAAGCGGCGCAAGACCGGTAGCGAGATCGGCGGCACCGCGCCGCGTTCGGCGACGTCTTCGACGATGTCGTTCATGGCGTTGATGACGTTGCGCACCTCGCGTTCCTGGTAGCCCTTGCTGGGCGGCAGCGACTCGCCGTCAGCCACCTGCCGCACCTCTTCGTCGGTCAGGGTGTTGCCCTCGATGGCCGTGGTCGCCTGGGCGCCCTTGATCAGGGCCACTCTCTTGAGTTTCTTGTGGCGATCCGGGCTCAAGGGCGTTTCCCCGATCGCCCGGATGATCGCGTCGCACTGGCCGAGCTGATATAGGACGTCGGGGCCGAGCTGCCAATGGCGGCGGAACTGAAGATGCGGGTACCGTTCTCGCAGAGCCTCCGCAACTTGCATGACAAATAGATCGTGTTATCTGTTCGGTTGACTGTCAAGCGGAGCGAAACCCGCGCGCGCGGCCTTCAGCCCCGTCCGATGGGCACCGACACCTACAGCGTCCGCGCCAGGAAGCGCGCCAGCACGTAGCCGTCCAGCCAGTTGAACGGGGCGATGCCCGTGGTGTAATGGCCGCACGGCAGCACGAACGCCCGATGCGGCACGCCACAGTGCCGGAACCGGGCCACGAGCCGGCGTGACAGGTCCACCGGGAACGAGAGGTCGTAGCGGGCGTAGACCAGCAGGACCTGCGTGTCGCGCAGGCGGGCGACGTAGGGCTGGGGGCTGATCGGCAGCCACAGCCGGCGCAGCAGGTCGAGGTCGATGTGGCCGTCGAGCCCGGCGCGGACGTGGGCGGTCGAGAGCCCTCTCCACACCACATCGGCGAAGTACGGCGAGATGTGATTGAGTGCGGCGGCCCGGATGCGGGGCTCGTGCGCGGCCGTCAGCATGGCCAGGCAGGAGCCCAGGCTGGTTCCGAGGATGCCGATCCGCTCATAGCCGCGACCGTGCAGCCAGTCGATGGCGCGCCGCGCATCGAGCACTGCCTGCCGGCAGACCTGGAGCGTGCGCCCCACGTTGGCGCTGACGATGTAGTCGGCGCGATGGAGCTCCGGCGGCATGCGCCGGTCGTGATACGGGAGGCTGAGCCGCAGGCTGCTGATGCCGACGCGCGCCAGCAGCCTGCTCAGCGCGACGTGCGAGCCGGCGTCGGCGTTCCAGTGCGGCAGCACCACGACCGCGCGGCGCCCGCCGGCGCGGCCGGCGCGCGGGCGGTCGGCCGCGGGAAAGTACTGCGCGTGGACCGTGTTGTTCTCGGAGTGCGGCGTGCGGAACGCGCTGGGGAAGCTGAGGGCGTTGCCGCGCAGCGCGTAGTCGTTGGTGGCGGGCACGTGAAAGAAGCGGTCGGAGTGGGCCACCATGCGGGCGGACCAGTCGCGCAGCTCGTCGTGCGGCGCGGCCGCCGGGTCGCGCCGGTCGTCGAGCCAGTCGGCGCCCCACTCGAATCCGCGCACGACGCGGTCCGTGGTGCGGGCAGCGAGTCGAAGTTCCCAGGCGTGGAAGAGACGGGCGATCATCGGCTGGTCCCGACAGGGCCGGCGGGCTGCGGCGTCAGTGTCAGCGCGGAATGCTACTATGGAGGCCGTCGCTAAGGGTGCCGATGGGTGTCAGGGACGTCGACGTGAGGACCGCGTTCGAGATGCAGTCGCGTGAGGGGTACACCTACGTCGACGTGCGCTCGGTGCCGGAGTACGAGAACGGCCACGCGCAGGGCGCGCACAACGTGCCCCTCCTGCACCGCGACCCGGCAACCGGTCAGATGCAGCCCAACTCCGAGTTCCTGGCCGTCATGCAGGCCAACTACCCGCCGGAAACCCGACTCCTCGTCGGCTGTCAGATGGGCGGCCGTTCGGCGCGGGCGGCCCAGGTGCTGGCCGCCGCCGGCTACGCGGACGTCGCGAACGTGCAGGGCGGCTACGGCGGTGCCCGCGACCCGCGCAGCGGCCAGCTGCTGGCCGAGGGCTGGGTCCAGGCCGGCCTGCCGGTCGAGCAGTCGGCGCCGGCCGGCGGCGGCTACGAGGACCTGCGCGGCAAGCTGCCCTGAGCGGCCGGCTGCCCTCCCGCCCCTGTTCAACCCCTGATCGCGTCCTCGCAGCGCGCCGCTACCGCGAGCAGGCGCCCCGTGGCCGCGCGCCGGCCGACGAGCTGCGCGGCGCAGGGGAGCCCGTCCGGGGTCGTGCCGCAGGGGATGGAGACGGCCGGGTGGCCGGTCAGGTTGAACAGTTGCGTCAGCCGCAGGGTTACGCTCCGCACGTCGATCGTGCGGTCGCCGACGGTCACTTCCGCGGCGCCCAACGGCGGAGCGGGAATCGCTAGCGTCGGCAACAACAGCGCATGGCGGCCGGCCAACGCGGCGTCCACCTCGCCCCGCAGCGTCGCGCGCAGCTGCTGCGCCCGGGCGTAGTCGGCGCCGCTCACGGACCGGCCGAGCTCGAGCCGCCGGCGCACGTCCGGCGAGTAGTCGCCGCCCCGCGCCGCCAGCGTCGCGGCGTGGGCGGCGCAGGCCTCGCGCAACTGGGTCTGCCGGTACGTCCAGGGGATTTCCGGCGCGTGGGCGATGTCCACCGCGGCCAGCTCGGCGCCGCCGGCCCGCAGGCGGTCGACGGCCGCCTCGAACGCCGCGCGCACGGTCGGGTCGAGCAGGTCGAGGAAATACCGGCGGAGCAGCCCGATGCGGATCGCCGCGGGCAGGTCGCCGGCGTCCGCCGATGCCGCCGCCGCGGATCCGCCGGCCAGCGCGCGGTAGACGACGGTCGCGTCGTCGACCGTGAGGGCCAGCGGTCCCACGTGGTCGAGGGTCGGCGCCAGCGGCACCACGCCCGCGCACGACAGCTCGCCGAACGTGGGCTTGAGACCGACCACGCCGCAGGCGGCGGCCGGGATGCGGATGGAGCCGCCCGTGTCGGTGCCGACGGACGCCAGCGCCATGCCTGCCGCGACCGATACCGCCGACCCTCCGCTCGATCCGCCGGCGACGTGCGCCGGTGCATGCGGGTTGCGCGTCGGCCCGAAGGCCGAGTCCGCGCCGGTCGTGCCGAATGCGAACTCGTGCAGGTTGCACTTGCCGAGGAAGATCGCGCCGGCCCGGCGCAGGGCGGCCAGCGCGGGGGCGTCGGCCGTCGCGCGGTGTCCGGCCCGCGCGCGGGAGGCGGCACTGGTAGGCAGGCCGCGCAGGTCGAGCAGGTCCTTGACCGAGACGGGAATGCCGTGCAACGGTCCGAGCGGTCGTCCGGCCGCCCGCGCGCGGTCCGCCAGCGCGGCCGCGGCGCGGGCGTCGTCGGCAGTGACGGTGATGAAGGCGTTCAGTTCGTCGTCCTGGCGGGCGATGGCGTCGAGGCAGCGCTCGACCAGCTCGACCGCGGTCGTCCGGCCGTCACGCAGGCACGCTGCCGCGGCGGCGAGGGTCGGCAGCGGCGGCATCAGTAGAGCAGGAAGCGCGTGCGGAGGGCGGCGAACGTGCTCAGGTCCGCCTGCCACCCGGCCGCGATCTCCGTTGCCTCGATGTCCGCGTCGATCTGCCGGCGCAGCACATCCGACCCGGCCAGGATGTCGATGGGCCGCTTCGTCCGTTCGTACTCGTAGGGCGGCTCGCGCCACGCGAACCGCCCCGGGTCCATCCGGCGGATGGCCTGCAGCGCGGTAACCGCCGTCAGCACGGGCCGGAACGCGCGGCGGTCGGTCACGTGGACCTGGCAGCCGCCGCAGGGTCGGCCCGCATGTTTCTGGAAGGTAGGCTCGAAGTGCGCGGCGCGGGCCGCGATACCCGGAAGTGCGGCGTCCGTGATGCGCGCGGCCAGCGCCTCGCCGTCCACCCAGGGCGCGCCGAGCAGCTCGAACGGCCGCGTCGTGCCCCTGCCCTCCGAGAGGTTGGTGCCCTCGACCAGCACGGCGCCCGGGTAGACGACGGCGCTGTCGAGGGTCGGCAGGTTGGGCGACGGCATGACCCACGGCAGCCCGGTGGCGTCGTGGTACGCCGGCCGCTCCCAGGTGTCCAGACGCGCTACCTGCAGCGCGGCGCCGAGGCCGAAGTGGTCGTTGAACAGGCGCGCCAGCTCCCCGATGGTCATGCCGTGTCGCAGCGGGATCGGGAACTGCCCCACGAACGACTCGCAACCCGCCGCGAGCACGGGACCCTCGACCTGCGTGCCGCCGATGGGGTTGGGTCGGTCGCAGACCACCACGGGCAGGCCGTGGCGCGCCGCCGCACGCAGGCAGTTGGCCATCGTGTAGATGTAGGTGTAGACGCGCGTGCCGACGTCCTGCAGGTCGATGACGAGGACGTCGAGGCCGTCGAGCATCGCGGCCGTCGGTTCGCGGTGGTCGCTGTAGAGCGAATGGATGGGGATGTCGTAGGCCGGATGCCGTGCGTGCGGCGTCTCGACCATGTTGTCCTGGACGTCCGAGCGGAAACCGTGCTGCGGGCCGAACAAGGCCGCGAGCGTAAGGTCCGGTGCCTCCCGCAGGCGCGTCGCGGTGTGCCGGTACGCCGCGTCGATGGAGGCCGGGTTGCAGACGAGGCCCACGCGGCGGCCCGCGAGGGCTCCGGATGCGAGCAGGCCGTCGATCCCCGGCGACGTCCGCGATGTCCGGCGCATGCGGTAGAGTGTACCGGCTGGGCCGGGGAGGCGGTCGATGGGGACCAAGGCAGGCTGGAGCGGCCGCGTCTACGAGGACTTCGAGGTGGGCGACGTCTACCGCCACCCGCTCGGCCGGACGGTGATTGCGGCCGACAACATCTGGTTCACGCTGCTCACGCAGAACAGCAACGCCATTCACTTCGACGCGGCGTACGCCGCAAACACCGAGTTCGGCAAACCGCTCGTCGACTCCACCTTCACGCTGGCGCTCGTGACCGGCCAGTCGACCATCGATCTGTCCTGGAACGTCATGGCCAACCTCGGCTGGGACAAGGTGCGGCTGCCGCATCCCGTCTTCGAAGGCGACACGATCTACTCGCAGAGCGAAGTGCTCTCCAAGCGCGAGTCGAAGTCGCGGCCGAACGTCGGCATCGTGACGGTGAAGACGGTGGGCTTCAACCAGGACGGCACGGTCGTCATCGAGTACGAGCGCACGTTCATGGTGTATCGGCGCGGGCACGTGCCGCCGGCCGGCCGGGTGACGCCGAAGCTGCCGGAGAAAGGTCCGTCGTGATCCGCATGGGATGGCGTGCATGGCCGGTCGCAGTCCTCCTGGCGCTGGCCGGCTGCGGACGTGGACCGGATACCGTCGTCGAGGGTGACATCGCGTTCGTCGACGTCAACGTGCTGCCGATGGATGCCGAGCGGGTGCTCGAGGGCCAGACGGTGGTGATCGCCGACGGATACATCGCCGCCATGGGTCCGTCGGCCGCAGTAGGGCCGGCCGCGGGCGTCGAGGTCATCGACGCGGCCGGCGGCTATCTGCTGCCCGGACTGGCCGAGCTGCACGGCCACTTGCCGACCCCGCGGATGACCGACCGCGACGCGCAGAACCTGCTGTTCCTCTACGTTGCCAACGGCGTGACGACGGTGCGCGGTATGCAGGGGCACCCCTCGCAGTTCGGCCTGCGGTCGCGCGTCGAGAGCGGGGCGGTCGTCGGGCCGCGGATGCTGCTGGGCAGCGTCGCAATCAGCGGCCGCAGCGTGTCGACAGCGGAGGAGGCGGAGCAACGGGTGCGTGAGTACCAGGTGGCGGGCTACGACCTGATCAAGATGCTGGAGGGGGTGAGCCTCGAGACGTACGATGCGGCGGTGCGGACGGCGGCGGAGCTGGGCATCCCGCTCGCCGGCCACGTGCCGGACAGCGTCGGGCTGCGGCACGCCCTCGCTGCGGGTCAGGCGTCCATCGACCACCTGGACAACTACATCGAGGCGCTCGTCCCGGACGACGCGCTGCCCGCCGACCGGCCGGCCATCGTCGGCCTCGGCAGCCTGCTGGCGCACGTGGACGAGTCGCGCCTGCCGGAGGTCGTGAACGCCACGCTCGAGGCCGGCACCTGGGTGGTGCCGACGATGGTCCTGTGGGAGACCGGCATCTTCGCCGCGCGCCCCGCCGCGGACGTCGAGGCCGAGCGCCCGGAGGTGCGCTACATGCCGCCGGAGACGGTCGAGCGCTGGCGGCAGGCTGTCGCGGGCAGCCTCGCACGCGGCGACGCTGCGACCAACCGGCAGATTGCCGAGCTCCGCCGCACCATTCTGCGGGCGTTGCACGAGGCCGGCGCCAACATCGCGCTGGGCACCGATTCTCCCCAGACGTTCAGCGTGCCGGGCTTCTCGGCCCACCGCGAGCTGCGCCACTACGTCGAGCTGGGGATGACGCCCTACGAAGCGCTGGCGATCGGCACGCGCAAGCCGGCCGAGTACTTCGGCGCGGACGAGGAGTTCGGCACGGTGGCAATCGGCCGCAGTGCCGACCTGATCCTGCTGACGGCCGACCCGCTGACCGACATCGCCAACACCGAGCGCCGTGCGGGCGTGATGGTGCGCGGGCGGTGGTTCCCGGAAGACGAAATCCAGCGCCGCCTGGAGGAGATCGCGGTCTTCTATGGCAACTGAGGCGGGCGCCGAGCGGATACGCCGGAGCCTCCTCTTCGTGCCCGCGGTGCGCCCGGACCGCTACCCCAAGGCGCTCGCGACCGGCGCGGACGCGGTCTGCCTCGATCTCGAGGACGGCGTGGCGCCGGGGGCGAAGGCGGCGGCGCGCGACCAGGCGTTCGCGCTGCTGGCCGGCCGTGCGCCGACCGCGGCGGAGGTCAGCCTGCGCGTCAACGACGTCAAGACCGAGCTGGGCCGCACCGATGTGGCCGCGCTCGTCGAGGCCGGCCTCCGTCCGGACGCGCTGATGCTGCCCAAGGTGGGCGGCGCCGACGAGGTCCGGGAGGTCGCGGCCGCGCTCGCCCCGCTGGGCGCCGCGCTGCCGCTCATCGTGCAGCTCGAGACGGCGGCCGGCGTGCTGGCCGCCGAGGAGATCGCGGCGGCGTCCTCAAACGTTTCTGCAGTGTTCTTCGGCGCCATCGACCTGGCGGCCGACCTCGGCTGCGCCGTGGAGTGGGAGGCGCTGCTCTACGCGCGGTCGCGCGTGGTGCTGGCGGCCGGCGCGGCGGGCGTCAGCGCGCTCGACTCGCCCTTCATGGACGTGCCGGCCGTCGAGGCGCTGGACGACGAGAGCCGCCGCGTTCGCCAGCTCGGCTTCGCGGGCAAGGCGGCCATCCATCCTACGCAGGTGCCGGTGATTCAGCGCGCATTCTCGCCCTCGGACGAGGAGCTGGCGTGGGCGCGGAAGATCGTGGCGGCCTACGAGCGCCAGCAGGGTGGCGTTCTGCTGGTCGACGGTCGGCTCATCGAGCGCCCGGTTGTCCGCGCCGCCCGCCGCAACCTGCGGATCGGCGCACGGCTCGCGGGCGCAGGCGATGCGGCTGGCTGAAGCCGCCACATCCGGGGGCCGGCGCTTCGGGGGCGCAGCTGCGTCCCGACCAGTGCTTCGACAACGACCAGTGAGACGGACATGCCTATCGACGTACTGCACGGCGTGATCCTGCCGGCGGCGGTATGCGCGGGCGGCGTGTTCGTCGATCAGGCGCTCGACGCCGGGAGCCCGGTCGAGCACCGTGTTCGAGCTGCGGGCCTGCACCGACTACGAGGGCAGGCTCGAGAAGCTGAAGGAGGTTCCTCGAGTACGCGGCCCACAGTTTCGAGCTTCACGGGATGAAGTACAGCGGCTGTCGGGTGCCCACGGCCGCGGCGTTGTCAGACGGTACGCTGATCTATATCCTGCAGCATGACAGTCGGTAGGCGGCGCAGCAGAGTCGGAGCGCATTCCACAACGCACGGCGCCGGCGTTCGAAGAAGCTCGACGGGACGGACGGCTGGCCGCCTCGGGCTGGTGGGTGTACAGGGCAGCGACTGATTGTCCGCCGCTGCAATGGCGGGCGACCCGGCCGTGGAAGGAGATCGTGCGATGAGTGAGCAAGCCCCGCAAGGCACGCCTGCGGGACACTGGGTCTCGTACCGCCCCGAAATCAGGGTGCTGGACTGCACCATCCGGGACGGCGGTCTGATGAACGACCATCAGTTCGACGACGAGACCGTGCGGGCCGTCTACCGGGCATGCGTCGACAGCGGCATCGACTACATGGAAATCGGCTACGTCAATTCCCGCCGGCAGTTTCCGCCGGGCC
Source organism: Vicinamibacterales bacterium (assembly GCA_965221595.1). GTDB lineage: Bacteria > Acidobacteriota > Vicinamibacteria > Vicinamibacterales > UBA8438 > JAAXGX01. The sequence goes on from OZ244900.1 coordinate 594,363, forward strand.
AGTTCGGGCCGTGGAAGCACTGCGTGGAAAGCGACATCCGCCGCATCGTGGGCGACAACGACACGCCGTTGAAGCTGTCCGCGATGGCCGACGCCGAGAAGAGCGACTACCGCGAGGACGTCCTGCCGAAGTCGGAGAGCGTCGTGGACCTGATCCGGGTAGCCACGTACATCCACCAGATCCCGCTGGCGCTGGACATGATCAAGGACGCCCACGACAAGGGCTACGAGACCAGCCTCAATCTGATGGCCCTGTCGACGGTGCCCGAGCGCGAGCTGCACGAGGCGTTGGCTCTGGCGGCCGAGTCCGAGGCGGACGTGGTCTGCATCGTAGACAGCTTCGGCGCGCTGTACGGCGAGCAGATCGACGGCTACGTGGACATTTTTCAGAGCTACACCGCGGCGCAGGGGAAGGAAGTGGGCATGCACGCCCACAACAACCGCCAACTGGCGTTCGCCAACACCGTGCAGGCCACCATCAAGGGCGCCAACCGGCTCGACGCCAGCATGGCGGGCCTCGGCCGGGGTGCGGGCAACTGCCCGCTGGAGCTGCTGCTCGGCTTCCTGCACAACCCCAAGTTCCGGCTGCGGCCCGTGCTGCACTGCATCCAGCATCACATCGAGCCTATGCGCGCGGCCCTCAAGTGGGGCTTCGACTACCCGTACATGCTGACAGGGGTGCTCAACCAGCACCCGCGCGCCGGGATGGCGTTCAACGAGTCGGCCGACCGCGGCGACATCATCAAGTTCTACGACTCGCTCGAAGATCCAGACTGATGGCTGCTACCCGCGACCCGCGGACGTTGTGAACGGAGGGTGTCGATGCATCGACGACGAGGCGGCAGTCGTTCGGGCGGCCTGCGCTACGGAACCCTCGCCGCTGCGGTCGCGCTGGCCCTGGCGCCGTCCGCCGCGCCGGCCCAACTCGCGTCCGCGGCGTACACCGCGGCCGAGGCCGAGGCGGGCCGTACGGTGTACGACCAGGCCTGCGCGTCGTGCCACATGCCCAATCTGGGCGGGCAGTTCGAGGCGCCGGAGCTGGCCGGGGCGAGCTTCCGCGGGACCTGGGGCGAGCGGCCCGTGGCCGAGCTGCTCGACCTCGTGCGCGCGACGATGCCGCCCGGGGCGCCGGACTCGCTGGCGCCGGAGGCCTACAGCAGCGTCGTCGCCTATATCCTGCAGGCGAACGGCGTGGCGGCCGGCGCCGTTGCGCTGGGCCCAGGTGCACCGCCCGCGGCCGCGCTGTCCGCCCCGCCGCCGGCCGGCGCCGACGTCCGCGGCGGGACGCGGGTCTTCCGGCCGCTGGCCGAGCGCGCGCCCGTCACCGACGCCATGCTCCGGGACCCCGACCCGGCAGACTGGCTGATCTACCGCCGGACCTACGACGGCTGGGGCCACAGCCCGCTGGACCAGATCACGCGCGAGAACGTCGGCGGGCTGCAGCTCGCCTGGGTTTGGGCCATGGGCGACGGCCGCAACCAGCCGACGCCGCTCGTCTACGACGGCGTGCTGTACCTGGCCAATCCGGGCAACGTCGTCCAGGCGCTCGATGCGGCTACAGGCACGCTGCTCTGGGAGTACCGCCGGCCGCTGCCCGCGGCGCTGCGGGGTGCCAACAGCCGCAACCTGGCCATCTACGACGACAAGCTCTTCATGGGGACGCGCGATGCGTTCATCGCGGCGCTCGACATCCGCACCGGTGCGCTGGTCTGGGAGACCCGGATGGCCGACTACAACGACGGCTACTCCAACACCAGCGGACCGCTCGTCGCCGGCGGGCGGGTCGTCAACGGCATCAACGGCTGCTCGCGCTTCATGCCGGACAGTTGCTTCATCACTGCCCACGACGCGGCCACCGGCGAGGAGCTCTGGCGGCGGCTGACCATCGCCGCGCCCGGCGAGCCGGGCGGCGATTCGTGGGGCGATCTGCCGCTGGCGCTGCGCGGCGGCGGCGACTCGTGGATTCCCGGCAGCTACGATCCCGAGCTCGATCTGCTGTTCTGGCCCGTGGCGCAGGCCAAGCCCTGGGTGCCTGCCAGCCGCGGCCTGACGGTTCACGACCCGGCGCTCTACACGAACTCGACGCTCGCGCTCGATCCCCGGGACGGCGCCATCCGCTGGTACCGGCAGCACGTTCCCGGCGAGGCGCTCGACCTCGACGAAGGCTTCGAACAGGTGCTCATCGACAGCGGCGGGCGCAAGGCCCTGTTCACGATCGGCAAGCACGGCATCCTCTGGAAACTGGACCGCGAGACGGGCGCCTTCCTCGGGCACGTCGAGACCATCTTCCAGAACGTATTCGAACACATCGACCCGGACACCGGCCGCGTGACGTACCGCCAGGACATCGCGGATGCGGGCATCGGCGACTGGGTCTCCGTCTGCCCCAGCACGGCCGGCGGCCACAACTGGCACGCGTCCGGCTTCAGTCCCGAGACGCGCCTGTTGATCATTCCGTTGAGCCAGAGCTGCCTCGAGATTGCCGGCCGTGAAGTGGCCCTGGAGATAGGCTCGGGCGGCACGCAGGCCGATCGGACGTGGTTCGAGATGCCCGGCACGAACGGCAACCTGGGCAGGCTGGCGGCATACGACGTGGACACGCTGGAGGAACGCTGGAGTATCGAGCAGCGCGCTGCGTTCGCGACGGCCGTGCTGACGACCGCCGGCGGGCTGGCGTTCGCGGGCGACGTCGACCGCTATTTCCGGGCGCTGGACGTCGCCACCGGCGAGGTGCTGTGGGAGACGCGGCTGGGCACGTCCGTGCAGGGTTTTCCGGTCACGTACGCCGTCGGCGACACGCAGTACATCGCCGTGTCGGCCGGGCTGGGCGGCGGCAGCCCGCGGCGCGTGCCGCAGCTTCTGAGTCCGGACATCGTGCACCCCGACACCGGCAACGCGCTGTACGTCTTCGCGTTGGCAAAGAACGCTTGGCGAACGGCGCCGACTGGTTCAAACTAAACGATCGCCGGCCCGGCGAGCTGTGGCCGGCGCCCCGATTGGTCACATGGGTGGATCTGGAGGCCTACAAGATGTCACGCACACCTGGGTTCGGTCTCGTCACTCTTCTCGCGGTCGCACTTGGCGTTCTGGCCGCTGCGCCGGCAACCGCGCAGGACGCCGCGCCGCCGACGTTCACCAAGGATGTTGCCCCGATTCTGCAGCGCTCGTGCCAGCACTGTCACCGGCCCGGCTCCATCGCCCCCATGTCGCTGCTGACCTACGAGGAGGCGCGGCCGTGGGCGCGGTCCATCAAGGACCAGGTCGTCACCCGCACGATGCCGCCGTGGTACATCGACAAGAACATCGGCATCCAGGAGTTCAAGTACGACTACTCGCTCAGCGACGCGGAGATCGCCACGGTTGCTTCCTGGGTCGACGGCGGCGCGCCGCGCGGCAACCCCGCGGACCTGCCCCCGCCGCGGCAGTTCCGCGACATCGCCGAGTGGCAGATAGGCGAGCCCGACTGGGTGGTGGAGATCCCCGAGCCGTTCGTCGTGCCGGCTGAGGCACCGAACTGGTGGGGGAACCTCGAGTCGGACTCGGGGCTGACGGAGGACCGCTGGGTCAAGGCGGTCGAGACCAAGCCGTCGATCGAGGGTTTCCCCGTGGTGCATCACGCGGTGACCGGCGTGGTGAGCCCGGATGCCGAGGACGTAACCGGGGTCGGGGAGTTCCTCAACGAGTACGCACTCGGCAAGAACGGCGACATCTATCCCGAGGGCACCGGCCGCCTGATCCCGGCGGGTTCGAAGATCCGTTTCAACATGCACTACGCCTCGATTGGCGTCGAGACCACCGACCGCACGCGCGTCGGCCTGCAGTTCTATCCGCGGGGCGTCGTGCCCGAGCGCAAGATCATCGCCTCGCACGTGGGCGACGAGGAGGACCTCGACATCCCGGCCGGGGCGTCGAACGTGCGCCACGACGGGTACTACCGGCTCAAGGAGAATTCGCACATCACCGGCTTCCAGGCCCACCTGCACAATCTCGGCAAGCGGCAGTGCCTCGAGGCGATCTACCCGGACAACCGCGTGGAGACCCTGAGCTGCGCCGATTGGGACTTCGGCTGGCACATCGTCTACAACTACGAGGACCATGTGGCGCCGCTGCTGCCGAAAGGCACCATCCTGCACGTGATCAGTTGGCACGACAACTCGGAGGCCAACCGCTGGAACGACGACCCGACCAACTGGACAGGTTTCGGCCAGCGGTCGAGCGACGACATGAGCTTCGCGTGGGTGAGTTGGTACGAGCTCGACGACGAAGCGTTCGAGAAGGAACTCGCGGAGCGGCGGGCACTGACCGCCGACAACGACGATTAGGCCAGGTCTGTGCCGTCGTCCGAGTGCATCATGAGAGGTCCGAGTCGCAGCGTCGGCGCGGCCGGCCTGGCCGCGTGGCTGGTCGTGTCGCTGGCATCGCCGGGAGCGGCGCAGGAGCGCTGGAACCGGGGGCAGAACGTCCAGCCCGTCTTCGAGGGCTGGGAACGGAACGACGATGGGTCGTTCACCATGGTCTTCGGCTACCTGAACCGGAACTACCAGGAACAGCCGGTCGTCCCGGTGGGACCGAACAACTTCTTCGAGCCGGGTCCGGCCGACCGCGGCCAGCCCACGCACTTCTACAACCGGCGCCAGCAGTTCGTCTTCGAGGTGCGCGTGCCGGCGGACTGGGGGCGTGAGCGGGACCTCGTCTGGACGGTCACCCACAACGGGCGGACCGACCAGGCGTTCGGCCACCTCTGGCCGGTCTGGGAGATCGACAACGTCGTCCGGCGCCAGAACCGGGGCACCGGGTTCGCGCAGGGCTACGCCGACAACCAGCGACCGAGCATCCGCCTGGCGGGCGGCGATCAGCTCGAGGTCACGTTGCCGGACACGCTCGAGATTGCCGTCGTCGCCGGGGACGACGGCATCCCGCCGCCCAACCCGGACATCCTCAAGCGGACGTTGCGGCCGGGTCCCAAGACCCAGGCCATGGTCAACCCGCGGGACGCGGCGACGACGGGCCTGGCGGTCACTTGGCTCCACTGGCGCGGGGCCGGCGACGTGTCCTTCGATCCGCGGGTCCTGACGCTGGACGAGCAGGGGCGGGCCGTGACGCGCGTCAGCTTCAGCGCGCCGGGCACGTACGTCCTGCAGGCCGTGGCGGACGATACCGTCTTCACGACCCCCGTCAACGTGACGGTCACCGTGAATCCGCCGCCGGCGGCGCCGTAGGAGGCGCCGGCATGTGGCCGGGCCCATGCGCCGCGGCCGCGGTCACGCCGTCGGCTGCGGCCGGCTGACGCTCAGATCAGCGCGTCGTCGTGCAGCGCCTCGCCGCGGGCGAAGCGCCCAGGGTCGAAGGCACTGATGTCGAGGCGCGACGAGGCGCCCGTCGCGAGCAGCTCCGCCAGGGCCGCGCCGGTTGCCGGTGCCAGCATCAGCCCGTGGCCGCTGAACCCGTTGGCCAGGTAGAAGCCGGCCAGCTCGGGGTGCTCGCCCAGGAGCGGGTTGTGGTCGGGCGTCATCTCGTACAGGCCCGCCCAGCTCTCGATGAGTTCGGCGGCGGCGAGGGCCGGCAGCCGGGCGACCAGCGGCGGTCGGAAGTCGGTCGTCCAACGCTCCCGGTTGCACTCGAAGTTCTCGCCGGGCGGCTCGTCGTGCCGCGTGCGGGCCACGATGATGCAGTCCGGCTCGTCCGGGCCGAGCGGGTCGTCGTGGCGCCAGTGGACGCCACCCGGGTCGACCACCACCGGGAAGCGGTGGGGCCACCGCCGCGGCAGCGCGCAGCGGAAGAGGTGCTGCCGGACCGGCGTCACGGGCAGGTCGAGGTCGGCGAGCGCGGCCAGCCGCGACGCGAACGGGCCGGCCGCGTTGACCACCGCGCGGGCCTCGATCGACGCGCCGCCGGCCAGCGTCACGCCCTGGACCCGGCCGCCGGCGATCCGCATGCCGGTGACTTCGCCCGTGACGTACGTCGCGCCGGCCGCCGCGGCCGCCTGCCGGAAGCCCGCCAGCACCTCGCGCGGACTCGCATAGCCGTCGTCCGGCCCGAACAGGCCGAAGCGGACGTCGTCCAGAAAGAGATCGGGCACCCGGGCGCGGATGGCGGCGACGTCCAGGCGTTCTACGCGCGCGCCGAGCGCCCGCTGGCGCGCGTAGCGCTGCTCGAACCGCTCCGCCGTCGCCTCGTCCGCCAGAAACAGGTAGCCGCGCTGTCGGAACCAGGCCCGCGGCCGGTGACCCGGCACCTGCATGGCGGTGTCGAAGCGCTCGTAGAACCGCACGCTGCGCCGGGCCAGCCCGATGTTGGCGGCGGAGCTGAACTGCTGGCGGATGCCGCCCATGGCGAGCCAGGACGAGGCGCGCCGGTAGGTCGGATCGCGCTCGACGACCGTCACCTCGGCGCTGTAGCCGCCGGTCCGCAGGTGCCAAGCGATGCTCGACCCCACCACCCCGCCGCCGACGATGACGATGCGTTCGGGGAGCATGGATGTTCGGGCTCCTGCTGGAACCAGTACCGGCACCGGTACTAGCGGACGTGGGCGAGCACCGCGTGGCGCCAGTTGAACTCCACGGCGGTCGGCTCGGCCGGCAGCGGGATCTCCACGTCGACCGTGTCCGCGTCGACCAGGACGCGGTGCACGACGGGCGGCCGCCCGTCGAACTCTACGCGGATGGGCACCGGCATCCGGAACGTGTCCGGCACGTCCTCCTGGCGGATGGTGCCGTGCAGCACGTATGGGAACGGTCGGTCGAGCAGGCGGGTCGTGTGCAGGTCGGGCCGGTAGGTCGGCACGTCCACGCCGTACACCCACTGGTCGAAGAACCAGTCCATCGGCTGGCCGAACGCGCGCGTGACGGCCGTCTCGAACGACCGCGTGCTGGCCGGCCGCCGCCGGTGGTCGCGGACGAAGCCGCGCAGCAGGTCCCGGAAGCGCGTGTCGTCACCCGTCTCGAGGTCGGCCAGCATCATCCGCAGCATGTGCAGGATGAACGCGCCCTTCTCGTACACCAGCAACTGATAGTCGACCGGCGTCTCGCTCGAGTTGAGGCGGTAGCCCGCCACGACCGGACCGGACTCGTGCCCGTCGCTGCGGCGGATGACCTCCGGGCGGACGCCGAAGTGTACGAGGCCGGTGCCCTGACCGACGTTCACCTCGCCCAGCACGTCGAGCCGCCAGGCGTCGAGGATGTCCTCGAACTGGTCCTCGTCGTCCAGGCCGGCGAGCACATACAGCGCGGCAGCGTAGTGGGAGAAACCCTCGGAGATCCACTGGTCGCGGTAGTCCTCCCAGTGGACCGCGGCGCCCCACCACTGGTGCGCAACCTCGTGGGCCCGAAAGTGTTCGGCGACGCCGGTGTTCAGGCGGCCGAACGCCTGGAAGGAGAGCAGGACCAGCCCCGGGAATGCCTGGCCGGTGTAGGTAACGGTTTCCGTGGCGTGCAGGGCACGGTACGGATAGGGGCCGAAGTAGTCCGTATAGAAGCGGACCGAGCCCTCCAGGTCCGCGATAGTCTTCTCCAGGTTGCCCGGCGCGAACCCGGTCTCGTTGCGGTTCTCGTAGACCGTGATCGGCAGCCGGCCCGCCTCGTTTACGGCGGTAACGTCGAAGCGGCCGATGCTGAACGCCATGCCGCGGATCGGCTCGTCGGCGACCCACTGCATGATCCGCGTGCCGTCCGCGACGCGCTCGTCCACCAGGGTCATCCCGCTGGCGATCTGGAGGCCCTCCGGGATGCGGTAGGTCAGGTGCAGCAGGCTGCGCCGGTTGTCGAGATGCATCGGGATCCAGTGCACGGTGTCCTTGAGCAGGTAGCCGCGCGCCGTCCGGAGACGCTCGACGAGCTCGCCCTCGTAGGCGATCTCGAGCACGAACGGCTCGCCCGGCGTTACCGTCCGCGGCAGGACGACCGTCACCCACGGCTCGTAGTAGTCGTCGCCGAGCAGCCGGCCGTGGGTCTCCTGGACGTAGTGCAGCTGCTCGCCGGTCAAGGCCGCCGGGTCCGACGGCTCGGGCGACGGCGTGGCGACCTCGCCGGCAAGCGGCACGGCGCCCAGCAGGCGGCCCGCCCGCACGTCCCCGGCGCCTGCGGGCAAGGTGGTCCGCCAGCGCACGTCGGTCACCTGGAGGACCCGCGAGATGCGGATCCGCAGCGCGGTCAGCGGTTCGAGCGGCTCGATCAGCAGCGCGGCGCTGGCCGCCGCGTCGCCGTCGCCCTCCAGCGCGAGGTCGACATCGATGCGCGGTACCGCGACCCGGGGCGACCAGCCCTCGCGGTCGGGAACCCGCGTGCGCGGCGGCAGACCCAGGTCGCGGGCGTCCCAGTCGTCGTCTTCCGGGTCGCCGAGCCCGCCCTCTACCTCCGGGTTGCGCGGGAACCCGCGCAGCGCCTGCGCCGCGACGTCCGCGCCGAACTCCGCGAGCGCGTGGAAACCCAACCACGTGTTCCGGTAGTTGCGCCGGTCGCGCCGGCGCAGGCGAGAGACCGAGACCTCCTCCCGCGCCCGTGGCTCGATCTCGATCGAGAACCAGTCCTCGTCGTCACCGTCGATCTGCGCGTAGAAGTACGCGGGCCGCCGCGGCGCGGGACTGGTCGAGGCCGGGGACAGAATGTCCAGCAGCAGCCGGCTGTCCGGGTTCTCGTGGCGCCGCTCGAGCAGCGCCTCGCGCCGGTCGTTCAGAAGGTCGTTCGCCCGGCGAGCCTGCCGTCCCCGGGGACCGTCGGCCAGCGCGCGGAGCTCGCCGCCGGCCGGACCGGCCAGCCAGAACACGAAGCGGTCGAACTCCTCCTCGAGGAAGTCCGCGTCGAGGAACTTCTCGACCTGCTGGTGTTCCACGCCGTCGGGCGGGTAGCAGCGCACGACGCCGTCGCCGAGATACACGGCGACCGTGACGCGCTCGTCGTCGCGGGGCAGCAGGTAGAGATCGCCGCCGGTCAGCTCGAACTCGAAGCGGTCGATCCGCAGCAGGCCGCCGTCGATGCGGCCCGCCGGCTCGAGCCGCGTCTCCACGAGGGCCTCGTAGGCGGCCGGCGGACCGAGGGCGCCCTCGTCTTCCGCGCGCGCCCCGGCTGTCAGCGCCAGGGCCGGGAGGACGGCGCAGACGGCAGCCAGCCGGAGAGCCGGGCGGGCGCCGGGCCGTGCCGCGGGAGCGTGCCGTGCCGCCATGCGTCGCCGAATGGTAGCACCCGCCGCGCTGCGCGCGGCGCGGCTCTTGCCGTGGACTCCCGCCGCCCCACCGGAGTCGGCTACAATCACCGCACTCTGCGGGCGCGGGGGGCTGCGATGAAACGAACCGTATTGTTGATTGTGCTGCTCGCGGCGGGCGGGCTGGCGATGACGGCCGCCGGCCAAGAAGGCGACCGGCCGCCGGTCCCGGCTATCGAGCAGGTGCGCGACAACCTGTACGTGATCATGGGCGGCGACCCGACCGACCGCACGACGTTCAGCGGCGGCAATGTGGCTGTGTACGTGATGGAGCAGGGCGTGGCGGTCGTCGACTCGAAGCTGCCGGGCTACGGCCGGCAGATCATCGAGCAGATCAGGACGGTGACCGACAAGCCGCTGCTGGCCATGTTCCACACCCACACGCACTACGATCACGCCGGCAGCACGCCCGAGTTTCCACCCACAATCGAGGTCATAACACACGAGAACATCGAAGCCAGCCTGTCCCGGGCGACCTGCCTGCCCGTTACCAACTGCCAGACGTTCCAGGGCGAGGGCGCGCGGTACCTGCCGCAGACGACGTTCTCGGAGCGGATGTCGGTTCGGTTCGGCCCGGACCGCGTCGATCTCTACCACTTTGGACCCGCGCACACCAACGGCGACACGCTCGTGGTGTTCCCCGCCGTGCGCGCCATGCACTCGGGGGACCTGTTCTCGCTCAAGCGCCCGCCGTTCGTCGACACCAACAACGGCGGCAGCGCGCTGCGCTACCCGGAGACGCTGGCCGCCGCCGCGGCCGGTATCGAAGGCGTCGACACCATCATTCCCGGGCACACCGCCGGGTTGTTCACCTGGGCCGAGCTCGAGGAGTACGCGGACTTCCACCGCGACTTCGTGGCCCAGGCGCGGGTCGCGCGCGCCGCCGGCCGGACGCCCGCCGAGGCGGCGGCCGACTACGTGATCCCCGACCGCTTTGCCGGCTACAACCGCGCCGATCCGGGGCGCGTCGAAGCCAACATCCAGGCGATCTACGACGAGCTGGGTCGATAGCGGCGGCTGTTACCAAGAGGATGGATGGGATTCTGTAGCTTGACTTTATATTTGTCAGGCAATTAAAAGACTATGTGATAGATCGGTGGCTGCAGGGCACGCTCCGCCTGGACCTGAGCCGGCCCTTCGTCCACATCCTGTTCGGGGCGCGCCAGACCGGCAAGTCGACTCTGCTCGCCCACCTCCTGCCCGCTCCCGCACTCCACTACAACCTGGCCGATCCGGAAGAGCGCAGTCGCCTGCTGGCCGATCCCGGTGCGTTTCGGCGCGAGTGCGAGGCGCTGCCCGCCGGCAGCGGTCCGCACGTCGTGGTGGTCGACGAGGCCCAGGCGGTTCCGGCGGTGTTCGATGCCGTGCAGGTGCTCTACGACCGCGACCGGCTGCGCTGGCGGTTCGTGCTCTGCGGCAGCTCCGCCCGCAAGCTGCGGTCGACGGGCGCCAACCTCCTGCCGGGACGCAGCCTCCTGCACCGTCTGCTGCCCCTCGTTCTGGCCGAGCGCCCGGCTCCCGCCGGCGCGTTTGCGGCATCGCTGGTGCTGCCCCTGCCGGCCACCGGGTCACGCCGCACGTTTCCGGCCGCCGGCCTGGAAGAACGTCTGGCCTACGGCGACCTGCCGGGTGTGGTTCTGCTGGATGAGGCGCAGCGCGCCCGCATCCTGGCGACCTTCGCCACGGTGTACCTGGAAGAAGAGATCCGCCGGGAGGCGCTGGTGCGGGACTGGGGGGCGTTCGTCAACTTCCTGCGCCTGGCGGCCAGGGAGTCGGGCAACATCGTCAACTACGCGAGCATCTCGCGCGAGGTCGGCCTGTCGGTACCGACCGTCAAGTCCCACTACCAGCTTCTGGAAGACATGTTCGCGGGCGTCCGGATTCCGGCCTGGTCCGGCAGTCCAAGGCGGGCGCTGCTGTCCACGCCGCGCTTCGTCCTTTTCGACAGCGGGGTCCGTCACGCGGCCGCCGGGGCAGCTCCCGGCCCCGACGTGGTGCGTGCCGATCCCGGACGTTGTTTCGAGCAGTGGGTGATGCTCGAACTGTGGCGGCGGCTGCAGTATCTCGGTGCCGGCCGGCTGTCCTGCTACCGCACGCGGGGCGGGCGGGAGATCGACGTCATCCTCGAACGCCCGACGGGCGACATCGTGCCGCTGGAGGTGAAGTGGACGGCCCGTCCCGTTCCGCTACACGCGCGCCACGTCGAGGCGTTCGTACGCGAGCACGCCGCAGCGCGCGAGGGGTTCGTGGTCTGCCGCTGTCCGCGGCCGATGCGCCTGACGCCCCACGTCACGGCCATCCCGTGGTCGGCACTGTGACCTGCCGGTTGCCGGGGCCTGGGTGCGCAGGCTGCGCCCGTTCTACGGTGCAGACCCCTCGTCCCCGAGGCGCAGAATCAGGACGCCGGGGAGCTGGGCGGGATCGTCGCCGGGGCCCACGGCCACGAAGACCAGGGGGCCGGCGACGGAGACGTCGCGCGGTGGCCCGTACGGCTCGTGGACGGCCGCGAGTACCGGCTGCGCCGGGTCCGAGACGTCGACGACCTGCACCAGGAACGGTGGGAAGACGTCGGCGATATAGGCAAGCCGGCCGGCGAACCGCACACGCGGCGCGGCGATGTTGCGGTCCGCCGCCGGTCGGTCGGGGTGGCGGTAGGTGCCGACCGGAACCGGGGCCGATGGATCGGTGACGTCGAACATCTCGAGCAGCGAGTCGGTCGTCACGATGGCGGCCAGCGTCGCGCCGGGCGCCCCCGGATCCCGGCTGACCGCGGCAGTGGTCGCCGGCCGCTCGGTGGAACCGTGCGTGCCCGCGGCCGCCATGTCGTCGCTTGCCTGCGCGAGGTCGAGGACCGACAGCCCGCCGGGCCGGTCGACGACGTAGGCGAACGAGCCTACCGCGTTGACATCGATGGCGTAACCCTCGGTGAAGTAGGCCCCCCTGGAGACGGGTGCCGAAGGGTCCGAGACGTCGATCAGCTCGACGCCGGACAGACGGTTGGCGACAGCGGCCGTCGTGCCGGCGATGTCGACGCTGAGTGCCTGGCCGGCGGTCTGGAACGCGCCGAGCAGCGCCGGCGCGGCCGGGTCGGACACGTCGAGGATGCCGAGGCCGTAGAAGTCGACGGCTGCGTAGGCGATCGAGTCGGCGACCCGCACGCAGTAGACGTTCTGCGGGAATGTGTACGAGCCGCGCTCGGCGGGCGCGGCCGGGTCGGACACGTCGAAGAGGCGCAAGGTCGGGCCGTCCGAGACGTAGACGATCGACTCGTGGACGTGGACCGTCGTCGCCGGTCCCGGGATGAAGCCCACCACGTCGAGCGTCTGCGTCTGGGCTGCAGCGGGGGCGGCGAACAGGGCGCCGCTCCACGTCAGCACGAGTGCGCGCGTGAGCCGGGTCCGCATGCGCTCCTACTGCTCCGCGATGCGGTAGAGGTGGGACGCGGTGCGGATGATCAGACTTCCGTCGGCAATGGCCGGCGTCGCCATGGTCATCTCGTCGAGCGCGTTGCTGCCGAGCAGCTCGTACTCCGGCCCCGCCCGGATGACGAATGTCTCGCCTTCCTCGCTCAGCGCGAAGACCTTGTCGTTGTACGCCCACAGGGAGGCTGTGAAGGCCGTGGCACGGCGTGCGATGCGCCTGCGCGAGTACACCTCGCGGCCGGTCCGCGCGTCGGTGCAGATGAGGAAGCCGCGGTCGAGCAGCGTGTAATGAAAGTCGCCGTAGACGAGTGCCGACGTGCTGTAGGTGCCCAGCTTCGGGTTCGACCAGGCGATGTACTCGTTGCGCGTGCGGCCTTCCTGCAGGCTGATATCGCCGATGGCGCCGGGGCGGATGGCGTAGACCGGGCGCACCGCGTCGGCCAGGAAGCCGGAGCTGACGTAGAGCAGACCATGCGCCGCGAACGGCGTCGGCGCGGTGATCCACGTCATGCCGGTGAGCTCCCACAGCAGCTCGCCGTCGAGACTGTAAGAGCGCACCTTGTCGGTGCCGGCCGTTACGATCTCGGTGCGGATGTTGTTCTCCCACACGAACGGCGTCGACCAGTTGCTGCCCTCGTCGCGGTCCACCCGCCACAGCTCGTCGCCGGTGTACTTGTCGAAAGCGGCGATGTACGACTGCCCCTCGTTGTCGTTGACGACGTAGAGGCGATCCTCGTGCAGCACGGGCGAGGCGCCGCTGCCCCAGCCGTGGCGATAGTCCAGCACCGCCATCTCGTGCGACCAGACCGGGTTGCCCGCCAGGTCGAAGGCGTACAGGCCGATGCCGCCGAAGTAGACGTACACGCGCTCGCCGTCGGTGACGGGCGTTTCCGAGGCGTAGGTGTTCTTGCCGTGCCGGGCGAGGGGCGGCGCGGAACTGCGGACCTGGCGCGCCCAGCGCACGTGCCCGTCGTGCAGGTCGATGCCGTAGACCATCCACCGGTGAACAGCGGTCGGGATGGCATTCGACGAATGGCCGTCGTAGAGTCCGAGCTGCGGTCCCGGCCCCGGATCGTCGCTGACCGCCGCGGTGACTACGACCAGGTCGTCCCAGACGATCGGCGAACTCCAGCCCAGTCCGGGCACCTCGACCCGCCAGACGACGTTCTCGGTCCGGCTCCAGGTTTCCGGCAAGGTTGGGCTATCCTCTGCCACACCGGCGCGCAGACCGCGGAACCTGGGCCAGTTGTCTTCGGCGGCCGCGGTCGACACGTTCGTCAGGCTGGTTGCGGCGAGAACGGCCGCGGCCAGCAGTGCGACGCCGGCTGTAGTCATCGACTGGGACTGCATGGTGCCTCCTGCCCGCACGAGTCGTCTGCGGATCTTCGCGCAAGGACCCCGAAAGTGCAAGGTCGGCGGCCGGGGCTGACGCGGGCGGCTGTTGCCGGCGCCTGCGTCCTCGGCTCGCTGGGCGGCTGCCCGCCAGCCGCGCTGACCCAGGGGCCGGCGCAGGGACAGGTCCCGGGGCCGGTGCACGCGCTCCAGGCCCGGGGGCAGACGCGCGTGCTCGAGGCCTGGCGGCTGGGGCCGGCCGAGCACGTGGCGCTCGACGGCCGCCTCGACGAGGTGCTGTGGCGGCGTGCGCAGGTCGCCGACGGCTTCCTGCAGCAGGAGCCGGTGGAGGGGCAGGCGCCGACCGAACGGACCGAGGTCCGCGTCGTCTACGATGCAGACAACCTCTACATCGGCGCGCTGCTGCACGACAGCGACCCGGACGGGATACTCGGCTACCAGCGGCAGCGGGATCAGGATCTGGACTCGGACGACCGCTTCATGGTCGTGCTCGACACGTTCCTGGACGGCCGCACGGCGTACTACTTCGAGACCAACCCGGCCGGGCTGATGGGCGACGGCCTCGTGCGCAATACGGGCTATGCGCGGGTCAACAAGGCCTGGGACGGCGTCTGGGAGGCGCGCACCGCGCGCGGCGCCTCCGGCTGGTCGGCCGAGATCCGCATCCCGTTTCGCACGCTCAACTTCGACGAGTCGTCCGCGGCCTGGGGCATCAACTTCCAGCGCACGGTGCGCCGCAAGAACGAGGAGCTGGTCTGGTCCGGCCACCGCCGCAACCAGGGCCTGCTGCGGCCGATACACGCCGGACGGCTTACCGGCCTGCGGGATCTGACGCAGGGGCTCGGCCTGGAGGTGGTGCCGTACGGCGCGGCGACTTGGCGCAGCGCGACCGGACTGCCCACCGACCTCCCGCTCGACGCCGGCGTGGACCTGAACTACAGCGTCACTTCCAACCTACGCGCGGCAGTGACGGTCAACACCGACTTCGCCGAAGCCGAGGTGGACCGGCGCCGCGTCAACCTCACGCGTTTTCCGCTCTTCTATCCGGAGCAGCGCGACTTCTTCCTGGAGAACGCAAGCATCTTCGAGTTCGCGCCGCTCAACGCCGTGAACCCGTACTTCAGCCGCCGGATTGGCCTCGACGAGGGGCAGGTGATCCCCATCGAGTACGGCACCCGGCTGGCAGGGCAGGCTGGTGCGAACGACGTCGGCTTTCTGCAGGTCCGCACCGGGCCGCAGGCGGGGCGGCCGGCCGAGGACTTCACGGTGGCGCGGGTCAAGCGCAACTTCTTTGCGCAATCGAGCATCGGCGTGCTCTATACACGCCGGGCGGCCGGCGCCGGCGCGCACGGTCCGGCGGAGCCTGACCGCCACACCGTCGGCGTCGACCTCGACCTGTTCACGTCCACGTTCCTCGGCGACAAGAACCTGCAGTTCCAGACGTTCTACGTCGTGCATACGCACCCCGAGCGGGGCGGGATTGACGGCGCCGCCGACCGCTCCTCGCGCGGGTTCCGCATCAACTATCCGAACGACGTGTGGCAGGCGCACCTCTCGTTCCGCGAGTTCGGCGAGCAGTGGGACCCGGCCGTGGGGTTCGTGCCGCGGCGCGGATTCCGCCGCTCCAATCCGGTCGTGACGTTCGCGCCCCGGCCCGACTGGTTCGACAGCGTGCGCTACCTCGAGTTCCGCGTCTACTACGAGCACCTGACGGACCTCGACAACCGGCTGCTGACGCAACAGACCGGCCTGACGCTGCTGGGCGTCGTGTGGGAGAGCGGTGACCGCTTCGATTTCAGTCGCAACTCGCGCTACGAGGTGCTCGAGGCGCCATTCGAGATACATCCAGGGGTGTTGCTGCCGATCGGCACCTACTCGTTCGAAGACTGGGAGCTCGACGTGGAGACGGCCAGCCACCGGCCCCTCTCCGGCAGCGTGTCGGTGGCAGCCGGCGAGCTGTGGTCGGGCGAACGCACGGCTCTGCAGCTCGGCGTGACCGTGCGGCCGTACTCGGGCGTGACCGCCACCGCCGAGTGGGAGCACGAGGACGTCGACCTGCGCCAGGGCCGGTTCCGGACGAACCTCGTCAGGATGCTCGGGAGCTGGCACGCGAGCCCCTGGGTCGCATTCGATGGGAATCTGCAGTACGACACGGTGACGGCCGTGGCAGGTCTCTATGCACGGCTGCGCTGGATCCTGCGGCCCGGGAGCGACTTCTACTTCGTCTACACCGAGAACTGGCGCTCGACGCGCGACCGGTTCCTGACGCTCTCGCGCGGCGCCACTACGAAGATCAACTACACGCACCGCTTCTGAGGGACCTGAACGGCGGGGCAGGATCTATAATCGGACCGTCAAGCGGCTTTCTCGACTTTCTCGAGAGGACAAGACCATGAATCGACTGCTGCTCGCCCGACGCCTTTCCGTGTGTGCCGTGCTCTGCCTGTTCGGGCTGGCCGGCCGGAGCGACGCGCAGGACCACGCCGAGTACTCGCCGACCGACATCGAGTACGGCATCTCGGTGTACCGGGCGCAATGCGCAGTCTGCCACGGCGAGGGCGGCGACGAGATTGCAGGCGTGGACTTCCGCAGCGGCCAGTTGCGCCGGGCCTCGTCCGACCGCGAGCTGCGGCAGGTCATCCAGAACGGCATTCCCGGCACCGGGATGCTGGCCTTCGACCTCGACACGGCCGAGATGACCGGCGTGATTGCCTATCTCCGGAACTGGAACTACGAGGTCGACGCCATCTCGCTCGGCGACGCGGCGCGCGGCCAGGCGCTCTTCGAGGGCAAGGCCGACTGCCTGAGCTGCCACCGCGTGAAGGGCCGCGGGCCGCGCGCGGCGCCGGACCTGACGGCCATCGGCACCGGGCGGCCGCCGAGCTCGCTGCGGCGCACGCTGCTCGACCCCACGGGCACGATGCGGCCTATCAACCGGCCGGTGGAACTGGTACTGGCCGACGGCACGCGCGTGACGGGCCGCCGCCTCAACGAGGATACCTACACCGTGCAGCTCATCGATGACCAGGAGCGCCTGCGGTCGTTCGACAAGAACCAGCTCCAGGAGTTCACGGTACTCACCGAATCGCCGATGCCGGCCTACGGCGACCTGCTCGACGAGCAGGAGCTGGCGGACCTGCTGGCGTATCTCGTTTCCCTGAAAGGCTGACGCGACGATGCGGGCAAGTGCAGCGGTGCAGCGGATCGTGGCGGCGGCGGCCCTGAGCGTGCTGGTCGCCGCCGGCCTATCGGCGCAAGTGCCCTTCGACCGCCTGCGCGAGGCGGCGGCCGAACCCGAGAACTGGCTCACCTACTCGGGCACCTACTTCAGCCAGCGCTACAGCGAGCTGGACCAGGTCACCCCGGAGAACGTCGACGATCTGCAGTTGCAGTGGGTCTACCAGACCGCGGTAGCAGGTCCCTGGCAGTCCACGCCGCTCGTCGTGGACGGCGTCATGTACGTGACGCAGCGGCCCAACGACATCGTCGCGCTCGACGCCCGGACGGGCCGCGTCTTCTGGATCTACCGCTACAACCCATCGCCCGACCACCGCGCCTGCTGCGGATCGAACAACCGCGGCGTGGCCGTGCTGGGCGACCGGCTCTTCATGGGGACGTTGGACGCCCACGTCGTGGCCATCGACGCCACGACGGGCGCGGAGCTCTGGGACGTCACGCTCGCGGACATGGACCTGGCGTACTCCTTCACGCTGGCGCCGCTGGCCATCGAGGACAAGGTGATCGTCGGCACCGCCGGCGGCGACCGGGGCGTCCGCGGGTTCATCGCCGCGCTGGACGCCGAAACCGGCGAGGAAGTGTGGCGCTTTCACACGATCCCGGGCCCGGGCGAGCCGGGACACGAGACGTGGGAGCCGTGCCCGCCTAACCCGGAGACCTATTGCGACCCGGAGGCCTGGGCGCACGGCGGGGCGGCAGCCTGGCTGACCGGTTCGTACGACCCGGACCTGAACCTCCTGTACTGGGGCACGGGCAATCCCGGGCCCGACTTCTACCGCGAGCAGCGCCCGGGCGACAACCTGTACTCGGACTCGGTGGTGGCGCTCGACGCCGACACGGGCGAGCTGCGCTGGTACTTCCAGTTCACCCCGGCCGACCCCTACGACTACGACGCGGTGCAGATCCCGGTGCTGGCCGACCTCGAGCGCAACGACACCCGCTTCGAGGTGATGCTGTGGGCGAACCGCAACGGGTTCTACTACGTGCTGGACCGCGCCACCGGGCGCTTCCTGACCGGGCTGCCGTTCATCGACGTCAACTGGGCGGAGGGGCTCGATGACAGCGGTCGGCCGGTGGAGACGCCGCAGCCGCCGGGCGAGCCGACGTTTCCCGGCGTGCAGGGCGGCACCAACTGGTACTCGCCCGCCTACAGCCCGCGGACCGAGCTGTTCTACATCCCTGCCTGGGAGGACTACGGCTCCGTCTTCGTCGGGGAGGCGCAGGAGTACCAGCCGGGCGAATCGTTCATCGGCGGCCGGCCGACCACCTATGAGCCGGTGCCGGATGCGCCCACGCCGCCGGGCCTGACGCGCGGCCCGATCAACGACTGGACGGAGGCCGCCGGGCACGGCGCGGTGATCGCGCTCGACGCGCTGAGCGGCGCGCAGCGCTGGAAGTTCGAGATGACCGACGTCATCAGCAGCGGCATCCTGACCACCGCCTCCGACGTGCTGTTCACTGGCGCGCGGTCGGGCTACTTCCAGGCGTTGCACGCGGAGACCGGCGAGCTGCTGTGGAAGGTCAGCCTCGGTGGCCAGATCGTCAACGGCCCGATGACCTACGAGGTGGACGGCCGACAGTACGTCGCCGTCATCTCCGGCCACTCGCTGTCGGCGTTCGCGCTGCGCGACGGGGAGTGAGCAGGCGGGCCATCGGCCGTCAGGCGGTTACGGCAGGGCGAATACGTAGACCGCGTTCCCGCCCTGCGGCCGGCGGCTGTCGGGCAGCAGGTCCGCCGGGATCATCCCGCCCCAGCTTCCGCCGCCGGTGCCGGTGGGCGCCGCCAGGTACTGCCGTCCGCCCGCCTCGTACGTGACGGGAAAACCCTGCAACGACTGCGGCAGGCGAGTCTGCCACAGGACGTCGCCGTCCGCGGCGTCGAAGACGTACAGGTGGCGGTCCCAGTCGCCCGCGACGACAATGTCGCCGGCCGTCGTCAGCGCCGCCGTGTTGATCGGCGTGCGCGTGCGGAAGCGCCAGCGCACCTCGCCCGTGCGCATGTTCATCGCCAGCAGCTCGCCGAGCTGCTCGGGGCTGTCGGGGTGCACGTGGTTCGTGCGGCGCACCGGCCCGGTCCCGCCGCCGCCCGGGACCAGGTCGACGGGCCCGAACACCGCCGTCTCGCAGTTGAGGTTGATCGGTATGTAGAAGGTCTCGCGTGCCGGGTGGTACGACATGGCGCGCCAGCTCTTGAACCCTGCGGTGCTCGGGCACCAGAAGACCGGCTCGCCCAGCACCGGGTCCATCCCTTCGCGGTAGGTGACCCGACCGGTCGCCGGGTCGACGTCGGCGAACGTCTGGTAGCCGAGGTCCTTCGCGCTCCGGAACTCGCCGGTCTCCAGCGCCAGCTCCCACAGTACGGCCATCTTGCCCATGGTGAAGACCGAGCGCCGGCCGTCGTAGTCGACCAGGATGCGCTCGAAGACCTCGTCCATGTCGAGCGTCTCGCCGGGCAGGTGCTGGTAGTACCATTTCATCTCGCCGGTGTCGGGGTCGAGCGCGAGCGTGGAGTTCGTGTAGAGCACGTCGCCGTCGGTCCCGCGGGCGGCCCGCGCCCACGGCTTTGCCTGCGAGGTGCCGTGGAAGAGCGTGCGGGTGATCGGGTCGTAGCTGCCTGGGATCCACGAGTCGCTGCCCGCCCGGAACATGAGCGGGAGGTCGCCCCACGAGTCGCCGCCGCGCTCGCCGGGCCGCGCGATGGTGGAGGTCCGCCACAGCTCGCGGCCGGTGGCCGCGTCGAGCCCGACGATGTAGCACGTGTCGTCGCGGTAGCGGCCGCAGCCGGTCAGACCCGACACCACCCGGCCGTCGGCGACGATGGCGCCGCTCGAGAACTGGAAGCCGACCCCCTGGCCCACGTCGGTGTCCCACGCCACCTCGCCCGTGCGGGCGTCGATCGCGACGACGTGCGCGTCGGCGGTGTTCAGGTAGATCAGGTCCCGGTAGATGGCGATGTTGCGGTGTGCGCGGCCTGGGGGCGGCCCGCCGTAGCTGTCGCCGGGGGGCGGAGCGTCACGGCGGTACTCCCACAGCAGCTCGCCGCTGGCCGCGTCGAGTGCGTGCACGATCTCGCCGGGGTTCGCCAGGTACATCACGCCGTCGTAGATCAGCGGCGTCGTCTGCTGGGATCCGTCGGCCAGGGCCCAGCTCCAGGCCAGGCGCAGGTCCGCGGCATTGCCGGTCGTGATCTCGTCCAGCGGGCTGTGGGCCTGCGCGTCGAGCGTGCGGCGCCAGTTCAGCCAGTCGCCTGGCGCAGGGTCCTGCAGCATCGCGTCGGTTACGGGCGTGAAGTCCTCGACCTGGGCCAGACCGGGACTGCCCGCGAGCAGCAGGACGAGTGACGAGGACGCCAACAGCCGGCAGGTCATGCGCATCTCCTTTTGGGTACGGGGCCGCTGGCCGCACGGTACGTGACGCTGCTCACGGCGTCAAGGGCGTCGGCGAGGTCTCTCCGGATACGCCGGGAGCGCGGCCTCGGCGCACGTGACGGGCGATGCCAGCGGGGCTTGGGCCGGATCGCGTCGACGGGTACGGACCGGGACGCACCCGCCAGGAGGACGTACGTCTTGACGATGTAGGCTCACGTAGCTACGCTGTGCACGATGAAGACGTCGGGTGTACGAAACATCAAGAACCGCTTCAGCGAATACCTGCGGCATGTGGCGGACGGCGAGCGTGTAGCGGTCACGCACCGAGGTCGGGTCGTTGCCGAGCTCGGGCCGCCAGTCCACGCCACCGAGGAAGAGGCCTACACCGATCTGCGGCGTCGGGCCCGTAACGGGACTGTCCGCCTCGGCGCGCCGAACCGTCCGGGCGTCTATCCCCGCCTGTCGCAGCGGCTGCCCGCCGCCGTCCTGCAAGAGCTGCTCGACGACGTTCGAGGCGAACGGTGAACCTGTACGCCGAAACCAGCGCAGTCCTGTCATGGCTGCTCGGCGAAGACCGCGGCGAGAGCGCCCGGTCGCAATTGGCCGCCGCGGCGGCCGTCTCCACTTCCGACTTGACGCTCATCGAATGCGACCGAACCCTGCGGCGCGCCGTAGCGGTGGGATGCTTGACGGCCGAGGAGTCTTTGCGGATCCAGACCATCGTCGACACCGCTGCCGCCCATTGGACCCTCCACGGCATGGATGCGGAAATCGTCCATCGGTCCCGCCGCGCGTTTCCCCGCGAGCCGATCCGTGCCCTCGACGCCGTCCATCTCGCCACTGCGCTGGCCGTGCGGAGTCTCTTCTCCGACGTTGCCGTGCTGTCGTTCGACGACCGCATCCGCGGCAACGCCGCCGCCCTTGGTTTCGCTGTCGTGCCCTGACTCGACGGACGCCCTTGAGGCGCTCCCTACCGTAGTGAGGCGCTCGCAGCCCAGGCCGTCGAAGCTGTATCCGGTTCTCTGGCGCTTCGCGGCTGAGCGCCAGCGCATCTACCTGCGGCGGCTGGCCGGGGAAATCGGTCCCTGGACGGGCGACCCGGTGCTGTCGGCGTACCGGTTCACGAACCCCTTCCGCGCCGCGGATCGCGTCAGCCAGTACCTCATCCGCTTGGCGTACACGGATTCCCGCGCTAGCGACCAGACGTTGTTCCTGCGGACCCTGCTGTTCAAGACCTTCAACCGGATCGACACCTGGGAGTACATCGTCCGGCAGCTCGGGCCGCCCGTCGCCTTTCAATTCGACTACGCGGCCTGTGATGAGCTGCTTGCGGCGCGCCTGCGCGAGGGCATGCCGGTCTATTCGGCCGCCTACATCATGCCGTCCGGAGGCCGCCGGGGCGTTCCCAAGCATCGTGTACACCTGCACCTGATCCGCGACATGGTGGCCCACGGGTTGCCGCAACGCATCATGGAAACGCGGTCGCTGGAGGATGTGTACACGCTGCTGGCCGGTTGGCGGACGCTGGGACCGTTCCTCGCGTTTCAGTACGCCATCGATCTCAACTACACGGCGCTCACGTCCCACGCGGAGCAAGACTTCGTGGTGGCCGGTCCGGGTGCGCGGGACGGCTTGAGGAAGTGTTTCGACCGGCTCGGCGACTATACCCTCGCGGAACACATCGTCTGGATGACCGAGCGGCAGGAGGAGGAGTTCGAGCGCTACGGCCTGCGCTTCGATAGTCTCTGGGGCCGACCGTTGCAGCCGATCGACGTGCAGAACCTGCTCTGCGAGGTGTCGAAATACACGCGGGTCACCCATCCGGAGGTCCAGGGACGGTCCGGCCGCACCCGCATCAAGCAGCGGTTCAAGGCCGCCGGCGTCCCGCCCCGGCCGTTCTTTCCGCCGCGGTGGGGATTGAATCCGCGCGTCGACGAGTGGTTCGCTGCGGGCTGCCCGCTGTGAGCGCTACTGTTCGTGCACAGTGGTGGACGCGTGTGCGAGGCAGGTCGGCCGGGCGCCCTGGTCACGGACGGGACCGACTGTCACGTTCCTTCCGTGGCCGTCGATGTCGATCTCGACGCGCGCCAGGTGGCGCGGCTCCGTGACTGGATGTGTTTGAAGACGGGATGATGCAGAACGGGTGCCCGGAACCTCTCTGGGCCGGGGGTAGACTTGGCCACAGCGCATGCCGTCCCTGGAGGAGCGTGTCCTCGACTCGATCCGCCGCGAGCAACTGGTCCCGCCGGGAGGCTGCGTGTACGCGGCGCTCTCCGGCGGCGCCGACTCCGTGGCGCTGACGCTGCTGCTGCACGCGATTGCGCCGGCCGGCGGCTTCGTCCTGGCCGGGGTGGTGCACCTGAATCATCAGTTGCGCGCGGCGGCCGCCGCGGACGAGCGATTTTGCCGCGCACTCGCGGCGCGGCTCGCGCTGCCGATCGAGGTTGAGCAGGCGGATGTGCGCGGCAGGGCCGAGCAGGCCGGCGTGTCTGTCGAGGCGGCGGGGCACCAGGCGCGCTACGCGCTGTTCGAACGGGTTGCGGGCGCGGAGCGGGGGGGGCGCGTCGCGACAGCCCACACGCGCGACGACCAGGCCGAGACCTGCCTGATGCGGTTGATCCGCGGGGCAGGCCCGGCCGGGCTGGCCGGCATCCGGCCACGCACGGGCCCCGTCGTGCGTCCGCTGCTGCGGATTTCGCGGCAGGAGTTGCGCGTCTACCTGGAGGCGCGGGGCCAGTCGTTCCGCGACGACGAGACCAACCGCGATACGGCGGTCACCCGCAATCGCGTGCGGCACGAGCTCATTCCGTTTCTCGCGGCGCGGTTCTCCCCGTCCATCGTCGATGCGCTGGTCCGCAGCGCGGCGATTGCCCGCGCGGACGCGGAGTGGATTGACGCGGCGGTGGACGCGGCGGCGGGCGCGGTCGTCCGCCTCGGGGCGGCGGAAGCGACAGTCGACGCGCCGGCGCTGCGGCGCCAGGCGCCGGCCCTGGCCCGCCGGCTGGCGCGGCGGGTGCTCGAGCACGCGGGACGCCGGCGGGTCGGGTTCGACCATGTCGAACGGTTCCTGACGCTGGCGGGGGAGTCGGGGAGCGTCGGCGAAGGGGCCGATTTTCCGGGCTGCCGCGTCGAGCGGCGGGGCCCGCTCCTGGTCGTCCGTGCGGCCCGACCGCGGGGGGCACCGCCCTGCGCGGTCGCGCCGTTCCGGTACGAGCTGCGCGTGCCCGGCCGCGTGCGGGTGCCCGAGGCCGGCCTGGAGATCTCCGCGGAGCGGGCCGCGTCCGGCACGCCGGCCGTGCCGCTGTCGGCAAGCGGGGAAGCGGTGGCCGTGGCGGCGCACGACGTGTCGCCGCCGCTGGTCGTGCGCAACTGGCACCCCGGGGATGCCCTGCGCCCGCTCGGCATGCGGGGCCGCAAGAAGCTCCAGGACCTGTTCGTGGACCGCAAGGTCGAACGCCGGTGCCGGCGCCGGGTGCCGCTCGTGACCGACAGGGCCGGGGGCATCGTGTGGGTCGTCGGCCTCACGGTGTCCGAGGATTTTCGGATCACGCCTGCAACCGAAGGCATGCTAATCTTGAAGGCGGGAAAGCTGAGGGAAACTGGGTGAATCCGACCCTGCGCAGTCTGGTCTTCTGGATGGTCCTGGTCGTCATGGTCGTCCTGATCTGGAACTTCTCCACGCGGTTCCAGGCCGGGGACAATGCGGTGAGCTTCAGCGAGTTCGTGCGCTGGGTGGACGCGGGCCAGGTCGAGACCGTGACCCTGACCGGCAACGAGATCACCGGCACCCTCTCGGCGGGCGACCGGTTCCGGACCTACGCGCCGCCCCAGTACGAAGGGCTGGTCAACCGGCTCGTCGAGCGTGACGTGGCGGTCACTGCCAAGGAGGCGGCCGCCAGCCCATGGACGACGCTCTTGTATTCGTGGGCGCCGTTCCTGCTGATCATCGGGTTCTGGATCTTCTTCATGCGGCAGATGAAGAACGGCGGCAACAAGGCGCTGTCGTTCGGGAAGAGCCGGGCTAAGCTCTCCTCCAACACCCAGAAGAAGGTAACGTTCAAGGACGTTGCCGGGGTGGAAGAGCCGGAGGAGGAGCTGCAGGAAATCATCGAGTTCCTGAAGGAACCGCAGAAGTTCCAGAAGCTCGGCGGCCGCATTCCGAAGGGCGTGCTGCTGATGGGGCCGCCGGGGACCGGGAAGACGCTGCTGGCGCGCGCGGTGGCGGGCGAGGCGAACGTGCCGTTCTTCTCGATCAGCGGATCGGACTTCGTCGAGATGTTCGTCGGGGTGGGCGCGTCCCGCGTGCGCGATCTGTTCGAGCAGGGCAAGAAGAACGCGCCGTGCATCGTGTTCATCGACGAGATCGACGCGGTGGGGCGGCATCGTGGCGCCGGTCTCGGCGGCGGACACGATGAGCGGGAGCAGACGCTGAATCAATTGCTCGTCGAGATGGACGGCTTCGAGTCCAACGAGGGCGTCATCCTGGTGGCGGCGACCAACCGTCCGGACGTGCTCGATCCGGCGCTGCTGAGGCCGGGGCGCTTCGACCGCCGCATCGTCGTGAACCGGCCCGACGTCAAGGGGCGCGAGGGGATCCTGGGCGTCCACACCCGCAAGATTCCATTGTCGGAGGACGTGGACGCGCACGTGTTGGCCCGCGGTACATCGGGCTTCTCGGGTGCCGACCTGGCGAACCTGGTGAACGAGGCGGCGCTCAACGCGGCGCGCTACAACCAGAAGTTCGTGCGGATGTATGACTTCGAGTTCGCGAAGGACAAGGTCCTGATGGGCTCCGAGCGGCGCTCGATGATCATCAGCGACGAGGAGAAGCGCGTTACCGCGGTGCACGAGGCGGGGCACGCCCTGCTCACCGTGTTGCTGCCGCACGCGGATCCCATCCACAAGGTGACGATCATCCCGCGCGGCATGGCGCTGGGCGTCACGCAGCAGCTCCCCGTCGACGACCGGCACAACTACTCCCGCGACTATCTCAATGACCAGATCGCGATTCTCCTCGGCGGCCGGATTGCCGAGGAGCTCACCAACGGCAACATCACGACGGGCGCGGGCAACGATTTGGAGCGCGCTACCGAGATGGCGCGCCGCATGGTCTGCGAGTGGGGCATGAGCGATGCGATGGGGCCGCTCACGTTCGGCAAGAAGGAAGAGCAGATCTTCCTGGGCCGGGACATCTCCCAGAATCAGGACTACAGCGAGGACAGCGCCATCCGGATCGACCAGGAGGTCAAGCGGATCGTCACCGACAACTACGACCGTGCACGCACCTTGCTGACCGACTACAAGAAGGAGCTCACGCAGATTGCCGAGGAGCTGCTGACTCGCGAGGTGCTCGACGCCGATCAGGTTCGGCGCATCGCCAAGGGCCTGCCGCTCGAAGATCCGGTGCCGGCCGATTCGCCCGAAACTCCTTCCGACGGTGAAGTGGACCGTTCCGAGAACCAGCCCACCCCCATAGTCCCGCCCGTGCCTTCGCTCGACAAGGCGATTCCGCAGGAGTAACCGCCGCGGGCCGCTGCCGCCTTGCCGGCCGCCCGCGAGGATACGTGTGATGTTCCCGCGCGCACGCCATACCCTGCGCTTGCCCGGAAGCCCGACACTGGAGCTGGGCGAGCGGACGCTCGTGATGGGGATCATCAACGTAACCCCCGATTCGTTCGCCGACGGCGGCGCGTATCCGGACACGGAACATGCGGTGGCGGCGGCGCTGCGGCTCGAGGCGGACGGGGCCGACATCATCGATGTCGGCGGTGAGTCGACCCGGCCCGGCGCGGCGGCGGTCCCCGCCGACGAGGAAGCCCGCCGCGTGGTCCCGGTGCTACGCCGCCTGGTGCCGCGGCTGCGGGTACCGGTTTCGATAGACACGTACAAGGCCGAAGTTGCGCGCCAGGCGCTCGATCACGGCGCCGCGCTCGTCAACGACGTCTCCGGGCTGAGCTATGATCCGGACTTGGCAGCCGTCGTAGCGGCAGCCGGTGTCCCGCTCGTGCTCATGCACATGCGCGGCCGGTCCGACGACATGTACAGCCGCGCCGCGTACGACGATGTCGTCCGGGAGGTCGTTACCGAGCTGGACGCGGCGGTCGGTCGCGCGACCGCGGCCGGGGTGTCGCGTGAGCAGCTCGTGCTCGATCCCGGACTGGGCTTCGCCAAGCACCCGGCGCAGACTTTCGCCGTGCTCGCGCGGCTCGGGGCTCTGGCGGAGCTCGACAGGCCGATTCTAGTCGGCCCCTCGCGCAAGTCGTTTCTCCAGGAAGCGCTGGGCGCGTGTCCGCCCGGCGAGCGGGAGTGGGGGACCGCCGCCGCCGTGGCAGGCGCGGTCCTGCTAGGCGCACACATCGTGCGGGTGCACGCGGTGCGCGAGATGACGCACGTTGTGCGCGTGGCCGACCGCCTGCGGGCGGAACACGAGCGGCACACGCAAGACACGCCCGGCGCGCGTCGGCATGAGCACGGGGCGCAGGGGGCCCCGCGAGCGAATCCCGGAGGTGCGGGGCTCGGCCCCGCCTGAACGAATCACGCGGATGGTCGAGTATCTCCTGAACCTCTGGCCACAGGGCCGCATCGGCTGGCGGTCGCTCATCGACATCGTGGTGGTCGCCTGCCTGGTGTACGGGTTTCTCAGGTTCATCCGCCGCACCCGGGCCATGCAGATGGTGTTCGGCGCCGCGCTCGTGGTGGCGCTGTACTACGCCTCGGAACTGATTCCGCTGCCCACGGTGCATTGGCTCATCAGCGACCTGCTGGGGTACGTCGTCTTCGCGGCCATCGTCCTGTTCCAGGCCGACATCCGGCGTGCCCTGTCCAGCCTGGGCGCGGCGCCGTTCTTCCGCTACCTGACACGGTCGACCGCGACTGACGAGACGATCGAGGAGGTCGTCGTGGCGGCCACGCGGCTCGCGCGTCGGCGGGTCGGCGCGATCATCGCAATAGAACGGGAGACAGGCCTGCGCAACTACATCGAGAGCGGCATCCCGGTCGATGCGACCGTGACCTACGATTTGCTGGTCAGTGTGTTTCAGCCGGAGTCGCCGCTGCACGACGGCGCCGTGATCATCCGTGAGGACCGGATCGCCGCGGCCGCCTGCTTCCTGCCGCTGACGGTGAACCCGCGCATCGACACCCGCTTCGGCGCGCGCCATCGGGCGGCGATCGGCCTGACCGAAGAGTCGGACGCGGTCGCCGTGATCGTGTCGGAGGAGACCGGTGCGTTGTCGCTGGCGCTCGACGGACAGGTCGAGAGCGAGGTCCGACCCGACCAGCTCCGGTTACGGCTCGAGGCGCTGCTGCTCAAGTCCGAGCAGACGCCCGCGCGGCCGGCGGACCGGCGGACGCTGGCACTGTGATGGCGTACTCTCTCTTCCGCAACCTCCGCCTCAAGGTGCTGGCGGTCGGCATCGCGTTGCTGCTGTGGATGAACGTGGCCGGGGACCGCGTCGTCGAGCGGGGGCTCGAGGTTCCGGTCGAGTTCGAGAACGTGCCCGCCGGGCTGATCATCGTAGGAGACGCCCCGGATACCGTGCGCGTGCGCGTGCGCGGCGCCGGCGTCATCATCGGCGGTCTCGCAGCCGGCGACGTCGCGGCCGTGCTCGATCTGAGCGACGGGCAGGCAGGTCGGCGCGAGGTCGAGATGGCCCCCGAACAGATGCGCACGCCGTCCGGCGTCGAGGTGACGAGTGTCGTGCCGGCGGCCATCACCGTGACGCTGGAAGCAGCAACCGGCCATGCCCAGGCTGTTCGGCACTGATGGCGTCCGCGGCGCTCCGGGCCGTCCCCCGCTCGACGGGCGGACGCTGGCGCGCCTGGGCGCGGCGGCGGCCCGTGTGCTCGGCGACGGCCGGGCCGCCTTGCTGACTGCCCGCGACACGCGGCAGTCGGGGCCGTGGATCGAGCAGCAGATCGCGCGTGGCGTTGCCCATCAGGGCGGGACGCTGGTGAGTGCGGGCGTGCTCCCGACGCCGGCGGCCGCGCTGTTGGTATCGGCGGGACGTTTCGACGGGGCCCTGGTCGTGTCGGCGTCGCACAATCCGTCCCCGGACAACGGGATCAAGGTGCTGACCGCCGACGGCGAGAAGGCGTCGCCGGCAACGGAGGCCGCGATCGAGGCACTGGTCGCCGACGAATCGTGGACCGTGGGCGCCGCGATCCGCCCGCAGGTCGAGGTGCGCGATCTGTCGGACACCTACCACGCGCATGCGGCGGACGTGCTGGCGGGCGCCGCGCCCGCACCGCCATTTCGAATTGCCGTCGACTGTGCCAACGGGGCGATGTCCCAGGTTGCTCCCCGCATCCTGCGGGAGTTGGGGATCGACGTGGTTGCGTTGAACGCCGACCCGGACGGCGTCAACATCAACCGGCGCTGCGGCTCCACGCATCCGGCGGGCCTGCAGGAGGCTGTGCGGGCGCGGGATTGCCGACTCGGGCTTGCGTTCGACGGTGACGGCGACCGCGTCATCCTGGTCGATCACCGCGGCGAACTCGTCGACGGCGATGCCATGCTGTTCATCTGCGCCCGCTCCCTGCGCGCGCGCAATCGGCTTCCGGGCAATGTGGTGGTGGCCACTGTGATGAGCAACATCGGTCTGGAGATCGCCCTGCGCGCGGACGGGGTGACACTGCATCGCTGCGCCGTGGGCGACCGCCAGGTGCGCGAGGCCATGATCGCGCGCGGCGCGGCGTTGGGTGGTGAACAGTCGGGGCATCTGATCTTTTCCGATCTGCTGCCGACCGGCGACGGGCTGCTCACGGCCCTGTCGATCATCAGGGTCATGGGCGAGACCGGACTGGAATTGGCAGATCTCCGGCGCGGTCTCGAGATTCGTCCGCAGGTGCTCGTCAACGTGCCAGTGCAATCGAAGCCGGATCCGGCCTCCGAGCCGCGGCTGGCGGCGGCCGTGGAGGCGGCGCAACAGGCACTGGGGCGCGAAGGCCGCGTGCTCGTCCGCTACTCCGGCACGGAGCCGTTGCTGCGGGTGATGATCGAGGGCCGCGACGCGGCGCTCGTGCGGCGGCTCGCGGACGGCCTTGCCGCCCGGGCTCGTGAGCTGCTGGCTTGACCTCCGAGGTGGGTATGCGCCTGGGTGTCAACATCGACCACGTCGCCACCGTCCGTCAGGCGCGTATGGCGCCCGAGCCCGAGCCGGTCACGGCCGCGCTGCTCGCGGAGCTGGCCGGTGCCCACGGCATTACCGTCCACCTGCGCAGCGACCGCCGCCACATCCAGGAGCGCGATCTGGAGCTGCTGCGGCGGGTGGTCGCCACGAAGCTGAACGTCGAGATGGCGGCCACGACCGAGATGATCGAGATCGCGGCGCGCGTGCAGCCCGACCAGGTGACGCTCGTGCCGGAGCAGCCGCAGGAACTGACCACCACCGGCGGCCTCGACGTCGTGCGCCACGCTGAAGCGCTGGAACAGGCCGTCGGGAGCCTGCGCGGCGCCGGCATCCGGACCAGCCTGTTCATCGACGCAGACCTCTCCCAGGTCGAACGGGCGGCACAGGTGGGCGCCCAGGCCGTCGAGATCAACACCGGCCCCTACGCCGACGCCGCGGAGGCCGGCCGCACGGCGCACCGCGAGCGGGTGGCCCGGGCGGCCGCCGCGGCCAGCGGGCAGGGCCTGGAGGTGCTGGCGGGGCACGGCCTGACGTACCGCAACGTGGGCCGCGTCGCCTCCGTCCCCGGCATCGAGGAACTGAACATCGGCCACAGCATCGTTGCCCGCGCCGTGCTGGTCGGCATGGAGCGCGCGGTGCGCGAGATGCTGGCGCTGCTGCCGGGCCAGGAGTCTGCGCCGTAATATCCGGCAGACTCCGCCAGGGTGCGCACGCGCACCAAGGGGCACGGCCGTCTGAGCGGCCCGTCTGAATGGAGCCGGGAGTGGCGCGTTGGCGAAGGGGTCCCTGCAGGTGGCCGCCGGGGGTTCGGGGCGAGGCACCGCCTGAAAGGTCCGGGACGAACTATCATCGTGTGATGACTGGACGCGAGTTGCTGGTCCTGGGCGTCGCGGCGGCCTGCTCCCTCTCGGTCATGGGGTGGATCATCTGGAGCGAGCGGCCGGTTCCCGCGGCGGCGCTGCACGAGCCGACGACTGCGGCGACCGCAGCAGCCGACGCGGTGCCGGAACCGGAGGTGCGCGAGGTGGACGCGGAGCGCGCCGCGGCGCTCGAGGCGGCTGCCCGGGCGGCCCCGGACGATGCGGGGGTGCGGGTGTCGCTCGGAGACCTGTACTTCGATGCGCAGCAATTCGAGACGGCCATCTCCTGGTACGAGGAAGCGGTTGCCGTGGATCCCGCACACGTCGACGGCAACACCAGCCTCGCCATGAGCTGGTTCCATGCCGGCGACACGCAGCGCGCGATAGAGACGTTCGACCGCTCGCTCGAGATCGACGCGGCCCATCCGCGCACGTTGCTGAACCTCGGCATCGTGCGGGCGCTGGGCTTCCGGGACCTGGCGGGGGCGCTGGCCGCCTGGGAGCAGGTGATCGTCGCCGCGCCCGACAGCCGTGAGGCGCTGGATGCCCGGGAGCTCTTGGACCGGGTGGGCGCGGCGCACGAGTCGCCGCCCGCCGCCGGTCTTCCGTGAGGCGAGGAGCACGGACCGCCATGCTGGGGGGCTGGCTCGTCAGGCTGCTGATCGCGGCGCTCGTCATCCGCGCGATCTGGGGCTTCGTGGCCAGCATCGTGGTCGGCGCGTCTGGACCGAAACAGGTGCGGCGTCCCCGGAGCATGCAGCTCGTGCGCGATCCCGTGTGCGGCACGTACATCCAGGCGTCCCGTGCGTTGGAGGTCCATGCTCGCGGCAGGACGCACTACTTCTGCTCGGAGGGCTGCCGGCGGCAGTTCAACGGGCGGACTTGAACCCGTCGTCAAGAGGGCGCCATGAATCGCGAGGAGCAGCTGCGGGCCGACATCGTCGAGATCGGTCGCCGGCTGCACGCCCGGGCCTACGTGGCCTCCAACGACGGGAACATCAGTGTGCGGCTCGACGACGACCGCCTGCTGACGACGCCCAAGGGCGTTTCGAAGGGCTTCATGACGCCCGACATGCTGGTGATTACCGATCTGGAAGGGCGCAAGGCGGCCGGTCACCGCGACCCGTCGTCCGAGCTGCCGATGCACCTGGCCGTCTATCGGAACAGGCCGGAGGTGGCCGCCGTGGTGCACGCCCATCCGCCCACTGCCACGGGTTTTGCCGTGGCCGGGATCGCGTTGGACCGGGCGGTGCTCGCGGAGGTGGTGACGACCCTGGGCAGCATCCCGATTGCCGACTACGGGACGCCGTCCACCGAGGAGCTGGCCGCCGCCGTGCAGGAGCACATCAAGGTGCACGACGGCTTGCTGCTGGCGAACCACGGCGCCCTGACGGTGGCCGGCGAGCTGTTCGCGGCGTACTACAAGATGGAAACCATCGAGCATTTCGCGCGCATCAGCCTGGTGGCCCGGCAGCTCGGGCGGGAGCGGCTGTTGTCCCGCGAGGAAGTGCTGCGGCTGCAGGACTTGCGTGGCAGCTACGGCATCGCCGCGCCGGCGCCGATCTGTCCGGACCCGGAACCGGGCGACGGGACGGCGGGCGAACAGGACTGCCAGGTGCTGCAGGCGCCGTCCGCGCCGGGACAGCGCCTGGTCACCGGCGGCCCGGATTCGGCGGCCACGCCGCCGGCCGGTGGGGACGACGAAATTCGATTAACATACCGCGAACTCACGGCCCTGATCGAGGATGCCGTGAAGCAGCTGCGCTGACGCGGGGATGGACCGCGGGCCGTCCAGGGCACGGCGCGCCGCTGGCGGGGGACGCGTGGAGGAAGCCATGGGTGAGGCGTTGGGAATGGTGGAGACCAAGGGCCTGGTCGCGATGATCGAGGCGGCCGATGCCATGGTCAAGGCTGCCAAGGTGACGCTCGTCGGGTGGGAGAAGATCGGAGCCGGCTACGTCACCGCCGTTGTGCGAGGAGATGTGGCGGCCGTCAAGGCCGCGACCGACGCCGGCGCGGCGGCGGCCCGCCGCGTCGGCGAGCTGGTGTCGGTGCACGTCATTCCCAGGCCGCACGCCAACCTGGAAGACGCCCTGCCGATCGGCAAGGCGGGATCCTAGTCCGCGGGGCGCCGGCGCACGCGCGCATGATTCTGGCCCGGATCGTCGGCACGGTTGTCGCCACGCAGAAGGACGGGCGGCTCGTCAGCAGCAAGCTGCTGGTGGCCCAGCCGATCGACGCGGCAGGCAACGCGCACGGGAGCCACCTGGTGGCAGTGGACACGGTCGATGCCGGGTCCGGCGAGACGGTGCTCATCGTGGGCGGCAGCTCGGCGCGCATGGCGGCCGCGCTCCAGGACACGCCGGTCGACGCCGCCGTGGTCGGCATCGTCGACTCGATCGAGCTGCAGGGGAGCTGACGCTTTGCAGCTGGCCCGGATCGTCGGCACGGTCGTCGCCACGCGCAAGGACGACAACCTGCGGGGCCTGAAGCTGCTGCTGATCCAGCCGCTGGCGCCCGACGGCCGCGCTGCCGGGCGGAGCCTGGTCGGTGTCGATGCCGTCGGTGCCGGCGTCGGCGAGACGGTCTTCATCGTGCGCGGCCGGGAGGCGTCGCTCCCATTCCTGCCGCGACAGGTGCCGACGGACGCGGCCGTCGTCGGCAGCGTGGATCACTGGTCGGCCGGCGCGTCGGGCCGGAAGCAGGCCTGATGCGGCTCGGGCGCGTCGTGGGCACCGTCGTCGCGACGCGCAAGAACGCACGGCTCGACGGCGCCAAGCTGCTGCTCGTCGAGCAGATGACGACGCCCGGCGCCCCGCCGGGACCGGTGACCCTGGCGGTGGATGCCGCCCAGGCGGGGGTCGGCGACACGGTGCTGCTGCTGCTTGAGGGACGCGCGGCGGGCGCGGCGCTGGGCCGGCGCGCCGCGCCCGTGGACGCGGCGGTCGTAGGTATCGTCGACGCCATCGAGACGGATTCCTGAGCCATGGCCGATGCCCTCGCGGTCCTGGGCGGCGAGCCGCCGCTCACGCCGCTCGCACCCCGGCAGCCGTGAGCACATGGCCGGACGCTCCCCTTCTGCGCCTCCGGGCAGTGCCTCCGTCGACGCAGTCATGCGCCGCCTGCGGCGAGCGATTGCGCGCCTGGAAGATCCTGCGGTGGAGAAGATCGCGGACGAGCAGAAAGGCGATCCCTTCCAGGTCCTGATCGCCACCATGCTGTCCGCGCAAACGAAGGACGCGGTGACGTTCGCGGCCTCGCAGCGCCTGTTCGCTCGCGCCACCACCCCGGCGGCGATGCGGCGTCTGGAGGCGCGGGAGATCGAGGAACTGATCTACCCGGCCAGCTTCTATCGCAACAAGGCCAGGCACGTGCTGGAGGCCTGCCGCCAGCTCATCGAGCGCTTCGGCGGCCGTGTGCCCACCACGATGAAGGAGTTGCTCTCTCTGCCCGGTGTCGGCCGCAAGACGGCCAACCTGGTGCTCATAGTCGCGCACAGCAGCGCCGACAACATCTGCGTCGACACGCACGTGCACCGCATCGCGAACCGTCTCGGCTGGGTGCGGACCCGCACGCCGGAGCAGACCGAGGAGGCGCTGTACACCGCTGCGCCTCGCAGGTGGTGGGCGTCGATCAACCTGTATCTGGTGAGCTGGGGCCAGAACGTCTGCCGGCCGGTCTATCCGCTGTGCGACGCTTGTGACCTGGGTCGGTTGTGCCCCCGCATCGGCGTGACGCGGGTCGGCCGCGCGCCGGGCGGCTCGTAGCGCAGCGTCACGTCGGGCAGGGCCGCGCCCCTCCTGGCCCGGACCGCCATCGTCTACAATCGATCGAGTCGCCGCACGCGCGCCTGATGCTGACCGTCAACGAGATCTTTCATTCGATTCAAGGCGAGTCGAGCTATGCGGGCCGGCCCTGCGTGTTCGTGCGCCTGACCGGCTGCAACCTGCGCTGTTCGTGGTGCGACACGGCCTACGCGTTCGACGCGGGCCGCCCGGTCTCGGTCGACGACGTACTGGGCGCCGTGG
This sequence comes from Vicinamibacterales bacterium, assembly GCA_965221595.1. Taxonomy (GTDB): domain Bacteria; phylum Acidobacteriota; class Vicinamibacteria; order Vicinamibacterales; family UBA8438; genus JAAXGX01. The sequence continues at coordinate 628,956 of OZ244900.1, forward strand.
AGGCCTACGACTGTCCGCTGGTGGAGATCACGGGCGGCGAGCCGTTGCTGCAGCCCGACGTCTATCCGTTGATGGACCGGCTGCTTGGGGTGGGCAAGACGGTGCTGCTCGAGACCGGCGGCCAGATCGACATCGCGGATGTGCCCGCCGCGGTCGTCAAGGTGGTGGACGTCAAGTGTCCCGGCAGTGGCGAGGCGGCACGCAACGCCTGGACCAACCTGGAGCACCTCGCGGCGCACGACGAGGTGAAGTTCGTGATCCGCGACCGCACCGATTACGAATTCGCCCGCGACGTCCTGCGCCGGCATGGGCTGGATCGCCGCTGTGCGGCCGTACTGCTGTCGCCCGTGCACCGGGTCCTGGACCCCCGGCGTCTGGCCGCCTGGTCGCTCGAGGACCGGCTCCCGGCGCGGGTCCAGATTCAGCTCCACAAGTACGTGTGGGGCGACGACGCCCGCGGGGTGTAGTGTGCGGGCGCCAAGCTCGCCATGACCGGTGCACGCAGGGCCGTCGTGCTGCTGAGCGGCGGCCTGGATTCGTACACCACCGCCGCCATCGCGGCCGGGGAGGGGTTCCGGCTGCATGCCCTGACCGTGCGCTACGGTCAGGTGCACGACGACGAGCTGGCCGCCGCCCGGCGCGTCGCGCGCGCGCTCGGCATTCGCGAGCATCTCGAGCTGGACGTCGACCTGGCGTCGATCGGCGGGTCGGCCCTCACCGGGAGCCTGCCGGTGCCGCTCGACCGGCCGGCCGACTCCGCGGAGATCCCTGCCACCTACGTGCCCGCGCGCAACACCGTGCTGCTGGCGCTGGCGCTGGGCTGGGCGGAGGTGCTGGGGGCCCGCGATCTGTTCATCGGAGTGAACGCGGTGGACTACTCCGGCTATCCCGACTGCCGGCCGGCGTACATCGCGGCGTTCGAGCGGCTCGCCGCCCTGGCGACCCGGGCCGGCGTGGAGGGCGCAGCGTTCCGGGTGCACGCGCCGCTGATCAGGCTAAGCAAGGCGGACATCATTCGCCGCGGTGTGGCGCTGGGCCTCGACTACGGGTTGACGCACAGTTGCTACAACCCGGTCCCGGGCGGGCGGCCCTGCGGGCGCTGCGACAGTTGCCGGCTGCGGGCGGGCGGCTTCGACGAGGCGGGGGTGCCGGACCCGCTGCGCGCCGGCGGCCGGGAGTCCGCGCCGTAGACCGCCGGCGACACCCGCCACAGCGGCAGCGCCCCGCCCGCCGTACGGCTCAGTCCTCGTCCAGCAGCGCGTCGAGCGCGTCGAGCGCGTCGTCGAATGCCTGGCTGTCGATCTGCCCCGCCCCGCTCTCGTCGCCGCGGACGGCATACGTATCCTCGCCCGACCGCCAGACGGTGACCTGCTCCTCGGTGTCGTCGTCGCCGAACTGCGCGCGGATGGTGGCTGCCACCTGCTCGGGCCCCAGCCCAGCCTCGGCGCGGGACGCCACGAACGATTCGGCCCGCAGGACCGATACCTGCGACAGGAGGTTGTCCATGTCCGCGCGGGGCACCTCGGCCGAACCCGGCTCGGTGCGGCGCCACACGTCTTCTTCGTCGTCCGCTTCAGCCTCGACCTTCTCGAAAGCGACTGCGCCGTCCGGACGTTCGATCGCGAGCCGGGTGGCGTTGAAGGAGCGGAAGGCGAACATGCCCTTGCGGCGGTACTCGGCCGCCTCGCGCTCGAGGCTCGTTGCAAGCGACGCTTCGATGGTGAACACGAGCGGCCGTGAGGCGTCGCGGGCATAGCGCGTGCCGTCCTCCGTCTCGGCACCCACCTGCAGCGTCGCGGTGGCGCTGCCCGCGCTCAGCGCCACGGAGATGGTCGGCTGGGCGAGGCCGAACGACTTGAGTGCGTCGGGGCTCTCGCTCTCCACGGAACGCATGCGGCCACTGCTCAGCGAGCCGATCAGACCCTCGACCGTGCTGAAGTCGGCGCCCGCCGTGAGCGGCTCGACTATCTGCCAGTCGTCCCCGTCCTGGACGAAGCGGATGATGCGGTCGCCGGCCGTGATCTCCAGGCCGTCCAGACCGTCGCGCTCGAAATCGAGGACGGTCTTGTCGCGCAGGTCGAACGTCGTCTTGTCGAACGTGCTGTCGAGATAGCCGGCGATAAGGAACACGCGATCGCCGTCGGCGAGCTTCGCGTAGCGATCGCCGCCCGTGGGCGTCTGGTCGCCGATGAGCAGCCGCCGGGGCGCTTCGGCGTCGGCCAGCGTGAAGCCGATGTCGAGCGCCGGCTCGGCGAGGCCGAAGGGCTCGAGGTCGACGGCGGTTTCCTCCACGACCCGCTGCACCTCCAGCGACGCGAGCGTCGACGCGATGGACGACGTGGCGCTGTCGTCGGCGGCTGTCTGCACCGGGGCAACCATTTCCCAGGCGCCGTCCGCGCGGCGCAGCTCGGTGACCGCATCCGGCCCGACGCCCACCCGCAGCTCGGCGACGTCGTCGGCTTCGAAGTCGAAGAGCTGCTCGTTCGGCTCCGAATCGGATGCCGGAGGGCGGTGGCGTTCGAAGAAAAAGATGTACCCGCCCAGGCCGAGAGCTACCACCAGCAGCACGAGCGTCGATCGCAGGCCGCGCATGAGCTAGCGCCTCCGCCACCAGGTGTACACACCGGTGCCGAAGATGAGGCCCGGAATGAGGATGAGTGAGGCCACCTGGATCCGGAACTGCTGGTCCGCGGTCAGCGTGATGCGGCGGTCCGCCGGCTCGCGGGGGCGGATGGAGATCAGGTTCTCCTGCTCGGTGAGCCAGTTCACCGCGTTGAGCAGGAGGTCGCGGTTGCCCTGGATGCCGAGCGAGCCGTTGGCGGCGAAGTCCGAGTCGCCGAAGACCGCGACGCGCGCCTCGGACGGACCCTCGTCCACCTCCGCCGCGTCGTTCCCGCCGTCGCCGCCCGCCTCCGCTGCGTCCTCGCCGCCGTCGTCATCGGTTCCCGACGTCCCGGCGGCGTCCGCGGGCTCGCCGGCCGGCGGGGTCTCGACCTCCACCGCCACAGCGGCGGCGATCGAGATCGGTCCCGGCACGTCGCCCGCCTCGACCTCCATCGCGACCTCGCCGCTGGTCAGGTCGAGGTTGCTTTCGGCCCAGCTTCGCGGCGATGTCTCCACGAACGACGTCGCCACGCGGTCGCCGGTCCCGCCGGCTGCCGGCTTGACCGAGCGCGCGAGCGGAAACGCCGTCAGCAGCGCGAAGCGGTCCGTGATGGGGTGCGGTGGGTACGACGCGGCGACCGGCACGGTGGCGTCGGTGCCCAGGAGCTGACCAACCCCGCTGATGTCGACCACCAGGTCGCGGCCCACCTCGATGCCCCACTCCGCGATGAGGCCGAGCAGGTTGTCGCGGCTGGGGGCGTCCGGCCCATCCGGCGGATCGACCAGGAAGAGCATCTTCCCGCCCCCTTCGAGGTAGGTACGCAGCAGCTCGACCTCGGCGGGCAGCAGGTCCGTGGCCGGACCCGCGACCACGAGGACGGCGGCGTCGGCCGGAACCGCGCCGGCCTGCGACAGGATGACGGTCTCGACCGACAGGTTGTCGAGCCGCAGGGCGTCGGCCAGCGCGCTGTAGCCGTCGCGCTCGGTGCTCGTCGGCAGCCGCTCGCCGTGTCCTTGCAGGAAGTACGCCTTGCGCTCCTCGCCCTCCACTGCCTTGATCAGGGCGTTGGTCAGCTCCTGCTCCTGGTCGGACACGACCCGCTCGACGCGTCCGTCGTAGTCGAAGACGACCGTGCCGTACGACTGGACCTCGTACTGCCGCGCCAGCCCCGGGTTGCGGTCGACGTCGATGAACTCGAGCGACACCTGACTCGATGTGTATTCGTACTCGGCCAGCCGATCGCGGTAGCGGGGGAAGTCGAACTCCTGGGCGAACACCATCACGCGGATGGGCGACTCCAGCGACTCGAGGATGCGCACCGTCTGGTCGGAGAGCGAGTACTGCCCCGCCGCGGTGAGATCCCAGCGTTTGTTCTGGCGTGCGAGGACGTAGTTCGTGCCCACCAGGATGGCCACGCCGAGCAGCACGCCGGACGTGGCGAGCGTGCCGTAGCGTGCCTGCCGCCGCTCGAACAGCGCGGCGATGCTGCGCCACTGTCCCAGACCGTAGACCGCGATGAGCGCCACGCCGGCGACCAGCGCCCACCACCACAGCTCCTGACGTTCCGGCACGACGAACCGGGCCACCATGCCGGCCGCGACGACCGCGACGCCGACCCAGCCCAGTGCTCCGAGGACTTTGTGCACCATGAGTCCGCTACCCCCGCCACCGCTCGCTGTCCACCGACTTGACGGTGAGGAAGAGTCCGAATGTGATGAAGCTGACGTAGTACGCGAGATGCTTCGTGTCGATCACGCCCTTCGAGAAGTCGTCGAAGTGGTCGAGGAGCGACAGGTAGGCCAGCACGCTGGTTGTGGTGGAGCCGCTCGAGGGCTCGCCCATCCAGCTCACGACCCAGAACATGAGCAGCACGCCGAAGGTCACCACGCCCGCGACCATCTGGTTTCGCGACGCGCTCGAGATGAGCAGCCCGACCGAGATGAACGAGCCGCCCATCAGCCACAAGCCCAGGTAGCCGCTCAGGATGGGGGCGAGCTCGGGTTCCCCGTAGATGAAGAGCATGCCGACGTGCACGAGCGTGACGCCCAGCATGGCAGTGAACAGCGCCAGCGCGCCGAAGAACTTGCCCAGGATGATCTGCAGCCCCGTCAACGGTGACGAGAGCAGCAGTTCGATTGTGCCCGAGCGCTTCTCCTCCGCGTAGCTGCGGCTCGTCAGCATCGGCAGGACGAGCAGCATGACGACGGCCGTGTTGCCGAACAGGGGGCGCATCATGTACTCGTTGATGTTGACCGCCTGCGGCCCGCCCATGCCCATGCCGGCCTGCATGCTCACGCGCACGATGAAGTTCAGGCTGACGATGAAGAACCAGCCGTAGATGATCGCGAACAGGCCGATCAGGGCGTACGCCATCGGCGAGACGAAGTACTGCCGCAGCTCCTTCTGGGCAATCGCGAGGATGTTGCTCATGTCCGGTCCTCCGTCGTGTCCGCAGGCTGTGCTTCCGGTGTCGTCTCCGCTTCCGGCTCCGGCTCGATGTCGGCGCTCTCGTCCTTCGGTTCCTCCGACGTCGTCAGTTGCAGGAACACGTCCTCGAGACTCACCCGCAGCGGGCTGAGCTCGAGCAGTCCCCAGCCGTTCGAGACGACGGCCCGCGCGAGCTCGCGCCGCACGTCGCTGCCGCGCTCGCTCCGGACGTCCAGAACGCACGCGTCGTCGGCCGCCTCGGCGACGGTCACGCCGCTCACCCCGGGCACCGCCGCCAGCGCCGGCTCGGGGTCCGCGCCGAGCGGATCGATCACCAGACGGACCGTCTCCGCGCCGCCCAGCCGTTCGGTGAGGTTCGCCGGCGTGTCGACCGCGACGACCCGGCCCCGGTTGATGATGATGACGCTCTGGCAGGTCTGCGCGACCTCCGGCAGGATGTGGGTGCTCAGGACGATGGTGTGGTCCCCCGCCAAGTCCTTGATGAGTTCGCGCGTCTCGATGATCTGCTTGGGGTCGAGGCCCGCCGTCGGCTCGTCGAGGATGAGCACGTCCGGATTGTGCAGAATGGCCTGCGCCAGTCCGACGCGCTGGCGGTAGCCCTTGGAGAGCTTGCCGCAGTGGCGGTCGGCCATGTCCGCGACGCTGGTGCGCGCCATCGCGCCCGCCACCCGCTCGCGCCGCTCCGCGGACCCGATGCCGTTGATGCGCGCCGCAAACGTCAGATACTCGCGGACCGTCATGTCGGGATACAGCGGCGGCGTCTCGGGCAGATACCCGGTCCGGCGCTTGGCTTCGACCGGCTCCTCGAAGACGTCGTACCCCGCGACGAGCGCCGCACCTTCGGTCGCCGGGATACAGCCCGTCAGGATCCGCATCGTCGTGGTCTTGCCCGCTCCGTTGGGACCGAGAAAACCGAGGATCTGACCGGATTCGACGCGAAAGCTGACGTCGTCGACCGCGGTCACCGGTCCATACCGTTTCGTGACGTGCTGCACCTCGATCACGAAGCCTGCTCCTTGCAAGGTGGATGCGAAGGCCGCGGCGCGGCCCACCGGGGAGGCTCCCCAAGGACTTTAGACGTGAGAATACGGAATCGGCCGGTCAAGGAGCCTCGATCGGGAGAAAACCGCCCAATCGTAATACAGAATGGCCGACGCGGGCGTCAACCGATCGCCGGGCCGCCGCGAGCGCGGTCGGCATGCCGAGCGTCTGCCGCGGGCTCGCGCGGCGGTCGAAGCTGTTCGGCGCGAGCCGGGAATTCGATCACGATCAGGTCGACGCGCGCGGCCGCGGACTCGACGGCGCGGCACGGCTCCTGCGCGTGACCCGCGCCGACGACGCGGTGCCCGGCGCCCCGGAGAAGCGGTCGACGACGTCCACTGCGTCGATCGCAACCAAGACGGTCTTCGGCGCCGAGACGAGCCCCGTCGTATAATTCAGGTGATTCGGCACTCTCTTTGCTGTCATGGCGACTTGTGCAGCCTGCGAGGCGGAAATGGACGTCGACGAGTTCGATGTCGACCGGGGCGACCTGCTCAGTTGTCCCCTGTGCGGTACCAACCTCGAGGTGCTGCGGATCGCGCCGGTCGAGCTGGATGTCGTCGGGGAGGGGGACACCCTCGCGCGCGGGATGGGCTCCGGGAGCGCGCCGCCGGACGATGGCGACGAGGGCTCGATTGACAGGAATCGGCGGAATCGGTAAGCTCACGCCGCTGTCGTGTAGCCCGAGCAGACTCGGTGCGCACTGCTGACGTCACGTCTGACGGTCTTCGAATTTCTTATCGGGAGAGGATTTATGAAATCCCCATGGCGACTGCTGCTGGTTGTGGGCATCTGTGCCACTGTCGGGCTTGGTGCTGCCTCCTGCGCGAGTAATCCGCCGCCTGAGCCGCCGCCCCCTCCGCCGGCCCCGGAGCCTCCGCCTCCGCCGCCTCCACCGCCGCCTCCACCGCCTCCGCCGCCTCCGCCTCCGCCGACCGAGGAGGAGCTGTTCGCGGCCATGTCGCTGGAGGAGCTCAACGCCCAGATGCCGCTCGGTCCGGTCTTCTTCGACTACGACCAGTCCGAGATTCGCCCCGACGCCCGCGCGGCGCTGCAGGCGAACGCCGAGTGGATGAACCGGTGGACCTCAACCAGCATCCGCGTCGCGGGCCACTGCGACGAGCGGGGTACCAACGAGTACAACCTCTCGCTCGGTGAGGAGCGCGCCGCGGCTGTGCGCGACTATCTCGTCGGCCTCGGCATCGACGCGAGCCGGATTGCGACCGTCAGCCGCGGCGAAGAGTCGCCGTTCTGTAACGAGTCGACCGAGAGCTGCTGGCAGGAGAACCGTCGCGGTCAATTCACCGTGACGGCGAAGTAGCGGCCGGCGCCACGGCCGCGGCCAGCGCCTGCACTGTCGTCCGATGGCGGGCGATGACTCGCCCGCCATCGAGCAGCACGGGGATTTCCGTCCCCCAGCGGCGTTCGAGATGCGGCTGCGCGGCGATGTCGACCTCGGTCAGCACCAGGTCGTGAGACCGCTGCACGTGTCTGACGACTTCCTTCATTTCGTCGCAGAGCCGGCATCCGTCGCGCGTCAGCAGCGTGAGGCGGATGCTCATAGTCTGCCCTCCGGGCCGGTCCGCGCCGCGTCGGGTCGAGACAGGTCTATGGCGCCCACGATGTCGCGCACCGCGCCGTGGCCGTGCCGCTCGAGGTAGGCGGCCAACCCGTCGAGCAGCCTCGGCCACACGAACGGATCCACGAAGTTGGCTGTGCCCACCTGCACGGCGTCGGCCCCGGCGATGAGGAACTCCACGACGTCGTCGGCCGTCATGATGCCCCCCATGCCCAGGATGGGAATGTCGATCGCCTGACGGCACTCGTACACCATGCGCACCGCGATGGGACGAATCGCGGGTCCGCTCAGTCCGCCCACCACGTTCGACAGGCGCGGGCGCCGCGTCTCGATGTCGATCGCCATGGCGAGGAAGGTGTTCACCAGCGAGACCGCGTCGGCTCCGGCCTCCTCGGCCGCCCGCGCGAACGAGGCGACGTCCGTGACATTGGGCGTCAGCTTCGGGATGATCGGCAGCGGCGTCGCCCGACGCACGGCGGACACGACGTCGGTCAGGCCGCCCAGGCTGCATCCGAAGGTGCTGCCGCCCGCCTCGATGTTGGGGCACGAGATGTTGAGCTCGAGGGCGGCGACTCCCGCAGCGTCCGACAGAATCCTCGCCAACTCCGCGTACTCGTCGACCGTGGCGCCGCAGATGTTGACGATGGTCACTGCCTTGCGCGCCCGCAGTTGCGGCAGCACCTCGTCGACGAACCGGCGCACGCCGATGCCCTGCAGGCCGATCGCGTTCAGCATGCCGCTGGGCGTTTCCACGATCCGCGGCGGTGCGTGTCCCTGGCGCTCGTCCAGGAACAACCCCTTGACGGCGACCGCGCCCAGGGTGGACAGGTCCACGACGTCGCTGTACTCCACGCCGTAGCCGAAGCATCCGCTGGCGGCGACGAGCGGGTTCTTCAGCCGCAAGGGTCCGCACGAGACCGCCAGGTCGACCGCGGACATGGTCTGCCCGGTCTCAGGCCGTACCCGCGAGGGCAGCCCACTCGATCCGCTCAGCGGGGAACACGGGGCCGTGCACGCACGAGCGCACGAGGCGTCCGCCCGCCGCCCGTGGCTCGTCGCGGACCGGCACGACGCAACTGTAGCAACCGCCCAGGCCGCATCCCATGACGGGCTCGAGCGACACCTCGACCGGGCAGTCGTACGTGCGGGCGACGGCGGCGACGGCGCGCATCATCGGGGTCGGCCCGCACGCGTAGATCATGGGCGCCACCGGCGCCTCCGCCAACGTCCGCTCGAGCGCACCGGTGACGAGCCCCGGCTCGCCCCGGCTGCCGTCCTCCGTGGTGAGCTTGACGTGGACACCGAGCTGCCGGAACCGCTCCACGCAGACCAGGTCCGCCGCCGAGCGCCCGCCGTAGAACAGCGTCGCCGGAATTTGCGCCGCGCGCAGCGCCTCGGCCAGCGTTGCGAACGGAGCCAGCCCGACACCACCCGCAACCATCCATGCCTCGCCCGCGGCAGTGTGCAGCGAAAAGGCCCGGCCCAGCGGACCCAGGCACCGCAGCCGCGCGCCGGCGTCCAGCGCGTACAGGGCTTCGGTCACGATGCCGACGCGCTGGTTCAGGATCGACAGGCCGACGCTATCTCCGTGCTCGTCGCGCAGCACCTCGAAGACCGAGAACGGGCGACGCAGCAGCGGTGCGGTGGCGAGATTCTGCTTGACCATCACGAACTGGCCCGGGCGCGTCGCGGAGGCCACGCCCGGCGCTGCCAGCCGGAGGACGTTGCAGGTCGGGGACAGCCGATCATTCGACATGACGAGCGCGTCGACGTCGATCGGCATCCTCGCAGTATACCCGACCGGGTGGCGCGGGCCGTCCGATTGACAGCTGCGGCGCGCGCCGGTACCATCGGCGCATCTCTTTAACGACGACCCGGTGAGGTCGCGAAGAGTGACCGTGTCAACCTCGCAATCCACGGGCATTTTGCTCCCGCCCAGGCCGCGTCGAGCCCCGCCCCCGCCGGGCGCGGTCGACCGCCGTGGACTCCCATGGCAGTCGTGATGGAAGCGGCGCTCATCGACCGCGCGCTCATGCGTATCTCGCACGAGATCCTGGAGCGCAATCGTGGCCTCGACGAGCTGGCGCTCGTCGGGATCCGGACGCGCGGCGTACCGATTGCGCAACGCATCGCTGCCAACCTGTTCGAGATTGTTCGGCACAGGGTGCCGAGCGGCACGCTCGACATCACGTTGTACCGCGACGATCTGATGCGGCACACGGTGGGTCCCCAACCGGTGCTGCGGCGGACCGAAATTCCGTTCTCGATCGACGAGCGGCGGATTCTGCTCGTCGATGACGTGCTCTTCACGGGCAGGACGATCCGCGCCGCGTTGGACGCGCTGGTCGACTTCGGGCGGCCACTGGCGATCCAGCTGGTCGTGCTGGTCGATCGCGGACACCGCGAGCTGCCGATCAAGGCCGACTACGTGGGGAAGAACCTGCCGACCTCGATCCGCCAGAGCGTCCGGGTGCGTCTGACGGAGACCGACGGGGTCGACGAGGTGTCGATTCGGGATCCGGCCGGCGAGGAACGGTCATGACCCTGCCGCCCACTGCCGATCGCGCCGCGGCTGGTGCCCCGGCGCGATCCGTTCAACGGCTGCGAACGCGGCATCTGCTCAGCGTCGCCGACCTGACGCCCGCCGAGGTACTGCTGATCCTGGATACCGCCGAGGCCATGCGTGAGGTCGGCACGCGCGTGATCAAGAAGGTGCCCGCGCTGCGCGGCAAAACGGTCGTCAACCTGTTCTTCGAGCCGAGCACACGCACGCGCACCTCGTTCGAGATTGCCGAGAAGCGTCTGAGTGCCGACACGCTCAGCGTCGCCGCGTCCTCTTCGAGCGTAGTCAAGGGCGAGACGCTGGCGGATACGGCGCGCAACATCGAAGCGATGGCGCCGGACCTGATCGTGCTCCGGCACCCGGCTGCGGGCGCGTGTCAGTTGCTGGCTGGCGTCTGCAGCTCGGGCATCATCAATGCTGGGGACGGCATGCACGAGCACCCCACCCAGGCGCTGCTAGACGCCCTGACGATTCGCGAGCACAAGCCGGCGCTGGCATCGCTCAAGATTGCGATCATCGGCGACCTGCTGCACAGCCGGGTGCTGCGGTCCAACGTGCTGCTGCTCGGGATGCTCGGAGCCGACGTGTGGGCCTGCGGGCCGACCACCATGATGCCGCCCGGGATTGGCCGGTTCGGGGTCACGGCAACGTCGTCGGTCGACGCGGCGGTCGAGGGCGCGGACGTCGTGATGCTGCTGCGCATCCAGCTCGAGCGCATGCGCGGCCATTTCTTCCCGTCCCGGCGGGAGTACTTCAGGCTGTTCGGCGTGTCGACCGAGCGCCTCGCGCGCGCCAAGCCGGACGTCATTGTCATGCATCCCGGCCCGCTGAATCGCGGGGTCGAGATCGCGTCGGACGTGGCGGACGGCCCCTACTCGGTCATTCTCGAACAGGTGGCGAACGGCGTCGCCCTGCGGATGGCCGTGCTCTACCTGCTCGCCGGCATCGAGGCGGGAGGCCCATGACGACGACACCGCAGCCACGCGACGAACGGGTACTGCTGCTCAAGGGCGGTCGGGTAGTCGATCCGGCGCAGAAGATGGACGGACCGTGCGACCTGCGCGTGCGGGGCGGCGTCGTCGAGGCGGTGGGCCGCGATCTGCCGGCCGGCGACGCAGTCGTGGTCCGGGTGCCCGCCGATCTGGTCGTATGTCCCGGCTTCGTCGACATGCACGTCCACCTGCGCGAGCCCGGCCAGGAGCACAAGGAGACGATTGCCAGCGGCGCGGCGGCCGCAGTGGCCGGCGGGTTCACCGCCGTGGCCTGCATGCCGAACACCGACCCCGTGAACGACCACGCGGGCGTTACCGAGGAGATCCTGCGCAAGGCGGCGGCGGCGGGACTGGCGCGGGTCCATCCGATCGGTGCGGTCACCATCGGGTCCCGGGGCGAGCAGATGACCGAGGTCGGCGAGCTTCACGCGGCGGGCTGCGTCGCGGTCTCCGACGACGGGCATCCGGTCGCCGACGCGCTCATGATGCGGCGCGCGCTCGAGTACGCCTCGATGTTCGAGATGCCGGTCGTCAATCACTGCGAGGATCCGGCGCTCAAGGGCGACGGGTCGGCCCACGAGGGCTACTACGCGTCCGCACTCGGCATTCGGGGCATCCCCGGGGCAGCCGAGGAGATCATGGTGGCGCGCGACGTGACGCTGAGCGAACTCACGGGAGGCGCGGTGCACATTGCACACCTGAGCACGCGCGGATCCTTACGGGCGGTACGGCAGGGCAAGGCGCGGGGCGTGCGCGTCACGTGCGAGGTGACGCCCCATCACTTCACGCTGACCGACGAGCAGCTCAGCTACGACACGAACTACAAGATGAACCCGCCGCTGCGGGAGGCGGCCGACCGGGATGCGTTGATCGACGGGCTTGTAGACGGCACGATCGACGCCATCGCCACCGATCACGCGCCGCATCACGCCGACGAGAAGGCGGTTGAGTTCGACGCGGCGCCCTTCGGCATCATCGGTCTCGAGACCGCGATACCGCTCGTGCTCGATCGCCTGCTGCATACCGGCCTGGTCCCGCTGGGGCGGATCGTCGAGCTGCTGGCGACCAACCCGGCCCGCATCCTGGGCCTGCCGGGGGGCAGTCTGACGCCAGGCTCGCCGGCCGACGTCACGGTGCTCGCGCCGGATCTGACAGCGACGGTAGCGGCCGCGGCGTTCCGGTCGCTGGCGCGCAACACGCCGTTCGACGGGTGGCGCCTGCGCGGCGTCGTCGCGGCCACGATCGTCGGCGGGAGGACTGCCTACTTGAACGAGGCCGTTGCCGGAGCACAGGCCCTGCCGCCCGCCGTCGGGGAGTCGGCGCCGCGGGGCTAGCAGCCCGCGGGGTCTGGGGTTTCGCCACGGGCCGCTAGTCGCGGCGTTCCAGGCCCCGCACCGCGCGTGTCGCTCCCGCTTCGAGCACCAGGCGCAGGCGCTCCTGGTTGTCCGCGAGGCGGCCGCGGTCGTGCTCCGCGTGCCACAGGTGGATGACGCCCGTGGCATAGCGGCCTTCCTTCCGGTAGATGCCGGCGTTGATCAGGCGGATGACGAGGTCGCTGTCCTCGAGCCCCCAGCCCCGATAACGTTCGTCGAAGCCGTTGACGCTGTCCAGGTCGCGGCGCCAGACGCCCAGATTGCAGGTGATGGCGCCCTTCCACCGCTTTCTGCCGATGCGCCGCCAGGCGCCGTCCGGCATTGATACGAAGGGCGCCAGGTGGTTGATGCGCCCGGTCAGCCGCATTTGGAACCAGTGCCCGAGCGTCAGTCGGTGCAGCGGGGTGCGCTCCGCCAATGCCCGCTCCGCGGCCGCGCGCGACAGCAGCACGCGATGGCCGGCGACGAATCGTCCCGGCTCGGCCAGCGCTGCGTGGCGCGACACGAAGTGGCGGCGCGGCACGCAGTCTCCGTCGAGGAACACGAGGTACTCCCCGGCCGCCTTCAGGATCGCCTTGTTGCGGATCTCAGCCGCCCGGAACCCCTCGTCGGCCTGCCAGACGTGCCGCACGGCACGCCGGCGCCGGACCGGATGGTCGCGGATCAGCGCTGCCGTCGCTGCGTCCGAGCCGTCGTCCGCGATGACGATCTCGAAGTCGGGATGGTCCTGGTCGGACAGGGCGCACAGGACCGCGTCCAGGGCCGCGGGCCGGTTGTAGGTGGAGACGACGACGCTGAGACTAGGAGGGGGAGTCGCCACGCGGGTGGTCGTTCGACAGCCAGAGCTTGAGGTACTTGTAGTAGGTCCCCTCGGCGTCGGAAACGGCGGCGACGAAACCCCGCGAGCCGTCCAGAAAACCCGCCTTGAGTACGTAGGCGCGGAAGAAGGTCCACGCGCCCCGGGCTATCGTCTGCAGCAGGCCTGCCGTACGGCCCCGGGCGCGCAGCGCCTCGGCGCCCAGCGTGGAGTACAGGTTCACCTTCTGCAGTACGCGTTCCAGGTCGGGCGAGCTGTCGTGGAGCAGGGGCTGGTCGAGGCGCCCGACGCGCCCGGCGATGATCATCTTCTCGTGCACCACGGCGGTGCTGAATGCCGCCTTGCCCCGGCGCGCCAGACGCGGCACGTAGTCCGGCCACCAGCCGCCGTGGCGCAGGTAGCGGCCGCAATAGCGCGTGAGCCGGGGCACTTCGTACCCGTCATGCTCGCCATGCGCCAGACGCTGTTCGATCTCCCGGCGCAGGTCTGCGCTCACCTCCTCATCCGCGTCGAGGGAGAGGACCCAGTCGCCGCGGGCCTTGGCCAGGCCGCGATTCTTCTGCACGCCGTAGCCCGGCCAGTCGGTCTCGTATACGTGCGGCGTCCAGCGCCTGCAGATCTCGACCGTCCTGTCCGTACTCCCCGCATCGAGGACGATGATCTCGTGGGCCCATTGCACGGACCGCAGACAGCGCTCGATGCGCTGCTCCTCGTTCCTGGCGATGATGACGACGCTCAACGTGGGCATCCTGCGCCTTGCGAGGCCGAGTCTAGCAGCCCGTGGCGAAGTCCCCGCTGCATCCCGCCGGTATACTCCGCCGACGAAGCCCGGAACGCGGCCGGCGGTTCCGCATGCGGACCTTCAAGCTCACCCTGGCGTACGACGGCACAGACTATGCCGGATGGCAACGGCAGCGCGGCGCCGCGACGATCCAGGCGGCAGTCGAGGCGGCGCTGCGGCCGTTGGAAGGGCGCCCGGTCACCGTACACGGCGCCGGGCGCACCGACGCGGGCGTGCACGCGCTCGGCCAGGTCGCCAGCGTGCGCCTGGCCCACCCGCTGCCGCCGCCGGCGCTGGTCCGGGCGCTCAACGCGCGGTTGCCGCCCGCGGTGCGTGCGCTCCGCGCCGAGCACGTCGCGGACCGGTTCCACGCCCGGTTCGACGCGCAGGCGAAGATGTACCGCTACCGGCTGGCCGCCGGACCCGTGGCCAACCCGTTGGAGCGGCGCTACGTCTGGCACCTGCCGCAGGCGGTCGATCGCGCCGCCATGCAGGCGGCCGGGGTGCTGCTGTGCGGCCGGCACGACTTTGCCGCGTTCCAGACGGCGACCAGGGCGGGCGCCCCCGGCTCGACCATCCGCACGATCGCCGGGTTGCGCGTCGTGAACGAGTCCGGCGCGTACTGGGCGGCCCCTGCGGGTGGCGGCTGCGGCGACATCATCGGCGTCGAGGTCGAGGGCGACGGGTTCCTGCGGCACATGGTTCGCGCCATCGTCGGGACGCTGGTCGAGGTGGGGCTGGCGCGCCGTTCCGTCGCCGACGTCGCCGCGGCGCTGGCCTCCCGAACGCGCGCACGCGCCGGTCCCACGGCGCCGGCTCACGGGCTGTTCCTCGTGCGGGTCGACTATTCTTGAACGCATCGCGAACACTCCGTATCATCGAAAGTCGATCGCTCGCGCCACGCTCGCCGGCCCGACTGCGGCAGCGACGCCGACTGTCTGATGAGCCTCGAGAAGATCCTGGCCTGGGTTCCGGACGGGTCCGCCGCGGCGGCGCTGGCCCGCCAGGTGGACTTCATGCGCCTGCCCGCGCATGTCGCCGTCATCATGGACGGCAACGGGCGCTGGGCCGCGCAGCGCCACCTGCCCAGGGTCGAGGGTCACCGGGCCGGGATCGAAGCCGTGCGCGACGCGGTGGAGGTCTGCGCGCGGCTGGGCGTCGGCGTGCTCACCCTCTATGCTTTCTCGGTGGAGAACTGGAAACGGCCGCAGTCGGAGATCAGGCTGCTGATGGAGCTCCTCAAGCGCTACCTGCGGCTGGAACTCGACACGCTGATGCGCAACGACATCCGCCTGCACGTGATCGGCCGTGTGGATGAACTGGGCGCGGACGTGCGCGAGGCGCTCTCGTTCGGTTGCGCGCGCACGGCCGGCAACGCCGGCATGCGGTTCAACATCGCCCTCAACTACAGCGGCCGCGCGGAGATCGTGGAGGCCGCACGCCGGGCACTGGAGGCCGGCATGACGCCGGGGGATCTCGACGAAGCGCGCTTCGGCGGCCTGCTGTATACCGCCGGACAGCCCGACCCGGACCTGCTCATCCGCACGAGCGGGGAGATGCGCGTAAGCAACTTCCTGCTCTGGCAGATTGCCTACGCGGAAATCTGGGTCACCGCCACCCTCTGGCCCGACTTTCGAGCCCGCCACCTCCTGGAAGCGATCGTCGCCTACCAGAAGCGCGACCGCCGCTACGGAGGCCTCAAGCCGCAGCCGGCGGCCGTCGGACAGTGAACCGCCTCCGGGCCCGAGCAGCATGCTGCGTGTCCTGAGCGCCCTGGTCCTGTTGCCGCTCGTCGTCGGCGTCGTGCATCTGCTGGACGCGGTCGCGACCCTCGTGCTCGTCGAAGTGGTGCTCCTCGCGGCGCTGCGGGAGTATGCCAATCTCGCGGCGCACGCCGGGGCGCCGGTGCCGGTGGTACCCACCGCGGTCGCGGCGGTGGGGACCTGCGCCGTCGTGGCCCTGGCGCCCGCGCTGCTGCCCGTCGTGCTGATGGCCGTCACGGTGGGGCTCGCCGCGGCGCAGCTCCCGCGCTGGTCCCGGGAGCAGGCTCCGGTCCCGGCCTCGAGCGCGACCTTCGCGGTGCTGTACCTGGCCCTGCCGCTCGGCGCGCTGGCCGGGCTGCGGTACGCGCACGGGTCGGAAGTGCTGTTGCTCCTGCTCGCCGCCATCGTCGTGAGCGACACGGCGCAGTACTATGGCGGGCGCGGGCTGGGCCGGCGCGCGCTCGCGCCCGCAATCAGCCCCGGCAAGACGGTCGAAGGCGCCCTGTTCGGCCTTGCGGCGGGCGCGCTCGTCGTGTGGGTCCTCGGCGGCTGGTGGCTGGCCGAGCTGGCGCCGGGCTGGAGGTTGCTGCTCGGGCTCGCGCTGGCCGGCCTCGGTATAGCCGGCGACCTGTTCGAATCGATACTGAAGCGAAGCGGGGGACTCAAGGACGCGTCGCAGGCGATCCCCGGCCACGGCGGCGTGCTCGACCGGCTCGACGGATTCCTGTTCGCCGCGCCCGCCTACTACACTGTCCTGCACTTTGCGAGGTAGCCCCGGCATTTGAAGCGAATCGCCATTCTCGGCTCGACCGGCTCGATAGGCCGCAGCGCGCTCTCCGTGGTCGAGGCGCAGGCGGGCCGGCTCGAGGTCGTCGGGCTCGCCGCAGGGCGGAACGCGGTTCTGCTGGCCGAGCAGGCGCGTCGCCACCGCCCGCGGATCGTGGCGGCGGCCACCCCGGCCGTGCTCGATCAGGCGCGGGCGGCGTTGGGTGACGCGGGCGTGGACGTGGAGCAGGCCTGCGCCGGCCGCGACGGGCTGCTGGCCGTGGCGACTCACCCGGCCGTCGACCTCGTGCTGTGCGCGACCGCGGGCACGGCCGGTCTGGACGCCACCCTGGCGGCGATCGACGCGGGCAAGACGATTGCACTCGCCAACAAGGAGGTGCTCGTCATGGCCGGGGGGGTCATGATGCGGGCCGCGCAGCGGCGCGGGGTCGCCATCCTGCCGGTGGACAGCGAACACAACGCCATTCATCAGTGCATGCACGGGCGGGATTCGGACGAGGTGCGACGTATCATCCTGACGGCCTCCGGCGGCCCCTTCCGCGACCGCCCGGCCGCGAGTCTTGAGACCGTGACGCCGCGCGAGGCGCTCGACCACCCCACGTGGCGGATGGGGCCGAAGATCACTGTCGACTCGGCGACGCTCATGAACAAGGGACTCGAAGTGATCGAGGCGCGCTGGCTCTTCGAGGCGCCCGCGGACCGGATTGACGTCGTCGTGCATCCGCAGTCGGTCGTCCACTCGCTCGTCGAGCTGCGCGACGGCTCGGTACTGGCCCAACTGGGCGTCACCGACATGCGCCTGCCCATTCAGTACGCGTTCTCTTACCCCGAACGGTGGGACGCACCACTGCCGGCGCTCGACCTCGCGGGCTGCGGCCGGCTCGACTTCGACCGGCCGGATCTGGAGCGCTTCCCGTGCCTCGCGCTCGCCTATCGGGCACTGCGCGGCCCGACCGCGCTGCCCGTCATCCTGAACGCGGCCAACGAGCGGGCCGTCGCAGCGTTTCTCGAGCACCGCCTGGCATTTACGGCCATCCCGGCGGTCATCGAGCGGGCGCTCGATGCAGGTGAGCGCCGGCAGGCCGGCGACATGGAGACGCTCGTGGCGGTCCGCGAGGTCGACGCCTGGGCGCGCCGCTTTACCGACGAGCTGATCGGCGGGTTAGAATCAAGGCAGGGCGGAGCGTTGCGTTGACCAGCCTGCTTGCATTCATCTTCGTCATCGGCGTGCTCGTGTTCGTCCACGAGCTCGGGCACTACCTGGCGGCGCGCCGCGTCGGGGTGCGCGTACTCACCTTCTCGCTGGGCTTCGGCCCCAAGCTCCTCAAGACGCAGCGCGGCGACACCGAGTTCTGCGTGAGCGCGGTTCCGCTGGGCGGCTACGTACGGATGGCCGGCGAGAACCCGGACGATCGCCGCACCGGCCGGGACGACGAGTTCCTGTCCAAGACGAAGTGGGAGCGCTTTCAGATCCTCATTGCCGGACCGGCAATGAATGTACTGCTCGCGATTGTCGTGATGACCGCGGTCCTGTATCAGGGTGCGGAGGTGCCTGCCTACGAGACCGAGCCGCCGCTGGTGGGCACGGTCGCTGACGGCTCGGCCGCCGCGCGTGTGGGGATCCGGGCAGGTGATCGCGTGGTCAGCGTTGCGGGCCGCGTCGTCGAGACGTGGGAGGAACTCTTCCGCGCCGTTCTGCCGCGCGCTGCGCGCGAGATCGAGGTGGTCGTCCGGAACGCGGACGGCGAGCGCGTGCTGCAGGTCACGCCCGACAGCCAGACCCAGTTCGAGATGGGTGACCTGGGCATCGGCCCGGTGCTGCAACCGCAGATCCGCAGCGTGGCGCCCGGCGAGCCGGCTGCGGCGGCGGGCATGCAGGCCGGCGATGTGATCGAGGCGGTCGAGGGGGATGCGGTATCGAGCGACGAGCTGGTGGCGCGGATCAATGCGCACGCGGACGAGCCGCTGCGCCTGCGGGTGCGCCGCGGCGACTCCCGCCGCGACATCGTCGTCACGCCGGCTCTCAGGGGCGAGGTCGGCCTCATCGGTGTCTCGATCAGCCCGTTCGAGGTGCGCACCATCGAGCCGGGCTTCTTCGAGGCGTTCCAGCTCAGCCTCGCCCGCAACTACGAATGGTCCGGTCTGATCTTCGAAACGCTCGTCGGCCTGTTCACCGCCGAGACCTCGCCGCGTCAGCTCGTCGGGCCGCTCGGCATCGCGCAACTTTCGGGCGGCGCCGCCGAGATAGGCCTCATCGCGCTCCTGAGCCTCATGTCGATGATCTCCCTGAACCTGGGGATTCTGAACCTGCTTCCGATTCCGGTGCTCGACGGCGGCCACATTGCCATCCTGGCTATCGAGGGCGTGTCGCGGCGCGACTTCAGCATGCGTGTCAAGGAGCGCATGCTGCTGGTCGGCTTCGTCGCGCTGATGATGCTGATGGTCACGGTCATCTACAACGACCTGACGCGCATCGCCTGGATCGAGCGCTTCATGCCCTGGCGCTAGAGTCTGCGCTGCAGACGCGGTGCAGCCCTCTGCTGACTGAGGCGGACACTGGGGTCGGAGGGCGCGGCCCCGTCTGATTGAAGCCGCCTCCGTTGCATGCCGTCGCTCACCCGCCTCCGCAAGGAGCTGCGCCCCGTCGCATCGCTGGCCGCGCCGGTCGTCGTCGCCGAGGTGGGCTGGGTGTCGATGCAGCTCGTCGACATCGGCATGGTGGGACGCCTCGGCCCCGAGGCCATCGGCGCGGTCGGCGTCGGGAGTGCGCTCTTCCTCGCGTTCGGCGTCTTCGGCATGGGCCTGCTGCTCGGTCTCGACACGCTGGTCTCGCAGGCCCACGGCGCCGGAGCCCGCAGCGAGTGCCGCCGCTGGCTGCGCCACGGCATCTGGCTCGCGCTGGGACTTGCGATTCCAATCGGCCTGACCGCCCGCGGCGTGGGCGCCACCCTTGACGCCTGGGGCTTCGATTCCCGTGTGCTGCCGCTGGTGCGCGGCTACTTCGACATCGTCACGCTGAGCCTGCCGCCGCTGCTGCTGTATGCGGCCTTCCGCCGCTACCTGCAGGCCGTGATGCGAGTCACCCCGGTCATGGTCACGCTCGTGACGGCCAACGCGGTGAACGCCGCCGCGAACTGGGTGCTGGTGTTCGGCAATCTCGGCGCGCCGGCGCTCGGCGTGGAAGGGGCAGCCTGGGCCACGTGCATTTCCCGTACCTACATGGCGGGCGTGCTGGCGGTGGTTGCCGCCCGCCAGGGGGGCGTGCTGCGCCCACTGGCCGGAGTCCGGCGGGCCGGCTTCCGCCGACTCCTGGCGCTCGGCTGGCCCGCTGCGACCCAGACCACGCTGGAGTACGGCGCGTTCGCGGCTGTGACGCTCCTGGCCGGGCGCCTCGACCCGACGACCCTGGCGGCGCACCAGATTGTCGTCAACGTGTCGGGCCTGACGTTCATGGTGCCGCTTGGGATCTCCGCGGCGGGGGCGGTCCGCGTCGGTCACGCGGTGGGGCGGCGCGACGCGCCCGGAGCATCCGCCGCAGGCTGGAGCACGATCGCGCTGGGGGCGGGCGTGATGACGGTGTCGGCGGCGCTCTTCCTCGCTGCTCCGCGCCTGATCCTGGGCCTCTTCACCCCCGACGGCCGGGTGGTCGGGATCGGCCTGACCCTCATCTTCGTGGCCGCCTTGTTCCAGATCTTCGACGGCCTGCAGGTATCGGCAACGGGCGCGCTGCGGGGTCTCGGCGACACGCGCACGCCGATGCGGCTCAACCTGGCCGGGCACTGGCTGTGCGGGCTGCCGATCGGCTACACGCTATGCTTCGTGGCCGACCGGGGGGTCATCGGCCTGTGGATCGGGGTGCTGATCGGCCTCACCCTGATCGGCGCCCTGCTGCTGGCGATCTGGCGCCGGCGGGAGCGCGAACTGCCGCGGATGCTGGCGTCCGTCCAGGTCGTCTGCCCGCGAGCGCCTGCTCGATCGCGTCCGCCAGACCGCACTCGTCGTGCGGCGCCGTCAACGGCCAGCCGACTGCCTTGAGCGGCGCGACGGCGTTGCCCATCACCACCGGCGCGCCGGCGAACTCCAACATGTCGCGGTCGTTCAAGTTGTCGCCGATCGCCATGACTGCCTGTCGCTCGATGCCCAGCCGCCGCGCCCGGGACGCCAGCGCCGCGCCCTTCGAGCAGCCGGCCGCGGTGAGGTCCAGCAGGGAAAACTCGCGTTCGGGATACTCGGTCAGCGTGAGGGACAGCTCACCCGCGACGGGCAGGCGGCGCACCGCGTCCGCCAGGGCCCGCATCTCGCCGACGCCGCCGGTGCAGGAGACCTGCACCGGATCGTCCGTCAGCGCGGCCTCGATCGGCTCGGCGCGGGCCATGAACGCCCGGTTCCGCTCGTAGTACCACGCGCGCTGCGGATGACTCCAGTCGATGCCCTCGTACGTGTACTGCCGCGCGTCGGACCGGTCGAAGATGACCGCGACGCCCTGCCGGAGCGGGCGCAGCGCGGTCAGCACGGCGCGCGCGGCGGCGCGCGGCAGCAGCCGGCTCGCCAGGGTCTCGCCGCCGACCGTCTTGGTGAGCGCGCCGTTGCTGACGATGAGAACGAGATCGTCGGCCAGCTCGGCCGCCGTCGGCGCCGCGTGGTGAAATGCGCGCCCGGTCGCCAGCACCACATGGAGGCCGGTGTCGAGCGCCCGCCGCACGGCCCGGCGGTTGCGTGCCGGCAGGTTCCCGCGGCTGTCGAGCAGGGTACCGTCGATGTCGACGGCAATCAGGCGGATCGACACGGGGTGTCAGGTCGCGGGATCCGGTGAGGAGCTGGACTTCCGTGCGTACCGGCTCTCGACGTACTCGTCGACGAGCGTGCGGAAGGCTGCCGCGAGTTCTTCGTACGAGCCGCGCAGCGTGCGGGCGTGCCGTCCGTCGATGTACACGGGACAGGTCGGAGCCTCGCCCGTGCCCGGCAGGCTGATGCCTATGTTGGCTGCCTTCGATTCGCCCGGGCCGTTCACGACGCAGCCCATGACCGCGACCGTCATCTCCTCGACGCCGTCGTACACCTGCTTCCATTGCGGCATCATGCTGCGCACGTAGTCCTGGATCCGCTCGGCCAGCTCCTGGAACGTGCTGCTCGTCGTCCGGCCGCAGCCCGGACAGGCGGTGACGCTCGGCGCGAACGACCGGAGGCCGAGGGCCTGCAGCAGCTCGCAGGCGGCGGTGACTTCCTCGCGCCGGTCGCCGCCGGGCCGGGGCGTGAGCGAGACGCGAATCGTATCGCCTATGCCCTCGTTGAGCAGCACGCCCATCGCCGCCGCCGACCACACCATGCCCTTGACGCCCATCCCGGCCTCGGTCAGCCCCAGGTGCAGCGGCTGCGAGGTCTGCCGGGCCAGCGCGCGGTAGACGGCGATCAGGCTGCGCGGGCGCGACACCTTGCACGAGATGATGATCTGGTTCTCGCGCAGCCCGCAGTCGAGCGCGAGGGCCGTGGAATCGAGCGCGGAGATGATCATGCACTCGTTGATGATCTCCTCCGATGTCTTCCCGAGCTCGGCGTCGGTGTTTTCCTGCATCTTCGCCATGACGAGCTCCTGGTTCAGGGAGCCGCCGTTGACCCCGATGCGCACCGGTTTGCCGTGCTCGCGCGCCACGGCGCAGATCGTCTGGAACTGCTCGTCGCGCCGTGGGCCGGTACCGACGTTGCCCGGGTTGATGCGGTACTTGTCGAGTGCCGCCGCGCAGTTGGGATGGCGCGTGAGCAGCAGGTGGCCGTTGTAGTGGAAGTCGCCGATCAGCGGCGCCGCGCAGCCGGCGTCGCGCATGCGGCGCCTGATCTCCGGCACCGCGCGCGCCGCCGCGTCGCCGTTGACCGTGACGCGCACGAGCTCGGACCCGGCAGCCGCCAGATCCACGCATTGCGCCGCGGTCGCCGCGGCGTCGGCGGTGTCCGTCAACGTCATCGACTGCACTGCGACCGCGGCCCCGCCGCCGATCTGCAGATTGCCCACGGGAACACCCGTCGTGCGATGAAGGCTGACATTCGTCTGCATCATGGCAGGAGGCCCGGCAGTGCTCACCACGGACTGCTCGCCCGCCAATCGTCGCCTGGCGGCTCCGCTTGGCGTCTAGCCGATCCTACCAGGAGTCTATGCCGTGCTACGGCGCAGACCCCTGGGCGGCGCCTGCCGCGACCTCCTCGAGGGACCGCCGTGCCGCGCGGACGGTGATGTCGACGTCGCGCTCGGAATGTGCGGCCGACAGGAACCAGCCCTCGAACTGGGAGGGCGGCGGGTAGATCCCGCGCCGCAGCATCGCGCGGAAGAACGTCGCGTAGCTTGCCGTGTCGGACGCGGTCGCCGTGGCGTAGTCGACGACCGGACCGGCGGTGAAGAACGGCGTGAGGACCGACCCGGCCACGTTGACCGTGAGCGGGACGCCGACCTCGCGCGCCGCGCTGCGGAACCCTTCCGCCAGGCGCTCGCCGAGCGCGGCCAGGCGGCGGTAGAGTGTGGCGGACAGGTTGGATAGCGCCCAGATGCCGGCGGTCATGGCGAGCGGGTTGCCCGCCAGCGTCCCGGCCTGGTAGACGGGCCCCGCCGGCGAGACCTGTGCCATCAGGTCGGCACGCCCGCCGTAGGCGCCCACGGGCAGCCCGCCGCCGATGATCTTGCCCAGGCAGGTCAGGTCCGGGCGCACGCCGTAGACCGCCTGCGCACCGCCGCGGCCGGCACGGAAGCCGGAGATGACCTCGTCGAAGATCAGCAGGGCGCCGTACCGATCGCACAGCGCTCGCAGGCCGTCGAGAAAGCCGGCGGCCGGGGGCACGACGCCCATGTTGCCGGCGATCGGCTCGACGATGACGGCGGCGACCCCGCCGCGCTGGGCGCGGCACACGCGTTCCACGGAGGCGAGGTCGTTGTAGTCGGCAAGCAGCGTATCGGCCGCCGTGGCCCGGGCCACGCCGGGGCTGGTCGGCACACCCAATGTCGTCGCGCCGGAGCCGGCCTGCACGAGGAACGCGTCGCCGTGGCCGTGATAGCAGCCGGCGAACTTGATGATGCGGTCGCGGCCGGTGGCCGCGCGGGCGACGCGTATCGCGCTCATCGTGGCCTCGGTGCCCGAGTTCACGAACCGGACGCGCTCGATCGAGACGACGAGGCGCACCACCAGCCGCGCCAGCTCTACCTCCTGCGCGGTGGGCGCCCCGAAGCTCGTGCCGCGGCCCGCGGCGCCGCGCAGCGCCCGGACCAGGCCGGCCGGCGCGTGCCCGTGGATGAGCGGTCCCCAGGACATCACGTAGTCGATGTAGGTCCGCCCGTCGACGTCCCGGATCCGCGCGCCCCGCGCCTTCTCGATGAACGGCGGCTCGCCCCCGACGGCGCCGAACGCGCGCACCGGGCTGTCGACGCCGCCCGGGAGCACGGCCTTGGCCCGCGTGAACAGCCTGCCTGATTCCGAGCGTCGCGGAGGAGGCATGCGCGGAACGATATCATGGGCGTACTGGCCGGTCGGGACCCTCCGGATGAAGGAGAATCCCGGCGCACGGCCGGCGCCGGGCGGACGGACCGACCACTGAGGTTGTGGCGCCTCCGGGCCTTGTCGGCGCGCATTCGCGCGGGCAGGTCAGGAGGCGAGCAGGCGCGCGGCCTCGCGGGCGTAGTAGGTGATGACGATGTCGGCGCCGGCGCGGCGGATGGCCGTCAGACACTCCAGCATCGCGCGCTCCTCGTCGAGCCAGCCGTTGCGGGCGGCGGCCTTGAGCATCGCGTACTCGCCACTGACGTGGTATGCCGCCGTGGGGTAGCCCAGCTCGTGCTTGACGCGGGCGATCACATCGAGATAGTGCAGCGCCGGCTTGACCATGACGATGTCGGCGCCTTCCTCGATATCGAGCTCCGTCTCCCGGATGGCCTCGTCGACGTTGGCCGGGTCCATCTGGTGCGTGCGCCGGTCGCCGAAGGCCGGTGCGGAGGCGGCCGCGTCCCGGAAGGGCCCGTAGTAGGCCGAGCAGTACTTCGCGGCGTACGACATGACGGCGATGTCCTCGAAACCCCGGCCATCGAGCGCCTCGCGGATGGCCGTGACGCGGCCGTCCATCATGTCGGAGGGGGCGACGACGTCCGCGCCGGCCTCGGCGTGCGAGACCGCGGTGCGCGCCAGCAGATCGACCGTGGCGTCGTTCACGATGTCGTCGCCCTCGACGAGCCCGCAGTGGCCATGGGAGGTGTACTCGCACAGGCATACGTCGGTCACGACCAGCAGGTCCGGCAGGTCGCGCTTGATGGCCCGCACCGCGCTCTGGACGGGCGCGGCCGGGTCATGCGCAGCCGACCCGGTTGCGTCCTTCGCCTCCGGCAGCCCGAAGAGCAGAACGGCGTTGATCCCGTCACCGGCGGCCGCTGCCGCTTCCCGCACCGCCTCGTCGACCGAGAGCTGCGCCACGCCGGGCATCGACGGGACCTCGCAGCGCACCTGGCGGCCCGGGCGGACGAACAGGGGATAGACCAGCATGTCTCTGGTCAGCCGTGTCTCGCGCACGAGGTTGCGCATGGCCGGCGAGCGCCGCAGCCGCCGCAGCCGCCGGGTCAGGTTCAGGCCGCGCGGGGACTCGTCCGCACGCGGCCGATCGAGCGTGTCCGAGGGCATTGTCATGATCGGGTCCCCGCGAAGTGATCGGCAATGGCTTCCACCAGGGCCGGAATTGTATAGATCGGCGGCATGATCTGCGTCGCGATCCCCAGCTCCGCTGCTGCGGCAGCCGTCACTGGGCCGATCGAGGCCACGCGCGTCGTGCCGAGAAGATCGATGGCCGGTCCCGTGCCGAGGATCCTGACGAAGTTCCGGACGGTGGACGCGCTCGTGAACGTCACGACGTCGAGCTCTTGATCGAGCAGCAGTTTGTACGGGTCCGGGTCGCCGCCGGGATTGCCGTCGGCCAACACCGTCCGGTAGGCAGTCGCCTCGGTGACGACCGCACCTGCCTCGCGCAACGCACGCGCGAGCGCCTCCCGCGCCAGGTCCGCACGCGGGAGCAGGACGCGCCGGCCGGCCAGATCGTCGGCCTCGCGTAGGGCCTCGAACACGGCCTCCGCGATATGCTCCTCCGGCATCAGGTCGACCTTGATGCCGTAACGCTGGAGCCGCGCCGCGGTCGCCGGTCCGATCGCGCAGAGTCGGACGCCGCTCAGGCTGCGGACATCCCGCGGCCCCGCGAGCAGCCGCTCCATGAACGACTCGACACCATTCACCGATGTGAGCACGATCCAGTCGAATGAGTCGACCGCGGCGCAGGCCGCATCGAGCGGACCGTGGTCCTCGGGCGGCACGATGCGGATGGTGGGGGCTTCGATCGGCTCGGCGCCGAGTTCCGCCAGGCGCTCGACGAGGTCCGCCGCCTGCTCGCGCGCGCGGGTGACCAGCACGCGCCGGCCGAACAGGGGGCGGTTCTCGAACCACTGCAGGCGCTCCCGAAACCGTACGACCGGTCCGACCACCAGCACGCCCGAGCCGCGGCGCTGCGCATCGCGGACGACCTGCTGCAGCTCGCCCAGCGAACCTCGGATGGTCCGCTGGCGTGGTGTGCTGCCGTGGATAATGAGCGCCGCCGGCTCGGACGTTGAACGGCCGTGCGCCAGGAGCGCACCGATGATCGTTTCGAGCTGGCGGCCGCCGGCGTGGCTGACGACCGTTCCGCCCAGAGGCGCAATGCGCGCCCAGTCGACGTCGGGCGTGCTCGCGGTCTGGCCTTCGTGCCCGCGTATGAACACCAGCACGTCGCCCGCGCCGGGATAGGTGAGCGGAATCCCTGCGCAGGAGGCGCCGCCGACGGCGTGCGGTATGCCGGGCACTATCTCGAACGGTACGCCCTGACTCCGCAGGAACGCGGCTTCCCGGCCGCCGCTGTCGAAGAGGAACGGGTCGCCCCACTTCAGCCGGACCACGATCTTCCCCTCGTGCGCCTTCTCCATGAGCAGGTAGCCGATCGCGTCGTGCTCGAGCGGCTGCGGCGCCGCCGTGCCCACGTCGATGCGTTCGGCGTCCGGACGGACTGCCCGCAGCTGCCGGTGATGCACGCGGTGGTCGTACACGACGACGTCGGCTGCACCCAGGCAGTGCTGGCCGCGCACGCTGATCAAGGTGGGGTCGCCCGGTCCGGCTCCGATCAGATAGACGCGCCCGGTCTTCATCGACGATGTCGGTCGAGGATCGCGCCGGCGCCGTCTGCCAGCAATCGGCCGGCGACCCGTTCTCCCAGTGCCGTCGCGGCGCTGGCCGGTCCCCGGTCGCATCGCCGCAGGAGCTGCGCGCCGTCGAGGGAGGCAACGACCGCCTCGAGCGTCAGGTGGCCCGCGTCCGGGGTGGCAATGGCGCCGAGGGGCACGCGGCAGTCGCCTTCCAGCGCGCGGACCAGCGCACGTTCGGCCTCCAGGGCTGCCAGAGTGTCGCGGTCTCCGATTGCCGCCAGCACGGCCGCAGTCTCGCGATCGGCCTCGCGCGCCTCCACCGCGACGATGCCCTGTCCCGGCGCCGGCACGCACTCGGCCGCCTCGAGTCGGGCGGAGATGCGCCCCGCCAGACCGAGCCGGACCAGTCCGGCGGCGGCCAGCACCAGCAGATCGTACTCGCCGGCGTCGAGCTTGCGCAGGCGAGTATCGACGTTGCCGCGAATCGACTCGAACGAGGCGGTCGGAAACGCACGGGACAGTTGGGCTATGCGGCGCACGCTCCCGGTACCGACCCTTGGCGTCCGTCCGCCTGCCGTCATCGTCGTTGCGGCGTCCGTGTGCAGGGGGGCGACATGCTGCGGCCCCGCAACGAGGGCATCCCGCGGGTCTTCGCGCGGCAGGGTCGCGCCGATCACCAGGCCGGGCGGCAACTCGGCCGGCAGGTCCTTGGCGCTGTGCACAGCCAGGTCCGTCGTCCCGCGCAGCAGGGCGTCCTCGATTTCCTTGACGAACAGGCGCTTGCCGCCGATGGCCGCGAGGTCCCGCGTGGCCAAACGGTCCCCGGTGGTCTTGATGACGACCGGTTCGCAGGCCGGTCCACCGGCCCGCTCGATGGCTCGTCCGACGGCCCGTGCCTGCCACAGCGCCAGCGGGCTGCCCCGTGTCCCGATCCGCAGCGCCTTCAACGCCCGCGGCCCCGAGTCGATGCGAGAACGTGGCCGGAGACGCGCCTGGGCGCGGTCGCCGCGGCGCTGTCCTCATCGTCCGCGAGCTTGAACAGGTGGTTCAACGCCTCGGTATAGGCTGCCACGGTCTCCTCGTCGGTGAGCGCCTTCAGGCGCTGGGTCGGCGCGGACAGCAGCTTCTCGATCAGCAGCCGCGTCACGTCGTCGACGCGCGCCCGCGCCTCAGGCGGCAGGCCGGCGAGCTTCGGCTCCAGCCGCGCCAGCTCCGACCGGCGCACGGCGTCGAAGCGCTCGCGGAGGGCGATGACCGTCGGGACAGCCGCGCGCGAACGCAGCCAGGCCATGAACCTGTCCACCTCGGCGTCGACCATCAACTCGGCGAGATCGACCTGGGACTGGCGCCGCGCGAGGTTCTCCTGCACGATCGCGCGCAGGTCGTCGATGTTGTACAGAAACACCTGCTCGATCCGGCCCGCCGCCGGATCGACATCGCGCGGCACGCCCAGGTCGATGACGAACAGCGGGCGATCGCGCCGCGGCTTCATGGCGACCTCGACGTCGCCGCGCGTGATGATGGGCTGCACGGAGCCGGTCGCAGTCACCACGATGTCGCAGGCCGTCAGTTCCTTCCTGACCTGTCCCCACGGGACCGCCTCGCCGTCCACCCGCGCCGCCAGCGCTGCGGCATGGGATGCCGTCCGATTCGCCACGCCGATGCGGTGCACCTGCTGCGATCGCAGGTGGGATGCCGTCAGCTCGGCCATCTCGCCGGCTCCCACGAGCAGCGCCCGCAGGTTGCCGAGATTGCCGAAGATCTTGCGCGCGAGCGATATCGAGGCGTAGCTCACCGATACGGCGCCTTCGCCCAGCCCGGTCTCGGAGCGCACGCGCTTGCCGGCGCCGAACGACCAGTGGAACAACCGGTTGAAGAACACCCCGGTATGGTTCTGCTCCGAGGCAACCGTGAACGCCTCCTTGACCTGGCCCAGTATCTGCGGTTCGCCCACGACGAGTGAATCGAGGCCGGCCGCCACGCGGAACAGGTGGCGGGCGACAGCGGTGTCGGTGCGGGCGTACAGATGCGGTGCAAGCTCGGATTCCGGAACGTCATGAAAGCCGCTCATGAAGGCAGCGAGGGTAGGGCGCGCGCGCTCCGGGTCGTCACAGACGACGTAGATCTCCGACCGGTTGCAGGTCGACAGGATGACGACCTCGCTCAGACCGGGTAGCTGCGCCGATTCGGCCAGCGCGTGGGTGACACCGCGCCGCGTGAAGTCAATCCGCTCGCGCAGATCGATTGGCGTGCTGTGGTGGCTCGCACCGAGCAGGAACAGGTTCATGCGCTTACGGTTCGCGAACGACGCTGCCGGCGAGCCGTCAGTAGAAGTTGTGGCTCCGCGTCACGAAGTAGCCAATCGGCACGAAATTGAGCAGCATGACAGTGAAGCCGACGGCCGACAGCACGGCGGTTCGCCGCCCGCTCCAGCCGATGGAGTGCCGCGCGTAGAGCGCGAACGAGTAGACCACCCACATCAGGATCACGATGAAGATCTTCGGATCGAACAGCGACATCGCCTGCACGCGCGGGTCCACGGCGCCTGCCTGCACCTGCAGCAGCCAGATCGCACCGACGGCGAGGCCGAGCGTCAGGAACAGCCACCCGACCGTGATTGCCCGTCCGTTCATGACGTCGAGCACGCGCAGCGAGGGCAGGCGCGAGTAGAAGAAGCCCAGGTGTTTCGCCTTCAGCTCCTTGAACAGGAGCACGTAGGTGATGCCGAGAACGCAGGCGAGGGCGAAGCTGGCATACGCGAAGAGCAG
The DNA here is from genome assembly GCA_965221595.1 of Vicinamibacterales bacterium. Classification (GTDB taxonomy): domain Bacteria; phylum Acidobacteriota; class Vicinamibacteria; order Vicinamibacterales; family UBA8438; genus JAAXGX01. Next base: position 658,655 of record OZ244900.1, read on the forward strand.
CGACAGCACGTGGACGGCGAACCACGGGCTCTCCAGTACCGGCGGGCGGGCCGCCACCGTATTCGTGACGGCTGGTATCGCCTGCAGCAGCGCCATGGGCGGCACGATGAACACGCCCATCGCCCGCTCGTCCGTCATGGTCTCCGTGTACAGGTAGGCCAGCGCCAGCAGGCAGACGAACGCGGAGATGGCCCCGGTGGTGCCGACGACCGGGAGGTGTCCGACCTGCATCGTCTGCATGCCGATGACGAAGGCATGCGCCAGCGTGCCGCAGACGAGCACGAGCGTGGCAAAGCGTCCCGCGGTATCGCTACGCCGCGCGAAGTAGATCGCGTAGGCGACGGCGGCGACCACGTACAGCGCCAGGGGGACCGAGGTCACGCGGCTGCTCCTGGCAGTCGGTGGTGACAGCCCCGCGTTGCTCCGAGCGCGGCGAGGCGCCTGCCCGACAAGGTGCGACGAGGGAGCCTATTGGACATATTCGACCGAGGAGCAACGCAGTCAGGCGGGATGCATCGACGTTCGAATGCAGCGCGGATTCTTGCCACGGGCCGCTAGCCGCTGGGTGCGTAGTAGCCCTGCTTGGTGCGCGCCGTGGCTCGTTCCCGGTTCACGCGCACCACGGTCCGTCGCCACTGGCCGTTGCGCAACGGATTCGCCGAGACGTACCCGACGCTGTACTGGCTCGACAGCTCGTCCGAGATCTGCTGGTAGATCGCCGGCAGGTCGTTGACGTCGCCGGGGAAGAACGATCGTCCGCCGGTCTCGTAGGCGAGCTGGCGCAGCACGAAGTCGGCCTCGCGGAATCCCGACCGCCGGTCGTCGTCGTCCTGCAGGCCGATGGTGTAGACGGCCGTTTCCGACCGCTTGGCCAGCTCCAGTACCTCCTCGAACGTCAGCAGGCTCGAGGTGTCCTCGCCGTCCGAGAGCACGACGATGGCTTGTCGCCGCACCTCGGCCAGGCGCAGCGGCGCCTTGCTCAAGCCCTTGAGCGAGATGTACAGGGCGTTGTACAGCGAGGTCGAACCGCCGGCGGACGTCCGCCGGATGGCGCGCTCGAGGTGGTCGAGGTCGTTGGTGAACCCCTGCAGTATCTCGACCCGGCTGTCGAAGTCGATGATCTCCGCCAGATCGTCCGGCTTGAGCCGCTGCGCGAAGCCTAGGGCCGCCTCCTGCGCCGTCCGCATCCGCTTGTCCATGCTGGCGCTGGTGTCCATCAGGAGCGAGAGAGCGATGGGAAGTTGCGCGCGCGGGCGGTTGAAGAAGGTGATCTCCTGCTGCACGCCGTCTTCGTAGATCGCGAAGTCGTCCCGGTCGAGGTCGGTGATGAACCGGTTGTCGGCGTCGGTCACGGTGACGTTGAGCGAAACCACGTCGACGCCGGCTCGGAACGACGGCACCAGCGTGGGGTCGTCCTGCGGCGGCTGGCCACCGGCGGGCAGGACCACGCCGGCGGTCGCCGTCAACGTGAGCGCGCCGAGGCAGACTGCAACGGAGCGCATCGGCTAGCGGGCCTCCGGCACCGGCGTGTTCCGTACGTCCACGCCGTCGCGCGCGACGCGCACGTCGACATCGCGCGGCGGAATGAGCGTGGCAGGCCGCGAGTAGACGACCAGGTACTGATTCGACAGCTCGGCGGCGACCGCCTGCAGCGTTGCTTCCGCCGCCATGCTCGCGGGCATGTCCCGCCGGCGACCGCCGCCGGCGAGCGGGGCGCGATTGAGCGCCTGGTCGCGGTCGAGGCGCCAATGGGCGAACGCGTCGTCCCGCGCGGTGCCGAAGCCACCCGGTTCGAAGCCGGGCGCCCCGAACCCGGGCAGGCGGACACCGGGCGGCCCGGACCGGCCCGCTCCGAACGGCTGTCGGGACGAAACCCGCGAGCCTCGCCCAGTGAGCACGGCCGTATGTACGTTGACCCGCGCCTGCTCGATATCGCGAATCAACGTCGTCGAATCGACATGGCTGTGGTCTAGTCCCTCGGTGGCCAGCACAACCATGACGGGGCGTTCGGCGCCGCGCCGGACGAACCCCCGGGTGGTCTCCGACATGGCGTCCAGCAGGTAGGACGCGGTTCCCGAATAGCCGAAGATGCCCGCCGCGCCCTCCCGCAGGCGGGCAATCTCGCGTGTGGACGGTACGAGGATCCGCGGGCGCCCGCCGAAGCTGATGATCGCGATCTCGCTCTCGCGGTGGAGCGCCTCGACGAACGCGCTGACGCCGTTGCGGAAATCGGCGACGGCGCCCACCGCCGCCTCGCTGGTGTCGACCAGCAGCGCGATCTGCCGCGGTCGCGTGTCGCGCGCCGCTCGCAGTACCTCGCGTTGCGCGCCGTCTTCCCGGACCTCGAAATCCCGAGCCTGCAGGCCGGCAACCGGGGTCCCGTCACGGCCTGCGACGCTGACCACCAGGCTGTGCTCGGCAGGCTGTGCACCGCCCGTGCCGACGGTGGCCGGCAGGGCCGCGAGAGCCGCGCACACGACCAGCACGACGCGAGTATCCAACACACTCCCCCGTAGCGGAGTATAGGTCTCGGCGGTGGACCCGGTCAAGACCGAAAACCGTTGCAAATGTTGGAGTTGCGAGAACCGGTGGAGGTCGCGGGCGGCCGCCGGCCGTCTTGACACCCCTGCGGACGCATGCTATAAACACCGCGGTTTCCGGTCCGCATTTTCACGCCATCCGTCATGATCAGCCTGCATGGCGCGCGGGCTGAGTTTTCCGGCGAGCCAGGCGAGGAAGGTTGCGATCGATGTCCCGACGGGCGGGAACGGCCGGGCGGGACCTGTCGATCCCACGCTAGTCATGCTGGATGCATACATCCCGATTTTTCTGTTCATCCTGGTCGCGCTGGGTTTCGCGATCTTCACGCTGATGGTCGCCGGGCTGGTGCATCCGCGCCGCTACAACCGCGTGAAGCTCCAGCCGTACGAGTGCGGCATCGAGCCGCTCACCGACGCCCGCGACCGCTACAGCGTGCGCTACTACCTCGTGGCCATGCTGTTCGTCATCTTCGACGTCGAGACCGTGTTCATGTTCCCGTGGGCGGTGATCATGGACGAGCTGGCGCTCTTCGGCCTCATCGAGATGCTGGTCTTCCTGTCCATCCTGGTGGTGGGCTACGTGTATGCCTGGCGCAAGGGTGCCCTGGATTGGACGTGATGGCGGACCAGACGAAACGCGCCGCCGACCCGCCGGGCCGCACGCCCGACAAGTCCGATGCGCCGGCGACTCCGCCTCCGGACCGGGCCGCGACCCGGCCGAAGGCCGCAGCCGAGGAGCAGCCGGCGGCCCCGCAACAGGCCGCGGCACCTGCCGCGCCGAAACCTGCGGCTCCTGCAAAGGCCGCTGCTTCCCGACGGCCGAAACCCGCGCCGAAGGCGCCACCGGAGCCGCCCAAGGGGCCGGCCGATCCTGAGCCTCCCGCGGATCTCGAGGTCCCTGCCTGCGTGAAGGCCCTACAGGCCGGCGTGCCCGGGGCGGTCGCGCAGGTGACGTACTGGGTGGGCGACTGGTCGGTCATCGTGCCAGCCGACCGGCTGCTCGACGTCATGCGCTTCCTGCGCAGCGACGCGGCGGCCGACTTCGACTACTGCTCCGACGTCACTGCGACCGACTGGCCTCCGCGCCGACAGCGGTTCGACGTCGTCTACTGTCTCTACTCGACCCGTCTGCGGCACCGGCTGCGTGTCAAGGTACGCGCGGCCGAGGGCGAGCCGGTGCCCTCCGTGACCGAAATCTGGCCCGGGGCGAACTGGCTCGAACGCGAGGTGTACGATCAGTTCGGTGTGAACATCGTCGACCATCCGGACCTGCGCCGCATCCTGATGCCGGACGAGTGGCAGGGCCACCCCCAGCGCAAGGACTACCCACTGGAGGGTCCGGGCGAGTTCCTGATGGAGAACCCGCAGGACTGGCTGCGCTTGTGGAACCTGCCGGATGAGGCGGAGATCGAATAGCGTGTGGGACGACGATGACTATTGAGGCGCCGCGACGTGTCGGCCAGGCGTTCGACACGAACGAGCTCGTCCTGAACATGGGGCCGCAGCACCCCAGCACGCACGGCGTGCTGCGGGTGGTGCTGCGTCTCGACGGCGAGCGGGTCGTCGACGCCGACTGCGTGATCGGCTACATCCACCGCGGGGTGGAGAAGCTCTGCGAGAATCGGGACTGGACGCAGATCGTGCTGTTGACCGACCGCATGGACTACGTCGCGGCGGCAACCAGCAATCTGGGCTATGTCGAGACCGTCGAGAAGCTGATGCAGGTCGAGGTCCCGCGCCGGGCCCGCTACATCCGCACGATTCTGGCCGAGCTGCAGCGCATCGCGAGCCACTGCCTGTGGCTGGGGACGCACGCGATGGACATCGGCGCGATGACGGTGCTCCTCTACGCGTTCCGCGAGCGCGAGCACGTGCTGGATCTGTTCGAAGAGTACTGCGGCGCGCGCCTGACCTACAACTCGATGCGCATAGGCGGCCTGCCGCTGGACATTCCGACGGGCTGGGACCGGAAGGTCAGCGCGTTCTGCGACCTGATGGAGCCCAAGCTCGACGAGTACGAGGAGCTGCTGACCAACAACCGCATCTGGGTCGGCCGCACCCGTGACATCGGCGTCATCTCGGGCGAGGAGGCGACCGCGCTGGGGCTGTGCGGCCCGCCGCTGCGCGGCTCCGGCGTGTCTCGGGACGTGCGCAAGGACGAACCGAACGCGGCCTACGAGGAATTCGACTTCGACATCCCGCTAGGGACGCGCGGCGACACGTACGACCGCTATCTCATCCGGCTGGAGGAGTTCAAGCAGTCGATCCGCATCATCCGGCAGGCCCTCGAGGGCCTGCCGGAAGGGCCGGTCATGGGCAAGGTCCCGCGGCTCATCAAGCCGCCGGCCGGCGAGACCTACCATGCCGTGGAATCGCCGAAGGGCGAGATCGGCTACTTCATCGTCAGCGACGGCCGCTCCACGAATCCCTACCGCTTCCGGGTGCGGCCGCCGTCGTTCTGCAACCTGCAGGGTTTGCGCCGGCTGGTGAGAGGGCATCTGGTGGCCGACGTGGTGGCGCTGATCGGGACCATCGACATCGTGCTCGGCGAGGTAGACAGGTAGGCGCCTGCGCCGTCGAACGGCGCGGACGCCTGGAGGACAGGTTGGGCGCCGAGCGGAGCCGGACGGCGCCGCCCGGCGGGCGAGCTCATGCTGGAAACGTTCATCATTCCGCTGCTGCAGATTGCCGTGCTGCTGAACGCGGTGCTCGTGGCGGTCACCTTCATGGTCCTGATGGAGCGCAAGGTGATGGCCTGGGCGCAGGCGCGTCTCGGCCCGATGCGGGTCGGCCCGCACGGCATCCTGCAGGCCATAGTCGATCCGATCAAGCTGATTCTGAAGGAAGACATCACGCCCGTTGCCGCGGACAAGTGGGTTTTCACCATCGCGCCGATCATGAGCCTCGTGCCGGCGCTGGTGGTGTTCTCCGTCGTGCCGTTCGGTCCGGACCCGCTCTACTACGTCGCCGACATCAACGTCGGGCTGCTGTTCATCGTCTCGGTCACGTCGATAGGGGTGTACGGCATCATCCTCGGGGGCTGGGCCTCGAACAGCAAGTACCCCCTGCTGGCCAGTCTGCGCGCCTCGGCGCAGCTGATCAGCTACGAGATTGCCGTCACCATGACGTTGGTCAGCGTCATCCTGACGGCCGGCACGTTGAGTCTGGTCGAGATCGTCGAGGCCCAACGCGACGCGGGCGTCTGGTTCGGGTTCATCCAGCCCGTGGCGTTCGTACTGATGTTCATCGGCGGCCTCGCGGAAACGAACCGTGTGCCGTTCGATCTGCCGGAGGCCGAGACGGAGCTGACCGGCGGGTTTCACACCGAGTACAGCGGGATGCGGTTCGCGCTGTTCTTCCTGGCCGAGTACGCGAACATCATCGTGATCTCGGCCATCGTGTCGATCATGTTCCTGGGCGGCTGGCTGCGTCCGTTCCCCAACGTCGAGGCGCTGGCATTCCTCGACCTGATTCCCGCGTGGATGTGGCTCGTCGGCAAGATCTTCCTGTTCCTGTATGTGTTCATCTGGATCCGCGCCACGCTGCCGCGCTATCGCTACGACCAGCTGATGCGGCTCGGATGGAAGGTCCTGATCCCGATCGCCATCGGGAATCTGGTCATCACCGGGATCGTGAAGGTTCTGGTGTAACGCGGAGGACGTCATCAGGCGATGCTTGAAGCGGCCGTGTTCTACACGTTGGCGGTCCTGATTCTGGGGTTGGGGATTCTCGTGATCTCGGCCCGGAGCGCCGTGCACAGCGTGTTGTTCCTCGTGGTCAACTTTCTGCTGGTCGCCGTCCTCTACGTCACGCTCAGCGCCCAGTTCGTGGCGGTCATCCAGGTGCTGGTGTACGCCGGGGGGATAGTCGTCCTGTACCTGTTCGTGGTGATGCTGGTGAACCTGAAGCGGGCACCGGAGCAGCACAGCGACACGCGGCGGCTGGGCGTGACGGGCGCGGTGCTGGCAGGCGCCATGCTGCTCGAGGTGATCGCCATCGTGGTCTTGGGCGGCACATCTACCGCCGTGCCGGCCGGGACGCAGGGCGCCGGGTTGCCGGAGCGCATCAGCGACCCGATGCTCAACACGGAGCAGGTCGGCTGGGTGCTCTACACCGAGTATCTCATCCCATTCGAGGTGGCGTCGATGCTGCTGCTGGTCGCGATGATCGGCGCCATCGTGCTCGCCAAGAAGAATCTGTAGGTATCCGAAGGTGCTCGAAATCACGCCCCTGCACTACACCGCCCTGTCCGCCGCCCTGTTCATCATCGGCGTGATCGGCGTGCTCGTGCGACGCAACATCATCATCATCTTCATGTCGATCGAGCTGATCCTCAACGCGGTCAACATCAATCTGGTCGCGCTGTCGAGTCAACTCCAGAATCTCGTGGGACAGGTCTTCGTCGTGTTCGTGATTGCGGTGGCGGCGGCGGAGGCCGCGGTGGGGCTCGGCATCATCATCGCGTTCTATCGCAACAAGGAGACCGTGAACATCGACGAGATGAGCCTGATGCGATGGTGACGGCGAACGGCTGATGGCAATGGACTTGATCTGGCTCATTCCGGTACTGCCCGGCCTCGGGGCCGCGCTCAACGGGCTCGTCGGCGTGCGCTACTTCGACAAGCGCACGGCGGCGTACGTGGCGTGCGGCACGATGGCGGCGTCGCTGCTGCTCTCGGTCACGGCGTTCGTGCAGCTGCTCGGCTTGCCCGGCGAGGAGCGCTTCCACCAGGTGACCGTGGCCAACTGGATTCCGCCCATTCCGCTCGAGACGGCGGGCGGAATGGGCTCGTTCGAGGTGCCCTGGGCGTTCACGCTCGACCCGCTGTCCGGGATGATGATTCTGGTCGTCACCGGCATCGGGCTCCTCATCCACGTCTATTCGGTGGCCTACATGGACCACGAGCCGCGCCCCGCCTACGCGCGGTTCTTCTGCTACCTCAACCTGTTCTGCTTCTTCATGCTGCTGCTCGTGCTCGGCAGCACGTTCCTGGTGATGTTCGTCGGTTGGGAGGGCGTCGGACTCTGCTCGTACCTGCTGATCGGCTTCTGGTACCACAAGCAGAGCGCGTCGGATGCCGGCAAGAAGGCCTTCATCGTCAACCGGATCGGTGACTGGGGCTTCATTCTCGGCATCTTCCTGGTGTTCTTCACCTTCGGCACGCTCGACTTCCACGCGGTGGCGGAGATGGCCGCCGAAATGCCGGTCGAAGCGGCCGCGATGGGGGTGCTGTCGCTGATCTGCCTGCTGCTCTTCGTGGGCGCCATCGGCAAGAGCGCGCAGATCCCGCTCTACGTCTGGCTGCCCGACGCCATGGAAGGCCCCACACCCGTGTCGGCGCTGATTCACGCGGCCACGATGGTGACGGCCGGCGTCTACATGGTGGGGCGCAACGCCGTGCTGTTCTCGCATGCGCCGCTGGTGATGGAGATTGTGGCGGTCATCGGTCTGGCCACGGCGATCATGGCTGCGACGATCGGGCTGGTGCAGACCGACATCAAGCGGGTGCTCGCCTACTCCACCGTGTCGCAGCTCGGCTACATGTTCCTGGCGACCGGCGTCGGTGCGTTCGCTGCCGGCGCGTTCCACCTGATGACCCACGCCTTCTTCAAGGCGCTGCTCTTCCTCGGCAGCGGGTCTGTCATCCACGCCATGAACGAGGAACAGGACATGCGCCGGATGGGCGGACTCAGGCGGTACATGCCCGTGACGTTCGCCACCATGGGCATCGGCGCGCTGGCCATTGCGGGCGTCCCGCTGCTGTCCGGGTTCTTCAGCAAGGACGAGATCCTGTACCGCACGTTCCTGCACAACCGTCTGTTCTGGATGCTGGCCGTCGTGGCGGCCGGCATGACGGCCTTCTACATGTTCCGCCTCATCTTCATGACGTTCTACCAGGATTACCGTGGGCCGGCCTGGGAAGAAGGCCACGGGAAGCACCCGGCAGACGACGGCGGCCACCACGCCTGGCACGGTCCGCACGAGTCGCCGCGGCTGATGACCGTTCCGCTCATCGTACTGGCGGTCGGCGCCGTGCTGGCCGGCTACGTCGGCGTGCCCGCCGCGCTGGGCGGCAGCAACGCCATCGAGCACTTCCTCGAGCCGAGCTTCACGGCCCAGGCCGGGGCGGGCGCGCACGGCGGCGAAGGCGCGCACGGCGAGGCGGCCCATCTCTCGCACGCGGCCGAGCTCGGCCTGATGGCCATCTCGGTGCTGATTGCGGGACTCGGCATCTTCCTCGCCTACCGCAACTACATCCAGCGACCGGAGGCTGCCGACGAGTGGGCGGAGCGGTACGCCGGTCCGCACCGCGTGCTGACCAACAAGTACTACGTCGACGAGCTGTATGACGCCACGATCGTGCGCGGCACGATGTCCGGCGCGCACGGTCTCTGGGGGTTCGACGGCCGGGTGGTCGACGGCGCAGTGAACGGCACGGGCTGGACCACCGTCGCCTCGTCGCGGATCTCCCACGTGCTCGACAAGCACGTGGTCGACGGGCTCGTCAACCTGGTCGGCTGGATTTGCCAGGAGGGCAGCTACGGCTTCCGCCGGGTTCAGACCGGCCTAATCCAGAACTATGCGTTCGCCACGCTGGTTGGCGTGTTCGCGTTCGTGACCTGGTTCCTCGTCGGGCGCTGACCCCGCATTCAAGACCATGAGCAACGCCGCCGGATTTCCCTTGCTGTCACTGATTCTCTTCACCCCGCTGGTCGGCGTGGTGCTCCTGCTGTTGACGGACCGGCGGCAGGAGGACCGGATTCGCTGGATTGCCAACGCCACCGCCGGCATCGGCTTCCTCGTCTCGCTCCCGCTGTGGTTCTGGTACGACACGCAGGATGCCGGCTGGCAGTTCGTCGAGCGCCTCGCCTGGATTCCCTCGATCGGGGCCGAGTACTTCCTGGGCGTGGACGGCTTCAGCGTGCTGCTGATCCTGTTGACGACGCTGATGGGCATCATCGCGGTGCTCTCGTCCTGGACGGCCATCACGGTGCGGGTGAAGGAGTACTACGTCTTCCTGCTGGCGCTGCAGACGGGCATGCTGGGCGCGTTCATGGCGCTCGACTTCCTGCTGTTCTTCCTGTTCTGGGAAGTGATGCTCGTGCCCATGTACTTCCTGATTGGAATCTGGGGCAGCGACCGGCGGCTCTACTCGGCGATCAAGTTCTTCCTGTTCACGCTCGTCGGCAGCGTCGTGATGCTGCTGGGGATTCTGGCGGTCTACTTCCACAACCACAGTGTGACCGGGGTGTACACCTTCGACGTCACGCAGTTCCACCAGCTCGACATCCCGTTCGGCCTGCAGTGGTGGATTTTCCTCGCCTTCTTCCTCGGGTTTGCGGTCAAGGTCCCGATGTTCCCGTTCCACACCTGGTTGCCGGATGCCCACACGGACGCGCCGACGGCCGGCTCGGTCATCCTGGCGGCCGTGCTACTGAAGATGGGCACGTACGGATTCATCCGGTTCAGCCTGCCGATCGTGCCGGAGGCTACCGCAGCGTTCGTGCCGCTCGTGGTCGGTTTGTCGATCATCGGCATCATCTACGGCGCGCTGGTCGCCATGGCGCAGAAGGACTGGAAGCGGCTCGTGGCCTACTCGAGCGTCAGCCACATGGGCATGGTGATGCTCGGCATGTTCGCCCTGACACCGGTCGGGATAACCGGCAGCATCGTGCAGCAGCTCAACCACGGCATTTCGACGGGCGCCCTCTTCCTGATCGTGGGCATCGTCTACGAGCGCCGCCACACGCGCGAGATCGCCGAGTACGGAGGGCTGTCGAAGGTGATGCCGGTCTACGCGGCGATCTTCCTCGTGATGACGATGTCCTCGATCGGACTGCCGACGCTCAACGGTTTCATCGGCGAGGTCTTGATCCTGCAGGGCATCTTCGTGGTCAGCAAGTTCTGGGCGTTCGTGGCGGCGAGCGGCATCGTGCTCGGCGCCGCCTACATGCTCTGGCTGTACCAGCGGACGATGTTCGGCAACATCGACAATCCGAAGAACGAGAACCTGCCGGACCTGAGCATGCGCGAAATCTGGACGTTCGTGCCGCTGCTCGTCCTGGCCGTCTGGATCGGCCTCTATCCGAAGCCGTTTCTCGACCGCCTGGAGACGTCGGTGGACAACGTGATGACCCGCGTGAACAGCGACTACACGCCCCGGCTGGCGGCAGCCGGGGCGGACATCGGGGCGCGCCCGACGCGGTCGGGCGGCGGCGGGGCGCCGGCGCCTGTGCGTGGAGGCAGGTAGATGGCGGCACTCGGTTTCTCGGCCAGCGACTTCTACTACCTCCTGCCCGAGATCATCCTCACGGCCGGCGCGCTGCTGCTGCTGCTCGTCAACGTCATCGCTCCCCGACGGGACGACCTGCTGTTCGGCTTATCGATGGGCACGCTGGTTGTCAGCGCCCTGATGCTGCTGTCGTTCGCCGGGGTGGACCTCGTCGTGTCCCGGGGGCTGCTGGCGATTGACGGCTTCGCCCTGTTCTTCAAGCTGATCTTCCTCGTGTCGGCCGGCCTGACGCTCATGATGTCGGCGCCGTACCTGCGCGTGGAGGGGATGCGGGCCGGCGAGTACTACTTCCTCATCCTGTGCGCCACGCTCGGGATGATGTTCATGGCCAGCGGCATCGACCTCATCACGCTGTTCATCGGCCTGGAGACGATGGCCGTCGCCTTCTACATCCTGGCCGGCTACCTGAAGCCGAGCCACCGGTCGAACGAGGCGGGCGTCAAGTACTTCCTGCTCGGCGCGTTCTCGCTGGGCATCCTGCTGTACGGGATGTCGATCGTCTACGGCGTGACCGGCTCCACCCGGCTGGATGAGATCGCCGTGGCGCTGGCTGCGCAGGACCGCAGCCTCGTACTGAGCCTGGGGATGATTCTCCTGGCGGCCGGCATGGGGTTCAAGATCGCGGCCGTGCCGTTCCACATGTGGGCGCCCGACGTGTACGAGGGCGCGCCGACGCCGGTGACGGCGTTCCTGTCGGTCGGCTCGAAGGCGGCCTCGTTCGCGATGCTGCTGCGCATCTTCATCGAGGGGCTGGCGCCACTGACCCCCGACTGGCAGGTGGTATTCGCCTTCCTGGCCGTCGTGACGATGACGGTAGGCAATATCGCGGCGATCACGCAGAGCAACATGAAGCGGATGCTCGCCTACTCGTCGATCGCGCACGCCGGCTACGTGCTGATCGGCGTCGTGGCGGCCACCGAGCGCGGCGTCGCGGCGGCGCTGGTCTACCTCTGGGTCTACCTGTTCATGCAGATCGGCGCATTCGCGGTCATCACGATGCTGCGACGCCGAGACGTGCTGGGCGACGAGCTCAAGGACCTGAGCGGTCTGTTCGTGCGCAGCCCGTTGGCAGCCGTTGCGATGCTGCTGTTCATGCTCTCGCTGGGGGGCATCCCGCCGACCGCCGGGTTCATGGGCAAGGTGTGGGTCTTTGGCGCGGCGGTCGACCAGGGCTTCATCTGGCTGGCCGTGGTCGGCGTGGTCAACAGCGCCATCTCGCTCTACTACTACCTGCGCGTGGTCGTCTTCATGTTCTTCCGGGAGGAGACGACCGGATCGGAGATCGTCCTCGGTCCGGCCCTGGCGACAACGCTGGCCGTCGGCGTCGTCGGCACGATACTCTTCGGCATCTATCCCCAGCTGCTGTTCGACCAGGCCCAGAACGCGGCCGCGATCTTCGAGTCGGCTTCCTCCGCAGCCCTGCTCCGCTAGCTTCGTCCGGAAGGGGCTGCGCGCCGCACCCCGGGCGTCCGCCCGGTGGGACCCCAAACGGACGGTGGTGCGAACCCGCGACGCCCCCCGACCTCTCGTCAGGGGGCGCGGGAAGATTCGGGGAGTACGCAGACAGCCGCCGCGCCGCGGCGTCAGCTCTGGGCGGACGGCTGGACCTGCTTCAGCGCCTCGTCGATGAGCGCCTGGTTGTCGGCCGGGGAGAGATTGCGGCGGATCAGCTTCGAGGCTATCAGGATCGACACGTCGACGGCCTCGCGGCGGATCTGGGCCAGGGCGCGGTCCCGCTCCTGCCGGATCTGACGCTGGGCGTTCTCGCGGATCGCCTGCGCCTCCTCCTGCGCCTGCCGGCGCAGATCCTCGCGGAGCTTCGCCGCGTCCGAACGCGCTCCGGAGACGATGCCGTCGGCCTCACTGCGCGCCTTGCCGATGATTGCCTCCGATTCCTGCCGGACCTGCTCCAGTTCCTTCCGGGCCCGGTCCGCGTCGTCGAGCGATTTGCGGATGCCGGCTTGGCGTTCATCGAGGGCCGCCAGCAGCGGGCCCCAGGCGTACCGCTTCAGGAGGTACAGCAGGACCAGGAAGACCGCGATGGTCCAGAAGAACAGCCCCGGATCGGGCTGGACGAGGGGATTGTCCATGATGGGTCCCTACAGCATGAGGATCAGAACGAAGACCTCGGCCAGAATCGCGACGCCTTCGAGCAGGAAGAGGGGCAGGTTGATGGCGCCGGTGATCTGTGCGGCGGCGTTCGGTTGTCTCGCGATTCCCTCGGCGGCGGCGGCGGCGAACCTGCCGATGCCCAGACCGGCACCGATGACGATCATCCCGAGTCCCAATCCCGCCCCGAGCAGGTGCAACTGATCCATTCGGATAACCTCCGTTTCCCTAGTGATGCACGTTGATGGCCATGCCGATGAACACGGCTGACAGCAGCGTGAAGACGTACGCCTGGACGAAGACGATGATGATCTCCAGGGCGTTGATGCCGACCGCGAGCGGTATCGAGGCGACGATGCCGACCCCGATGCCGGCCGCGGCGCTGAACTGTTCCGTGAAGATGAACACGAACGACAGGATGGCCAGGATCGCGATGTGGCCGCCTGTCATGTTCGCCGCCAGCCGCATCGTCAAGGCGAACGGCTTGACGAACATGCCCATGACCTCGATGGGGATCAGCAGGATGTAGAGCGGCCAGGCGAGGCCGTGGGGCACCAGGTTGATCCAGTGCCGGATGAAGCCGTGGGCCAAGCTGCCGGCGACGATTATCGACACGAACGTGATGGCCGCCAGCGCCGCCGTGACGTTGAAGTTGCCCGTGGCGGTGGTCCCGCCATGGATGACATTCTTCACCAGCGAGTGCTCGCCGGTGTGCAGCACGTAGTGGTCGATGAGCCCAATCACCTCGAAGATCGGGATCAGGCCGATCATGTTGGCGGCCAGGATGAAGCAGAAGAAAGTGAGCACAAGCGGCGCCCACGTCCGCACGTACTTCACGCCCACGTTCGGCCGCACGATCGAATCCCGGATGAACTCGACGACGAATTCCAGGGCGTTCATGAAGCCGTCGGGGATGAGCCGCTCCTGCTGCAGGTAGCGCCGGACCGTCGTCGTGATCAGCAGGAAGACCACCGTCGCGACCAGGAGCAGCATGAAGACGTGCTTCGTAATCGAGAAGTCGACACCGAAGACGGCCGGCAGGTGGAGGATCGGGTGCTCGAACGAGCTGTTCGCGACGTGCTCGATGATCACCTGCCCGGCATCGAATCCACCTGCGCCGTGGTCGGCAGCGTGATCGAGCGGTTCGGCTTGGTGCGGTTGTGGCATGTCTTCGAAAAAATTCGAGTCGAGCGTGTAGCGGGCCGTTGCCCGGATGACGCGCTAGGTCAGCCCGTCAACCGGCGTTGCAGATGCAGCGCCTCGGCAAGGTGCAGCACCACGAACGACACGGTAAAGCTCCCTGCGAACCAGGCGGCGTCGAGCGACAGCATGCTGACGGCCGCGCTCATGTACAGGCCGAACACCACCAGTTTGGCCAGGAATGCGCGCACGAGCAGGCGCGTCAGGCGCTCCGGATTCCGCCTGTGCGTGCGCTCCATCAATGCCAGCGAGCCGAGGCCGACGCCCAGCGGACCGACCATGCCGAGCAGCACCTCGGCCGCCGCGCCGGGCACCCGCCAGACAGCGCAGGCACCGGCCGAGGCGACGAGCGCGACCGCAACCCACACGTTCCGCATCGGTCACGATTTCAGGACTGCCTTGGACAATTCGTAGAAGCCCACCACCAGTCCCAGCAACAGCCCGACGAGCAGCCCCCAGGGCTCCGTCTGCTGCCAGCGGTCGACCAGATGCCCCACGCCGCCCAGCAGGAGAATGGCGCCGATCAGCGAGTAGCTGGCCGTTGCTGCCGGTCCTGCCCTGCGGATATTGGCTTGCAGTTGCTGCAGGGAGCGCGCCAGAAACGGGTCTCGCTCGTCGGGCATGTGCAGCTCGAACCCGGAGCAGGCCGCCCAAGGCCGCACCGGCGCCGCTCAAAGCGCCTGGAGACAGCGCCTTCTCCCGAGGCGGAACAAAACGACCTATGATAGCAAACGCGCCTGCCACCGGCAACTCGCCTGCCACCGGCAGCCGTCCAGCGGAGGCTCGGGTGGGGCGGCGCGTACGCCGTCGACGGACATGGTCATCACGCAGGTCGATGCGTTCACGGACACGCCGTTTCGCGGCAACCCGGCGGCCGTCTGCCTGTTGGAGGAGCCGCGGGACGCCGGCTGGATGCAGTCGCTGGCTGGCGAGATGAATCTGTCGGAGACCGCGTTCCTTGCGCGGCGGCCGGACGGGACGTTCGACCTGCGCTGGTTCACGCCGGCCGTGGAGGTGGACCTGTGCGGGCATGCGACGCTGGCGGCCGCACACGTGCTGTGGGAGCAGGGCAACGCCGGGCCCGTCGGCGAGCTCCGCTTCCACACGCGGTCCGGCCTGCTGAGCGCGCGCCGTTGCGACGACTGGATGGAGCTCGATTTCCCGGCGGACCCGGTCCGGGCAGTCGCGCCGCCGCCGGACCTGGTCGAGGCGCTCGGCGTGGAGCCGCGCTACCTGGGGCGCGGTCGCTTCGACTACCTGGCCGAAGTCGAATCCGAAGCTGCGGTGCGCGGACTGCGTCCCGATCTCCACCGTCTCCGGACGGTCGCGACGCGCGGTGTGATTGTCACCGCGCGCGCCTCCACGCCCGGCTTCGATTTCGTCTCGCGCTTCTTCGCGCCGGCTTCAGGCGTGGACGAGGATCCGGTCACCGGCTCTGCCCACTGCTGCCTGGGTCCCTACTGGCGGCGGCACCTGGGCGGAGAGGAATTCACGGCGTGGCAGGCCTCGCCGCGCGGCGGCTTGGTGCGCGTACGCGTGGGTGCCGAGCGGGTGCTGCTGCGGGGGCAGGCGGTGACGGTGTTCAGGGCCCGGCTGGCCGTACCCTGAACTCGTAGCAGCCGGGAGTGACGAGCAGGCGGCCGGGACCGGGGAACGAGAGGCTGGTGGGCTGGATGACGCCGGCGGCCCGGAGTCTGAGGGTGCGCACCTTCTCGCCGTCCGGGTCGTAGACGTAGACGTACGGCACGGTCAGGGCGATCCACAGGTACCCGTCGGGGTCGACGGTGGCCGAACGGACAGTCGGCGGGACGATGGGCACGGTCCGCCCCCGACCTATCGAGCGGCTCGGCCAGGTGGTGGGCAGCGCCGCCAGCAGGGGGTCGAGCTCGCGGCCCTCGATGTGACGCTCGAACACCAGCCGCCCGTTCGCGTCGTACTTGCGGAAGACCGGGACGCCGGCCTGGAACACGAAGTAGTAGCCGCCCTGCGGGTTGACGAGCGGCAGGCCGCTGTTGAGCGCGAGGTGCACGTCCCGGTCGTCTTCGTGTCCGGTCCGCCGGAAGACGCCGAACGTGTGGAACGGATGCCCGGCGAGGCTGAACTCCGTCATCAGGCCGCCCAGCTCCGGCTGGCTCATGAGCACCGCGCGCCCCGTGAACTGCAGCGAAGCCACGCCGGTCAGCACCAGGTCTCCCAGCGTGATGCGCGGCGCCGCACGGCCTGCCAGGCGGAAGCCGCCGATGCGGGTCCCGTCGGCCTCGAAGATCTGCACGCGCTCGCGGCCCTCCGGCGCGTCGGCCACCACGAAGCGACCGTCCGGCGCCATGTGAAAGGCGCTGGCGCCCAGCAGGCGGCCGTCCTCGGGGCCGATCCGAACGATCTGCGACGCCTGACCGCCAGCCGTGATGCGGTGCACGCTGTGCGAGCGGCGGTCGAAGACATAGTAGTCGCCATTCGGGCCCTGCTGGAATCCTGCGGGCGCGCGGAACTGCCCGACGACGTGGGGCGCCAGGCCGCCGCTGGAGCGGACCTCCTCCACCCGCCCGAGCGACTGCGCCGCGGGCAGGGCGAGCGTAACGCCGCAGGCCAGTCCCAACGCCAGTGCCAAGGGTCTCGTCACGGCTCCTGGCCCGCCTCCCGGGGCGACGCACGGCTTCACCGGAGACCGCCGGCGCCGCTGATCAGAAGCGGGCGGTCTCGCGGATCGCCTGCAGGATGTCCGACGCCTGCGGCAGAATCTCCTCTTCGAGAACCGGATGGTAGGCGACCGGACAGTCGAGGGCGCCGACCCGCTTCACCGGCGCGTCGAGGTGCTCGAACAACTCGCCCCCGATGCGTGCGGCGAGTTCTGCCCCGAAGCCGCACGTCAGTTGATCCTCGTGGGCGATCACGACGCGGTTGGTCGCGCGCACAGCCCGGGCGATGCCTTCCCAGTCGCAGGGGGCAATGGTGCGCAGGTCGAGCACGCGGACGTCGATGTCCTCCTGGCGGACCTGCTCGGCGGCCTGGAGGGTGCGCTGTACAAGAGCGCCCCACGTGACGACCGTGACGTCGGCGCCCTCGCGCCGCACAACGGACCGGCCGAAGGGGAGCACGTAGTCCGGGCCCGGATAGGAATCCTTGTTGTACGTCTGGCGGTACAGATGCTTGTGTTCGAGAAAGAGCACGGGGTCGTCGCAGCGGATTGCCGTGCGCAGCAGGCCGGCGGCATCGGCGGCGGTCGACGGGAAGACGACACGCAACCCCGGGCAGTGCGCGAATATGCTCTCGCCGGACTGCGAGTGGTACAGGGAGCCGCCGCGCAGGTACCCGCCGATCGGGGCACGGATCACCACGGGACAGGCGAACGCGTTGTTCGAACGGTACCGCAGCATCGTCAGCTCGTCGCGAATCTGCATCATGGCAGGCCAGATGTAGTCGAAGAACTGGATTTCGACTACCGACTTGAGCCCGCGAATGGCCATGCCTATCGCGCGTCCCACGATGTTCGCCTCGGCCAGCGGCGAGTTGAAGACCCGCAGGTCGCCGAACGCGCGCTGCAGCCCGAGCGTGGCCTTGAACACACCCCCCTTGCCCGGCAGCTCGGCGAGCAGCTCGGAGCGGCTGACGTCCGCCACGTCCTCCCCGAACACCACGATGCGCCGGTCGCGCTGCATCTCGTCCTGCAGCGTGCGGTTGATGGCCGCGACCATCGTCTCCGGCGCACCGGTCGGCCGGGGGGCGCTTTCGAAGTCGGCCGACGCGGGATCGACCGCCGGCGAATACAGATAGAGGCTGGCGGTGGCCGGGTCCGGCGCCGGCGCCGCGAGCGCCCGGTCGGTAGCCTCCTGCAGTTCCCGGTCGACGGCGGCGGCCAGCGCCGCGAGCTCCTCGCGCGTGGCCAGCGCCTGTTCCTGGAGATACGCGGCGCACAGCTTCAGAGGGTCGCGCGCGGCTTCGTCCTCGCGTTCCGCGGGGCTCTTGTACGCCCGCTCGTCGTCCGACATCGAGTGCGAGTACGGGCGTGTGACACTCGCCCGCACGAGTGCCGGACCCGAGCGCGCACGCGCGTAGCCGACGGCGTCCTGCATCGCCCCGACGCTCGCGGCGGCGTCGGTGCCGTCGACGCGAATCACCTTCAGGCCCGGAAACGACTCGACCAGGTGCGAGACGTCACCGCCCGGTGTCTGGGCTTCCACCGGCACGGAGATCGCGTAGCCGTTGTCCTCGACGAGATACACCACGGGCAGTCCCCGCGTGCACGCCGTGTTGAGCGATTCCCAGAACTCGCCTTCGCTGGTCGACCCGTCCCCCAGCGCGACGAAGACGACTTCGTCGCCGCGGGCGGTGATGATCTCGGTCAGCCCCGGCACATGCCGGGAGATCTCGCCGGCTTCCGCGGCGCCCACCGCATGGAGGCACTGGGTTGCGCAGGCGCTCGAGGGCGACACGATATGGAGTCGAGGGGAGCACCAGTGCGTTGGCATCTGGCGGCCGCCCGAGAAGGGGTCGTCGGCTGCGCCGACCGCGCTCAGGAGCATGTCGAACGGCGTTACGCCCAGGGTCAGGCAGAGCGCCCGATCGCGGTAGTAGGGAAAGAACCAGTCGTGCCCCGCCCGCAGCGCCATGCCCGCGGCGACCTGGATGGCCTCGTGTCCGGCAGCGCTGATCTGGAAGTAGGTCCGGCTCTGGTTCTTGAGCTGAATCTCCTTGTCGTCGAGCCGGCGCGACAGCAGCATCGTGCGGTAGAAGCGGTGCCATTGCTCGCGCGAGAGGATCCCGCGGCTGTCGGTGATCGACGGCGCGACGGTCGGCGCGTTCGTGACCGAAGAACCCTTCATGGTGCAGAATCCTTGCAGGGGTCGAGAGACGACCTCACGGCAGCCCTTCGGAACGAGCGCACGACCTGCGATTATATCAGCCCCACCCCGCTCGGGCTGCAAGGTGCAGGCGCGAGCGGAGAAGCTGGAGAACGTCATGACGCCCGACGCGGCACTCCACCGCTGGAGCGATCTGCGGCTCGAAAAGGTGACCGCCATGGTCTCCTGCAAGGTGATTGCCGGCGATCGGCAGACCATGATTCAGGCGTATCTCAAGCGGGGTGCGCAGATTCCGCTGCACGCGCACGAGGCCGATCAGCTCGTCTACATCCTGCGGGGTGTGATGCGGTGTGTCGTGGGCACGCGAGAGATCACGGTGCGCGAGGGCGAGGTCCTGCACGTGCCTGCCCGGCTGCAGCATCAGGCAGAGGCTGTGGAGGATACGTTCGAACTGGTCGTGTTCGCGCCCGGGCAGTCGCCCGGCGCCGGCCAGGACTCTGCGCCGCAAGAACCACGCGGACTCCGCACGGCGCGCCGCGGCAGGAGCGGTGCGGGGCTATCGGGTCCCGGCGAGCGGACGCCGGGGTTCGGGGCGTAGCCCCGTCTGGTCGACCATGCCCGATAGGCTTCTTCGTCGCGTCTTGCCGGGTGGGCGCCTCGCCCGTCTCGGCGCGCCGCGGGGTTTCACCACGGGCTGCTAGTGAATCCGATCGCGCCAGTCGCGATCCCGGCTGCCCGGATACACGTCGAATCGCCGGCGCAGGCGGTTCATGCGCCAGCGCAGCCAGCGGTAGCGGAGGTCGGCCAGCACGCCGAGCCGGCCCAGGGACACGCCGCGCAGGCGGCGCAGATACAGGTAGCCTGCCACGAGCCCGCCGAGATGCGTGATGTGTGCCACGCCTCCGCCGCGCGGGGCGGACACGAAGGCTACCGCGCCCAGAATCATCACGAAGTACTTCGCCGGCACCGGGAAGAGCAGGAACATCAGAATCGGGGTGTCCGGGTAGTACAGCGCGAAGGCCATCAACAGGCCGTAGATGGCGCCTGAGGCACCAATCGTGATCGTCGCATACGTCGCGGCACTGAACGAGAAGGGCAGCAGCGCCACGATCATCGTAATGACGGCCGCCCCGACGCCGGCCACGAAGTAGTACCGCAGGAAGAAGCGCGTGCCCCACAGCCGTTCGAGCTGGACCCCGAACATCCACAGGATCAGCATGTTGATCAGGATGTGGCCGACGCCGCCGTGCATGAACAGGTACGTGACCGGCTGCCACACGTGGAGCCCGGTCAGCGTCAGGGCCGGGGTCAGACCCAGGAGCTCGCTGAGCCGGAGCCGCACGCTGCCGGGAGCGAGCGCGATGATGAGGAACACCGCGACGTTGACCCAGATGAGCCATTTGACCGCCGGCGTCATGAGGCCGGGGCCCAACGAGTAGCCGCCAGTTCCCTGATAGTGGATACGACGCATTCCGAGCCGCCCGGCGAACGCAGCATCGTACCATAGGGCGCCGCGTGCGTTTCGGAACCGGGGTCATTCGCCGGCGCGCGCCCGGCGCGTGCGGGACCCGAGCCGCGCGCCGAGATGCCGGAGCGTGTCATCCCATTCGCGGATCCGCAGCAGGCGGGCGCAGACCGCGAGGACCAGGAGTCCGCCTCCGATGCTGGCGGCGACCCGCACCAGCCGTGCGGCCAGGGTGGCGCCGGGCCAGGCCGCGAGCAGCGCGGCGTGGATGCCCGGCACGGCTGCTCCCATGCAGCCCGCGGCAACGGCTATTTTCACGAACGCAGTCAGCACCCGGCGCGTATCGAGACCGCCGAGACGCTGGCGCAGGAAGTACCCCAACAACCCTGCATTGACGAGTGCGGCGATCGAGGTCCCGAGGGCCAGCCCCCGGTAGCCCATGCGTTCGACCAGCATCACGTTCAGGATCACGTTGAGGGTGACCGACGCCACGCTGATGAGGGTGGGCGTCAGGCTGTTCCCCAGCGCGTAGAAGCACGGAACGGTGATTCTGACGGCGGAGTAACCGAGGAGTCCCGGCGCGTAGAAGGCGAGCGCGGTCGCGGTTGCCCGGGTGTCGTCCGGCGAGAAGCTGCCGCGCTCGAAGACGAGTTCGACGATCGGCCCGGCGAGCACGACCAGCCCGACCGTGGCCGGCGCACCCAGCATGAGCATCATGCGCAGGGCGCTCGAGATTGTCTCGCGGATGCCGTCGAGCCGGTCCAGCGCGGCAGCGCGGGAGACCGCCGGCAGCGTCGCCGTCGCGATCGAGACGCCGAACAGGCCGATGGGGAGATACATGAGCCGGAACGCGTAGTTGAGCCACGACACCGCGCCCGTGCCTTCCCCGGTGGCGAGGATCGTGTTGACCAGCACGTTGATCTGGACGGCCGCACCGGCCAGCGTGCCGGGACCGATGAGCGTCAGGATGTCCCGCAAACCGCGGTCCCGCGGGTCGAGCTCGAGCCGATAGCGGTACCCCTCCCGAAGGAGGGCCGGCACCTGCAAGGCGATCTGCCCGGTGCCTCCCAGGAGCATGCCGACGGCGATGCCGACAATGGGGTTCAAGCCCAGGTGCGAGGAGGCCGGTACGAGGCAGATCGCGCCGAAGATGATGCCGACGTTGAACATCGCGGGGGAAACGGCCGGCGTGAAGAAGCGGTTGAGCGAGTTCAACATCCCCGTGAGCACGGCGGCGAGCGCCACCAGGGTGAGGAATGGGAGCACGATGCGGCTCAACGTCACAGTCAGCTCCAGCTTGCCCGGGACCGCAGCGTAGTCCCCCGCCAGCAGCTCGGCCAGGGGGCGGGCGAATATGATCCCGGCCAGCACCAGCAGCCCGGTGACGACAATCAGCGCGTTGATGAGCTGGTTGCCGAGCTGCCAAGCCGCGGCCCGGCCGCGCCGGGTCAGCCGTCGTGTGAACGTGGGCACGAACGCCGCGCTCATCGCGCCCTCGGCAAAGAGGTCACGCATCAGGTTCGGGACGCGGTACGCCACGTTGAACGCATCCATTGCGTTGCCGGCACCGAACAGGTAGGCGAGGATCTGGTCGCGTATGAGTCCAAGCACGCGGCTGGTCAGGGTGGCGGCGCCGACGACGCCGGCGGATCTGGCGAGTCGAGCGGCGGAAGGCGGGGCGCCGGGAGGCTCCGGTGAAGCCACCGCCGGCGCGGTGGGTTCGGAGGGGGCCGTCACTGGCGGTGAGGGTAACACACGGCCAGGACTGCTACCGCGCGGGCGACGGCGGGGCGCCGGTGCGGCGGCGGGGTCGGTCCGACGGCGCCCGGGGCTGCGGCACGGGCGCGTCGGGCTGCAGGATCACGCCCGGCCGTGGCGCTGTGGGCGGTCCCGGAGCGGTCGCGGCTCCCGGCGCGGGCAGCGGGAAGAAGGTCGGCCGCGGGTCGTCCGCCGGCTGGGCGGCCGACTCGTAGCGTCGCCTGAGCGACTCGAGCAGCTCCAGATCGTCGAGATCGTCTTCTTGCGTGTCCTCGTCGTCGTCCGCCTCGGCGCCCGCAGCCGGCGCGCCGGGCAGCGCGCGCGCACGCGGCGGCTGCGGGCGGAGAACACGGACCCGGTCCAGGTCGGCGTGTGGCCGCGCGGCCCGGCGCCCACCGCCGGTCATGATCAGCACACGCTCGAACGCGGACAGGCCCGGTTGCCGCGCCGACCTGGACTCGGCGATGTAGCCTCCGGTTGCACGCAGCAGCACCCGCAACGCCTCGCGTTCCGGGACGTCCACCAGGTGGACGGACACTGGCCACGTCGGCAGGCCGTTCGCGGCGACGAAGCGCGTATCTCCCAGCCGCGCCCACTCGCCGAGGATGGTATCCAGGGGCACGTCGGCTGCCACGACCGTGATGCGGTTGGCATGGAACGACAGCTCCAGCTCATCGGTGGCGGCGCTCGCGGCGGCCGCCGCGAGCGCCGCCACCGATGCAATCCTCGCCCAGCCCGCCATGCGGCCCATCATAACGACGATCACCTGGCGAATCGGAAGTTGAGGATGTCGCCATCCCGCACGACATACTGCCTACCCTCGAGCCGCGTTTCCCCGTGCTCACGGCACGCGCCGAGGGATCCGCGGCGGGCGAGGTCTTCGTAGGCGGTCACCTCCGCCCGGATGAATCCGCGCTGCATGTCGGTGTGCACCGCGCCGGCCGCGTTCATGGCGATGGTGCCTCCGGGAATCGACCAGGCCCGGCACTCGTCCTTGCCGACGGTAAAGAACGAGATGTACCCGAGCAGCTCGTACGCGGCGCGTACCACCCGCTTCAACCCGGTTTCCCGCAACCCCAGATCGGCCAGGAAGGCGCGCGCATCGTCCGGGTCGAGCTGACCGATCTCGAGCTCGATCTTCGCGCACACCGGCACGGCTCGCGTGGCGGGATGCGCGAGCATGCTCCCGAGATCCGCCCGCTCGAGCGCCTGTTCCGGATCCGCGATGTCGTCCTCGTCGAGATTGACCACCAGCAGCAGCGGCTTGGCCGACAGGAACTGGAAGCCGCGCAGCGTCCTGGCTGCGTCGGGGTCGAGGTCCAGCGCGCGAATGGGCGTCCCTTTCTCGAGCGCCCCGCGGCACCGATCGAGCGTGCGTACTTCGTGCTCGAGCGCCTTGCCGGCACCCTTCTTCCGGTCGCGCTCGATGCGCTCGAGCCGGCGCTCGGCCACTGCGAGATCCGCCAGGATCAGCTCGTCCTCCATCGCCCGGGCGTCGCGGGCGGCGTCGATCGCCCCGGCTGCATGCGGCACGTCGGCTGCCCGAAAGGCGCGCACCACATGCAGCAGCGTGTGTGCCTCACGGTATGCAGCGACGTCGACGAGGCTGCGCGGGCCGGTCGCACCTGCCATGTCTGCGAACACCACGGTGGCAGCAACCCGTTTGCGCGGCTCGAACAGCGCCGTGAGGCTGTCGAGGCGTGCGTCGGGCACCTCCGCGGCTCCCAGGCCCGCCTCGCCGCGCCCGGCGCGTCCGGATGCGCTGTCCGCTGCGGCGCGAGTCAGGAGTTTGAAGAGGGTCGTCCTGCCGGTGGAGGGGAATCCGATGAGGCCTGCGCGCAACATCCCAGGAGCGTCGGGAACAACGTGTCCAGGCGGATGGTAGCACGGCCGCCGCGGGTTTTTCGTTGACAGCTTCGCCGCGGTTCCCTAACATCGGGGTGGATTTCTGTGGTCTTTCGTGGAGTCTAGTGGTGCTCCGGGGAAATTTCTCCGCCAAGATCGACGACAAGGGGAGGCTCAAGATCCCGGCGGCTTTTCGGGCGCCGCTGGCAGAGAAGTACGGCCATTCCCTGTTCGTCACCAGTCTGAAGGGCGAATCGGTCCACATCTACCCGATGCCGGTCTGGATCGAGATCGAAAAGAAGGTCGCCGCTGCTCCGCTGTCGCACCCGTCCCGCAATCGCTTCCTCGACCGTGTCAGCTTCTTCGGACAGCCGGCCGAGATCGATCGGCAGGGGCGGGTCTCGGTGCACACCCGGCTGCGGGAGTCCGCTGGCATGGCGGGCGAGGTCGACGTCTTCGGCAAGTACGACTACCTCGAGGTCTGGAACCACGACCGCTTCCTGACCCGTCTGGAGCAGGACCCCTTCACCGACGAGGACGCTCACGCGCTTGCGGAGCTTGGAATCTGACGATGCACATCGATGCCTGCCAACCTGCGCACCGACCGGTGATGTCGGCCGAGGTGATTGCGCTGCTCGACCCGCAGCGCGGCGGCCGGTTTCTCGACTGCACCGTCGGGACGGGGGGGCACGCGCGGCTCCTCTTGGAGGCTGGCGCCGACGGGGTGCTGGGATGCGATCGGGATGGGGAAGTCCTGCCGCTCGCGGCGGCCAGGCTGGCGCCCTGGGCCGAGCGGGTCGAGCTCGTCCACGCGGACTACCGCCGGATCGACAGTCTGCTCGATCGACGCGGTCTCGTGTTCGTCGACGGCGCGCTCGCCGATCTCGGCGTCTCGTCGGTGCAGCTCGAGGCGGAGGGGCGCGGCTTCAGCTTTCGGCGTGACGAGCCTCTGGACATGCGCATGGACCGCTCCAGCGGGCCGACGGCCGCCGAGGTACTCGGCGCTGCGTCCGAGCAGATGCTGGCGGATGGCATCTTCGAGTACGGCGAGGAACGGCACGCACGGCGTATCGCCCGCGCGATCGTGGCGGCTCGCCGGCGCCGGCCGCTGACGTCCACCGGCGAGCTGGCCGCGCTGGTCCGGCGGGCGGCACCCCGCCGCCGCGGCCAACGGATCGATCCGGCCACGCGTACGTTCCAGGCACTGCGCATCTGGGTCAACCGCGAGCTCGAAGGCTTGAGCGAGTTCCTGCCGGCCGTCTGCCGCCGCCTGCGGGCCGGCGCGCGCCTGGCCGTCATCAGCTTTCACTCCCTCGAAGACCGCATCGTGAAGCACGCGCTGCGGAAGCTGGAGCACGCCCCGGACAACGCGGTCCGCGTGCTCACGAAGCGGCCCGTCCGGCCCAGTCGTGAGGAGATCAGGCTGAATCCGCGCGCGCGCAGCGCGAAGCTGCGCGCCGCCGAAAGGCTGGCATGAGCAGGCAACGTTTCGAGCACGTCATCAGGCAGGACATCCACAACAACCCGATCGTCCGCGAGGTCGACCGGACGCGGCAGCGTGAGTTCCAGCGCTGGGGTGTGATTGGTGTGTGCCTCGTGACGGTCGTGCTGTTCTCCGCCTGGCTGCACTTCGAGCTCCTGCAACACGGGTACCAACTGGAGCGGATGCAGGGGGAACTCGTCCGCGAGCTGGAGATCAACCGGCACCTGAGGCTGGAGATCGAAAGCCTGCGGGCGCCCGCACGGATCGAACGGATTGCGACCAACCGGCTCCATTTCGTCGCGCCGGGCGACGACGATGCCTTGGTCATCGAACGCGTCGTGCCCGCGCCGGAACCCGATCGGTCCATCGTTGTGACGCGCCAGGGAGAGACCAGCCATGCCGGACGACCGTAGCCGCGCCGCCGGAGGCTGGCGGCTGCTCGGTCGCCTGCGCGGCCGGGGACGCCGTGGCCGCCGCCGGTCCGCCGTCCGGTTGGAAGACTGGCAGCGTGTGCTGCGCGGCAGGTTGCTGGTCGGCCTGACGGTCTTCGGGGTGTGGTTCGTCGCCATCGAGTCGAGGCTCGTCTATCTCCAGGTGATACGCCATGAGCACCTGGTCGAGCGCGCAGAGCGTCAACAGAGTCGAAGCATCACCGCGCATCCGCAACGCGGCGAGATTCGCGATCGCGAAGGCCGGGTGTTGGCCTACAGCGTGGACTCGGACAGCATCTACGCGGTGCCGACGGACATCGACGATCCTGCGGCGACCGCCACCGCCCTGTGCAACGCGCTCGATGCCTGCAGCGACGCACGGCGGCAGGTCCTCGAGCGTCGGCTGGGGCAGCAGCGCGCATTCGCGTACGTCGGGCGCAAGGTGTCGCCGGAAGCCGCGCGGCGGGTCGCGGCGCTCGACCTCGACGGCGTGGGATTCCTGAAGGAGGATCGCCGCTTCTACCCCAACCGGGAACTGGCGAGCCATCTGATCGGCTACGTCGGCATCGACAACCAGGGACTCGGCGGCGTCGAGTCGACCTACGACCACGAGATCAGCGGTCGGCCGGGCAGAATGCTGATCCAGACCGACGCCCGGCGCCGGGCGTTCAGTCGCGTCGAGCGGCTGCCGACGACGGGCGCCACGGTCGAGCTGACGATAGACAAGTATCTCCAACACGTTGCCGAGCGCGAGTTGCGCGCCGCCGTCCGCGAGCACGACGCCGACGGCGGCACGGTCGTGGTGCTCGATCCGCACACCGGAGAGCTGCTGGCCGTCGCGAACGAGCCGAGCTTCAATCCGAACGCATTCAGCGCGGCACCGGCCGCCGCGCTGCGCAACCGGGCGGTCCAGGATGTCTACGAGCCCGGCTCGACATTCAAGCTCGTGACGACGTCGGCCGCGCTGCAGGAAGAGGTCGTGCGGCGCGACGAGCTGTTCGATGTCAGCGCGGGCATGATTCGGGTCGGGGGCACCAGCGTCTACGACATGATCACCTACGGCGTCCTGTCGCTGGAGGAGGTCATCGTCAAGTCGAGCAACGTCGGCACGATCGAGGTCGGCCTGCGGGTGGGCCCCGAGCGACTCAGCGAGTACGTGCGCCGGTTCGGATTCGGGAAGACGCTGTCGCCCGACCTGCCCGGCGAGAGCGCCGGCATCGTGCACCGGTCCGAGAACCTGACCGATCGGGCGGTGGCGTCCATCTCCATGGGCTATCAGGTGGCGGTCACGCCGCTGCAGCTGGTGGCGGCGGTGGGGGCGGTCGCGAACGGCGGCGAGTTGCTGGAGCCCCGTGCCGTCCGCGCGGTGGTCCGCGACGGCCGCCGCATCGAGCGGCCGCGGCGGGTCATCCAGCGGGCGATTGATCCGGAAGTGGCCGCGGAGTTGACCGGCATCATGGAGGCGGTCGTCGAGCGGGGTACAGCGCGCGCGGCCCGCGTTCCCGGCTACACGATCGCGGGCAAGACGGGGACTGCCGAGAAGTTGATCGACGGACGCTATTCGAGCCTCGATCACAACGCGACGTTCGTCGGCTTCGCGCCGTCGCGTGCGCCGTTGTTCGCGATGGCGGTGATGATCGATACGCCGCGCGGGGCGCGCTACACGGGAGGCGCGGTCGCTGCGCCGGTTTTCAAGCGCGTCGCGGAAGCCGCGTTGCGGCACCTGGCCGTTCCTTCGACGATCGACCCCGACCGCCCGGTGCTCGTGCAGCGCGCCGCAACCGCGCCGGCGGAAGCGGCCGCCGCGCCGCATGCCGCGCTCCCGGTCCGCGCCGCGCCGGCCGCCGCGGCGTCCGACCCCCGCAGCATGCCCGACCTGGCAGGCCTGAGCGCAAGGCATGCCCTGGAGGCGCTCGGTCCGCTGCAGGTCGACGTGCGTCTGGCAGGCGACGGCTTCGTGACGAGTCACCAGCCGGGTCCGGGCGAGTCGGTGGGTCCCGGGACCATTGCCGTGCTCACTCTCGAGAGGCGCTCCGGACAGGGACCGGGCGGCGCGCAGTAGGGTGGTCATGACGGTCTGCGAGCTCCTGCGGTGTGCCGGTCTCGAGGGGGCGTCGAGTGTGCCTGACAGCGCGCTCCTCGACAGGCCGGTGACCGGCGTCGCCAGCAACTCGCGCGCGCTGGCGGCCGGCGAGCTCTTCGTCGCCATCAGGGGCCTCCGTCACGACGGGGCCCGGTTCGCGGACGAGGCGCGGGGTCGCGGAGCCGTGGCGGTCGTCGCGGAGTCCGCCCGGCCGCCCGGATTCGGCGCGCCCTGGATCCAGGTGTCTGATGCACGCGCGGCGCTGGCCGCCCTGGCAGCGGCCATCCACGGCGACCCGAGCGGCGAGCTGCTCGTCGTCGGGACTACGGGCACGAACGGCAAGACGACGACCACGTACCTGCTGGAAGCCATTCTCGAAAGCGCCGGCTTGCGCTGCGGGCGGATCAGCTCGGTGTCCCACCGCATCGGTCCCGACGAGCAGCGCGCGGCGCACACCACGCCGGAGGCACCCGAGCTGCAGGCTCTGTTACGGCAGATGGTCGACCGGCACTGCCGCGCGTGCGCCCTGGAGGTCTCGTCGCATGCTCTGGCGCTCAAGCGGGTGGATCGGATCGACTTCGATGCCGTCGTCTTCACCAATCTGACCCGCGACCATCTCGATTTCCACGGCGACATGACGAGCTACTTCCGCGCCAAGCGGCGGCTGTTCGAGCTGGCCGACGCGGCGTCCCCGGCCGTGGTCAACATCGATGATCCGTACGGCCGCACGCTGGCCGCCGATGTGGGGCGACCCGTGACCTACGCACTCGAGGCGGCGGCGGACGTGACGCCCGAGCGGATGGACCTCTCCGGCGCGGGGATTGATCTCGACCTGCAGACCGCGCGCGGTTCGTTACACCTGCAGTCGTCGCTCCTCGGTCGCAGCAATACGTACAACATCGTGGCCGCAGCAGCCACCGGCACGGCGCTCGACCTGCCGCCGCGGGCGATCGAGCAGGGGATCGCGTCAGTGAAGCGGGTGCCGGGCCGCCTGCAGTTGGTTTCGGCCCCGAACGACCCGGTCACCGTCATCGTGGACTTCGCGCATACCGACGACGCGCTGCGGGGCCTGCTCGAGACGGCGCGGGGGATCGCGCGCGGGCGCCTCGTGACGGTATTCGGGTGCGGGGGCGACCGCGATGCGAAGAAGCGGCCGCTGATGGGCGCCGTCGCGGCGCGCGGCTCTGATTTCGTGATCGTGACATCCGACAATCCGCGCTCGGAGGATCCGCACCGGATCGCGGAGGATATCGAGCTCGGTCTGACCAGCGGCCAGACACCCTGGCTGACCGTCCTCGACCGGTCCGAGGCGATTGAACGCGGCGTCCTGGAAGCGCGCCCGGGCGACGTCGTCGTCATCGCAGGCAAGGGACACGAGCAGCAGCAGGTACTCGCCGGCCAGTCGGTGCCATTCGACGACACGGTCGTGGCGCGCGCCGCGTTGGCCGCGCGCAGGGCCCGTTCAAGAGCGGGATGAGAGAGAGCCATGTCGAGCCCCGGGCCGCTGGTGCTCCAGGCGGGCGAGTTGGCCGTCGCGGCCGGCGGCCGCCTGGCAGCCGGCAACCCTCGCGCGCGAGTGGCGGGATTCGTCATCGACAGCCGCCGTGTGGGTCCCGGCGACCTGTTCGTGGCCATTCGCGGAGAACGGTTGGATGGTCACCGGTTCGTTGCGGAAGCGGTTCGCAGGGGGGCGGCCGGCGTGGTGGTCAGCGATGGGTCGTCGGCCGAGCTCGGGGGGGCGGCGCCGGAGGTGCCGTTCGTGATCCTCGTGTCGGATACGACGCAGGCGCTGCAGCGTCTTGCCACGTTCGTTCGGCGGCGGTCGGGCGCCCGCGTCGTCGCCATTACGGGAAGCGTCGGCAAGACAACGACCAAGGAGCTCGTGGCGGGATTGCTGGCTGGCAGCTACCGCGTGTTGCGGAGCGAGGGCAACCTGAACAACCACATCGGCCTGCCGCTGTCACTGTTGGAGCTGCGTCGTGACCCGGAGGTCGCCGTCGTCGAGTTGGGCATGAATCACGCTGGCGAGATCAGCACGCTCGTGGCGATTGCCGAGCCCGATATCAGGGTGTGGACGAACGTGGCCGAGGTGCACTCGGCGTTCTTCGAGTCGATTGAGGGGATCGCCGACGCCAAGGCGGAAATCATGGACGGTGCGACATCCGCGTCGCAACTGGTCGCCAACGCCGATGACCCCCGCGTAATGGCCCGCGTGGCCGCGTTTCCGGGCCGGGTGACGACCTTCGGAGTCGAGACCGACGCCGATGTGCGGGCGACGGAGGTCCAGGCCCGCGGGCTGCGCGGGATGGCGGCTACCATCCGGACGCCGGCCGGATCCGTCCCCGTGCGGACGCGGCTGCTCGGGTATGGCCAGATCGCCAACGTGACGGCAGCGGTCGCGGTGGCCCAACTGTTTCCGGTGCCGCTGGACGAGCTGGCGGAGCGGATCGCCGCCTGTCCGCCGCAACCTCGGCGCGGGCAGGTGCTCCAGCTGGATGGCGTGACGATCGTGGACGACACCTACAACTCGAGTCCGATCGCGCTGCGAACGGCCCTCGACGCGGTCGGCCGGGAGACGGGGTACGCCCGGCGCGTCGCCATTCTCGGCGAGATGCTGGAGCTCGGCGCGCGCTCGACCGCACTGCACGAGGCCTGCGGCCGAGCGGCGGCGGAGGCCGGCTTTCACGTCGTGATTGCCGTCGGGAAGCAGGCCGCGCAGGCGCTGGCGGACGGCGCCCGGCGAGGCGGTGTGCCGGCGACCGCCGTCACGACCTACGCCACCGGCGACGAGGCCGCCGAGCACGCGCCGGCAATCGTTCGCGGCGGCGACCTCGTTCTCGTGAAGGGATCGCGTGGTATCGGCCTGGATCGCGTCGTGGATCGGCTGAGGGAGCGGCGCTAGTGCTGTACCACCTGTTGTTCCCGCTGCACACCGAGTTGTCGGTCCTCAACGTCGTGCAGTACATCACGTTCCGCACGGCCGCCGCCAGCCTGACCGCGTTCGTGTTCATGCTGATTGCGGCCCCCCCGGCGATCCGGTTTCTGCGCCGGCTGCAGATCGGACAGGTGGTGCGTGTCGAGGGTCCTGAGACGCATCGGGCGAAGGAAGGCACGCCCACGATGGGCGGCCTGCTGATCCTCGTGGCTGCACTCGCGCCGACCTTCTTGTGGGTCGATCTGTTCAACCCGTTCGTATGGGTCGCGGTGTCGTCCACGGTCGCGTTCGGCAGCATCGGCTTCGTGGACGACTACTTGAAGGTGATCCACGGTTCGCATCGCGGGCTGCGTCCCCGCTACAAGCTGGTGCTGCAGTGCCTGGTCGCGGTCGGTGTCGGCGTCGCACTGCTCGCCCTCAGCGGTCGGGACCTCTACGACACCCGCATGGTGTTTCCGTTCTTCGAGGCGTTGACGCCCGACCTCGGCTGGCTCTACGTGCCGTTCGCGATTCTGGTGCTCGTCAGTGCCTCCAACGCCGTGAACCTGACGGACGGCCTGGACGGACTCGCCATCGGCGTCTTCACGGTGGCGGCGGCGGCGTTCACGGCCTTGGCCTACGTGACCGGCCATGCGGTGCTGGCGGATTACCTGCTGCTGGTTCACTTCCCGCCGGCCGCCGAGCTCACGGTGTTCTGCGGGTCGCTCATCGGGGCCGGATTGGGCTTCCTTTGGTACAACTCGTATCCCGCCGACATCTTCATGGGTGATGTGGGTTCGCTGGCGCTGGGCGGAGCCCTGGGCACCGTGGCGCTGCTGATCAAGCAGGAGCTGCTGCTCCCGATCGTCGGCGCGGTGTTCGTCATCGAGGCGCTGTCGGTAATCATCCAGGTCGGCTCGTTCAAGCTGACCGGTCAGCGCGTCTTCAAGATGGCTCCGCTCCACCACCACTGCGAGCTGATCGGGTGGAGCGAGCCCAAGGTGATCAGCCGCTTCCTGATCATGGCCGTCGTGTTCGCGCTGTTCAGTCTGACCACGTTGAAGCTCCGATGACCACGGCACGCGCAACGTCCCAGTTCTCGGTTTCCGGCGCCCGCGTCGTCGTGGTCGGCGCCGCGCGCAGCGGGATCGCCGCCGCGGAGCTGCTGGCCCGCCGCGGCGCCCGCGTCACTCTGAGCGAGGCAAGCGGGGCCGTCGGCGGCCTGGAGCGGCTGCGGGCCGCCCGCGTGGACGTGGAGCGGGGTGGACACCGGGCGGCGACGCTCGCCGCCGCAGAGCTGGTCGTGCTCAGCCCCGGGGTGTCGCCGCGACTGCCGGTGGTCGACGCGGTTCGGCGTCGTGGCACGCCGGTCATCAGCGAGGTGGAGCTCGCCGCACGGTGGCTGCGCGGACCGGTGGTTGCCATCACCGGTACCAAGGGCAAGTCGACGACGACCGTGCTCGCCGGGCGGATGCTGGCGGCCGGGGGGCGCGCGGCGCTCGTGGGCGGCAACGTCGGCACGGCCCTGAGCAGCCAGGTGGAAGCCTCGGCGCCCGACGTGATTCACGTCGTGGAGGTGAGCAGCTTCCAGCTCGAGCTGACCCGGACGTTTCGTCCCTGGATCGCGGTCTTCCTCAATCTGTCGCCCGATCACCTGGACCGTCACGGCAGCTTCGAGGATTACGCCGCCGCCAAGGCGCGCATCTTCGCCAACCAGACGGCCAGCGACGCGATGGTGATCAACGCCGACGACCCGCTCGTCCTGCAGCTCGCGCGCAGCGGTCGCGCCCGCCCGGTTCGCTTTGCGCTCGAGTCCGAAATCGACGAGGGGCTCGTGGTCGCGGACGACTCGGTCGCCTATCGGTCGCCGGCCGGCGTTCGGCCGCTCCTGCCCGTGTCAGCGGTGAAGCTGCCGGGCCGGCATCTGCTGGGCAACGTGCTGGCGGCGTCGGCCGCGGGCTACCTCGCCGGTGTTGCGCCGGCCGCGATGGAGCGCGCGGTGCGCAGGTTCGACGGCCTCGCGCACGCCCTCGAGTCGGTTGGTGAGATCGACGGCGTCCGCTTCGTCAACGACTCGAAGGCCACGAACGTCGCGGCGGCGCGGGCGTCAATCGAATGCTTCGAACGCGACGTGGTCGTCATCATGGGGGGACGGCTCAAGGGCGGGGACCTGCGCGAGCTGCGGCCGGTGCTCGGTGCGCGCGCGCGGGGCGTCGTCGCCATCGGCGAGGCCCGCCCGCGCCTGCTTGCCGCCCTCGGCGGCACGCTCGACGTGCAGGAAGCCGTGACGATGGACGAGGCAGTCCGCACAGCGTTCGCGCTGGCACCGCGCGGCGGCACCGTGCTGCTGGCGCCGGCCTGCGCCAGCCTGGACATGTTCGACGACTACGCCGATCGCGGCCGCGTCTTCAAGCAGGAGGTGGCCCGACTCGCGCGCGAGGCGGCGAGGAGGTAAGCCGCGAGCAGTCATCAGCCGGGACATGGCGGTGGGGAGCCGGCTGCTGGGAGCGCAGGCCGCCCTGACCTGCGAAGCTGGTGTCCTCACCCGGGGACCGGCTGATGACTGCTGACGGCTTACCCGTCGGCCCACAGTGGAAGTTTCGGATGCGGCGCCCCGAAGCTTTAGGGCCCGCGGCGAAAATCTTCGCCGCGGCGCCAGCCGGCCGCGACGGCGCCGCAACGGGTCGGAACGAAGCGCGGTGAAGGAGCACGTTGCGCATGGTCGAGCCTGCCGAGCGACGGTCCGGTCCCGGCCGGTCCGCGATGCCTCCCCGGCCGCCGGGTGCGCGCCGCGGAGTCCACCCGGGGCCTGCGTACGAGAGCAGGGAGTATGGCGCGAAAACTCAAATCGGACAAGCTCCTGTTCCTGGCCACGCTGTTGCTGGTCCTGTCCAGTTGGGTGATGGTCTACAGCGCCTCGGCCCCGCTGGCCATGGACGACTACGGGCAGCCCTACTACTACCTGTTCAAGCAGGTCATCTGGGTGGTGCTCGGCGGCGGCCTGCTGCTGGTGGCGACGCGCGTGGACTACCGCCGACTCGAGCAGCCCGCGGTCATCTGGACGCTGCTGGCGGCCGCGATCCTGGCGCTGATTGCCGTTCTCTTCGGCCCGCCCATCAACGGCACGCGGCGGTGGTTCGCCGTGGGCGGTTTCGGCGTGCAGCCTTCCGAAGGGGCCAAGCTGGCCGTGATTGTCTTCACGGCGGCCTTTCTCGCGCGCCGTGCGGATCGCATCAACGAACTGTCATCCACCCTGTTGCCCATTGCCACGGTCGTAGGCGTGATCAGCGGCCTGATACTGCTGCAGCCGGACTTCGGCACGGCGCTGACGCTGCTGCTCATCACCGGGGCCATGGTTTTCGCCGCGGGCCTGAGCTATCGGTACCTGATCGGTGTCGCGCTGACGGCAGCGCCGCTGCTGTACGGGGTGCTCGCGAGCGCCGAGTACCGGCGCCGACGGCTGTTGGCCTTCCTCGATCCGTGGAGCGACCCGCTCGGGGACGGCTTCCAGTTGATTCAGGCGCAAATCGCCGTCGGCACGGGCGGCGTGACGGGCCAGGGGCTGATGGGCGGCATACAGAAGCTGTTCTACCTGCCCTACCCGCACACCGACTTCATCTACGCGGTCATTGCGGAGGAGACGGGGTTGATCGGTGCCACCGCGATCGCCTTGTGCTTCTGCGTGATCACGTGGCGCGGGTTTCGCATTGCGACGCAGGCGCCGGACCGGTTCGGGGCGTTGTTGGCAGTCGGATTGACGATGATGATTGCGCTGCAGGCATTCATCAACATCAGCGTGGTAATCGGCCTGATGCCTACGAAGGGTATCCCCCTGCCGTTCGTCAGTGCCGGGGGGTCGTCGTTGCTGGTCAGCATGGCAGGGATGGGGGTGCTGCTGAACGTGTCGCAGCACGTATCGACGCGGACATGAAGCGCTGCGTACTCTTCGCCGGTGGCGGGACCGGCGGGCATCTGTTTCCGGGCATCGCCGTCGCTACTGAGCTCCAGCGGCGGCGTCCGGAGATCGACGTCGTCTTCGTTGGCGCCGGCAAGGCCGTGGAGCGGCGTGCGGTCGCGAGCGCCGGGTTCGCGCTGGAACGGATCCGTACGCGCGGGCTGGTCGGGCAATCGGCGGCGAGCCTGCTGCGAGGCCTGGCGCTGCTCCCGCTGAGCATGCTGGACGCCGCCGCCTTGCTGCGCCGTCGTTCGCCGGGTCTGGTCGTCGGTCTCGGGGGCTACAGTTCGGGGCCGATCGTCCTCTGGGCCGCGCTGCGCGGTCTGCCGACGCTCCTGCTGGAGCAGAACACGGTGCCCGGCGTGACGAACCGGATCCTGGCGAGGTTCGTACGCGGGGCCGCGGTGTCGTCCCCGGCGGCGCTGCCCCACTTCCCCCGGGTGGGATTCGTAAGTGGCAACCCGGTTCGCGCGGGGTTCTTCGATGCGCCCGCGCCTGAGCGCAGCCCGCAACACGTACAGGTGCTGGTGATCGGCGGTTCGCAGGGCGCCCACGCGATCAACGCGGCCATGGTGGCGGCAGCAGCGGTTCTGGCGGCGGCACCCCGCCCGCTGCGCGTGACGCACCAGGCGGGCGAGCGCGACGTGGCGTTCGTGCGCGAGGGCTATCGCACCGCCGGCCTGCCGGCGCGCGTCGAGGCGTTCATCGAGGACATGGACCGGGAGATGGCGGCGGCGGACCTCGTCGTCTGCCGCGCGGGGGCGACAACGTTGGCGGAGCTGGCGGCCGCCGGCCGACCGGCCATCCTCGTGCCGTTTCCGCAGGCGACGCACGATCACCAACGTCACAATGCCGCCGCCGTTGCGGAGGCCGGGGGCGCCCACGTAATCGATGAACGCGAGCTTTCCGGTCGAACGCTCGGTGACTGCGTGACAGCGCTGGCAGCGGACGACGAGCGACGTGCGGCGCTCGCGGAGGCGAGTCGGCGGTTGGCCAGGCCCGCTGCGGCGCGGGCCATCGTCGATCGCATAGAACGCCTGCTCGCTCCGGAGGCCGTGCCGGCCGCGCCCGCCGGGGGTGGGCCGTCGGGATGAAACGTGTCGTGGTGCAGCGTGCTCGATCCGGGAACACACATCCATCTCGTCGGAATCGGGGGCAGCGGCATGAGCGGCCTGGCCGAGGTGCTGGTCGGGCGGGGACACGTCGTCAGCGGCTCCGATCTCCGGCCGTCGGGTGTCACGGACCGGCTGCAGCGTCTGGGGGTCCGCTACCGTGCAGGGCATGACGCCCGCTACGTGGACGGCGCGGACGTGGTCGTGGTCTCGGCTGCGGTGCCGCTGGACAATCCGGAGCGCAGGACCGCGTTGCGCGACGGAATCCCGGTGGTGGGCCGCGGCGCCATGCTGGCCCGGGTGGCAGCCGCGGGGCGAACCGTGGCGGTGGCCGGCTCGCACGGCAAGACGACCACGACGGCAATGGTCGCGGTCGTGCTCGAAGCCGGCGGACTCGACCCGACGGCGATCGTGGGAGGGACAGTGCGTGCGTTCGGGGGCAATGCCCGACTGGGTCACGGGCAGTTCGTGGTGGTCGAGGCCGACGAGAGCGACCGCTCGTTTCTCCAGCTCGCCCCGGAGGTCGCGGTGATGACGAATCTCGACGAGGAGCACCTGGACGCCTACGGTGGGATCGAGTCTCTCGAGAGAGCGTTCGTGGACTTCGCCGCGCGGGTGCCGTCCGGGGGTTGCGTCGTCGCATGCGCCGACGACGAACGGTTGCGGCGCCTGCTGCCCCGCATCCCCGCAGCCGTCGTCACCTACGGTCTCGACGACCCGTCTGCCGACCTGTTCGCGGTCGAGACGGCTTGCGGCCCTTCGGGTTCCCGCGCCAGGGTTCGGATTCCGGCCGGCGCGGAGGTCGATCTGGAGCTTGGTGTTCCGGGTCGCCACAACGTGCGGAACGCAATGGCGGCGATTGCCGTCGCGACGCGGCTCGGCGTCGCCCCCCCAACGAGCACCGGGGCGTTGGCCCGTTTTCGCGGCGCCGAGCGGCGCCTGCAGGTGTGTGGAGAGGCCGGCGGTGTCGTGGTGATCGATGACTATGCCCACCACCCGACCGAGATAGAGGCCGTGCTCGAGACCGTCCGGCTGCGCGCGTCGAATCGGGTCCGCGTCGTGTTCCAGCCCCACCGCTACAGTCGCACGATCGGCCTGCTCGCCCGCTTCGGCAAGGCCCTGGCCGCGGCCGACGAGGTCCTACTGACTGCGGTGTACGCGGCGGGGGAGCCCCCTCTGCCCGGCGCGACGGCAGAGGCCGTCGCCGAGGCCGTGAGGCGTCGGGCCTCCCTGCCCGTGCAGGTCATCGCGAACCTGGACGACGTGCCCGGGTACGTTGCGGCCACGTCGCGGGCCGGCGACGTCGTGCTCACCCTGGGAGCGGGATCGATTGCCGCGGTCCCGCAACGGATCCTCGAGGCGCTGCGGGATCGCGGCGCGGAGCCCGACGCACGATGACGAACGTTCATCTTCCGACGGACACACGCTTCAGGCGCGCGAGGATTCGACCGCCGCGGCGTCGGCGCGCGGTGGTGATCATCCGCCGTGTCGCCCACGGGCTGCTGCTCGCCGCCGTGGCCGCGCTCGGGATCCACTGGGGTCCGACGCTCGTGGACCAGTCGGCGCATCTGCGCATCGACACCGTCGTGGTGAAGGGGAATCGCTACCTGTCGAGCGGCGAGGTGGCGGCGCTGCTGGGTCCGCTGCAGGGCGTGAGCATCCTGCTGGCCGACCTGGACGTCCATCGTGAGCGGCTGTTGGCGTCGGGGTGGGTGAAGGCAGCCACGCTGCGGCGCCTGATCCCGTCGACGGTCGAGGTGACCGTCGAGGAACGTGAGCCGGTGGGGCTGGCCAGGGTGGCCGACCGCCTCTACCTGATCGACGCTGCAGGCACGGTCATCGACGAGTACGGACCGGCGTTCACCGGCTTCAGGCTGCCGATAATCGACGGTCTGGCACCGCGCCGCGCGCGGGGCGGGGAGACCGATGGCGAGCGGGCACGGCTCGTGGCGCGTCTGATCGCGGCGCTGGACGCGCGTCCCGATCTGTCTGGTCGCGTGTCGCAGATCGACGTGGCCGATGCACGCGACGCGGTGGTGCTGCTGAACGACGACCCGGCGCTGCTCCATCTGGGAACGGAGCACTTCGTCGAGAGACTCGACAAGTATCTCGAGCTGGCAACGACCCTCCAGGCGCAGGTGCGGGAGGTCGACCACGTCGACCTGCGCTTCGAGCGGCGTGTGTACGTGCGTCCCGCGGGGGACGCTGACGGATTGTGACCGGTTGGCAACGGAGGACGCGTGGCACGCAGGGAACGTTATCTCGTCGGCCTCGACGCCGGGACCTCGACCATCGTCGCGGTCGTCGGTGAGGCACTCGATGACGGGGGGCTCGACATCATCGGGATCGGCCTCGCCGACGCCCGGGGCATCCGCCGGGGGCTCGTGGTCAATCTCGAGGAGGCGGTCGAGTCGATCGAGAAGGCGATCGACGAGGCCGAGCTCACGGCCGGCGTCGAGATCGATTCCGTGCATCTCGGGCTCTCCGGCGCGCACGTCAAGGCGTTCAACAGCCGCGGTGTGGTGGCCGTGGCAGGCAAGACCCGGGAGATTACCCGGGAGGACGTCAGTCGGGCCATCGATGCCGCCAAGGCTGTGGCGTTGCCCAGCGGCCGCGAGATAGTCCACGTCTTGCCTCAGGACTTCGTCGTCGACGAGCAAGACGGTGTCGGCTCACCCATCGGCATGACCGGTGCACGACTCGAGGTCAACGTGCACGTGGTCACGGGCAGCACGGCGTCCACGCAGAACATCGTCGCCTGCGTGAATCGGGCGGGTGTCAGGGTCATCGACACCATGCTCGAGCAGCTGGCCGCGGCGGAGTCGGTGCTCACGACCGACGAGAAGGAATTGGGAGTGGCGCTGGTGGACATCGGCGGCGGGACGACGGACTTCGCGATCTACGAACGCGGCAGCCTCTGGCACACGGGGGTTCTGGAGCTGGGCGGCAACCACCTGACGAACGACATCGCCGTCGGCTTGCGAACGCCCATTCCTGAGGCGGAGAAGGTGAAGCGCCGCCACGGCTGTGCGCTGGCCGGGCTCATCGACGAAGACGAGACCGTCGAGGTGGCGAGCGTGGGCGGACGCCAGCCCCGCGTTATTCCACGGCGGATCCTGTCGGAGGCCATCCAGCCGCGGGCCGAGAATATCTTCCGGCGCTTGTGGGACGACATCCGCAACGCCGGCTATGAGCACTCGCTGCACTCGGGCATCGTGCTCACGGGAGGGGGTGGCATCCTCGACGGGATGCCCGAGATCGCGGATCAGATTTTCGACCTTCCGATTCGGCGCGGCTGCCCCGTCGGCGTGGGCGGTCTCATCGACCATGTGAACAACCCCGCGTTCGCTACGGCGGTGGGCCTGGTCATGTGCGCGCACCGGAACCAGTCGGCGGGGGCAGTGCGGGCAGTCGGCTCGGACACGCTCAGCCGGGTCGTGGTCAGTCTGCGCAGGTTCGTCAAGGAGTTCTTCTAGGAGGACGTCATGGTGGAGTTCAACGGTCAGGCTACACCCGACCCGGCAGGCAACGACGACCTGCGGCTCACGCTGGATGCCAGCGCGCAACCCGGGGCCCGGATCAAGGTGATTGGCGTCGGCGGCGGCGGCGGGAACGCGGTCAATCGCATGGTGGACGCCGGCCTCGCCGGCGTCGAGTTCATCGCCGCCAACACGGACGCGCAGGCGCTGGCCCAGAATGCGGCGCCCCACAAGCTCCAGATCGGCGCGAAGCTCACGAAGGGGCTCGGAGCTGGCGCCGATCCGCACATCGGGCGCCAGGCCGCCTTGGAGGACACGTCGCAGCTCATCGACACCCTCGACGGTGCCGACATGGTGTTCGTCACCACCGGTCTGGGTGGGGGTACCGGCACCGGCGCCGCGCCGGTCATCGCCAATCTCGCAACCGAGCTCGGCGCGCTGACGGTAGCGGTGGTGACGAGGCCGTTCGCCTTCGAAGGCAGGCGGCGCGCGGACCAGGCCGCGCGCGGGCTGGCGGAGCTGCGCAAGTGCGTCGACACGGTCGTCACGATACCCAACGATCGGTTGCTGTCGACGCTGGAGCCGACAACCAGCGTGACCCAGGCGTTCGCGAAGGCTGATGACGTGCTGCGCCAGGCGATCCAGGGCATCTCCGACCTGATTCTGACGCCCGGTCTCATCAATCTCGATTTCGCCGACGTCAAGACCATCATGTCCGGCCGGGGCCTCACGATCATGGGTACGGGCGTGGGGCACGGCGAGAGCCGGGCGGTCGACGCCGTGCGGCAGGCCATCACGAGCCCGCTGCTGGAGGACGTGCCGGTCGATGGCGCCCGCGGGGTTCTCGTGAACGTAACCGGCGGCGAAGACCTCACGATGTCCGAGGTGGGGGCAGCCGCCTCGATCATTCAGGAGGCAGTTCACAAGGATGCGAACATCGTGTTCGGGGCCGTCGTCGATCCCACCATGGACGGCGACATAAAGATCACAGTGATCGCCACCGGTTTCGACGGCGCCGACGGCGCGGAGCCGCGTACGGCGTCGACCGCCGATACACCTGTGGATCTCGACATGTACACCGGTTGGAGTCGGGATGCAGCGGCCACGCAGACGCCGTCGCCGTCGCACGGCACCGCCGTAGAGTCACCTGCGCCGGCCCCGGACCTGGCGGACGACATCCTCGACGCAGCCGCGACGGGTTCCCCCGACGGGGTTGCGGAACCGTCTGCCTTCGGCGAGCGCAAGGCCGTGTAACCCGGCGCCCCGGCCGCTGTCGTCTCAGGGAAAACGGCGCCGCTCCAGGTCTACGGTGCAGATGCTGGCCGGGAGGCCGCGCCTGCGCCCGCGAGACTTTCCTCGTGCTCGCTGTACGCGCGGAGGATGCGCTCCCGCAGAGGGTCCGTCCGCGCCACGTCCTCGGTCGCCCGCAGCAACACGAAGTGGCGGCGCTCGCCATCGACGGTGTACTGCCGTGCCGGAAAGGTCACGCTTCGGCCACGAGCGTCGCGCCGGTCCCACACGGTGAACCCCACCAGCTTCAATCCGGCCAGGAGTCCGTCGAAAAAGTGCAGCTCGGCATCCGCCTAGCTTGCCTGCCGGCGCACCGGCGGTGCGCGGCACGATCTTCACCTTCATGGGCGTCTCCTCCCGTCG
Organism: Vicinamibacterales bacterium; assembly: GCA_965221595.1. Lineage (GTDB taxonomy): Bacteria > Acidobacteriota > Vicinamibacteria > Vicinamibacterales > UBA8438 > JAAXGX01. Next base: position 699,775 of record OZ244900.1, read on the forward strand.
CCGGCGGAGACAAGCAAACGGTGTTCCGTGCCGCGGCTACGGGTCGGGTGGGAGTGGAACTCGCTGACCTGCCGGGTCTTGCGCGTCGTCGCCGCCGCCGCAGGCGGCACTGGCCCCGGTTCGGACGCCGGGTGTGACAACCGGCGGCGACGTCAGCAGCCCGTGGTGAAACCCCATGTTGCAGCGGGACGGGCAAGGCGCTGGGCTGACGAGGCGTGACGAGGGAGCAGGTTGGGCCTATTCGACCGAGGAACAACGCAGACGGATGCATCGCCCGTCGAACGCAACGGGCTTCTTGCCACGGGCTGTCAGGCGCCGAGCAGCAGCACTTGCGCCAGCGCGAAATCGCCGGAGTGGCTCATGCTGATCAACGATTGCCGGCCGCCCAGCGCGCCCAGGCGTCGCGCCGCCTCGTCGTGAAACCGGAGTTGCGGTGGGCCGGCAACCCGCACGACCTCGATGCTGCGCCAGAGAACGCCGCCGGAGTGCCCGGTTCCGAGGGCCTTCATCGCTGCTTCCTTCGCGGCGAAGCGGGCAGCGAGGTGCTGCGCGGGATGCCGCCTCCGCAGACTGTACGTCGCTTCGCCGGCGGTGAAGACGCGCTCGACGAAGCGCGGCCCGTAGCGTTCGAGCAGTTGGCCGACCCGCTCGATCGACTCGATGTCCACGCCGAGCGCAATGACGGCGCCGCCGCCGGCGGCGGCGGACCGGCGTGGCGGCTGGGCGCCGTCCATCGCCGCGTTGGCCAGCCTGTCCGCCTCGGTGTTGGCAGAGCGTCGCACGTGCTCGAAGCGCACCCGGCGCAGCCGCCTCACGAGCGCTCCGGCTTCCTGGTGCAGCAGTCGCAGACGCGGATGGCGGACCTTGAACTGTCCGAGCATCTGTTTGGTGAGCAGCTCGGAGTCCGAGCGGATGACCACGTCCGGATAGCCATGCCGATCGAGATAGGTCAGCGCGGCGAGGAGGCCGCGGTACTCCGCTACGTTATTGGTGGCGATGCCGATGGTCCCGCTCAGCTCGTCGACCAGCGAGCCGTCGTCGGCCTCTATGCGGACGCCGTAACCCGCGGGACCGGGATTGCCCCGGGCGCCGCCGTCGATATACGCGATGACCGGGCCGTCGCTCACCCGGCCGCTCCCTGCTCGGCGGCATCGGGGCGCGTATCGAAGTACAGGATCCGCTGGCAGCTCTCGCACTGAATCAGGCTCTCGTTGAGCCGGATGTTGTTATATAGCTGGGGGCGGAGCCGCACCTGACACCACGCGCAGCGTCCGTCGCGCGCCTCGACGACGGCAACGCCGTTGCGTTGTTTCGCGACGTTCTCGAAGAGCGTGAGGAGGTGTGGGGCCAGCACGCCGACCTGCTGCCGCCGCTCGGCCTCGAGCTCCTCGAGCCGCTGCGCGACCTCGGCCTGCTCCCGTTCGAGCTCCGCGCGCTCGGCCTCGATGGCGGCTCGCTGTTCCGCGAGCCGCACTTCGGCACGTGCCACCTCCGCGGCCAGCTCGTCACCGTCCAGCATGCGCTCGAGAATCACATCCTCCAGCCGCGTCACCTCGGCCTCGCCACCGGCGATCTCGACTTGCAGCGCCTGGTATTCGCGGTTGGTCTTGACCTCCATCAACTGTTCCCTGAAGCGGCTCAGCCGCGTCTGGACGATCGCCACTTCCTTTTCCCGCGCCTGCCGGTCGGCCTTGAGTTCATCGAACCGCCGCCGCGCGTTGACGACCTCCTCGGATGTCTCACCGAGCCGAGCGTCGAGCTGCGCAATGTGCGAAGGGAGTTCGCTGATCCGCGCGCGGGCGGTCGTCGCTGCGTTCTGAATCCGCTGGAGCGTGATCAGGTGTTCGAGGTCGGGGAGCATCCGGGCGTCAATCGAGCGGGGCCACGCCCCGAGCCCCCGGCGGCCGCTTGCGGGGACCCCTGCACCCCGCGCCGCTCCGGTCGAGGCGCGCCGTGCGCACCTTGCGGCGTCTGCACCGTTCCGGGGCGTAGACGCCCAGGGCAAGGGAAAACTGCCGGGGTGGGCCTGCGGAAAGCACGCTGCGGCGGCCTGCAGCCGGGCGGATTGACGCCCGGCGCGCGATGGAACGAGGTGTTCCCAGTCGTCGATGCGCGTCCATTGGCCAGTCGGGTTCCTGATCCTAACACGGGCGCGAGCGCATGCGCGCCGTCGGCGTGCGATGCCGCCGACGGCGCTGCGCGATCGGGAGCGCCGCACGACGGAAGGGGTGGTGGGCCCACCAGGATTCGAACCTGGGACAAGCCGGTTATGAGCCGGCGGCTCTGACCGCTGAGCTATGGGCCCTGCGATTCACGTACTGCCTTCGAGGAAGGCCCGGAGCTTGCGGCTGCGCGACGGATGCCGCAGCTTGCGCAGGGCCTTCGCCTCGATCTGGCGGATTCGTTCCCGCGTGACGGCGAAGTTCTGGCCGACCTCCTCCAGCGTGTGCTCGCTGCCGTCGCCGACGCCGAAGCGCATCTTGATGACCTTTTCCTCGCGCGGCGTGAGCGTCTTGAGCACCGACTCGGTCTGTTCCTTGAGGTTGAGGTTGATTACGGCTTCGGCCGGGGAGACGACCTGACGGTCCTCGATGAAGTCGCCGAGGTGGCTGTCCTCCTCCTCGCCGATCGGTGTCTCCAGGGAGATCGGTTCCTGTGCGATCTTGAGGACCTTGCGCACCTTGGCAACGGGAATGTCCATGCGCTGGGCGATCTCCTCGGAGGTCGGCTCGCGTCCCAGCTCCTGCACGAGTGCCCGCGACGTGCGGATCAGCTTGTTGATTGTCTCGATCATGTGCACCGGAATCCGGATCGTGCGGGCCTAGTCCGCAATTGCCCGGGTGATTGCCTGACGGATCCACCACGTGGCGTACGTCGAGAACTTGTAGCCGCGCCGGTACTCGAACTTATCGACGGCCTTCATCAGGCCGATGTTCCCCTCCTGGATGAGATCGAGGAACTGCAGGCCGCGGTTGGTGTACTTCTTCGCAATCGAGACAACCAGCCGGAGGTTGGCTTCCACCAGCTCCTTCTTCGCCTGCTCGGCCTGGGACTCACCGCGTACTATCGACAGCAGGATGCGGTAGATGTCGTCGGGCGTCTCCTGCAACTCCCCCGTACGCCGCTTGAGATCAGCCCGCAGTTCCCGCAGCCGACCGGCCAGGCGCTTGCGGTCCTCTCCGTTCAGGCGGCCGCGCCTGGCCTTGGCCTTCAACTGCCGGTCGAGCAGCTCAATCTCCCGGTGGACACGCTGCGCGCCCTCGGCCTGCTCCTTGATGTCGTTGATCAGCTGACGCTTGACCGGCTCGGTGAACTCGATGCGGCGAATCAGCCGCGACAGCTCCACACCCGCCCGCAGCCGCCGCCAGCGATACAGGCGGTACTGGCGGCGGTTGCGCTTGGCGATCCGGGCGAGCCTGCTCTCGGTCTGCTGCAGCTCCCCGTGTTTCGCATGGACCCTGTCGATCTGCCGCAGCAGCTGCTGCCCTCGGTCGGCCACGCGGGCGTCGGTCAGCTCGTCGTCCTGGAAGAGCACCAGCTCGCGGACGGTCCGCTCGCCGCGGCGCAGCTGCTCGCCGAGCGTGATGACGACGCGCGCCGTCGTCGCGGTACGCGAAATGGTCTTGATTACGGAGAGCTTGCCCCGCTCGATCCGCTTGGCGATGGCCACCTCTCCCTCGCGCGTCAAGAGCGGGACCGTTCCCATCTCGCGCAGATACATGCGGACCGGATCGTTCGTCTTGTCAATCGCGCTCGGCGCGAGGTCGACCTCGGCCTCCTCGCTGCCCTCGCCACGGCGGTCGAGCAGCTTCTCCTCGCGGTACTTCTGCTCGGAGTCGACCACCTCGACGCCGGCGTTGCCCAGTGCGGCGAACAGTTCGTCGAGCTCCTCGGACGACGTCAGCTCGGCGGGGAGCATGTCGTTGACCTCGTCGTAGAGGAGGTAGCCCTTTTCCTTGCCAAGGATGATGAGTTGACGAATCTCGTCGTACTTCTCTTCGATTGACAAGCGTCTGCCTCCTGAGCGTTTCACCCTCCGAGCGCCTCCGGGCGCTGCAGCAGATCCTGCTTGCGCTGCAGGAGCGCCAGCATCTCGCGTTCCGCTCCCGGCGCGCCGGCGCGCTGGCAGCGGTCGATGGCTTCCTGGAGTGCGCCCAGTTCGCGCTGGAAGCGGCGCCGCCGCATGGTGGCTACGCAGTCGGCGACAGCGGCCGGCGCCTGCGGAGCCCGCGCGATGCGCTCCGCCAGCGCCGCCTCGCCGGCGCTCACGCGTTCCAGCAGCGCCTGCGGGACGGCATCGACCGGCCACTCCACCAGCGTTCTCGCCACGCGGAGGATCGGCTCGGTCGCCAGGCCCTCGAAGTCGGCCGGCTCGGTGTCCGCCAGCGCTTGCAGCGCCGCGGTCGTAGCGCGCATGGTGGCCCAGATGAGGCCCTTCTCTGCGTGCGTGACGGCCGGCTCGATCGATTCGCTCACCCCCGCGTCGAGCGTCGTCCGCCGCTTGACGGCGAGGCGCCGCAGTTCAGATCGGACGACGTCCTCCGTGATACCGGCCCGGTGCGCCACGCGGTCGGCGAACTCGTCCCGCGCCGCTGCATCCGGCATGCGGGCAGCCACAGTCAACATATCGGACAGGAACGCCTTGCGCTGTGCACTGCGCGAAAGATCGCGTGCGTCCGCCGCCTTCTCCAGCACGTAGTCCGCGTACCGTTGTGACGTGCGCAGCCGCTCCACGTAGTCCGCGCCTCCGCGCTCGCGCACGCACGTATCCGGATCCTGATCCGGCGGCAGCGCAGCCACATTGACGTCCAACCCCTCGGCCACCAGCAGCTCGCCTGTCCGGGTGGCCGCGCTCTGGCCGGCGGCGTCGGGGTCGAAGCTGACGATGACCTTCGACGCGAAGCGGCGCAGCAGCCGCGCCTGGTGCGGGGTCACCGCTGTGCCGCAGGTGGCCACTGCCGGCTCCACGCCCGCCTGCACCACCTGGGCGAAGTCGAAGTAGCCTTCAACCATCACCGCGTAGCCCAAACGCCGAATCGCCGACTTGGTGAGATGTAGACCATACAACGTCCGGCTCTTCGCATACAGCGGAGTCTCGGGCGAGTTGACATACTTGGGCTGCTGACCGGATTCGAGGGCGCGCCCCCCGAATGCCACGACCGAGCCGCTGTCACGGCAGATGGGAATCATCAACCGGTTCCGGAAGCGGTCCAGGATCTGACCGCCGTCGCGCTCCACCAACAGGCCGCTGGCAAGCAGCAGGTCCAGCGGCTGCCCGGCGTCCAGGAGGTGCCGCTTGAGGCTGTCGCGCCGGGCAGGGGCATAGCCCAGGCCGAGCCGCTCGATCGTCTCCGGGCGGATACCGCGCGCCGTCAGGTGTGCACCCGCCCGCGCGCCCGCCGCCGTGGCGAGCTGCGCGCCGAAGAAAGCGGCGGCCAGAGAGTGGACCTTCAGCAGTGCCTCGCGCCGGGCGTCGGCCGCCGCGTCCCGGGTCGGATCGTCCGTGTCCGGCACCTCGAGACCGAAGCGCTGGGCGAGCAGCCGGACGGCATCCGGGAAGCCCAGCTTCTCCTGCAGCTCGACGAACTTGACGACGTCGCCGCCCACGCCGCAGCCGAAACAGTGAAAGAAACCCTTGTCCGGGTTGACGTGGAACGAGGGCGTCTTCTCGCTGTGGAACGGACACAGACCCTTGTAGGTGCTGCCGGCCTTTCTGAGCGGAACCGAGTCCTGCACCACCTGCACGATGTCAGCGTGAGCCTTGAGGTCGTCGACGAAGTGCGGCGGAAAGCGTCCCACGCTCAGTCCTTCAGTTCCACGACCGTGACTCCCTCGCCGCCCTGCGCCTGTTGCGCCGGCGCAAACCGCGCGACCTGCGGGTGGGTCTTGAGCAGGCCGGCTATCGAGCGCCGCAACGCGCCGGTGCCATGGCCGTGGATGACGCGCACTTCCCGCCGTTCGTGGAGGACGGCGCGATCGAGGTGCCGCTCGGTGAGCGACAAGGCCTCGTCGACCGTGCAACCGATGACGTTGAGCTCGGGTGGCAGGTCGCCCTCGTCCGCGGCGCGCACCGTGACACGGCCGCTCTGGCGCCGTTCGCCAGCGGGCGCGGCCCGGATGTCGGACAGCGGGACTCGCAGGCGTTTGCCGCGCACTTCCACCTCGGCCTCGGTGTCCTGCAGCGCACGCACCTGGCCGTCGAGGCCCAGGCTCGCCACCGTCACCGTGGCGCCGACGTCGGGGGCGCCCGCTGCGGGAGGCGCGCCGCCGGGGGGGGGCGGCGGGACCGGGGCAGCGGCAGCCGCGTCCTCCCGGCTGGCAAGGGCGTCGAGCGCGGCGTGCGCCGCGCCGCGCAGGGCGCCGGTCTCACCCGTGGTCAGCGGCCGTTTCCCGGCGGCGGCCCGCTCGGCGGCGGTGCGCTGCAGGTCGGACGCCCGCCCGCGCAGGTCGTCGACGACAGCGTCGATCTCCCGGCGCGCCGCCCGGATCCGGTCGCCGACCCCGTCGGCGAGGCGCGCGCGCGCTCCTTCCGCACGGGCATCGACCTCGCGCCGGGCGGCCTCGACCTCCGCGCGCTCGGACGTGAGGCGCGCGCGCATCTGCGCCAGCTCCCGGCGCTCGTTCTCGAGCCCGCGCAGCTCGTCGTCCACCCGCGTCAGCCGCTCCGCCAGTTGCGCCTCGCGCGCGCTCCGGCGGTCGCGCGCGGCCTGGATGACCTCGGGCGGGACACCCAGCCGGGCCGCGATCTCGAACGCCAGACTGCGTCCGGGTGCCCCATAGGTCAGCTCGTAGTTCGGTGCGAAGGTATCCGTCCGGAAGCCGAACGCGGCACAGGTCACGCCGTCGGTGGTGGCCGCGTACGCCTTGAGCAGATCGTCGTGCGTCGTGGCCATGACGACCGCGCCGCGCCCGCGGAAATGCTCGATGAGCGCTGCTCCCAGGGCGCCGCCCTCCACCGGGTCCGTGCCGGCGCCCACCTCGTCGAGCAGGACGAGCGCCGGCAGTTGCAGGTGCTCGTCCATCGCCACGATGTTGCTGATGTGGCCGGAGAAGGTGGAGACGCTGGCGGTGATCGACTGTTCGTCCCCGATGTCCGCGAAAACCGTGCGGAACACCGTCACGTGCGACCCGCCCGCGGCCGGCACGTGCAGCCCGGCCTGCGCCATGAGGGCCAGCAGCCCGGCCGTCTTCAGCGCGACCGTCTTGCCGCCCGTATTCGGTCCCGTGATCACGAGTACCGACGTCGGCGGGATTGCGCATACGTCGACCGGCGTGGGCTGTTCGGAGGCCGCATCGTCCGCGCGCAGCCGCGCGCGCACCTCCGGAATCAGCAGCGGGTGCCGTGCCTCCCGGAATTCGAGATGCGACTCCGCGGTCAGCTTCGGCTCGACCCCGCCGACCAGGCGCGAGAACGCGGCGCGCGCCTGAATTTCGTCGATCTCCGTGGCCGCCGTGAGCGTATGGCGCAGGTCGAGGGCGCGCCTGCGCAGAGCGTTGGTCAGCTCCAGGAGAATCCGCTGCACCTCGCCGGCTTCGCGGTCGCGGAGTGCGACGATGTCGTTGTTGATCTCGACGGTGCTGAGAGGTTCGAGGAACAGGCTCGCCCCGCTGCCCGAGCTCCCATGGACGATGCCGGGGATTGCATCGCGGTGCTCGACCTTGATCACGAGCACCTGTCGCCCGGCACGTTCCGTCACGATGCGTTCCTGCAGATAGCGCGCGGTGCCCTTGCCCCGCAGGTAGGAGTCGAGCGTGGACCGCAGGCGGTTCGTCTGCCTGCGCAGCTGCTCGCGGATCGTCCGCAGGGCGTCCGAGGCATTGTCCACCACGTTGCCCGCGTCGTCGATCTTCGCGCGGATCTGCGAGATCTCACCGGCGAATGAGCGGCATCCCTCCAGCGTGGACTGCAGCGCCGGGTACGGCCCGTCGTCCGCGCCCTCGACCGCGCGGCAGACGGCGTCGACGGACGCGAGAAAGGCGGCCAGGCCGCGCAGATGACCCGCTTCGAGCGGGAGTCCGTCGATCGCGAGGTTTGTCAGGGCCTGCTCGAGGTCTGCTGGTGCGTCGAGTCCGACCGCGCCGTTCGACTCGAGGTACCGCACGCACTCGGTGGTGGCCGCCAGTGCGGCCTGCGCGCTCCGGATGTCCGTGCACGGACGGAGTCCCGCCAGCCGGGCGGCGCCGAGCGGCGTCAGCGCGAAGCTTTGAACAACTTCGACGATCCGGTCGAACTCGAGGGACCGGAGCGAGCCTTCGTGCATGCCAGAAGGTCCCGAGACTATCACGGACGACGAGCGTGGTCCAACGACGTCAACAGCCTGTGGTGACACCCCCGCGTCGCAGCGGGGCGCGGTTGCGACAAGGCCGCGCCGGGCCGGAACAAGGCGTGGCGAGAGACCATGTCGGGCAGTTTCGAGTGGGCAGCGACGCTGTCAGACGGAATGCACCGCCCCGTCGCATGCAGTGGGGCCGCTTGCCACGAGCTGTCAAGGCAGGTGATTGATGGTGCTCGCCAGCGCGGCCGCACCGAAACCGTTGTCGATGTTCACGACCCCGACGCCTGCCGCGCAACTGTTCAGCATGGCCAGCAGGGCCGTCAGACCGCCGAAGCTGGCGCCGTATCCCACGCTCGTCGGGACGGCGATGACCGGTACCCTGACCAGGCCGCCGACGACGCTGGGGAGTGCGCCCTCCATGCCGGCGACAGCGATGATCACCCGCGCGGCATCGAGCCGCTCGCGCTCCGCGAGGAGCCGGTGCAGTCCGGCCACGCCGGCGTCGTACAGAGCGTCCACCCGATTGCCGAGGACGTCAGCGCTGATCCGCGCTTCCTCGGCGACCGCGAGGTCGGACGTCCCGGCGGCCACGACGAGGATGACGCCCCGCCCCGTGGGGTCGGTCGCGGACTGCCGGGAAATGAGGCGCGCGTCCGCGTGAAAGCGCGCGTCCGGGACGACTCTCGCCACGGCGGCGTAGGCTGTCGCGTCCGTCCGGGTCACGAGCAGGGCCTGTCCGGCGGCCACGATGCGCTCGGCGATCGCCGCGACCTGCTCCGGCGTCTTGCCCGCACCGAAGATCACCTCGGGAGACCCCTGTCGCAGGGTGCGGTGATGGTCCACGCGGGCGAACCCGAGATCCTCGAACGGCATGCGCCGCAGCATCGAGGTCAGCCGCTCGGCCGCCCGGGCGGCGGTCGTCGTCCCCTGTTCGACCTCGTCGAGAATGCCGCGGAGCTGGTCGGGGATCATGCGGGCCGGGCGCCGCGTGCGGCGGCGAGCAAATTGACTTGGGGAAGTGCGGCCTGTACGGTCATGGCGAGCGTGCCCGGCACCGACACGGACGTCATGCCCCTACCGGGAGCGCTTCTGGTGGGGCTGTACTTCGTTCTTCTCGTCTGCCTGAGCGCCTACGGCCTGCACCGCGCCTACCTGCTCTACCTTTATACAAGATATCGCCCGCGGCGGGTCCCGGCGTGGGTCGACGACGGCGACGTCCCCTTCGTTACCGTACAGCTTCCCGTCTACAACGAGCGGTACGTGGTCGAGCGTCTCATCGATGCGGCAGCGCGCCTGGACCACCCCCCGCAGCGGCTGGAGATCCAGGTCCTGGACGACTCGACCGACGAGACGCAGCGTATTGCGGCCGAGGCGGTGGCCCGCTGGTCCGCGCGTGGGGTCGTCATTCGCCGGCTGCACCGGGCTGAGCGCATCGGGTACAAGGCCGGCGCGCTGGCGGCGGGACTGCGGGTCGCCCGTGGCGAGGCAATTGCCATCTTCGACGCCGACTTCCTGCCGCCGCGCGACTTCCTGCGGCGCGCCCTGCCGGCGCTGTGCGAGCCGGGCGTCGGCATGGTGCAGGCCCGCTGGGGGCACGTGAACCGGGAGTGCTCGTGGCTGACTCGCGTGCAGGCCCTGCTGCTCGATGCCCACTTCGTCCTCGAGCACGGTGCCCGCAACCGCGGCGGCTGCTTCTTCAACTTCAACGGCACGGCCGGCGTGTGGCGGCGGGCGGCCATCGACGACGCTGGCGGCTGGCAGCCCGACACGCTGACCGAGGACCTCGACCTGAGCTATCGGGCCCAACTGGCCGGGTGGCGGTTCGTCTTCCTGCCGGATCTGGTCGCGCCTGCCGAGCTCCCGGTGGAGATGAACGCGTTCAAGACGCAGCAGCACCGCTGGGCGATGGGGTCCATCCAGACCTGCCTGAAGGTGTTGCCGCCGGTGCTGCGGAGCGGCGTGCCGCTGCGGCTCAAGCTGGAGGCGTTCTTCCATCTCACGGCCAACTTCAACTACCCGCTCCTGCTGCTGGCATCCGTGCTGCTGGTGCCCGCACTCTTCGTGCGGGCGGCGGCCGGGTCGCAGACGCTGCTGCTGGTCGACGTGCCCCTGTTCGGCGCGGCGGCGCTGTCGATGGTGAACTTCTACGCGGTCAGCCAGCGTGCCGTGCGGCCCGACTGGCTGTCGCAAATGCGGTACGTGCCGCTCGCGATTGCCGTCGGCATCGGCCTCTCGGTCAACAACACCCGGGCCGTCCTCGACGCGCTGCGCCGGGTGCAGCCGCATTTCGTGCGTACGCCGAAGTACGGCGTCGTCCGCCGCCGCGACGACTGGCGGGCGAAGCGCTACCGGCAGACGGTGGCTGGCCAGCCGCTGGTGGAGCTGGTGCTCGGGCTCTACTTCACGCTGGCCGTGGCCGGCGCGGCATGGAGCGGCCAGCTCGCGGCCGTTCCGCTCCTGTGCATCTTCCAGTTCGGCTTTCTGTACCTGGGGCTCGTTTCGCTGCTGCAGCAGCCGCGGCCGGCCATCGCCGGCAAGCGGCGCGGCGCAGCGCCGGCGTGACGGCGCCGAGGCAGGTTCACCGACTTTCGAGATGGTCCGCTTCCCGGTCGTATTCCATGATGATGTCGTCGAGCACCGCGTGCAGTTCCTCTTCGCTGTCGACACCCGCCAGATCGTTCATGTCGATGCGCTGAACCGCCTGCTCCACCAGTGCTCTGGCCTCCCGTGACATGCCTGAGTACTGGATGAACGCCAGCCCGCACGCCTGAGCAACCCCGTTGACGATGGTCTGCTCCCGGCCGGGACTGTCGAGCACGGGGAGCAGGTTCCGGCGCGTGACGTCGAGACAGTCGGCGCCGCTGCGCAGATGCCTCGCAGCCTGGCCCGCCGGCTTCGGGCCCCGGGCACCCGGGTGCGCCTGCGATGCTCGCTCCTGTGCCTGCCGCGGCGTCCTGCCGAGGTCGTCGACCGCTGCCGTCGTAGCCTCCGGTGGCGCCGCCGGGTCGGCTCCGACAAACAGCAGCAAACCGACGAGGCCGACACCGATGCCGAGCGCTATCCGTGTCCGCATGACTGCCTCCTCGCGGGCTGCCGGCGCCGTTCGAGCCTGCGCCGTGCCGCCCTTCAACGTCCATGGAGAGCGGGGTGACTTGGCGTTCCCGGACCGGTCCAAGGCAACAGCGACGAACCCGCCGCGCGCCGCAGGCGATCAGGCGCGCGCGTCGTCTTCCCGCATCGGCGCTGTCCGGTCCGGGCGCTGGACGGACGCGTCGTGGATGCGTGCGACGGCGCCGGGCGGGTGACCGCAGGCGCGCGGTGTCCCTGAAAAATCAGTATGCCATATCCCGTTTCTCGAGGAACGATGCAGGTTGGGTTGCCCGTGCTGCGGGCCGCCGGGAGTCTGCACCGCAGCACGGCGTCGACTCCTGGTAGGATTGGCGGGCCGGGAGTCAGCGCCGCAGGAGCGTCGCAGACTCCGCCAGGCGTGCCTCGGCGGGAGCCTCGCGGGGCTACGGGATCCCGCCGGCGGACGCCGGAAATGCGGGGCGCAGCCCCGTCTGATTGAAGCCAGGCTTTGACCGCATGACCGCGCCAGCCGCGCCGGCGAAGGCCGGCCTCGAGGGTGTCGTCGCGACCTCGTCGGCCATTTGCCATCTGGACGGCGCGCGCGGCGTGCTCGCCTACTGCGGGCACGACATTCACGATCTGGCCGAGCACGCCACCTTCGAGGAGGTGTGCCATCTGCTGTGGCACCGGCGCCTGCCGACGCGGGCCGAGCTGGGCGACCTGCAGTCGCAGCTCGCGAGTGCCCGACCCCTTTCGGAGCCGATGCGGCGGCTGATTCGGTCGCTGCCGCCGGGCAACACCATGGAGGCGCTGCGGACACTGACCTCGGCGCTGGCGCACTTCGACCCGGACGCGGGCGCCACCTCGTCCGCGGCGCGCTATCGTCAGGCGGTGCGGCTGACAGCACAACTGGGCAGCGTGGTGGCGGCCTGCGGTCGTGTCGCCGCCGGCCGCAGTCCCATCGAACCGGATCCCGCCCTGGGTCACGCCGCCAACTTCCTGCTCATGCTCGGGGGTGAGCGCCCGAGCGCAGTGGCGGCGCGGGCTTTCGACGTAGCGCTCATCCTGCACGCCGACCACGAGCTGAATGCTTCCACGTTCGCCGCCCGCGTGACCGCGGCCACGCTGAGCGACGTCCACTCGGCCGTGGTCGCTGGCATCGGTGCGCTCAAGGGTCCGTTGCACGGCGGCGCGAACGCCGAGGTGATGAAGCTGTTGGTACAGATCGGCGAGGATGCCGACGACGATCGCGTGGAGCGCGTCATTCGGGACATGCTCGCCCGCAAGGTCAAGGTGCCCGGCTTCGGGCACCGGGTGTACCGGACCGAGGATCCCCGCGCCACGCATCTGCGGCGGATGTCCCGCGAACTGGGAGAGCGCGCGGGGCGGACCCGGCTGTACGAGATGTCGCGGCGCATCGAGGCGGTGATGAAGGAGGTAACGCGGATCGATGCGAACGTCGACTTCTACTCGGCGTCGACCTACGCGCTGCTCGGGATCCCGGTCGATCTGTTCACGCCCATCTTCGCGGTCAGCCGCATTGCGGGCTGGACGGCGCACGTTCTGGAGCAGTATGCCGACAACCGTCTCATCCGGCCCCGCGCCGAGTACGTCGGCCCGGAGCACCCGCAGCCCTTCACGCCGCTGGACCAGCGGGGCCGTTGACGCGATCGGCCCCGCGCCGCCCCTGCGCGCCGGCCGCCGGGCGCAGGGCAGCGCCTGGTGCGCAGCAACCCGCGCCGACCGCGGCTGCAGCGCTTGCCGCCTGGCCGGCGCAGCCGCATAATTGACCGGCCGCCCGGTCGCCTCGATGCGCCACCATCAGATCCGCAACTTCTCCATCGTCGCCCACATCGACCACGGCAAGTCGACGCTCGCCGACCGCTTCCTGGAGCTGACGGGCGCCCTGCGGCCGCGGGAGATGGAGGCGCAGGTCCTCGACAGCATGGACCTGGAGCGCGAGCGCGGCATCACGATCAAGGCCCACGCGGTGCGGCTGGGTTATGAGGCGGAGGACGGCCGGCGCTACGTGCTCAACCTCATCGACACCCCCGGGCATGTCGACTTTTCGTACGAGGTGACGCGCTCGCTCGCGGCCTGCGAGGGCGCACTGCTGCTGGTCGACGCGGCGCAGGGGGTCGAGGCACAGACGGTGGCCAATGCCTACCTCGCCGTCGACCACGACCTCGAGATCATCCCCGTAATCAACAAGATCGATCTGCCCGGCGCACAGGCGGACGAGACGGCCCGGCAGGTCGAGGACCTGGTAGGGCTCGCCGCCGCCGCCTCGATCCGCGCCAGCGCGAAGGAGGGCACCGGCGTCCGCGAGATTCTGGAGGCCGTCGTCGCGCGCGTGCCGCCTCCGGCGGGAGCCCCTGACGCCCCGCTGAAGGCCTTGATCTTCGACTCGTGGTACGACGCCTACCGGGGCGTCGTGATTCTCATCCGCGTGCTGGACGGCGTGATCCGGCGGGGCATGAAGGCACGGCTGATGGCCCTGGGCCGCGAGTGCGAGATCGAGCAGGTCGGCGTGTTCTCGCCGAAGCCGGTCGAGACCGAGGCGCTCGGCGTCGGTGAAGTGGGATTCGTCATCGCCGGCATCAAGCAGGTCGGCGACGCCCGGATCGGCGACACCCTGACGGACGCGCGGTGCCCGACGACCAGCGCGTTCCCGGGGTTCCGGGAGCTCAAGCCGATGGTCTTCGCCGGGTTGTATCCGGTGGAGGGCCACCAGTATCCGGAGCTGCGCGAGGCGCTCGACAGGCTGCGGCTCAACGACTCGTCGTTCGTCTTCGAACCGGAGACGTCCGCGGCGCTCGGGTTCGGGTTCCGCTGCGGCTTCCTCGGGCTGCTGCACATGGAGATTGTCCAGGAGCGTCTCGAGCGGGAATTCGACATGGACCTCGTGACGACGGCGCCGGGCGTGCTGTACCGGGTGACGACCACCGACGGCGAGGTGGCGGAGATAGACAGCCCGGCGAAGCTGCCGGACGCGGGCCGGATCGCCCGGCTGGAAGAGCCTGTCATCGCGGCGATGATCCTGGCGCCGGCCGACTGCGTGGGCGCGATCCTGCAGCTCTGCCAGGAGAAGCGGGGCGTGCAGACGAACCTGGAGTACCACGCGTCGAACCGGGTCATGATCTCGTACGAGCTGCCCTTCAACGAAGTGGTGCTCGACTTCTACGACCGTCTGAAGACCGTCTCCCGCGGCTATGCGTCGCTGGACTATCAGGTAACCGGGTACCGGGAGTCGCCGCTCGTGCGGCTGGATCTGCTCGTCAACGGCGAGCCGGTCGACGCGCTGTCGGTCATCGTGCACCGGGACACGGCCTACACGCGTGGGCGGGCACTGGCTACCAGGATGCGCGAGCTCATTCCGCGCCAGATGTTCGAGGTGGCAATCCAGGCGGCCGTCGGCACGCGGATCATCGCCCGCGAGACGGTGCGGCCCCTCCGCAAGAATGTCCTCGCCAAGTGCTATGGTGGTGACATCACCCGCAAGCGCAAGCTGCTGGAGAAGCAGAAGGAGGGCAAGCGCCGCATGAAGCGCGTCGGGCGCGTGGAGATCCCGCAGGAGGCGTTTCTCGCGGTGCTCAGGATTGGCGTCGACTCATGACATCAGCATTCCGCAAATCGACGGCGCGCGAGTACTTCGAATCGATTGTCATCGCGGTCATCCTGGCGCTCTTCATCCGGACGTGGGTCGTGCAGGCGTTCAAGATCCCGACCGGCTCGATGGAGCACAACCTCCTGATCGGCGATCACCTGCTGGTCAACAAGTTCGTCTTCGGGCCGACCGCCGGCCGCGCGGAGCAGTGGGTCTTGCCCACCGGCGCGGTGCGGCGGGGCGACGTGGTGGTGTTCAAGTTCCCCGAGGAACCGGAGCGCGATTTCATCAAGCGGGTCATCGGGCTGCCGGGCGAGATTCTGGAGGTGCGCCGGAAGCGCGTCTACATCGACGGCGCGCCGCTCGACGAGCCGTACCTCGAGGGTCGGCAGCCGGCGTCGGGGCCCGCGGCCGTCGCCGTCGAGCGGCGCGACACGTTCGGGCCGGTGACGATTCCGGACGGGCACTACTTCATGATGGGGGACAACCGGGACAACTCGCAGGACAGCCGCTACTGGGGCCCGCTGCCGCATGGCTACCTGAAGGGCCGCGCGATGTTGGTGTACTGGTCGTACGACGCGGCCCAGCCGGTCCTGCAGGAGCCGGGCCTCGGCCCCGGCCTCAGGCGTCTCTCGTCAGTGGTGACGAACTTCTTCACTCGCACCCGGTGGGAGCGGATGTTCCGGCTCATCGGCTGATTCTCCGGCCGCCGCGCACGGAAGGAGCCGCCATGCACACGCCGACCGTCCGTCTCGCCCTCTGCATCGTTCTCTTGCTTCCACTGCCCGCCCACGCCGCGGAGCATCCGCTCGACCCGCTGAGCTATCAGGAGATATGGCGCGTGCTGGAGCTTCTGCGGGATGCCGGACACATGGACAGGGACACCCGCTTCTCGGAGCTGACGCTCCTCGAGCCGGACAAGCGCGACGTCCTGGCGTGGCTTCCCGGTGCCGACATGCCGCGCGCGGCCTACGCCCTTGTGCGCCAGGGGCGCGACACTTACGAGGCGACCATCGATCTCGCCGCCGGGCAGGTGGCGTCCTGGAAGCGGCTGACCGGCGTGCAGCCGAGCTGGCTCGCCGAGGAGTTCAATGCGCTGGTCGACAAGGTCCTCGAGCATCCCGACTTCATCGCCGGCCTCGCGGCACGCGGCATCGTCGACTTCACGTTTCTCGAGTGCAGCACGGTCCCGCCGGGCTATTTCGGGACTCCCGAGGAGCGCGGACGTCGTATCGGCAACGTCACCTGCTCCGAGTCCCGCGGCGTCCGCAACTCGTGGACCCGCCGTGTCGACGGCCTGAGCGCCGTGGTCGATCTCGGCGCGGGCGAGGTGCTGCGCGTGGTCGACGACGGCCCGGTGCCCATCACCGCCACCGTCGCCGACTTCGATCGCACGACGCTCGACGCCCCGCGGGAGGTGCCCGGGCCGATCGACACGCGCCAGCCGCTCGGCCCCGGCTTCGAGCTGGATGGCTATCAGGTGCGCTGGCAGAACTGGCGCTTCCACCTGCGGCCCGACCAGCGGATCGGCCTCGTGCTGTCGCTGGTGCACTACCGGTCGGGGCCCGCGGCGGCCGGCCGCTCGGTGATGTACCAGGGGCATCTGTCCGAGATCTTCGTTCCCTACATGGATCCGTCGTTTGCCTGGTACCGCCGCAACTTCATCGACGCCGGCGAGTTCGTGGCCGGCGGGCTGGCCCAGCCGTTGCTGCGGGGGCGTGACTGCCCCGACCACGCGGTTTACGTGGACACGCTGATCACTGGCAGCAACGGCCGTCCCCGCACCGTGCAGGACACGATCTGCTTGTACGAGCGGGAGACCGGCGACCCCGCCTGGCGGCACTATGCCTCCGAGCAGCCGGACAGCCGGCGCAGCCGCGACCTGGTCGTGCGCACGGGGGCGGTGGTCGGCAACTACGACTATCTGCTCGACTGGATCTTCCGTCAGGACGGCTCCATCGAGGCGCGGGTCGGCGCCACCGGCATCCTGGAGGTCAAGGCGGCCAACGCCGCGTCCGCGACGGAGTCGGCTGCACCGGCCGGCCCGACCGCTGCAGCCGCCGGCGAGGCGCCCGCGGCGCCGGATCGTGAGGATAGGCACGGCCGCTTCGTGGATCGCAACATCGTGGCCGTCAACCACGACCACTACTTCAGCTATCGCCTGGACCTCGACATCGATGGTACCGAGAACCGCTTCGTCACCGACCGCCTGGTTGCCCGGCGCTTGCCGAGCGACCATCCACGCCGCAGCTTGTGGGTGCAGGAGCAGCAGGCCGCCGCGAGCGAACACGATGCCCGGCTCGACATCGACCTGCAGCGGCCGGCAATCTGGCGCGTGCTGAGCACCAACCGCGTCAACGCCGTGGGCTACCCGACCAGCTTCCAGGTCCTGCCGGGCCGCAATGCAAACACGCTGCTGTCGGCCGACGACTATCCGCGGCGGCGGGCCGGCTTCATCGATCACCACCTCTGGGTGACGCCGTATCGCGTCGGGGAGCGCCATGCAGCCGGCGACCACCCCACCCTCAGTGAGCCGGGTCAGGGCCTGCCGGACTGGACCGGAGCGGACCGCCCTGTGCTCGACACGGACATCGTTCTGTGGCACACGATCGGCATGCACCATCTGCCGCGTGCCGAGGACTGGCCGGTGATGCCCACGATGTGGCACGGCTTCGAGCTGCGGCCGTTCGACTTCTTCGACCGCAACCCGGCGCTCGACCTGCCCTGACGGTCGGCGCCGCAGAACGGCGCAGACCCCCGGCAGGGTTGGTTGGGCGTCAAGCGGCCAGGGCTAGGACTGGGAGTCTGCGACGGGTATCGGTATCGGCGCCGGCGCCCGCCGGCCGAAGATGGCCGTGCCCACCCGCACGATCGTGGCGCCTTCCTCGACGGCGACCTCGAAGTCGTTGCTCATGCCCATCGACAGCTCGCCGAGCTGCTGCCGGGGCACACCGGCGTCGGCGAGCTCGTCGCGGAGCTGGCGGAGCCGTCGAAAACAGGGCCGGACGCACTCCGGATCCGGTGACCAGGGCGGCAGCACCATGAGTCCCCGTACGCGCACCGCGCGGCATTCCGCGGCGGCTGCCAGGATGTGTCGAACGGTGCGGGGCGGTGCACCCGATTTCGTCTGCTCGCCGGCCAGATCGACCTGTACCAGCGCCGCGGCTGTGGTGCCTTCCTCGCGGGCGGTGCGCTCGAGGCGCTGCAGCAGCTCGACGCTGTCCACCGTATGGATCCACGCCATGGCGAGGACCGCGCGACGTGCCTTGTTCGACTGCAGGTGCCCGATGAGATGCCACGTGACCGGACCGAGGCCGGCCGCCTGTGCCACCTTGGCCATGGCCTCCTGTACACGGTTCTCGCCGATGTCGGTCAAGCCTGCGGCGACCGCCGCCTCCACGTGGGTGAAGGGGAACGTCTTGGAGACGCCCACCAGACGGACCGTGGCCGGGTCGCGTCCGGCCCGGTCGCAGGCCCGCGCGATCCGCTCGCGGACGGCGCGCACGTTGCAAGCGATCGTGGCGCCGAGGTCGTGCGGCGGCATGCCTGGCTACCGCTCCAGGCGGCCGAGCTCCTCGCGCGCCCTCGCGGCGTGCTCACCGCTGCCGTCCAGGCGCAGATAACGCCGGAGCGCGCGCGCGGCACGGTCGGGCTCGTTCGAACGCAACAGGCTGACGGCCAGCCAGTAGTGGGTGGCGGGGAAGCTGGAATCCTGCCTGATCAGGTTCTCGAAGTCGGCCAGCGCGCCGGCCACCTCACCCGTGTTCAGTCTGGCGATGCCCCGTTCGAGCTCTTCCTGAAGCCGTTGCTGGCGTTCCGCGAGCTGCGCGAGAGCAAGCCGGGTGGCCTCGCGGCGTGCCGCCGCCGCGTCGGCTGTCCGGCCCTGCCGCGAGTAGATGCTGGCGAGTCCGTAGTGGGCCGCGGTATAGTCCGGCGCGATGCGCAGCACCTGTCGGAAGGCGGCTTCGGCGTCAGCGAACTGCTCCAGGTCCGCGTAGGCGACGGCCAGGTTGTAGGCGCACTCCGTGCAATCCGGCTGCCGCTCGACCGCGCGCGCGAACTGCGCGACCGCCGCGGCGTAGTCGGCTGCGCGGTTCGCGGCCAGTCCCGCGGCGAACGCTCGCGACGCGGCTTCCCGGTCGCCGAGCTCTGCAATCCACGCCGCATTGCGTCGGCCGGCGGCAAGCTCCAGGTTGACGTCGACCGTGCGACCGGCCCGGACCCGAATCCTGAACATGTCGCTGTACAGCTCGTCCTTGCCGGCGGTGACGGTATAGAGCCCCCCCGCGACGTCGCTCCGCGCGTAGGTGCCGTCAGCTGTCGTTACCAGCGTGCGGCCGTCGCCCCCGGCACCGAAACGGCGCACGACGACTTGTGCGTCGGCGACGGGGCGCCCGTCCTGATCGAGGACGCGTCCGCGGATGGTACCCGCGTCCTGCGCCGCGGCGGTCGCACCGAGGAGACAGGCGAAGGTCAGCCCGCGGAACGCGCCGCGGACGTAGGTGTGCGAATGGACCGGGCAGGCCGGCAACATGCTTCCGCCCAGTCTACACCCCGCCGCCGGCCGCAACGTCCGCGGCGGGCCGTGCTCAGGGCGGTCCTGCGAGGAACCGCCGTACCTCGTCGAGTTCGTGCGTGATGGGCGCCGGCGGCAGGCTGGACAGAAACCGGCGCCCGTAACCTCGCGTGCGGACCCGCGCATCGAAGATTGCCAGCACGCCGCGGTCCCTGCGGTGCCGGATCAGGCGGCCGAGGCCCTGCAGCAGCGTCAGGATGGCGAGAGGCACCTGGTAGTCCGCGAAGGCGTTGCCGCCGCGTGCCTCGACTGCCTCCATCCGGGCCGCCGTGATCGGATCGGCGGGGGATGCGAACGGCAGTTTGTCGATGACGACGCAACTGAGCGCCTCGCCGGCCACATCGACTCCCTGCCAGAAGCTGGAGGTCGCCAGGAGCACCGCGTTGGGTGTCGACCGGAACTCCCGCAGCAGCACGGTGCGGGGGGCCGAGCCCTGCACCAGCAGCGGGAACGGCAGGGTTTGCGCCAGGCGGTCGTGGACGTCGCGCAGGTTGGCGTAGCTGGTGAACAGGACGAACGCGCGGCCTTCCGTGGCGCGCAGCAGGCCGGCGAGTTCGTGTGCCATGGCCGCCGTAAACCCGCCGCTGCGCGGATCCGGCATCTGGCGCGGCAGGAACAGCACAGCCTGCCGCGCGAAGTCGAACTCCGACGGCAACCGCAGCTCGTGGGCGCCGCGCACGCCGAGGCGTCCCCGCAGATAGTCGAACGTGTCGTGCACGGTCATCGTTGCCGAGGTCAGGATCGTCCCGTTCCCGCGCGCGAGGATCTGCTCGCTGACGACCCCGGATACGTCGATGGGCGATGCCCGCAGGAGCACGCCCCGCTCGCGGCGCTCGAGGAAGTAGACGAAGGCGTCGTCGCCGGCGGCGAGCAGGAACCGGAGCTGGTCGCGCAGCTCACCCGCGCGCCTTGCGAGTGCGAGCAGGTCCTCCGAGGCGTCCTTGACCTGTCGGCAGGTCTGCTCGATCTCCGCAAGGCTGAGGGCCAGGCTGGCGGCCGGATCGGCCGCGGGCGCGAGCCCCTCGCTGGTCACCCGCCGCCTCTCGCCGGGGGCCGCCATCTGCTGCAGCGCTGCAACGAACATCCGTGCCCGCCCGCGTGTCAGCTCCAGGCAGCGGCGCAGGTCGTCGGCGTCGGCGGGCGAGGTCGCCTGGTCCGTATCCAGCACCCGCCGCCCGTCCCGCACCAGCTTCTCCAGCCGGGTGTTGCTGACGGCCACGCCGAAGTACTGGGTTGCCACGTCCTCGAGCTGGTGCGCCTCGTCGATTACGGTGCAGGCGCACGACGGGATGACCTCGCCGTACGCGCCCTGGCGCACCGCGGCGTCGGCGCACAACAGATGGTGATTCACGATGACCAGATCGGATTCGAGCGCCTGGCGCCGCATGCGCGTCACGAAGCAGTCGTCGTAGCGTGCACACTCCAGGCCCAGGCAGTTCTCCGAGGTCGCCGAGATCTCGTGCCACAAGGGGAAGTCGTCCGGCAGGTCCTCGACCTCGGCGCGGTCACCGGTCTCGGTCTGCTCGGCCCATTCTCGCAGCGTGTCGACGTGCGCCCGATCGGCGGCCGGCAGCGGCTCACCGCTCTGCCGGAGCGCGTCGAACCGATGCAGGCACAGGTAGTTGCCGCGACCCTTCATGTAGGTGGCCGTGAACGGGATGTCGAGGGCGCCGCGGAGCGCCGGGAGGTCCTTGTGGAAGATCTGGTCCTGGAGGTTCTTCGTGCCGGTCGACACTAGGACACGCCGCCCGGAGAGGATGGCGGGCACGAGATAGGCGAGCGTCTTGCCGGTGCCGGTGCCGGCCTCCACGAGCAGCACACCGCCGCCGGCGAAGACCTCCCCCGCGGCGGTTGCCATCTCACGCTGGCTCGGACGAGGCTCGAACGCCGGCAGCGTGCGCGCGAGGGGACCGGCGTCGGCAAACGCCTCGGCGACGAGTGCGCCGAGCGCGGCCTGCTCCGGGCTCAGCCCGCCGGCTCGGGGTACAGGGGGAACCTCCGGCACAGGGCCTCGACCTCGCCGCGCACGCTGGCTGCCACGCGATCGTCCTCCGGCGCGGCCAGCACCCGGCAGATGAGCGCGCCGATCCGGTCCATCTCGGTCGCGGCCATGCCGCGGGTCGTCAGCGCGGGTGTTCCCAGGCGGATCCCGCTCGCCACCATGGGCGGATTCTCGTCGAACGGGATGGTGTTCTTGTTGACGGTGATCCCGGCGCGTCCGAGCGCTGCCTCGGCCAGCCTGCCGGTCAGCCCCCGGGAAACCACGTCGACCAGTACGAGGTGATTGTCGGTCCCGCCGCTCACCAGCCGGAAGCCGCCGTCGGCCAATGCCACGGCCAGGCGTCCGGCGTTGGCTACGACCTGCCGTTGGTAGTCGGCGAACGCCGGCTCGGATGCTTCCTTGAAACAGACGGCCTTGGCCGCGATGATATGCATGAGCGGCCCGCCCTGGACGCCCGGGAACAGGGCCCGATTCACGCTCTTGGCGTGGTCTCGGCGGCAGAGCACCAGGCCGCCGCGCGGACCCCGCAGCGTCTTGTGCGTGGTCGTCGTGACGATGTCCGCGTGCGGGACCGGACTGGGATGGGCACCCGTTGCAACCAGCCCCGCGATGTGCGCCATGTCGGCCACCACGGCGGCGCCCACCTCGTCGGCCGCTGTCCGGATGCGCGCGAAGTCGATGACCCGCGGATACGCGCTCGCGCCGACCATGATCAGCTGCGGTCGGTGCTCGCGGGCCAGCTCGGCGAGCCGCTCGTAGTCGATCCGCTCGTCGTCCCGTCGCACGCCGTACGGCACGATGTTGTAGAGCTGCCCCGAAAAGTTCAGCGGATGGCCGTGCGTCAGATGGCCGCCGTGCGCCAGATCCATGCCGAGGACGGTGTCTCCGGGCTGCAGCAGGGCGAAGTACGCAGCCATGTTCGCCTGGGCGCCCGAGTGCGGCTGAACGTTGACGTGCTCGGCGCCGAACACGGCCTTCGCGCGCTCTATGGCGAGCGACTCCGCCACGTCCACGAACTCGCAACCGCCGTAGTACCGGCGTCCGGGGTAGCCTTCCGCGTACTTGTTGGTCAGCACCGAGCCCATCGCCTCGAGCACGGCGGCGCTGGCGAAGTTCTCCGAGGCGATGAGCTCGAGCCCCATGTTCTGGCGGTTGATCTCGGCGTGAATCACCTGCGCGATGTCGTCGTCGACCTCCGCGACCCTGCGCTGGTGGGTGGCGACTGCGATGTCCAGCGGCCTCGTCATCGGACTCCTTCGGGAAGTTGCGCGCCACCGATCTCGGCGGCGGCGATCTTGTCGACCCGGCGCTGGTGGCGTCCGCCTTCGAACGGCGTAGTCAGAAAGGCGTCGACGATGTGCAGTGCGTCGTCGACGGCGAGCGACCGGGCGCCCAGGGCCAGCACGTTGGCATCGTTGTGCCCCCGGGCCAACCGGGCCGCGGCCGGCGTGGTGACCGGGGCGGCCCGGATGCCCCGGATCTTGTTCGCCGCAATGGCCATCCCGATCCCGCTGCCGCAGATCAGTATGCCGCGGTCGAACGAACCAGCCGCCACGAGGCGCGCCACGCGCAACGCATAATCGGGGTAGTCGACCGACACGTCCGAGTCCGGACCGACGTCCTCGCAGACGAGCCGGCGCGCGTCGAGCAGCTCCCGCACTCGGACCTTCATGGCGAACCCCGCGTGGTCGGCCCCCAGGGCAACGCGCATGATGGAATTCTAACCGGAAGCGCTGCGCCCGCGGCGGGTCCGGACACGGTCCGTGCGGCAGCGGGCCGCATGCTATATTGGTGCGCATTCCCAATCGAGAAGGAGCGACTCATGGCGAGTCCCGCCGCTTCCAAACCCGCCGTTGAAGCGCGCTTCAAGGCGGCCTTTCCGAGCTCGCGCAAGGTCTACGCGGAGGGCGAGCGCGTGCGCGTTCCGATGCGCGAGATCACGCTCACCGGCGGCGAGCCGCCGCTGCGTGTCTACGATACGAGCGGGCCCCTCGATGCCGACGTCCGGACCGGCCTGCCGCCGCTGCGCCGGCCGTGGATCGCGGACCGCGGCGACGCGCGCCGGTCGGGTGCGCCCGCCCGCGCGGTGACGCAATTGCACTATGCGCGGAAGGGTGAGGTGACGCCCGAGATGGAGTTCGTCGCCCTGCGCGAGGGGTTCGATCCGGAGTTCGTGCGCTCCGAGGTCGCGCGTGGACGGGCGATCATTCCGGCGAACGTCAACCACCCCGAGCTCGAGCCGATGGCAATCGGCCGTCACTTTCTGGTCAAGATCAACGCCAACATCGGCAACTCCGCCGTCAGCTCGTCCATCGACGAGGAAGTCGAGAAGCTCCGCTGGGCGACCCTGTGGGGCGCGGACACCATCATGGACCTGTCGACCGGGCCGGACATCCACGCGACGCGCGAGTGGATAGTTCGCAACGCGCCGGTGCCCGTCGGGACCGTGCCCATCTACCAGGCACTCGAGAAGGTGGGCGGGCGGCCCGAGGACCTGACCTGGGAGGTCTATCGGGACACGCTGATCGAGCAGGCGGAGCAGGGGGTCGACTACTTCACCGTGCACGCGGGCGTGCTGCTGCGCTACGTGCCGCTGACCGCCAGGCGCGTCACCGGAATCGTCTCGCGCGGGGGCTCGATCCACGCCAAGTGGTGTCTGGCCCACCACCAGGAGAACTTCGCCTACACCCACTTCCGCGAGATCTGCGAGATCATGCAGAGCTACGACGTCTCGTTCTCGCTCGGTGACGGCCTGCGTCCCGGATCGATCGCCGACGCCAACGACGAGGCGCAGTTCGCCGAGTTGCGCACGCAGGGCGAGCTGACGCGCATCGCGTGGGAGTACGACGTGCAGGTGATGAACGAAGGTCCCGGGCACGTTCCCATGCACCTCATCAAGGAGAACATGGAGAAGCAGCTCGAGTGGTGTGACGAGGCGCCCTTCTACACCCTGGGGCCGCTCACCACCGACGTCGCGCCGGGCTACGACCACATCACGTCGGCCATCGGCGCGGCCATGATCGGCTGGTACGGCACGGCCATGCTGTGCTACGTCACCCCGAAAGAGCATCTCGGGCTGCCCAACCGGGAGGACGTCAAGAGCGGCGTCATCGCCTACAAGATCGCCGCTCATGCGGCCGATCTCGCCAAGGGGCATCCGCGCGCCCAGGCCTGGGACGACGCCCTGTCGAAGGCGCGCTTCGAGTTCCGCTGGGAGGACCAGTTCAACCTGTCTCTCGACCCGGTCACCGCCCGCGCCTACCACGACCAGACGCTGCCGGCGGAGGGCGCCAAGGTGGCCCACTTCTGCTCGATGTGCGGCCCGAAATTCTGCAGCATGGAGCTGACGCAACAACTCCGGGACTTCGCGGCCGAGCGTGGCCTGAGCACGGAGGCAGCGGTCTCCGCCGGCATGGACGAGAAGTCGGCCGAGTTCAGGACGCGCCGCGATCTCTACGTGACCCGGGAGTGAGCTACGGCCTCGCCGCTGGTGCAGGTACGATCTGGATGATCGTGCGGTACCGCTCCGGGCCGTCGGCACCGGCGTGCAGGTAGCCCTCGGAACCGTCCCAGGTATAGTCCTTGATGGTGACGCCGGGCGGGAACGCCATGGTCGACTCGCGAAAGCGTCCCACCTCGAAGATGTGGGTCGCCGGCTCGTCGAAGACGCGGTCCCCGCGTTCGTCCAGCAGGAGCCGGTAGTAGTTGACCATGTCGCTGAAGCTGGAGTCGGTCCCGAACAGGAAGTACCGTTGCTCCCGGCCGGCGTCGTACGACGTCAGGAATTGCGCGGTCGGATAGACGGGAAAGCCGAGCGTCGCCTCGCTCGGGGCGTCCTCCGTCGCCGCCGGAGCGGCAGCCCCGGGTGGATCGGGCAGGCCCGGCTGCTGCACACGCGCTGCCGCGGTCAGGAGCACGACGAAGACGAGCACCGGACCAGCTTCGGGTAGCGCACGCGGCACAGGTGCCATTATGCGCAGGGGCCTCATCCCTGTGCAAGCGTCAGACTGTCGCCGCGACGGGAGGAGGCCGGATGTCCGGTGAAGACACGGCGCGGCTGCTGGCGTTCTGCGCGGCACGCCGCGAGTGGCTGCTCGAGACGACGATGGCGCTGGCGGGCCTCGAGTCGCCCACACCTGACAAGGCTGCGGTCGACCGCTGCGGCCGGGAGCTGGCGCGGCGCCTGGAGGCGCTGGGCGCCGCCGTCGACAGCGTGGAGTCCGCCACGACCGGCGACCACCTCCGGGCCACGTTCGGCGCCGGGGACGGCCAGCTGCTGCTGCTCGGGCATTTCGACACCGTGTGGCCGGTCGGCCAGCTCGAACGCATGCCCCTGCGCCGGGACGGCGGGCGGCTGTACGGGCCCGGCGTCTTGGATATGAAGGCGGGCATCGCCATCGGCATGCTGGCTGCCACCACCGCTGCCGAGCTCGGCTGGCGTCGCCGGCGCCGCGTGGTCATGCTGCTCACGGCCGACGAGGAGCGCGGCAGCGGCGCCTCGCGGGCGCTCGTCGAGGCGGAGGCCCGTCGCTCCCAGGCGGTCCTCGTCCTGGAGCCGTCGCTGCCGGGCGGTGCACTCAAGACGCAGCGCAAGGGGGCCGGCGAGTTCGAGCTGATTGTCGGCGGTATTGCCGCCCACGCCGGTCTCGAGCCGGAGAAGGGAGCCAGCGCCATCTCGGAGCTCGCTGCCCAGATTGCCGTCCTCGACCGGCTCGCGGATCCCGCGCGGGGCGTCACGGTCAACGTCGGCGTGGTGGAAGGCGGCACCCGGCCCAACGTCGTAGCCGAGCGGGCGCGCGGCGTCGTCGATGTTCGGGTACGGACGGCCGCCGACGCGCAGCGCATTCACGACGTGATCCACGCGCTGCAGCCGACCTCGCGCGGAACGGTGGTGACCGTCCGCGGCAGCTTCTCGCGTCCGCCCCTGGAGCGAACGGCGGCCGTCGCCCGGCTCTACGAGCTGGCGCGCGACGTGGCACGCGGGCTCGGGCGCGAGCTCGGCGAGGGCGCGGCCGGGGGCGGGTCGGACGGCAACTTCACGGCTGCGCTCGGCGTGCCCACACTCGATGGCGTGGGCGCCGTCGGAGACGGTGCCCACGCCCTGCACGAGCACGTCGCTGTCGACGAGCTGCCGTGGCGCGCCGCGCTCGTGGCCGGTTTGCTGCGCCGCCTGGACGCGGCGTAGACTGGAATCAGAAGACCATGGGAAACACTTTCAAGACGGCGTTGCTGTTGACCCTCCTCAGCGGCCTGCTGCTCCTCATCGGGGAGCTGCTGGGCGGCCAAAGCGGCCTGCTGATCGCGTTCGTCTTCGCGGTTGTGATGAACTTCGGCTCGTACTGGTTCTCAGACAGGGTTGTCCTGCGAATGTACAAGGCGGGAGAGGTCGGTCCCGAGCACCGGTTGCACAGGATGACGGCGCGGCTGGCGCAGCAGGCCGGGCTCCCGATGCCGCGTGTCTTCGTCATTCCTGACGCTTCGCCCAACGCGTTCGCGACGGGGCGCAACCCGAGCCACGCCGCGGTCGCCGCCACCGAGGGTATCCTGCGGCTGCTCGACGAGCGTGAGCTGGAAGGCGTGATCGCGCATGAGCTGGCGCACATCAGGAACCGCGACATCTTGATCGGCTCGATTGCCGCGACCGCGGCCGCGACCATCATGCTGGTGGCCAGCATGGCCCGCTGGGCCTTCATCTTCGGCGGCTTCGGCGGCCGCGACGAGCGCGGCGACTCCAATCCGCTCGCCATGCTGGCGATGGCGATCCTGGCACCGTTGGCGGCGACGATGATCCAGATGGCCATCTCCCGCTCGCGGGAGTTCGCCGCGGACCGCAGCGCGGCGCAGATCGTCGGCAGTCCCTACGGGCTGGCAGAAGCCCTGCGCAAGATCGACGACGCCGGCCGCCGCGTGCCGCTCGACGCCAATCCGGCCACTGCCCACCTGTTCATCATGAAGCCGTTCGCCGTCCGCGGGATGGCGGCGCTGTTCAGCACCCACCCGCCGACCGCGAAGCGGATCGAGAGGCTTCTGCAGCCGGCGTAGGCGGGTCGCTCCAGCCGAGGCGCTGCTGTCGCCAGGCCGGCCGCGACGGCGCGGCCGGCGGCGTTTCCGTCGCACGCGGACGCATGGGACGGTCCGCCAGCCCGTAGCGCGACCGCAGCGCCGAGAGCACGGTGTGCACCTGCCCGGCATAGCGCGGGCGGGCGTACTTGCCCGCGTACAGGCGGCCGTAGCCGGCCACCAAGGCGGGATACTCGCGGGCCAGGAACTCCAGGAAGTGGGCGCGGGCACCGCCTTCGAGGTGGAGCAGACCGGCGCCCACGAACCGCGCGCCGTGGTCCGCAATGGCGCGCACCGTCGCCTCCAGCCTGGTCCGGGCGGAGCTGATGCCGGGCACGATCGGGGCCATCAGGACGCCGGCCTCGACCCCCGCGTCGGTCAGGGCCCGCACGGCGCGCAGCCGCTGGAGCGGATGCGCCGTGCCCGGCTCCAGACGTCGCCAGGCGTCCTCGTCCACGGTCGGCACGCTGACGCTTACGGTGCAGGCGGCGCGCCGCGAAAGCGCGGCGAGCACGTCGATGTCCCGCACGACGAGCGGGCCCTTGGTGATCAGGCCAAGTGGCGCAGGATACTCGGCGAGCGCTGCGAGCGCCCGCCGCGTCAGCCGGTAGCGGCCCTCGATGGGCTGGTACGGATCGGTGGCGGTGCCGCACGCCACGAGATCGTCGCCGTGCGCAGCTCGCTCGAGCTCCCGCCTCAGCACCTCCGGAAAGTTGACCTTAACCAGAATGACGGACGAGAACTCGTCGCCGGGGCCCATCTCGAGCTGGGCCTGATAGCGCCGCGCGAAGCAGTAATGGCACCCGTGCGTGCAGCCGCGGTACGGATTGAGCGTCCACTTGAAGGGCATGCCGCGCACCCTGTTGAGCGCGGTCCGGCAGACGATCTCCTGGTAGGTGGCGTTGTCGCCGCGGCTCACCGCGTCCGGCAGCCCGGCGGCTCCGTGCTGCTCCCAGAGCCGTGCGACATCGCGGGTCGTCGGCGGCGCGGGCGCTCCGAACAGATCGCAAGCGGTCGGCACGGGCATGGCTTTCGCCTTAATTTCGCCATGATGCACCGCGCGGCGCCTGCCTGTCAAGCCTGGCCGATTCCTCCGTATTGCTGCGCGTAGTACGTGCGGAAAGCCGGATCCGCCTCCTTGATGGGACGCCACCACCACTCGTTCTCGCGGTACCACTCGACGACCGCACGCAGCCCGGTGTCGAAGTCGACCTGCGGCGTCCAGCCCAGCGCGCGCAGCTTGCGGGTGTCAAGACGGTACCGGCGGTCATGCCCGGGGCGGTCCGGCACGTGCCGGATGAGCGACGCGGGCCGGCCGACGATGTCCAGGATCCTGCGTGTGAGCGCTGCGTTCTCCAGCTCGCTGCCGCCGCCGACGTTGTAGGCCTCGCCGGGCTGACCGCATTCGATGAGCAGGTCCAGCGCGCGGCAGTGGTCGGTGACATGCAGCCAGTCGCGGCGGTGGCGTCCGTCACCGTAGAGCGGGAGCGGAAGATTGTCGAGGGCGTTCGAGACGAACAGTGGAATCATCTTCTCGGGGAACTGCCGGGGCCCGTAGTTGTTCGAGGCGCGCGCGATCACGACCGGCACGTTGTGAGTGGCCCAGAAGCTGTAGGCCAGCCGGTCCGCGCCGGCCTTGCTCGCTGCGTACGGGTTCCGCGGGCGCAGTTCGTCGGTCTCGGTCGAGGCGCCGGCGGCCACACTGCCGTACACCTCATCGGTCGAGATCTGCAGGAAGCGGTGCAGGCCAGGTGCACCGCGGGCCGCGGCGAGCAGCACGAAGGTGCCGTACACGTCGGTTTGAATGAATGCTCCGGCGTCCCGGATCGCGCGGTCGACATGGGTCTCCGCCGCGAAATGGACGACGATCTCGGCGGCTGTCACCAGCGGCCCGACGACCTGCGCGTCGGCGATGTCCCCGTGTACGAAGCGATGGCGCGGGTGGTCCATGAACTCGCGGAGGTTCTCGACGCGGCCGGCATAGGTGAGCTTGTCCAGCGTCGTGACGCGCCAGTCGGGATGCGCCGCCAGCGCATGCGCAATGAAGTTGCTGCCGATGAAGCCGGCCCCGCCCGTCACAAGGACCTCAACCATCGTCAACCATCCTTGCGGCTCCAGTCGTACGGCAGCGAACCGTGCGGCTCGAGGCGGTACTCGTCCGGATCGTCGTACCGATACACTTCCGTCGGCACGTTGGCCACGATGGCGACCTCCCCACCGATACACTTCCAGCCGTGATAGACCAGATTGGGCACCTGCACGAGCAGCGGGTTGCGCGTGCCCACGTAGAACTCGTTCACGGCCCCTGCCGTCGGCGAGCCCTCGCGCGTGTCGACGAGTACGAGCTTGACCATGCCGCTTACACAGGCGAAGTTGTCGATCTGGCGCTTGTGGTAGTGCCAGGCCTTGACCACTCCGGGATAGGTCGCCGATACGTAGACCTGTCCGAACTTCTCGAAGAACTCCGCGTCGTCCGCGCGCAGGATCTCCATCAGCCAGCCCCGCTCGTCGGGTATGAGCCGCAGCCGCTTCGTCTTCACCCCCGCGATCGGGGGCGCCTTGCCGCCTGTCACCGCGAAGTGCGGCGGGCGGTCGACCGATCCGCTCTCTACCATTGCATGCCCACCTCGGAGTTGTCGCCGAGCATGAACCGGTATGCCGACGGCCGGGCCGGCTGCCGGGAGATGCGCACGTGCCGGCCGATCAGGCTGTCGACGATGCGGTTGGCCAGATCGGAAATCTCGGCGCCCTCGAGCACGATACTGTGCTCGATCTCGGCGCCCTGGACGAGCACGTCGTTCATTACGGCGGTGTACGGGCCGACGTAGGCCTGCTCGATGCGGGTCCCCGCGCCGATGATGGCCGGCCCTCGCACGACCGACTGCCGGACGCGGGCGCCGGGCGCCAGCACGACAGCGCCCTCGATGCGGCTCTCTGCGTCGACCTCGCCCTCGACGCAGCGGTTGCGCGTGGCCAGGATGAGCCGGTTGGCCTCGAGCAGATCCTCGAGCCGGCCGGTGTCCTTCCACCACCCGTCGACGACGTGCGGGCGCACCGTCTCGCCGTGGTCGATCAGATCCTGAATGGCGTCCGTAATCTCCAGCTCTTCCCTGAAGCTCGGCCTGATCCGCTTGACGGCGTCGAAGATGCGGGGCCCGAAGAGGTACACGCCCACGAGGGCGAGGTCGCTCCGTGGCTCGCGCGGCTTCTCCACCAGTCTTATGACGGTGTCGCCGTCGAGCTCGGCGACGCCGAACCGTTCGGGGTTGGGAACGCGCGTCAGGAGGATCTGGGCCGCGGGCGCGGTTGCCAGGAACTGCTCGACGAACGGCGTGATCCCGCGCGCGAGCAGGTTGTCGCCTAGGTACATCACGAACGGCTCCCGCTGCAGGAACGGTTCGCTGATCAGCACCGCGTGCGCCAGACCCCGGGGGGCGTCCTGCTCGATGTAGGTCACGCTGACGTTCCACGCCGAGCCGTCACCCACCGCGCCCTCGATGTCCGGCCGCGTGTCGCCGACGACGATCCCGATGTCGCGAATGCCCGCTGCGGCGAGGGCTTCGATGCCGTAGAACAGGACCGGCTTGTTGGCGACCGGCACGAGCTGCTTGGCGCGCGTGTACGTCAACGGACGCAGGCGCGTGCCCCGGCCGCCGCTGAGGATGAGCCCCTTCATTACGCTCCCTGACCGAGTCCGAACGCGCCCAGGACGTTGGCGAACGTGCCCAGCCCGGCGAGTGTGAACGACAGACTGAGGCGCAGGTCGCGCGGCACGCGGGCGCGCGCGCCGAGTCCCTCGAAGTTGAAGGCCTGCAGCTCGCCGCTGATGCCGCAGCATTGCGCGTTGTAGTAGACCAGCACCCGCTGCTGCAGGTAGCGGCCGCGCTCCACATCGTAGTGAAAGGAGTAGGCGCCACCCAGCGTATTGTCGCGGGTCCTCAGGCTCGTGAACGCGTTGAGGTAGTGGTCGAGCCGGCGCAGGTCGTTGAAGCCGCCGAGGCCGTCCACGAAACGGCGCTGGCTCCAACCCGCGGTCGTCCGCAACCAAGTGCCCAGCCCGATCGAGGCTTCGGCACCCACCGTCCTGAGTGCCATGAACTGTGTGTCGTACTCTGCCCGCAGCGATCCGGAGAGGCGCCGGGTCAGTTCCGTGCGCACGTCGAGCTGGACGGGAGACAGGTGGCTGGGTGGGGTGTTGCTGAAGCTGGTCCGGAATCCGGGATCGAACTGTGCCGCGTAGGCGTCGGAGTAGTAGGCCTGCGAGACGATGACGCTGAGGATTTCCCGCGCGGCGGATGCCTGATTGCCCTCGTTGCGGCGGGCGTACAACCGGTTGTTCACCCCGTAGCGGATGTGGGTGACGTTGCCGGGGATGGCGTCCGTCGCCTCCAGCTGCACGATGCGGTCGAAATCGTCGACCGCGGTCGTCCGCTGCAAGACGATCCACGGCTCGATGACGTGCTTCATCCGCTCCGCGTACCCGCTGTCAGGGGTGTCCCACACCTTGACGAAGCTCGGGCCCGTGATCTGCGACTGCAGGTTGAAGAACCCGCGGCCGATGCCTTCGTCGAGCAGCGCGGGCGAGCCCCTCGATGGCCCCGCGCCCACATCGAGGCGCTCGGTCCAGTACGTACCGCGCCAGGACACCGACGAGTCGATGCTCAGGAAGGGCCAGCGCGAAAACGGGATCTGGAGGACCGGATTGACGTCGAATCGATCGAGCCCCGAGTCGAGCGTGATCTCAGTCAAGCCCGGCACGATCTCATCGGTGAAAGGATTGATGTCGACCGTCGAGCTGCGCAGCAGGTGCGCGTACTCGGACCGGAACGAGAAGTAGACGGGCGCGGAAAGCACCTGGCGCTGGCTTTGGTCGAAGGTCACGCGCGGGCCGGCGCCCCAGAGCGTCGACTCGCGGTCGCCGAAGAACGTCTCGTTCATCTCGAACGTGCCGTTGAGCTGGTACAGCCCCCACGCGCCGGCCACGTTGGCACTCATGCTGCGTTCGCGGCTCGATGCTTCGAGGATGTTGGTCTGGTACTGCTGCTGCACCGTCACGTCCGAGAAGTAGTCGATCCGGCCCCGGACGGACAGGTTGGGTGCCAGCCGGTGGCGGGCGTTACCCCGCAGCTCGTAGCTCTGACGCGAGGGAAACTCCCGTTCCACGCCGCCCACGGTCAGGTTCGTCTCGCGCTCGCTCAGGAAGTAGGCCTGCAGCCGGCCCTGTGAGCCCCCGCCGCGCGTGTAGCGGTACTCCGCGCCGCGGCCTTGGCCGGCGCGGGGAAACCAGTCGTGGTAGAAGGTGGCGTCCTGGCTGCGGTTTACGGCCCAGAAGAACGCGTTGCTCAGGCTCTGTCCGCGAAACGTCGAGGCGCCGTAGGTGGGCATCAGGAAGCCGGTCGCCCGGTCTTCCTCCGGGATCGGGTAGTACATGAACGGGAGGTACAGCACCGGCACGCCCTTGACTTCGAGAACCGAATTCCTGAGCAGCGCGTGCGAGTCGAGGTCGAGGGTGAGTGTCGAGGCGGTCATTTGCCAGCGCGGGGTCGGCTGAACGCAGCTCGTGAACCCGCCACGGGTCAGCCGATAGCTGCGTGGCCCGAGCTTTTCGATCACCTCGCCGTAGAAGAGCATGTCCGGCTCCTGGGTGCCGAACATGCTGCGCTCGATCAGCGCCTCGCCGAGCGTGACCGAGCCGGAGGCGTTGTAGAACGTCGCCGTGCGGTCATCCGTGTTGAACTCCGCGCGGTCGCCGGACACCCGGTCGCCCTCGCCCGCGTACACCACGTTGCCGACCGCCACCAGCCGCGACTCGTCGAGGTACACGTCGACCTGATCGGCGAAGAACCGATAGGCGTCGTCCGTGATCTCCACCTCGCCCGTCAGGCGTACGTGATTGTCGCCGAGCTGCTCGATGCGAAACTGCCGGGAGTTGAAGGGCAGGGCGGGAAGCAACTGGGCCTGCACGCCTCCGGACGCGCAGGCGAGCCACAGGCAGACGATGCAGGCAAGACGGATCATCCGGACCGGACGCTCGAAGGATACCATTCGCCTTTCGGCGCCTGCAACGCCGGCTCGGCCAGCAGCTCGCCGACCAGGTACGTGGATCCGACCGCCCCGATGAGGTCGCTGCGGCGCCAGGCCGTCTCGAGTGCCGCCCGGGGCGACGGGGCTGCGACCACGCTCAGATCCGGCCGCGCCGCCCGCATCCTGGCGATCACCGCGTCCGGCGACAGGGCGCGCGGGCTGGCCAGCGGCGGGCAGATCGCGGCCGTGACTGCCGACCCGAGCGCGCGTGCCATCCCGCCGACGTCCTTGTCACGGAGTGCCGCGAACAGCAGCGGCATGCCCCGCGACCACCGCTCGTTGACGTAGGCTGCGAATGCCGCGGCGGCGGCGACGTTGTGGGCCGCGTCCAGTACGATGCGGCGGCGTTCGTCGACACGGACCACCTCGATGCGCCCCCGCCAGCGGGTGCCCGCCAACCCTTCACGAACGGCGTCGTCGGCGACGCGCAGCCCGTAGCCGCGCAGCTCTTCGAGGACGCGCACCGCGACGGCCGCATTGTGCGCCTGGTGGCGACCTTGCAGGCTCAGCCGCAATGGCCCGTAGCGGCGCCGGGGCGTCGCCAGTGTCAATTCCGTCCACCCGTCACGCAGCGCCACCCCGGATGCCACCTCGCGCAGCGGTTCGATCAGGCGGCAGCCCCGCTCCCGGCAGGCGCGTCGGAACACCGCAACCGCATCCGGTTTCGTCTCGCCGACCACGACCAGCGCGCCGGGCTTGATGACCCCGGCCTTCTCGCGCGCGATGTCGGACAGCGTGGTGCCGAGGAACTGCTGGTGGTCGAGATCGATGGATGGAATCGCCACCGCGATCGGCGAGACGACGTTCGTGGCGTCGAACCGCCCGCCCATCCCGACCTCGAGCACAGCCACCGCCACCCGCTGCCGGTGGAACAGCGATAGTGCAATCGCGGTGGTTGCCTCGAAGAAGGTCGGCGGCGCCGCCAGCCGGCCGTCGTCGAGCAGGCGTTCGACCACCACCCGCAGGCGCCCAGCCTCCGCCGCGAGACTCTCGCGGGCGACCGCCCGTCCGGCCACGGCGAAACGCTCCTCGAGCGCGACGAAGTGGGGGGACGTGAAGCGTCCCGTGCGGTAGCCCGCCGCGCGCAGGGCGCTCTCGAGCATGGCGGCCACCGAGCCCTTGCCGTTGGTGCCGGCGACGATGATCGAACGGAAGGACCGGTCGGGATAGCCCAGGGCTGCGCGCAGGGTCCGGATGTTGTCGAGGCCGAGCTTGACGCCGAACTGCTCGAGGCTGAAGAGGTAGTCGATCGAGCTGTGCGGGGCACTCGTCATGGCAGCGGTCTGGCAGCCACGCTCCGCGCCGGTAAACCGGCTGGTGCGGCTACGGCCACCGCCACGCGGGGCCGCCGCGCGCAGTCGAGTCGGGCCAGCACCGTGCGGGCCTTGTTGAACCAGTTCACGGCGCTCCGGCGACTGAACAACCCGGCACTACGTGTGCCCGGTCCGGGGCACGTAGTAGCGCGTGCCCCGGCCCATGTCCCGAAACTGTCTAACGAGGTCGTCCATGGCCGCGGCGTCCCAATCGAATGCGAGCTGCGACGTCTCCACCACGAGCAGCGGCGTATCGCTGTAGTGGAAGAAGAAGTGGTTGTAGGCATCGTTCAGCTCGCCGAGATAGTCGTCGTCGGGCAACGCAGCGGTCGCGTCGCGCTGGCGCCGGTGCCGGGCGCGTCGGCGCAGCACGTCGGAAGTGGCCTGGAGATAGACGACCAGGTCGGGAGCGACGACGTCCGCCGCCAGCAGGTCGTAGAGCCTCTGGTAGATGAAGAGCTCGTTGTCGTCCAGGTTCAGATAGGCGTAGATCTTGTCCTTGTCGAAAAGATAGTCCGAGATCGTGACCTGGCTGAACAGATCGGTCTGGCGCAGCTCCGCCTGCTGCCGGTGGCGGGCGAGCAGCGAGAACAACTGGGCCTGGAACGCCGCTCCCGGCCGGCCGCTGTACAGGTCCGCGATGAAGGGGTTGTCCGTCTCTTCCAGGATGGTTGCGGCGTCGAGCCTGAGCCCGAGGTGCCGGGCGAGGACGGTCTTGCCCACGCCGATGGGACCCTCTATCGCCAGGTAGCGGAAGTCCAAGATGCAGCGGAGTATAGCAGCCTGCAGCGAAGGGTCCCGCTGCATTCGACGGTCGCTGCATCCCGTAGTAGTAGTAGGAAAGGACCGCGACCGTTCTTCAGCCGGGTCGCATATGCCCGCCAGGCTTCTTCGTCACGCCTTGTCAGTCCGGCACTTCGCCAGTCCGGGTGCGACGCAGGGTTTCTCCATGGGCTGCCGGCAGTCCCGCGGCGCGTGCTACCATGGCGCGTGGCTGGTCCCCTGGCGGCGGTTCGCGCGGCGATCCGGCCCAGCCCGCGGGCCCGCTGTGCGGGTTTGGCCGCTCTGTTGCTGGCGCTCGGGACGCTTGCCGCATGCGGCGGCGGGCCGCGCGTCGCGCCGGTTCGGCCGCCGACGCTGGCCGACAAGCTGGCGTGGATACTGCGCCTCGAGGACCAGCGCGTGCTGCGCGATCCGGCGCCGCCGGTCGACGCCGCGACCGCACCGGCCGCTGCCCTGCCCCCCCTCGCGCGGCCCGACCTCGTCGCATTGTTGACCGACCCCGCGCCCCGCGTGCGTCGGCGGGCGGCCCTGGCAATCGGTCGCGTCGGGCGTCCGGAAGGCGTCGCCCCCCTGGTTGCGACGCTCGGCGACGCCGAGCCCGAGGTGCGCCAGATGTCGGCGTTCGCCCTCGGTTTGCTCGGGGACGAGTCGGCGGCCGGGCCGTTGCTGCTGGCGCTCGATGATCCCTCACCCCTCGTGCAGGGCCGGGCAGCGGAGGCGCTGGGGCGGCTCGGCGTGCCTGGTGCCGCCGCTGCCGTCGGCGGTTTGGTGCAGCGCCACCTCGTCACGGCATTCGAGCTCGATCCGGAGGACCTCTCGCATCCCCTGGCGCCCGAGGTCGAGGCATTCCGTCTCGGGCTCTACGCGCTGGCAGACCTTCGCGCGTTCGAGCCGCTGGCCGCCACCGTGCTGCAGCCCGACGGCCAGCCGCTACTCTGGTGGTGGCCTGTGGCGTACGCGCTGGCGCGGGTGGACGATGCCCGTGCGGTCGAGGCGCTCGTCACTCTGGCCGGCGTGCAGGGCCGCTTCGGCGTCGCCCTGGCGGCCGAGGGTCTGGGTGCGCTCGGCATCCCCGCGGCGGTCGAAGCGCTCATCGACCTGCTCGACCCGCGCCGACGCGATACCGAGGTCCTAGCGTCCGCGATGCGGGCGCTGGGCCGCTACGAGACCGAGCCGGCCACCGAGGCGCTGCGGCGCTTCGCGGTGACTCCGGGCCTCGACCCGGTGCTGCGCCGCGATGTGCTCGAGGCCCTGCGTGGGCGCCCGGTCGTCTTCGACGTGGCTGTGGAGCTGCTGAGTGATGCCTGGCCGCCCCTGCGCGCCGCGGCGTTGCGGGCGCTGGCGGAAGCCGATTCCGAGATGTTCCTGCTCGTGCTCTCCGGACTGGATCCGGACCCCGACTGGCGCGTGCGCGCCGCGCTGGCCGATGCGCTGGCCCACGCCGAACCGAGCGTGGCGGTGCCGCGACTCGCCGAGATGCTGGCCGACGCCGATCAGCGCGTCGTTCCCAGCGTGCTGGCGGCGCTGGTCGAGCTGGATGCACCTGACGTCGGGTCGATCCTCGTCGACCACCTCGCGAGCGACGACGTCGTCGTGCGCACGACCGCCGCGCGCTTGCTGAGCGAGGTCGGACCGCCCGAGGCGGCCGAGCGTCTCCGCGCGGCCTACGTCGCAGCGCGCGACGATCCGTCATACCTGGCGCGCGCGGCGATCATCGACGCGCTGGCCGCGGTGGGTGGACCGCTAGCCCGCGAGGTACTGACGGAGGGACTTGCCGACCGCGACTGGGCGGTCCGGGTCAGGGCAGTTAGGTGGCTGGATCGGATCGCACCCGACGAGGACCACGACGCGCGCATTCGACCGGCTCCGGATCGCGGCACGGACTACGCTGCGCCGCACCTCGTCGAGCCTCCGGTGTCGCCGCACGTGTACATCGAGACGGAGCGGGGCACCATCCAGATCGAACTCGCGGTTCTCGACGCGCCGCTCACGGTGGACAGCTTCATCCGGCTCGCGCGCAGGGGCTTCTACGACGGGCTGACGTTCCACCGCGTCGTGACCAACTACGTCGTCCAGAGCGGCGACCCGCGGGGCGACAGCGAGGGCGGCCCCGGCTACACGCTCCGCGACGAGATCAACCAATTGCCGTTCCTGCGCGGGACGGTAGGGATGGCGCTCGATTGGGAGGACACTGCCGGCAGCCAGTTCTTCATCACGCGCGCGCCGCAGCCGCAGTTCGATGGCCGGTTCACGGCGTTCGGCCGTGTGATAGCGGGCATGGAGGTCGTCGACGCGCTCCGTCCGGGCGATTCGATCGAGCGGGTGCGCGTCTGGGACGGCAGCGAGTCGCAGGACCGGGAGTCTGCACCGTAGAACGGCGTAGACTCGTGGCAGGACTCGTTGGGCGCCAAGCGGAGCCGTCAGGCGACGTTCGGCGGCTCCGCTTGGCACCCCGGGCCGGCGTCAGTCCAGGCTGGTGCGCAGACGCTGCTTGTCGGCGTGCCGCTCCAGCGCAAGCTCGACCAGCCGCTCCAGCAGCCGCGGATAGTCCAGCCCCGAGGCCTCCCAGAGCTTGGCGTACATGCTGATCGTGGTGAAGCCGGGAATGGTGTTCACCTCGTTCAGGTGGAGGCGACCCGTCCCGCGCGCCAGGAGAAAGTCCACACGCGCCATCCCGGCCCCGTCGAGGGCGCGAAACGCCTCGCCGGCCAGCGCGCGCACGTCGCGGGCCTGCTCGGCCGTCAACTCGGCCGGGATGACGCAGGTGGAGCGTTCGTCCACGTACTTGGACTCGTAGTCGTAGAACTCGCCGGCCGGCAGGATCTCCCCCGGTACCGAGACCTCCGGCACATCGTTGCCGAGCACGCCGCATTCGATCTCGCGCGCGTCCGGAACGGCTTCCTCGACCACGATCTTGCGGTCGAAACGACGCGCCTTGTCGATGGCTTGCCCGAGTTCCGGGCGCGTGCCGACCTTCGAGATGCCGATACTCGACCCGAGATTGGCCGGTTTGACGAACAGCGGCCACGTCAGTCGGCCGGCGATGTCGTCGAGCACGGCCGCCGCGTCGGTGTCCCAACGCCCTGCCGGCACGACCAGGTGCCGCACGATGGGCAGTCCGCGAGCCGCGAACAGTGTCTTGGCCACGGCCTTGTCCATGGCCGCAGCCGACCCGAGCACACCCGCCCCGACGTAGGGCACGTTGGCGAGTTCGAGCAGGCCTTGCAGTGTGCCGTCCTCGCCGTACGGACCGTGAACGACGGGGAAGATCACGTCCAGCGCGAGCAGGGCGATCTCCGCGCGCGCGCCCGCGGCGGCTGCCTCGAGGCCCGGCCGCAGCGTCAGCACCTGCGCGTCCGAGGGCTGGGCCAGAAAGACCGCGTCGCGCCGCTCGGCCCGTGGCGGCGTCGCGCCCCCGGTCGCCCGCGCGGACGCAATCGTCTCGGCCACCGGCCGCGGCGCGGGGGGGGTGTCCGTGAGCGACCAGCGGCCGTCCCTGCCGATGTGGATGGGTACGGGCTCGTACCGCGCGGGGTCGAGGTGCGCGATGACGGCCGCGGCGGAAGCCAGCGAGACCTCATGCTCGCTCGAGCGCCCGCCGTAGACGACACCGACCCGTGCGCGCTTCACCAGGGGCTCCCAGGTCGTGAGGCGGAGAGCGAAAGGAGGATAGCCTAGTATACCGCAATGCCCGACGCGCTCGAGTTTCACGTGAGCCACACCGATGGTCTGGCGCGTCGCGGCGAGCTCAGGACGCCGCACGGCGTGGTGCAGACGCCCGCGTTCATGCCGGTCGGCACCGCCGGCGCAGTCAAGGCCGTCACCCACCGCGACCTCCTCGACCTGGGGACAGAGATCATCCTGGCCAACACCTACCATCTGTTTCTTCGGCCGGGTGATGCGCTCATTGCCGATGCGGGCGGTCTCCATCGCTTCACCGGCTGGTCGGGCCCTCTGCTCACCGACAGCGGCGGCTACCAGGTGTTCAGCCTGGCCCGGCGGCGCACGATCAGCGAGCAGGGCGCCTGCTTCCAGTCCCATATCGACGGGGCCAGGCATCTGTTGACCCCCGAGAAGGCGACGGAAATTCAGGCGCGTTTGGGATCCGACATCGCCATGGCCTTCGACGAATGCACGCCCTACCCGGTGACCCGCGATGCCGCCCGGCGATCGATGGAGCTGACGGCGCGCTGGGGCCGCCGTTCGCGCGAGCGGTTCCTCCACTTGCGCGCAGGCGGCGACGGCGGCCTGACCAACCAGGGACAGGCGCAGTTCGGCATCATCCAGGGCGGCGTGTTCCCGGACCTGCGGGAGCGCCACGTGCACGAGACGCTGTCCATCGGCTTCGACGGCTACGCCATCGGCGGACTGAGCGTCGGCGAGCCGTCGAACGTGATGTACGACGTGGCGGGCGGCGCAGCGCGGCTGCTGCCGGCCGATCGTCCGCGCTACCTCATGGGTGTCGGCCTGCCTGACGATCTGGTGGAGATGGTGGGCCGCGGAATCGACTTGTTCGACTGCGTCGTCCCGACGCGCAACGCGCGCAACGGCCAGTTTCTCACGAGCACGGGGCGCATCAACATCCGTGGGGCCCGGTACGCGGCCGACGAGCGCCCGCCCGACCCGGCGTGCGCCTGCTACACCTGCCGGCATTTCTCGCGGGCCTACCTGCGGCATCTGCACCTGGCGAACGAGATCAACGCCGCCACGCTCAACACGCTGCACAACCTGCACTTCTACCTTGACACCATGAGGCGGATTGGTGAGGCTATAATGCTGGGTTCGTTCGAAACGTTCAGACAGAATTTCCGCCGTACGTTCTCCCGTCGGCCACGGCCCGGCGGTGGTGGGATCCCGCGACCTCGATGACCATCGATCGCTTCACGACCATCCTGGCGATGGCGCAGCCTGCGGGGCAGTCGCCCCCGCTGCTGGTGCAGTTCCTGCCG
Source organism: Vicinamibacterales bacterium (assembly GCA_965221595.1). GTDB lineage: Bacteria > Acidobacteriota > Vicinamibacteria > Vicinamibacterales > UBA8438 > JAAXGX01. Next base: position 740,494 of record OZ244900.1, read on the forward strand.
TTCGCGCTGATACTCGCCATCTTCTACTTCATCATCCTGCTGCCGATGCGGCGCCGCCAACGGAAGGTGCAGAGCTTTCAGGCGAACCTGAAGGTGGGGGACAGAATCGTGACGACGAGCGGCATCCATGGGGTCATCTCGAAGATGGGGGAGCGCTCGGTCCATGTTCAGGTCGCGGACAAGGTGCGGATCGAGATCTCCCGGGCGGCCATCGGCGGCTATCAGGGCCAGGAGCCCGTCGTGCCGGAATCCGGTGGATCGTAGCCGCTCGCAGCACGAGGCACGGCGTGGTCCCGGATCGGGTGCATCCGATCTCGGCCGGCGGCCGAGCGATCATCCGGAGCGTTCCCGGTGCCGGCGGTCCGCCGGGCGGGTGCCGTTGACGAGACTTCGGGTTGCACCGGGAGCCGCCGGACGTCCGGCCGGCAGGGCGCCAGGGAGGTGATGCGCATGAAGCAGAACGTTCAATGGAAGCTGGTCACGGTCGTCGTCGTGGCCGCGCTGTCTGCGCTGGCCATCTATCCGCCCGAGGAGCGCATCCGCCTGGGCCTCGATCTCGAAGGCGGCGTGCACATGGTGCTGCGGGTGCAGACGGATGACGCGTTGCGCGTGGAGTCGGAAACCGCGGCCGAGCAGCTCGGCGAGCAGCTCGAGCTACAGGGCATCACGACCGCCTCGGTCGTAGCCGTCGAGCCCACCACCATCCGCGTGGAAGGCGTGCCGCCGGAACGGGACGCGGAATTCCGCGACATCGCGGAAACCCAGCTGACGGCGACCTACGATCGGGAAGTTGGCGCCGGCGGCGTGTACACCTACACGATGCGCGCGCCGATCGAGAGCACGTTGCGCGACGAAGCGGTACGTCAGGCCCTCCAGACGATTGAGCGGCGCGTCAACGAGCTTGGCGTGGCAGAGCCCATCGTGGCCCCGTACAGCGTCGGCGGGTATCAGATCCTGGTCCAGCTGCCGGGCGTGTCCGACGTGGCGCGCGCGAAGGAAATCATTCGCAACACCGCGCTGCTCGAGCTCAAGATCGTCGAAGACGGGCCCGCGGTGTCGCGGGAGGCGCTGCTCGAGACTCGCAACGGGGTGGTTCCGCCCGAGATGGAGGTCGTCTCCGGCATCTCGGACGTGCTCGATTCCGGCGGGCCCGCGGGCGCGGCCTACTACCTCGTGCGGCGCGTGGCGGCGGTCACCGGGCGGGATCTCCGCAACGCGCGGCCGGCGCTGGACGAGTTCAACCAGCCGGCTGTCAGCTTCTCGTTCAACAGCGAGGGGGCGCGCAAGTTCGGCGACGTGACCGGACAGAACATCGGGCGCAACCTGGCGATCATTCTCGACGGGCGCGTCCAGACCGCGCCGCAGATCCAGAGCCGGATCAACGCCGAGGGTCGCATCACGGGGACGTTCAGCCAGCAGGAGGCGGCGGACCTGTCGCTGGTGCTGCGCTCCGGTGCGCTGCCCGCGTCGCTCACCTACTTGGAGGAGCGGACGGTCGGCCCGACTCTCGGCGCCGACTCGATTCGGGCGGGCGTCGCCGCGTCGGTGGCCGGTCTGCTCGCCGTGGCCGTCTTCATGCTGTTCTACTACCGGCGCGCCGGCGTCAACGCCATCGTAGCGGTGGCGATGAACCTGCTGATCCTGATGGGATTCATGGCCTACGTCGGCGCGGTGCTCACGCTGCCGGGGATCGCGGGGCTCATCCTGACGATTGGCATCGGCGTCGACTCCAACGTCCTGATCTTCGAGCGCATCAAGGAGGAGCTGCGCTCCGAAAAGGGGGTCAGGGCGGCGGTCGCGGCCGGATTCGATCGCGTCCTGCTCACGATTCTGGACACGCACGTCGCGTCGCTCATCGCGGCAGCGTTCCTGTTCCAGTTCGGGTCGGGTCCGATCCGGGGATTCGCGACCACGCTCGCCATCGGTCTCGTCTCGAACGTCTTCACCGCGGTCTTCGTGTCGCGCACCATGTTCGAGGTGTTCCTCGGCCGCCGCCGGGCGGCCGCACTGAGCATCTGAGTTTCGATCGGGCAGGAGGAGGAGAGAACACGGGTGCAGCTTTTTCGCAAGCAACCGAACTTCGATTTCATCGCCTGGCGCTGGCAAGCCCTCGCGCTCTCGCTGCTCATCATCGCTGGCGGCGTGACCCTGCTGATCGTCCGCGGGGGGCTGCCGCTCGGCATCGACTTCTCGGGCGGCACGCTGATCGTGATCGAGTTCGAGGAGCCGGTCACCGAGGATGCGGTGCGCGCTGCGCTCGCGTCGGTCGAAGGCGAGAAGGTCGTGCAGCAGTACGGCGCGGCGGACGCGAGCCAGATGATGGTGCGCCTGCCGCAGACCGGACCCGAGGTGGGAACGAGCCTCGAGGAGGGGGCCGAGGCGGTGCGGACGGCCCTCCGCAACAGCGCTGTCGGTGGCTTCGAGGTCGTCGGCCAGGAGCTGGTCGGTCCCGTGATCGGCCAGGAGCTGCGCCAGCGCGGGATCCAGGCCTTCGTGTTCGCCATGGCCGGCATCCTTCTGTACATCGGCCTGCGGTTCCGATTCAGCTTCGGGGTCGGCGCCATCGTCGCCGTAGCGCACGACATCATGGTTACGGTGTCGCTCCTGATGTTCTTCGGCTACGAGCTCTCGCTGAACGTGGTGGCGGCGATGCTGACCATCACCGGGTATTCGGTGAACGACTCGATTGTCGTGTTCGACCGCGTTCGCGAGAATCTGCGCGTCATGCGGCGGGATCAGTTCGACCAGCTGGTGAACCGGAGCATCAACCAGACGTTGGCCCGGACGTTCATCACATCGGGCACGACCGGGTTCGCTGTGGCGGCGCTGTACGTCTTCGGTGGGGAGGTGCTGCGCGGCTTCGCCTTCACGATGCTCGTCGGCGTCATCAGCGGCACGTACTCGACCATCTTCATCGCGGCCTCGATCGCGATCCTGATCACCCAGCGGCGCGCGGCGCAGCGGTACCCTCATCCGGCGGCGACCGCGCAGGCGCCGCCACGGCCGCGCTCGAAACGCCAGGGACGCCGCGCGCGCGCCTCCTGACCGACCTGCGTTGACCGCGCTGCAGGCCGCGCTGCTGGGTGTCGTGCAGGGGCTGACCGAGTTCCTGCCGATCTCGAGCTCGGCCCACCTCATCCTGGCGCGCACCTTTCTGGGGTGGGAGCTCGAACCGCGTTTCGCCGCGGCGTTCGATGTCGCCTGCCACGTCGGCACGCTGCTGGCGGTGCTCGTCTACTTCCGCCGCGACGTGGCGGGGTTGGCGGCGACAGCCGCGCTGCCGCGCGCCTGGCTCGGTGACGGCACCGACGCCGTTCTGTTACGGGCGATTGCAATCGGCAGCGTGCCGGTCGCGGTGGTCGGACTGGCGGCGGCCGACGTCGTCACAGGGTCGCTGCGCACCGCCGGTGTAGCCGGCGTCGCCCTGGCCGCGGGCGCCGTCGCAATGCTCGTGGCCGAGCGCCTGCGTACCCGCACCCGCAGCGAGACTACGCTGGGACCGTGGGAGGCGCTGGGGCTCGGGGCCGCGCAGGCCGCGGCGCTGGTGCCGGGCGTCTCGCGGTCTGGAGCGGTGTTGACCGTGGCCATGCTCTTCGGCCTGCGCCGCGAGCGCGCCGCCCGGTTCGCCTTCCTGCTCGGGATTCCCGCGATCATGGCCGCGGGCGCCGGCGCGACGCTCGACCTCGTGGCGGCGGGGGTCCCGTCCGGCGGCATCGTCCTGATGGCGATCGGGGGCGTCTCGTCCGCGGTCGTGGGCTATCTCACGATAAGCTACTTCATTCAGTCCGTCTCGCGGCGGTCGCTGGATCCGTACGCCGTCTACCGGCTTGTGCTCGCGGGCGCGGTCTTCTTCCGGGCGGCCGGGTCGTGAGGCGCCCGCCAGGAGGAACCGATGCAGTGGCTTCGTCGCAGCCTGATTGCCGGCTTCGTCGTCACGGTGCCGTTGATCATCACCGTGGCGGCTTTCGTGTGGCTCTTCCAGTTCATCGACGGCGTCATGAGCCCGGCCTACGCCCGGTGGATCGGCCGCGAAGTACCCGGACTGGGGCTCGCGACGCTGCTGGTGTCCGTGCTGTTCGTCGGGGTGTTCGCGACCAACGTGCTGGGCAGCCGCCTGCTTACGCGGGGCGAGGCGTACCTCATGCGGCTGCCGGTCTTTCGGGCGGTCTACGTACCGGTAAAGCAACTGGTGGCCGCCTTTTCGCCCGACAGCCGGATGGGCTTCAAGCAGGTCGTACTCGTCGACGACCCGCGGCGCGGCCTTGTGCTGGGCTTCCTGACGAAGCAGTTCGCGCTGGATCGCGGCCAGGGCGCCGAGGATCTGGTGGCGGTCTACGTGCCGACGAACCACATTTATTTCGGCGACATCCACGTCTACGAGTCATCCGTAGTGTCGTATCCGGACCTGAGCGTCCAGGAGGGCGTGCAGATATTCCTGACCGGCGGCATGGCGCTGTCCGCGCAGCTCCGCATCGACAGCGGCGGCCCGACCGGTGCCGCCCCCCCCGCGTCTTGACAGCAGGAAATGCGGGTTGGTACGCTCTCCCGTTTGGTTGCGGCCGGTGAGTCGCCCGCGTTGAGGTGCGAATGGAACAGCAGCTCTTCTTCGTGTTGGGTTGGGGGGCGCCGATTGCCTCGGCACTCTTCGCCTACTATCTGATACGTACCATCGGCGGCCGGGATCCCGGCACCGATACGATGCAGCGGATCGCCGCGCTCATCCGGGCCGGCGCCATGGCCTTCCTGCGGACGGAGTACACCGTCCTGGCGGGCTTCGTGGCCATCATGTTCGTCATCCTGGTGGCGTTCCTGCCCGGGAACTCATGGCTGACCGGTATCGCCTTCCTGGTCGGCGCCCTATTGTCGGCGAGCGCCGGGTGGATTGGTATGCGGACCGCGACGAGTGCGGCGGTGCGGACGACGCATGCCGCGACGACCAGCCTCTCGAGCGCGCTGCGCGTGGCGTTCTCCAGTGGCGCGGTAATGGGCCTGACCGTCGTTGCGCTCGGCACGTTCGGCATCGCCGCGCTCTACTATGCGTACGGTGGGTTGCAGGGCGCCGGCGCAAGCGCTGTCGAATCGTTGTTCGGCTTCTCGCTCGGCGCGTCGTCCATCGCCCTGTTCGCCCGCGTGGGTGGCGGCATCTACACGAAGGCCGCCGATGTGGCGGGGGACCTTTCCGGCAAGGTCGAGGCCGGGATCCCCGAGGACGATCCGCGCAACCCGGCCACCATCGCCGACAACGTGGGGGACAACGTCGGTGACGTCGCGGGCATGGGCGCCGACTTGTTCGAGTCGTACGTCGGCAGCATCATTTCCTCCATCGCGCTCGCCTGGGCGCTGGGGGCGGCCTCGGCGGCCGCGCTGTGGGGCGTCGACGAGGCGGCGTTCGAGGCGCTGCAGTCGCGGCTGGTCATTTTCCCGATCCTGCTCGCCGGCATGGGCATCGTCGCGTCCATTCTGGGCACTTTCGTCGTCAACACCGACGACGAGACCAGAATCGGCAGCGCGCTCCACCGCGGGCTGCTCGTGGCATCAGCGCTCGTCTTCGTGGGCGCCGGCGCCCTCATCGTGCTCCTCGACATCCCGGCGGCCATTCTCTGGTGTGTGGTCGCCGGTGTCGCGGCGGGCGTGCTGATCGGTCAGATCACCGAGTACTACACCGGCAAGGACAAGCCTCCCGCACACAGCATCGCGCAGCAGTCGGAGACCGGTCCGGCCACGAACATCATCGCGGGCCTCGGGGTCGGGATGCTCTCGTGCGCTCTGCCGATCCTCGTCATCTGCCTCGCGATCTATTTCAGCTACTCGCAGGCTGAGCTGTACGGGATCGCGATTGCCGCGGTGGGGATGCTCTCGACGCTCGGCATCAGCCTCGGCGTCGATGCCTACGGGCCTGTCGCGGACAACGCGGGCGGTATAGCGGAGATGAGCGGGTGCGACGCGTCCGTCCGTGAGCGAACCGACGCGCTCGACGCGGTCGGCAACACGACGGCGGCCATGGGGAAGGGCTTCGCCATCGGCTCGGCGGCGCTGACGGCGCTTGCGCTGTTCAGCACGTTCCGTGCGACTGCCGACGCGGCAATCGCGGAGGCGGGCGGACCTGCCGCGTTCGAGCCGCGCCTGCTCGACCTCGCGCTCGACAACCCGAACGTGCTGCTGGGGCTGCTGCTCGGGGGCATGCTGCCCTTCCTGTTTTCGGCGCTCACGATGAACGCCGTCGGCCGGTCGGCGAACGACATGATCGAGGAGGTGCGTCGGCAGTTCAAGGAAATCGAGGGACTGCTCGCGGGCGACGCAGAGCCCGACTCGGCGCGCTGTGTGGAGATCTCGACCCGGTCGGCCATCCGCGAGATGGTGGTGCCGGGGCTCATCGCGGTGCTCGCCCCGGTGGCGGCCGGCTTTCTGCTGGGCATCTCCGGGCTGGGCGGGCTGCTGGCCGGCGCCCTCGTCACCGGTGTCCTGATGGCGCTGATGATGGCCAACGCAGGCGGCGTCTGGGACAACGCCAAGAAGTACATCGAGGAAGGGCATCACGGCGGCAAGGGCTCCGAGCCGCACAAGGCGGCGGTCATCGGCGACACGGTGGGGGATCCGTTCAAGGATACGTCGGGTCCGAGCCTGAATATCCTGATCAAGCTGATGAGTGTCGTCGCCGTGATCTTTGCGCCCCTGGTGGTGGCCTGGATGTCGTGACCTTTCGTGACGGCCGACGCGGCTTCGGTCGGCCGCGCCGGGAACCGACGCGCGAGCGCCTGCTGGTGGCCGGCAGGATGCTGCCGGACAGGGCCGGGCGGCAAGGTGCAACCTCCTGATTTCACGCATGTTCGTCGCGAAACGGTTCACGGCCATGCGGCCCGCGGCGAGGGCTGCCGTACTGCGTTGACACTCGTTTGAACCCGTGCCTATAATCGACGCTCTTTCGAGGCAGCACCCACGCGTCGCGCAGGGTGAGGAGGGTATCGGTGGCAGCCGGTCAAATGTTCGGTGAGATCGCAAATCCCACGATCAGAGTGGGGTCGCGGAAGTGGTATACCGTGCCCCTGTCCATCGTGGCGCACGTGGTGACCATTGCTGCTGTCGTCATCGTTCCGCTGATGGCAGTCGATGCATTGCCGACGCCCGCGACGATGATGGCGTTCGTGGCTGCACCGCCGCCGCCACCGCCACCGCCACCGCCACCGCCACCACCCACGCCGGCGGCAGCGGAGCCGCCGCCGGTCGTGGACGTCAACCCGGACGCCGCGCCCGTCGTGGCTCCTGACAGCATTGTCCAGGAGACCGGATTCGATCTGTCGAACGTGGGCGGCGTTGAAGGAGGCATCGCAGGTGGTGTCGTGGGCGGCATCGTCGGGGGGCTGCCCGAGGCGCCGCCGCCGCCGCCGCCGCCCGCGGAGCCGGTGCGCGTGGGCGGCAACATTTCGCCACCGACGAAGACGAAGGACGTGCCACCCGTTTACCCTCCTGTCGCCCAGTCGGCCCGCGTGCAGGGGATCGTCATTCTCGAGGCCGTCATCGGGCCGAGCGGCCGGGTGACCGAGGTCAAGGTGTTGCGCTCAGTCCCGCTGCTCGACGAGGCGGCCATCAACGCGGTGCGGCAGTGGGAGTACACGCCGACGTTGCTGAACGGCTTGCCGGTGCCGGTCATCATGACGGTGACGGTGAACTTCACGTTGCAATAGGTTGAGCGCCGGAACCGCCTGTTCCGGCGTTTGCACTTCGCCCTGAAATCTGGTGGTCCGAGGAGGATTCAGATGGATTTGCTCGAAATGTGGGAACAGATGAGCCTGATGGTCAAGCTGCTGATGGGCGTGCTCGCGGTGATGTCGATGATCTCCGTCGGCGTTTTCTTCGAGCGGATCTTTACGTTCTTCCAGGCCCAGAAACAGTCCAAGGCCTTCGCGCCGCAGGTGGCCAAGCATCTCAAGGACAGCAAGCTGAAGGAAGGCATCGCCGTCTCGCAGTCGAAGAACTTCAAGTACAGCCACCTGGCGAAGGTCGTCCTGGCGGGCCTCCAGGAGTACCAGTTCCAGCAGGACACCGGCGTGCAGCTCGACAAGGACGACGTCGTCGACAGCGTTCGGCGCGCCATTCAGCGCGCGTCCGCGCTGACCGCCGCCGATCTGAAGAAGGGGCTGGGATTCCTCGCGACCATCGGGTCGACCGCCGTGTTCGTCGGCCTGCTGGCGACCACGATCGGCGTCATCAACGCGTTCCAGGGTATCGCGCAGACCGGCTCGGGCGGACTCGGCGCGGTTTCGGGCGGCATCTCGGAGGCACTGGTCGGCACCGCCATCGGGCTGTTCGTGGCCATCCCGGCGGTGTGGTTCTACAACTACCTGACCGGGCGCATCGAGTACTTCAACGTCGAGATGGACAATTCGTCGTCCGAGCTCGTGGACTACTTCATCAAGAAGTCGTAACTCCAACGCCGTCTGCCGGAGGATTCACCCATGGGAATGGATGTTGGCGGGGACAAGGGTGCACTTAACTCGCAGATCAACGTGACGCCGCTGGCCGACGTCATGCTGGTTTTGCTGATCATCGTCATGTTGATCGCGCCCCTGCTGCAGGCCGGCGTTGCGGTGACGCTCCCGGTGGCGTCCAACACGGTCGAGAAACCGGACAACGATGCCAACACGGTGCTGCATGTGGATGCGTCCGGACGGTTCTACGTCGACAATCAGATGACCGAAGAGAGCCAGCTGCTGGCTGCCGTGCAGCGGGCCCTCGACCGCAAGCTGGAGCGGATCGTGCTCATCAAGGCCGACCAGGGCGCCCGTTATGGCGAGGTCATGGACGTGCTCGACCGGTTGCAGCGCGCCGGCATCGAGGACATCGGTCTCGTGACCGAACGGAGGCTGCGGGGAGCCGCGGGAGGCTAGTCGATGGCACGCAAGCATCATGGCGCCGAGACCGTCGTTCAGGTCACGAAGGCTGAGGCGAACTCCGAGATCAACATCACGCCGTTCATCGACGTGCTGCTGGTGCTGATCGTCATCTTTCTGGCCGCCCTGCCGTTGAACCAGCGGGGGCTCGACATCAACCTGCCGCTCGAGACGCAGGGGTCCCAGCAGGCTGCGACCGACAGCAGCCAGATCGTGCTGGAGTACACGGCCGACCGGAGGATCTCGATCAACAACCAGGACGTCGCGTTGCCGGTGCTCCAGTCCAGGCTCCGCGAGATCTTCGAGACGCGGCGTGACAAGACCATGTTCATAGCCGGCGCCGGGACCCTTACCTACGGTGAGATCATCGACGTGATTGACGCCGCCAAGGGCGCCGGGGTCGACAAGGTCGGGATTGTCACCGAGGGTATGCGCCGGGCCGCCGGCGCGGCGCCGGTGGGCTAGTAGCTCGTGGCAGGAGTCCCCGCTGCATTCGACGGGCGCTGCATCCCGTCTGACTGCGTTGCTTCTCGGTCGACCATGGCCAATAGGCTTCCTCGTCGCGCCTTGCCAGGCGGGTGCCTCGCCCGGCTCGGTGCGACGCGGTATTGCACCACGGGCTGCTAGCAGTCACGCGTTGTTCTGGTGACACGGCAATGGCCGGGCGCTTCGCTGCGTCCGGCCATTGCCGTGTACGGCGGCCGCCCCCGGCTGCCGCGGCCAGCGGGAGGTACACGGTTAGCTCGCCGGGTCTCCACGGCGTGGCGTCAAGGGATGCGGCCGCCCGCACCGGTGCAGCGACACGGGATTTCACGCGGGCGATGGGGGAGAAGGCGCATCCCCTACTGACAGGAGCGGATGGCGCCGATGCACGCTCGACGCCGCAGAAGAGCACCGCGCACGGAACGCGCGCAGTGCGCCGGGAGACGCTGGGCGAGGGCGACTGCCGCGCTGCGGCGGCAGGCCCTCGCCGGGGTACCGGAGAGCTCAGTTGGCGGCCGGCGCGGTGCCGGACTGCTGCTCCTCCTGGAGCTGCTCGGCCCGGTTGCGCAACTCGTCAGCTTCGGCGATGAGGCGGTCCACCTCGTCCCGGTCGTTCGTCTCGTTCGCCTTCATGCGGAGCAGAATGTTCTTGTAGACCAGCGCATCGACGTAGCGATCGTTCAGACCGATGGCGGTGTCCGCGGCCGCCAGGCCGGCCTCGATGTACTCGACCTTCTGGTCCTGCGTGATCCGGAAGTCGCGGAACGCCTTCTCCCAGTAGAACGTCGAGATCGTGTAGAAAGCTTCGGGATTGTCGGGCTCGATATCGGCCCGCTGCTCCAGGGCGTCGATGGTGAGCTCGAACTCGCCTGCGCGATTGTAGAAGCCGGCCAGCTGCAGATAGACGATGGGATCCTCGGGGTGCAGATTCCTGACCTCGAGCATGACCGCCTCGGCGTCCTCGTACAGCCCGGACTGCTCGTACAGGTTGGCCAGAGCGAAGTAGTTGTCCGGATTCTCGGGATCGTCGACAATCATCTGACGCAGCACGGGCTCCGAGCTCGCCGGATCGTTCGCCTTGTCGGGTCCGAACGCTGCGACGAGGTACTGCATCGATAGACGCCTCAGGCTCGGATCGGAGATCCGCTCCGCGGCCAGGGTGTAGTATCTGACGGCGTCCTCCAGGAAGGCGTCGTTCTCGGGCTCGCCTGCACGCACCGGCTTGTACAGGTTGTCGTAGGAGTTGGCCACGTAGAAGTAGGTAGCGGTCAACTGCTCGTTCAGCAGCGGATCGCCTTCGGCCACCTCCTCGAGAATGGCCAGGATCTCCTCGTAGTGCTCCACGGCGCCCTCGTAGTCGCCACGACCGTACGCCAGGTTCGCCTCCTTGAACGTCCGCATGGCGCTCACCTGGTCCAGATAGCCGCACGAGGCCAATGGGACTATCAGTACGGCCGCTACGACGACTCTTGCGAGGCTGCGTCCGATATGCATCCTGCTTCCCCTTTCGTCCCCGGTCCTCGGCCGACCGGCATCTTGCTGTGGGCCGACACGCGCTGCTGCAGGCCCTGCACCGCTCCCATGGATCTCGGGGTCGTTGACCGAGAAGAGAGACCGCACCCCAGGCGGAAAAACCGCGTCAGTATAGTGAAGCCAAAAACGGGAAGTCAAGACTTCCCGAGCCCTTCCTTGACCGTTCCCGGCGGCGACCCTATGATGGGCACGATCCGCTCTGGATCCCCGCATCTTGTTGTTCAGCAGACGGTTGTCATGACCAGCTTCGAAGACTTGACTTCGAGGGCGCGGGCCAACAATCCCGACGTCGATACCGATCTCCTGCGCCGCGCCTACGAGTTCTCGGCCACGGAGCACGCGGGTCAGGTGCGGCGGTCGGGTGAGGCGTACATCACCCACCCGCTGGAGGTGGCGGCGCTCGTCGCGGACATGAAGTTGGACGACGTCGCCATCGCGGCCGGGCTGCTGCACGATGTGGTCGAGGATACGTTGACGACCATCGAACGGGTGAGCGAGCTGTTCGGCCCGGAGGTCGCACAAGTCGTCGAGGGCGTGACGAAGATCAGCACGATACCGTTCTCGTCGAGCGAGGAGCGGCAGGCCGAGAACTTCCGCAAGATGCTGCTCGCGATGGTGAACGACGCGCGCGTAATCCTGGTCAAGCTTGCGGACCGGTTGCACAACATGCGCACGCTCGACTCGCTCCGCGAGGAGCGGCGCATCAAGATCTCCCAGGAGACAATCGACATTTATGCCCCCATCGCGCACCGGTTGGGGATGAGCAAGATCAAGAACGAGCTCGAGGAGCTGGCCTTCCGCCATCTCGAACCCGAGGCGTACGAAAGCCTGCGGGAGTCCGTCGAGCGGCGGCGCGCGGACACCGAGCAGACGATGGCCGACCTGAAGCGTACGCTCGTCGAGCGGCTGCGCGAGGCCGAGGTACCGATCGTCGAGATCGAAGGCCGCATGAAGCGCCTGTTCAGCATTCGGCAGAAGATCAAACGGCAGCAGATCGGTCTCGAGGAGGTATACGACCTGGTTGCCCTGCGCGTGATCACCCCTGCGGTGCGCGACTGCTACGCCGCGCTCGGCATCATCCACCAGACCTGGGCGCCCGTGCCGGGCCGCTTCAAGGACTTCGTGGCCATGCCCCGGCCGAATGCCTACCAGTCGCTCCATACCGCGGTCGTCAGCGATCGCGGATTCCCGTTCGAGGTGCAGATCCGATCGGAGCGGATGCACCGCGTGGCCGAGGACGGGATCGCCGCGCACTGGAAGTACAAGGAGGGTCGAATCGGTGCGAACACCGACGAGCAGTACTTCGCCTGGCTCCGGCAGCTGCTGGAATGGCAGCAGGAGGTACGGGATCCGCGTGAGTTCATCCACAGCCTGAAGATCGATCTGTACCCCGAGGACGTCTACACGTTCACGCCGCGGGGCGAAGTGAAGGCGCTGCCGCGCGGGGCCACGCCGGTCGACTTCGCGTACTCCATCCACACCGATGTGGGTCACACCTGCGTGGGAGCGCGCATCAACGGCCGGATGGTGCCGCTCCGCACCCAGCTGCAGGGCGGAGACATCGTCGAGATCGTGACGGCGGGCGCGCACAAGCCCAGCCGGGATTGGCTGAACTTCGTTGTCACGACGCGCGCACGCAACAAGATCAAGCACTTCATCAACGCGGAGGAGAAGGTGCGCGCCGTGGAGCTCGGCCGCCGTCTGCTGGAAAAGGAGGTGCGGCGCCTGGACCTCAGCCCGAAGACGGTGCTGGCCGCCGAGCGGCTGGCCCGCATCGCCAACGACTTCGCCTCGAAGAAGAGCGACGATCTTCTCGCGGCGGTCGGCTACGGCAAGGTGTCGCTGCACCGCGTGCTCGAGCGTCTCGTGCCGCAGGAGCGGCTGCGGCGGCGCGGCGGCCCGAAAGGCATCGTCTCAGTGGTGCGCCGCGTGTTCAGGTCGCGCGAGCAGAAGCTCAAGGTCAAGGGCTTCGACGACTTCATGGCCTTTCGCGCACGCTGCTGCACGCCTATTCGGGGCGAAAAGATCGTCGGCTACGTGACGCGGGGCAAGGGTGTCTCGGTCCACTCGGTGACGTGCCCCAACGTGCTCAACCTGCTGTACGACCCCGAGCGGCGTATCGACGTCGTGTGGGACAATGCCGACAGCACCAGCGCGTTCACCGTGGCATTGACCATTCACGTGGAGGATCGCCGCGGCATTCTCGCCGACGTGACCTCCTCCATCGCGGGGGTGAACATCAGCATGAAGAAGGTCGAGGCCTCAGCGAACGACAACCACCACGGCCAGATCAGCGTGACCCTCGACATCAACGACCTGAAGCACCTGCAACGCGTGATCAAGGTCGTCCGGGCCGTGCCTGGTGTGGTCGACGTCGCGCGAGTGCCGCGCTAACGCTGGCGCCGGCTCAGGAGCCTGCGCCGTGGCACGGCGTTGCTCCCCGGGAGAATTGGCTGGGCGGTAGGCGGGGATGCCAGGCGACGCCGGGCGGACCAGCCCGCCACCTCAGGCGGCCTTGGTGATGAGGTTCGACCGGATGCAGCGGGTGCACACGCGGAGGCGCTTGACGGCACCGTTGACCACGGCACGCACCGTCTGGATATTGGCTTCGAAACGCCGCCTGGTCACGTTGTGGGCGTGACTCACGTTTCGGCCGACCACGGGCCCCTTGCCGCATATTTCGCAACGCCGCGCCATCTGCACCTACCTTTAACACAACAGTATAACACCTCAGGGCGGCGCACACCCGTGCGCCGCCCGGCCGTCCGGTCCGGTCCGGTCCGCCTGCAGACAGCAGGTCGAGCCGGCCGGAGCGTTCGCCATCGCACCGAGTCGGCAGTCCGTCGTGCAACCCCGCGACGTACCGCGAGCTGCCGGCCGGGTTACCATTCCACGGAGATGCCGGCGACGTTCTCGACGTTCGCCTCGACCGTGCAGGGTGAGACCGCGTTCACCGTGCTCGCCGTGGCCAGACGGCTGCTCGCGGCCGGCAAGGACGTCATCGAGCTGGAGATTGGCGACAGCCCCTTTCCGACGTCCCCCGCAGCGCTCGCAGCCGGCGTCGAGGCGATCGGTGCCGGTCATACGCACTACGGGCCGTCGACCGGGCTGCCCGACTTCCGCGCGGCCGCGGCGGAGTACGTCGCGCAGCAGCACGATCTGCCGGTCACTGCCGACCATGTCGTGGTCGGACCGGGCGCCAAGATCTTCGAGCAGCTCTTCTGCGAGGCATTCGTCAATCCCGGCGACGGCGTCCTCGTCTTCAGCCCGCACTTCCCTACCTATCCGGCGAACATCGAGCGGCGCGGCGGGCGCATGGTGGTGTCGCGGCTGCGCGCGGCACACGATTTCCGGCCGAACCTTGCGGACGTCGAACACTTTCTGGCAACGGACCCGCGCCCGAAGGCCATCTTCCTGAACAGTCCCCACAATCCGACCGGCGGCGTCGCGACCCTCGACGACCTCGACGGGCTCGCCGGGTTGATTCGCGGCCGAGACATCGCCGTCTTCAGTGACGAGCCGTACGACGCCATGGTCTGGCGTGGCCGACACCAGACACTGCTGAGCCGGCCGGGCATGCTCGACCACTGCGTCGCCGCCTACACCTTCAGCAAGTCGTTCAGCATGAGCGGCTGGCGGCTCGGGTTCGCGGTCAGCAGACCCGCGGCGATCGAAGTGCTCGGCACGCTTGCCAATACGGCGCTGTCGTGCGTACCGCCGTTCACCCAGCTCGCCGGCATCGCGGCGATGGCTGCGGACGGGCCGGTACGCGACGCGCGCATGGCCGACTTCCGTCGCAAGGTCGAGCGTCTGGTCGACGGCCTCAACGCCATCAGCGGGGTGTCGTGCCTGATGCCCGGCGGGACGTTCTACGTGTTCCCGTCGGTGGCGCCAATCTGTAACCGCTACGGCATCACGTCGCACGGCTTGGCCTTGTACCTGCTCGAGGCCGCGGACGACCGGCGCGGCGTGGCCTGCCTGGGCGGCGAGTGCTTCGGCGCGGCCGGTGGGGGCTTCCTGCGACTGAGCTGTGCGGAGCCCGACGAGCGCCTCTCTGACGCAGTCGCGTTCATCGGCGAGGCCGTCACGCGCGGCGCCCGCGTGGCGGCATATCTGCAATCGCATCCCGAGTACTGCCTGCGGAAGCCGTACCGGGTGGATTAGCCGCGGCGCGGCCCGGTCTGACTGAGGCCCGTCAGCCCGGGACGATCAACCCGGAGCCTCCCGCTCCGGATGGGCTGTGCGCGGCGCCCTCGGGTGCGCTCCCGTCGGCCGGATGCAGCCGATTCAGCAGGTCGAGGTACGCGGCGTCGCCGCCGGGCAGGGCGGCGCGGGCCTCGCGGGCGCCCTGTTCGATGCGGCGCAGCGCGCTGGCGACATCCGCGTCGCTCATCCGCAGGCGCTCTTCCCGCAGCGTCTCGATGAGCGTCCTGACTGCCGCGGTCAGACGCTCGGCGCTGGCGATGCCTGCGGCGTGCTCGTAGATGATGCCGCGGCTGGCGGTCTCGTAGGTCTCGGCCAGTGCCCGGACCGCGTGCTCCACGTCACTGTCCCGCAGGCCGGGCGTCGCTTCGCGGTCGCGGCGCAGCAGGCCCTGGATGAGCAGCACGAGCTCCTGCTGCCGGACGGTCAGCTCGTGGAGCAGCGGCAGCAGGAACAGAACGTCGCGTTCCTGCCGGCGCTGAACCACGGCGGGCGGGTGGGCCTGTGACGCGACCAGGTAGCGGCAGTCCCGGGGACAGTCGATTTCCGTCAGCCGCTTGGTTCCGCAGCAGACGGCGCAGATGCGGTGGCCGAGGGCGGGACACGCGCGGCCGGTCCGGCGACGCCGGCACAGTGGACACTTCTCATTCATTGCACGGCCATCAGTCTACTGTCTCCACCGCGGCTGTCGCTGTCCCCGGATGTGGACAGCCCCGCGAAACAGCGAACCTGCCGCAGCGTTCCATCGTCTAACACTACAGGGAGCCACGGAATGTGGGACTCTTCCAGTTGCCCGGTGCAGTGCACGGCAATGGTCAGACTGCAGGCGGCAACCGCTCGACTTGAAGAGGCATCGGTTTTGCATAGATTCGGGAGCGGTCGGACAGGTGGAAGCAATGACGGAAGGAGCCGTCATCATGAGAGCCAAGGCGAACAGCGCAATACGGCAGGATCGTTACCAGGAACTCAAGCGGATGCTCGAGGAGCGCCGCCTCGAGATCATCGGGGAGCTGCAGCACAAGATGCGCGACGTGCGCAACGAGCATGCTGCTGCCTCGTTGCAGAACGTGCGGGACGAGGCCGAGACCTCGGAGGCGGAGATTCAGGACGATATCGAGTTCGCGTTGCTGCAGATGAAGGCCGAGACGTTGGAGAAGGTCGGAACCGCGCTCGAGCACCTCGACGAGGGCCGCTACGGCTACTGCTACGAGTGCGGAGCGGAAATCCCCGAGCGTCGGCTCCGCGCGTTGCCGTTCGCGGTGCGTTGCAAGAGCTGCGAGGAAGTCCGCGAGATTGCACGCCAGCGCGAGCGGGTGCTGCACGGACGGCGGACGGTGCCGTCGCTGTTCGCGGACGTCGCCGGCTGATTGGACGCAGGCCGGCTGGCCGTGTTTCACTGGTAGCGTGAGCGACGAGCACGATCAGGAGGCAGGGGGCGCGGGGGCGGCCGGCGCCGATCGGCCGGCCTCCGTGCCGTCGCAGCTTCCGGTTCTTCCGCTGCGCGACACGGTTCTGTTTCCCAACTCGTTCATGCCGCTGGCCGTCGCCCGCGAGAGCTCGATTCGCCTCATCGACCAGGCCCTGGCCGGGGACAAGCTGGTGGGCGTGTTCACGCAGCGCGATGCGGCTCTCGATGCTCCGGGTCTGGCGGACCTGTTTCCGGTCGGCACGCTGACGCACATCCACAAGATGTTCAAGCTGGCCGACGGCAGCCTGCGCCTGATCGTGCAAGGCCTGACCCGCATCCGCCTGGACGCAGTCGTCTCCGCTGAGCCGTTCATCACGGCTGAAGTGAGCCCCGCCGAGGGGGCTACTCGGGCCGAGCATCGCCTGGAGATCGACGCGCTGCAGCGCAACATCAAGAACAACTTCCAGCAGGTCGTCTCGCTGTCGCCGTTGCTGTCGGACGATCTCCAGGCACTCGCCGCCAACATCACGGAGCCCGGCAGGCTCGCCGACTTCATCGCCTCGAGCCTGACCACCCTGCCCACCACCGCCAAGCAGCAGGTGCTCGAGACGCTCGATATCCGAACCCGGATGGACGAGCTCAACCGCCTGCTGATCAAGGAGCTCGAGGTCCTGGAGCTCGGGTCGAAGATTCAATTGCAGGTGCAGTCGGAGGTCGGCAAGAACCAGCGCGAGTATCTGCTGCGGGAGCAGCTCAAGGCCATCCGGAAGGAGCTCGGCGAGGGCGACGATCAGACCAGGGAGATCGCGGAGCTGCGCGAGCGCGTCGACGCGGCCGGCATGCCTGAGGCGGTCAGGAAGGAGGCGCTCCGAGAGCTCGACCGCCTGTCGAAGATGCCGGTGGCCGCGGCGGAGTATACGGTTTCACGCACCTACGTGGACTGGATGGTCGCCCTGCCCTGGGACAGGCGCACGCCGGAGGTCATCGACCTCGAACGCACGAAGGGCGTGCTCGACGCCGATCACTCCGACCTGGTCAAGGCCAAGGATCGCATCCTCGAGTACCTGGCCGTGCGCAAGCTCAATCCGGACGTCAAGGGTCCCATCCTGTGCTTCGTGGGGCCGCCCGGCGTCGGCAAGACCTCGCTGGCGAAGTCGATCGCGGTGTCGCTGGACCGCAAGTTCGTGCGCGTCTCGCTGGGCGGCATGCGTGACGAAGCCGAGATTCGAGGACACCGCCGCACCTATATCGGCGCGCTGCCCGGCCAGATCATCCAGGGCCTGCGCCGGGCGGAGTCCAGGAATCCCGTCTTCATACTCGACGAAATCGACAAGCTCGGCATGGATTTCCGCGGCGATCCGGCCTCGGCCCTGCTCGAGGTGCTCGATCCGGAGCAGAACAACACGTTCCGGGATCACTACCTCGATGTGCCCTTCGACCTGTCGGAGGTGCTCTTCATCACGACGGCCAATGTGCTCGATCCGATTCCGCCTGCCCTGCGCGACCGCATGGAGGTGCTCGAGCTGCCCGGCTACACGGAGGACGAGAAGCTCGTGATTGCCGTCGAGCATCTCGTCGGGCGGCAGGTTCCCAACCATGGCCTGACAGCCGAGCAGATAGCGTTCACTCGCCCCGCGCTGCGGGCCATCATTCGCGGCTACACGCGCGAGGCGGGAGTCCGGAACCTGGAGCGCGAGATCGGCGCCGTCTGCCGCAAGGTGGCCCGCCGCCGGGCGGAAGGTGACACCGCGCCGGTCGAGGTCACTCCCGAGACCGTCGCCGCCATGCTGGGTGCCCCGAAGCATCTCGACGAGGAGGTCGCCGAGCGCACGAAGACCCCCGGCGTGGCTCTGGGGCTCGCGTGGACGCCCGTCGGGGGCGACGTGCTCTTCGTGGAGGCCCGCAGGATGGCGGGGAGCGGTTCGCTGACGCTGACCGGCCACCTGGGCGACGTGATGAAGGAGTCTGCCCGGGCGGCACTCTCGTGGTTCCGCGCGCACGTGTCGCGGTACGACGTCGATCCGGACTTCTACAAGGACGCGGAAATCCACCTGCACGTGCCCTCGGGCGCGATACCCAAGGACGGTCCCTCCGCCGGGGTCACCATGGTGACCGCTCTCGTCTCGGAGCTCACCGGTCGTCCCGTGCGCGGCGACCTGGCGATGACCGGCGAGATCACGCTGTCCGGTCACGTGCTGCCGGTCGGCGGGATCAAGGAAAAGGTGCTGGCGGCCCGCCGGCTCGGGGTGTTCGAAGTCGTCCTGCCACGGCAGAACGAGACGGATGTGAACGAGGATCTGAGCGAGGAGCTGCGCAAGGAGATCTGCGTGCACTACGTCTCGGCCGTCGACGAGGTGCTGGAGCTTGCGCTGCTGCCCGTGCAGGGCACCAAGCCGCCGGCCCGCGCCGACGCGGACGACGCACCCGTGCACGGCACGGTGCAGTAGCGCGGCCGGCCGGCGTGCTCGCGAACTCTCATGCGAGCGAGAGTCCCACGACGGTCTTCATGTCGGCGATGTCGGCGGCCGCAGCAAGCTGCCGCGCCGCTTCGAGCGTGAACACGCGCGGCTCGAGTACCTCGTCCTCGTCGCGCGCAACCGGCTGCGGCAGGGCGGTCAGGCCGGTGAGGCGGAAGAACACCATCAGCTCGTCGCAATATCCGGGTGTCGGATAGCAGGCGCCGACGCGCTCGATGCGCCCCGGATCGTACCCGGTCTCCTCTCGGCACTCGCGGCGCGCGGCGGTCTCGACGTCCTCGTCGGCTTCGAGGGTGCCGGCCGGCAGCTCCCAGATCCAGCGATCGATGCAGTAGCGGTATTGCCGCACCAGCACGACGTGGGCAGGGTCGGGCATCGGAACGAGGATCACGGACGGTTCGTGCAGTACCACATCCAGCGTGGTCTCGCGGCCGTTGGGCAGCCGGACCCGGTCGCGGACGATGGTGAACGCCCGGCCCGTGTGCACCGTGCGGCTGTCGATCACGGTCGCTGAACGCTCTTCCATGCGAGATCCCCTCTGCGGCCGGCCGCCGCGTGCCGCGCACTCACTGTCTGCCCCTGGCCTCGGCGTACGCTCTGAGCCGTCCTGCGACGGTCCGCAGGTCGGGCGGCAGATCGCTCTGGAAGATCACCCGCCGGCCGTCACGCGGGTGGCTGAAGACCAGCCCGGCGGCGTGCAGGAAGGGCCGCTCGAGCACGCGCACCGCGCGCAGGTGCGGCGGCACGTGGCGCCGCCTTCCGCCGTAGTCGGCGTCCCCGATCACCGGATGCCCGATGGCGCTCAGATGCACGCGGATCTGGTGCGTGCGGCCGGTCGCAATGGTGACGCGCAGCAACGAGGCGCCGCGCAGGTGCTCGGCCTCGACGACGCGCGTTACCGCTTCCCGCGCCCGCCGCGAGCGCGTCGAGATCTTCTTGCGCTGGTCGGGATCGCGGCCGATCGGCAGGTCGATCCGTCGGCCGGCCTGCACCTGCCCCCACACGAGCACGACGTAGGTCTTCTCCACCTCGCGCTCACGGAACTGACGGGCGAGCTCGGCGTGCGCTTGGTCGTGCTTGGCGACCACGAGCAGCCCGGAGGTGCCGCGATCGAGGCGATGCACGATGCCGGGACGCAGCGTCCCGCCGATGCCGCTGAGGTCGGTTACGTGGTGGAGCAGGGCGTTGACGAGCGTGCCCTGCGCGTGGCCGGCCGCCGGATGGACGACCATCCCCGCGGGCTTCTCCACGACGACGAGGTCGGCGTCGTCGTACACGATGTCGAGCGGGAGGGCTTCCGGCTCGGGAAGCGCCGGCCGGGGCGGTGGAATCTCGAGCGTGACGATGTCGCCCGGGTGGACGGCGCTGCTGGCGCGCGCCAGCTTCGGCCCGATGTGGGCGCGGCCTTCCCTGATGAGACGCTGCAACCGCGAGCGCGTCTGTCCGGCGACGCGCGCCGCCAGCAGCCGGTCGAGTCGCCGCGGGGCGTCGTCGGCCGCCACCTCTATGCGCACGAGCTGTGGTTCGGCAGCGTCCGGCGAGGCCACGAGGTCCTACGCGGCCCGCGCGCGCGTCGTCTCGCGGGCCGGTCCGGGGGGACTCCACGCGCGGCGAAGCCTGAGCAGCATGACGATGCTGACGGGCACCAGGAGGAGCGATACGAACTGCGAGGTCGACAGCACGTCCAGGACCATGCCGCGTGGATCACCCCGGTAGTATTCGATGCCGAACCGGGCGACCGGATAGAGCAGGAGATAGGTCCAGAACGTGCGGCCGGGAAACGCCGGCCCCCGGCGTTCCATGAGCAGCAGCAGTCCGAGAATGGCCAGCGCGGCCCCGGACTCGTAGAGCTGCGTCGGATGCAGGCTGACATCGAGCGGTGTGCCGACGTTCGCCGCCGCCAGCGGGTTGGTGAACGTGACCCCCCACGGCAGCTCGGTCGGCCGGCCGTAGCAGCACCCGGCCAGCAGGCAGCCGAGGCGGCCTACCGCCTGGCCCAGCGCGATGCCGGGCGCGAACGCGTCACAAGTCGTCCAGACCGGCAGCGCGTGCCGGCGCATGTGCCAGAACGCCACGGCGACCGCCAGCAGCAGGCCGCCGTAGAAGACGCCGCCGGAGCGCAGCACGGTCCAGATCTCCGCGGGGTCGCGCCGGAAGTGGTCGAACTCGACGACGACGAGCAGCAGCTTCGCGCCGACCAGGGCGCTGATGATGATGTAGATGCCGAGGTCGGTGACCCGGTTGCCGTCGAGTCCCCGCGCGCGCGCACGAACCGCCGCGAACCAGAGGCCGACCAGGTATGCGGCCGCCAACAGGATGCCGTAGGTATAGATCGAGACGGGACCGAACTCAAGCAGACGTGGGTACATGCCGGTTCAGCACCGTCGTGTCGAGGATCAGCAGGCAGGCGCCGACGGTGATCGCGGAATCCGCGACGTTGAACGCCCAGAAATGCCAGTCGTTCCAGTACACGTCCACGAAGTCGATGACGTAGCCCGCCGTGACGCGGTCGATGAGATTGCCGATCGCGCCGCCGAACACCAGCGCGAGGCCGAGCCGCGCCAGCGGCTCGGCGGGGTTCGTGCGCACGGCAAAGATGCCGATGGCCACGAGGGCCGCCGCCGCGATCGCCGTCATGAGCAGCGGCTTGAACGGGAGGTCCACCGCGTTCAGCAGTCCGAAGGCCGCGCCGGTGTTGCGGACGTGGACGAAGTCGAGCAGGTCCGGCACGATGCTCACGCTCTGGTGCAGCGGCAGCAGCGCCCGCACCAGCGCCTTCGTACCCTGATCGAGCAGCACCACGCCCGCGGCCGCGGCGAAGAGCAGCTTCGTCGAGAGCCGGGCCGCCCGTGGGCCCACCGGCCGCGCGCCGCTGTCATCAGGCACGGACAGGCTCCAGCAGCGCTGCCGCGCAGCGCTCGCACACCCCCGGCGCGTCGGCCTCCGACGCGAACTGCCGCACATACCGCCAACAGCGGGGGCACTTCTGCCCCTCGGCCGGGGCGACCTCGACGAGCGCACCGCCGCCGGGCTCCGTCCAGCAGCCCGGGGGGGGGCGGTCGTCGTCGGTCGGGACGTTTGCGTCGGTTTCGAGCGCCACCTCCGACGTGATGAACAATGCAGGCAGCAGGCCCTCGCAGGACGCCAGCAGCTCTGCGGTCGCGCCGCGGCAGCGCAGCGTCACACGGGCTTCGAGCGACGTACCGACCACCTTCTGCTGGCGCAGTCGCTCGATTTCGGCGTTCACCGTGTCGCGAACGCCCAGCAGCCGCTGCCAGCGCTGGCGGAGATCCCGGTCGAGCAGTGCCTCCCAGTCGGCCGGAAAGTCGGCCAGATGGACGCTCTCGGCCCGCTCGCCGGGCAGATGCCGCCACAGCTCGTCGGCCGTCACCGGCAGCAGCGGCGCGAGCAGGCGCGCCAGTCCGTCGGCCATGATGTACATGGCGGTCTGCGCGGAACGCCGGGCCGCGGATTCCGCGGCCAGCGTATAGAGCACGTCCTTGGAGACGTCGATGTAGAACGCGCTGAGGTCCACCGTGAGCAGCCGGGCGATCGTATGCGAGATCGTCTGGAACTCGTAGCGTTCGTACGCATGCAGTGTCTTCGACACCGCATCCGCATAGCACGCCAGGACGTAGCGGTCGAGCTCCGGCATCCGGTCGGGCGGCACGCGGTCGGTGGCCGGTTCGAAGTCGTAGAGATTCGCCGCCAGGATGCGCAGCGTGTTCCGGATTTTGCGGTAGGCCTCGACGATCCGCGCCAGGATCTCGGTCCCGATGCGCATCTCCTCGCGGTAGTCGACCATGGCGACCCACAGGCGAAACACCTCGGCTCCGTGCTGATCGAGGACAGTCTGCAGCTCGACCACGTTGCCGAGCGACTTCGACATCTTGCGTCCGTCCTCGTCGACGACGAAGCCATTGGTGACGACCTGCTTGAAGGGTGCCGCTCCGCGTGTGCCGAGGGCCACGAGCAGCGAGCTGTGGAACCAGCCGCGGTACTGATCGGAGCCTTCGAGGTAGAGCGTCAGCGGCCAGCCGAGCTCGGGGTGGTCGATCTGCACACCCTCGTGGCTCGATCCCGAATCGAACCAGACGTCGAGGATGTCCTGCTCGCGCTGGAAGTCGTTGCCGCCGCAGGACCGGCAGGTAGCGCCGGCCGGCACGAAGTCCGCGAGCTCGCGTTCGTACCACGCATCGGCCCCATGCTGCTCGAAAACGGCGGCGGCGCGTTCGACGACCTCGGCGCGCAGCGTCGCCTCGCCGCACGACATGCACTGCAGCGCCGGGATGGGCACGCCCCAGGACCGCTGACGCGAGATGCACCAGTCGGGCCGGGTCGCCAGCATGCCGCGAATGCGTTCCTCGCCCCAGGCCGGAAACCACTCGACCCCGGCGACGGCCTCGAGCGCACGTGCGCGCAGCCTGCCGGCGTCCATGCGGATGAACCACTGGGCCGTGGCCAGGAAGATGACAGGCTTGTGGCAGCGCCAGCAATGCGGGTAGGCGTGCTCCACGGTGTCGTGCTGCCACAGTCGTCCGCGCGCCGCGAGCGCTGCGACGACCTGCGGGTTGGCGTCGAAGACGCGCAGGCCGCCGAACAGCTCCACGTCGTCCGTGAAGTGGCCGGCCGGTCCGACCGGCGCGTACACGTCCAGCCCGTAGCGCATCCCGGTCAGGAAGTCGTCGGCGCCGTGGCCCGGCGCCGTATGCACCGCACCCGTGCCTTGCTCGAGCGTCACGTAGTCCGCCAGCACGGCGACCGACTCGCGGTCGTACAGCGGATGACGGAACCGCAGGCCCTCCAGGGCGCGGCCCTTGAACCGGGCCAGCGGGGCGCCGAGTGGCCGGCCG
Source organism: Vicinamibacterales bacterium (assembly GCA_965221595.1). GTDB lineage: Bacteria > Acidobacteriota > Vicinamibacteria > Vicinamibacterales > UBA8438 > JAAXGX01. The sequence goes on from OZ244900.1 coordinate 764,339, forward strand.
GTCCGCCGCTCGACCTCCGTCGCCAGCGGCTCGGCCACGATGACCGCGGCAGCGTCGGTGGCGTACGCCGCGTAGTCGAAGTCGGGGTGGAAGGCCACCGCGAGGTTCGACGGAATCGTCCACGGCGTCGTCGTCCAGATCAGCGCCGCCGGCGCCTTGCCGGCCAGCGCCGGCACGCGTTCACCCAGGACCCCGGCACTGGCAGCGTCCAGCGGGAACTCGACGTGGATCGAGGGCGACGTGTGCGACTCGTACTCCACCTCGGCCTCGGCGAGCGCGGTCCGGCAATCGATGCACCAGTGGACCGGCTTCCTGCCCTTGTAGACCGCACTCTGCTCGACGAACGCCCCCAGCGCGCGCACGATGGCGGCCTGGTAGCGGTAGTCCATGGTGAGGTACGGCGTATCCCAGCATCCGAGGATGCCGAGGCGCCTGAAGTCGTCCCGCATCAGGTCGACGTACTTCTCGGCGTAGGCGCGGCACGCCCGCCGGAAGTCGGCGACACTCATCTCGCGCTTGCGGCGGCCCAGCTCGCGGTCCACCTTGAGCTCGATCGGCAGGCCGTGGCAGTCGAAACCCGGCACGTATGGTGCGTCGAAGCCGGCCATCGTCCGGGACTTGACCACGAAGTCCTTGAGGACCTTGTTGAGTCCTGTGCCGGTGTGCACGCGCCCGTTGGCGTACGGCGGCCCGTCGTGCAGCACGAAACGCGGCGCGCCGGCACGCTGCGCCCGAATGCGCTCGTAGAGACCGAGTTCCTCCCAGCGCGCCATCGCCCGCGGCTCGGCCGCCCGCAGGTTGGCCTTCATCGGGAAGCCGGTGCGGGGGAGGTTCAGGGTGTCTTTCCAGGCGGACATGCAGGTCGGTTCATTGTAGTGCAAAGCACGCCCACCACAGCCGCGCCGGACAGGCCGGTATAATCGTCAGCGAGCCGCCGGCGAGCCGCTGGCCCGCTTCGCCGCGGCCGGCGAAGGTTCCCCAGTGACCACCACCGCCGTCTTCTTCGACGTCGACTTCACCCTGATCCACCCCGGTCCGACGTTCGACGGCGAGGGCTACCGGCGGTTCGCAGCCAGACACGGGTTCGTGGTCGACCCGGGTCGGTTCGCCGCCGCAGTCGCCGCCGCCTCCGGCACGCTGGCCCCGGCGCAGGACGGCGTCTACCGCCCGGCGCTGTTCATCACCTACGCCCGGCGCGTGCTCCAGGAAATGGGTGGCAGGGGTCCCGGTGTCGCCGCCTGTGCCCGCGAGATCCACGACGAATGGGCGCGGTGTCGGCACTTCGCCCTGTACGACGACGTGCGGCCGGCGGTGCGCCGGCTGCACGCCGCCGGCGTCCGCATCGGGCTCATCTCGAACACCCACCGCTGCCTTGTGTCCTTCCAGCGGCACTTCGGTCTGCAGCCGTACGTCAGCGGCGCGGTCTCATCGTCCGATCACGGCTACATGAAGCCGCATCCCAGCATCTTCCGCAAGGCCCTGCAGCTGGTGGGCGCGGCCGCATCCGAGTCGGTCATGGTCGGCGACAGCGTGGTCCACGACATCGAAGGCGCCCGGCGGGTCGGGATGCGGGGCGTGCTCCTCTCGCGGCCTCCCGCCGCGGCAGCGCGCAGCGCGCCCGCGGGCATCCCCGTGATTCGCTCCCTCGCGGAGCTGCCGCGCCTGCTGTCGGCCGTGCAGGACAGCAGCCAGGCTGCGGCGCCTGACGGCTCCGTCTGAACCCAACCAATCCTGCCACGCCACCCGATTGGCGGCGCCAGCGCTAGCCGGGCGGCCAGGCGAGCGTGCGGCCGCCGAGCAGGTGCAGGTGAATGTGGTAGACCGACTGCCCGGCGTCGGCGTTGCAGTTGAAGACCGTGCGGTAGCCGGCTGCGGCGAAACCCCGGTCCCGGGCGATGAGCGCGGCGCGTCGGACCATCCTGCCCACGAGCTCGTGGTCGCCGGCGGCCAGGTCGTTCAGCGTTGCGATGTGGCGCCGGGGGACGATCAGGACGTGCGTCGGCGCCTGCGGGTTGATGTCTTCGAAGGCGACGAGATCGGCGTCCTCGTGGATCAGTGCCGCGGGAATGTCGCGATCGACGATCTTGCAGAAGAGACAGTCAGCCATGGTTCATGTGCGTGCGTCGCGGCGGCGTGCGACGAGGGTCCGGGCGATGCCCCGCAGGTCGCGGCGTACCGCGACGAGGGAAAGCGCCGGGCGGGCGGCGACCGCGTCACGGGCCGCCGCGGCCTGCCCCCTGCCGAGCTCCAGCACGAGCCGGCCGCCGGGGCGTAACCGCTCCGCCGCGACGTCCAGCAGCCGCCGGACGACGTCCAGACCATCGCGCCCGCCGGCCAGCGCCAGCCGGGGGTCGTAGTCCCGCACCTCAGGGGGCAGGCCGGCCAGCTCGCCATCCGGGACGTAGGGCGGGTTGGCGACGATCAAGTCCGGCACGGCGCGGACGCCTTCCAGGCAGGACGTACGGACCCAGGCGATTCGCGCGTCCACACCGTGGCGTACCGCGTTTCGGCGCGCCACGGCCAGCGCGGGGGCGGAGATGTCGGTGGCGATAATCCGCGCCCCCGGCAACTCGGTTGCCAGCGCAATCGCCACACAGCCCGATCCGGTGCCCACGTCGGCGAGCAGGCGCGCGGCGCATGGGTTGCCGGCCGCGAGACGCAGCGCTTCCTCGACCAGCAGCTCGGTCTCGGGGCGCGGCGTGAGCACGCCGGGTCCCACCTCGAGGTCGAGACCCCAGAACTCCCGGCGGCCGACGATCGAGGCCACGGGCTCGCGGCTCGCGCGCCGGTCGAGTGCGGCGTCGTAGGCCTGTCTGAATCCGTCGGGCGCGGCGTCTCGCCGGTCGCACAGATAGGCTGCCCGGTCCCAGCCCAGGACGTGGCGTGCGAGAACCTCGGCGTCGAGCGCTGCGGCTTCGAGCGGGAGGCCCGCGGCGACCAGCCGCGAGGTGGCCGCTGCGACACGCTCGACGACTGTCACGACGCCGCGACCTCGGCCTTCAACAGCTCGGCCTGGTAGTGCGTCACGAGCGCGCCGATCATCTCGTCGAGGTCGCCGTTGAGCATCTCCGCCAGCCGGTGGAAGGTGCTGCCGATGCGGTGGTCCGTGATCCGGTTCTGGGGAAAGTTGTAGGTCCGAATCTTCTCCGAGCGCTCGCCGCTGCCGACCTGGTTGCGGCGGTCCTTGGCGATCTCCTGCTGCTGCCGCGCGAGCTCCATTTCGTAGAGGCGCGAGCGCAGCACCTTCATCGCCTTCGCCTTGTTCTTGATCTGCGACTTCTCATCCTGCTGCGACACGACCAGGCCGGTCGGCAGGTGTGTGATGCGAACCGCGGAGTAGGTCGTGTTCACGCTCTGGCCGCCGGGGCCGCTCGAGCAGAAGGTGTCGATCCGGAGGTCTTTGGGATCGATGTCGACGTCGACCTCCTCGGCCTCGGGCAACACGGCCACTGTCGCCGTCGACGTGTGGATCCGCCCACTCGCCTCCGTCGCCGGAACCCGCTGCACCCGGTGCACGCCGCTCTCGTACTTCAGGCGGCTGTACACCCGGCGGCCCTCGATGAGGGCGACTATTTCCTTCACTGCGCCGACACCGGTCTCGTTGAGCGAGAGCACCTCCACCCGCCAGCCCTGATCTTCAGCGAAGCGCGAGTACATCCGAAACAGGTCTCCGGCGAACAGCCCCGCCTCGTCGCCGCCCGTGCCGGCCCGGATTTCGAGCACGACGTTGCGTTCGTCGTTGGGGTCCTTCGGCAGCAGGAGTACCTTGATCTCCGCGAGCAGGGCCTCGCGGCGGTCGCCCAGCTCGCGCAGTTCCTGCTCGGCCAGGGCGCGCAGCTCCGGGTCGTCGCCCTCGACGAGCTCCTGCGCCTGTCCGATCTCCTTCTCCACCGCCTTGTAGTCACGGAACTTGTCGACGAGCGGCTGGATCTCGGCGAGCGCCTTGGTGTGGGCGCGGTACTCGGCCGGGTCCGCCTGCACCGCAGCATCACTGACGAGGCCCATCAGCGTCTGGTAGCGCTGCTCCACCCGCTCGAGCTTGTCGTGCATCGGTACGTCCCGGACCGTCGATCAGCCGCCCGACACGGGCGGCAGGAACGCCACCTCGTCGCCGTCGGCCAGGCGGCGATTCATCTTCGCGTACTCGGCGTTGACCGCAGCCGAGACGGCGTCGCGGTAGGTGTCGAGCTCCGGATACTCGCCGGCCAGCAGGTCCCACACGACGCGTGGCGTCGCGCTCTCAGGCAGCTCGCGCGTGAGCTCGGCGGTACCTGTGATGTCTCGTAGCCGGGCGAACAGGCGCACGGTCACGCGCATGCCCGTCTATACGCGTCCTCACGCGCCGCGCTGTCGTCGGGGTCGGCAAGCGCGCCTTCAATCCAGACGTGTCCGCCCTGGAAGAACTCGTGCTTCCAGATCGGCGCGATCTGCTTGACCCGCTCGATGGCATAGCGGCAGGCGGAAAACGCTTCGGCCCGATGCGGCGACGCGGCGGCAATCGCGACGCTTGCTTCGCCCACGTCCAGGGTGCCGAGGCGGTGGTGGACGGCCAGTCGCACATCCGGCCAGCGCTCCAGCGCCTCCGCCGCAATCCGCTCGAAGGCCTTGACCGCCAGCGGCTCGTAGGCTTCGTATTCGAGCCGCTGGACGCGCTTGCCCAGGTTCTCGCGGCGCACCAGACCGAGGAACGACGTGACGGCGCCCGCCGTCTCACCCTGCGTGCCGCCCTCGCCCACTGCGCGCAGGACATCGTCGAGGTGCAGCTGCCGACGGGTCACGGTGAACCGCGACACGGACATTTGCGGAGTATAGCAGGGGGTCAGGTAGCGCAGCCGCCCGACACGGGACGGCGTGCGCAGCGGGCACGACCGAAGCATCGCGTGAGGCGAGAACACGCGCCCGCGGCGGAGTGACACGTGAATCTCCGGGCGCATCGGATCCGACGCAGGTGACGCGGCATCCAGCCGAAACACCAGCGTGCTCGTTGCCCTGAATGCACGGAATCGGACACTCGCAGGACGGGCGCGAGTCAGTCAATCGGTACCCGTACCTGTCGAGCCGCGGCGCTCTCGATGTCGGGATTGCCTCCAGAAGTGGTCGAGCGGACCTGGACCACTGCCAATCGGCAGGGCGTGTCGCAGCGCCTGCTCCACGTAGCTTTTAGCCGCCCGCGCGGCAGCGGGCAGCGGGCGCCCGAGCGCGAGCGCGGCGACCAGCGCGGCACCGAACGTGCACCCGGTGCCGTGGCCGTGGCGGGTTTCCAGGCGTGGGCCGCGCAGCTCGAGCAGGTCGCGGCCGTCGAACAGGACGTCGACGGCCTGCGTGCCGGGCAGGTGACCCCCTTTGACGATGACGGCCTCCGGACCCAGTTCGTGCAGGCGGCGCGCCGCGTCCCGCGCCTCGGCCAGCGAGGCAATCGGACGGCCGGTCAGCAGCTCCGCCTCGGGCCGGTTCGGTGTCACCACGCGGGCGCGCGGCAGCAGCTCGGTCCTGACCTTCGCGAGCGCGCCGGCAGCGAGCAGCGGGTGGCCGCTCGTCGCCGTCAGAACCGGGTCCACGACGACGTTGGGCAGAGCCAGCTCGTCGACGCAGGCCGCGACGACCTCGACCGTCGCGGCATCGACGAGCATGCCCGTCTTGGTCGCCCGCACGCTGAAGTCGGATGCGACAGCCTTGATCTGCGCGGCGACGATGTCGGCGGGCACGGCATGCAGCGCCTGCACGCCGAGACTGTTCTGCGCGGTGACGGCCGTCAAGGCGGTGAGACCGAATACGCGGCAGGCTGCGAACGTCTTGAGGTCCGCCTGGATGCCGGCGCCGCCGCCGGAGTCGCTCCCGGCAATGGTCAGGACGGTGGTCATGCACCGGCAGCCGGCGCGAAGACGAGCAGGTACTGGTAGCGCAGGAACCGCTCGTGGGCGAGCAGCCGCAGCCCCGCCCGCGCGGCGCTCTCGATGACGAGCCCGGGCTCTATCCGCTCTTCCAGCGGGGGCCCGGGCCCGCCGCCGTCGAGCGTGAAGTCGACGATGCCCAGCCGTCCGTCCGGCTTGAGCGCGGCCGCGACGTTGCTCAGCAGCGTGACCGGAGCGGCGATCTCCGGATAGGTGCCGACGATGAGCACGGCGTCGAGGGCGGCCGGCAGCTTGGGGTCGTTGGCCGTGCCGAGAATGGTGCGCACGTTGGTGAGACCTTCGCGGGAGACCCGGCGAGAAATCGACTCGATCATCCGGGGCTGGATGTCCTGGGCGTAGACCAGCCCGCCGGGGCCGACGCGGCGCGCCAGGCGGACCGTGAACCACCCGCCGCCGGCGCCGAGGTCGGCGACTGTGGCGCCGGCGGTGATGCCGAGCGCATCCATGACCTCGTTCGGCATCTGCCAGGCGTCGCGGTCGGGGCCCTCGAGGATGCCGAGGTCCTCGGGTGGGAAGAGTCGGCTGTGCGGCACGCGGTCCTGCGCGCCCGCGGGAACCAGCAGCAGCGCCGCGATGACGAAACCACCGCCGAGGAGTCTGCACCGCACAGCGCCGCAGGCTCCTGCAGGGGTGGTTGGGCGACGCGGGGTTTCACCACGGGCTGCTAGTTGCATGGCTTGTGATTGTGTTCGTCCACCTCGCGCATCGGCGGCCGCGCATACCCGCGCTCCGCCGCCCCCGCGTCGAGGTCGCTCGATGCCAGATCCTCCACCGGCAGCAGCTCGAACGGCGTCGGGGCCGTCACGGTCAGGCTCTTGAGGTAGCCGCCGCACGTGCGGCACAGCTCGACCCGCCGCGTCGCCGGCTCAGCCGCCGTGAGCGCCGCTGCCAGCAGCGAGTTCCCGTTCTCGTTGCAGTAGATGCAGCGGCGGGTGGGCGGCTGCCACGCGGCGCCGCAGAACGAGCAGCGCAGGCTGCGGTCGTCGTCGACGACCTCGGCAAACGCCGGCCAGGACCCGCACGCGGGGCAGCAGCCTTCGTCCCAGGCGTCCAGCGCGGCGCGCAGGCCGGGGTGACCGGTCGCCGCTGCGGCCAGGCAGCGGGACTGCAGCCGATTGGCGAGCGGTGCCACCGCCAGTTCCGCGACGAGCCACAGCAGGTCCGGTGCGACGCCTACATGGCGGGCCTTCGTCCGGATGGCTTGCTGGCGGCGCTGCAGCGAGGCGACGAGGAGCGAGCCGAGGTCGATTTCCTGCCGCTCGAGCGTGCGCCGCAGGCGCGCCGCCGGCCCCTCGGCAACCCCTTGGGTGAAGTCGTCACAGAAGGCCAGCACGAACGATTCGAAGTGCCCCGGGTCCGGTTCGAGGTCGCAGTCCGACAGCAGCGGGCGTTTTGCATTCAGTCTCGAAACGGCCTCCGCGGGTGCCAGCGCCAGCCGCAGCGGGGGATGCTCGTCGAGCCTTGCACCCAGCTCGAGACTCCTGGCGACGAGCCGGCGCTGCAGGTCGATCGCGGCGACGAGCTCGGGCCGCGCGCTCGCAAGCGAGGTCCAGCGGAGTCCAGCCTGCGCCAGCAGTCGGCTCGAGTTCACGCTACCAGGGTAGCAAAGCGATTCGGCGCCCGCAGCCGCGACGTCCGCTATGCCACGTCCGCTATAATGAGTGCAGCGATCAGTGGAAAGCGTGGGTGCGATGGAAACAAGCGGATTGACCATTCCTGTCAGCGTTACCGAGGCAGCGGCGAGCAGGATCACGCAGTTGCTGGCCGAGGAGGAGAAGCGCGAAGCGGGCCTCCGGGTCTTCGTTCAAGGCGGGGGCTGTTCCGGGTTCCAGTACGGTCTGATGATCGAGGAGGGGAACGGCGATCCGGAGGCCGATCGCATCTTTCAGTCGAACGGCGTCACGCTGTTCGTCGATCCCATCAGCATTCGGTATCTGACGGGCGCCGAGGTGGACTTCGTCGACAATCTGATGGGTGGCGGCTTCACGATCAAGAACCCGAACGCCAAGTCGACCTGCGGCTGCGGCCAGTCGTTCGGCGCCTAGCAGTCGGTGGTGCAACCCCGCGTCGCACCGGAGACGCGGTCATGACGATGGCGCGCACGGAGCCGCAGTCAGCCTACCTCGATCGTCTTCGTCCGCCGGGCGGACGCCGATCCAGCAAGCGCGAGCTGATCGTCAACGTCTTCCTGCGCCAGCAGGGGCATTTGAGCGCTGACGATCTCGTGACCCTGATGCGTTCCGAGGACCAGCGGATCAGCCGCGCCACGGTCTATCGGACGCTGCGGTGGATGGTCGAGGCCGGCATTGCCCGCAAGGTCGATTTCGGCGAGGGCCGCTTCCGTTTCGAGCATTCGTACCGCCACCCGCGGCACTTCCACCTCATCTGCAAGTCCTGCAACTGCTCGTACGAGTTCCTCAGCTCGGACATCGAGAGCCTGTTGGAGGAGATTGCCGAGGCGCGCCAGTTCTCGGTCGGCCGGAGCGTCGTGCAGATCTACGGCACGTGTGAGGAGTGCCGGACGGGACGCCTGCCGTCGGACGGCGGGGCCTCGACCGAGTTGCTGTTCGCCCGCGACGCCCTGCGCATCGCCATCGCAACCGAGCGCAGCGGGCTGGAATTCTACTCGCGCGCGGCGCGCCTGACGAAGGACGCGCGCGGCCGGCAAGTCTTCGAACGCCTGGCCGGGGAGGAACAGGAGCACCTGGCCAAGCTCGAGGCCCGCTACCAGGAACTCCTCGCCCAGGATCCCGAGCTGGAGTCACGACCCACTTTTCTGTTCTTCAAGGGGGCTGCCGACGGTCTGTTCGCGGCGGGCGCCGAGGAGCTGTCGAAGGGCGTGGACGACCGGCAGGCGCTCAAGATCGGAATTCGCTGCGAGCGCGGGTCGCATCGTTTCTTCAAGCGCTACGGCGAGCGGTTCGAGGACTCAGAAGGGAAGCAGGTGTTCCTGGAGTTCGCCGACGAGGAACGCGAGCACCTCGACCTGCTGATCCGCGAGTACCGTTCGCTGGCACGCCGGCGATCGCGGGCCGTGACACCTGGCCGCACGACCCGGCGCCCACGGCGCGCCAACGCGTAGCCACGGGCCGGCAGGTGCGCCGCCCACGTTCCGACCGGGCGCTCCGCCGCCGGCTGATATGATCCCCGCGTGTCTGCCGCGCTCATCACCGCCGCGTTCGTGGGAATTGCCGCGCTCGGATACGCCACGGTGCTCGGCTTCACGGCGCTCGGTCCTGCCGACGTCTTTCGCCACACGTCGCTCGGCATCTTCGCGACCCTGGTGACGCTCCTGGCGCACTCGATGACGATGTTCTACCTGATCGGGAAGGGCAGGGCCGTGCGCGAGGCGGTCCAGGAGGCGCGGCTGTCGGGAGAGCTGTACCGCGCCGTGGCCCGGGTGCGCCGCCCGGTGTTCTCGATTGCCACGATGGCGATGGCGCTCACGATGGCTACTGCCATCCTGGGCGGAGGCGTCGACACGAACACGGTTCCGGTCATGGTCCACCTGGTCTTCGCACTGGCGGCCGTCGCTGCGAATCTCGTTGCCCTGCGGACCGAGATCGTCGCCATGCTGTCGAGCGCGCGCATTGTGGCCGAGGTCGACCGGCTGATCGAAGACCGCGAGGAAGACCGCGAGTAGGATTGGCGGGCTGGTTGGTGGAGGGAGGCATGCGGCCCGGCCGGTGACGCTCATTCTGTTCGACATCGACGGCACCCTGCTGCTCTCCGGCGGGGCGGGGAAGCGCGCGTTGAACGCGGCGTTCCAGGAGCTGTTCGGCGTTGCGGGCGGCTTCGACGGCATTCCGGTCGCGGGGCGCACGGACCCGCTCATCTTCGACGACGCGCTGAACCGCGCGGGGGTCACGGCCGGCCCGGCCGTGCGCCGCCGCTTCCATGCGCGCTACTGCGACCTGCTGCAGGGGGAGATCCTCGGTCCCGGCCCGCGCAAGGGGCTCATGCCGGGCGTGCGGGCGCTGCTCGCCCGCCTGGGCGCTCGCAGCGACGTGACCAGCGCGCTGCTGACCGGCAACGTCGCACGGGCGGCGCGGATCAAGCTGGAATACTTCGGCCTCTGGAGCTGCTTCGCTTGCGGCGCCTACGGCGACGACGCGCCGAGCCGGGACGAGCTGGTGCCGATTGCCGTCGAGCGGGCCCGGCGCCGGGGCATCGACGTGCCGTCGGCCGCGCAGGTCGTGGTCGTGGGCGACACACCGCTCGACATCCGCTGCGCGCAGCGCGCGGGCGCGCGGGCGGTGGCGGTGGCGACCGGCCCGTTCGACGAGGCGGCGCTCAGCCGGCACGGCGCGGACGGGGTGCTGCCCGATCTCGAGGACGCGGACGCGTTCATCGCGCTGCTGCAGGCGAATCCGCACGAGTCCTTGGTGGAACCCCGCATCGCACAGGAGGATTGACAGCGTGGATCGATTCAGGGCGTATCGCGTGTTCCAGGACGGGGAAACGGTGCAGGGCCGTCTCGTCGAGGTCGGCCTGCAGGATCTGGCCGCCGGGGACGTGGTGGTGCGGGTGGCGTACTCGGGTGTCAACTACAAGGATGCCCTGGCTGCCACGGGCGCCGGCAGGATCATGCGCCGGTTCCCGCTCGTCGGCGGCATCGATCTGTCCGGCACCGTCGCGACGAGCGGCGATCCGCGCTTCACGCCCGGCGATGAAGTCCTGGCGACGGGCTTCGGGTTGGGCGAGAGTCACGACGGCGGGTTCGCCGAGTATGCCCGCGTGCCGGCCGACTGGCTCGTCCCTCTGCCGCGCGGACTCGACCTGCGCGAGGCGATGGCGATCGGGACCGCCGGATTCACCGCCGCTCTGAGCGTCGTCGAGATGGAACGGAACGGTTTGACTCCCGCCAGCGGCACCGTCATCGTGACCGGCGCGACCGGCGGCGTGGGCAGTCTGGCCGTGCAGTGCCTCGCCGCGGCGGGCTACCGCGTCACGGCGTCGACCCGCAAGGCGGACGCACACGAGTACCTGCGGTCGCTGGGAGCCTCGGATGTCGTCGCCGCCGAGGTCCCGGATGCGGCCGCGGCCCGCCCGCTCGAGAAGGCCGTATGGGCGGGAGCGATCGACCCGGTCGGCGGCGACACGCTGGCGTGGCTCACGCGGACGATGCGGCGGGGCGGCAGCATCGCCAGCTCGGGGTTGACCGGCGGCGTTCAGCTGCGGACGACGGTCATGCCGTTCATCCTGCGGGGGGTCAAGCTCCTCGGCATCGATTCGTCGATGTGCCCGACGGACATCCGGCAGGAAGCGTGGCGGCGTCTGGCCACGGACATGCGGCCGGCGCACCTCGAGTCCATGACGCAGGCGATAGCGGTCGAAGGACTGCCGGCTGCGTTCGACACGCTGCTGCGCGGCGCGGCGCGTGGCCGCTACGTGGTGAAGATCGGCGACTGATGTCGGGCCGGGTACAGCCTCGCACCCGCGGGCGTCCGCCTTGCGGGGCTGTGCGCGCCGCGCCGCTCCCACCTTGCGGAATCAGCGCGCTGGCGGAAGCGCCTGGGAGTCGAACCCAGCCCCCCCGCGCTGGCGGGGAGCGACCGATTTTGAAGACCGGGAGGGCCACCGGGCCCCGTTCGCTTCCACGGAAGGAGGCCGGCGCAAGCCGGGACAGAGCAACAGTGTAAAGGGGGCGGCTGCGCGATGGTGGTACCGCCGGAGGACGAGACGCCGATCTGGTCTAGCCTTCGATGAGACGAACGTCGCCCGCGCGAGGCCCCTTCTGCGACTCCTCGGGTGTGAAGTCCACGCGCTGCCCCTCACGCAGGAGCTCGAACACGGCGCCCCGCACGGCGCTGCGGTGGAAGAAATGCTCGATTCCGCCCTCGTCTCGAATGAAGCCGAACCCTTTGTCAATCAGAAGACGCGCGATCGTGCCGGTTGGCATACCGTCCCTCCGAAGGCCTGTGAACCGCCTAACAAACCGCAGGCCACGGTGCTTTTTGGGCTGTGAGCACATTCCCAAACGACGGCTGCTCACGGCCGAGCCTGCCGAGCACGGCATCAATCCGACTGCACCGGATGCGCGGAGCTTGCCCCGCCGGCCCGAAGGTGGCCAGTCTAGTGAGGTCCATGCGAGAAGTCAAGCGTGTAATCGCTGGTCGTCAGGCGGCCGGCGCGGCGGGCTTCGGCGGCTTGGGAGGCGGGTAGGTTGTCCAGAAATGCCGTCCGCACGCGGGGCAATCCCAGAACTGCTGGGGAGGCCACGGGGCGCCGGGCCCCGGGTCCTTCAGCTCCATTTGCGCGCCGCACCGCTGGCAGCGAATCTGAATCGGAACGTCACTCATCGGGGGGGATTCTATCATTGTGGAGACACGACGAGGCGGGCGGATGGGAACCACCGTGCCGGGTATCGTTCTCGCGGCCGGACGATCGCGCCGCATGGGCCGGACGAAGGCGCTGTTGCCGATCGGCGTGACCGGCGAGACGTTCGTCAGCCGGATTATCCGGACCCTGCGCGAGGGCGGCGTTGACGAGGTCGTCGTCGTGGTTGCCGACGAGGGGGCGCTGGTGGCGCGGGCGCTCCGTGAGGAACGGCAGCCGCACCGCATTGCCGTCAACCCGTCCCCGGACCAGGGGCAACTGTCGTCGGTCCTGGCCGGCCTGCGGGCGATAGATCGGCCCGGGATCGGCGGCATGCTCGTCACGCTCGTCGACGTGCCGCTCGTCGCGGCGGCGACGGTGCGGGCATTGCTGGCCGCCCATGCCGCCACGCGAGCCCCGATCGTGCGTCCCGTGCGCGCCGGCCGCCATGGGCATCCGGTCGTCTTCGACCGATCGGTCTTCGACGAGCTCAGGGGCGCCAGGGTCAGCGCGAAGGAGATCGTGACGGCGCACCTGTGCGAATCGATCGAGGTTCCCATCGCGGAGGACGGACCGTTCCGCGACATCGACACCCCGGCCGACTACGAAGCGGTGTTCGGGCGGCCACTGCCGGACGTCCCGGCCTCGATCAGGGCAGCCGTTGATCGTCCAGCGCGGAAGGGAATAGAATGACGGGACGCACGCCGTGGGCCAGTGGCGCAGTTGGGAGCGCGCGTGAATGGCATTCACGAGGTCACGGGTTCGACCCCCGTCTGGTCCACCACCCCTTCTCTTTAAGCTCTTGTATCTACAAGAGTTATCCGTGCCGTGAGGCATCAGCCCCGTATTCCAGCCCCCATTTTTTCGCGCCATGCCAGAGTACTTCCGGAGCCGCGCGCGGACCGAACCGGACTCTCGACCGCGACACGATCGAGGGCGGAGACGGACTCGCAGTCGCTTCACGGCATGTCGCGGGACGCTTGAGCCGGGCCACGGTGCGGCATGGCTCGTCGGTCGTTGCGGGAGCTGAGAGGGCTGATCTCCGCGTCGCATACTCTGGTCATGGAGGGCGAGTCGAACACTGACATCGCGTCAAGGACACGGCGGGGCCGGGCGAGCAGGAGACTGCTGGTTGGAGGCGTCGTCGCGAGCCGCAGCCGAGTCCGGCGACGCCGCAGGTGAGTACCGGGATTCGACGGCCATCGGCGCGGTTGTGGACACAGTCGTGTCGGTCAGCCCACTCGCGGCGGCCGCGGTGGCGGCAGCTACCCCGTCGGGGCGCTGGGCCGAAACCCGCTGACCGTCGTCCTCGAGACTGGCGCCGACTACGCGCTGGCCGCGGATCCTGAGGATGACGAGCCGGACGGCCAGGAAACGCACCCGCCGGCCCGGCCCCTCGCCGAGCGCGTGCTGCCGCACCTGCTCCGCTGCGCCCCCGACGTCCGACCGCAGGCCGGAGTGCTGGGCCAGCGCTCGATTGCACCGGGCGGCGCTACCAGGATCTCCGAGCGGCGCTCGACGCAGGGCACATCGGCCCTGCGCTGCGGGCGGGCGCGGCACTCCGGCGGGATCGCGGCTATGCGCTGACTCCCGCGGGACGCAGCCACGCCGAGGCCCTTCGCGGCCACTGCGTTTCCGTTTCCGCCCTCAGGGGCGGCCGGAAACGGACCTGTACGGGATCGCACGGTAGACGAGCAGGACGGAAGAAGCTGCCGGAGATGCCCATGCGAATGCCGACGACAAGTACCGCGACGGCATACGTGGTACCATTCAGAAAATTCTGAATCGCGAGCAGTCTTCTTCCACTCGGAAGCCTCGCTCCGAGCAGCAGGCGCTGCCGGGTACGACCCCGGCCTCTTCCCTATCTCTTCGATTCTCTCTCGAACGCCGCCGTCCCGGCGGGCTGCCACCCGTCACTTCGACGGGCCATCGCCCGTCGTGCCAGCGGACGACACTGGTAACCGCCCGCGTCCGGATGGGCGCGGGAACTGGAGCATGAACGTACATGAAATTCGCTGAACTGGGCCTGCGCCCGGAACTGCTGCACGCGGTCGAGCGCGCCGGCTACGAAACCGCCACGCCGATCCAGGCTCGGGCCATTCCTGCTGCCCTCGACGGGCTGGATCTGATTGCCTGCGCACAGACCGGCAGCGGCAAGACGGCGGCCTTCCTGCTGCCCATCCTGCAGCGCTTGGCCGCCGGTCGGCCGTCGCCCGCTCCGCGTGCGCTGGTGGTCACCCCGACGCGCGAACTGGCCGCCCAGATCGTCGACGCAGCTCGCGAGTACGGCCGCCATTTGCACGTGCGCAGCGCCGCCGTCTTCGGCGGGGTCGGCATGGAGCCGCAGGAGCGCCGGCTGCGCGCCGGTCTGGACTTGCTCGTCGCTACCCCGGGACGGCTGCTCGATCATCTCGGGCGGGCGCATGTGCGGCTCAACCGGATCGAGACGCTGGTCCTCGACGAAGCAGACCGCATGCTCGATATGGGTTTCCTGCCCGCTGTGCGCCGCATCATCGAGAAGCTCCCGGCGAACCGCCAGAACCTGTTCTTCTCGGCGACCATGCCGAACGAAGCCGAAGCTCTCATCCGGCGGACGGCCCGGAATCCCACCATGATCGAAGTGACCCGCCGCGGAACGCCGGTCAGCACCATCAGGCAGGTCGTCCACCCGGTAGAGATGACCGACAAGAAGGACCTGCTGAGCAGACTGCTCGACCGCGCGGAGATGGGACCCACCCTGGTCTTCACGCGGACGAAGGCCCGCGCCAATCAACTGGTCCGGCGGCTGGAGAAGTCCGGCCGGCATGTGGCCGCCATCCACGGCAACAAGAGCCAGAGTGCACGGACTCGCGCGCTCGCCGGTTTTCGCGACGGCCGGATCGACACGCTGATCGCCACCGACATCGCCGCCCGCGGCATCGATGTCGAAGGGATCAGCCACGTCATCAACTTCGACCTGCCGCACGTGCCCGAAGACTACGTGCACCGCATCGGCCGCACTGCGCGGGCCGGATCGAGTGGATACGCCGTCTCGCTGGCGGCGCCGGAGGAGAATGGGCAACTGGCCGCCATCGAGCGGCTGGTGGGGATCTCGATCGCGCGCGAGGTGGTAGCCGGGTTCAGCGCGGCAGTCGATTCGCCGTCGCCCGCGCGGCGGCGCCAATCGCCCCGCCCGAGGAGGCGTAACGCTCATCGGTCTCGGCTCTACTCGTCCAAATAGACCTCCGCGATCGCGCTCCCGCTCTCGCCAGCCACGGCGTACGGGAGGAAGACGTAGTCGCTGTCGGTGTCCTCGAAGACCGCCGGATCGGGTCGGAAAGCCTGCTCACCGCGGCCGACCGCCGCGGGCTCGGGGCCTACGGCGGCGAAGTCCTCGCCCCCGTCGCCCACTACGAGGGCCTGACGCCAGCGTAGCGCTGGCCGCCGAGCCGGCAGGCTCCCGGTCCACGGGCGGAACGGGGATGGGTGCTGGCGTGGAGCGGCCGTTGCGGCCAGGGCCGTCACCGCCGTATCGGGATCACCCGGCTGCGCTCGCCGTCCAGGTACGCCGCCCAGTCGCTCATGAATCGGCGGCGGCGCTCGAAGACGTCGGACCGCGCGTAGGCAGCTTCCGTCTGGTTGCCGCCGCGGCGCCCAGCGCCGCCTCTATGACCTCGCGCGGGTGGTTCGTCCGATTCTGCGGCCTGGCGGCGCTAGCTCGACCGGAACCTGTGCGGGACCGCCGCGATGTCCTGATCCTCGACCAGCTTGGAGAGGGTCATGTCCGAGAGGACCTTCCCTCGGATGCTCGGGAACTTGCGGCCCGGCCTGGACGGGGTGTCCGCGCCGTCCACTGATGCTCACGGGGCGCGGTGAACCCCGGGTTCGCGCCGCGTCGGACCGAAACCGCCGTATCGGGTTGCAGCAGCGAATCTACATACGCCGTTTCTTCGGGGTCAGTTTTCGATGTCGCCAGCAGGGACCTTGAAAGGAACACGTACGGATCCGCCCGAGACGTCCTCCCTGGAAGTGTGCAGTTTTCGGTTGCCATTGACAGGGCCGGCCGCCGCTGCATCTGCACACCGCGCAGAAAGTGACTACCGCTTGTGCCACAAACCGGGAGGCTCGTTGGGGAACCTGCTACAACGCCCGTGATTGCCTGGTTCGGCAGCCCGCCGGGCCGGGCGCCGGCATGCCGTGATGAAGGAGGAACCTGACGATGGCGCAGCTCTTGACGGTCCGGTCGGTGGCGACCCAGCTCGGAGTCTCCCGGTCGAGTGTCTACAAGATGCTCGATCGCGGCGTGTTCCCGCAAGCGCCGGTCCGGCTGCCCAACGGCAGCCCCCGTTGGCCGCAGGACGTGGTCGACGAGTGGGTCGAAGCACACCGATGCGACGGTGAGCATCGCGGACACCGCGGTGTCCTGGCGGCCAGAGAGAGGGACCCGTGGCCCAGCTCCCGAGCGTCGGGGAGGTAGCGGTCCGGGGTCGGTCTCCCGGCCAACGTCCGAAAGATGTTCTACAGGGGCGTGTTCCCGCGGCTCCCGGAGAGACGGGATCGGTCGACCACTTGCCTGCCGAGCGTGATTGCTGGGGCAAAGGACACGCAGTCCGGCGCTCCTGCCGGCTCCCGGCGCCGGCGCTCGTCGCAGAGCGTCCCTGACAGCGAAGGAGTGACGCATGGAAGACCCGAACGACGCGCTGTACGACCCTGACCCCGCGGCTGACAAGCGGAAGTGCTACACGGTCAGACGCTCTGTCGCCTTGTCGGCCTATTGGTACGACCGGGTACGGCAGGTCGCGACCAGCTCGAACCTCAGGCCGGGGGTGATCCTGCGCAACGCCATCAAGCTGGGCTTGGTCCAGCTTGAGGAGCGGTCGCGGCCGGAGGGTAAAGAGAGCCCGTAGCGGGGCGGGATGCCGGATGGCCGTCTCGCCTCGCTCAGGCAACTGTTCCGGTGTCGCCGCCCGCGGGCGGCAACGAGACATACGGTTCGTCGCGGCCCAGAGCCGAGAGCGGCCTGTGGACGGTGGTGCGACCCGGTCCGCGGGCGGAACCGCACGGCTGAAGGGTTGAGGGGCCGGCGGGGTTGCGGGCGCGGCGGCTCTCGTCCTCGGGCGGCCACTGTGGGTGGGGGTGTGGGCGGCGAGTGGTGCCCGAGGTCCCGGTTTCGACAGTCGAGTCGCGCAGTGTGGCGCGTGGGCCATGCCTTCGAGATTGACCGGCCCCTCCCTGCAAGGGTCCGTGCGTCCGGGCTTCTCGGCGAGGTCCGGCGAGACACCGCCCGGGGCGTCCGGTGTCCTCGCCGACCCGCCGCCGGAGTCAGGCCTCGGCGACCCACCGGCTCGACGCAGCGCGGCGCTCCCCGCGCCGCGGGGCGGCCACTGGACCCGCGACGATCAGATCGACGGCCTGATGCGGGTGGCCGACCGGCCGCCCGACGTCGGGTTCATGGTGCGCCTGCTGGCGCTCTGCACGCTGCCCCGGACCGATCCCGGCACGCTCACCCACTACGTGCGGCGGAACGGCCGGTACGCGCTCGTGGTGGTCGCGGGCGGCCCGGAGCCGCGGTTGCCGTTCGGCGCGTTGCCGAGGCTGGTGCTCGCGTGGGTCTGCACGGAGGCGGTGAGGACGCGCTCGAGGCGTCTCGTGCTGGGCCGCTCGGTAGCGGAGTTCATGCGGCGGCTCGGCGTGCAGTCGAGCGACAGCGCGGGGCGCAACGGGATCCGCACACGCCTCCGTGAACAGATGATGCGGCTGTTCCGTGCGTCGGTCGAGCTGACGCAGGACCTGCCGGATGGCGTGCACACCGTCGGGGACCGCATCACCACCGACATGAGACTGTGGTGGAGCCCGCGGCGTTTCGACGATACGGTCTCGTGGGACGGCACGGTCGTGCTCGGCCACGACTTCTTCAACGAGATCCTGGCCGCGCCCGTTCCGATCGATCTGCACGTCGTCCGGGAGCTGAAGCGCAGCTCCCTCGGCCTCGACCTGTATCTCTGGCTGACCTACCGACTGTTCCGCCTCGATCGCCCGCTCAGGCTGACGTGGCGGCAGGTGTACCGGCAGTTCGCGCTCCGCCCGGAGCTGGAACGGCGGGAGTCGGTCAAGGACTTCCGCAAGGACGTGCTGCGCGAGCTCGGGAAGATCGCGATCGCCTGGCCCCAGTTCTCGTACTCGACGCCGAAGGGGTGTCTCGTCCTGTACCCGTCGCCACCGCGCGTCTCTCCGGTGGTTTCCACAGAAGCCATGTGAATCCCGGCGTTTTCCCCGCATGAACGCCCCCCCGCCATCGCGGCCGGCGCCCGCATAAACGCCCCCCTAAGGCGCTCTCGCGCCCGCATAAACGCCCCCCGTACGTACAAGTAGCTTGGAGCTCAAGTAGTCAGAGACCGTACAAGTAGTTGGCGTTCCGCGTTGTGGATGAGCTTCATCGCGACGGTTGGAGCCGCGTCGGCGCGGTGTGCGGGCGATGCACAGGGGGGGCTGCCGTGCCGACGGGGATCAACAGCGGCGCGATGCGGTGCGGACTTCAAGGGCTGACCACGTCGGCACTTCGCTCGAAGTACGTGGCTCGCAGCGGGGCGTTGTCCAGTTGCGCGGGCGTTGCGTCGACGGGCTCCAGCATGCTGCCGCACAACGGCTTCAGCACAGTCATGCGGTGGGCGCTCCGCGCAGGACCGGGGCGCGGGAAGAGCGAGATTCTCGAGTTCGAAGCGTGCAGCAGGCGCGAACCACGGGCGGTCAGGGCCGCGGCGACGCACGGACCGAGGCGCGACCTCGTGGGGCAGGCAGGAGGCGAACTTCAGGGCGCGGGCGACGCGGGGCCGTCCGGTGTGTCCGCGCGCCGCAGGCTCCGTTCGCACGCCGCGTGGGCGGCAGCGCGCAGCGGCTCCATGAACGCTCCCGGGGCGGCGACGCTGCGGATCTCGCGTGAGTCGATGCGGCCGGCGTCGAGGTGCGCCTGGAGGAACCTGCGTTCCTCGTCCCAGTGGTACAGCCGTCCATCCGGCGCCTGCATGACGGAGAGGTGGGCCGGCCCGTCCGGCGCATGGAGGCAGATGAGCTCGAGCCGGTCGATGTCGGGCAGGGGCCAGTCGTAGGCGCTCGGGAGCTGCGCGTACAGCGAGACCGTCTCCGGAGTCAGGGAGTACGCGGCCGGGTCGATCACGCGCCAGGGCGCCGATCGTGTCGGCGGCGCAGGTCCCGGCGGCTCGGTATCCACGGAGCCCGGACCGGGCGCGGCTGTATCGGTGGTGTCTCGGGGCAGCGGGGCGGGCGGCCCGTCGAGGGCCGGGGTGACGATCACCGGCGGCGCCGGAAGGTCGGGTCCCCCCGCTGGGCATTCCGGGACGGGGACCTGCGCGAGCCACGTCAGGGCTGCGCAGGTCGCGGCGACGAGGGTCCCGACCACGGTGCCTTGCGTCAGCTTCGGTGTGTTCCACTGCGGCATCTCTCAGGTCTCCTTCTGCTGTCGGACGTAGGCGCGCAAGGCCTCGACCACCATGTCCTGCAGGCTGACGTCCTTCTCGACGCTGAGGCGTCGGAGGGTCTTGTGGACATCGGCCGGCAGCCGCGCGCTCAGGTACTTCCAGTTCCGGCCATTGGCCGCGGCCGATACGGCCGGCGTTTCGGCCACCTCGGCGCTGCCGGGCGGATCGGGTGGCGCCGGGCGCTGCCCACCGACCACGCGGCTGTGCGTCTTCGACCAGGCGCTGGCGAGCCCGGTGCGTTGTCGCGGTGTGGGCGTCATGCCGCCTGCCCCTTGCTGGCGGCCGGAACGATGCCGGCGCCCCGCAGCCATCCGAAGAGGGCGCGTAGCTCGTGGGCCGCCTTCCCGGCGGGCTCGTACTCGGCCGCGCAGCGCCCCAAGTTGAAGCTGTTGACGTGGGCCACGCGCCGGTGCAGCACCACCGGCGCGACCGCCGCCGCAGCGGTTCCGATGACGGTCCGCGCGTCTCCCGTGCTGGGGTGGTTGACGAGCGCGAGGTTGAGCACGATGGTCGCCGGAGTCCTCGCGACCTCCGCGATGTCTATCGTCGTCGTGATGGCGGCGAGGTCCGGGAAGCTGGGCTGGAGCGGTATGAGGATGTGGTCGCTCAACCTCGCGACGGTCACGGCGTCGGCTCCGCTGTGGGGCGCCGTGTCGGTCACGATCAGCTCGGCCCCGTCCTGCCCGAGGGCGTCGACGAGGGCCTGCATCCGGCTGCTCGGCGTGGCGAAGACGGGCGGGTCCTCCTCGCCGTTGGCCCGCCGAAGGTCGTGCCACTTCGCCGCCGAGGCCTGGGGGTCGAGGTCGAGGATGGCGGTCGCCGTCCCGGCCCGGGCGGCCAGGGCCGCGAGGGCGCACGACAGCGTCGTCTTCCCCGTGCCTCCCTTCTGGGAGAGCACACTCACGACCCGGGGCCGCGGGGCGTCCGGACGCTCAGTTCGCGTTGCGGTGTCGATGTCCGTCATCGGGTGCTCCTGCGGGTGTGCGTGATCTGACGTGCGCGTCGTTTGACGCTCGCGCGGCTCCGCGTGCGCGTCCCTTCACGTAGGCGTCACTTGACGCGTGCGCGCCTTGCCGCGATACGGGTGTTCCCGCGGTCGAGGGTGTCGCCGCGTTGCGCGCATGCGTCAGTATCCGGCCTCCCGAGCTGCGATGGTTGTGTGCGTACATCAAGTGAGCGTCGATTCGACGCGCCAAGGTCGTTGCCGCCGGCCCCGGCGTCACGGGGCCCTTGCGGGTCGCGGGGCCTGAAGCGGCTGCCGGCGGCCGTGGGGATCCTGCCCCGCCGGGCGGCCTCCTGGCCGGCGGCCGGTTCGGTTGCGCGCCGCGGCGCGTCGAGCCTTCCTGCAAGGAAGAATGGCCCCTGAGCGACCCCGGTCGGTTCGGGAGTGAGGCTCATCGGCCCGCGCAGTCTGCGGGCCGGGAGCCTTACGGCCCGGACCGGGGTCGCTCAGGGTCACTCAGACCAGTCTCGGGGTTAGCCCCCGGGGATCTCGTGTTTCGCGGTAAGCGCCTGTCGGAAAGGGACTTGTTTCTCGTGGCTCCCCAGGGCTAGGAGCTCCGAGATCCAGCGGATCTCGATTCTCGTGGTGTTCCTGCCTGGGGGTTGGCCCCCGGGGTCACAGGAGGGCGAGAGCCCTGAGCGCTCGCGCCGGTTCTCGATGTGGGCGGGGCTGGGGCGAACCCGGGACAAGTGGGCTCGTCAGGAAGCTCCCGGCGGCACGACTGTCGTCGGGATGTCGGCGGTGATGCGGAGCACTTGGCTCCGCGGTCACAGGCTCGGCGCCCCAACCGTCGGGCGAAGCGCGCAGACGTGTGTGGCGCTGCAAGTGTATGTGATCCGCGCGCCCGGTGCGGGCATCCGCGGCCCGGGCTGGTAGTGACTACCGCTTGGGGTACAACCGCCCCGCTCCCGTCTTCCCTCGCCGTATAACCGGTCCGTGTGCAGCAACCGGACCGCTCCGCCGCCAGCCCCACTGCCTTCGCCGTCGCTGATCGCATTGCGCGCGGCGCGCCGGCCGGGAGAGGCCGGTGAACCGCTCGCCGAGCCTGTCGGGCCCTCCGGCCTGGCACCGCGCGGCCGTGGAGTGGTTCTCGGAGCTGTTCAGCCCCGGGGAGCACGCCACGGTCATCCTGCGCAAGCGTCCGGGGCCCGGGGTGAGGCAGCTCTCGCGGCTCGCCGGCCACTGGTGCCATCCCTCCGGCCAGCGGCTGCTCCGCGCCGCGAACGAGGCGGGCAGCGACGTGTTCTGCGGCGTCAACCCGACCGCGCCCGGCTCGAGCCGCAAGGTGGCGGAGGTCCGGCGCCTGCAGGTCGACTTCGATACGGACGGCGACGGGCGCGTCGGCCGGCTGATGCGGGACGTGCGTTCGGGGCGCGTGCCGATGCCGGCCGTGGTCGTGCGCTCGTCGGTCGGCCGGTGGCAGGTCCTGTGGCATGTCGACCCGGCGGCGTGGACGGTGGCCGGGGCCGAGGAGGCCAACCGGCGGCTCGCCGCGGCGTACGAGGGCGACCCGGCGGTCGTGGACGTCACGCGCGTCATGCGGGTGCCGGGCTTCATCAACTGCAAGCCGGGCCGCGGCGGCGTGCGCGTCGCCCGGGTCCCCCGCTCCGCGTACGACCCACGGGACGCTGGTTCGCAGTGGTGGGAGCCCGGGGCCTTCCGGGGTTTGGAGCCCGTGCGCTCCGCGCCGCTGGCGGCCCGGGTCCCGAGGGTCGCGCCGCCCCGTTCGACCGCGCGCTACATCGGGGGCCGGCGCCAGCCGGCATCGCAGTCCGAGGCGGACTGGCACGGGGTGGTCGAGGCGTTGCGCTCGGGGAAGTCGCCGGGACTCCTCATCCAGCAGCTCGCCGAGTTCCGAGACGACAAGGCCAACCCGCGGGACTACGCCGAGCGCACCGTGGTCCGCGCGTGCCGCTTGCTGGGGGTGCGGGAACCGGATACCGAGTACGGCCGCCGTCACCCGGCGCGGCCGGTGTCGCTGGGCCGCTAGCCGGCGCGGCGCGCGGGAGGGCAGATCGATGAAGCAGCAGAGGCTGAAGCGCCACGGTGTGGTCGAGCTCGCGCTCGTGCCGGAAACGCGCGAGGAGTACGAGGCGGCGATGCAGTCGCGGGCGCGGACCGTCGTGCTCACGGTGGACCGCATCCGGGAGTGGAACCTCTCGGTCGACGTCGTGGTCATGTCGGAAGCCAGCGCCGCGCACGCCATCTTCGGGACCGACCGCGACTTCTACGAGACCGTGCTCGAGGAGGACGCGGGCGAGAGTCCGCCGGAGGAGCAGCTCGAGCTCGGCGGCGAGGAGCCGGCCGGCGGGGCGGTGGAACCGGTGGGCGAGACCGCCGCGGCGAGCTAGATCTCATGGCCAAGCGCGGGCGGTTCCGTCAGGCGGTCGGCCCCAGTGGGCTCCGGACCCAGCGGTACCCGGAGTTCGCGCCGGAGGACCGCGGCGAGACCACCGACCGCCTGGAGGCGCGGCGGACCGCGGACTCGGACTGGCTCGATGCCTGCGATCAGGTGGATGCCCGGATCGATCCCGACGACGAGGCGCTGCCGCAACGGCGCCGCCTGAGGACGCACGGCGATCTCGTCTACGAGGTCGCGCTGTCGATCGAGATCGCCCGGAAGCTGGAAGGGCGGGCGGGCCTGCTGCGGCGGTCGCACCCCTCGCTCTGGGTCGCGGACAGCCGTCGGTACGGCTTCCGGGACCCGCTGCCGGAACGCCGGGCGCGGGCCATCGAGGTTGACGGCGCCCTCCGGACGCATCGGCTCCGGGACGGCCTGCGGGACCTGCCCTCCATCGGTCTGGACGCGTTCGCGCGGATCGCCGACGACGTATGCGACCGCCGGGACCTCAGCGACATCGGCGGGTTGACGGTGGCCGAGGCGCAGGCGGTGGGCCGCGTCCGCTACGGGCCTCCGCTGGACGTGATCTTCCGGGCGTCCGGGACGGACCCGGTCCTACTCAGCGCCGCAGGGGCGCTCGTGCGCCAGGCGTCGTCGCGCTCGCGGGTGGCCGAGCACCTCGACCGGGCCGCGCAGGCGGTCGCTCTGCGGCACGTCGATCTGTGCGTGCGCGACCCCTACCGCGCCGCGGCGGTCGAGCGGCGATGGGCAGCCGAGCGCGAAGGCCTCGGTCTCGAATCCCTCGATCCCGGCGGCGCGAACTTCGGTGCATGGTTCGGACGTACCCGCGCGGTGGCCGAGGTCCACTACGCGGTCGGTCTCGACCCGGTCCGCGAGCCGTTGCCGAAGGCCGCGGTCGAGGCGGTCCTCGGCTGCGGCGGCCTGCTGCCGGACGGGGTCCGCGCGGTGGGCGGCGCCGGCCGCGACTGCCACCGCGTCGCGCGCGCCGTGCAGGCGGGCTTCTCCGCCGTCCGGCGGCTGGACTCGTGGATGACGGCCGACCCCCGGACGGTGGCGGGGGTGATGGCGCCGATCCTGGCGCGCGCCGGCTCGTCGTGGCCGGTCGCGGACCGCGCCGCGGTGCTCGAGCGATACCCGCTCGCGGAGACGCCGGCCAAGGCGCCCGCGCGGCCGTCCGCGCCGGTCGCGGAGCCGCCGCCCCCGGCGGCGGACCTGTACACCGGCGGTCGTCCGCTTGCGGGCGCCCGCTGGCCGGCCGGCGGGCCGCGCCGGCTGCCACTCCCGGCCGCGGAGGCCCTCGCCGTGCACGCGTGGCGCCGGCGGGCGGGGGTCGATGCCGACCTCGTGCTCGACGAGGCGGAGGCCGTGCACCTCGGGGGCGCCGTCGGGCCGGGGGTCCGCGGCGTCGTGGTTCCTGCCCGTCGCGGCGGCGAAGCGCGCGCGCTCTATCCGGCGGAGGCGGTCGGGGTCGCGGCGGTGCGCGGGGACACCGGCCTGAAGTCGGTCGACCAGGCCGTCGTCGGGTTGGGCGTGCGCGTGGCGGTCCATCCGTCCCCCGCGGCCGCCTACCGGCTCTCGGGGGACCTGCTCGCGGTCCCCGAAGACCGATCCACGCCCGCGGCCTACGCGTCCGCGGTCGCGCTCGCCCTGGCCACCGCAACGGGGCATCCGTCGCGCGAGGGCCGCCGGGACGCGGGCGCCCCGCGCGGGTCGCTGGGGTGGGTCCGGGAGCAGCTCCGCTGCGATCTCGCGGCCGCGAGGATCGCCGGCGCCCTCGGGCTCGCCTACGAGCCGCCCCGAGAGCCGGCGCTTCCGGCCGAGGCGCGCCAAGTGTTCGTGCGCCACGGCGCGGACCTCTGCCGGGACGCGGACCGCATGTCGTCGATGGTGATCGCCCGCGGCCGGGGAGTCGAGCTGGAGAGCGGCTACCGCTCGGCCTGGCCCGAGGTCGGCGTGGACCCCGGGCCGCCGGTGGTCCCGGTCGTGCGGGTGGCGCCGCTGTCGCCGCCCGCTCCGGAACGGTCGCGTTAGCGGCCCACGCGAAGCGGGGCGTCGCGCCCCGAACCGCGAGGAGCTTCGTCGTCGGTCCCGCCCGGGCGCGGGACCTCGGTCGTGACCCAAGCGGGACTTGTGAGGAAGGAGACTCGACATGGCCGTAGGCAGGACAGAGCAGTTCCGCGAGGAGCGACAAGAGAGGTCCGAGGCGCGCCTCGCGGACGCGCTGCAGCAGATTCCCGACGACATCGCGGCCGGGCAGTCGTACCACCAGGTCGCATCGCTCGACAGCGGCCCGATCCGGACGCGCAGCTCCAAGGCGCCGGTGAGCGAAGGCCCGCTGTGGAACAACGACGGCAACGCCTTCGGTCCGCGCGTCGCCACGATCCTCCACTCGCAGATGCTGGCGCGGGGCATGGCCGGAGCCGAGCTGGTGCACCCGCAGGAGCTGAGCGCGATGGGGCACCACAAGCTCGACGAGAAGCGCATGGACGCGCCGCTGGTCGCGGTCCGGGCGGGCTCGCTCGGCTTGGCCACCGAGCCCGCGGTCGTGTCCGGGGTCGTCGTCAGGCCGTCGTCCTCTTACGATCTCCTGCACGTCGCTTCCCAGACGAGCCTCAGGCCGATCCCCAAGCGGCTCATGGACGGGCGCAACGCGGAGGAGCGCGCCGTGATCGGCAGCACCGTCGAGACGCTGGTGGCGCGGTCCGGCGTGCAGCTCAAGACCCACGCGGGCGAGCGGATCGCGATCACGACAGGATCGAGCGGCCCGCAGGTCGCGCATCCGTCGCGAGAGCGCTTCGGGAGCATGGCGGAGTACGCCACGTCGGTGATGCGCGCCGTGTCGACCGCGGCCGCGCGCTCTACCGAGCTCAGCCGGCGCGTCCAGGACGAAGAGATGGGGCGCCGTGCGGTCGCTACCACGCGTCGCCGGGAGCGCCGGCAGATTCCCGCCGGCAGTCCCCGCTACGCCGAGGTGCAGGCCGAGGCGGCGGCGCAGGTGGCGAACCGGGGGGTCAAGGCCATCGCCGCCAGGGAGAACGTGTACCTGGCGACCGATCAGCCGCGGGACGAGCCGCACTTCGACGCGGAGACGCGCACGCTGTATCCGGCGAGGAAGCCGGCCCGGGAGCCGGGCCGGCCCGACACGCGGGACCAGCAGTTCAACGAGAGGATGCTGATGGACCTCGCCGCCGCCGTCGGGACGCCGGCCGAGCGTCAGGCGGCCGAGTCCGGTCGCGCCGTCGAGGTGGCAAGGCTCGCCGGGGTCCAGGTGCCGGGCCTCAATCCGGCGCCCGAAGGCCTCAGCGCGACGCAGGAGAAGGCGCGGACGGCGATGGTCGGCGACCTCGCCGCGCGCGCGACTCTCGAGCGGCTGGGCATCGAGTACGCCCCGGCGCCGCCGAGCGAGCAGGCGCGTCAGGAGCAGGCGGCGTACGCCCGGAAGCCCGGCGCGCTGGACCAGGCGTGGCGCGAGGCGGCGTCGGTGCGGGCGCACCTGGTCTCGCGGGACTGGGAGCACGAGCGGACGCCGGAGATGCTCGAACACTCGGCCGCCTCGAGCTTCGAGTCGCCGGTGCGTGCCCGCGGCGCGAAAGCGCAGGCGCGTGGCGGCCCGGAACAGGCGGCGCCGGACATCCCGCCGGCGGGGCCGGAGGCCACCGGCGACGACAAGGCCGTGCAGCCGGCCCGCTAGTCGGCTGCTCGTTGAGGATTGGGGGCCGGTTCCCGCGCGGCGTCGGTCCCGTTGCCGTCCGTGAGGATGGAGACAGATCTCCAGGCGGTTCTCGATCGCGTCGCGCTGGATGTGGAGGCGGGCGTGTCCTATCACCAGTCCCGCGGGGAGGCGCTTCGCGCGCGCTCCGCGTCGCCTGCGGGCGGTCCGGACACCGTCCGGGCTTACGAACCGTACAACGCCGTGGTCCTGCACGCGCAGCTCGTCGAGCGCGGGCTGCCGGCGGGCTCGGGGGAGTTCGTTACCGAGCACCAGTGCAAGAAGCTCGGCGGCAACGTGCTGCCGGCCGCCTCGCCGTACGAGGAGCGCTTCCTCCTCGAGAGCGGCGACCGGCGCGGGATCGCAGTCGGGATCGCCGGCACGCCGGCCGTTGCCCTGCGGCCCGGAGCCTACCGCGTGCTCCATTCCGAGACCCAGACGACGCTCGCGGCGGCCCCTGATCCCCGCGTGCTCGGGGGCCGGGATCGCGAGATCGCGGCTCGCGAGGTGGTCCGGCAGGTGCTGGCCGGCGCGGGCGCCCGGCTGGAGCCGGGCGACGCGGTCGAATGGGGGCGCGACGGGGAGGGCCTCGTCGTGTGTCACCCCGGCCAGTCGGTGATGCCTTCGCCTGGCGCATGGGCCTCGTCCGTGGTGGCGTCGGTCGCGACCGCGGTGTCCGAGGACTCGGCGCTCCACGACGCCGTGCGCGTGGAGCGGTTCGGCGCGGGCGCCTTGCGCCAGCACAACGCCAAGGCGCGCCGCGCGAAGTCGGGGGCCCAAGTCGAGGCGGGCACGGAGGATGCCGGCAAGGTGTGCGCCGCCGCCCTGGCGTCGCTCTATGCGCGCGCGACGGCCGGCCTCGCCCGGCGGGAGGGCGTGCACGTGGACTGGGAGCATCCCGCCGGCGAGCCGTCGTTCGACGCGGGGCGGCGCTCGCTGCGGCCGAAGGCCCCCCGGCTGTTCAAGGGCCACGGCTCCCGGCAGTGGGAGGCGTTCCAGCAGGCGGCGCTCGTCGGCCTGTGCCTGGCCGTCGGCTCTCCCGAGGAGCGCCGTGCTGCCGGCGCCGCGGGCGCCGTCGACCCCGCGGCCGGCCTGCGCGTAGTCGAGGCGGTCGCGGGCGAGCTGCCGGGGCTCGACCGTCGCGTGCCGCTCGGGCGCGACGAGGCCGCGGCCCGCGCCGCGCTCGTCGGCGCGTTGACGGCGCGGCGCGTGGTCGAGGCGGCCGGCGTGCCGTACGTGCCGCCTTCTTCGAGCGAGGAGGCCGACGCGCATCAGGCCGCGGCCCTCCGGGCGGAGGGTCTGCGGAGCGTCTGCGCGGACGCGTCCAACATCGGGACGTGGGTCCTCCGTCCGGCCCGCGTGCGGGAACGCCCGGCCGATCCGGAGCCGGCGCCGGCGCTGCCGGAAGCCCGTGACCCGGCGCGCCAGTCGCCGGGCGTCCAGCAGGAGCTGTCGTGGTGAGCGCCGTGCCTTGCGCCGCGTCGGGTGTTGGTGAACGGTTCGCGTCGGAGGTCCGCCGCGGCGTCGCGGCGTTCCAGCGCGACGGGGACGGGTGGGGAGTCACGGCGGTCGTGGACCGCCCCCGGCCGGCGGCCTTCTCCTGCGACCAGGACCTCGTCCTCCGCCAGGCGATGGCCGACCGGGGCTGGTCCGTCCCGCAGTTCGTGGCCCGGCGCCCGCCGGCCGCCGGCGCCGAGGGCGTGGAGCTGCCGCGGCACTCGGCCATCGCGGCGTTGGGCGCGGTTCCGGCCGAGCCGCCGAGCCGGCGGGTGTGGCACGTCAGCTCGGCGGGTCTCGCCCCGCTGCCCCCTCCGCCCGGCGTCGGCCGCCCCGAGATGGCGGTCCGCATCGTGCGGGCGGTGGCCCGCTCGGCCGGCGTCGAGCTGGCCGAGGGCGGGTCGGTGTCGGTGGCGCCTTCGGTGTCGGGCCGGGGCGTTCGGTGCGTCGTCCCGTGCCCGGCGGCATCGTCGTGCGACGGCGTCGAGTGGTCGTCTCGCGTGCTGCACGCGGTGGTGGAGACGCTGGCGCGGTCGCGGGTCGTGAACCAGGTCGTGCAGCTCTTCGCGTTCGAGCGCTTCATCGTGCGCGCGATACGCCCGCGCGAGGGGCGACCCGACGGCGTCCTGGCGGCGGCGTACTGGTCGGTCGCGGAGAGTCTCGCCCGCGCGCACTCGGTGACGCTGGCCCCGGGCTGCGGGGAGCGGCTCCTGTACGAGCCTCGCACGCGCACGCTGGTTGCCGCGGGCGGAGCGCTCGGCGTGCGGCGGTCTCTCGCGGCGCTGTTCCACGTCGCGGAAGCGTCGGGCCACCGGCCCGCAGCGGCGGCGGCGGCCCGGCGGGACGTGGTGGCGCTTCTGCGGGCGTCCGGGGTGGGCGGACCCGTGTCGCGCCCGGACCGGGTCGAACCGCGCGACCGGGACGGCCGGGCGGCGCTCGTGGCCGCGATAGCCGCCAAGCGGGTGGCGGACCGTCTGGGCCTCCCGTACGCGGCGGGCGCGTTCTCGCCGGGCTTCACGGCGGCGGCGCTCCGCGTTCTGGAAGCCGAGGGGTGGCGGTCGCTGACCGTCGAGGCGGGCAACCTGGCCGGGTGGCTGGTGGATTCGGGCCGGGGCCGTGCGCCGTGGCCGGCGGCCCTGGAGTAATGGCCTTGTTGCCGCTGGAGACGCTCATTCGGGCCGCCGAGGGCGGCGAGCGGGAGGTGGAGTTGGTTCGGGCTGACTTCGAGCAGGCGGGCCTCGACGGGTGGCTGCGGGCCGCGATCGAGCGGCGGCTCGATCCCGCGCTCGGCGCCCGCGTGGTCCCGGCCGCGGCCGCCGCGGCGGTGCGGGGGACGCTGGATGCGTTCTACGCGCTGTGGGGCGGCTGGTTCCCGTCGGAGTACCGCCGGCTGCGCCGCGAGTGGGTAGTCCTCCAGGCGCGCTGGCGCGGCGACGCGGGGGTGGACCCGGCGCGGGCGGTCGACACGGTGACGAGCCGCTTCTTCCGCGAGGGCCTCGTCGACGCCCCGGCCGTGGTCGCCGCCCCGGCGGCGGGAGGCTTCGAGGCGGGGCTCGAGCCGCTGGAAGCGGCGGCGGGCGGCGGGGACGAGACCGGGCGGGAGCCCAGCGGGGCACCCCGGGACGAGGCCCGGACGGAGAGGGATGGTCCCGATGCTCGCGACGACCGGGAGTCTCGCGGCCGCGGCGCGGCACCCCTCGCCGTCGGCCCGGTTCCCGCGCGGCTGCCGGACGGCACGGAGGTCCTCGCGGACCCGGGCGGCGGCCTGCCGTTGTCGGCGGCCTCGGATCGGCTCGATCAGGCGGTTCGCGGCGGCGTCGCCGCGGTCGAGGCGGCCCGCGCGGCGTGGCTCGGCGGCTCCGGGGCGTGGTTCCGGTGGCCGGACTCCGGGCGGTGGCAGGAGCGCTCGCGGTGATGGACATGGACAGAGTCCCCGCGGTGGCGCGGTCGGCGGACCGCCTCGGACGCCGGGTGGTCGAGCTCGCGCCGCCGGACGGCCGCGAGCGTGGAGGCGGTGCGCGCTGGGTCGGCCGGTTCCTGGACGTCGGGGAGCTCGGCGCCCGCCGCGAACGCGCGCACTCGGGGCGCCGGGACCGGGACCGCCGGCGGTTGCCGCGCCGGTCGCAGGCCGACCGGATGTGGGACGCGCTGGAACTGCTCGGGGACTTCCGGGTCGTGTCGTACCGCGACGTCCAGCACGAGTGCTTCGACGGCCACGCGTTCACGGCCGGCCGCGGTGTCCGCGACCTGTTGTCCGAGGGCCTCGTCGAGGTCCATACCGTGCAGCCCCGGCGCACGCGCCGAGGTTCGCGGGGCCACGGATTCAAGGTGCTGGCGCTCACGCGGACGGGCGCCGCGCGCGTCCGCCAGCGGCGGCGCGCGCGGGGGTGCGACCGGCGGGTCTGGCAGGGCCTCGTCAAACGGCGCGAGCTCGAGCACGACGCGGGCGTGTCGGAGCTGGTCCTCGAGACCGTCGACCGCGTCAAGTCGCTGGGCGGGACCGTCGTCTCCGTCCGTCTCGAGGCGGAACTCAAGGGGGAGGTCGCGCGGTCGGTGTCGGCCGCGGTGAAGCGGGGCCAGGACCCGGCGGCAGCCCGGCGCCGCGCGGCAGGCGCGCTCGGGATGCCGGTCGACGAGGCGGGCGCCTGCTGCTTCCCCGACGCCCTTGTCGAGGTGCGCGACGGGGACGGCGAAGTGTCGGCCCTCGCCCTCGAGCTCGTGACCGGCAGCTATTCCCGCCGGCAGGTCGAGCGCAAGATGCAAATGGGGATGGTCCTCGCGTCCCACGGCACGCGGCTCGCTCGGCTCGTGCGCTCGGTCCTGTCGGGCGACTTCGGTGGCCGCGTGCGCCGGGCGTGGCGCCCGGGCACGGAGCTCGAGGAGCGGCTGTTCGACGTGATGAGGTGACGGTGCGCGATGGACCCGGGCCGCTTCTGCGTGGGCATGACCCTGGTGGCGATGGCGCTGACGTGCGTGCTGGTCATGGCGCAGTTCGACTATCTGGCGGAGTTCTGGATCGTCCTGTGGGCGGACCACGCCGCGCGCCTCTCGGTGATGGCGCTGACGTGGCTGGTGGCGGTGACGGCCGGCACCTACCAGTTGGCCCGCGTGCTCGTTCTCGGGGAGGTGGGCCAGAGGGTAGGCCTTCTCGAGCGTGCGATGCGGCGCGGCCAGGGGGGCGATCCCGAGCTGCGCGACGCTCTCGACCGGGAGGAGACCGGTCAGTACCCGGGTTGAGCCGGAAGGAGGAAGCCATGTCGTTCGCACGCCGGGTCGTCCGCGGCGCGTCAATCTGGTGGTCGCGCCGCGGCGTGCTCGTGCTCCGGGTCCTCCTCGTCTGCCTGCTGCTCACGCTCGCCGAGCAGGGGCTCGGGGCGGCCGACGACCCGTGGTCGATGGCCGCCAGCCAGCTCTGCACGTTGTTCACGGGCATCGTCGGCCGTGGGCTCGCCGTGGTCGCGGTCATCGTCGGTGGGCTGACGTACGCGTTCGGCGAGGGCGGATCCAAGTCCGCCATCGCGGGGCTCGTGTTCGGCGTCGGCATGGTCCTGCTGGCGCCGCAGTTCCTCGTCTTCTTCTTCGGCGGGACCGCCATTACCTGCTGATCGGTGCTGGAGGCCGCCATGCGCATGGTTCGCGGTGAGGGCATCTGCAACGAGTACGGCGCGCTCAACGAGCCGCTCAGGATTCTCGGTGTGGAGCGCAGCCTGTTCTTTCTCAGCCTGGTCTTCGCGTTGGTCCTGTTCATAGCCATGGATGCGCTCCTGCTCGCGTGCGTGGGATTCGCGTTGTTCTGGCTCGCGGGCCGCGCGACGACGGCCTACGACGACCGGTTCGTGGCAGTGGTCCGGGAGACGATGCGGAACCCCGGCGGCTGGTACGACGCCGCCGACCACGGGTCGCCGCCGTGGGTGGTGCTCATCGAAGGCGGGGGTGCCGATGGTCCTGCCGGGAGCGGTGGATGACGGCGCGCGTATCGAGGACGGTCGGCCGCTCGCTCTCCAACCAGCTCCCGTGGTGGGGCTTCGTGGACGACCGCCTCTGCATCACGCGGGCGGGCCGGCTGCTGGGGTTCTCGCGGCTCGTGCCGCGCCCCGCGGACGGGCTGTCGGGCGCCGACATCGACCAGCTCGTTGCCGCGTGGTCCCGCGTCCTCATGGCCCTCGGCCCCGACATCCGGCTCTGGTGGGTGGTCGACCGCTGGCGGGCGCCGGCGCCGGCCTCGGGCGGGGCCGGGGACCTCGGCCGGATGGCGGCCAACCGGCGCCGCGCGCATGTCGCCGAACGCGTCCGCGAGTACTCCACGTACCTTGTGTGGGAGTTCGATCGGAGACTCGCGCATCGCGTCGCGGCCGCGGATGGCGGCCGGCCGTGGCTCCTCGGCTACCTGCGCAACTGGTGGGACTCGCAGCGCAATCCGCATGTCACGAGGGTCCTGCGGTCGGTCCTGGCGGACGTCGCGCGGGACGTGCGCAACGAGCTCGCCGGCTTCGAGGCGCGGCTGTCGGCCGGGACGAGCGTCGTCGCCGCCAAGGCCCCGGAAGCGGTTCGGGTGCTGCACCGGCTGTGCAACGCCGGGCAGGGTGAGTGGGTCGACGGGCTGGCCATGCGCTACGGCCTCAACTGGCGTCTGGCCTCGGCGGACGTGTCGATCACGCGCCAGGGCGTTACGGTCGGCGACCAGCTCGTCCGGGTGTGGTCGCTGGCGTCCGCGCCCGGCCAGGTCGTCGGCAACTGCCTCGAGGGCCTGTACGGGTTGAACGCGGACCTGTCGGTCGTCCTCGGCTGGCGCTCCGCCGACCGGCAGCGCGCCCGCCGGCGCATCAGCAGCGCGCAGCACCACTACCACCAGGCGCGCCACTCGCTCATGTCCGCGATGGGCGAGGGCGGCGAGGCGACGGGGCTCGAGGACTTCGGCGCGGCGTCCGAGGTCCAGGTCCTCGGCCAGGCGCTCGTCGACCTGCAGTCCGGTGACGTGTGTTTCGGCGAGATGCACTTGTCGGTGGCGGTCAGGGCGTCCAGCGAGACCGAGTTCGCCGACGTCAACGCCGCGCTCGAGCGCGTCGTGGGCGGCATCGACGGGAAGCTCGTGCGCGAGACTCACGGGCTCCCGCCGGTGTGGTTCGGGCGACTGCCCGGGCAGACCGCGGTCACTCCGCCCCGGCGCTTCTTCGTCAACTCGAAGCTCGCCTCCGCGCTGGCGCCGATCGTCGGTCCGCCGCGCGGCCACACGCGTTGCGCGCACCTGGACGCCGAGCCGCTCACGACGTTCGAGACCCCCTGGGCCACGCCGTACGGCTACGACCTGTTCGGCGGCGGCGACGTGGGCCACACGCTCGTGCTCGGCGCCACCGGCTCAGGCAAGAGCTTCCTGCTCAACTTCCTGCTCGTGCAGGCCCTCAAGTACGACCCCCAGGTGCTGGTGCTCGATCTCGGCCGCAGCTACCGCTACCTGACCGAGTTCGTCGGCGGGCGCTATCTCGCCCTCGCCGAGGGGGACGAGCTCGATCCGTCGTCGGCCGCCGAGATGGGGCTCCAGCCGTTCGGGCTGCCGGCGTCCGTGCGAACCCGGCAGTTCCTCGTCGCGTGGGTGCAGCGGCTGCTCGCGATCGGGCAGCACGCCTGCGAGGCGGACGACCTCGCCGATCTCGACAAGCGGGTCGGCGAGGTGTTCCGCCGCGCGCCGGAGAGGCGCACGCTCAGCGCCCTCGCCCACCTGCTGCCGCGGCGGATGTGGCCGGCGATGACCCGGTGGGTGGACGACGGGATCTGGGCTCCCTGGTTCGACGGCCCGCCGGCAGGGCTCGAGGCGTTCGGCCGCTGGCAGGTCGTGGACCTCGCCGGCGCGTCGCAGCACGCCGACTGGTGCGAGGCCGCCCTGTGGTTCTTCCTCGAGCGGATGCGACTGGTGATGGACGACGAGTCCGAGCGGGGGCGGTTGAAGGTCCTCGTCGTCGACGAGGCGTGGCGGTACCTGAAGGACCCGGTCGTCGTCGGGAAGCTCGCGGAGGCCGCGAAGACGTGGAGGAAGAGGAACGGCGTCCTCATCGTCGCCACGCAGTCGGCCGGCGACGTGCTCGACGCCGCGCCCGAGCTTCTCGAGTCGATGCCGACGCGGGTGCTTCTCGCCAACCCGTCGTTTCCCGACGACGCCGCCCGGGTGCTGGGCCTGACCCCGGACGAGGCGGACACGGTGCGCGAGCTCGAGCAGAAGCGGGAGCTCTACATCCATCGGCCCCGGCACTCGGCGGTGGTGCGGCTGGACGTCGATCCGGAGTCGTACTGGTTGTACACGTCCGACCCGTCCGACGCCGTCCGACGCCGGGCGGCCGTGGGGCGTTGGGGCCTGCCGGGGGCGCTCATGCGGCTCGCGGCGGGGGTCGACGGGGATATCGACGGCGCGCGCGGGCGGACCGAGGCGGTTGCGTAGCGTGCACGCCGTTGCCGACGGCCTCGTCGAAGGCAGCCGGCAGGGTGAGCCGGGGAGTTCAAGAACGGGAGGTGGTCATGCGTGTCGTCGGGTGTTGTGTCGCGGCGCTGGCGCTCGCCGCGCCGGGTTTCGGGCAGGAGGCGGAACGGACGCCGATCCGGGCCGTCGTCGCGTCGCCGACGCAGCCGGTGGTGATCTTCACGCGGGTGCGGACGGTCACGACGGTACGCCTGCCCGAGGGCGAGGAGATCGTCCGCACGGTCGCGGGCGACGCGGAGAACTGGGACCTCGTCGCGCAGGGTCGCGAGCTGGCCATCAAGCCGTTCGCCGCCGACCTCGTCTCGAACGTGACGGTCTCATGCGCCTCCGGCGAGGTGTTCACGTTCACCGTCGTCGAGGACGCGGACGCGGTGACCGACTACGTCGTGACGGTCGAGTCCGAGGAGGAGGAGCCCGCCGTGAGTGCGGTGGACCGGGCCGCCGTGGCGGTGCGGTACCAGCCGGCGTCGCTGGCGGCGGGCCTGCGCGAGCGCGCGGACGGCCACCACGTGCAGCGCGAGCGCGTGCTCGCCGAGGGGCGCCGGGAGGTCGATCGGCTGTGGGCGGCGGCGGAGGCGCGTCGGGAGGCGTTCGTCCGCGACTTCGCGGCCCGCGTCCGGCTGCCCTACCAGGTCACGGAGGAGGCCTACGAGGTCCCGTTCCTGCTGCGCGACCTGTGGACGGACGGGACGTTCACCTACCTCAGGACCGAGGGGCAGGAGATCCCCGCCGTCTACGCGTTCCGCGGGGACTCGCTCGAGGCGGTGCACACCGACGTGGAGCCCGGCGGGCTGCTGGTCGTCGAGCAGGTGATCCGACACGGCACGCTGAGCCTCGGCGGGCGCGAGGCGTGGTTCGGGCTGGCGGCCGAGGGCGGCGCGATGCCGCAACGGCGCCCCGGCTTCTTCAAGCGGACGTTCGCGACGCCGCCGCGGATGTACGCCGCCTGGTGGGCGGTCGGCGTCGGCGTCCTCGCGGCGTTCGCCGCCGGGAGGTGACCTCGATGGGTGTGCGCCTGGCGGCGGCGGCGTTGATCGCTTGGGCGTGGCCTGTCGCGGCGCAGGTCCCGCAGGGGTCCGTCGAGGCCGGCGTCCGGGGCGGCGTGGCCCTCGTCGAGGTCGTCACGCGCGTCGGGTTCGAGACGACCATCGTCCTGCCGCCCGGCTGGACCGTCGTGGAGCGCCGGCTCGGCGATCCGGACCGGTGGGTCGCGGCCGGCGGCGGCCACCTCACGATGGTGCGGCCGCTCGCGCGCGGCGCTGCGACGAACCTCAGCCTCGTGCTGTCGGACGGGTCCGTGCTCTCGATCGGCCTCAGGGAAAGCGACTTGGTGCCCGTGCACACCGTGGTCCATCTCGGCGGGCTCGCGCCGGAGGCGGAAGACGCGTCGCCCGGCCAAGAAGGCGGGGCAGCGGTCGTCGGGGACGACGCGGGAGTGGTCGAGGACGTCGTGGCGGGGACGGAGGCCGAGGCCCCCGTCTTCCTCTCGGCGGCCGACGTGGAGGCGGTCCGGGAGGAGGAGGAACGTGCGCTCGAGGCGCTCCGCGGCGCCGAGGCGGAGATGCGAGACCGCGTCGAGGGCGCCGTCGCCGCCGCGGACGCGGCGGTCGAGGCGTTCGTGGCCGAGTACCCCACGCGGCTGCACTTCGTCTTCGAGTTCAACCCCGCGGTGGAAGTGGACGTGACCGGCTGGGTGGAGGGGATGTGGCACGACACGCAGTCGACGTTCATCCGCTTCCGCCGCGTGCTCGACGACGAGATCGTCGTCGCGAGGCTGCTCCCCGACGGGACGGCGCAGGTGCTGCCGCACGAAGTGATCGGCGTCGGTCTCGTGATCCGCGTCGACGGGGTGGTCGAGGCCGGCATTCTCGGGGTCGGGGACCTCGGGGCGGGCGTGCCGTGGCGGATGCGGAGGGAGGCGGAGCCGTGGCAGACTGGCAGATGAAGGTCCCTTCCGGCGTCATCCCCAAGAACCTGCCCGTCTACGTGGGCCTCGGCTTCGCCGCGGTCTTGATCCTCGTGATGTTCCTCACCGGGTCGGGCCGCCCCCCCGAGGACTCGCCGGGCGCCGACGAGGCCGCCATCGAGGCGGCGGTCGCGGACGTCCGCGGCGTCGTCGCACCGGTGATCCGCCAGGGGGAGCAGCTCCGGGAGGACCTCGCGCGGCTGGAGGCCGAGCGGGAGGCGCGGGAGGAGGAGCGGCGCCTCGGCGAGGCGCGGCAGCACGAGGAGAACCTGCGGGACGCCCGGCGGGAGCTCGAGGATGCCCGGTCCGCGCTCGTCGAGACCCGGCGTATCCGGGATGAGGCGGACCGCGCGGGCGTGCCGGCGGCCGACGTCGCCGGGGACATCCGGGCCAGTCTCGAGACGGTCGAGGAGCGTGAGATGCGGGAGGCCCTGCGGCTAGACGAGCTGCAGCGCTTCGCGCTCTCGATGCGCGCGCCCGCCCTCGTCGGCGATCCCGGCCCGCCGGCCGTCGCCCGGACGGCGCCGCCGCCGCCGGCCGTCACCGGGGACGCGACACTCGACCAGCAGTTGCTGGCGATGCTGCGGGAGGTGGCCGCGGCCGAGAGGCCGGGGCCACCGGCTCCGGAGCAGCGGGCGGGTCCCGCCGTGGTCGCGCCGGCTGCTTCCGATGGCGGCGGCTCGCCGGCGGCAGGCGCGCCAACGGTCTCGCTGACCGAACGCTACGTGGCCGGGCCCGACCTCGAGGTGTCGGACACCTCCGGCCGCGGCTCGGTTGCCCTCGTGCGTCGTGCCGACGTACCGGTGGGGCTCGATCTCGTCTACGAGGGGCGCATGATGCAGGCGGTCCTCGAGACCGAGCTCGTGGGCGACTTCACCGGCGAGGCGCGGGCCAGGATCACCGTTCCCGTCCGCACCCGGGACCGCACGCGGGTCGTGATTCCGCGCGGCACGACCGCGATCGGCGAGGCCCAGCCGGTCGAGAGCGGCTTCCAGGCGCGGCTCGCGGTCAGCTTCTCGCGGCTCCTGTTCCCCGACGGGCGCTCGGTCCGGATGCACTTCCAGGGCCTCTCGGCGCTGGGCGAGGCCGGCCTGGCCGACGAGGTCAACCGCCATTACCTGTCGACGTTCGGCGCGGTCGGCGCGGTCGGCCTGCTGGCGGGCCTGTCGGCGGCCGGCGGCTCGCAGGGGTACTTCGATCCGGCCCGCCAGCAGTTCTCCGTCGCCGCGATCAGGTTCCTCGACCGCTACATGAACCGCCTGCCGGAGATCCGCATCCGCGCGGGCCATCCCATTCGGATCTACCTCACGCAGGACCTGCTCGTACCGCGGGCATAGAGAAAGGAGGGCGTGATGAGTCGTGCTGCTCGGGCGTACGTCGCGTTGCTGCTGGTGGTCGTCGTGCTCGCGTCCGCGGGCGCGGAGAGGGCGCGGGCGTTCTTCGGTCTGGACCCGGCCGCCTGGATCGTCGTCGGCCAGATGGCGTCGGTCGTGAGCAACCTCATGGCGATGCGGGACACGATGACGCGCATCCGGGACGAGGCCCTGAGCTCCTACCGCGGCCTCGTCGAGCCCATCGACGACTTCGCTGGCCGGATGCGGCTCGCTCTGGGCGAGGGTGCGTCCGTGGATCTGGGCGCGCTCGGGGGCGCCGACCCGCGGGAGTTCGAGCTCGCGGACTGCGCGGCGCTTCCGCCGGACGAACACCGCACCGCGCCGTGCGCGCCGGACGCCTTCCCCGCGGCCGGCCGCGCGTACGTGGACCTGCCCGGGATGGACCCCGACCTGGTCGCGTCGCTCGAGGCGTCGCACGAGGTCCGCGCGACGGACTTCGAGCTGCAGCTCGCCGAGGCCGACCACCGCGACCGGCTCGTCGAGGAGGCGATGGTCGCCATCGGGCTGTACCACGGGTGCGAACCCGCGCGGGCCGATGCGGACCGCCGGGGCGTGATCGTCTGCCCGACGTCCCGCGCGTGGACCGCGGTCGAGCGCGAGGGGTTGCGCCAGCAGCTCGCGGACTCGGTCGCCGCCCTCGGCACCGCCGATTGCCCGGCGCGGGGCGCGGGCGGCCTGGGCCAGGGGGTCTGCCCGTCCCGCGCCCAGCACCGGTCGCTGCTTCTCACAACGACGCAGGCCCGCGCCAACCTGGACGCGGTGCTGCTGAAGCTCGACGCCGAGGACGCGGACCGCGAGCGCCGCGCGCTGGAGCGCGAGCTGGTCGAGGAGGGCCGGCAGGCGCAGCGCCGGCTCGACCGACTGCAGGGGCTCGCCGAGCTCGATCTGTCTCTCGATTCCGCCGTGGGGCGCCGGAACGTGCTGGCGGCCGAGCTCCATGCGCGGAACCCGGCGGCGAGTCCGTTCGGGGAGCGGTTGTTCGTCGCGGTCGACTGAGGGGGTGCGTCATGCGGATCAGGCAGGCGGTGGTGGCGGCGGTGGCCGTCGTGCTCGTGCTCGCCCGCCCCGCGGCGGTCGACGCGAGCTGGGCCGGGATGCTGGTGCAGGTCACGGCCATGTTGTCGCAGATTCGGGGCTACGTGCAGACGGCGGAGGCATACGTCGTCCAGGCCGGCGCCGAGGTCCGGGGGCTGCTCGACCCGGGGGGCCTCGTCTCGGGGGTGCGGCCGCTGGCGCACTGGCGGGGTCTGCTGTCGGGTCTCACCGACGTCGGTCCGTTGTGGCAGCCGTTCCCCGAGACGCGGGCGCTCGTCGACGACGCCCTCGGCGACTACCAGGCCGTGCGCGGTCTCGGCGCGTACGACTTCGGATCGGTGGCGGGCTTCGTGGACTTCCTCGACGCGCAGCCGCTGGGGTGGACGGCGGGCAAGGAGTCCGCGTGGCGGGTGCTCGTCGATGACCTCGGCCTGCCGGTCGAGCTTCGCGACGAGGTGCGCGACGCCGACCGGCTGCGCCGGCGCGTGGTCGATCTGCGTTACGCGGCAGCGATGGACACCCGCCTCGCCACGGCGGCCGTCCTCGGCCGCCACGTCGCCGACGAATACGTCGGGCGGGGCTTGCTGGAAGACACCGCGGGGGTTCTCGATGCGACGCGCCGCGTGATGGGCGGGCAGTCGGATCCGGACCCCGCGTTGAGCCAGGCCGAGGCCGACAGCGCCGCGTCGCAGCTCGCGTCGCTCGGCGCGAGCCAGTCCGCCGGCGCGCTGTCTCTGCGGGCAGCGCGGCTCTCCGCGGCCGCGCGGGACGTCCGGCTGACGGCCCATGCGGACGCGGCGCGCGCCGAGCGGCGGCTGGACCGCCTCGCGCACCTGGCGTCCGCCGCCGCGCCGGCGATGGAGCAGTCCATCGGCCGCGACCCGATGGGTGTCCTCGGATCGGGCGAGTTCATGGAGGCTTGGGTCCGGTGATGGCCTCGGGCCGGCGCGTGTTCGTCGTCGCTGTGGTCCTGGGCGGGCTGGGCGCCCTGGGACCCCTCGCGTCGGCCGCGTCGGCCCAGCCTCCCGTCGATCCCGAAGGGTCGGCCACCCGCTGGTCGTTCGACTACGTCCAGGCCGCGGTGGACGACTTGGTCAGCGACCCGCTGCCGGCAGCTTACGGCGGCGTGACGGTTCGCCAGTACTTCTACGACATGGGCGTTCGCCTGTGGGCGGCGATCGCCTTGATCATGGTCGTCGTCCAGGGCCTCAAGGTGTCGATGGGCGGCCGCCTCGACCTGTGGGGGCTGGTGAGCTTCCTCCTCTGGATCGCGTTCCCGCTGATGGTCCTCGAGGGGTTCTACACGCCGTACGCGGCGTTCGGGAACCAGACCTTCATCCAAATGGTGACCGGCCAGGGGCAGGCGCTCGCCTCGGCGCTCAACGAGGGCGGCGGGGCCTTCGCGCAGCTCCACGACCGCATCTACGGCACGCTCTCCGAGACGTTCCGCCACTTCGGGATCGCGCTGTCGAACGCGCCGTGGTCCCTCGGCGGTCTCTT
This sequence comes from Vicinamibacterales bacterium, assembly GCA_965221595.1. GTDB lineage: Bacteria > Acidobacteriota > Vicinamibacteria > Vicinamibacterales > UBA8438 > JAAXGX01. The sequence goes on from OZ244900.1 coordinate 804,979, forward strand.
GCAGGGGCTCGACGCGCTCATGGCGACGTTGATCTCGTTGAGCGCCGCGGCCGGGGTGCTGATCCTGGGGATCGTGCTGCTCCTCATCGCCAGCCTGCTCGTCTACACGCAGGTGGTCTGGGCGAACGTCGCGCTGGGCGTCCTGACGCTGCTCGGTCCCATCTTCGTGCCGTTCCTGCTCGTCGAGCAGATGTCGTTCCTGTTCTGGAGCTGGCTGAAGGGGCTCATCCAGTACAGCTTCCAGGTCGTGGTCGCGGCGCTCCTGCTGCGGATGATCGCGGTCCTCGCCATCCATCCCCTGGAGGGGATGAGCGCGTTCGTCACCAGCCTGGCCGCGATCGGGTCGGACGCTGGCGATCCGGTGATGGTCTCGTACCTGGACGTCATCCGGCGGTTCGGGTCCTGGGTCCCGGTGATCCTCGCCGCGCTGCTCTTGAGCTTCAAGGTCGGCGAACTGACCCAGGTCATGCTCGGCGGCTCGCAGAACCTCAGCTCCGGGCTGACCGCGGTGGCGGCGGGCGCGGCGGCGACGCTGGCCACGGGCGGCGCGGCGGCCGGCGGGGCGCTCGCCTCGGCCGGGCTCTCGGGTCTCGCCCGGGGCGCCGCCGCCCACGGCATGAAGGGCACGGCGACGGCGCTCTCGCGGGGGGCGCGGGCCGCCGACTGGGTGTCGTCGCAGGCGCGCGGGCGGAAGGGCCGCCGGCGCGGGGAGGACGAGTAGGCGTGGAGATCGAGACCGACGAGATCGTCGAGGTGTGGGCCGAGCACGTCACCCGCGCGCGGCACTACCGGGCACTGCTGCTCGTCATGGGCGTGTGCATGGCCCTGACGCTCCTCGCGCTCTGGGGCGTCGCCCGGCGCCCGCATCCGTCGCCGGTGGTCGTGCGCGTGGACGAGGTCGGCCGCGCCGAGGCCGTCGACTACCTGCCCGAGGCGATCGAGCCGGCGGGGCCGGAGGTCAGCTACTTCCTGCACGAGTTCGTCGCGGCCCAGTACGCGCGCCAGCGCGCGGTGGTGGAGGCGCGCTGGCAGGAGAGCCTCTGGTTCACCAGCGCCGACGTGAGCGCGCAGCTCTCGGCGGAGTACGGCGAGGAGGTCGCCGAGTTCATCGCCGGCGCGCGCGGCGAGGGCGACATCGTCGTCGAGAACGTCCGCATTCGCGTCCTCCCGAACCCCGCGCCGCCGCACGACGCCGAGATCGCCTTCGACCGCGTGCGGACGGTCGCGGGTCGAGTGATCGGGAGCGAGCCGTGGTCGGTGAACCTGCAGTTCGCCTTCACCGAGGTCACCCCTGACCTCGTGTTCAGCAACCCCATCGGGCTCGTGATCACGTTCCTGGAGGACACCGTCGTGCGGACGACCCTCCGGGAAGGGAGGTAGAGGGTGGAGCTCACGGGGGCCGAGCGTGCCCTCCAGCAGGTCGGCTTCAGCGCGCAGGCGGCGCGCTTCGTGGCGCTGGTGGTCCTCTCCGGCGGGGTGTTCGTGCGGGAGTTCGCCTCGCGGTGGATCGGGGACACCGACGGCCGGCGCGCCCGCACGGAGCGCTTCATCGACGGCGACGTGTCCGCCGCGTGGCGCGGCGCGTTCGGCCGCGACAAGGGCCTCGCCGTCCACCGCATGCGCTCCGGGGTCGTCTACCACTGCAGCGGCAAGGCGCTCTACCGCGCCCTCGGGGCCGAGAACAGCCGCTACCGCCGCCCCCTCGACCCGGCGGACCGGCCGCGGATCGTCGAGCGGCTCCTCAAGGCGTGGGCCGCCCTCGCGTCGCCGCAGTGGCCGTGGCTGTTCTCGATCGAGGCGCAGGTCGCGCTGGCCGACTCGCTGGGGGTGCCCCGCTCGGCGCTCCCCCGGCGCTCGTACGGCGTCGGGCAGAAGCAGGACGTCTACTTCCCGGACCGCCCGCTCATCGCCTGCGCGGGCGACCGGCTCGTGCTCGCGCGGCCGCACGTCGACGACGACCTGGCGGACCCCGCCGCGGCGCTGCGCACGTGGTGGCGGCACTACCGCCGGTTCATCGAGGCGGTCGGCGCCGCCGGGGTCTCGGTCTCGCTCAAGCTGGTCCGTTCGGCGGCGCGGCCCGCCGACCCGGCGGTGGATCAACTCCTCGCGCTGTGGGAGGCGGACGGCGCCGCGGTGGAGGCGGTGCGCGACATCTGGTTCACGCGCCAGGAGGCGCGCCGCCTCGAGGGAGGCCACCCGCCGGTGGTGGCGGCGTACGGCGGACCCGAGCGGGTCGCCGCGCGCCTCCGCGAGCTCGAGGACCGTCTGGCCGAGCGCCGGGCCGCCGTCGCGGCGGGCGCCGCGGACGCCGAGGTCTGGCAGGCGGAAGGGCTGCCGGAGTCATGGTAGCCAGGCTGCTCGCGGCGGGCGCGGTCACCGCGTGGTGGATGTGGGCCCATCCGCTCCCGCTCGACGACCGCTTCCTGCTGTTCATCCGGCAGCAGACGCCGGCCTGGTACTGGCCGGTGGTGGTGTGGTCGGCGGTCTCGCCCGGCGTCCTCGTCCTCGTGCTCGGGTCCGTGGCCGAGTCCGTCTGGCGGGTGTGGTTCGAGCGCTACCGGCCGCGCGGCGCGGGCGCGAGCCGGCTGCCGCCGTGGCCGCTCTCGCCCGACGACCCCGAGCCCGCGATCGTCATCGGCGAGGTCCATCACCCGAACCGGATCCAGGAGGCCCGCGAGCCCGCGTGGCTCGTGATGCGCGACAAGGCGCTCTACACCGGCACCATCGTCTTCGGCGCGGTCGGCACCGGCAAGACCTCCGCCTGCATGCGCCCCTTCGTCCAGCAGCTCCTGAGCTGGCGCGCCCACGACGAGCAGTGCTGCATATCAGGGCTTTGCCTAGAAGTTAAGGGCGACTTCTGCAACGACGTCAAGGCGATGCTCGCGGAGTGCGGTCGCGAAGACGACTACGTCGAGCTCAACCTCAATCGCGAGGGCTTTGCCTGGAACCCGCTCGACGCCCCGTGGATGGACTCGTCGAGCCTCGCCTACACGATCGCCTCCCTCCTCAACCAGCTCCACGGGCGGGGGAAGGAGCCCTTCTGGCAGCAGGCGTACAGCGACCTGGCGCGCTGGATCATCGTCCTCAAGCGGCTCGACTGCCCGCCGTGGGTGACCCTGCGCGACGTCTACCGCTACTCGGTGGACCAGGAGGCCCTGGGCGAGGACATCAAGGCCATGAAGGACGCGCTCAAGGCGCGCTGGAACTGCCCCGACGTGTGGGAGGTCGTGATCGGCTGGCGCGACCATCGCACGCACGCCGACAAGCTCGCCCCGTGGCAGTGGCGCGACGCGGGCGGCGGCCGGATGTGCACCCGGCAGGAGACGCGCGCCGACATCGAGCCGCTGGTCGCCGCGCTGCGGGAGGCCGACGCCGGGTTCCAGGTAGAAGAGAGCTACCGCGGGATCCCCTGGGGGCTCGACCGCGAGGCGCAGAAGCACCTCAAGGTGGACCAGTTCGCGACGCACGAGGCGGTCTCGCGCTGGTACCACCAGCAGTGGCTCGGGCTCGCCGAGCAGACGCGGACCAACGTCGTGACGGGGCTTGCGGTGTTCCTCGGGATGTTCGACCTCCCGGAGATCGGGCGCAAGTTCGCGCCGCCGTGCCCGGACGACGACTCCGGGGTGGCGGTGGGGCTGCCCCCCTGCCTCCCGCCGCTCTACGACCTGATGGAGTCGGGAAAGGTGCTCGCGTTGAACATGCCGGCGGGCGAGAACCCCAACCTGGCCCGGACCCTGGGCGTGATGCTCAAGCAGGCGTGGCTCTCCACGCTGCTGCTGCGGCCGGCGCGGATGCAGGAGGAGTGGAACCGGGACCGCTACTGGCGGCCGGTGCTGTTCGTCGTCGACGAGTACCAGCAGTTCGCCACGGTCGGGGAGAGCGACCCGAGCGGCGACGAGAAGGCCTTCGCGCTGACGCGCCAGAGCAAGTGCATTCCGCTGCTGGCGACGCAGTCGCTCTCGTCGCTGCGCTCGGCGCTCGGCGCGGGCGAGTCGTGGCGCGCGCTGCTGCAGACGATCCGCTCCCGCATCTACTTGGCGCTCGGCGACGACGCCTCCGCGAAGACCGCGTCGGAGCTCTGCGGCCAAGTCTCGCGGATGGTCGCGTCCTACTCGGTCTCCGAGAACACGGCCCGGGCCGGGGTGAGCTTCCTCTCGGGGCGGGCCGGCGGCGGCTCGACGTCGGCGGGCCTGTCGAAGAGCTACCAGTCTCGCCGCGAGGCCCTCTTCACGCCGCGCGACTTCACCGTCCTGGGCAACTACCAGGCGATTGCGCAGGTCTTCGATGGGAAGGCCGTCGCGGACGCCGTGCGCTGCTACCTGTTCCCCGACTACCTGGTGAAGAAGCTCGGCAGGCGGATCCCGTGGTGGCGGGCGAAGGAGGAAGGGCTGTTTTGATGATCGAGACGCAGGCGAGTCTGGCCGAGGTCGGGGAGCATCTGGCCGATCTGCGGCAGTTCATCGGCGACGACTCGGTGTCGGAGATCGTCGTCAACGGCCCCGGCCGGCTGTACGTGGAACGCGAGGGACGCCTCGCGCGGGTGCCGGTGCCGGCGGGCAGCCTCACCCGGCGCGATCTCGAGGCGGCGGCCGCGATGATCACCCGGGGCTCGGGCTTCGACCTGCGGACCGAGCCCATCGTCGACGTGCGGCTCAGCGACGGCTCCCGTGTCGCGATCGCGGCTCCGCCGGCGTCGACGGAGCTGGCGATCACGATCCGGCGGTTCGGACGCTGCATGCTCTCGGCGGCGGACCTCGTCGGCAGCGGCTCGCTGCCCCGCCCGGTTCTTCGTGCCGTCCGTGACACGCTGCTCGGCGACGGGAACGTCCTGATCGCCGGGGGCACGGGCAGCGGCAAGACCACGCTCCTGAACGCGTGTGTGGGCCTGCTCCCCGAGTCCGACCGCATCGTCGTGATCGAGGACACGATCGAGATCAGGCTGACGCACGCCAACTCGCTCCGGCTCGAGGGGCGCGCCTGCGGGGCGAGCTCGAACGCGCGCGTGAGCATCCGCGACCTCGTCCGCCACACCCTGCGGCACCGGCCGGACCGCATCGTTCTCGGCGAGGTGCGCGGCGGCGAGGCGGCGGACGTGATCCAGGCCCTGGTGACGGGCCACGGCGGCTCCCTCAGCACGATCCACGCCTCGACCTGCGAGGGGGCGCTCGACCGGCTGGCGACCTGCGCGCTCCAGGCCGGCGACGCGCTCCCGTGGGACGTCGTCTGCCGCTCGGTGGCGGCGGCCTTCCAGCTCGTGGTGCGCCAGGCGAGGGTCGACGGCGTGCGCGCGGTCCGGGAGGCGGTCGCGGTTCTCGGCTACCAGCCGCGGACCGGCGGCTGGCGCACGCGGACGCTGTGGGACGAAGCGCAGGCGGCGGCCGGGCCGACGGCCGACGGCGGGGCCGCCTCGCCCGAGTGGCGCCGCGTGGCTGGCGTCCCGGGCCTGCTGGTGGGCCCGGCCGAGACGGTCACGGTCGCGGGCCTGCTCCGTTCGCTCGGGGACACGCGTCGGAGTCCGGCCACCCGGCGGCTGTGGCGCAGCCGCGGTCCCCGCCGTCGTGCGGTGTCCCGGGAGGCGGCATGAGCCTGTTCGAGAGCGAGCCGGCCCGCGAGGTCGACGCCGCGTCGGCGCTCGCCGCGGCGGAGGAAGAGGCCGCGCGGCGCCGCCGGGAGGACGACGGGCGGCGCGTTCCCGAAGCCGCCGATCCGGACCAGGGCGGCACGCGACCCGCCAAGCCGCCGGAGACCCACCAGGCGGTAGCAGCCGCGGCCGGCGGGGAGCAGGAGGGAACGGCGCGCGCGCCGGCCGTTGACGCCGGGCGGGCCGCCGCGGTCGTCGCGGAACTGCTCGCGCTGCGCGGCGTCGGCGACAAGGCCGTGGCCGATCTCATCGTGGCGCAGCTCGGCGTCGCCGGCGTGGACATCCCCCGGCTCGTGGCGGACATCGAGGCCGCGCAGGACCGCGACCGCGTGTCGGTAGCCGCGGAGGCGCTCGCAGGCCAGTTGCGGGGGGTGATCGAGCAGGTGCAGCGGACGGCCGGCGCGTCGGGCGCGGCCGTCGAGGTCCGGCTCAAGGAGATGGAGGGCCTCGCCTACGTGCTCATCCAGACCGCGCTGGCGGCGCAGGCTTGCCTGGAGCTCGCCGAGCGGTCGGGCGGCCGGATCGGCACGCGTCTGCAGGACATCGTCCGGGCCGCCGACGAGTTCCTGCACGCCGTGGGCGGCGCCCATGCCGAGGTCCTCGCGGCGGAGAAGGCCGCGGGCAAGTGGGTGGCCGATGCCGCCACGGTGGGCCGCGGCCTGTGGTGGTGGTCTCTCGTGGGCGGCTTCGTCGGCGGCGTGCTCGGTGTCTTCGTGTCGGTGCTGTTCGCGTGGGCGGGGCGGTAGAGCGCATGGACGTGGTGGACACGGACCCGAATCGTGAGCGTGACAGTCGCCGACGCGCGGAGAAGGGCGTGGCGGCGCCCGTCGCCACTGGCGAGGAGCGCGCGCCCACTCGGTCGCAGTCGCCGGACTCCGATGGCGACCTCTCCCCTACTCGGCGGTCTCGCGGTGAGGAGAACGACCCCGTCCCGCGGACGCGGCCGGCGGGCGCCGCTCACCGGGAGCTGCCTGCGGAGTCCCCCAAGTCGGATGCCGATCCCGATTCCCGGCGACGGTCCCGTGACCACGACGAGGACAGCCTTGCCAAGCGTCTGGCGGGCGCCGGCGATCAGCCGGACAAGGCGGTCTGCAAGTACCTCGTCGATTGCTTCGACGCCGCGGTCCGGAAGGCCGTTCAGGCGTTCGACGAGCGCCTCGACGGGCTCGTGGGCGAGCGAAACCCGGCCGTCCTCGGCCGGCGCCTCGGCGAGGAGCTGGAGGGCGGTCGACGCGCATTCCGCGAGGAGATCGAAGGCGTCCGGGACAGCGTGCTGAAGGAGGTCCGGGAGACCCTCGGGGACGGCTACCGGATGGAGGCTGCCTCGCGTTCCGTGCACGGCGAGGTGGCGGCAGCCGAGCCGCCGAAGAGCGCGGTCGATGCCTCCCGCGAGCAGTTCGGCGCGGAGGTCGACGCCGCCCGGAAGGCAGTGGTCCGCGAGGTCCACAACGCGCTCGGGGGCGTTCCGGAGTTCCCCGGCCTCTCGTCCAGGGTCATGGTCCTGCCGGTTCCCCGGGGTTCTGCGGCCAGCCGCGATGCGGTCCCGGCGTCGGCCGCGCGGGACGCCCGGGCCGACGTCGTCGGCACGCCGCGCGCCGTCGCTCTCGGGCACGTCACGCAGGCGTCGTTGATGGTGGCCGCGGCGCGCGGCCCCGGGCCGATGGTCGAGATGGCGCATTCGATAGATCAGTCGTCGTTGCGGCAGGCGGCGCTCGAGACCGTGCGGTGCGACCCGGTGCTAGTCGGCCTGTGCGCCGACCTGCGCGACGCCGATTGCCGGAAGCGCGGCGCCGCGGTCCCCGCGGACTCTCCCCTCCGGACGCTGGCGGGCGACCTGCTGGCGTGCCACCTCACCCGGTGCCGCGAGGACGCGCGCCGGGCCGACGGCGACGAGCGGGCGTTCGCGCCGGGGCGGGCCGCGCTCCGGTCCGGGCCGTGCGGAGAGGAGGCGGCGGCGATCGCCCGGCCGTACGGGGCTGCCTGCCGCGTCGAGATCGACGCGCGGCTCGGCCGGGTGCCGCCGGGGCGCCCGAGCAGTCGGGACCTCGGCGGCCAGGGGCTCAGCCTGGAGGGCAGCGCGTGGCCGGACCGGATACGCGGGCGTTCCGTGGTCGCGGAGGCGGGTCCGGATCGGGTTGTCCTCCGGGGCACGCCGCGGCCGGCCGGAAGGAGCCTGCCGGGGCGGCGCGCGCAGGGTCTCGGCCGCGTGCTGCAGCTCGCCCGGACCCGCCGCGGCAAGGTGGCGGCCGCCGTCTCGTCGCGCCTCCTCGCCTGGGGCACGTCCGGCGGCCCCGGCCGCCTGAAGGCAACCGGCCTCGTTCTCGGCGGCAGCCGGCACCTGATGGCCGGGCTCGTGCGCGCCGGGGCCGATCCGATCGCGGTGGCCGCGGCTTGGTCGCAGGGCGCGGCGCGGGCGATCGCCGCCGGCGCCCCGGGGGCACTGGCCGACGGGGCGCGGTCGTCCGGTCACCGGCCCCTGGTGCAGGTCGCCGAGGAGCTCGACCGGCGCCAGCGCGGCGCCGAGCTGACGGCGGCGACGTCGGCGGCGGCGCGGAGGGACCGGCTCGATCGGTGGGCCGACTGCCGCGCCCGGAAGGGTGAGGTCCCCGAGATGCTCAAGGCCCTCCACGCCGACCGGCACCAGGCGATCACCGTGGCGTGCTCGCGGGAGAGGGACCGTGCGGCGGAAACCCGGCGGTCGGGCGACAGGGACTTCGATTTCCTCCGCGAGCGGGTGCGCGAGGGCGGCGTCCGGGTGTGGGCGCAGGGGTGGCAGGGCACGGGCGCGCAGTCGTTCGACGGGTCGCGGACGCATCCGGACGGGGCGCCGCAGCCAGTCGGCGCGGCCGACGGCGTGAAGGCGATGCTGCTCATCTCGGACGGCCGGGTCCGGCACGGCCCCGGCGCCCGCCTGCGGGTCGGTAAGGACCTCGCGGTGGAGGTCCCCGAAGGTCTCGACGACGAGCAGCGGCAGTCGGTCCTCATCTACGGCGCCGCGAAAGCGATCGTCATGGGGCGCAACCCCACGATGGCGCCGGGCAACCGCGAGGCCGTCGTCCTCTCCGGCATGCTCGCGTCGTCGATGGCCGAGCGCTTCGACGCGACGTACCAGCCGCCGGAGGAGGCCCGTGGCGTGGACCCCGGCCGAGTGAGCGACGAGCTGCTCCGCCGCGGGAACGCGCTCGTCCAGGAGGTGGGCGCCCGGATGCAGCAGTGCCTGGAGACCTCGCTCGGGCGCGAGCAGCTCGAGAGGCACAAGGAGGTCGACCACCAAGTGGACTTCATCGCCCGGCACAGCTTCGGGGAGAGGCCCCGGCGTGAGTTGCGGCAGGAGAGCTTGATCCGGGAGCGGGGCGCGGCGCCGGGGCCGGGAGAGGCGGCGGCGGATCTCGGTCGAGGAAGGGGGTAGGCGGCATGCATGTGCGGTCCTTCGGTTGCGCGGTGTGCGCCGGCGCCCTGGCGCTGGTGAACAGTGGCCTGTGGTGGACTACGCCCCAGGAGCCGCCCGCCAACGGGCTCGGCCGCGGCCGCCGTGGCCGGACGGCCAGCGGGCGATCGGTGAGGAGGCGCACCGGCTGGGCGCCGATACGGAGGCTGAGCCGGATCGCGTGTGCGAGATAGGGGATCGGGTGTCGCCGGCCGGTCGGTAGGCGACTCGGGTCGTGGCGATGGAGCAGGGCGAGAGGCGGTTCGCCAAGGCGCTTCGGGTCCGGGTGTCGCGTGGTCTGTACGACCACATCGACAAGCTCGCCACGGATCTGTGCGTTTCGCGCTCGGAGGTCCTCCGGGATGCGATCCGGCGCGGTGTCGTGGTCCTCAAGCGCCAACACTCGCTGCAATGGCGTTCGGACCGCCGGGGGTTGAGACCGGGGAGAGGAGCGTGATGCGTCGCGTTGTTGCTGCCGGGGGCCTGGGGTCCGCCCGGTGGTCGGAGGTCTCGCGGCCCGCCGCATGGGGTGGCTCGTGATGCGGCCGCGGGACGGCTTCCGGCGGCTCGCGGCGCTCCTCGTCGGCGGCCTCGTCATCCTCACCGCCGTCGGGACGCGTCCGCGGTGGGAGCAGGTCACCGGCCGGCTGGTGCCCGCGCCGGCGGGAGGCCGGCCTCGGCTCGTCGAGGTCGTGGCCCCGCGGGCATGGATGACGGTCACGGGCTGGACCGACGGCGCGGGCCGGTTCTTCTTGTTCATGGCGAGGCGCGGCGCCGGGCACACGCTCCGCGTTGAGCGCTCGGGGTGCGGTCCGGCCGTCGTCGAGGGTGTGCGCTTCGAGCGGGGCCGCGACACGCTCGTCCGGGTGCCGCGGTGCTAGGGGCGCCGGGAACGCGGCGCCGGCTCCTCGTAGCGCATGCGGCCCGTTTCGCGAGGGCGCTGCTCCCGATGCTGGCGGTGGCCGCCGGGGCGTTCGCGCTCTCGTCTCCGTCCTGCGCCCGCGCGTCCCGTTCCCTGGACCCGATGCTCGATTCGTGGCGGGGCGTCGGTCGGTCCCTGTCGGTGTTCGAGCCGAGCCGGATGGAGGTGGTCGACGCGGTCATGGACCTGCTGGCCCTGGGCCAAGGGGACACGCTGGTCGACATCGGGTCCGGCGACGGCCGCTTCGTGGTCGCCGCGGCCCGGGCCGGCGCCGCCGCGGTCGGCATCGAGCGCCAGGGGGATCTGGTCGCGCGTGCCCGCGACGTCGCGAGGATGGCCGGGGTCGGCTCGCACGCGACGTTCGTGCACGCCGATGCGATGACGCTGCCGGGCGTCGTCTCGCGGGCGACCGTCGTCACGATGTTCCTCACCCCGGAAGGGCTTGAGGTGCTCGTGCCGTGGCTGGAATCCGTACTTGAGCCGGGCACGCGCGTCGTGTCGCACACGTGGCCGGTACCCGGGTGGCGTCCGGTCCGCGCCGTGCTGGTCGAGGGCGCCGACGGCCGCACCTGTCCCGTCTATCTCTATCGCTTCCCCGCGGCCGATGCGTACGTCCGCGGCGTGCACGGAGGAACGTAGTGGCCACGCTGGTCGTCGTCGAGTCGCCCGCCAAGTGCCGGACCGTGCAGCGTTGGGCCGGTCCGTTGGGCCGCATGTGTGGGCGGAGAGGTTCTCGGGGAGCCGAGGTTCGAGTCATGAAGGGGTTCGTGGGTACGGTGGTGGTCGTGGGCTGCATCGTCGGCGTGGTGATGTGGGCGTTGCTCGTGCGCTACCGGACGGACCTGGGGTCCGTGCGCGGGATAGACCCGTGCGCGCTCGATGACGTCGCGTGCGCGTCGACGCCGTCCGGGCTCGTTCACCACGCGAGGTTCGCGGCGTCGGGCGATTGGGGTGACTCTCTCTCCGCGGATCTGTCGGTGTCGTGCGTGGGCTCTCTGTGGGACGTAGGTATTGCGTTCGGGAATGCCCTTCCGCCGGGTCGGTACAAGGTCGGCTGGGACTCGTTCGTCATCCCGTCCCCGCTTTCACCGGTGGGAAGCTGGTCAGCTTCGGACGGGTTCCTGTCGAGTCTGGACCCGGGCGCGTTCGTCGATGCGGCGCTCGGGCCGGTGCCCCTCCCGGGCGAGCTCGCCCTGGCGGCTCTCGACGTCGATCCGGTCCTGGCGTTCAGCGTGACGCGGGGCTCGGAGTTCGAGGCGGCGCTCGCCTTCGACGCGCTTCGCGTCCGCGCGGGGGTGCGTGCGATCGCCGTTGGCTGCGGCAGGCGGGAGGCCGCGGATGGATGAGCAGACGCTGCAGGCCGCGGGTGCGTTGTTGCTGTGGCTCGTCGTCTCGGGGCTGCTGCTCGCCCTGTATCTCGTGGCGGCCGCCGGCGCTCCGCGCGCCCGGCGGCGTTGTCGCCGCCGGTGAGTGAGGAGGGTGTGGATGGGTCGGCCGAGACGCGCGTCCGAGCCGCATTCCGGTGACGGATGGACGACCCGGGTCGTTGTTGCGCCTCGCCCCGAAGCGCGCGTGGGCCGGGCGTGCGTGCCCATCGACCATGGGAACCTCGAGCGTTTCGGCTGGTCGGAACGGACCGAAGAGGGCCGGCGTCGCGTGGTGAGGGCTGCGTTGCGCTTCGCGGCGGAGATGGGCGTCCATGTCGTTGTCCCGCCGGCCGAGACCCCTCCCGGCCTGCCGGAGGGCGCCATAGTCGTCAATCAGCCGCCGGCGGCGGCGTTCCGGTCGAACGGTGACTGGGCGGCCGACCTGATGAAGCGGGTGGCCCGTCACTATCTCGCCGACGCCGAGGAGGGCCCACGGGCTGTCGAGTCGCTGCTGTTCTACGGCCTCACCAGGAGCACGTCGGCCGACTATGCGGGGGCGCTGGCGCAGGGGCTGGACTACCTGCAGGGCGAGTCTGAGGTGCCCGCCGCCCGAACGGGGAGGCCGTGGGTACCAGCCGGCGCCGCGAAGGATGATCACCGCGTGCTCCGCGCGGCGCTCCTCGAACACGTCGCCCTGGCCCCCGACGTGTGGGGGCCGCCGGAGTCGGCCTATGCGTGCGCACGTGTGTTGACGCGTGCGCATACGGAGCGGGTCGGTTCGCCGGTTGCCTTCGATGACGTCCGCTCTGAGCTGCAGCCGCTGTCGCCGGTACCGTACGGCGACACGCTGGGCGGCTGGTTCGCCTGGCACCTGGCCGAGACGCAACCCGGCTTCCGGCAGTTCGACCCGGCGGAGCTCGCGGCCGACTGCAACGAGTGGCTCGCCGCTCGGGCGGCCGAGGACCTCCTGGACAAGGCGAACCTTCGGGACGTCGTCGACGGCGTGGCGGCGCGGGTCTCGTCCGAGAAGATCCGGGACGCGCTGGACACCTTGCCGGTCCCGCCCGACGCTCCCGCCGCGTACGGCATGCTCGTGAGTGATCAGGCGGCCGGTTGGAACCGGCACCCCCTGCACAGGCCGCGGCCGCAGCTCGAACCCGTCGTCGATGTCGAGCCGGCAGCCTTCCGCGAGCTGGACTCCCGGCGCCCGGAAGACGCCGTCGTTCTCGAGGACCGCATCCTCGGTCTGTGTGCGCAGTCCGGGGTTGCCGTGAAGCTCCACGACTCGGACCGGGTCCGTTCGTTCCATGCGCCGGCGGCGTCCGGCGGGGGCCTCGCCGCCCATGTCGTCCATCCGATTCCGGAGCGTTTCGGGGGCACGGAGGACTGGGGCCGCTCGCTGCTGGGGGCGGTCGCGCTCGCAGTCCAGACGCACCCACGGCTCTACGACCATGCGCGTCTCGATCGGCTGTTCGGCAAGAACTCGGCCGAGGGCGCGAAGATGTTCGATGACGCGACGCGCGTGCTGTGCGACCACTATCGCCTCGACCCGTCCAAAGTGGTCTCGCGCGCCCGGGCGTTCGAGGCGAAGCCGGTCGGCGATCGGGCCGGCGTCATCGCGCTGGACGAGATCGAGGACCGCACCGGCGTCCCCGCTGCAACGTTCGAGGTCGCGCGCCGGGCGTTCTGGACGGCGCTGGGGGACGCCTGCGAGCGTGAGGGCGTGTCGCGCCGGCGGGCAGACGCGGCCATCGGCGCCGCCGGTCACGACCATGCCATGCTCGCGAGGGTCCACCGCGCGGCCCTCCCGGACGTTCCGCTCGTGGTCCGGGGCTGCGACCGGATCCTCGACGTGGCTGTCGGGCGCAGCCGGGGCACGGTTCGGCCGGCCGGTTCGGTCGAGCGCTCGGTGGCGGTTGTCGTTGCGGATCGACTCTTGTCCAACGTTGGTGTAGTTGGGCCGAAAATGAACCTCGATCAGCGCGACAGCCCAGGTGTCCGTGAGGTCCTCGGCCGGCTCGCCGCGGCGAACCGGCCGGCCGACCCCGTGCTCGCCAAGGTCGCGCCGGGCTTCGCGGTGGGCGGGGACGGCGACGACGCCACGGTTCTCGTGGTTGTTCGCGAGCGCGCGGAGGCTGTCACCGAGTTCATCCTGGATCCGACCCGAGCGCGGCGCTCGGATCGCGTAGGCGACGTCGAACACTCGCGATCGGCGACGCCCTGGAGGGACCTGGAGAGCGCCCGGGCTTGGCGGGCGAGCGGCGTGGGGCTGGACGCGCGAGGGGAGCGCGGCACAAGCCGCGAGCACGCCGTGCGGCCGTCCCGCTAGTGCGAGTGATCGCGTCTGGTGGCGGCCGGTAGAGATGGACCACGGGATTCTACTCGCCCCGGTGCCATGATCGCGGTTGCCGCCCGCCTGGCCTTCACCGGCCTGCGGCTCAACGGCAGCGTGATGTTCACCGCCAGGGCTCCCTGAGCCACCCTGACGGTGCTCCTCATGGTGCTGCCCGTGTAAGTCGGCGCTGTCCACGCGAACCCCGCGGTGGTCGAGCGTGGTCGTAGCGCTGGTCCGTCTCCGTTGCCTCATGCTCGGGTCGACGAGCAGTTCTTCCTGTCTGCGGGTATCCTCGTGCTGCTCGTTCCCGCAACCGTGTCAAGCGACACTCAAAACTGACCCCCTGGCGACATCGAAAACTGACCCCCGAAGAAACGGCGTATGTAGATCGACTTCCGGCGGTCCACCGCGTTCCGTGAGCGCCGTGGACGGCCGGGACGCCCCGTCCAGGCCGGGCCGCAAGGCCCATAACTGCCATCCGAGCCGCGGGGCGGACGGGGTGTCACCCGCAAGGGCCGGAGCGAAGCGGAGGACGTGCGCAGCACGTTGACACGCCGGCCGTCCCGCAGCTACGCACTGCCGACCTCCCGACCTAGCCGTCATGCCCGAACCCTCTGGGCAGCGCGACGGGCTCGAGGGCGGCGTGGCACGGTACCGGCGCGTGACTTGTCTGTGTTTCACTCTGATGTCTGTCGTGTGGTCATGACGACGCCCCCGCGCGGGTCTCAGACGCGACAGGCTTCGGCGCCGGGATCTTCAGGGCGCCCGCCCGACGCTTCTCCCGCAGCCGATAGCTCTCCCCCGTGATCGTCAGCACGTGGCTGTGATGCAGCAGCCGGTCGAGGATCGCGGTAGCGACCACGGCGTCGCCGAACACCTCCCCCCATTCGCCGACCGAGCGGTTCGACGTAATCAGGATGCTCCCGCGCTCGTAGCGCCTCGAGACGAGCTGGAAGAACAGGTGCGCGGCATGCGCCTCGAAAGGGAGGTACCCCAGCTCGTCGCAGACCAATAGCCTGGGCTTGGCGTAGAAGGCCAGGCGGTCGTCCAGCCGCCCCTCGCTGTGCGCCTTGACCAGCGTCGCCATCAGCGCCTGGGCCGTCGTGAACAGGGTCGAGTAACGCTGCCGGATTGCCTCGCGCCCGAGCGCGACCGCCAGATGCGTCTTGCCGACCCCCGGCGGGCCGAGCACCAACAGCGCGTCGCCGTGCGCCACCCACCGCGACGTCGCCAGCTCCCGCACTTGGCGTCGGTCGACGCTCGGCTGCGCCTTGAAGTCGAAGTCGGCGAGCTCGCGCACCATCGGGAAGCGCGCGATCTTCAGCGCCATCTCGATGCGTCGCTCGTCCTTGCGCGAGACCTCCCGCTCAACGAGCAGCGCCAGCGCCTCCCGCAACGTCAGCTTCTTCTCCGCCGCCTCGTCGAGCAGGTTGTCGAGCTGGTCGCGGATCGCGGTCAGCTGCAGCCGTGTCAACCAGCCGAGAAGCGTCTCATGGTCCACCGCCATCAGAAACTCCCCCCGGCAACGGCCGCATACTCGTCGAGCGGACGCAGTAGCTCGGGCTTCGGCCGGGCCGTCGCGGCCTCGGGCGGACGCGGACCGCCAACGACGCCCACCAGGTGGGCGCGGTCGGTGACCCGCGCGTGACGTCCCTCGTGCTCGACATGCTCGGCGACAACCCGCGGGCCGTGGTGAACGCATACCCTCCCGCCGCTGACCACCACCCGCACCCGCTCGCCGATCAGCCGCCACGGCACCGAGTAGGCGTTCGTGTCGACCACCACCGCGCAGTCGGCATGCACCGTCCGGGTCAGATCACGCAGCTGGCCGAACGGCGGCCGGCCCGCGCAGGGACGAAGGCGCTCCGCCTCCTGGGCAAAGCGCTCGAGAGGGACTTGACCGGTGGTGCCGTGGCAGCGCCGGTCGGCAATCTCCCGCTGCCACCACTCCAGATGCGCGTCCATCCCCGCCCAACTTTCGAAGCGATGCCCGGCAATCGCGTTCCCCTTGACGTAGCCGACGCCGCGCTCATCCTTCCCTTTCGTCCGGGCCCGATACGGCGCACATGCCCGCGGACGGAATCCCCAGTAGGCCGCGAACGCCAGGAACCGGTGGTTGAACTCGACCTCCCGAGTCGACAGGTCGTGCTCAACCACCAGCGGCCGCGGGTTGTCGAGCAGCACCTCCCGCGTCACCCCGCCGAAGTGACGGAACGCGCCCTCCAGGCCGCGGAACCACGACGACTGCCGCTCGTGTCTGAACGTCGCCACGTAGCAGCGTCGCGAGTAGCCCAGCGTCGCCACGAACAGGTAGACGCGCACCCCCTCGCCCGCAATCACCACCCGCCGCTGGCCGAAGTCAACCTGGAGCTGACGGCCAGGAGGCGTCTCGAACCGCACCGTCGCCTTCGCCTCGGCCGTCAGAAGCCGCCGCAACGGTGCCACCGCCCGCTCGACCGTGCGCAGGCTCACGTCGATGCCCTGTTCCCGCAGCAGGTCCTGCCGAACCACTTCGGCGTTGCCGCCGTGCTGGAAAAACCGCTCCTTCAGCCACGCCTCCTGCGCTTCGAGCTTGCCGCCGCCCACCCGGCGGCTGTACGACATCCAGCCGTCGGCCGCGACGTAGCGTTTCACCGTGTTCTTGCTGCACCCGAACTCCCGCGCGATGCGCCTCAGCCCCCAACCGAGTGCTCGTAGCTGCAGCATCGCCTCCACCTCTCCGACTTCATCATCTGTGCCCGTGGCCTCCTCGCCCACGGGCCGACATCCTTGCATCCCTTCATCGGCTGACTCCTCCCTCAACAGGGGGACAGCTTTCAGTGTCGCCAGGGGGTCAGTTTTCCATGTCGCCTGACAAACCGACGCGGTTTGGTCAACCGCAGCGCGTCATCCGGGGGGTCCGTGAGCAGGCGCGGTCGCAGGGCGCGCCTGGGTTGGCCGGACCGCGGTCCAGCGCCGCGAGAGCGTGGTCGATGGATGGGTGCACGAGCTCCGGCAGCCGCCGCCGGCGCTCGTTGTTCGGGTCAGAACTCCTCAGAGACTTCCGGCGCGCACCGCTGGAGGAACCCGCAGGGTTGCCGGTTCTTGCGGCAATGCCGCATAATTGAACCAGTCGATGCACGTCTACTTCACCGGACGCTATGAACGTGCCATTGGCAAACTGCTTTCCGAGGATGCTCGCAGGGAGATGGAGGCGGCCATCGTCGCCGCGCCCGATGCGGCGCCGGTCATCCGCGGGACGGGCGGCATCCGCAAGTTGCGCTGGGCCGGTTCCGGCAGAGGTAAGCGGGGCGGCATCCGCGCTATCTACTTCTGGCTCGCAGCCCGCGGAGCCATCTACATGCTGGCAGCCTACGCGAAAGCGGACCGCGACGATCTGACCGCGGCGGACAGAAAGGCGCTGGCTCGGCTGGTAGCGGCCATCGAATCGGAGGGGCCACGAGAATGACGACGGACCGCACCCGGACCGGACAGGACATCGAGACCGCGTTGGGAGAGGTTCTAGGCCATGTGCGCGGCGAGTCGGCCCTCCCTTGCAGGATCGTGGATGACCCCAACGCCGAACGGATCGTCGCCCTACGCAAGCGGCTGAAGCTCAGTCGGCAGAAGTTCGCGGACCGTTTCGGTCTTGACGTGCGGGCCGTGCAGGATTGGGAACAGGGCCGCCGGGTGCCAGACCGGGCTGCCCGCGTGCTGCTGACGGTGATCGACCGCGACCCAGAATCTGTCGTACGAGCGCTCACTGCTGGCGAGCCGGTGTCGTTGCCTCGGGTGACTGTGGCGCCCTGACGTCCCAACAGCATTCCGCGGTCCTTTCTCCCGTCGCCGCGAACGCGAACGAACAGGTCGCTGCGCCCTTCAGCAAATTGGCTAGCAGGGTGCCCGAAGGGTGGCTGGCTCTTGCATTACCGGACCGTGGACATTGAGGGTCCGCTCTGGTCGGTCAAGCCGGGCGCGGTTGTCGTCCGCACGCTGCCGCGCTCGATGCCATCGGGCGCCGGCTACCGCCTATTCGGCGCTCTTGCGCCACCGGCATGTAGGGAGCTTCCGCCGCCTGAGAGCAGGCTTGGCGTTGCGCCCGGGAGCACGCCGGTCGTGGATACATGGCTGCGCTCCAATGGGCCATGGCGACGCCTGTGGAAACCCATTGCATGCAACGACAACTCGACGCCACCACATGCTACGATCGATGTGATTGGCGGTCCGCCACCAAGGCAAGGGCGCCCTGCTCGGGCTCCAGTCTGAACCCTGTGAGTTCGTGGAAGGCATCACAAATGATGGACACTCCCACCATCGTTCAACAAGCGAGAAACATGCGAGTACGCATTCGGAACTATATGACACTAAGGCGGGAAAACTCCGATTATGGCGCCGCCGCCAAAGCGCAGGTTTGTGAGTTTCTTCGCAACTACGCTGGCGGCAAGAGTTCATTCTTTGTGCAGGCAGAGGCTCTGCTCGGGGGCCAGGAGTATGTGATCTTGACGCTGGACGCCATTTTGGCCTCATTCATCGAGTATCTTTGCACCGGGCTGGCTACTGCCGTCTCACCTGAGCGACAGGCGCAGTTGGATACTGTGGCGGATTTGTTGGGGCAAGCCCATTCTTTGCTTGAGGACGAGAAGTACCATCCCGCTGCCCCGGCCGTACTGATCGGTGCGTGCCTCGAGGAGTTTCTGAGGGCATGGGTTGAGGCAGAGGCCTTGTCGATCAAGAAGTCCAAGCCGTCGATTGATGACTACGCCAAGACTTTGCGGAATGCCGAACTGATCTCAAAACAAGACATCAAGGACATTACCTCGTGGGCGGGTACCAGAAACGATGCCGCCCACGGCAAATGGGAAGAAGTCGAGGATCGCAGTCGAATCAGGCTCATGTTTGAAGGGGTCAACCTTTTCATGAGAAAGAGCGAAGGATTTGCAATCTGACTGCGTTCCCGTTCGGCTGTCGTTTTCTACGTATATGCCCATTGAAGGACAGCCGATTCAACTGACCGACGCACAGCGCGATGATCTCGAAGAGATCGCCCGGTCGAACGCCTGTCCTGCGGGATTCGTCCGGCGCGCGAAGATAGTGCTGCTGCTCGCCAATGGCGTCTCCACACGGGCGGCGGAGACGACGCTCCACCTCTCTCGACCGACCATCGCCAGGTAACGTCGGCGGTTTCTGGAGGACGGCGTGTTGGGCCTGACGAACCGTTACCGGGGCCGGCCGAGGTGGAAGTTGACGGTTCGGCTGCGCGCCCGTGTGCTAGCCGCCACACGCCGCCCGCCCCCGGACCGGACGACGCAATGGTCCTGCCGGCGCCTCGCCGCCCACCGCGGCGTGGACAAAAAAAATCGTACAGCGCGTCTGGCGGGAGGCCGATCTGCGGCCGCACCGGTTGGCCCGCTACATGGCGTCGAACGACCCCGACTTCGAGACGAAAGCCGCCGACATCATCGGCCTCTAGCTCGACTCGACCCACCCCGCCATGGGGCGGTGTTCTGCCTCGACGAGAAGACCGCCATCCAGGCCCTCAACCGGCGAAACCGGATGTTGCCGCGGTCGCCGGGGCGGGTCGAGCGTCACGGATTCGAGTACAAGCGGCATGGCACGCTGGCGCTCTACGCGGCGCTGAACGTGCGGACCGGCGAGGTTCATGGCAAAGACGACAGCCCGGCACACGAGCCTGGATAGACCTTGTACCGGCCGGTGTTCGTTGTCAAGATGCGTAGCGTCCGGTCGACCATGCCGGTGACACGGATTCCGTTGCGGACGATGGAACGACGAGGTATTACCCAAAGTCGTGGATCGGGGGCGCGAAGCAGGTGGCGTATCCTTCCACGTGAACCAAGCACACACGCTGGCTGGCGGGTCGGGGGGAAGGAGACACCACTCGTGGAGAAGGTACTCGACACCGCCTCTGGCGACAAGGTTGCAGCGGTGGAGGATTACGCAACACTGCAATCGCGCCACGTTGGCGGCCACGGCTGGTCCAGGCGTACGTTCTTGACCACGACGTACTCACTGCCGCCAATCCCCACCCCGAATCAATCGCGGTTTGAAGGCGAGGGGTTTCGCCCTGTCGACCGGCTCACCCGTAACGGCTGTGAACGTCTCAGGCGTAAGGTAGAGCCGCTCGCACAGCTCCGCTGGCGCAACGCCGAATCTGTCTTTTGCGACTCCGAAGGCGCTCGTCAACCATTCAGGTCCTACGAAATCGGGCTCGCGGGGCTCCTTTTTCAACCAGCCTCGATATGACATGTACCGATAGCACCGTCGGTACAGAATCGGATCGATCAAGGACAGATCGAATGCGCGGCGAATAATAGCGCCAGCGCTAGTGGTCCAGCGCTTCTTCAACTCGAAGATGTGGGCCCAGGAAAACGGCCTGACCGAGAACTCTCTGGCGAACGTCTTGCGCGGAAGCAGCAAAGCGCTCGCGAATAGGTTCGCTTGGTCCTCGATGTTCTTCGAACCGGTTGAGACACCGTCGTGGAGGACAAAGTGACCTAGCTCGTGTGCTACGTCGAAGATCCACCGGGACGTGCTCGTCCGAAACGTATTCAGGACGATGACGCTGCGAGCGCCCCTTCGGGAGAAGGCGTCGATCTTGTCAGCATGGCTAAGGTGCTGAATCAGGATAACGCCGTGTCGTTCCGCAACGCGCCCGATGTGCGTAATCGGGCCGAAACCGAGCCCCCAAGTCTCTCGGCATTGATCAGCGGCGCTTTCAATATCGTTGGCATCGTGAGCCGCAATCGCCGGGATTGCGTACTTGGGAATCTTAACCATCGTCGCGAGTTCGTGGAGAACCAAATCGATGAGGGTGCCATGTGCGCGCGCCCGCCTCTTGATGCCTTCCGGGGTCGCCGTTCGCCTTCTGAAGCTGCACTCTTCCTCGCGCCAAGGATCGCGGAGTGGCTCAAAGAAGAAAGGAGGCTGAACGTTGAGCGCACGAGCCAAAGCAGCGACGAGGTCCTGCCGGGGGCTTTTCCGCAGGCCGCGCTCGTAGTGCCCGAGGAGACCGAACGAAGCCGATACAGTGTTGGCGAGCTTTGTGAGCGTCACGTGCTGAAATGCTCTCGCGAGTGCCAACCGGGCACCTACAAACTCAGCCATCATTAGAACCAGTTCTTGTGCTCCCGCTAAAATTCGTGCACTCGCGGTCATCCACCGGCTCCGCGGAGACCGGAGAAATACTGGCGGGCGGTTCTGCACCAAAGGGCACGATCGTTAACGGAATGGAGTAGGTGTTGATGGCGTCGCCGGTGTCGCTGGCAATTTCGACAAGGGATATCGACGCAGGTCGTCCTGCCTCATCATTTTCAATGGCAATACGCAACGAACGGTTCGGCGGTAGGTCGCTGTCAAGTTCAAGGGCGAGTTGTTGCTCACTCAACTCCGGGAAACTGATTTGACGATAGCGCACTGGGACATCCTCCGGGCTACCGTGATAGAAACGCACGGCGTGCCCGCCGACCGACATTACGAAGTGAACGGGGCCACCGCCGGAGCCGGTGACGACGTTAAGCCATTCGTAGGTCCGCGTGGCCCACGTGAGCGCCACGCAAGTGCGTTCGTAGCACCGGACACCGAGGCTCCAGTTCCCCTCGCCCATCTCGGGGCGGTGGTCGTCGGCGGCTCCGTCGCGAGCGAGGCGGATGAGGTCGGCGACACGGAGGAGCCGATCGCGGGTGAGGCCGGGATAAACCTTCCATGGTTGCCAAGGCATGAGGTACGATACCGCGCGATCCGAAAAAGTGCAAGTGGTGTTGTGCCGAAGTGTAGAAATTATACAGATGAGGACAAATCGGCGATCCTTGGTGGACACAGGCTGACGTCGCTCCTCGGGGGGACCGCTTGCCCCGGTGGCCCTGGCGGTCAGTGCAGGGTGGTCGCGGTGGGCCAGTACTCGACATCGAGGCGGCACATCTCGGCCTCGTCGTCGAGGTCGTGGTGGGGCACCTTCGGGTCGTAGGGTGGCGGCGTGATCACGATGAGCCCGAACGAGGTCCCGGCGGGAGGCGGGTTCGCCCGGCTGTCGATGTGATGCGACAGCGCGAGCCGCGCGGCGACGTCGACGTTCGGTGCGTCGACCTGGATCGCGGGCAGGTGGTCGAGGGGGACCGCGGGTTCGCGCGGCCGGGTCTCGGTGTCGAATACGACTCTGTAGATGGTCGGCATGTAGGCTGCCCCGTGGGGCTCGATGGTGGTCAGGAGGCGGCCACGCGCGCGGTCGTGACATCGTACAGCCGCACGGCGTCGGCTTGTGCGGTGATGGGCGTCGCCCCTGGCGCTGCCGGACCGTCAACGTGGAGCTCGTGGATCAGCTCGACGTCTGCGAAGACGCGTTTCGGTCGGTGAGAGCCACGTGGGCTTCGGCGACCATGCAGCCGGAACGGCCGGCGATGAAGTGGACCGGGGCCGTCTTGCGCAGGTCTGGCAGTGTCGCCTCGCATTCGATGTCCGCGGTCGTTCGGGGGATGGACGCCGTCAGATCCGGTGGATCGCCGCGAGGGCGCCATTGCGGATCTCGATGTCGACGTTCGAGTCGGCGTTGATCGACGGCAGGATGCAGGTCGTCACGAGGTCGCGGAGGTTCGCGTCGGCCGCGGCCTTGCGGGATTCGAGGAGCTCCGTCACGAGGTAGGCGATCCGCCGCCGGTACTCGCGCAACTGCGTGTCGACGCTGTCGGCCTCGGCGTCGAACGACGGCTGGAAGTACGCCTCCGCCAGCGCCTTCCCGAGGACGTCCCGGTCGATCGGCGAGCCGCGGCGGGTGACGAAGGCCGGCTCGGGCTGGCTGGTCGCGCCCTCCTCCGGGCTGAGCAGCGCGGCGCTGGTCGGTATGCGCACCTCGATGGGTGTGACGCATCGTCCCCGCCTCAACCGGAGCTCGAGCTCGATCTCGTCGACCGCCCCGCGGAAGGGGTGCTCGCTGCCCCGGCGGGTCTCGCGTGTGCTCGTGTGCGTCTGAGCTCCCCTCCTCATGTGTACGTTGACGCCGATGATGCATGGGAGCTCGTCGTACCACCGGTAGCCCCGGAGCGGGCTCTCGGTCTCCCAGTACCGCCCGAGTGTGCCGGACTCCTTCGCCGCCCAGGCGGCCGTCTGGGACTCGGCGGCGTCCAGCTCGTCGTCGTCGACGAGGACGGCGTGCTGGAGGTCGGGGTGCCGCGGGCGTTCGAGGGGCTTCGCGTCGCGCGCGTTCTTCGGCCGCCACGGCGTGAGGTGGCGGGGGTCGGCCGGGAGCGCGATGCCGGCCGCGGCCGCTCTCGTCCGGGTCTCGTAGCCGAGCCGCGGCGCCCGGCCGTCGGCGGCGATCGCGCGGTAGATGATCCGCGTCGCCTCGTTGACAAGCTCGGTCGTGAAGGGCGTCTGCACGATCGCGGTGCGGGTGGGCAGGGTCAGCTCGAGGTTGGGGCAGTCGGTTACGTCGGCGAGAGTCCACCACGTACGGGGTGCGTCGGCGTCGACGCCGGGAAGGGCGTTCACCCGGGGCAGGTCCGGGAAGGCCACATGCAGCCCGTGGAAGTTGATGCCGGGGGTTGCCCAGGTGGGGCTGGTCGAGTGGAAGACGCCCACGCGCAGTCCGCGCCAAGTCTCGGTCCTGACCGCGTCCTTCAGGAAGTCGGACTGCTCCGCCCTCCGTCCGTTGACGGTTACGGGGACCGGGTAGTGGCGTACGGCGTCCGCGATCACGCCCCGGGTGCAGCAACCGTCGGTCGGCAGGACGGAGAACGTCACCTCCGTGCCGTGGTCGCGGTCCCAGCCGGGGTCCGCCGCGACGGCCACGGACCCGCGCCCGACGAAGTGGTCCTGCGCGAGCCGGACGCTCCAGGCGGTGCCCCCAGCAACCCGCGAGCGAATCCGGGGCGACCGCCGCGCGAGCGAGAAGACGCCCATGCCGGCGGGATGCTCGGCGCCGTGCAGGTTCTTCGGCCAGCCGCTCTCGCCGAACGCCAGCAGGGTCCTCGGGTCGCCGATGCCACGGCCGTCGTCGCTCACGGTGATCCGCTCGCCGGCCCGGTCGTGCGTGATGGCGACCGACGTCGCGCCCGACCGGCGGGCGTTCTGGAGGATCTCCTGGAGCGTCTGCGCCAGGGTGCCGTCGAAGAACTGCATCACTTTCTGGATGGCCTCGTCGGCGATCCTGGCGTGGATGGTCCGCTGCTTCCTGCTCGTCATGGCTTCTCTTCCTTCCTGTCGGCCCGCTCTCGCAGGCCGGCGAGGGTTCGGTGGATGGTCCGGATGTCGACGCCGAGCCCGCGGGCGATGACCGTAGCGGAGGCTCCGGCCTGCCGCCACCGGAGGATCGCGGCGGCGCGCCGGGCCTGGCGGAGCACGCGCCGGCTGTCGGCCGGTTGCCGGGCCGTGGTCACAGTCGCCTCCTGCCGGACTGGACCCAGGGCCGGGTCCCGTTGTCTGCGTCCTGGTCGCGCGTGCTCGTCAGGACGTAGGGACGGAGCGGTCCCCACTGGCCGTGGAACCAACCGAGGCGGGAGCCGTCGAGGGCTTGGTCGAGCGTCCACCCGCGCCCGGCAAGTGCCCGGACCGTACGTTCGTAGGCGTCGTCGTCCCAGACATCAAGGGCTTGGGGTGGCGGGGTGCGGTCGCGCGGGTCCCAGTCTTCCGGCATCTCGCCGAGGTTCGTGCTGGACGGGTGGGCAGGGTCGTCGCCGGCCGCCTCGGGCCACTCGATGCCGCATTCGTCGATCTTGTAGCCGGGCTCGGCCAGCTTGCGCCGCCAGTGCTCGGGCAGCCATACGACGCCTTCCGTGCGGTGGAGGATGAGGTACTCGGCCTCGCTTCCCTCGGGTCTGAAGCGCCACATGCCCGCGGCCTCGTCGCTGGCGAGGACGTCGTGGTTCACGGCCTCGTAGGTCGCAATCGCGCCGAGCGTCCCTTCGTGCCGGCCGAACTCGGCCTCCGCCCCGATCACCGGGCCGAGGATCACGTAGCCCTCCTTCTCGAGCCTGGCGGCCTCGTGGTCGGCGGCGGCTCGGTTCCACGGATCGTCGGGATCCATGTCGTCGAAGACGTCGGTCACGTTGTTCGCGATGTAGCTCTGCCACGCAGCGGGCAGCTCCACCGTGATGCGGAAGGCCGGGATCCCGGGCGCGGGGGTCCGGTCCTCCTGTCGTCTCATGCTCGTCATGGCTTGCGGGGTCGGCCTTTACGGCCTGTTCTCCGGTTGGGACGATGTTGCGATTGCCGGTACGCGCTGCTTGTGCGCGCGTGGACTTCAGGCGGGTGGGTCAATCCTGGAGGCGCTGCAGAAGTCCGTGATGGCGGGACCGTAGGCGTCGGAGGCGTGCTCGAGATTGACGAGAGCGGCGGCCCCGCAAACCCTGCAGAACGCGGTTGCGGCGGTGTGCGGGGCGTACGCCCGGCGCTTCCATCGGGTGAGGGTGTGACCGAGGCGGGAAGCTGCCGCACGCCCTCGCTTGAGCGCGCCTTGCAGCTCGTTGTAGTCGTCGCGTGGCGGGCCGCTCTGCCGCGCCCGCTCGATGGCCTTGAGGGCGGCGGCCTCGACCGCGCGAGCGCCGCGCTTGACCTTCACGAGCCGTCCCCGGGGTCGAGCAGGTCCGCGGCCCGGTCGCGGCGCTCGGCGGCGCGCCACGCGCCATCGCTGCCGTCGAAGCGGTAGGAGGAGAGCCTGTCGGCCTCCACCCGGTAGGCGCCGGCTTCGGCGCGGAGCGCGGCGGCCGCGGCCACGGCGGAGCCCTTGGCTCTTCGGAGGGCGCCGGCGGCGACTTTCTCGTCTCGCCGTTGCTGGCGGGCTGCCGCCCGTGCCGACCGCTCAAGGTCGGCCGGGCTGGGTTGTGCAATCGTCACCATGTGTTCTCCGGTGCTGCTGCGCAGCGGACACGAGTTTCCAGTGGTTCGGTCTCGGGGTTGTGCCGAGGAGGTTGAGGAGTACCCAGGTCCCGCACTAGTAGCCGAACATCACGAACACTCAGCGGCCGAGGGCACCCCAGGCGCGGCGCTTGGCAGTGTCGTGCTCGTGCGAGCGTCCGCCCCGGCTGGTGTGTCGGCGCTGGGGGTTCTGGCGTATTGGGGGCGGCGGTTCGCGGCGGGTGGTCATCTACGATGGCAGCGGTAGAGGAGGCGTTCGGCTTCGGCGAGGTCCTCGCCGTCGAGTTGCCGGCGCCCGTCGAGCGCCGCGACGGTCTGCGCAATGGCCCGGATGCGGCGGCTCGTCGTGTCGTACGACGCCCGGCTCGCGAGCACGTGAGGGGGCACGCTTTCGAGAATCGCCGCCGCCCGGGCGATGCGCTCCCGGCCGGCCTGCAGCCGTTCGGGGGGCATCGTGCTGTCGGTGGGCATGCCGCCGGTGATCTCGATGTCGCAGAGGTCGAGCAGGTCCGCGGCGCGGTGGCGCCGGGTGTCGAGCTCGTCGGACCGGGTCGTCACCATGAGGCGGCAACGGGCCGGCATGCGGATCGTGTGTGCGACGGGGTAGTACAGATAGATGACGGTTTGACCGTTCTCAACGACGGCGACGAGGGCGTCGGCCGCATCGCGGTCGAACTCGGTCGGCTGGTCGATGACGAGGACGCCGTTGTGCGCGAGGTTGACCTCGCCGGGCCGGCCCCGGCTGCCGACTACGGCTCCACGCGAGGCGGTGTGGTGCGGGATCCGGAGCGGGGGCTCCGTGATCCGTGCGGCCCACGGCGCCATGAGGCCCGCGACGCCGTGGATCTTGGTCGTCGCGCGCGCGGCCTCGTCGTCGAGGGTGGGCAGGAGCGCCTGCGCGACGCGGCCGTACTGCGGGAGGGAGTGTCCGTGAGGGCCGATGACGTGGATGTTGTGCCAACCTGCGCACGCGATCTCGAGCGCGCGCAGGTCGCCCTCGCCGATGCGCCACGCTGCAGGGTCGCGTCGCTTCACGGCAGTCGTCCGAGGCGGGAGCGGGTCGGCGCCCCGGTCGCCGGCGAGCACGGCCACGAGCTCGTCGAGCGTCGCGGCGCCTATCGTCTGGCTGCACTCGACGTGGGCGGCCGCGGCTTGGTCCTCGGCGACGATCAACCGGAGACCCCGCGTCTGCGCGGCGTGGGCGACGGCGGTCGTGCCACCGGCGCCGATGCACCGCACGCCGGCGTTCTCGTTCACGCCGAAGGGGTCGAGGCCGCCGACGGCCACGATACCGGCGAGTGGATCCGCCGGAAGCTTGCCGGCCGCGCCGAGCAAGACCAGCGCGATGGGCAGATCGAGCGTGCCGGCGTACCGGCCGGTGGCCAGGGACGGATCCTGCGGACTGGCGGGTTCGATGCGCACGTCGGCGCCGACGTCGCACATGCCGAGCCGCTTCAGGGCATGGGTAACGGTCGTGGCCGTTTGCTGCGCCAGGGTGTCGCTGACGCCGGCGACGTGGAGTCGTCCGGCGGCGTTCGGGGTGGCGGACACCGTGAACAGGTGCCCCTGGATGCCGCGTGTGTACGCGCCGTAGATCTGCATCTTGGTTCCTCTGGGGTGCCGACGGGTGTCGGTGGGGCGATATGCCGTTGTTGTGAAAAGGGGCCTTGGGCGTAGCGGCGGGCGTTGTCGGATGGCCCGTCGGTGGACCTGCAAGGGGGCCCAGCGCCGCGACGTGACGAGCTGCACAGGGGGCAACCCGCGTGTGGACGAGGGTGGCCCTCCGGCTGTCTGGATGGCCGCGGCGCGGCCGAGTCGGGTGGTGCGGGAGAACACGCTGGCCGGACCCGCGATACCGGGTCAGCCCTGCATGTCATCGAAGGTAGGGTGGTGTAGTAGAGGTCGTTCCCGGCCGACCCACCGGTCGCGCCGAACGTCACGGGGGGCGAAGGTTTCTCAGTCGGGCCAGAACTCGTTGGCCAGCTCGTTCAGGAGCTGTCGGGTGGGTTCGGCGTTCGGCCACTGAGCGACGTCGTTCACCGGGGCGTCGAAGTGTCCGTCCCGGCCCGAGAAGCAGGGGCCGCGGCCGGCGCAGGCCCGGTTCGGGAACGTCGCCGTCGGTTCGCCGCCGAAGCTCTTGAACGCGATGACCACCGCGAGTGCGGTCTCGGCCTCGGGCCTTGGCCACCTTGCGGCCAACGGTGTTTCGGCCAGGGGCTCCGGCTGGTCGTCGTCGGTCGGCGCCACCGGCGCGCCCGCTTCCTCTACGGCGCCTCTCGCCGCTTCTCGGAGGTTGACGTAGTGCGGCGCCGGGTTGCGGCTGTAGCCGAACACGCGCTTGTCCTCGTCGTGCTCGAAGTCGACGATCGCCAGCATCCGGGCGAGGTTCGCCATCGCGCCTGAGAGTCCGTGTCCGGCGGCGTCCATCCGGCGTCGGATCGCTTGCGGTCTCGTCAATCCCATTCGGTGCCTCCTCGTCAAGGTTCCGCGTCGGCCGGGTTCACCGGCCGTCGAGGCGCAGTGCGTTCCGTTGGGCGTGATCCGTGGTGTCCGACGTCAACGTCTGACCTCATGGACGGGGCTGTCGCTCGGCCTCCGGCCGCCGTGCATCAGGCGCCCTGCGCCGACGCCGGCGAGGCGCCGGGCGAGGCGGTTGTTCCACGGGTCGATCTCCTTCCAGCGGTCGTGCTGGTTGTGCCAATGGTGTTCCAGTGACATCCGGCCGCGTGTAGACAAATGCAGACAAGACCACAAACTACTGACCGGTAGTCATTTGCAGTTCGTCGCGCGAGCTGCGGGTCAGGATGTACTGCGCGAAATCCGACCCAATCCCGCATATAATAATTGGGGGAATGGATGTTGCAGCCAAACTCGCCCTTGGCTTCGCAGAACCAAGCGCCGGAGACGCCATCCCGACACGGGCGCTCTCGGCCGCTTGCGTCCAATCCGCGCCGCCCGGCAGGCACGCCGACGGCAACGGGCGGACTCTCAAGAGTCCAGGTTAGTAAAGTTGGGAAGGAGGAACGCTGGCTATGCCAGAGCGTGACAACGAAAAGATGATGCGGAAGTACGTTTCCTGCATGGAGGAAATTAAGAAGCGAACGAACGTTGTTCGAGCATTTGCACAGAAGGAAATAAATGCCAAGTATCTTGTGACCACAGTCGAGTCGGCGGTATTGCAAGTCAGAAAGATCCTTGAGTTAATAGCCCTGTCATCCCTGGTTGTTAACAAGGAACAATATAGTAAGAAAAGGAAAGACTTCTACAAGGACTGGCACGCAACAAAAATCCTTGCGACCCTGGAGAAGGTTAACCCAAGCTTCTTTCCCAGGCCAATAAAACGACGGAGGAGCACCTCCCTTTCGGTTGAATGGGAACTCGACGGTGTGGAGTCCGGCTACCTGACAAGAGATGACTTCATCATTCTCTATAATAGATGTTGCGGCCTGCTCCATGCCGAGAATCCTCTTTTAGAAAGCGGGTCAAGCCAGGATTTGCGGACATTTCTATTTCAAGAAGTACCGAATTGGATGAATAGAATCATAGCTCTCATGGACCATCACATTATGCAACCCGTCAATGACGACAAGATGTATGCGGTCATCATGCAAGCCGACAGCGACGGGAAGGCGCACATGACCGAGTTCGAGCGGAGGGAGGCGAGGTCCGGTGCGCCAGGGTGTCACTCAGCCCCTTCCCAGTAGAATCGCGAGAAGTGGGAGTATTCGCTTGCCGGGTCTGGGAACGGTTTTGGCCTGTGAAATGTGACCGAAAGCGGACTTGTGCTCCGGGACAGTTGCGGCGGTGGCGAGGTGTGGCTGTACGCAAGATAATCGGATTGGCGGGCCGAGGCGCGGTCGGTTTCGTGGTTGGCCGAGCCCCGAGCGAGGCGCGCGGCGGGAAGGGACATCGCGCGATGCGGCGGTGGGCGTTCCGCGGAAGGTCGCCGCCGGTCCGGGGAACCAGGAGTCACGGGTGAGGCGGTTGCGGCGGAGACCGGGGCGGTCGGTATCACGCAGATCATGGTGGTCGAGGCGACCTCGGGTTCAAGGGGCTGCGTCATTCGGCTCGTCTCGTCGTGGCCGTGCCCATCACCCCGTCGGCCGTCACGGTGAAGTTCTGGTAGGTGCGGCCGTTGCTGGTCCGCTCCTCCATGCTGAGGGTTCCCATGACGTTCACGCTCTCGCCCTTCCTGCACCGTGCGAGCGCCGCAGCCTGGTTGCGGAACGCGACCACGTCCACGAACCATGTCTGGTCGCCCTCGCGTTTGGCCGGCGTCACGTTGCAGGCGATGCGGGCGCGTGTGTACGGGTGTCCCCGTTCGGAGGTCTTCGCCTCCGGGTTGCGCGTCAGCCGCCCGTACGCCGAGAGCTGGACGTTGGGCGTGAAGTGGCGGGGCTTCGCCTCCGTGCCCGTTTGCGGGCTTGCTTCTTCGGACATCCCTGTCCTCCTTTCGATCGCGGATCGTAAGCCGCGTGCACGTAGTCGCGACGCTTGCGGTAGTCGTTTTCTTTGGCCGTGGCGTCAGCGCGGCTGGCGGCGGCGGCCGTCGAACACGAGCCACACGATCCACTTACGCAGGTCCGTCACGACGCGGTTGGTCTCGATGACCGACGGCCGCCTCGGCCGGCATCTCCGTCTCGGCGTCCGGGTCGAAGGTGCGGAGCTCGGATGCGCCGAGTCAGCCGATGAAGAGATGCGAGGATGTCGGCCCGTGGGCGCAGAGGCCATGGGCACAGATGATGAAGTCGGACGAGGTGGAGTCGATAGCTGCACCTGCGGGTGCTCGGTTGGGGGCTGAAACGCATCGCGCGGGAGTTCTCGTGCAGCGAGAACACGGCGAAACGCTGCGCTGCAGGAGTTCGTGCGTTCTCGCGCCTGGGCCACCGAACGCGGGCGCCGGGAGTGGGCGCGAGCTGCGCCGGTCTCTCGGCGTCAGGGGAGCAGATCGTCGACCGCGATCCGTGCGTCAGGGCCAGCGAGCGGTGCGACCTTGTCCCCGGCCGCATGGTTGGTGACGCTCCGATAGCTGTCTCCAACCGGGTCGCGGTAGACCTCGAGACGGTTCTCGGGGATGGCGAGGATCCAGTACTCGGGGATTCCGCATCGCGCGTACAGGCGCTGCTTCAAGGTCCGGTCGTACGGTAGCGATTCGTTCGAGACCTCGACGACCAGCACCGCCGACGTCGGATGGCCTCGGTCGTAGTCGCGGATCGCGCCCCTCACGACGGCGACATCCGGCTCGGGCTCCGAGTAGTCGTCAACCGCCAGGGGGTTCTGTACCCGTACGTGGAACCCGGAATCGAATACACGCCGCAGGCGGTCTGCGGTGAGGTTCATGCCGGTCGTGTGGCTGACTCCCTCCAGTGTCAGGGCGTTCAGGTCTCCGTCGATGAGTTCCAGCTTGGCGTCCGGCTCGAACGCGCCGGCTTCCACGGCGCGGTCGTACTCGACCCGGCTCAGGCGGTAGTGGCAGATGGAGACGTCGGACACGGCGGCTCTCATGAAGGTGCTCCTATCGTAGCGCGGAAGCCGTCAACGGGCGGCCCCGCCTGGAGCCGGCCGCACTCCTCCCGCTTGGCCGGTGCTGGTCGACCGTTCGGGGCGGCCGTACCACCCCGGGGCTCCGGTGTCCTCGAGGCCAAGTCTCTGTGGACGAACGCTCGGCTTTGGCGTCAGCGCGGCTGGCTGCGGCGGCCATCGAACAAGAGCCACACGATCCACTCGAGCAGGTCGGCCACGACGCGGTTGGTCTCGATGACGACGGCCGCCTCGGCCGGCATCTCCGGGTCGGCGTCCGGGTCGAAGGTGTGGAGCTCGGGCGGGCCGACCGGCTTCTCGTCGTCGCCGAGCGGCACGTAGAGCTGGAACATCTGCACTGCGATCTCCGGGTCGCAGTCGAGCGCGATCCGCATCTCCCTCGGCTCCCGTGTCTGCCCGGCGCGCGCAGGCCAGCTCTGCCAGTGCGTGCGCCACCAAGACCGCCCGATGGTCCGGACCTCGGTGACGTGGCGCAGCCACTCGCAGTCGGCCGCGCGCAGGCGTTCGCCGTCGTGGACGGCCCAGCGTCCCGTGCCGTCGGCCCCGGCCGCGGTCAGGTGTTCGCCCGGGGCGCTGCAGCCTTCGGGCCACGTCCCGTTGAGCAGCCAGTCTTCGGTCCGGTGGGCGTCCCATACCCGCTTCAGGAGGGGGACGGTCTCGGGCGGGGGCTCCGGGTGCTGCACGAGCAGCTCGTATCCGTTCGCGGGGTCGTTCATCGGCCGGCCCAGTCGCGCACTATCGCGCCGGGCCCGTCGGGGGTGCCGCCGGCCTCCTCGATGCATCCGGCGCAGACGAGGACGCCCGCCGGGGCGTACGGGACGTAGTCGGCGTGGACGAGCACCATCGTTCCGCACTGGACGCAGCGCTCGCCGCTGACGGCCGCGCGTTCGTCCTCGTCTTCCACGCCGGCCGCGTCCAGCAGGGCCTCGATCTCGAGTTCGTCGCGCCGTCGCTGGGTTCGCTCGGCCGCACGCTGAGCGTTCCGCCAGTGGCGGCGGTCTATTCCGTTCGCTTGGGGCATCCGTGGGGTTCTCCGGTCAGTGGGTCTCGTGGCGGACGAGGACGGGGTAGGCGTCGAGGACCCGGCCGAGCGTGGCCGGGTCGGGGACGAACACGCGCGCCCGGTACTGAACGATCTCCGTCACGCATCCGAGCGTCTTCAGCCGCGCCACGATCTCCGGGTTGCGGTGCTCGATCTCGGCGCGCACGGCTCCCATGTGACGGCGGCCGGAGAGCACCAGGTCGCCGTCGAGCAGGTACTTGCATCGGCGGGCCGTGATCTCCGCCATCCGCTCGCCGGGGGGCATCTTCGGGATGTCGGAGGCCCCGAGGCCGAGCTTCATGCGCACGGCGTCCATCTGGCCGGCCGTCAGGACCCTGCCGATCAGGCTCGTCCCGCAGTCGGTCGTGAGGCGGTAGACGCGGACATCGGTCCCCGGGAGCTTTTGCCAGATGGGCAGCAGCACCCCCGTCACGAGCCAGAAGCGGGACTCGCGGAACTCCGGTAGCGCCGCGCACTGCTCGGCCCACGCCACTCGCCACTCGTCGATCTCGATCGGCTGCCATCCGGTCTTGAGGCTCTCCAAGGGCTCGGTCCGGCGGCTGGCGGGCTGGATGATGCGCCGGCGCTTCTGGATCGTGCCGTCCTCGAGCGTTTGCGAGGGCGCACCGGTGCAGAGGGCGACGTTGCCGGACCGGGTGTTGCGCAGCAGGACCGCCCCGGCGTCCGGGGGGGCTTTTGCCGCCGCGTAGATCTCCAGCGCCGCCCCGACCGTGGTCGGCCGCAGCCGGTCGCGCCGGCGTATCTCGACGAGGTGGACGGGGGCCCCGCCGGGGGTCTCGGCCGTCTCGGTGGCCACCAGCTCCAGGCCGGCGGCGGTGATGCGTTCGACGCCGCGGTGGTACGTGCCGGCCTGTATGGCCCCTTCGATGTTGGCGTCGACGAGCCGCTCGAGGTGCTCGAACAGGTGGTTCTGCTCGTGGATCTCGAGGGCCAGCAGGCGGTTGAGGAAGGTGTGCATGGGCGGGAGGTCGGTCAGGAGCTGGCCCTCGCTGTCGGTGATCGACAGCCCGGTCTGCTTCGCGAACGAGTCGGCCGACCAGTCTTCGATGCGACCGGCGTACAGGTCGCGGTAGAAGGCGCGCAAGGCCGCGGTGCCGTAATCGGACTCGAAGTTGTCGGCTTCGCGGAAGAGCGCCGCGTTGTCGTCGCCCATGCCGCTCTGCGAGTCCTTCTGTCCGCGCGTGATCGCCCCGAGGCTGTGGATGCGCCTCGCGATGGTCGACGTGAACCGGCGTTCGCCCTTGACGTTGGTGGTAACGGGCGAGAACAGCGGCGCGCTCTTCTGCCGCGTGCGGTGCGTGCGGCCGAGCCCCTGGATGGCCTGGTTCGCCTGCCAGCCGGCCTCGAGCAGGTAGTGACGCCGGCGCTTCGTGTTGGCGCACGCGAGGTCGGCGTGGTACGAGCGCCCGGTGTTGCCCGCCCCCGAGAAGACGAGCACGCGCTTCTTGCCGTCCATGAACGCCTGGGTCTCGTGGAGGTTCGCGCTGGCGGGCCGGTTGCGCACCGCGAGCCGGTCGCCGCGGCCGTCGTCCGAGATCCGCAGCACGCGGCGGGAGCGCCCGGTCACCTCGGCCACGTCGTCGTGCCCGAAGTGGTGGAGGAGCTGGTCGAGGGCGGTCCCGATCGGGGGCAGGCTGGCGAGCCTCTCGACGAGGGCGTCGCGCAGGTCGACGGCCTCCTGCGACAGCACTGGGTTGCCGTCCGCGCCCCGCACCGGGCGCGTGTGGACGTTGCCTTCGTCGTCCTCGTACTCCTCGTGGAGCCCGACCGGGAACGCGCGCATCAGGTAGTCGAGCACGTACTCCCTCGGCGTGAGGTCGATGCTGAGATCGTCCCACTCGCTGGTCGGGACCTGGGAGAGCCTGCGCTCGGTGAGGGCCTCTCCGGTCGAGACGATCTGGACGACCGGTGCGAGGCCGTTGCGGAGGTCGTCCTCGATCGACGCGATCAGGGTCGGGCACTTCATCGAGGTCAGCAGGTGGGAGAAGAAGCGCTGCTTGGCGAGCTCGAAGGCGGAGCGCGCGGCGGCCTTGGCGCGGGCGTTGCAGGTCTCGCCGGTGTCGATGCCCGTGGCTTCGAGTGCGGCCCCGAGGTTGTGGTGGACGATCTGGAAGGCCCTCGCGTACTCGTTGTAGACGGCCGTCTGCTCGGGGGTGAGCACGTGCTCGAGGATGTCGACCTCGACGCCGGTGTAGGACAGCGCTCGCGCCTGGTAGCGGCCGAGCGCCTGGCTGTCGCGGGCGACCACCTCGAGCGCGGCCACCCCGCCGGCGTCCATCGCCTGCACGAAGTCCGCGCGGGCCGGGAAGGGCGTCTCCGGCGTGCCCCAGAGGCCGAGCCGGCTCGCGTAGCAGAGGCCGTCGATGGTGCTGGCCCCGGTGGCCGACACGTACACGACCCGCGCCTGCGGGAGGGCGTTCTGCAGCCGCACGCCGGCGCGCCCCTGCTGGCTGGGCGCAATGGCGCCGCGTGCGCCCTTGCCGCCGGCGGCGTTGGACATGGCGTGCGACTCGTCGAAGACGATCACCCCATCCCAGGCGTGCCGCGCCTCCTCGTCGAGGCCGCCGGCGAGCCACTCGATGACCTGCTCGAGCCGCGACGGGTTGCCGCCGCGGCCGGCGGACCGCAGCGTCGCGTAGGTCGCGAACAGGACGCCGGTGGCCCGGTCGATGGGGTCCTTCTGCCGCCACTTGTTGACGGGCGCGACGTCGCCCGCGCGTCCGCCCAGGGCCGTCCAGTCGCGCCGGGCGTCCTCGATGAGCTTGTCGGAGGCCGACAGCCAGAGCGCTCGGCGGCTCCCCTGCAGCCAGCGGTCGAGGATGATCCCGGCGACTTGCCGCCCCTTCCCGGTCCCGGTCCCGTCGCCGAGCATCCAGCCGCGGCGCAGCGGGGTCGGATTGCTCCAGGTGACGTTGCCCTCGGCGGCCGGGTCCCGGCGTGAGACGTCCGTGGCCTGCGGGCCGTCGGGGCCGAGGTAGCGCACGCTGTCGTAGTCGCTGTCGATGGCGTACCGCCCGGGCAGGTCGGCCGCGTGCGCCTCGGCTGCGAGCACGACGCTCTCGAGCTGGGCGTCGGACAGCATCCCCTCGGTGACGACCCGGGCCGGCAGGAAGGGCCGCGCCGTGGGCCGCCGGTGGTCGACGGCGCTCATCGCCGCCGACTGCACCAGTGTCGTGGGGTGGCGCTTGGCGCCGTCGACGATCACGACCGAGGGCGTCCACGGGTGGTAGGGCCGGTCGTCATCGATGACGGCGGCGTCGCTGGTGCGCCGGCTGGTGTAGGCGAGCGGCTGGGCGTCCCGCCAGGAGGCGGGCTCGTCGGCGGCCGGGCTCGGTCGGGCCTTGCGGGGCTTCCGGCGCCCCCGGGCCGCGCCCTGAGCCGTTGGCCGAGCGGTGTCGGCGTCGCCGAGCGGCAGACGGGCCGGCAGGGCGTTGAGCGCCGTGGCGAGCAACTCTGCGGCGCTCGCGGCCGGCTCCGCGACGGCGCACGTCCCCCGGGTCTTCCCGGCGGGCTTCTCGAGGACGGTGAGGCGGGTCTCGTAGGTGGTCCCGCGGCTACGGTACAGCCGGCCTGCGATGGGTCGGGTGAAGAGCACGTCCGGCGCGGGCTGGCGGTCCGGGAACACCTGCCGCCAGCCGCTGGTGGCGGGGTCGCGGTTGGCCGCGGTGACCGCGACGAGGCGTCCGCCGGGGCGGAGCGCCCGGTAGGCGGCCGCCACGTGGCGCAGGTCGGTGCCGCTCGCGAGCTTCGACGACGACGCCGCCGACCGAGAAAATGGCGGGTTCATGACGACGACGCTGGGCCGGAGATCCGGCAGCAGGTCGGCGATGTGCTCGGCGTCGTGACGGTTCACGTCAGCGTTGGGGAACGCCAAGTGCAAGAGGCCGGCGCGGGTGTTCGTGAGCTCGTTGAGCGCCAAGCGTCCGCCCGCGGCGGCGTCGAGGCCCAGCGCGGCCGCGGCGGCGAGCGTGCCGGTGCCGGCCGAGGGCTCGAGGACGACGTCGCGGGCGGTCACACCGGCGCAGGCGGCGACGCACCAGGCGAGCTCGAGCGGCGTCGAGAACTGCTGAAAGCGCTGCTGCACGTCGTCCCGGCGGGTCTGGGCCGGTTCGAGGCGGGCGATACGCGCGATGAGGGCGAGGACGCCGGCCGGGTCGGCGGCCCGGGCGATCATGGCAGGCCCGAACCGGCGCAGCAGCAGCGTGGTCGCCACCTCGCTCGCCTCGTACGCCTGCTTCCACAGCCAGGCCCCGTCGGCGTCCGTGCCGCCGAAGGCGGCGGTCATCGCGTCCCTGAGCGCCCGGGCGTCGAGGGCGCGGCCTTCCTCCAAGTGGCGCAGTAGCGAAGTGCCGGCGCTGAAGATGCGCGGCGCGGCGTCGGACGCGGTGGCGTCCGGTGGTCGTAGCGGTCCGTGCACGGGTCGGTCCTCCTGGGGCTCCGCCCGGGCCGCGGGCGTGTCGGGGGCCAGCGGCTGGGCGGAGCGGTTGCGTTGGGTCGGCGGACAGCGTCAGCCGTTCATCCAGGCGGGAAGCTCGGTGGCGGGTGCGGTGTCGGCGGGTCCGGACTCGGTAGCGGGCGGTCGGGCGGGCTCGAATCCGGGCGGCGCCCAGCGGAGCGCCCGCTGGCGGGCGTCGCCGGCGAGCTTGAGCGACGCCGGCGGCGGGTCCGCCCCGAAGGCCGCGGCCATGGCCTGCGCGAGGGTGTCTTTGCGGTCGGCCTCGTGGGCCGTGGCCCACTGCTCGCCGAGCGTCTCGGCCGCGACGGCGAGCATCTCCCGCCGCCCCATGCGGCGCCAGAAGTGCTCGAGGTCGGGGCGGTACAGCTCGTGGAACGGGATGTCGAGCGCCTCGACGACGGCCTCGGTCTCGACGCGGGCGCCGGGGTCGAAGGCGAGCTGCGGCTTGAGCGCCCGGGCGACGGCCGCCGCGAACTGCCTGCGCCGCTCCTTGGGCTTGAGCGCGCGGAATTGGAGGAACCGTTCCCGCGGGGTCGAGGCCTGCAGCCAGTCGAGCTTCAGGCAGGTCGCCTCCGCGGCCAGCATCCGCGCCCCGGGGCTCCTCTGCGCGACGGCCTCCCGGTCATCGGCGTCGACGCCTTCCGGCAGATCCCGCGTTGTGGTGATCTCGATCGCCAGGGGCCCGTCCGGCCTCCCGCCGAAGACGGCCGAGACCATCTGATAGGCGGCGAGGTCGAAGGCGAGCTCCGGGTCGCACTCCAGGTACGCCTTGACGATGCCGGTGCGGATCAGGCGCAGGTCGTCAGCCAGGCCCAACCGAAGGCCGGCGTCCTGGGTCGCCGCGGCGCGGTCGTCCTGCTCGGCAGGGTCGTATTGCGGCGGGCGGTAGCCGGTGTCGGGGGTGGGCGCCGCCGTGCCGCCGCCGGGGCCCCGGGCGGCCGGCGGGTGTTCCTGCTCGTTGGCGCGCGTGCCTGCGGTGGCGGGGTCGGGGGGCGCCGGCGCAGACGGCGGGGTCGGGTCCGCTTCTGCGCCGGCCGCGGTAGCTCCTGCGTCGGCCGCGGTATCAAGCGGGGCCTCGGCCTCGTCCGTGGGGCCGAGCGTGCCGTTGGCCGGGTC
The DNA here is from genome assembly GCA_965221595.1 of Vicinamibacterales bacterium. Lineage (GTDB taxonomy): Bacteria > Acidobacteriota > Vicinamibacteria > Vicinamibacterales > UBA8438 > JAAXGX01. Next base: position 842,688 of record OZ244900.1, read on the forward strand.
CGGCGGCGGCGGTGCGGGCACGAGGTGCTCGTCCTGCCGGCGAACCAGGCCCTTGTGAATGAGCAGGGCGCCCTCGCCGTCGATCGTCACGATGCATCCCGAGCAGGCCATCAGCTCGGCGCTGTACGACTCGTGCGAGTGCATCTCGTCGTCGAGGGCGTCGGCTTCGGCCTGGACCTTCGCGATCTCGACGGTCAGGCGGCTACGCTCCACCGTGTCGTTGAGGCTGAGGGCGTAGGCCGCCTGCTTGAGCCGGTCGATCTCGGCCGTCAGCTCTGCGAGGCGGGCGTTCTCGGCGTCCGTGGGCGGCTCGGGCTTGCCCTTGACGCGTCCGAAACCACGGGTCACGTCCCACGGCGCCTCGAGGACCGTGTCGATCCAGCGCCAGCCGGTGCCCAGCTCGCGGCTCGCGGCCTGCAGCTTCTTAGCGGCGAGCTCGCCCAGGAGCTTGGCGTCGCAGATCAGCACGCTCCGGTCGTCCTCGGCCGCGAACAGGTCTTCCTCGACCTTCCCGCCAGCGGCCTTGTACGCCTTCAGGCCGACGAACCGCGCCCGGGCCGATGCCGCGGACACGAGTCCCTGCTGCAGCTCGTGGCGGATCCAGCCGGCGGTCGCCGTGTACCCGTCGTGGCTGCGCATCTTGTTCCAGACGTCGAGCTGGCGGGCGCGGTCCGCCGTGGCCGCGAATGCCTCGAGCTGATCGAGCGTCAGGTGCCCCTCGCGCGCGTGCGAGAGGACCTCCGGGGCGATGTCGCCGAGGCGCAGCCGCCGCTGCACCGCCCGCGCGGACACGCCGAAGCGGTTGGCGATCTGGCGGGCGGTCAGACCGCGATCGAGCAGCTTGTGGAAGGCCGTGAACTGGTCGACGGGGTGCATGTTCACGCGCACCAGGTTCTCGGCCGCGCTGATCTCCTCGTCGATCGCATCGTCCGGGATCACCCGGCACGGTATCGGCGTCGTGGTCCGGAACCGGCCCCGGCGCTTCTTGGCCAGCGTCCGGAGGGCCTTGAGCCGCCGGCCGCCTCCGACGACGTGGAAGGTCTTGCCGTCGTCGTGGGCACGCACCACGAGGTTCTCGAGGAGCCCGTGCGCTTCGAGGGACGCTTCGAGCTCGCGCATGGCCTCCGCCGGCGCCGCCGTCGTGCGTGCGTTGCGCTCGGACGGCTCCAGATGCCGGAGGGGTATCCACCGGATTTCCGTGTTCTGTGGCATGTCAGTTCCTTCCATGCGCCTGGGCGCGGCGGATCCCGATGTCCAGGCAGCGGTGGGCGTGGGCGGTGGCGCTCATCATCACGAGGTCCCCGGGGAGGGCGGTTCGGGCGAGGGCGCGTTCGAGGCCGCGCATGTGGCTGGCGAGCTCTGCGAGTTCGGAGGGCGGCGGCTGTGTCGTGCCGGCTTCCGGGAAGGCGTCGAGGGCCGCGTTCAGCAGCCTCGCCGCATCGGCGGGGTCGCGGGCGCCCGTTTCGAGGTCGCGGGCGATGTGCCGGCACACGCGGTGGAACGCATCGGCTCGCTGAACCAGGGCGTCGTGCAGCCAGGGTGCGATCTCGGGCGCGGTTCCGGTCCGGTTCGTCATGCTTCGGGTTCCTTCCAGTCAGGTCGGATGGTCCGGTCGTCGCTGGTCGATGCGCGGCCGGTGGGGGCGAAGGTGAGGCCGGAGTCGGGCGAGCAGGTTGTCGGCGGAGTGGCGGAGGCCTTCCGCCAGCCGTGGAGATGGAGGTCGACTCTGGCTTCGTGAGCCGGAGGAGGTTGTCGGCGGTGCGCTGCAATCAGGCGGGGATTCCTGCGAGATACGCCGCCCAGTCAGCCATGAGCCGCTGGCGGCGTTCCGAAGAGGGGTGACCGAGTGTACGCAGCCTCGACCTTGTCCTTTGACCTGATGGGCGAGGGCCGTCTTGACGACCGCGGTAAGCGCGCCTCGGGGAACTGGTGCAGGTCGGGGCGGTGAGGATGTGCCGGGGGCTTGAGTCGCGGGCTCTGTGGGATGGCATGAATCATGTTGCTAAATCCGCATGTGGAGCGGACAATAGAGCATGGTTCACGACCGGCGGTCCGCGTTGTCAAGCTATGTCAGTGGGCTGCTCTCCGAGGGCCGGACGGTGTTCACCGCCGATGAGGCCGAACAGGTGCTCGGCGTCGGGCGAGGCGCGTTTCTCGACGCCGCCGAGCGCCTGCAACGCCGCGAAGCCCTGCTGAATCCGCGGCGAGGATTCTACGTGGTCGTGCCGCCTCAATACGGGTCCTGGGGAGGACCGCCACCGGCCTGGTACATCGACGCGCTGATGCAGCATGAGGGCCACGCTTACTACGTTGGGCTGCTGAAAGCCGCGGAGTTCCATGGTGCGACCCATCAGGCCGTCATGGAGTTCCAGGTCGTCTCGAACAAGCGCCTGCCGAAGATCCGCGCAGGCCGCAATCTGATCGTCTTCTACTTCCGCAAGGACATGGAAGCCGTGAGGGTAGGAACAGAGGGCCGCAACACCGATACCGGCACGATGAGGATCTCTTCGGCCGCGCTGACGGCCCTCGATCTGCTGCGCTATCCGCAGGCGTCCGGCGGCATCGACAGTGTCGTCACGGTCCTGTCCGATCTCGGCCGCAAGATCGATCCCGAGCAACTCACTGTGCTCTCGACGTTGGTCGAACGGCCGGTCACGCAACGCCTGGGGCACCTGCTGGAACATCTCGGGCACGACGCTCTGACGGAACCCCTGTTGGAGTCGTTGCGGGCGCGAGGACCGTTGCCGTGGACCGAGCTCGACCGGCAGGAGGTACAGGACTCCGACTTCGAGCCTGAACCGCAACAGCGCGATCCGCGGTGGCGCGTCGTTGTCCGACGTGTGCCGGAACCCGACGAATGATCCCCGCGCAGAACATCGTCGCGTGGGGCCATCTCGTTCCCTGGACGGATGCGCGCCAAGTCGAACAGGACCTCATCATCAGCCGTGCTCTGGTTGAGATCTTCTCGGAATCTCGGCGGGGGTTACGCCGTAGACGCGCCAGCCGTGGTCGTCCGCCGCGGCGGTCCGGGCGAGGACCGCGAACCCGATCGGCAGGCCCGGGGCCCGCTCGGTGGTGGCGTGCGTGTAGTCCGTTGCTTTGGGCCACACCAGAGACCGCGGGCCCATTGACAGGTATACCTCATAAGGTATGCTTCGGTAGTGCGGTGGGCTGTTCACTCGCTCGACACCCCGAGGGGGAAGACGACACTTGAAGAGTTTTTGGATGGAGTATCCGACGATACTGTCGCGGAAGCCGAGGCCTTGGTGGAGATGCTGGAGGCACACGGCAACACGCTTCGGCCGCCGATCTCGAAATCTCTCGGCCATGGACTCTTCGAGGCGCGGGGATTGACGACCGGGGTTCGGCTGTTCTTCGTGTTCGCGCCAGGGCGTCGGATCGTCGTGCTCGACGGATACGTCAAGAAGCGCACGAGCATCCCCGCCAGAATCATGGCCAGAATTCGAAGGCTCCAGGCAAGTGCTGAAGAGGCGCTGCGCAACGAGTAAGGCAAGAACAAACGGAACCGGCGAGCAGAACAATGCAGCGTACCCAGAACAGCGCGACCAGCCCAGAGCAGCCAGCCGCTCAGCCAACGACCATCAGCGGACGTGTCCTGCCGCGCCTGCAGCAGCGGCGCAGCCCGGAACAGGCCGCGCGCATCGCGACGAGACGTCATCTTCTCGAGTTCGTCCATACGCTCGAGACTAGGCGGGCCGAACTCGGCCTTTCCAAATCGGCCATCGCACGGCAGTTGGGCGTGACTCAACCGACGATTTCCCGGCTGTTCTCCGGTCACGTCGAGAACATTGAGTTGAAGACGATGGTGCGCGTGGCGGACGTGCTGGACTCGGACGTGAAGTTGGTGATCAAGCCGCGACCGCCCCTGCGCTCCCCGGCATGAGGGCGCGCAGCCACATCCGCTGTAAGGGGCCCTGACCGTGCCAGCTCCGACGGCCAAAGCGCGTTGGGTCTAGTACGTCGCCCGGTCGCGGCGCCGCCGGCCCGGCGTCCCCTGACGCCTTGATGGGCGCCGGCCGCGACCGGCGTCATGCCGCGGCGTCATGCCGCTCATGCTCAGGGTCGCGCGATGCGCCAAACGAGACGCTCGATGGACTCGGTCGTCCACCTGGCGGCTTCCAGGCTGTTGTCGGGCTCGGTCGCGGCCCACGCGGCGGCCGCCAGCAGGACGTGGCCGTGGCACGCCAGCGGCGTGCACCAGCACACGAGTGGGCGGCCGTCGAGTTCCGCGAGTTCGGCGCGCGTTACGCTGCCGGTGCGAAGCCGGCGGACGAGGTCCGTGCGGTACTGGGCAATGACGCGGATCCGTTCTTCCTCGTGGCGCAACCGGAAAGGGTTCCCCCACTTCGAGGGCCGGCCGATGTAGACCTGGCGCGGTCTCGGGCGGTCTGTGCGGCGGTTCAGGATCATTGTCAGGCTCTCGGGCGCGTGCGGCGGGTTTCGCCGCGACGGTTGGTCCGGTAGGCGGCCCGGGGCTGCGCGAGCCGACGCTCCGCCCGGGCGCTCCAATTCGCGGGCGGTTCGACGGGCCTGCGGGCGAGCAGGCTCGATGCGAGGGCGCATTTCGCCCTCGACAGGCTTCTCGGCACGTGTCGTTTCTCCTTTCGGGCCGGCTTGGGATGCCGGCGGGAGCGGCTGGCGAGTCGGCTCAGAAACGCTCGACGTTCAAGTCGGGAGGGCTCACGGCGATCCACGGGCCGAGGCGGTCGGCGACGTGCATGACGAGCACGACGTCGCTGAGGGACGCGTTCGACCGGGCAGCCTGGACGCGCAGGAACCGGTCGAGTGGCCGGCCGCCCTCGTCGGCGGGTCCGATGAGGGTCACGACCAGTCCGGTGCGGAGCGCGATCAGAGTCCTCGCGCAGCTTCCCGGCGGCAGCCTTTCGATCAAGGACTCGCGCCGCGGGTTCCGCGGGTCGCCGGCGGACGCCGGGTCGGCGATCCAGTCGCACAGGCGCTCGTACGGTGTTCCCCTGCGTATGCCGACAGCCGGGCGCCCGGGCTCGGGCGGCGCGACGATCGAGACGATCGCGCGGTCCGTCGCGCCGGCGGCGCGGTAGCGGATCGAGTCCTCCATCCAGCGGCCGGCCTCGTCACGCAACTGAGCGAGGCCTGTCCTCACGTGGCCGCGGCGGGTGATCACGGCTACGCGGGTCGCCGCCGTCAGAGCCATCGGCACACTAGCCGACGCTCGGCGTGCCGGCGCGGGCGGGCGCGGCGACCGGGCGCGCGCGAGACGCTGGCGCGCCGGCTGCCCTTCCAGACCCCGCAGCGGATCGTCTCGGCGATCCACACCGTCACGGCGTCGGCGGCCGCGGAGTCGCCGCCGTAGCCCCCCGCGACGGCGCGTTCGATGAGGTGCATGTCGAGGAGGCCGTCGCCCTGGTCGGCCACGGCGGCGGTCACGGCGGCCTCGTCGAGCTCCCGGGCGAAGTGGGCGATGGCCGGCTCGTCGAGGTAGGCGGCCACAGACCGCGGGTCTGTCCCAGCGAGTCCTCGCGCCGGGCGCAGCCGCGCGTCGGGCCACACCAGCCAGTGGCGCGCCGGCGCCGGTCCTGCACTGCGGACCAGGCTCCCGATCGGCACCGGCTGCGGCCGGGCCGGGTCGAGGAGCATGCCCATCCAGGGTTGCGGGCCGGCGACCACGTCGCTCAGCACGAGGGCGGGCTCGGGCACCCACGGGTCGGGCGTCGCGTGCTGCACGCCGCGGCGGTCGCCGCCGGCCAGCTGCGCGAGCCGCCTGGGCGTGAGCCCGCGGGGTCTCACCCGGGCGTTCCTGAGCGGCCGTCCGGCGCGGTGGACCGCGTAGTCCTCGGGCCGCGTGGGCGCACTGGGACGTAGTCCGAACATGGTTCGCTACTCCTTTCCCTTCGATGCAGATGTGCCGGGGCTTCCGGCGGTTCGGGTTCGCCGAGGTCTTCGCCTGGGAGGCGGGCTCGGGTCCGTCAGAGTGGGGGTCGCGGTGCCGGGCGGAGCCGTCGTTCTGCGGCGATGCTGGGCGGACGGACGCCTTGGGTGGAGGGCTCGATGCTACGGATGGTGATGGTCGGCAGTCCGGCGCAGTCGTCGATGATCGTCCAGGCCGCGCGCGGAGCCTGGTCCGGCTTGATCTATCGGCCGGACGGCGAGTAGCGACTGGGAACAACCGGCGTCAGCGAGAGGCACGGTCGACCGCCATGTAGGCCAGGGGCGACGCGCCCTCCCTCCCGGCTCACTCGACCGCATACCCGAGTGCTCTGGCGTTCTCGCGAACCCGGGTGTCCCGCGTCACGACCACGACCAGCGCGGGTGGCTCGTCGAGCATCTCCATCGTCGCCAAATGCACGGCGTCGAGCGTGCGGATCGGCTCGATCGGGAACGGTCTGCGGACGCGAGCCAGAACCGCCTCCGTGACAGCGACCACGTAACTGCGAAGCTCGAAACGGCGGAGCGCGCCCACTGCCGCCCGCTCCTCGTCGGCCGTCAGCCGTGCGGTCGCGCGCGCTCGAAGGATCGCCCGAGCGGTCTCGGCCATCGTCAGTGCGGAAGTGACTTTCCGCCCTGGCGCACGGACCGAATCCAAGGCGTTCGAGTCATGCTCGATGAGCGCGGCGACCAGCGCGCTGGACTCGATGTACCGCACATCGGCGGCTTCCGCGGTCGAAGGAGGCACTTCGGCTCTACGTTTCCTCGCGTTACGTTTCGCCACGTTCGGCGTTGATCAACTCGGCGGCAGTCCCGACTGGAAGCCCGATGTCCGGCCATCCTTCTGTCGCGTCACCGGCTTCGACCGGCGGGCGGATCACGCCGGAGGCGACGAGCTTGTCGAAGCGCCGGTACGTGCCCTTCGCTGTCACGCCCGGCTGGACGAGCTCGGCGACCACGCGGCCATGAGCCGTGACCTCGATACGCTCGCCGGCCTCGACGCGGCGGATATAGCGGCTCAGGTTGTCCTTGAGTTCGCGGATGCCCACGGAGGCCGCGGGACCTACCTGAACGGCCGGGAGCTCCATCGTCTCGTCGAGTTCAGGTCTTGATCGGTGTTGTTTCGCCATGCGGATCCTCGACAGCCAACGGTCACGTCCGACCCATATCCCCGTCGGTCCGCAACGGAACCTCGCACGCAGAGTATAGTCACATATGGCCTCGCCCGCTGCCAGGGTCCGGCGGTTCCGGTTCGCCGAGGTTCCCCGCCAGGGCGGGCTCGAGCCTGCTAGCGCGGGGGCTGCGGTGCAGCGACATCGCGCGGGCGCCCGCCTGCCGCGGAGGGCTCGGTGCCGCGGACTGTGATGGCCGGCAGTCCGGCGCGGGCGAGGGCGTTGACGATAGTCCGGGCCAGGCGCAGGGTCAGGTCTAGCTCCGGGGGGCTCGCGCCGCCGGTGAGCACGCCCAGCGGGTCGTGGCTCAGCCGGTCGTTCGTGGTCCATCCGGCGGCGCCGAGGAGCTGGTCGCGCTCCGGGTTGCTGGCCACGAAGAGCGCGCGCTCTATCGTCCGGGGGTCGACGACCCGGTGCCTTCGGGCCGCGGCGCGCACGATGCGGCCGCTCGCCTCGGTCAGCCGCAGCCTGCCGGACACGAGCCGGTCGACGGCGTCGTAGCGGCTTCGCGGGCGGCGCTCGGGCGGCGGCTCGTCGCTGGCGGTCTGCCCGGCCGGCTTGCGGGTCCGCTCCTCCTCGTCCCGACGCAGGCCGTGCTCGACGCCGGTCAGCGTGCGTTCCAGGTCGCGGCAACGCTCCATGCGGATGCGGGCCATCGAGGCGCCGTCGCGTACGGCCTGGTCGTACGCGTTCCAGTCTCCGCCGCACTCGACGACGGCGTCGGGCTTCGCCTGGAGCATCCTCGAGGCGTACTCGAGCGGCCTCTCTCCGCGGCCTTCGCCGGCGGGGCGCGGCGGCGGGGCGAGGGTCGGGTGGCCGCGGCGGTCCGCCCAGGCCATCGCCGCCCTGGATGCGCTTCCGCCGGCTGCGATCAGCGCGACGGGACCGCGCTTCGCGGTGACCGCGTCGAGGTGGGCTTCCAGAGTCGGGGTCTCGGCGGGTCTCAGACTCCCAGTGACCAGGACGCGGTGGTACCCGGCGCCCGGCTCCGGTCCCGGCGTCCGGGCGCGTGTGTCCTCGATCACGATGGCGGCGACATCGGCCGGCAGTCCGCGCCGGCGGGCCGCGGCGAGACTGCGCTCGAGGCGGGACAGCTCCCGGGTCCCCAGGTCGACGACGGGGATCCCGTGACGCTCGGCCAGCCGGATCGCCATCCCGGTTCCACCCCCGCCCTCTCCGCCGGGCGTCCAGCAGATGACCATGTCGCTCGGCGGGGAGCTACCGGGTTCGGGCCCGAGGACCTGGTGCACGTTCCTCACCATGAGTTTCTTCACCGCGTCGGCGAGGACGTTCCAAGCCGGGTGGGACTGTCTCGCCAAGTCGCGGTTCGCCTGACTGTTGATGCCGACGCGGGTGGCGGCGCCGTCGGCCGTGCGGCCGTTGAACCCGGGCCAGGGCAGCCATATCTCGCGGGGACCACCTCCGTGCCCCGCGCCGGCCTCGAACGCCGTGTCGGCGCCGTCAGCGGCTCCCGAGCGGAGCGTCCAGCCGTGGCGGGCCATCCCCCGGCCGATGCGCTCCATCGTCTCGATGACCGCCTGCGGCGTCTGCCGCGAGCCGATCCCGGCGTAGACGCGGCTCGGTGGGGCCGCCGGCTCCGGCGCCGGCAGGTCGGGCGTGGCCCCGCCGCTCAGGTGCGTGAGCCACGCCTCGGGCGTCTCGATCGCGGCCCGCACCCTCGCCAAGCCCATCCCGGCGACGATCGCCGCGGCCTTGGCCTGACAGGCGAGGGCTCCTGGCCGGTGGAACTGGTCCGTGAACCCGTCGTACCGCTGCAGGCGCTCGACGACGCCCTGCCCGCAGTGCCGCAACGCGCTGCGCGTCCACAGCCAGTCGTAGAAGGCCGACCCGGTCTCGGGCGGCCACTGCCTGGCTTCGTGCCGGAATCCCGCCAGCGGGCCCTGCTGGCGCCGCTCCCGGTCGCGGCGCTTCGCCTCGTACCCGGACCGCGACACGTGCGTGTCCGGTCCGCCGTCCCCGTAGCACTTGGCGGCCTGGTAGACCGCCTCGACCGGACGCCCGTGCATGTCGTCCGCGGCGGGCAGGTTCATGGCGCTGAGGTCGCGACCGAGGCGGTCGGAGCTGCGGCTCGATATCTCGATAGTGCGGCGCGGCCGGCCGTGTTCGACGGCGGCGTAGAACGGCGGGTGCGGCGCGGGCCGGAACCAGGTCATCGGTCCTTCCTTGTTCGGTCTTTCATCTCATTGCTTCAGGAAATCGTGGACACACGAAGCGGGTGCCAACGACGATGCACCGGCCCCGGGCAGCACGGGCACCGGCGTAGCGGTGAGTGGCGGCCGTAGCCAAGCGCATGTCGTCAGGGTACCGCGTCACTGCCCGCTCCGGCGCCGTTGGCGCCGCGTCGAGGACGGGGATGCGGATCGGGTCCATGCCGGCTCAGTCTCCGCAGAAGCAGGACACGGCCTCGCTGGCCTCGCGTTCCTCGCGGAGTTCGTCGAACGGCAGCATGGGCGTGTTCTTCAGGTCCTCGTAGGCGTAGCGCATCAGGAAGCGCGTCAGCTCCGGCTTGCGCACGTTCCGCGCGACGGACCGCCGGTAGCGCTCCTGCTGGATCCACCAGTCGGCGCGCTCCGGGTACTGGGTGATGAGCCGCATCAGCCTCCATCTGCCTTTGAGGAAGCACAAGTCGCAATTCCCCAGGTCCCGGTGGATCTGCAGGTCGAAGGGCTGCTCGGACCAGAACCGCTCGACGTCGCGGACCGAGACCTTCGCGTCGACGAGGGGGTAGACGGTGCGGCATTCCTCCCACAGGGCCTTGCCCCACCGTTTCGGCTCGTCGTAGCGGATGCCCAGGACCGAGTGCGGCCGCGGCCGCCACCAACCGAGCCTGGTCCGCGCGAACCGGGCCGCGGTCTCGACCTTGAGGTCGGCCGTGCAGAGGCGCTTGTGCGCGTTGGGCAGGAGCTTGTGCGCCCGGATCAGCATCGCGAACGGCTCCCCGTGCCTCGACGCGGTGTCGTAGTCGACCACCCTGAACGTGTTCTTCGGATCGCGGATGCCCCCGCGGGCGCCTACGCGGTACACGTACTCGACCCACGTGATCGGCACCTGCCACCGGCGCTCCATCTCGCGGACGAACAGGAGCGTCTTCTCGTGCTCCTTGCCGGTGTTCGCGAAGACGGCGCGGACGTTGGCCGGCAGCCGGCCGTCGTAGGCCTCGAGCATCCGGTACAGCAGCATCCCTGACGTACGTCCGCCGGAGACGTGCAGCAAGTAGCGCAGGCCGCTCTGCACGCACCGGTAGGGGTTTCGGCTGTCGGTCACTGCTTCGGGGTCGGGCGTCGGCGCACCGGGAGCCGCGCCCCGGAGTTCGGGCGCTGGACGGGTTCCGGAAGGAGGCGCGATCCGCGGTCGCGGTCAGGGGCGTCGGAGGGATGACCGTCGCGCCGGGTTGCGGGGCGCGTTCGAACGGAGGCGTGCGGCGTTCACCGGCCGTGCCGCGACGCTGGCGGGGGCTTCGCGATCCCGTCGCCGGCGGTTCCCGCCATCGTGCGGTCGAGGGCGCCGAGGGTGACTCGCTTCAGCTCGTTGTCGAGATCCTCGAGCCACCTCGATCCCACGCCGCAGAAGAGGGCGTCGCGGGGTCGAGCCCGAGGACCCGGGCGGCGACAGCGAGCAGGCCGCCCGCGCGTTCCGGCAGGTTGCCGTCCCTCGCCATGCGGCGGCGGGTCGCGGCTGCCTCTTCCGGATACGCGACGATCGCCAGGCAGCCGACGCCGTCGCACCCGTCGGTCCTCTCGCCGTAGACGGTGGCCATGTTCACCGCGTCGACGCAGCGCGGCGCGGTACTCGGGCTGCGCTCGAGCAGTCCCGCCGGCTAGGCGGCCAGGGCGTGGGTGCCCGGCTCCCCTCGGTACGCGGGCAGCCGCTCGACGCGCTCGCGGAGCGCCACGAGCCGGTTGGTGCGTCTGCGTGTTCGCTCAAAGGCGTCCCATCTCCTTGAAGCTGCAGTAGCGCGTGTCGGCGAGGACCACGTGGTCGACGACCTCGATGCCCATCAGGATTCCGGCCTCTTGCAGCCTTGCCGTCAGGGCGATGTCGTCGCCGCTCGGGGTGGGGTCGCCGGAGGGGTGGTTGTGGAAGAGCACGATGGCGGCGGCGCGGTTCCTCGCGGCGGCCCGGAAGACCTCTCGGGGATGGACGAGGCTCGCGTCGAGGGTGCCGGTCGACACGATCTCGGTGCGGAGCAGGCGGTGCTTCGTGCAGAGGCTCACGAAGCCGAAGCGCTCCACGGGGCTGGCCCCGTATTGCGGCAGCAGGAAGTGGGCGACCTCGCGCGGCGTGCCGAGGCGCATGCGGTCCGGCCGCGGCCGCGTGAGAGTCCGGCGGCCCAGCTCGACGCCGGCGACGACCATGGCGGCTCGGGCAGGCGTCATGCCCTTGATTCGCGCGAGGTCGCCGGCGCTCTCGTGCGCGAGCTGCTGCACGTTCCCGTACGCCTCGAGGAGGGCGCCGGCCGCCTCGACGCCGTTTACGCCCACGAGGATAGCGACCAGCTCCTCGTCGGCGAGCGCGCCCGCACCGTGCAGCTCGAGCCGTTCGCGGGCCATCAGGCTGCGGCCCGTCCGGAACGCGTTCGTCCTGGGTCCGGTCATGCGCGGCTCCGCGGGCGTGCGAGGTTCCGGCGCCACCGCCGCCGTGCGGCCCGCGATCGGGGCTTCTTCGAACCGGGGCGCCCGACGGGCTCGCTGGCGAGCCACTCGGCCACGCCGCGCGCCGCGGGGTGGTCGCCACGTCCGGCGAGCACGCGGCGCAGCGCCGCCTCCGGGCTCCGTCTCGCCGCGGCCCGCAGCTGCGTCACCGCGAGCTCGCCGTGCGCCGGGTCGTGGTCGATCCACTCGTCGTACATCACGGTCCCGGCGGGGGTCACGCGGTAGACGCGCCAGCCGTGCGCGTCCGCCGCATCGGTCCGGGCGAGGACCGCAGACCCGATCGGCACGCCCGGGGCCCGCTCGGGTCGGCCCCGCAGCGGGTTGCCGTACGCCGCCCCGGAGAGCGTCTCGGTCGCCTCGGCCGTGGACAGGCGACGCGTCAGCATCGCGCCGACCTTGACCGGAACCGCCGGCTCGCCGTCGCCTTCGGGCTCCGGCCTCGTGTAGATCGGTCGCCCCGGCGCGTCTTCGCCGAACGCGACCTCGAGCAGCAGCTCCGCCCGGGCCGGGACCTGCTGGGGGTCCAGCCGCACGTCGTTCATCGTCCTGCTCCTTTCCTGGGGTCGTGGGGCCTCCCGCCCGTCGCGGCGTCCGTCCCTTGCCGCGCACAGCGCGGCAAAAAAAAGCGCGCATAGCGCGCGCGATTTTCCCCTTGCCGGCCGCCTGGGGAAGGCGGCCGGGCAGACGGGGGGCGACGGGGCGAGGGGTCGGGTCACATGATGGATCGATCGTACCAGCCACCACCCCCCCCGCCTGTGCTCCCCTACGGGCCGGGTCTCCGGAGGTCGGTGGAGAGTGCCGCCTCGGCCCGTCGCGGGGTCCGACCCATGCGCGACGATGGCTTGCGGGTGCTGGGGGAGCGGCAAGCAGTCTGGCTCAGGACGCTACTCCGTGGGGCTTCCGTCTACTCGGGGGTGGCCGCGGTCGGTTGACCAGGCGCATCGTTCTCCGATTCCCCGAGCAAGTCGTCCCGACGGGAGCCGGAAGCGATGCGGCTCCGGGGGGCTGTGCCGGTTCAGGCGGCGGGGCGAAGGAGGCGGTCACTACTTGACCGCGAAGGGCGGCCATGTCCGGCACGACGAGGGGCAGGTAGCGCCAGCGTCGGGAGATTGCCGCTCCGCTGCCCGCGTCGGTTCGGGTATCTCGGGACGGCAGTGGTCGTCCCGGCGGCTATCGCCCCCGGCGGCGGCCACGTTGGGCGAGCTCCGCCTCCCGGACGAGCGGCAGTCCCGCGTTGAGCGCCCTGCGCATGATGACCCCGTCCTTCATGCGGTTGATCGCGGCGATCTCCTTGACCTGCTCGAGCATGTACTCGGACATCGCGACGGATCGCCGGACGCTGTAGCGCTTGCGGCGCAGGGCGGCGGGGTCGGGGTCGAACAGCTCGCGGTCGTCGTGTGGCATCGGCGGTGTCTCGGTTGACGGCGCCCCAGGCGCGGTCGGGATTCCGGGCGGTCGAGCGTGCAAACCGAGGACGAGGCGCCTGCGGACATCGTTGCGGACGAGGCCAGCGACGCCGCGGGCGGACAGCGCGAGGGCCCCGGCGTCGAAGCAGCCGGTCAGCCCATCGTAGCGCGCGGCGTCTTGGGAGCGCCGAAATGTAGAACACGCGGACCAGATCGCTTTCCTTCGGGGTGCACTTGAACTGCCAGTCGCGATCGTTGAGCACCGCTCTACTCCCACGGATTAACGATCGCGACCCCTGCCGCCTCGAAGTGACCGACGCGCGCTGGCCGGGTACCGGGTTGCGCCGATGCCGACGGCGGCAGCCGTGCGGCGCGACCGGGCGCATCGCTATTCGCGGGCGCTGCCCACAGGGGCTAGCTGATCGGGATCTTCAACGCCGTTGCTGTAAGCAAGGCGAGACAGCTTGGTAGAGGGCCTGGAAGTCGTCGCCGGCGGCACGCGCATAGCCGGAGAGCTTCGCGCCAGTGATGTCCGACGGCAGGGGCCGGACCTCAAGAACGGTATCGAGGGCCGTCACGAACCGGGGCTCTTCGCCCACGCCGGCCCGGTCGAGAAGCGTCCGAACTGCGGTCAGCGACCTGCTGCGGACGGCATGCGCCGCGTGGTGCAGGGCGTTGATCATGCGGCGCGAGCCATCGGTCGGGCCGAGCGCCCTGGCGACCGCCGGCGCGTACTTCCCCAGAGTGTGAATTTGCTTCCCCGGCTTGTGCACTACCTGACCGGTCAAGTGACGGTTTGGCGGTCCAGATTCATGGTAGGATAAAAGAGGCCTGGGCAACATGGAAGTGCCACCGTGCTTCTGAGAGAGTTTGAGATCCATCCGCCAGGATCTGCGTACCCTGGAGATCTGGAACTCGGAAAAACACCAGATGGAACAACAGTCTTGATAAACTTGTTCCTGACGTGCAGTGTCGAGACTGTCAGGGACATACCGCTGCAGAAGTGCTAGACCCGCTTCCTTTCGGCTAGAGGACGGTCGGACGGAAAAAGTTGGTATGCCGGAAGTGCAATCTAGCTAGAGTAGATCTATGAGTCGCTACGCTGTTCTTGCAACCGCCGTTGTCGTTGTCGCCTTCGGCCTTGCGATTTTTTCAACTGTTCAGACCCACAATACATCGACGAAACAAGAACTTGCTGAATTGCGTGCACGAGCCGAGGCTGGCGAAGTAGCTGCCGAGGTTGGCCTCGCAGTCAGGTACGCCTTCGGTCTGCGTGTGTCTCAGGACTACTCGGAAGCCGCCCGCTGGTACCGCCTGACTGCCGGGCAGGGCGAAGCAGCAGCCCAGTTCAACCTCGGATGATGTATAACCGCGGTGAACGTGTGCCGCAGGACTACTCGAAAGCCGTTCGCTCGTACCGCCAGGCCGCCGAGCAGGGCGAAGCAGCAGCCCAGTTCAACCTTGGGCTGATGTACAACCGCGGTGAGGGCGTGCCGCAGGACTACTCGGAAGCCGTTCGCTGGTACCGGCTGGCCGCCGAGCAGGGACACGCAAGAGCCCAGGCCGGGCTCGGGCAAAAGTACAACCGCGGTGAGGGTGTGCCGCAGGACTACTCGGAAGCCGTTCGCTGGTACCGGCTGGCTGCCGAGCAGGGCGAAGCAGCAGCGCAGCTCAACCTCGGGGTGATGTACAACCGCGGTGAGGGTGTGCCGCAGGACTACTCGGAAGCCGCCCGCTGGTACCGCTTGGCCGCCGAGCAGGGCGGAGCAGCAGCCCAGTTCAACTTTGGGCTGATGTACAACCGCGGTGAGGGCGTGCCGCAGGACTACTCGGAAGCCGTTCGCTGGTACCGGCTGGCTGCCGAGCAGGGCGAAGCAGCAGCGCAGCTCAACCTCGGGGTGATGTACTGCCGCGGTGAGGGTGTGCCGCAGGACTACTCGGAAGCCGTTCGCTGGTACCGGCTGGCTGCCGAGCAGGGCGAAGCAGCAGCCCAGTTCAACCTCGGGGTGATGTACCGCCGCGGTGAGGGTGTGCCGCGGGACTACTCGGAAGCCGTGCGCTGGTACCGCCAGGCCGCCGAGCAGGGACACGCGAGAGCCCAGGCCAGGCTCGGGCTGATGTACAACCGCGGTGAGGGCGTGCCGCAGGACTACTCGGAAGCCGTTCGCTGGTACCGGCTGGCTGCCGAGCAGGGCGAAGCAGCAGCGCAGCTCAACCTCGGGGTGATGTACTGCCGCGGTGAGGGTGTGCCGCAGGACTACTCGGAAGCCGTTCGCTGGTACCGGCTGGCTGCCGAGCAGGGTGAAGCAGCAGCCCAGTTCAACCTCGGGCTGATGTACAACCGCGGTGAGGGCGTGCCGCAGGACTACTTGGAAGCCGCCCGCTGGTACCGCCAAGCCGCCGAGCAGGGACACGCGAGAGCCCAGGCCGGGCTCGGGCTGATGTACAACCGCAGTGAGGGCGTGCCGCAGGACTACTCGGAAGCCGTTCGGTGGTACCGGCTGGCTGCCGAGCAGGGCGAAGCAGCAGCGCAGCTCAACCTCGGGGTGATGTACTGGCGCGGTGAGGGTGTGCCGCAGGACTACTCGGAAGCCGTTCGGTGGTACCGGCTGGCTGCCGAGCAGGGCGAAGCAGCAGCGCAGCTCAACCTCGGGGTGATGTACTGGCGCGGTGAGGGTGTGCCGCAGGACTACTCGGAAGCCGTTCGGTGGTACCGGCTGGCTGCCGAGCAGGGCGAAGCAGCAGCGCAGCTCAACCTCGGGGTGATGTACTGGCGCGGTGAGGGTGTGCCGCAGGACTACTCGGAAGCCGTTCGCTGGTACCGCTTGGCTGCCGAGCAGGGCGAAGCAGCAGCCCAGCTCAACCTCGGGGTGATGTACCGCCGCGGTGAGGGTGTGCCGCAGGACTACTCGGAAGCCGTTCGGTGGTACCGGCTGGCTGCCGAGCAGGGCGAAGCAGCAGCGCAGCTCAACCTCGGGGTGATGTACTGGCGCGGTGAGGGTGTGCCGCAGGACTACTCGGAAGCCGCCCGCTGGTGCCGGCTGGCTGCCGAGCAGGGCGAAGCAGCAGCGCAGCTCAACCTCGGGCTGATGTACCACCGCGGTGAGGGTGTGCCGCAGGACTATTCGGAAGCCGCCCGCTGGTGCCGCCAGGCCGCCGAGCAGGGACACGCGAGAGCCCAGGCCGGGCTCGGGCTGATGTACCACCGCGGTGAGGGTGTGCCCCAAGACTACGTCTCGGCGCACATGTGGTTGGATGTTGCCGCCGCGGCCGGCGATGAGGACGCCGGCTTGGTACGAGACGAAGTCGCAGGCCGCATGACGCGCGAACAAGTTGCCCGGGCGCAAGCACGGGCACGGGAATGGGCTGATCGATAGCAGTGTGTCTGAGGTTGTGCTGATCCCGTGGGTGTGTTTGGTCGCGACGGGCTTACATCAGGGCCCATTCTTCGTTATCCGGGTTAGGCATCGACGATGAGCGCTGTGGGAATGAGGAATATTGCGGGCCCGGCGAAGAGATATGGCGCCAGATATGGCAGTTTCGACTGCGGCATCGTTGCCACCTCCTCTTCCTCGCCAACATGTCAGGCGACATGGAAAACTGACCCCCTGGTGGACTGCGCCCCTTGGGGTGGACAGCGTCAGGCCGCCGTTTTGACAGGGTGTGGGGTGTGTTTGTTCTCGAACTGCACGGGGCTGAGATACCCCAGCGCGGAGTGCAGTCTACGCGTTTTATAGACCTCCTCAAGGAACCTGGGCAGGTCGGTGCTGACGTCCTCGAACGTCTGGTAGTCCGCCAGGTAGACCGCTTCGACCTTGAGGGTCTTGATGAAGCTCTCCGCCTTGGCGTTGTCGTACGGGTTGCCGCGTCGGCTCATCGACCCCACCAGGTCGTGCTCGGCGAGCAGCTCGCGGTAGCGAGCCGAGGCGTACTGAGAACCCCGATCGGTGTGGCAGACACAGCCCGGCCGGCGGCCGCCGCGAGGCGACCGCGGCCTCGAGCGCGGCCACGGCGAGTCGCGCATCGACGGACCGACCGATTGCATAGCCGACGACGCGACGCGACCAGGCGTCGAGGGCCAACGTGACGTAGACGAACCCGGAGGCGATGGCGACGTACGTGATGTCGTCCTGCCAGAGCTCGTTGGGCCCGTCGGGTACGAGCTCGCGGGCGAGATTCGGGACACGGGGAGGTCATGGGCGCTGTCCGTCGTGGCGACGAAGCGCCTGCGCCGCCGGGCCTGCAGGTCGTTCTCGCGCATCAATCGACGCACCCTCTTGCTGTTGACGGCGACAAACGACGCGTCGTAGTAGGTCGAGCGTGGCAGAACCCACCAGGCGGCATCCTTGGGCGACGGACATGCCACGGGGCCGGCAACGACGGATGTACGCCCGCTTCGCAGCGACGCTACGTCTTTCTGAGCCCCCTTTTTATTTAGCGTCCGACCAAGCGCTCAAGGGCCGCGATCTTCGCCTCGTACTGCTGCAGCAGGTCGGCCGCCTGGAACTTGTCGTCGAAAACGCCGGCCTCGTACTTTGACGACCCAGATCCGGATCAGGTTCCGGGAAACTTCGTGGCGCCGGGAAAGCCCGTTGAGGGCCTCGCCGCCAGGGAACTCCTGTGCCATCTGTCGCTTGAACTCGATGCTGTAGCTGCGGTGTCCGGCCAATGGGTTCACCTCCGAAGACCCATCGCCTGTCAATCGTCGCAACTGGAACTGTCCATCTCAAGAGGCGCAATCCACCAGGCAGTCAGTTTTGAGTGTCGCTTGACAGCCCGGTGTCGACGGCGCGTTCCTCCAGATGAGCACACGCTCGTGGCACCAACGATGCTCGACCTCTTTCGTGAACCAGACGAAACCATCGGGTACTGCAACCCGTCAATTAGGCTGCTGTCCGAACATTCTGTCGTTGTCGCCAGAGCCGGCGCGTGTGTTGGTGATCGTTGGCTCCGCAGCCAATCTACGCCGCCAGTCGGCCAGCACATGGGGAGACACGTCGATCGCCAACGCCGCCGCGTCGTCGATCTTCTTGCGCGCTGCGCACGCTTCGGCCTGTTTCATCGGTAGCAACGCGGTTTTACATGTCTGATCGAAAGCTGATTTAAGCGCGGCCCAGGCCGGGTTGTCCGTCCGCGGAATTCTGATTTCCCGAAGGTGGGCGAGTTGCCATACTGGGTACGTCATTTTGCGACCTCGGCGATTTAGAAGCATCAACCGCACGGGAGTTGAGTTCCACCACGCGGCAAGCGCTTTCGCAATGCTTTTGTCGTGCACCGCGATCGGGACCCACCATCCAAACGACGGATGCGGTGTCCAAAGTCCCGTAAGCCGTCCGGTGATCGTGTCGAGACGCATCGGGACCAGAAGTTGGCTTCGCAGGCTGCGGTAGCGATCCGCCAAGCCGCGCTTGGCCGCTTTGGGGCGGTACCATACGTCGGGCTCGCCAAGTATCGTGCGTCGAAGGCGCCCAGCAACAGAATGGAACCCGGGAATAGCGTCGGCACCGTTCTCGGCGACAACATCATAGGCATCCTGGATACGTTGGCCCGCCGGTCCGACCGCGTAGCGCCGGCCTACAGGCTCCAAAAGCTCGTTGCGCTCCAATGTGAACGCCGTCTCCGCGAGTCCGCCGTCGAACCACTGAACTGGAGTCCAGTCGCCTCCACGCACGCGGTTAGCTGGCCAGTGGTGAATTCGTCCCCACTGGCCGGGATTGCCCGAGGCGATCGCTTCAGCAACCTCGACTGCTTTTTCCACGTTATCCGGCATGGCACGCAGAGAGATGAACTTCGTCGGCGGCCGCTCGACTTTCGGATGACGCCGGCAGACCAGCAGGCACTCGTGAATGCTTGTATTCTCAGAGAAGTTGATCCGTTTTGGGTCGTGGGTGGTGACGATGCACTCAATGTGGAAACGCTCGGCCAGAAAGCGACGTTCTTTGATGCCCGATGTTCCAGTGCAAGCCGTGGCAGGAATCACCTTGGCCAGAACACCCCTTTCCGACCCGAGCAACCGGTCCGCGAGCGGGGTAAAGTACGTGCTTACGCTATTGGTTGTGATGACCTCACCGGCTGCGGAATCACGCTTTGAAAGCCGGTTCCGAATCTCAAGCTCGTGCCGCTGCATGGCCTTGACCGTGTCAGCGCCGAATTTCCGGCTTCTCTTTTTGTTGTCCGTGAACGGCGCGTTCATGATCACTGCGTCCAGCTCGCGCAACGGGAACCGGATCTCTTCACTCCCGTCGACCTGTGCGGCGTCCCAGGCGTCGAGAGACCGACGCGGCGCCGTTATAGCGAGCAGGTCGAGTCGGTCGCCCGCCGCCGTCAGGATTTCCAGCGATCCTGCCTTTGGCATTCCGTCGCTCTGCGGACCGTGAGGCATCGTGGCGAGATTCATGCGCGCGTAGTCGACCGTCGGCGCGCCGAGGGTCATGTTGCAGGCCGCGAGCTGGACGCCGTGCTGGTTAATGTCGAGGCCGCAAAGCACGTTCTCCACCAACTGCTTGTGCAGCGCGTTCCAATCCTCGTCGTGCTGCGCCTCTGCTTCGGCGACTCGGGCCTTGATTGTCTGGAGGGTCGCCATGAGCAGCGTTCCGGTTCCGCACGCTGGATCGATGATGCGAAGCGCCCGAACCTCCTGCGCGTCGGACCAGTTTACCCAGTGCCGCCCGAACGCCAGGCGCGCCAGCATCACCGCCGAGAGGTTGTTCGTGTAGAACGCCCCGTCACTCTTGGCAGAGCCGAGGATGCGATGGTAAAGCGGGCCGGCGTGGTCGTAGCCGAGCTCGCTCAGGGAATCGGCTACCCGATTGGCGCACTCGGCGACGACGCGGATGCCGTTGTCTATCGCTCTCCCTTCGCGCAGCGCGCTGAGCACAGCGAGGGCCGGACGGAACACCGGCGTGTAGTCCTTTTCGAGGATCGCCTCCCAAGCGACTTGGAGAATCTCCCTGGGATGCTTCGCACCCGCGACCTTGTCGAGGCGGACTATGGTCTTCATCTCCGGTTCGTCCCGCAGACGGCGCTGTAGGAGGCAGGCGTTGCAGAGCATGAGCGCGGCGATCGTGCAGATCCCCTTGGCGCCGCCTTCGTCCTCCGGCACGAGTTCGAGGGCTGCGGCGAGCGGACCTTCCATTTCTTCGTTCTGCAAGACGCCGCTCGCATGCCGCACGGCGTCGGTGATCTCGTCGGCGACAAGCTGGCCGGGCTTGCCAAGCCCTGAGGCCGCGGCGACATGCGCATAGATTCCTTGCTCGGCTTCCTTTAGGTCGAACTCGGGTTGCAAGTAGTCGCCTTCGCCGTCGCTCGGATCTCCAGGCGCGTTGCCGTCGTCCGCGTCATATACCCTGATGAAGTTGGCCGGCGACTCCGCCAAACGTCCGTCGTGGGCCTGGAGCGCTCGGAGGACGCGCCCGACAGTCCGGTATCCCTCGCTGCCCCGCGCCAGCGCAGCGGCAACATCTTGACCGGGCTGGACCACCACGGGGACGATGATGTAGCCAAAGCGCTTGTTTTGCGCCTTGCGCATGACGCGTCCGACGGCCTGCACGACATCGATCTGGCTGTCCCGGGGATCGAGAAAGGCAACGGCGTCCAGCGACGGCACGTCCACGCCCTCGGTGAACAGCTTCACGTTGCACACCAGACGGCATTCGCCTTCCCGGTCGGCCTGCGCCAGCGCTCGCAGCTCCTGGTTCCGTCGAAGAGCGCTGGCCGAGGCGTCGAGGTGCCTCGCGACCACCTTCATCGCCCGGCCGTCTCGCATCCGCCGAGTGGTGGCCCGCAGTACCTCGCTCTCCATGAGGGCACTCGCGTACCACTTCGAACGCGCGATGCTGTTGGCGAACGCCATGGTTCGGGGCAGCTTGCCCGGCTGTTCGAGGGCTCGCCCTTCGGTCACGCCGTTCACTGCGAGGGAGACGCCAAGCACGCGCGTCATGTCATTCGTGGTCGGGGCCCGTGTACCACTCTCAGCCGCGTCAAGCCCTTCAAGACGCCGACGCAGTCCCGGCGTGACGCTTCCCTCGCCGACACCCAGCACAATCACCCGGTAGTCGGAGAGCATCTTGGCATTCACGGCCTTCTTGAACGGAAGGCGGTGGAGTTCGGGACCGTAGACCGCGTAGTCGCCCATGTCGACGACATCGATGCCCCGTTCGGCCAGCTTCCGCTTGGAACTCTCGGTGTAGATCCGCGGCGTGGCAGTCATATAGAGGCGCTTGGCGGCGCGCAGGCGGGCATCGTCGTGGAACTCCTGGAAGTCCACCTTGGGCGTGCCTCGCGAAACGCGCCCGTCGATGAGCACCCCTGTGGTGCGGTGGGCCTCGTCGGCGATGGCGAGGTCAAATGCCGGAGCCCCGTAGTCGACCTGCTGGGCCTCCGTGACCCGCCCCAGCGAGTGGTAGGTGCAGAACACCACGCGGGTCGCTCCGTGTCCGTCGAGCGAACGCGCGATCTCGGCTGGTTCCGTGGTCACCGGACACTCAAGCTCCGAGATCCGGATGTCCTCGTTCTCGTTGCGCCCGCCCGCAGTCGGGTCGGAGCACACGACGACGCTATTGAGCCTTCGCGCCGTATGGCGGAGCCACTCGCGTCGCGCCTGCGACACTAGTGCGATGGTCGGCGCAGCGAACAGAATTCGCCCTCCGTCCGGGACGATCTCTTCGGCAATGCGTAAGGCGGTGAAGGTCTTGCCGGTGCCGCAGGCCATGACGAGTCGACCCCGGTCATGGTTGGCCAGACCGTCGACGGTATCCTCGATCGCGTCCGCCTGCAGCAACCACGGCTCCTGCGCAGGGCGCTCGGCGTCCCGCTCCTCGACCTGGATGTCGAGGTGGTTTCGGAAGTCGATCTGCGTCACCTGTGGATGCGCGTTCTCGATCGCTCTCTCTGCGATCTGGCTCCATCTGCACGTCGCCACGATCCACCGCAGGCGGAAGATCCGCTGCTGCGAGCCGCCCAGGAACTTGTCGATTTCACCCTTGCCGAGTCTGTGCTGTTCGTCGTAGCACTTGCACTGGATGGCGACCCACTCGCCGGAGGTCCGCCGGGCGACGAGATCGATGCCCATGTCGCGGCCGTCGAGTCCGGTTAAGGCCTCGCGCTCCGACCAGTCGGGCCAGCGCCAGATGCCGTCGATCTCGAACTCTGGCTCCTGGAGCGCCACGCGCATGAACAGCTGCTCGAACCACCGACCCTTCTCGGACTCGTCACGGCTCTCCCTGCGGATCCGGTCGAGTACGGTACGTGCGCTTGGCCTTCCGCCGAGATCGAGGCTTTCCTGTGTCGATGTCATTCTGTGTGCACCGTGGGGCTTTCCTGTCATCCCAACTGACAATCCCGGTAATTCGGCCGGCAGAAGTTGAATGGGGTACTGCCACACCAGGGTTCCTTCCCATAACTGAGACTAGCCGATCCCAACCTGTGTCGCGCAGTTGCAACTGTCATGTTCATAGACCCCTGGTCGCGATGTCCGGCTGTCATGCTTAGCCATGGGTGGTCGATCCTCCTTGTTGGTCGCCTCTGTTCTACCACAGAACAGGGGAAGTCGCCACCCACTTCATCTCAACTCAACGGCGTACATCGCGGTCCGGACCGAAACCCTCAACGAGGCGAAGGCGCTGAACCTGCTGTGGAACAGCACCCCTGCACTCATCCAGCTCCTGAGTATGCGGTCGAAGAGTGCAGCGTACATCCACTGGTCGGGAACACAGCTTCAGAGCGTCAAGCTGCCCGCAAACGCGCGAGAGCCCGAGATCGTTCGCGCACTGTCAGAGGTATACGACGCGCTGGCCGAAAGAAAGATCGGTCGACTCCAGCGCGCAACAGACGACCCCGTCCGCGCCATCATCGACGACGCGACAGCCGAGCTATTCGGCCGGACACCAGAGACGGCCGCGGAATGGCGCAAGCTGCTTAGCCACGAACCGTTCATGTACAACGCGTCGCCGGTAGACGACTGATCTCTACCGACGTGCTGGCCGCCAGCCCGTGGCCCACGCTGCGGCACACCGGTAAAAGTGGTCGTCGTCAAGCGGCAAGAGTAGTTGACGCTGAACAACCGCTATCGGTCAGCCCATTCCCGTGCCCGCGCTTGCGCCTGGGCAATCTGTTCGCGCGTCATGCTACCTGCGACTTCTTCTCGTGCCACGCGGGCGTTCTCGAAGCCGGCCGCGGCTGCAACATTGAACCACATGTGCGCTGAGATGTAGTTTTGCGGCACACCCTGACCGGCGTAGTACATGAGCCCGAGGCTGTACTGGGCTGCTGCTTCTCCCTGCTCGGCGGCCAGCCGGAACCAACGGATGGCTTCCGAGTGGTCCTGCGGCACACCCTCCCCGGTCAAGTACATGGCCCCGAGGCTGAACTGAGCGCGGCCGGCTCCCTGCTCGGCGGCCAAGCGGTACCAGCGGACGGCTTCCGAGTCGTCCTCCGGCACACCCTCGCCGCGGTCGTACATGAGTCCGAGGTTGAACTGGGCTGATGCGTCTCCCTGCTCGGCAGCCAGCCGGAACCAGTGGGCGGCTTCCGAGTGGTCCTGCGGCACACCCTCGCCGCTCACGTACATGAGCCCGATGCGGCGCTGGGCGTCTGCGTTTCCCTGCTCAGCGGCTAGCCGGAACCAGCGGATGGCTTCCGAGTAGTCCCGCGACACGCCAAGACCGTTAGCGTACCTGACTCCGAGGAACATCTGGGCTAGTAAGTCTCCTTGCTCGGCGTCCAGGCGCAACCGGCGTTCGAACTCCAATTTTTCCGGCGACATCCCCGTACCTGTCAGGCGACATGGAAAACTGACCCCCTGGCGACACTGAAAACTGACCCCCCTGTTGAGGGAGGAGTCAGCCGATGAAGGGATGCAAGGATGTCGGCCCGTGGGCGAGGAGGCCACGGGCACAGATGATGAAGTCGGACGAAGTGGAGGCGATGCTGCAGCTGCGAGCGCTCGGTTGGGGGCTGAGGCGCATCGCGCGGGAGTTCGGGTGCAGCAAGAACACGGTGAAACGCTACGTCGCGGCCGACGGCTGGATGTCGTACAGCCGCCGGGTGGGCGGCGGCAAGCTCGAAGCCCAGGAGGCGTGGCTGAAGGAGCGGTTTTTCCAGCACGGCGGCAACGCCGAAGTGGTTCGGCAGGACCTGCTGCGGGAACAGGGCATCGACGTGAGCCTGCGCACGGTCGAGCGGGCGGTGGCACCGTTGCGGCGGCTTCTGACGGCCGAGGCGAAGGCGACGGTGCGGTTCGAGACGCCTCCTGGCCGTCAGCTCCAGGTTGACTTCGGCCAGCGGCGGGTGGTGATTGCGGGCGAGGGGGTGCGCGTCTACCTGTTCGTGGCGACGCTGGGCTACTCGCGACGCTGCTACGTGGCGACGTTCAGACACGAGCGGCAGTCGTCGTGGTTCCGCGGCCTGGAGGGCGCGTTCCGTCACTTCGGCGGGGTGACGCGGGAGGTGCTGCTCGACAACCCGCGGCCGCTGGTGGTTGAGCACGACCTGTCGACTCGGGAGGTCGAGTTCAACCACCGGTTCCTGGCGTTCGCGGCCTACTGGGGATTCCGTCCGCGGGCATGTGCGCCGTATCGGGCCCGGACGAAAGGGAAGGATGAGCGCGGCGTCGGCTACGTCAAGGGGAACGCGATTGCCGGGCATCGCTTCGAAAGTTGGGCGGGGATGGACGCGCATCTGGAGTGGTGGCAGCGGGAGATTGCCGACCGGCGCTGCCACGGCACCACCGGTCAAGTCCCTCTCGAGCGCTTTGCCCAGGAGGCGGAGCGCCTTCGTCCCTGCGCGGGCCGGCCGCCGTTCGGCCAGCTGCGTGATCTGACCCGGACGGTGCATGCCGACTGCGCGGTGGTGGTCGACACGAACGCCTACTCGGTGCCGTGGCGGCTGATCGGCGAGCGGGTGCGGGTGGTGGTCAGCGGCGGGAGGGTATGCGTTCGCCACGGCCCGCGGGTTGTCGCCGAGCATGTCGAGCACGAGGGACGCCACGCGCGGGTCACCGACCGCGCCCACCTGGTGGGCGTCGTTGGCGGTCCGCGTCCGCCCGAGGCCGCGACGGCCCGACCGAAGCCCGAGCTGCTGCGTCCGCTCGACGAGTATGCGGCCGTTGCCGGGGGGAGTTTCTGATGGCGGTGGACCATGAGACGCTTCTCGGCTGGTTGACACGGCTGCAGCTGACCGCGATCCGCGACCAGCTCGACAACCTGCTCGACGAGGCGGCGGAGAAGAAGCTGACGTTGCGGGAGGCGCTGGCGCTGCTCGTTGAGCGGGAGGTCTCGCGCAAGGACGAGCGGCGCATCGAGATGGCGCTGAAGATCGCGCGCTTCCCGATGGTGCGCGAGCTCGCCGACTTCGACTTCAAGGCGCAGCCGAGCATCGACCGACGCCAAGTGCGGGAGCTGGCGACGTCGCGGTGGGTGGCGCACGGCGACGCGCTGTTGGTGCTCGGCCCGCCGGGGGTCGGCAAGACGCATCTGGCGGTTGCGCTCGGGCGCGAGGCAATCCGGCAGCGTTACTCGACCCTGTTCACGACGGCCCAGGCGCTGATGGCGACGCTGGTCAAGGCGCACAGCGAGGGGCGGCTGGACGACCGCCTGGCCTTCTACGCCAAGCCCAGGCTATTGGTCTGCGACGAGCTGGGGTACCTCCCTTTCGAGGCGCATGCCGCGCACCTGTTCTTCCAGCTCGTCTCGAGGCGCTACGAGCGCGGGAGCATCCTGATTACGTCGAACCGCTCGGTCGGCGAATGGGGGGAGGTGTTCGGCGACGCCGTGGTCGCTACCGCGATCCTCGACCGGCTGCTGCATCACAGCCACGTGCTGACGATCACGGGGGAGAGCTATCGGCTGCGGGAGAAGCGTCGGGCGGGCGCCCTGAAGATCCCGGCGCCGAAGCCTGTCGCGTCTGAGACCCGCGCGGGGGCGTCGTCATGACCACACGACAGACATCAGAGTGAAACACAGACAAGTCACGCGCCGGTACCGTGCCACGCCGCCCTCGAGCCCGTCGCGCTGCCCAGAGGGTTCGGGCATGACGGCTAGGTCGGGAGGTCGGCAGTGCGTAGCTGCGGGACGGCCGGCGTGTCAACGTGCTGCGCACGTCCTCCGCTTCGCTCCGGCCCTTGCGGGTGACACCCCGTCCGCCCCGCGGCTCGGATGGCAGTTATGGGCCTTGCGGCCCGGCCTGGACGGGGCGTCCCGGCCGTCCACGGCGCTCACGGAACGCGGTGGACCACCGGAATTCGATCTACATACGCCGTTTCTTCGGGGGTCAGTTTTCGAGGTCGCCAGGGGGTCAGTTTTGAGTGTCGCTTGACACGTACCGAAAGCGTACCTGGCAAAGAGGGCCATCTGAGCAGCTGCGTCGCCAGCCTCGGCTCGTGCACGCAGTTCGGCAAGGTCTTGTTTCGTCGATGTATTCTGAGCCTGGACAGTTGGACAAAGCACGGCAAGACCGAGGGCGACAACGACAGAGGCGGTTCCATGTGCGTAGCGACTCATGCGTCTACTCTAGCGCGGATTAGTCGTGAAGATGTTGATTCTGGGGGGCACAGGAGCCTCCGTGTGGTATAAACCTTTTGCCCACAAACGTTTAGCCACAACAGAGACTTCTGCGCTACACGTACGTCGCCATCTCCTCCGGGTTGGTCTGCGTCGCCCTGGTCCTCGACGCTTGGTCGCGCCGCGTCGTCGGCTATGCAATCGATCGGTCCGTCGATGCGCGACTCGCCGTGGCCGCGCTCGAGGCCGCGGTCCGTCTTGCGGCGGCCGCTGGCCGGCTGTGTCTGCCACACCGACCGGGGTTCCCAGTACGCCTCGGCTCGCTACTGCGATCTGCTCGCCGAGCACGACCTGGTGGGGTCGATGAGCCGATGCGGCAACCCGTACGACATTGCCAAGGCGGAGAGCTTCATCAAGACCCTCGAGGTCGAAGCGGTCTACCTGGCGGACTATCAGACGTTCGAGGACATCAGCACCGGCCGGCCCAGGTTCATTGGGGAGGTCTACAACACGCGTAGACTGCACTCCGCGCTAGGTATCTCAGACCCGTACAGTTCGAGAATCAACACACCCCGCGCCCTGTCAAAACGGCGGCCTGACGCTGTCCACCTCAAAGGGCGCAATCCACCAGAGGTCAGTCTTGAGTGTCGCTTGACACCGTCGAGCAGCGACTCGAGCTGCTCCACCGCGTACGCCTTCGCGAAGTACGCGTTGGAGAACGGCAGCGTCACCACCAAGTACTTGACCCTGCAAGACACGCCGGTGATGTCGACCCACGACTCGCCGAAATCAATCTCCATCGTCGTTCCCGGCTGTACGCGGCGGTGCACGAAGGTCTCCTTCGGCGTCACAACCGCCCGCAGCTCCGCGACATAGCGCGGCACCGTGCGCGCGGAGACCGGCTCCGCCAACGGCAGCAGCAGCCAGCGAATCCGCTTCGCGGTTACCTCGGGCACCTTCCGCAGCTACTGCGTGGCACGCTCCCGCCGCGGGTCCAGGGCGCTGGGCCGCGTCGGCGACACCCGCACCGGCGGCGTCGACCCGCCGATGGCCCGCCGCACCGTCTTGACGTCCAGCTTTAACTGCCGGGCGATCTCCTTCTTCAGGACTCCGTCCACCAGATGCAGGAGGCGGATCTCGGCCCACTGAGTCATCCTGATCATCTCCGCGTCCTCCTGGCTCGGTCGACGAGACGACCGCGTGTCGCCCCGTCGATCATCGCCAGGAGAGCGCCGTTTTCGAGTGCTCACGGGGGAGCTCTTTTCAAGTGGCCACGGGGTCCCTTTTTGGGTTGCCGCTACTAGCACACCGGCCGAGAAGGGGATCGCCTGGAGTACCGGTCGCTCGATCACGACTGCTATCACACGCAGGATCACAGCGGGATGCTGCCGGAGACCCGCACGTGGGCGCGGGGATCGGTGGGCTTGGCGCGTCGAAGGAGGCAGCTTCAGGACCACATCGGAGCGAGGGGTACGAACCGCCCGTCGCAAGAAGGCTGGCGAGTTCAACTCGCCGGCGCGCCAGCGAGGTACGCCCCCCAGTCAGCCATCAGGCGCCGGCGGCGCTTGAAGAGCGTCGACCGAGCGTACGCGGCTTCTACCTTGTTCGCGACCTGATGGGCGAGGGCCGCCTCAACGACCTCCCGGGGATGGTTCGTCGCTTCGGACGCCCAGTCGCGGAAGCTGGATCGGAAGCCGTGCGGTACGGCCTGCACGCCCTGCTCCTTGAGTAGTTTGGAGAGGGTCATGTCGGAGAGAGGCTTGCCACGGGGGCTGGGGAACACGAGCTCGCTGCCGTTCCGCACCGTGAGGGCCGTCCGGAGGATTTCTGTGGCGCGGCACGACAGCGGCACCCGGTGCTCGCGGTTCGCCTTCATGCGCTCGGCCGGGACGGTCCACACCTCGACATCGAGGTCGATCTCGTGCCACCGCGCAAGGCGCACCTCGCCCGACCGCGCCGCCGTTAGCACCAGGAACTCGAACGCCAGCTTGGCGGCGGTGGTGGCTCCCGACGCCCGGACTGTCGCCACGGCGTCGGCGACTTCCGCGTGAGGCAGGGCACGCATGTGTCGGACCACGCGTCGCTGGCGCCCGAGGGTAGCGGCGACCCGTTCGCACGGGTTGTCGGGCCGGTACTCCATGGCCACGGCCCACTGCATCACGGCGCGGATACGGTGGCGGACCCGTCGCGCCGTCTCCGGCTTCTCGTGCCAGATCGGTGCCAGAACCGCGAGGATGTCAGCGCTCGTGACCGCCGAGACCGGGCGGTTCCCGAACCGAGGGAACACGAACCGCTCCAGGCTTGCGGGCCAGTCCCGTGCGTGTTTCGGATTGCGCCAACCGGAGCGCTTCTGGTCCACCACGGCTGCGGCCGCCTCGGCGAACGTGGGGGCCCCCCTGGCGCGCCGCTTGTCGGCGAGCGGATCGCCGCCGGCACGTGCGATCCTACGGTTGGCTAACGCCTGGGTCCGAGCCTCCTTCAACGAGACCAGCGGGAACCCGCCGAGACCGAGCTCGGACCGCCGACCACCGATCAGGAGACGCTGGATCCAGCGTCTGTTGCCGGACGGGTCGACTTGCAGGTACAGTCCCTGCCCATCACAGTAGCGGCCGGCCTCGGCGACGGCGCGGACGAAGGCGGCCGAGAGCGCGTTCTCGGGATGGCGACCACGGGGCTTGGTTCTTCGCTGTCTCTTCGGGTATGGCATCACTGGCCATTATACCCCCCATTTAATGGGGGGTATGCTGACATTTCGATGGACCGTTCCGGACTCGGTTCAGCGGACGGTGACAGGAAGTCAAGATGCTGATTTGTAAAGGGTTATGGACACATGTGGACGCGTGTCGACGCGTCTGTACGGCACGAATATGGGGGACGTCTGGTCCACCACCCATTCTTTTAGAAGCCGCGCCCTGCCGTTCATGGCCGGCGGCGACTACGTCCTCCGTGCTTCGTCAGTCGGCCGCCACGCCCTGAACTTCTTCAGCTCGGCCTTGACGGCATCCACCACCCAGGCGATGACCGCGGCGTCGTCCACGAGTCCCAAGCCCGTGATGAAGTCCGGAACGAGGTCGATCGGCTTGAGGAAATACACGATCGCGCCGACGATGAGTACCAGATTGACCGGATCGACGCCGGTGTAGGCGCCCCCGGCCCAGGCCTTCACCAGCTGGAGCATCGTCTTCAGATCCCCGAGTACGCGCTTGAGACGCCGCGCCGTCCCGGCGGATTCCTGCTTGTGCGATGCCCGCTCGACGACGCGCAGCAGCTCCTGCGGAGAGTCGACGAGGCGACGGGCACGGGTCTTCGCCAAGCGTGGCAGCTTCATGATCCGTAATCTACATCGTTCCCAGTAGGCTACGGGATACGCCCTGCTGGCCGCGTTGCTCCGCAGCACCACGGGTGCGCGCGTCTTCCTGCGGCACCCTGGCCTTCGAGGCAGTCGGCGCGTCGTATTCCGCTTGGACGATCACAAGGGCTGCCCGGTCAGGCGCCGCGCCGCAGGATGTCGTCCACGGTGCGGCAGGCGAGGGCCAGCATCGTGAGGGTCGGGTTCTGCGTGCCTACGCTCGGCAGCGATCCGCAGCCGGCCAGATACAGGTTGGGGTGATCCCAGGTTCGCTGGGACGCGTCGACGACCGAGTCGGCCGGCGCCGCGCCCATCACGTGCGTGCCGCACATGTGACCCGCGCCGCGGTAGTTGTAGGCCTGGCCGTCGTGGTGGAACGTCGCGGGCGCGTCGTCGCGGGTCACCGTGTGGTCGGTGGCGCCGAGCAGCGCCATGATGCGCGCCGCGGCAACTCGCGCCGCCGCGAAGCCCGCCTGCACGTAGTCCGAGAGGCCGTAGTGGATGCGCGGCCGCGCGATCCCCAGGTTGTCGGTCCACGCATCGGACAGCTCGACCCGATTCGACGGGTCCGCCTCCTGCTCGACCAGGAAGGCGAGTCGGAACTGCCGTGTCAGGACATCGTTGACCGCTTCCACATAGGCCCGGTTGCCCAGGATGCGCCGGCGCGGGTTGACGCCGCTGTCGTTGCGGCCGTAGACGAAGTCCGCGCCCGTGACGTAGGGATCGCCGAGGGGCCAGGTCCAGCCGCCGTTGCCCAACTCGATGCGCCAGGCGGCCCGGTGGCGACGGAACGGGCCGTCGCGCAACGTTTCCACGCCGGAGGTCGACTGCGGCCCCCGGTAGCCGAAGAACGGCGTTTCCGCGGGCATCAGCCCCCAGGCCAGGTAGACCGGGTGGTCCATCAGATGCCGTCCCACGAGCCCCGACGAGTTGGCGACCGGCCGGCCGGCGACCCGTTCGCTGTTCAGGAGAATGCGGGCGTTCTCCACGGCGTGCGCGGCCAGCACGTACACCGTCCCGACGGCCAGTCCCGCGCCGGTGCGCCCGGTGGCCGCCGGCACCGAAATGTCGTCGTAGGTCAGATAGTGGAGGCCGCTCACCGCGCCGCCGGCGTCGACGTGCACGGCATCGACCACGGCCTTCGACAGCAGCTCCACGCGGCCGGTGTCGAGCGCCGCCTGCAGCGCGACGCGGGGGTCGTACTTGGCGCGCACCGGACAGATCGGCACACAGCTCGCGCTGCCCAGGCACGCGCTCCGGTTCATGAAGGGCCCCGCGTTGCGGGCAGCCGGCGTCGACGTGGTGTGTGCCGCGGCGGGGGAGTCGGCTGCGATCGGCGCGCCGTCGACTCGCGCCCGGAAGCGGCGGTCACCATGAGAGGGCGGGATCGGCCCCTGCGGATATTCGTAGCCCGCCCCGTAGGGGATGCCGTTTACCCGCTCCTGCTCGGCCCGGTCGCCGGCGACGCCGACGAGCTGTTCCGCCTGCCGGTAGTACGGCTCCAGGTCGGCGTAGGCCAGCGGCCAGTCGCGGCCGTGTCCGTAGGTCGACCGGAGCGTGAAGTCGGCACCGGCCATGCGGATGGCCGTTCCCATCCAGTGGTTGCCGGTCCCGCCCGCCAGGCGCTCGGACGTGCTCCCGAACGGCAGCGACCCCGGACCGTACTCGAAATAGGACCGGGCCGGATCGTTCCAGGCCTGAAGCAGCGCCTCGGTGGTCGGCCGGGGGGCGTTCGTGCGGCTGGGGTCGAGAGTGCCGGCGTCGGGCGGGTAGGGCGCGTTGGGCGACTTGAGCGGACTGAGCAGGTAGCGCTCCAGCAGCTCGCCGTGCGACGCGGGGAGTCCCGGTCCGGCTTCCAGGACGAGGACGCGCTTCCCGGCGCGCGCGAGGAGCAGCGCGATGTGGGCGCCGGCGAAACCGGAGCCGACGATGACGGCGTCGTAACCGGCCTGGTGCCGCGTCAGGCTTCCCCCCGGAGCTCCGCCAGGCCGGGCGGCGGCTCCGACCAGGCTCCCGGCGCCCCCGCCACGCCCGCCGGCGTGGTCTGCGCAAATCGCCAGATCCAGGCGTTCCGGTAGGCGTGGACCGAGACGACCGCATCGGTGTGGTAGGCGGTATGGAGGACGTTGGCCGAGGCGGCCACGCGGGTCGTTTCCGTCCTGCCGTACCAGATGCCGTACAGCCACATCATCATTGTCAGCCGCGCCAACGCGCCCACCCCGTCGGTCCGCGGGCTGCCGCGGGTTTCCAGCAGGCGCTGTGCGACCGCCGCTGGCGCCACGGCCCCGGCGCGGCGGCCGTACTCGGCCAGCAGCGCCGCCAGTGCCGCGGGGGCCGCGGCGGCGCACAGTGCATGGAACGTGTCGGCGAGCGGGGCTGCGCCCGGCCGCGGCGCCGGCTCGAGAACGACCGGCTCGACCCCCAGCAGCGCCGACGACAGGCGGACGTAGTCACGCGGTGCAGCCTGCGCGGCTCGTTGCTCCGCGGTGACGCGCAGGGGGAGTTGTCGCGCGAGCAGCGGCGAGCCCGCGCCGCCCGCGATGACCGAGCGTCGCGTAGCGGACATGTCGGTACGAGCCTATCACTGCTGCGAGCGGGACGAGAACGTCGTCTACGCCTGCGGCGTCCGACAGCCCGGCAGTCGTCGGCACGACGCTCAGTATTCCTGGAACATCCGCTGGATCTCGGCCTGATCGCGCGTGTGCGCGAGCGCCAGCATCAGCAGGATGCGCGCCTTGACGGGCGAGAGATCCTCGCCCATGACGCGTTGCGGCGGAACTGTCAGGTGCCGCTTCCGCGTCCGTCCCGTGGGCTGCGGTACGATCCGCCCGCCGCCCGTGCGGCTGGCGACCACCACCGTGACGCCGCGGCGCAGTACGAGCCTCGTCGCCTCCAGTTGGGACGGGCTCATCGAGCCAGCGCCGCTGGCTGCGACGACGACTCCGGCTGCCCCGCGGGTGGCCGCCGCCACGATCAGGTCCCCCGGCGCTCCCTGATAGGCGAGCAGGACGTCGACGCGCGGGAGGGAGTCGATGGCCGCGACGTCGAACTCGCTCCGCCACGTGTGGCGGCGGTCGCTCCGACCGTAGTAGACGACCCGGTCGTGACCGACGACGCCGAGGCGACCGTACTCCCGGCTCCCGAAAGCGTCCAGACCCTGAGCGTCCGCTTTCGTGACTTCGCGCGCCGAATGGACCTCGGCGTTGAGCACGACCAGCACGCCGCGTCCGAGCGACGCGGGCGCGGCGGCCACACGGAACGCCTGCAGCAGGTTGGCCGCGCCGTCGTAGCCGAGTGCACCGGGCGGGCGCATCGCACCGACGACGACGACGGGTCGCGTGTGACGCACCGTCAGGTGCAGGAAGTACGCTACTTCCTCCAGCGTGTCGGTGCCGGAGGCCACCACGATGCCCGCCAGCGCCGGTCGTGCGTCGAAGAGTCGATTGACCCGCCGCGCCAGCGCCAGCCAGGCTGTCACGGTCAGCTCGCTGCTGGGGATGTTCGAGAACTGCTCGGTCTCGGCCCGCACGTACCGGTCGAGGCCGGGCACCAGCGCGGCGAGGTCGTCGGCGGTGAGCCGGCCGGTCGGGTGGCTGGCTATCGTGCCGCCCGTCGCGATGAGCCGGACCGCCGGCCGGTCGATGGGCTGGGCCGCTGCGACCGCGGGCGGAAGCAGGACGAGGCAGAGACACAGTGCGACCCGCGGCGTGCGCATGGCTCGGGACCCCCGCAGCCAGCCTACTATACCGAATCTGCGGTGGCGCGATGTGCGCGCGTGAGCCAGTCCACCAGCAGCCCCGCTGCTTCGTCCGGGGTGCGGCCGTAGAACGGCATGAGCGCAGTCGGGCCGCCGCTCACGCGCACGAGATAGGCGCGCCAGCGGTCGGGCCGGACAGCCAGTACCTCGATCTCGTAGCCCTGGCCGTTGATGGTTTCTGCGAAGCGGCGTGTCGTCACGGGGTCGTGCGGCGTCCGGGAAACGGGTCTTGCGGTGCGGTCGACAACCAGGAGATTCTAGCGCCCCGGGACCGGCCGTCAAGCGAAGCAACGCGCGAAGATCGCATCAACAATCGGCACTGCCGCCGATCGCCCGGCGCTACCGGCGCGGGGATGATCCAGGTGCACGGTTCTGCACAGGTTGTTCACAGCTTTTCAACAACTCTTCCACATGCAGCGGAGCGCGCGGCACGCTTGACGCCGGTCGGTGTCGCCACTACGCTGGCATCCGTGCGCGCACGAGCGCGCCTGCTCGACAGGCTGCCGGCACGCCATTGATCACACCCCGACGCACACGCCTGCTGCGGACTGCCGGCCTCCAGGGTTTTCAGGAAGCGATCGCCGCCGTAACCCGTACGGGCGATCCGTGGCAGGCCCGGAACACCGCGGTTCTGGTGCCGACGCGAGCCGCCGCCGCCCGCCTGCGGGGAACACTGGAGGAGCTGACGCTGCTGCGCGAGCCGTGCGCGCCGGTGCTGGTGTTCCCGGAGGTGCTGTCGCGGGCCGACTGGTACGCGGCGCTCGCGGAGCGGCTCGCGCGCCCGCCCGTACTGCTGTCGACGATCGAGCGCCACGTCTGCATGCTCGCGGCCGCGCGGGAAGCGGGGGCGGGAGGCGCCGCGCCGCCGTTCAACCTGCGGCCGGGTCTCGTGCCGGCCATCGTGGGCTTCTACGACGACCTGCTGCGCCAGCAGGGCACCGTCGACAGCTTCGAGCGCCTGGTCGTCGCCGATCTCGAGCCCAGCGCCGAGCTCGATCGCGGCGCGCGCCGGCTGCTGCGGCAGACGCGCTTTCTCGCCGCCGCGTTTCGGGCGTTCGAGGAGCGCATGGCCCGCACCGGCCGGCTGGACGAGCACGGCCTGCGCCGCCAGGCCGTCGACGGGGGGCTCGTCCGGCCGCTGGTCCACG
Organism: Vicinamibacterales bacterium; assembly: GCA_965221595.1. Taxonomy (GTDB): domain Bacteria; phylum Acidobacteriota; class Vicinamibacteria; order Vicinamibacterales; family UBA8438; genus JAAXGX01. Next base: position 877,614 of record OZ244900.1, read on the forward strand.
TCGTCGCAGCAGTGGCGGACCACGCGGCGGACCCGGACGGGCTGTGGCCGGCGGACTTCGACCTGCTGTCGCGGCTCCCCGCGCTGGAGCGGGTCGATGTCGTGGCCACGGAAGCGGTGCTGGCCGCCGGCTTCCGTGAACGTGTGACGGGGTTCTTGCCGGGCATCGCCGAGGAGCCGTTCGAGAGCGCCCCCGAGCAGGATCCGGTGCTCGTCGCCCCCGCCGACGCTGCCGAGTCCCACTTCGTCCGGCGCGACCGCGAGGAAGAGCTGCTTGGAATCGTCCGCCACCTGAAGTCCCCGGTCGAGCGGACGGATGACGCCCGGTCGGGGGTCGCCGCCGTCGACGCCGGTGCGGCGGTAGTGTTCCAGCGGCCCCTGCCGTATCTCTACCTCGCACGCCGGTCGTTCGGGCAGGCCGGCGTTCCGTTCGAGGCGCACGATTCGCTGCCGCTGGCGGCCGAACCGTACGCGGCCGCGCTCGATCTCGTCGTCGAGTTCGTGACGTCGGATTACGCGCGGCAGGCCACTGTCGAGTTGCTGCGTTCGCCGCACTTCGCGTTCGAGGATCGAGGGCACCCGCTCGCCGCCGCTGCAGTCGAGGCGCTGGACCGCGCCCTGCACGCAGTCCGCTACGCGGGCGGACGGACCCTGCTGGACCGACTGGCGGATGCCTGGGCGGGCGCGGACGAGGCGGCCGCCGTGAGGCGTGACGAGCAGGACGCCGCGGTGGCCGCGCGCGTGGCGGCACGGCTGGCTGCGGAGCTGCGGCTGCTCGAGAGTCCCGCCCCGCCCGCGGCGCAGCTCGGGGTCATCTCGTCGTTCCTGCAGCGCCACCGGTCGCGCGAGGTGGCGCCGGCGGCTGTTCGCGAGCGCGAGTCACGGGCCCGGGCCGCGATCAATGATGGTTTGGCTGCGCTGGAGCAGGCCTACCGCGTCATCGACGACACACCGACCGCGCTGTCGGAGCTGATGCAGTCGGTGCGGCGCTGGATCGAGACGCAGACGTTTACCCCGCCCGCGGGCCCGGGCGGCGTCCAGCTACTCGACGCGCGCGTCGCTCCCTACGGCCGGTTCCGGGAGATCTTCCTGGTCGGCCTGGTCGACGGCGAATGGCCGGCGCGGCCGGCGCGGCCGGTATTCTATCCGCCGTCGGTGCTCGCGGGCCTCGGGTGGTGGGCCGAGCGCGACCGCTTCCGGGCGGCCCGGGCACGTTTCTCCGACCTCGTCCGCCTGGCCCGCGAGCGCGTGTCACTGTCCGCGTTCGTGCTAGAGGACGACGCGGTGGTCGCGCCGTCGGTGCTGCTCGAGCAGGTCGCGAGCCTGGACCTCGCCACGCAGCGGGAGCCCCGACTGCGGCGCCCCTGCGTCACGCCCGAGGAGGCGCTGCTTCATCCCGCGGTCGTGTCCGCCGAGCTGCCCCATCCGGCCGGACCCTGGCTCGCCCTGCGCCGCGGGCGGCCGGCGCGGGACGAGCGTTTTCGCGGCCAGGCCGGGGCGAGCCGCGCCAAGACGTACGCCGTCAGCGCCCTCGAGCAGTACCTCGCCTGCCCGTTCCGGTACTTCGCCGGCCGCGAGCTCGAGCTGGGGGAGGAGGCGACCGACGAGCCGGTGCTCGCGCCCCGGCAGCGCGGCGGGTTCCTGCATCGCGTGCTGGAGACCTTCTATTCGGGCTGGCAGGCGGCCGGCCGGCGGGCCATCACACCCGCCAATCTGGACGAGGCGCTCGATCGCTTCGGCGCACTCGTCGATGCAGCGTTGGGGGACCTGCCGCCGGTCGACCGGGCCGTCGTCCGCACCTGGCTGCGCGGGTCGGCCGCGGCGCCCGGGCTGGCGGAGCAGCTCTTTCAGCTCGAGATCAGCCGACCGGTGGACATCGTGGAGCGCCTCGTCGAGGTGCGCCTCGACCGCACCTATCGCCTGCAGGATCCGGATCCCGGTCGGACCGTGCGGGTACGAGGCACAGCGGACCGCATCGACCTGCTGTCGGACGGCACGTTTCGCATCGTCGACTACAAGACGGATCGGGCACCGCGCCGGGACCGGGCGCTGCAGCTCCCGGTCTACGCCCGCTGCGCCGAGCAGCGGCTCGACGGCTACCGGCAGCGTGCCTGGCGCGCCGGGGACGCTGCCTACGTGGCATTCGGAGAGCCTCGCCTGCACGTGCCGCTGGCGCGCGGCGACCTCGACCGCGCGCTGTCCGAAGGCGAGGCCCGCACCGTCGGCGCGCTGACGCTGATCGGCCGCGGCGCGTATCCCGCGCAGCCGGCGGAGCGGCAGCTCTGCACGCACTGCGCGTACCCCACGGTCTGCCGGAAGGACTACGTCGGCGAATGACGGTGCCACCCGCCGACCGCGCCGCGCGCGAGTTTGCCACGGACCCGGCGCACAATGTGGTCCTGGAGGCGTCGGCCGGCACCGGCAAGACGTCCGTGCTGGTCGAGCGCTACCTGCGGCTGTTGCGGGCCGGCGTGGCCCCGGCCAACATCCTGGCGATTACGTTCACGCGGCAGGCGGCGGCCGAGATGCGGGCCCGGATCATCGACGCCCTGCGCCGCGACGCTGCCGAGTCGCCAGCCGGCCGCACGCGCTGGAGCGAGCTGCGCGACCGGCTCGGAGAGGTCGCGGTCAGCACCGTCGACGCCTTCTGCCTGGCGCTGCTCAGGGAGTTTCCGCTGGAGGCCGATCTCGACCCCGGCTTCGGGATTGCCGACGAGACCGAGGTCCCGCGACTCGCCGACGAAGCAGTCGACCGCACGCTGGTGGTCGCCGCGCGACTGGCAGGGCGGGACGCCGCCGTCGCCATGCTTCTTGCCCGCCTCGGGCCCGCGCGCACCCGCTCCGCGCTGCGCAGCCTGCTCGCGCGCCGGCTCGTCGTGCCCGCCGCCCTGCAACGCTTCCTCGCCGGGACGCCGCCCGACCTGACCGGCGAGGACGCTTGCCGGGCCGCGGTGCGCCGGCTCACCGACCGGCTGTCCGGCCTGCGCCGGGAGGTCGAGCTGTTGGTCGAGGCGGGCGGCGCGGAGGATCCGCGCGCGGCCGTCCTGGCCCGCGACCTGCGCCGGCTGCCCGACCTGACCGCCGCCGACGCGTCGGCAATCCGGGGCTGGCTCGAGCGCCTGCGGGACGCGTTCCTGACCCGGCAGGGGGAGGCGCGCAAGTCCTTCCCGCTGGATACACGGGCCGGCACCGCCGTGAAGCGTCGCTACCGGCAGGCCGCTGCGGCCGTCGCTCCGGCCGTGCGCGACGTGCTGCGGACGTTCGAGCGGGACGTCAATGTCGTGCTCGCTCGTGCCGTGCGCGTGCTGTTCGGCGTGGTCGTCACGGAGTACCAGAACGCGCTGCGTTCGCGCGCCCTCCTCGACTTCGCCGACGTGCTGCAGCGGGCGGTCGATCTGCTGCGACAGATGGACGAGTTCGCCCAGTCGCGGTTCCGTCTCGAGTCGCGCTACCACCACGTCCTGGTCGACGAGTTCCAGGATACGAGCCGCCACCAGTGGGAGCTGGTGTCGCTGTTGGTGCAGTCCTGGGGCGAGGGCAGCGGTCTCGTGGCGGACGCGCCACTGCCGCCCACGATCTTCGTCGTGGGCGACCGCAAGCAGTCGATCTACCGCTTCCGGGACGCCGATGTGGCGACGTTCCGCCAGGCGACGGAAGAGATAGCGGGCCTGCGCGCGGGCGGCGACGTGCGTCGTTCCATCAGTCACAGTTTCCGGGCAGTGCCGGCCCTGCTCGGATTCGTCAACGACCTGTTCGCCGAGATCGGCAGCGGCGGCCCGGGCCGTGATCGATTCCGGTTCGAGGTCCGCGACCGCTTTCCCGTCCCGCCGCGCGCGCAGGACGAGGCGGCCGGCGACGCGCTCGGCGTCGTCGCCGCGCGGGACGTCCAGACGTGTGCCGCCGCGGTCGCCGCGGAGATCGCGGCGCTGCTCGGTGACGGTCGGGTGCGGGAAAAGGGCGGCGCCGGAAAGCGCGGCGTCAGGCCGCAGGATGTGGCCATCCTGTTTCGCACGCGGGAGAGCCACCGCGAGTTCGAGGACATGCTCGGGCGCCGGGGGATCCCGACGCACGTCTACAAGGGCATGGGCTTTTTCGACGCTGACGAGATCAAGGACGTGCGCGCGCTCGTCAGGTTCCTGGCCAATCCGGCGTCGGAGCTGCGCGCGGCCGCGTTGCTGCGCTCGCGCCTCGTGGGCGTCTCGGATGCCGGACTGCTGGCGCTCGCGGGTGCGCTGTCGCCGGCCCTGGTCGGCCCCGACCTGCCTCCCGCGATGGCTGCACTCGGGGACGAGGATCGGGACACCCTCACGCTGGCCCGCCGCAGCGTGCGCGAGTGGACGGAGCTCGTCGATCGACTGCCCCCCGCCGAGGTGCTCGATCGCGTGCTGTCCGACGTGGCCTACGTGTTCGAGCTGCGCGGCCCGCAGGCCGCCCAGGCGCAGGCGAACCTCGGCAAGCTGCGCGCCCTGGTGCGGCGGATTCAGAACCGCGGGTACGCGACCATGGCGCGCGTCGCGAATCAGATCGATCGGCTCTCGGCCGGCATGGCGAGCGCGGTCGTCGAAGCCGTCGACGCCGTGGCGTTGATGACCGTGCATGCGGCGAAGGGACTCGAGTTTCCGATCGTGTTCCTGGTCGACCTCGGTCGCGGCACCCGCACCCATCAGCCCCCGGTGCGGGTGGTCCCGGACCGCGGCGACGGGCGGCCCGCGGTGGCAGTCTGGCCCTATCGGGACGAGGCTGCCGAGGCGGAGCGTGAGCGCGACGTCGACGAGACCCGGCGCCTGCTCTACGTCGCAGCGACGCGGCCGCGCGACCGCCTGTACTTGTCCCTGGTCGTGGAAAACGGCGTGCCGAAGTGCAGCCCGGGCAGCTTCGGCAGCGTGCTGCCGGCATCCTTCCAGGCGCTGTTCGGCCAGGCCGCCGCGGCGCCCGCGGGCCGGTACGTGGAGTGGTCGGGGCCGAGCGGGATGCGGCACAGCCTGCGGGTATGCGGGGCGGCGTCCGGGGCGCAAGGCGGCACGGACGGGGAGCCGTCAGGCAGCGACCGGTTGCCGCCCGTTCTGCTGGCGCCGTTGGACCTGCGGCCGCGGGTCGAGCGGCGGCTCGTGACCCGCTCGGCGGCAATCCCCGGCGCGGACGGGCAGGTTCCCGAAGCCTCGGCAGGCCATAGGATAGGGCGGCTCTTCCACCGCCTGCTGCAACGCTACGAGGGCGCGCCCGTGGCGCCGGAGGTGCTCGAGCGCGTCGGCCGCGAGCTGGCGGCCGTGCTCGGGTTCCCCGCGGCGGCCGGAGACGAGGCCGCACCGGCGGCCGCGCGTCTGTACGCGCGATTCGTCGCCAGCGGCAAGGGCGCCGCGCTGCGCGGTCGCGAGCTGCTCTGGGAGGTGCCGTTCGCACGGCGGGATGCGACCGCACCGACAGCCGAAGGCGGACCGGCAGTCGTGCTGCGCGGCACGATTGACTGCCTCGCGCGCACCGCCGACGGTCGGATCATCGTGCTGGAGTTCAAGACGGGACGCCCGCGCGCCGAGCACGCGCGGCAGCTCGACGCCTACGTCGCCGCCGCGCGGGCCATGTTCCCCGCGGCTGCGGTCGAGGGCCGGCTCGTCTACGCCTGACGACGCTGCAGGCGGGGGTCGTCGTCGAGGCGCTGTGCCCAGCGCCGGGCGTTCGCCTCGGCCTCCGGTTGCGTCTGGCCGACGAGGATAGCTGCACCGGCGGGCTGCGTGTCGCCGCGGGCGGTCACCCAGGCCACCCAGTGGCCTCCGCTCGGCTCGCTGTGCACGTCGTACTGCACGTCGGATGTGCTCATGGCAAGTCACGCCTATCCTACATCAGAGCGCGCGTCGGGCGCCAAACACAGGCATAGCGGCGCCCGTTCCGGCCGCCTTGACAACCACCAGGGCTGACCCTATCGTAGCTTCCATGCCTGTCCGGCGCGCGATTCTCGGCCGTGAGCGGCGTGACGTACGAGATTGGCTCGCCGACGAGATCGTGGTCGATTTTCCGTCGATGGCCGGCGTCGTGGACCGCCTGTTCCAGGCGTTCTGCGGTGCCACTGAAGACTGCCGATCCACCCACCGGGCCGAAGTCGAGCTGACGCCGAAAGAGGCCGGCGAAGGCATTCGCGTGCCGCTCGATCTGCCCGTGCGACTGACGTGCCCGGTGTGCGGGGGACGGGGCGAGGTGTGGAGCGAAGCCTGCGGCGTCTGCGCGGGTACGGGCGGGGAGCTGCTCTCCCACCAGCTCGACCTGCGCGTGCCGCCCGGCGTGATCCACGGGACGCGCCTGCGCTACTGCGTGAACCCGCCGTTCGCTCCCGAGACCCACGTCGAGGTGCGCATCGCGATTCCCTGACGAGCCTGTGCCTGAAGTCACCGAGCCGGTCGTTCTGGACGCCTTGAAGGTCGTGACCGATCCCGATCTGGGGCGGGACATCGTCAGCCTCGGCTTCGTCAAGAATCTGGCGATCGACGCAGGAGCGGTCTCGTTCACCATCGAACTGACGACTCCCGCGTGCCCGGTCAAGGACCAGATGCAGGATCAGGCCCGGGCCGCCGTGGCGGCGCTCGACGGGGTGACCGGCGTCGATGTACAGATGACCGCCAGCGTCCGCTCGGCCGTAGCTCCGGCCACCGATCGCGCACCCATTCCGGGTATCAGGAACGTGATTGCCGTCGGCGCCGGCAAGGGCGGCGTCGGCAAGACGACCGTCGCGGTCAACGTGGCCGTGGCACTGGCTCGCTACGGCGGACGGGTCGGCATGATCGACGGCGACGTGTATGGCCCGAACCTCCCGATCATGCTCGGCATCGACACGCGGCTCTCCTCGGAGGGGCGCAAGATCGTGCCGGCCGAGAAGCACGGGATACGCGTCGTGTCGATGGGCTTTCTTGCCGACGGGAACGCCCCCATCATCTGGCGGGGCCCGATGCTGCACGGAGTCGTCCGGCAGTTCTTTCAGGACGTCCGCTGGGGGGAGCTCGACTACCTGGTCGTCGACATGCCGCCCGGGACCGGCGATGTGGCCCTGAGCCTCACGCAGACCGTACCGGTGTCGGGAGCCATCGTGGTGACCACGCCGCAGACGGTTTCGCTGGCCGACAGCCGTCGGGCCGTCGGGATGTACCGGAAGCTCGACGTTCCCGTCCTCGGTCTCATCGAGAACATGTCGTACTTCACGTGTCCCGGCTGCGGTCACGAAAGCGACATCTTCGGGCGCGGCGGCGGCAACGCGGTCGCCGAGGAGCTCGGCGTGCCGTTCCTGGGACAGGTTCCGCTCTACGAGCCCATCCGGATCGGCAGCGACCGCGGCACCCCGATCGTGGCGTCCGAGCCCGACTCGCCGCCCGCGCGCGCTCTCGTGCAAGTGGCGGAGCGTGCGGCGGCGCAGGTGTCGATCGCCAGTTACGAAAGCACCGCGCCGGCCGCTACCGCCGGCTGACTCGACGGCGGTCGTTCAGCGCCGCTCCGCCTCCCCCGTCATCGGCACGAAGCGCACCGGCAGCGTGGTCTCAGAGACCGCCCCGCCGTCGGTCATCGTGACGACCCGCATCTCCTGCGCCAGGTCCCCCACGGGAATGACCAGCCGCGCGCCGACCGCGAGCTGCTCCACCAGCGCGGGCGGCACGTGGTCGGGCGCCGCCGTGACGATGATGCCGTCGAACGGTGCGGCCTCCGGCCACCCGCGGTATCCGTCGCCCAGACGCAGGTGGACGTTGTCGTAGCCCAGCTCGGCCAGCAGTTGCGCGGAGCGCTCGGCCAGCTCGGGCACGATCTCGATGCTGTACACCACCCGGGCCACCTCGGCGAGCACTGCGGCCTGATAGCCGGACCCGGTGCCGATCTCGAGCACGGCGGCGTCAGGCGGCAACCGGAGTGCCTCGGTCATGTAGGCGACGATGTACGGCTGCGAGATCGTCTGCGAGTAGCCGATCGGCAGCGGCGTGTCGGCGTACGCCTGAGCCTGGAGCTGCGGTGGCACGAAACGGTGGCGCGGCACCGCGGCCAGCGCATCGAGCACGCGGGGATCCCGTACCCCGCGTCCGCGGATCTGGCGGTCCACCATGTGTTGCCGCTCGGCCGCCCGCGCGGTGTCCTGTGCCGCCGCCGTACCGGCCCGCAGGCGCTCGGCGACGGGATGGCCGCTGCAGGCGACGAGCAGGCCCAGGGCCGTCAGCGGCGAGAACAGGCGAGTGCACTGGATCCACATGACATGCCTCCTGTTATCCTGGTGCCTTCTCCGGGGGGGGGCCGCCCAAGCGATGTTCTTCCTGTTCGTCGCCGCCGGATTCGGCCTGCTGTCACTGGCGCACGTGGCGCCCTTTCCGTTCATGCTGGACGCCGTTGCCCCCGCCGAAGCCCTGTGGAGCATGCCGCCGAGCCCCGGGGCCCCGAGGGTCTATCTTACGTTCGATGACGGTCCGAACCCGACTGCGACGCCGGATCTGCTCGACGTCCTGGGCCGCGAGCAGGCGGCGGCGACGTTCTTCGTAATCGACCGCCACCTGAACGAAAGCACGGCGTCCATCGTGCGCCGGATGTTCGACGAAGGCCACGCGGTCGGCCTGCACACGCACACGCGGCGCCCCATGGTGCTGCGCCCCGACGAGGTCGCACAGATGCTGGGCACTGCCGCGGACCGTATCCAACGCCTCGCCGGCCGGCGTCCGTGCCGCGCGTTCCGGCCCCACGGCGGCGCACGCAGCGGGAGCATGTACGAGGGGCTGGCGCAGATCGATCATGCGCTCGTCGGGTGGGGCTGGGGACTGTGGGACTTCAACTGGTACCGCCGCCCGGATGCAACCGCGCTGGCCGAGCGCCTCGCCGGGCGGGTCTCCGACGGCGACATCATTGTGATGCACGACGGGCACCACGAGAATCCGCAGGCCGACCGGCGCTACGCTGTCGAGGCCGCCGCGCTGCTGGTGCCGGCCCTGCGCGCCCGCGGCTTCGAGTTCGGGACCATCTGTCCGTGAGCGGGGTGCAGCGCCGCCCGCACGGCGCGGGGACTCCTGCCACGGGCTGTCAGGCCGGCGCTTCCTGCGCGAGCCGCTGCGCGGCTATCGCGGCCCCCAGCAGCGCAGCGTGCGGCTCGAGGACGACGGCTATCGGCATGGCGTCGACCAGCGCTCCCATCGGCGCCTTCGAGCGGAACGCGTCGAGAAAGGTCGGCGTCCGCAGCGCGGGGAGTATCTTCGGTGGAATGCCGCCGCCGAGGTACACGCCCGCCGTCGCGACCGAGCGCAGTCCGAGGTTGCCGGCCTCCGCGCCGAGCGCGCCGACGAACAGGTCGAGCGTCTCCACGCAGCCTCCGCACTCGCGCTCGAGTCCGGCCCGCGAGATCCGCGCCGGCCGGTGCGCCACCGGCATGTCCGGTGGCACTGCGGCGCAGTGGCTGTCACCGTGCACGAAGCGGTGGATGTTGACGAGTCCGGGACCCGAGATGACGTGCTCGTACGACGCCCGGCCGAAGCGTGCGACCAGCGCGCGCGCCAGCTCGACTTCGCGGACGGTGCGGGCCGCGAAATCCGCGTGGCCGGCTTCGGACGGTGCCGGCACGAAGCACCCTCCGACGTTGTGCAGCAGCGTCTCACCGAGGCCCGTGCCGGGCGCGATGAGCGCGGCGTTGCCGTCGGCCGCGGGATGCCCCGGTCGGACGACCGCGAGCTGATCGCCCGTCAGGGTCGGCACGGCGTGCGCAAGCGCGGCCAGGTCGTTCAACAGGGCGACCCGTGCGATCGCGAGCTCGGCACTCACACGCCCTGCGTCGACGCGCCAGGGGACGTTCGTCAACTGGCAGACTTGGCCGCGCACCGGGCCCGCGACGCCGAAGCAGGCCGCCTCCAGCGGTCCCTGCCAGCCGACGCCGACCAGGAACGCCCTGACGAGCGCGGGCAGCCCGTCGAACTCGAGCGTCGGGAAGCGCTGCACGGCGTGCGGCCGCGGCGCCGGCAGTCCGCGGGCATAGAGCCCGAGCAGCGCCTTCGTACCCCCGACATCGCCGGCCAGCAGCATCGTTGCCCGTCCGCTGCCGCGACCGCGCGGCAGCTTGACATTATTATCATTCTCATTCATCTTTCCAGCGCGCGACGGCGCGCGATCTCGCGACATGACGCGGTCCTCCGAGCCGCAGGAGCACTCCCCCCAGGGCACCGAGTTCGCCGGCCACGTCGTCGTGTTCGCCGGCAAGTTGTCGTCGATCGGGCGCCGCGAGGCGGGCGGGATCGTCGAGCGCCTCGGAGGCGCGGTGGCGGCCACCGTGACCGTCCGCACCACGATGCTCGTCGTGGGGGCGGAAGGCGTATCCGCTCCGGAGCGGACCGGCAAGCTGAAGCGCGCCGAGGCGGTGAACGCGAGGTCACCGGGCTGTGTGCGGATCCTCGGCGAGGATGAGTTCTGCCGCCTGGCCGGGCTGCGGACGGCGGCGGCGCTCGCGGAGCGGTACCACGGCCGGCGTCGCGTCCGCGATCTGTACCCACTGGTGCACGACGCGCGGCTGCGCTACCTGCACACCTGGGGACTGGTGCGCCCGGCCGCGCGCACGGACGTCGACACGTACTACACCCTGGCCGACATGGCCGTGATCAAGCAGGTCAACGACGGTCTGCGGCAGGGGCATGCCTTTCGCGGCATCGTCCGGCGGCAGCTCGCGGCGCGCGCCGGGCAACTGACGTTGAACTTCAACGCGCGCGCCGACGCCCGGCCGGCCAAGGTCGTGGCCCTGCGGCGCCGGGCGTCGCGCAAGTTCGCGCTGCGCGACGGTCAGCCGCCCTGGTCCGACAGCGACAATCCCCAGACCGTCATCGCGGCGCGGTTCTTCCTCGAAGGGGCCGAGCTCGACGAGGGCAGCGAGGCCGATCAGGAACGGGCCCGGGCGGCGTATCGCAAGGCGCTGCTGCTGGATCCCGCGCTGGTGCCTGCCATCGTCAACCTGGCGAACATCCATTACGCGCACGACGAGCTGGTCGAGGCGCAGGCGCTGTACGCCTGGGCGTTGAGCCTCGATCCCGATTGCTTCGAGGCACACTTCAATCTCGGCAACATCCACCACGATCTGGGACGCCACGAGGAGGCGGTGGGCTACTACACCGATGCGCTGGGTCTGAATCCAGGCTACGCGGATGCCCACTTCTACCTCGCCGTGACTCTCGAGAAGATGGGCCGGTCGGCGGAATCGAAGACGCACTGGCGCGCCTACCAGCAGCTCGCGCCGGACGGCGAGTGGGTGGACCTCGCGAAGCAGTTCAGCGAATAGAGATCAGTAGTCGTCCAGCAGAGAGGCGGGACGCTTCTTCGCGTTGCGGCGTACCTTGAAGTGGTTGCACTCGGGACACCACGCGGCGGGGTTGAAGCCGTTCACCCCCGCATAGGGTTGCACGTCGCGGTGCGAGCAGTAGGGCGAGCCGCCGTCGTCCTGCGTCGAGTGCCAGCGGCACGAAGTGAACCGGAGCAGGGCGGTATCCCCGCCGGCGTCCGGTTCGCCCGCCGGCGGGGGAGCCGATTCGTCGAACATGCCGTCGGCTACCTTGCGCGGAACGTGATGATGCCGCGGGTCGGGTCGTAGGGCGAGACGCCGACCGTCACGCGGTCGCCCGGAACGACCTTGATCCGGAAGCGCCGCATGCGGCCGCTCAATTGCGCGAGCACTTCGTGGCCGGGATCGCACTGCACGCGGTACAGACCACCGCTGTGCACGGCCGTGACCGTACCCTGGACATCGATGAGGTCATCCTTTGCCACCCTGACTCCCGGCGGGCGATTATAGCAGGTGGCTCCGGGCCGCGGGCTGCTAAATCGCCTTGACCGCGTCCTCCACACGGCGTGCCAGCTCGCGATACGAGCCGTCCCCCGGCGCGAGGGGCGGTCCGAACGCGACCCGCACGCGGCCGGGTACGGCCATGCGCCACGACTTGTGGAGCACGCGGTCGAGTCCCTCCAGGCGGACCGGGACGATCGGGACCCGCAGGCGGGCGGCAACCATGCCGATGCCGGCCTGAAACGGGCCGATCTCGCCCGCGTCCGTCCGGCGTCCCTCGGGAAAGATCAGCACGGAGGTGCCGTCGGCCAGCAGCTCGCCGAGATAGCGGATGGCGTCGCGCGTCCCGGCCTCCCGCTGGGGCAGCGGGAATACGTTGAACAGCAGGCAGGCCAGGTAGTAGTTGAGGCTGTTGGTGAGCCGCCTCCGCAGCGGGTGCCGGCCCACGCGAAAGTGCGCGGCAAAGAACTCCTTGCCGGCCGCGGTCGCGACCCGGTAGCGCCGTCGCGGGGGCAGCGCGGCCAGAATGACCGGTGCGTCCAGATGGCTCTGGTGGTTGGCCGCGTAGACGACCGGCCCCGGCACCGCGTCGAGATGGTGCCGGCCTTCGACCGTCAGCCAGGCGAACACCCGTGTCAGCGGCAGCAGCCACAGGGCCAGGTTGACGCGCCGGGTCAGCCGTGCCGGCCCGCTCCGGGCCCAGGCGGGGAAGTCGAACGCCGCAGCCGGCGTCGCCACCGGCACCGCGCCGCCCGGGAGCTTCGTATCGGCCACGAGCGTTTGCAGATCCCCGATCGTCGCCGCGGCGGCGAACGCGGCCTCGTCGACCGTGCGGTCGAACGCCTGCTCCAGCGCCATCAGCAGCTCGATCCGTTCGATGGAACTGAGCCCGAGCTCGGCCAGGCTCGTCGCGTCCTCGACCGCGCGGTCGGGCGCGAAGCGCTGCACGACGCTCGTGACGGTGCCGCCGCCGCCCGCCGCGGCGGCAGGCTGGGCGGCACGCCCGCCGCTCTCGACCCAGCGCCTCAGTTCGCGCCGCTTCAGCTTGCGGGTGCCCTCGGTGCGCGGCAGGGCCTCGCCCGGCCAGATGGTCCGCCCCCGGATCTGCTGGTGCTCCTCCAGGCGCCGGTTGGCCTCCCGCAGCACGTCGGACGGCTCGGCGCCGGCTTCCAGCACCAGCACCGCGTGCACCTGCTCGCGCCCCTGCCGCGAGATCCCGACGACACCGGACTCCCGCACACCGGCCACGGCGGCCAGCACCTGCTCGACGTCCTGCGGAAACACATTCAGCCCCTCGGGGGTTACGATCACCTCCTTCTTACGGCCCCTGACGGTCAGGTTGCCGGCCGCGTCCCAGGCCCCGATGTCCCCGGTCCGGAACCAGCCGTCGTCGAACGCGGCGGCGGTCTCGCCCGCGGCGTTGTAGTAGCCGGCGGTGACGTTGTTCCCCCGCACCAGGATTTCGCCGTCCGCCGCGAGCTTCACGTCGACCCCCCCGATCGGCCGGCCGACTGTGCCTCGCCGTGTGCGGAACGGGTGGTTGAGGGTCACGATGGGCGCCGTCTCCGTGAGCCCGTAGCCCTGGACTACCAGAAAGCCCAGCCGCGACCAGAACGCCTCGAGCTCGGGATCGAGCGGCGCGGCGCCGACGACGAAGGCCCAGAACTTGAAACCGAACAGGCGGTGGACGCGCCGGTAGCGCCACCAGCGCCGGACGACGTTGGCCGGCGGATGCTCGTGGGCAACCTCCGGAGCAAGGTGCAGGACGTAGTCGCGCAGCAGCTCCAGGATCTTGGGCACGCACACGACGACGGACACCCGCCGGCGGCGGATCTGCCGCACGATGTCGGCCGGGTTGTAGCCGCGCATGAAGACCGTGATCCCCGACAGCAGGGGCGGAATGAACGTGGCCAGCGCCTGGCCGAACATGTGGCTGAGGGGCAGCAGGTTGAGGAACCGCAACGGGGCGAACGGGCGGGCGTAGCGGCGGTACTTGAGCACCTCGTTCTCGACGGGGACCACGTTCGCGAGGATGTTGCGGTGGGTCAGCCGTACCCCCTTCGGATCGGCGGTCGCGCCCGATGTGAAGATGATCTCGGCCAGATCGTCGGGCGCGCCGCGGTCCCGGTGCCCGTCCGGGTCGCCGTCGTTGCCGCCGCGTGCCGTGACGAGCTGCCGCAGCGGCCAGACCTCGACGCCGGCGCGGTCGACCCTGGCCTGCAGGCCTTCGCCGATCAAGGCCACGCGCGCGTCGACAATTGCCGCGACACGCGCCACCAGATCGCCGGAGGCGCGAAAATCCACCGGGACCAGCACAGCCCGCGCGAGCAGGCAGCCCCACATCGCCGCGAGCCAGTCCGGGCAGTTTTCGCCCCAAATCACGACCCTGTCGCCCGGCCCGACGTGGTTGCGTTCCAGACGGCGGGCGAAGGCGAAGGCGGCGCGGCGGATATCGTCGTACGTGTACCGATGCGCACGGTAGCCGTCGTCGTGGACGACGAAGTCCGCCGCGGAACGGATACGGTCGTCGAAAAAATCGAGCAGCGTATCCCGCCTCATGAGAGCATTATGGCGAATCGGGGCGTGCGTGCTGCGGCGGCGCCCGGCTACTTGAACGACGCGCCGACGCTCAGCACCATGAGCGTCACGCGCGGCGATCCGGGCCCGGTGCCGGTCGACTCGATCGGGCTGACGGTGTGGAAACGCAGGTCGAGCGAGAACGCCACGTGCCGATTGACGAACCAGCGCGCCCCGCCGCCGTAGTTCAGGGTGCGGGCGAACTGTTCCGCGGGCGGCTCGCCGGTGCGGGGAAACAGCGCCAGCCGGGACGCGCCGATGCCGCCGCTCAGGTAGCTCCAGCCGTCGCGTCCCCCGAAGTTGAGCGAGAGCTGCGGCGACACGGCCCGGAACGTCTTGCGGAGCGTGGGGCCGTCCGGGTCGACATCGTCCGGGTGTGCGCTGCGGTCGCCGAACGACGCATGGTAGCCGGCGCCGAGGCCGAGGGTGGCGAAGCGCCAACGGAACGGGTAGACGTGCAGCCCCGCGTCCACGCCAATCCCCACGGACGGCGTCACGCGCGGCCGGAAGCCGTGGGCGCGGGCCAGGCCCGTCGGCTGGCCGAAGCGCACGAATGAGCCGCGCAGATCGGCCACGAAGCGCCCGATGGGCTCGTCGTCCTGGGCCGCGGCGGGCGCCGCCGCCCCCAGCAGCATGGCCGCCGCGGCCGGCAGCACCCGCAGCATGGCTGCCAGTATAGGAGGTCTGTGACCGTCATCTCAGGCGCCGACATCGACGCGGCGGCCGCGCGCATACGCGGCACGGTCGTCCGCACGCCGCTCCTCGATGCCTCGCGCGCCGCGGGCCGGCCGCTGCGGCTCAAATGCGAGAACCTGCAGGTCGCCGGCTCCTTCAAGCTGCGCGGCGCGTTCAACATGGTCGCCGGCCTGTCGCCGGCCGAGCGCGGCGGCGGCGTGATCACGTACTCCTCGGGGAACCATGCGCAGGCGGTCGCCTGCGCCGCGCGCGCCGTGGGCATCCCGGCCGTCGTGGTCATGCCGCGGACGGCGCCGGCCGTCAAGGTGGCCGGCGCCCGCGCCTACGGCGCGGAGGTGCTGTTCGAAGGCACCACGTCGGTCGAGCGCCGGGTTCGCGCCGAGCGCGAGGCACGGATGCGCGGGCTCGTGATGATTCCGCCCTTCGATCATCCTGCCGTCATCGCCGGACAGGCGACCGTCGGCCGCGAGATCGTCGAGGACGCCGGCCCGCCGGCCCGCGTGTACGCGCCGGTCGGCGGCGGCGGGCTGCTGGCGGGCGTGGCAGTAGCCGTCAAGCAGGCGCACCCGGCGGCGCAGGTCATCGGGGTGGAGCCGGTGGGCGCGGCCTGCCTGGCAGCGTCGCTCGCGGCCGGCCGGCCGGTCACCCTCGAGCGGACCGCCAGCGTGGCCGACGGCCTGCTGCCGGTGCGTCCCGGCGACCTGACGTTCGCCGCAGCACAGGTGCTCGTGGACGACGTCGTGCAGGTGGAGGACGAGGCAATCGAGCGGGCCGTGGCCTGGTTGTGCCGTCACGCCAAGTTGGTGGCCGAGCCGAGCGGCGCGGCGGCCACCGCCGCGGCTCTGGCAGGCGCGGCACCGCCGGCCGGCGGCCTCAGCGTTGCCGTCGTAAGCGGAGGCAACGTTGCGCCGGCGGCGCTCGCCGACCTGCTGCGCAAGGCGGCCGGTGACGCGCCGACGTGAGTTACGATGCCGCGGCCCGCGCGCCGGCCGCGTCCCCGGCGTCCCCGTCGCCGGTCTCCAGCAGCGCGCGGGCAGCCGTCCGCGCCTCATCCAGCGTCGTGACTTCGCCGTCGAGCTGGCGCTCGTAGACCTGCGCCAGAATGCGCCCGATGCGCGGGCCGGGCGCGAGACCGAGTTGCAGCAGGTGGCGCCCGAGCAGCAGCGGCGCCGGCGCCGCGTGCTCGACGCCGAGACCGCGGGCCCGCTCCAGGAACCAGTCCATCGCCGAGCAGTCGAAGTCGCCGGTGCGGCCGCGGCAGTCGGCCTGCGCCAGCCGCGCCAGCAGCTCCAGGTCCACCTTGCGCGCCAGCCGCCGGAACG
Source organism: Vicinamibacterales bacterium (assembly GCA_965221595.1). Classification (GTDB taxonomy): domain Bacteria; phylum Acidobacteriota; class Vicinamibacteria; order Vicinamibacterales; family UBA8438; genus JAAXGX01. Next base: position 893,969 of record OZ244900.1, read on the forward strand.
CGCCGTCGCCGACGCCGTCGCGGGCGGTGCGCCACATGCCCGGCTTCAGGTGGTGTGCCACGAGGCCGAGCACCTGCCTGCGCACGTCGTAGCCGTCGAGCGTACGGATGCCGAGCCGGTCGAGGAATGCCGTGGCGGGCGCCACGCCCATCTCCTCGTGGTTCAGCGACCGGATGCGGCCGTCCAGGTACGCGGTCGTGGCCGGCTTGCCGAAGTCGTGGCAGACGGCGCCGAGCATCACCGCGACCCGCTGCGGCCGGGGCAGGTCGTCGATGCGGCAGCGGGCCTCGTCCACGACCAGCAGCGTGTGCACCCAGACGTCGCCCTCGGGATGCCACTCCGGTTCCTGCGGGCAGCCGACGAGCGCTGCCAGCTCGGGGAAGAGCTGCTCGACGACGCCGATCTCGCGCGCAAGCTCGAAGCCGGGCGACGGCCGCCGGGCCTGCAGCAGCAGCTTCTCCAGCTCGCCCCACACCCGCTCGGCCGGCAGGTCGTCGAGCGCGATCGAGCGGCACACGGCCCGCGTCGGCGCATCGACGTCGAAGCCCAGGCGCGCCGCGAGCTGCACCGCGCGCAGCACGCGCAGGCTGTCGTCGCCGAACGTCGACGGGTCGACCATGCGTAGGCGGCGGGCGGCCAGGTCGGCGCGTCCCCCGTGCGGGTCGAGGTACTCATTGCGCAGGGGGTCGAAGGCGATGGCATTAACGGTGAAGTCGCGCCGGCGGGCGGCCTCCGCCGGCGGCAGCGCGGGGTCGCCCGTGACAGTGAATCCGCGGTGGCCGCGGCCGGCCTTCGACTCGGTGCGCGGGAGCGAGACATCGAGGGACCCGAGCTTGAACACGGCGAAGCTGGCACCGACGCTGTTGACGGGACCGAACCGCGCCAGCACGGCCTGCAGGCGGTCGGCCGCGAGGCCGTAGACCTCGAGGTCGATGTCGACGCGCGGCGACGCGGGGGGCACCGAGCGGCCGGCCGGCGATTCGACATCCAGAAGCCGGTCGCGCACCCAACCGCCGACGATGAGCGCGCGTCCGCCTGCGTCGCGCACCGCGCGGGCCACGTCCAGCGCGAGGTCCAGCTCGTCGGCCATCGATCCTCGGGGCGTCAAACGTCGCAGGCGACGCGGAAACCGTAGTCCGTGTAGCGGAACGCCGGATCGAGCTTGCTGCGGGCCGCGAGGCGACTGATGGTCACCGTGTGCCGCCACGAGCCGCCCCGCGAGGCGCGCCGGTGTCCGCTCGCCGCCCCCGCCGGGTTGCGGTCGGGCGAACGGTCGTAGTAGTCGCGTGCATGCCAGTCCGCGCACCACTCGTGGATGTTGGCGGCGATGCCGCGGACCCCGAAGGCGTTCAGTGGACCGAGCGCCACCGGCCAGGGCCCGTCCCGCGGTCCCCGGCCGCCCTGCGGTACCCAGGCCGGTATCGTGTCGCCGCCCGGGTAGCGCTCCCCTTCGCGCCCGGCGCGGGCAGCCCGCTCCCACTCGGCTTCGGTCGGCAGCCGCACCGGCCTGCCGCCCAGCGACGACCGCCACAGACAGTAGACGACCGCATCGTTCCAGCTCACCCCCACCACCGGCAGATCCGCCGCCGCGAAGCAGGGATTGTCCCACTCGCGCGGTGCCGCGCGGCCCGTGGCCGCCAAAAAGCGTGCGTACTCGCCGCGCGTCAGCGGGTCCACGGCCAGCTCGAACGCGTCCACCCAGACCCGGTGCACGGGCGCCTCGTCGGCCTGTCCCGCGGCGCTCCCCATGAGGAACCATCCCGCTGGTATGCGGGCGAAGCCGGTCATCGGTCGCGAATGGGGCCGGGCCGCGGTGCTGCGCATGCTGGACAGGGTTGCCGATCGGCTCGCTGGCGTGCCCGTCGCGCGGCGAGTGCGCCGCCGCAACGGCGAGCCGCGAGCCCGCCGGCGGTCTTCAGCCAGCCTATCACTTGAGACGGCGGCCGAACGGAGTTCGCCGACGCTTCGTGGTGCAAACCCCGCGGATTGACGGGGCCCGCCGTTTCGAACCGCCCACCCCGCGCGTTCGCCGCGCCGCCTGAGCGCCCACCGCAAGCTGCTATGATTCCCTGTTGCACGGTTGCGGGCGGCATGAAGCAGATCCTCAGGCAAACGGTCCGGCCGGCCGTGGCCGCGCTCCTGGCCGCGGTGCTCGCGGGCTGCTCGCTGCGTTCGATGGCGGTCAACGCCGTGCTGCCGACGCTGGTCAACCCGGCCGTCTACCTCTCCGAGGAAGACCCGGAGGTCGTACGCGCGGCCCTGCCGTTCCTGCTCAAGACGATCGAGTCGATCCTGGACGCCGACCCCGACCGGCAGGACGTCCTGCTCTTCGCCAACACCGGCTTCTTGCTCTACGCCAACGCGTTCCTGCAGGCGGACGCGGCCATCGCCGAGTGGGACGACTACCGCCGGGCCACGGCCCTGAATGCCCGGGCGCGGCGCATGTACCTGCGGGCGCGTGACTACGGGCTGCGCAACGTCGAGCTCGACCACCCCGGCATCGCCGCGCGCCTGCGCGCGGAGCCCGAGACGGCGACGGCGGTCTTCGATGTGGAGGATGTCGAGAGTCTGTACTACCTGGGCGGCGCGTGGCTGCTGGCCATCTCGCTCGGGCTCGACCAGCCGGCCCTGGTGGCCGACCTGCCGGCCGCACGCGCCCTGCTCGACCGGGCGCTGGCGCTCGACGAGGACTTCGAGCGGGGCGCGCTGCACGCCGCGTTCATCACACTCGAGTCGGTGGGGGAGGCCATGGGCGGGTCGTACGTGCGGGCGCGCGAGCACTTCGCCCGCGTGGTCGAACTGTCCGAGGGCCGGGACGCAGGCGCCTACGTGTCGCTGGCGACCGGCGTGGCCGTGGCCGAGGAGAACCGCGAGGAGTTCCGGGAGCTGCTGCAGGCCGCCATCGCCATCGATCCCGACGAGGAGCCGAGCAACCGCCTGCTCAACCTCGTCGCGCAGCGGCGGGCCCGGGTGCTGCTCGACCACATCGACGACCTGTTCTTCGAGCCGTTCGACGACGAGCTCGACGATGATGCGGAGAACCGACCATGAAGACGTTGCGTTTCGCTGTCGCTCTCGTGCTGCTGGCCAGCCCCGCGCTGCTCGACGCGCAGCGCGCCAACCTCCGCCTGGGCACCATCCTGCCCGCCAACTCGGTCTGGGACCAGGCTCTCAAGCAGATGGCGTCCGACTGGCAGGAGGCCACCGACGGGCGCGTGCGTCTGCAGGTGCGCGGCACCACCGGCGACGAGTCGACCATCATCCGGCGGATGCGCCTGAACAATCCCCAGGTGGCGGCCCTTACGCTGCCCGGCCTGACCGAGGTCGACGAGGCGTTCAACGTCTTCGGCATCCCGTTCTTCTTCGCCTCGGACGCCGAGGCGGTGCACGTGCTCGAGGCGCTCACGCCGCTGTACCGCGAGAAGCTTGCCGAGCAGGGCCTGGTGCTGCTCGGTTGGGGCCACGGCGGCTGGGCGCATATCTTCTCCGCGAACCCGATTCGCAGCATTCCCGACCTGCAGGCGGCGAACCTCTACACGGCGGCCGGCGACGACGGCATGGTGCAGTGGTACAAGGAAAACGGTTTCCAGCCGGTGCCGCTCGAGCTCACTGACGTGCTGATGGGGCTCAACACCGGGCTGATCGATGCCTATCCCAGCCCGCCCTACGGCGCGCTCGTCTTCCAGTGGTATCGCCAGACGTCGCACATGCTCGACATCCCGCTCAGCCCGGTCTTCGGCGCCACCGTCATGACCGAGCGCGCCTGGGGCCGCATCGACGCCGCCGACCAGCAGGCGCTGCTGGCAGCGGCGGCCGAGATGCAGGCGTTCCTCTTCGACGAGGTGCCTCGCCAGGACGCGGAGGCGGTGGCCGAGATGCAGAAGCGGGGACTGATGCTGTCCGCCGTCGGGGAGCCCGAGGTCGCCATGCTGCGGGTCGTGGTCGACACGCTGACCGCCACGTGGCGCGGCGACCGCGTGCCGGCGGACATCTACGACGCCGCCCTCGCCGCGCGCAGCGCGTTCCGGGCCGACTGAGCCTGCCCGTCGAGACCCGGACTCCTGCAGAGGCGGTCGGGTGCCACGCGGGCCGCGAGGCGACGGGGTCAGGGGGCAAGTCGCCGCGCCGGTGCGTCGCGTCAGGCGCGGCGGTAGATGCTCTTCGCGCGCGTGAGCAGCCCGCCGACGATCAACTCGCGGCGCAGCGTCGCGAAGTCGGGATGGCGCCGCCCGATGATCGCGTTGACCTCCTTCTCGGCGTAGTCGCGACCCGGCTCGAAGTCCTCCACGAGCCAGCGCAGGATCACCTGCCGCTTCTTCAGACTGGCGGGGATCTCCTTCAGCCGCTCGCCCTCGAGGAAGTTGGCGAGCACTTTCGTCTCGGCCGCGTCCATGCCGACGCCTGCTGCACCCGCCGCCAGCGACGCGATGCGCGCGGGTGTTCGGAGGCTCGCTCGCAGTGTCGCGAGGCCCGTCGTGTCGAGCCGGTAGTAGTGCGTGGTGCCGGCCGACCGCATGCCGACCAGCCTGGCGTCCCTCAGTTTCGCGAGGTGGTGCGAGACGGTGGACGCCTTCACCGCCAGCAGCGCAGCGAGCTCGGAGACGCTCCGCTCCTGCCGGGCGACGAGCCCGAGGATGGTCAGCCGGCTTTCGTCGGCCAGCGCTTTCAGTATCCCGAGCTCTACACCGGTCGCTGCGTCCTGGCTTATGTCGACATCCATGTCTACAACTCCGGGGCGGTCCATCGGGCGACTGCGCGGCATGGTTCCCTTCCCGGCCGGCGGGGTAACATGGGCCTGCGGTGAGCGCGTCGACTCTCACACGTCCGATTGGATGGGCAGACCGTTCAGATGAATCGATCCCTTCAGGATAGCGCGGCGGGACTCCTGCGGCGGGTCCTCGGCGGCCTGCACCGGACGGAGGAGCTGGCGGCGGCGGCAGCGCTGGCGTTGATGGCGTTGCTGCCACTGGCCGAGATCGTCGTGCGGCCATTCCTGACAGGCGGCATTCCCGGCTCCATTCCCTTTGTGCAGCACCTCACCCTGTGGGTGGCGTTTCTGGGGGCCGGCATCGCGGCGCGGCAGGACAAGCTGATTGCGCTGGCCACGGCGACGTTCATCCCGGACGGCGCGGCGCGGCGGGCGGCCCGGGCGTTTGCGGCCACGGTCGGCTGCGCCGTCACGGCGCTGCTGGCGTGGTCGGCCATCGACGTCGTGGCCATCGAGATGGAGGTCGGCGGCGACATCGCGCTCGGCATTCCCTCGTGGGCCTTCCAGCTCGTGCTGCCGCTGGCCTTCGGCGTCGTCGCCGTGCGCCTGGCGTGGCGGGCCGGGGGCTGGGGCGCGCGCGCGGTCGCGGGGCTCGGTCTGCTGGCCGGCGTGTGGCTGAGTGGGACGGGTGCGGCATGCGCCGCGGGCGAGGACGGGTCGTGCATCCTGGCCGGCGGCGCGGGCTGGCCCTGGGTGCTGCTGGTCGTGCTGGCGGCGCTGGCGGGCGCGCCCATCTTCACGGTGCTGGCCGGCGCGGCGGTGCTGCTCTACCTGGTCGACGCCTTCGACCCGGCGGCCGTGCCGCTCTACGCCTACGACCTGGCGACCGAGCCGCACCTGCCGTCCATACCGCTGTTCACGCTGACCGGCTTCATCCTGGCACAGGGGCAATCGTCCGAGCGCCTGCTGCGCGTGTTCCGGGCGCTAGTCGGCTGGCTGCCGGGCGGGACGGCCATCGTCTGCGCCGTGGTGTGCGCGTTCTTCACCATCTTCACCGGCGGTTCGGGCGTCACCATCCTGGCGCTCGGCGGACTGCTCCTGCCCGCCCTGCTGAAGGACGGCTACCGCGACCGGTTCTCGGTGGGCCTGCTGACCGCGTCGGGTTCGCTGGGGCTGCTGCTGCCGCCGGCGATGCCGCTCATCCTGTACGCCATCGTCGCCCAGACGGCACCCGAGAACCTGTTCATCGGCGGCATCCTGCCCGGGCTGCTGCTCATTGCCCTGGTGGCGGCCTGGGGCATGCGCGAGGGTCTGTTGACCGGCGCGGGCCGCCACACGTTCGAGGGGACGGAGGCGCGCCGCGCACTGTGGGCGGCGAAGTGGGAGCTGGCGCTGCCGCTGGTCGTGCTCGGCGCGCTGCTCAGCGGGCGGGCGACGCTGGTGGAGACGGCCGCGCTGTCGGCGCTGTACGCGGCCCTCGTCACGGGCGCCGTCCACCGCGACTTTCGGCTGCGCGCCGGCCTGCAGCAGGCGCTCCGCGAGTGCGTCGTGCTGGTCGGCGGCGTGCTCATCATCCTGGCAGTCGCCAAGGGCTTCACCGCCTACATGGTCGACGTCGACATCCCGTTCAGGCTGCTCGAGTGGACGCAGGCGCGCATCGAGTCGCCGCTGGTGTTCCTGCTGGCGCTCAACGTGTTCCTGCTCATCGTAGGCTGCCTGATGGACATCTTCTCGGCCATCGTCGTGGTGGTGCCGCTCATCAGCGCGATCGGGGCCGCCTACGGCATCGATCCGGTGCACCTGGGCATCATCTTCATCGCGAACCTGGAGCTCGGGTACCTGACGCCGCCGGTCGGGTTGAACCTGTTCCTGGCCTCCTACCGCTTCGACCGCCCGCTGCTGCAGGTGTACCGCGCGTCGGTGCCGCTGCTCGTCATCCTCGGCATCGGCGTGCTCGTCATCACCTATGTGCCGTGGCTCACGCTTGGTTTGCTGGAGCTGGTCGGGCGACAATAGCGCCTCGGACTCGCACGAAAGGAAGGATTGAACCGATGTCGAACCGCCCCCGCGTCCGGAGGACGCCGATTGCGCTGTCGCTGCTGTTCGCGCTGCTGGCCGCGGGCGACACGGTTGCCCAGGAGGAGGTGGCCGGCGACGAAGTCCGCCTCGCGAACATCCGTCAGCTCACCTTCGGGGGCGAGAACGCCGAGGCCTACTTCTCGTTCGACGGGTCGCAGATCATCTTCCAGTCGACTCGCGCGGGCGTGCCGTGCGACCAGATCTTTCGCATGGACCTCGACGGTTCCAACCAGCAAATGGTGAGCACCGGCGACGGCCGCACCACCTGCGGCTACTTCTACCCGGGCGGCGACGCCATCCTCTACGCGTCGACGCACCTGGGCGACGCCGCCTGCCCGCCGCCGCCGAGCTTTCGCATGGGTTACGTCTGGGCCATCTACGACACGTTCGACATCTTCCGCGCGAACCCGGACGGCAGCGGGCTGACACGGCTGACGGACGAGCCCGGATACGACGCCGAGGCCACCGTCGGGCCGCACGGCCGCATCGTCTTCACGAGCGTGCGTGACGGCGACATGGAGATCTACTCCATGAACGGCGACGGCTCGGGCGTGCGCCGCCTGACGCACCGGCAGGGGCCGGACGGCGGGCCGTTCTTCTCGCCCGACGGCTCGCAGATCATCTTCCGCGGCCGGGAGATCCCGGACGGCGAGGAGTACGACGACTACAAACGGTTGCTCGACGAGGGGCTCTGGCGCCCGACGTCGACCGAGGTGTTCGTCATGGACGCCGACGGGAGCAACCTGCGGCAGGTGACCGACTTCGGCGGGGCCAGCTTCGCGCCCTACTGGCATCCCGATGGCGAGCGCATCATCTTCTCGTCGAATCTGCACAACCCGGCCGGCCGGAACTTCGACCTGTTCATGGTCCACCTCGACGGCACCGGCCTCGAGCAGATTACGTTCACCGACGTGTTCGACGGCTTTCCGATGTTCTCGCCCGACGGGACGAAACTCATCTTCGCCTCGAACCGGAACGCCGCGGCGGAGGGCGACACCAACATCTTCATCGCCGACTGGGTGGACTGACGCCGGGCGGGTCGCCCTGCTGTTCGCGCAGCAGGCTGCGCACGACGAAGGCGACGTTGGCCGGCCGTTCCGCCAGCCGCCGCATGAAGTACGGGAACCACTCGCGGCCGAACGGAACGTAGATGCGCACCGGGTAGCCGCGGTCGCGCAGTTCGGCCTGCAAGTCCCGGCGCACGCCGAGGAGCATCTGGAACTCGAACTGGTCGGTTCCGATGCCGTGCGCCGCGGCGAAGTGGCAGGCCGCGTCGATTGCCCGCCGGTCGTGCGTTGCTATCGCGGGCGCGCGGCCCTCGGCCAGCAGCACGGGAACCAGGCGCAGGAACGCGTCGTCGACGTCCGCCCGGTCCTGGTAGGCGACCTCCGAGGGTTCCCTGTACGCGCCCTTGCAGAGGCGCACGCGGGCGCCCAGCGCCAGGACCCGGCGAAGATCCGCCGCGGTGCGGTGGAGGTAGGCCTGCAGCACGACGCCGACGTTGCGCAGGCCCTCGTGCCACACGGTCTCGAAGAGCCCCAGCGTCGCGTCGACGGTGGACGAGCCCTCCATGTCGATGCGGACGAACCCGTCCCGCTCCGCGGCCGCAGTCAGGATCCGGCGCAGGTTGTCGGCGCACAGCACGCGGTCGAGCTCCAGACCGATCTGCGAGAGCTTCAGGGAGATCTTGCAGGGCAGGCCGGCGGCGCCCACGCGCTCGATGATCTCCAGGTAGTCCTCGGTCGCGCCGCGCGCCACCGCGGCCGAGGTCACGTGCTCGCCCAGGTAGTTCAGCGTGTGCGTGAAGCCGCTACGGTCGAGATCCTCGACGACGCGCAGTGCCTCGTCGAGGGTCTCGCCGCCCACGAAGCGCCGGGCGAAGCCGCCGGAACCCCGCATGCCGTAGCGCGAGGCGCCGGTCTTGAGCAGAGTGCTGCGTGCGAGTGCCAGGAAGAAGGCTCGCGACAGCGCGTCCCGCATCGGGCCTCGACCGGTTAGTGCGTCAGGGCGGAGCGTCCGCGATCGTGCAGCAGGTGGCGGAGGGAGCGGGTGTAGTAACGGAGCACGCCGCGCTGCCGGATGCGGTAGCGGGTGCCCTGGATGACGATGATGCCCCGCGCCGCCAGCGGCTCGGCCGCGGCGTCGAGGGCCGCGCTGCCGGTCCGCACGTCGAGGTTGGCACCGGCCATGCGCAGGATCTCCAGCAGTTGGTCGATCCGCTCCTCGAGCTCGCACCGCCCCAGCGCGGGGCGCATCGCCGCCGACACGAGCGCGGCCGGCAGCACCTTGCCGAGCCGTCCGATCTCGGACCGCAGGCGGCGGGCGAGCTGCACGATCGAGCGTCGGCAGTCCGGGTCGTACGTACCGAGCAGAATCGGCGCGCCGAAGCTCACGACTGCCCGGCTCTGGTGGCCCACGGCGCAGCGGGCCATCTCGGCCACCTCGAGTGCGAACGGCCGCTGGCGGCGCTTGACCCGCTGGCGTGCCAGGACGACGTCCTCCAGAACGAAGTCGTAGGCGACGGCGACCGGCACGACGACCGCATCGGCCCGGCGCGCCTGCGCGGCCGCGTGCAGCAGGCCGGTCTTGAACGGCTGCAGCTCGCCGCTGTAGCTGCGCCCACCCTCCGGGTAGAGGAACAGGTCGTGCCGCCGCAGCACCTCGGAGACGTACGCCTTCAGGGTGGCCAGGTACGCCGGATCCCGCATCTCGCGACGGATAGGGATGGCGCCGGTCACGTGCCGGTGCAGGCAGGCGAGCGGGCCGCCGAACAGGTTGATGCCGGCCGCGATTACCGGCGGACGGATACCGTGGTCGTCGAGGACGAGCGGCTGGACGAGATAGTCGAGATGACTCTTGTGGTTCGAGGCGTAGATGATGCGGCGGCCCGCGCCCACCGCGGCCTGCGCGCGCTCGACATGTTCCTGCCGACGGTCGATCTTGCGGAGGATGGGGTAGAGCGGATGCTGCAGGGCGCGGTACATCCGGTAGCGCTGGGTGGTGCGCAGCTCGTGCAGGTAGCCGTGGACCCGCTGCTCCGCCTGATGGGCCGATTCGCCCCCGCCGCCCCGGAGATGGCGCACGACTTCCTGCCGTGAGAGCACCGCCTCGGTGATCTCATCCTGCCGCACGGCCGAACTATAGCATGGGCAAATGCGGCGCCCCAGGCCTCACATTCGGGGCCGGTCTGCTCGCATATAATGAACTCGCTTGCCGACGCCAGCGCGACGATTCGAGGGCCCCTCGCCCACGCTGCTCCCCCGCATTGCCACGGCACTGCTGCTGCTGTTCGTGTTCCTGATTGGCGTCAAGGGGTTGGGCTCCGGGTTCAGGCTGCTCGGCGAGGATCTGATCGGCAGCTTCTTCGCAGCCACCGAGAACCCGCTCGTCGGTCTCCTGGTCGGCCTGCTGGCGACGACGCTGGTCCAGAGCTCGTCGGTGACGACGTCGATGATCGTGGCGCTGGTGGCGGCGCCCGAGCATCCGCTGCCGCTCGCCAACGCCGTCCCGATGGTGATGGGGGCCAACATCGGCACGACGGTGACCGCCACGGTCGTGTCGCTGGCCCACCTGGGACGCCGGGACGAGTTCGAGCGGGCGTTCCCGGTGGCCATCTGCCACGACACCTTCAACTACTTCAGCGTGCTCATCCTCCTGCCGTTCGAGCTGGCGACGGGCTATCTCCGTCAGACGGCCGTGTGGCTGGCCGCATCGCTGGGGGGCGTCGGCGGGGTCGCCTACGAGAGCCCGCTCGAGACTGCGCTGAACGCGGGGTTCGCGCCGTTCGCGGCGCTGGCCGCGGCCGTGCTCGCGGCGCCGCAGGCGCAGGCGGTCTTCCTGATCGCCGTCAGCGGCATCTTCATCTTCTTTGCCCTGTTCCTGCTCGTGAAGGTGCTGCGGACCGCCCTCCATACGCGGGTGGAGAGCACGGTGAACAATGCCCTCGGGCGCAGCGCCGTGCTCGCCATTCTCATCGGCGCGGCGGTGACGGCGATGGTGCAGTCGAGCTCGATCACGACGTCCGTGCTCGTGCCGCTCGGTGGCGCCGGTCTGCTGCGGCTGGAGCAGGCCTTCCCCGTCACGATCGGTGCGAACATCGGGACCACCGTCACGGCGCTGCTCGCGGCGCTGGCCGTCTCCGGGCCGCACGCTGCCGAGGGCCTCCAGATAGCGCTCGTGCACCTGCTCTTCAACCTCAGCGGACTGGCGATCATCTATCCCTTGCGGGCCATCCGACGCGTGCCTCTCGATGTGGCCCGCGGGGTCACGCGGCTGGCCCTGCGGTCGCGCAAGCTGACCGTCGTCTGGGTGGCTCTGCTGTTCTACGGCCTGCCGAGCCTGTGCATCGCCATCGCACGCTGGCTGCCATGATCTGAAGACATGGCGCGGACCTCTCAGGTCGTCGTCATCGGTGCAGGGATCATCGGATGCGCGGTGGCCTACGAGCTGGCACGCCGCGGTGCCCGCGTGCAGGTAATCGACCGCCGCGAGGTGGGGCAGGGCGCCACCCAGGCATCGGCCGGCGTGCTGGCGCCGTATCTCGAGGCACACGCGCGCCCGCTGGTCGACCTCGGTGCGCGCAGCCTGGCGCTCTACGACGAGTTCGTCGCCCGCGTCGTCGAGGATTCGGGCACCCCGGTGCAGTATGTGCGCAGCGGCACCCTCGAGGTCGCGGACGGCGAGGCGTCGTTCGCCCGGCTGCAGGCCAAGGGGCGGGCGTACGGCGCGGCCGGGGTGCCGGTCGACGTGCTCGCGGGGGCGACTCTGCGGGAGGCCGAGCCTCGGCTCGCGGACGACATCGCCGGCGGCCTGTTGGTGCATCCGCACGGGTTCGTCGGCGCCAGCGACTTGGCCGGCGCGCTGCAGCGCGCCGGCGGAGCCCACGGCGTGAAGTTCGTCACCTCCACGGCGGTGGCGCGGGTGTCGCGCCAGGGCAGCGACTTGCGCGTCGAGACAGGCGGCGACGTAGTGGCCTGCGAGCGGGTCGTGCTGGCGGCCGGGAGCTGGTCCGGCCAGGTGGAGATCGAGGACGCCGAGACGATTCCCGTGCGCCCCGTGCGCGGCCAGCTGCTGCACCTGGGCTGGCCGGCGCGCCCGTTGTCGCGCGTGGTCTGGGCGGCACACTGCTACCTGGTGCCGTGGACCGACGGCACCGTGCTGGCCGGGGCGACGATAGAGGACGTGGGCTTCGAGGAGCGGGTTACCGTGACCGGGGTGCGGCAGCTCCTGGAGAGGGCGCAGGCCATCATCCCGGGGGTGGGCGGGGCGTGGTTCCGCGAGGCGCGCGTCGGCCTGCGGCCGGCCACGCCAGACGAACTGCCGGTCGTCGGACCGTCGGCGCGCGTGCCCGGCCTCGTCTTCGCCACCGGTCACTACCGCAACGGTATTCTGCTCGCGCCGCTGACGGCGGCACTGGTTGCCGACCTGGTCCTCCAAGAGCAGGACGATCCCGCGCTCGACCTCATGGTCCCGTCCCGTTTCCGCGGCTCCTGACCGACCTTCGCCTTGCTGGAACGAAGCCGCGTGGACTATCCTGGAGGACTGTTGCGCCTGCGGGCGGGCGCGTCCTACAGAAGAGCGAATGGCTGAGTTCTCTTGCGACCTGTTGATTGTCGGCGGCGGCGGTGCCGGTCTGCGCGCGAGCATCGCCGCGGCCGAGGCCAGACCGGATCTGGATGTCGCCGTCGTGTCGAAAGTGTACCCGATGCGGAGCCACACCGTGGCGGCCGAAGGGGGCGCGGCGGCGGTGATCAAGGCCGAGGACAGCACGGACGCGCACGCCTACGACACCGTGTCCGGGGCCGACTGGTTGTGCGACCAGGACGTCGTGGAAGCCTTCGTCGAGGAGGCGCCGCGCGAGATGGTGCAGCTCGAGCACTGGGGCTGCCCGTGGAGCCGGGAGCCGGATGGCACCGTCGCCGTGCGGCCGTTCGGCGGCATGAAGGTCAAGCGGACCTGGTTCGCAGCCGACAAGACCGGCTTCCACATGCTGCACACGCTGTTCCAGACGTCGCTCAAATACAAGAGCGTCAAGCGCTACGACGAGTGGTTCGTCACGAAGCTGCTGGTCGACGAGGGACGTTGCCTGGGCGTGGTCGCCATCGAGATCGCCACGGGCCGGATCCACAGCATCGCCGCCAAGGCCGTGATTCTGTGCACCGGCGGCTGCGGCAAGGTCTTCCCGTTCACTACCAACGCCAACATCAAGAACGGCGACGGGATGGCGCTCGCCTACCGGGCGGGCGCGCCGCTCAAGGACATGGAGTTCGTCCAGTACCACCCCACGGGGCTCCCGCAGACGGGCATCCTGATCACCGAAGCCGCGCGGGCCGAGGGTGGGTGGCTGGTCAACAAGGACGGCTACCGCTATCTGCAGGACTACGACCTCGGCAAGCCGGAGCCGAAGCCGGTGCTGCGGTCGATGGAGCTCGGGCCGCGCGACCGCCTTTCGCAGGCGTTCGTCAAGGAGCTCGAGAAGGGACGCACGATCGAGGGGCCGTACGGCCACTACGTCAACCTCGACATCCGGCAAATCGGCGAGCAGGTCATCGACAAGCGGCTGCCGTTCGTGCGGGAGCTGTGCCTGAAGTACGCGAACCTGGACCCGGTGCGCGAGCTGATTCCCGTCCGTCCGGTCGTGCACTACATCATGGGCGGCGTGCATACGGACATCAACGGGGCCACCCCCATCGCCGGGCTGTACGCAGCCGGCGAGGTGGCGTGCGTCAGCCTCAACGGCGCCAACCGCCTGGGCTCCAACTCGCTGACCGAGTGCCTGGTGTTCGGCGCCCGCGCGGGCCGGACCGCCGCCGAGTACGCGGACCGGGCGGAGCCCGCCGGCGGGGCCGTGAGCGCGCAGGTGCGTGACGAGGAACGGCGGCTGCACGGCCTGCTGGAGTCCAACGGGACGGAGCGGATTGCCGGTCTGCGCACCGAGATGCAGGCGGCCATGGAGGCGGGTGCGGGCATCTACCGCACCGGTGCCGGGCTCACCGAGGGGACGGAGACGATCGGCCGCCTGCGCCAGCAGGCGCGCAACCTGAAGCTCGACGACCGGAGCGCGACGTTCAACACGGAGCTCATCTCGGCGCTCGAGCTCGAGTACATGCTCGACCTCGCCGAGGTCATCCTGCGGTCGGCGCTCGAGCGGACGGAATCGCGGGGCGCCCACCAGCGGTCGGATTTTCCCGAGCGGAACGACGAGCGGTACCTGGCGCATTCACTCGCCTACCGCGAGGCGGACGGTTCGGCGCGCATCGCGTATCTGCCGGTGACCATCACGCGCTGGCCGCCGGGTGCCCGCGTCTACGGAAGGTAGCGACATGGCGGAGACAATCAAGCTGACGGTTTCGCGGTATCGTCCCGAGGAGCAGTCCGAGCCTACGTTTCAGTCGTACGAGGTGCCGTACAACAAGGATTGGGTGGTCCTCGACGCGCTGAACCACGTCAAGAACGAGATCGACGGCTCGTTGACCTTCCGCTGGTCGTGCCGGATGGGTGTCTGCGGGAGCTGCGGCATGATGATCAACGGCGTGCCGAAGCTGACCTGCGCCGTGCCGCTGACCGACTACTCGCCGTCCGAGCCGGTGCGCATCGAGCCGCTGCAGTTCTTCCCGGTCATCCGCGATCTGGTGGTCGACATCACCAGCTTTCTGGGCAAACTCTCGCGCGTCAAGCCGTGGGTCATCCGCGACGACGTGGAGGTTGCGGAGGTGGCCGAGTACCGCCAATCGCCGGCCGAACTCGACGACTACAAGCAGTTCAGCATGTGCATCAACTGCATGCTGTGCTACTCCGCCTGTCCCGTGGTCGGGCTCGAGCCGGAGTTCACGGGGCCGGCGGCCATCGCGCTCGCGCAGCGCTACAATCTCGACTCGCGGGACGCGGGCGCGGAGCAGCGGCAGGACGTCCTGAACGAGCACGAGGGGATGTGGGGCTGCACTTTCGTCGGCGAGTGCACGGAAGTGTGTCCCAAGAACGTCGACCCCGCGAGCGCCATCCAGCTCTACAAGATGGCGACTGCGACCGACTGGATGAAGTCCATGCTGTTGCCGTGGGGTGCGAAGTGAGCGGGCCGTCTCAGGCGCCGACCGTCGACCTCAAGCTCTACCGCCGCCCATTGGCGTTCGGCTGGTGGCTGCAGAGCGGTGCGTACTTCCGCTTCATCGCGCGCGAGCTGACGTGCATCTTCGTCGGCCTGTTTGCCGTGCTGACGCTGGAGCTGGTGCAGGCGGTGGGTCGGGGTCCGGAGGCGTACGCCGCGTTCACGGCGCGGCTGGACAGCGCCGCGTACGTCGCCTTCAGTTTCGTGGCATTCGCGGCCGTGCTCTACCACGCCGTGACGTGGTTTGCCGCGGTGCCCACGACGATGCGGGTGCGCCTGGGCGCAGAGCGGGTTCCGGACCGCGTCATCGCGGGCGCGCACTACGCGGCGTGGGTGGTCGCGTCGCTGGTCGTCGCCGCGATCGTCCTCTGAGGGGCTGAGGGGATAGATGGCAAGCAAGGGGATTACGCCGTTCCTGTGGTTTCTCTTCGGGGGCGGGGGGATGGTGTCGGCGCTGCTGTTTCCGGTCCACATCCTGCTCTTCGGCCTGGCGTTTCCGCTCGGATGGTTCGAGGCGCCGACCTACGAGTCGCTGCACGGCCTCGTCACGCATCCGCTCGCGCGGCTGTATCTCTTCGTGGCCATCTTCCTGCCGCTGTTCCACGCGGCGCATCGCTTCCTGTATACGGCCTGCGATCTCCTGCAGGTGCACGGAAGCGGCCGGACGCCGATTGCCGTCGTGTGCTACGGTGCCGCCCTGCTGGGGACCGTGATCGCCGGCTACACGCTGCTGACGATTTCCTAGCGCGCCGCACCCCCGGCGTCCGCTTGCGGGGGGCGCTTTCGGCAACGCAGACGCCGCGCGGTGCGCGTCTTCAGTGCACCCGGTAGCGCCGGCGGTGCTCCTCCCAGGCCTGCTCCTCGGCGCGTTCCTCCAGCTCCCACTGCAGCCGCCGCTCGCGCCGGCGCCGCCGGTGGCGCCAGATGGCCGCCAGCGCCAGGAGTGTGATGAGCGACCACTGGACGAACGGCTGGCCGGCGAAGCTCACCCAGAACTTCCAGACATCGTGCCGCGCCCAGAAGGCGGCCACGACCGCGTCTACCGGGGCGCCGGTGGCTGCGTAGAGCGCGATCTCGAACGGGGCGCCTCGCGCCATCGTGGACAGGATGCGCGCCGGCGTGTGGGGCCCGTAGCGTTCCAGCAGGTCACGGACCAGCGCGTCGGACAGCGCGTAGGCACGCGACACGTCCCGCGGTCCCCGCGCGAACAGGCCCTCCAGCTCGGTGGCCGTCAGGCGACCACCGGCCACCAGCTCCCAGGCGAAGCGTGACCGCGCCCCGAGACCCCACGTCCGCTCGGCGGCGCTGGCCAGTCCCTCGTTGAACCAGCGCGGTACGCGGCGGCCTCCGGCGGCGCGCGCCGTCAACACGTGGGCCACCTCGTGCTGCAGCACGGTCTCGAGCGAGCCGTAGGGATACGACCCGATCCGCTCCGGGAAGAGCACGACCAGATCGCGCGACGCGTCCGCGAAGCCTGCGACCCAGGTCGGGGCATTACGTGCGAGCTCGACCCCCTCCGGCACCAGTCGGACCCGGATGGGCGCCCCGGCGTCCGTCAGGCCGGTCAGGACCATGACACCGGCCAGAGCCCGCGTATCGAAGTCCCGCGCGCGCGCCGCCACGCCTGCCAGCGAGTCGGGCGCCTCGATCTCCAGGACCGGCAGAGACTCCGCTGCGGCCGTGCCGGCGGACAGGCTGCCCGCTGCGAGCGTGAACAGCAGCCGCGTCGTAAACGCCGCCGCTCCCACCGGCCCGGCACTGTGCGTCATGGATTCGCTCCGCGATCCCGGCCGCTGCCGGCCGCGAGTCGCGCCACCGTGGCCCCCAGGTGCGACTCGGGCGCGTCCCAGAACGCCTCGACGGCGGGATGGCGCTGCAGGACGGCGTGCACGGTGCGGCGCTGCACGCCGATGCCGCGGCCATGGATGAGGCGGATCTCCGCCAGCCCGGCCTCCGCGGCCGCGCGGACGTACTCCTCGACTACCGACTCGATGTCGCGTGGGGCGAAGGAGTGCAGGTCCAGCACCCCGTCGACCGGCACGTCGTGAGGCTCCGTCATCCGCGGCTGGCGCTCGCTCAGGACCGCGCGTACGCGGCGGTCACCTGCGTCGTCATGCCGCCGCGCACGGAGAAGTCGCCGATCACCGTCATCCGGCGGGGGTGGCAGACCGCCACCAGCGCGTCGAGGATCTCGTTGGTGGCGCGCTCGTAGAAGACGCCCCGGTCGCGGAAACCGATCAAGTACATCTTGAGCGCCTTGAGCTCCAGGCAGCGCTCGTCCGGGACGTACGTGATGCGGATCTCGCCGAAGTCGGGAAGCCCCGTCTTGGGGCAGACCGCCGTGAACTCCGGATACCGGATGACAATCTCGTAGTCGCGCTCGGGGGCCGGATTATCGAACGTCTCGATGGCGGCATCCCGCATGGCGTGATTCTAGCAGCCCGTGGCGAAGGTCCCCGCGGCATTCGAGCGGCCGGGCAGCCTACACGGGACGGCGCGGCTCCATTTGACGCAAGAAATCAGGGCAAGTTAACATACGCGCGTTTTCACTGACCTTTCTCCGCCGTCACCGCCCGCGTGAGTGGTCGTCCGGCGGGGCCGTGTGCGCGTACAACATCTAGGGGGATGCCGATGGCCGAAGCCCGACGGATGGGCAAGTCCGAGCTCTTTTCGCACTTCGCCGAGCAGCTCGGGATCACGCGGGCCGATGCCCGCAGGTTCTTTGATGAGCTCCAGCAGTTGTCGGAGAGCGAGCTGAAGCGCTCCGGCGAGTTCGTGCTGCCGGGCATGGTGAAGCTGGTCGTGCAGAGCCGACAGAAACGGATGGGACGTAATCCGGCCACCGGCGAGGCCATCGAGATTCCCGCCAAGACGGTCGTCAAGGCCCGCATCGCGAAGCCGCTCAAGGACTCGGTTCTGCCGAACTAGGGGTCCACTCGTTCGATTGAGGCCAGCTGCCGCAGGCGGTGCCGGTCCGGAGCAGATTCGCTGGCGATGGCGACGAACGTCCTGATGCCGCAGCTCGGCGAGTCGATTGCGGAAGGCACCATCGTCCGCTGGAACAAGGCGGTCGGCGAGCCCGTCGACCGCGACGAGCCGCTCTTCGAGATATCGACCGACAAGGTCGACGCGGAAGTACCGTCGCCCGTCGCCGGGATTCTCACCGAGATTCGGGCGGCGGCGGGCGAAACGGTGCCCATCGACAGCATCGTCGCCGTGATCGGTCAGACCGCCGGCGACGCCGGTCCGCCGACTCCACCACCCTCCCGCGCGCCCGACGCGACGGGCGTGCAGCACGCCGGCGGCGCCGGTTCGCAGCCGTCGGTTCCCGCTGTGGCAGCTGGTACAGACGTACCGGCCACGCGCGGCCTGTCGCCGCTCGTGCGCCGGCTCGTCCGGGAACACGGCGTCGATCCGTCCGAGCTGCGGGGCAGCGGCGCCGGCGGCCGCATCACCAAGGACGACGTGCTGCAATACGTCGCACGTCGGTCGGCCGGCGGTCGGACGGAGCCGTTGACCGTCATGCGGCGGCGCATCGCCGAGCATATGGCGCTGAGCCGCCGCACGGCGGCGCACGCGCACACCGTCTTCGACGTCGACTTCACGCACGCCGCACGCCTGCGTGAGCAGCGCCGTGCCGACTACGAACAAGCCGGGGCGAAGCTGACCTATCTGTCGTTCGTCGCCCGGGCCGTCGTCGATGCCATCGCCGAAGTGCCCATCGTCAACGCCACGCTCGATGGCGACGCCGTCGCGTACCCGGCGGACGTTGGCCTGGGCATCGCCGTGGCACTCGAGGACGGGTTGATCGTGCCGGTCATCGAGCGGGCGCAGGCGCTGAGCGTCCTCGATCTCAGCCGGGCAATCGCCGATCTGGCAGACCGGGCGCGCACCAGGCGCCTGACACCCGACGACGTCGCGGGCGGCACGTTCACCATCACCAACCACGGGTCGTTCGGCTCGATTCTGGGGACACCCATCATCAACCAGCCGCAGCTCGCCATTCTGGGCGTGGGTGCGGTGGGGAAGCGGCCGGTGGCCGTCGGCGACGCGGTCGAGGTGCGCTTGCGCGCCTACCTGACGCTGGGCTTCGATCACCGGATCATCGACGGAGCGGTCGCGGACCGGTTCATGGCCGCGGTCGCGCGCGGGATCGAGCAGTTCGACGAGAGCCTCTTGTAAACGAGGTCGGTCATGACCGCGGACGGCGGGAGGCTCCCCCTCGAGGTGCGGCGGCTCGGGACCGTGCCTTACGGGGAGGGCCTGGCGCTGCAGCGACGGCTGGTCGCCGAACGCCAGGCGGGCCGCACGCCGGACCTGCTGCTCCTGCTGCAGCATTCCCACGTCGTCAGCCTGGGCGTCGCCGCGCAGCGCAGCCGCGCCAACATCCTTGCGTCCGCGGACGAGCTCGCGCGGCGCGGCGTGGACGTGCACGAGGCGCCGCGCGGCGGCGACGTCACCTACCACGGCCCCGGGCAGCTCGTCGGCTACCCGATTCTCGACTTGCGCCCCGACCGCTGCGACGTCCACCGCTACGTCCGCGACCTCGAGGAGGTGCTCATCCGGGCCGCCGCCGCCTTCGGCGTCGCGGCCGGCCGGGTCGGCGGCCTGACGGGCGTGTGGGTGGGGGACGACAAGCTGGCGGCCATCGGCGTGCGGCTGTCGCGCTGGGTCACCAGCCACGGCTTCGCGCTGAACGTCGAGACGGACCTCGACTACTTCAGCCTGATCCGCCCCTGCGGCATCCGCGGCCGAGGCGTCACTTCGCTGGCCGTACTGACCGGCCGGCACCTGGCCGTGGGCGACGTCGAGCCGGTGCTGGTGCGGGAGTTCGCCGAGGTGTTCGGCCGCGCGCCCGTCCGCGGCGCCGACTCTCCGGGCGGCGGCTTCCACTAGAATTAGAGATAGACGGGCTGCGCTCCAACCGGGAACGTCCAGAACGGTGTTGGGATTGAGTTAAGGTGAAGCGGGTGGCGCTTGAGGCGTTGCGGGGGAGCGGACGGTGCAGCAGATCGCCGCTCGGCACGAGGTGCATCCGAACCAGGTGAGCACGTGGAAGCGTCGAGCCATCGAGATCTTCGGCGGCGGCAGAGCGTCTCGCCAAATCGGAACACGAGGCGACGGTCCGGGACCTACACGCCCCGTAGAAATGGCAACTGAATAAGGAACTTCTGTGACTACGTGAAAAGGAACTCCCCAGATCTTTGTCAACCCATCAGCTTTGGGGTTCTCCTATGTGAGTGTTCCTAAGCTGTCGGGCAGGATCTGGCCGGACCTGCAGGTGCCGCGCCATCTGCCGGCCGCGCCAGCCGTGCGGCTCACACGGATCCATCAACCTACTCTCAAGCACCGACGAAAGAGAGCCGCACACCGTGACTTTTTCGGGTTAGGAGTTGCCCGAGTTGCCCACATGTATCTATTGCCGCAACGACGCCGACAGCCGCGAACACTGGATTCCTCGTGGGCTTGGGACATTTCGAGGCAACACAACACTAGCGAATCAAGTATGCCGGGACTGCAACAACCGTTTAGGATCTCTCGATGAAGAGTTGATCCGAACCGGGCATACCGGCTTCCTTCGGAGTCTGCTCGGCGTTCGGGGTCGCCACCGGGCGCCGAGCGCTAGTCCGTTTCAGTACAGGGCAATGCAGGCGGAGCAACCCACGACGATGATGATGCCTGCGGTTGGTCGCAGTCACCAGACCCAGAGTGAGGTCTATACGGATTCGGAAGGTCAACCAGTCGCTCGACCAATTCGGCAGGTAGTGCTCGAGATGCCGGATGGAAGTATGCAATCCGTGCCGTTCCCGCGCTGCTGGACAGTCGACGAGCTGAAGACGGCAGTTGTTAATCGTAGGTTGGAAAAGGGAACGCCCCGGGAACTGTATCTCGAAGACGATGAGGTCTTCACCAATCAGGACGCGCCGAACGCGCTCCAGATCAGGACTCTGCTTAGCTCTGTGTTCAGCGGAGAATTTCGCGTACGCGTCTACAGAGGCGAAGGAGAGCGTACGCAGAGTCGGCTGGTGATGAAGGCTGGCATCAACACGACATATCTGCGCGCCGTCGCGAAGGTAGCGTTTCACTACTTCCTGTGGGCGTGCCCGATCTTGAGAGGTGACGATCCAGCGTTTGCCGAGATACGTGCCTTCATCACGGATGGTACTGGCAACTGTAGGGATCTTGTTCAGCTCGATGTGCCGCCGTTCCTGCCGGTATTCGAGCAGGGCGATCTATATCGAACAAGTCACTTCTTCCATTCCACCCTCACACGCGATGAGGCAAGGGCGTTTGTCCAGTTCTTTGTCGGTCCATTTGGATCGCCACCGCTCGCGATGGTTCACTTGGCCGCACACCCATTGATTATCGACGGGTCGTTCTTCACCTGTCATCAGGCATGTTACTTCGCGGATGGTTTCGACGACCAGGGGCACCAAGGTGAACTCGTCACGATCGATACATGGAAACGAAGGATCGTGATGCCGCTATTGCCGGGTGACTGACGCGGCCCGGTCCCGGCCGACCTGGAGCGCGGTATCGAGCTGCACCTGCTCCTGCACGGTGAGCGACGGTTCGAGGATGCGGGTCACGCCGCCAGCGCCGAGCTCTACCGGAACGGCGGCCACCGTCCCGCGTACCCCCAGCTCGCCGTCCAGGACGGTGAAGCAGGGCACCGCGCGCGGTGCCGCGCCGGCGGCCACGGCTTCGCAGACGCGTGCCGTCACCGAGGCCAGCGTGTACGGTCCCGGCGGCCAGACCAGCCGCGCCCGGTCGCGCAGCCGCGCGAGGCGCGGGGGTGCCAGCAGGTGGCTCAAGGGCGCGCCGCGCGCGGTCGCTGCGCTCCAGGGGACCACGAGATGGTCGGGCGGTACGCCCAGCACTCCCAGCGACACGTCGGCGGGGGAACAGCGCAGCTCCAGTGCCACGATGGCGCGCAGCGCCGACTGCAGCGCCGCCGGCGCCGTGCCCAGCACCTGGCGCCGCGGCATGCCGAGCTCGGCGACCGCCCGGCCGACGAGGCGGCAGTGGGCGACGCCGGCGCACACGCAGACTGCGTGGCGGGCGAGGACGCGCAGGCGCCGCAGCGTCGCCAGGGCGGCGTCGTCTCCGCCGGCGGTCGCCTGCGGTTCGTCCGCCGGTCCGGCCACCACGACGACATCCGCCCCGCAGGCCGCCTCGAGGTCGTCGTGCGCCGTGATCTCCGTGTGGAAGCCTTCGACCGCCCCCGCCTGCTGAATGTCGAGCACTTTGCCCGCTGCGACGCCCCCGGTGGGGTCGATGAGCCGCACCGCCAGGCAGCGGCCGCGCCCCGCGAGCTTGTGCGTGATGGAGCCGCCGAGCGCATCGGCCCCGACGACGGCGACGACTGGCATTCGCGGTATTCTAGTGGACGCCCATGAACACTCCAGCGGCCCTGGCAGGCCGTGCGGCGGTGGTCACCGGCGGGTCCCGCGGCATCGGCGCCGCGATTGCCGCCGCGCTGATCTCGCGCGGCATCGATGTCCTCGTGTGCGGGCGCTCGGCGGAGGCGCTGGCTGACAGGCGCGCCGCGGCCGCGGCGGTTGCCGGCGGCGTGGCCGCGCCCGGCCGGTTCGAGATCTTGCAGGCCGACGTGCGCGACCCGGCGCAGGCGCGGATGCTCGTCGAGCGCGCCGTGGTGCTGTTCGGCGGGCTCGACATCCTGGTCAACAACGCCGGTGTCAGCCGGTTCAACGAGCTGGCCTCGCTGTCCGACGACGAATGGCGCGAGATCGTGGAAACCAACCTCGGCGGGGTCTTCCACTGCTGCCGGGCCGCGGTTCCTGTGCTGCGCCGGCGCGGCGGCGGCTGGATTGTCAACATCAGCAGCCTGGCGGGCTCGCACCCGTTCGCTGGTGCTGCGGCCTACTGCGCGTCGAAAGCGGGCGTCAACGCGCTCAGCGAGGCGCTGATGCAGGAGGTGCGCCACGACGGGATCCGGGTCTGCTGCGTGGCGCCCGGCTCGGTCGACACCCGCTTCGCCGGCGACACGCCCGCCGACACGAGCTGGAAGCTGACGGACGGCGACGTGGCGCGCGTCGTGGTCGATCTGCTGCAGCACGACCCGCGCAGCCTGCCCAGCCGCGTCGAGATCAGGCCGGCGCGTCCCCGCAGGTAGCGCCCGGTTCGACTGCCACCGACAGCTCGCAGCGTCCGAGCCGCAGCCCGTCCCCGGCCCGCAGCGGCGCCTGCGTTACCCGCTCCCCGTTCACGTACGTGCCGTTGGTGCTGTGCAGGTCCTCGACGGTCAGCCTGGTGTCGCTCGCGGACAGTCTGCAGTGCACGCGGGAGACGAGCGGAGAGTCGATCACGAAGTCGGCGCGTGGGTTGCGGCCGATGGTGCGGGAGGTGCCCGCCGGCAGGCGCATGACCACGGGCGGGTCGTCCGAGCACAGCATCCAGACGGCGCGCGACTCCGCCACGGGCACCTGGCTCCCGGCTAACGCCGGTCGGCGGGTACGACCCGGCCCATCCAGTCGACGAGGACGGCGATGACCTCCGCGGCCACCCGGCGGTCGAGCAACCCGCTGTAGTCGTCGACGGTCGGCGTCCCGGCCGGGAGCAGGCGGTGATCGATACCCGGCAGCCTGACGAGCTCTACCGTGGCCTCGCGACGCTCGCGGGCCTCGGCCAGTGCCAGCAGCCGGTCGGCGTGCTGCACCGGGATCTCCGCGTCGGCCTCGCCGTGCAGGATGAGTGCCGGCTGGCGCGTCCGTCGCACGACGTCGGCCGGATCGAACTCCAGGAAGGTGCGGAACCAGCGCGTGTCGGCGCGCTCGCGCAGGGCCTCGGGGATTTCCTCCCAGGCGCCCTCGTCCAGTACGGCCGCGATGATGCGGGTCTGCAGGGCGATCTGCTCGTCGCGCTCGGAATCGGGGATCCCGAGCCGGGCGAGGCGGTTGCGCTGGCGTTCGAGTACCAGCTCCGCGCCCGGCACGCCAGGCGCCGCGAGCAGGGCGAACGCGTCGATGGCGCGCTGGCGGCGCGCCGCCTCGAGTGCAATCCAGCCCCCCTCGCCGTGGGCGACCACGACGATGCGGTCGCGGTCGACGTCGTCGCGCCGCTCCAGGTAACGCACCATCGTGCGGACGTCATCGGCGTACTCCTCGACGCCCGCCGACTCCGGCCGCCCGCCGCTCTGGCCCATCCCGCGCTTGTCGTAGCGCAGCACCAGGTAGCCGGCGTCGGCCAGGCCGGCAGCCAGCTCCGCATAGATGGGGATGCCGCCCAGGTTCTCGTCGCGGTCGACCAGGCCGGTCCCGGGCACGAGCAGCACCGCCGGCCAGCCGTCCGTGGGCGGCTCGCTGCCGGCTGGCGCGGTGACGCTGGCCGCCAGGCTGAACCCCCGCGCGGGGACCCGCACCTCGGTGTCGCCCGGGTTCCGGGTGCCGGTCAGGCGTGTCGACACGAGCGCCAGATCCTGCCGCGCGATGTCCAGCTGGACGGCTGGGAGGTGCACCCGCAGCAGGCGGTGGTCCTCGTCGATCCAGATGTCGCCCTCCAGCCGCCTCTCGCCGTACTCGAACACCGTGTCGTAGATGCTCGCCGACACGGGGCCCTGCGCGGTCTGGATCACCTGGCTGCCCACGCCCCGCACGGCCGCCGCCACCTCGCGGCGCGGCGCGACGTAGACCGGTATCCGATCGCCGGGCGCGCTCCCGCCCAGCCGGGCCGCCAGGGCCTCGTACGCCCCGAAGAAGAAGTCGGGCAGCAGCACGGCGTCGGCCGCCACCGGCAACGTGCTGCTCAGCCGATCCGCGCCCTGCTGCACGTCGTTGGTGGCGGTGCCGCCCGCGAAGTCGGCCTCGAGCCGGTACGTGGTTCCGTTGCGCACGCTGTCGATGGCCAGTCGGCGCGGCTGCCACGCCGCGTCGTACTCCGCCTCGAACGCGCGGATGTCGAGATCGATGGGCGGCCCAATCTGCCCGATCGATTCGATGCGCCAGCCCGTCTCGGTGCGCGAGACGGCAACACGCTCGACCCCCACCGGCACGGAGCGCGCGAACACCGTGAAGATGGCCCCACCCTCGCCCGGCGCGCCGGGCGCCGGAGCCTGGGCGCCGGTGCCCGCGGCCAGCGTCGACAGGATGAGAACGACCCACGGCAGGGTCCGGCGGGCGCGGCAGATCTGCACGACTTTCAGCATATCATTTGAGGCGCCGCCGCCATGCTGCTCGACCACTACCGCACCCTGCGCCGGGCCGCCGGCGTCCTGGAGCGCGCCACGCGCGCCTGCATCGCCATCGAGGGCGCCGACCGCGCGGAGTACCTGCAGGGGCTGCTGAGCAACGACGTGGCGGCGCTCGCGCCGGGGGGCGGCTGCTACGCGGCCTATCTGACGCCGCAGGGCCGGCTCATCGCCGACATGGACGTGTTCAACCTCGGCGACCGGCTGCTCCTGGACGTGGACGCCAGCGTCAGGGCGCTGCTGGTCGAGCGCCTCGGCGAGCTGATCTTCGCCGAGGACGCGACCGTCACCGACTGCAGCGAGTCGCGCGTCGGCTACGACGTACACGGCCCCGCGGCCCTGGACGTCGCGGCCGCCGCCCTCGACGCGCTGGGCATCGCCTGCGACATGCCGGCCGGCGTGCGCGGCCTCGAGCCCCACGACTGCTGCAGTGCGGCCGCGGCGGGCGAGCCGGCGGTCGTCCTGCGGACCGACGCCCTCGGCGAGCCGGGTGTGGCGGTCGTCGTTCCCCGCGAGCACAGCACGGCACTGCACGGGGCTCTGCTGGCGGCCGGCGGCGCCGACGTCGACCCTGCGGCGGCGGAGACGGTGCGCGTCGAGTCGGGGCGGCCCCGGTTTCCGGTCGACATGGACGGCGAGACGATCCCCCTGGAGGCCGGCATCGAGGACCGGGCGATCAGCTTCACGAAGGGCTGTTATGTCGGCCAGGAGGTTATCGTGCGCATCCTGCACCGGGGTGCCGGGCGCGTGGCGAAACGGCTCGTCGGCCTCGCGCTCGGTCCCGCGGGGGGCGGCGACGGGACGGTTCCTGAGCGCGGCGCCGTGGTGCGGCACCGCGGCGAACAGGTGGGGCGCGTCACCAGCGCGGTGGCCTCGCCCGCCCTGGGACGGGTCATCGCCCTGGGCTACCTGTCGCGCGAACTGGCCGCGCCGGGCACGCCGGTGGAAGTCGACCTGCCGGGCGGACCGCGAGGGGGCGTCGTCAGCGCCACGCCGTTCGTCGAGCCCGCATCCACCGCTGCCCGGGACGCCTGAGGCCGCCGCCGATCGCCGCCGCTACCGCGTTTCAGGGTGCCGACTGGTCGTCGTCACAGGCCGCGATGGCTTGGCTGACCCGCTCGAAGATGCGCCGCGCGAGTTCCTGCGAGACGTGCTCCCGAATGGCGCCGCAGGGCACCACGACCGTGTCGCCTGTCGTGTCGATGGAAACGTCCCAGTGGGCGCGCTCCGGCACGTCCGGCACGCCGCCGGACAGGTCCGGGCCGGCCGCCGCCTCCTGGCCGAACCGCCGCGCCCGCGCCGTGGAGAGCGGCACGTCGCCGAAACGGACCTGGACCGCCCGGATGTCGGGCTTCGGGATGCGCCGCTCTCCCCAGTAGAACGCGCCCGCATCCTCGGCGAAGAAGACCAGGCCGGCGGGGGCGGGTACCTCGGCGACGATGGAGCGCCCCTCGGTGTCGAGTCGTTCGCGCCGTTGTTCGTGACCCCGGCGATAGCCCTGGAGCGCCGTCGCCATGCGCAGCGCGGCAAAGACGAGCGCGACGACGACAGCGATCCCGATGAGATCGCGCATCCGGGGAATTATGCTACAGGAGCCGGCGCCGCAGAACGGTACGGCTCGGCGGGAGCGACGGCAGTGCCATGGAATCGGTAATCGTCCACTACCAGGAGATCGCCCTCAAGGGCCGAAACCGCCCCTGGTTCGTCGAGCGTCTGGTCGTGAACCTGCGCCAGGCCCTCGCCGACCTCGACCTCGTACGCGTCCGCGCGCTGATGGGCCGCATCGAGGTGGTGCTGGGCCCGAACGCCGACTGGGGCGAGGCCCGGGCCCGGCTCGGCCGCGTCTTCGGTGTCGCCAACTTCTCGCGGGCCCGCCGCACCGGCCGCGACCTCGACGAGCTGGCCGCCGCCATACTGGCCGATCTCGCCGGCCGCACACCGCGCAGCTTCCGCGTCACCGCGCGGCGCGCCGACAAGACCTACGCGCTTACGTCGCCCGAGATCGAGCGGCGCCTGGGCGGGCTGATCCACGCCGCTAGCGGCTGGTCGGTCGACCTCGGCAACCCGGAGCTCAACGTCCGCATCGAGATCCTGCCGCGCGAGGCCTTCTACGCCCTCGACCGTAACCCCGGTCCCGGCGGGCTGCCGTCGGGGGCCAGCGGCCAGGTGCTGTGCCTGCTGTCCGGCGGCATCGACTCGCCGGTGGCCGCCTACCGGCTGATGAAGCGCGGCTGCCGCGTCCGGTTCCTGCACTTCCACAGCTATCCCATCCTGTCGCATGCGTCGCGTGACAAGGTGCGCGAAATCGCCCGGCTGCTGACGCAGTACCAGCTCGGCTCCCGTCTATACATGGTGGCGTTCGGGGACATCCAGCGGCAGGTCGTGGTATCCGTCCCGCCGCCGCTGCGCGTGGTGCTCTACCGCCGGCTGATGATGCGCATTGCCGAGCGGCTGGCGCGGGCCGCGGGCGCCGGGGCGCTCGTGACCGGCGAGGCCCTGGGGCAGGTGGCCTCGCAGACGCTGGAGAACCTGGCCATCATCGACTCGGTGGTGTCGAGCCTGCCGATCCTGCGGCCGCTGGTCGGTTCCGACAAGAACGAGATATCGGACGAGGCGACCGCGCTGGGCACGTACCCCATCTCGATCATCCCGGACCAGGACTGCTGCCAGCTCTTCACGCCGCGCCATCCGGTGACCAAGGCACGCCGGGGCGAGGTGGAGGCGGCCGAGCGCGCGTTGCCCATCGAGGCGCTGGTCGCCCGGGCACTCGACGCCGCCGAGCGCGAGGACTTCAGCTTTCCGGCAGATGCGGGTGCAGGATCCCCTTGAGGTAGTCGCGCAGTGCATCGCGCGTGCTGCGGAAGGCAAGCTCGTTCCAGGGAATGTCGTCCACCGCGAACCAGGCGGCCTCCAGCGACTCGTCGTCGGCCCGCAGCTCGCCCCCGACCCAGGTCGCCGCGTAGACGACGATGATGGGCGTGCGGCCGGCGTAGGCGTAGAGGTTGATCAGGCCGTCCAGCCGGATGCGGAGGTTGGCTTCCTCGAGCGCCTCGCGGGCCGCCGCCGCCTCCGGCACCTCGCCGCGGTCCACGTAGCCGCCGGGAAAGACCCATTTGCCGTAGCCCGGCTCGATGGAGCGCCGCACCAGGGCCACCTCGCCGTCGGCGTTGCGGATGACCGTGCCGACCGCAATCTTCGGGTCGAAGTAGACGATGTGGCCGCAGCCCCGGCAGACGGGCCGCTCGGCCTCGCCGGTCTTGACCACCCGCGGCTCGAGCCCGCCCCCGCACAGGGGGCAGAACCGGTAGGGGGCATCGTGCTGGTGGGGCGGCATCGGCAGACCGACGCTACCGTATAATCGGCGAACATG
The DNA here is from genome assembly GCA_965221595.1 of Vicinamibacterales bacterium. Taxonomy (GTDB): domain Bacteria; phylum Acidobacteriota; class Vicinamibacteria; order Vicinamibacterales; family UBA8438; genus JAAXGX01. Next base: position 922,437 of record OZ244900.1, read on the forward strand.
TCCATCTTGAAGGTGGCGCGCATGGGGCACCCGGTGCTGCGCACGCCGGCGCGGCTTCTGGAGCCGTCCGAGATCGACGCACCAGCCATCCAGCGCCTGATCGACGACATGTTCGAAACCATGCGCGAGTACCGCGGCATCGGTCTGGCCGCGCCGCAGGTGCACGAGAGCCTGCGCCTGTTCGTGGCCGGCGTCGACGCCCCGGAAGCCAGCATGCCGCCCGTGGTGCTGATCAACCCGGTAGTCGAACCGGTCGGCGCCGCAACGGAGGAGGACTGGGAGGGCTGCCTCAGCATCCCCGACGTGCGCGGTCGCGTCCCGCGCGCGGTCGACGTCCGGGTAACGGCCTTCGACCGCTTCGGCATCCAGGTCTCGATGACCGCCTCGGGCTTCCCGGCGCGCGTCATCCAGCACGAGACCGACCACCTCGACGGCGTGCTCTTCCTCGACCGCATGGCATCGCTCGAGAGCCTCACGTTCCTCCAGGAGTACGGGCGCTACTGGGACAAGGAGGACGCTGCGGCGTCCGGGGAGTAGCAGCCCGCACGGTGGAACCGTGTAGAGCGGTGCCAGGCCGCCTGGCCCCGTCCGATTGAAGCCCATGGACATCGAGCCGGCCGCACCGGCCGGTGCGGCCCGAGGCGCGGACCGTTTCGGAAGAAGGGAGCCACGACTCGTGTCCACCGTCGAAAATCGTCTGGCCGCGCTGGGCCTCGAGTTGCCCCCGGCCGCCAATCCCGTCGCCAACTACGTTCCCGCCGTGCGCACGGGCAACCTGCTGTTCGTCGCCGGCCAGTTGCCCCGCGACGCCGACGGCCGCCTCATCACCGGCCGCGTCGGCGAGTCGATGGACGTCGACGCGGCCTACCAGGCCGCCCGCTCGTGCGGGCTGCAGGCACTCGCGGCCGTGAAGGACGCCGTCGGCGACCTCGACCGCGTCGTACGGGTCGTGCGCGTCATGGGTCTGGTCAATGCCGCTCCCGACTGCCGCGACCAGCCTGCGGTGATCAACGGTTTCTCGGACCTGATGGTGGAGGCGTTCGGGCCGGCGGGGCGACACGCGCGGGTGGCGTACGGTGCCGGTTCGTTGCCCGGCGGCGTGCCGGTGGAGGTCGAGGTGCTGCTCGAGGTCACGTAGCGGCACCCCGGACCCACTCCCGGACTACAAGGGGCGTCCGCGGCGTTGCCGAGCACCGTGTGAGGGGCAGCGCGGCGCAGCGCCGTCGTATTCGCACAGTCCACTATGGACTAGCCGCGCACACGTCCCGACCGGGTAGCCTGCTTGGCCTTCAGCCGTCCGAGCTCCACCGCGGAGTGATCCGCGAACGTCATCGCATCCGCAATCGCCCGATGACCCGCTTTCTCCGCGATCAGGCGATGCATCTGCTGGCAGACCCGGCGGTACGCGGGATGCCCCTGGGGCGCGGTGCGCAGCTCGATGACGTGCATTGCTTCGCGGGCGTTCATCTGCAGGTAGAACCGGATGCGGTAGGCCATCGAGACGGCGTACTGCGCCACGAGGGGAGAGTGCGCAGCCTGGAGGCGCTGGTGGAGATCGGCGGCCTCTTCGGTGGCGCGGTTCCAGTCGTCGCCGGCACCGGCCTCGTCGATGGCGGTCGGCCGCGTACAACCGTGGGCGGGCGCGAGGTGCTGCCAGTCGATGGTCAGCAGGCGGTGGCGTTGGAGATCCCGGAACGCGCCGTAGTCGGACAGGACGTCGAAGCAGTACGTGGACCGTTCGAATGCCCGACCCGGCTTGTGGCGGCGGTTCTCCCGGTTGCCGACACAGGCCCGCAGGACGCGCATCCGATCCTCCAGCGACATGGCGCGGGCAGTCGCCATGAGCTGGTCGTGGGGCAGCCGGGACGCAGGATACAGGGCAGCCGCGACGACCTTGACCTCGCCGTCGGGGTCGAAGTCGTTCAGGGTGACCTCGGGGCGCGGCTCGGCGTCGACCTGGCCGACCAGATCAGTGCTTACCTGAGCGGTGTCCGCGCGCCGGTCGGCGAGGTACTCGGACCAGCGCACACCGCGGTCGGGCCGATCCACCCGCGCCAGGAACGCCGGGATGACCCGTCGCAGTTCGGGCAGCATCAGCCTGCCCACCGTGCGCGCCTCTGCCAGCGGGTGGGCGCCCAGGCGGAGCAGGAGCGCCTCGTAGGCCTGGCCCGAACCGTAGATGCCGACGTTGGACTTCGTGGCCGCCGGCAGCAGGCCGCGCAGCGCGTCGAGAGCGCGGGCACGGACTGCGGCGCGGTAAGCGGCGTCCGTATCGTCCTTCGACCTGGGGTGGCGCCGGCGGAAGTGCACCTGCATCGGCTCCAGCCACCGGGCGTAGGTTTCAAAGGCGCGGTCGAGGTAGTCGACGTAGAGGGCGCGCAGTGCGGGATCGTTCAGCTCGTCCGGGACGACGTACTTCCAGCGCCCGCCGGGGCGGTCGGTGTACGGGACGTAGCGGGTGGACTGCTCCAGGTAGGACATGAGCCTGCCACGCTCGAGCACCTTGGTGAGGACGTTCGAGACGCCCTCGCAGGCGAGGTGGGCGCCCCCGAGCTGGGCGACCGAATCGTCGCCGTACTCCCCGAAGACCCGGGCGTAGAGGCGCTCGGCGCGCTCGATGCCGGCGCTAGGGGTGTGGGCGTCGCCGGCCTCCAGGTGGTCGAGGAACTCGTCGAGGAAGAGCCTGCGGACCGACTTGGCCGAGCGGGAGTAGCGCGCGAACAGGGCGCCCTTGACGACCTCCGGCAGGTTGGTCAGCACGAAGACGGGGCTGTCGGTGTTGCCGAAGTAGGGAGCGAGGGCGTCGCGTTCCGCGAGCGTGAACGAGTCGACGGAGTCTGGCGGCAGGGACACGCCGTATAATCTACAGCGCACCGCGGGCCGTCGGCCGGTCTTGACGACGTGAACGTGATCCTCGTGCCCGGGTTCAATCCGGGTCCCTACACCGGCGCCGGAAACAACACCTACCTGCTGCCCGGCAGTGAACCGACGCTCATCGACTCGGCCACGGGCGACCCGCGCCATGTGGCGGCGCTGGAGCAGGGGCTCGGCGCGTCGAAACTGGCGCGCGTGCTGGTGACGCATGCGCACGTCGACCACGCGGCGGGGTGCAAGGGCCTGGCCGAGCGCTGGCCGGCAGCCGAGTTCGTCAAGATCCCGTGGCCGCAGCAGGATGCACGCTACCCGGTGGACTGGCGGGCCATGAGGGACGGAGAGCACGTGGCCGCGGGCGACAGCCGTCTGCGGGTGGTGCACACCCCGGGTCATGCGCCCGACCACGCCTGCCTCTTCGACGAGGTCGAGGGCGTTCTCTTCTGCGGGGACCTGCTGGTGGAGGGTGGCACCGTGGTCATCCCGGCCGGTTTCGGCGGGAGTCTGACGGACTATCTGGCCAGCCTGCAGCGGGTTCTGGAGCTGGCGCCGGCGCGCGTGCTGCCCGCCCACGGGCCGGAGATCGAGGACGTCGGGGCGCTCGTCCGGCACTACTTCGAGCGGCGGCAGCAGCGCGAGGAGCAGGTCGTGGCGGCGTTGCGAGCCGGCTGCGCCACGCTCGAGGCCATCACCGGGCGCATCTACGACGAGCTGCCGGCCAACCTGCGCCGGCCGGCAGCCGAGACCGTGTGCGCGCATCTCGTCAAGCTGCGCGACGAGGGGCGGGCGCGGGAAGAAGAGGCCGGCCGCTGGGTGCTGGTCCAGCCCGGCCGGCCGGGAGGGCAACGATGACGTCCAACACCGGAGACGCGAAGGGCTACGAGAATCCGGGCCTGCTCATCTCGCCCGCGACGCTGGCCGCGCAAATCGGACCGGACGCGGGGACGGACCAGCCGGCCGGCGAAGTGGTGATCCTGGACCTGCGTCCCGCCGAGCAGTTCGCGGCCGGGCACCTGCCCGGAGCGGTCCACCTGGACCTGTTCGGCATCAGCCTGGTCGACACGGACCCGGCACCGCTCGACGCGTTCCTGTGGATCATCGCGCACCTGCTGGCCACGCGCGGCGTCTCCGCGGCGCGGCCCGTGGTGGTGTACGACGAGCAGTCGGGCATCCGCGCGGCGCGCGCGTTCTGGTTCCTCGAGCTCTTCGGCCATCCCGACGTGCGCGTGCTCGACGGCGGCTTCGGCGCCTGGCAGCGGGCCGGACTGCGGGTGACACGCGACCCGCACCCGCCCCGCAAGGTCGAGTGGCAGGTCGCGCGCAACGACGGGCGCGTGCTGGCCACGTGGAAGGACGTGCGCGACCGGCTCGGCAGCCCGGACACCGTCGTCCTCGACACGCGCAGCGACGGCGAGTACCTGGGCACGAACGTCCGCGCCAGGCGGGGCGGCGCCATCCCCGGCGCCGTGCACATCGAGTGGACCCGCAACCTGGCCGCCGACGGCACGTTCAAGCCGGCGGCCGACCTGCAGGCCCTGTACGAGGCGGCCGGCGTCACGCGCGACAAGGAGGTCGTCACGTACTGCCAGGGCGGCTACCGCGCCGCCCACAGCTACCTGGCACTGCGCCTGCTCGGCTACCCGCGGGTGCGCAACTACCTGGGCTCGTGGAAGGAGTGGGGCGACCGGGAGGACCTGCCCATCGAGACCCCCCGCGCCTGAACCGCCGCGTGCGTGGCCCCTCGCCGCCTGCCTGGACGCTCGTTCGGTGCCGGCGCTGCGCAGCACGCGGCACCGGCAAGCCGGCCTATTCGATCCTCAGATCGGTAGAGACGGTGCCGAGGAGTTCGTGCAGAGCGGTCCGCATCTCTTCCGGGGCGGTGTCTCCGGCGCTCTCGTTCAGCAGTACGGCGACCTGAAAGCGCAGGTCGTTGCCGGCGCTCACCTCCAGCAACTTGGGGATCAGCTCCGCGAGGTCCTGGATCTGCGAACCCTCGAGTAGCGCTGGGACAGGTGGCGGGATCGGATCGACGATCTCCGCCGGGCGCTTCAGCCGTAGTTGTCCTGCTTCCTCGTACGAGCAGTTCACCGCGATACTGCCGTCCGCCACTTCGAACCAGCGGCCCTCCACGCCGACCCGGATGCCTTCCCGGACAAGACCCCAGGGCAGCGTCGTGCGGCGGGACTGGGACAGCGCCTGCGTCAGGGCAACGCCGTTGGTCATCCCGTCGCGCCACGCGCCGGGCAACGCGTCCGCGACGAGTTCCTGGGCGAGGACCGGATCCGGCGTCCGGTGCAGCACGGCGCCGTCGTCCAGCACCCCGTAGGGGATCTGCTCCCGCCACACCGAGGCAGGGCCGTTCTTGAGCCAAACCGCGCCTTGTTCGACCGCTGCGCTCACGGCTGCGAGAACGGGCTCTCTGCCGCATGACGGGATGGGCCGCGTCTCCTCGTATCCCTCCCTCGCAATCCGCACCGTAAGCCCGCCCCCGAAGTAGCTAAGCAGCGCATTGATCGTCACGTGCCCGTCCTGCCACAGCTCGGGCAGCACGTCCGGGGCGAGCAGGGAGGCAGACAACGACGTGAGTTCGCACTTGTCGGGGAGCACCACTTCGAGCTGGGCGTCCGGACGCGCCTCGGGGGCGACCATTTCGCGCCACCACGTTCTGGCGCTGCCGTCCGGCCGGACCAGCCGCGCCACGAAGAGGCCGCGTTCCACGCCTTGCAGAACCGTGTCGAGCAGGACGTTCGAACCCAGCAGCTTCGGCAGGCGCGGGTGGCGCGCGAAGGCGCTCGTCAGGTCGGTCACGCGGCGGGCGTCGTCGTCGTTCCGCCAGAGGTCGTAGGGCCCGTCCGGCAGCAGGGCCTCGGCATCGACCGCGGTTTCCTTGATGCGCGCGCGCTCGTCGTTCTTGATAACCGGAAACAGCGCCCCCGGGCCGGCCGCCAGCTTGAACGCCTGCGGCTCGTTCTGTTCGTTCACGGTGACGACCACCGCGTAGGCCTGCCGGACGATCTCCGGAACGCGGTCCCCGGCCTCCTTCAGCCGGCGTCGGAGCCGCTCCGCCTGGAGGGGGTCGACCTGGTGCGCGTCGAGTCGGCCCGCTACGTCCTCCCAGCCCAGCAGTGCGCGGACGCCGGCGCGGGCTGCTTCGCGGCCGTCGTGCGACGGGACCGCCAGCACCACCGCGTTGCGGTGCACGCGCGGCCGGCCGGGTCCGGTGGTCTCGTCCAGAAAACGTTTCGCCGCGGGGCTCGGCTTGCCCGATTCCGAGGCCGCGTCGGCGCCGAGAATCACGTAGCGGAAGCTGCCGTCGTCGCCCACGTCTCGGGGCGAGGCCGGCAGCAGATGCACGCCGGCGCCCGCGCCCTTCGCGCCCTCGATGAGCGCTCGTGTCTTGCGGATCTCGGCCTCGAGTCGGTCGTCGACCATCTCCCGGCTCACTCGCTGCCGGCAGGCTTCGTCGTGCATCTGGCGCAGGTTGGGGCGGTTGCCTAGACGCCACGACTTCGGCAACGCCGGGGCCGCTTCGCCGGTGTGCAGGTCCGCGTCCTCGTCGTCGAGAAACCACGAGATGTCACGCCACCGGCGGAGCCCCTTCTCCAGCTCGATTCCGTCCGAAGCGGTGGTTCCTGCCATGCGCACTAGCTCCGGCGTATGCGCCTTCTTCCCGATGGGCTGGGAGTGCAGGAAGACGGCGACCACCGCTTGCTCGGCTTCCCGGCCGTGGCCGAGGGCCGGCAACTCGTCCTGGATCTGTCGGGCCTTGTCCAGCTCCGCCTCCAGCAGGGTGCCCCAGTCCGTCCTGGCGCCCTCGGCGGTCTCGGACGTGGCGATGCCGGCGAGTTCGCGCACTGCTTCCGAGATGCCCGCCTTGCCGGGCTCGGCCAGCAGGGCCGCCGGACCGATGACTGGCGCGGTGTCCCAGTGCTCGGCCTCGCGCAACGCCGTCGCCAGCGTGCGCAGGATGCCGCGCGTCCGCTGGAACCCTTCGAGCTGGGTCCAGCGGCTGTAGAACGCGTCGGTCAGGTCGGGATGAAACGGAAAGCTCGCTAGGAACCGGTCCTCCTCCGCCTGTCGGTTCTTGGCCGTGGTTTCCTCCAGCTTGGCCAGATTCCGGACGACGCCGATGACGTGCGGGCGGAATCCCTCGAGATTCCGGACGTCGTCGGGTTCGAAGAAGCGTCGGCGGAGCACTACCGGCACGTCCTCCTTCTGGACCGGTTGGACGCCCTCCTCGCGCTGTCGCCGAAAGACATCGGACAGCTCGGACGTCAGGCGACTTCCGAGCTCGCCGCGCTGCTTGTGGGGATCGGTGGCAAGCAGCGAGGCGACCATCGCGGCCGTGTCGACCTTGCCCACCGCCTGCGTCAGGTACTGGAAGAAGTCGACGATGCGCCCGCGCCAGACGGAGTCGAGGCCCGCCTTCTCGCGGGCGTACATCAGGACCTCGTCGACGAGGATCAACGTCGCGAGGCCGCGCTGCCGCGGGGCGGCCAGCAGCGCCGCCAGCAGCGGCTCGGCCGGCGGCGTCTCGCGTTCCGCGTCGAGTCCGTCGCCGTGGATCGCCCGCAACCCGTCGGCTCCCGCGAGCTGGAAGGCCAGGACGCTCCAGGGATGGCGCAGCGTGCGGACCTCCCCGTCCGGCCCGCGGACGTCGTCGATGCCGCGTTCCGCATCCAGCTTGTCGAAACAGAGCGTGACGGTGAACGCCGCCGGCAGGTGCGCGTCCACGTGCTCGCGGAACTCCTGCACCGCCGGCAAGTCGGGCAGGCCCGCCGGGTCGCGGAACAGATGGAACAGCGTGATCAGCGTATGCGTCTTGCCGCCGCCGTACGTGAGTTCCAGCTGCCGCACCGCTTTGTCGCTCCGCCCGGCCAGCCGCGCCGCGACGTCCTTCACCAGCTCGCGTAAAGCGTGGGTGGGGTAGGTCAGCGCGAAGAACTTCGCGGGGTCCTCGTAGACCGGCCGGCGTCCACGCGCCAGCGCGACCTCGTGCAGGTCGGCCGCGAACTCGGCCAGCGCGAGCTCGCCGGTCCGCAGCTCCTCCTTCAGCCGGACGACTTCGTGCCAGGGGCGTGGGGTCTTGGTCACGGCAGGCCGGGGTCAGGCGCGGATGGGCGGCGACGCCGTCCGGCCGGCGCTCGCGCGGGCATCGTCCGCGCGGGCGAACTCGTCACAATCCGCTGCCGATACCGGCAGGAACGTCTCGTGAGGAATCGCCTCGCCTTCAGCCGCCGCCGCCAGGTTGTCGAGCGCCTTCTCGGGCGCGCCGACGGCGCCGGCAAGTTGATAGGCCTCCGCGCAGACCTGTTCGAGGACGGAGATCCGCTGTTCAAGGTCGCGAATGCGCATGTCCCTCTCCGCCACGGTGTTCATCCTGTCACTCCTCGGACCTGCGGAGGCCCGCTTGCCGCCGGATGCTCGCCAGCAGCGCGCCGCTGATCTCGTCGCCCGGGTGCCCCTTCACCGTCACCTTGCCCGGCTTGGTCGGGTGCCGGAACTGATGATGATCCCCGCGGCTCTTGACGTAGTACCAGCCGTCCGCTCTGATGCGCTTCGTGACGTCTCTGACCTTCATGAGGCGGTCGGCGACGCCGATCGTCGTCGATCGTACTCCGGAACGCTGCGGACCGTACCGTTCACGACGCGTCTCCGTAGTCCAGACGCACCGGCTGCGGACCCGAGACGCCGCCGTGGGTCCGGACATGGGTCTGAACGGACTCCAGCGTGGCGCGTTCGTCGGAGCCCCGCTCGGCCAGCTCGATGACGGCCTGGACCACGTGGGCGAAGATCTCGCGCCGCCAGAGGCCGCGGGCTTCGAGGTAGGCGTCGACGCGGCTCTGCTCGCCCGACTTCCAGAGCTGCATCAGCTTGTGGACGCAGTCGATCAGGGGTGGGGGCGTGCCGTCCGCCGATGGCTCGCCGAGGTCGCGGGCGCGGCGCCGGCTCCACGTCTTGAGGCGCACGTCGCTGCCCGACGCCTCGTCGTCGCGGTCGCCATCGTCCTCATCCCCGGCCTTCGAACGCCGGCCGGCAGCGAGCAGGTCGAGTCGGCCCGCCAGATCGGCGTCCGCCAGGTTGCACGACAGCGCGTACAGGATGCAGGCGCCGGCCGGCGCCGGGGCGAGGCCGAAGTCCTTCCGATGCAGCAGGTAGTAGGTGGTCGGATCGTCGAGCTCGCCGGTCGCGTCCTCGTGCTGGTCGAGGAGCCGGCTGACCACGAACCCGACCACCATCCGCCGCACGCGGCGCAGGAACTCGTCGACGGTCAGCCGTTGTCCGGGGGCGTCGGCCCTCCGCACCACGGGGTGCCGGCTGAACGCCTCCAGCGCCGGTCCCGTCGCCGCCCAGACGAAGTCGGGGCCGCGAATGCCGGCATCCCAGAAGTCCCGCAGCCGCTTGGTGATGTTCGCGTGCATCTCGGCCAGCACGCGATTGTCCCACCCGGGGCGGGCGGATGCCGGGCGCTTGCGGCAGACCAGCCAGATGGAGGATGAGAGCGCGGCCGACGAGAGGGATCGTTGTCGGGTCTGCATCTCGGTCTGGATGGGCCAAGAGCCGGTGACCACGAACCCAGCCCGGATCAGCGCGGACACGAGCGTCTCCCACGCGGCCGGCGACTTGTTGGCGAAGACGATAACCAGACGGCCAGCGTCCAGCAAGGCCTCCTGGAAGCGGCCGAACGCGCGCGCCATGCCATCCTCGTAGCTTTGCTTGGATGCCTGTCGGTCGCTGCCGAAGCGTGCGGGATCGTCGATCAGTTCGCCGTCCTTCGCATCCGCGTTCCACTTCGGTCCCAGAGGGTCGGCGAAGGCGGCGTCCATGTCAGGGCACACGCCGTGCAGAGCTCGTCTCAACCAGACGTGAAAGAAGTCCATCAGGTCGGAGTAGGGGATCGCGGCATAGTAGGGGGGGTCGGTGCAGATCAGGTCGAAGCGACCGCCGACTGACGTGATGGCCGACTGCCGAGCGACGGTCGGCGCCGGCGCTCGCGCCGCAGCGGCGTCCAGGTGGTCGATGACCCGAGCGACCCACTCAACCGAAGCCCGGAATCCGCCGGTCGTGTCCGCCAGAGGATTAACCTCGCAGTAGTCCCACACCATCGGTAGTGCGAAGCGGGCAAAGGTGTTTCTCAGCGTCTCGCGGCCGTTGTGCCACGAGCATATGGTGCTGCTGTAGTCCGCGAACTTGCTCGCCGTACACGACAGGTATGCAGCGAACGCCTCGCGCCATGCATCGGGGCACTCGTCGGTGCCAGTCAGTTCTGCGGCGGCATCATCGACATGGTCCGCTGGTGGCCCTCCGTGCATCCGATCAACCGTGCGGCGAATCTCGCGGACGAACGTTCCGATCGCCAGGAGTTGACGCTCTGTGAACAACGAGCGCCACGTGAAGAAGCCGTAACGGGGAATCCGCATCCCGAGGTGTTCCTCGCTTGCGGTCGGCTCGTTTGGGATGCCGTAGGGGATCTTCGCGTAGAGCGCTTCGATCTCCGCTCGTTCCACGCGCGCCGCTGCGAGTTCCGCCGCGGTCGGCAGGCGGTACTCCTTTCCGGTCTGCCCCTCCACGACAACTGCGGTCATGCGTTCCCCGAGGCGCCCCGCCAGCCCCTCCGCACGGATGTCCTTCGTCGTCGCGATCGCGCCACAGACCGGGCAGCGCGCCCCGCTCGCACTCATCGTGCCCTCGCCGAGCTTGCGGTCGCGCTCCCGTTTCTTGGCGGCGTTGCCGGGCCCTTCCGGGACCCCGTGTTCGATGCGGAAGTCCACGCCGCCGCCGTCGCTACAGTCTTCCAGCGTCAGTCGAATGCGCTTGTTCGCCTTCTTGCAGAGCCAGCGGGTCTTCAGCAGCGGAATCTCGGCGCGGCAGCCGTCGCAGCGCACGGTGCGCGCCCACAGGTACGCCACCGCCGGCTTGGCGATCCAGCGCGGGTTGTTCTCGTTCTCCAGGTACAGCGGATCGAACTCTGCATTTAGCGGCGCTGTCGAGACGCGGCCGTCCTCGTCCGGCTCAAGCAGGCGCGGCGCCCGGCGCCGGTAGCGCACCTGCCCGATCGCAGCGACGCTCCGCTGTCCCTTGCGCCGCACTGGCTCGAACTCCGCGTAGGTCGGATAGCGACGCGCCAGCGCCCGCCGCGCCACCGCGAGCACCTGCCGCGCCCAGGCGCGGAAATGCCACACGACGCCCGCACTCGATGCCGGTGACGCCGCCCGGGTCAGCGTCGTGCCCTGCACCGGTTCGCTGTCCCCGTGCCCCAGGCGCGCCAACGCCTCTCGCAACGCTGCAGGCCGGCGAATGCCCTGTGCCTTCAGGAACGCCTCGACGAACTCCAACTCGCCTACCGCGAAGGCCGGCAGGGGGCGCCTTGCGCCGGCCAGCCGCTGCGGGTAGTGCAGCGTGCAACTCAGGATGAACCACGCCACCGGGTTGATGTCGGCGGCCACCACTTCGCACCCCAGCCGCATCGCCTCCAGCGGAATCGCCCCGCCGCCGGCGAACGGATCGAGCACCCGCGGCCGGCGTCCGCCGAACGCCTCGCGAATCTCCTCGCGAAACCGGTCGATTTGCCGGATACCCTCCGCCTCGCTCTCGCGTCCCCAGTGGAGGATGCCGCCCCGGGTCTCCTTGCGGTCGCGTTCTCCGCCCCCGGTGCCCCCGCTTGGAGGCACCGGCTCCAAGGCACCCGCCATCCGCAGGAGAATCTCGCGCCGCTCCGCGTCAGTGCCCGGATCGTTAAGCAGAGTCGCCAGCAGTGTCGCCCGGCTGGCTGCGAGCGGGCGGCGCGCCGGCCAGATGTGCAGGGTGGAGATATGCCCGTGCCGCACGTTCTTCTCGTGAACGGAGTCAAGAGAAACCTGTCGGAGCGGAAATGCGGCTTCGATAAGTCGGCGGTCAGTCACGTCTCTTTCCAGAACTTCCGAGAACTCCTTCAAAAGGGGACATCATCCTCCGCAATCTCCGGCTCGTCTGGTTCCTTGAAGAAAGAAAATGGCGAACTGTGGTTGTCTAATCGGCGGGGTTGTTGAAAGTTGTCAGCAGATACTGCTCCACGAATGCGACGATCCCACTGACTTCGGGTTCCGTGAGCTTCTTCCATTCTGCGTGCATGGCAAGATTCCGTACCTTTTGCATGGCAGGCAGCACTGACTTCTGGGCACCAGATATGAGACCCTTCGATTTGAGCGCGTTAATGACCTCCGACATTGGTTTCTCATCGACGTCCAAGCCATTTAGCTTGGCGTGTTGCTTCAGGGTGTCCTCCAGTGCCGCGGAAGCCAGGACCGCAGCGACGTCCTTGTTTTTCTCAGTCAGCACTCGTTTCGCCAAGACGACGAAATCTCCGAATATCTCTGCGGAGACATCTCTTTCTACATCGAAGAGGTAGCCTTTCTCAAAAGCCTCCTTGGCACTGAAAAAGATGCCGCCGAGACTTTGCACGTCTGGGAAATGGCGACTATTGTTCCCTCGTAATTTGATGAAATTGGTATAGTACGGTGAGCGTGCACCGCATGCCGCCAACAGGAGACTTTCCGCACTGGTGCTCCACTTGGCCCAGTTTTTATCTAAGGCGAAGCGACTGGCACCTCGGCCCTCATATGGAATAGCGTGGAACTCTTTCTCGAGCTCGATAAACCGTGCGGCGAAGCGGTTTTTCAGCAATCTTGGCCTCTCAAGATCTCAGTCAGCGACGTGCTCCGGCAAGAACTTCCGTCGTGGGGTGGAACTGCACACGAGTGGCTTTCAACCGCACGGCGGGCAGCTTCTTCAGGCGCTGGTTGAGGGGATCCACCTCGATCCCCAGCGATTCGAGGGCGGTGACGCCCAGCAGCGGCTCGGCGTCGGCGTCGCCGAAGAGCACGGTGCCGCCGACGATTTCACCCAGGAGCTCGATGCGGGCCACGGCGACATCCATGGTGATCTCGCTGCCATCGGCCAGGATGTAGGTGCGTTGAGCCTCCGGCGTGAGCCCGATGGCCTCGAGGTGGGGTCTGGGAACGAGGCTGTCGGTGGCGCCGGTGTCGACGAGGAAACGGCCTTCCCAGCTTCGCGTGCGGTCGGCGGGGTTGCGGATGACGACGTCGGCGTTCACGACACCCATGGTGTGCTCCTGCTCAATCGGGCTCGGCGGCTGCGGTCAGGGACCGGGCTGAGATGGTCCAGGCGGACGATTGGTGGTCCGTCGCGTGCAGGCGTCGGAACGGATCGCGAACGCGGAGCAGCCGTGGCTCGGGCGTCGCGCAGTCGAAGACGACGTAGAGCCAGTAGCGTTCGCCCAGGTGGCACGCCTGCTTCCACTCGTTCAGCTCCATCTGGATGCCGGACCGGCCGGCGCGCCCCTTGACTTCGACATTCCGAATTGCGCCGTCCGGCTGGGTGGCGAGCAGGTCGAATCCGGGCCAGTCCGGCAGGCCGGCGCGGCGGGCGGCGTCGGGTCGGGAGACGTCGCGGACGGTGTTTCCACGGTCGCGTTCCCAGGCGGCGGCGATGCCGACCGCGACCGCTTCCACACGGGCATCGTAATGCTCCAGATCGCCGGACGCGCGCGGGGGGACGGCGAGGGCATGGAGGAGGAAGCGAACCTCACCGGGGACGATCCGCTCCGGGGCCGCGTCGGCCTGGGCGAGAGCCTCCCGACGGACCGTGGAAAGCGCTTGCTGCTCCCGCTTGATCGCCTCCATTTCGTCGTGCACGTCGGCTCGGCCGGGGGCGGAGGCGAGCTTCGCGCGCCGGGCGGCGAGGTCGGCGGCGCGGAGGTCGAAGCCGACGGCAAGGCGTCGGCGGCGCTCCGGGAGTTCCGCGCGGGACGCGGCCTGGTGCTCGTCGACCAGGCGTGCCGTGACGTCCTGCTCGGCATACGCGGCCGCCGATGCGCGCAGGGCGATGCTGCGGCTCGCCAGGGGTACGGCACCGGGCGCCACGCCGGCAGCGCCCTGCAGCAGCAGCAGGTGCTCGACCGGAGTTTCGATCGGGGCGCCATCGGCGTCCTGCCGCAACCCGAAGAGGCGCTGCTCCAGCGTCCGCGTGTCGGCGGGTTCCACGGTCCCGCCCATCGCCGGAACTGTCGCCGGGGCCCCGGGGGGCGCGGCCGTCTCGGCGACGGAGGCGAGCCCCAGGTGGCAGAGATAGGGCTTCTCGGCGCTAGGGTCGATGAAGATGCCGCCACGCACCGCGTCGCGGGCGTACCGCCGCATGATCTGGTCCATCAGCGCGTCGAAGACCGGTTCCCCCGGGTGCAGCCAGATGCAGGGTTCGTCGGTTGTCGGCCGCCGGACACACAGACGCTCCCGGGCCCGGGGCGGATGGTCTTCGAGGGCGGGCAGGAGTGCGTCGAGTGCGCCGGTGCGGGCCGGCGCGAGTGAGAAGACGTCGTCGAGGTCGCCCTGGATCCGAAGGTTCAGCAGCGCAGCGCTCTTCTGGACGAAGCGCCGCACGTAGCCGGGCAGGAGCCGCAGGTAGCGCTCGCGGTCCATCTCGATGCGCAACTCGTTGAGGCGCTCGGCCACTTCGCCGGGCGGCCCGTACAAGCAGGCTTCAGTGTCCATGATTGCATCGACGCGGCCGACCGCCAACCGGCTCCCGACGTCGTCGATGACCCGGCGCTCGCCCTCGTCGGTCAGCGCCTCGATCATGTGCTCGCGGAGCGAGCGGTTTTCGAAGAGCCGTCCGATGACGTCGAACACCTTGTCGGATCGAAGCTCCTCGCGGATGGCGTCGAGCTTGTCGAGCAGCACCTGCAGAACGCGGCCCTCGTGCGTGCTGCCCGCGACGAGGTTGAAGATGTGGACGTCATGCCGCTGGCCATAGCGGTGGATGCGCCCCATGCGCTGCTCGAGGCGCGCCGGGTTCCATGGGATGTCGTAGTTCACCATGAGCCGGCAGAACTGGAGGTTGATGCCTTCGCCCGCGGCGTCGGTCGCCACGAGGAAACGGGCGCCGTCCGGGCGCCGGAAGCGCTCGACCTCGATTTCCCGCGCTGGCCAGCCGAGTCCGCCGTGTATCTGCCCGACGTGGCCGGAGAAGCCGAGACCCTCCAGGCGGTGGACGAGATAGTCGGCGGTGTCGCGGTGCTCGGTGAAGACGAGCCACTTCTCGCCAGCGTGGGCAGGGTCCTCCAGGACCTCCCGCAGCCGCTCGAACTTCGACTCCCGGCCGGAGGCCACCAGGCGTCGCGCCCGCCGGGCGAGGTCCGAGAGCACGTCGACCTCGTCCTGCAGTTCCTCGATGGTGACGGCGACCACCGCCCCGAGCACGGCCTCTTCGTAGTCTTCGTGCCCTTCGCCGCCGTCGTCGCTCGCGTCGTCGTCAGCACTGTGCAGGTCGAAGAAATCCTCGCGGTGCTCGCGTTCGAGCTGCTTCTGCCGCCGCAGGAGATCCGCGGCGTTGAGGCGTCCGGACCGCAGATTGTCGATTGTCTGCTCGACCTTCGCGATCCGCCGTTCAAAGGATCGCAGGGCGGCCACCGTCGAGCTGGCGAGCCGCCGCTGGAAGACCCCCATTGCGAGCCGCACCGCCGGGCGGTTGTCGAGGGCGCGGTCGTAGGCGTGCCGTAGGTAGTCGGTAGTCGCATCGTACAGCGCCTGCTCGCCGTCGGGGCCGGTACTCAGGGCGTAGTTGAACGTGACGCACAGCCGCCGCCGGTATAGCGGCGCCCCGTCGAGGGCAACCATCTCCTCCTTGATGCGGCGGATGAAGTGGCGGTCGCGCGCTTCCCGCGGCAAGCGCCGCAACGCTTCTCCAGTGGCGAAGACGTGGTGGTCGAGCAGGCGCCAGAGGTAGTGGTAGGGCGTGTCCCTGCCCATGTGCGGCGTGGCGGTCAGCAGCAGCAGGTGCCGGGCGGACCAGCCGAGGCTGGCGTAGCGGCTCGCGGCGTCCGCACCCCCGGCCAGTGCTTCGGCGAGCTGGTACCGCCGCCGCTTGCGCACGCCCTGCTGCTGCTCGACGACGCTCAGCTTGTGCGCCTCGTCGAAGACGACCAGGTCGTAGGGCGAGACATCGGGCTGCCGCAACGCGTCGAAGGTCCGCTCGCCGGCGAGGGTGTCGAGCGACACGATCACGAGGTCGCTCGCCGGGCCGCGGAACGGGTTTTCCGCCGACGTGAGAACGGCGCCGGCACGAGGCCTGTCAGGGCGGGACACGATTCGAAACCGCAGGCGGAAGAGCGTGCGCAGCTCCCGTTCCCAGTTGCCGACGAGCCCGGCCGGCGGCACGATGAGCACGCGGCGAATCCGGCCGCGGGACAGCATCTCGCGGACGTAAAGGCCGGTCATGATGGTCTTGCCGGCCCCGGCGTCGTCGGCCAGCAGGAAGCGCAGGGGCTGCTGCGGAAGCATCCGCTCGTAGACGGCAATGCGTTGGTGGGGCAGGGGGTCGATGCGCGAGACCTCGGTGGCGAAGGCCGGATTGAACTGATGACCGTGGGATAGGCGGACGGCCTCGGCCACCGCCGAGATGGCGTCGGGATTGCCCGCGAAGTCGAGCGGCACCGCGGGAACGGGAGCAGGCGGCGTCCGCGCCGACGCCGACCCCGACGGCGGCCTCGCCGATGCGGCCGCCGCGGTTGCCAGCGCTTCCTCCATCGCCCGGAGGCGGCTCGTCGCCAGACGCTGCGGCCGCGACTGACCCGATTCCCAGCGATGGACGGTGATGGGCGTCACACCCAGTCGATCCGCGAACTGGGTCTGCGTCAGTCCCAGACCCTTGCGTATGCGCCGGACCGGGACGCCTGCATCCGGTGGCTGCGCGGTGCGCGAAGCGGAATCGCTCACGCACAGCAGGATATCATGGCATCCGGTGGTATCGAATCAGCATGTTATCAAATGTAAATTTTTCAACGATATGCGTTATTTGTTCGCTTTGTGGCGAAGAGGGAGCTTGCCCATCGAGACCCCCGGCGCCTGAACCGCCGCGTGCATGGTCTCTCGCCGCCTGTCTGGACCGCCCCCGAAGCTGCCGGCCGACGGGTTGCATGGCCTGCTAATGTTTAGGGCCCAAAACTTAATAGTGCGCGAGCCTGTTAAGTTTCGCTGAACGAGACTGCCTTCCTCCATGCGACGCGGAGAAACGGGCCGCTACGAGGTGACCGCGGTGGGCGGGGAACAGGTTCGCGCCTTCGTTCCCAATCCGTTGCCGCCCGTGCCGGCCGTCGCGCTCGACGGGCCGCTGCAGCAGTCCGTGGTCGAGGTCTCCAGCTACGTCGGCGCGCTCGAATACGGCCTCAACCGGCTGCAGGGCGGCTTTCGCGCGCGAGATCACCGGCCGCCGGCGCAACCGCCGATTCGCCTACGACCGCTATCTGTCGATCCTGAACGAGGGGACGGAGGAGGGCTGAGCACGGCGGAGGTCCTGCCAGGAGTCTGCGCCGTAGAACGGGCGTCGACTCCCGGCAGGACTGGTCGGCCCTACCGCTGGGCGGCGCGGTGCTCGGCCTGGGCGCCGGCCAGGATGTTGTAGAGGCCGTAGTTGCCCTCGTGGCAGGCGTACTCGTAGAGCCGGTCGTCGGCGCGCGCCATCGTCAGCTCGGCGCTCCACGGCGCGGTGAACGCCGTCGGGTCGTTGACCGTGAACCGGTAGAGCAGCGTGTCGGCATCGAGGCGCGAGATCCGCTCCTCCAGGTGCATGTAAGGCCCCAGCGCCTCGAGCAGCTCCATGTTCGGCGCCGGATGCGCAGTGCCGATGTCCTTGAAGTTGGTGGTCTCGATGACCAGCGTGTCGCCCTCCCAGCGGCCGCGGGAGTCGCCTCGCCACTGCTGGATCCCTGCCGGCAGCGCCGGCCGCCCGTCCAGCGGGACGATCCGCGCGTCGTTGACCATCTCGTTGAGGATCACCACGTGGTCCGGCCCCTGGAACACCTGCACGTAGTTGTTGTAGGCGCCGGGCAGCATCGGCGGCCCCGAGTTGAAGCCGAGGATGCAGCGCTCGTCCACGTCGCGGTCCTCCGGACCGGCGTTGCGGTTGCGCGCTTCCGCGCGCAGGGCCATCCGCGAGCGGCCCGTGTCCGTGTACGACGGCAGCCGACCGTTCGGCGGATTGGTGATCAGCGACGTGCGCCGGGTGCCGGTCACGCGCGTCCCGTCCGCGAACCAGAAGCGGTTGTAGCTGCCGGGATTGCCGGCCGGCGGTGCCGTATCGACCCGCCCCGCCGCCCGCGCTTCCAGCACGGCCACGTCCTCTTCGGTCAGGAACTCCTGGTCGGCCATCTCGGGCGGGCGCTGCAGCGGCGTGACGGAGCTGAAGTCCCAGACGCCCTGCAGGTCGGGCCGCCCGTCGGCGGTCCGCGGAATGGACGTCTCGGCCGGCTGCGCGCCGGCAGACAGTGCCAATGACCCCAACGTGAACACAACGGCGAGAACCCGCACGGCAAGCTGAACGCTCATCTCGAACTCCCCTTTCGGCCGCCTCGGCCGCGGCTGTCTTCGTCTAGGCAGATTACAGGGGATTGGCCGCCCTTCGCAACACCCCGGGGGGGCGCCCGCCGGGGCCGCGCACCGACCCGCGGCGCGCCTGCAGGACCTATACTTGTCGCGAGGAGCGCCCATGGAGACCGTCACCGATTTCATCCACCTCAATCGCGACCGCTACGTCGACGAGCTCAAGCAGTACCTGGCCATCCCGAGCATCAGCGCCCTGCCCGAACACGCGGGCGACGTGCGGCAGTGCGCCGAATGGACGGCCGCCGAGATGGGGCGCGTCGGCCTGGAGAACGTGCGCCTCATCGAGACGCCCGGCAACCCGGTGGCGTACGGCGACTGGCTGCACGCGCCCGGCGCGCCGACCATCCTCTTCTACGGCCACTACGACGTGCAGCCGGTCGACCCGCTGCATCTGTGGGAGTCGCCCCCGTTCGAGGCGACGGTGCGCGAGGGCGAGATCTACGCGCGCGGGGCGGCCGACGACAAGGGGCAGGTGTTCATGCACTTCAAGGCCGTGGAGGCCTGCCTGCGGGAGGCGGGGAAGCTGCCGGTCAACATCCGCTTCGTGCTCGAGGGCGAGGAGGAAATCGGCAGCGTGCATCTCGACGCGTTCGTGCGCGGCCACCAGGACCAGCTGGCGGCCGACGTAGTGGTGATCTCCGACTCGCCGATGTTCGATCGCGGCGTGCCCTCGCTGTGCTACGGCCTGCGCGGCCTGACCTACTTGCAGATCGATCTGCGCGGCTCGCGCAGCGACCTGCACTCCGGGTCGTTCGGTGGCGCCGTCGCCAATCCGGCCTTCGTGCTGGCCCAGGTCCTGGCCCGGATGAAGGATCGCAGCGGGCGCGTCAAGGTACCCGGCTTCTACGACGACGTGCGACCGCTGCGCGACGAGGAGCGCGCCGAGTTCGCCCGGTTGCCGTTCGACGAGCGCCGCTACCGCCACGAGCTGGGCGCACCGAAGCTGTTCGGCGAGCGCGGCTACACGACCCTGGAGCGGCTGTGGGGCCGCCCGACGTTCGATGTCAACGGCCTGCTCGCCGGGTTCACCGGAGACGGTGCCAAGACGGTCATCCCCGCAGTCGCGATGGCCAAGGTGAGCATGCGGCTCGTGCCCGACCAGGATCCGGACCGGGTCGCCGACCTGTTCGAGACCTACCTGCGGGAGGTGACGCCGGGCACCGTCGAGCTGACGGTCACGCGCATGCACGGCGGCAAGCCGTGGATGACCGACTTCGACAACCCGTTCGTGCAGGCGGCGGGACGTGCCATCGAGCAGGGTTTCGGCCGGCGGCCGGTGCTCAACCGCGAAGGTGGCTCCATCCCGGTGGTCGCGACGTTCCAGGAGGTGCTCGGCCTGCCTTCGGTGCTGTTCGGCGTCGGGCTGCCCGACGAGAACGCGCACGCACCGAACGAGAAGCTCGACCTGGGCAACTTCCACAACGGCATCGTCGCCGCGGCCGCGCTCTACGGCGAGATCGGCGCGTGCTGACGGCCACGCCGGTCAGTTGAGGCCGGCCATCCGCCGCCGCAGAGCCTTGACGTGTTCCCAGATCTGGGCGTGCTCCTCGCCGTCCTCCTGCCGGTCGCGCTCGCCGCGCGAGGTGAAGTGCAGGTACGCCTCGAGATCCCTCAGCGCCGCGGGATAGTCATTGAGGTGGTACGCCAGCAGGCCCCGGTCGCGCAGCTCCGCCATGGCTGACGGGTCGAGGGCGACCAGCAGCTCGGCGACCATCCGGCCCTGCGGGAACGACCGCATCCGGACGTACGTCCGCTTCAGGTTGACCAGCATGCGCATGACGATCTGCAGCTTGGTGGCGCGCGTGAGCAGGCGGCGGTTGAACGTGGCGTGCTCGCCGACGTGGTCGTGCAGCAGCCGGCGGCAGTCGGCCTCCGACAGCACGGCGCCGGCGTGGAACGGATCCAGGATCAGGTCGGTGTCGACGTGGTCGGCGCGGGCGGTCCGGCGCGGCATCCGCACGAGGAAGTGTCCCGGAAAGTTCACGCCGTCGATCTGCACGCCGGCGCGTCGCGCGACCTCGATGTAGACGAGCGCCAGCGTGATGGGGATGCCGGTGCGGCGGTCGAGCACCGAGTTCAGTAGGCTGTCCCGCGGGTCGTCGTAGGTGCTGCGGTTGCCGGCGAAGCCCTCTTCGTCGAACAGGTAGCCGTTGAGTGTCGCGATGTGCCGCAGCGGATCCGCGGACCGCGCGCGGTCCAGCCGTTCGGCAGCCGCCAGTCCCATCTCGTCCAGGCGCGCGAGGTAGCGCGAGGCGTCGAGACGGGGGTACTCCAGGCGCGCGATGAGCAGCGCAACGGTGGCCAGGTCCGGATCCGGGCTCTTGGCCACCTGCGTGAACTTCCGGACGAACTCGGACGACACCATCGTCAATCAGACGGGGCTGCGCCCCGCACCCCCGGCGCTCGCTTGCGGGGATCCCGTAGGCACGCGCTCCCGCCGCGGCGGGCCGTGCGCGCCCTCGGCGGAACGGTTCAAGTCGCTGCGTTCGCGGGCCAGGCGCTGCAGCACCGCGGCCTGGAGCTCGCCGAGGCTGTCCACCACGAGGTCGGCTGCCGTCAGCACGTCGGCGGGGTAGCTGTTCGTGATCGCGGCGCAGGGGAGTCCCGCGGCATGCGCGGCAGTGATGCCCCACACCGAATCCTCGACCGCCAGGTAGGCAGCCGGCTCGAGGCCCGGCCCGCCGCCGTGCAGCCGCGCCACCGCCCGCACGTACGTATCAGGCGCCGGCTTCGAGTGCTCCACGTCATCGGCCGCGACAATCGCGCGGAAATGCTGCCGAACGTTCGCGCCGGTCAGAATCGCGTCGATCTCGTGATGCAGCGCCCCCGACGCGATGGCGAGCGGCAGCTCGGCGGCCAGGCATCGGATGCAGGCGGCCGCTTCCGGAAACAGGACTCCGCCGGCGCGGACACGCTCGTCGAACCGGCGCCCCTTCGCCGCGATGAGCCGGCGGATCTCGCCGTCGCCGAGCGGCCGGCCCTGGTCCCTGCCGAGGGTCGTGAACACCCCCACGTCGTCGTAGCCGAGATAGCGGTCGTAGTAGGCGCGGGTGTCGAGCGTCAGACCCGTACCGGCCAGCACCGCCTGGTACGCGGCCAGGTGCAGCCGCTCGGTATCGGCGAGAACGCCGTCGAAGTCGAAGACGATCCCCTGCAGCGGGGGCCGCGCGTCACGGTCCGCCACTGCCGTCATCCGGGCTCTCGGGCGCCGGAGGCAGGCCCCCGACGGGGAACCGTTGCTCGTCCTCCGGGGGCAGCCGCTCGCCGGCGCGCACCGGGGTGGCGAGACGATTCTCGGGGGGTGGGAAGGGGCAGTCGAACGCCTCGTCGTAGTAGCAGGTCGGATGGTACGCGCGGTTGAAGTCGAGGTCGTAGATGCCGGTGGGCGTGCGATCGAGGTCGAGGTAGCGCCCGGCCGGATACGTCTCCGTGCCGCTCGTCTCGTCCCGGAACGGGACAAAGAGCCGCGTCATGTCCGCGGCCGGCAGCTCGACCAGCGCCGCGAGCGTGCGCGGCTCGCCGTCGAGCATGAACTCGAGCGTCCCCACGCGCTGCATCGCCCGCACCTGGCCCGTCGAGGTCGGGACCTGGAAGACCGGCTGCTCGTCCGGCACGGTGAGCTGCGCCGGCACGCGGTACGCGAGGTCCGGCTCGTAGTAGCGGATGGGCAGCATCCACGACCGCCGGTCGAGCGGGACCGGCGAGTCGGGGCCTCTGGCGAAGAACTCGTCCTTCAGCGCGCGGTCTTCCAGCAGCCGCTCGACGTAGCCGGCCTCGTCCGGCGGCGGCGGGCTGCACGCGGCGCCCGCCAGCGCGACGCCCGCGAGCAACGCGCGGACATGGCGCGTCGGCCCGAGTGACAATCCATGCCTCATGGCTGGAAAATATACCCCGTCCGCGCCACGGTCCGATCGGCCAGCCGCCGGCGAATCGCGACGGTGTTGACCGGTGCGACCCGGAGCAGCCGCCGCAGGGCCGCCAGATGCGTCCGCAGCGCGTCGCCTTCGGCCAGCGCGGCCAGCGCGGCGCGGGCTGCCCCGTCGACGCGGACGGCGGCATCGCTGACGAAGGCGCGGGCGGCATCGGCCTGCAGGTCGGCCGTGCCCACGTCGTCGTCGTGGGCCTGCCGCGCCCGGTGCAGCATGCTCTCGGCCGCGTAGGCGTCGATCAGGATGTCGGCGGTGAACGACAGCAGCTCCTGTTCGTCTGACAGCTTCTCGCCGCAGGTCTGCATGGCGAGGCCCAGTACCGCCAGGCCCGCCTTCTTGAACTTCCGCACCGCGGCGGCCTGGTACGCCAGATGCCCTTCGTCGTCCGGCGCCAGGGGCGGCGGGCTGAGCAGCTCGTCCTGCAACTGCCTGGCGGCCTCGATCAGCGGGAGCTGCCCGCGCAGCGCGCGCCGCACGAGCATGCCCGGAATGAGGAGCCGGTTGATCTCGTTCGTCCCCTCGAAGATCCGGTTGACCCGCGAGTCGCGGTAGTGCCGCTCGGCGGGATAGTCCTTGACGTAGCCGTTACCGCCGTGGATCTGGATGTTTTCGTCGAGAACGTAGTCGAGGATCTCGCTGCCGGCCACCTTCAGGATCGACGACTCGACGGCGTACTCCTCGAGCGCCGCCAGCAGCGCTTCGTCGTCCTCGGCGGGGTGGCCTTCGAGCGCCCCGTCGATCAAACCGGCAGTGCGGAAGACCATCGATTCGATGGCGAACGCGCGCACCGTCATCTCGCCCAGTTTGTGCCTGACGGCGCCGAAGCTCGCGATCGGCTGGCCGAACTGCCGCCGCTGGGCCGCGTAGCGGGCGGCCTCGCCGATGGCTGCCTGCGCGCTGCCGACCGTGGCCGCCCCCAGCTTGAAACGGCCGTAGTTGAGCACGTTGAAGGCCACCTTGTGGCCCTTGCCGACCTCGCCCAGCAGGTTCTCCGCGGGCACGCGGGCGTCCTGCAGGATGACCGGGGTGGTCGACGAGCCGGCGAGCCCCATCTTGTGCTCCTCAGCGCCGCTGCTCACGCCCTCGAAGCCCCGTTCCACGAGGAAGGCGGTGAAGTGCTCGCCGTCCACCTTCGCGAAGACGACGTACAGGTCGGCGAAGCCGCCGTTCGAGATCCACATCTTCTCGCCGTTGAGCACGTAGCTGCCGTCCGGCCGCCGCACGGCGCGGGTCTTCGCGCCCAGCGCGTCGGAGCCCGACCCCGACTCGCTCAGGCAATAGGCCCCTACCCATTCGCCTGTCACCAGCCTGGGCAGGTACCGCTGTTTCTGATCGGCGGTGCCGAACATGCGGATGGGCAGGATGGCGAGACCCGTCTGCGCGCCGAACGTCGTGCTGAACGAGCCCGACTGACCGAGCCGGCTGGCGATGATCGCCGCGCTGACCTTGTCGAGCGCGATACCGCCGTACTCCTCCGGCACCTCGGTGCCCAGGATGCCCAGCTCGCCGCAGCGCCGCAGCAGGTGCCGGGCCAGGCCCCAGTCCTTCGTTTCGAGCCGGTCGTGTTGCGCGACCACCTCGTTGACCACGAACTCCCGCGTGGTCTGGTCGATGAGCCGCTGCTCCTCGGTCATCCGCTCCGGCGTGAAGGACTCGGTCGGGGGGATCTCATCGAGCAGCCAGGCGCCGCCGCGTCGTGTCGTCGTGATGGCTGTTGTCGTCATCTGTCTCACGCTCGCTCGAAGATGCCGGCGGCGCCCATGCCGCCGCCGACGCACATCGTGACCAGGCCGTAGCGACCCTGCCGGCGGCGCAGCTCGTGGAGCAGCGTCGTCGTCAGCTTGGCTCCGGTGCATCCGAGGGGATGCCCCAGCGCGATCGCACCGCCGTTGACGTTGAGCCGGTCCGGGTCGATCGGCAGCTCCCGGAGGCAGGCCAGGGTCTGCGCGGCAAAGGCCTCGTTGAGCTCCACGAGGTCCATGTCGTCGAGCGCCAGGCCGGCCAGCTTCAGCACCTTCCGGATTGCCGGCACGGGGCCGAGGCCGAACAGCTCGGGTGGCACGCCCGCCGTCGTGAACGCCACGAACCGCCCCAGCGGGGTCAGCCCCGCAGCCACCGCCCGTGCGGCCGAAGTCACCACGACCGCCGCGGCGCCGTCGCTCATCTGCGACGAGTTCCCGGCAGTGACGGAGCCTCTAGAATGGAACGCGGGCCGGAGCCCGGCCAGCGCCTCGGCCGAGGTGTCCCGCCGCGGCCCCTCGTCGACGCTGAAGGTGTGCTCCACGACGCGCGGCGCCCGGCCGTTGCCGGCGACCGCCCGCACGGTGACCGGGGTCGTCTCTTCCGCAAAGCACCCGCCGTCGAGGGCCGCGACCGCGCGTTCGTGGCTGCGCAGGGCGAAGGCGTCCTGTTCCTCGCGCGAGATGCGCGACTGGGCAGCGTGGTTCTCCGCGACCAGGCCGGTGCTCAGGTAGACGTCGGGGTAGCCGCGCATCAGCTCCGGATTCGGCGCGATCTTGTGCCCGCCCATCGGGATCAGGCTCATCGATTCAGTGCCCCCGGCGACGATGGTCCGTGCCGAGCCGCAGGCGATGCGCTCGGCCGCGAAGGCGATGGCCTGGAGCCCGGAGGAGCAGAAGCGGTTGATCGTCACCGCGGCGCTCTCGACCGGAATGCCGGCCCGCAGGCTGGCGATGCGGGCCACGTTCATGCCCTGTTCGGCTTCGGGCATGGCGCAGCCCAGGATGACGTCGTCGATCTCCGCGGGGTCGAGCCCCGGCGCGCGCCGGAGCGCCTCGGCGATGGCGACCGCGGCGAGCTCGTCCGGGCGCGTGGTGCGCAACGTGCCGTTCGGCGCCTTGCCGACCGGCGTGCGCACGGCAGAAACGATGACTGCTTCCGTCATGTCTCCCGAGCCTCCCGTTCCTCGTCCACGCGTGACGCCTCGCCGCTCAGGCCGGCACCGCCACCGGGACCGACGCCGTCGCGTCGTGGGCGGCGGCAAAGTCTGCCACCAGGTCGCGGAACCGCTCCGGCCTCGTCATTGGTCCCATGTGCCCCGTGCCGGGGATGCACGCGTACTCCGCCCCGCCAGCGAGCGCGTGGACGTACTCGCGGGTGCTCTCGACCGGCACGACGCGGTCGAGCCCCGGGTCGCCCGTCACGACCAGCGCCGGCGCCGCGACACAGCGGCAGTCGGTGGCGAAGTCCGCGCCCGCGAGCAGGCGCACCCGCTGTGCCATGCACACCGGCGTACACGGATAACGTGTGACGCGGTACATGTGTTGCAACCCGAACTGCCCGCGCCGCAGCAGGTCGGGGAACGCCGCCGCGATTTCGGGATGGAGCCGCAGTGACGACGAGAGGGCGAAGACGGGGAACAGCAGCCGGGGCCAGGCGAGGTACCGGTCGACCCGGCAGTTCGGCTGCCACGTGGGCGACGGCGAGGACACCACGATCAGCGCGGAGGTGCGTTCCGGGCGCACGGCCGCATAGCGCAGCGCCACCAGCCCGCCGTACGAGACCCCGCACACCACGGCCCGGCGCAGACCCGCGCGGTCCAGCAGCGCGTCGACCCAGGCCACGTGCTGGTCGAAGCCGCGGTCGGGATCGAGGGCGGCGAGACTCCCGCGCTCGCCGGGCAGCGAGTCGGTCACGACGCGGCAGCGCTCAGCCAGCGCGCCGATAGCCGGACGCATCCACTCCCAGCGTCCCTGCACGCCGGGCAGCGCCACGACCGGCAGTCCCGAACCGACGTCGAGCATCCCGCTAGTTCCTGAGCGTCTTGCCCGTCTTCAGAGTATGCGCCATCCGCTCCCGCGTGCGGGCCTCGCCACACAGGCTGAGAAACGCCTCGCGCTCCAGGTCGAGCAGGTACTGCTCGGACACCGGCGCCGGATGGGGCAGCGCGCCACCTGCGAGGATGTTGGCGAGCTTGCGTCCGATCAATGCGTCGTGGTCGCTGATGCGCCCGCCCCGCCAGGCGAGGTGCACGCCGAACTCCAGCGCCGCGCGCATGCCCTCGCCACCGACCGGGATGGGCGGGCGGGCACGCCGCGGCCGGTAGCCGTTGCGGGCAATCTGCAGCGCGCGCGCCTTGGCGTCCGCCAGCAGGCGCTCGCGGTTCATCGTGATGCCGTCGCCGGGCCGCAGCAGGCCGAGCTGCTGCGCGTCCGCGGCGCTCGTGGATACCCGCGCGAAACCGATCAGCTCGAACACCTGCTGCACCAGCGGGAGCGGGTCGCGGGTGCCGCGCGGCATGCGGGCCATGGCCCGCGCCAGGAGCGTCTTTGCGCCGCCGCCCGCGGGCACCAGGCCGACGCCGACCTCGACCTGGCCCAGGTAGGTTTCCGCCGCCGCCTGTACGTAGTCGCCGTGCAGGGCAATCTCGCAGCCGCCGCCGAGCGTCAGGCCGGCGGGCGCCACGACAACCGGGACGTCGGCGTCGAGCAGGCCGACCACTGCGGCCTGGAACGTACGGACCATCAGGTCGATCTCGTCCCAGTTCTGCTCCTCGGCCTCCAGCAGGATGAGCATCAGGTTGGCGCCGGCCGAGAACGTGGCGGCGTCGTTGCCGACAACCAGGGCATCGTAGTTCTGTTCGGCCTCCTGTACGCCCAGCCGCAGCATCTCGACCGTGTCGCCGCCGATGGCGTTCAGCTTCGAGTGGAATTCGACAGCGAGCACGCCGTCGCCCAGGTCCACGAGGCTGGCGCCCGCGTTCTTGCGGACGACCGGCCGCTCGGCCTTCGCGCGGCTCAGGATCCACCTGTCCGGGGGTGGTTGGCCGCGCGCGGCGGCGAGGTCCCGCACCGCCGGGGGCGTCTCGGCCACCTCGCAGGCCTCCAGCACGGTGTCCACGCCCAGCGCCTCCCAGAGCTCGAATGGCCCCAGCTCCCAGCCGAAGCCCCAGCGCATGGCGCGGTCGACGTCATCCACGGAGTCGGCGATCACGGGCGTCACGGCGGCGGCGTAGAGCAGCGTCCGGCCGAGCACCGTGCGCATGAACTCGCCGACGCGGCCTTCGGCGCGGAACAGCACGCGCACGCGTTCGCCGACGTCCTCGATGCCCTGCACCGCGTCGAGCGCCGGCAGCCGCGGCGGCTGGCGTTCGCGGTAGTCGAGCTGCGCGGGGTCGAGCGTCAGGATCCGGCTGCCCTGCGGCGTGCGCTCCCGGCGGTAGAAGCCCCGTCCGGCCTTCTGGCCGGTCCAGCCGCGCTGCACGAGCTGCTCGACGAGTTCGGGTGGGCGAAACGTACGGCGCTCGTCCGCATCCTCGAGGCGCTCGCTCAGGTCGCGGGCGACGTGCGCCAGGATATCGAGGCCGGCGATGTCCATCGTCCGGAACGTCGCGCTCCGTGGCCGGCCGATCGCCGGTCCGGTCAGGGCGTCGATCTCCTCCACGGTGAAGCCGCCGCTCGTCAGGAACGCGAGCGTCTGCGCCGCCGCGTACAGGCCGATCCGGTTCGCGATGAAGCCCGGCGTGTCCTTCGCGATCACGACGCCCTTGCCCAGGTCGCGATCGGCAAAGCGGCTGACGGCATCCGTGACGGCCGGGTCGGTGTCGGCGGTCGGAATGACCTCGAGCAGCGCCAGGTGGCGCGGAGGATTGAAGAAGTGCGTGCCCAGCCAGTAGCGCCGGAACGCCGCCGAGCGCCCCTGCGCGATGAGTCCGAGGGGAATGCCGGACGTGTTCGAGCTGACGACGGCGTCCGCCCGGCGGTGCGTCTCGACCCGTGCCAGCAGTTCCCGCTTGGCGTCGAGCCGCTCGACGACGGCCTCCACGATCCAGTCGCACTCGGCCAGGCGCGGCAGATCGGTGTCGAACCCGCCGGCGGTCACCAGGCGCGCCGTGCTGCGCGTGAAGAAGGGGTCGGGATTCAGTGCCCGCGCGCGCTCGAGCCCTGCGGCCGCGGTCTGCGTGTCGAGATCCAGCAGCAGCACGGGTGCACCGGCGTTCGCCAGGTGCGCCGCGATCTGCGCTCCCATGGTGCCGGCGCCCAGCACCGCCGCCGACCGGAACCGTGTCATCTGCGATGCCTCGCCGGCCCGCGCGCGTGGCGCCTCGCGGACCGTACAAAAAAAGGGCGGGGGACCCGACCCCCACCTGGCTTCCATCTGACGGGGCTGCGCCCCGAACCCCCGGCGTCCGCCTGCAGGGTGCCCCTTCGCCCCGCCCCGCCGAGGCCTGCCCTGCGGAGTCCGCGCCGCTTCCACGGCGCAGACGCCCGGCTCAGTCGCTGCGGGGCCCGGTCAGGGCAGGGCGGCGAGCGTCGCGGTGGACTGCGTCCCCTCCTCGGAGTTCGGGTCCAGCTCGACGACCCGCCGGAAGTGCTCCTTGGCCCCTTCGAGGTCACCCTTGTTCAGCGCCACGAGCGCCAGCTTGAAGATGGGCTTGGCCCAGTTGGGGTCGACCATCGCGGCCTTCTCGTACCACCCGGCGGCGGCGTCGACGGCACCCTGCGCGAACTCGAGCTCGCCCAGGTTGTAGAGGTCCTCGCGCGATGCATCGAGCCCGGAGGCTGCCGCCGCGAGCTCCTCCTGGGCGGCCTCGAAGTCGCCCATCGCCAGCTTCGTCCGGGCGATGTCGGTCTGCACGTTCTCGTTGTCGGGCTCGACGGCCAGCCGCGCCTCGAAGGCCCCGAGTGCCTCCTGGTAGTCGCCCCGCGCGCGATAGGCCTGACCAATCTGGGAGTACAGGTTCGTCAGCTGCGGCAGCTTCTCCATGAGCGCCCTGTAGCCCGCGATGGCGCCGTCCCAGTCTTCGGCGTTGAACGCCGCGTCGGCCGCTTCGAGCTCGGCCTCGATCGCGTCGGGATCCAATCCCTCCATGGCCTCCTCGCCGAGCGCCCGCACCAGTGCGTGCCGCACGCGGTTGAGTCGGAAGTCGATCGCCGGCGTCGAGGACTGCGTCACGTTCACGTTGCCGAGGTCGTCGTTGTAGCCCTCGGCAGTCACATACACCTGCCACTGCCCGCTCGCGAAGCCGATCAGCGAGAAGCGACCGTCGTCGTCCGTCACCGCCTCGCGCCCATCCTCGTCGGGTTTCTGGATCCGGATCTGGGCGCCCACGATGGGATCGCCGGTCTCGCCGTCCACCACGCGGCCGCTCATGCGGCCGCTCTGGGCCAGCGCGGGCGCCGCGAGGCCGAGCAGGACCGCCGCGACGATGAGATGACGAACTACGTGCTGCAGACGGGGCATGGCATGACTCCTCGTTTCTGAACTTCCATTTCAGTATATATCCGATCGCGGGCCGCACGATACACTGTCGGACATGCCAATGACACCAGCCCGGGTCGCCCTCACGTTCGCCGCTCTCGCCGCCGTTGCGTGCGGATCCTCGGATGCGACGAGTGATTCGCCGCCGCCGCCGGCCGCCGCCGAAATCGACCACGCAGAGCCCGCGGGTTTGCCGCTCGCCAGCCCCGACAGCGTCGGGATGTCCGCCGACCGGCTGGCGCGCATACGCCCGGCCATGCAGGCCTACGTCGACGACCGCCGCGTGGCCGGTGTGATGACGCTGGCGGCCCGGCACGGTCAGGTCGTGCACTGGGACGCCGTCGGCCTGCGCGACCTCGCGGCCGGGGACCCACTGGAGCCCGACGACATCTTCCGCATCTATTCGATGACCAAGCCCATCACCAGCGTGGCGACGATGATGCTGGTCGAGGAGGGCAAGGCGTCGCTGGACACCCCGGTCGCGACGTTCATTCCCGAGTTCGCCGACGTGGAGGTTCTTGCGGCCGCCGGCGAGCGCGTGGCGCCGGACCGGCCGCTGACGATTGCGCATCTCCTGACCCACACGTCCGGGCTGACCTACGGCTTCTTCGGTGACGATCCCGTCGACCGCCTCTACAGCGAGTCGGGCTTCTTCACCCGCGCCGAGGGGCTCGACGAGTTCGCCCGGCTGGCGGCGGAGCTCCCGCTGCTGGCCAGTCCGGGCGACCGCTGGAACTACAGCATCTCGACCGACATCCTGGGGCGCGTGATCGAGGTCGCGTCCGGGCAGTCGCTCGATGCGTTCCTGCGGGAGCGTATCTTCGAGCCGCTGGAGATGGGCGACACGGGGTTCGTCGTGCCCGCGGACCAGCGCGACCGCTTCACGGGTCACTACGCCGTGCAGGACGGTGCGCTCGCGCTGGTCGACTCGCCGGTGGAGGGCGAGTACACCCAGCCGCCGCCCTGGCTGTCGGGCGGCGGCGGGCTCACCTCCACGGCGTCCGACTACATCCGCTTCGCGCAGATGCTGCTGCAGGACGGTCAGCTCGGCGAGACGCGACTTCTGGCGCCCGAGACGGTGCAGATGATGCGCGCGAACCGGCTGCCGGAAGCGCTGGTGCCCATCGAGCTCGGGACGTACCTGAGCCCGGGTTACGGGTTCGGGCTCGGCTTCGCCGTGGTCGTCGACGCGGCGGCGTCGCCGGAGCCGGACAACGAGGGCGTGTTCCGCTGGGCCGGCGCGGCCAACACCTTCTTCTGGATCGACCCGCAGGCCGAGCTGATCGGCATGGTCTGGACGCAGATCAACCCGTTCGCCGCGTACGATCTCGAGCGCGAGTTCCAGACGCTGGTCTACGAAGCGCTCGAGTGACCGGCGGGGAGCGCGGTGTCAGCGATCCGCTTCGACGGCGGCTTCCAGCGCAGCGATGGCGGACGCGGCCTCGGCGGCGGCGGGCGTATCCGCCGGCACGGCGCGATAGGCGTCCAGCGCCCGCTCGTAGTTGCGCTGCTCCCTGTACGCGTGTCCGATCTGCAGGTGCAGACTCGTCAGCCGGGGAACCCGCTCGAGGAGCACCTCGTAGGCGTCGATTGCCCCGTCGAAGTCGCGGCGGTCGAAGCGAGCGTGGGCGGCGTCGAGACTCTCCTGGAGCTCGCCGGCCGCAATGCCCGCAAGCGCCCCGGTTTCGGGCACCGGCGGGCGGAGCGGATCGACTTCCATCACGAACGTCATCCGGGTGCGTCCGGAGCGGAAGATGTCGGAGATGCCCGTGGCGGTCTCGTAGCCGAACTTCTCGATCGTGAACAGCCAGGGGCCGCGCGCGAGGCCGATGAACGCGAAGCGTCCCGCGCCGTTGGTTCGGTCGTCGACGGTCCGTCCGCTGCGCAGGTTCTCGCCGGTGACGC
This sequence comes from Vicinamibacterales bacterium, assembly GCA_965221595.1. Lineage (GTDB taxonomy): Bacteria > Acidobacteriota > Vicinamibacteria > Vicinamibacterales > UBA8438 > JAAXGX01. The sequence continues at coordinate 953,797 of OZ244900.1, forward strand.
GGGCGCCCTCGATAGGCGTGCCGTCGGGTCCACGCACGCGGCCCTGGACCAGGCCCGACTGGGCCGCTGCGACGGCCGGCGCAAGCCACGCGCAGAGCGAGACGGCCAGAACCACCAGGAGGCGTTGCGGCACGGTCACGTTCAGCGGGCGCGGAATGTCCATGTGCAGGCGCACAGTATAGTCGAGGCGCATCCGCAGCCAGGCGATCCTGGCGTTTCGTGTCCGGCATCGTGATGCGCGGCCCTCACGCAGGCGTCTCCCACCGGCGTTTCGGAGGCCGGCTCGCGGCAGGGCTGGCCGCGGTCCTCGTGCTCACAGCCGTCGCGTCCGGGCACGCGGGCCAGATGCGCCCCCCGGCGGCCGGCGTCGACCGGACGCTGCTCACCCGCATCGACGGCGCGGTCGCCGCCGCGGTGGCAGCCGGCGACCTGCCGGGCGCGGTCGTGCTGGTGTGGCACGCCGGCCACACCGTGTACCGCAAGGCCTTCGGCCTGCGGGCGATGGTCCCGGCGCCCGAGCCGATGACGGTCGACACCCTCTTCGACCTCGCGTCGCTGACCAAGGTCGTTGCGACGACCACCGCCGTCATGATGCTGGTCGAGGAGGGACGGGTCGGGCTCGGCGTGCCGGCGGCGCGCTATCTGCCCGGCTTCGAACGCCACGGCAAGGCGGCAATCACGGTCGAGCAGGTCCTCACCCACGTCTCGGGCCTGCGGGCCGGCTTCGACCTGGGGCGGGCGTTCGAGGGGTACGAGACGGCCATCGAGCAGGTGTTCGAGGAGCGGCCGGTCGCCGCGCCGGGCACCCGTTTCATCTACAGCGATCTCAATTTCGTGCTCCTGGGCGAGCTCGTGGCCCGCGTGAGCGGTCTGCCGCTGGAGGCGTTCGCAGCGCGCCGCATCTTCGGGCCGCTGGGCATGGACCACACCCTGTTCCGTCCGCCGCCCCGGCTGCGCCCGCGCATCGCGCCGACCGAAGCGTGCGCGGGGCTCGAATGGCCCTGCGCGGGCGTGGCCGCGGGCGCGACAATGCTGCGCGGCGTCGTGCACGACCCGACGGCGCGGCGCATGGGCGGCGCGGCGGGGCACGCCGGGCTCTTCGGTACCGCTTCGGATCTGGCGCGCTTCGGCGCCATGCTGCTGTCGGACGGCGCGCTCGGCGGCGCGCGGATCCTGGCGCCGCTAACCGCCGCACGCCTGAGGTCGCCGGCCACGCCGCCCGGCCTGCGCGACCGGCGGGGACTGGGCTGGGACATCGATTCGCGCTACTCGGCCAGCCGCGGCGATCTGTTTCCGGTCGGATCGTTCGGCCACACGGGCTTCACCGGCACGTCGATCTGGATCGATCCGGCGAGCGAGACGCTGGTGATCCTCCTGTCGAACCGGGTGCATCCCGACGGGGAGGGCGACGTGCGGGCCCTACGCGCGCAGGTCGCCACCCTGGCGGCGGCGGCCGTCACCGGGCGCCCGGTTCGCGCGGACCCGGCGGCGGGCCCGGGCCGGAACGCCGACGTCCGCACCGGGATCGACGTGCTCCGCGGCGAGGGTTTCGCCCGGCTGCGGGGCGCGCGGGTGGCGCTGCTCACGAACCAGACCGGTCGCGCGCGGGACGGCGCCCGCACCCTGGATCTGCTGTGGGCAGCGCCGGCGGTAGAGCTGCGGTCGGTGCTCAGCCCGGAGCACGGCTTCCACGGCGATCTCGACGAGGCCGTGCCGGATGCGCGCGAGCCGGCGACGGGACTGCCGATCCACTCCCTGTACGGCGCAACGCGCCGGCCGACCGCCAGGATGCTGGACGGCATCGACACCCTTGTCGTCGACCTGCAGGACGTGGGAGCCCGCTTCTACACCTACGCCGCGACGATGGCGTATGCCATGGAGGCGGCGGCCGCGCGCGGCCTGCGCGTGGTGGTGCTCGACCGACCCAATCCCATCACCGGAGAGGCCGTCGAGGGGCCGGAGCTCGACGCGGACCAGCAGGGGTTCACGGGTTATCTGTCGCTGCCCGTCCGCCACGGGCTCACCCTCGGCGAACTGGCCCGGCTGTTCAACGCCGAGCGCGCGCTCGGGGTGGACCTGGAGGTCGTCGAGCTCCGGGGCTGGCGGCGGGAGCTGTGGTACGACGAGACCGGTCTGCCGTGGGTCAATCCCTCGCCCAACATCCGCACTGTCACGCAGGCCGCCCTGTATCCGGGCATCGGGGCCATCGAGGGAGCGAACCTGTCGGTGGGCCGCGGCACCGACACACCGTTCGAGCGGCTCGGCGCGCCGTGGGTCGACGGCGCCGCCTTGGCGCGCGAGCTCAACGCCCGCCGCCTGCCGGGCGTGCGCTTCTATCCCGTCACGTTCACGCCGCGCAGCAGCCGCTACGCCGGGCAGCCGTGCGGCGGCGTGCACATCATCGTCACCGACCGCGACGCGCTCGCGCCGGTCCGCCTGGGGCTGGAGCTGGCGGCGGCGCTGCACCGGCTGCACGGCGACCGGTTCGAGACGCATGGGACGGTGCACCTGCTCGGATCCCGCGCTGCGCTCGAGCGCGTCCGGGCCGGCGAGGATCCGGCGGCCGTCGCCGCGGGATGGGCCGCCGGCGAGCGGGCCTGGCGGCTGCGGCGGGCGCCCCATCTCCTGTACTGATGTGCCGGGCCGGTCGGAGTACGGAGGCCGTACGCGACTCGACCGCGGGTGTCCGGTCGCGGCCGCCGAGCGGGGAGAGTGCCGCCGCGGGTGCGGTCAGGATCCAGCGTCGCCGAGCATGCCGGCCGTCACCAGCTCCAGCAACCTGGCGCGCAGCGGCACCAGGCTCGAGGCCGCGTAACGCGCCACCGCCGTGCGCCGCGCGTTGTCGCGCAGGGTAGCGAAATCGTTCGGGCGTTCCAGCACGTCGCAGATGCGGTCGGCCAGCCGTCCGGTGTCGAAGAAGTCCACGAGCAGCCCGTTGTCGCCGTCGCGCAGCACCTCGCGCACCGGGGCGGTGTTCGACGCCACCACGACGCAGCCGGCGCTGAGCGCCTCGATCATCGACCAGGAGAGCACGAACGGCACGGTCAGGTACACATGCACGGACGAGGCCAGCAGGACGTTCCGGTAGTGCTCGCGCGCCAGCAGGCCGGTGAAGTGGATGCGGTCGAGGTCGAGGTCGAGCTCGCGGAGCATCTTCTGCCGAAACGTATCGCCGTCCGGCAGGTTCTTGCCGTACGCCACCCGGTCCTCGCCGACGACCACGATGTGGGCGCCGGGCCTGCGCTTCTGCACCTCGGCGAAGGCCGTCATCGCCTGCGGGAAGCCGCGGTAGGGCTCCTGGCCCCGCGCCACGTAGGTGACGACCTCGTCGACGTGGGTGAGGTCCAGGCCGGGCAGCGTCAGCCGCCGCGCCTGCGGTGCAAAGTAGTCGGTGTCCACGCCGTCGTGTTGCACGATCAGCCGCGACCGCGCGAAGGGCGGAAACTGCACGGCCTGGTACGCCGTCGGCACGATGCCGATGTTGCAGGCGGCGAGGTCGAGCAGGATGGGGGCGTTGCGGGTCCTGACGCGGTGCTGGTTGTCGGGCGACACGTCGCGCTCGAGGAAGCCGACGTCCGCGCCGCGCGACCGGTAGTACCACTCGAAGTAGCCCACGTAGCGCGCCTGCGGCCAGACGTCACGGACGTACAGGCCCACGCCCGAGCCGGCATGCGCCACGATGCAGTCGGGCTCGTAGCCCTCGGCCTTCAGCCGCCAGGCGGCGCGCGCGAATCCCTGACCGACCAGCACGGCCGTCTCGGTGGAAGCCAGGTAGGGGTGCTGTTGCGGGTGCACCTCGCGGTGGGGGCCGAAGTGCACCAGACGCACCCAGTCCGGCGGCTTCCCGTCCCAAGACGTGCCGAAGGTGACGTCGTGCCCCTGCACCTTCAGGTGGCGGGCGAGCGGGCCGAACTGGGCCGGGAAGTTGCTGTGCAGAAACAGGACGCGCATGGCTTGACATTGTAGAGTGAGGCGCACGTGGGGGCCGCGACCGGAGAGACCACGAGACAAGGGTGGCGACTTGGCGGACAGGACGGCAGGGCTGTTTCCCGGCGAGGGAGAGACGGGTTCGAGGCGCGCGGTGGGGGGCGGCCGGGGTGTGCTGCCGGCGCAGTCGATACGGGCGCTGATTGACGCCAAACGGATACTGGCGTCCACATGCATCGACGCCGCGCAGATCCAGCCCGCCAGTCTCGACCTGCGGCTGGGGACGGTGGCGTACCGGCTGCAGGCCAGCTTTCTGCCCGGCAACGCGCCGGTCGTGGCCAAGCTGGGCTACCTCGCGCTGGCGGAGCTCGATCTCACGCACCCCACCGTGCTCGAGAAGGGCTGCGTGTACCTGGTTCCGCTGATGGAGGCGCTGGACCTGCGGGACGAGCCGTTGGAGGCGAAGGCGAACCCGAAGAGCACCACCGGGCGCCTGGACGTCTTCACCCGCCTGATCATCGACGGCGGCGCCGAGTTCGAGCGCGTCCCGAAGGGCTATCGGGGACCACTCTACGCCGAGATCATGCCCCGGACGTTCCCCGTCATGGTCCGCCCCGGCCTGAGCCTGTCCCAGATCCGTTTCGTCCGGGCGCGGGCAGAGCTGTCCGATGCAGAAATGGGCAGGCTGGACCGGGAGGAACAGCTCATCTATCTCGACGACGAGAACTCCGCTGCGGCGAACATCCGGGACGGCGTCGAGCTGTCGGTCAGTCTGCGGGGCGACGGCGGCCGGGCAGTGGCCTACCGGGGCAAGCAGAACGCGCGACTCGTCGATCTCAGCCGGATCGGCGAGTACGAGATAGGCGAATTCTGGGAAGAGATCCGCGAGTGTCCGGGTGACCGGCTGATCCTGAATCCCGGTGACTTCTACATTCTGGTCTCGCGTGAGCGGGTCCGGGTTCCCGTGCGCTACGCGGCGGAGATGGTGCCGTTCGATCCCTCCGTCGGCGAGTTCCGGATTCACTACGCGGGTTTCTTCGACCCGGGCTTCGGCTACGGCGTCGACGGCGACATCAAGGGCACGCGCGCCGTGCTGGAGGTGCGGGCGCACGAGGTGCCCTTCGTGATCGAGCACGGCCAGGTGGTGGGCAGGCTCGTCTACAGCCACGTGCTCGACGTGCCCGAAAAGATCTACGGCCCGTCGATAGGCTCTTCCTACCAGCGCCAGGAGCTCGTGCTCAGCAAGCAGTTCCGCCGCCCGGTCTAGATCCGGATCTAGAGGACGTACAGCATGACGTAGACCGCCACGCCCGTCACCGAGACGTAGAGCCAGATGGGCAGCGTCCAGCGGGCGATGCGCCGGTGCCGCTCGAACTGCGCGCGCAGCCCGTACGCGAGCGTCGTCAGCGCCAGCGGCAGAATGAGCGCCGCCAGTACGATGTGGCTGACGAGAATGGCGAAGTAGACTGCCCGGCCGAGGCCCTGGCCGGTATAGGGTACCGAGCCGACGTTGGCGTGGTAGACGAGGTATGAGATCAGGAACAGCGTCGACGTGCCGCAGGCGGCGAGCATGCAGGCACGGTGCGCCTCGATGCGCCGCCGCCGAATCTGCACGTAACCGCACGCCAGCAGCGTCGCGGCGATGCTGTTGAGCACGGCGTTGAGCGTGGGCAGGTCGGTCAGGTCCATGACGCGTGCTACGCGCCGCCCCCCCAGGCGCGTTCGGCCACCAGTAGGCCCCACAGCAGCGGCAGATAGGCCAGCGAGGCGACGAACAGCGTGCGCGCCCGCGCGGCGGTGCGCCGCAGGGCGAAGCGCACGCCGATGGCGAGGAAGGCCATACCGAGCAGGCCGGCCGCGGCGACGTACGACGCGCCGCCCAGACCGACGACGGCCGGTGCCAGGCTCACCGGCAGCAGCGCGCACAGGTACAGCAGGACGCGCGCCGACGTGCGCCGGCCGTCACCGTCGAGCACGGCCAGCAGCGGCAGACCGGCGCGCCCGAAGTCGTCCCGGTACAGCCACGACAGGGCGTGGAAGTGCGGCATCTGCCACAGGAACACGATGGCGAACAGCACCCACACCTCGACGGTCGCCGCACCCCGGGCCGCCGCCCAGCCTATGACGGGCGGCAGGGCGCCCGGGACGGCGCCGACCTCCGTCGCCCAGGGCGTGCGCCGCTTGAGCGGCGTGTAGACGGCGACGTAGCTGACCAGCGTCGCCAGCGCCGCCGCCGCGGCGGTCCAATGGGCCGCGTACGTCAGCACGCCCAGGCCGGCCACGGCCAGGACGAGCGCGAACAGCCGCGCTTCGGCCGGCGAGACACGGCCGGCGGGCAGCGGCCGCAGGCGCGTCCGCGTCATCACTGCATCGAGATCGCGTTCGGCGACCTGGTTCAACGCGGCCGCGGCGCCGGCCACCAGCCCCGCGCCGAGGATGGTATGCGCCAGCGCAACGAGGTCCAGCGGTGCGCGAGCCGCGAGGAAATAGCCGATGCCGGCGGTGACGACCACGAGCGAATTCAAGCGCGGCTTGGTCAGCGCGAGGAAGTCGGCTGCCCGCGACGCCGATGCCGGCAGGGCGGCCGCCGCCGTCTTCATCCAGCCGCCCCTTGCAGCTCGGCCGCGGGGCCGTCCGCGGCGGCTGGCGTCGGCGCCGCGTCGAAGCGGTCACGCCAGGTGCGGAGGGCGAGCACGACCGCGGCAGCGAACAGCAGCGCCCCGGTGGCGACGTGCGCGGTGTTGACGGCCACGGCCCGCTCGCTGAGCACCGTCCAGCCGCCGAGCCCGACCTGGACCAGGACCAGCACCGCCAGGAGCAGGGCCGGCCGTACCAGCTCGCCGCGGCCCGCGTGGTGGGCCCAGACGTGCCCGGCCATCGCCAGCACCAGGAGTGTGACGAGCAGGGCGCCGCCGCGGTGCGCGAAGTGGATTGCGATGGCCGGATCCCAGACCGGCGGGACGAGTCGGCCGAAGGCCAGCGGAAAGTCCGGGATGGCCAGCCCTGCTCCCGTGTGGCGCATCGTCGCCCCCAGGAGGATCTGAATGTACACGGCGGTGGGGGCGATGAGTACCAGCCGCCTCAGGAGGTGGTCGCCCGCCAGTGCGCGCGCACTGGCTGCATCGCGGCCGTAGCCCGTCAGCCAGCCGCGCGAGGTGCAGATCGCGAGGCTGGTCACCAGCGCGAAGAACAGTTGGGCGAGCCCCGCGTGGCTGATGGACACCGCCGGGGGCAGGAAGAGCAGCACCGTGATGCCGCCCAGCAGACCCTGCACGATGACCGCTCCCAGCGCGACCCAGCCGAGCCGCCGCATCCAGCGTCGGGGATCCACGGCCGCCAGCCAGGCGGCGAGGCCGATGGTGAGCAGGCCCACGACGCTGGCGATGAGACGGTGGCCGTGCTCGTACAGAATGCCGCCCACCATCTTCGAGAAGGGGAACGTGAACATGAAGTAGCCGTAGGTGCTCGGCCAGTCGGGTACAGCCAAGCCCGAACCGGTGCTGGTGACGAGCCCGCCGGCGGTGATCAGCACCAGTGAGGCAGCCGCCAGGAGTCGACTGTAACGATGCAGCCAGAGCATGATCTCGCCGAACCGCGGGCCGGCCGCGCCCGCCGCGGAGGAAGGTGGCGGACGGGAGCGGACGCCCCCGCCCGCGCGCCGAAGGGCGCCGTCAGCCGATGGTGAACGTGAAGCTGGCCTCGACGGTCGCGTTCTCGCCGACCGTCACGTTCTGCGTCTGCGTGCCCAGCTCCTCGTGCCAGGCTTCGATCACGTAGTCGCCGGGCGGCAGCTCGCTGATGTCGAACTTGCCGTCGGCGCTGGTCACCGCGAAGTACGGGTGGTCGAGCACGCCCACATACGCGTTCATCCAGCTGTGAACGTCGCACTGGAAGGGCACCATGACCTCGGGCGAGTCGAACGTGCGCTCGAAGCGCATGCCCTGGATCGGCTGACCCATGTTGAACTCGGCGTTGACGCTCGGTGTCGCGTGGATGTTGTGCAGCGTCATGTCGCTGTTCACGATCTCGATCGTCTGTCCGACGCGCACGCCGAAGACATGCGGCCGGTAGCGGCAGCCCAGCTGGTCCAGGACGACCGGCCCGCTGGCCGGCGGGAACGTGCCACTGAGCCCTTCCTTGACGTACACGAACACGTTGCCCAGTCCGCCGCCCTCGCCCACCACGTAGTACTCCGTCTCGGTATCGGTGGCCAGCTCGACGCAGGCCGGGTCCGAGTTCATGCGGATCGTTTCGGGCTCCGGGGGCGTGCCTTCCAGCGAGATCATGCCCATTACCGCCCCGGCCGTGGCCGGGTCGAAGGCCGGCGCGGCGGGCGCGGCCGGTGCCGCCGGTGCGTCCTCGCCGCCGCCGCACGCGCCCGCGGCGAGAATGATCACTGAGACGAACGCCCACAAGGTTCGGTGCCGCATCTGAGCTCTCCTGACGTCAAGTGTTGGGATCGAGAGAATTGGAGGGAACAACACCGGGTACAATTCTCTCCTGAAACGACTTCAACCTGCCCAGAATAGCACACCGAGACGGGCTCCCGTGGCCGCGGTCGAAGCCGCTCCCGGTGCGTTCCATCTGCGGGGATTTCTGTTGCCGCCCGCGCAGCAGCGGGTCCTCGCAGAGGTGGAGGCGCTGGCCGGCGGTCCGGCCGGCTTCTACCGCCCCCGCGTGCGGGGCGGTGGCTACATGCACTGCGACCTGCTGTGCCTCGGCCGGCACTGGAACGCGCGGACGTATGCGTATGAGCCGCTGCGGTCGGACCACGACGGGCTGCCGGCGCCGGCGCTGCCGCCCGGTCTCGCGCGCCTGGCGGTGGAGGTCGCCGCAGCCGTCGGCTTCGGGCTCGACCCGGACATCTGCCTCATCAGCCGCTACGGGCACGACGGCCGGATGGGATTGCACCAGGACAAGGACGAGGACGCTTCCACACTCGAGGCCGGCGTGCCGGTCGTTTCGCTGTCGCTCGGCGACACCGCCCGCTTCGTGCTCGGCGGGTTCCGCCGCCGCGCGCCGGCGGCGGCGATCGAGCTGCGCTCGGGCGATGCCTTCGTGCTCGGTGGACCGAGCCGGCTCCGCTACCACGGCGTTACGCGCATCCTGCCGGGATCGGGACCGGCCGGGATCGGTCTCGCCGGGCGGATCAGCCTGACGTTCCGGCAGTACGCGCTGCGCGCGCCCGCCTGCTGAGTGGATCCACCGGTGGCGCGGCCCGCCGGGTGCCGAGTGCCCTGCCTGCCAGCCCCTCAGAGCACCGTCCGGCCGCGGCCGATCCGCTGCGCCGCCAGCGTCACGAGGTCCTGCACGGGGGCGGTCCCGGCCAGCTGCGAGGCCAGGTACGCGCCCACGGCGGGCCCGAGCTTGAATCCGTGGCCGGACCCGCCGCCGGCCAGCCAGACGTTCGCATGGTCCGGATGGCGGTCGAGCAGGAGGTCGCCGCTGGACGTGTTGGTGTACTGACAGACCCTGGCTTCCAGGAGCGGTGCGCCCCGAAGGGCCGGCAGTCGGGCGGCGGCGAGCTCCCGAGCCGCGGACAACCCGGCGACCGACGGCATCCGGTCGCCGTCGTCGGCATCGAAGGGCGGGCCGAGCGCCGTCAGTCCGATCTTGACGCCGCGGCCGTCGCTGTCGGGGAGGCCGTAGGCGCCGGCCCGAAAGTCGATCCAGGCCGGCAGGGTCGGCGGGGCGAAACGGCGATCCCCTGCGGGCGGCCCGAAGAAGAACACCTCCTGCCGCGTCACGCGCAGCAACGGGCCGAGCAGGCGCGGAAAGAGTTTCGGCAGCCAGGGACCGCAGGCGAACACGAACGTGCCGGCGCACAGGCGGCTGCCGTCGCCGAGCTCGACGGCGTCGACGCGGCGGACCGGACGGAGCGGGGCGACCGTCGCCGTGCGGCAGGCGACCCCGCGGCGTCGCGCCTGGTCCACCGCCGCGCGCACGGCGCGGCGCGCGAGCAGGACGCCGCCGCCCGGCTCGAGCACAGCCCGCGTCGCGCTGCCGAGGTCGAGCTGGGGGAAGCGCACTGCCGACTCCTCACGGGTGAGCGGCTCCGTCGCCACGCCCAGCCCGGCCAGGATGCGCTCGCTCGCGTCGACGTGTGCGTCGCCGTCGTGGCCCAGCCAGAGCACGCCGGTCTCCAGGAAGAGCGCCTGCCCGCTCGCGGTGCACAGCGCCTTCCACTGCGACAGCGATTCCTGCGCCCAGCGCGAATACAGGGCGCGGTTGCCGTAGCCCCGGCGGATGATGCGCGACTCGCCTCCCGAGCTGGCGCGCGAATGGCCCGCGGCGAAGGCCTCGACGAGGGTGACGCGGTGGCCGGTCGCGCGGAGATGCCAGGCGGTCCAGGCCCCGAACGCCCCCGCCCCGATCACCGCGACGTCGGGAGCAACCGCCATCTTTGCGCTCGCGGGTTCAGGATGACTGCGCGGGCGGGACCGGCTTCAGCGACGGCAGGCAGGCGTCGCCGTGCCCGATGTCGCACCCCCGCCCCGGAGGCACATTCCCCAGTGTTGCACACCGTCTGCCGGGACATACAAGTGGACCGCCCGGCCTGCACGTCGTCGGCCTCGCGCCCGAGACGCTACGGCGCGACCGTGGGCGTCAGTGCCCGGATCTTGCGCAGGACACGGTCTTCGATCCAGTGCGGATCCCACCACTCGATAGGCGACACCGGACGTCCCTGCAGCAGGGTGGCGTAGTGCAGGTGGTCGCCGCCGGCGAGTCCGGTCTGACCGGTCAGCCCGAGCGGGTCGTCCTGCTCCACGAGGTCGCCCACGGCCACGCCGATGGCCGACAGGTGCGCGTACAGGCTCTGGAGACCCAGCCCGTGGTCGATGACCACGCAGTTGCCGAATATCCCGAGATAGTCGGCGTAGACCACGGTGCCGCGGTTGGCCGCGAGGACCGGCGCGTTCGCCGTCGAGGCCAGGTCGACTCCCAGATGCACCTGCTGGTCGATCTCCTCGCCCGCGTGGGTATAGGTACGGTGATCGGCGAACCCCGATTCCACCTGCGAGTTGCCGAGCTGCCGGAACGCCCCTTCCCAGAGCATGTGCGGGCTCGTTTCGGCCGCCAGCGCGACGAGTCTCGCCCGGTTCAGGCGCCGCAGCTCGCCGTTGATGAAGCGGTACGCCGCGAGCCGGTCGTCGTCGGAGCCGGCGGGCTCCTCGTCCGCCAGCTCGGGGGACCGGCTGACGATGGCGGGGACCACGCGCCGCAGGAACTGATCGCTGATGACGATGCGGGACCGTCTGAACTCGCGGGGAAAGCGGCGGTGATTGAACGCGGCGCCGGCTTCGTTCCCGGCGGCGTCCCGGGCGTAGAGCTCGATAGGGGTGGCCAGATCCTGATCGTGCAGAAGCGCGAAGAAGGCCAGGCGGATGTCTTCACCGGCACCCTCGATCAGCCCGGACGCGGCATAGCCCGGGTAGAAGTCGTCGCCGACCCGTACGCCCGACTCCGCGTCGGGCGGCGACACCCGGTAGACGACCAGCTCGGCACCACCGTGGTTGATGTAGTGGAACGTGGAAAGGGCGACCAGACGGGGCGGCTGGAGTTCGACCCGGACGTCGGTGGCCACTGCTGCGCTGGCCTCGCGGAGGCCGAACAGGACCGGGCGCGTCGCCGAGACGCGCACCTGTGCGGAGCCCGAGCGGAGGTCCGGGTGCGACTGGCGGTCGAACGAGCGCGTGACGCGCAGCCGGTCGGGTCCGTCCTGGTCGATGTCGGCCTGCTCGGGGCGGGCCAGCGAGAACAGCGGATGGGCCACGCCGTTCTGCTGGATCACCGCGTCGAGCGCGGTAAGTTCGCTCCGGGGCGCCTCGACAACGGCCTCGAAGACCGCCGACCGGCCCACCAGAGCGGTGGGCTGGACGATTTCGATCACCGGTCCCGGCGCGCGTCCAGCCCCGACGTAGAGTCCGGCGGCCAGGCCGACGGCCATCATCAGCGCGAGCGCGGGCAGCAGGCGAGACACGCCCGCATATGATATAGAATTAGATGTTGCAGGGCGGTGTGGCGGTATCGTCTAGGGGTTAGGATACGTGGTTCTCAGCCACGGGACCGGGGTTCGAATCCCCGTACCGCTACCAACATCCCGGCACCCGGCCCGGGTGCCGGCGGCGAGACGCGCCACCAGATCCTGAAAGATCCCGATCGACAACGCACGGTGCTCGCGTTCCAGACGGGCGGCGGGCCGTGGCCGATCAACGGGTCATGGACCGGATGCGGTAGCCGTTCTGCGGGTCACCCTCGCGGTGGACCGCGTGGCACGCGTCGCACGTGCGGTTGACGTCCTCCAGGGCGCCGGCAACCGCACCCGCGTCGACGGTCATCGGCGACAAGGCTGCGTCGAGCGCATCGAGCGCGTCCACCGCCTGGCGGTTCATCCCCACGGCGTCGGTCCACCCGAGAGCCTCCAGCTCGGGGCGGGTGGAAGCCAGCACCTGCCGAGCGAGCGCCAGCGGCGTCTTGGCGTCGACGAACGACCGCGAGCTGACTGCCTCCTCTACGCCCTCGATGGCCCCGCCGATGGTCTTCATGGCCTCGTCGAACTGCTCAGGCCCAATCACTTTCTGCGCCAGCGCGAAGGTGGCCGTGCCGGTGACCAACGCAATCACCCATCCCGCCACACGTTGCATCATCCGACTTTCTCCGCAGACCGCTGCCGGGGCCTTCCTACCGGGCCGGGTCCCGGCGCGCCGCCACGAGTCCCCGCAGCCGTTCGTGGGTGGTGCCGGGGATGCCCAGGCTGGTATCGGCGCCGAGCCCCGCGAGCAGGGTCGCCACCGCGGGCCATTCCTGGTAGTGGAACGACTGCTTCGCGCCCTCGGCCAAGCGGAAGGCAGTCCGCCCCCGCCAGTCGCGTGCGTCGATGTCGGCGCCGTGCGCCACGAGCAGCTCGACCAGTTCGTTCAGGCCGCTGAACGCCGCGCAGTGCAGCGCCGTGAAGTCGCCCTCGTTGGCGGCGTTTACGCTCACGCCGGCCGCGATGAGGATGCCGGCCGCCTCTTCCGCCATCGGTTGGCGCGCAGCCCGTGGCGTGTTCGTCCAGTGGGCCGTCCGCCCGCAGCCGGCCGCTGCCATCAGCGGTGTGGTGCCGTCGACCGAGGTGATGCCGGGACTGGCCCCGGCGGCGAGCAGGCTGCGCAGGATGTCGCCGGTCGAGCGGTGCGTCTGCCAGCCGAACCGCATCCGTCCCGGACCGGGATTGGTGGCGAAGGCGGCCACCCACAGCGGCGTGGCGCCCGCCACGTCGCCGGTGCCGGTCGTGAAGGTGTCGTAGGCGCCGTTGCGTACGAAGCCCTGCTCCGTCATGCCGGAGGCCGTCATGCGCACGTTCGGATCGGCGCCGTTGGCCAACAGGGCGTCGACCAGCGGCAGGCGGTCGTCGAGCGCCAGCCGGCTGCTGGGTGCTCGCGACGACCCGGCGCGTGCGCGCGGGCCCCCGTGCCGGCGGTTCCAGGCCTTGAGCCACGTCTCGACCGGGCCGGCGGCGGCATGCAGGGCCGTGACCCCGTCGACCGCGCCGTTCGGGTCCGCGCCGCGCTCGAGCAGGAAGTGCGCGAAGGCGCTCTGCCCGACGATGACGGCATAGGCCAGCGGATGCGCGCCGTCCGACCCGGTGTCGTCGACGCCGGCGCCGGCGGCCAGCAGCATCCCGGCCGTTTCGATGTCGCCGTTCCCGGCTGCCGCAATCAGCGGCGAGAGCGCCTGCCGCGGGTTGGGACCCACGGCGGCACCGCCGGCGATCAGGGCGCGGACGATGTCGCGGTGGCTCTCGGCCACGGCCCACATCAGCGCGGTCTCGTGCGTGGCGGTCGTGGCGGCGTCGACGTCGGCACCGTGTGCCAGCAGGGCCTCGACCACGGCGAGGCTGCCCGTGCGCGCCGCGGTCATCAGCGGCGTCAGGCCGTTGGTCTGGGCGATGTTGGGATCCGCGCCGGCAGCGAGAAGGCGGTCGACCAGGGCCCGGCTCGCATTCTCGCAGGCCCGCGCGAGCGGGGTCACGCCGTGGTCGTCGGCCGCGTCGGGGTCGGCGCCGGCGCGCAGGAGCAGGTCGACGGCCTCGCCGTCGTCCCAGTGGGCGGCCCACAGGAGCGCCGTCGCGCCGTCGGCGCGCGCGGTGTCCGGGTCGAGTCCCGCGTCGAGCAGGGCGCGGACGCGCGCGGTGTCCCGGTCCGCCATCGCGTCCACGAGGCGCAGGTCCGGCGGCGCGGCCATGAGGCTGCCGGCCGCGGCCACGAGGAAGGCGAGATACAGGCCGGCGAAACGCCTGGTCGGAACGCGCATGGTGTCCTCCCGGGTTCGGGTTCGCTGCGAGCCGTCGATTCAGCTGCCCCGCATTCTAGCAGCCCGTGGCAAAAGTCCCCCTGCATTCGACGGGCACTGCATACCGCCTGACGGCGTTGCTCCCCGGTCGACTATGCCCAATAGGCTCCCTCGTCGCGCCTTGCCGGGCGGGCGCCGCGCCCGGCGCAGTGCAACGCAGGGTTTCACGACGGGCTGCCAGCTTTCTTGCCTGCCGGCGGCAAAGGTGGTACACAAGGTCGAACACGCGGGCGGGCGACCGCCGGAAGGCTGCATTATGTCCAAGCTGAGAGTGGTAGGCGCCGTATGTCTCGCGGGCATGGTCGTGGCAGCGGCGCGGCCGGCTGCGGCGCAGACCGGGACGCCGTCGCGCGCGCTCCTCGACCGGTACTGCGTGACCTGTCACAACGAGCGGTTGCAGACCGCCGGCGTAATGTTCGACCAGGTCGACCTCGGCGAGGTGGCTGCCCACCGCGAGCTCTTCGAGCGGGTCGCCAGGAAGTTGCGCAGCGGGCAGATGCCGCCGCAGGGGCGGCCGCGGCCCGCGCCGGCCGCAGTCGATGCGTTCCTGACGGTGCTCGAGGCCGAGCTAGACCGGGTGGCGGCCGCCGCGCCGAACCCCGGCCGCGTCGCGTCGCACCGCCTGAATCGGACCGAGTACGTGAATGCGGTGCGCGATTTGCTGGCGCTCGAGATCGACGGCGAGGCGCTGCTCCCGAGCGACATGGCCGGCTTCGGGTTCGACAACAACGCCGAGGTGCTGGCCATGACCCCGGCGTTGATGGACCGCTACATCACCGCGGCCACCAAGGTCAGCCGCCTCGCGGTCGGCACGCTCGAGAACCGCCCGGCCATCCAGACGTACCGCATCCCCACGGGGACGCGGCAGGAAGCCCGCATGGGCGAAAACCTGCCGTTCGCTACCCACGGCGGTCTGGCCGCGCGTCATGCCTTCTCGCTCGACGGCGACTATCTCTTCCGCATCCGCCTGCAGCGGAGCGACGTCGGGGAGACGATCTTCGGCAACATCGCGGAGCGCGAGTACCACATCGAGCTGCGCATCGATCACGCGCTCGTCGGGCGCCTCGCGGTCGGCGGCAGGTTCGCGGGGCAGGTCGAGTACACCCTCACCGGCGGCGGCATCGCACCGCCGGACGACGACATCGTGCACCAGCAGATCGCGCTCTACAACCAGACTGCCGATAACGATCTGGCGGTGCGCCTCCCGGTCCGGGCCGGCACGCGGCTCGTCTCGGTGGCCTTCACGGACGTGGCTCCGTCGGCCTCCCGGGGCGAGGGCGACAACGTGGTGGCCGGCATCGCGACGTTGGAGATCCACGGACCGTTCCTGGGGCGGGTTCCGGAAGATACGCCGAGCCGCGGACGCATCTTCGTGTGCCGGCCGGCTACGCCGCAGGACGAGCAGCCATGTGCGCGGGAGATCGTCCGCACACTGGCGCGTCGGGCGTATCGCCGCCCCGTGACGGACGCCGACCTGGCGCCCCTGATGGCGATCTACCAGATCGGGCGCGCCGCGGGGGACTTCGAGAGCGGCGTGGCGCGTGCGCTCGAGGCGCTGCTGAGCATGCCCGCGTTCCTGATGCGCGCGGAGTCCGATCCGATCGACGCCCCGGACGGGACCGCCTACCGGATCAGCGACCTGGAGCTGGCGTCGCGCCTGTCCTTCTTCCTGTGGCGCAGCATTCCGGATGACGAGCTGCTGGAGGTGGCCGCGAGCGGCCGGCTGCGCGAGCCCGCGGTGCTGGCGCGGCAGACGCGCCGCATGCTCGCGGATCGGCGCGCGACGCGCTGGATGAACGACTTCCTCGGCCAGTGGCTGCAGATTCGCAATCTCGAGACGATGGTGCCCGATCCGCTGCGGTTTCCCGGTTTCGACGCCACGCTCCGCGAGGCGATGCTGCGCGAGACCGAACTGTTCTTCGAGAGCCAGGTGCGCGCCGACCGCAGCGTGCTCGACCTCCTGCGGGCCGACTACACCTATCTGAACGCCAGGCTGGCGGACCATTACGGCATTCCCGGCGTATACGGCAGCCACTTTCGCCGCACCCCGGTTCCGGACGCCTCGCGGCAGGGGCTGCTGGGACACGGCAGCGTCCTCACCGTGACTTCCTACGCCGATCGCACATCGGTCGTGCTCAGGGGCAAGTGGGTGCTCGAAACGCTGCTCGGTTCACCGCCGCCGCCGCCGCCCGCGAACGTGCCGCCGCTGCCGGAGAACGACGAGCGGAGCAGGCCGACGTCGCTGCGCGAGCGGATGGAACAACACCGCTCGA
The DNA here is from genome assembly GCA_965221595.1 of Vicinamibacterales bacterium. Lineage (GTDB taxonomy): Bacteria > Acidobacteriota > Vicinamibacteria > Vicinamibacterales > UBA8438 > JAAXGX01. The sequence continues at coordinate 970,332 of OZ244900.1, forward strand.
ACCCCGTGTGCGCGACCTGCCACGCGAACCTCGATCCGCTGGGCTTTGCCCTCGAGAACTTCGACGCCATCGGCCGCTGGCGCGAGGACGACGAGGGTGCGGCAATCGACTCCGCGATCACCTGGCGGGACATCCACATCGAGAACCCCGCGGCGTTTCGGGCGGCGCTCCTGGAGCAGAGCGAGGAGGAGTTCGTACGTACCGTCGTCGAGAAGCTGATGACGTATGCTCTCGGCCGCGGCCTCGACTATCTGGATGCGTCCACGGTGCGCGGGATTGCGCGGGACGCGGCCCGCGACGACTATCGCTGGTCGTCGCTCATTCTCGGCGTCGTCGAAAGCGCCCCGTTCCAGCAGCGGCTGGTGCGGGAACCTGGTCAACAACAAGCGGAGCAGTAGCCCACAGGCGGAGCAATAGCCCATGTTCATCACCAAGAAGCGTTTGTCTCGTCGGGCGGTGTTGCGCGGTGCCGGAGCCACGCTGGCCCTGCCGTTGCTGGACGCCATGGTGCCCGCGCTCACGGCGCTGAGTCGGACGGCGGCGTCACCGGCGCGGTTGCGCCGGCTGGGCGTCTTCTACGTGCCCAACGGCATGTCCATGGGCTATTGGTGGCCCCAGGCCGAAGGGCCGATCGACGCCATGCCCCCGACGCTGCAGTCGCTTTCCGCCCTGAAGAACAAGGTGCTGCTGCTGGGCGGCCTGGCCGACAAGCCGGCCGACCTCATGGAAGGTGGCGGCGACCACGCCCGGTCGGCGGGCACCTTCCTGACGGCCACCACGTTCAAGCTGACTGCCGGCGCCGACGTGTACGCCGCCGTGTCCATGGACCAGGTGGCCGCGCGTGAACTCGGCAAGGAGACCCAGCTCACGTCACTGGAGCTCGGCATCGAGTCGAACGCGATGGTGGGCACCTGCGACGGCGGGTCCAGCTGCGCCTACACGAACACCATCGCCTGGCGCACACCGACCACGCCGCTGCCCGTCGAGCGCGACCCACGCGCCGTCTTCGAGCGTCTCTTCGGCACCAGCGGCAGCACGGATCCGGCGGCCCGGCTGGCCCGGCTCCAACGCGACCGGACCATCATCGACGCCGTCTCGTCCGAGCTGAAGCGCCTGGAGCGCATCCTCGGCGCGGGCGACCGCCTCAAGGTGGCCGAGTACGTCGACTCGGTCCGCGACGTCGAGCGGCGCATCCGCACGGCCGAGCTGCAGAGCTCGCGCGAGCTGCCGCTGGTGGACGAGCCCGCGGGCATCCCGGACGACTACGCCACGCACGCGAAGCTCCAGATGGATCTGCTCGCGCTCGCGTTCCAGACCGACCTGACCCGCGTCAGCACCTTCATGCTGGCCAAGGAGGTCAGCGGCCGGGCCTACCCCGAGATCGGCGTCTCCGACTCGCATCATCCGTTGTCGCATCACCAGGACGAGTACGGGAAGCTCGAGCGCCTGCACAAGATCAACGAGTACCACTTCCAGCAGTTCGCGCACCTGGTGGCCAGGATGGAGGCGATGCCGGAGGGCGACGGCACGATGCTGGACCACACGGTCTTCCTATACGGGACCGGCATCAGCGACAGCAACACGCACTTCCACGACGACCTGCCGGTCGCGGTGGTCGGGGGGCAGAGTTCGGGGATTCGTGGCGGCCGCTACGTCCGGCATCCGATGGGGACGCCGATCTCCAATCTCTACGTATCGCTGCTCGATCGGCTCGGCGTGCGCGTCGACAGTTTCGGTGACAGCTCCGGCCGGATCGAGACGCTGACCTGAGGCGGGCACCGGCACGCCGGCCGGGCGCGCGTGCCGCAGTCGGCCGCTCGCCCGGCGCAGCTGTCGGCAGGCGCGCGTCAGCCCGGCTCGGTCGCCTGTTCGCGGTCGGGAACGAAGCCGCGCTGCAGATCGAGTGCCAGCGGCGGCGGCTCGTGCTCCACGAGATACGCGAACTCGTCCCGGAAGCGCTCCAGGGGCATGCCGGCCGTCGCTGCCAGGTTCGCCAGCTGGTGCGGGTCGTCGAAGTCTTCGCGGCGCAGGCGCAGCATGTACTGGCGGGCGATGCGGTAGCGGCTCGAGTCGATGTCGACCAGCCGCACGCTCGCGCGGCCGGTACTCGGGTCGATCAGCCTGTCGAACGGGACCGGGATGAACTGCCCCGCCTGCATCGAGATCATCGCGGCGTTGCCACCGGCCAGTACGTAGCGGGCCGCGCAGTAGCCGAGGTCGCGCGTGTACTCCATGTCGGCCGGGATCGGGTCGGCGCAGCGCAGCTCGTAGCCGATGTTCTTGGCGACGATGGTCGTCTTGAGCCCCCACTCCGCCAGCCGTGCGGCGACGGCAGCCTTGAGCAGCGCGCCGATGTCGATCTCGGCCAGCCGCACGTTGTCGTGGGCGTCGCGCTCGACACTCTCGAGCCCGGTCAGGTCGTCCGGATCGATGCCGAGGATGAGGCCCTCGGCCAGCACCGCCACCCCGTCTCGCCGGCCGGCGGCCCGGCGCTTGATGATGGCGCCGGCCAGCGTGTCGACCAGCGTCCCGAAACGCAGCCGCCGGCCGCCGAACTCCTCCGGAATGAGCGTCAGCGTGGCCCCGGCCGACTTGCCGATGCCGAGCGCAAGGTGTCCCGCCTTGCGTCCCATCGCCGTCACGAAGTACCAGCGCGACGTCGTCTTCGCGTCGACCATCAGGTTTTTGAGGATCTCGACGCCGGCGTGCCGCGCCGTCTGAAAACCGAACGTGTCCACGTAGGGCGGCAGGTCCAGGTCGTTGTCGATCGTCTTCGGCACGTGCACCACGCGGATGCGCCCCGCGGCGCGCTGCACGAGGCGATGGGCCGAGTACGCGGTGTCGTCGCCCCCGATGGTGATCAGCCGCGTCACGCCCAGGCGCAGCAGCGACAGCACCGTGTTCTCGAGGTGCTCCTCTTGCAAGGTCGGGTTGGCGCGCGAGATCCCGATGTGCGAGCCGCCCCGAAAGTGGATGCGGCTCACCCCCTCGATGGTGAGCGGCGTGACGTGGTCGACGTCGCCCTGCATGATCCACTCGAAGCCGTCGTGGATTCCGATGACGCCCACGTCCGCCAGCCTGCCGCGGATGGTTGCCGCGCTGATGACGCTGTTGATGCCGGGTGCCGGCCCACCGGCCACGAGAATCGCGAGCTTTTCGTGCTGCATGAGAGAGGCGCGCCGTCTGCGCCGTTCTACGGCGCAGACTCCTGCCGGGTGGACTCCGGATCCGGCAGGGGATACCCATGCCGCTTCAGGCGTTCAGCGGCGTCGGCGCAGCGCCGGTGCCGCACCTGGCGGCAGAGCCTGCGACCGCGGTCGTAGGCTGCCCGCGCGCCCCGCCGATCGCCCTCCAGGTCCGCGATCTTGCCCAGCTCGATCCGGGCCTGTCCCTCGACCCAGGCCGCGGCCGGCCCGGCGGCGGCCGCGGCGAGGTCCGGCACTGCCTCGGCGCTGCGGCCGCGCGCCACGCGGGCCGCGCCCCGCACGAGGTGCCAGACGGCCTGCTCGCCCTCCATCCGCGTCCGATCGTCCTGCGCCAGGGCGGAGAACCCGGCGTCGATGGCCCGCTCCGCAGCAACCGCTCGCTCGTCGCGCAGCCAGGTGGCTGCGGATTCGAGCCAGAGCAGACGGTTGCGGGGGAAGCGGCGGCGGAGGTCGTTCAAGGCCCGCTGCGCCCCGCCGTACTCGCGCTCACGGTTGTGCAGCAGGACGAGCGCGAACTGGGCCTCGGCGCGGGTCTCGCCGGGGTAGGCGGCCGCTTCCTCGATGAGCCGGATGGCCTCCTCCCTGCCGCCATCGAATCCGACCAGATAGGCCAGCATCCGCAGCGCCCGAGGCAGCAGCGAGACCAGGTAGCGATACATGCCCAGCGTCAACGCGGCGTCCTTGCGGCGCGGGTCGAGCTCGAGCACGGTCTGGTGCGCTTCATAGGCCTGCTTCGCCTGGCGCAGCGCCGGCAGGACGTCACCCTCGATGGAGGCCCGGTACGAGGCCGCGAGCGCGACCGAGGCGCCCAGCTCGTAGTGGGCGTCGGGGTCGTCCGGCGCGCGGCGCACGGCAGCCTCCGACAGCGCTACGGCCTGCTCGCTGTGCGACTCGAACGTGCGAGCGAGATCCTCGGGCGGCTTCGGGGTTCTGACGCGCCGGCGACCGACCGTGCCGCCCGGGCTGGACAGGTTGTTGTCGACCAGGACGCGGCCCTGCAGGAAGAGGATGCGCAACCAGGTGATGGCCGCCAACCCGCGATGGGCGGCCGGGTCGTCCGGGGTCTCCCGGATGGCCTGCGTGAAGACCGCGACCGCTTCGTCGTGGTCCAGGTTGTATGCCAGGTCGTAGCCCTGCTGCAGCAGATCGGCACGGCGCTCGGATCCCTCCGCGGCAGCGACGAACGCGAGCAATGCCGTCGGCAGCGCGGCGGCGAGAACGGCAGTCGCGGCCGGCCGGTAAGCGGAAGCGGGCATCCTGCGCCAATGATAGCGGGCCGCTACCGGCTTGTCAGCGCCGCGGCGGACTTGCACGCCGCCCGGCCGCGGGGGACACTGTGCCGGTGGCCGAGCGACCGCCGCGGCGCATCCGAACCATCGACGCGCATGCCGCCGGTCAGGCGCTGCGGCTTGTCGTAGGCGGCTTCCCGCGGCCGCGCGGGCGGACGATGGCGGACAAGCGGGACTGGCTGCGCAAGCGCTGGGACCGGCTGCGTCGGGCGCTCATGCGCGAGCCGCGCGGGCACGGGGGCATGTGCGGCGCCGTGTTGACCGAGCCGGTGACGCCGGGGGCGCACGCCGGGCTGATCTTCATGCACGCCGAAGGCTACACGCCCATGTCCGGGCACGGGGTCATCGCGGCGGTCACCATCGCACTCGAGTGCGGGCTGCTCCGGCTGTCCGACCCGGCGGCGGACATCGTGCTCGACACGGTGGCAGGGCCGGTAGTCGCCAGCGTTGCGCGGGCCGGCCGCCGGGTCGCGCGGGTGTCGTTCCGGAACGTGCCCGCCTTCGTCCTGCAGGCCGGCATCACGCTGCCGCTGGGGAGCCGGCGCGTGCCGGTCGACGTCGCGTTCGGAGGCATGTTCTACGCGATTGCCGATGGCGAGGCGCTGGGCACGGCGGTGCGGCCGGACAGTTTGCCCGAGCTGCGGCGGCTCGGGTCCGAGCTGCGCCGGGCGGCCGACGCGGCCCTCGCCCCCGTCCATCCCGGCGACCCCGGACTGCGGGGAATTCACGGCGCCATCGTCGTGGGGGCGCCCAACGGCGAGGCTGCCGACCTGCGCAGCGTGACGGTCTTTGCCGGGGCGCGGCTGGATCGCTCCCCGAGTGGCACCGGCACGGCGGCGGCCATGGCTGTGGTGGATGCGATGGGCATGCTGGAGCCCGGCCGGGCGTTCGTGCATGAGAGCCTGGCCGGCACGCGCTTCGTCGGCGAGCTCGAGGCGCGGACCACCGTCGGCGAGCTCCCGGCGATCGTGGTGCGCATCGCGGGCGACGCCTGGATCACGGGAGAGCACGAGTTCGTGCTCGACGCCGAGGATCCGCTGGCCGACGGTCTGACGTCCTGACCGGCGGAACCGCTCACGCCGGAATCAGGTCGCGGCGGACTCGGCAGCGGCGGCGGCCACGAAGAACGCAGCGGCCTGTCGGGCGTGCTCCTCGAGGATCGCGTGCGACCAGGTAGCCTGCAGGGTTGCAAGCACGGTCCGGTGGTACCAGACCATCGCGTCGAGCGGCGCGCTGAACGGGCGGATGAACGGGCGCCCCTGGGTGCGCAGCCCCTGCGTCATCTTCGACAGATTGTGGATCTTGTCGGCCGCCGCCACCGCCCGCGCGCCGGCACGCGGCGTCACGCGCAACTGCTCGATGTAGGCCTCCTTGCGAGCGCGCCACGGACGGGGCCGCGGGGGCTCCGAGACGTCCTGCACCAGCGCCAGCACGAGCGCCCCGAAGCGCGACCGGATGACGTCCGGCTCCAGCGCGGTGTCCTCGAGCGTGTCGTGCAGGAGTGCCGCGACGACGGTGTCCTCGTCGAAACCGTAGTCGGCCGCGATCATCGCCACCGACGTCACGTGCGAGACCTCGAAGCCGCGCCCCGCCTTCCGCCGGCTGAGGCCGTGCGCCTCGAGCGCGGTGGCGAGCGCGAGCTCGACACGCGGGGAGTACATCGTCGCGGTTGCCGCGGTCGTCAGCGGCGCGCCTGGCCGGACTCGGCCGGGGCGACGTAGCTGCGGCGTGCCCGGGCGGACATGCCGCGGCCCCGGACGCGCACGTCGAGGGTGTGGACCCGGCCATCGCGTGCCTGGGGTGAGAACCCGAGCACGTATTGGCTGTGGAGCTCCTGCGACACGCGTGTGAACGTCGCGCCGAGCTCGTCCTCTTCCTCCAGCTCGAAGTAGCCGCCGCCCGTTTCCTCCGCGAGCGCGCGCAGGCTGCGATCGGGCCGCGTGCGGCGGTTGCGGAGCCCGTCGAAGTACTCGACCTCCATCCCGATCGAGTAGATCATCACCTCTTCGGCGACGGCCCGCTCCAGGACGTCCCGCCAGCCGGTGTCGCTGGCGCTGTCCTGGCCGTCCGTCAGCACCAGGACCACCCTGCGGCCCTCGACGCCGACGAGCGCGTCCAGCGCTGCCGCCACGGCGTCGTGCAGGCGCGTGTCGTTGCCGAAGTCGAGTCCGTCGAGCTGGCCGATCAGTTCGTCGCGGTCGCCGCTGAACCCGGCCGGGGCAATCTGGATCTTGTCGTTGAAGGCGCCCACGCGCGCGCGGTCGTCCGGCAGCATCCTGATCAGGAACTGCTCGGCGCCCGCCAGGATCAGATCCATCACGTTGGTGGTGCTGATGCTGGTGTCGAGCATCACGACCACCGTGATGGGCCGCACCGCGTTCTCGAAGAGCGCAATCTCCTGGGGCTCACCGTCGTCGAAGATCGTGAAGTCTTCGCGCAGCAGGTCCGGCACCAAACGCCCGTCACGATCGGTCACGGTCACATACAGGTCGACCAGCTCGGTCCCGCTCCGGAACAGCGGCTGCTCCTGGCCGTCCAGCGGACCCGCCTGCAACGTCACGAGAACCGCCACTGCCGCAACGAGTACGCGCCTGCTGCTCATGCCCGCGAGCTTAGCAACCCCGCCCGCCCGGCGCAACGTTTCCCGCGAGGCGCTGCCGCCGACGTGGTACGCTTGCCGCGAGGGAAGGGAGGCGAGCGAAGAGAATGACTCGATACACCATGAGGCTGCTGGCGTTGACGGTAGTCGCGACCGGACTGCTGGCCGGGTCGGCGTCCGCCGAGCTGTCGCCGGCCGTCGCGGCGCCCTATCTGCACATCCAGACCGCGCTGGCCGCCGACTCCATCGAGGGCGTGGCGGAGGCCGCCGAGGCGGTTGCCGCCGCGGCCGCGGAGCTCGGCGACGCGGGCGGGGCCATCGTCACGGCGGCGCGCGCGCTGGCGCTGGCAGACGATCTGACCAGGGCGCGGGCCGCGTTCGGCCTGCTGAGCGACGCCGTGATCGGCTACGCGCGCGAGGCGGGCCTGGGCGAGCTGCGGGTGGCCTTCTGCCCCATGGCCCGCAAGTCCTGGATTCAGGAAGACGGCGCCATCGCCAACCCCTACCACGGACTGGAGATGCTGACCTGCGGGTCGTTCCGCGGGCTGCGCTGACATCAGACGGGGCTGCGCCCCGTCTGACTGACGCTGTGTTGACTGGCCGATCGGCTCGGCGCTAACGTTACTCCAGAATCGACGGACCGGGGCGCACCATGCTGCAAGCATTCGTCATCACGTTGCGCGAGGGACTGGAGGCGTTCCTGATCATCGCCATCAGCCTCGCCTACCTGCGGAAGAGCGGCAACCACCACCTGATTCCGGCGGTCCACTGGGGCATCGCCGGCTCAATCGTGCTCAGCGTGATCGCCGGCGTGGCGCTGGCACAGGCCGCGAACCAGGCGTTGTGGGAAGGCATCCTGGCCATGGTGGCGGCCGTCCTGGTGGCCTCGCTGACGTTCCACATGTGGCGGGCGGGGCGCCGGCTGAAGGCCGAGATCGAGGGGCGGCTGGCGCGTTCGACCCTCAAGGCCGGCGCGGGCGCGTTCCTCGGCGTGCTGGGGTTCACGCTGCTGATGATCACCCGCGAGGGCATGGAAACGGCGATCATGATGAATGCGCTGCTGTTCCAGGTCCGGTCGGGGTTGCTGGTAGCCGGAGCGGCGGCCGGCGTGGCGTGCGCCGCCGTGGTGGCCTGGCTGTGGGCGCACTACGGGCACCGGGTCAACCTGGGGCAGTTCTTCCAGGTGACCGCTATCTTTCTGTGGATTTTCGTCCTCCAGCTCTTCATCTACGGCTTCCACGAGCTGACCGAGGCGAACATCTTCCCTTACAGCGAACCGCTGCACTGGGCCACCGAGCCGTACGGGCCCGACGGCCGCTACGGGCAGCACTTCGTGTATCTGCTCGTGGCCCTGCCGCTGGGCTGGCTGGTGTACGCCAACTGGTCGAGCCGCCGCGCCCGTCCGGCAGGCCCTGCGTGAGGTACCAGCTGTCCGCGGCGGCGGCGACTTGTCTGCTGGCGGCCTGCGTGTGCGCCGCCGCGGGGGTCGCCGCGGCAGGGGAGCAGCCGACCAGCGGCGGCGCGCGGCCGGCCTGTGATCCCGACCACGGCGGGCTGGCGTTGCCCGACGGCTTCTGCGCGCTGGTGGTGGCCGACGGAATCGGCCGCATACGGCACCTCGACGTTGCCGCCAACGGCGACATCTACGTGCGCAACCGCGGCGCGCGCGGTCGCGCGACCGGCGCCGAGGAGGAGGGCATCATCGCGCTGCGGGATGCCGACGGCGACGGGCGCGCGGAGGTCGTCGAGCGCTTCGCCGACCACTACGGTACGGGTCTTCAGCTCCACGGCGATCATCTGTACGTCTCGACGTTCACGGAGATCCTCCGGTATCCGCTGACGCCTGGACGCCTGCGGCCGGCCGGTCCCGCCGAGTCGATCGTGTCCGGCTTCCCGCTGCAGCGGGGGCACCCGGACAAGCCGTTCGCGTTCGACGCGGACGGACACATCTACGTGAACGTCGGCGCGCCCTCGAACAACTGCCAACAGCGGGCGAGGACCCCGGGCTCACCCGGACTGCAGCCTTGTCCGCAGCGGGAACGGCAGGCCAGCGTATGGCGCTTCGATGCGGACCGTCCCGGCCAGACGCAGGCCGACGACGGGTACCGGTTCGCAATCGGCACCCGCAATCTGCTCGGGATCGCCTGGGACCCGGCCAGCCGAGCGCTGTATGCCATGCAGCATGGGCGTGACTCGCTCGCGAGGCTCTTCGGGGCGCACTACGACGACGAGGAGAGCGCCGAGCTGCCGTCGGAGGAACTGATTCGGCTGCGTGACGGGGCCGACTTCGGCTGGCCGTACTGCTACTACGATCACCTCCAGGACCAGCGGATGCTGGCGCCCGAGTACGGCGGCGACGGCCGGGACGTAGGCGATTGCGCGCGGTACGAGCGGCCCCTGGTCGCCTTCCCGGGCCACTGGGCGCCCCACGATCTGCTGTTCTATGCCGGCGATCAGTTTCCCGCCCGCTACACGGACGGCGCGTTCGTCGCATTCCACGGATCCTTCAACCGGGCGCCGCTCGAGCAGGGCGGCTACCAGGTGGCGTTCGCGCCGCGCGTCAACGGCGAGTTCACCGGCGAATGGGAGACGTTCGCCGACGGATTCGCCGGCGCGTCGCCGCTCATGAGTTCCCGCGACGCCGCCCACCGGCCGGCCGGCATAGGCCAGGGCCCGGACGGCTCTCTCTACGTGACCGACGATGCCGCCGGTCGCGTCTGGCGCATCCTCTACACTGGGAGCTGACGCGCTCCCTGCCCGGCCTGCCCGCCCACACGGGAACCGGTGCGCCGGCTGCTGAACCATGACCCAGCGAGCAACCCCGTCCGGCGGCAGTGATGCGCGGTCCGTGCTGCAGGCGGCGCTCGCGCGGCGGATTCTGATCCTCGACGGCGCCATGGGCACGATGATCCAGCAGCGCGGGCTCGGGGAAGCCGACTTCCGCGGCGAGCGGTTCGCGGATCATCCACGCGAACTCAAGGGCGACAACGACCTGCTGGTGCTGACGCGGCCCGACGTGATCGAGGCGGTCCATGACGACTACCTGGCTGCGGGTGCCGACATCATCGAGACCAACACGTTCAACGGCACGGCGATAGTCCAGGCGGACTACGGCCTGGAAGCGATCGTCCACGAGCTGAACCGGGAGGCGGCGCGCCTCGCCCGGCGGGCTGCGGCGCGTTGGACCGCGCGCACGCCCGACCGCCCGCGCTTTGTGGCCGGGGCCATCGGCCCGACGAACCGTACGCTCTCGATGTCGCCCGACGTCAACGACCAGACCTTCCGGGCGACGACCTTCGAAGCGCTGCGCGACTCCTACGCCGAGCAGGCCCGTGGCCTGGTAGACGGCGGCTGCGACCTGCTGCTGATCGAGACAATCATCGACACGCTGAACGCCAAGGCGGCGATCGTCGCGGTCCAGCAGGTGTTCGACGAGCGCGGCGTCGAGCTGCCGCTGATGCTGTCGGTGACGATCACCGACCGCAGCGGCCGCGTGCTGTCGGGGCAGACCATCGACGCGTTCTGGACGTCGGTGGCGCACGCCCGGCCCTTCTCCGTGGGCATCAACTGCGCGCTCGGGGCGCGCGAGATGCGGCCGTACCTCTCGGAGCTCGCCCGCATTGCCGACACGTGGATCAGCTGCTACCCGAACGCCGGCCTGCCGAATGCGTTCGGGGAGTACGACGAGCGGCCTGCGGAGACCGCGGAGCTGCTGCGCGAGTTCGCGACGAGCGGCTTCGTGAACCTGCTGGGCGGCTGCTGCGGAACGACAGCGGACCATGTCCGGGCGGTGGCGGACGCGGTCGCGGACGTTGCGCCGCGCCCGGTCCCGGCTCGCGGCGGGGTGCGGCTCACCGAGTTCAGCGGGCTCGAGCGGCTCGCGGTGCCGCCGGACGGCAACTTCCTGATGGTTGGCGAGCGCACCAACGTGACGGGGTCGCGGCGCTTCGCGCGTCTGATCAGGGAGGCGGACTACGCCGCCGCGGCCGACGTCGCGCTGGAGCAGGTGCGCGGGGGCGCCAACATCATCGACGTCAACATGGACGAGGGGCTGCTCGACTCCGAGGCGTGCATGAGCCGCTTCCTGCGCCTGATTGCCACCGAGCCGGAGATAGCGCGCGTGCCGGTGATGATCGACAGCTCGAAATGGTCGGTCATCGAGGCCGGTCTGCAGTGCGTCCAGGGCAAGGGCATCGTCAACTCGATCAGCCTCAAGGAGGGCGAGGCGGTCTTTCTCGATCAGGCGCGCCGCATCCGGCGCTACGGCGCTGCGATGGTGGTGATGGCGTTCGACGAAACCGGCCAGGCCGACACGACCGAGCGCAAGGTGGCGATCTGCGAGCGGGCCTACCGGCTGCTGACTACGCGCGCCGGCGTGGCGCCGGAGGACATCATCTTCGATCCCAACATTCTGGCCATCGCCACCGGGCTCGAGGAGCACGCCGGCTACGCCGTCGACTACATCGAGGCCACCCGTCTCATCAAGGCGCGCTGCCCGGGCGCGAAGGTCAGCGGCGGCGTCAGCAACCTGTCGTTCGCGTTCCGCGGGAACGACGTGGTCCGCGAGGCGATGCACGCCGCGTTCCTCTACCACGCGGTCCGGGCCGGCATGGACATGGGTATCGTCAATGCGGGCCAGCTCGCCGTCTACGAAGACATCCCACCCGACCTGCTGACGCACGTCGAGGACGTCATCCTCAACCGGCGCCCCGACGCAACCGAACGACTGGTGCGGTTTGCCGCCGGCGTCCGGGGCAGCGCGCGGGCGCGCGAGGTCGACCTGGGCTGGCGCGAGGCGGACGTCGGCGCCCGACTGAGCCACGCCCTGGTGCACGGCATCGTCGATTTCATCGAGGCCGACGTCGAGGAGGCGCGGCAGCAGTGCGCGCGGCCGCTCGACGTCATCGAAGGCCCCCTGATGGACGGCATGAAGGTGGTGGGCGACCTGTTCGGCGCCGGCAAGATGTTCCTGCCGCAGGTGGTCAAGAGCGCGCGCGCGATGAAGAAGGCCGTCGCCTGCCTGCAGCCCTACATGGAAGCGGAGCAGAGCGCGGGCACCTCGCAGGGCAGGCTCGTCCTGGCGACGGTCAAGGGCGACGTCCACGACATCGGGAAGAACATCGTCGCCGTCGTCCTGCGCTGCAACAACTACGACGTCGTGGATCTCGGGGTGATGGTGCCGTGCGACAGGATTCTTCAGGCCGCGGTCGACGAAGGCGCCGACCTCGTCGGCCTGAGCGGGCTGATCACTCCCTCGCTGGACGAGATGGTCTTCGTGGCGACGGAAATGACGCGGCGCGGGATGCAGCTTCCACTGCTGATCGGCGGCGCCACGACGTCGCGCCAGCACACCGCCGTGAAGATCGCGCCGGCGTACGACGGCACGACCGTCCACGTGGCGGATGCGTCGCGCGTGGGCGACGCGGTCTCGCGCCTGCTGAGCGAGGACCAGCGGCCGGCCTTCGACGCGGACAACCGTGCCGCCCAGGCCCGGCTCCGCGAGCAGCACGCCGGGCGCGGCGCGCGCGCGCTGGCGGCCTATGCCGCCGCCCGCGACAACCCGCTGCGCACGGACTGGGGCGCGCTGGATCTGCCGGCGCCTTCCTTCACCGGGCGCCGCGCGGTCGACGTCCCGTTGGAGGAGCTCACGCCGTACATCGACTGGACGTTCTTCTTCGCGGCCTGGGAGCTCAAGGGCCGGTTCCCGGCCATTCTCGACGACCCGGTGCGCGGCCCGGCGGCGCGCGACCTCTACGCCGCGGCGACTGCGCTCCTGGGCGAGATCGTGGCCGACCGGCGCCTCACCGCCCGCGGCGTCTACGGTTTCTGGCCGGCCAACGCCGACGGTGATGATCTGGTGCTGTACGAGCCGGCTTCCGACGCGGCGGAGGTGGAGATCGTGCGCTTCAATCTGCTGCGGCAGCAGGAGGCGTTCGGCGACGACCGGCCCCACCGCTCACTCGCCGACTACGTCGCGCCGCGCGGCCGGCAGCTCACCGACCACGTCGGGGCGTTCGCGGTCACGGCCGGCATCGGCGCTGCCGACCTCGTCCGCGAGTACGAGGCGGACCACGACGACTACCGGGCCATCATGGTCAAGGCGCTCGCCGACCGGCTGGTCGAAGCGTTCGCGGAATGGCTGCACGCGCGCGTGCGGCGCGAGTGGGGCTATGCGCCGGGCGAATCGCTCTCGGCCGCGGATCTGCTGGCCGGACGCTACCGCGGGATCCGGCCGGCGTTCGGCTATCCGGCCTGTCCGGATCACAGCGAGAAGTTCAAGCTGGTCGAGCTGCTGGGCGCGGCCCACATCGGCATCGCGCTGACGGAGAGCGCGGCGATGACGCCGGCGGCCAGCGTCAGCGGCTTGTACTTCGCGCACCCCGAGGCGCGCTACTTCACTGTCGGCAGGCTGGGGCAGGATCAGGTGGCCTGCTACGCGGCCCGCAAGGGCGTCGACGTCGCGACCGCCGAGCGCTGGCTGGCGCCCAACCTGGCCTACGACCCGGCCGCCGACGCGCCGCCGTCTACCAGTCGTACGCCAGCGAGCCGATGAACCCGAGGCCCGGGCTGGAGTAGCGATCGATGACCGGATCGTCGTTCCGCCGCCCACGGACGTTCCACCACTCGAAGTAGCGGGCGTTGGTCACGTTGAGCAGTCCCAGCCGCAGCGTGAGGGGTCCGGCCAGCGAGACGAAGCCCACCAGGTCGGCGACCGTGTAGGCCTGCGGGGCGAACTGCTGCGCCCCGACGTCGGCCGCGCGCTTGCCGGTCGTGAAGCGCACGGACAGTTCGCTGCCCCAGCGCCCGGAGCCCGCCAGGTACTGCAGGCCGACGGTTCCGTCGCTGGGCGCGACCTCCTCGAGCGGCTCGTCGAGGACGACGTTCTCGCCGCGGATGGCCGCGAAGCTGCCGCGCAGCGTCACGCGGTCGCCCAGATGCGCCTCGCCGCGCACCTCGACACCCGCGATGTGCACCTCGTCCAGGTTCCGGGCCTGGAATTCCAGCAGCCGGGCGCCCGGTGCCAGTGGCAGCGTAGTCAATGCGATGAAGTCGTCGAAGCGGTTCGAGAAGCCGGTGACGCCGACGCTGACGCGGTCGAACGTGCTCCGGAAGCCGACCTCGATGTTGTCACTCGTCTCCGGACGCAGGTCGGGGTTGGGCAGCGTCCGGACGCCGACGGCCAGGTTCGTGTAGCCGTTGTTGACGTCGCTGTACGGCGGCGCGCGGAACCCGCTGGCGTACTGGGCGTGGAGGGTGAAGGCGTCGCTCACCCGCACCGCCGCGCCCAGCTTCGGCGAGACCGCGCCGGCCGAGAAGTCGACCGGCGTCGGGCTGAGGGTGGTCAGGTAGATGGCGTCGCGCTGGTCGGCGTCGGTTGCGAAGCGGTCGTAGCGTACGCCCGGCGTGATGGTGAAGCGGCCGGTCTCGATCTCCGCCTGCAGGTACGCGCCGGCCTCGGTGACGTCGCTGGCCGGGAAGAACTTGGTGGGGTAGACGGGGCCGGTTCCCGTGCCGGGCAGGGGCGGTCCGGGCAGCAGGGCGCGCGTCTCGATGTCGCGCAGGGTGTCGAAGCGATCGCGCTGGTAGCTGCCGCCGAAGGTCAGGACCACGCCGCGCACCGCACCGCCGAGCCGCTTCCGTCCCTGCGCCGTCCCGCCGACGGTGCGCTGGTCGAAGTCGAACGTGCCCAGCCGCTGCTCGGGTGTCGGCGGCGCAAGCGGGCGCCCCCCGAACAGGGTGGCGACGGTCCGTTCGTCCTCGAGCAGTTGCGACGTGTCGCTGCGGCTGCCGTGCACCATCCACGAGACCAGGTCCAGTCCGGCCCGCCCGGCCAGCGTCTGGTCGAGCGACAGACGCCAGCGCTGCTGCGTGTCGACGGTATCGAAGTCCGCGGTGTCGATGCGGATCGTGGGGCCGGGCGGCAGCACCGGCACGCCCCGGATGCCGGCAAAGAAGTCGCTGGAGGTGGTGCTGAGGGTCCCCCGCTGCGAGAATCCCTCCGTGTCCACGCGCGTTTCGTAGACTTCGGCGGCCGCGCGCAGGCGGTTGCCGGGCGCGGCGGTGAAGGTCAGCTTGGCCAGGATCTGCGCGCCGCGGCGGCTCTGCGGGTTGGCCGCGGTGCGGCGCTCGTCCTCCGTGTCGACGGTCCCGCGGGTCTTGAATGCATCGCCCCGGTTGACGCTGCCGAAGAACATGCCCTGCACGCGGTCGTTGCCGCCGGCCAGCGAGACGTTGCCGCTCAGGTCGTTCGCCCGGCCGTCCCAGGTCGTCTTGGCGCCGACATGGAAGCGGTCCCCGCCGAGCAGATCGGCCGGGTCCTTGGTGACGAGCGAGAGGACGCCGCCGAGGGCGTCGCTGCCGTACAGCGCCGAGCTCGCGCCGCGGACGATCTCGGCCGACCGAAGCATGTCCGGGTCGATCCCCGTCTGCGCGATGCCGAGCAGGCGGAAGTCGAACTGTTCGGATGTCTGAACCCCGTCGATCTGCGTCAGCACCCGATTGCCGCCGGTGCCCCGGATGTTGATGCCGTTGAGCCCGAAGCGGGTCACGTCGTTGGCCATGTAGACACCCGGTTCGTACTTGACGAGGTCCGCCAGGTCTTCCAGCATCCGGCCCTGAATGGTGGCTTCCTCGATAACCGAAACGGTGCCCGGAACGTCGCCGACCGGCGCCGGGCGCAGCGTGGCGGCCACGGTCACCGACTCCAGGAAGGTCAGCCGGTCGTCGCCCGCGGCCGGGTCGTCGCCGGCAGGCTGCTGCGGCGGCTCCGGGGGCGGCGCGTTCTGCTGCGCGGCGGTCGCCGCCGGCGCCATCAGAGTCAGTATCGCCAGCCATAGTGCCGGGGCCACCTTCGTCGACGCCGCGGCGCGTCGTTCAGCGCGTCTCACTGTCATTCACGATCCTCTAACGGGTTGCCCGCCGGGCCCTCCCGGCGTTCCTTCTTCAGTTCTTCGAGTGCCTCGAGCGTCCGCGGCCAGTCGCGTTTGAGCAGGCGCGACATGGCGCGGTCCGCAAGCAGTCGGCCGCCGGTCTGGCAGGCCGGGCAGTAGTTCGATTCGTTGCTGGCGTAGACGATGCGCTGGACCGGGCCGCCGCACGTCGGGCACGGTTGGCCGTAGCGGCCGTGAACCGCCATGGCGGGATGGAACGCCGTAACCCGTTCCGGGAACCCCTCGCCCGCCTCGCGACGCAGGCGGTCGGTCCAGTCCCGGAGGGTCGCTCGAGCCGCCGCGTGGAGCCGCGCGACGGCGCTGTCGTCCAGGCTCTGCGTGAGCGCGAGGGGAGACAGCCGCGCGGCGTGCAGGATCTCGTCGGAGTAGGCGTTGCCGATGCCCGAGAACAGACGTGGATCGGTCAGGCTCCGCTTCAGCGTGTGGTTCTCCCGCGTGAGCGCGCCGCGGAACGCCGCCAAGTCGGCGCCCGGCACGTCGAGACCGCCCCGATCGTACGCCCGCAGGCCTGCTCGTCCGGCTGCGAGATGCAGCGCGGCGCGCTTGATGGAGCCTGCCTCGGTCATCAGCAGCGTGCCGCTCGCGAAATCGAACGTCGCCAGGCCCGACTTCCGTGGCACGGCTGCGCCCGCCGGGCGCCAGCGCAGGCGCCCGGCGATCATCAGGTGCAGGACGAGGAACCGGTCACCTTCGACGCCGATCACGATGCGCTTGCCGAGGCGTTCGACGGACTCGACCGTGCGGCCCCTGACGGCATCGAGCGGCGGCTCGACGGACCGCAGCACGAACGGGCGGAGCAGCCGGATCCGCTCGATGCGTTCCCCGAGGATGCGCGGCGCGAGGCAGGCCACGTACACCTCGACATGCGGCAGTTCCGGCATGACCGCAGTGTATAATGCGCGCCCGATTGCATGGAGTATGTCATCCGTCAGTACGCCTTGCAGCAGGGCGCGCTCGAGATCGAGTACATCGAGGAATACTTCGGTGAGTTCTCGCGCCGCAAGACGTCGGCGGAGGTGATGGAGCGTCTCGGCAACCGCGACCATCAGATCCTGATGGCCGAGGCGCCGCTCCCGGACGACCCGGCCACGGTGGTGCCGGTGGCCTACAAGGTGTCGCATGAGCTGCGGCGCAGCGAGACCGACGCGAAGCTCGCCGATCTGGTGACCCGCCTCAGCGACTGCGTCGCGTTCACCGGCCGCAAGGTACTGTACAGCTGGATCGGCGGGACGCGCCGCGACTGGCGCGGCCAGGGTTTCTTTCGGGCCCTGACCGAGGAGCAGGAGGCCTGGGCTCTCGACAACGGTTTCGACGAGATCGTCGTCAAAACCAAGAACAAGCTGTACAACATGCGCGGGACGCTCGACCATCTGCAGTTCAACGTGATCAAGTTCGAACCGCGCGCCGACGACAACCGGGAGGCGAAGGTCTACCTCAGCAAGCTGCTCGGCCTCGAGGTGCTCGATGGCCACCGCAGCCGGCGCTCCGTCGTGCGCCCGGCTTGACAGCCCGCGGCGTGACCCGTGCGGATCAACCGCATCGCGATCGACTCGGTCGACGATGGCCGCGTCGACGACTTCCGCATCGTCTCCGACCCGGTGCTGATGCGCGAGCGCGGCCTGTTCGTCGCCGAGGGCCGGCTGGCGGTCGAGCGCCTGCTTGCCTCGCGGTTCCGAACGCGGGCGCTGCTGCTGACTGCCGGCGTGCTGGCGGACCTCGAGCCGGCGCTCACGACCTGCCGCGCGGGTCCCGCCGGCCTCGACGTCCATGTCACCGACTCCGCGCGGCTGCGGCAGGTCACCGGGTTCCGGTTCCATCGCGGCTGCCTCGCGCTGGGTGTGCGTCCCGCGAGCGAGGAGGACGACGACTGGCCCACGGCCCGGCCGGCGCGCCCGCTGGTGGTGCTCGAGGGCGTGTCGAATCCCGACAACGTGGGGTCCATCTTCCGCAATGCCGCGGCTTTCGGCGCCGCCGCGGTCGTGCTGTCGCCGACCTGCGCGGACCCGCTGTACCGGAAGGCCATCCGGACGTCCATGGGGACGACGCTGACGCTCCCGTTCCGCGTGGCGGAGGAGTGGCCGGGCGCGCTGCGGCGGATCAGGGGGTCGGGCGCGCGCCTCGTGTCGCTCACGCCGAACGGCCGCGCCACCGACCTGGAGACGTTCGCGGCGCTGACCCCCGGCGGCCCGCTCGCACTGCTGCTCGGCAACGAAGGGCACGGCGTGAGCGGCGCGGCGCTCGACCTGTGCGACGAGCGGGTCCGCGTGGACATCGAGCCCGCCGTGGACTCGCTCAACGTGGCCACGGCCGCGGCCATCGTGCTGCAGCGCCTGCGCGCGGCGGGGGAGAACGAAGGCGGCCGTGGCATCTCGACCTGGCCATCATGATCCGACGCCCCGGCGGTGCCGGCGACTCCCGCGGTCCGACGGCGGCTTCCGGCCGGGCTATGATTGTCAGCGGCTGGTCGCGCCGGCGGCCGGGCGGATGCGGCCGACGGCAGCCTGGGGCTCGGCGAAGGAGGCAGCGATGCGCGGACCGATGACGTCGGTGCTCATGTTGGGGGCGGCCGCCGTGGCCGCGGGGTTCGGTCTGGCGGAGGTTCCCGCCGGCGGCGCGCGCGCGGCGCAGCCGCCGGGCGGCGTCGAGCTGGACGCAGACGACATCGGCGGCGTCGTCACCAGCACCAACGGCCCGGAGGCCGGCGTCTGGGTGATCGCCGAGACGACGGACCTGCCGACGCGGTTCATTCGCAGCGTGGTGACCGACGACGCCGGTCGCTACGTCGTGCCCGACCTGCCGGAGGCGACGTACGAGGTGTTCGTGCGCGGCTACGGTCTCGTCGACTCGCCGCGGGTGTCGGCGACGCCCGGGCAGGCGCTGAATCTCGACGCCGTGGTCGCGCCCGACGCCCTGGCGGCCGCGCAGGTCTATCCGGCGGCGTGGTGGCTGTCGATGATCGAGCTGCCGCCCGGCGAGCATTCGCAGCGGGATCTGGGCAGCATGGTCACGGTCTGCCTGAGCTGTCACCAGATCGGCAACCAGGCGACGCGCGAGATCCCCGGCAGCATTCTGAACCAGGTGGACTCGCACCTCGAGGCCTGGGACCGGCGCGCGGCCATGGGGCCGATGGGCGCGGCGATGAACGCAGGCTTCCAGCGCTTCGGCCCGCAGCGGCAGATGTTCGCCGACTGGACCGCCCGCGTCGCGGCCGGCGAGGCGCCGCGGCAGACGCCGCCGCGGCCCGCCAGCTACGAGCGCAACGTCGTGGTCACGCAGTGGGACTGGGGTACCGAGTACGACGGACGCACCGACAGCACGGGTTCCGACGTGCGCGACGGCACAGTCAACGCGAACGGTCTGGTCTACGGCGTCGTCCAGCCGAGCGACATCCTGGCGGTCCTCGATCCGGTCGAGCATCGCGCCTTCAACATCCACATTCCGACCGACGCGCCGCGCATCCAGACCGACACGCCGGAGTCGCCCTACTACGGCAACGAGCCGTTCTGGGCGCGCGCCGCCGACCCGCGCAGCGTGGCCATGGACGGCGAGGGGCGCGTGTGGCTGACCGGGCGCGTCCGGGCGCAGGAGGAGCAGCCCGACTTCTGCACGGATGCGTCTAATCGGTTCGCGGACTACTTCCCTCTGCAGAACGGGCGTCGGCAGGTGTTCCTGTACGACCCGGAGACCGAGGAGTTCAGCGGCATCGACACCTGCTTCTCGGCCGATCACAACCAGCTGAGCGGCGAGGACGTCTTCTACTACGGCTTCCGGGAAGGCGTCGGCTGGGTGGATACGAAGATCTGGGACGAGACCGGCGACGCCGAGGCGGCGCAGGGCTGGTGCCCGACCGTCATCGATACGAACGGCGACGGTGTGATCACGCCGGGCTGGACGGAGCCGGACGAGCCGGTGGACCCGGCGCGTGACCACCGCGTGGCATTCGGCTGCTACTCGCCGGCCGTCAACGACGCGGACGGCAGCATCTGGTGCTCGGACAACGGCCCGACCGACAACACGCTGGTCCGCCTCGAGCTGGGCGACAACCCGCCGCTCTCGTGCATCTCGGAGGTGTACACGCCGCCGCCTACGGTGGTGGATCCGCCGCCCTACGGCAGCGGCGGTCTGCATGTCACCCGTGACGGCGTCGCGTGGCAGGACTGGCGCGGTAGCGGCCACTTCGCCTCGTTCGACCGCAGCCGGTGCGCCGACCGGAGCGACCCGACCGCCAGCGGCCAGAGTTGTCCGGAGGGCTGGACGTTCAACCGGATGTACAAGCCGACATTCCAGAACGCCGAAATGCCCATCAACTCGGACGAGAGCTACCTGACGCAGATCGACCATCACGACGTGCTCGGCTTCGGCCCGGAAACGCCGGTCTACGGCGACGTGAACACGGACTCGCTGCAGGTCTTCCTGCCGGCGACCGGCGAGTTCGTGACGATGCGCGTGCCGTATCCGATGGGCTTTTTCTCGCGCTCGTCGGTCGGGCGGATTGACGACCCGACCACGGGTTGGAAGGGGAAGGGCCTGTGGTCGAGCTATTCGAACTACGCGGCGTGGCACCTCGAGGGCGGTCCCGGCACGCGGCAGAAGGCCGTCAAGTTCCAGGTCCGGCCGCATCCGCTCGCCAAGTAGGAGGAACTGCCGCACGAGGGTGATGCAACCTCACGAAGGGGCCGATGAGCCGCCCGCGGGTCTGCGCGATCGCGGCGACTGAGCGGCAGGTGGGCCGCGCCAAGCGGGAGGGCGTACGCGCTCGCCTGTGCGGACGTGCGCGATCGCGGCGGCTCGCAGACCGGGTTCGCGGGCCGGGGCGCGCGGCGGCTGCCTGCCTGCTGGCAATGCTGCTGCTCGGCGCCCTGCCGGCCACGCTGACGGCCCAGGGGGCGCCCGCGGCCGGGCGGCTGGTTCCCCGGGCGGGCGACCGGGTGGCCGTGGTCCCGTTCGTCAACATCTCCGCGTTGCCGGCGGACGACTGGATCGGCGCTGGTTTCGCCGAGACGGTGGCGGTCGACCTGGAGCGAGTCGCCGACCTGGCGGCGGTCGACGGCGACATCGAGGGCGGCCTGTTGCCCCGCGACGTGGGACGCCGTCTGGGTACGCCGTGGGTCGTCTCGGGCGCCTACCAGCGGGTCGGCGAGCGGGTGCGCATCACCGCGCGTCTCGTGCACGTGGAGACCGGCACGGTGGCGCGCACGGCCAACGTCACCGGTCGGCTCCGCGAGCTCTTCACGCTGCAGGACCGGATTGCCGCCGCGCTGACGGAGGATGATGCGGCCGCGATCGCCGAGCGGCCCGCGGCCCCGCCGGAGCCGGGACCGCCACCCGGGATTGTCCTGCCGGGGGGCGACCGTCCCACGGCGCCGCCCGCCGCGCCGGTGGCCGCCGGCCGGGCGCCGGTCCTGGCGGCCGGCGTCATCGACGGGCCGCCTGCGCCGGTGCCGCCCGAGGTCCTCAACCGGGGCGCGGACGGCCGGGCGACGTTACTCGCGCACCGCCTCAGCGCGGAGCTGAACCTGGACGGCTCGCTCGACGAAGCTGTCTACAGCGAGATACGCGGGGCTGGCGGGTTCGTGCAGCAGTTTCCCATCGAGGGCGCGCCGGCGACGGAGGACACCGAGGTCTGGGTCTTCTACGACGACGAGAACGTCTACGTGGGGATGCGGTGCTGGGACTCCGCGCCCGAGGATCAGTGGATCGCCAACGAGATGCAGCGCGACTCGTTTCAGCTCATCCAGAACGATCGCGTCGCCGTCGCCTTCGACACGTTCTACGACCGGCGCAACGGCATGGCGTTCATGGTGAATCCCATCGGCGGCTTTTTCGACTTCGAGATCAGCGACGAGGGCAACCCCAACACCGACTGGAACACGGTCTGGGACGTGCGCACGGGCCGCTTCGAGGGTGGCTGGTCGGCCGAGATGCAGATCCCCTTCAAGTCGCTGCGCTTCCAGCAGGGGCGCTCGCAACTGTGGGGCATTCAGTTCGAGCGCCAGGTGCGGCGCAAGAACGAGACCTCGCACCTGACGCCGGTCCCCATCGCGGTGGGTCCCGGCATCTTCCGGCTCTCGGCCGCCGCCACGCTGGCCGGGCTGGAGGTGGCCTCGGAGAACCGGCGGCTGGAGGTCAAGCCCTACGCCATCGGCTCGTCGGCGACGGACCTGACGGCCAGCCCGCCCTTTACGAACCGCGGCGACGGCGATGCGGGCATCGATGCCAAGTGGGGCGTGACACAGAACCTGACGGCCGACTTCACCTACAACACGGACTTCGCGCAGGTGGAGGTGGACGAGCAGCAGGTGAACCTGACGCGCTTCAGCCTGTTCTTCCCCGAGAAGCGCGAGTTCTTCCTGGAGGCGCGCGGCATCTTCGACTTCGGGGCCGGCCCGAACCTGATCGGCACGGGAGGCGGCGGCAACAACGGCGGACGCCTGCAGGGTCCGCCCGGCACGCGCGCGGGCAACGAGGCGCCGTTGGTGTTCTTCAGCCGGCGCATCGGCCTGCAGGAGGGGCGCACGGTGCCCATCGTCGGCGGCGGCCGGCTGACGGGCAAGGTGGGCCGCCTCAGCATCGGCGCGCTCAACATGCAGACCGCCGACGCGCCCGACGCGGACGCACTGGCGACGAACTTCACGGTGGTGCGCGTGAAGCAGGACATCCTGCGCCGCAGCCGCATCGGCGCCATCTTCACCCGTCGCTCGGTGTCACTGGACCGCAACGGCGAGAACGACGTCTACGGCGCCGACGCCTCGTTCGCGTTCCATGACAACGTGACGTTCAACGGCTACTACGCCCGCACCCGCACCTACGGCCGCGAGGGCAACGACGCGAGTTACCAGGGACAGTTCACGTACGACGCGGATCTGTTCGGCCTGCAGGCGGAACACCTGCTCGTCGGCGAGAACTTCAACCCGGAGGTGGGCTTCCTGCGGCGCCAGGACTTCCGGCGCTCGTTCGTGGCGGCCCACTACCGGCCCCGCCCGCGCGGCATCGAGGCCATCCGCCAGTTCACGTTCGGCGGCAGCGTCGACTACATCGAGAACGGCGCGCGCGACCTCGAGACCCGCGGCATCGGGGGGAAGTTCATCACGGAATTCGAGAACAGCGACCGGCTGACCGTCGACCTGCTGCGCAGCTACGAGCTGCTCGTCGAGCCGTTCGAGATTGCCAGCAACGTGGCGATTCCCATTGGCGCGTACGACTTCCAGGACGTCTTCCTGTCGTACTTCATGGGCCAGCAGCGGCAGGTCTCCGGCACCGCGTTCGTGCAGCAGGGGACGTTCTTCGGCGGCGACCTGACGGGGTTCGGCTACCGCCAGGGGCGCATCGGGTTGACGCCGCGGATGTCGATCGAGCCGACGGTGCAGATCAACCGCATCAACCTGCCGGAGGGGCGGTTCACGGCAACGGTCGCGACTACCCGCGCCACGTATACGTTCACGGCGCGGATGTTCCTGTCGGCGCTCGTGCAGTACAACTCCGCCGTCGAGCAGATGGGGACCAACGTCCGCTTCCGGTGGGAGTACAGCCCGGGCAGCGAGCTGTTCGTGGTCTACAACGACCAGCGCGACACGACCCTGCGCCCCGGCCGGCTGCCGCTGCTGGAGAACCGCGCGTTCATCGTCAAGTTCACGCGGCTGCTTCGGTTCTGACGGGCTGCATTCAGACGGGGCTACGCCCTCAATCCCCGGCGGGCCCGAGCTCGGCGGCCGTCAGCCGGCCGTTGCCGTCGGCGTCGAGCGCGCGCAGCGACCGCGGCGCTGACACGATCTCCGTCGCGGAGACCGTACCGTCCCCGTCGGCGTCGAGCGCGGTCATGAGCCGCGCGGGGGGCGGGGCTGCCTCCGCCTCCCGGTCGGGAGGACCGTCAGCCTCCGCGGTCATCAGCGCCAGAATCTCAGCCTCGGTGGCGCTCTCGTTCCCGTCGGCATCGGCGCGGGTCACGAGGCTGCGAAACGACGACGGCAGCTCGCCACCGTGGAGGGCTCCGTTGCCGTCGCCGTCGAACGCCATGAACGCCGCGGTCGCCTCGGCCGGGGTCCGCCCCGGACCGCCGATTGGACCGCCTCCGGGTTGCAGCTCGTCGACGGCGAGGCGGCCGTCGCCGTCGCCGTCGAGCGCCGCGAGCGATGCCGGGGCCGCGTCGATCTCGCCGGCCGAGAGCTCGCCGTCGTCGTCCGCATCGAGGGCTCCGAAGGCAGGGAGCAGGCGCAACCGGTCGTCAACCCGGGACACGTCGTCCGACGCCGGCTCCTCGACTACGCAGCCCGCCGTCGCGGCCAGGCCCGCGGCGGCCAACAGGGCCGCCCGGGTGAATGCCAGCGCTCGCAAACCCATCGTCGACTCCCGTCGAGGTCGGCACGCGGCGGCGATCAGCCGCGGTCGCGCCCGGTTTCGGGCCTGCCGAGGCCCCAGCCCAGTGTCCCGTCGTCGAGCTCCTCGACCGTCCGCCCGAGCACGATGTCGAAGTGGGCGGTCAGCTCGCCGATCTTCGACCCCGGCAGCGGATTGAAGTCGACGAGGATTGTCTCCTTGGCCAGCGGATCGAGAATCCGCAACGTGAGCCGGTCGCGCGCATTGTCCGGGTGGCCGTTGACGAGCATCTGCGACGTGAAGATCCGCGCGCCGTTGCGGCTGACCGCGAAGTGGATGTGGGGTGTGCGGAAGACCTCGCCGATGATGTACGGGACGGGCTTGATGGTACGGAAGTAGTACTCGCCACGCGCGTTGGTGAGGCAGCGCCCGTAGCCCTGGAAGTTCGAGTCGGGCGCTTCCTCCGGGTTGAGCCCGTCGGCGTGCCGGTACGACTTGTTGGCGTCGCACTGCCAGATCTCGACGAACGCGTTGCGCAGCGGTGTCCCGGCGCGCGTGGTGACGGTGCCGTAGAGATGCGTGACCTCGCCCACCGCCGGCGTGATTGCGTCGTTGACGATCAGCAGGTCGTTGTCGGTGTCCAGAGGCATCGTGTCCGGATAGAAGGGGCCCTCGAGCGCGCGGCCGCTCGGCGTCACGAACAGCTCGTCGGCGAGCACGCCGGGCGTCCAGAGGGCGGCGGCGCCGAGGGTGCCGGCCCGCAACGTGCGCTCCAGGAAGAGGCGCCGGGGCAGGCGGCGTGCGAGCCGCGAGTCGCCTCGCAGGACAGGACGAATCGGCTGGGTCATGGCCATCTCCTCCACGCGAATGCCGCTCCACGAAGCTCGGAGGGAAACATTATCCCAGATTCCATTCCGGATTCCGTGCTGCTTGACTCGGGGCCCCGCTCCCTACCAGAATTCATCTGCTCGAAACCGATCGTCGCCGTCGCATCTCGACGGCGAGAAAGGCCAATGTCGTGGCAAGAAGAGTGATCGTCCCCGGGCCCGCGCAGGTATTGTTCGTCGCCGCTGTGGTCGCAGCAGCCGGTTTTTCCGCCTCGTCGGCGAACGCGGCCGAGGCGGCCGCGGAGGTGACGTTCACGAAGGACGTCGCGCCCATCCTGCAGCGCTCCTGCCAGAACTGCCATCGACCGGACGCGGTGGCGCCGATGTCGCTCCTCACGTATGAGGAGACGCGTCCCTGGGCGCGGGCGATCAAGGACCGGACCACCCTGCGCGAGATGCCGCCGTGGTTCATCGACAAGACCATCGGCATCCAGCACTACAAGGACGACATCTCCCTGAGTGACGCGGAGATCGCCACGCTGGCGGCCTGGGCCGACAACGGCGCCCCGCGCGGCAATCCGGCCGATCTGCCCCCGCCGCTCGTATTTCCGGAAGAAGGCGTGTGGACCATCGGCGAGCCCGACCTCGTCGTGTCCACGCCGGTCATGACGGTGCCCGCGGTGGCCGCCGACTATCACGACGAGTACGGCCCCGTGCCCACCGGCCTCACCACCGATCGCTACATCAAGGCGGTCGAGGTGCAGGAGGTGCGGCTACTGGAGGACTCGACCCAGGCGCGGCTCAGGCGCAAGGCGAACGAGGGCAGCGGCTACGGCCGCTTTACCATCCATCACATGGGTATCCACACGGGCGACGAGTACTACGCGTCGGAAGAGGGGCGCTCGCAGTTCCGGCTGACGCACGAGATCGGCCAGAATGCCACGACCTACCCGGAGAACGTCGGCGTTGTTCTGCCGGCCGACTCGGAGCTCAGGTTCACCGTGCACCTCTACGCGTCGGGCGAGGTCGTGCCGGTGCGGGCGGACGTCGGGTTCGTGTTCCACCCCGAAGGCTACGAGCCGAAGTACGGCAGTTGGGAGTTCGGCGCCATCGGGGGCATCGGCGACGCGCTCGACATTCCGGCAGACCAGGACAGTGTGCGCCTGGACGGCTACTACATCATGCCGCAGCCCGGCCTTCTCAACACGTTCGAGCCGCACATGCACGCGAGCGGACGGCGGATGTGCCTCGAAGCAATCTATCCGCCCGCCGCGGACGTCCACAACTACCGGCTGAGCCCGCGGCGCGAGGTGCTGAGCTGCGCCGGCTACGATCACAACTGGGCGAAGGTCTACGTCTACCAGGACGACTACGCCCCGCTGCTGCCCAAGGGGGCGGTGCTGCATCTGACGGGCTGGTACGACAATTCGGCGAAGAACCGCAACGTCGTCGACCCGCGCAACTGGAAGGGACACGGCGAGCGGTCCATCGACGACATGTTCGTGCTGCTGGCCAAGTTCACCTTCCTCAGCGACGAGCAGTTCGCCGAGATTGCGTCCGACCGGGAGTCCGGGCGCGAGGGCCGGCGCACCGACAACCAGGACTGACGCTGCGCACGCCCAGCAGAACCCTCGCAGGCTGATGCACACGAGTTCAGGATGCTGCACGGCGGCCGCCGCCGCGGTCGCCGCCCTGCTGTCGGTCGCCTTCCCCTCAGACGCGCCGGCCCAGTGGGCCCACGACCGCGGGCAGAACGTCGTGCCAGCCTTCGAGGGCTGGGAGGCCAACCCCGACGGCACGTTCAACCTGGTGTTCGGATTCTTCAACCGCAACTGCCAGGAAGTCGTGCACGTGCCGATCGGGCCCGACAACAACATCGAGCCGGGTGGGCCCGACCGGGGCCAGCCCACGCGCTTCGTTCCGCGCCGGTCCGAGTTCGTCTTCAAGGTGCCCGTGCCGGCGGACTTCGGCGCGCGGGAGCTCGTGTGGACGCTGACCGTGCGCGGCCGGACGGAGCAGGCGTACGCCTCGTTGAGGCCCGAGTACGTCCTCGACCGGCAGATCACGATGATGAACGAGGCCAGCTACGGCCAGCGGTTCGGCGAGAGCGACAACCAGTACCCGGTGGTCGAGATCGAGGGCCCGGCCGAGCGGACCGTGGCGGTGGGCGAGCCGCTCGCGCTGACGGCGTGGGTGAGCGACGACGGCCTGCCGGAACCGCGTCCGGACCGGACCCATCTCGCCACGCTCATGGCGGGCTGGCTCGTCTATCGCGGGAACGATGCGCACGTGACCTTCGATCCGCCGCAGTTCAACCCCGACCTGCGGCGTCGCGCGGGTGCGAGCCCGCTCTGCCAGGGCATCGAGCCCGTGCCGGCCTGGGCCGCGTCCCTGCTCGGCCCGGACGGCGAGCTGAGCACGACGGCGACCTTCAGCGAGCCGGGCACCTACGTCCTGCGGGCCCTGGCCCACGACATCGCGCTGAAGGCAGCCCGCGAGGTCACGGTCACCGTCACGGGTCCCTAGATCAACCCGACGGCCCACAGCGTGTAGACGGCCGTCATCGCGGTGACCCCGTTCACCAGCGTCACGCCGCCATACGACAGCAGCGCGGACTTGAGCGGCATGCGCGATAGCGACGTGCACACCCAGAAGTAGCTCGAGTTCACGTACTTGATGATCATCGAGCCGGCCGCGCCCGCCAGCATGGTGGCTTCGGGGCTCAGGCCCAGCGTGTCCATCATCGGCGCCGCGACCGACGCCGCGGTGATGACGCCGACTGTCGTCGAGCCGGTGATCATGTTGCCGGCGACCCCCAGCACGAACGGCAGGAAGATGGCAGGCAGCCCTGTTGCGGCCACCGCGTCGGCGATGGCGTCGACGGCCGGGGTCGCGCGCAGGATCTGGCTGAGCGCGCCGCCGAGCCCGGTCACCATGATGATCATCGCCGATGCCCGCAGCGCGTCCTCGATCCAGGTGCTCGTCCGCGCCGCGGCCTGATCCGCCCGCGTGTTGCCGTACGCCAGCAGGATGCCGATGCCGAGCGCTACGACCGGCCAGCCCAGGTAGAGCATCGCGCGGTTGACGACGTGCCCGGCCGGCAGGGCGAAGGCGGCAACGCTCTGGCCGGCGATGAGGCCGAGGGGGATGAGAATCGGCGCGTACGCCCGCCAGGTGGCCGGCAGTTCCGCCTCGCGCCCCTGCTCGCTGAACGAGCGGCCGACGAACTCGCGGGACGGTGGCGACTCGATGTACGGCCCCACGGCGCGCGCGTAGACCCACCCGGCCAGCGACGCAATCAGGGTGACGATGCCGCCGTAGAGGATGATGCGGCCGATGTCGGCCCCGACCAGCGCGACGGCGGCCAGCGGCCCGGGCGTCGGCGGCACCATGGCGTGAGTGAGCTGCATGGCGCCGACCAGCCCGGTCGCCATGACGCTCATGTTCAGGCCGCTCGACAGCGCCGCGGAGTGTACGAGCGGGTTCAGGATGAGGTAGCCGACGTCCGAGAAGATGGCCAGGCCGATGACGAAGCCGCTCAGTGTCAGCGCCAGCGGCATGCGCGTCTCGCCCACCCAGCGGATCATCGAGATCGTGATGCGCTCGATGCCGCCGGTGTGCTTCAGCGCCTCGGCCAGCACCGAGCCGAGGACGATGACGACCGCGATGCCCTGGATCGTGCGCCCGAAGCCCTGCTCGAACGCGTCGATGAACGCCTGCCGGTCGATGCCGGGGATGAGCGCGAAGAGCACGATCGGCACCAG
Source organism: Vicinamibacterales bacterium (assembly GCA_965221595.1). Lineage (GTDB taxonomy): Bacteria > Acidobacteriota > Vicinamibacteria > Vicinamibacterales > UBA8438 > JAAXGX01. The sequence goes on from OZ244900.1 coordinate 999,281, forward strand.
CAGGGCGAGGAAGACGTGCCACCTCGAGCGGGTGATCAGCAGGAACAGGAGCGCGACTACGGCTACCAGGCCGGCCAGGGCGACGAGTGCGCTGTCGGTGATCATGGGCGCTCCTTCCCGGGGCTGTTGCCGCCGGCGTGCGGGCAGTATACTGGCGGCCACGGAGACCTCATGGCAGGCAAGGTCGGTCGGAACGATCCGTGCCCGTGCGGCAGCGGCCGCAAGTTCAAGCAGTGTTGCGCCGGCAAGACCGAGCGCTGGTCGCGCACTGCGTCGTATGCCGTGGCCGCCGTGGCCATCGCCCTGGCAGGCTTCATCGTCTACAGCTTCACCAACAGCGGCGGCTCCGGTTCCCGGCAGGTGTGGGACCCGGCGCACGGCCACTACCACACGGTGCCCTGACCGGCTGGCCGGTCGGCGCCCGCGTCCCTGATGCAGTACCCGCCCCGCCGGTCCTGGATGGCGCACCCGGCGCCGGGGCGCTGGTGAGCGCCGTGCCCGCGGCGCCCGGTGGCGACACCGACATCGTCTTCACCGCGGCGCGCGAGCTCGTCCGGCGACTCGTCGAGCGCGAGATCGGCGCCGAGGAGCTCATGCGCGGGTTCCTCGCGCGCATCGACGCGGTGAACCCCCAGGTCAACGCCATCGTCACGCTGCTGCCGGAGGCGGCCCTGCAGGGGGCGCGGGCCGCCGACGCGGCGCTGGCCCGCGGCGCGCCGCTGGGACCGCTCCACGGGTTGCCCATCGCCGTGAAGGACGTGACGCTCACACGCGGCATCCGTACCACCTTTGGGTCGCCGCTCTACCGCGACTTCGTGCCCGCCGCGGACGCTCTCTACGTCGAGCGCTTACGGGCCGCCGGCGCCATCGTCATCGGCAAGACCAACACCCCGGAGTTCGCGGCCGGCTCGCAGACCTTCAACCCGGTCTTCGGTGCCACCCGCAACCCCTACGCGACGGACCGCACCTGCGGCGGGAGCAGCGGCGGCGCGGCGGTCGCCGTGGCCTGCGGCATGCTGCCGTTCGCCGACGGCACCGACGTGGGCGGCTCGCTCCGCAACCCCGCGTCGTGGTGCAACGTGGTCGGTTTCCGCACGTCGCCCGGACGGGTGCCGCTGTGGCCGCGCGCCGTGCTGTTCGACCCGCTCGATGTCGCCGGCCCCATCGCGCGGCACGCGGCCGACGCGGCGCTGCTGCTCTCGGTGATGGCCGGCCCCGATCGCCGGGTGCCGCATGCGAGCGAGACGCCTGGCGCGCGGTTCCGCGCGCCGCTCGAGCGCGACTTCCGGGGCACCCGCGTCGCGTGGAGCCCGACCCTCGGCGGCTGTCCGATGGAGCCGGTGGTGGGCGACGTGTGTGGCCAGGCCGTCGCCCGCCTCGCGGAACTCGGCTGCGTGGTCGAGGAGGCGGAACCCGACCTGCGCGACGCCGACGAAATCTTCCGCACCCTGCGCGCGATTGCCTTCGCCCGGACCCACGAGCGGCACCTCCGCCAGCACCGCGAAGCGCTGAAGGACACCGTCGTCTGGAACACGGAGCAGGGCCTGGCCCTGAGCGCGATGGACGTGGCGCGCGCCGAGATGCGGCAGGCCGCGCTGTTCGACCGTGTGGTGGACTTCTTCGGGCGCTTCGACTACCTCGTCTGTCCCACGACGCAGGTCGCGCCGTTCCCGGTGGACGTCGACTGGGTGCGCGAGATCGACGGGGTCCGGCTGGAGACCTACATCGACTGGATGGCGGCCTGCTACCTGATTACGGTGACCGGCTGCCCGGCCATCTCGGTCCCGGCCGGCTTCACCCCCGACGGCCTCCCCGTGGGCATCCAGATCGTCGCCCCGCCGCGGTGCGACTTCGAGGCGCTGCAGCTCGCCCACGCCTGCGAGGGCTTGACCGACCTCGCCCGGCGTCGCCCACCGCTCGGACCGGCGCGACCCATGCCGCCCGGCTGAAGCCACCGGCCGCCGGCCGGGTTACCCGTTGAGGCAGGCGGCCGGCTGGTTGTACGCTAACGATCGGCCCAGGCCGGGCGTCGACTCGCGAACCTGGATTCGCAGGCGGGAATCACGAGCATGGCGCGACGAGGATCGCGGAAGCCGACCGGAGACGAGAAGGTAACTCCGAACGCCGGGGCCACCATCCGGCGCAAGCGCAGCAGGCCGAGAGTGCGCGGCTGGACGTGGCAATCGCGGAGAACCTGAAAGCGCTGGGCTTTCCTCTCCCGCAGGAGGAGCGATGACCGTCAGCGAGCTGATCGATACACTCAAGGCCCACCCCGGCGACCTCCGGGTGGTCGTCAACGGGTACGAGGAAGGCTTCGACGACCTGTCGCCCGGCCAGATCTCCGTTCAGCGTATTGCGCTGAACACTGGCATCAATGACTGGGAGGGGAGCCATGGCGAGGCGGATGACGCCCCGGGCAACGTTGCGGAGCCTGCGAGAGTCGTCGACGCACTCCTTCTGCGCCGCGTGTCGAACTGATGTTCCGCGTCGCGAATGGAAGCAAGGAAATGCCTGATAATATTTGTGCAGTATGCCAGAACAACTATAACAGGGGAGTATATGAAGAAGAAAAGATAAGGATGCGTGCGGAAGATCCAGCTCTTCCAGAGGAACGCATGCGCACACTGATCTGTTGTTACGACACAGTTCATCGATTGCCTCACGGCATACAACTGTGCTACCACCATATGACATATTTCGACCTCTCCAGCGTGGACGAAAAGATAGAGATCCCAGATAATCCGGCGCGAGGAGTGATTGAGGCAAAGCTGAAAGGAATCCAAGCGGGACTGATCAGCAGCCACATCGCTAACTTCCCCTACGGGCTACAGACCGCCGCCGCCAATTCTTTTCGTATTTTGACAAATGTTCAAGCCATGCTCGACACTGCCACAAGACTGTTTGATGAATTTTATAGAAGCCACCCCAAGGCGTTTGTGATTGACGACTTAGTGGATGAAGACAGATTCAAAGATCTCCTGAGTACTGAAGATTTTCAACAAGGGCAACTGGACTACCAGAAAGCGTTGGATTTAGTGTGTTTCTCTGACCGAGAACCATCGGCGGGACAACTCGCAGGTCTGGCGCCAACGGTTTTTGGTATTTTTTATGCTTCAATCGTGTTATGGGCAACTGCTCATCAGGACACAGGAGGTAAAGGCCGGAATGTGCCTGTATCTCTGTCAGAAAAATCATATAATGGCACTCGGTTCGATAGTGGGGTTAAAGGATTCAAGTATTTTCGTGAAAAGCGGAATAGCTTACTGGCGCACGTTAACTCTCATGATGCTCTGAAGGATTCCCGTGGTCTCTATTCTGGTTGGTCCAGGGACTTTGTTCTATTCGGGGCACTTGTCTTGGAGGGAATCCGGAAAGCCCGTGCTGAATGTTGTCAAGAGCTTGGGGTGAAAGACAATTGTGGTTGGGGTCACCAAGGACATTTGCTTTCGGCCTCAATTAAAGATATGGCACGTTGCTTCCCAAAGGTGGTCTTCAGGATCCGGCCGAATTTCCTCCCGGGAGCAGCTGCAGCAAAGGGATGAGTCCCTTGGCGATGCCGATTGACATCTGCGCCGACCACGTGTGCATCGTGCACGACGTGCTGGCTCGACACCCGCCGGACGGCGTAGGGGTCTGGGTCTTCGGGAGCCGTGCCACGTGGGCGACCAAGGAGTCGTCCGACCTGGCTCTCGCTTTGGAGGGCGACGGCAAGATACACCCAGCAGGCGCCGCTGGAGAACATCGGGCAGGCGATGGACCTGTGGATCGAGACCGCGCGAGAATTCGGCGATCCTGTGCCGGAATCGAAAGGCGAGCGCTTGATGTTGGCGTAGGTTTTCGGGCTCTCCTGTCTGAGCGTTCCATGCGCCGTCGGGCAGGATCCGGCGGGACGGTGCCACTCAGGGCAGCGATAGCACGACTACAGCCAAAAACCCTCGAATTTGTTGGCATTCATGTCAAGACTCGCCATGTACGCCCACGATTTCACCCACGCGCGACCGCCGCCCGCGTCGCGCCGATCCCGCCGTCCCGAAGCTGCCGGAATGCCCGAGCCCGACCCTTTTGAGATTGGTTAGTTTAGCCGACCCCGATAGCCCGACGTCTCCTGGTGTCCAGTCAGCAGGGTGTGACAGCGTGTGTAGCAGGACGTACAAGCCGCCCGGGAACGGCTGCCCGTGCTGCCGCTGCAGCGCCCACCGGTCGTCGCCGCGCCCGAGTGCGTCGAGGCGCTCGCGCACCGCGGTCCCGACGCAACCCAGCCTCGCCGGCGTCGCCGCGCAGCCACAGGAACAGCCCCTCGCCCCGGTTCTCCACCGCCGGAATGAGCCCGGCTCGAGAACGATGGCGGCGCGCTCGACATCGGAATCGTACTCGCCATGGATGCCCGAGGTCACCGCCTCGAAGCGCGTGAACCCGGCCAGGGCCAGCAGCCGGTGGAGCTGAATGACCGACTCGATGCCCACGCTGCGCTCCGACCGGTGCCACACCGCGTCGGGCAACCGTCGCGCGTGGGAAAGTTCTGGTCGACCAGCACGTCGTCGCCAGCCTCGCCATCGGATCCGGGGATTGCTCACACTGCCCCTGTATTCGGCGGGCCCAGTGGTGATGGCCAAGCGCCATGCGCGCGTATACTGTTGCCGCTGGCCCCATGTCGGGCAGCCCTGGTAGCCCTCGGCGGTAGTGGATCGACCCTCAAGCAGCGAAACCGAAGGCGGTATGAATTCCGCGACCGAAGCCTTCTCCCGCGTCAAGATCGACGCGCTCCTCAGGGACGCCGGCTGGAATCTCACCGACGGCGTGAGCGTCCTGTTCGAGCACGTCCTGCCTGACGGCTCGCGGGCCGACTACGCGCTGTGCGATCGCGGCGGCCGGCCTTTGGCGGCGGTCGAGGCCAAGCGGACCCGCATCAGCCCGGTCGAGGCGCAGGACCAAGGCCGCCACTACGCCGAGCAGCTCGGCGTGCCGTTCGTGTTCGTGTCGAACGGTGAAGAGGTCTGGTTCCTCGACCGCGAGACCGACGCCCACGCGCGCCGGATCGCCACGTTCTACGCCCAGGACGACCTGGAGCGGCGGATCGCCGCCCGCCGGAACCGGCGGGACTTGGCGAGCGTCGGCATCGACCGGCGCATCGTCGACCGCGACTACCAGATCGCCTGCATCGAGGAGCTCTCCGCCGAGGTCTCGCGCGGCCGGCGCAAGCTGCTCGTGGAGATGGCGACTGGAACCGGCAAGACCCGGACGGCGTCGGCGTTCGTCAAGCGGTTGTTCGAGGCCGGCTTGATCACTCGCGTCCTGTTCCTCGTGGACCGCATCGCGCTCGCCGGGCAGGCCGAGGACGCCTTCGGCGACCACCTGCGCGACTACCCCTGCCATGTGCTTCGGCCGGGGCGGGGCTTCGACCGCACGAAGCGAATAACCATCGCGACTCTGCAGACGATGATCAACGAGCACGGCAACCTGTCGTCGGGCTACTTCGACCTCGTCATCACCGACGAGTGCCACCGCTCGATCTACGGGCAGTGGAACCGCGTGCTCCGGCACTTCGACAGCATCCAGCTCGGCCTGACCGCCACGCCATGCACGGCCGACGCCGAGACGCCGGCCGACCCCGAGGACGGCCGGTTCGTGCGCGACACGCTGAGGTTCTTCGAACTCAAGGAGCCGACCTTCCGCTACACGCTGCCCGAGGCCATCCGCGGCGGGCACCTGGTCCCGTTCCGCATCTACAAGGCGCTGACCGTCAAGACGGCGGCCGAGGGCGGGTTCGAGGTGGCGCGCCGGGAGCTCGACTGGACGGCCATGGACCCGCCCGTGCGCACGGAGCTCGAGAAGCTCTTCGAGCAGGCCGATCCGATCACCGTGGACCCGCAGGCGCTGGAGCGGCGCTTCACGATTCCGGAGCGCAACCGCGCCATCGTGCGGGAGTTCCGGGACGCCCACGAGAAGGGGTTCATGGGCAGGGACGGCGTCCGGCGCTGGCCCGCGTGGGGCAAGACTCTGGTCTTCGCGGTGACGAGGCGCCACGCCGAAACGCTGGCGGCGATGCTCGACGAGCACTTCGCCGACATGAAGCCGCATCCCGCGACGCGCTACGCGGACTTCGTAGTCAGCGACGTCGGTGGCGGTCCGGCACCGGATGCGAGCGCCATCATCAAGCGCTTCAAGGAGGAGGAGTTCCCGAAGATTCTGGTCAGCGTCAACATGCTCGACACCGGCTTCGACTGCCCGGAGGTGGTCAGCCTAGTCATGGCGCGGTTCACGCGGAGCGCCATCCTCTACCGGCAGATGCGCGGACGCGGCACGCGCCAGGCCCCGCACATCGGCAAGACCGACTTCACCATCTTCGACTTCGTCGGCGTGACCGACTTCCACGGCGACGACGATGACGACATCCAGGTCGGTGGGGTGCGGGAGACCCGTCCCCGCTACGGAGCCGGCGACCCCCGCCTGCTCCTGACGATCGACGTGGACGACCAGATCGATCCCGCGAGCCGCGACTGGCTGACGCTGGACGAGCACGGCCGGATCATGCGCACGGCGGAGCACGAGACGCGCGCGGCCGAGGTCGGCCTGCGCTTCGAGTCCTGGCGCGGCCACCAGCAGTTCAACGCCGAGCAGGCCCGCTGGGCGAACCTTATCGGCAGCCGGATCCGGACCGACGCCCTGCAAATGGACACTTTCGGCGACTACGACTTCGACGAGCATCCCTTCAAGGGACTCGGCGGCTACGACCAGGCGCGGCGGGTGTTCGGCGGCCAGCCCGCCCTGGACCGACTCATCACCGGCGTTAACGCAGCCGTGTTCGGGCAGGCCAGGCGGTTCGACGCCGAGAGCGGCGGCGACCTCGCGGCACCATGACCCTCTTCGCCATGCCGCTGACCCCGGAGCTCCGCCGCGCCATCGACCGGATTCGCGACTACCTGTTCGCCGGGGGCTACCCGGACCCGGCGCAGAACGCCGAGCAACTAAGTTTCCTGATCTACTTCTACCTGTTCGAAGCGGCGGATGCGGCGCGGGTCCGTGCGGCCCGGCGGCCCGGCGCGAAGCCGTACGCTGGCGCGTTCGTGGGTGACTGGACGCTACGGAACCCGCGCAACGCGCGCGAGCCGGGTTCGGAGACGGTCCCGCGGCAGGCGCTGCGCTGGTCCGATTGGGCGAACGCCCTCAACGGCGGGCGGCTCGTGTCGTGGGTGCGCGAGGAGGTCTTCCCGTTCCACGCCGGCCTCGCCGCCGAGGGCGTCACCGACTTCATGGCGGACGCGCGGCTGGTCATTGACGAGCCGACGGTGCTCTCGCAGGTCGTCAGCCACGTGAACGACCTGCACCTGGAGCAGGTGGACGCCGACACCAAGGGCGACCTGTTCGAGCACGTGCTGCGGCAGATCCGGCAGGCGGGCGAGTTGGGACAGTTCCGCACGCCGCGCCACGTCATCCGTGCCCTGGTGCAGCTGGTCGATCCCCGCCTCGGCGAGACCGTCCACGACCCCGCCGCCGGCACGGCGGGGTTCCTGGTCGGCGCGTACGACCACATCCGCTTTGCGAACTCGTCGCCCGCCGGCATCGAGGAAATCGAGGCGGACGGCAAGACCGTTCGGCGCGGTCTCGGCGACACGTTGAGCCGCGCCGCCGTCCGGCAGCTGCACGAGAAGACGCTGTTCGGCAACGACGTCGACCCGCGCATGGTTCGGCTTGCCACGATGAACCTGTCCCTGCGCGGACTCGACCGGGTACGCATCCTGCGCCGCGACGCCCTGACCCGCTCGCTGGACCGGGCCGCGAAGGCGGAACTCGGGCTGCCGGTGCAGGGCTTCGATGTCGTGCTCGCCAATCCGCCCTTCTCCGGCCGGCTCGACCCCGACCGCATCATCGAGGACGTCAAGATCGGCCCGACCCGACAGACCGAGCTGCTGTTCCTGCAGTACATGCTCAACCACCTGAAGGCCGACGGGCGGTGCGGCGTCGTGGTGCCCGAAGGCGTCCTCTTCGGCTCGACCGGCGCCCACCGCGAGCTGCGCCGCAGGCTCGTCGAGAACAACCGTGTCGAAGCCGTGCTCTCGCTGCCAGGCGGCGTCTTCAACCCCTATTCCGGCGTCAAGACCTCCGTGCTCGTCTTCCGCAAGGGCGGCGCCACCGAACGGGTGATGTTCCTCCACGCCGACAACGACGGCTTCAAGCTCGACGCCAACCACGACACCCCGATCGACGCCGACGACCTGCCCGATCTCGTCGCGGCGTTCCGGGATCGCGAAGCGCGGCATGCGGCCTGGACCCACCACGACCCCGAGACGGACTGGACCGAGCAGTGGTGGTTCGCCGAGCTTGACGCCATCCGGCAGGCCGACTTCAACCTGAGCGCCGGCCGCTACCGCCCGCAGAACCGCACGCAGGTCGACCACCGCGACCCGCTGGAGATCCTCGACGAACTCAAGGCCATCGAGCACGAGATCCTCCGCGAGATCGACGACCTGGCCGCGGCGGTGCGGGAGGCGGTGCGCGAATGAGCGGGTATCGGCTGTTGCGGCTCGACGAGGTTGCCGACGTGACGGCGGGGGATCCGGCACCCCAGGATCCGCAAGCCTTCGCTTCCGACGGACCGTTGTTCATCCGAATGCAGGACGTCGGCCGTCACCACCTTCACCCGGCTCTTTCGGATTCAGTAGACCGCCTCAACCCCGACTGGCTCGCAGAGAATCGTCTACGCCTGTTCCCGAAGGGCAGCGTTCTGATCCCCAAGAGTGGGGCGTCAGTGAACCTGAACCACCGCGCGAAGCTCGCCACCGATGCGTACGTCGTCAGCCACCTTGCGGTGCTGACGGCGAAGAGATCCATGATTGACCCGGATTTCCTGTACTGGTGGTCTGCTCGCTTCGATCCCCGTGCCCAAGCACAGGTAACCAGCCTGCCGTCTCTCAAGCTCGCTACACTGAAAAATGCGGCAGTGCCCCTCCCGCCGCTGGACGAGCAGCGGCGGATCGTGGACATCCTGAACCGGGCCGCGCGGATCGAGGCGCTGCGCCGCCGGGCCGCCGAGCGGTTGCGGGAGTTCGTGCCGGCGCTGTTCGTCAAGATGTTCGGGGACCCGGTTGAGAATCCGATGGGGTGGCCTACCGGCCCACTCGGTATACATGGTCATCTAGACCGTGGTCGTTCACGTCACCGCCCGCGAAATGCACCCGAGCTATATGGGGGCCCGCACCCATTCGTGCAGACCGGGGATGTAGCCAATTCCAACGGGATCATCACGCACTACTCCCAAACGTATTCCGACACTGGCCTGAACCAGAGCAAAATGTGGCCTCGTGGTACACTTTGCATCACGATCGCAGCGAACATCGGCATGACAGGCATTCTTGCATTTGATTCCTGCTTTCCAGACAGCATTGTCGGCTTTCAGCCTGGTAAGACCGTTACAGTAGAGTATGTTCAGTCGGCTCTTGACCTGATGCAGCAACGGCTCGAAAGCGACGCGCCTAGAGCTGCACAGCGTAATATAAATCTTGGCACATTGCGACAACTCACCATTCCAATTCCTCAACTTTCTCTTCAGCGCCGATACTCCGCGGCCGTTCAAGAGGCACATGCCCTTGCTAGAGTTGGCCACTCCGCCTCCACGATTGCCGCAACGCTGATGGAGTCTCTCATGTTCGAGCTGCTGCACGTACGCGCGTTTGCGAGCGACAGTACGTCGGCTTGATTCACCGGCAAGCGGAGACCATTGACGCATGCAAGCGGCGATTAACGTGTTCTCGGCGTTGCTCACGCCCGTAATTGCGGTCATCGCCGTGTACATTGCCTATCAGCAGTGGCAGACCAACCGTCGACGACTTGAGCTTGACCTCTACGAACGCAGACTGCACGTATACCAGGCAGTGTCTCAGTTCATCTACAAGGTGTTGACAGGTTTCTCTCCGGAGTTACAGGACATCTCGGATTTGCGGAGAAACACTTTTGAGGCGGATTTTCTTTTCGGAGCTGACATTAGGGATTATGTTCGCAGTCTGGATACTCACGCTAGGGATCTGTGGGAATGGAACGAAATGTGCCACAATGGAACACGACCCATGCCGGAAAACTACAATCACCACGACGTGGTTGAGGGGAAAAACCGAGAATCTAAGTGGTTTATTCAGCAACCTGAAGCAGCCTACCGGATCTTCGTGAAATACCTTAACGTCGCCCGAGCTCACGGATGCTTTCGAGGCATAAGCGATATCTGAGACGGAGTGTGCGGTTTCCCACGCAAAACACATCCTGGCTGGCGGGCCGGGGGAAAGGAGACCCACCCATGGAGAAGGTACTCGACGCGGTCGCTGGCGATAAGCTTCAAGCGGTGGAAGACGACGTCTTGACGCTGGATGCCGTGGCTCGGGAGGGCGCGCGGCGCATGCTGCTGATGGCGTTGGAGGAAGAGGTGGCTCGGTACGTCGATGCGCGGAACGAAGCGGGCCGGTGTCTGGTTGTATGCAACGGGCGTGTGCAGGCCCGGAGCGTGGCCTGCGGAACCGGCGCGTGGGGAGGTTCAGGCCCCGCGCGTCAATGACCGGCGGGTTGACGATCAGGGTAAGCGGCGACGGTTCACACGAGCCGGGTTCTGCCGCCGTACATGCGGCGGTCGCCGAAGGTGGCCGAGGCGGGACCTCTCGGCGTGCGACTACGTCTACGTGTGGGTCGACGGGGTCCACTTCAACATCCGGCTGGAAGACGACGGTCTGTGCACGTTGGTGATGATGGGGGTGCGAGCGGACGGGACGAAGGAGCTGGTGGCGCTCGAGGACGGCTACCGGGAGAGCGCGGAGAGCTGGGCGAACGTGCTCGACAAGCTGCCGCGTCGGCCGCGGGCGAAGCGAGCGCTGCACGACGTCATGTACGCGCCGACAAAGGCCGCCGCGGAGACAGCCATCGGCACGTTCGTGGCCGAGTTCAAGGTGAAGTACCCGAAGGCGAAGGCCTGCCGGTGGACGACCAGGAGGCTTTGCTGACGTTTTCTCCTATCCGGCCGAGCACTGGATACACCTGCGGACGACGAACCTGATCGAGTCGCCGTTCGCGACGGTCCGGCTGCGGCAGCGGATGACGAAGGGAGCGGGCTCCCGCACGAAGGGACTGCTGATGGCCTTCAAGCTGCTGGAGATAGCGCAACGACGCTGGCGCCGGTTGAACGGCGCCCAGCCTGCTGCCCCTGGTGCGGGCCGGCATCCGATTCGTCGACGGCGTTCTGCACGAGCGAGAACCGACGGAGACCGACGTGCGGAAGGAAGCCGCCTGATCACGCCCTGGCCGAATCCACAACATTTGACAATAGCTCGCCGAGCTGGCCGGCAACCTGCTTGACCTTCAAGAGCTGAGCCACATCGGTACCTCCCGTCGTCAGCGTCGAGCCGGGAGTGGAGACCGTGCCCGCCGCCGCGATCCTGATGCAGGCTGCCGACGTATGCGTGTATGTACCGAACGTGGATCGATACCAGGACGTCCAGTAGAGTCCACGTTCGTCTTGAGAGGCGGTATACTTTCCGGCGTAGTGGCCATCGATTTCGCGGAGGCGGTCCGGCGGCGACTCGCCGAGAGAGGACAATCCCAGTACCGGGCCGCCGTCAACAGCGGCCTGCCGCAAGACGCCATCCGGTCCGTCCTGAACGGGCACGTCCCCCGCCTGAACCGCGCCGAGCAGATCTGCCGCGCCCTCGGCCTAGAGCTCTACATCGGTCCCTCGCGGGATGTTCAGGTCGAGGCCGACGGCGCAGATCCCTCCCGCCCGCTGACCCGCTTCGACCCGAGCGTCCAACTGCCGGTGCGGGTGTTGTCGCAGCCGTCGCCGGCGATCCACCTGACCGAGAGCGAAGCGGAGGATCGGCCGAGGCCGGCGCCGGTGGATCTGGACGACCCGCAGGCGTTCTACGTGAGCTACTACGGCTACTCGATGCTTCCGGCCGGCATCACGTCGGCAGACTTCTGCCTCGTCTCGCCGTGCGCGAAGCTCGAAGCCGGCCAGCGGATCTGGCTCCGGGACCGGCAGGGGCGCGAAGGGCTGCGGTGGCTGATCCGGCTGACCGCGACCACCTACGAGGTGGCCGCGTGGCAGCCACCCAAGCCGAACGGCCACCAGGACCTGGTCCCCGAGCGGTGGGAGCGCAAGGATGTCGACGACCGCGGCGTCATCCTGGCGGTCTACCGCGGTTGGCTCGTACCGTCGGACCCGGTGCGCCGGCTCCCCGACTGGCATCCTGGCCGGCTCACCGGTCTGTGGCGGGCCCTGTTCGACGAGGAACCGGAGCTGCAGGCCGCGGTGGCGGAGCATCTCGAAGAAACGACATCCTCCCTCAACCGGAGGATCACGGGCTGGCTCGAGCAGGGTTCGGTCCAGCGCGCCGACATGCAGGATCTTCTGCAGCAGGTCGAAAGCGTGAAGCAGTTGGCGCAGTTGCTGTCCCGGCGATCGACGGCGTTCCGCAACGAGTCCGAAGCGGTTGGCCAGGAGTCGACCGGCCCGACAACAGGCACGGGAGCGAGCGAGCGGTAACGGTTTCCGCCCTCGCGTGACGGCGCCCGCCGGCCGACCTTCGTCCTCGACAACCTTTCGCTCACTTCCCGCTACCGGCTCGACACCGACGACCCTCCCGAACGGACGACTGCGGCAGTCTCCGGCCACCCGGCGCTGGGGCCGCACGCGTCGTCATCGTTCGTCGGGCGGGGCCTGCGCGTTGACGCGGTTGAGCATCGCGCCGATCAGGGAGGTCGCCTTCGCCTTGCCGAGCCCTTCCAGCCCGGGTGCGTCGGGGTCGACGCCGAACTCGCGCGCGAGCTCGGGATGCTCCTCGACCAGTTGGGTCAACAGCTTCTTCTGCCGGGACGTGATCGGCGCCGCCGCGACCGGCTCGGCCTGGTCAGCGCCGGCGGCGCCGGACGGCTCTGCATCGAGACCGAAGAGGGCACGGTCGTCGGGCCGCGTCAGGGCCCGGATCTGCTCGTCGAGCCAGCCGAGGCTGATGTCGGTCTGCGATGTCTGTGCTGCCCGGACGATGGCCCCGACGATGATCTTGCGCCGGGTCTCCCGCTTGCGCTCGGACTTGGCCTCGTGCGTCTCGAGCCGATGCAGCCGGTCGGCGAGTCGCTTGTCGGCGTCCTTTGCCTTGGCCGCGAGTTCCTGCCGCCGCTGCTTGAGCTTGACGATCTGGTTCGCACGCCTTGACGTCTGCATGACTCCGATATATATCCTGAATCCAGGCCACCGAGAGATGGATCAGAATAACAATACCAGCCGAGAGTCCTCAAGACTCCACAGTACCGACTGAAGAGAGCCCGAAACCCGAAGGGCGCACTTACCGGTTTCGCTGTGCGAAACCGACGTGCGCGAGACGCCTTGGGCGTAAAGGCACGACGCCATGTATTGCCACGTCAACGTGAAGACGGGCAGCCGCTCTGCTGGCCAGTCGGCGGCGGCGAAGTACGACTACATCAGCCGCGTCGGCAAGTACAAGGCGGCCTGCCAGGACGAGTTGGTGCACGTCGAGTCGGGCTGCATGCCGTCGTTCGCCTCGTCGGACGCGCGGCTGTACTGGGCGGCGGCCGACAGCCACGAGCGCAGCAACGGCCGGTTGTTCCGGTCGCTGACGGCCGCGCTGCCCAACTCGCTGGGCTCTCTCGGGCGGCTGGTCCTGGCGCGGAGCTTCGCGGCGCACGTGACGGCGAGCGAGTTGCCGTACACGCTCGTGGTCCACGCGGGGCTGTCGAAGGAGGAGGGCAAGCCGAACAACCCGCACCTGCACCTGGTGTTCTCGGAGCGGGTCAACGACGGGGTGGAGCGCGCAGCGGAGCAGTGGTTCCGTCGGGCGGCGCCGGCGGGCGGTGACCCGGCGTCCGGGGGCGCGAGGAAGAGTGAGCGCACGAAGCCGCGGGAGTGGCTGGAGGAGACGCGGCAGGCGTGGGCGGCCGAAATGAACGTGGCGTTCGATCGGGCCGGCGTGGCGGACCGGGTGACGTCGGAGAGCCACGCCGCGCAACTCGCCCGGGCGCGCGAGGCCGGCGATGTGGCCGAGGAGGAGCGTCTTCTGCTCAGCCCGCCGTCGAAGCACATCGGGCCGGCGGCGAAGCACCGATGGGAGGATCGGTCGTCGGGGTCGCCGGCATTGAAGCCGGACCGGTATGTCGCGTACGAGGAGGTATCGGCTTCGGCCCGGGAGGCCCGGTCGGCGCACGCGCGCGATGCGGCCGAAGCCGCCGAGGCGAGGTCGAGGGTCGAGACGCTCGATGCGGAGATCGCGGCGCTCGAGGCCGAGCAGCGGCGAGCCGTCGAGGCGGCCCGGCGCCGGCAGGAGGCCGCCGCACGGCGCGAAGCGGAACGGCGCCGTGCCGAGGCGAAGCGGGCAGAGGAGAGGAAAGCCCGCCGAACGGCTCTCGGCCGCGTGCCCGGGGGCATGGAGCTGCTGCTCGCAAACCTAGCCGACCTCGATCCGACGTGGAACGTGGACGGCACCAGCGCGACGACGGGCGACAACATCGACGCGGCCCTCGACGCGGCCGAGTCGGACGAGGCGCGTCTCGGCCGGCTTCGCGACGTGCTGTCGGACGAGGCGGCCGACGCCCGGTTCCGTCGGGCACTCGGCAGGCGCGGGGGGGCGGTTCGGGACGGCGGATCTCGACGACGCCATCGCGACGGCCGAAGCGCTGCGGAAGCGGGTCTCCCGCGTGCGGGAGCTGTTCGCGACGCCGGGCGGCGACGCGGCGCTGCTCACGGCCCTCGATCACCGGAATCCGTTCTGGTCGCGCGCGGGAACGCCGACCGACGTCGAGCGGGCGCTCGATGTCGCCGAGCAGAGTCCGGACCGTCGGCGGGCAGTTGGCTGGGAGCACCGGGTGGTCCTCGAAGCGGAACAGCAGTTCCCGGATGCCCCGAGCGCGGCGTGGCGGCGAACGGGTTAGCGCTTCGACGAGCTCACCGATACCGGCCGTCCGAGCAGGCGCCTCGCTCAGACGCTCTCGGACCGCGCCCGCGCGGTTGCCATCGCGGCCGAGCGGCCCGAGCCGCCGGCGTCACCCGGCTTGGTGAAGCGACTGTTCGAGTGGCTGCGACAGCGAGTCGAGAGAATGCTGGGCAGGTTTCATCAGGATCGTTCTCCGGGCAGCGATGTCGAACCGGCGCGAGCCGCCGCGGCCGAGCGGGAACCGCTGGAGCGGGACTTGACCGGCCGGTTGATGAACGCGGCCACCACGGCGGCCCGTCAGTGGGGCGACATCTCGCTGGCCACGGACACCGTCATCTCCGTCGCCGAGTCGATCAGCGCCCGACCGAAGACGTCGGCGTCACAGCGGGCGGTCCTCGAGCAGATCAACTGGGAGATGGCGTCGCCTTTGGTCAGTCGCTCGACCGAGGCTGCCGGATTGAGAGGCCGCTGCCTGGCTGAAAGCGCGGCGGCGGCCGACCAGCGCCATCAGCAGGCACTCGGCGAGTGGAGCGTCCTGCCGCGTCGTCGGCGCTGGATGACCCGCAAGCCGGAACCGGAGCGTTCCCGCCTGCCGAGCTGGCGAGAACTCGCGGCCGCTCGTGACGAGCTGGTCCGCGTCGTCAGGGTCGCCATGGCCGCCGAGCTCGAGCGCGTCATGCCGAGTCCGCGGCCGCCCTCGGAGTCCGCCCGAACCTGGCCCGTCGAGACCAAGCGGCGCCACGACGCGTCCTCGCCGTCTTCGAGCACGCTCCGGAGCGATGGCGAGGTCGAACGTCCCGCCGAGAGGCAGCACCCGGTTCGGGTCCCGCCCCGTGATCCGTCCAGGCCGACGCCGGCAACGTCGCCGCCCGGGCACCCGCCGACGCGGGGCCGGGGACAGGAACCGAGCTTCTGACCCGACAACCCACGCGCGCGCGCGGCCCGTTCGAGCAGGCAGACGGACGAACGAGCGCTGGCGGGGCCGCCATCCCGACCTTCCGGAATACGGCCCGTCAGGGTGCACAGGTGGGGAGCGGCGGCGGAGGTACGATCGACCCCATCATGTGACTCGACCCCTTGCCCCTCGCCCACCCGTCCACCCGGCCGCCTGTCCTCGACAGGCGGCCGGACCGGGAAGAATCGCGCGCGCTATGCGCGCCTTTTTTTTGCCCCGCTGTGCGGGGCAACGACGAAGACCCCGGCCGGCAAGGGGCCGCACGAGGTTCCCCAAGAGAAGGAGCACGCCGCGTCGCAGCGCGCCAGCCTACCTGAGAACGACCACGCCGGCCGGAGAGCGGCGTGGTGCGGCACGAACGCCGTGCACCTGCGCAGCACCGGCACAACGCGGACCGACCCCGCCGTCGCGATCATCCTGACGACCGTTCACGACATCCACCCGCATCACCGCCGTCAGCGCCGGCAGCATCTCCACCGCCCACGCTACCGCAGCCGTCGCGCGCGCCAACGTCGGCGCCTTCTCCGTCGTGACCGCGGCCTAAGCGGACCCCTCCCTCCCCCTGTGCCGATCCCGTGCGTGCCCCGCTACGACCCCGCGGAGATCGCCATCGCCCCCTTGAACCCGACCACCCATCTCGCCGCCCCGTAGGAACACCGCTCGACCACTCGGAGCGGCCGGCGGGTTGGTCGCGTCCGCCGCACATCCCAGCAGAGAGGAGAACCATGTCCGAACGAACCGTTCAGCGGGTCGGCGCCAAGGTCGTCGTCCGCTCGATCGACAACGCCGGCTGCACCATGCGGGCGTTGACGATCACGTCCAAGCTGCGGCTGCAGGGTTCGGTGCTCGCCGCGGCGCTCGCTAGGCCCGACGTTCAGTCCGCGCTGACCGACGTCAGCTGGCGCACCGGCGTGGGCACGTCACCCGCGTATCGGTCGTCTGCGGCGAGCCCGAGCCCGAGCTGACCTCGCTGCGGGCAGCCACCACCGGCGCGGTAGCCGCGGGCGAGGTGGTCTGGCAGGGCAGCGACGGCGCCCTCGACCAGGACGTCGAGGACTTCATGCCCGAGGGGCCGCAGCGGGCGCGCCTCGACTGGAAGGACCTCGCCAAGTACGCACCCGACGTCGACGACCCGCGCACAACGCCGCTGCCGGCAGACCGAGCAACGCTGAGACACCCGGGCCGGGTGTCCAGCCGGCGCGGCTTCCTGCGGCCACCGCTCCCGGTCGACACCGTCGCCCGCATCGTCGAGCTGCGCAACAAGGGCCTCAGCTTCAAGAAGATCGCCAAGGCCCTCGGTATCGCGGCATGGACCGTTTCCCGCTACGTCCGCAGTTTCGCAGAGGAAGACCGATAAGGAGGGAAGTGAAGCACCCCCGTTGTGACACTCCAACACAAACTCCAGTCCATATCGAGGCTGACGCCCCGAGGGTCGACGTCGCCGCCCCGCTCGGGCTGTCGCATCGGGTTGGCGGGTCGAGTCAAGGTCGAGGTGATGCGTCCGGCGCGCACTGGAACTGTCCACCTCAAGGGGCGCAGTCCAGAAGAAACGGCCCATGTAGACCGACTGCCGACGCCCACCGCGTTCCGCGATCGCCGTGGACGGCCGGGACCCCGTCCGGGCCCGGCCGCATGGCCCACAACTGCCATCCGAGCCGCGAGGCGGACGGGGTGTCACCCGCAAGAGCCCGAGCGAAGCGGAGAACGTGCGTAGCACGTTGACCCGCCGGCCGTCCCGCAGCTATGTACTCTGGACCTCCCGGGAGGCTGCCTCTAGCCTTCACGCCCGAACCCTTGGGCAGCTCGACGGCCGCCAGTACCGACAGGTCCAGTTCGCAGACCCGGTCGAGCAACGCCGCGGTCGCGGACCCGGCAAGGGATGCCGGCAACGCGTCCAGCCACGCCCGGTACTGGTCCGGCAGCGTCAGAAGCATCTGCACGCGTCGTGCCACTGCTGGGGCCCGGACCGCCGGTCCACCGGCCGGCGGTCCCGAAGCCGGGACTCGCCAACCCTCCGACGCGCCCGATAACGCGCCTGCCGCTCCGCGTTCGTCAACGCCACGACTACTCCCCACCGTTACGTAACGGACCGGTGACAGGTGCCCGCACCCCGGCCCGACCCGGTCGATGACCGCGGCGGCCGCCGGTCGGGTCGAGGAAGACCTCGGGACAGCGCGCGAACGGCAGATTCGTCGTCACGACCAAGCTCCGGCGGCGGAAGCGCCGGCGTTTGCTCGAGGAGTGGGTGGGCTGAGCGGCCCGCTCCCGGCTGAGGCCCTTCATCCGCGTCGCTCAAACCATCCACAAGCACGCTGCGGGCATCCTCGGCCACGTGGACACGCGCCTGACCAACGGGCCGGTCGAGGGCATCAATAACAAGCTGCGCGTCATCACAAGGCGCGCGTACGGCTTCCATACGCCGGGCGCGCTCATCTCGATGCTGTTTCTCTGCTGTGGCGGCCTTGAATTGACGCCGCCGCTACCCGCACGAGTTTGAGGAAAATCTCTTTTCCGGGGTAGGAGTCTTACGCTTCAGCGGACCTCCAACGGTTAGCCGACGATGAAGTCCCTCAGATGGCAGGCATCGTTCAGTTTCGTTACGGTCCAGTTAGCACTGGCGACTAGTTGCCGTCGAAGACGCACACCTCCCGTCGACAGCGCGACCCGCCGTAGTTTCACGGAGGTGTCGCGGAGCGTTCGCTCAACCATGCGAGGTCTGCTGCGACCAGCTAGCCGGGGCGCCGCCTGCGGCGCGGTAATGTAGGCTTCCGATGTGTGCAATAGAATGCGATTCACGTCCGACACTTTCGGCAATGCGTTCGCACCTCTGTGCCAAGGCGTGAGCGCCGCGACCGGTTGTGTCTCGAGGAGTTGATCCCACACTCTCGTTTCGTCGGCGTCGGCCGATCCATGGTGGGCCACTTTGAAGACGGATGCCGTGCCGGAAGGCCGTTCTTGGCTATCGAGGACGCTTATCCAACCGGAGCGTTCCAGATCCGAGCCCAGTAGGACGGCCACGCCCGCGATCTTGACCCAGAGAGCGACCGCCACATCGTTCGGTGATAGTGTTGGCAATCGTCTTCGGGGTCGCGGCGGATCGGGCAGCAAGGCGGCGGTGGCTTTCAGAAAGCGCTCAAAGACGGCATCGGCGGGCGAAAGCGCCCAGATCTCGCAAGCGTCGTGGCGAAAAACGCACCGGTTGGCAAGGGCGCGTGTCGGCGACGAGCGTGAGGACTCGAGACGGGAGAAGACACCGCGGATCTCGCGAACCCCAGAGCCAGTCTCGCGAACCGCCGAGCCGGGCGTTGAGGCAGCGGGATTCTCTAGCGAGCCGACCATTGCCAGGAACTCCTTCCGGCACAGGGCCGCGGAGCAACAAAACTCGGCATTGACGCACGCAGCGACCTGCTCCTCCATCCCGCGAATGTGGTCGTCATGCCAGTGTGACGCGACGATCATGGCGACGTGTTGCGCAGGATCCACCCCGATTTGCTGAAGGTAGTGGAGGGCGACAGGCTTGTGGTCCGCGCCCACGCAGGAGTCGATCAACACCCACACGCCGTCGCCGACATGCAACACGACACTTTCGCCGTAGCCCGGACCAAGGAGGGTAACTTCGACATCAGTCCGGCCCGGTGGTGTAAGCGTTTCGGTTTCCGTCACAGCTTCAGCGCATCCACGACGCCCTGTGCCCATGCCGCCCCGGCACCCAGGTCCGACTGCGTGACCGCCGGAAGGTCGCGGAACACGATCTGGGACACCCGCTTCTTGGTCCCGGCCGGGGAACGCTCGTACCCGATCACCCAACGGAAAATGCTGCCCTCCCGCATCCGCTTCGAGTCGATGTCGGCGATCTCATCCAATGGAATGGTCGCCTCCTCCTCTTCGACCGATGAACGGGCCGTCAGGTCCAGTAGACGCGCCGTGAAGTCGGACTCGCCGATCGCTATCACATAGCCTTCCCACTCCTGTAGGGCATGGAGTGTTGTCAATTGCTCCTGCTTCTCAATAGCGCGCGGAAAGTTCAGAAGCCGCTTCAGATCGGAAAAACGAGGAACATCGAGGCGACGTTCGGTGGAGGTCGGTGGAATCTTGGTGGCGTCTGCATGGTCACTCATCTGCGCAACGGTTTCAGCGGGCGGGCTCGCTTGCGCCCACTCGTTGACTGGGCGGTCCAGAGTCTCCGGTTCGATGGACGTATCAAGAACGACCTTGGCTGACGGACCGACATGCTGAACGGCAGAAAAGGTGGAAAGCTGCGCCATCAGGACTGCTCCGAATACGCGGTAGCCAACGACATGACGTGATCGATGATTTGATCGCTGCGGGCCAGCGACGTCTGAAAATTCTCCGCGAGAAGCTTCACGAACCGATCACCTGCTTCCGTACCGTGGGGGTCGACGACGTAGTGATCGTTGACGCTGACGAAGACACCGCGCTCCGGGTCCGGTTGGTCGGAGGGTCCAACCCTGACGTTGATCTCTCCGCCGTCGGCTCGACCTTCAGGGCGAAACTGTGACATCGTCAGGGACCGCATGCCGCCGTGGGTTCCGTCAAGACCGAGGCTGCGGCCGCATTCGCCCCACGGCTCGACCGGTGCGAGCACTCTTCCGATCCGATGCCGCACCGTTTGATCCTTCACCGGGAAATGCACCTCCCGATTCACGCCGAACGCGTGAATCGGCGTGTGCGGCAACAGGTTCTTGAAGATCTGCGACACGAGATCTAGCACACGCACGTAGGGCGCCTGCCCGCTGCCGACCTGGAAGCGGTCCTCCCTGACCCGAAGATCCAGCCAATCGGCCGTAAACGCGGTCACTTTCGAGTGAACGACTTGCACATTCGCGCTGGTTTCGACTCCGCTGGGCAGCAAATCGTGTAGCACGAACCAAGCCGGCGTCAGAATTGGAGGATTGAACGCGCCGAGCACGACGATGTTGGCCGTACTGATCTGGGGTTCGATCCGCATAGCAGGTAACGGCAGTCGCTTGATTAGCCCCCGGGTCACCTCCAAGACCCGAGGCGACCATCGCTCTTCCGCGGTGCACGGCCGGTGATTAGAGACTGGGTCAGCCTCGGCAGTGGCCAAAAAAGTGGACAGCCACCAGGGGTCCGCCACCGGCCCAGAGCATATCGCAATTCGCGGCTCAGTTGTCGACCTCCACCGCGGCACCCGAGGTGCCTTGCCGGCGCGCTTGACGACGAGATCGTCGTCCGTGCGCACGACGTGGAGGTGCCCGACCCGCCGCTGGCGTCTGGCGCGATTAACGAGGATCGAGCAGCCGTCGACGAGGGTCGGCTCAATGGATCGTCAACGACCTTGGTGAGCCGGCACCGCCGGGCGGCCAACCCGTGGCAGGCCAGCCACGCCTGCCGGAACTTGACGCGGCCGGTGCCCCTCTCGTCGTAGACGGCGGCCTCGCCGCCACCGGGCGAGGCCGGCTTGGCCACGCCGATGTAGTCGTCGTCTTCGTCGGTGCGGCGCTTGCGCTCCGATCGTCGAGGATTCCGGCGCCGGTGGCGGCGGCGTGGGCGCGTACGAGCTGGTCGGCGGGTGTAGAGTCGTCTGTGAGCCCGTGCAAGGTAGTCGGCCGCACCGTCGAGGTCGTCGGCGACCCCGAACGACTGGCGGGGTCCGAGCTGGTGCTCACCGGCCGAGCGAACGCCGCCGCGACGCCCAGCAGCGAGACGTGTGGCGCCGCGCGAGGCGAGTTCGCCGAGATCAATCGGATCGACGGGCTGCGACAGGAGAACGACCGGTACGCGCGGGGCCGGTCACGAACGCTGCCCATCGGTCCATCAGCCCGCGCCGCTGGTCGAACAGGTCGCTTCGCGCGTAGCTCCGCTCGACAGCCCCGCCGACCACGTGCGCCAGGGCCATCTCCGCCACGTCCCTGGTCGCCCCGGAACGCTCCGCCGCCCACGTGCGGAAACTCGACCGGAAGCCGTGAACGTGCGCATCCGTCCCCGTCGCTCGCCGCAGCGCCTTGATCAAGGTGCCGCTGTTGAGCCGCCGCCTGCCCACGCCAGGGAAGATCAGCGAATTGACCGCGCCATCAGAATGCGCCCTCATGCTCTCGAGCACAGCCACCGCCGCATCCGACAACGGCACCCGATGTTCCGCCCCGCCCTTCATCCGCGAGGCCGGTACGCGCCACTCCCGCAGTTCGAGGTCGACCTCGCCCCACGTCGCCCCGCGAGCCTCGCCCGACCGTACCGCCGTCAGCGCCGTGAAGCGAAGCGCCGCCTTGGTGACCGGACTCGCCCCGGACGTCTCGACCGCCGCCAGCGCCGAGGGAACGTCCGCATACGGCAACGCCCGACGATGCGCTCCGGTCTTCGGCGTCTTCGGCAAGGCCGCGTCGATCACTTCGCCCGCCGGATTCACGTCGACATGTCCGAGAGCCTGCGCCGCCGCGAGCACGCCCCGGACCCAACCGCGCAAGAGCTTGCCGGTCGCGGGCTTGTCGCGGTAAACCGGCCCGAGCACCGCGAGCACCGCCGCCCGGTCGATCTGGTCGACGGGTCGACCCATTAGGCGCTCCGCGTACCGCGCCAAGGTCCGCCGCCGCGTCTCTCGGGTCCGGCCGCGCCACTGCCCCCCCTAGTCGACCTTGGCGGACACGTCCGCGAATGTCGGCGCGGTCGACACACGCCCGGACCGGTCGCCGCCCCGCTTCGCCGTCAGGCGGTTGTCGTGCGCCCGCTCCCGAGCCTCGGACAGCATGACGGCCGGGTAGGTGCCGATGCTGATATCGCGCCGCTTCCCTTGGACGTGCAGCCGTTGCACCCAGCGCTTGTTGACCCGACCCGTCCGGCCGTTGGCCACGACCAGGTACACCGTGTCGCCCGCCCGATACCGGCCTGGCTTTCGCAGCGTCTCGGCCCGCTTGGCTGTCAGTCTCTCCATTGAACCAGCCCCCGTTGACCGAAACGATGACACCCACGTTACGACCACAGTCAATACCCGGATTGGGGCGGATCGGCACGGACGAGCGTGGACCCTGAAGGCGGGTAATTCTCAATATTCAGGTTAAAAATCAGCGTATTCGGACGGATGTAAACCGATACGGACTAGTTCCCACGTTAAGGCAGCGCGAAGACGAAGATGGCGTTGCCGGCGCGCGGGTTGCGCATGTCGCGCAGCAGGTCGTTCGGCACGATGCTCGTCCAGCTCGACGCGCCGAGCGGGCCGCCCGCGCCGAAGGCGACGTACTGCGTGCCGTCGACGGCATAGGTGATGGGATAGCCGTTCGACATGGTCGTCAGGCGGCTCTGCCAGAGCTGCTCGCCGCTGGCGGCGTCGTAGGCGAAGACGTAGCGCTCCCAGTCGCCGACGAACACCAGGCCGCCGCCGGTGGTCAGCGCGGACGTATTGTAGGGAGCGCGGCGGCGGTGCTTCCAGAGCGTCTCGCCGGTGCGGATGTCGAGGGCCTGGAACTCGCCGAGCTGGTCGGGCGCGTCCGGGTGGAAGTGGTTGAGGCGGCCGCGCACGCCGCCCGTACCCCCGCCGCCGGCGCGGCGCTCGACGGGACCGAACGCGGCGGTCTCGCAGTGCAGGTTGAGCGGCACGTACAGCGCACGGGTGTCCGGGTGGTACGCCATCGCGCGCAGGCTCTTGAAGCCGCCCGTGCTGGGGCAGAAGTAGAGCGTCTCCCCCACGTCGGACACCATGCCGTCGCGGTAGGTGAGCGTGCCGGTCTCGGTGTCGACGTCCACGAGGTTCTGGTAGCCGAGGTCGACGGCGTTCACGTACGCGCCGGTCACCCGGTCGAGCTCCCACAGGATGCCCAGCTTGCCCATGCTGAACACGGACTGCCGGCCGTCGTAGTCGATGAGGATCCGCTCGAACGTCTCGTCCATGTCGTGGCTGTCGCCCGGGATGTGCTGGAAGTACCAGCGCATCTCGCCGGTAGCGGGATCGAGCGCGAGCGTCGAGTTGCTGTAGAGCGCGTCGCCTTCCGTGCCGCGCGCGTCGCGCGTCCAGGGTTTCGCTTGTGCAGTGCCGTAGTAGACGAGGCGGTTGACCGGGTCGTAGCTGCCGGGAATCCAGGCGTCGCTGCCGGCGCGGAAAAGCAGCGGCAGGTCGCCCCACGTGTCGCCGCCGCGCTCGCCGGGGCGGGCGATGGTGGACGTGCGCCACAGCGTGCGCCCGGTGCGACCGTCGACGCCGACGATGTAGCAGGTATCCTCGCGAAACCGCTCGCAGCCCCGCAAACCCGCGACGATCGTGCCGTCGGCGATGACCGGCCCGCTGGAGAAGCCGTAGCCGTCGTCGTCGGGCGCGGCATCGGTATCCCAGCGCACCTCGCCGGTGCGGGCGTCGAGGCCCACGATGTGCGCGTCGACCGTGTTGAGGATGATCAGGTCCTCGTAGATCGCGAGACTGCGCATCTGCGCGGCGGGCCGCAGCCGCTCGTCCATCTCGCGGCGGTGCTCCCAGATGAAGTCGCCGGTCCGCGCGTCCAGGGCCTGCACGACGTTGCCCGGGTTGACGAGGTACATGACGCCGTCGTGCACCAGCGGCGTCGTCTGCGACACCCCCGGTTCGAGGCCCCAGGACCAGGCCAGCCGCAGATCCGCGACGTTGCCGGTGTCGATCTGATCGAGCGGGCTGTAGCCCCACCCGTCGAGCGTGCGCCGCCAGTTGAGCCAGTCTGCCGGGTCCGGGTCCTGCAGGACGGCGTCGGTGACCGGGGTGAAGTCCCGGTCCTGGGCCTGCCCCGGCAGGCCGGCGGCGGCCAACGCGACGGCCGTGGCGAGTGCGAAGAGAAGTGCGCGCGAGGCCGGAGACGTCATGGGGACCTCCTGGGCGTCCGAGAACTGTCGCGGTCCCGATTATAGTCGGCCGGGGTTGGCGGCCCGCCGCCACGTGCCGATTCCGCTGCGCTGTCGCGGGCAGCAGGAGTAAACTACGCGCAGAGTCCCCAGGGCGCGCACGAGGAATCACCAATGAGGACCTTGGCAGGATGCGCGGTCGCGGTCGGCGTCGCGCTGGCCGGGACCGGGCGTGTGGAGGCGCAGGCTCCCGCGCCGGGCGTCGAGACGGTGCGGACGGTCCTGGGCCGCTACTGCGAGACCTGTCACAACGACCGGTTGCGGACCGCCGGGCTCGCGCTCGACACGATGGACCCGGCGCGCGTAGGCGACGATGCCGCGGCCTGGGAGCAGGTGGTCCGCAAGCTGCGCACCGGGTCCATGCCACCGGCGGGTCGGCCGCGGCCGGAAGAGGCCACCTACGCCACCGTCGCCGCCACGCTCGAGTCGGCCCTGGACCGGGCCGCCGCCACGGCGCCGAATCCGGGCCGCACCACGCTCCACCGCCTGAACCGGCGGGAGTACACGAACGCGATCCGGGATCTGCTCGCGCTCGAGATCGACGCCGGTGCGCTGCTGCCGGCCGACAACGCGGATCTGGGCTTCGACAACATGGCGGACATCCTGTCGGTGTCCCCGGCGCTGCTCGACCGCTACCTCTTCGCGGCGCGGCGGATCAGCCGCCTGGCCGTGGGCGCGGCGCGGGTCGAGCCGACGACCGACACCTACGTCGTTCCCGCCATGCGGTTCCAGGACCTGCGGATGAGCGAGGATCTGCCGTTCGGATCCCGCGGCGGCGTCGCCATCCGGCACAATTTCCCGCTCGACGGCGAGTACGACGTCAGGATCCGGCTGCAGCGGCAGCTCTACGACTACGTGCGCGGCCTCCAGAAGCAACAGCGGCTGGAAGTGCGACTCGACGGGGAGCGCGTGGCCGCGTTCGAGGTCGGCGGCGCGCCGGGGACGCCGCCGCCGCGCACGTTCGCCGGCGCTGTCCTCGGCGACCCAACCTGGGAGGAGTACGCGCTGCACGCCGACGACAATCTGGCCTTCCGGCTGTCCGCCCGGGCGGGACCGCGGGTGCTCGGGGTCGCGTTCGTCCAGGCGCGCTCCGAGCGGGACGGCGTGCTGCAACCGCGCGCGACCGGCAAGGTGCTCGCCGTGGCGGAGCGCTGGAGCTCGACGTCGGAGGCGCCCGAGGCCGCGGTCGAGCAGGTCAGCATCGCGGGTCCCTTCCACGCCGCAGGCCCCGGCGCGACGCCCAGCCGCCAGCGGGTCTTCGAGTGTCGTCCGGCATCGGTTGCCGACGAGACGCCGTGCGCACGGCGGATTCTCGCCTCGCTCGCGCGCCGCGCGTTCCGGCGCCCCGTGACGAGCGGCGACCTCGATACGCTCCTGGCGTTCTACGAGGCGGGCCGGCGCGACGGCGGTTTCGAGGTCGGGATACAGCGCGGCCTGGAGAGCATCCTGGTCGATCCCGAGTTCCTGTTCCGGGTCGAGCGCGAGCCGCCCGCGGCGGTGCCCGGGGCCATCCGTTCGATCAGCGACCTGGAGCTGGCTGCACGCCTGTCGTTCTTCCTGTGGAGCAGCATTCCCGACGACGAGCTGCTCGCCGTGGCTGCACGCGGCCGACTGCGCGATCCCGGCGTCCTGCAGCGGCAGGTACGGCGCCTGCTGGCCGATGCGCGCGCGCAGGCGCTCGTCGACGGTTTCGCCCTGCAGTGGCTGGCCTTGCGGACGCTACCCAGCGTGGTCCCGACGCCCGAGCTGTTCCCGGAGTGGGACGACAACCTGCGGGAGGCCTTCCGGCGCGAGACGGAGTTGTTCGTCGCGAGCCAGATCCGCGAGGACCGCAGTGTCCTGGACCTGCTGCGGGCCGACTATACGTTCGCCAACGAGCGGTTGGCGCAGCACTACGGGATTCCGAACGTCTACGGGAGCCGGTTCCGCCGCGTGACGTTCGAGGACGGTACACGCGGGGGGCTGCTGGGACACGGCAGCATTCTGACCGTGACCTCCTACCCCACGCGGACCTCACCGGTACTGCGGGGCCACTGGCTGCTCGCGCAGATGCTCGGTGCGCCGCCCCCGCCTCCGCCGCCCGACGTGCCGGCACTGCCGGACCGCGGCGCAGGCGGCCGCCCGGCGTCGGTGCGCGAGCGGCTGGAGCGACATCGCGACAACCCGGTCTGCGCGAGTTGTCATGCGCCGATGGATCCGCTCGGCTTCGCGCTGGATCACTTCGACGCCATCGGCAAGTGGCGCGCCACCGGCGCGGGCGGCGGCCCGATCGACGCCTCGGGCGTCTTCCCCGACGGGACCGGGTTCGACGGGTTGGCGGGTCTCAGGGCGGTGCTGTTGAGCCGGCACGAGCAGTTCGTGCAGACAGTCACCGAGAAGCTCGCGACGTACGCCCTCGGCCGGGGGCTGGAGCACTACGACATGCCGGCCGTCCGGCAGATTCTGCGCGAGGCGGCCGCCAGCGACTACACGTGGTCGTCCCTGGTACTCGGGATCGTCGAGAGCACGCCGTTTCAGATGCGGAGATCGGACTCATGATGATCAGCAGGAAGGCTCTCCCTCGTCGAACGGTGCTGCGCGGGCTCGGCACCACGCTCGCGCTGCCGCTGCTCGACGGCATGGTGCCGGCGCTCACCGCCCTAAGCCGGACCGCGGCACAGCCCGTTAAGCGGCTGGGCGTCGTCTACGTGCCGAACGGCGTCGTGATGGAGCAGTGGACGCCTGCGGCAACGGGCGCCGGCTTCGAGATGACGCCGACGCTCAGGCCCCTGGCGCCCTTCCGGGAGCGCCTGCTGGTCGTTTCCGGCCTCAGCAACAAGGGGCCCGACAACATCCACGAGACGGGCGCCACCAGTTTCCTGACCGGCGTGCCGCCCCGGCGCACGCAGGGCTCCGAGCTCGGCGCCGGGGTGTCGATGGATCAGCTGGTAGCGCGGGAGGCCGGCCGGCACACCCAGCTGGCGTCGTTGGAGCTCGCGCTCGAGTCGGGCGACGACGTGGGGACCTGCGGCGGCGGCTACACCTGTGCCTACACCAACACGATCTGCTGGCGCAGCGCATCGACGCCGCTACCCATGGAGACCAACCCGCGCACGGTCTTCGAGCGGCTGCTGGGCGATACCGGCGGCACGGATCCCGCAGCGCGCCTGGCGCGCATCGAGCAGAACCGTAGCCTGCTGGACGCGGTGACCGACAAGGTGGCCACGCTGCGCCGCGACCTCGGCGCGCGGGACCGTCAGAAGCTCGGCGAGTACCTCGAAGCGGTGCGCGACATCGAGCGCCGCATCCGGAAGGCCGAGGCCCAGGTCGACGAGCCGCTCCCCGACATTGCGCCGCCGCTGGGGATCCCGACGTCGTTCGACGAGCATGCGAAGCTGATGTTCGACCTGCAGGTGCTGGCCTACCAGACGGACCTGACCCGCGTCATCAGCTTCATGCTCAGCCGCGAGTACAGCGGCCGGACCTATCCGGAGATCGGCGTGCCGGAGGCTCACCACCCGACGTCGCACCATCAGAACGACCCGGACAAGCTCGCCAAGCTGGCCCGCATCAACGCGTACCACACGTCGCTCCTGGCGTACTACCTGGAGAAGCTGCAGGCGACGCCGGACGGCGACGGCTCGCTGCTCGACCACGTGATGGTGCTCTACGGCGCCGGCCTGAGCGACGGCAACCGGCACTCGTCGGAGAACCTGCCGATCCTGCTGGCGGGCGGCGGGGCCGGCGCCCTCGACTGCGGGCGGCATGTGCAGTGCGCCGACCCGACGCCGATGTCCAACCTGCACGTCACCCTGATGGACAAACTGGGACTGCCGGTCGAGCGCTTCGGCACGAGCACGGGCGGGATCGAAACCCTCTCGGCGGTGTAGGGATCGGAGGCGGGCATGCGCGGGAGCGGCATGAGCCGGAGCCTGGTCGCGTCGTGTCTGGGACTGCTGCTGGCTGCAACGGCGGCCGCCCAGGCACCCGAGCAACGGCTGGTGCGGGCGGTCCGCGCCGGCGACGTGCCGGGCGTGCAGGCCCTGCTGCGGGAGCCGCTCGACGTCGACGCAGCGCAGCCCGACGGTGCAACGGCCTTGCACTGGGCGGCCTACCTGGACGACGCCGCGACCGCGGAGCTGCTGCTGGCGGCGGGCGCCGCGCCGGACGCCGCGAACGAGCTGGGCATGACGCCGCTCCACCTGGCCTGCGAGAACGGCAACGCCGCGCTGGTGCGGGCGCTGCTGGCGGCCGGGGCGTCGCCGCACGCGGCGCTGCCGAGCGGCGAGACGGCGCTGATGACGGCCGCCCGCACGGGCAGCGCCGGCGCGGTGGCGGCGCTGCTCGCGCACGGCGCCGACGTGCGCGCGCGGGAAGCCACGGAAGGGCAGACTGCCCTGATGTGGGCCGTGTCGCAGCGGCATGCCGACGTGGTGGAGATCCTGCTGGCGGCCGGCGCGGACGTGGGCGCGCGGTCCGACGTCCGACCGACGGTGATTGCGCGCTCTCCGCGTCCGCGCGGCGCCGGTGCCGTGACCGTCGTCGACGAAGGCGGGTTCACCCCGCTGCTGTTCGCCGCGCGCGTGGGCGACCTGGCGTCCACGCGGCTGCTGCTCGCCGCCGGCGCCGACCCCGACGAGACTGCACCGGCGGGCACCAGCGCGCTCGTCGTGGCGGCGCACAGCGGCCACGGTGCGCTGGCGTCCCTGCTGCTCGCCGCAGGCGCCGACCCGAACGCGGCGGCGGCGGGCTACGCCGCCCTGCACGCGGCCATCCTGCGAGGGGATGCCGAGCTGGCGGAGGCGTTGCTCGACCACGGCGCGGATCCGGACGCCCGCCTGGTGCGCGGCACCCGCTATGCCCGCCAGGGCAAGCTGTTCGCGCTGAACATGAACTGGGTCGGGGCGACGCCCTTCTTTCTCGCCGCCAAGTTCGGCCGGGGCGACATCATGCGTCTGCTCGCCGCGCGCGGTGCCGACCCGCACGCAGGTCTCGACGGCGGCGTGACGCCGCTGATGGCTGCCGCCGGCATGCTCACCCGCGGCTTCGGCCGGGCCGGCCGCGACCGCCGGGGCCGCGAGATGGATTCGGCCGAGATGGAGATCGCCCTCACGCAGGATCCGGATCGCCGGCGCGTCATGGGCAGCGGCATCGACGCCGTGCGCGCCGCGCTCGAGCTGGGCGCGGACGTCAACGCCGCGAATGCGTCCGGCGACACCGCCCTGCACCTGGCCGCCTACCATGGCTTCAGGAGCGTCGTGGAGCTGCTGGTAAACCGCGGCGCCCGACTGGACGCGATGAATCGGCACGGCGAGACGCCGTTGGACCGCGCGTTGAGCGCGCGCGCCCCGGCGCGGCTGACCCGCAGCCTGACGGATTACAGCGACACGAGCATGGCGGACCTGCTGCGGTCGCTGGCCGCGAGCGAGCAGGAGCCTGCGCCGTAGAACGGCGCGGACTCCTGCAGGGTGGCGTCCCACCGTCACGAGAAGCCGGCGCTGCCGCAGCGGCGAGTGCGCGGGGGCGGCCGAGGGGATCTTCGGATGAGGGGGGCTACCGGTGCCCCCCTCCGTTCGCGTGCGCGGTGTCACCCGCCGAGCGGCAGGATGAATTCCCAGCCTTCGTCGATGCGCTGCTGCAGGCGGACGGCGCTGTCGCCGCAGCCGCAGATCACCCGGTCCTGCGCCTTGCACGCCGCGAGGACCTTCTCATACATGGCGTCGACCTCCGGGTGGTTCTCCGGGCCGGGCGCCGGGCCGAGGCCGAGGTCGATGCTCATGTCGCCGGGCACGACCAGGATGGCGCTGACCGGCGCGGCCAGGATGTCCTCGATGTTGCCGACGGCCTCGGCTGACTCGACCATGGCCACCACGAAGAGCTCGCCCTCGGGGTCGAGCGGCCAGACGTCGGCGCGCGCGTGGTACTCGGCCGTGTCCACGCCCCACAGGCGGGCCGCCCGTCCGGGTCCCCAGCCCCGCTCGCCGCGCGGCTCGGGCTGCGCGTCGTCCCGCAGCGGCGGATAGCGGGCGGCTCGCACGAGCCGGACCGCCTCCGGGCCCGTGTCGACGTGGGGCACGATGACGCCCAGGCCGCCGAGGTCGAGGACCTGCTTGATCGCCCACTTGAAGTCCTCGTCGCCCTCCTGCGGGATGCGCACCATCGGCGTCAGCCGCAGGCGGCCCTGGTCGTCGCGGTCCTGATCGGCTTCGGCGAAGGCCTCCACGATGCGCTCGGCCGAGAAGGGCGAGTGCTCCATGTCGACGAAGCGCCAGTCCTGATTGGCGATGGCTGGCCGACCCTGCTCGATCGCCTCGATGATCTTGTTGATGCGGGTCCGTTCCTGCGCCTGGGCCGCGGGTGCGCCGGTGCCCGCGGCAATCGCGAGGGCGGCCAGCGCGGCAGTGACGGCCGGCGCAGTACGGCGGCCCCTCGTTGCTCGACGGCGTGTGGTGTCGGTCGCGTACATGGCACCTCCTTCTGTCGTGTGTGATTCTGGATCTAGACTAGCGTAGCCGCGCGGCCGGTTGGGCTCGTCCGGGCTGGAATGTCCGGCACGGTCGGCTGTCGACCGCGCTCGTCCGCCGCCGAAGGAGGAAAGACCGATGAGACGCTGCACGACGCTGGGGATATTGATGCTGGCGGGCCTGCTGCTGACGGCGGCGACCTACGAGGCACGGCAGGCGCAGGAGCGGGTCGACCTCGAAGTCCAGGAGGTTGCCGACAACCTCTACATGCTGGCGAACGCTGCGTCGGTGGAGGGGATGGGCGGCGGCGGCAACACCGCCATCTTCGTCATGGCCGACGGGGTCGCGCTCGTCGACACGAAGATCAACGGCTACGGCCCGGACATCATCGCGCACGTGGCGGGCATCACCGACAAGCCCATCACCACGGTCATCAACACCCACACACACTTCGACCACAGCGGCGGCAACATCGAGCTGCCCGACACGGTCGAGTTCGTGGTGCACGAGAACACGCGCGCGCAGATGGCGCGCCCGACCTGCGAGCCGGTGACCAACTGCGAAGCGTTCCAGGGCGACAACGCGAAGTATCTGCCGCGGACCACCTACTCCGAGCGCCTGTCGCTCTACAGCGGGCCCGACCAGATCGACCTGTACCACTTCGGCCGCGGCCACACCGACGGCGACACCTTCGTCGTCTTCAAGGCCGCGCGCACCATGCACACCGGCGACATGTTCCAGCGCATGGCCCTGCCGTTCATCGACGTCGCCAACGGCAACGGCAGCGCGACGGAGTTCGGCTCGACGCTGCGCAAGGCGGTGGCCGGGGTGGCCGACGTCGACACGGTGATGCCGGGCCACAACCCGACGCCGGTTGCCTGGGCCGACTTCGTCGACTTCAGCGGCTTCTTCAACGACGTCGTGAGCAAGGCGCAGAACGGGCAGGCCGCAGGCCGCTCAGTGGACGAGGTCGTGGCCGCCTACCGCGTGCCGGCCGAGTACAGCGACTTCGCCGCGCCCGAGCGGGCCCTGCGGACGACCGTGCAGCACGTCTACGACGGGAACTAGTAGCCGCCGTGCGCGCCTCGCGGTCTGCAGGGTGGTGCGGGGCAGCCCGCTTGTATTCTTCGCCCCGCCCCGCGTCACCGCGAGCCGGTCTCGGCGGCCTGCTCCGCGGCGCGCGCGCCGGCCAGTATGTTCTCCAGGCCGTAGTTGCCCTCGTGGCAGGCGTATTCGTAGAGGTCCCCGTCGAGCCTCGTCATGGGAATTGACGCCGTCCAGGGCCGAGAGTACTCCGTGGGATCGGTCACGGTGTA
The DNA here is from genome assembly GCA_965221595.1 of Vicinamibacterales bacterium. GTDB lineage: Bacteria > Acidobacteriota > Vicinamibacteria > Vicinamibacterales > UBA8438 > JAAXGX01. The sequence goes on from OZ244900.1 coordinate 1,031,751, forward strand.
CTGGTAGTCGATCGTGTTCTCGTCGACCCGCGTGAAGCGCTCGACCAGGCGCGTGGTCTCGTTGGCCCCGAAGACGGTCAGCGCGCGCCCGTTCACCGGGATGAAGTTGCCGGTCTCGACCACGAGGGTGTCGCCGTCCCAGTAGCCGCGCGAGTCGCCCAGCCACTGCCGGATGCGCCGGTCCGCGTGCGGCCGCCCGTCCAGGGGAATGATGCGGGCGTCGTGGATCATCTCGACCAGGACCACGACGTAGCCCGGGATCTGCAGGATCTGGTAGTTGTGGTTGTAGAAACCCGGCATCATCGAGCCCGGCATCCCGCGTGAGATGCAGCGCTCGTAGAGGTTGCGGTCTTCCGGCCCGGCGGGCTCGCGGTTGCGGTACGACTCGCGGGCGGCGCGGCGGTCCACCTCGGCCGGCGCCAGCGGCAGCTTCCCGTCCGGCGGGTCGATGATCAGCGACGTGCGCGCCATCCGCACACCCCGCTCGACCCAGAAGTTGTTGTACGAGCCGGTCTCGCCCGTGCCCGGCTCGATGCCGCGCTGCTCGCGGGCAACGTCCCCGGCCTCGTCGCGGGCGGCGCGTTCCTCGTCCGTCAGGACATCCTGACCCGCCAGGTCGGCGGGCCGCTCCAGCGGCGTCGTCGTGGTGTTCGTCCAGTTCCCCTGCAGGTCCGGATCGCCCCACGGCGTCCGCGGCGTTTCCCAGCCCTGGGCGCCGCCGCCCGCCGGCGTCAGCAGCACGAACGCCGCCGCGGTGAACAACGCTGCGCGACATCGATGGCTCATCTTCGTCCTCCTCGGATCTCCGCCCGCGCCTGAGCACACCATGATGGATCAGGGCCCCTCCCCGCGCAAGACGCGGCCGGCGGGGCTCAGCGGCGTGCGTCTTCCAACCGGGCGGTGCGCAGCATGCCGACGATGGACCGGTTGCCCTCGTGGCAGGCGAACTCCCAGATCGGCTGGTCGCGCCGCTGCAGGGGTACCTCGGCCGTCCAGGGGGCGGCCCACGTGGCCGGGTCGTGCAGCGTGACGCGGTACGCCAGGGTGTTCGGCCCGGTGCGGGTGAACCGTTCCTCCAGGTGCAGGCCTTCGGCCGCGCCGCGGTAGTAGCTGTCGGGCGAGAAGTTCGTCGTCCGGACGATCAGCGTGTCGCCCTCCCAACGCCCGCGCGAGTCGCCGTTCCACTGCCGGATGCGGGCGGGCAGGTGCGGCCGCCCGTCCAGGGGGATGAGCCGCGCGTCGTGGAACGCCTCGCTCACGAACGCCAAGTGGCTCGGCGTCTGGACGATCTGGTAGTAGGTGTACGGCCCGGCGCCGAAGTTGCCGCCGAGGCGCGGCACGCCGGTGGTGATGCAGCGGTGGATGCTGCTGAGGTCTTCGGGGCCGGTCTTCAGTTCCCAGCCCTTGTCGACGGCCGCCTCGCGCGCCTCGGCCGCCGCCGTACGCGCCGGGATGCGGCCGTCCGGCGGATCGACGATCAGCGACGTGCGGTCGGTGAACGTGATGTCCACCATGCCGATCGAGCTGCTGGTCGACCAGGCGATGTAGGTCTCCACGTTCTGCAGGGCGGCGCGGAACGCGCCCTCGGGCGTCGTGAACGCGCTGCGACCAGCGGCGAAGATGCGCGCCGCGCGCGCGGTCAGCCGCTCCACCTCCTCGCCGGTCAGGTGCGTGCGGTCGGCCAGCTCGGGGAGGCGCTCGAGCGGCGTGGCCACGTTGTTCAGCCATACCCCCTGCAGGTCGGGGCGCCCGTCCGGCAGGCGCGGCGGCTCCCAGGCGTCGGCGGTCTGACCGCGCGCGGGCGACGCCGGCCACGCCGCGAGCGTCAAGACGACCAGTGAGGCCGCGATACGTCGATCCGGCATGTTGCAGTACCTCCCGGCGGGCCGGCGGCGCGCTTTGCCCGCGGGTCCGCCCGCCCTGTCCCGGCCCGCTCGGTGCATCTTCCCGCACTTGACGTTGCGGCGCAACGGTCCGCGGCGGCCCGGCGAGGTTGGAACCGGCCTCACGCGCCCGCCAGTTCGACCAGCATGGCCGCCTGCATCGTCAGATTCAGGCGGAGCTGATCGACGGTGACGAACTCGTGGTCGCTGTGGCCGGTGTAGACCGCATCCGGCATGGACGGTCCGAAGTTGACGCCGTTCGGGAGCAGCCGGGCCTGCGTGCCGCCACCGACGGCGACCGGGCCGGCGTCGCGCCGGCCGGTGTAGTGGCGGAAGATGTCGACGAGCACCGGCACGTGGGGCGCGGACTCGAGGTGGTAGGGGGCTCCGAGCCTGAGACGGCAGCTGGGCGCCGGGCCGCCGTGCCGCCGGGTCCAGGCGGCAACGGCCGCGCGGACCGCCGTCTCGACATCGTCCGGACCGCGTCCGGCGGGGCAGCGCACGTTGAAGGATGCCTCGAGCGCGCCGTCGTCGCATGCGTTCAACTGGGTCAGCACCAGTGTGAGCGGCCCCATGAAGGGATGCCTGCACGCCAGGTCCCCGAAGCGCTCGGCGTAGTGGCCGGTGCCGACGAGCTCGTCGATGAGCCGTACCATGCGGCTCGCCGCCGTGGGCGGCCAGTCGCGGCGCGCGCAGAGCGCGGCCAGGTGCGTGATGGCGTTGCGGCCCTCCGCCGGGGTCGAGGAGTGCGCGGCGAGGCCGTGCGCGTGCACGGTCAGCCGGCGGCCTTCCGGCTCGAACTCGAACGTGACACCGTCGGCGGGGTCCACCTCGGCGCGCAGCACCGCGGCCAGCTCCGGCGGGGCGTCCTCGACCAGCACGGTCGCCGCGGCCGGTACACGGGTCCGCGCCTCGCCGCCCGTGAAGGAGGTCAGACGTCCGCCCGGCGCCGAGCGGGGGGAGCGGTCGGGTGCGGCCGCCACCGTGAGGACGATGCTGCCGGTGCCCTTCTCGGCGGTCACGACCGGGTACTTCGCGTCTAGCGCCACGTTGAGTGGCGGCGGTTCCCAGCCGGCGAGGAACTCCCGAAACGGCGTCCAGTCCGACTCCTCGGCCAGCGAGACGATGAGCTCGATCCGGCGCCGCGGCCGGCAGCGGGCCGAGAATACCTGCATGGCCGCGAGCGCGGTGGCGATCGAGGCCTTGTCGTCCTCGACGCCGCGCCCGATGAGCCGCCCGGGCTCGCTCGTAGTGTCGAGGCGGAACGGGTCGCCGCCCCAACGCCGGGGTTCGGCCGGCTGCACGTCGCCGTGGGTCAGGATGCCCAGCCGGTCGGCGTCCCGCCCGAGGCCGATGACGACGGCGGCTCCGTGGTCCTCGAAGTCGAATCCCCGCTCGCGGCCGCAGCCGGCCAGGTACTCCTTGAGTTCGCGGAAGACCGGGAGCCGCGCGTTGGGCGTCGGCGGATCTGCCACGGTCGGCAGCGCGACCAGGTCGGCCAGGGTCGCGATGGCGGCGTCGAGCCGCGCGGCCGCTGCAGTGCCGGCGGCGCGCGCCGCCGGCGACGGTGCACCCGCGGCGGGTCGGGGCACTGCGGCGGGGCGCACCGCGGTCATCGCGCCCCAGTCTAGCAGCCCGCGGCAAAAGCCCCGCTGCATTCGCCTGGCGCTGCATCCCGCCTGCCTGCGCCCAGGAATCCTGCTATTTTCTCCCGCACATGCCCGACGCTGCGGAAGGTGGTTCGTACCGGCGTATCTGGGCGCTGGCGTGGCCGACGCTGGTCTACAGTCTGCTGGAGCTGAGTCTGGGCACCGCCGACTTGCTGATGGTGCGCGGACTCGGCAGCGCCGCGACCGCGGCCATCGGGCTCAACCGGCAGGTCACGTTTCTGCTCGAATCGGCGGCACTGGCGGTCGCGACCGGCGTCATCGCGCTGGTCAGCCAGGGGGTCGGCGCGGGCGACCGCCGGCAGGTGGACGGCGCCGTGCGCCAGAGCCTGCGGCTCGTCGTCGTCCTGGGTTTGCCGACCACGCTGATCGGCTATGCGGCGAGCCGCCCGCTGCTGGTCGCGCTGCAGGCCAGCGCGGAGACGATGGCGCACGGCGTGCCGTACCTGCACATCTACTTTCTCGGCACGGTCTTCCTGTGGACGAATCTGGTGGCCGCGGCCGTCTATCGGGGGACCGGCGACACCGTGACGCCGCTGAAGCTGGTCAGCATCGTCAGCGTGCTCAACATCGGCCTCAACTACGTCTTCATCTTCGGCGTGGGGGGGCTGCCGGCCTACGGCGTGGCGGGCGCCGCCATCGGGACCGTGGTCGCGCGGGCGCTGGGCGCGGCGGTCTACCTGGCCCTGCTCGTGCGGGGCACGCCGCACGCGCGGCTGCAGCTCCGGCCGTGGGTGGGCGTGGACTGGGTGCTGGTGCGGCGCATCCTGCGGATCGGCACGTCGCCCGCACTGGCGGCTGTCGCGCGCAACGGGGCGCGGCTGGTGTACCTGGCCCTGCTGGGCACCGTGCCACTGGGCGCATCGCTGCACGCCGCCGTCGGCATCGGTCTGCAGGTGCGGCTGGTCAGCGTGCTCCCGGCCCTGGCGTTCCAGGTGGCGGCGGCGACGCTCGTCGGGCAGGCCGTGGGCGCGCGCCGGCACGATCTGGCGCAGGCGCTGGGCCAGCGCACGGTGCTGTTGCTGGCGCTGATAATGGCGGGCGTGGTGGGGGTGACCATCCTGCTGGCCGAGCCCATCGCGAGGCTGCTCATCGCCGATCCGGAGGTCGCGGCGCTGGGGGCCACGGTGCTGCGCTGGTTCGCCGTCGCGCAATTCTTCAGCTCGCTCAGCATCGGCACGCAGGGCGCGCTCACCGGCGTCGGCGATACCAGGCCGATTCTGCGCTACACGCTGGTCACGCAGTGGGGACTGCTGCTGGCCTGCACGGCGACCCTGCTGCTGTGGCTCGGATGGGTGCCCGAGGGTGCGCTGCTGGCGTGGGTGGTGGCTCCGGTGGTGCAGCTCGCGCTGATGCAGCGGCTCTTCCGGAGCGGCCGCTGGCGCCGCCTGCGCGTCTGACGGTGGCGTCGGGAATCGAAAAAATGTGGCTTGCATGCGACTCGCCGCGGTGCTATGCTCCCTCATTCAGAGTTTCGGACGTCGTAAGTCGCGGCAACCACCATCATCAAGGAGTAGCCAGATGACCTGGACGAAGCCCGAGTTCAAAGCGATCTCGCTGTCGATGGAAGTGACGTTCTACGTCAACAGCTAGGAGAGATCGACAGGTTCGTACGCCGTGCGCGTTCGAATCCTGGGCTCGGCAGCCGGCGGCGGCCTGCCGCAGTGGAATTGCCGATGCCCGAATTGCTCTGGTGTGCGTGCGGGGGCCTCTGACGTCTCCGCACGCACCCAATCCTCCCTGGCAATCACCGCCGATGGCGAGCGGTGGTTCCTGTTCAACGTTTCCCCTGACATCCGTCAACAGATCCAGGACGCGCCCGAGCTGACGCCGGTCGGCGGCGGCGGTCGGGCGACCGCCATCGCGGGTTGCGTGCTGACGGACGCCGAACTGGACCACATGTCCGGCCTGCTCCTCATCCGCGAGGGCTGTGCCTTCCCGGTCGTCTCGACGCAGCTGGTGCGCCAGTGGCTGACCGACCACTTCCCGGTGGTGCCGGTGCTGTCGCATTTCGCCGAGCGCCCGTGGTTCGATTTGCCGCTCGACGAGCCTACCGATCTGCCGGCGGTCGGCGGTCGTGCGAGCGGGCTCAGCCTGCGTGCGTTCGAGGTCGGGCGCGACGTGCCGCGGTTCGTAACCGGAACGGAGGCGGCGGATGCGGTCGGCTCCGTCATCGGCCTGCGGGTCACCGACACCGCGCGCGGCACGAATCTCGTCTATGCGCCCGGCGTGCCAGGCGTGAACGACGCCCTCCGCGCGGCGGTCGACGGTGCCGACGCGGTGCTGATGGACGGAACCTTCTGGTCGGACGACGAGCCGCGCACGACCGGCATCACGGACAGCACGGCGCGCGAGATGGGGCACCTGCCGGTGGCCGGCGGCGGCGGCAGCCTCGAGTGGCTGGGTGGCCTGCCCGTCCGGCACCGTGTCTACGTCCACATCAACAACACGAACCCGATGCTGAATGCGGCGAGTCCGGAGCGTCGCCGCGTCACCGCGGCCGGCGTCCGGGTCGGCGCCGACGGGGACGTCTTCGACCTCTGAGCGGCTGGGTCGCGGTCTGCAGCCGGCAGGATTATCGCTGCGGGCCGCCGGGGAGTACCAATGGAACCGTGGTCACGGGATGAGTTCACCGCGCAACTGCGAGCGATCGGGCAGGCCAGCTACCACGACAAGCATCCCTTTCACCGCCTGATGAACGAGGGGCGGTTGAACCGTGAGCAGCTGCGGCTCTGGGTCGCGAACCGCTTCTACTACCAGAAGAACATTCCGATCAAGGATGCCGTACTGCTGTCGCGGTGTCCGGATCGCGGCGTGCGGAAGAAGTGGATCCAGCGCATCCACGACCACGACGGCACCGAGACGACGCCCGGCGGCATCGACAAGTGGCTGCGTCTGGCGCAGGCCACCGGGGTGGCGCCGGAGGAGCTCGAGGACGACCGCCGGCTGTTGCCCGGCGTGCGCTACGCGGTCGACGCCTACGTCAACTTCGTCGAGACGCGGCCGTGGGTGGAGGGCGTGGCCTCGTCGTTGACCGAACTGTTCTCGCCGGGGTTGATGGCGACGCGGCTGGCTGCGTTCGAATCGCACTACACGTGGATCGACAAGGACGCCCTCGCCTACTTCCGGTCACGCCTCACGCAGGCCCCGCGCGACACGGATCACGGCCTGGGGATCGTGCTGGACCACTGTCTGACGCGGCCCGAGCAGGACCGGGCGGCGGCGGCTCTGCAGTTCAAATGCGATCTGCTGTGGGCGCAGCTCGATGCCATCTATCACCATTGCGTGTCGCCCACGAACGGGGCCGGGGCGTGACGCCCGAGGTCGCCATCGCACGCCCGGTGCTCGCGCCGGGGACGCGCTACCGTTGGGACAAGGTCCGCGACGAGCACCAGTTGGTCTATCCGGAAGGTATGATCGTACTCAACGAGCCCGGAACGGCCATCATCCGGTTGTGCGACGGCCGTTCCACGGACGATCTGATTGCGGCGCTGAAAGAAGCCTACCCGGGCTCCGACCCGGGCGCCGACGTCCGGGAGTTCCTGCAGCAACTGGCCGGACGGGGACTGTTGCGTGATGCCGCCGAATGAGGTCCCGAAACCGCGCGCGTTGCTGGCCGAGGTCACGTACCGCTGCCCGCTGCAGTGCCCGTACTGCAGCAATCCGCTCGAGCTGGCCCGCTACCGCGACGAGCTCGACACGGCTACCTGGGTGCGGGTATTCGAGCAGGCCGCCGAGCTGGGGGTGGCGCAGCTCCACCTCTCGGGCGGCGAGCCGCTGGTGCGCCGTGACATCCTCGACCTGATCCGTGCCGCGCGCGGGCTCGAGTTCTACTCGAACCTGAGCACGGGCGCCACCGTGGCCGGCGAGGACATGATTGAGCGTCTGCGGGAGGCCGGGCTCGACCACCTGCAGGTTAGCCTGCTCGACACCGAGCCCGAGTCGAACGACTGGCTGGCCGGGACGCCCTCCTTCGACCGCAAGCGCGACGCCGTGCTCGCGGCCAAGCGGATCGGCTTTCCGGTGACGCTCAACGTCGTGCTCCACCGACACAACCTCGATCGGATCGGCGACGTCATCAGGACGGCCATGGACTGGGGCGCCGACCGCCTGGAGCTCGCCAACACGCAGTACACGGGTTGGGCGTTCCGCAACCGCGCCGCGCTGATGCCGACCCGCGAGCAGGTCCTGCGCGCCCAGGGTGTAGTGGACGAGCTGCGGGCCGCGGGCACCGGCGGCCTGGACATCGTGCACGTGCTGCCCGACTACTTCCAGGAGTTCCCGAAGGCCTGTCTCCACGGCTGGGGCATGGTCTTCCTGGCGGTCGCGCCCGACGGCTGCGCGCTGCCCTGCCAGACGTCACGGGAGATAGCGGGCCTCGAGTTCCCGAACGTGAAGGATTCGTCGCTCGCCGACATCTGGTTCGAGTCGGACGTCTTCCAGCGCTTTCGCGGCACCGACTGGCTGCCCGAACCGTGCAGGAGCTGCGATCGCCGCGAGATTGACTTCGGCGGCTGCCGCTGCCAGGCGTTCCTGATGACCGGGGACGCCACCGCCACCGATCCCGTCTGCCACCTCTCGCCCCACCATCACCTGATTGCCGAGGCGCTCGCCGAAGCCGCGCAGCCGCCCCCGCCGCTCGCGTTCCGCGTCATGCGCACCTGACGCCGGGCCGCCGGGGATTCGGGGCGAGAGTCAATACGCGCCGGTTGCAGCCAGTTCTGCGAGACGGTGGTTCTCGATCTGGCGGCGAATCAGCTCGCTGGAGACGCCGAACTCGGCCGCGAGATCGTCGACCTGTTCGCTGTCCACCCTGCCGACTCGACCAAGACCCCACCAGTCCGTGAATCCGCGTCGATCGTGGCCGGGTTTCCAGGTGCGGGATGGCTACCGGTCCGTGCCGACAGTCTATCCCGAAGCGCTGCCCGCGGTCAGCCCGCCAGGCGCTGCACGGCGCGGTGGCGGAAGCAGTTCACGAGGTGGTCGTTCACCATGCCCGTGGCCTGCATGTGGGCATAGCAGATGGTCGAGCCGACGAACGAGAAGCCGCGGGCCTTGAGGTCCCTGCTCAGCGCGTCGGAGACCGGCGTGTGTGCCGGCACCTCGGCCAGCGTCGTCCACGCGTTCTGGATGGGGCGGCCGTCGACGAAGCGCCAGATGTAGCTGTCGAAGCTGCCGAACTCGTGCTGCACCTCCAGGAAAGCCCGGGCGTTGGTAACGGCCGACCTGACCTTCAGGCGGTTCCTGATGATGCCGTCGTCGGCGAGCAGGCGCGCGACGGCCGCGTCGTCGTAGCGCGCCACCCGCCCGGGGTCGAACCCGTCGAAGGCGCGCCGGTAGGCGTTGCGGCGCTTCAGGATCGTCAGCCAGCTGAGCCCGGCCTGGGCACCCTCGAGGACCAGCATCTCGAAGAGCCGCCGGTCGTCGTGCAACGGCACGCCCCATTCCTCGTCGTGATAGGCGACGTAGTGCGGATCGGAGGCGCCCCAGGGACAGCGGGTGGGGGCCATCGTCAACGCGGCGCCGGCGGCTCGCCGCGCGCGAGCCGCTCACGCGCCTCCTCGACCTCGCGGTGGAAGACGAACAGGGCGTCCGCGTTTGCCTGGTGGTCGGTGAAGTTGTACGTCCGGCCTCCGCGCACCTTGATGCGGAGATTGTGGTCCAGATAGTCGACTGCGAACTCCTCGAGCGCGTCGAGGGCGACCTCGAACGCATCGTCGTCAGCGGTGCGGTACTCGATGCCGGCGGTGCTGGCGACCAGCTCGCCTTCGCAGTCGCCGAAACGGTGCTTGTGCACGACAGCCACGCGTTCGTCCAGCCGGACCTGTCTGAACCGCGCGTCGACGGCCGTCAGCTCGGTCGTGACCTCCACATCCTCCGCGTGTCCCTCGTAGCCGGCGGCCGAAACGTTGATGCGGTACCGCCCGGGCGCGATGTCACGCGACTCGAAGGGCGTCGTGCCGACGTACTCGCGGTTGATGAAGACGTCTGCGTCCGGGACGTCGCTGGTCACGCGCAGCACGATCGGGGGCGGCGGCGGCGGCGGCTCGGGCACCGGTGCCGGCGGGTCTCGACGGGGGGTCGGCCGCGGCGGCGGGGGCGGCGCCTCAGCCACCTCGGCCTCCGGCTCGGGCGCGGCGGGCGGCGGCGGCGTCTCGACCGGCGTGACGCGTTCGACCTCCGGCGGCGGCGTGCGCAGGTTGGACACGATGACGTACGCGGCGCCGCCGGCGAGCACCAGGGCGATCAGCGCGTACAGCCAACGTCGGCTCGGCGGCGTCGGCTCCTGGTCCTCGTCGTCGGGGTAATCGTTCAGGAGCGACATGAGTTCATGGTATTAGATCAACGCGAGGTGCGTTTGTGAAATCCCGTGAAACCCTGGCGCTCCTGATCTGGCTAGTGTTGGAGCCCGGTCTCGGTGCCCAGGACCGCGAGCCGTACGTCACGCCGCTGTCGATCGAGGAGATGAGTGGCAGGCAGGGCGTGTTGGAGACGGACCTGGGCACCATCGTCATCGATCTGTTGCCCGAGCACGCGCCGAACCATGTCGGGCTGTTCCTCGCGCTGGCCGAGGCGGGGGAGTACGACGGGACCATCTTCCACCGCATGGTGCGCCACGGGGTCGTGCAGGGCGGCGACCCGCTCACGAAGGATCCTTCTCGCGCAGAGGTGTACGGCCGCGGGGGACTGGGCCTCGTCGCGTCCGAGGTCAACGAGCAGCGGCACACGCGGGGAGCCGTTTCCGCGGTCGTCGTCCCGGGCCGGCCCGACAGCGGCGGCGCACAGTTCTTCATCTGCGTCGTCGACCAGCCGGGGCTCGACGGCCCGCACACGGTATGGGCGCGCGTCGCGGAGGGCATGAACGTCGTGACGCGCATCTCGGAAACGCCCGTCGATGCCGAGGGCCGCGCCGCCGAGCGGGTCGTCCTCCGCCATGTCACCGTCCGCGACCGGCCGCCGCCCGAGGCGCCGCCGTTCACGGAGGAGTCGGACGCCGAGCTGGCCGCCTGGCGCGTGCACCTGGACACGACGCACGGGCGCATCGCCATCGACCTGTACCCGGACCGGGCTCCGGAGCACGTGCGGAACTTCCTGCGCCTGGTTGCCGCCGGGGTCTACGACGGCGTCGCGTTCCACCGCGTCGTGCCCGGCTTCGTCATCCAGAGCGGGCACCTGCCGACGCGCCGCGAGCCGCTCACCGACCGGCAGCAGCGCTTCGTGCGGAACCTCGAGCCGGAGTTCAACGATACGCCGCACGTCCGCGGCGTCGTGTCGATGGCGCGGCTCGACGATCCGGCCAGCGCGTCGACGTCGTTCTTCATCGTGACGGAGACCGCGTCCGAGCTGGACGGCGTCTACACCGCATTCGGCGTGGTCGTCGAGGGACTCGAGGTGGTGGCGGCCATCGAAGCCGAGCCGACCGACGGCGAGACTCCCGTCGAGCGTGTGGAGATTGTCGACGCAGAGGTTGCGTTCCGGCGGGAGTCTGCGCCGTAGTGCGGCGCAGACGGCGACATCCCGCGCAGCTGCGGTCAGTCGTCTTCCGCCAGGAGCTCGCGCGCCAGCTTCGCGTACAGGTCCACCGCGCGGACCAGCTCGTCAATGGCGACGTGCTCGCCGGGGGTGTGGGCGACGTGCACCGAGCCCGGGCCCAGCAGCAGCGGGCGACCCCAGGCGGGAAGGAAGGGGATGTCGGTCGTGAAGGAGAAGACTGCGGTGTCGAACCCCGGCACCGTGGTCAGGCTGACCGGAGGTACGATCACGACGTCCTCGATGTCGACAGGCCCCGGGAGGCCGTCGAGTCGCCGGCGCAGTTCCGGTGCGGGCGCGACGGTTCTGAAGTTGACGTCGGCCTCCGCGACGGGCGGCACCACGTTGGGCGCCACGCCGCCCGACACCAGGCCCACGGTATACGTTGTTTCTCCGAGCAGCGGGTCGGTCGGCAGGTCGAGATCCCGCAGGGCGACGAGTGCGTCGAGCAGCTTCTCGACCGCCGAGTCGCCGAGCTCGGGATAGGCCGAATGTGCAGCGCGGCCGGTGGCCGACAGCCGCACCCGGTAGGCGCCCTTCGTGGCCGTAGCCAGGCGGTTGTCGGTGGGCTCGCCGTTGATCAGATAGCGGCACCGCGTCGCGAGCCGGTTGGCGGCGCGGGCGCCGTGGCTGCCGTGTTCCTCACCCACGACGACGAGCAGGCCGACCCGCGTCTCGCCGCCGGCGCGCAGGCGGTCGAGCGCGCCGATCTCCGCCGCCAGGATGCCCTTGGCGTCGCACGCGCCGCGACCGTGCAGGAGGCCGCCCTCGATGCGGCTCGGGAAGAACGGCGGCACGCAGTCGATGTGCGTCGAGAAGACGATCTCGGGATCGGCCGGACCGACGGTGGCGACGAGGTTGACCCGTTCGTCGTCCACCGGCTGGGAGGTCACGCGGTAGCCGCGCTCGCGCAGTCTCGCGTCCAGCCAGTCGGTCGCTCGCGCCTCGCGGCCGCTGGTCGAATCGATGTCGATCAGTCCGCGCGCCAGGCCGACGACGTCCGCCGCTAGCGGATCCATGCCTCGAGCTCGGTGCGGGTGTCGGTGCGGTCGTCGCGGTACTTCACGATCACCGGGGTGGCGAGCGAAAGTCCCCACTCGCGGCCGGCGGGCGCGGTCACCGCGCGGGCGCCCGGCACGACCACCGCGCCGGGGGGTACGACGGTGGGCTGGCCGGGGGCACCCCTGATCAGTCGCCCGTTCGGCAGGTCGTACAGCGGGGTGGAGCCGGTCAGCACCGTGCCGGCCGCGATGACCGCCCGCTCGCGTACGACCGCGCCCTCGTACAGGCCGGTGTTGCCGCCGACGAGCACGTCGTCCTCGACGATCACCGGGAGGGCCCCGACGGGCTCGAGAACACCGCCGATCTGCGCGGCCGCGCTCACGTGGACGCGGCTGCCCACCTGCGCGCAGGAGCCAACCAGTGCATGCGAGTCGATCAGGCTTTCCGCGCCCACGTAGGCCCCGATGTTGATGTACATCGGGGGCATGCAGATGACCCCCGCGCCGAGGTAGGCACCGTCGCGGATCGAGGAGCCCCCCGGCACGAGGCGCACTCTCGACGCGGCGTCGAGGGACTTGAGGGGCAGCGTGTCCTTGTCGAGGAAAGGCTGAACGGGGCTGGCTGCGGGCTGGGCGGCGAGCTCGCCCGAACGGAATCCCAGCAGGATGCCCTGCTTCACCCAGGTGTTGACGCGCCAGCCGCTCGGGGCCGACGGGTCCGGCTCGGCGGCGCGCACGCGGCCGGCCGACAGCTCCGCGCGCAACCGCGCGAAGACGGTCCGCGCCCGCGCCCGCTCGGCGTCCTTCGGGAGCGCCGCCAGCCGTGTAATCTCCGCCGCCAGCTCGGTGGCCGCAGCCGTCTTCACGACGCGCCTCCGCCGCCTCCCGGCGCCGCGCCGCCGCGGAGGCCGAGCTCGGCGAGCACGGCCTCGATGCGCGCGCGCGCAGCCGCCGTCGGCGGCGCGAGCGGCAGCCGATAGCGGGCCGGCGCGAGCCCCAGCACCTCGAGCGCCGCCTTGACCGGGATGGGGTTGGACTCGATGAAGTTGACCTGCATCAGCGGCAGCAGGCGTTCGTGCACCACGCGCGCCGCCGGAAAGTCGCCGCCCGCCGCGTGTTCCACCAACTGCGCCATCTCGGCCGGCGCCTCGTTGGCCACGACGGAGATTACGCCGCGTCCGCCGAGCGCCATCAGGGCCAGCGTGAAGGCGTCGTCACCCGCCAGCACGCTGAAGTCGGCCGGCGCGGTGCGACAGATCTCGCACATCTGGCCCAGATCGCCGGAGGCCTCCTTGACGCCGGCGATGTTGTCGATTGCGGCGAGTCGCAGGAGCGTCGCGGGCTGGATGTTGCAGGCGGTCCGGCCGGGCACGTTGTAGAGGACGATCGGCCGGTCCACGCTCTCGGCGATGGTCCGGAAGTGTCGGTACAGGCCCTCCTGGGTCGGCTTGTTGTAGTAGGGCGTGACCGACAACAGGCCGTCGGCCCCGAGCGCGGCCAGCTCCCGCGCCAGCGCCACCGTCGAGCGCGTGTCGTAGCCGCCGGCGCCGGCGAGCACCGGCACCCGGCCCGCAGCCTCGGTGAGCACCAGCTCGACGACGCGCAGCTTCTCCGCGTGCGTCAGCGTCGGGCTCTCGCCGGTTGTGCCGCACGGTACCAGGAAGTGCACGCCGGCGTCGATCTGCCGGCGGGCCAGGCGCCGAACGCCGTCCTCGTCGAGACCGCCCGCGGCATCGAACGGCGTCACGAGCGCCGTGCCGCACCCGGACCAGCGTGCCGGCATCACTACGGCTCCAACCCCAGTACGTCGCGCATCGTGAACCAGCCGCGCCGCCCGTGCACCCAGCGGGCTGCCGCGATGGCGCCGTGCGCGAAGGTCGCCCGGTCGCGGGTCGTGTGGGTCAGCGACAGGGCCTCGAACGGACCGTCGAAGCCGACGGTGTGGGTGCCCGGGGCCGACCCGACGCGGGTCGACGCCATGTCGATGGCCGCCTGGTACCCGGCTCGGCGCATGGCGTCCTGCAGGGCGAGCGCCGTCCCGGAGGGGGCGTCGATCTTGGCTGCGTGGTGGGTTTCGTGAATCCAGGCGCCGAACTCGCCGAGCGGCTGCAGCAGTGGTGCGGCCCGTTCGACGATCGCCTGGAACACGTTGACCCCGAGCGAGAAATTCGCGGCTGCAATCACCCCGATGCCCGCCTCGGCCGCCAGCGTCTTCAGGTGCGCCTCGTGCGCATTCCAGCCGGTGGTCCCGATGACGACGTTGAGCCTTGCCGCCGCCAGCCGCGGCAGGTTCGTGCGCAGGGCGTCCGCCGTCGAGAAGTCGACCGCCACGTCGGCGGGCGGCAGCCGCGCGGAGTCCAACCCTTCACCGTCCCGGTTGTTGTGGATGTCCAGACGTTCAACGACCTCGCAATCGTACGAGCTGCACAGCGCCTCGACGGCCTTTCCCATGCGGCCGTAGCCGACGATCACGAGTCGCAAGCTCATCCGGTCACCCTCGGCAGCCCGCCGCCGCACGACCCGCCCAACCGGCACAGCGGCCGGGAGCAATGTGGGGGACGGCGCATTATACTCGTGCGCTGCCGCTGCTTGCACTCGCGGCCCGACCAGCGCCCTCGCCTCGTCCCGCGCGCGTCGGGCGCCGGCCGCACGGTGGGAGGGCGTATCGCGGGAGTCACGATGTCTGTTCCACAGACGATGTACGCGGTGGAGATCGCAGGCTTCGGTCCGGCCGAGTCGCTGGTCCGTACCGAGCGGCCGGTGCCGCCGATTGCCGCCGGCGAGCTGCTGGTGCGGGTGGCGGCTGCCGGCGTCAACCGCGCGGACGTGATGCAGCGCCAGGGTCACTACCCGCCGCCGCCCGGCGTGACGGACCTGCCGGGGCTCGAGGTGTCCGGCACCGTGGCCGCGATCGGCCCCGACGTCGAAGGCTGGGCCGTCGGCGAGCCGGTGTGTGCGCTCGTGGCGGGCGGCGGTTACGCGGAGTACTGCGCCGTACCCGCGCCGCAGTGCCTGCCGGTACCGGAGGGGGTGGATCTGGTCGAGGCCGCCGCGCTGCCGGAAGCCTGCCTCACGGTCTGGACCAACGTGTTCGAGCGGGGCCGACTGCAGTCCGGGGAGACCCTGCTGGTGCACGGCGGCTCGAGCGGCATCGGGACGACGGCCATCCCGCTGGCGCGCCTGCGCGGCGCGCGCGTGTTCACCACGGCGGGCTCGGACGCGAAGTGCGCTGCCTGCACGCGCCTGGGGGCCGAGCTGGCCATCAATTACCGCGAGCGCGATTTCGTCACCGAGATCGCGGCAGCCACGGACGGCAGGGGCGTTGACCTGATTCTCGACATGGTGGGCGGGGCCTACCTGCGCCGCAACCTGGAGAGCCTGGCGGTAGAGGGGCGGCTCGTGCTGATCGGCCTGATGGGTGGTGCAACCGGAGAGGTGAACCTCGCCGCCCTGATGTCGCGGCGCGTGGTGCTCACGGGCTCGACCCTGCGGTCGCGCTCGGTGGCACAAAAGGGCCGCATTGCCGCGGCCGTCCGCGAGAACGTCTGGCCGCACGTAACCGCGAAACGGTTGCAGCCGGTGGTTCACGCCACGTTCGGCTTCGCCGAGGCCGCCGCGGCGCACCGGCTGCTGGAGTCCAGCACCCACATCGGGAAGCTGCTCCTGGTCCCCTGACTGTTTGCGGCGCCCGCGGCCCACGGGTCAACTGCCGCTGCCGCGCCGCTCGAGCAGATCCTGGCAGATGGCGTGTAACCGGTCCCCGTGGCGGGCGAGCGCCGACTCTCCCAGGTGGCCCGCCGCGGCGGGCCGACGGCAAGGTAACTGCCGCCGGCCCGCACGCCTCCGGACCGGACAGCCCGTGGCAAGAATTCCCGCCGCTCTCGGTGCGACGCGGGGTTTCGCCACGGGCTGCTGGAGCTAGATGTCGAAGTAGAGTGCGAACTCCCACGGATGCGGCCGCAGGCGGATCGCATCCACTTCGTTCTCCCGCTTGTAGGCAATCCAGTTCTCGATCACGTCGCGGGTGAAGACGTCGCCCTTCAGCAGGAACTCGTGGTCCTTCTCCAGCTCGGTGAGCACCTCGGCGAGGCTGCCCGGTGTGCTGTCGATCTTCGCGTGCTCCTCGGGCGGCAGGTCGTACAGGTCCTTGTCGAGCGGTCCCGGCGGCGTGAGCTTGTTCTGGACGCCGTCGAGTCCCGCCATGAGCATGGCGCTGAACGCGAGATAGCCGTTGCAGGTCGGGTCCGGGAAACGGCATTCGACGCGCTTGGCCTTCTCGCTGCGCGAGTAGGCCGGGATGCGCACGGCGGCGCTCCGGTTGCGCTGCGAGTAGATCAGGTTGATCGGCGCCTCGTAGCCGGGGACCAGCCGCCGGTACGAGTTCGTCGTCGGGTTGCAGAACGCCAGCAGCGCCGGGGCATGCTTCAGGATCCCGCCGATGTAGTACAGCGCGGTCTTGCTGAGGTCGGCGTAGGTGCCGGCTTCGAAGAACGTATTCGCCCCGCCGCGCCAGATGCTCTGGTGCACGTGCATCCCCGAGCCGTTGTCTTGGAAGACCGGCTTCGGCATGAGCGTGACGACCTTGCCGTGCCGGCGGGCGACGTTCTTGATGACGTACTTGTACTTGAGGAGCTTGTCGCCCATGCTGACCAGCGAGTCGAACCGCATGTCGATCTCGGCCTGGCCGGCCGTGGCGACCTCGTGATGGTGCACTTCGACCTCGACGCCGACGGACTCGAGGGTCAGCATCATCTCCGTGCGCAGGTCCTGATGGCTGTCCATCGGCGGCACGGGGAAGTAGCCTTCCTTGTAGCGCGGCTTGTACCCCAGGTTGCGCGAGTTGCCGGCCTCGTCCGGGTTCTCCACGCGACCCGCGTTCCAGAACCCCTCGGCCGCATCGAGGTGGTAGAAGCCCTCGTTGTGGCTCTGGCCGAAGCGGACGTCGTCGAGGATGAAGAACTCGGGCTCCGGCCCGAAATAGGCGGTATCGCCGATGCCGGTCGACTTGAGGTACGCCTCCGCCTTCTGGGCGATGTAGCGCGGGTCGCGCGAGTACGACTCGCCCGTGATCGGATCCTTGACGTTGCAGATGAGGATGAGGGTGGGGGCGGCGGCGAACGGATCGACGAACGCCGTGGTGGGGTCGGGCACCAGCAGCATGTCGCTTTCCTGGATCTCCTGGAACCCGCGGATGCTCGACCCGTCGAACCCGACGCCGTCTTCGAACGCGTCCTCATCGAACTCCTTCGTCGACATCGTGAAATGCTGCCAGAGACCGGGCAGGTCGATGAAGCGCAGGTCGACCGCCTGGATTCCCTTGTCCTTGATGAGTCCCATCACTTCCTGTGGTGTCATCCGTGCCTCCCAATCTGGTAGCGGTTGTGTTCTCAGACTGCGTCCTTCTCACCGGTACGAATGATGTATCCCTGCTCGACGGGCATCACGAACACCCTCCCGTCGCCCATCTCGCCGGTCCGGGCCGCGTCCATGATGGACTCGATTGCATCGTCCACGAGGTGGTCGGGTACGACGACCTCGATCTCCATCTTGGGCAGCAGGCTCACCTCGTACTCGCTGCCGCGATACACGGTCGAGTGCCCGCGCTGGCGTCCGTGGCCGCGCACTTCGGTCACGGTCATGCCCGAGATGCCGTTGTCGGCGAGTGCGTCCTTGACGGCATCGACCCGGTTCGGTCGCACGACGGCCTTGATCAGCTTCATTGGCCGCTCGCGCTGAGAAGCGGGGTTTCGACGCGGGCGGCCAGCATGGCTTCCAGGCTCTGCTGCAGCGCGGCCGCATCCTCCGCGGACAGCTTGGTGCCGCTCTGCGTGAGATGGAATACGTCGATGGCGCGGTCGCCGCCGGTCGAGATCAGCACGAACTCGATGTCGCATCCATGCTGCGAAATCACCGTGCTGATGCGATAGAGCAGCCCCCAGGCGTCCTGCGCCAGAATCTCGAGGATGCTGTACCGCTCGGAGTACTCGTTGTCGAAGTGGACCACCGGCTCGATGCGCAGGGGCTCGCGCCGCGCCATGCCGCGCTGCTTGGGCAGCAGGATCTCGTCGATGTCCCGCCGGCCGCCCACCACGTCCGCGAGCAGGTTCGTCAGGTCCGGGCGTGCCGCCTCGTTGAGCTCGAAGAACCGTTCGCGGTCCGTGAACTCCACGATGTCGACGGCGGTTCCCTGCCGGTTGGTCATCGCCTGCCCGCGCAGGATGTCCATCCCGAAGTAGGACAACACGCCGCACACCTTCGAGAACAGGCCGGGCTGGTCGGCCGACACGAGCGCCAGCTCCCAGGCCGAACCCTTCTGCTCCAGCATGCAGTGCACGTCCGGGGATTGCAGGTTCCTCGACAGCCGGACGTGTTCGTAGACGTGGGGGCGGTCGACGAGACGCAGGTAGCGCTGCGGCAGCCCCTGCAGAAACGTCTCCAGTTCACCTTGCGCAATGTCGGCCGGACGGCTCTCGTGCAGCTCGGCCAGGCTCGCCGCGGCGGTGTCGATGACGTCGTCGCCGTAGCCCAGCGTCAGCCGGTTGTAGGTGTCGACGTAGAGCCGCCACAGCAGGTCTTCCTTCCAGGGCGTCATGACGTCCGGCCCGACCGCGGACACGTCGGCGAGCGTCAGGAGGCACAGCAGCTTCAGGCGCTGCTCGTTGCCGACGAGCCGGGCGAACTGAATCACTACGTCGGGGTCGTCCGTGTCGCGCCGGAAGGCGGCCGTCGACATCCGCAGGTGGTGGCGGATGAGGAACTCCACCGTGGCGATGCTCTCCTCGGGCAGCCTGATGCGCCGCAGCGCGCCGAGCGCCATGCGGACGCCCTCCTCGGCGTGGTTTCTGTTCGTCCACTTGCCGACGTCGTGGAAGAGCAGGGCAAGCACCAGCAGCTCGCCTCCGGGCGTCTCGGCCAGCAGGGCGGCGAATCGCCGCCGAACCGGCGACGTCGGCTGGCAGAGGAGCTCGAGATTGCGGAGCGTCTGCAGCGTGTGCTCGTCGACGGTGTACTTGTGATAGAAGTCGCGAATCACGCGGCAGTAGATCTTTTGGAACTCTGGAAACATGCGGCCCAGCAGACCGCAGTTGTGCATTTCGGACAGGCGCGCATACAGCCCCTGCCGCGGCCGCAGCACGCGCAGCAGCGCGTCGCGCTCCTCCGTGGTGGGAAAGAAGCGTTCGGGCGAATAGCGTCCGCCGTGCCGCTCGATGCAGGTCAGCACCTGCTCCGAGACCGCGCAGCCTTCGTCCAGCGCCGTCTCGAACGCGCGCAGCCAGATGCGGGGCTGCAGCGAGGCGCGCGTGCCGTCCGTGAACCAGATCTCGTCGCCGCGGCGTTGCAGGTCGTCCGCGACGTCGACCGGCGGCGCTGCCCCGTCCGCCGCCGGCGCCAGCGCCTTGAGCGACGCGCCGAGCGCGCGGTTGACGATGCGTGCATGGTGGAAGTACGTGCTCATCAGTGCTTCCACCTGACCGGCCAGCGGATCGTCCGCCGACCCGAACATCTGCGCTGCCGCCTCCTGCAGCTCGTGGGTCAGCACGTTGAGGTTGCGTCCGATCTTCAGGTGCAGGATCGATCGCAGACGGAGCAGGAAGTCCTCGGCCTCGTCGACCCGCCCGATCTTGACCCGGATGTCGAGCCGCTGCGCCGGATCCTCGAACTGGGTGATCATCCGCACGGCGGAAATGTCGCGCAGTGCTCCGGGCGCGTTCTTGATGTCGGGCTCGAGGTGATACAGCGTCCGGTTGAACTGGCCGTGCCGCTTCTCGAGCAGGTCGCCGAGCGCGGTGAGCATCGGGGCGCGCCACGCGGCGTCCGGTCCCTGGCAGAGCTTCCTGAGCAGGTCGAAGAGCGCGGCGTCGCCCTCGAGGTAGCGGGCCTCGAGCAACGCGACCAGGAACTCGGGATTGTCTGTGTCGGCCTGCTCCAGCTCGGTCAGCTCGCGGACGTGGTGCCCCACGTCGAGGCGCAGGTCCCAGAGCGGGTGCAGCATCGACCGCAGGAAGCGCTCCTCGGGCGCACCGATCGGCGTGCCGAACACGAACAGCAGATCGATATCCGAGTGCATGCAGAGCTGCCGCCGCCCGTAGCCGCCCAGCGCCACCACGGCGACGGGCGCGTCGGTCTCGGCCCGGGCGGCCCGGTAGATCTGCCGGATCAGCCCGTCGACCTCGTCCGAGTAGCGGCCGAGGCTCGCCAGCCCGCCGCGCGCGACCAGGGTGTCCGCGGTCAGTGCTTCGCGGGCCGCCTCGAGCGCCTTGCGCAGCGTCTCGGTTGCGGGCGAGGGCGCCGCCTGCTGTGGTGCCATCTTGGTTCGGAGCAAGCCGGGCGGGTGCTTCAGTAGCCGATGCTGATGCCGAACAGACCGACGACCTGGGCGTTGTCGCCGTCGTTGAGCGCTTCGAGGTAGCTCCCGAGGCTGAGGAGCTGCACGCCGCCGGTCAGCTCCCAGGCGCCGAAGCTCTCAGCGACCGGAAGCGGCACGGCCAGCATCGCGCCCACGCCGAAGAACCCGAAGCCGTCGCGAAAGTGTCCGGGCGCACCGTCGGGCAGGCCGTTCTCGTAGTAGTCGCCCAGGCTGAACCCGAGCGTCACCGGAAAGCTCACGCTAGCGGCATCCTCGACGATGTCCAGCACCGGCTCGATCCCGAGCTCCAGATAAACGCCTTCCTCGGAGCCTCCGTCCGCGCCGCCGGCCGTCTCGAAGGCCAGCAGCGCATGTGGAAACAGAGAGAAGGCTTCGAGCAGTCCGCTGTCGTCCATCTGCAGGCTCAGCGCGAGCTCCTGCGTGGTGCCGAATGCGTGGCTCGGGCTCGTGTACGCGGTGTAGACGATGCCGGCCTCCCAGTTGTCGATGCGCAGCGTCACGCCGGTGTAGAAGTCCGATTCGTACCATCCGGGGACGTTGTTCGACGTCTCGTCGGCGCCAGTCGATGCGGAGTGCAGGCTGTTCCACTGCCCGAGCGTGAAGCCGACCCCGGTGAGCCCCCGGCCGTCGGGGTTCGAGTAGAGGTCGAAATCGAGGTTCCCGTACGGCTGGCCGATGAAGCCGTCGCGTTCCTGCCGGATGCCGCGGAAGAAATAGGCGTGCGAGAAGTCGATTCCGGTGGTGAACGAAACCCTGCGGTCGTTGACCTGGGCCTCTGACGAGCCCGACGCGAGCCCCCAGGTCAGGACGAACGCGCACGCGCCGTACAGCCATTGCGCGCCGCGGTTCCGAACAACTGCGATCATGTGCTCCCCCGAAGAAGACGCGACCGAATCCAACGGTCGGCTGGCCCGCACGGCGGGCCAGCCGACGCGTATCTTATCAGGGTTCACGGTAGACACGCCCGCGTCGCCAGGCGGCGCCGACTGCCGGCTAGTAGCCGATGCTGATGCCGAATATGGCGATCGGCTCGAACCCGTCGTCGCTGCCGTTGATGGCCTTGAGCCCGTCGCCGAAGAACAGCAGGTTGATGCCGGCGGTGAACTCCCACGAGCCGTATTCGCCCGGGATCCCGGTAATCGGGACGCCCAGCATCGCGCCCACGTTGAAGAAGCCGAACGCCTCGTTGACGCCTCCGGGATCGTAGTAGTCGCTGGGGCTCAGACCGACCGCGACGGGGAACGAGACGCCGACGGGCGCGTCGTCCAGCGGCAGCGACGGCTCGATGCCCAACTCCAGGTACGTGCCCGAGTTGTTGCCGGCGGCGTTCCCGTCGAGCTCGAACGCCACGGTGATGTACGGGGCGATGATGTCGTCGTGGCTCAGGCCGACAGCGACCTCCTTGACCGTACTGAAGCTCCCGCGCGGACTCATGTAGGCGGTGTAGGTGACGTCGGCGCCCCAGCCGCCCGCGAAACCGAATCCGAGGCCGGCATAGAAGTCGGTCTCATAGAAGCTCTCCGGCGCTCCCCCGAATCCCGCCGCGCCGCGGGAATGCAGGCTGCTCCAGGTGCCGGCGGTGAGCGACACGCTGCCGTCCTCGCCGTCGTAGAGCGACATGCCCGCTTCGAGGAACGGCTGCGCGATGAATCCCCCGGTTTCCTGGACGATGCCGCGGAAGTAGTAGGAGGTCGCGAAGTCGATACCCGCGCCGACCGAGATTGCTCCCGTGTTCGGAGCATCCTGTGCCGCCGCGGGTGCAGCCAGCAACGTGGCTGCCGCCAGCACGACGGGAATCGTTCGGGTGGTTCGCCGCCTCGCGTCTGCTCGTGTCATTGTCCCGACCTTTCTCTGTGCCCTGCTCGAGTTATCTGCCTTGTTCATGACGGTCAATCTCCGATGCGGAGGCCGTACGCCTCCATGCCGTGCTCGCCGACGTCGAGGCCCAGGCGCTCCTCGTCGGCGCTGACCCGCAGTCCCATGGCCAGCTTGAGCGCGAAGAAGATGAGCAGCGCCGCGGCGAACGAGAAGGCGCCGTAGGCGAGTACGCCGATCAACTGGGTCAGCAGCGAGTGGTCGGCACTGAAGATCCCGACGGCCAGCGTGCCCCACACACCGCATACGAGGTGCACCGACACGGCGCCGACCGGATCGTCGAGACGCCGGCGGTCGATGAAGATCACCGAGCCGACGACGATGAGGCCCGCGATGAAGCCGATGAGCATCGCCGCGTTGACGCTCACGACGTCGGCCCCGGCGGTGATACCCACCAGGCCGGCCAGCGCGCCGTTGAGGATCATGGAGAGATCCGGCTTGTGCTGAATGCCCCACGAGGCTGCCATGGCGCCGAGCACGCCGGTCGCCGCCGCCAGGGAGGTGGTGACGAATACCAGCGACACCAGCTCGGGATCCGCGCTGAGCACCGAGCCGCCGTTGAATCCGAACCACCCCAGCCACAGGAGAAAGACCCCGATGGTGGCCAGCGGCATGTTGTGCCCGGCGATTACCTTGATTCTGCCGTTCGCGTATTTGCCCAGCCGCGGGCCCAGGACAATGATGCCCGCCAGGCCGCCCCAACCGCCCACCGAGTGCACCAGCGTGGAGCCCGCGAAATCGTAGAAGCCCAGGGCGTCGAGCCAGCCGCCGCCCCACTTCCACGAACCGGCAATCGTGTAGATGAACGCGACGTAGACGGTGGTGAACACCAGGAAGGAGGAGAGCTTGATGCGCTCGGCCACGGCGCCGGACACGATGGTGGCGGCGGTGGCCGCGAACATCGCCTGGAAGATGAAGTCCGTCCAGTAGGTGTAGCCGCCGTCCGCGTAGGCCGCGGTGTTGCCCTCGGGGCCCGGGTCGAGGCCGAAGCCGGCGAAACCGAGGAACTGCCCGAGCGAGAAGTCACCCGGGTACATCAGGTTGAAGCCCACGACAGCGTAGGTGACCAGCCCGATGGAGACGACCGCGGTGTTCTTGAAGAGGATGTTCACCGAGTTCTTGGCCTGCGTCAGCCCGGACTCGAGACACGCGAATCCGAGGTGCATGATGAACACCAGGAACGTGGCCACGAGCATCCAGGTGTTGTTGGTCGTGAACATCTCCGGAGAGGTTTCCTGCGCGTACCCCAGGTATGGCGTCAGCACCAGCAGCAGGAGTGCCAGTGCGCCGTATCGCACGAACGAATTCCCGGAACGTTTCTTCATGATGGGTTCCTCGAACTGCATGACGGGTTTCACCACGGGCTGCTAGAGCGCCGCCGCGCCGGCTTCCCCGGTTCGGATGCGGACGGCCTCGCCCATGTCGCTGACGAAGATCTTGCCGTCGCCTATCTCGCCGGTCCGCGCCGACTCGGTGATGACCGCGACGACGCTCTCGACCCGCTCGTCGTCGGTCACGATCTCGACCTTGATCTTGGGGACGAAGTCGACGGAGTACTCGGCGCCCCGATAGATCTCCGTGTGTCCCTTCTGCCGGCCGAAGCCGCGAACCTCGGTGACGGTGAGCCCCTGGATGCCCTCTTTCGACAGGGCGTCCCGCACTTCGTCCAGCGTATGAGGCTTGATGATGGCGGTGATGAGTTTCATGGCCACTCTCCAGTACGGTCGTGTGAACGCGTTGCCCGTCGGCGCATGCCGTGCCCGGTGCCACGGTTCGTGCGGCCGGTACGGGTGCCCTACTTCACTGCAAGATGCGGGCCAACTCTTGCCGCAGTGGATCGACGAAACGCGCCGCGAATCGGGGGCGTACGGTTGCCACGCGAATCCGGGTGGTGGGATGGAAATACGAAAATGTAGTTTATCGGAAAATGAAACGACACTACTGTCGTTCGCACCGCCCGGCTGGCAGCCGCTCGGCAGGCAGCTGCGAAAGCTGGCAGACGAGCTTCAGGCAGGGCGCGGAAGCGCGGGTCGGGGCGTCAGGCGAAGGAACGGAAAACGGCTGGTTTGTCTCGTAGTGCGGCGCGGGTTTGACAATAATGTCGTCATCGGCCCCGATCATACATATTTGTAGCCCAGCAGCGCTACCTGCGGAAACGGCGGCAATCGATATGGTACTTTTTCACCTTGTAACTGATGATCCGCTCCGTCGAGTCGAGCAGCATGGCCGCCCTGACGCGATTGCCGCGCGTGGTCTTGAGCGCATCCTGTATCAGGTCCTTCTCGTAGGCTGCCACCGCACCGGACAGGGACATGCCGGTGACCGTGCCTGACGCCTCGCTGGTCTGGAGCGTCGGCGGCAGATGGTGGCCGTGCACGACGGCGCCGTCGCAGACCAGCACCGCGCGCTCGATGATGTTCTGCAGCTCGCGGACGTTCCCGGGCCAGTGGTAGGCCATGAGCATGTCGATGGCCGGCGTGGAGATGCGCTTGATGCTGCGCCCGTGCTCGATCGCGTACTTCTCGAGGAAGTGGTCGGCCAGCAGCAGGATGTCCGTCCTGCGTTCGCGCAGCGGCGGCACGAAGATCGTGAATACGTTGAGCCGGTAGTACAGGTCTTCGCGAAACGTGCCCGCGGCGATGGCCTTCTCCAGGTCGGTGTTGGTCGCGGCCACGAGCCGCACGTCGGCCTGGATGGGTTCGGTGCCTCCCAGCCGCTCGAACTCCCGCTCCTGCAGCACGCGGAGCAGCTTCACCTGGGTCGACAGGTTGACGTCGCCGATCTCGTCCAGGAAGAGCGTCCCGCCGTCGGCGAGCTCGAAGCGGCCCTTCTTGCGGGTGGTTGCCCCGGTAAAGGCGCCCCGCTCGTAGCCGAACAGTTCCGACTCGATGAGCGAGTCCGGCAGGGCTCCACAGCTGACCTTGACGAACGGCTTTCTGGCTCGCGCGGAGCTGTAGTGGATGGCGTGCGCGATGAGCTCCTTCCCCGTGCCCGACTCGCCCCGGATCAACACCGTGGTGTTTGTCGAGGCGACGCGCGCGATCTGCTCGAAGACCTGACGCATGGGGCCGCTCGTCCCTACGATGTGGGAGAAGTCGTAGCGTTCCTTGAGCTCCTCCTTCAGGTGGGCGTTCTCGTCGAGGAGCCGCTGGCGTTCGGCCTCGACCATCTGCTTGAGGCGGATGGCTTGCCCGATCATCGTCGCCACCACCCGGAACCATTGCAGGTCCTGGTCGTAGTTCCGGTCCTTCCGGAAGGCGAGGTCCACGTTGAACGCGCCGATGGCCTTCTTGTCACCCGGGATCGGCACGCACAGGAAGCTGGTGTCCGAGCGCCCGCTGCGCCGCCGCCGGCCCGTGCGATGCAGGAACATCGGTTCCTGGCTGATCTGGGGGATGACCACCGGCCGCCCCGTCTGGACCACGCGCCCCGTCACGCCCTCGCCGATGGCCCACGTGGCGCGCTCACCTTCCGGGGTCAGCCCCTGCGACGCGGCGATCTGCAACTGGTCGGAGTCCGGGTCCTTCAGGACGACCGTGGCCTGCAGCACCCGCCGGCGCTGCGCCAGAATCTCCAGCGCCCGCTGCAGGCCCGCCCTGCCGTGGCGGGCGCCGACGAGTTCGGCATTGATATCGGCAAGCAGGGCGAGCGGCGCGACCTCGGTTGCAGACGGCTTCCTCACGGGTGCGTCAGAGCGGTGCCGGCAGATTGGACGAGCCCATCAGGAACGCGTCGACGCCCCTGGCAGCGCTGCGCCCCTCGGCGATCGCCCACACGATGAGCGACTGGCCCCGCTGCATGTCGCCGGCCGTGAAGACGCCGGGTACGCTGGTCATCCACGTCTCGTCGCGCCACACGTTGCCGCGCTCGGTCAGGCGCACGCCGAGTTCCGTCAACATGCCCGGCCGATCGGGTCCCAGAAAGCCCATGGCCAGCAGTACCAGGTCGACCGGCATCGCGAACTCGCTGCCGGGAATCGGTTCGAAGACGGGACGGCCGTTGTCGCGGCGCATCTCCACCTTGTTCGCGTGCAGCGCGCTGACGTGTCCCGCGGCGTCGCCCGCAAAGCGCTGTGTGGACACGGCGTAGACCCGTTCGCCGCCTTCCTCGTGGGCCGCGGACACCCGAAAGACGTGGGGCCAGTCGGGCCAGGGGTTCTCCGGCGCGCGCGTGTCGGGCGGGCGGGGCAGGAGCTCGAACTGCGCGACGGACGCCGCCCCCTGGCGGTGCACGGTGCCGAGACAGTCGGCGCCCGTATCGCCGCCGCCGATGATGACCACACGCTTGCCGGTCGCCGAGATGATCTGCTCGGAAGGCACGACGTCACCCTCGCAGAGACGGTTCTGCTGGGTGAGATATTCCATGGCAAAATGGATGCCGTTCAGCTCCCGGCCTGGCACCTGCAGATCGCGCGGCCAGCCCGCGCCGCCGGCCAGGACCAGCGCGTCGTGCTGCGACCGGAGATCCGCGACGGGCACGTCCACGCCGACGTGGACGCTCGTGCGGAACCTGACCCCCTCCGCCTCCAGGAGGTCCAGCCGGCGGTCGAGGAACCGCTTCTCCATCTTGAACTCGGGTATGCCGTAGCGCAGCAGGCCGCCGATGCGGTCGGATTTCTCGAACACGGTCACCGTATGGCCGGCCCGGTTGAGCTGGTCGGCTGCGGCCAGACCGGCCGGCCCGGAGCCGATGACCGCGACCGTCCGGCCGGTCCGGGTCGCCGGCACCGCTGCCCTGACCTGTCCGTCCTCGAACGCGCGCTCGATGATCGAGAGCTCGATCGACTTGATGGTCACCGCCTCGCGGTCGATGGCCAACACGCACGATCCCTCGCAGGGGGCGGGACACAGGCGTCCGGTCCATTCCGGGAAGTTGTTCGTCTTGTGCAGCCGCTCGATTGCCTCCTGCCACTTGCCGCGGTAGACCAGGTCGTTCCAGTCCGGGATGAGGTTCCCCAGCGGGCAGCCCTGGTGGCAGAACGGTATGCCGCAATCCATGCAGCGTGCCCCCTGGGCGCGCAGGTCGGACGTCCGGTACGGCAGGTAGACCTCGCGCCAGTCGCGGACCCGCTCGTCGACCGGTCGCGTGGGTGCCTTGCGGCGTTCTATCTCGATGAATCCCTTCAGTTTCCCCATCGTATGCAGGCGGCTACGAGGCCGCGCCGATCAGTTCCGCGAACTCCGGCTCGCGCGACTCCGCGCGTGCCCGGGCCTCTGCGGCCAACACCCGCTTGTAGTCGCGCGGCATCACCTTGACGAAGCGCGCGCGGCAGGCCGCCCAGTCGTCGAGCACCCGTCGGCCGCGCGTGCTGCCGGTCAGCTCGACGTGCCGGCCGACGAGCCGGCGAACGAACGCCTCGTCGTCGTCGGCAAGCTCGTCGAGGTCGACCATGCCGGGATTGCAGCGCCGCTCGAAGTCCGCGTCCTCGTCCAGGACGTAGGCGATGCCGCCGCTCATGCCCGCGGCGAAGTTGCGTCCGGCGCGCCCCAGTATCACGGCGCGCCCCCCCGTCATGTACTCGCAGCCGTGGTCGCCGATGCCCTCGACGACGGCGTGGGCGCCGCTGTTGCGCACGCAGAATCGCTCGCCGGCGACACCCCGCACGAAAGCCGTGCCGCCGGTGGCGCCGTACAGCGCGACGTTGCCGATGATGATGTTGTCTTCGGCCACGAACGGCGACCGGCGCGGCGGGTGGATCACGAGTCGGCCGCCCGACAGTCCCTTGCCCCAGTAGTCGTTCGCGTCACCTTCGATGCTCAGCGAGATGCCGCGCGGGACGAAGGCCCCGAAGCTCTGGCCGGCCGAGCCGGTGAAGTTTATCCGGATCGTGTCGTCGGGCAGACCCGCGGCGCCGCGCCGGCGCGTCAGCTCCGACCCCAGCATCGTGCCGACGGTGCGGTTGACGTTGCGGATCGGGAGACTGAACTCGACCGTTCGGCCGTGCGCGAGCGCGTCCTCCGCGCGGCGGATCAGCTCGTTGTCGAGCGCCTTGTCCAGCCCGTGGTCCTGCGCCTGCACGCAACGCCGGCCGACCGTGGCCGGCACGTCCGGCTGGTGCAGGATCGGCGACAGGTCGAGTCCCTTGGCCTTCCAGTGATCGACCGCCGCCTTGAAGTCGAGGCGGTCCGAGCGGCCGATCATCTCGTCCAGCGTGCGGAAACCCATCTCGGCCATCAGCTCGCGCACCTCTTCGGCCACGAACCGGAAGTAGTTCTCGACGAACTCCGGCCTGCCCGTGAAGTGCTTCCGCAGCGCCGGGTTCTGGGTGGCGACGCCGACCGGGCAGGTGTCGAGATGACAGACGCGCATCATGATGCAGCCGGACACCACCAGCGGCGCGGTCGAGAAGCCGTACTCCTCGGCGCCCAGCAGCGCGGCGATGACGACGTCGCGTCCCGTCTTCATCTGTCCGTCGACCTGCACGACGATCCGGTCCCGCAGATCGTTGAGGACCAGGACCTGCTGCGTCTCGGCCAGCCCCAGCTCCCAGGGGGCGCCCGCATGCTTGATGCTGGTCTGCGGCGACGCGCCGGTGCCACCGTCGTGCCCGGAGATGAGCACGACGTCGGCATGTGCCTTGGAGACGCCGGCCGCAACGGTACCGACGCCGACCTCCGCCACCAGTTTCACGTGGATTCTGGCGTGCGGGTTCGCGTTCTTGAGGTCGTGAATCAGCTGGGCCAGGTCCTCGATCGAGTAGATGTCGTGGTGCGGCGGCGGCGAGATGAGTCCCACCCCCGGTGTCGAATAGCGGACCTTGGCAATCCACGGGTACACCTTGAAGCCCGGCAGCTGACCGCCTTCGCCGGGCTTCGCGCCCTGCGCCATCTTGATCTGCAGGTCGTCGGCGTTGACCAGGTACTCGCTCGTCACCCCGAAGCGGCCGGACGCGACCTGCTTGACCGCGCTGCGCCGCAGGTCGCCGTTCGGGTCGGGCGTGTAGCGGTCCGGGTCCTCGCCGCCCTCACCCGTGTTCGACTTGCCGCCGAGGCGGTTCATTGCAATGGCCAGCGTCTCGTGCGCCTCCTGGCTGATGGAGCCGTACGACATGGCGCCCGTCGCGAACCGCGTGAGGATGTTCTCGACCGGCTCGACCTCCTCGATCGGCACCGGCTCGTCAGCAGGGCACAGCTCGAACAGACCGCGCAGCGTGGCCCGCTTGCGGCTCTGGTCGTTGACCAGGCGCGCGTAGTCCCGGTAGATCGCGTACTGGCCGCTGCGCGCCGCATGCTGCAGCTTGAAGACGGTCTCCGGGTTGAACAGGTGGTACTCGCCGTCACGGCGCCACTGATACTCCCCGCCCGAATCGAGCTGGTCGTCGTCGCGTCCGCGCTCGGGATAGGCCAGACCATGCCGGCGAACCACTTCGGTCGCCACCGTCTCGATGCCGATGCCTTCCAGGCGCGAGGCCGTCCACGTGAAGTAGCGGTCGACGAACTCCTTGTTGAGGCCCACGGCCTCGAAGATCTGCGCGCCGCGGTAGCTCTGCAGCGTCGAGATCCCCATCTTGGACATCACCTTGAGGACGCCCTTGGTGCAGGCTGCAATGTAGTGCCGGATGGCCGTGCCGACATCGCTGTCGCCCAGCGTGCCCTCGAGAATCAGGTCCTCGAGGGTCTCGAAGGCGAGGTACGGGTTGATGGCGCCGGCGCCGTACCCGAGCAGCAGGGCCATGTGGTGGACTTCGCGCGCCTCGCCCGATTCGACGATCAGCGAGCAGCGCGTGCGGGTTCCCTCGCGCACGAGGTGGTGGTGCACGCCGGCCGTCGCCAGCAGCGCCGGCACCGGCGCGTGGTCGCGGTCGACGCCGCGGTCCGACAGCACGATCAGGCTGTGACCGTGCGCCACCGCCTCGCTGGCGCGCCGGCAAAGCGTCTCCATGGCCCGCTCGAGGCCGGCGGTGCCTTCCGCGGGAGGAAACAGCATGGGCAGCGTGACCGACCGGAAGGCCGGATCCGACACCGCGCGGAGCGTGGCCAGCTGGTCGTTGTCGAGGACCGGATGGTCGATCCGGATCTGGCGGCAGGACGCCGGCTCGGGCTGGAGCAGATTCCGCTCCGAGCCGAGCGTCGAGCCCATGTCGGTTACCAGCTCTTCGCGGATGGCATCCAGCGGCGGGTTGGTCACCTGGGCGAACAGCTGCTTGAAATAGTCGTAGAGCAGCCGGGACCGATCGGACAGGACCGCGAGCGCCGTGTCGGTGCCCATCGAGCCGATCGGCTCGGTGCCCGCGACGCCCATCGGGCCGACGAGGATGCGCAGGTCCTCCTCCGTATAGCCGAATGCCCGCTGGCGCCGACGGACCGATTCACGCGCCGGCGGGGGGCTGTAGTCGGCCGCCGGCAGATCGTCGAGATGGACCATCTCGCGCGCCAGCCACTCGCCGTACGGATGCTCCGCGGCCAGGCTGGCCTTGATCTCGGCGTCGTCGATGATCCGCCCCTGCGCCGTGTCGACCAGGAAGATGCGACCGGGGTGCAGCCGCTCCTTGACCAGGACGTTCTCGGGCGGCACGTCCAGCACGCCGACCTCGGACGCCATGATCACCATGTCGTCCCGGGTCACGTAGTAGCGGGACGGCCGCAGGCCGTTGCGGTCGAGCACGGCAC
The DNA here is from genome assembly GCA_965221595.1 of Vicinamibacterales bacterium. Taxonomy (GTDB): domain Bacteria; phylum Acidobacteriota; class Vicinamibacteria; order Vicinamibacterales; family UBA8438; genus JAAXGX01. The sequence goes on from OZ244900.1 coordinate 1,062,684, forward strand.
CGATGGCCGTTCCGTCCGTGAAGGCAATCGACGCGGGCCCGTCCCAGGGTTCCATGAGCGAGGCGTGGTAGCGGTAGAACGCCTGCCGTTCGGGGCTCATCGACTCGTGGTTGCTCCACGGCTCCGGGATCATCATCAGGACGGCGTGCGCGAGGGGGCGGCCGGTCAGCACGAGGAACTCGAGCACATTGTCGAACGTGGCCGTGTCGCTCTGGCCTTCACGGATGAGGGGAAACAGCTTCTGCAGGTCGTCGCCGAACAAATCGGAGCGGCACAGCGCCTCGCGGGCCCGCATCCAGTTGATGTTGCCGCGCAGCGTGTTGATCTCGCCGTTGTGCGCCGCATAGCGGTACGGATGTGCCAGGGGCCAAGAGGGAAACGTGTTCGTCGAGAAGCGCTGATGCACGAGCGCGAGCGCCGACTCGACCGCCGGATCGGACAGATCGGGGAACATCGTCTCCATCTGATCCGCGATGAGCATGCCCTTGTAGACGATCGTGTTCGACGACAGGCTCGCCACATAGAACAGGTGCCCCTCGCGCAGCCCGAGCCGCTCCACCGCCCGGGCGACCCGCTTGCGGATGACGTAGAGCTTGCGCTCGAAGCGCGCGTGCGCGTCGGCGTGCGGCGCGAGCGCCGGTCCGCGCCCGATCAGGATCTGGCGCATGACCGGTTCGCCGCTGCGCGCGGTCCGGCCGAGGTGCGAATCGTCGGTCGGCACGTCGCGCCAGCCCAGCAGCTCCTGGCCCTCCTCCGTCACAATGCGACCGAACAGATCCTCGACGCGCGCGCGCTCCCCGGCGTCCCGCGGGAGAAACACCATGCCGACGCCGTAGGCGCCCGGTTCCGGGAGATCGATCCCCGCCCGCTCCGCTTCCCGCAGGAAGAACTTGTGCGGGAGCTGGATCAGCATCCCGGCGCCGTCGCCCGTGTTCGTCTCGCAGCCGCACGCCCCGCGGTGGAGCAGGTTGATGACGACCTCGAACGCTTGGCGCACGAGCTGATGGGACTTCCGCCCCTTGATGTTCACCACGAAGCCTACGCCGCACGAGTCGTGCTCGTGCCGCGGGTCGTAGAGTCCCTGGGGCGCAACGTGGAGTCTGCTCATACGGTCTACCTTGTACTTTGCGGCGCCCACGGGCGCCCGCACGCTGCCGCGCTGCAGGTGCCTACCCGGTCCACGCGGCCTCGCGTGCCGCGAGCGCGTCCGGCCCCGGCCCGGTGGTGGGCTGCGCCGCCTCGGGCGCGTCGTCTGCCTGGCACAGCAGCTCGATGAACTCCGTGACGGCCGGGTTGAGGCGCCGCTTGCGCCGGTGCACGATGCTGAGCGGCCGGACCAGCGGCACCCCGTCCGCGGCGGCGCTGAACGGCACCGTGACGAGCGCGTGCCGCCGCACCTCCTGGCGCAGGGTCGGCACCGGCAGGATGGCCACGCCGGCGCCGTCCTCGACGGCCTGCTTGATGTTCTCGATGTTGTCGAATTCCGCCACGACCGTCATGTCGACCTCGTGCTTCCGCAGGAAGCGGTCGATCTCCCGGCGCACCGGCAGGCCGCGGTCGAACGTGACGAACGATTCGCCGGCGAGGTCCCGCGGGAGCAGGCCGCGCGGCTCGCGCGCCAGGCGCGCGAAGCGGTGGCCGGGCAGACACGCCACCGCCATCGTCTGGCGCTTCCAGGGGATGGCCGTGAAGCCCCGTCCAGGGTGTGCGAACGAGATGAGGCCCAGGTCCGCCTGGTCGCTCAGAATGCGCTCGTAGACCTGGTCCGGATGCATATAGGCGATGTCCACCGTGGCGCCGGGCACCTGATGCTGGAACCGATCGACGTAGCCGCTCAGATAGTGCAGCGAGACTGAATAAATGGATGCCACCCGCACGGTGTATCCCGACGGGTGCTGGCGCCGCTGCACCGCGTCCTCGAGCTCGTGGTAGCGCTCGAGGATCTCCTGGCACCCTTGAAAAAACACCTTGCCCTCCGGCGTCAGCCGCCACGGCCGCGTGGACCGATCGATGAGCTGCGTGCCCAGCCGCTGCTCGATCTGCCGCACCGCCTGGCTGGCGGCCGACTGACTCACCGAATGCACCGCCGCTGCCCGCGAGAAGCTCCGGCAGCGGACTACGTCGCAGAAGATGCTGAGCGACTCGAGGTGCATCGCAGGAGCTACTCTAGCACACGTCCGCTAATAGCGAGAATGTCTTGTATAAGAATATCGAATAGAAGGCAGGCGCGACTGCAGGCCGCCGCCCCGACGGGCGGGAACGCCGACGAGCCGGACGAGGCCGGCCGCGCACGTGTCAGGAAACCCGTTCAAGGAGTTCGGAGAGTGCCACGGCACGCCGTGAGCGGAGCACCAGCCGGATTCGACTGCCCATCATCCCCGCAGGCTCCGCCACTTCCTCCGCGTCGTCCCCGAACAGCACGCGGCCGAGCGCCGCGAGGTGGGGGCGCAGCGCCGCGACGGTTGCAGGCACCGGCGGGGCGCGCAGCCGATCGTGCGCCACGAACTCCAGCTCGCTGCCCGCGAAGCGGCACGCTCCGCCTTCCGCGTCCGATTCCAGGCGGACGGCGGCCGCCAGCAGTATGCGGGCGTGCAACGCGAGACGCTCGACGAGCGTTCCGGCAGCCGGCCGCTTGCGGTGGTAGTAGAGCCCCAGCCGGCCCTCCGTCCTGTCGATTGCGTAGTTGCCCTCGTGGCCGGCCAGCAGGACCGCGGGGCCGTCCGTAAGGTGCGTGTAGTCGGCGACGTCGATCAGCAGACCGTCGACCGCGTCGGTCTGAATCCAGCGGTGGAATATCGGAATGAACGCGCGGACGTCCGGCTTGGCCTCGGGCTCGAAGAAGACCTTCAGCCCGCAGCGCTGCAGGTCGTCGACGGGCTGCCTCATCGTGCCGGCACCTGCGTCACGGCGTCGCCCGTCCCGCCGGCCGCCAGGCGGGCTCGGCAGGCGTGGCTCGCCTCGAGGAACAGCTGTGCCTCCTCGACGAGCTGCCGCGCCCGTTCCGGCGTCTGCTGCCGCGGGGCGGCTGCGTGGCGCCGGAACAGGTACATGGCGAACTTGCCGCCGGCGTACTGGTCGAAGAACCGCTTCGTGTCGAAGAAGCGGGCGCGGAACTCGGCGACGATCGCGTCGGGGTCGTCGGAGATGTCGACGAACTCCGTCTTGACGAGGCCGCGCGCGGCGAGCAGCATGCCGTCGTAGGCCAGACGGTCGGCCTCCTCGTGCCTGCCCTCCTCGAGCTCGAGCTGCGCCTCGAACACCTGCGCTTCGGCGGCCGCCAGATCGAACTCGGTGAGCGAGACGACCTCGCCGGCGCACTCGCCGACGCCCATGTCGCCGAGCGTGAACTCGCGCGGGTCCCCCCAATCCGAGTAGAACTCGGGGCGTTCCGCGTGCGACGGCACCTTCATCAGGTCCGTGAGCATTTCCTTCAGCGCGCGCTTTCCCACCCGCTGAGTGAACTGCTGGAACGTTTCGTCCGACTGGCGCTCGGCGACGAAGCGGCGGGTGATCCGGCTGACGGCCTCGGGGACGCGCTTGGAGGGGACCGCGCCGATCGCCAAGCCGTACGCGCCCGCGTTGGCGGTCCACTGGCCGCCCAGCACCACCTGGAAGTGCGGCACGGTGTAGCCGTCCACCGTCCGGCTGACCCCGTAGAACCCGAGGTCGGCGACGTGGTGCTGGCCGCACGAGTTGAAGCAGCCGCTCGTCTTGATGCGCAAACCGCCGACGGCGTCGGGCGGCCGTTCGTCGCGGCTGCTCGACCGGGCGCGCAGCTCGGCCGCGAGGCCGCGCGACGACGCGATGCCGAGCTTGCACGTGTCCGTGCCCGGACAGGCCGTCACGTCGCTCAGGGTCCCGGCGCCCGGCTCGCCGAGTCCGGCCGCCCCCAGGTCGCGGTACAGGTCCGGCAGATCGGCTTCGCTGACCCAGCGCAGCACGATGTTCTGCTCCACGGTCGTGCGCACCGCGTCGCCGACATAACGCCGGGCAATCGCCGCCAGCTCGCGCATCTGCCCGGCGCTCAGGTCGCCGAGCGGCAGGGTGACCGTTGCCGCCGCGTAGCCGGCCTGGCGCTGACGATAGACGTTGGTGCGCAGCCAGTCGGCGAAGCCGTCCGGGACGGCGCCGCCGTTGAGCGCCACCCCCGGCTTCAGCGGCTTCTCGCCGGCGGTGGCTGCCGCCGCGATGTGCGCGCGCCAGCGCGGATCGTCCGCCAGTCCGGCGCGCTCCTCCAGGACCAGCCGCTTGAACTCGTCGACGCCGAGCTGGGCCACCAGGAACTTGATGCGCGCCCGGGCGCGATTCTTCTTCTCGCCCAGCCGGGCGAACACGCGCGCGATGGCCTGCGCCAGCGGCAGGAGCTCCTCCTCCGGCAGGAATTCGTCGAAGAGCTTGGCCTGATGGGGTACGGCGCCCAGTCCGCCTCCGACATACGTCACGAAGCCGCGCCGCGGCTTGCCGTCGACCGTGCGGGTGGCCGCCACCAGACCCAGGTCGTGCATCGAGACCAGCCCGCACGCGTGCTCGCTGCACCCCGAGAACGCCACCTTGAACTTGCGGCCGAAGTCCTGCGAGTCGGGATGGCCCAGCAGGAAGCGCATGCAGGCGTGCGCGTGCGGGGTGACGTCGAAGACCTCGTCGCGGCAGACGCCGGCGAGGGGGCACGCCGTCACGTTGCGCACCGTGTTGCCGCACGCCTCACGCGTGGTGATGCCGACGGCCGCCAGGCGCCGCATCAGGTCGGGGGTATCGTCGATGTGCACGAAGTGGAGCTGGACGTCCTGGCGGGTCGTGATGTGGCAGACCTCGTCGCTATACTCCTCGGCGAGGTCGGCCAGCGTGTCCATCTGGTCGGGCGTGAGCCCGCCGAACGGGATCTTGATCCGCATCATGCCCGGCGCGTCCCAGACGGTGTCCGGGCCCTTGGTGAGGCGGTCGGGCGGGTACGCCAGCGGGCGCGTCCCGGTGCCGTCGTTGCGGCGGCCGTTGTCGTACCGCTGACCGTAGACACCGCGCCGCAGACGTGTCTCGGCAAAGACCTTCTCGTCGATCTTGCCCTGGCTGCGCAGGGCGATCTGGTTCTCGAACGTCTCGATCTCGGCGGCGAGCTCCGCCGGCATCCGGTCGGCCAGCGTCTGTTTCCACGTCACGTCACACCTCTCGGACGGGTTTTCGCCACAGGCACCGCGCAGCCGCCCACCGCCGCCGCGGGCGCGGTGAGCCCGGGCGGCTCGGCGGCCGTGGTCAGGGAACGCAAGCCCACGACGTCTCCGACGACGATGGTCCCGGGTGGCCGCCCGGACAGGTCGAGGGGGGCGGCACCCAACTCGTCCAGCCGCCCGCTCCAGGTTCGCATCGCGCGCGTGCCGGCCGCGAGCACGACAGCCGCGCGCGTCCCCGACCGCCAGCCGCGCTCCAGGAGCCGCGCCGCAATCTGCCGCCGCTGCGCCAGCCCCATCAGCACGACAATCGTCACGGACTGCGGCGCGGCCGTGTCCAGGATTGGCCCGAACGCTGCCTCGGCGTGGCCGGAGACCACGAGGAAGCCCGATGCCAGGCCGCGGTGCGTCAACGGTACCCCGGCGAGCGCCGGCGCCGCAACGACGCTCGTGACGCCCGGCACGATCTCGCAGGGCAGTCCTGCCTCGCACACGGCAACCGCTTCCTCGCCGCCACGCCCCAACACGAACGGGTCGCCGCATTTGAGCCGCACCACCCGCTTGCCCTGGCGTGCGCCCCGAATCATCAGCCGCTGGATGGCGGTCGGGCTGACGGACTTGGCTCCGGCGCGCCTGCCCACGCAGAAACACTGGGCATGTGGTGCAAGCGCGACGATCTCACGAGCCACCAACGCGTCGTACAGCACCAGGTCGGCGGCCTGCAGCCGGTGCGCCGCCCGCAGCGTGAGCAGCTCGGGGTCGCCCGGTCCCGCGCCCACCAGCGAAACGAGTCCCGTCATCTGTCTCTCGCGCTCGTGCTCGACCGCGCCCGGCGTGAACCTGCGGCGGTTCCCCTACCGGGAGCCGTGTCAGCCGTCGGGGGCGCCGCTGTAGCGGCGCACCAGGGCCTCGAGCAGCAGCGACCGGCGCTTCTCCAGCGGGATGCCCTGCGCACGCCACGCCGGCCGCTCGCGCGCAGCCGTCGCGAGCCACTGCTCGAGTTCCGCTTCCGGCAGCAGCGCCTCCAATCCCTCGCGCAGGAGCCCCGCCAGCGCGGGCGCCCGCCCGTCGGTCGAGATGGCGAACGTGACGCCGGCCCGCCGCACGACGCCCCCGAGGTACGCACTGGCGTTGGCCGGATCGTCCACGGCGTTCACGAACACGCGGCGCGTCGCCGCCGCGGCCGCGACCCGCCGGTTGACCTCCGGCGTCGCCGCCGCGACCACGAGCCACGCGTCGTCCAGATCGCACGGCTCGAAGGGCCGCCGCTCGACCGCCACGCCGGGCCGCTCGATCGCGGCGGTGACGTGGGGGGCGACCACCCGCACTGCGGCACCGGCGGCCAGCAGGGCGCCGAGCTTCGTCGCGGCGACCGGGCCTCCGCCGACGATCAGCACGTTGCGGCCCGTCAGCTTCAGGAAGACCGGAAACAGCATCTTACCAGCCCGTGACGCAAGACCCCGCCGCATTCGACGGGCGCTGCATCCCGTTTACGCCTCGCGCGCAGCCGGTGTAACCGGCCCGGCCGGACCGTGCAGCCCGCACTCGGTCTTCGCGCTGCCGCGCCAGCGCCCGGCCCGGTCATCCTCCCCGGCGCCCACCGGACTGGTACACGGCTGGCAGCCGATGCTCGGATAGCCCCGGTCGTGAAGCGGGTTGTACGGCACGTCGTGCGCAAGCAGGTGTGCCCACACGTCGTGCCGGGTCCATCGCACCAGCGGGTTGATCTTGACGATGCCGAACTTCGCGTCCCACTCGGTGACGAGTGCGGATGCGCGCTGCGGCGTCTGGTCGCGCCGAATGGCGGTGATCCACGCCGCGACTTTTTCGAGCTCCGCCCGCAGCGGTACGACCTTGCGCAGCTCGCAGCAGCGGCCGGGATCGCGCTGCCAAAGGCGCTCGCCGTGCGCCGCGGCCTGGCCGGCAACGGTGAGCGCCGGCTTCACGCCCCGAATCGTGACCTCGTAGCGTTGCTCCAACCGCCTCCACAGCTCGCGGGTCTCCGGGAAGAGCAGCTCCGTGTCCAGCGTGAAGATGTCGATCGGCAGGCGGTGACGGCCCACGAGGTCGATCAGCACGCAGCCTTCCGGACCGAACCCGGTTGCGAACGTCACCCGGGGCGCGTATCGATCGGCCGCCCAGCGCAGCACGTCGAGCGGCGTCCGCCCTTCGAGCACCGCCGCCTGGCGCTCGAGGTCGTCGCTGTCGATGCCGGCGTCGGTCTGCGGAATCAGGGTGCTCCGTGCCACGAGATGTTTCCTTCCTGTGCAATTGGCGCCGGGGATTCGGCCTGGGCCGGCGACGCAGTGAAGATCGCAAGCTGCAGGCCGATGGCAATCAGCGCGACGGCGAGACCCGCTCGCAGCGCGCGCTCCGGCACGGCCGTCGCCAGTCGGGCCCCGATGAGCACGCCCGGTACGGCCCCCATCAGCACCGTGCCGGCCAGTGCCACGTCGACGCGACCTGCCAGGCCGTGGCCGACGGTCGCAACCGACGAGAGCAGCAGGGCATGCACCAGGTCGGTGCCGACCAGGGTGGTGGCGCGGAGCGGATAGCAGAGGGCCAGCACGCACAGCAGCAGCGAGCCGCTGCCGATGCTGGTCATGCTCACGAGCATGCCGGTCGCGAAGCCGAGCGCCACGGTCACCGGCAGCCGCGGAGCATGCCGGGGATGCGTCCGGGCACCGAGCGTGAAGCGGACGAGCACGGCCGCGCCGGCGGCCATCAGGACAATCCCCAGCCCGCGGCTCAGGTACGCGTCGAGCACGTGCGCGGGCAGGCGGTCGAGAACCCGGATGCCGGCGATGGCGCCCGGGATGGAGCCGAGCGCAAGATGCCCGACGGTCTGCCAGTGCACTTCGCCCCGCCGCGCGTAGATGCCGCCGCCTACCAGTTTCATGCAGCTCGCGATCAGGACGTCGGAGCCGATCGCGATCGACGCGGGAACGCGAGAGATCAGGATCAGAGCGGGGGTGAGCAGCGCGCCGCCGCCGGTCGACGTGGCGCCGACCACGACGCCGACGAGCAGGCCGATCAGACTGGGTCCGTAGTCCATGGAAAACAAAAAAGGCCCGGGAAGCAACTGCCTCCCAGGCCTTCAGTCTCGTGCGTTGCGTGGTTGTTTGCGTGTCTGGCTTACGTCAACACGACGCGACCGGCGGCGCGGGGGCCCGCAGGGGCCTCCATACAACAGCAACAGGCGCCGCCGAAGCGCGCGTGCGTGCGCATCGCCGACTATTCTGGACCAGGCCCCCGGTCGGCGTCAAGCCGGCGCGCCGCCGCGATCCGGTTGACTCGGCCCGGTCCGCTCGCGAGCCCGAAGGTTCAGGGTTGCGGCAACGGGAATCGCTATAATCAGCCGACGCCATGCTCAACCTGCCGGAGCCGGCCGTGCAAGGCACGGCGCTGCGCATTCAACCGGTCACCCCGGTCATCGGCGCCGAGGTGTCGGGTGTCGACCTGACCCGGCCGCTCGACGACGTCGTGTTGGCGGCATTGAAGGACGCCTGGGCGCAGCACCTCGTCCTGTTCTTTCGTGACCAGGACCTCACGTTCGAGCAGCACAAGGCGCTGGGACGCCGGTTCGGCGCGCTGCACATCCACCCGGCCGCGCCCAAGGATGCGGAGCATCCGGAAATCCTGGTCGTCCACGGCGACGACAAGGTCGAGTTCGTCGCGGGGAGCCTGTGGCACTCGGACGTCTCCTGTGACGTCGAGCCGCCGATGGCCAGCATCCTGCGGATTGTCGAGCTGCCGGCGGTGGGCGGCGACACGCTGTTCGCCAACATGTACGCGGCGTACGAGGGGCTGTCGGACCGCATGCGTCGGATGCTGGCCGGCCTGACCGCCGTCCACGAGGGCGAGCAGTACTATCGCGGCCGCTACGGCGCAGGCGACCTGCGGGACGACCGCTACCCGGCGGCCGAGCACCCGGTCATTCGCACGCATCCGGTCACCGGTCGGCCGGCGCTCTACGTGAACGAAGGGTTCACGACGCGCATCAAGGAGCTGCCGCTGCCCGAGAGCGACGCGCTGCTGGCGTTTCTCTTCCGACACTGTGCGCGGCCCGACTTCCACTGCCGCTTTCGGTGGCGCCGGCATTCGGTCGCCCTGTGGGACAATCGCTGCACCCAGCACCTGGCCATCTGGGACTACTACCCGGAGACACGCCACGGCTACCGCGTCACCATCCAGGGCGACGCCCCGTTCTACGACCCCGACCGGCGCCGGTGAGCGCGGGTTGCCGGGCGGGTCATGACCCGCCGCCGCGGGCGCGGCCGTCGTACGCCCGGCGGACCTCGTCGACGATGATGTCGAGGCCGCGTTCGATGCGCCCCCAGTCGTCGGCGTAGCTGATGCGGATGCACTCGTGCTTGTGCCGCCAGTCGTCGTCCTCGAGCCCGGGAAAGAAATAGCTGCCCGAGACGACGATGACGCTGCGCGCCTTGAGCCGCTCGTAGAGCGCAGCGTTGGTGATGGGCAGGCCCGGCATCCACAGCCACAGGAAGAACGCACCCTCCGGCCGGTGGATGCGGACGTCGTACCCCTCGAGGCCGGCGCGGAGCCGATCCAGGGCGCGCTGCGCGCGGGCCGCGTAGTGCGGCCGGATGACGTCGCGGGCCAGGGCGAGCACCTCGCCGCCCGCGACCAGATTGGTGGCCAGGGCAGGTCCGAGACTGCCCGGTGCCAGGCAGAAGATGGCCGTGGCGGCGACGAGCGCCTCGATGATCGCCTCGTTCGCGATCACGATGCCGGTCCGCAGCCCAGGCAGCCCCAGCTTCGACAGGCTCATGCAAACGACCGTGTCCTCGTCCCAGACCGGCGTCGCAGCGCTGAACAGGATGCCGGGGAACGGCGACCCGTACGCCGTGTCCAGAATGAGCGGCACGCGGCGTGCACGCGCGGCGGCGCGCAGACGCTCGACCTCCGCGTCGGTGACGACGTTGCCGGTCGGGTTCGTGGGGCGCGACAGGCAGATGGCGCCGATGTTCTCGATGGTGTCGAGCCCCTCGAAGTCCACCCCGTACTTGAAGAGCCTGTCGCCGAGCTCGTGGATGGCGGGCCGGCGCGCGGTGAACAGGCCCGGCGTGAAGCCGACGTCGGCGTAGCCGATGTACTCCGGGGTGAGCGGCAGGAGGACGCGGCGGGCGGGACGGCCACCACTGCCCGGGCCGGCGAGGAGGTTGAACAGGGCCAGGAAGGCGGATTGGCTGCCGTTGGTCAGGGCGATGTTGCGTGCGCCCACTGCCCAGCCGAGCTCGCGCTGGAGCAGACCAGCCAGGGCGCGGGCGAAGCCGCGGTCGCCGTCGGGGCCGCCGTACGTCCCGATCGCCCGCCCGAATGCACCGCCGGGTTGCAGCAGGCGCTGCATGTGGCGGCGGAACACCGCCTCGGCCGCCGGGATGCGGCTGGGGGTGCCGCCGCCGAGGTTCATGAGGTCGCCTCCGGCCTCCGCGACGTCACCGAGGTCCGCCATCAGCGACCGCGTCCCGGAGTCGCGCAACAGCCGTTGCCCGTACGCCGACAGCTCCATGGTTCCGTCGACCGCCGCCGGAAGGCATCCGCCGGCGGTCGCCGTCAGAATCCGAGCAGCTCCGACGGCCGGTGCAGGACGTAGCGTACGAGCCGCCTGCGGCTGACCTCGCCCGCGTAGATGTTGCCGTCGAAGTCCACGCCCAGGAACTCCACGCCGGCGCCGACGTCCACCTCGTGATGCGGTACGAAGTGCGTCACCCAGGCCTGATCGGTCTGCAGGCTGCCGATGCGGATGCCCTTCTCCCAGCCCAGGTTGCTGCGCCAGTTGTCGGGCGGGCCGGTGCGGACCATGCCGGATAGGCCGTCGCCGGCATACAGGATGTCGTTGCGGTCGATGAACAGGCCGCTCGGCTTGCCGTAGTGCGTCCAGATGTGCAGGAGGTTTCCGTCGCTGTCGAAGACCTGGATGCGACTGTTGCCGCGGTCGGCGACGTAGACGCGCCCGCGCGAGTCCATCTTGATGTCGTGCGGGTCGCTGAAGCGGGCGGCCTCCTTGCTCTCCGACCCGACCCCGCCGCCGATTGCCAGCAGGAACGTGCCGTCCTTCGAGAACTTGACGATGCGGTTGTTCCCGCCCCGGTGCCCGTCCGCAATCCAGATGTCACCGTCGGGCGCCACCACCACGCCCGACGGTCCGTTGAAGTGCGCCTCGTCGTCGCCCCACACACCGGCCTCGCCCAGGCGCATCACCACATCGCCCCGCTGATTCAGCTTGAGCACCTGATGGCCGATGCCGATCCGCTCGCCCGGCGTCGCGCGCGAGTCGCCGTGCGACCCGCCCTCGGTCACCCACAGGAAGCCCTCGTGGTCTAGGAAGAAGCCGTGGGGGAATCCGAACAGACCGGCGCCGAAGCTGTCGACGAGGTTGCCCTCGAGGTCGAACTTCAGGATCGGGTCGAGGTCGGAGCCGGCGCACTGGTTCGCGCCGCAGCGGTCGAGGATCCACAGGTGCCGGCCGTCCGGGTCGGGGAAGGCGCCGCTCACGGTGCCCAGCACGCGCCCCTCCGGGAGTTGCTCCCAGCCGAAGGTCGCCCGATATGGATTGGTCGTCGACGACTGGCCCTGGGTCGCCGCCCCGGCAGCCAGCAGCAGGCACGCCAGCGCCGCGGCGAGCAACCTCACGTCAAGTCGACCTGCGTCCGACATGGCTTCTCTCCTTCCTGGTTCCGGGACGTTCCGCGTTGCCTTCCGGTTCGAGCTCGATCACCGCGCGCCGGGGGCTTCCATCAGATAGGGCTGCGGCGCACGCTCCACGCCCTCTGCTAGCCGCCCCCGAGGCTCCGCACGGTCACGATGGCGATCGTAACGCAGGCGGCGGCCGCCACCGTCATGACGATGCCGACCCGTGCCATGTCCCGGATGGAGAAGTAGCCCGCCGAATATGGCAGCACGTTCGTCGGGCTCTCGGTTACGAGGATGAAGGCCAGCGACGACGTGAACGCCGCCGGCGCAGCCACCGTCCAGACGTCGAGGCCCAGGTCCTGGGCAAGGGCGATCAGGATCGGCATGATGATGGCGCCGGTCACCGTGTTGCTCGAGAACAGCAGGTGCAGCGCGGCCACGACGAGGACGATGACGAACGGCTGCAGCACGTCGGGGACGAGCGCCAGCCGTCCCAGCATGACCTGCGCCAGCCAGCGCGCCGCCCCCGTCTCGAACACCATCACGCCCAGCGACAGGCCGGCCACGATCAGGATGACGCCGCCCCAGTCCATGTCGCGCTGGGCCTCCTTCCAGACCAGCACGCGGAGGCCGGGCAGGAACAGCAGCAGTCCACCGCCCAGCGCCACCGCCTGCGGTGGTGGATCGATCAGACCGCCCGTCCACGCGGCCAGCAGCGGCGTCGTCAGCCAGACGGTGATGGTGCCCGCGAAGACGACGAGCGTCCAGATCTCGAGGCGGCTTGGGCGTCCGAGCGCCGCCAGTCGGTCGGCAATCTCGGCGTCGCGGATCGGCAGCCGGTCCAGCTCGGGCGGGAAGGCACGCAGCAGGAGGCGCCAACCCACCGGGATCATGAGCAGCGCAGCCGGCACGCCGTACGCCATCCAGCGCAGGAACGTGATCTCGACGCCGGCCAGCTCGCGCAGGTAGCCGACGGCGGCCAGGTTGGCGCCGGCGCCGGCGGGGGTGCCGATGCCGCCGATCAGGGGGCCGAAGGCACACGAGATCATCAGCGCGCGCCCGAAGTTGCTCCTGAGCGGCTCGAGTCGCGCGTCGCGCAGCACGCCGACGCCCAGCGGCAGGAGCACGGCTGCCACCGACATGTCGGTTATCCACATCGACAACAGCGCGCCGACCACCAGGAAGCCGAGCAACACGCGGTCGGTGCGCGTCCCGACGACGCGCAGCACGTACAGCACGAGCCGCGTCCCGAGCCCCGATCGGGTGAAACCGGTCGACAGCAGCAGCACCCCGATGAAGAACGTAATCAGCGTATTGCCGAAGCCGGCGCGGACGGCCGCCGGGTAGTCGGCAATCCCCAGCACCGGAATGAGCAGCAGGACGAAGAGCGCGGTGACGGCGAACGGGACCGCCTCGGTGACCCACAGCGTGATGGCGAAAGCGAGGATCGCGAGGCACGCCTTGCCGTGGCTGGTCAGCGCGATCAGCTCGTCGCCGCGCGCGATCGGTGCGGGCTCCGGGAGCGCATCGATGGCCAGCATGACGAGCACCGCGACGAGGATGGTCGCCGCGCGTGCACGCTCCGTGCTCGGCCAGCTCGACGGTGCGACGGAAGGCATCGGCGCCCGCCGATCGTAGCAGGGTAGGCGCCGCGTGGTATGGTCCGCGCCATGGGTTGCTGCGAGGCCACGAATCCGAGGCTGCTGGGGCCGGTTGCCGAGCGGCGGACCGGGTCGGATGCGGCGGATCGTCACCGGCCGGCGCCGGGCGCCGAGTGGGACCGGCGTACCACGCTCAAGAGCCTGCTGGGCGCGGCGGGCGTCGTGGCCGTCAGCGGCTGCGCGAACGATAGCGGGGACGGGGCGGCCGCCGTCCGGCTCGCCTTCTGCGGCCAGCTCCTGTGCGTGGTCCCCTACGAGGTCGCCCGGGCACGCGGGCACTTCGCCGCACAGGGGTTGGCCGTCGAACTCATCTACACCCGCGGCGGGAATGCGGCGATGCAGGCGCTAGTGGGCGGTGCCGTCGACTATGCCGGCACGTCGTTCGATGTCGTGCTGCAGGCGGCTGCCAACGGCGCTCCGATCCGCCGGGTGGCGTCCACCGGTCGGCTGCCGCTGTTCGCGCTGGCGACCGCGCCGGCGCACGCGGGCGCCATCGACTCCGTGGCGGGGCTCGCGGGCCGCACCGTCGGCATCTCCGCTCTCGGCAACGCCGACCACGCCCTGCTCCTGTTTCTTCTGGACCAGGCCGGCGCCGACACCGACGCCGTAGGGTTCGCGGCCATCGGCACCAACGTATTCGACGCGCTGCGCCTCGGCCAGGTCGACGCCGCCATGCTGCAGGAGCCGGCCCTGTCGCTGATCGCCGAGGCCGGCGGGCGCGAGCTGGTCAACTTCATGGAGATCGAGGAGGCCCGCCGTCATCTCGGCGGTCCGTATGCCTTCATGGGCGTTTCGGTGCGGTCCGCCGAGCGCGACGCGCGCCTGCCGGAGATGCGGAAGCTGGCAGCCGCACTGGCCGCCGGCCTGGTCGATACGCGGGCCCTGCCCCCGGCCGACATCGTGGCGACGCTGCCCGCGGCGCTCGTGGCCGGCGGGGACGTCGGTCGCCTCGAGACGGTCATCGAGCGCTACCGGGAATCGCTGTACCCCGAACGCGTCGACGTGGATGTCGAGGCAGCCGGACGAGTCCTGCGCGCCCAGCAGGTCGCCGGCCTGCTCCGGCCGGGGCAGGTGGATCTGGAGGCCCTGCTGGACACCGGTGCCGTCGTCGATCAGACGGGGCTGCGCCCCGAGATCCCGGCGTCCGCCGCCGGGGACCCCCGTCGCTCCGCACCGGAGCCGCAGGCGTAGCCCATGCTCCGGATCCGTGCGCTGGCGGTCGGCTACGGCGGCGAGCCCGTCCTCGACGGGATCGACCTCGACGTGGCGGCAGGGGAGTTCGCCACCCTGATCGGTCCTTCCGGCTCCGGCAAGACCAGCATCCTGCGGGCGGTGACCGGCCTGCTGGCGCCTCTGCGCGGCACGGTCGAGATCGAAGTCGCCCTGCGCGACGTCGGCTTTCTGTTCCAGGACGACGCGCTACTCCCCTGGCGCACGGCGCGCCAGAACGTGGCGCTCGGGCTGCGCATCCGCGAGGTCGCGTCGGCCGCGGCCGACGCGCAGGCCGACCGCTGGCTGCAGGTGCTGGGGCTGGCCGGCTACGGCGACCGCTATCCGGCTCAGCTCTCCGGCGGCCAACGCAAGCGCGTTGCCATCGCGCAGGTGCTGGCCCTGCGGCCTCGGCTGCTGCTGATGGATGAACCGTTCGCGGCCCTCGACGCCATCGTGCGGACGCGCATTGCGCAGGAGCTGCTGGAGTGGGTGGAGCGCGAGCGGCTCACCGTGCTGCTGGTGACCCACGACCTCGAGGAGGCCATCAGCGCATCGGACGTCGTGCACGTGCTGGGCCATGGACCGCGCGCCGCGATCCGCGCCAGCCACCGCGTCGGCATCCCGCGCCCGCGGCGCGTGCTGGAGGCGCGGGGGCATCCCGCGTTCGGGCCGCTCCTGCAGCGCCTGTGGGACGAGTTGGGGGCCGAACGGCCGCCGGAGTCGGTGGCGTCGTGACGGGCTGGCAGCGGTCTCCACCGGTCCGCCGCGGCGCCGCGCTGCTCTTGCTCCTGGGCGTCTGGGAGGCGGCTTCCCGCGCCGGCCTGCTCGACCCCTTCTATGCGCCGCCGCCGTCAGCCGTCGCGGAGGTCATGGTCGGCCTGGCCGCCGGCGGTGACCTCTGGCTGCACCTGGGCGCGACGGCCGTCGCCGCGTGCGCCGGCCTGTTCGTCGGGCTCGTGCTCGGCATCGCGCTCGGCTTCGCCGGCGCCCTCGCGCGGCCGGTCGCCGACCTGCTCGAGCCGGTCATGATTCTGCTCAACGCTATACCACGCGTCATCCTGGCCCCGCTGTTCGTAATCTGGCTCGGCATCGGCTTGGCGTCCAAGGTGGCGCTGGCCACTATCCTCGTCACCGTGCTCATCTTCTTTGCCGTCTACAACGGCTTCCGGGAAGTGGATCGGCGGCTGGTCGAGCGGGTCCGGACCCTGGGCGGCGGACGGCGGACCCTGGTCCGCGAGGTGTACGTGCCGTCGGTCACGAGCTGGGTGCTGGGGAGTCTCCGGGTTGCCGTGGGCTTCGCCTTCACCGGGGCGGTGGTCGGTGAGTTCGTCGCCTCCAGCCGCGGACTCGGCTACCTGCTGCAGTTCGCGCAGAGCACCTACAACGCCGCGCTGACCATCGCGCTGATCCTGATGATCATGGCCATCGTGCTGCTGCTGTTCGCCTGCGCCGAACGCCTCGAGCGGCGTCTGCTGCGCTGGCGTCAGGAGGAACCTGCGCCGTAGAGCGGCGCGGGCTCCTACCGGTCCAGGAGCCCGGTCAGGCGCGCGAGCTGGACCGCCGACAGGGACCCGATCACGAGCACGACGAGGATCCCCAGCGCGTTGGCGAGCCGGGTATTCCTGAAGCGGCCCACGATGTCGGTGCGGTTGGCGATGACCAGCAGCAGCACGAGCAGAACGGGCAGGACGAGCGCGTTGGCCGCCTGCGCCACGATGATAACCTGGTAGGGCGACCCGCCGAACAGCACGCCGAACAGGACGCCTGTGATCAGCACGAAGCCGCCCAGCATCCGCAGACGGGCGCTGCGCAGGTCCGGTTTCCAGCCGAATGCCCCGGCGGCGGCGTAGGCGGCGGCCAGCGGGGCGGTAATCGAAGAGGTCAACCCGGCGGCGAACAGGCCCACCCCGAACAGGAGCGGGGCGGCCGGGCCGAGCAGGGGCTCGAGCTGTCGGCCGACAGTCGCTGCATCGACGCTCGCGCCCAGCCCGTGGAGCGGCGTGGCAGCGACCAGCACCGACGCGGTCACGAGTCCGCCCAGCGCCACCGAGCCGATCGTGTCGAGCCGGGCCTCCCGGACGTTCTCCGCGACCCGCGCCGGGTCGGGCCACTGCTCCAGCGCCGCGCTGGCGTGCAGGAACAGATTGTAGGTGACGACGGTCGTTCCGATCAGCGCCAGCACGACCAGCAGTGACCCGGGCGGCACGCGCGGCACGAGGGCGCCGCGGGCCAGCTCGGCGAGGCTGGGCGCGGTCGAGGCGGCGACGCCGCAGAACACGATGCTCATCAGGCCGACCAGCGCGATGAGGCCGCTCCGGATCGTGCGGTACCGCCCGGTCAGCAGCAGGCCGCCGGCCAGCATGCCGATCAGCGTGACGATGGCGCCCGGAGGATGGCCGGTGACCAGACCCAGCCCGAGCGCTGCGCCGAGCAGGTTGCCGGCCTGGAACGCGGCGTTGCCCAGCAGGAGCGTCGCCGCGATGAGCACCATCGACACGTTCCGCAGCAGCGGCGAGGCGATGCTGGCCCGGATGGATTCCGCGAGGCCTCGGCGTCCCGCGATGCCCACCCGGGCCGCCATGTCCTGGAGGACGATCGTGGCAGCGACCGAGAAGACGACGGCCCACAGCAGGCCGACGCCGTAGCCGGCGCCCGCGGTGCTCGCGGTGACGATGGTGCCCGGTCCGATGAACGCCGCCGAGACGAGCAGCCCCGGTCCGAACCTGAATCTGGCCATGACGTGTCGGGTTGCCGCAGTACCGGCGCACGATCGTAGCCGGCCGGTCAACAGCCTGTGGCGAAACCCCGTGTCGCCGGCGGGCGCGTGCCGCGGCGGCCGGCCGGCCCGCGGGCGGGTTACACTGCCGCGTCGATGACCGCCACCATCTCGATCGAGGACGTCGCCGCCATTGCGTCGGCGGCGGGTGACGCTGCCCTGCGGCTCTACCACAACAGCGGCGCCTGGGTGCGGCAAAAGCAGGACGGATCGCCCGTGACGGCGGCGGACATGGCTGCCGAGCAGGTCATTCGGGGGCGTCTCGAGGCACTCGACCCCGACATCCCGTATCTGTCGGAGGAAGCCCCGCTGCCGGCGCACGCCGAGCGGCGGGACTGGCCGCGGTTCTGGCTCGTGGATCCGTTGGACGGCACGCAGGAGTTCCTGCGGCGAACGGACGAGTTCACCGTGAACATCGCGCTGATAGAGGCCGGCGAGCCGGTGCTGGGTGCAGTGGCCGCGCCGGCGCTCGGCGTCGTCTACTACGCGGCCCGGCGCCAGGGGGCGTGGAAGCGGCGCCCCGGCCTGCGGCCCGAACGCATCCGGTCGCGGCTGGCCGATCCGCGTGAGCCGCTGCGGGTGGTCGAGAGTCGCTCGCATCCGAGTCCCGACCTGGAGGGCCTGTTGGCCGCGTACACGATCAAGGAGCGGCTGCAGGTCGGCAGCTCGCTCAAGTTCTGCCTGCTCGCCGAGGGCCGGGCGGACATCTACCCGCGGCTGGGTCCCACGATGGAGTGGGACGTCGGGGCCGGCGACTGCGTCTACCGGCACTCCGCGGAGGGTGCGCCGCACCCGAGTCCGTTCACCTACAACAAGCCGTCGCTGCGCAACGGCGGTTTCGTGCTGGGGTTGCGGACCGGCCCGCCAGGGCCCGCCGCCCGCCCGCCGCGGTCTTCGTGATACCCTGAAGGGTTCCCATCACCCGGCTCACCCCTCAACAGGAGACGCTTGCGTTGGCCGACCACCTCATCCCGCCGCATGGCGGGAAGCTCGTGAATCTGCTCGTCGACGACGACCGGGCCGCCGCGCTCAGGGATGCATCGCGCGACTGGCCTTCCCACGACCTCACTCCCCGCCAGCTGTGCGACCTGGAGCTGCTGCTCAACGGGGGCTTCTCGCCGCTCACCGGCTTTCTGACGCGGCGCGACCACGAGCGCGTGTGCGCCGAGATGCGTCTCGCGGACGGCACGCTCTGGCCGCTGCCGATCACGCTGGACGTCTCCGAGGCGCTGGCCTCGACGCTCGCGCCCGGCGCCCGCCTGGCGCTGCGCGATCCCGAGGGGGTCATGCTGGCCGTGCTGCAGGTCGAGGACGTCTGGCAGCCCGACCGGCAGGCCGAGGCCGAGGCGGTCTTCGGCTCTGCGAACCCGGAGCACCCGGGCGTCGCGCACCTGCTCGAGCGGACGCAGCCGTATTACGTCGGCGGCACGCTGACCGGCGTGCAGCCGGTCACGCACTACGACTACCGGCCCCTGCGCCACTCGCCGGCCGAGCTGCGGGCCGAGTTCGCCAGGCTGGGGTGGACGCGTGTCGTGGCGTTCCAGACGCGCAACCCGATGCACCGGGCGCACCAGGAGCTGACGTTGCGCGCGGCCAGGGAGGTCGAAGCCAACCTGCTGATTCACCCCGTGGTCGGGATGACCAAGCCGGGCGACGTCGACCACTACACGCGCGTCCGCTGTTATCAGGCGCTGCTGCCCCGCTATCCGGACCGCTCGGCGCTGCTGTCGCTTCTGCCGCTGGCGATGCGCATGGGCGGTCCGCGCGAGGCCGTATGGCACGCAATCATCCGCAAGAACCACGGCTGCACGCATCTCATCGTCGGCCGCGACCACGCGGGACCGGGCAGCGACTCGTCCGGCACGCCGTTCTACGGCCCGTACGACGCCCAGGATCTGCTGCGTCGCCACGAGGCCGAGCTCGGCGTCGCCATGGTGCCGTTCCGGATGATGGTGTACGTGGAGGCCGGCGACTCGTACGCACCCGTGGACGAGGTTCCCGAGGGGACCCGCACGCTCAATCTTTCGGGCACGGAGCTGCGCGAGCGGCTGGCCGGCGGCAAGGACATTCCCGGCTGGTTCACGTTCCCCGATGTGGCCGAGGAGCTGCGCCGGAGTCATCCGCCGCGCCACAAGCAGGGGTTCACCGTCTTCTTCACCGGCCTGTCCGGATCGGGCAAGTCGACCATCGCCAACGTCCTGCTCGTCAAGTTCCTCGAGTCGGGCGGGCGGCCCGTGACGCTGCTCGACGGCGACCTCGTCCGCAGGCACCTGTCCAGCGAGCTCGGCTTCTCGAAGGCGCATCGCGACATCAACATCCGGCGCATCGGCTACGTGGCGTCGGAGATCACCCGCAACGGCGGCATCGCCATCTGCGCCCCCATTGCGCCCTACGACGCCGTTCGCAAGGACGTGCGTTCGATGGTGGAGCCGCTGGGCGGGTTCATCCTGGTGCACGTGGCGACGCCGCTCGAGGTGTGCGAGGGGCGCGATCGCAAGGGCCTGTACGCCAAGGCGCGCGCCGGCATCATCAAGGAGTTCACCGGCATCTCCGACCCCTACGAGGCGCCCGCAGACGCCGACCTCGCCATCGATACGACCCGACTGACCGCCGAGGAGGCGGCCGGGCAGATCGTGCTGCACCTCGAGCAGCAAGGGTATGTCGCAGGCGACATCTGAGGCAGACGGGGCGGCCGCGGTGCGCTTCCGCGACGCCCTGGCCCGCTTCGATCGGGCCAACGCGGCCGACCCCAACCGCGAGCTCGTCGACGGGGCGGAGCAGCCCCGGGAGGTCGTCTATGCCCGGCGAATGACCGCGACGCTCGACCGCTTCGCGCCCGCAGCATCCGAGGCCGTCCGCCTGGCCGTTCGCTGCCAGCACATCCGCCGCTGGACCGTGCCGCGTGACACCTACCCCGCGGGTCGCGACGGTTACCGCCGCTGGCGCACCGACCTGGCGCGCTTCCACGCCGCAACCGCAGGCAAGATCCTGCGTGAGGCCGGCTACGGCGGCGACACCATCGCGCGGGTCGGCGTGCTGCTGCGCAAGGAGCGCCTCAAGGCCGATCCGGAGGTCCAGTTGCTCGAGGACGTCGCCTGCCTCGTCTTCCTGCAACACTACCTGCCCGCCTTCGCGGAGCGGCACGACGACGCCAGGCTCGTGGACATCCTCGGCAAGACCTGGCGCAAGATGTCGGCGCAGGGCCGCGCCGCAGCGCACGCGCTGGCTCTCGCGCCGCGCCTGCGCGCGCTCGTGTCGAAGGCGTCCGCCGCGGCAGGGTGATCCTGCGCCCGCTGCGGCCGCGCAGCCGGCACCAGAGCCGCTGCACGGCGCCTACAGTCGGAAGAGCCGGTTGATCTTGACGACGAGGCCGCGGTTGCGCAGGTAGGTCGAGCGGTCGGGCCGCAGGCCGAGCGTGTCGCGGTCTTCCGTGTAGACGATGAACAGCTCGCTGCCGGGGCTGTACTCCCAGCGGAACCTGAGGTTGGCCCCGACGGTGTCGGTGCTCGAGTTGTACTGCAGCAGGCCCGCGAAGAACATCCGCGGCGTGAATGTGTAGTTGATGCGCGTCAGCACCAGGTCGGTGCGGAAGGAACCCTGGGGGAGATCGATCCAGTTGAACGAGACGGTCGGCTCGATGGACAGGTGCCGGGTGAGCTCGACATACCCACTCGTGAAGTCGAGCGACGTGATGTCCCCGTTGAAGTAGCCGCCCCGGCGCACGGCCACTTGGCCGTTGGCGCGGTGCTGCTGGCCGAGCAGGTAGGTCAGCGCGTACTCGGTGAAGTCGTAGCCGCCGATCGGCAGCGTCACGCCCGCGGCGGGCGAGAACGGCTCGCGCAGCAGCTCGTAGTTGTCCATCCGGGTGAAGGTCAGCCGGTCGCCGTTCTCGAACTCGGCTTCGCTGCCGAGAACGAACCGGCGCGTTTCGAGCTGCGACGTATCGGCCGTCAGGGCGTAGTCGAGGTTGCCCCCGAACCGGAACTGGCGGATGGCGTCGATGTCGGGACGCGGGCTGATCCGCCACTGCATAGTCGACTGGCGGAAGTTGTCGCGTCGGACGAACCCCACGTCGGGAATGAAGTGGTCCTCGACCAGCAGGTGGTTGACCATGACGCCGAGCAGGTCGCCCGTGTAGTCGAACTTGCCCTGGTAGCTCAGATTCCGGCCGCGATAGCCCGGCGTGTCCGTGCGGGCCGCGTACCCCAGGAAGTGGATGTTGTCGTGGAAGCTGAACGTGCCGTCGACGCCGTAGGTGCGGGCGGCCCCGGCGCCCTGCTCGGACACCGAGCGGTTGGTGAAGAGGGCGCCGACGCTGCTGCGGCGCAGGATGTCGCGCTTGATCCGCGCCACGGTGAAATTGGTCTCCACGGCGCCCGAGACGGCCTCCCGGTCCGTTTGGATGCTCAGCGCGCCGATGTCGAAGTCGCCGACCTTGCCGGTCAGGCGCCCACCGCCGACGATGGGTACGACCTGGTTGTTCTGGAGGCCGATGCGGCGGCTGTAGAAGAGGATGGGAGCGTTGGGATCGCGGAACCCGCCGCCGCCGGAGACCGCCGCGCCGGTGGCGAACTCGAAGATGCCGCGTCCCTCGAGGAAGAACTCGCGCTTCTCGGGAAAAAACAGGTTGAACCGCGTGAGGTTCACCTGCTGCTCGTCGACCTCGACCTGCGCGAAGTCGGTCCGGTAGGTGAAGTCGGCCGTGAGGTTCTGGGTGAGGCCGACCTTCACGTCCAGACCGCCGTTTCCCGAGCTGGCATTCTCCCGCGCCGGGCTGGCCTCGAGGTCGGTGACGACGCCGCCGATGGCGTACGGCTTGATCTCCACGGTGCGGCCACCCTGCGGCGCCTCGAGCCCGACCAGCGTCGCCGCGTCCGACACGCGGAAGATGCCGGCGATGGCCCCGCCGCGCACGACGGCGGAGATGGGAAGTTGCGTCAGGTAGGCGCCCTCGTTCTTGCGCCGCACGACCCGTCGCATCTGGAACCCCCACACCTGCGCGGCGCCCGGGCGGTAGCGGAGTGACTTGAACGGAATCTCCATCTCGGCGGTCCAGCCGCCGTCGAAGCGGCCGGTGCGGACGTCCCAGACCGGGTTCCAGTCGCTGTTCGGGTTGCCCTCGTTGGTGATGGCGAAGTCGGCCCGCGCGCCGAGCGGGTTCGTATAGAAGGCCACGCCGTTGCGCCGGTCGTAGAAGGTGTCGAAGATCACGGCCACGGTGTCGTTCTGCCGCAGTTGCGGCGTGTCACGGCGCATGTCGTTGGCGACCCAGGCGTCGGGCGGTGCCGAGTCGTGGGCCCGAACGCCGACGTAGATGTTCTCTTCGTCGAACAGGAGCCAGGCCTCGGTCTGTTCGGTGGCCGGTGCACCCTCGTCCGGCACCTGCTGGATGAAGCCGGTCAGCGGCGGGACGGTCTCGTAGACGCGCTCGTCTAGCCTGCCGTCCAGGCGCAGGGGCTGTGTCACCCGGACGGCGCGGACGGTGGCCCGACCCTGCTCGTCGCGCGCCATGACCGCGGGGGGCACGGGCGGGGGCGGACTGTCGATGGCCGGCGCGCCGGCCACGCTGAAGCCGGCGCCGCCGCCGGCCGGCGGCGCGGCAGCAGGGAGCGGCGGCCCGGGGCGAACCGGAGGTCCGACGATGCGTGGAGACGGCGCGGCAGGCCCGGCCGCGGCGGGCGCGCCGTCCGGGACCAGCTCCGCCGCGAGCTGGTCCTGCAGCGCGAACAGATCCTCGATCGAACCCTCGACGCGCGACCCGCGTGCGACGTCGCCGGTCGCCACCTCGATGAGCCGGCCCGTGATGACGATGCGCCCGCGGCGCGGCACATGGCTGCCGGAGACCACCCAGCGTGCCCCGAGGCTGCGGCCGATCTCCTGGACCCGGGGCACCGCGACGGGGGCCTCGTTGCCGGCCAGCGCCGCACCCACGCGCTGCCGCGGCAGCACGTCCAGGCCCGGCGCTGGGCGACGCCCCAGGTCGTTGATCAGGGCTGCCGCGATGCCGTCGCCGATCCAGTCGTCGTGCGGACTGCCGCCGCGGTTGGCGAACGGCAGGACGGCGACGGTGCCGCGCAGGGCTTCCGCCTGCGAGGGTCCGGCGGCGTCCGGCTGCGCTGCCGAGGGGGCGGCGGCCAGCACCGCGAGCAGGGCGAGCGACGTACACCGCTGCCGTGTCACGAGATCGCCGCGGTCCCGTGGGGCGTCCGCCACCACGTCGTCACCCGGCGCCGCGCTGCACCCATGTCGCCCGATTGTAGCGTGTCCACGGCGCCGGCCGGGTTCGGCCGCACAGGCGTATAATCCGTAGCATCCGGCGGGCAGTCGGAGCGAGGGGGCATCCGCATGGCGGTCTACGTCGTAGCGCAGGGACGCGTCGAGAATCCGGAAGTGCTGGCGCGATACGTCGAGAAGGCGATTCCGACCATCGGCGCCCACGGCGGCCGCATCGTGGCGTTCGACGAGACGCCTGAAGTCGTCGAGGGCACCGTGGATTGTCCCCGTACCGTGATAGTCGAGTTTCCGACGCAGGAGGCGTTCCGCGCCTGGTACGACTCGCCGGAATACCAGACCATCCTGCCGATGCGTCTGGAGGCCGCGCCGGGCACCTTGATCGTGGCCAACGGCCTGGGGGCGAAATGAGATTCCATGCGCTGTGGAACGGGCCGCAGCCGGGTCGCCGGCTGGCCGCGTGCGCGGCCGCCGTGCTGCTCGTGGTGTGGCTGGGCGCGACGCCGGCCGTCGCCGAGGCCCAGGAGGCCCGCTGGATCGGGACCTGGGCGACCGGCCCCGTGTCGTTGCCGGTGCCGGATGCGAACGCCGTGGAGCAGGGCAGTGCCCCGCCGCGTATCGTCGACCAGACTGTGCGGCAGGTCGTGCACACGAGTATCGGCGGCTCGCGCGTGCGCGTGCTGTTCACCAACCAGTACGGTACCGAGCCGTTGGAAATCGGCGGTGCTCACGTCGCGCTGCGCGACGCCGGTGCGGCCATCGCGGCCGGTTCCGGCCACCCGCTGACGTTCGACGGCGAGCCCACCGTGGCCATCGAGCGGGGCGCGACGCTGCTGAGCGATCCGGTCGACCTGGCGGTGCCGCCGCTCAGCGACCTGGCCATCGATCTCTACCTGCCGGGCGACACGTGGGAGACGACGTCGCCGGCCACCACGCACGGCAACGCGCTGTCGACCACCTATCTGTCCGCGCCGGGCGATCACACCGGCGCGACCGAGCTGCCGGTCGACTCGACCGTGCTCTCGTGGTTCTTCCTGGCGCGTGTCGAGGTCGCGACCCGCACCGCGCCCGGGGCGATTGTGACCATCGGCGACTCGATTACCGACGGCACGGCGTCGACGCCCGACACCAACAGCCGCTGGCCCGACTTCCTTGCCGCGCGACTGGTGGCGGCGCACGGTGCGGCGGCGCCGGGGGTGCTCAATGTGGGCATCGCGGGCAACCGCGTCCTGAGCCACAACGGCGGTATGGAGACCATCCTGCGGCGCGGCGCGCCGTTCGGTGCGGACGAGGCGCAGCCCGACCCGGACGCGTTCTTCGGTCCGTCGGCGCTCTCGCGCTTCGACCGTGACGTCCTGCTGCAGGCCGGCGTCACCCACGTCGTCGTCCTCGAATCGATCAACGATGTCGGGTTCGCCTTCGACCACGCGTGGCCGGCGGTCGAGGACCTCATCGCCGGGCACACAGCCCTCGTGCAGCGGGCGCACGCACGCGGCCTGCGCATCTACGGCGGCACCCTGACGCCGTTCGAGGGCGCCATCACGTTCTCGGAGACCGGGGAGACGAAGCGGCAGGCGTTCAACGCGTGGCTGCGGAACGAGAGTCCGTACGACGCGGTCATCGACTTCGACGCCGCCATTCGCGACCCGGACCATCCGCGCCGCATCCTGCCGGCGTACGATCCGGGCGATGCGATCCACGGCAACGATGCCGGCTACCGCGCCATGGCCGAGGCGGTCGACCTCAAGCTGTTCGACGCGCAGCCGGTGGCCGCCGCCGCGCGCTGAACGCTGCGAAGACCAGGCCGCCCGCACGACAGGACGGCAACGCGGGCACACAGAAGCTCCCTGCCGGCATGCGGTCGATACAGGGATGGGGAGGTATCCGATGACGAAACCATGGCTCGCCTCGTGCGTTGTGTTTGCGCTGTTGTTCGCGGTCTTCGTGTCGGTCCCGGTGCCGGCGGCCGCCCAGGGTCCGGACGGTTCGGCCTGGACGCCGCCCCGCACCGCGGACGGTCACCCGGACCTGCAGGGCGTGTGGGCGAACAACAACGCGACGCCGCTGGAGCGGCCGCCGGAGTGGGCCGGCAAGGCGCGCCTGAGCGAGGAGGAGCTGGCGGCGCTCGAGGCGGCCGCGGCCGAGGCGACCGACCCCGGCCAGGACGCGCTGTTCGGCGACCAGCTCGTGCTGGCGGCCATCGCCGGGCAACAGGCTACCTCGTACGATCCGACGACCGGCAACTACAACCAGTTCTGGGTGGTCGAGCGTGATTTCAACGACCGCACGTCACTGGTCGTCGACCCGCCGGACGGCCGCATCCCGGCCCGCACGCCGGCGGCCGAGCGACTGCTGGCCGAGCGGGCGGCGTACCGCGCCGCGCATCCGGCCGATACGTGGGAGGACGTGCCGCTGCAGGAGCGCTGCATCACGTACGGCGTCCCGCGGCTCGGTGCCGGCTACAACAGCTACTACCAGATCTTCCAGACCGCGGACCACGTGGTGTTCCTGATGGAGATGAACCACGACGCGCGGATCATCCCGCTCGACGGTCGGCCGCAGCTCGACGCCGGGGTCCGACAGTGGCATGGCGACTCGCGCGGGCGCTGGGAGGGCGACACCCTGGTGGTCGAGACGACCAACTACTCGCCGAAGAGCGACTTCCGGGGCGCGTCGGACAGGCTGCGCGTCGTCGAACGGTTCACGCGCACGGGGCCCGACACGCTGGAGTACGCGGTCACCATCGACGACCCGACCACCTGGGTCCGGCCGTGGACCGCGTCGATCCCGCTGCTGCGCAGCACGGATGCGCTCTACGAGTACGCCTGCCACGAGGGCAACTACGGGATGGAAGGGATCCTCGCCGGCCACCGCGCCCAGGAGCGGGCCGCAGCAGCCGGCGATCGGTAGGGTCAGACGCTACTCGCCGCCGGCCTCGAGCTCGTCCACGATGACCTGGACGTTGCGCCGGACGCCCGCCGCGTTGGGTGCATCGTAGTGTGCGTAGGCGGCCGGCAGCGACCAGGCGCTCGCGATCTCGTCGACCGAGCTGCCCGCGGCCCGACCCGCCCGCACCATCTGCAGGAAGTCGCGGTTGAAGGCGGCCCACTCGTTCAGGTCGGCCCACGTCATCTGCGAACTGTGGCCGGTGATGATGGTCTCGATGTCCTGGATGGTGTCGTGGGCTGCCTGCAGCGTGGCGGGAATGTCCACGCCGCTGCCGCCGTTGGAGGCATCCAGGAACGGCACCCGCTGCCCCAGAAAGATGTCGCCGGCATGCAGCGTCCGCAGCGCCGGGAACGCAACCCAGGCATCGCCGCCGGTGTGGCCACGGCCGAAGTAGTAGAGGTCGACCCGGTCGTCGCCGCTGCCCAGCGACATCCGCTCCCGGAAGGTGGTCGTCGGCAGTCCGTGCCCGTTCGAATCCCGGAACACGTTCGCGGGCGGCGCGGTCCGCCCGGTGTAGGGCCGCATCACTTCCATGTTGGCCTTCGTGTTCTCGTGGGTCACCACTTGCACCGTCTCCGCGAACGCCACGTTGCCGCTCACGTGGTCGTGGTGGCTGTGCGTGTTGATCAGCGTCGTCACCGGCTTGTCCGTCAGCGCCCGGATCTGCGTCAGGATCGGGTCGCCCCAGCCCGGGTTCTTCGTGTCGACGACGACCACGCCGTCCGATCGGACGAATACCGCCGTGTTGCCGCCGCCGCCCTGGCCTCTGAGCACGTACAGGTTGTCCTGGAGCTGCTCGACCTCGATCTCCATCCCGTCCTGCGCGGCCACCACCGCCAGCGAGACCGTGCCGATCCCGATCAGCAGAGCGAGAACGATGCTGCGCTGCATGTCATGCCTCCTGCCAGGCGCCCTCCCGCCGGCGCCGGTCGCCGCGCGACCGGGCCCTGGGATCCGGAGCCTGTCATTTCCTGAGATTCCGGCGCAGTATAGCAGTCAACCCGTCAACAGGCGTTATGCGGACGCGAGCGATGTCGTTCGGCAGGCTGGAGGCGATATTCCAACGGTCGGAACAGGCGCTGGCGCAGGGCGTGCCGATCCGCAAGACGAGCGCCGGCATCTGGGTGCCGTCCCCGATCGCCATGATCGTCGACGTCGTGTCGGTGCTGAGAGAGCTGGGACTGCTCGGTCCGGCGGCGGCCGGCGGAGCGGTCGTGGACGCCGGCATGGGTGACGGCCGGGTAGCCGCCGTGGTGGCCCTGCTCGAGCCGTCGCACCCCGTGTACGGCATCGAGCACGACCCGGTGCTCTACGCCCGGGCTCGACAGAATCTGCGCCGGGCATTGCGGATGTCTCGCGCCAGCCCCCGGGTCCATCCCATTGAAGGCGACTACTGCGACGTTGCCACCTACGCGTCGTGCGGCCTCGATCCGCGCGACGTCCGTCTGGTCCTCAACTATCCGGACGGCAACCAGGGGCGGCTGGCCCGCTTCCTGGCGGCGCACGCCGGGTCCGACACGAGCCTGTGTCTGTTCACGCACGACCGCGACCTGGAGGTCCGCGATTTGGCTTTGCACGCCGAGCGCGACCTGCCCGCGGACTTCGGCGCGGACTGGCGCGTCGCTGTCTACCGGGGCCGTCCGGGCGACCTGCGAGGCTGACCTGCGCGGCGCGGCCGGGAGCCGAGCTTGCTTCCGACCGGCGTGCTGGGCGACTATTGCTCTTTGCTGAGAAACGGATTGGGAGGATCGGACATGCACCATCGATGCCACATTGCGCTGGCGACCGTGTTCGCGCTGGCCTGCCTCGTTCCGGGAGTTGCCGCCGGCCAGGTGGAGACCGAACCGCGCGCCGGCTGGACCCCGCCGCGGACGCCGGAGGGCGTCCCGGATTTGCAGGGCGTCTTCACGTTCCGCACCATCACGCCGATGCAGCGCCCGTCCCAGCTCGAGGGCCGGGTGACCCTGTCGGTGGAGGAGGCCGCAGCGTTCGAGGCCTCCGAGAACACGCGCCTCAATCGGGACCTGTTCGACCCCATCGCGGGCGCACCGAGTGCCGGGTACGCGCCGCGGGCCGAGGGCGGCGTCCTGTCGTACAACGAGTTCTGGTACGAGCGCGGCGTCGAGCTGACGCGCGACAAGCGCACGTCCCTCATAGTCGACCCTCCCGATGGTCTGATCCCCTACACCGACGCAGCGCGCGAGAAGAACCGTATTACGCGGGCGAATCTGAGCGCCGGCTTCGCCGATTCGTACACCGACCGGAGCCTCGCCGACCGCTGCCTCATGGGCTTCAACTCGGGCCCGCCGATGGTGCCGAGCGCCTACAACAACAACGTGATGATTCTGCAGACGCCGGGGCAGGTGGTCATCTACAACGAGATGGTCCACAACGCCCGGATCATTCCGACCGACGGCAGCGCGCACGGCGACCTGCGGCAGTGGGTGGGCGACTCGCGCGCGCGCTGGGAAGGCGACGTGCTGGTCATCGAGACGCAGAACTTTCTGCGGGAGACCGCCTTCCGCGGATCGTCGGCAGACACGCAACTGATCGAGCGGTTGTGGCGGGTCGATCCCGACACCGTCCTGTACGAGTTCACGGTCGATGACCCGCACTCGTTCACGCGTCCGTGGACCGCGCTGTTCCCCCTGCGACGGACCGACGGGCCGCTGTTCGAGTACGCCTGCCACGAGGGCAACTACGGCCTGGAGGGCATTCTGGCCGGGGCGCGGAACAAGAACACCCAGGCCGTCGACGGATCGCGATAGGAGTCTGCGGCGTGGACCCGGTGGACTTCCGGCGGGTTGACCGGGCGGCGCACGGGGCGAACTGACGGGCCGCGGCGATGCTGATTGAATGGACCGAGTTCGTCGACTTCCTGCGGACGCGCGTCCAGGAGCTCGTCTCCACCGAGCTGGACCAGGTGCGCTACGGCAGCGTGGACCTGGCCTTCCTGCTCACCCTGGTCGTTACCGCGGCCACTCTTCTCACGCTGTTCCGCCTGGTGATTCGCCGCCGCAGCCACTCCCGGCATCACTCCGGCCATCTCATCGACTACAAGCTCCAGCGCGGCCCCGTCGTGCGGGCGCTCTACCACCTGCCGAAGCTGATCCTGATCCTGGCGGTCGTGGTGCTGCTCGTGGCCCTCTCCGACCCCTTCCTGACGGCTACCGAGGAGGTCGTGGGCGACGTGGAGTCGAGAGTGCGGGTCGACCTCGTCGACACGTCGCTGTCGATGGCCTGGGAGTTCCCCGACACCGGCCGGTCGCGGGCCGAGGTCGCGCGCGAGGCGCACCTGCAGTTCCTGGAGATGCGCCGCGAGAAGAACGATCGGGTGTCGTTGTGGATGTTCTCGTCCTATCCCTACATGGTGGACGACTTCATCCTCGACGACGAGATCTACTACTTCCAGGTGTTCGAGGCCCCGTACGTGACGGTGAGGCTGCTCGCACCGCAGTTCCGGAGCACGCGCGACCAGATCTACGTCCCGCCCGACAAGGTGCGGATCATCCCGAGCGAAGGGACGACCAACCTCGTCCGGGCGCTGCAGTCCATCGTGCGACACTTCGACAGCGACGAGGCGAGCGCCGGCGGCGCGGCCAACCAGCACCGCGCCGTGCTCATCATCACGGACGCGGATGTGGACGAGGTGCCGTTCACCGAGCTGGCGGCGCTGAACCGGCGCAACATCGTGCCGTACATGATCTACATCAACGTCGGCGACACCGACCGCAGCAACGTCACCGCGCCCGAGTCGCCCCCGCTGGTCGACACCATCCGCGAGTACGGCGGCGACTACTTCGACGTGACCGATCAGGACAGCCTGATCCGCGCCTACGCGGCGATCGACGAGCTCGAGGCGGTGCGCGTCGACCTGACGCACCGCGCCGTCAAGACGCCGATCTATTCCCGCTTCCTGCTCGTCAGCCTGGCGCTGCTCGTGGTCGGGATTCCGGCCGGCTTCCTGGCCGAGCTGCTGTGGGGCACGCATCCCTGACGGCGGTGGGTTGCGCGCGCACGGCAGGCTGGTGAATGATGAATGATGAAGGTTCCGGTGCGTGTCCGTCAGGCCGCGTCGGCCAGGCGTGGAGAGGGCAGATGAAGAACAGAGGCATCCGGGCCGCGTGCGGAACGCTGGTGGCAGCCGCCGGGCTGGCGCTCGGGGGCGCCGCCGCGACGGCGCACCACATCGAGGTCAACGAGTTCGACCGGTCCAAGGCCGTGACGCTCACGGGCGAGGTTGTGCGGGTCGAGTGGATCAACCCGCATCCGTGGATCCACATCCGCGTCGCCGGCGACGACGGCCAGGCGCAACGCTGGATGGTCGAGGCCGCCGCGCCCATGAACCTGCTCCGCCGCGGCTTCGCGCCGGAATCCATCCAACCCGGCACGCACATCACCGTTGAGGCCTACCAGGCGAAGGACGGCAAGCGGCTCGCGAGCGGCCACACCCTGACCTACGCCGACGGCAGCCGGTTCTACATCGGCTACCTGGGGCTCACCGGGACCGCGGAAGCCGGCAACTGACGCCCGGCGCGGGCGCAGGTCCGAGGAAAGTCCCCGCCGCCCGGCTACCATGTCCCCGTCCGAGCCGACTCAGCGAACCGCCGCGTCGAGTGCGGACTTCGGATGAGTCCGCACTCGACGCGATACCTGCCCCGCCTCAGAACCGGAAGCCGAGCGACATCAGGAACGTCCGGCCGCCGTCCAGGCCGGCCAGCCACGGCGGGTAGTGGGCCACCGAGGTGCCTTCGCCGAATCGCGGTCCCTCCTCGTAGGTCAGCGGCAGGCCGAGGTCGTCCACCGGCCCGTCGTACACCGGGTTGACCGTGGTGTCCCAGCCGATGAGCGTGTCGTTGTTGAACACGTTATACAGCTCGAACTTGAAGTACGGCCGCGCCGTCTGCCAGACGGGGATCTGGTACTGCACGGACACGTCCAGCAGGCCGTAGCCCTTGAAGCTCTCGGTGCCGCGAGCGTCGAAGTACAGGCTCTGCGACGTGGGAGCGCCGGCGTAGCCCAGTTCGTGGAGGATCTGGTCCTGTCTCTCGGTCAGCCCGACGCCGCTCGCCACGAGGCTGTAGACCTGTCCCGAGTTGTAGCGCCAGATGCCGCCCAGGTCGACGTCGCCGGCCCGGCCGAGGCCGAGGTTGTAGATGCCCCAGATGCGGACCTTGTGGCGCTGGAAGTCGTTCAGCCGGCCGAAGGGATAGTTGCGCTCGGGCGTGAAGATCTCCGGGTAGTCGAACGCAACCGACGAGATGCCGGGCTGGTTCGTGGCTTCGCCCTCGAAATTGCCCTCGTTGCGGAGCTGCACGGTGTAGCTGCCGTCGAGCTGGAAGGCGCTGGTCACCCGGTAGCTGCCGTCGAACTGGAGGGCGTCGTAGTTGCGCTGCAGTTCGTCCGTGTTGCGGAAGACCTCGTTCACGAACGTGCCGTAGCTGCGGCCCTCGTGCATGATCTCCGTCGCTCCGGTCGTCAGATCCAGGAAGTCCTCGATGAAGTTGCCGGCCCGGCGGCGGATGTAGGTGGCCTTGACGTAGCCGGCGCTGCCGATGGTGCCGCCGGCCGACGCGGTGAACTCCTTCGTGAGCGGCGACTTCAAATTCGGGTCGAGGAAGACGTTCTGCGCGGCGAACGAGCCGTCGACGATCCGATAGTTGTCCACGTCGAAGCCCGGAGCGAAGTCGCGGCCCTCGCCTGGAGGTCCGTTATAGACGCCGATCAGCAGGTCCGGGTTGCCGACGTTCGTGGTCTCGGAGAACTGCGCCTCGCTGTACTTGCCGGCGTAGTGGCTGTAGGTGCTCTGGATGGTGAAGCGGCCGTCGCCGAGCGGGTCGTACGCCACGCCGAGCCGCGGCACGACGGAGCTGGTGTCGACCGTGGTGATGCCGCCGGTGGCCTCGCTGTCGATCGTCTCGCCGCGCACGCCCAGGTTGAACGAGAAGTGTTCGTTGAGCGCCCACTCGTCGTTCAAGAAGAAGGAGGTCGTGTTGATGTCGATGCGCGCGCCGCGCGACGCGAGCCAGTTGAGACCCAGCGTCCGCGCGCCCGGTGTGAATATCGGCGTCAGGTGCTGGTCGGCGTCGAGCAGCGGGCTGCCGTCCGGTCCGACCGCGTAGTCGGTCCGGAACACCCAGCCCGTCGAGCTCTGCGAGTTGCCGCCGGTATTGGTCGAGGTGAAGCGCTCGAACCCCGCCTTCAGGCTGTGCGACCCGACGGACCGGCTGGAGAGGAACCAGGTGACGTTGCCCGTGATCTGGCGGTTGTTGCGGTCCTCCGGGTCGGTCGCGTCGAAGTACGGTGCGTTGTAGTGACCCAATGCCTGCGTGCGCGTGAGGAAGGGCGAGTCGAAGATGTCGGTGGACGTACCGCCGCCCCCACGGAACCCGTGCCGCTTCTGCGAGTACTGCAGCTCGGCGAAGACATCGTTGGTGAGCGTGCCGCGGTAGGTCGCGACGAACAGGTCCTGCGGCCGCTCGCGGTCGACGATCGTGCTCGGCACGACGCTGAAGCCGAAGGTCGAGCCCGTGTCCGTGTACGCTCGCCGCAGGTAGCTACCCGACAGCGTGTGGCCGGGCGCGAGTGTGGCGGTCAGCTTGAGCTGATTGCGGTCCTCGGCCGTGGCGGTGTCGAAGCCGATGCCCGTGTAGTTGAACGTGTCGATCCCTGCCTGCCGGGTGATCAGGCCCGAGTAGAAGAACCACAGGCGGTCCGTCAGAATCGGACCCCCGAACGTGATCTCGTGGTCGAGGTTGTCGCGGAGGTCACCCTCTCGCTCTTCCGTACCGCTCTCGCGCTCGAACGGCGTTACGGACGTCCAGCTCGGCTTGAACATGTTGAGCCGATAGCTGCCCGCGAAGTCGTTGCCGCCGCTACGGGTGATGACATTGATGACGCCGCCGGAGAACCGTCCGTACTCGGCGGAGATACCGGACGTGAGCACCTGCGTCTCCTGAATGGCGTCCGCGACGAAGAGCGCGTTCGCCACGCCGAACAGGTTGTCGTTGATGTCGACGCCGTCCACCAGGAAGACGTTGTCGTAGGCGAACGCGCCATTGATGGTCACCTGCCCGGCGTTGGGCGTGTTGTCCGTCAGCCCCGGCATCAGCTCCGCGATGCGCCACGGCTGCCGGCTGGTTGGCAGAGCGTAGACCTCGTCCGCCGTGATGTTGGAGCTGGTGACCGTCGTCTCGATGGGGGTCGGGACGACGCCCACCACCTGTACCGTCTCGACCACGCCGGCGGGCGCCATGGCCGCGTTGACCCCGACGTCGCCGCCCAGCGTTACAGTTGCCGTCTCGACGATCTCTGCGAACCCGGCGAGTTCGAAGACGACCCGGTACTCGCCGGGAGGCAGCGCCAGGATCTGGTAGGCCCCGTTGATGTTAGTCGCCGTCGAGCGCACGCCTTGCAGGGCGGCGGAGCGGACGGTCACCGTAACCCCGGGCAGAACGAGACCCTGGGCGTCGAGCACGGTGCCGCGGATGGTGCCGGTCTGGCGGCCCTGAGCGGCTGCGCCGGCCGCCGTTGCGGCCAGCACCGCCGCGGTCAGCAGCAGGACCCCCGCGCAGCGGAACGGCACGAGGCTCCCGCCGGCGGACGCCGGATATGCGGGGCACAGCCCCTTGTCACGGATGCTGGACATGGTAAACCTCGCTGGTCAGTCTGCGCGGCGCGGCCGCGATGGTGGCGGGTATGGATTGCGTGATCCAGCATACACGGATCTCGCTGCCGCCGGAAAATGACGGCGCCGTCCTCCACCACCGCACGCCGAACCCGCTGGCCGGCGCCCGCGCCCTGGAACCGTCGCACGATTGATCCCCGCTGCTTCGCCGCCCGGGTGCCGTGCCGGCGCGCGCCCGCACCCGGCGCCTACCAGCGGAACGCGCCCGTAGCCAGCGCGCCGGCCGCCATCAGCAGCGTCACGCCGAACGCGTAGGGGATGGTCCGCCGCTGGTGGTCGCCGAGGTCGACGCCCGCCAGCCCGGTCAGCAGGAACGTGGCCGGCGTCAGCGGGCTGACGGGGAACCCCGTCGTCATCTGGCCCAGCAGCGCGGCCCGCGCCACCTCCAGGCCAGGCACGCCGGCGGCCACGGAGGCCTCGGCAAGCACGGGCAGCACGCCGAAATAGAACGAGTCGGGATCGAAGAGGAGGCTGAGCGGCATGGCCGCCGCGGCCATCAGCGCCGGCAGGTGGAGCGCCGTGTAGGCCGGCAGCACGGCGACCAGGCTGCCGCCCAGCGCGGCGAGCATGCCCGACTCGCGCAGGACGCCGGCGAAGACCCCGGCGGCCAGGATGAGCGCCACCATCGACATGGCATGGCTGCCGTGCCGCGCGAGCTGCCGGCTTTGGGCGGCGGGGTGCGGGTGGTTGACCAGCAGCGCCACGGCGAACGCGCAGATGAAGACCACGGGCGGCGGCAGCGGCGCGAGCACCAGGGCTGCGAGCGTGGCGGCGGTCAGCAGGGCGTTGAAGACCAGCCGCAGCGGTCCGCTCGGCGGCTGGCTCGCGCCAGGCGGCCCCGGGTCCGGCAGGCCTGCGTTTTGCGTCCCGAGTGCCGGGCCGCCC
Source organism: Vicinamibacterales bacterium (assembly GCA_965221595.1). Lineage (GTDB taxonomy): Bacteria > Acidobacteriota > Vicinamibacteria > Vicinamibacterales > UBA8438 > JAAXGX01. Next base: position 1,097,904 of record OZ244900.1, read on the forward strand.
GCAGCAGGTCCGGCAGGCCCCCCGGCTGGCTGGCGCGGCGCCCCGGCGGCAAGCCGGCGCCGCTCGTCGCGGCCCATCCAGGCGGCGGCCGCGAGCACGCCGAGCAGGCCGAGCGCGAGCGACGGCAGCAGGGGGCGGAACAGCAACCCGACCTCGACCTGGAGGGCGGCGGCGGCCCGCAGCATCGGGCCGCCCCAGGGCATCATGTTCATCGTCCCGGCGCCGAGCGCCGCCGCGCACGCCAGCACGTGCCGGTCGAGGCCCAGCCGGTCGTACACGGGCAGCAGCGCCGGGATCACGATGAGGAACGTCGACGCGCCCGAGCCGTCGAGGTGGCAGAGCATGGCCACGACCGCGGTGCCGGCGACGAGGCGGACCGGATCGCCGCGGCAGCCGCGCACGACGGCGCGGATGACCGGTGAGAACAGGCCCGCGTCGTTCATGACCCCGAAGTAGAGCACCGCAAAGCCCAGCATCGCGGCCGTGCCGGACACGCCCTGGATGCCCGCCAGGGCGAACGTTCCGACCTCGCGGCCGAAGCCGGCGAGCAGCCCCACGCCCAGGGGTACGACGACCAGTGCGACCAGGACGGAGGTCAGCCTGCAGAGGATCAGGACGAGCAGGAGGGCGATGGCGGCGGCGCCGAACGCGGTCAGCATCGCGGCGCCGCCAGCGGGTAACGGTCAGTCGCGCAGCGCGAAGGTCGACAGGGAGTGCCCGGAGATGATGGCTACGTACTGCCGGCCGTCCACTGCGTAGGTCACCGGGCCGTTGATGATCTGGCTGCCGAGGCTCGCCTTCCACAGCAGCTCGCCGGTGCGGGCGTCCAGGGCCTGGAAGTAGCCTGACCGGGCGCCCGTGAACAGCAGGTCGGACGCGGTCGTGAGGATGCCGCTGCGGATGACGTCCGTCATCTCGAAGCGCCACTGCTCCTCGCCCGTCAGCGGATCCAGCGCGAGCACGGCGCCGCGGCCCCCGACCTCGGTCCAGTTGTTGATGGGACCGCGCGTGAGCGTGGGCGGGACCGGCGCGTCCGGCACGGGCTGCCAGGTTCTGGGAAAGTCCAGGCGGCGGCCTGTGAACGACCGGCCCGGGACGTACACCTGGGGTGCGGCGTCGAAGACCGTGGCGTAGTCCTCCCAGGCCGGCACGTAGAACAGTTCCGTACGCGGGCTATAGGACGGCGAGTACCAGTTCGTCGCGCCGGAGATGCCCGGATACGTCGGAGCCCCGGCGGGCTGCGGCGTCTCGACAGGCCGCCCGCTGTCGTCCAGCGCCTCGGCCCAGTTGACCGAGACGAACGGGCGGCCGGTCAGGAAGCGTCCGGTCGCCCGGTCCAGCACATAGTAGAACCCGTTGCGGTTGGCGAACAGGAGCACCTTGAAGAGCGTGTCGTTGCGGGTGATGTCCGCCAGCACCGGAATCTGCACCGCGTCGTAGTCGTACGGGTCGTCCGGCGTGAACTGGAAGTGCCAGCGCAGCTCCCCGGTGTCGGCGTCGAGGGCCACCACCGAGCACGAATAGAGGTTGTCGCCCGGCCGCTGCGCGCGGTTGTAGTCGGGACCCGGGTTGCCGGTGCCCCAGTAGATGAGGTTCAGCTCCGGGTCGTACGAGCCCGTCAGCCAGGCCGCCGCGCCGCCGTGCTTCCAGGCCTCCGGATCGCAGTAGGTCTCGGGGTCCGGCGGGCACGGCTCCCAGGTCTCGTGGCCCGGCTCGCCGGGGCCCGGAATGGTGTAGAAGCGCCAGACTTCCTGGCCCGTCTCGGCGTCGAGCGCCGCGATGAACCCGCGGATGCCCTGGTCACCGCCCGTCGAGCCGACGATGATCTTGCCCTCGACGGCCAGCGGCGCCAACGTGAAGGCGTAGGCCAGCCGCATGTCCGCCACCTCGACGCGCCATAGTTCGGCACCGGTCGTGGCATCGATGGCCACGACATGGGCATCGAGCGTGGCCATGAATACCTTGTCGCCCAGCACCGCCACGCCGCGGTTGTTCGCGCCGCAGCAGGCGAGGTGGTCGGGCGACGTCGGGTAGCGGTAGATCCAGAACACGCGGCCCGTGCGGGCGTCGAGGGCCACGATGTCGTTGGGCCGCTGGGTCAGGTACATCACGCCGTCGACCACGATCGGCGTCGTCTGCCACGGCCCCGAGACGGCCGTCTGGTAGACCCACTGCAGGCCGAGGCCGCCGACGTTGTCGGGGGTGATCTGGTCGAGCTCGCTGTAGCGCTGGCTGAAGTAGCCGCCCGAGTAGGTCAGCCAGTTCTGCGCCTCGTCCGCCGCGCCGCGCAAGCGGTCGAACGTGACCTGCGCCGACAGGGGGGTGGACAGCAGGCCGGCCAGGATCGTTCCGAGCATCGCGCGCCGAACCATCGCTGCGGATGTCATCGTCGTCAGCCTTTGATTGAACGGGCGTGCGCCGCGCCTACCTCGAGTCCTGCCCCGCGCCGGCCTCGGCCGCCATGCGTTCCAGATTCCGGTTGATCTCGAGGATGTGGCGGATGTCGTGGTTGCCCTCGTGGCAGCCGTACTCGTACATCGGCCCCTCGATCCTGACCAGCGGCAGCTCCACGGTCCACGGGGTCATCCACGTCGTCGGGTCGCTGACCGTGAACTCGTAGTGGATCTGGTCGGGGCTGGCGGTGGGCGTGAAGCGCTCCACGACGTGCAGGGCGCCCGTCGCGCCGCGGAAGCGCCGCCGCTCGGCGTAGTTGCGCGTCTCGATCACCAGCGTGTCGCCCTCCCAGCGCCCGCGCGAGTCGCCCGGGAACTGGCGGATGCGATCGGGGATGTGCGGGCGTCCGTCGAGCGGGACGATGCGCGGCGGGTTGTTGGCCAGCTCGGTGAACACGACGACGTGGTCCGGGGTCTGGAAGATCTGGTGGATGTCGTTGTACGACGGCGGCATCATGGGTGGTCCCTCGTGCCCCCAGGTGATGCAGCGCTCGCTGTGCGGCCGGGTCTCGTGGCTGTCGAACGCGCTGGGGAGCGCCCGCGCGGCGGCGTCGGCGGCCAGGCGCGCGGCGGCCGTGGGAGTCAGCGGCGGCAGGCGGCCGTTGCGCGGGCGGGTGATCAGCGAGGTCCGCCGGCTCGACAGGCCCTTGGGCACCGGCGTGCGCAGCCAGATCTCGTTGTCGTAGTGGATGTGGTGGCGCTCCTCCCGCGTGCGGTTGTCCTGGAACTTGTAGCGCTCGAGCTCCTCGCGGTCCTCGATCTCGATGAGAGTGAGGATCTCGCGCGCGGACGGATCGACGCCCTCGGCCGTCAGCGTGTCCTGCAGGAAGGCCCACTCCTCCTCGCTGAAGAACTCCTTGTCGGCCAGATGCTCGGGTCGCTCGAGCGGCGTGAAGGTCTGCGTCGTCCAGTAGCCCTGCAGGTCCGGCCGACCGTCGGGCATGCGCGGGAACGCCGGCGCGGCCGCCCCGTCCGGGGCGGGCTGCTCCGGATTCTGCGCGGATGCCGGGACCGGCGCCAGGAGCCCGGCGGCTGCGACTGCTGCCAGCGCGATGCGAACGGCGTGGCTCATCTGATCCTCCCTCGGCTGCGGCGAAGCGGCCGCGAGCGTGTGCTGCGTCGTGGACGGCGGGATCGCGGCGTGGAGCGACGTCACGGTCCTGCCGGGCGGGAAGGGTGCGCGGCGTTGCCGGTCCGTCCGGCCCGCCGCGCCCGCTGCGGACCTACCTGCCCTCGGCGGCCGCCTCGGAAGCCATCCGCTCGAGGTTGCGGTTGATCTCGAGGATGTGGCGGATGTCGTAGTTGCCCTCGTGGCAGCCGTATTCGTACATCGGCCCCTCGGTCCTGACCATCGGCACCTCGGCGCTCCACGAGCTCGTCCAGGTCGTCGGATCGTCGATGGTGAACTCGTAGTGGATCAGGTCCTCGGCGACCCGCGTGAAGCGCTCGACGACTTGCCGGAACTGGTTCGAGCCGCGGTAGTTCCTGCGCGCAATGAAGTTCTTCGACTCGACCACCAGCGTGTCCCCCTCCCACCAGCCGCGCGAGTCGCCGCCGAACTGGCGGACGGACTCGGGCAGGTGCGGGCGCCCGTCGAGCGGGATGATGCGCGGCAGCGTGGTGCCCAGCTCGGTGAAGACCACGACATGGTCCCGGGTCTGGAAGATCTGGTGGATGTCGTTGTAGGACGGCGGCAGAATGGGCGGTCCCTCGTGCCGCCAGGCGATGCAGCGCTCGGGCAGCGGCCGGGTCTCGTAGCTGTCGAACACGTTGCGCATCGCGGCCTCGTGGGCGATGCGTGCGGCGCCCGCCTCCGTCAGGGGCGGAATGCGGCCGTTGGGCGGATCCGTGACCAGCGAGGTCCGCCGGCTCGACAGACCCTTCGGGACCGGCGTGCGCAGCCAGACCTGGTTGTCGTAGTGCACATACGAGGCATCGCGGTTCTCCTGGTACAACGCCTCTTCCCGCTGCGCGTCGTCCTCGATGGCGATGGCGTCGCGCCGCAGCGGGTCGACGCCATCGGCCGTGAGCTGCCGCTGCAGCTCAGCGACCTCCTCGTCGGTGAAGAACTCCTTGTCGGCCAGGTGCTCCGGGCGCTCGACGGGCGTGAAGGTCTGGGTCGTCCAGTAGCCCTGCAGGTCCGGGTGCCCGTCGGGCGTGCGCGGCAGGGTCCACGCCGCCGATCCGTCCGTGTCGCCTTCGACCTGCGCCGCCGCGGAGACGGGCGCGAGCAACGCGATTGCCACGAGCGCTGCCGATGCAGAAAGAACGGACTGACGCATGTGATCCTCCCCTGGCTACCCGCCGCCGGATACGCGAGTATGACGCCTGCGCGGGACCGGTGCAAGCAGGCGCCGCACCGGCCTGCAACCGGACTGCGCAAGGTCGCGCAGCCTACTTCGAGGTCGCGGCTGCCGCCGCCTCGGCCGCCTGGCGTTCGAGGTTGCGGTTGATCTCGAGAATGTGGCGGATGTCGTGGTTGCCCTCGTGGCAGCCGTATTCGTACATCGGCCCCTCGGTCCTGACCATCGGCACCTCGGCGCTCCAGGGGCTCGTCCAGGTGGTCGGATCGTCGACGGTGACCTCGTACCGAATCAGGTCCTCGTCCACGCGCGTGAAGCGCTCCACGACGTGCCGGAACTGGTTCGAGCCGCGGTAGTTGCGGCGCGCGACGAAGTTCTTCGTCTCGACGACCAGCGTGTCGCCTTCCCAACGGGCACGCGCGCTGCCGCCGAACTGACGCAAGGCCGCGGGCAGGTGCGGCCGGTCGTCGAGCGGCAGGATGCGCGGCAGGCCGGTCCCGAGCTCGGTGAACACCACGACATGGTCCCGCGTCTGGAAAATCTGGTGGATGTCGTTGTAGGCCGGGGGCAGCATCGGCGGCCCCTCGTGGGTCCAGATGACGCAGCGCTCCATCAGCGGCCGCGTCTCGTAGCTATCGAACACGTTGCGCATGGCGCGCTCGTGCGCGACGCGGGCCGCGCCCTGCGGCGTCATGGCAGGCATGCGGCCGTTGCGCGGATAGGTGAGCAGGGAGGTCCGGCGGCTCGACAGGCCCTTGGGCACCGGCGTGCGCAGCCAGACCTGGTTGTCGTAATGGACGTACGACGCGTCGCGGTTCTCCTGGTAGAGCGCCTCCTCGCGGACGTTGGGATCCTCGATCTCGACGGCGTCGCGCCGCAGCGGATCGACGCCGTCGGCCGTGAGCTGCCGCTGCAGCAGCGCCAGCTCCTCGTCCGTGAAGAACTCCTGGTCGGCCAGTCGCTCAGGCCGCTCCAGCGGCGTGAACGTCTGGGTCGTCCAGTAGCCCTGCAGGTCCGGCTGCCCGTCCGGCGTGCGCGGCAGCGTCCAGGCCGCGTCGTCCGCGGTTTCCTGGGCCTGGGCCGTCCCCACGGCGGCAACCGACGTCAACGCGGCAATCGTGACTACGGCGACGAGCGCGGCAAGGCTGTGGCGCATCTGACCCTCCCTGGTCGCGTCCAAGCTGGCCCGAACAGTATACCGCCGTGGACCTTCGCAATTCGCATGCGGTTGCCGTCGGTGCATCCCCCGCCCGGACGGAGCGGCCCGTCCCGGTGTGGTCCGATGGCCGCGCACGCGGTCGCGGTGGGCTGTCAGAATCGATAGCTCACCCGCGAGGTCGCCTGGGCCATGTCGAGGGCGTCGAAGCTGCGGAAGACTCGCAGCCAGCGCAGGTCCACGCCGACGCCGAGTCCGCGCCACAGCCGCACGTCCACGCCGCCGCCGACAACCAGGCTCAAGCCGATCTCGGAGCGCCCGGGCCCGGGCCAGAACGTGGTGTCGACGACACGGCCCGCCGCGCCGCCGTAGCGCGCATTCTGCAACCGTCGCGCCCCCGCCGAGGCCAACGGGATCCAGGGAATGGGATCGGCGACGAGGGTGAAACGCTCGGTCACGCGACTCACGCCGCCGCCGCCCGTCAGGTACGGAAATAGACGGCCGTCCGCAACCGGAAACTCCACCGTGAAGCGCGTCAGGAACGTCGTCACGTCGCGACCCCGGTCCTCGATCCCGATCGGCGGGACCACGCTGACCGGTGTCACGTTGTCGCCCGCGCCGAGTGGTGGATAGTCTTCCGGGAGCGCGCCGCCCGCATATCGCGCGCCGAGCGCCGCCACCCCGTCGAACCAGGGCCAGGACTCGCCGCCGCCGCCGTCGCCCGACAGGTGCGTCACCTCGACGTCGAGGCCGAGATGCCGCGTGAGCCGCAGACCCGCGCCGGCCCCGGTCGCGAGGTACGTGCCGCCGCCGACCCCCCCGCCCACCATCCCGAAGACGCGCCCGCCCGTGTCCCCGCCGGGCTGCTGGGCGCCGGCCGGCGCCGCCGCCAAGCCGAGCAGGGCGATCGCCCCGATCGCCACGCAGTGCATCCGAGAGGCGCACAGCCTGCGCCCGAGCCGGCCTGAACTGACCAGCGGTTCGTTGTTCATCATGTCTGTTTCATCACATTCGACGTTCGCGTTCAGCACATTCGACCGTTCGCGGACCGAACCATGCCACTTCTGATGCCCATGCCATTATGTACCGATATCCGACTGCCGGGTCGCGACCGAGGCCCGAACGGTTTGTCCTGCCGGTCCGGGGCAGACGAGATGGATCGGGGTTTCGGCGTGCGACTCGACTCGTCCGCTATCACGACCAGCCCCTGCCCCGCGCGCTGCTGCAGCTCCGGGACGGTGGACCTGACGGCATCCCCGTGCCGCAACGCGAGTGTCGTTCCGCTGCTGGATCTGCCGCGGCACTGAGACGCTCGTCTCGGCAACGCGACGCGACTGAGGTTGGATTCGGATGTTGACGCACTGGTCGTGGCGGACGGCCGTCCGGGCGGTTTCCGCAAGTGGGCAATGCTTGCGCTGTTGAGAAGGTGTTGGTCCTCGTTTCGTAGTGCCCGGCGACGGCCCGCGGTCGACACGACCGCGCCGTCGTGCGGAGCCCGGAAGAGCTCCTGCAGCGCTCGATGGTTGGCGCCTACCCGCCCCTACGTCGCCACAGGACGCTGACGGCCCAGTCGACGTCGAGACGCTCGCCGCGCCAAGCCGGTGTCGCCGTGTGCGGGCCCAGCCGGATGCCCGCACGCCCGAGCCGCGCCGTCACCGGTGCCAGCGGTACGCCGGTCACGGTCGGCGGCGCGGGCGCCTCCGGCAGCGGCTCGCCGTCCGGCCGGACGAAGTGCGCCTCGCCGTCGTCGCCGAGCGTGACCCCGAAGCCTTCCTCGTGCACGGCGCGATGATGCCGCCGGCAGAGGAGCACCAGGTTGTCGAGTGCCGTCGTCCCGCCGTGCGCCCAATGGCGGATGTGGTGGCCATCGCAGCGAGTGGCGGTGCAGCCGGGGAAGCGGCAGTGCCGGTCGCGGGCGGCCAGCGCGCGCCGCAGCGCCGGCGAGAGGGTGCGCGTCCCGCGGCCGACGCTGAGGACCTCGCCGGCTGGCCCGTGGTGCAGGGTGACCTTGGCGGCGTCGCAGGCCAGCCGCCGGGCCGTCTCGGCGGAGACGCGGATGCCGCCGGCCTCGTCGAGCGCGGACTGGCCGCGGGTTGGGGCAGCAGGCCGCTCTGTTGCCGGCTTCGCCGTCGCCGGCTGCGGCGCGTCGGCGCACGGCGGGTTGGGGGGTTGCGTGACGGCCGACGCGGTCCCCGCCAAGCCCACGCGTGGTGCGGTGGGGCTGGACGCGGGCTGCGCCGTCGCCGCCGCGTCGGAGCGCAGCGGGACGGGGGGTTGCGCAGTCACGGCCGGGGCCGTCTCGTCCGCCGCCGCGTCCATAGCTTCGTCCGCTGTCTCGTCCGAACCCGCGTTGCACCGCCCGTACGTTCCCGCGGGAACGTACGGTGCCCGAGTCGCGGGGCCGTCCGTGGTCATCGCGGCCTCGTTCCGGTCATCGGTGCGGCCGCCCAGGCGCGGCGGGGTCCGGGCGTCGGGTTCGTCGCTTGCCCCGGTGCCCGTGTCGCCGGGTCCGTCGCTTGGACATGGCTCTGTCGCGGCCGCCTCGGGCCGATCGGCGTCGTCGGCAGTCAGGGTGTCGGCGTCCACGTGGACGACCACCTGGTAGCGGTCGCCGGCCGTGCCCTTGTCGAGGCCGCCGGCCAGCGCGCACTCGGCCACGGTGCCCAGCGCGTCCGCCCGCCGCTGCGAGACATTCGGTGCCATGCCATCTGTGGTGTCCGCGGCGGCTCCGTCTGCATCCACCGGGCTCGGCGCCGCGTCCAGGGCGGCATCGAGCGCCCGCCGCAGCACGGCACCCACCTCGGGCGTCAGCCGGCCGCGGACCACGACCATGCCGTCGTCGTCCACCCAGGTGTCGAGGGCGCGCGAGTCGTGCTGCTGGCGGTCTTCTGCTGCCTCGGCTGCGCGGTCGACTCGCCGCCAGGAGCGGACGATCTGCTCGACGTGGGCTGCGGTGCCTGCGAGGGCGAGGTCGAGCAGGTCCTGCTCGGTCTCGGGGGTGGCCACACGGGTGACGGCGCGGACCTTCGAGTAGGAGACCTTGCCGCGCTGCATGGCGGCGCTCAGGAGCGGCAGGTCGGCGAGGGCGCGCGCCACGCGGACGTGTTCGCGTGCCGGTCCGGGTGCGAGTCCGATGCGCCAGCTCAGCCAGTGGGCGCAGGAGGCGAAGTCTTCCCAGGCGGAGCGCTCGTCGAACTGGCGGATGAGGACGAGCAGCTCGTAGGTGGCAGCCTGGATGCAGGCGGCCGCCTCGGCGATGCGGTTGCCGAGGACTTCGTTGCTCGGCTCGGGCTCCTGCACGGGCATGAGAGGCGGAAGCAGTGGCCTGGGCAGGCTTGCCGCGGTGGCAACCGGGACCGGCAGGGGGGACGACGAGGCGGGAGCGGGGCTGGCAGCAGCAGGCATACGTCCATTGTAAGCCCCGTTTTATTAACCGCTTGCACGGCTCCAGGATGGCCGATCGGGCCGCGTGGCAGCGTCGCGCCCTACCCGGCCGGCGACTGGCTCTCAGAGCCCGGCCAGGGCGCTCGGAGGGGCTATTCTGAGGCCACTCGGACTGGAAGGCACCGGGCCTCCTGGAAGGTTGTCAAGCGAAAAATGTAGGTGGACGAAAAAAGCTGCCGGCCGCTGCTTCGAGACGGCGGCATCCGCGATGCGGCGCTCGACCTGCCGCTATCGCCGAGCAGCCAGCCGGTGGAACCTGCGGTACCGTGCATCGCCGATCAGCGCCGGCTCCGCCTCTCCGAGCAGGGTGAGCAGCGACGACAACCCATAGGGCGCGACCGCTGTCTCTTCCGGCACGACGCGATTCAGGAGGTCAAGCGTCGGCTGCGGGAAGTGCTTCGCCAGCTGCTCGATGGCCTCACCGGCCAGCGCGACCTGCCACGGGTCGACGGCGACAAGGTGGTCACGGACAACATCGAGCACGTTCGGAAACGAATCCTCGGCCTTCTCGAGCAGCGACAGCCACGCTTCTGTAGTCTCGCTCGTCTGGTACGTGCGCTCGTTCGGCCAGACCCGCTGGATGAACGACACGACGAGCTTGCTCCATCCGTCATCGTATTGCGCACCGACCTGACTCAGCACCCAGATCACGTGCTGACGACCCTTCCCGTTGATCTTCCGCAAACAATCGCGCGCCTCCTCGAACGAGAGTCGCGGTCCGTCGTCTCCCGCGAGCAGCGACGCCTCAACGATCCAGCAGCAGTACTGTTTCGTCTCGTCCGTTGAGGTCCACGTGTACATCCCGGACGGCAGGGCGAGAAAGCTGGCCTTGATGGCGTCGAAGACAGGCTGGACATGCCGCCAGGGCTGCCACAGAATCCCGCTCCAGGCGGACTTGCTATGGGCGTGATCCAGGTGGAACCAGGGGATCATGTTGACGGCTACCCAAGCGCAGTCCAGGTGATTCAACCGGCCGATTCGCCTGCTCAGAATGCAGACGGCATGACCTGCTCCTTCGCCGGGCGCCGTCAACAGCCGCTCCAAGCGGGTCTTGAAGTCCTGCGGAAGTTCCGCGCCCTTCTCGATGTTACCGGCCGCAAGCACCTTCAGCAGCCCCTCGGCAGCCTTGCCGATTGGTGCCTCGATCGCGTCCGTGTACGTCGGCTCCTGAACCGGTTCCCTGCCGATCGTTTGTATGCCCGACGCGCCCTCCGTCGTTGCCGAGCCGCCGGACACAAGACACTCGACAATGTGGTCGAACACACCGTACGCAAGCCCTTGGTCGTCGGCAGCAACGCCGGGAAACTGGTCTCGCAGCCACGTCCCGAGTTCGTACCGCAGCTCGACGATTGTCGAGCACGGCAGTCGGCTGAGCAGAACAAGCAACAACTTCGTCGCGCGCCGCGGGGCGCAGTTGGGCCAGTGGAGTATCGCCGACCTCCAGAGATCTTTCGGGAACTCTTTTTGGCCGGCGCTAGCAAGCGCCAAGATCGCGCGGCGCGGACGGCTCTCGACGAGTCCGACGAATGGCCTGTTCTCGACGGACGGATCCCCGAAAGTACCCGAACGCTCCCGTGCTACCTCGGCAATCTTCGGGATCGGCACCCCGTCCAGCACGGATGCATCCTCGTTCGTCCCAACCCAATATGCGCGAGCGACGTTCGTCGACACCGCGTCGTCTACCCAGCCGCCTCGCCACGCTGGAAGACTGCTCTTCAGAGTCGTCCACTCTGCATGCAGACTGGCAGGGAATGTGCAACCCTCCTTCAGGAGCCACCCGAATCGGATCGCGGCGGTTTTACTGCGAAACGTGCGTTCCGCTTCATCGTCATCCTGGCGTGCGGGCGGACCATTCAGGATGCGGCGACCGATGAAGTCCCGCCGCTCGGCCGCAAAGTCGGTCCACCGGTCTCGCAGCAGGAACATCAGCTCTCTCCGATGCTCGGAACGCCGAGGCTCGGCTTGCCAGAACTGTGCATCCGAGAGGTCGAGCACTCGTTTCGCAGCCTCGTCGCCGGAGAACAACTCCCGCTTGTTCCACACGTAGAGCCGCAGTCGGTCGAAGATGAGCGGATCGGGATCGGGCCACAGGGCGATGTGTCGGCCAAGCCGGTCCCGCGCCACCGCCACCACCGCCAGCCGATCCAGCAGCTCGCGGAACCAGCGGACGTACTCGTCCTGCTCAATCAGAAGAAGGTGTTCACTGTCCTCCGTCGGATAGAACGTCTGCAGGTCGAATATTGTCGTTGCGAACTCGCCGATCTCCCGGAGCCGCTCGGAAGCCCGCATGAGGTTCCGCTCGAGTGCCGCGTAAACCGAGTCCAAGGCACTGTCGGCAACAGTCGGTAGATCTTTCCCGAGTGCCGGAAAACTCACGTTGAACGTGGCCACGTTCTTCCACCTGACCGTCGACCAGTTGTCGGACGACTGCCGGACGAGATCAGCGAGATCGTCCCGTGCGTTGACAGCGAAGACCGGCTCCGTCGCAGCCTCGAACGCGCGAATTACACCGGATGTCCACCCATGATTCTTGATGCGACGCTGAACGTCGGACAACTTCGGGTCAAGGTTGATGGATCGCGGTAACCCGCTTTCGAGAGCCTCGAAGAGAATCATCCATCCGTGTCGGGCATGATCATCGAGGGCAGCGTCGTCCTCCACGGCCTGCTTGAGCATCCCGTGCAGTTGCGGATGCAGCGCGGGTTGCCTAGCAACCCACCACGCCAAGGCCGGGTCGTGCACGCACGACTTCAGCCAGCGGGCAAGGTGATGCAACCGCCGCGGCATCGGATCGGCCGGCGGCGATACGCCGGACAGGCGCTGCCAGCGGTCGACGCTGTCGTCCCCGTGGTGCCAAGCGATCAGGTCGTCACCCGGCCAACCCTCCCGCTGGTTGTCCCCACCCGGTCGCGGGGGATCGTCATCGAGACCGTATGCCTCGAGAGGATCGAACGTGTTCGCCTCTTCGCCGACCCTTTTCCGCGGCTCGGCGTAACGGCAGGCTGCATCGAACACACACAGCCACTCCGCGGGGGGCGCGGGTTGCCGATCGGCGAACTGCTTGGCGCCGATCGACGTCCTGACGAGATGCGCCACGATCCCTCTTTCGTGCGGTGCCAACTCTCGCGGTCCCTTCGCACTCGATTCCACGACGGCGGTTCGCCACGCCGTCGGATTGTCCGCACAATCGGCCCAGGCACCCAGCGTCTCCCACAGCGTCCCGTGGTCGTCTCCGTAGGGAATTGCCCGCACGCCGCGATCTCGCCACTTCGCCTCGACTTCTTCGCGGAGGCCTTGGTCGAACGCGAACAGGCGGTCGGCCGTCTGCCCGCCGGCGCCTTCCAGGCCTTGCAACAGGTACTGAACAGGCGGATCTTCTGCCCGATAGCCGAGAAGCACGACCGTGTAGTGCTGGAGGAGCTGTCGGATGAACGTCGTGGCCCATCCTTCCGCGAGGTACGCGCGCCCGAGATCCGCGCTGCTCAGGAGGTAGTCGTGCGGGCCGGACTTGTCATCGGCGCGCCGACCGTGGAGGTAGGTGATCCCTGTCGCGGGCACGTCGTGCCGCAAATCGGGGTACATCGGCGGCTTGTAGATTGGCGTCTTTTTGGCGAGTGCGGGCGTCAGGGCGGACTCGAAGAGGCGGTCGAAGTTCGTGGTGACGACCTGCGGTTGACCCTCCACGTTTGCCGATAGACGGGCAACGATGGCGTGTTCTCTGGTGGGAGTAACCAAGGGGTCGGCGAGCTGCTCCCAGACGGCTTTCGCTACGAGCTCGCGTCCGTAGTCCCGGTTCAGCAGTTGGAATATGTCATCCAGCCCTGGTCGTCGCAACCCTTCCGGAACGGTCAAGTCCTTGTCGAGCCAGCGGAACGCCTGTCGGATTTCGGAATCCTGCGGCGGATCGACCTCGTCGATGACGTGTTTCGCCAGCTCGGCGAAGCCGGGGAGTCCCGCCGGGATCGACACGCCGGCACCGCACAGGAACACGACCTTGCCGGCGTCTCGCTCTTTCAGGAGGATGTCGGGAATCGCCGGTCCGTGGGCCTTGAACCGCATCACTGCATCCTGCCACCGCACCGGCTTCCGCAACCCTGCCGGGCGAGCGGGCGCAGGGGTAATCGTGCGGAGTCAGCGGCAGGGCGCGTCCCCCGGCGCCCGCCCACCTACGGCAGCGCGAAGGCGACGAGGGACGCGTCGGGTCCCGCGCCGGTCGCGATGACGATGAACTGCCGCCCGGAGCGGGTGACGTAGGTCATCGGGTTGCCGCTCGTCCGGAACTCTGTCGGGACGCGGTGGAGCTCGCGGCCGGTGGCGGCGTCGAAGGCGTACAGGTAGCGCTCGCCGCCCCCGATGAAGACGAGCCCGGCGGCGGTCGACAGCGGCCCGTTGTTGCCCGGGGTGCCTAGGCGCGCCGGCAGCTCGGCGTCGCGCAGCAGCGGGTGCGCGCGAATGAGCGGGCTGCCCTCGCCGAACGGTACCTTCCAGGCAATCTCGCCGCGGTGGAGATCGATGGCCACGAGGTTGGCGTACGGCGGCTTGATCATCGGGATGGGGCCGAGACGGCTGCGCGCGGCCGGCACCTCGCCGGCCAGGCCGCGGAAGATGCCGCCGGACGCGCCCCAGGCGCAGTTGTTCGTGTAGGCGACGTCCACGTCCGGCAGGTTGGGGTCCGTCGCGCACACCTGATTGGGCGAGACCCCCTCGGACGAGCGCACGACCAGCAGGCCGAGCTCCTCGATGAACGTCGCGCCGCCCCAGTTGGCACCGCCCGATTCGCGCGGCCGCATCAGCGTGCCCTGCAGGCTGGGCGGCGTGAACAGAGGGCCCAGCCGGAACTGCTGCATCTGTTCGACCGCCAGTCGGTGCACCTCGGGGGTGAGGTCGTTGGCGTCGTCCAGCGACGTGCCCTGGCCGGCGAACGGCGGCGGCCGGGTGGGGAAGGGCTGGGTGGGCCAGGGGACCTCCCCCGGCACGTCGGTCTCGGTGTCCACCGGACGTTCCTCGATCGGCCACACCGGCTCGCCCGTGACGCGGTCGAAGACGTACGTGAAGCCCTGCTTGGATACCTCGGCCACCGCATCGATAGTGCGCCCGTCGACGGTGATGGTCACCACGTTGGGGGGCGACGTGAAGTCGTAGTCCCACAGCCCGTGATGGACGCCCTGGAAGTGCCACTGCCGCTCGCCCGTCCGCGCGTCGAGGCACAGCAGAGACTCGGCGAACAGGTTGGCGCCGAGCCGCCGCCCGCCCCAGTAGTCCCCGCTGGGGGTGCTCGTCGGCACGTAGAGGAGTCCGCGCTCCGCGTCGAGCGACATCAGCCCCCAGACGTTGGCGTGGCCGGTGAAGCGCCACGACTGGTCCTCCCAGGTGTCGGCCCCGAACGCGTCATTCGACTGGGGCACCGTGTAGAACACCCAGCGGCGCTCGCCCGTGTGCACGTCGAACGCCTGCACGGACCCGGGCGTATCGAAGCGGTGCTGGATGCGGTCGGGCACGCGGCTGCCGACGATGACCAGATCCTCGAAGACCACCGGTGGCGACGTCTGATCGAACTCGTCATCGCTAACCTCGTTCGGGAAGCCCTCGGTCAGCGCGACCTCGCCGCCGACGCCGAAGTCCGGGATGAGTTCGCCCGTCCGGGCGTCGAGCGCGTACAGGCTCACGCGGCTGTTGATGAAGACGCGCATGTCGTCGCCCTCACCGTGCACGGCGACGCCGCGGTGCTTGTAGCCGCCGGGGCTGGCGCCTGTGGCGCCCGTCTCGTAGGCACGCGGGTCGAAGGCCCACAGCTCCGCGCCCGTCTCGGCGTCCAGGGCCACCACCCGGGTGTACATGGTGGAGAGGTACAGCACGCCGTCGATCATCAGCGGGGTGCCCTCGAAGTTGCCCGGGCGCGTGCCGTACTCGCGCAGGGGCAGCTCGTTCGGCTCCCACTCCCAGACAATCTCGAGCTGGTCGACGTTGGCCGCCGTGATCTGGTCGGCCCGCGAGAACTTGGTGTGCGCCTGGTCGCCGCCGACGTAGGGCCACTCGATCATCGCGCCGCGATCCTGCGCCCCGACGAGCGCGCCGGCCGCTGCCACGAACACCGTCACGAGAAATCTGGTCATCCGGCTGGGCCTCCTCCCGCGCTTCCCGACTGCCCGTCCGGCCTTCACGGACACGTGTGAATAGTGTGCAAGCGGCAGACCGCTGTCAAGACGGATCGGGTAGAATGCAGGCTGATCAGATGGCGCGCCACGACCTGCTGCGGGTAGTCGTTGTCGGTGCCGCCGGCGTCATTACGCCGGCGGGCGCCGGGTGATGACCCCGCGGGTGCGAGCGGGCAACCGGGGGCCATCATCCGCAGCCGGATGATGGCTATTTTTTTGCCGGAGCGACATGGGCGACAACGGGCATTCGAAGCGCAGCGACGCCATCACCGCGGGGCCGAGCCGGGCGCCGGCGCGCGCCATGCTCAAGGCGGTCGGCTTCACCGACGAGGACCTGCGGCGGCCGATCATCGGCGTGGCGAACACGTGGATCGAGATCGGGCCGTGCAACTACCACCTGCGCGACCTCGGCGCGCAGGTCAAGGCGGGCATTCGCGCCGCCGGCGGCACGCCGATGGAGTTCAACACCGTGTCGATCTCCGACGGCATCACGATGGGCAGCGAGGGCATGAAGGCCTCGCTCGTAAGCCGCGAGGTCGTGGCCGATTCCATCGAGCTCGTCGCCCGCGGCAACCTGTTCGACGGCCTCGTGATCTTGGTCGGCTGCGACAAAACGGTCCCGGGCGGCGTCATGGCGCTGGTGCGGCTGAACACGCCGGGCCTCGTGCTCTACGGCGGGTCGATTGCCCCGGGCCGCTGGGAGGACCGGGACGTCACGATCCAGGACGTGTTCGAGGCCGTCGGGGCGCACGCCGCCGGCAAGCTGACCGATGCGCAGCTCGAGACCCTCGAGAACAGCGCCTGCCCGGGGCCGGGCGCCTGCGGCGGCCAGTTCACCGCCAACACCATGGCGATGGTGTGCGAGCTGTTGGGCGTGTCGCCGCTGAGCGCGAACGGCGTGCCGGCGATGGTCGCCGAGAAGCACGACGTGGCGCACAGCGCCGGGCGGCTCGTGATGGAGCTGGTGCGGAAGGATCTGCGGCCGCGCCGCATCGTGACCCGCGCGGCGCTCGACAACGCCATCGCCGCGGTCGCCGCGACCGGCGGTTCGACCAACGCCGTGCTGCACCTGCTGGCCATCGCGCACGAGGCCGGCGTTGAGCTCGATGTCGACGACTTCGATCGCATCAGCGCGCGGACGCCGCTGCTGGCCGACCTCAAGCCCGGCGGACAGTTCGTCGCGGCCGACCTCTATCACGCCGGCGGCATCGGGCTGGTGGCGAAGCGGCTGCAGGAGGCCGGCCTGCTCCACGGCGACGCCCTGACGGTGACCGGCGAGACCATCGGGGAGGCAGCCGGCGCAGTCACGGAGACCGCGGGCCAGGCGGTGGTGCGGCCGGTAGCCGAGCCGCTGACGCCCACGGGGGGGCTCGTGATCCTGAAAGGCAACCTCGCGCCTGACGGCTGCGTCGTCAAGGTCGCCGGTCACGCGCCCGCGACGCACCGCGGCCCGGCCCGCGTGTTCGACAGCGAGGAGGAGGCGTTCGAGGCGGTGGGGCAGGGGCGGATTCAGGCCGGCGACGTGGTGGTCATCCGCTACGAGGGGCCCAGCGGCGGTCCCGGCATGCGCGAGATGCTCGCGGTGACAGCGGCCATCGTCGGGGCTGGTCTTGGCGAGTCGGTGGCGCTGCTCACCGACGGCCGCTTCTCCGGTGCCACCCGCGGCATGATGGCCGGCCACGTGGCGCCGGAGGCCGCCAGGGGCGGGCCGATCGCCATCGTGCGCGACGGCGACACGATTCTGTTCGACGAGCGGAACCGGAAGCTGCAGCTCGAAGTGAGCGCGGCCGAGATCGAGTCACGGCTGGCCGCCTGGCGGGCGCCCGAGCCGCGCTTCGCCAGCGGCGTCATGGCCAAGTACGCGCGCCTCGTCTCGTCCGCGTCGACCGGGGCGGTGACGAGCTGACGGTCCAGCGGTTGCGAGGGAGCCCAGTCATGTCTTCGATGCGGACCGGTGCACAGATTGTGTGGGAGACGCTCGTCCGGGAGGGTGTCACGACCGTCTTCGGCTATCCGGGCGGCGCCATCCTGCCGGCGTACGACGCCCTGCTCGAGTACCCGATCCGGCACGTGCTCGTGCGCCACGAGCAAGGTGCCACGCACATGGCCGACGGCTATGCGCGCGCCAGCGGCCAGGTGGGCGTCGCCATCGCCACGTCCGGGCCCGGCGCGACGAATATGGTGACCGGCATCGCCACGGCCATGCTCGACTCGTCGCCCATCCTCTGCATCACCGGCCAAGTCGGCAGCCGGGTGATCGGTACCGACGCGTTCCAGGAGACCGACGTCACGGGCGTCACGCTGCCGATCACCAAGCACAACTACCTGGTGTCGGACGTCGACGATGTCGCGCCGACAATTCACGAAGCCCTATACGTGGCCCGCTCGGGGCGGCCCGGCCCGGTGCTCGTCGACATCACCAAGGACGCGCAGCAGGCCTCGACCGAGCTGCAATGGGACCCCGGAGCGGTGAAGCTGCCCGGCTACCGGCCCGACCTGCGCGCCTCGGAGGCGGAGTACCGCCGCGCGGCCGAGCTCGTCAACGGGTCGAAGCGCCCCGTCATTCTGGCCGGCCACGGCGTACAGCTGTCGGGTGCGTCGGCGGTGGTCCGGCAGCTCGCCGAGCGGGCCGACATCCCAGTGGCGATGACGCTGTTGGGCATCGGCGGCTTTCCGGCCCTGCATCCGCTCAACCTCGGGATGATGGGGATGCACGGCGAGGCCTGGGTGAACCAGGCCGTGCAGGAGGCCGACCTGCTGCTGGCGTTGGGCATGCGCTTCGACGACCGGGTGACCGGCAACGTGAAGACCTACGCACCGAACGCCCGCAAGGTGCACATCGACATCGACCCGTCCGAGTTCAACAAGAACGTGCAAGTGGACGTGGCGCTGGCCGGCGACCTGCGGACCGTGATCGAGGAGCTCGCGCCGCTCGTCGCGGCGGGCGACCGCAAGAGCTGGCGCGCGGCCATCCGCGAGATGAAGGGCGAGGTGGCGGTGCGCGACATCCAGAACCTGCCCGACAGCGGCCATCTCTACGCGGCGCACGTCATCCACGACATCTGGCGCCTGACGCAAGGCAAGGCAGTGGTGGTGACGGATGTCGGCCAGCACCAGATGTGGGAGGCGCAGTACTACCATCACGAGCAGCCGCGCTCGCTCATCACCTCCGGGGGGCTCGGCACGATGGGATTCGCGCTGCCGGCCGCCATCGGCGCCAAGCTGGCGCAGCCCGACGTGGAGGTGTGGGTGGTGGCCGGCGACGGCGGCTTCCAGATGACGATGGCGGAGCTGGCCACGATCGCTCAGGAGAAGATCAAGATCAACGTGGCCATCATCAACAACGGCTACCTCGGGATGGTGCGTCAGTGGCAGGAGTTCTTCTACGAGCGGCGCTATGCGGCCACGCCGCTCCTGAGCCCCGACTTCGCGAAGCTCGCCGAGTGCTTCGGCCTGACCGGGATGCGGGTCGACAAGCGCCAGGACGTGGTGCCCAGCGTCGAGCGGGCGCGCGCCGACGAGCGAACGGTCGTCATCGACTTCCGCGTCGAGCAGGAGGACACCGTCTATCCCATGGTGCCGGCCGGCGCGGACCTGCACAACATGATCCGGCGCCCGAGCCCGAACCCGATCGTCGAGACGGCCGACGACGAGTAGCCTCCATGCAGACGCGGCACACGTTCTCCGTCTACGTCGAGGACAAGCCCGGGGTCCTCAACCGCATCGCCTCGCTGTTCCGGCGACGCGCCTTCAACATCGAGTCGCTGACGGTCGGCCACACTGAGACCCCCGGCGTCTCGCGGATGACTATCCTCGTCAACAGCGACACCCAGGGCGCGCGGCGGCTGGAGGCCAACCTCTACAAGCTGGTCAACGTCCTGCGCGTGCACGACATCACGTCCGAGCCGGCGGTCTACCGCGAGCTGGTGATGATCAAGGTGGCCACCCGAACGCTCGAGAACCGTATCCACGTGCTGCAGCTCGCCGAGGTGTTCCGGGCGCGCGTGGTCGACGTGGCGCCCGATTCGGTCATCGTCGAGACGACCGGCACGGAAGACAAGATCGAGGGTCTGCTCGAGGTGCTGCGCCCGCACGGCGTGCTGGAGCTGGTACGGACCGGCCGGGTCGGGATGGTGCGCGGACCGCAGAGCGTCATGGTCGAGCCGGCGCCCCCGCGGCCAAGGTCGGATCGGCCCGCCCCGGCCGACGACGGGTCCATCTCCTATTCGGTATAGAGTATCCCCGCGCTCGACGGTGAGCGCCACGATAACGAACGAGGACTGCCAGTATGGCAACCATCTACTACGACGATGCGGCCGATGTCTCGCTGATTCGCGAGAAGAAGGTGGCGGTGTTCGGCTACGGCTCGCAGGGGCACGCGCACGCCCTGAATCTCAAGGACAGCGGCGTGGACGTCCGCGTGGTGCTGCAGGCCGGCAGCCGGTCGCGGGCCCGGGCCGAGGCGGAGGGGCTGACCGTGACGCCGGGCGGCGAGGCATCGGCCTGGGCCGACGTCATCATGCTGCTCACGCCCGACACGACCCAGGCGTGGATCTACGCCGAGCAGGTGGCGCCGCACCTGAGCGCAGGCAAGATGCTGATGTTCGCGCACGGGTTCAACATCCGCTTCAAGACGATTGCGCCGCCGGCCGACGTGGATGTGACGCTGATCGCGCCGAAGGCGCCGGGTCACCGCGTGCGCGAGGTCTTTCTGGAGGGCGGCGGCACGCCGGCCCTGATTGCCGTCGAGCAGGACGCCACCGGTGGAGCCAAGGCGCTGGCCCTGTCCTACGCCGCGGCGCTGGGCCTCACGCGCGCCGGCGTCATCGAGACCACGTTCGCCGAGGAGACCGAGACCGACCTGTTCGGCGAACAGACTGTACTGTGCGGCGGTGTGAGCGCTCTCGTGAAGGCCGGCTTCGAGACGCTGGTCAAGGCGGGCTATCAGCCGGAAGTGGCCTACTTCGAGTGCATGCACGAGCTCAAGCTCATCGTCGACCTCTTCTATCGGGGTGGCCTCAACTACATGCGCTACTCGGTGAGCGACACGGCCGAGCACGGCGACTACACCGGCGGCCCGCGCATCGTGACCGACGAGACCCGCCAGGCGATGCAGCAGATACTGGCCGAGATTCAGAACGGCACGTACGCCGAGCGCTGGATCGCCGAGGACCAGGCCGGCCGGCCTTGGTTCATGGCGCAGCGTCGCGCGGAGCAGGCCCACCAGCTCGAGCAGGTAGGCGCCGAGCTGCGCAAGATGATGCCGTTCCTCGATGCGGTGACGCTGAAGGAGGACGTATAGACGTATAGGCGGGACCCGAGCTCATGCCGCTACGAATGGGACCCGTCCGGGGTGGAGCGGACGGGCGTTGCGGGCCGGTTTGGGCGGCGACCCCCCCCAGCCGGCGGGGGAGTCGCCGCAAGCCTGGGGTGCTTGGCTAGGCCTTCGGCGACGCCGGCTTCCTGGCCGACGCCGCGGCGCGGGCCTCAGCCGCCTTGGCGGCGCGCTCGGCGGAGTTGCGGATGCCCAGCCGCGTGAAAACGCGGTACACGCCGTCGCTGCCGCCCGCGATGAGCAGCGCAGTCAGTGCCTGGCCCGAGAACGTGGCGGTGTGCTCGCCATCGCCGGCGACGTTAAGTACTTGGCTGACGAGGTCGACGTTGAAGGAGTCGACGACGATCCACGCTAGGATGACGGTCAGGGGCGTCTTCACCCCCCGGCCCTCGAAGCGCCTGGCGAACCATCTCCAGTTGAAGACCGTCGTCATCGCGGCCTCGAAGATAACCGACAGCAACAGGAACAACACTACAAGCTGTACCAACTCGAGCCAGGCTGACTGCGTCATGTTTGCTTTTCTCCTGGTAACGGGTTCGGTAACGACCGTATTCCCAGCCAGTACGCCGTGCCGCCGCTGCCTCCGGGAAGCGCTGCCATTATACCGCTTGCCCCGGCCGATTCAAGGTTTGCGGCGGCGGGTCCGGGAGCCCCGCACCGCACCCTGTATGCTGGGAGTGTGCGCGGCAGAAACGGCGCACACTTGGAGGTAAAGGAGACGAGAATGCCGCGGATTGCTTTCGACGAGTTGCCGGAGGATGCCCGGGTGTGGATCTTCGCGGCGGCCCGCCCGCTGCACACGACGGAGCAGGCGCGGCTGCTGGCCGCGGTCGACGGTTTCATGGACGGCTGGGGAGCGCACGACGCCCCGCTGACCGCCGGGCGGGAGCTGCGCTACGACCGGTTCCTGTTCGTGGCCGTCGACCAGCGGCGGGTCGGGCCGTCGGGCTGCTCCATCGATGCGCTGGTGCGGGAAATGAAGCGGCTGGGGCAGGAGCTCGGCGTCGAGCTGGTCGACCATGCACCGGTCGTCTTTCGGGAGGGGGACGAGATCAGGCGCGTGGCGCGCGACGAGTTCGCGACGCTCGCCGCCGCGGGGGCGGTCGGACTCGAAACCACCGTCTTCGACAACTCGCTCACCCGACTCGGCGACGTGCGGGCGGGACGGTGGGAGATCCCGGCTGCCGACTCGTGGCACGCCCGCGCGTTCTTCTGAGTAGAATGGGGGCCATGTCAGCGGGACGCAGGTTGATCCCGGTTCTGGCCGGCGCGGCGCTCGCGGTGGCGGTGCTGCCCGAAGCAGCCGGTGCACACCCCATGGACGAGCGGAACGCCGCGTTCGTCCGGAGCATCGACGGCTTCGCTTTCTGGCCGTTCCTGTACCTGGGCGCCAAGCACATGGTGACCGGCTACGACCACATCCTGTTCCTGGTCGGGGTCATCTTCTTCCTCTACCGGCTGCGGGACGTCGTGCTGTACGTCACCCTGTTCACGGTAGGCCACAGCATCACGCTGCTGCTGGGCGTGCTGGCCGGGTTGAACGTCAACGCGTACGTAATCGACGCCATCATCGGCCTGTCGGTCGCCTACAAGGCGTTCGAGAACATGGGCGGATTCGAGCGTCTGATCGGCTATCGGCCGAACACGCGCTGGGCGGTACTCGTGTTCGGCCTCTTCCACGGCCTCGGCCTCGCCACGAAGCTGCAGGAGTTCACGGTCAGCGAGAACGGGCTCGTCGCCAATATTCTGAGCTTCAACGCCGGTGTCGAAGTGGGGCAGATCCTGGCGTTGTCCGCCGTGCTGCTTGCCTTTCTGTACTGGCGCACGCGCCCGAGTTTCGAGCGCCACGCCTTCCTGACCAACTCCGCGCTGATGACCGGTGGATTCCTGCTCGCCGGCTATCAGTTGGTCGGCTACGTGCTGTTCTCCTGAAGACAGCCGACGGTCAGAGACACCGATGACGCAGGCAGGCAATACGGCTTCCCCCCGCAAGGTCGCGCTGGCCTCGCTGATCGCGCTGCTGGTGGCAGCGCTGCTGCTGGTGACGGTCGTGTTGCCGGCGGAGTACGGCATCGACCTCGTGGGTGTCGGCGCGACGCTGGGGCTGCTCGGCCTGTCGCAGGAGCAGCCGGTCACGCTGCAGGACGGCGAGTACCGGCTCGATGAGGCGACGCTCGCCGTCGGGCCGGGCGCCTGGCTGGAGTACACCTACCGCATGGAAGCCGGCGCCACGATGCTGTTCTCGTGGCAGGCCGACGGACCGCTGGAGTACAACTTCCACAGCGCGCCCGACGGCGCCCCCCCGGGCTACGCCGAGAGTTTCGACGCACAGGAGAACGACCGCGCGCACGGCGCCTATACCGCGCCGTTCACGGGCGTCCACGGCTGGTACTGGGAGAACGAGACGGGCAGCGAGGTGACCATCTCGTTCTGGACGGCCGGTTTCTACAGCCAGGCCCACGAGGCGCGCGACCGGGCGGACGGCTATCACGCCCTGACCGACCTGCGGGGCAACCAGATCCGCGATCGCTGAGCGGCCGCGGCCAGGGGACAGGGAGGAGAGGTTCATGCCGGTTGAGACGAAGCGGCGGCGGCTGCGCCTGCCGGCGGCGGCGCTGGGGGCGGTCGCACTCGCGTGGTCGGTCGCGGCGGTCGGCGGCCTGCGGGCGGCCGGGGAGGATCCGGCGCTGGCGCCGGCCGAGTCGGTGGGCATGTCGACCGAGCGACTGCGTCGCATCGACACCTACTTCCAGCGCTATATCGAGGCTGATCAGATCGCGGGTGCCGTGTCGCTCGTGGCGCGCGACGGCCGGGTCGTCCACCACGAGGCGCAGGGCTGGCGGCACAAGGAAGCCGGCCTGCCGATGACGAAGGACACCATCTTCGAGATGGCGTCGATGACGAAGCCGATCGTGTCGGTGGCACTCATGATGCTGTTCGAGGAAGGGCGCTTCCTGCTCGACGATCCCATCTCGAACTGGTTGCCCGAGTACGCCGGCCACACCGTGCGGCTGCCTGGCTACCTCGGCGCGCCGCCGGTGGCGGCCGCCCGGCCCGTGACCGTGCGGCACGTGCTGACGCACACCTCGGGGCTGACGATGAACCCCGACAACCGGGGGCTCGGCCAGGCCGAGCGCGACCGGGCCACAAACCACGGCAGGGGCTTCGCGACACTGCGCGAACACGTGCGGGCGGCCGCGGTCATCCCCGGCTACTTCCATCCCGGTGACCGCTGGCTGTACGGCGACTCGACCAACTACGTGGCGGCGCTGGTCGAAGTCATCTCGGGACAGTCGCTCGACGCGTTCCTGCGCGCGCGTATCTTCGAGCCGCTCGGGATGCACGACACCTACTACTTCGTGCCCCGCGCGAAGGTGGACCGCGTAGCGGCCATCTACCGCCCGGCTCCGGACGGCACCATTGAGCTGGCGCGGGCGCCGAAGTTCAGCGAGCCGACCCGCTACTTCCCGGGCATCGCCGGCCTCAAGTCGACCGCCGCCGACTACTACCGCTTCGCGCAGATGATGGCGAACGGCGGCGAGCTGGACGGTGTGCGCATCCTGGGACGGATGACGGTCGACAGCATGATCACGAACCAGGTCGGCGCACTGCCGGTCGACGTGCGCGGCCCGGGCTACGGCTTCGGCCTGGGGTTCGGCGTGCTGACGAATCCCGCGCGCGCGGTCGACGCCCTGTCGGCTGGCAGCTACACGTGGGGCGGTGCCTACGGCACGCTCTACTGGGCCGATCCGATCGAGGACCTCATCGGCATCCTGCTCATTCAGATCCGGCCGTACACCCACTTCAATATTCGGCCTATGTTTTCGAACGTGGTTTCGCAGGCCGTCACTGACACCCTGGCCGACCGGCGGCCGAAGATCATGGGCCGCCCGACGCCGCACTAGCGGCTGGTGTCTTGCGGCAACCTGGGAGGAGTCCAAGTGAGCAACCTGAGACAGCATCGCGGGCGGGCAGGTTTGGCGGTGGTGGCAGTCGCGGCAGGTCTCGCACTGCTCGCGCCAAATCCGGCCGGCGCGCAGCAGATCGGCGGCACGGTGACGGATACGACGGGCGGTGTGCTGCCCGGCGTGACGGTGGAGGCGCGCAGTCCGGACATCATCGAGCAGGTCCGCACGGCCATCACCGACGGGAACGGGCAGTATCTGATCGTCGCGCTCGAACCTGGCACGTACGCCATCACCTACAGCCTGCCCGGCTTCAGCAGGGTCATTCGCGAGGGGATCGAGCTGAGCACCGGATTCACCGCGACCGTCGACATTCAGCTCGCGGTGGGCGACATCCAGGAGACCGTCACCGTGTCCGGTGCGAGCCCCGTCGTCGACATCCAGAACGTCCAGCAGCGGCAGGTGATGAGCCGGGAGGTGATCGACAGCATACCGACCGGGAAATCGATCACCGGATACGGTCTGCTGGTGCCCGGGATGGTCGGCGGTGAATCGTGGGGCACGCCGTTGTCCCAGGACACCGGGGGCATGTCGGTCCAGAGCCGGCAGCGGATGTCGATCCACGGCGGCAACCACGAGGACCAGCAGCTCGAGATCAACGGGCTGGACGTCGGCGACGCGCTGAGCCAGGGTGCCAACCTCGCGTTCTTCCCCGATACGAACATGGAGGAGATGGCGTTCCAGTACTCGGGCAACTCGGCGGAGGTCGAGACCGGCGGCGTGCGGATCAACATGGTGCCCAAGGAAGGCGGCAACCAGTTCAGCGGGATGACGTTCACGACCTTCACCTGGAACGACCTGCAGGCTGACAACCTCAGTCAGAACCTGATCGACCGCGGGTTGAGAGATCCCAATTTGGTCGACGAGGTGTGGTCGATCAACCCGAATATTGGCGGCCCGATCGTGCGCGACAGGCTCTGGTTCTTCCTGGCCCATACAACGCAACGGGCGAACATCTTCCCGGCCGGGTCGTACTGGGCCGCGAACCCGCTGGAGCTGCCCTTCGTCCCCGACTACGACGACCGCGTGCTCGACACGTCGACGGCCCGCGAGCAGTCAATCAACCTCACGTGGCAGGCGTCGTCGAAGGACAAGTTCAAGCTGTACTGGACCAACAGCTCCACGGATCAGGACGTCTACCTCCAGGGCAGGACCCTCACGACGTTCTTCGTCGCGCCCGAGGCGTCGATTGATTCGCAGATCGACACGAACACGTATCAGGCCACCTGGACGCGACCGCAGACCAACCGGCTGCTGTTCGAGGCCGGCGTTTCGCACGAGCCGATCGGCTGGACGTTCTTCCCGACGGACCGCGCAGTCAACAGCCTGCCCGGAGCGGTTCAGGTCGGGCCCACCATCGGGGTCCGCAACATGGGCGGCTGGCTGCAGGGCGGGGCGACGAGCCGCTGGAGCCCCAAGCAGATCGATTCGTATCGTGGCTCCGTCTCGTACGTGACCGGCAGCCACAACTTCAAGTTCGGCGTCTCGGCCTTGCGCCAGTGGACGTTCGTGAACCAGGTCAGCGAGAGCACGCCACCCTGGACGACGACGCTGCATTTCGGCGCCACACCCCTGTCGGCGACGTTCTCGGGCGCCTTCGAGCAGGAACAGACCGCACTGACCTGGGGCATCTACGCGCAGGATCAGTGGACGATCGACCGCCTGACGCTGAATCTCGGCGTGCGCTGGGACGATGTCGACGCCAGCTACCCGGCGCAGATCCGGCCGACGAACATCTATTTTGCCGAGCCGCTCGCCGTCGAGGGGGCGACGGTGGTCTCCTGGCAGGACATCCAGCCGCGGTTGGGCCTGGCCTACGACCTGTTCGGCAACGGACGGACGGCGCTCAAGTTCTCGGCGAACCGCTACGGCAAGCGCCAGTCCAACGACTGGGCCGAGCGCGCCAACCCGGTGATTGCCAACCGCACGCACTCCCGCACCTGGAACGACGGACGGACCTGTCTGGACCCGGCCGTCTGCATTCCCGGCGACAGCATCCCGCAGGGGGACCCCACGAACCCGCTCCCGAACGGCGAGCTGCTCTCGCCCAACACCAACCCGGCTTGGGGCACGCCGACGGTCACGTTGTTCCTGGACGACGACTGGGCATTCGGCTACGGTCAACGGGAGTCGAACTGGGAGTTCACCGGCGGGATCCAGCACGAACTCGCGGCCGGCATGTCCCTGGATGTCGCTTTCTTCCACCGCCGCAACATCAACCTGCCGGCGCTGGACAACCGGGCGCTCGGACCGGCGGACTTCGACATCTTCGAGGTCCAGGTACCGGACGATCCGCGCCTGCCGACCGGCGGCCAGATGATCACGCTGGTCGACATCAAGCCCGAGTCCATTGCGACGCCGGACGAGGTGGTCACCGCCGGCGACAACTTCGGCGAGCAGACGCAGCAGTGGAACGGCATCGACGTCACCGTCGACGCGCGGCTCGACGATCTTCTCCTGCAGGGCGGCCTTGCCACCGGGGCGTATTCCTCGAACCTGTGCGATACGTGGGCGGCGCTTCCCGAGTCGCTGCTGGCGGGTGCCAGGCTCAACCGTCAGCTCGTACCGAACGGCCGCCGGGCGAGGTCGACCGGTGAGGCGCAGACGGCCTCGTTCTGTGACAACAGCGAGAACTGGCTGACGCAGATCAAGCTGATCGGCTCGTACACGTTGCCGTACGATATTCAGCTGGCCGCCACGGTCCAGAATCAGCCGGGTCCCGAACGCGTTGCCCTGGTCACCTACTCGGCCGGTGCGATCGCGGACATCCTGGGGCGGCCTTCCACCGACGGCCCGCAGACGGTCAACGTCATTCCCCCCGGGACCGCGTTCGGGGACCGGTTCACGCAGTTCGACCTCCGGTTCACGAAGATCTTCGACTTCGGCGGGAGCACGCGGTTCCGCGCGATGTTCGACCTCTTCAACCTGTTCAACGCCAATTCGGTGACCTTCGAGGAGCCGGCGTACGGCGACTTCCTCTGGAATCCGCAGGTGATCCTGCCGGGCCGGCTGGCCAAGTTCGCGTTCCAGATCGACTTCTAGGTCGGGC
Source organism: Vicinamibacterales bacterium (assembly GCA_965221595.1). Lineage (GTDB taxonomy): Bacteria > Acidobacteriota > Vicinamibacteria > Vicinamibacterales > UBA8438 > JAAXGX01. The sequence goes on from OZ244900.1 coordinate 1,125,764, forward strand.
CGGGACACCCGGGGCCCGTTTGCGCGGGGATCGGCGAGACACGAGGGGATGACGCCCTGGCGTCATCCCCGTTTCATGTACGGATGCCTGTCCGGATCGGCTACACTGTCGGCGCCACGCACGTTCAACGTCAGCACGTTTCGTCTGACGCCGGGTCGCCTGCTGAATGCAACACCTCCGACACCGGGGGGAACAGGCGGGACCCTGCAAGAAACGTGCAGACGTGTGTGGCAACCGGCCCGGCGACCTGTTCGTCGGGCGCCGGGGCTCGTGGCGCGGTATCCCATGCTGTCTTTCAGGAACGTTGCCGCGCTGACGATCGCCGCCGGGTGCGTCGCGGGCCGGTGGGGGGTGTTGCCCGCTGCCTACGCCCAGTCCGCTGCCCCGGTCGGGGAGTGGCGCGCCTACGCGGCCGACAAGGCCGCCAGCAAGTACTCGCCGCTGGACCAGATCGACCGGCACAACGTGGCCGATCTGCGCATCGCATGGCGCCAGTCGACCATCCCGAACGCCGTGCGGCGGGGCAGCACCATGCGCCCGCCCACCCGCTCGCAGAACACGCCGCTCATGGTCGGCGGCCTGCTCTACATCAGCACCGGCTTCGGTTCGGTGGCGGCGCTCGATGCCGCGACGGGCGAGGTGGTCTGGTTCGATGAACCGCCGCAGGGTGCGGGCCGCAACGTGGCGGCCGGCGCGGTGCGGGGCGTGGCGTACTGGCGGGCCGACGCCGGCGACCGCGGCGCGGCGGAGGTGGACGAGCGCATCATCGCGGTAGTCGGCTCGCACCTGGTGGCGCTCGACGCGCGGACGGGGGAACGCCGCGCGGACTTCGGCGCCGGCGGCGCGGTCGATCTCCGGCAGGGCTACGACGACCGGACGGTGGACAACTACCGGTGGCGGTCGGCGCCCATCGTGGTCAACGACGTCATCGTGGTCGGTTCCTACCACACCGACTATCTGGCGGCCGTGCAGCCGGTGACCAAGGCGGGTCCGCCGGGGGACGTGCGCGGCTACGATGTGCGGACCGGCGAGCAGTTGTGGATCTTCCACACAATCCCGCGCGACGGCGAATTCGGAAACGAGACGTGGGGGACCGATCCGAACGAGGACCGGGCCTCCTGGGAGTACTCCGGCCATACCAACATGTGGTCGTTCCCGAGCGGTGACGAGGCGCTGGGCTACGTCTACCTGCCGCTGACCACGCCGACCAACGACTACTACGGGGGGCACCGGCCGGGCGACAACCTGTTCGCCGAGAGCCTCGTCTGCCTCGATGCGCGCACCGGTGAGCGCGTCTGGCACTTCCAGGCGGTGCATCACGGCCTGTGGGACTACGACTTCGCGTCGGCCCCGAACCTGGTCGACATCACGGTGGATGGCCGGGTGATCGAGGCGGTGGCGATTGTCAGCAAGCAGGCGTTCACGTACGTCTTCGACCGGGCGACGGGCGAGCCGGTCTGGCCCATCGAGGAGCGGCCGGTTCCGCAGTCGACCGTGCCCGGCGAACGCACGTCGCCCACTCAGCCGTTCCCCACGAAGCCGCCGCCCTTCGATCAGCAGGGCGTGACCGTGGACGACCTGATCGACTTCACTCCTGCGCTGCGGCAAGAGGCGCTCGCGATCCTCGACGGGTTCGACTACGGCCCGCTGTTCACGCCGCCGACCCTGATCGACGACCGCCCGGGCGGCAGGCAGGGCCTGCTGCAGATGCCGGGCACCTCGGGCGGCGCCAACTGGACCGGCGCCGGCTTCGATCCGGAGACCGGCGTCCTCTACGTGCAGTCGGCGCATACGCAGACCGTCATCGGCATCGTGCGGCCGGAGAATCCCGCCTCCGACGTTGCCTTCGTCCGCAAGGGGTACCGCTACGCCCAGGGACCGCAGGGGCTGCCGCTGTTCAAGCCGCCCTACTCGCGCCTGGTGGCGATCGACCTCCAGGCGGGGGAGATCCTGTGGACGGTCCCGGTCGGCGACGGCCCGCGCGATCATCCGGCCATCAGGCACCTGAACCTGCCGCCGCTGGGCAGCGGCGGTCGTGCGGCGCCGCTGGTGACGAAGACGCTGGTGCTGCTGGCCGAAGGAGGCAGCGCAGGCCCGGTGCTGCCGATGTGGGGCGGCGCCGGCGGCAACTGGTTCCGCGCCTACGACAAGGCGACCGGCGACGTGATTGCGGAGCTGGAGCTGCCGGGGCAGGTCACGGCGGCGCCGATGACGTACCTGGCCGGCGGCCGCCAGTACATCGTGGTGACGGTCGGTGGGTCGCGCGGCCGCAGCGAGTACATCGCACTTGCGCTGCCCTGACGGGAGCGCTGAACGGTCTCGATAATGCGGAGTGGCCACTGATGACTAGCGGACAATCAGGTCGACGGGCGCATGTGGGGCGCGGCATCTCTGCCGGGGCGGGGCTGCTCGCCTGGGTGCTGGGCGGGCTGGCGCCGGCGCACTGGACCGCGCCGCCGGCATACGCGCAGACGGCGGCCCAGATGGCCGAGCAAATCGCGGAGACCGCGGCGGCCAACCTGCGTGGGCCGGAGCCGGCGCCGGCATTCGAGCTGGACCCAGCCTGGCCGAAGCCGCTGCCCAACAACTGGGGCCTGGGGCAGGTCTGGGGTGTCGCCGTCGACGCGCGCGACCACGTCTGGGTCGTGCATCAGATTGCCTCGCCGCGCTACCTGCGGCCGATCGAGGAGGCCGGGCAGGAGCCGGCGCCGGCCGTTCTCGAATTCGACCCGGAAGGCAACCTGCTGCAGGCCTGGGGAGAGCCCGGCCAGGGCGGCTGGACCGCGGGCGCGGGCCGGCCGTTTCCGGCGCAGGCCATCAACGTCGACTGGGAAGGCAACATCTGGGTGAGCGAGGAGACGCGCGGCAACGCGGTCGTCAAGTTCTCGCCCGATGGGCAGTTCCTGCTGCAGATCGGCCACATCACCCGCACGAACGGCAGCGGCGACACGATGCTGCTCGGCGGCCCGTCGGGCATCGACTTCCACGCGCCGACCAACGAGGTGTTCATTGCCGACGGTTATCGCAACCAGCGCGTCATCGTCTTCGACGCGCACAGCGGCGAGTACAAGCGCCACTGGGGCCGCTTCGGCCTGCCGCCCGACGACAGCTTCGAGGCGGGCGAGCAGCCGACCTGGCTGCCCTCGCCGTTCCTGGTCGGGCGCCCGCCCGGCATGAGTCCCAACCTGCCGCGCTACGTGCACGGCGTGAACGTCTCGCGCGACGGTCTCGTGTACGTCGCCGACCGTTCGCACAGCCTGCTCTACGTCCACCGGACGGACGGGACGTTCGTCGCCGAGGCCAGGCTCCCGGGGCCGTTCAACTCGGTCGCCTTCTCGCCGGACCCCGGGCAGCGCTACCTCTACGCCGGGGGCATGAACGCGACCGCGCGCATCTTCATCCTGCGCCGCAGCGATCTGCGGATGCTGGGCTCGTTCCGCAGTTCGGGCCAGCACTACCTGGACACCGATTCCCGGGGCAACCTGTACACGTGCGGCCAGCGCATGCCGCAGCGGTGGGTGCTGAAGGGGGCGGCGGAGGAGCGGGGCAACGATGGGCTCTGACCTGATGTCGTGGCGCAGCGCGGGCCGGGCGGTGCTCGGCTGCGCCGCGTTGCTGCTCGCGGGCCTGCCGGCGGCGGCACAGCCGGACGCGCGCGGCTACGCGCCGGTGAGCGACGAGATGCTGCGCAACCCGCCGCCCGGCGACTGGCTGATGTGGCGGCGGACCTACAACCACTGGGGTTACAGTCCGCTCGACCAGATCGACGCCTCGAACGTAGGCAGTCTGCGCCTGGCCTGGGCCTGGACCATGGAGCCGGGCCGCCAGGAGACGACGCCGCTCGTCCACGACGGCAGGATGTTCCTGGTGCAGGCCTGCGACTTCGTCGAAGCGCTCGACGTCCGCGACGGCACGCGCATCTGGGAGTACCGCCGCGAGCAGGTCGAGCACAGCGCCAGTCTCGCCTGCGTCAGCCGCAACGGTGCGCTCTACCGGGACCGTCTGTTCATCGGCACCCACGACGCACACCTGGTGGCGCTGAACGTGCGGACGGGCGAGGTCGAATGGGACGTGCAGGTCGGCGACTGGACCGTGGGGCACCACTATTCCGGCGGGCCGATGGTCATCAAGGGGCGCGTGGTCGCCGGCATGTCGGGCTGCTATCACCAGAACACCCGCTGCTGGGTCTCGGCCCACGACGTGGAGACGGGCGCCGAGGTGTGGCGCACGTACACCATCCCCCGCGCGGGCGAGTTCGGCTACGACAGCTGGGGCGACATCCCGGACGCGGACCGGCGCGGCGGCTCGCCGTGGAATGCGCCCAGCTACGACCCGGAGCTGAACCTGATCTACACCGGCGTCGGGGTGCCGATTCCCTGGGGCTCGGTGCAGCGCCGCACCGGGGACGGCGACGTGCTCTACACCAATTCAACGCTCGCGCTGGACGCCGATACGGGCGAGATCGTCTGGTACTTCCAGCACATTCCGAACGGCGAGTGGGATCTCGACCATCCGTTCGCGCGCCTGATCGTCGAGACCGACGTCTCGCCGGGCGCCGTCGAGTGGCGGAACAACGCGCTCACCCCGGGCCGGCGGCGCAAGATCGTGACCGGCATCCCCGGCAAGACCGGCATCGTGTGGGCGCTGGACGCGGCGACGGGCGCGTTTCTCTGGGCCCAGCCCACCACCCCGCAGAACGTCGTGGTGGACATCGACGCGGAGAGCCGCCGGGTCATCACGAACGAAGCGCTCAAGTTCCCGCAGGTCGGCGAACCGGTCTTCGTGTGCCCCAGCTACTACGGCGGCATCAACTGGCAGGCCACGGCCTACCACCCCGGGACGAACCTGCTGTACGCGCCCGTCAACAACGCCTGCATGACGCTGACGCTCAACGAGTTCCGTGACCGGCCCGGCGCCCACCACGGCTCGGCGCGGGTCGCGCTGGAGCCTGCCCCGGATATCGACGGGCAGATTGGCCAGTTCACCGCGTTGGACCTCGCGACGGGCGAGCCCGCCTGGACTTACCGGCAGCGCGCGGGCGTTGCCGGGTCGGTGCTGGCCACCGGCGGCGGTCTGGTGTTCGTGAGCGACGACGCGCGCCGCTTCCGCGCCTTCGACGCGCGGACCGGCGAGGTCCTGTGGGAGCAGATCCTCAACTCGAGCGCCGGCGGGTTCCCGGTCGCCTACCTGCACGAAGGCGTGCAGTACATCGCCATCGCCGCCGGCGGTGGCATCAACTTCCGGGGGCTCACGCCGGAGATCCGCCAGCCGGGCCGCGGCAACATGCTGTTCGTCTTCCGGCTGCCCTAGCTCGGCTAGCCGGTGACCTCGAAGGTGACGTCCTCGTAGCTCGCGAGACCGCCGTCGTGGGCGATGCAGCGCAACACGTAGGTGCCGGGCTCGGCGAACCTGGCCTGTACCACCCACTTGTTGCCCTCGGGCGGCGCCGGCGTCTCCCAGCCGGCGCCCCACGGCGAGTTCGAGTTGGCCCGCGTGTCCTCCCACACCTTGATCTGCGCCGGGTCGAAAGTCACGTTGGTCTTGCCGCGGTAGACGAACCAGGACAGCCGCAGCCCCGTCGCCGCGGTGGGCGTCAGGCTCGACGGCTGGGCCGGGTTGGTGGGACGCATCGGACGCGCCGCGGGCAGCCCGTCGTCCTGCGCGACGGCGGTCAGGACGACAGGCTCGTCGACCTTCACGGTCCGGCGCAGCGGGCCGTCGAGCGTCAGCGCCGGGGGCGTGTTGCTGCCGAGGTCCCCCCGGACGCCCGCCCCGTTGTTGGCCATGCGGACGTTGTTGTCCATGTAGTAGTCGGGCATGAGCGTCCCGTAGGCGTGCTTGGTCTCGCCGTTCGGACTCGTCAGCGTCCAGACTACCTCGTTGTCGCCGAAGTCGGCCGGCACCCGGATGCGGAACAGAAACCGGTTGCGGCGCGGCAGAAAGTAGGTCGGCTGCCCCCGGTCCGGACCGCCCGGTTCGATGCGGTTGTGCGGGCCGATCGGGATGTGCAGTTCCTCTTCCCAGTTGCGGTTCATCGTGCCGAAGACGAGGTTGAACGACCCGTCGTCGTTCTGCTCCCAGCCCTCGTAGGCCGGCACCACCTCCTGGCCGGTGGCATACGAGCGCCGGCCCGCGTTGCGCTGCGCCGTGAGGTTCTGCACGCTCAGGACTACCGCGATGGCCATGGCGGCGACGACGATCCACGCAGCTCTCACTGCCGGCCTCCTCTCATGCTGTCTTCGGTGCCCGGGAGTACCCGAGTCTGTCCGCGAGAATGCCGCCATTCCACTGGGCTTCCGGGGGACTGCCACAGCGGGTGCAGCAGCAGGAAGCGGCGCGCAGCGGGCCACATCTACGAGTGACCCGCTGCGCAGCCTCCTAACCGGTGACCTCGAAGGTGACGTCCTCGTAGCTCGCGAGGCCGCCATCGTGGGCAATGCAGCGCAGCACGTAGGTGCCGGGCTCGGTGAACTTGGCTTCCACCACCCACTTGTTGCCTTCGGGCGCGGGCGGCGTCTCCCAGCCGGCGCCCCACGGCGAGTTCGAGTTGGCCCGCGTGTCCTCCCACACCTTGATCTGCGTCGGGTCGAAGCCCACGCCGGCCTGGCCGCGGTAGACGAACCAGGACAGCCGCAGCCCCGTCGCAGCCAGGGGTACGAGGCTGGCCGGCCGCGCCGGGTTGGTGGGCGGCATCGGGGTCGCCTTCGGCAGCCCGTCGTCCTGAACCACTGCCGTCAGCACGATGGGCTCGTTGACCTTGGCGGTCCGGTGCAGCGGGCCGTCGAGCGTCAGTGCCGGGGGCCTGTTGCTGGCTAGGTCCCCCCGGATACTCGCGCCATTGTTGGCCATGCGGACGTTGTTGTCCATGAAGTAGTCGGGCTTGAGCGTCCCGTAGGCGCGCTTGGTCTCGCCGTTCGGACTCGTCAGCGTCCAGACCACCTCGTTCTCGCCGAAGTCGGCCGGCACCCGGATGCGGAACAGGAACCGGTTGCGGCGCGGCAGGAAGTAGGTCGGCTGCCCCCGGTCCGGACCGCCCGGCTCGATGTTGTTGTGCGGGCCGATCGGGATGTGCAGCTCCTCCTCCCAGTTGCGGTTCATCGTGCCGAAGACCAGGTTGAACGACCCGTCGTCGTTCTGCTCCCAGCCCTCGTAGGCCGGCACCACCTCCTGGCCGGTGGCATACGAGCGCCGGCCCGCGTTGCGCTGCGCCGTGAGGTCCTGAACGCTCAGGACGACCGCGACAGCCATGGCGGCGACGACGACCCACGCAGCTCTCACTGCTGGTCTCCCGCGTCGTCGTCGGCCGCGATGTCCGACGTCGCTACGGAGACGCCGCACAGCGGACAGCCGACGACGGTCTCACCCTCGGCCAGCCCGAGCACCTGGCGCCGCTCCTCGACTTCGGCCTGGAACTCCTCCTCGGTCAGGTAGACGCCGCGCATCAGGTTGATGAACATCTGGTCCACTGAGCGATGGCCGCCCCCCGACCAGTTGCGCGGATCGGGCACGTTCGGGTTCGACGGCGAGTTGTTGAAGTAGCCGGTGATACGCAGGATGGTGCCCTTGGGCAGCAGCGGCGCGGCGTCGTCGGCGTAGGTGTAGACCCGCACCCAACTGTGGTCGTAGCCCACGCAGTTGAGCGTCTCGACGGTGATGCCCCAGATGGCTTCGAGGCACATGCGGTAGCCGGGCGCGTGCATGTGCGGCTCGAAGATGCTGATCTTGGCGTGCTCGGGCAGCGTGAGGTAGGCCTCCATCTCCTGGTGCGGGTCCATCGCCTCGATGTCGAGGTCGACGCCGTTGCCGAAGAAGATGTGCTCGGTCTTCACCGTCGGCTCGTAGCCCGCCGGGTGGAACTTGAAACCGACCTTGAGATGGGCGCGCGTGTCGGCGCCGTTCGCGTGCAGGTGCATCGAGTTGAACGCCAGCTTCGAGCCGGCCTGCAGCAGCTTGCCGCCGTCGGGATTGAAGAAGTCGGCGTTGCGTCCGACCTCGTGCACCGGCCAGGTGCTGCGCGCCGTGGTCTCGCCGCCTTCGCCGTCGGGTCCGACCACGTTGAGCGTGGCGTGGTGCACCACGTAGAGCGCACCGACGGTGTTGCGGCCGGGGCCCTCGCGCGACTCGGTGACTTCCTTGAACTCCAGCGCCGCGACGTAGCGGTCCTCGGTCAGCCCGGTGGGCACCTCGCCGATGGACCCCCACCAGTCGGGCGCGTCGGCCGGCACGTGCACGCTCGGCGAGGAGACGATCAGGTCGGGCTCACCGATCTCCCACTCGTCGACGTCGATGAAGGCCAGCGGCGGCGGCAGGTCGGCCGGGTCGCCCTCGGGCGCGCCGTTGTCCACCCAGGTGGCGATGAGGCGGATCTCCGCGTCCGACAGCGAGGGGTCGTCCTTGAAGGCCTGGATGCCGATGTCCTTCTCGACGAACCAGGGCGGCATGACGCCCGGCTTGTCGCGCAGGCCCGTGCGGTTCTTGATGGCCCGTGCCCAGGGGCGCACCTCGTCGTAGTCGATCAGCGACATCGGCGCGATGGCGTTCGGCCGGTGGCACTTCTGGCAGCTCCGCTGCAGAATCGGGGCGATGTCCCTGCTGAAGGTGACCTCGTGCTCGGCGCCCGCCTGCGCGAGGGCCGGTGCCGGGGCCGCAATCGCCGCCAGCAGTGCGGCGCTGAACAAGGCGACCGAAACCCGCCGAGAGTACCGCGTCGTCGTCATGAGATCTCCTCGGTGTCCTTGGGTGCCGAACGTATCCTGTTCCTATTCGGGCCGTATTCTAGCCCCCTTCGCGAGGGCTTTTCAACATATACGAGACGCGGGGGGCAGCGGTTCCCGCCAGCAAACGCCGGGGGGTGCTCCTCCGTCGAACAGGCCCAATAGGCTCCCTTCGTCGCGCCTTGCCAGGCAGGCGCTTCGCCCGTCTCGGTGCGACGCAGGGCTTCTTGCGGGCTGCTAGACTGGGGCCAGCGACAACAGCTGAGGAGTCCCATGACACAGCGCAGACCGGTCATTCCGCCAGTCGTCGCCGTCGCCGCCCTCGCCGGCCTGGTCGTCCTGGCCGCCGCGCCGTCCGCCCGGCAACTTCCGGCCGCGGCGGGCGACCTGGCCGGCACGGTGCGCAGTCCGGCCGGCGGCGAGGCCGGGGTGTGGGTCATCGCCGAGACGGACGACCTGGACACCCGCTTCCGCAAGATCGTGGTCACGGACGACGACGGGCGCTTCCTGCTGCCGGACCTGCCGGCGGCCTCGTACCGCGTCTGGGTCCGCGGCTACGGCCTGGTCGACTCCGAACCGGTGACCGCCGAGCCGGGCCGCACGCTGGCGCTGGTTGCGACGCCGGCGGCCTCGCCGCGGGCGGCGGCCGCAGTGTATCCCGCCAACTACTGGTACTCGCTGCTCACGCCGCCGGCGCCGGACGAGTTCCCCGGCACGGGGCCGGACGGCAACGGCATCTCGCCGGCGCTGGGCAGCCAGGCGGCGTGGGTGGACATCACCAAGCAGGGTTGCCAGCTCTGCCACCAGATGGGCAACCGCTTCACATTCGATACCGCGCACCTCGACGGCTTCGACTCGGCGGTGGAGGCGTGGGACCATCGCATCCGGTTCGGGCAGCGCGGCGCACAGATGAGTGCGGTGATGAACCGCTTCGGCCGCACGCGCGGCCTCGCCATGTATGCCGATTGGAGCGAGCGCATCGCCGCCGGCGAGGTGCCGCCCGCACCGCCGCGGCCGCAGGGTGTCGAGCGCAATCTCGTGCTCACCATGTGGGAGTGGGCCGACGAGACCTCGTACGTCCACGACGAGATCACGACCGACAAGCGCCGCCCCACGGTCAACGCCAACGGGCTGGTCTATGGCGTGTCGATCACGCAGGACACGCTGGTCATCACCGACACCGCGCGGCACCGCTCGACAGCGCTGGACATCCCGCTGCGGGCGCCGGTGGAGACCGTGCCGTCGTTCTTCCCGACGCAGCCCGGGTTCGAGCCGTCGCCGTACTGGGGCGACGAGATCATCTTCGACGCGCCGGCCAACCCGCACAATCCGATGATGGATGCACAGGGCCGGGTCTGGATGACCTCCACCATCCGCGGCCGCGACAATCCCGACTGGTGCAAGGCCGGCTCGGCGCACCCGTCCGCGCGCTACTTCCCCGTCCCGAGCAGCGGTCGCCAGATCTCGTACTACGACCCGGCGACCGGATCGTTCACGCTGATCGACAGTTGCTACGGCACGCACCACCTGCAGTTCGCCGAGGACGCGGACGACACGCTCTGGTTCAGCGGCGACCGGAACGTCGTGGGCTGGCTCGACACGCGGCAGTACGACGCGACCGGCGACGAGCAGGCGGCGCAGGGCTGGTGCCCGACCGTGCTCGACACCAACGGTGACGGGCGCATCACCAGGCCGTGGAACGAGCCGGGCGCGGCGGCCGACCCGGCGCGCGACACGCGCATCGCGGGGCACGCCTACGGCGTCATTCCCAACCCGGTCGACGGCAGCGTGTGGGTCGTGCGGACAGGACCGTTCCCGGGGCGCCTCGTGCGGCTTGAGCGGGGCGACGACCCGCCCGCAACCTGCCGTGCCGAGGTGTACGAGCCGCCGTCGGGCGAGGCGCCCGGGTTCGGGGCGGCGCACGCCGGATACGGCCCGCGCGGCATCGACGTCGATCGCAACGGCCTCATCTGGACAGCGCTCTCCGGCAGCGGCCACCTGGCCAGCTTCGACCGCAGCCGGTGCCGCGTCCTGGACGGACCGGAAGCGACCGGGCAGCACTGCCCCGAAGGCTGGACGCTGTATCCCACGCCCGGACCGCAGATGCAGGGCGTGACCGGCCCGGGCAGTGCCGACTTCCACTACTACAACTGGGTCGACCAGTTCGACACGCTCGGGCTCGGCGCCAACGTGCCGATTGCGACCGGCTCCGGGTCGGACTCGCTGTTGGCGCTGGAGCCCGACAGCGGCGAGTGGGTCGTGCTGCGCGTGCCGTATCCGCTCGGCTTCTTCGCCCGCGGCCTCGACGGACGCATCGACGATCCGGACGCGGGCTGGAAGGGGCGCGGCCTGTGGGCCAACTACGGCTCCAACCTGAACTGGCACATCGAGGGCGGCCAGGGCCGGCTCAGCTCGGTCATTCACTTCCAGCTGCGGCCGCACCCGCTGGCGGAATGAACGGCGTGCGGGTGCGAGTCGCCTGCCGGTGGACAGTGGAGGATCGGCGCATGATCTTCCTGACCGGGGAGGGGTTCCGGGCGGAAGTCGCGCGGCGCGCGGGACGCGCCCGAGGCGCGCCTCCACGCAGGACCAGCAGTAACGGCACCCAAGGGCGCGGGGGGGCGGCTGGCCAGACGATCATCTACTCGCGCGGCGTGGCTCGTCTACCGCGGCGCCGGCGACCAGTTGGCCTTCGATCCGCCGCAGTTCAAGACCTATCTGGACTACCGCGGCATTCGCCCTGGAGCCCGGGCTGGGGACCGCCGCCCCTGCCGCCGGCCGGTTCCCGGTGACGGCCACCTTCGCCGCGCCGGGCACGTACGTTCTGCGCGTGATGGCCCGCGATGGCGGCTTCATCACCACTGACGCCTTGACGGTGACGGCGCCTGCTGATTGACCCGCGGGCAGCGTCGGCGCCTTCTCCGGCGGGCAGAGAGCCGGGCTATACTCGCGGCATGGGAACCGCAGTCTCGGTTCCAGACGCGGTTTGCGACCGGACCGAACGGCTTGCCGGCAGCGCCGGCCGAACGCAAAACGAGGTATACAGCGCCGGTCTCTTCGAGTACGTCGTGATCCCCCGGAGCTGTATGAAGAGTATGAAGACGACCGTCGAGCTTCCAGACGATCTGCTCATCGCGGCCAAGGCCCGTGCGGCCGAGACACGGTCAACCCTGGGCAAGCTGATCGAGCGCGGCCTGCGCCACGAGTTGCAGCGGCCTCGCCGCGACGAGTCGGCGGGGCGCAGCGGCATTGAGTGGGTGACTGTCGATGGCGGCGTGCCGCCCGGGCTGGACCTGAGTGACCGCGCGTCGATGAGCGACTGGCTGCGCCGCAATCGATGATTGCCCTGGACACCAATCTGCTCGTCTACAGTCATCGGTCGGCGGTACCGGAGTCTCCGGCGGCCCGCGGCGCCATCGGCCGCGCGAGTGAGTCCGCGGCCGGCTGGGGTCTCAGCCTGCCGGTCGTGGGTGAATTCTGGAGCGTCGTGACGCATCCAAGAGCACCGGGCCGGCCGTCGACCGGCGACGAGGCACGTCGTTTCATCACGGCGTTGCAGTCGGCCGGGGCAGAGATCTGGAGGCCCGGCGCCGGCTTCGCCTTGCGCCTGACCCGGCTGGCGGACGATCTGTCCGTGAGTGGATCGAGGATTTTCGACCTGCAGATTGCCCTGACGGCTTTCGAGGCTGGCGCTACCGAGCTGTGGACTGCCGACCGCGGCTTCACGTCGGTTCCCGGACTGCCCGTTGTGAACCCTTTGGAAGAGCGCTACCGTATGCATTGACGCTGCGCTGCCTCTCCGGGTACCGAACTGCCGGTCCAGAGCTGTCGATGAGGACGATCGGTGATTGCTAACTCGACTCGCCGCGCCCAAGACGCGTTGCCGGACTGCCAAGCTAGTGCCGCACCGCCTCTCTTACGGTGATTGGCTCACGCAGCGACAGGCGCTCAGCAACAGGCGAATCGTCGTCGTCAGCCAGATCCAGGCGACGGATAGGGTTTACCCCGCTCATCGAATGAGCGTCTCGACGTGTAGCCGCCGTCAGTCCGGCAGCGCCAGGGCTACGAGCTCGACCTCGGCGTTCGCGCCGGTGGCGATGGCGATGTACTGTTTTCCCGCGTACAGGTAGGTCATCGGCGCGGCGGCGGTGTGGCCGTCCAGCTCGATCTCGCGCAGGAGCTCGCCCGTCTGCTTGTCGAATACGTAGACGAGCTTGCGGTGAGCGTCCGGGTCGCCCCAGGGGTCCCACATCGGCACGATGGGCGTCTCGCCGGCACTGCGGTCGCGGCGCCAGACGGTGGCGAAGACGAGCGTTTTCGTCACCAGCACGCTCTGGCCGTCGATGTGGTCGCCGAGCGGCGGCAGGTCGAGGTCACGCAGGAGCGGGTGGTTGCGGGGGCCGTTGCCGAGCGGGCTCATCCACAGGTGCTCGCCGCGGTTCATGTCGATGGCCGTCAGGCGGGCATACGGCGGCTTGAAGAGCGGCAGGCCCTCCTTGGTGACGACCGAGCGGCAGCAGCGCATGAGGGCGCGCTGCGCCGGGGACGGCGAGCGGCTGGCGCCAACGCGCAGGAAGGCGGGCGCCGTGCGCGAGGGGACGTACAGCACGCCGGTCTCGGGGTCGAAGCCGGCGCCGCCCCAATTCGAGCCGCCGCGCGTGCCGGGCAGCGCCAGCGCGCCGCGCTGGGACGGCGGCAGGTAGACGGGGCCGTGGTCGAACTCGTTGAGCGCCGCGACGGCGCTCGCCCGCAGCTCGGGCGTGAAGTCCATCAGGTTTTCGACGGTGGACCCCTGCAGGTCGAACGGCGGCGGCTTCGTCGGGAACGGCTGCGTGGGTGATGCCTGCTCACCCGGCACGGTCGAGGCCGGCACCGGCCGCTCCTCGATGGGCCAGACGGGCTCGCCCGTCGCGCGGTCGAAGACGTAGGTGAACGCCTGCTTGCTGGCGACCATGACGGCGTCGATGCGCCGGCCGTCCACCGTGATCTCGCCCAGCACGGGCATCGACGCGAAGTCGTAGTCCCACAGGCCGTGGTGGACGGCCTGGAAGTGCCAGACGCGCTCGCCCGTACGGGCTTCCAGGCAGACGATGCTCTCGGCGTACAGGTTGTCGCCGAGGCGGTCGCCGCCGTACGTGTCGTTCGTAGGCGTCGACGTGGCCAGGTACACGTAGTCGAGCGCCGCGTCGTATGCCATGCCTGCCCAGACGTTGGCGTTGCCTGTGTGCTCGGCCGAGCCGTTGAGCCACGTCTCGTAGCCGGCCTCGTACTCCTTCGGCACGGTATGGAAGGTCCACAGCTTGCGTCCCGTACGCACGTCGTAGGCCTGGACGTCGCCGGGCGGCAGCAACCGGTTCCGCGGGTTGCCGATCGTGCCGCGCCCGGAGTCTGCAATCGAGTTGCCGACGATGACGACGTCGCCCGCGACGAGGGGGCGCTTGGCCGAGAAGTTCGTGCTGCGCCGCACGTGGCGGATGCCGAGGGTCAGGTCGACCCGCCCGCCCTCGCCGAACGCCGCATCGGGCCGGCCGGTCCGGGCGTCGAGCGAGAGCAGGTAGGCGTCGTGGGTGCCGATGAGAAGCCGCTCCGCGCTGCCGTCCGTCCAGTACCCCACGCCGCGCGACAGGAAGCCGCCGTTGTTGGGACGGCCGCTGCGGTAGCTCTCGGGGTCGTACACCCAGCGCCGCGCGCCGCTGGCCGGGTCGAGCGCCATGACGATGCCCAGCCCGGTCACGGTGTACAGGGTGCCGTTCACCATCAGGGGCGTGTCCTGGTAGCGGACCCGGCTCAGGATGGGGTCGTTCCGGAACTCGAGGTCGGGGAGCGCCGCGCGCCAGGCAACCGCCAGATCATCGACGTTGTCCCGATCGATCTGCGCCAGCGGCGAGTACTTCTTGCCGTGCGTGGTGCCGGCGTAGTGGCCCCACTCGCCATCCGCCAGGCGGGGCTGTGCGGCCGCCGCCGCCGACAGGCCGAGCGCGAACGCCGTCACCGCCGCCGCCGCGGATGCGGGCGGCCGAGCCATCCGGTCGATCCATCGTTGCATGGCCGTCTCCTGCGCGGAATCCGACACCGTTGCGTGGGCATGATAGCAGTCGGCCCGCTGGACCTTGTCCAGTAGAATGGCGGCACGGGTCGTGCACTCCGCACCGCGGAGATCCCGGCTGGCGCCGCCGCGCCCGCGCGGCGAAGGAGGAGCATCATGGGGAACCCGAGCATCCGATCTATTGTCGCCGTCGTGTGTCTGTCCGCCGCACTCGTCGCGGGAGCCGCGTGTGGCACGGCCGATGCCCCGCCCGCGGCAGAGGAATCTGCCGTTCCGGAAGTCGGCGATCGCGAGCGGTTCGTCGGCACCTACGCGCGCGTCACGAGCGAGGTGAAGGACGAGAACGGCGTGTGGAGCCCGACGCCGGGCGAGGACCGCGCCGGCTACATCACGTACAGCGACCGTGGGTACATGGGCGTCAGCTCCCGGGACGGGGGCCGAACGAAGTTCGCCGGTGACGAGCCCAGCCCGGAAGAGGCGCAGGCGGCGATAGCCAGCTACAGCGCGTACTACGGGCCCTACACCGTGCACGAAGCGGAGGGCTTCGTCGTGCACCATCGCGTGGGCCAGATCGACCCGGGCGGCGAGGTGGACGCCAAGCGCTTCTACGACTTCGTCGGCGACCGCCTGATACTCACGCCGGCGCCAGCGACGGGCGGCAAGGAGGACGCCACCCGCCGCATCGTCTGGGAACGCCTGCCGGACGCCGACCTCTCCGAGGAGGCCCGGCGATTCCTGGGTGTTCGCGAGCTGCTCTACACCGAGCGCTACACCCTGGAGGACGGCGAGATAACGGAGCGCAGCGAACCGAACGAGAGTCGCGCGGGGTCCGTCATCATCTACACACCCACCGGCCACATGATGGTGCAGTTGATGAATCGTGAGGGGCGCATGCCCTACGCCGGCGAGGCCCCGACCCCGGACGAGGCGCTGGCGGCGTTCAGCAGCTACGGAGGCTACTTCGGCCGGTTTACCGTCCACGAGGGCGAAGATCCCCGCTACGTGATCCACCACCAGGAGGGGCGCCTCAGTCCCGCGACGGAGGCGGACGTCCAGCGCTTCTACGAGCTCGACGGCGACGTCCTCAGACTCGGCGGGCCGCCGCGCACGACCGACGGCGAGACCACGGGCGGCCATCTCTACTGGGAGCTGCTGCCCCCGCGCTGACGGGCGGCACGCGGGAAGGGAGACGGCGCGGATGCGCAGCGACGGGACGCAACAGGTGGGCACGGCAGCGCGGCGGCGGCGCGCCGCGTGCTGGTTCGCGGTCGGCCTGCTGCTCGCGGCGTGGGCGCCGTCGGCCACCGGCCAGCGGCAGCGGCAGTCCGAGCGGCGCGTGGCCGGTCCCGGCGAGACGCAGTTCAACTTGCAGCTCCTGCGGCCCGCCGGCGGGCCGGTCATCCCCATCTTCGAGGGCTGGTACCAGCATCCCGACGGCCGCTACGAGCTGTCGTTCGGCTACTTCAACGTGAATACGGAAGAGGTGCTGGAGATCCCGCTGGGGCCGGACAACTTCATCGAGCCGCGCCGCTACGACGGCGTGCAGCCGACGCACTTCCTGCCCGTGCCGGAGGGGGACCGCCGCCACTGGGGGGCGTTCACCGTGACGGTGCCGGCCGACTTCGGTGCGCAGGACGTAGTCTGGACGCTGCGCATCGACGGCCGGGAGTTCTCGGTGCCGGGCCGGGTGACGCGGCCGCCGTACCAGCTGCACGGCTGGATTTTCCCGGGCGATACGACGGCCTCGCCCCTGGTGACGCTCGAGCCGCAGGGCCCGCAGGGCCGGGGCCCCTGGGGCGTGCGCGGCGGCCCGCTGGCCGCGGCGGTCGACCGACCGCTGCCGCTGACCATCTGGACGACGCGCGCCGAGCCGTTCCGCGGCGACCTCCGGCCGATCAACGTGCGCTGGTTCAAGCACCAGGGACCGGGTGACGTGACGTTCAGCCGGCCGCGGACCACCGTCCGGGCGCGGGCGTGGCGGGCGGGCGGCACCGGCGCGCGGGTGACGACCGAGGCCACGTTCAGCGCGCCCGGCGACTACGTGCTGCGCGCGCTGGCGTACAATACGATTCGCGAGTTCGAGTTCCAGTGCTGCTGGACGAACGGCTACCTGCACGTCACGGTGACCGACTGACGGACGATCGAAGGAGAACGCGATGCAACGCGTGACCACCGCCTGCGCGGCCCTGACTCTCGCCCTGACCCTGGCTGCAGCCGCGCGGCTCGTATCGCCGACCCCGGCGTTCGCGGCCGACCAGCCGACGTTCAGCGCCGACGTGGCGCCGATCTTCCAGCGCGCCTGCCAGCGCTGCCACCAGGAGACGGGCATCGGGCCGATGTCGCTCGTGACGTACGACGAGGTCCGCCCGTGGGTGCGCCAGATCCGGGACCGGGTGGAGCGGCGCATCATGCCGCCCTGGCACATCGACCGGACGGTCGGGATCCAGGCGTTCAAGAACGACTTCTCACTGACGGACGCGGAGATCGACACGGTGGTCCGCTGGGTGGATGCCGGCGCGCCCGAAGGCAACCCGGCCGACCTGCCGCCGCCCGTCGAGTGGCCGTCGGCGGCCGAGTGGGAGCTCGCCGGAACACTCGGCCAGCCCGACATGGTGGTCAGCTCCACGCCCTACACGGTCACCGCCAACGGTCAGGACCAGTGGTGGAACCCCAGCATCGATTTCGAGGGCATCGACGAGCCGCGCTGGATCAAGGCGGCCGAGTTCAGGCCTTCCTATCCGCTCGGCGTGCGGGTGCTCCATCACGGCCACGCGCGGCTGCAGCAGTTGCGGGACGACTTCGTCGTGCGGCTGGCCGGCATGGGCGTGGGCAAGCGCTGGGAGGTGCTCCCCGAGGGGGTCGGCAAGCTGGTCCGGCCGGGGCCGGCGCAGGTGCGCTTCAGCCTGCACTACTTCCCGGTGGGCGAGACCGTCGAGGACGACACCGTCGAGGTCGGCGTCTGGTTCCATCCGCCGGGCTACGAGCCGGAGCTGGTCACCGAGGGCGAGGTGCGGCTGCTGATCGACGGCACGTTCACCAGCGGCCCGCGTGCGCGCGATCTGCTGATCCCGCCGCACGGCTACCTCACGCTGGAGCACGCCTACGTGATGGAACGGCCGGTCAGACTGCACAGCTTCCGCCCGCACATGCACATGCGCGGCAGCGCGATGTCGATGGAGGCGCTCTATCCCGACGGCACGCGGGAGCTGCTCAGCACCGTCAACCGCTACGACCACAACTGGCAGATCCAGTACCTCTACGCGGACCAGGTCCAGCCGCTGCTGCCGAAGGGCACGGTGCTGATGTTCCACTCCCACTACGACAACACGGCGGACAACCCCATCAACCCCGACCCGGACCAGTGGGTGGTGTTCGGCGCGCGCGGCGTCGACGAGATGTCGCACGCCTGGGTGGGCATGACCTACCTGGACGAGGAGCGCTACGCGCAGTTGGCAGCCGAGCGCGCCGCACAGCAGGCTGAACAGTCGCTGGCGGGCGGGTCGCAATAGCCGGCCGGAGCGATTCCCGCCGCGCGGCACCAGCCAGGTGGCTTGGCGGTCGCGCTCCCCAGGTTCAACCTCGACGCCCGCATTGTGGCCGATGCCGTGCCCGACTTCGCCCCCAGGGCAGGCGAGAACGTCACGGCGGCCGTCCGGCACCGGCCTTCCGAACATTACAAATTCTTCGAAGCAATCGTAGAATATGCGTGATGTGGATCGACCGTCACATCGAGGCGCTCCTGCTGCAGCGCGCCGCGACGCGGCCGGTCGTGGTGCTCACCGGTGCCCGCCAGACCGGCAAGACCAGCCTGATGCGGCGGCTGTTCCCGGACCACGCCTTCGTGACGCTCGATCTGCCGAGCGAGGCGGAGCAGGCCGAGCGCGACCCCGACACGTTCCTCGCTCGGCATCCGCCGCCGGTCATCGTCGATGAGGTGCAGTACGCCCCCGGACTCTTCCGCCATCTGAAGGCGGCGGTCGATCGGGAACGTGGACGCTGCGGCACCTTTCTCCTGACCGGCTCGCAGCCGCTCGGCCTGATGCAATCGGTCTCGGAGTCGCTCGCGGGCCGCGCCGCCATCCTCGAGCTCGAACCGCTGTCGTTCGCCGAAGCCAGGGCCGCGCATCCCGACCTGCATGTCGAGCGGTTCCTGGTGCGCAGCGGCTTCCCGGAGCTGTACACGAACCTGGAGATAGACGCCGAGGGCTTTCTGCGGTCGTACGTGGCGACCTACCTGGAGCGCGACCTGCGGCAACTGCTGCAGGTGTCGCGGCTGCGGGACTTCGAGCGCTTCCTGCGCGCGGCGGCGCTGCGCTCGGCGCAGCTGCTCAACCGGGCGGACCTGGCGCGAGACGCAGCGGTCAGCGGGTCCACCGCCGGCGCCTGGCTCTCCGCGCTGGCCGCGTCGCATCAGCTGCTGTTGCTGGAGCCGTGGTTCGCGAACCGGACGAAGGGGCTCGTCAAGCGCCCCAAGCTGTACCTGCGCGACGCCGGGCTCGCGGCGTTCCTGTGCGGCGTCCACACGCCGGAGGCCCTGCGGTCCTCGCCGCTCGCCGGCGCGCTGTGGGAGACGTTGGTGTGCGCGGAGATCCGGCGCGCGCAGTCCAACCGGCGCGGCGGCTGGGACTTCCACTTCCGGGCCGACCGCGCGCGCGAGGCCGACTTCCTGCTGCACCGGGCGGGCACGTTCCGCCTGGCGGACGCCAAGTGGACCGAGCACCCCGACGCGCGCGACACCGACGCACTGCGCCGGATCGCCCGCGACCTGCCGGCCGGCGCGGTCCGCTCGCTTTCGATCTTCTGCCGGGCGCCGAACCCGTATCCGCTCGGCGACGCCGCGCAGGCCGTGCCCTTGGACGCGCCCGACGCGCTGGCGGACTGGACGTGACGCCGCGCCCCGGTTCGGCCGCCGCCGGTCGGGCGGCGGCGGTCGACTGCGGTCAGCGTACTCCTTGCGCATGCCGCGCTTCCACTTCTCGAAGGGCGGCGCCACGTACGAGTCGCGGTTGGGCATGCGGACCTCGGGCAGCGCGGTCCGGTCCATCACTTAGTCTTCGGCGATGATGCCGGCGCGGTGCAGCAGGTAGGCGGTCAGGCTGTAGACCTCGTCGGGGGTCATGCAGCAGCGCCGCGGCGACTGGGCCCAGACGTTGCTGCTGAAGCGCCGCAGCTCCACGTGCTCGTGCTGCTGGTCGAGCGGCATCATCTGGTTGATGCAGCTCCAGATGAGCGGTGCGAACGGGTGCTGCGCGTCGGCGATGCGCGGGTAGGCGACCCCACGCGGCGCGCGGGTGTCAAGGCCGATGTCACGAGTTCGCGGGTCTGACCGTTGCGGGCTAGGACTCGTCGAGTGCGTCGAACGGCAGGCCGAGGTGGTCGAGCACGGCGTGGAAACGCGGCTTGAAAGAGCGGACACCTTGCTTCAACGGGTTGCCGGCAATCGCTAGGCGTTCGTCGCCGCAGCGCACGACGAGGTCGTCGGCCACGAGGCCCTTCTTACGGGTGAAGCGGACGGCCGTCCCCGCGTAGCTCTTCGCATCGCCCTCGTCGATTGCGATCTCGTCGTCCGGGACGCGGCCGACGACGGCGGAGCGGTCGGCGAACAGGAGCAGCCAGCGCTTGCGCTTCGCGTCGTTCTGGGCCTCGAACACCGCGACGGGCGTCCGGCTGTTCGGCGGTGGTGTAACGTCCGGCTGGCCGATCGCGCGCAGGATCGCTGGCGTGGAGGCCGGCGGCCAGGTGGACGGCGTCGGGCACTTCAGCAGCCCGCCCAGCCGCTTCGAGAGCGCCTGCAGGTAGTCCTTCCAGACCGCGGCCAGCCGCTTCTTCTCCAGCAACACCGACGCGTTGAGCAGCACCATGTGATCGTGCTCGACGGGCCACCCGGCCGGGGCCCGCTGCGTCAGCAGCTCGACGAGCGTCGTGACCAGCGGCCTAGCCAGCGGATCGCCCACCAGGTCGCGCGGCGGCTCCACCAGGCGCTGCGCGCCGCCGCTGTCGCCGTTGCTGTAGGCCGCGCTCAGCGACTGCTCCAGGATGTTCTGGACGGCGTCGTCGTTGCCGACCGCCTTACGCGCCGCCGCCGCGAACGGGCTCCCGGCGAGCGCCTCCAGGGCCGTGTCGTGGTCGAGTCCGCACCAGTCGTGGGTGGCTACGGCGAGCTGCGCGAAGCCCTCTTCGGCACACACCTCGGCCCGGCTGCCGCCGCGGACCAGAGCAACCTGCAGGCCGGTTCCCAACCGGCGTTCCAGTTCCTCGATGGCCTCGCTCGCCTGCGGTTCGTTGAGGCCCCGCAGTGCGGGCAGCAGCTCGCCCAGGCGCGCGGCGATTGCGCGGCGCTGGCCGGCGGGCAGCGCCGCGAGGTCGAGCGGCGGGCCGGACTCGGCCGCCGGCTCGGCGTCGGCCGCCAGCGCACGCAGCAGCGCCATCTTCGCGAACTCGTCCGGGATCTGCGCGCGCAGGATGCGGTCGAGCAGATGTTGGCGGTTGTGATCGATGCCGGGGATCTGGTTGTGGATGCGCAGCGCCTCGGCCAGCGCGATCCAGTCGGCGCTGCGGTAGGTTTGCTGCGGGTCGTACGTGCGTGCCACCCGCAGGTACACGAGGGCCACCGAGCTCTCCAGCAGCTCCTTGAGCCAAGCCTCGGCGTAGGTCTTGAGAACCTTGCCCGCAACGTCCATGGCCGCCTTGCGGGCCACGAGGGTGACGGCGTTGGCGCCCGTGGCCAGGCCCGCAGCCCAGATCACGGCGGTGAAGTAGTGTTCATAGGGTGTCAGCTTCCGGTACAGGTGGCGTGCCTTCTCCGCCCTCTCGAGCTGAGTGACTATCTCGCGTACCGACCAGCCCGCCGGGTCGACGAAGGGCACCTGCCGCACCACCTGCAGGAGCTCGCCGATGATCCCGCGGATCGCCAGCGCGATGTCGCCCGTGCGCGCGTCGAGCACGGCGTTCGTCGCCCCCGGGTTGTACACTGCGGCGACTTCCTGCACGATGTCCCGGAACTCCGCATAGAGGGCACCACCGTCGAGGCCGGTGATCCGATCCTTCTGCTTCCTGTCCTTCTGCTGCCTCACGTAGCGCCGCGTGTGGATGCCCTCCCAGACGCGGTCGCAGCGATCCTTGATAAGCTCCCCGAGGCGGCGCTCGGTGGCGTTCAGCGAACCCGGCGCCGCCGCCGCGTCCTCCGCCGCGGCGTTCATGAGCGCCTCGTACGCCTGCTCGGTCGGCGACACGCCGTCGGTGAGCCAGCGGCGCTGGACCTCCTCGCGCCGCACCTCCCGCTGTGCGGCCAGGCTCTGTTCGGCTTCAGCGATTAGCGCCAGCTCGGCGACGCGCGACGCCGCCGCGAGCGCTGCGGCTGCGCCCAGCGCGGCGGCACCGAGCAGGGCGAGAGCTACCCCTGCCTCGGCCGCCGCCAGCAGACCGACGGCCGCGCCGGCTGCCAGGCAGCCGAGCCCGGCGACGAGCCAAGCGACAGGATTCTTCGTCATCGTCATGGGGGCGCCGCCGCCCGCACGCGGCAATCGCTTGCGGGATGCACCGCCCGTCGCATGCAGCGGGGCCTGTTGCCTCGGCCCGGCAGGGCAGCATGCAGGTCAGTTCAGTCGGTAGGCGAGCAGCTCGCCCGAGTAGTTGCCGCCGCTGACGGCCAGCACGATATGCTGCCGGCCCTCGTGCAGGTAGGTCATCGGCGAGCCGCTCTGCGGCGCCGGCAGATAGACCGCGCCGACCTCCGTGCCGGTGGCCTTGTCGTATGCCCGCAGCATCGCGCCGCGCGCGCCCGATTCGGTGCGGGTGACGCGCCCCTCGCCAGCGATGAGCAGCGTGCCGGTCACCAGCGTGCCGACGCTGCCCGGCTGCCCGGTGCGGGGGATGTCGAGGCCGGCCAGGGCCGGGTGGTTGCGGATGTGATCCGGCGTCCGGCCGTGCGGGATCTGCCAGAGGATCTCGCCGCGGTCCATGTCGATGGCGTTGATGATGCCGTAGGGCGGTTTCAGCAGCGGCAGCCCCTGCACCGTCAGGCGCGGCCGCCGCGCGCGCGGCGGCCGCGGGGCACCGGACGCCCGCGGACTGACGACCCGCTGGCCGCCGCCGGCCTGCGAGCCGGCGCCGCCGGTGCGGCGCGGACCGGCAAGCGCGTCGCCCTGGATGTACTCCATGTCGGACTGGCCGGGGTCGGGCGGGACGAGCCCGATGGCACCGAGCGAGCTGTTCGACGAGACGTACAGGATGTTGGACGTCGGATCGTACGAGCCGCCGGGCCAGTTCGTGCCGCCGCCCATGGCCGGCGCCATCAGGGTGCCGAGCGGACCTTCCGCCCGGCTCAGCACCGGCGGCGTGAAGATCGGTCCCAGCTTGTAGCGTGACGCGACCTCCAGGGCCTGTGCCCGCAGCTCGGGCGTGAAGTCGATCAGGTCGTCGACGGTCACGCCCTGCCGGTCGTAGGCCGGCGGTCGGGTCGGGAACGGCTGCGTGGGGGAGTACCACTCGCCCGGGACGTCGCCGGCCGGCACCGGCCGCTCGTCTATCGGCCAGATCGGCTCGCCAGTCTCGCGGTCGAAAACGTACAGGAACGCCTGCTTGGTGGGCTGCGCCACGGCCTTGACGGGCCGCCCGTCCACCGTGATGTCGAGCAGGATGGGCGCGCAGGGGATGTCGTGGTCCCAGATGCCGTGGTGCACGAGCTGGAAGTGCCACTTCCGCTCGCCCGTGTACAGGTCGACCGCCACCAGGCTTTCGGCGAACAGGTTGTCGCCGGGGCGGTTGGCACCGAAGTAGTCGCCCGTGGCCGCCTCCACCGGCAGGTAGACCGTCTCGAGCTCCTCGTCCACGGATATCTGGGCCCAGACCCCGGTGTTGCCGGTGTAGACGGCCGAGTCGTTCAGCCAGGTTTCGCGCCCGAATTCGCCCGGCAGGGGGATGGTATGGAAGATCCACAGCCGCCGGCCGGTGCGCACGTCGTAGCCGCGCACGTAGCCCTTCACGTTGCGGCGGCTGCGCGGGTTGCCGCCCGTGCGGTGCGCGGCGCCCACGATCACCACGTCCCCGGCGACGACCGGTGCGGCATGCAGCCCGACCTCGCCGGTGACCAGGTCGATGTTCTGGTCGTTGTCGAGCTTGAGGTCGACCATGCCGCCCTGGCCGAAGCCCGGCACGGGACGTCCGGTGCGTGCGTCGAGGGCCACCAGGCGGTAGCCGGGCGTCACGTAGACGATGCGCGCCTCGTCGCCGTCGCTCCAGTACGCCAACCCGCGCCCGGAGAGCTGCCGGGGCGCCGCCGCGCCGCGTGCGCCCTCGTCGAGCCGGTACACCCACAGCAGCTCGCCCGTGCCGGCGTCCAGGGCCACGACCATGCGCCGCGCACCGGCGGTGGAGTAGACGACGCCATCGGCCATCAGCGGCGTCGATTCGAAGCGGAACTCGGGCCGCGGGCCGAGGGAGTCGGTCTTGAAGCGCCAGGCGATTTCGAGATCGGAGAAGTTGCCGGCGTCGATCTGGTCGAGCGCGGAATAGCGGGTGTTGCCGAGGTCGCCGCCGTACGTGCGCCACTCGCCGTCCGGCGCCCCGTGCTGGGCCGCCGCGGGCGCGACGGCCGAGAACGCGGCGGTTGCCGTGACCATGAAACCGGCAACCATGCGGAATGCGCGTCGCATCGCTCCTCCCTCCCGCGGCCGCCGGTGTGGCGCGTCAAGCAGGCGGGGCTGCGCCCCGAATTCCCGGCGTCCGCCGGCGGGGACCCCGACGCCCCGCGCGGCTGCAGCCGAGGCACGCCGTGCGGAGTCTGCACGTTCTCTGCGGTGCAGACTCCGCAGACCCCCGCTACTGTTGCTGGTTGTCGTTCGCCTGGGCCGTCTGCGACGGGAACTCGACCTGGCACAGCGGGCACCCGATGACGTAGTCGTTCTTCGTCAACTGGAGCCGCGCGCGCCGCTCGGCCATCTCCTGCTCGAACTGCTCGTCGGTCAGGGCCACGGCCTTGCCGAGGTTGATGAACATGTTCGCCACGGAGCGCCGCCCGCCGCCGGACCAGTTGCGGATGTCGGCGACGTTGCGATTGGCCGCGGTCGTGTCGTGCCAGCCGATCAGGTGCAGGATGGTGCCCTTCGGCAGCAGCGGTGCGTAGTCGTCCTCGTAGACGTACTGCTTGACCCAGTTGTGGTCGTAGCCCGTGCAGTTCAGCGTCTGGATGTTGTGGCCCCAGATTGCCTCCAGGCACATCCGGATGCCGGGGGCATGCTGGTGCGGCTCGAAGACCAGGAGCTTCGTGTGCTCCTCGAGCACCGTGTAGGCGTGCAGCTCCTGGTCGGCCTCGTTCGGCTTCATGTCGATGTCGACGCCGTTGCCGACGGTGTTGCGCACGTACTTCAGCGTGGGCTGGTACCCCTTGGGGTGCAGCTTGAACGCGAACTTGAGGTGCGAGCGCGTCTCGCGGCCGTTCGCGTGGATGTGCGCGTTGCGCAGGTGAATCAGCGAGCCGGCCGGCAGCAGCTGCCCTGCCTCGGGCGGGAAGATGTCTGCGTTGCGGCCCACCTCATGCGTCGGCCAGCGGGTGGTGGTCTCGCTGCCGGTGGCATTGGGATCCACCGAGTCGTACGACATGTGGTGGAACACGAAGCGTCCGCCCACCGTGTTGCTGTTGCCTTCCTTCGGCACGTCGTTGAACTCGCGGACCTCGACCGCCGCCACGTAGCGGTCCTCGGTCAGTCCGGTCTCGAGCGTCCCGAGCGACGTCCACTTGTCGGGCGCCGAGGCCGGGACGACGATCTCCGGCGACTCCAGGATCAGGTCGGGCTCGCCGATCGACCACTCGTCCTCGTTGCCGAAGTCGAGCGGCGGCGGGAGGTCCGCCGGGTTGCCGAGCGGCGCGCCGCTGTCGGCCCAGGTCGCGATCTTCTCGATCTCGTCGTCGCTCAGCGAGATGTCGTCCTTGAACTGCTGGATGCCGATGTCCTTCTCGATGAACCACGGCGGCATGGCGCCGCGCTGGCTGCGCAGCGCGGTCCGCGCCTTGATGGCGCGCGCCCAGGGCCGCACCTGCTCGTAGGTGAGGAGCGACATCGGCGCCACCGAGGCCGGCCGATGGCACTGCTGGCAACTGCGCTGCAGGATCGGCGCGATGTCTTTCGCGAAGGTGACCTCGTCCGGGGCGGACGTGCTCGCGCCGCCGGACTGGGCGCTCAGGGCGACGGGCGCCAGGAGAATGACGGCCAGGACGCCGAGACGATGCCTGCTGTTCATCGATGCTCTCCTCTTGCGTGCCGGAGCCTGATCGGCAATGGCACAGTGTAGCGCCGTTGCGGCGATTTGCGAAGCGTCGGCTGCACAAAAAGGGGGCGCCGCCGTGGGCGCCCACATCCCGCTACTGCTGGTCCGCCGTCAACGGCAACGGGTCGGACCGGAGAAACTCCACGAAGGGCGGAAAGAACTGCTCCGGGGCCTCCATGAACGGGTTGTGGCCCACGTCGTCGAGCAGATGCAGTTCGGCGTTCGGTATCGAATCGACGATCCAGCGCGCCAGCTCCCGGAACCGCGGACCGTCCTCGGCGCCGCTCAGGAACAGCGTCTTCGCCTTGATGTGCGGCCGGTCGTAGACCACCGGGTCGGCGTAGAGCAGCATCGTGTGCAGTGCGCGCACGCGGGCCAGCCGCGGCCACTCGCCGCTGAGTGTCCAGGCGTACATCACGTCGACGTAGCGGTCG
This sequence comes from Vicinamibacterales bacterium, assembly GCA_965221595.1. Taxonomy (GTDB): domain Bacteria; phylum Acidobacteriota; class Vicinamibacteria; order Vicinamibacterales; family UBA8438; genus JAAXGX01. The sequence continues at coordinate 1,152,223 of OZ244900.1, forward strand.
TACTTCGGATCCCAGTTCACGAAGTAGCGCTCGACGGTGCGCCGCACCGATTCGTAGTCGCGGCCCAGGCTCCGCTCGTAGGCCTCGTCGAAGCCGCGGTAGGGCCGCTCGAGGCGTGCGTCGGTGAGCGCTATCTGGTTGACGATGACGAGGTGCGTCGTCGTCTCCGGGTACAGCCGCGCGAAGCGTGTCGCGAGGGCGCCCCCCATCGAGTGCCCGGCGACCGCTGCCGCGCCGATGCCGAGTGCGTCGAGCAGTGCCCTGCTGTTGGCGGCGTGCAGGTTGAAGTCGTACGGGATGAAGGGTTTCGACGACCGCCCGAAGCCGACCTGGTCGGGCACGACCACCCGGAAGCCCGCGTCCGCGAGCACCGCGATCGTGTCGCGGAAGTACTCGCCGAACCAGTTCATGCCGTGGAACAGCATCACGGTGCGGCCGTTGGACGCACTGGTGGGCTGGACGTCCATGTAGGCCATCCGCACGTCCTCGCCGTACAGCGCGAGGTCGAGGTAGTGGACCGGGTGCGGGTACGGGATGTCCTCCGCGTTGATGCTCATCGGCTGGATGCCGGGCGGCGGCTGACGCTGCGCCGCGGCCTCCCCGGCCCCGAGCAGGATGATGACGAGGGTCGCGGCCGTCGCGATCGCCGGCCGCAACGACTGGCACGCTGTGCTGGTCGACATGCTGGTCCTTCCTTCAGACGGGGCTGCGCCCCGAACCCCCGGCGTCCGCTTACGGGACCCGTTCTCCCCGCGCCGCTACCGCCGGGGCGCGCCGCGCGCGCCTTGCGGCCGGCGCGCCATCCGTGGTGCAGACCGCCGCAAAGCGGACGGAGTTCCGGCCCCCCCGGCGCCTCAGGCCCGCGACAGGTCCTGGTGCTTGATCGGCAGGTCGCGCACCCGGATGCCGGTCGCCGCGAAGATGGCGTTGGTGACGGCCGGCGCGACGGGCGGCACGCCCGGTTCGCCCAGTCCGCCCAGCCAGGCGTTCGAGCGGATGAACTCCACGCTGACGTCCGGGGCGTCGGCCAGGCGAATCATCTGGTGGTCGCGGAAGTTGCTCTCGACGACGCGGCCGCCTGTGATGGTTATCTCGCCGACCAGGGCGGCGGACAGCCCGAAGATGACCCCGCCCTCGATCTGCGCCGCGGCGGTGTCGGTGTTGACGACGTCCCCGCAGTCCACGGCCGCGGCGACGCGGCGCACGCGGACCCTGCCGTCCGGCGCGACGGCCACGTGCGCGGCCAGTGCGACGATGGAGCCGAAGCTTTCGCAGATGGCAATCCCGCGCCCCTCGCCGGCGGGCAGCGGGCCGTCCCAGTCGGCCATGGCGGCCGCGCGCTCGAGTACCGCCCGGAAGCGGGGCTGCCCGTCCAGCAGATCGCGCCGGAACCAGTACGGATCCTTGCCCGCCGCGTGGGCCAGCTCGTCGATGAACGATTCCTTGAAGAACCCGTGCTGCGAGTTGAGCACCGAGCGCCACTCGCCCAGGCGGATGTGGTGGGGGACGTCGCGTCCGTCGTGGCGTTTGTCCGGGATGGCGTAGGGCAGGTACACGGCCTCGCCGTTGCCGCCGCCGGCGTAGTGCGAGGCCACGGCGAGCGGCCGGCCCGCGGCGTCCAGCGCACCGGCGAAACGCGACATCGCCGCCGGGCGGTAGTAGTCGTGCTGGATGTCGTTCTCGCGGCTCCACACCGTCTTGACCGGCGTCGGCGAAACCGCTCTGGCGACGCGCACGCCGAGGTCGACGTAGTCGAACGTGAAGGGCAGCCGGCGTCCGTAGCCGCCGCCCAGCGGCAGGTTGGTCAGATGCACCTGCCGGGCGTCCAGGTCCAGCGCCCCCGCCGCGGTCGAGCGGGCGTTGAGCGGGTCCTGCGTGCCGGCCCATACCTCCGCGCGGTCGTCCTCCACGCGGGCGGTGCACACCATCGGCTCCATCGTGGCGTGGGCCAGGAACGGCACGCGGTAGTCGGCGGTCACCACCTGTGCGGCGTCCGCGGGCATCTCCGGCGGGGCGCCCAACGCGGCGTCGAAGGCCGCGAAGATCGACGCGCTGGACACGTCGCCGTGGCCGGCGTCGTCGTACACCGGGCGCAGTCTGCCGAGCGCCTGGCGTGCCTGCCAGTAGCTGTCGGCGACGACGGCAACCGCCTCCTCGAGCTGCACCACCTGCCGCACGCCGGGCATCGCCGCGGCCGGCCCCGGGTCGACCGAGACCAGCCGGCCGCCCTGGACCGGCGCGATGTCGATGGCCGCGTGCAACAGGCCCGGCAGCGTGAAGTCGATGCCGTAGCCGGCGCTGCCGTCCACCTTCGGCGGGATGTCGAAGCGCGCGCGCGCGGTGCGCCGGATGGTGTAGGTGTCGGGATCCTTCAGGGCCGGGTGCGACGGAACCGGGATCGCGGTAGCGGCCCGGGCCAGGTCGCCGAAGCTGGTGCGCTGCCCGGACGCCGCATGGCTGACGTAGGAGCTTTCCGCCCGGCATTCCGCGGCGGGCACGCCGAATCGTTCCGCCGCCGCCGCGAGCAGCATCTCCCTGGCCGCCGCGCCGGCGACGCACATACCGAAGCCGGTGCCGCGGACGGCCATCGAGCCGCCGGTGGCCTGCAGTCCGAACCAGCGCGCCAGGCGGTATGCCCCGTAGTCGACGGCGCGCCCCAACGGCGGCGGCAGCGAGTCGCCCGTGAAGGCGCGCAGGAGGTAGCCGTTCGCGTACTCGTCGAGCGCCGGCGCCTCGGCGATCCGCACGAGCTCCCAGGCGGCTTCCATTTCCTCCGCCGCCATCATGGCCAACGCGGTCTGCGAGCCCTGGCCCATCTCGCAGTGCGGCACGAGGATCTGCACGAAGTTGTCCGGCGTCACGGTGATCCAGGTCGTCAGCTGGCCCGTGGCGGCCGCGTCGCTGCCGACGAGGCCGTGGCGGCCCGGTGCGAACGTGACGCCTGCGACGCCCAGGACGAAACCGCCGCCGACGAGGCTCCCGGCCCCGATGAAGGCCCGTCGCGTCCACTTACCCATCACGCGCCTCCCCGGTCTCGGCAACCGTCTTCTCGGCGACGGCGTGGATCGCGCGCCGGATGCGGACGAACGTTCCGCAGCGGCAGATGTTGGTTATCGCGGCATCGATCTGTTCGTCCGTGGGGTCCGGCCGCTGGTCGAGCAGCGCCGAGACGGCCATGATCATGCCCGACTGGCAGTAGCCGCACTGCGGCACCTGGTGCTCCAACCAGGCTCGCTGCACCGGGTTCAGCTTGCCGTCCTGCGCCAGTCCCTCGATGGTGGTGATGGCCATCCCCTCGGCTGCCGAAACCGGCAGCGTGCAGGTGCGGACGGCCCGGCCGTCGAGGTGCACCGTGCAGGCGCCGCAGGCCGCGATGCCGCAGCCGAACTTCGTGCCCGTCAACCCGAGCGTGTCACGCAGGACCCACAGCAGCGGTGTCTCCGGGTCGACGTCGATCGTGCGGTCCCGACCGTTCACCGTCAACCTGATTGCCATTCGGCCTCCGTCCTGTTCAGTCACGCGGGGCTGCGTCCCGCATCCCCGGTGTCCGCCGGCAGGGACCCCGTCTCCCCACGCCGCTCTCGCCGGGGCGCGCCGTGCGCGCCTGGCGGAGTCGGCAGGTGCTACGGCGCGGACTCCAAGCGCAGCTCGTCGCGCACTGCCTCGACGTACTGCCGGAGATCCGCCAGATCGTAGCCCCTGTAGCGCTCCGGCAGCGCGAGGTCGGCGTCGACCACGTCGTCCACGCTGGCGCCCGCGCGGAGCCGATCGCGGACCGCTTCCAGCAGCTGGCGGCAGAACGCGGCGTACTCGCGTACGTCCTCCACGGTGTACCACGCCAGGATCGTCTGCCGGGTCGGTGGTGCAGCCCGTCCCGGCAGCACGTACGTCACGCCCGCCCGCTCGAGTGTCGCTACGACCTCGTCGAGCGTGTCGGGCAGGGCCGCGGCGCTGCCGCCCAGGGCGGCGTCTATCAGCGGCACGCCCTTGGCCGGGAACAGGTCGCCGAGGTAGGCCATGTTGAAGCGTGGTACCACCACCACCGAGTCGCCGCCGGTCGCTCCGGCGCCAGCGTGGTAGAGGTCGACCTGGCTGCGGCCCTCGAAGAGCGACAGCTCGCTGGCGTACGTGCGGGTCGGCGCGAACCGGGCGCGCTCGTCCGCGAACGCGTTCAGCGCCCGCAGGTCGGCTGCGGCGTTGTCCTGGGCCACGACCTGGGTCAGCTCCGGGTAGCCGCCCAGGCGCGCGGGCTCGGCGGCGTACGCACGGGTGTTGACGATGGTGGTAATGGGTGCCACCGTGATGCGGCTGACCTCCGTGCGCACCTCCTCGAACGAGCCCGAGCGGGCGGGGTCGATCGCCACGATGCCGTAGTCGGTGACGAACACCGGCGTGTTGACGCCCCGGCCGGACAGCAGGTAGAACTCGCCGAACTCGAACGTCGTCGTATCGTTGCCCGTGGGGCTCCCGCTGGCCGCGAACTGGAAGTCGAGCGGCGGCAATCCCGTGTCGGCGGCCGCCGGCGCGGACGCCCGCACCGCCGCCGCGCGGACGGGCGCGGACGAAGCCGGCAGGTCGGGGTAGTCGGCCGCGGCCAGCGACGCGCTCAGCACTTCCTCGTCGTTGCGGACGAGCACGTGGCGGTTCGCGTAGGCCGCCGCCACCCAGTTGACGCCGCCGAGGCGCCGCCGGTTGCTCGAGTTGGACGTCGGCGCGATGAGCGGCGTGCGGCTGATCTCTTCGTAGCCGGCAGGGGAGAACTTCGCGATGATGAGGTCGCCGCGATCGTTGTTGATGAAGAAGCGATCCTCGTGCGCCACGATGAAGGCGCTGGCCCAGCGTGCGCGCTCACCGGTCAGCTCCTGCGTCTCCCACAGGCGCTCGCCCGTGGAGGCGTTCAGCGCGCGGAACTGGCCGAAGCTCCCCACGCCGTAGATGTGGTCCCCGAGGATGACCGGCGTCGTGAGCACCGAGTGCAGCCCGTCGGTGGCAATCTCGTTGTTGCTCCGGCCGCGCCAGACCAGCTCGGCGTTCGGCCGGTCGTCGTCGAGTGCCAGCATCATCGAGCCGTTGTAGAAGCTGCTCACCAGCAGCCGCGACCCGCTCTGCACCGGCGGCGTGATGTTCATGTTGAAGTCGGTGCGCGTCGGCTGCTCCCAGTAGAGCTCGCCCGTGGCCGGGTCGAGCGAGACCACCTTCTCCGGGAACCAGATGACGAGCTGCGGTCGTCCGGCTGCCTCCACGATGATCGGCAGCGGCACGCCGACGTCCGCGTCCGAGGGCAGCGCGCGCCAGATCTCCTCGCCGGTCACCTTGTCGAATGCCACGACGCGGGCGTTGTCCTCGCCGCCCACGACGGTGACGAGCCGCGGCCCGTCGACCAGCGGCGCGCTGCTGAAGCCCCACATCGGGAACGTTCCGCCGTAGTCGTTCAGCAGGTCCCTCGTCCAGCGCTCCGCGCCGCTCTCCACGTCGAGGGCGAGCAACAGCCCCGTGGCGCCGACGAAGTAGACCAGGTCGCCGTCCACGGTCGGCGTGACGCGGGGACCCTCCCATGTAGCGCCGACCATGCGGTAGTCCGCGTCCCAGGACCGCGTCCACAGGATGCGTCCCGTCTCTTCGTCCAGGCAGACCGCACGCTCGACGACCTCCGTGCTGAGATCGGCGCGCGTGAAGTCGGTCAGGAACACCCGCCCCTCGGACACCACCGGACTGCTCCACCCGGCGTCGATGGGTGTCCGCCAGCGAACCTTCAGGCCGTCCGCCGGCAGCGTCGCGACGATACCGGTCTCGGTCCAGACGCCGCGGCGTCCCTTGCCCCGGTATTCGGGCCAGTCGTCGGCGTACGCCGCCGGCGCGGCAATCGCGAGCGCCGCTGCCGCGCCGAGCAGTGTGGTCAGGAACCGCGCGGGCAGCGTGCAACGAAATGGAAGCGATGTCGGCATCCCCGCATTGTATGCAGAACCGCGGTCCGGCGTCGGTACCAGTTCGCGAAAAGCGGGTGACGAACCGGGCGGCGGCCCCCATCCCCGATCGACGAACGTCCTATCGTGCGGCCCGCGGCAACTGCACCGGGCGCCGGGAGCGGCTGATACGATAGGCCTGTTTGCGGCGCCGGCGTGGCCGCCCCCGCGGCGCTCGCGCGCGTGAAGGTGGGCAATCCGGGCAGCTTCGTCGGCGCCGGCAACCGGCAGCCCGGGGTGGTGTGATGCCGCAGGAGGTGACTGATGAAGAACGCCTGGCTATTGGGCCTGTTCGACCGGGGAGCAACGCAGCCACGCGGGATGCGTCGCCCGTCGAGTGCGGCCGGGACTGTCGCCACGGGCTGCGCGGTATTCCTGATCGTGGCGGGGCTGCCGGTGACGACGGCGCTGGCGCAGACCGACGACGAGCTCGTCGGCGATCCGCGGACCCCCGACGACGTCCTCACGCACAGCATGGGCTACGACCGCAAGAGCTACAGCCCGCTGGCGCAGATCGATCGGTCCAACGTCCAGCGCCTGGTCCCCGTCTGGCGCACGAGCCTGATGAACGAGTTCGGGGAGCTGGCCACGCCGGTCGTGCACGACGGCGTCATCTACGTCATCAACGGGCGGTGGACGTTCGCCATCGATGTCGACACGGGGCGGCAGATCTGGCGCACGCCGGTCACCCTCGAGGAGGGGACGCGCCGCACCCCGTTCAACCGGGGCGCACCGGTCCTCTACGAGGGCCGGCTGTTCCGCGTCACGCTGGACAACCACGTCGTTGCTCTCGACATGCGGACGGGCGAAGAGCTGTGGAAGCAGAAGTTCGCCGAGTCGAGCGAGGGCTACTACGCGACGGGCGCGCCGCTGGTGGCGGGCGGCGTGCTCATCTCGGGGATGTCGGGCGGCGAGTCGACGACGCGGGGATTCCTCGACGGCTGGGATCCGGAGACCGGGACGAAGCTGTGGCGTCGCCACACCATCCCCGCGCCGGGCGAGCCCGGGTCGGAGACGTGGCCGGCGGACACCGACGCCTGGCGCTTCGGCGGGGCGCCCACCTGGCGGACCGGCTCGTACGACCCGGAGCTGGACTTGGTCTACTGGGGCACCGGGAACGCGGCACCCTGGGATCCGCGGGCGCGCGGCGAACTGGACAGCCTGTATGCGTCCAGCGTCATCGCGGTGCGGCCCCGCACCGGCGAGATCGTCTGCCACTACCAGTACACGCCCAACGACGCCTACGACGTGGACGGTGCGGACGAGCACGTGCTGGCCGACATGCGGGTCGACGGTCGGCTCCGCCAGGTGATGATCCAGGCCAACAAGAACGGCTTCCTGTACGTCCTCGACCGCACCGACTGCAGCCTGATAGCCGCGCATCCCTACGTCCGGGTCAACTGGGCCACACATATCGACCTTGCCACGGGCCGGCCCGTGCTGACGGATCTCTACCAGCGCATCCTGTCCGGCGAGCCGGTCGCCATCTGGCCGTCGCGCGGCTCGAACGCCGTGCCCATCGCGTTCAATCCGGAGACCGGCCTCGTCTACACGAGCGCTTGGCACGTGCCGCGCATCGTGCAGCTGGAGCCGCCGCGCGAGCGGGTCATCGGCGGCCGCGCCATCGGCATGTCCAGCCGGTTCCCGGACTTCGAGCCGGGCGAGCTGCTCGGCCACCTGGTGGCGATCGATCCACTGAGCGGCGAGAAGCAGTGGGAGATTCCGATGATTGATTTCCCGAATTCCGCGGGCATGCTGGCGACCGGCGGCGGGCTGGTGTTCACCGGCAACCTGACCGGCGAGTTCGTGGCGCTCGATGCGGCGACCGGTGCGACGCTGTGGCAGTTCCAGACCGGCTCGAGCATCAACTCGACGGCGATCACCTACACCCGTAACGGCCGGCAGTACGTGAGCGTGGCGTCGGGACTCGGCGGCGGCCTGGCCAACCGCTACGTGCGGGGCAGGGTGCCGACCGGCGGCTCGCTGTTCACCTTCGCGCTGATGCCGGAGTAGCGGCCGGCGTCGCCGCCGCAACCTGGGGCTCGAACTGCGCGTCCTTGAGGCGGAAGCCGGCAGCCAGCTCGGGGTCGTCCTCCACGCCGAGGACGCGGCGGGCGATGTACTCGCCGAGCACGGGGCCGAACTTGAAGGCCTCGGCCGACCCGCCGCCGAGCAGCCAGACGTTGTCGAAGTCGGGATGGCGGTCGATGATGAAGTTCCGATCGATGCTCAGCTCGTAGTGGCAGGCGCGGGTCTCGTTGAGGGGGGCGCCGGCCAGGTCCGGGAAGTGCCGGTCCAGTACGGCGCGCGGCCGCGCGTGCGCCTCCGGCGGGATCCAGCGGTCGCTCGTATCGGGATCCGCGGGGGGACGACCGCCGGTGCGGACGCGGAACCCGCGGTGGTCGGGCGGCAGCGCGGGCCAGCCGGTGCAGCCGGGCACCCCGAAGCTCGGCATGTGCGGGTACACGAAGCGCGTGTCGCCGGGCGGTACGGCGAAGTAGAACACGTGCCCGACGGGGTTGCGCAGGCGCCGTCCGAGTAGTGCCGGGAACACCTTGGGGAACCAGGGGCCGCAGGCGAAGAGGACGATGCCCGCGGACAGGGCGTCGCCGCCGTCCAGCGCCAGCGTCTCGAGCGTCGCGCCGGCGCGGGTCCCGGGCGCCGCGCGGCCGATGTGGATCGTGCCGCCGGTCTCCTCGAAGACGCGGGCCACCGACTCCAGCGCCCGCCGCGCGCGGACGACCCCGGCCGCCGGCTCGTGCAGCGCGCTGCCGAGGCCGTCGAAGCGGATCCACGGCCAGCGGTACGCCACCTCGTCCGGCGTGAGTACCTCGTAGGGCACACCCAGCGCGTCCCAGTGACTCCGCGTGGCATCGATGTAGGGCTCCGGCTGCGCGCGGAGGATGAGGTCGCCGGTCCGGAAGAAGAGCCGGGGGAGGAGCCGGTCGCGGCCACTCTCGTCCCACTCGGCCCACTTGCGGAGCGCGTCGTTCGCCCAGCGTGTCCACAGGCGGCCGTGGGGCCGGTCGCCGTACGACGAGCGCACGCCGCGCGTCTCGCCGCCGGAGGTCTGGCGCGAGTTGCCCGGGCCGTAGGCGTCCACGACGGTCACCCGGGCGCCGAGCCGCTGCAGGTGGAGCGCCGTCCAGAGCCCGAAGGTGCCGGCCCCGACCACGGCGACGTCGGGGTGGTGGCCACCGCTTGCTGCGGCTGCCGGTCGGGCGCGCGCTGCGGTGGCGGGAGGCCCGGCGCCCACGCGGGCACCGATGGCCGCGGCCGTGGTGGCGGTCAGAAATCGGCGCCGGTCTACCGCCATGGCACGGCGTTGCTACCGCGCCTCGGGTTCGCGCAGGATGTCGGGCGGGCTGGGCGCCGCGCCGAGCTGCCGCAGCAGCGCGGCCGTCGTGTCCGACTTGATGTAGTTGCCGCCCGTGTGGATGCCCTCGGCGATGACGAGCGGCGTCCACTCGCGGTGGTTCCTGGCGTCCATCTCGGCGCCGCGCTCGACCAGGAACTGCACGATGGAGTCCGCGCGCTCGCGCCACGCGGCGCCGTGCAGCGCGGTGTCACCGGCCGCGTTCACCGCGTTCACGTCGGCGCCCAGCTCGACGCACAGCGTGACCGCCCGCAGGGCCTCGTCCTCCGCCGAGCGCGTGATGCCGGGCGCGTGCCCCACACCGGCCGCCACCATCAGCGGCGTCGTGCCGTTGTCGGTGGGGAGCAGGGGATCGGCCCCGTGCGCGATGAGCTCGCGCATGACGTCCACGTCGTTGGCCTTCGCGGCGATCAGGAAGGGCGTCGCACCCTTCAGGTTGCCGAGATGGCCCTTGACCTGGATGCCGAAGCCGGGCGTGCGCCGGGTCTTGACGTCGACATCGGCGCCGTGGGCGATCAGCAGGCGCACGGCCTGCAGCCGGTCCGGATCGCGCAGCCCGCCGAACGCGCTCCACTGGTTGCCCTCGACCACGCCGTTGGAGAGGTCGTTCAACTCCGTGTCCCACTTGCCGGCCGCCCAGTGCAGCGGCGTGAAGCCGGGTCCGAGGTTGGGGTCGGCCCCCTGGTCGAGCAGGTACTCGGCGTACGCCAGGTGGCGTCGGATGACGGCGATGACGAGTGCCGTCGTGCCGTCTCCCGCGGCAGCGTTGACGTCGGCACCCGCGGCCAGCAGCGCCTCGCTCGTCTCCCGGTGGGCCTCGCGGGCGGCGAGCAGCAGCGCCGTATAGCCGGTGGTGGTTCGCGCGTCGACGTCGGCGCCGCGCGCCAGCAGGGTCCGCACCACCTCCGCGTGGCCCTCCCAGGCAGCCCACATCAGCGCGGTCTGGCCGTGGGCGCGCTCCGCCGCATTGACGTCCGCGCCGCGGTCCAGGAGCGGTCTCACCGCCGCCGGTGCACCCGTCCGGGCGCAGGTCATGAGCGCGGTTTCGCCGTTCACCTGCGCGCCGCGGGCAGCGGCGCCGGCCTGCAGCAGCTGCTCGACCATACCCGCGCTGGCGTTGACGCAGGCCAGCGTGAGGGGTGTCACGCCGTAGCGCGTGGCCGCGTTCGCGTCGGCGCCGGCCGCGATCAGCAGATCGGCCAGCTCCGCGTGGTTCCACTGGGCGGCCCAGTGCAGCGGCGTGAAGCCGTCGCCGCCGGCCTCGTTCACCGGCGCGCCTGCCGCCAACAGGGCCCGCACCGCTGCCCCGTCCTGCTGCCGGACGGCCTCGGTAAGCCGCAGGTCGGCCGCGCCGCCGGCCAGGCTGGCGCCCGCCAGCAGGAGGACGACGGCCCCGAACGATCGTCGGATGTCGATGCGCATCGTGGTTCCACCCTCACACGTTGGACACGAGCGGCAGATCGCCCGTGCTATCGCCCAGGCTCTCGGCCGGCACGCCCATCTTCTCGAGCAGCGTCAGGTGCAGGTTCGCCAGCGGAGTGCCCGCCGGCGCCTGCAGGTGGCGGCCGCCCTTGAGGGTGCCGCCGCCGCCGCCGGCCACCACGATGGGGAGCTCCAGCGGGTCGTGGGCGTTGCTGTTGCCCATGCCGGCGCCGTAGAGGATGAGCACCTGGTCGAGCAGCGAGGCGTCGCCGTCCTGGGTTGCGCGGAGCTTCTCGAGGAAACGGGCGAAGATCCCCATGTGGAAGGTGTTGATGCGGGCCAGCTTCTCGATCTGCTCGGGGCGCTGACGGTGGTGCGACACGGGGTGGTGCGGCTCGGCGACGCCCACCTCCGGGTAGGTGCGCACGCTCTTCTCGCGACCGTAGAGGAACGTGGAGACGCGGGTGAGGTCGGCCTGGAACGCCACCAGCATCAGGTCGAACATCAGGCTGGCGTACTCCTCGAAGTCGGCCGGGATGCCAGCCGGCTGCGCCACCTCCGGCAGGCCGCGGTCGCTCTGCGACTCGGCGATCTGGATGCGCCGCTCGATGTCGCGCACCGAGTCGAGATAGCCCGCCAGCTTGGACCGATCGCCGCGGCCGAGCTGGCGCACGAGGTCCGTGAGCTCGTCGTTCACCGAGTCGAGGATGCTGCGGTCCATGCGCAGCGCCTGCAGCCGCGCCTCGCGCCCGGTGCTGCCCACCGCGCCGAACAGGTTCTCGAACACGGCGCGCGGATTGGTCTCCATCGGCAGCGGCGTGTTGGCGTCGCGCCAGGCGAGCGTGGCGCTGTAGGCGCAGCCGTAGCCGTCCTCGCACTGGCCCACGAGCTCGTTGGCTTCCAGCGACAGCTCGAGCGAGGGCAGCTGGGTGTCCTCGCGCAGGGCGTGGGCGGCCAGCTGGTCCATCGACACGCCGACCTCGAGGGTCGTGTTCGTGCCCGAGGCCTTCACGGCATGCGCCCCGGTCAGGTACGCCGCCTGGCAGCGCGAGTGGTCGCCGTCGCCCTCGTTCAGCCGCTGCTTGGCTTCCTGGTTGGCGGTGCCGCTGACCACCAGCACCCGGTCCTGGACGGGGGCCAGCGGTGTGAGGATCGGCGTGAGCTCCAGGCTGCCCGCGGCGGCCGGCGTCCAGTTCGGCATGCTCATGCCGTTGGGCACGTACACCGCGCCGAGCCGCCGGATGGGGCGCGCCGCGCTGGTGCGCACCGCGGCGAACGCCGGCACCATGCTGTCGAGCAGCGGCAGTGCGATGGTCGCGCCGAGACCCCGCAGCGCCGTGCGGCGCGACAGGTGCTTCTTCGTAATCACCATCTGGAACCCCTCTTCCGCAATGCCGATCGAAGTGGTCGCGCGGCAGCTGCTACTGCTGGGCGACGGCCACGACCTCGCGCGCCTTCCGCATCCGGAACGGCTCACTCCCGGCGATGCCCAGGATGAGCGACGACCAGCGGTAGTCGTCGGCCGCGGCGCCGCGCAGGATGGCGCGTACCGCGGGCATGTCGTAGTGCTGGACCGCGCGCCCGAGGGCATAGGTCAGCAGCCGCTCGGTGAAGTTGTGGACGAACTCCTCGCGGTGTGCCAGCAGTGCCTGCCGGAACTCGCCCGGACCGTCGAACGTCGTGCCGTCCGGGAGCGCGCCCGACGCGTCGATGGGCGTCGGGCCGTCGCTGGTTCGCCACTGCCCGATGCCGTCGAAATTCTCGAGCGCGAACCCGAGTGGGTCGATGCGCGCGTGGCAGGCCGCGCAGGCGGGGCTGCGGCGGTGGGCCGCCATCCGTTCGCGCATCGACGCCGGCGCATGACCCGGGGCATCCGATTCCTCGAGGGCGGGCACGTCTGCGGGCGGCGCGGGCGGCGGCGCGCCGAGGATGTTGTCGAGCAGGTACTTGCCGCGCACCACCGGCGACGTGCGTGTGGCGTACGACGTGACGGTCAGCACACTCCCATGGCCCAGCAGGCCGGCGCGGTTCGGGTCGCGCATCGGGACCCGGCGAAAATGCGCCCCGTAGACGTTCGGGACGCCGTAGAAGCGGGCCAGCCGCTCGTTGAGAAACGTGTAGTCGGCCGTCAGCAGCTCCGCGAGCGGCCGGTCGTCACGCATCTGGCTTTCGAGGAACAGCTCCGTCTCGCGTTGGAAGAACGCGCGCAGGTTGTCGTCGAACTCGGGATACGTGCTTGCGTCGGGGTCCACCGCCTGCAGGTTCCGCACGAGCAGCCACTGGCCGCCGAAGTTCTTCGTGAGGGCCGCGGACCGGCGATCGGCCAGCATGCGCCGCACCTGCGCTTCCAGGCCGTCCGGATCGCGCAGCGCGCCGCGCGCCGCGACGTCGAGCAGCTCATCGTCCGGAATGCTGCTCCACAGGAAGAACGACAGGCGGGAGGCCAGCTCCGCGTCGCTGATGGCGTAGACCGCATCTGCTGCCACGTGCGACGGGTCGCGTTCGATGCGGAACAGGAACTCCGGCGCGATCAACAGCCGCGTGAGCGCCTCCTGGATGCCGCGCTCGAAGCCGCCCGCGGCGTTTCCGGCATGGTAGAAGCGCAGCAGCGTCGCGACGTCCGCCTCGGTCACCGGCCGGCGGTAGGCCCGCCGCGCAAGTGTCTCCAGAATCTGCCGCGCGCAGGGCTCCGCGTCCTGCCCCGCGGCGGGACGGCAGATGAAGATGCGGCGCCGGCTCGGCGTATCGCCCGGGCCGGTGGGGTCGAACGGGCCTTCGAGCCGCACGTAGTCGATGTCCATGCGCGGCGCTTCGTACGTGGAGCTCGTATGCCGCGGCGGCAGCAGCGTCGGCGCCGGCCCTTCGGTCAGGACGCTCTTGCGGACGAAGGCCACCCCGAGGGTGTGCATGCCGGCCGTGACGGGAAAGCGCACGTCGAGCGCCTCGTCCGCCGCCAGGTCGTAGCGCGACGTGCGGTAGTAGCGGTCGGTCTGCTCGCACTCCGGCGCATCCGAGTCGGCGCAGCCGCCGCCGATGCGGAAGCGCGTGACCGGCGCGCCGTCGAGCAGCACGTCGATCTCCTCGCGGGTGGCGATGGCGCGAATCTTCGAGTTGGTGAAGTTCTTGCCCAGCCGGACCTTGACCACGTAGTCGCCGTCCAGGGGGAAGTAGTGGCGGATGGCCGTCCCGCCGCGCGTGCCGTACGGCAGGTCTTCGTTCATGCGCTCGTCCTGCCGCAGGCCGCGCGACAGGTCGAAGGTCTCGATGCCGGGACCGATGGTCGGGTCGCCGACGGCCAGCCGGCTGACCTTCCGCGCCGCGACCAGGTAGCGCTGCAGGAGGGTCGGCGACATCGAGAGAACCTCGGCGATGTTGTCGAGGCCGTGGTCCGACTCGTCAGGCGGCAGCAGCGTCTCCGGGTCGATCTCCAGCGCCAGCAGGTCGCGGACCGCGTTGCCGTACTCGAACCGGTTCAGGCGGTGGTCGGCGGGCCGGCCGGGGTTCGGGTGCGCCGCGGCCGCGCGGTCGAGCTCGCCCTCGAGCCAGGCGACGAACGCGTCCAGCACATGCGCGTCGGGGCGGCTGCGTCCAACGGGCGGCATCGCGCCGCTGCGCAACTTGCGCACGACCTTTTCCCAGGTCGCCCCGTCCGCCCCGATGTGCGCGGTGTCGGCGCGGTCGAGCAACAGCCCCGCCGTCTGCAGCCGCTCGTTGTGGCAGGTCACGCAGTACTGGTCGAGGAGAGCGCGGGCGTCCGGCGGTGCCTCCGGTGCACCGGCCGCGTGCAGGGTCACCGGCAGAAGGCAGCCCAGCGCCAGCAAAACGACGCAGCCGCACGACACGACGCGTGACAGTGTAGTCATCCCGCCCTCCCGGAGCGCCGCGCGGAGCCGCAATTCGCCTTCACGCGCGATGCTCGCACCGCCGCCGGCGCCTGTCAAGTGCTGGGGGTGGACTGGCTCGGACGCCGGTGCCAGTCACCCGACGGTGACCGGGAGCATCCATCACCACTGGCTATGCGTGCGCGGCGGTCTCGTCGCGTCACCAATCCCGACCACGGCGCCGACCGTGATTCGGGCGAAGGGTATGCGGGTCTCGTCCACGTAGATGTTCGCCCAGCTCGCGGTAAACCGGGCGGCGAGCCTTTCCGTGAGTCGCAAGTCCAGGCCGCCTCCCACCTGAAAAATGCTGCCGACCTCGGAATACTCGACTTGACGCCATCTTGCATTGCTGCCGCCACCAGCCGTCGCGGCTTCACGGAGGGAAAGCAGGGCCACGCCGCCTTGCGCCTGCACGAACGGCATCCAGCGCCGACCACGGTTGACGACCTGGCGCGCCGCGCGCCGTGTTGCTGGAGCCGTACAGGCTTCAGCATCCGCGAACTCACCACCCCATCGACAACTGCACGCCTACATGCTCGGTGGATGCCGCCGGCGCCACCACCAGACGGGCGGACCGGGGCGTCCTGTAGAGCGTCTCCCTGATGTTCTCGTCGACCATCCAGCCGACGAACGCGCCGATTCCAGCCCACAGGAGTCCCAAGCTGGGCAGGAGGTGGATGCAACCCGCGTCCGTCCCCGATGCTGCGCAGAGCGAGGCGAAGACACCCAGGCCGGCGCCCACACCCAGTGTGATCCCGTTGTTCAATTCGTCTCGACGTTCGATCGCGCTCACATCGCTCTCGGCGAACCTGAGGGTGTCGCGACCGTCCGTCAAGACGATCGTGGACGCGTTCAAATCGCTGACATCGCCCCGAAACCGAAAGCCAAGCGCGTCGATGATCTGAACTTCCTCGCCGACCACGAGTCGCCCGGATGCGGTCAGTTCCTCGAATGAGTTGGATACGCCGTCCTGGGCCCATGCTGCGTACGGGCAATACACCAGTGTGAATGCGAGACATGCCGCTGACATTGCACCGCGGCGGGAGGTGTTGTGCATGAGGAAGTTCTCCACGCAAGCCCCGCGCAGCCGAGCAGGCCGCACGGCCTGAGACTATCGGCTGCCCAAGCCGATCACCATCCCGGCGGTGAGCTTCAAGAAGGACGTGCCTATGCTGTCGGTGTAGAGGTTGAGCGCACTCGCCGAAACACGGGCCGACAGGCGGCTGGCCAACCGGATGTCAATGCCAGCAGTGGCTTGGAAAAGTCCTGCATAGTCGGTGTACTCGACCGTTTGTGGATATAATGGTGGAAGTTCCACCGGTCGGTAGGGATCGTAGTACGTCGAGCTGCTGCGCAACATCACGAAGCCGCCTTGGGCCGCCACGAACGGCGTGACGCGCGGCCGCCTCCACGCGTGTCGAATACCGCCCGAGAACGTGTGCCAGCGGTTTTCCTCAACCCGGTAGGCTATCGGCGACCGACTGAACGACAGGTTGCCCACGTCCACCACGATTGCCCAACGGTCGCCGAACGGCCGAGCCGCCGAGACCAGCCAGCCTTGAGGCGCCGTGTCCGGGGTGTTGACCGTATGCCAGCCGGCAGCGATTTCGAACGCGGGTGTGGAGAGTGTTTGGGCCGTGGCTACCGATGCCGGCAAAATACCGAACAAACACATGGCCGTTATCAACCAGGTGTGTGTCAGTACTGGCCAGGTATCCGATATCCAGCTGTGAGGTCGCATGTGGCCATCTCCCATTGTTCTCATACGGTTCTCTCTCGCGGCACCCCAGGGCACTGAGCATCGAGCGACGTCAGCGACCCCAGTAGACGCCGACCTTGAACACCCACTCGTCCTGCTTCCAGATACCTCGCCCCCTGAATATCGGCACCCAGTCCACTATAAGCAAGACCCCGACATCTCGTCCGTACTCGATTCCGCCACCCAGGAACCATAACCTATAGTAGTCTGCGTCGGCAAGCACCTTCGTGCCTCCGCGATACAGCAACCGAAGCGGCTCGGAACGTCGTAGTGCCCCACCGATGCCCAGCGAATAGAGCATCGACTTTTCATTGACTATTCCATTGCCGATACCGCTGACATCGAACAGCGCGAACAGTCCATGGTTTCCCAAGTAGCCGCGGGCACCAAAATAGGGCCCTTCTCCCCAAGTTCTTGGCCCGGTCGTTCCAAAGCCGCCCTCCAACGCAAATCGATGCGACCGGGTTTGCGCTACGGCGTCGGTGCCCCACGCCATGGCCAGTACTGCGGTGATGATTGCGATCAAATGTCGTTGCGCTTTCACGCCGATTTTCTCCATGTGCCGTCTCTGATAGCCACGACGTTCTCCAGGTGCTACTTCTCCACAGCACTTCCAACTTGGGCGGCTCGAAATCCCGCTGTTTGTTGGAATGGTTTTGCGTGAATTATTTAAAAGACAGGAGATCCAAGCTGTAAGCCCATCATAACACAGTCTTCGGACAACCACTAATATTGCTTCCACGACATGAATTCGATGCTGAAGCGCGCAACCAACAGCGCGAACAGCGCTTGTGCGTCAGGAGCCGCCGGGCGCAGTGCGTCGCGCTCGGACTGGAGCAGTTGGCCCGCCGGCAGAGCCCGCACGACCTCAAGATCCGGCTGCGCGTGCGGGTGGCGTCCGGCGGCCGCTCCACGGCGGAGGACGCCGCCGTCGCCGCGGGTCGAGGCGATCACGATTCGGCGCGTGTGGTCGGGGCGCCGAGATTCGAACTCGGGACCTCCTGCGCCCAAGGCAGGCGCGCTACCGGGCTGCGCTACGCCCCGACTGCCCAATTTTCTCACACCTGGCCCCCTGCGTGCGGCGCCGGGCGCCGGTTCCGGCCCGCCAGGGGCATCCAGGAATTGCGAAAAGGGTATTTGCTTTAAATTTACTGGCTGTTAACATGTCTGAAACATTACGGCGTCCACGTGACAGGCCGTCGGCCCTGAAAGGGGGGTGATCATGCGACTGACTGGTTTTCTGCTCTGCTCGGTTTGCGCGCTGCTGCTTGCGACCGCGCCGCTGCTGCACGCGGCGCCCCCTCCGAGTCAACCGACTGCGCCGGCAGCGGACGACCGCCCCGCGGACGCGCAGGAGGCCGGCGGGGCGCTGGTCCTGAGCGCGCCGGGCGACGTCGAGATCAGCATCTGGATAACGCCGACGGCGAAGAGCCAGGCGCTGCGGGTTCAGGCCGATTCCGGCTCCATCCAGCGTGACATCACCATCAGCCTGGACGGCCTCGACTCGCCGCAGCAGCACAGCTTCACGTGGTGGGCGCTGCCCGCGGGCGAGTACGAGGTGCTGGGCGAGCTGGTGGACGACGACGGTACGAGCGAGATCGTCGTCCGCAGCGAGCTCAAGGTCCTGGGACAGTAGCCGCCGGGCCGGCCGTTCTCGGAGGAGGCCCATGCACCGACGACCGATCCTGCTTCCGCCGCTGACAGCGGCCATGCTGTGGGTGCCGCTGGCGCCCGTATCGTGGTTGCTGCTGCACCCGGCGCCCGCGGCGGCCCAGACGGCGCCGGCCGGGGCGCCCGCCGGCTGGACGCTTCCGCGCACGGCCGCTGGCCGGCCCGACCTGCAGGGCGTCTGGGTGAGCCGCAGCGCCACGCCGCTGGAGCGGCCTGCGGCGCTGGTGGACAGGGCGCTGCTGACCGACGCCGAGGTCGCGGAGCTGCGCCGGCGGGCCGACCGCCTCTTCACCGCCGGGAACAGCGATTTCGCGGCCGGCGACAACCTGTTCCTGGCCGCCCTCGCCGACGTCGACCGCTACGTGAACCCGCGTGCGACCTGCACCTCGCTCGCGATGCTCGAGCGCGAGTTCGACAACCGCACCTCGCTGGTCGTCGATCCGCCCGACGGCCGCATCCCGCCGCTGACCGCCGCTGCGGAGGCCCGTCGGCGCGCAGCCGCCGCCGCGGAGGAGCGCCCGGCCGGGCCGGAGGACCTCTCCACGTGGGTGCGCTGTCTGACGCGCGGCCTGCCCCGGCTGGGCGGCACCTCGGGCGCGGGTATCTACGCCTACTACCAGATCTTCCAGACGCCCGGCCACGTGGCCCTCGCCATGGAGACGATCCACGACGCGCGCCTGATCCCGCTCGACGACCGCCCGCATGCGCCCGACCGCATCCGGCAGTGGCTGGGCGACTCGCGCGGCCGCTGGGAGGGCGACACGCTCGTGGTCGAGACCAGGAACTTCTCGTCGCGCGCGAGCGTGCTCGGTTCCGACCGCAACCTGCACCTCATGGAGCGCTTCGCGCGCGTGGGCCCCGACACGCTGAGCTACGAGGTCACCGTGACGGACCCGACAGCCTGGACCACGCCCTGGACGGTGCGCCTGCCCCTGACGCGCACGGACGAACCTCTCTACGAGTTCGCGTGCCACGAAGGCAACCACTACGCGATGATCGGCATCCTGGCGGGCGAGCGCGCAGAGGAGGCGGCGGCGGCCGGCGCGGCCGCCCGGGGCGCCCGCTGACGGCGCGTCAATCCTCCAACAGGCCGCGGTGGAAACCGGCCGCGGCCAACTGCTCCCGGCAGAAAGCCGCCTGGCCGTCGGCCACGTAGAACGCCGCCCCGTTGCGCGGCCCGAACAGGATGCTCGTGCGGTACGGCTCGACCTGGACGACGTAGTCCACGCCATTGCCCGTGAGCAGCTCCTCCACCGCCTTGGCCTCGGCGAGCTTGCCGGCGATGTAGACCCTGACCGGGTCGTGGTGGTTCAGTGCGTCCGGGTCGACATGCGCCACGGCGGGTTCCTGTGGGACGGCGGGCCGATTATAACGATTGTGTGTCGCGCCTGCGTGCGACGTGGCACAATGGGCGAGGCCGTTCCGCGAGGCGTGGAGGAAGCGCGTGGCGCGTGGTGCAGCAATCCGGATCGTGATCGTCGTGCTGGTGGCAACCGTCGCGGCGTCGGCCGCCCTGGGGCAATGGCGCGGCTGGAGCCGCCATCCCCCGCGCTTTCGGCCGGCCGACCACATCGGCGAGGGGTTCTCCTTCTGCCGGCTGATGTACACGAGCAACCGGCGCGAGCGCTCGGGGCGCGGCTGGTCGACGGACTACCCCTACGCGGACATCAACTTCATGATCCGGTTGTCGGAGCTGACTTCCACGCACGTGGACCTCGACCGGGTCGGCGAGCCGAACCACTGGGTCGTGACCATCGCCGACGACGCCCTCTACAGTTGCCCCTTCCTGATGACCTCCGACGTGGGGACCATGAGCCTGCGACCCGTCGAGATCGTCCGGCTCCGCGACTA
The DNA here is from genome assembly GCA_965221595.1 of Vicinamibacterales bacterium. Classification (GTDB taxonomy): domain Bacteria; phylum Acidobacteriota; class Vicinamibacteria; order Vicinamibacterales; family UBA8438; genus JAAXGX01. The sequence continues at coordinate 1,172,146 of OZ244900.1, forward strand.
CCTGCAGAAGGGCGGATTCCTCTGGGTGGACGACTTCTGGGGCACGCGGTCGTGGCAGCAATGGTCGGGCGAGATCGGCAAGGTGCTGCCGCCGTCCGAGTACCCCATCCGCGACCTGCCGCTCGATCACGAGCTGTTCCGGACGATGTTCCACATCCTCGAAGTGCCGCAGATCACGAACATCCACTTCTGGCGCTGGTCGGGCGGCACGACGACGTCCGAGCGCGGCAATGACAGCGCCGTTCCGCACTTCCGGGGCATCATGGATGAACGCGGCCGGTTGATGGTCGCCATGACCCACAACACCGACATCCAGGACGCGTGGGAGCGCGAGGGCGAAGACCCCCGGTTCTTCGAGCGCTTCTCGCCCGACGGCTACCAGTTGGGCATCAATGTCCTGCTCTACACGATGACCCACTGACGCCGCGCCGGGGTCGTCGGCGCCCTTGGCGGCCGCGACGCTGCGGCCGGCGAAAGGTGCCACGTGCCGCGCCGCGGACCCGCGGTCAGTCCGCGCGTGTGGCGGGCGGGGCCGCCGCGGCGGCCAGCGCGGCGAGCGTGAAGATGTGGGGGTACAGCGCCTCGGAGTACCAGAGTCTGGCGAAGTAGAGCCCGATCGGGGTCGCCGGCGTGCGGCGGCCGCGGTCGGAGGCGGCTTCCAGCCACCGGATGCCGCGCGAGACCGCGGCGTCGACACCCGGCGGCGACGGGCGACCCGGATGCCGTCGGCAGAGGGCCAGGGCCGACACCGCCAGGGCGGTCTCCTCGAGCGACGGCGCGACACCGGGCGCGCCGCCCCAGCCGCCGTCGGTCCCCTGCGCGTCGACGAGCCAGCGGATCGCCCGCTGCTGCGCTGCCGGGGCCGCCTCGGCGGCGGGCAGCGCGGCGAGCCCCTCGAGGACCCGTGCAGTGCCGTAGACGGGGTTGGCCTCTTCGGGGGCGGCCTGGTTCCCGAACCACAGCGGAATCCACGATCCGTCGGGTTGCTGGGCCCGTTCCAGGAAGCGAACCGCGCGCCGCGCCGCGCCGTCGGCGCGGCGCCGCAGCCTGGCGGGCAGCGCCGGCCGCCAGGCGGTCCACGCCCGCAGGGTGTGGGCGGTCAGGTCCGGGCTGCTGCGGTCGAACGGCAGGGCCCCCCAGCCGCGGCAGAACGTGGGTATGCCGCCGTCCGCGTTCTGCAGGTCGAGCAGCCAGCCGACGCCGGCGCAGGCGGCGTCGCGGTGCCCCGTGTCAGCCGGGTCCAGGGCGTGCAGGGCCAGCAGCGCGCCCGGGGTGTCGTCGGCGTCGGGGACGCCGCCCGGCAGGTCGGTCCAGGCCCAGCCGCCGGGGGCGGCGTCCGTGTAGACGTGCCGCGCGCGGTACTGTTGAGCGAGCAGCCAGCGGCGCAGAGGCGCCCGTTCGTCGGGCCCGAGTCGAGTCTGCCAGGCGGGCAGGCGCGCCAGCGCGTTGACGCTGAGCGTCGTGAGCCAGGTGGCGAGGTTGGTGTCGATGGGCCAGCTCCCGTCCGCGCGCACGGAGCGCTCGATGAACGCCACACCGCGCTCGACCACCGGGTGCGCGACCTCGCCGGCGGCGACCAGGCTCATGACCACGAAGCTGGTCAGCGGCGTCGCTTCCAGGAAGCCGCCGCCGCGCGGCTGGATCGTCTCGAGACGGCGCAGCGTGCGGCGGCGCGCCGCCAGCCGCACGAGCCGCGTCAGGGGATTGCGCGTGGGGCGCTGCCGGTGGCGGGCCTGCCCGATGGCGATCAGGGCGGGCAGGGCGTAGCTGACGACCGGCAGCCGCAACCAGCGGTACCAGGCGTGCGGGACGGCGGCCAGCTCGAACGGCAGTTGCGGGACGTGGCGCCAGCCGCTGCCGATGGCGTCGCCCGCCGCCTCGCGCGCGCCGCGCCCCGCGGCGGGAGCTCCGCGTGCGCCGTTGGACTCGTCCGCGGCGGCATCCAGGAGTCCGGCCAGGGCCAGCACGGTGAGGATGGGGACCGAGAACGTGCGGTCCCGGCCGTAGCGCCGGCTGATGGTCCGGGCCAGGGCCTGCGGCGCGAGGCTGCCGGCCGCGCGCCGCAGCCAGTTGCGCCCGCCCTCGATGGCCGCGGAGCAGGCCGGGTCGGCGGCACCCGCGATGGTGAGGGCCGCCCAGCAGAGGGCGGTGGTGCTGACGTTGGCGGGGCTGTCGGTGGTGTCGCCCCAGCCGCCGTCCGCGTTCTGCGCCCGCACGAGCCAGGCCGTGCCGTCACGCACCAGCGTGCCGAGTCCCGGCCGCGGCTGCCGGCGGTCGACCAGCGTGAGCGCGATGACCGCAGTGGCGGTCGAGAGCGCGGACGACGACAGCTCGCCCTCCCAGTGGCCCGCCGCGTTGCGCGCCGCCAGCAGGCCCGCGGTGAGCCGCTCCAGCGCGGCCTGACCGTGCTCCCGCGCGGGCTGCGCCGGCACGCTCGCGTGCGCGGGAGGCGGCTGCGGCGGATGCCGTTCGGACGTGGGCGTGCTCACAGGCTCAGATGTCCCAGGGCCAGCAGGGCGTAGAACGTGTACTCGCAGTCCTGCACGTCATCGCCCCAGCTGCCGTAGAAGCCGCCGGAGTTGGTCCACAGGCTGTCGACGAAGTCGAGGCAGGGCTCCCGGATGGCCTCGAGCGGGGCATGCGCGCCGGCCAGCGCATGGAGGGCCGTGGCCGTCGAGAGCAGATCGGGCAATGGCGTCGCCGGCGCCGCGCAGAACCCGCCGGCCGGCGCATGCCGCGCCCGCAGCCACGCGGCAGCCTGCGCATCGACGGGCCGGGCGAGGCGCCGCTGCACGGTCACCGCCGCGGCGGTGGGCGGTGTCAGGCCGGTCGGCATGCCCGGCTGGTTGCCGTACCCGCCATCGGCGGCACGCAGAGCGGCCAGGCACTCGATGAGACGGTCGGGACCGTCGGGCGCGGCGCCGAGGTCCTCGTACGCCCCCAGAGCCAGGAAGCAGCCGTAGGCCGTGCCGTGGCCGGCCCCGTCCGTCGGGCTGTAGCCGCCGTCGGGCGTACGGTAGGTCTCCAGGCGGGCCAGTAGCGCCGCGGCCGGCGCCTCGCCCGCGGCCCCGATGTCGGCCCAGCAGCGGGCGAGGCAGGCCGTGTGGACGAAGTCCAGCCGCGCCGGGTCGGTGTGGCGTTCGAGGTAGCGGCGCACGGCGTCAGTCGGGAGGTCGCGCCGCAGCGCGGTAAGCGCTTCGAGGCCGAAAACGGTGTAGTACAGGTCGCTCGCGCCGTCCCGGTCCTGGAAGCCGCCGTCGGGATTCAGCCTGGCGGCGAGGAAACCCGCCGTCAGGTCGGCCGCGTCACCGAGCAGCGTCGGCGACAGCCTGGCTACCTGCAGCATTTCGAGCCTCAAACTCACTGCACCAGCCTTGAATCTCGACGCTGAAGATCTTGCCGATGACCCGCCGCAGCAATCCCTTGAGGCTGGGATTGGTGAGGCCGGGCAGGCAGCGGATTGCCTCCTCCTTGTAGCCCTCCATCAGGCGCCGGCTGCGCTCCGCGGCGTCGAAGCGCTCGAGCAGCGCGCGCACCTCGTCGGAGCGTCCGCCGCCGGCCTGCTCCCGGCGCCAGGCCGCCTCGAGGGTGGCCCGTGCCTCGGGCTCGGACTTGGCCTGCTCGTAGCCGACGGCCAGCGGCAGCGACGGGCGCAGCGCGGCCACGTCGTCCGGCGCGTCGGCCGACGGCTCGAAGTCGTCCAGGTCGTCGCGGATCTGGTAGGCAATGCCCAGCGCGTCGCTGTAGGTTCGCAGCTTGTCGAAGACTTCCGCGTCGGCCCCGGCGCAGGCCGCCCCGATCTCGAGCGCCACGCCGAACGCCGGCGCGGTCTTCTGCTGGAAGATCCGCAGCACCTGCTGCGAGCTGAGCGGCTGCGGGCTGCGTGCCCAGGCCAGCTCCTCGCCCTGCCCGAGGCAGAGCGTGCGATGGCCGCGGGCGGCGATCGCCGTCAGCTCGGCGCGGATTTCGGGCGCGAAGTCGCTCTCGGCCAACAGCCGATAGCCCTCGCCGACGAGCAGGTCGCCGACGTTGAGCGCCGCCGGCACGCCGTGTGTGGCGTGCAATGTCGGCTCGCCGTAGCGGCGCGCGTCGCCGTCCTCGATGTCGTCGTGCACCAGCGACGCCTTGTGGAAGCACTCCACCGCCACGGCCACCTTGCGTAACGCGGCGGGCGGCGCGGCGTGCGGGTCGTCCCGCAGCGCCTGGTGCACGCAGACCGTGAGGAACGGCCGCCAGCGCTTGCCGGCGCGGGTGAGCTCGCCGCGGGCCAGCGTCTCGGTCTCGCCCTCGGGCGGGCCGCCGAACAGCTCGTCGAGCGCCGCCGGCGCGAACCAGCTCTCGACGTCCTTGCGCAGCGCGTCGAGATCGAGCCGGCGAGTCCGGTCGTCGCTCGTCGCATGGATGAAATCCCAGACCCATTCGACGTCCACCCCGGTGTCCTTGCAGTCGTCCTGCAGGAGCGGGATCGCCACACCCGGGATGGCCGCCGCCTCCATGTACGGGTGGGCCCGCTCCAGCACCGAGAGGCAGCTCACGCCGACGATGGCCTCGATCTTGCCGGTCTGGATGAGCGCCATCACCAGCGCCGAGCCCTCGGCGACGAGCACGGCGTAGCCGAGCTTCTCCGCCTCCTCCTGCAGGTCCTGGATGGTGCACAGGCCGCACTGCTTGCACAACAGCCCGAACTCGTCGAACGGCGCGGGGCAGCGGTCCTCCACGCGCAGGCACTTGGGCAGCAGCAACAGGCGCTTGTCGTAGGGCACCGCGGCCAGGTGCTCGCGCCACGTCTCGTTGCCGAGCAGCACGCCGACGTAGTCGAGGTAGCGGGGATCGATGCTGTGCGCGCGGACGATCTCCTCCGCGCGCGCGCGGAGCTCGTCGAGGACGAGCGGCGGCGTGATCTCGCTCCGCCGCGCAGCCACATAGGCCTGCACCTGCCGCAGCATGACTTCGCGCTCCGTCCGGGTCTGCGGAATGGTTTCCTGGGGCGGGCGCACGACCGTCGACGGCACCGCGCGCGGTAGCGAAACGACCGGCAGTTGATGGCTCATCGAACACCCACTAGCTAGCTGTATGCGCCGAATCCGAAGAACCAGTGCTTCTTGGCGAAGGCGTACGCCCAGTGCTCCTCCGGGATCTCGTTGCCCGGGTCGTACTGGCTGCTGCGCGGCGTCAGCGCCGCCAGCTCCGCGGACGCCGTCTGCCGCTGCGTCGTGTCCCGCGCCCCGTGGCGCGCCACGAGCTCGCGCACGAGGTCCGGCCGTTCCAGCACGATGCAACCGCGCGTGGTCCGGGCCGCCGTCTCGCGGAAGTCCTTGAGGAACGACGAGGTCGTCATGGTCTCGTAGACGCTCGGCCGATCGTGGACCGTCTCGGTCGCGAACTGGATGATCGGGCAGGGCTCGATGTCCCCGTACGGACTGATGTGGTGGCTCACGCCGGTCGCCATGGGGCACAGCGCCTGCCCCTCGTCGTCCCAGTACGCGTCGACGATGGCGATGGGCAGCTTCGCGCGCATGCGGACGATGAAGCGGCGCACGCGCAGCACCTCCTCCGGCGTCAGGGCGATCTCCGCCGTCGGTTTCGGGCCGACGACGCGGTAGGTGTGGAACCAGGCGTAGTGCACGCCGAGGTCGATGAGCCGCCGCAGCCACGCTTCCTGCACGAGGTCGTCGATGTTCGTTCTGCAGACGCTGGTGGCCACGCCCGTCACCAGGCGGTGCCGGGCGCAGGCGGCCAGTCCCGCCAGCGACTTGTCGAGGACGGCGGTACGGCCGCGCCGCTCGTCGCTCACGACTGCGGTGCCCTCGATGCTGACCAGCGGCGTCACGTTGCCGAGCCGCCGCAGCTCGGCCGCCCGCGCGTCGTCGATCAGGTGCCCGTTCGTGAAGAGCTGGAAGTAGCAGTCCGGGTGGGCCGCGAACAGGTCGAACAGGTCGGGGTGCAGCAGCGGCTCGCCTCCCAGGATGCCGAAGTAGCTGTTGCCGTGCCGCTTGGCGTCGCCGACGATGCGGTTGAGCTCGTCGATCTCGATCTTGCGGCTCGGCGCCTCGACGTCGACCCAGCAGCCCTGGCAGCGCAACTGGCAACCCGAGATGACCGAGATGAAGAGGAACGGCGGGAAGTGCTCGCCCCGCTTCAGGCGCCGCTTGTAGCGCTGCACCGAGCGGACGCCCTTGACGCCCATGTTCCAGACCAGCTTGCGCAGGGCGCGCGGGTCGGGCTCGGTGAGCATCCGTCTGGCCAGTCCGAGCACCACGTCGTCAGCCCTCCTGCCGCGCCGCGGCGGCGTCGACGGCGGCCTGCGCCCGGGCCTTGGCCGCCTCGGCCTTGGCCTGGATGTCGTCGAGGGTCGGCAGGCTCGCCAGCACCTCCGCCGGGATGTCGAGATTCTTTTGCAGCTTGACCAGGCACTTCTGGCGCTCCTTGAGCGCCCGCTCCTCGTCGCGCTCCTTGGAGAAGCGCGACTTCGCCTTGGCGCTCCGGTCGCGCAGCGCGGCGTAGATGTCGCCGCCGAGCAGCGCGGAGATGTCGACCTTCATCGCCTCGCGGCGCAGGTCGTCCGCCTGGATCTCGCCGCCGTGGATGGGCCCGTGGCGGTACTTGGGGAAGAGAATCGCCACCTCGGGGCAGACGCGCGAGCAGGCCGGGCAGTCGGTCTTGCAGTTGTCGTGGTTCCGGACCTGGATCTGGCCGCCCTGCGAGACGCCGTAGACGTCGAAGAGGCAGAAGCTCAGGCACTGCATGCAGTTGGTGCAGCGGTCGAAGTCGATGACCGGGAACCAGGGCTTCCAGCCACCGGGCTCGTGCACCTCGCACTCGGCGCGGATGGCCTCGACCAGCGCCGCCACGGCGTCCGGGGTCTCGTCGCCGATATCGCGGAACCAGACCCGGCCGCCCGCCTCGCCGACGGCCACGGCGGGCTGCTGCTCCGTGAAGCGGCCCAGCACCGCCAGCGCGTTGCCGTCGTCGGCCCGCGCGCGCGCGTCGCCCGATCCGATGCGCGTCACGCGGTAGCCCTTGTCGAGCAGCGTCTGCATCACGGCGAAGCGGTGCGCGCCATCCAGCGGCCGAGCCCCGCGCCCTTCGTACAGCGCCACCCGCAACACGGGTAGCGACAACCCGCCGGCACCGCTCATGGCTCGCCTCCCTCGCTACCGTCGAGCATCGCGGCCGCCACCGCTTCGGCGGTTTCTTCGCGCATGTTCAGAATCTCGACCCGCTCCTTGTCGAGCGGGGCACCGGCGGACGAGAACAGCCAGCGCACGGCGCGCGGGTAGCAGGCCGCAATGGTCACGTCCCGGCTGCCGGCGATCTCCGCCAGCCGCGGGTCCTTACGGGCCGACATCTCACACAGGTCGGGCACCGCGTCGAAGTCGACCCCGGCGTCCGCCAGTGCCTCGAGCACGCCGTCCTTCACCCGGCGCGGAACCACCCGTGCGTAGGTGCAGCGGCAGTAGACCAGGTTCGGAGTCGCCGGGGCGGCTGCGGTCTCGCTCATCACACTGTCGCCATCCGGTAGGTCGGAGTCGGCTTGGCGGGCCGGAAATGCTCGCTGTGGTCGATCGCCGCGCGGCGGCCGGGACCGCCTGCCTCCCAGGCCGCGAGCGCCGCCCGGGCGGCCGTGTTCAGGCGCTCCGGATCGTCCTCGGCGCGCAGATTGACCAGCAGCTCGCCCGCCGCGACGGGCGCCTTGAGCGTATGCGCCATCTCCGCCCTCCGGTCGCCCGCGACGAGGTTGAGCACCGCGATGTCCGACGGCAGCTCCGTCGCCGTGAGCGTCATCTTGAGGTGCGCGATCTCCGCGGCCCCGATCGTGGCGGCCATGTGTGCAGCGAGGTCGTGCAGCAGCATGTTGCCGTCGAAGGGCGCGTCGCCGGTGACGCGCACGGTCGCGTTCAGCCAGCCGAGCAGCGCCTCGCCCTCGGCGTACACCTCGTAGTCCACGTCGGGGGAGACGCCGAGCCCCGGCGCGCCGCGGGTGACCTGCTCGAACCAGGCCGCCGTCCCGCGGCCGTCGCGCGCGGACATCGCCAGCACGGCGGCCTGCGGATAGCGGGCCGCGAGCGCCGCGCGCAGCTGCTCCAGGCGCGCCGGGTCGAGCAGGTCGACCTTGTTCACGACGATGGCGTCCGCCTCGGCCAGTTGCCGGTCGTAGACGTACAGCACCTTCTTCGAGAACGACCGGCCTGCTTCCAGGCCGAGCACGCGCGCCGCGCGGACGGGGTCGACGAGGACGCTGAGCGGCGCGATCTCGAAGGCGTCGCCGTACATCCGCCGCAGCGGATAGCTGACCGCCGCCCGCAGGTCCGTGCAGCTGCCCACCGGCTCGGCGATGAAGACGTCCGGCCGGGCCTCTGCGTGCAGCCGGTCGGCTGCCTCCACCAGGGTGTTGAAGCGGCAGCAGAAGCAGCCGCCCGTGATCTCCTCTACCGGGAATCCCTGGGCGCGAGCGAGCGTGGTGTCCACCAGGCCGACGCTCTGGTCGTTGGTGATGAGCCCGACCCGTCGACCCTGCTCCGTCAGGAACCGGGCGAGGCGGATGATTGCCGTCGTCTTGCCGGCACCGAGGAAGCCGCCGACCATGACGTAGCGGGCCCGTGTGCCGCCCGGGGCCGGCGCCGGCGGTTGCGGTGCGGGGCCGGGCAGGTCAGGCATCCTGCTCCCCTTCGCCGCGGCTGGCCAGCATGCGGTCGATGGTGGCATCGAGCACGTGCACGTACTCGTCGACGTCGAGACTGTCCGGATCCGCCGTGCCGTCGACCCTGTACAGCCAACCGTTCCCGTACGGCGCCGATTCGACCAGCGTGATGTCGGTATCGAGGGCCGCGTTGGTTGCGATGAAGCGGCCGGCTGCGACAGCGTAGATGTCGGACACCGCCTTGAACCCTTCGATCGACCCGATCGTCTGGCCGAGCGCGACCGGTTCGCCCGGTGCGATGGCGAACGTGCATTCTACTAGATCGCCCAGCATGCGGGTGGCAAAGGTCGTCAACCCGATTCGCCAGCCGCCCGCGTCGTCGCGGTTCAGCCAGTAGTGCGACCGCGTGTAGCGGTGGCCGACCGGCAGACGCGTCGCGAACCGGGACCGTTTGTAGCGGATGATGCGGCCGGGGGAGGGCGTCATGAGGGGTGCGGCGCTTCGGACACGGCAACTGCCGCCAGCGCGCCGGTCATCGTCTCCAGGTCCGGCAGCGTCGAGAGATGGCACCACGAGAATCGCACGGCCCCGGCTTGCTCGGCCGGAGACAGGCCCATCGCCGCTAGCACGTGGCTGCAGGTGTAGGACTGCGAGGTGCAGGCGGCGCCGTCCGAGATGGCAGCCAGTCCGGCCCAGGCCTCGATGAGCGTTTCCCGGTCCCAGCCGGGGATGGAGAGGTTGACGATGTACGGCAGACGCCGGCCGGGGTCGCCGTGTATGCGCGGGGCCAGCGGCGCCAGGCCGGCGAGCAGGCGGTCCTGGAAGCTGCGGGCCGCCGCGAGCCGGTCAGCATGCTCGTCCAGGGCCAGCTCGGCCGCCCGGCCGAACGCCGCCACGAGCGCGACCGGCAGCGTGCCGGGCCGCAGTCCCAGCTCCTGTCCGCCGCCGTGGAGCAGTGGTGTCAGCGGGAGCCGTGCGCCATCGCGGCGGCGGGCCAGGAGGGCGCCGGCGCCCTTGGGGCCGCAGATCTTGTGGCTGCTGACGCTGATGAGATCGACCCGCGGATGGCGGAGCGGGGCGAGCACCTTGCCGAATCCCTGCGCCGCGTCGACGTGCAGAAACGCCGGCGAGCCGGCGAGCCGGTCGGCAATCTCCGCGACCGGCTGCTCGATGCCGGTCTCGTTGTTGACGTGCATTACCGAGACGAGCAGCGTATCGGGCCGCACCGCGGCGGCCACACGGTCCGGGTCCACCCACCCGCCGGGCTCCGGGTCCACCAGCGTCAGTTCGAAGCCGCGTGCGGCGAGCACCCGCAGCGGCTCGAGCACCGCATGGTGCTCGATCGTCGTGCCAACCAGATGCACGCGTCGTGCAGCGCGGCCGTGGGGCTCGAGGCCGAGAATGGCCAGGTTGTTCGACTCGGTGGCGCCGCTCGTGAAGACCACCTCGTTGCGCCGGACGGCGGCCACCCGCGCCACGCGCGCACGCGCCTGCTCCACGGCCTGGCGGGCGGTCCGGCCGTAGGCATGCGTGCGGCTGCCCGCGTTGCCGAAGTCGACCTCCGTGAAGCGGCGTAGTTCCGCCTGCACCCGCGGATCGATGGGACAGGTCGCCGCGCAGTCCAGATAGACTGGCCCGGAGCGTGCAGGTGCCGGCACGGTGGACAGATTGTACCCGGACGCGCTGGTACCGGACGCGGCTGCCGCGCGCCGCACGATGTGGCGAGCCGCCGCGCACGGACCCCCGGCATGCAGGTAGAAGATCACGGATTACTGCCGCCCCGGTGCGGCCTGGCGCTGGAGATGGAGGCGCTGCGACACCTGGAGCGCGCCGCCTGCCCGGCGCACCGGCCCGGCCGCGCGCCGGCGGCGACTGCTCGTGCCGGGGCCCCGGCGGCCGCCGGCGAGCGGCTGCTGGTGTGGGAATCCGCGCGGCCGGCGGTGGTCATGCCCGGGCGCGGAGATCCCGCCCTGTGGGTGCACCTCGAGGCCTGCGCCGCGCGCGGCATTCCGCTGCTGCGCCGCGAGTCCGGGGGCGGGGCGGTGGTGGTCGGACCCGGCTGTCTGCACGTCGCCCTCGTCCTGTCGCTCGCCGGCCGTCCCCGGCTGGCCGACGTCGGCTGCAGCTACGACTGGCTTCTCGGCCGAACGGCCGGCGTCCTGGCCGTCGCGGGCATCGCGGTCCGCGCCTCCGATCTGGCGCTCGGCGAACGGAAGTTCGCCGGGCACGCCCAACGGCGCGTGCGCGGCGCGCTGCTGCACCACGGGGTGCTGCTCTACGACTTCGACCTCGACCTGGTCGACGCGCTGCTACCCGAGCCTCCCCGCCGGCCGGCGTGGCGCGGCGCGCGGACCCACCGCGAGTTCCTGACCAACGCGCCGCTGGCGCGGGCCGCGATCGTGCGCCGTCTGCGGCATCTGCCGGCGGCGCTGGCGCACTGACCGGCGGCCTTGCCGCCGGACACGGGGCAGGGTATAACTCGTTGCCGGCACGTCAGTCATCGGTCACTCCAAGGAGGGTTTGCATGTCTCGGACGCTGAACATCGGCCTCGCGCTCGCGCTGGCCGCCGCCGTCGTCGTTGCCTGGGCGCCCGCTGCCGCGGCACAGAACGCGGCCCACAACCACATCGGTCACGTCATGGACAAGTGGAACGACACGCCCGAGATGGTCGGCCTGTTGCCGGCTGCCATCGGCGAGGCGCAGATCGCCGCCACGCATGCGGCGCTCGCCGCCCGCGATCCGGACAATCTGGACGCCATCAAGCTGCACACGGCGCACGTGCTGCACGCGGTCGATCCCACGCAGATCGACGGCGGTCCGGGCCAGGGCTACGGCGTGAAGCAGGGTGCGGAGGGCGCCGCCAAGCACATCATGGCGGCGGCGAACTCCGACGGCGCCTCGGGCGCGGTCAAGGCCCACGCCGAGCACGTGGCGGCCTCGGCCCAGAACACGGTGGCACGGGCGGACGAGATCGTCATGCTCGCGCAGAAGATCGAGATGGCTGACTCGGCGGCCGACGCCGCGAGCCTGGTGGCCGAGCTGAACACGCTTGCGCAGGCGCTGCTCGGCGGCGTCGACGCGAACGGCGACGGCCGGGTGGGCTGGCAGACGGGCGAGGGCGGCCTCGAGGTGGCCCAGACGCATGCCAACCTGATGAAGGAGGCCGAGGGGCTGGAGTAGGGGGCAGTCGACGGTTCTCACGGGCGGCCCCGCGGTCGGCGTCAGCCGTGGCGGGGCCGTTCGTCTGTACGCCCGCGGATTCGCGGCCGGTCAGTCCCGGACCGCACGCAGCGGCACGCTCACGCGCCGAGCGCGTCGCGGCAGTAGTCGAGGCAGCGGCGGAGTTCGGTCAACGTGTCGCCGCCCGGGTACTCGTACTCGATGTTCGCCGGGATGTCCCAGCCTTCGTCGCGCAGCAGATGGAGCGTCTCGCGGATGGGCGTGTCGCCCTCGCCCCAGGGCACGTTGGGGCCCTGGTTGCGCTTGCGGTCCTTGAGGTGCAGCGTCACGACACGGGCGTGGTTGGCCGCGAGGTAGGCGAGCGGGTCGTGGCCGGCCGCCACCAGGTGCCCGATGTCCAGATTGATCGCGATCGGGGCCGAGCCGCCCAGGCGGATGGCCCGCGCGAAGTCCGCGGGCGTCGCGAACTCGTTGGGATCGATGCGCGAGTGGTTGTGCATGGCCGCGCGCATCCCGTGCCTTTCTGCCGCGCGGGCAATGCGCGGCACGGTGCTCATCTGTGCGGAGGCCGTGATGGCGGGCGCCCCCAGTGCGCGGGCCATCTCGAAGCCGCGGTCGATCTCCGCATCGGAGAAGTCGTCGCGAAAGCTCAGGTTGTAGGCGTTCAGCCCGATGCCCGCGTCCGCACAGCGGGCGGCGATGTCGCGGAAGTAGTCGAGCGGGACCGTCAGGCGCCAGCGCCGCAGCAGCTCGCGATTTTCCGGGCGGTACAGCTCGCGCGGCTCGACGTGCAGCGACCACAGCTCGCAACTGCTGATGCCGAGCTGCTGCAGGGCGGCGAGCCCGGCGTCGAGGCCCATTTCGCGGAAGCTGTAGCTCTGCATCCCGATCAGCACGCCGGCGAAGCGCGACTCGGCGGCTGCGGCCGCCGGTGCGGTCCGGGGCAGCAGGCCCGCCGCGGTCGCGATCCCGCCGAACGCCAGCCGGTGCCATTCGCGTCGTGTGAGCCGGGTCATGGGGAATCCTGGGCTAGCGCGACAGCATGTACGTCATCTTGATCGCGAGCTGTCGGTTCCGCACCCAGAGCGGCCGGCGGATGTGCGGATTGAGCATCAGCGGGTCGCCGTCGAGCCGCAGCTCGTCGTAGGAGATATAGATGTCGCTGCCCGGGCTGTAGATCCAGTTGAAGCGGATGCTGTTGCTCAGTTCGCCGGTGGTCGAGTTCCACTGCGACAGCGACCGGAAGGTCATGCGCGGCGACAGCGTCAGGTCCAGACGCAGCGACGCGAGGTCGGCCAGGAACTCGCCCCAGGGCAGCGTGATGTCGCTGCGATTGAAGATCGCCTCGGCGGAGATCCGGCTCGTCGCGCGCACGCCGAGCGTGCCCTGCACATCGGTACGCGTCCCGTCGAAGAACGTCTGCGGGGAGTAGCGCGCCTGGTAGTACAGCCGCCGCGACGGGTCGGACTGGTACTGGAACATCCACTCCCCGAAGCGGTAGGTGCCGGCCGGGATGGTGACGTCGGGGCGGATGGCGAACGGCACGTCGAGCTGCTCGAAGTGGTCGTTGAACCACCACATGAAGCGGGAGCCGTCCTCGAAGTAGACGCCGACCATGTTGTGGATGCGCCGCGTCACGAGCCGGTTGCGCTGATCGGTGGTGTAGGTGATGTTCCACATCGGGTCGAGCATGCGGATGTTGAAGCGGTCGGGCCGCGGGTTCCACTCGCCGTGGAACGAGGACGTCCGGATGCCGACGCGAGGCACGAAGCCCACCTCGGGGTTGAAGTGCTCCTGCAGGTCCACGTACTCGGTGTAGAAGTGCCACGACGGGCTGAGCCACGTGGTCCGCAGGTAGCCGGCCATGTCACGTGCCGCGGCACCCGGCTCGAGCGGTTCGTAGCGGCCCTCGAACGATTCGTTCGGGGTCTGCGTCTTGGCCAGGAACGCCGTCATCGAAAAGTTGGGGTGCAGGGCCAGCGTCGTGTCGGCCGCGAACGTGTGGTTGTAGTGCCTGCCGCCCACCGCGTCCTTGTTGATGACGATGGCGCCGACCTTCGAACGGGCCAGGATGTCGCGGCTGTAGCGCCCCACGAAGAAGTTGTCGCCCGGGCTGCCGAACGCCTCCTGTGTGGTGATGTTCATGGCGGCGACATTGTGCCGGCCGGTTTTGCCGGTCAGGCGCGCACCGCCAATGATCGGAATCGGTGCGCCGCCCTCCGACAGGCCGATCCGCCGCGTGAAAAAGAGGTCGACCGAGCGTCCGAACCCGCCGCCGCCGCCGACGTTGAACATGCCGGCATTCTCGAGGAAGAAGTCGCGCTTCTCAGGGAAGAAGAGCGGAAAGCGCGTCAGGTTCACCTGCTGCTCGTCGACCTCCACCTGGGCGAAATCGGTGTTCAGCGTCAGATCGAGGTTGAGCCCCGACGCGACGCCGTACTTCACGTCGATGCCGTACTCGTTGAAGCCGGACGGGTCGAGGCGGTCGGCCACGCGGTCCTGCCGCCCGCCGGCCAGCACGTACGGCGTCAGGCGCAGGTCGAGGCCCCGGTTTACCCCGCCGATGCCGGTCAGCACCCCCGCCTGGCTGACGCGGGTCAGCGTGTACTCCTTCGAGATCGGCGCCCAGAAGATCTGCTCGTTCTTGCGCCGGATGTTGCGCATGAAGTTGGCGCCCCACACCTGCGGCTCGGCGGCGGGGAAGCGGAGCGTGACCATCGGGATGGCGATCTCGGCGACCCAGCCCTCGGCCGTGCGGCGGGCCACCGCGTCCCAGACCCCGTCCCAGTTCACGTTGATGTTGGGGCTGTTGTTGCCGCGGAAGCCGCCCTCGCCTTCCTCTGCCACCTGCTGCTCCAGCTTGGCGCCCAGCGGACTGATGACGAACATGTAGCCCGAACGCCGGTCGTGGAACGTATCCAGGATGATCTGGAAGTTGTCCTCGTCGAACAGACGCGGCGAGTCGCGGCGCATCTCGGTGGCGATGACGCCCGCGGGCTGCGAGTCGTACGCCTCGACGCCGATGTACAGGGCCCCGGCGTCGTAGAGCAGGCGCACCATCGTTTGCTCGGTCGCGGGCGCGCCCTCGTTGGGCTCCTGCTGCGTGAACTGGTCGATGACGGCCGCGTCCTGCCAGACCGCTTCGTCGAGGCGGCCGTCGATGTCGGGGCCCTGTTCGACGCGTGCCGGCTCGACGCGATACAGCTCGCCGGGTGGGCGGAGCCCGGACTGGGCCAGCGCCGGCGCAGTCAGGCTCAGCATCCAGCAGCTCGTAAGGAGCAGCGCGGCGCGGCGCATGCGCCGATTATATGCTCCGCGCGTGTGGTATGAGTGTGTGCATGGCACGCCGGGTCACACTGTTCACCGGCCAGTGGGCCGACCTGTCGCTGGCCGAGGTCGCTGCCAAGGCGGCGGGCTTCGGGTACGACGGGCTGGAGCTCGCCTGCTGGGGCGATCACCTCGATGTCGCGCGCGCGGCGGCGGACCCTGCCTACTGCGCGGCGCAGCGGGACCTGCTCGAGGCGCGGGGTCTCGGCTGCTGGGCGATCTCGAACCACCTGGCCGGCCAGCTCGTCTGCGACCCGAACGACGACCGCTCGGATGCTTTCGCGCCGGCGGCCCTCGCCGGCGACCCGGAGGCCAAGCGCGCCTGGGCCGTCGAGGCGATGAAGAACACCGCGCGGGCTGCCCGCAACCTGGATGTGCCGGTCGTCTGCGGCTTCACCGGCTCGCCCATCTGGCACCTGCTGTACTCGTTCCCGCCGGTCAGCCCGGCCGCAGTCGAGGCGGGCTTCGCCCGCTTCGCCGAGCTGTGGCACCCGATCCTGGACGTGTTCGAGGAGCGCGGCGTGCGGTTCGCGCTGGAGGTGCACCCGACCGAGATTGCCTTCGACGTCGTGACCGCCGCGCGGGCCCTCGATGCCGTCGGCCGGCGGGCGGGCTTCGGCTTCAACTTCGACCCCAGCCATCTGCAGTGGCAGGGCGTCGATCCGGTGCGCTTCATCGACGAGTTCCCCGACCGCATCTACCACGTGCACATGAAGGACGCCGCCGTCACGCTGGACGGTCGCAGCGGCCTGCTCGGCTCGCACCTCGACTTCGGCGCGCCCGGCCGCGGCTGGGACTTCCGCTCGGTCGGGCGCGGCGACGTCGACTTCGAGGCCATCATCCGGGCGCTGAATCGCAGCGGCTACCAGGGCCCGCTGTCGGTCGAGTGGGAGGACGCGGGCATGGATCGCGAGCACGGCGCCCGCGAGTCGTGCGAGTTCGTCCGACAGATCGACTTCCCCCCGTCGGACCGCGCCTTCGACGCGGCGTTCGAACGGACTTGAGGCGCACCCGATGCCGCCGCCGCCCCGGATGCTGAGAATGGGCATGGTCGGGGGCGGCCCCGGCGCGTTCATCGGCGACGTGCACCGGCGCGCGGCCCTGCTGGACGGCGGCGTGCAGCTGGTCGCGGGTGCCTTCGCGTCGAGCCTCCGCAAGTCGCGCGCGAAGGGACGCGCGCTGCGCCTGGACCCGGCGCGCGTGCACGGTTCGCTCGACGAGCTGCTCGCCCACGAGCGGACGCTGCCGTCCGGCGAGCGGGTCGACTTCGTGTCGATCGTCACGCCCAACCACCTGCACTATCCGCAGGCCCGGGCCCTGCTGGCCGCCGGCGTCCACGTCGTCTGCGAGAAGCCGATGACGTTCGACGTCGGCGAGGCGCGCCGCCTGCGCAGGCTGGTGGCGCGGTCGGGCTGCGTGTTCGCCCTCACCCACAACTACACCGGCTACCCCATGGTGAAGCTGGCCCGCGACCTGGTCCACAGCGGCGAGCTGGGGCGCGTGCGCAAGGTCGTAGTGGAGTACGCGCAAGGCTGGCTGGCGACCCCGCTGGAGCGGACCGGCATGCGGCAGGCGCGCTGGCGGACCGATCCGCGGCAGAGCGGGGCCGGGGGCGCTGTCGGCGACATCGGCACGCATGCGGCGAACCTCGCGGAGTACGTCACCGGCCGGCGGATTGCGGCGCTGGCGGCCGACCTCACCACCTTCGTCCGCGGCCGGAAGCTGGACGACGACGCGAGCGTGCTGCTGCGTTTCCGCGGCGGCGTCCGCGGCGCGCTGCTGGCGAGCCAGGTCGCCGTCGGCGAGGACAACGGCCTGTCGATCCGGGTGTACGGCGACCGCCGCGGGCTGCGCTGGCGGCAGGAGGCACCCGACGTGCTGCAGGTGACCTCCCTGGACGGCCCGGCACAGACGTGGGTCCGCGGCCACGCCCACGTGGCGGCGCGCAGCCCGGCCGCCGCGCGCGCGACGCGGCTCCCGGCCGGCCACCCCGAGGGCTTCATCGAGGCGCTCGCCAACGTCTACGCCAACGTCTGCGACACGCTCCGCGCCCGCCTGCAGGGCGCCGAGCCCGACCCGCTCGCCCTCGATTTCCCGACGGTCGACGACGGGCTGCGCGGCATGCGCTTCATCGAGGCCGCCGTCCGCAGCGCGCGCTCGACCGAGAAGTGGACGCGGCTGCCGCGCTCGTAGCCGCTGGTTGCGCCTCCGAATCCGGGGCGGACACCCGCGACGCCGCGCCGCGGGTGTCCGGTGCAGCGCCACGGGACGCGGCGTCAGTCGGAGCGGGCGATGCGCCAGAGTGACGAGACGGTGCGGACGATCAGGCTGCCGCGGACGACGGCCGGCGTGGCGTTGACCATTTCCTCGAGCGGGTTCACGCCGAGCAGCTCGTAGTCCGGGCCGGCGCGGATGACGTAGGTGTCGCCGTCCTCGCTCAGCGCGAAGACCTTGCCGTTGTAGGCCCAGGGGGACGAGGTGAAGCCGCCGGTGCCGCGCGCGATCCGTACGCGCCCGTAGACCTCCGCGCCGGTGCGGGCGTCGTGGGCGGTCAGGAACCCCTGCGTGTAGAGCCCGTAGAACAGGCCGTCGTAGACCAGCCCCGAGGGCATGTAGGTGCCGGCGTCGGGGTGGAACCAGACGACGTGCTCGTTGCTCGTCGCGCCCGGTGCGAGCGAGATGTCGCCGCTGGCGCCGGGCCGGATGGCGTAGACGGGCCGGAACAGCATGGACGGGAAGCCCGAGCTGACGTACAGCAGGCCGTCCGCCGCCAGCGGGGTCGGCGTCGTGCTCACCGACAGGCCTTCGATTTCCCACAACGGCGTGCCGTCGAGATCGAACGAGCGCACGCGGTTGTTGCCCAGGATGACGACCTCGGTGCGCAGTTCGTTCTCCCAGACGAAGGGCGACGACCAGCCGTAGGCCTCCTCGGTCTTGCCCTCGTGCACGTGCCACAGCTCCTCACCGGTCTGTGTGCTGTAGGCGGCGAAGAACCACGCGCGCGCCTCGTGGTCGGCGGCTACGAAGAGGCGGCCGTCGTGGAGGGCGGGGGAGGCGGCCTGCCCGATGCCCGCGAAGTAGTCGGCGTCGAGCGTGCGCCCGGGCACGATGCGCGTCTCCGTCGTGAGATCGGGCGGCCTGCTCGGCACCGTCACCTCGCGCGACCAGGCGATGTCGCCGTTGAAGTCGACCGCGAACAGGCCGGCGTTCGCGTGGAACACGTAGACGAACCGGCCGTCGGTCACCGGCGTCTCGGACGCGTAGGTGTTCTTGGGATGCTTCGGGTCGGTCGGCACGCCCGTGCGCAGCGCGCGCTGCCACCGCGTCCGGCCGGTAGCGAAGTCGATGGCGTGCAGCATCCACGTATACGGCGTCGCCAGCGGGGGTGCGCTGGCGACGCCGTCGATGGACGTAACCGGCGCACCTTCCTGTCCCGGCTCCGGGATGAGGTCGCGGCCGGGCTCCTGCCGGGGCTCGTCGCTGAGCACCGACGTGACGAAGATCAGGTCGTCCCAGACGATGGGCGAGCTCCAGCCCTGCCCCGCAATCTCCACGTTCCAGACGACGTTCTCGGTCCGGCTCCACGTCTCGGGCAGCGCCGGGTCGTCGGCGACCGCGCCGGCGTGCAAGCCCCTGAACCGCGGCCAGTTGTCGCCGGAGTCCGCCGTCTGGCCTGACGCGCCCGCAGCGGCCAGCGTGACGAGCAGCCACCCGGCCGCGGCGAGCCGGGAGAGTTGCCGGCAGGGGATTGCATTCGACCGCACGGGCGCCTCCTGGAAGAGAGAAGAGCAGGCAGTGCCGTAGAATAGGCTCCGGTCGGATCGGCGTCAAGGACCGGGAGGACACGATGAGAATCGTCAGCGCGATCGCTTTTGCGGCAATCCTGGGCGCCGCCGGCTGTGCCGGCGAGCCGGAGCCTGCGGCGCCCGCGGCCGAGCCGGCGGAGGTGGCCGAGTCGCGGGCTTTGGAGGTGGCGGCCACCGTCGCGTTCACCGAGGGGCCCACCGTCCACGAGGACGGGTCGGTCTACTTCACCGACATCACCAACAACCGCATCTTGCGCATGGCGCCCGACGGCGAGGTGACGACGTTCCGGCAGCCGAGCAACCGGGCGAACGGCCTCATCTTCGACGATCAGTGGCGGCTGCTCGCGTGCGAGGGGAACGACGGTGCCACCGCGGACGCGCGCATCACCCGCACCGACCTCGAGACGGGCGAGGTCGAGGTGCTCGCCGACCGCTACGAAGGCAGGCTGTTCCACCGGCCCAACGACCTCACGATTGACGGCAGCGGCCGAATCTACTTCACCGACCGGCCCGAGCCGGAGCACGGCGACGAGTACATCGGCGTCCACGGCGTGTACCGCATCGATCCCGACGGATCGATCGAGCGCATCCTGACCGAGCCGGAGGTCGTGCGGCCGAACGGCATCGTCGTCTCGCCCGACGACGCCACGCTGTACGTCATCGAGACGCAGCAGCGCGAGGGCGGCGCGCGGCTGATTCGCGCGTTCGACCTGGCTGCGGACGGCACGGCCGGCAACATGCGCGTCTTCCACGACTTCTATCCGGGGCGCAGCGGCGACGGGATGACCATCGACAGCGAGGGCAACCTGTACGTGGCGGCCGGCCTCAACCGGCTGCGCGGCACGAGCGAGACGCTGGACACACCGGCAGGTGTCCACGTCTTCGCGCCCGACGGCGAGTTGCTCGAGCTGATTCGGGTGCCGGAGGACTCGATAACGAACGTCGCGTTCGGCGGCCCGGACCTGCGGACGCTCTACATCACCGCCGGCAAGACGCTCTTTCGGGTCAGGACCGACATCACGGGCACGCGGCGGTAGCCGTCAGACGCGACTCATCGCACCGTCACCGTCACGTCCTCGTTCGTGATGAGGCCCCCGTCGTGGGCCATCACGCGCAGAACGTAGCTGCCGGGCGCCGCGAATGTGGCCGTCACCGGGAACCTGCCGTCCGCCGGCACCGGCGGCGGCGCCCAGCCCGGCGACCAGGGCGAGTTGCCGCGATAGTCGGTGTACACCTTGAACTGCTCGGGCTCGAACGACACCTCGTCGCCGGCGCCGCGGTAGACGAACCACGCCACACGCAGCCCCCAGGCGTTGTAGTTGACCGGCGTGCGCGGTGCGGCCGGCTTCGGCTCGGGGACGCCGTCGTCGCTCGCGACGGCGGTCAGCGACAGCGGCTCGCCTACGCGCACCGAGCGCGCGGCGGCGCCCTCGACGCGCACCGTCGGCGGCCGGTTCTGCCGCTCGATGGCCCGTACGCCGAGCCCCCCGATGTCCTTCATTCGCAACAGGTCGTCGATGACGTAGTCGGGCCGCAGGCTGGCGTACGCCTTCTCGGTCTTCCCGTGCGCGGTCAGGGTCCACACGACTTCCCGCTCGCCGAAGTCGTGCGGCACCTGCACCCGGAAGACGTAGCGGTTGCGCCGCGGGAGGAAGTACGTCGGCTGGCCCTGGTCCACCGGCCCCGGCTCCAGCCGGTTGTCGGGACCGACGGGAATGTGGAGCATCTCGTCCATGTTGCGGTTCATGTACCCGAACACCAGGTTGAACGTGCCGTCCGGGTTCTGCTCCCAGCCCTCGAAGGCCGGCGCGACGTTCTGGCCGCGCGAGTAGATGATGGTCTGGCCGCTGGCCGCGGTCAGGCCGGCCAGGCACACTACCGCGACGCACGCCGCGGCCCGCGTACACTGCTGCTTGTTGCGCGTCGTCCGCATGGCGCTACTGCTGGTCCTGCGAGGTTGCGAAGGCCTGCCGGCCACCGCGCGCCGCCACTTCGGCCTCGAACTGCTCCTCGGTCAGGTAGACCATGCGCGGCAGGTGGTAGAGCATGTCGTCGATCGACCGGTTGCCCCAGCCCTTCCAGTTGCGCGGGTCGAGCACGCGCGGGTTGCTGGGCGAGTTGTCGTACCACGCCAGCAGGTGCAGTACGGTGCCGGCCGGCAGCAGCGGTGCCGCGTCGTCCTCGTAGACGTAGACCTTCACCCAGTTGTGGTTGTAGTCCGCGCAGTTGAGCATCTCGCGCGCGTTGTTCGGGTAGATGGCCTCGATGCACATCCGCTTCCCGCTGGAGTGCAGGTGCGGTTCGAACGTCATCATGATGGCCGGGCGGTCGAGCCGGTGAAAGCCGTCGCGCATGATGTCGTCCTCGCCGGCCGGGATGTCGAGCTCCAGGTCGAAGGCGCCGGACTGGGCGCCGAACCCCTGCAGGTACTTGGGCTCGTAGCCCCGGGGATGCAGCTTGAACGCCGTGTCGACGCGCACCCGCACCTCGCGGCCCACCGAGTGGTAGTGCATCCGGTCGTAGGTCAGCACCGAGTCGGCCGGCAGCCGGATGCCGACCCAGTCGGGGAAGTACGTCGCGTTCTGGCCGAGCTCGTGCGTGATGTTGAAGTTGCCCATCTGGCCGATGGCGCCGGCCTGGTCGTCCTGCTGTTCCGTCACGGCGGCGATTACCGCGTGGTGGACGACGAACAGGTTCAGCTCGGCGCGGCCGGTGTCCCCGGCGGCGGCGTCCGCTGTCGTGGCGGCGGCCGGCTGGATCTCCAGTCCGTCGTCGTCCAGGAGTACCTCCTTCACCTCGACGGCCTGCACGTAGCGGTCCTCGGTCAGCCCGGTCGGCGACGGCGGGTTGATGCCGCCGAACCAGTCGGCCGCCACCGCTGCGACCGTTGCCACCGGCGACTCGACCACCAGGTCGGGCTCGCCGATGGTCCAGCGGCCGGCCGGCCAGCGCCGCGGCGGCGGCAGGTCGGCGGGGTTGCCCCGGGGGGCGCCCGCGTCGACCCAGCCTCCGATCAACGCAATCTCGTCGTCGGTCAACGACGGGTCGTCCTTGAAGGCCTGGATGCCGATGTTCTTGTCGACGAACCAGGGCGGCATCTCGCGCGCCAGCGTGCGCTGCCGGATGGAGCGCGCCCAGGGGCGCACGTCCTGGTAGCTGATGAGCGACATCGGCGCTCCGCCCCCGGGGCGGTGGCAGCTCTCGCACGACCGCTGCAGGATCGGCGCGATGTCCTTCGTGAACGTTACTTCGTGCTCCGCCTGCGCCGCGGCACCTGCCGGCGCCGCCACGATCAGGGCGGCCCAAACTCCGGCGGCCCAAACCGCCGCAACCCGCGCGCTCCGCCGCCGATCGATTCCAGCCTCTGTGGTCATCGCTGCCATCTCCCTGGCTCCGCCTGCCGTCACTCAGGCCGGGTCTAGCCCCGAACCTCCGGCGGCATGCGCCGTACCTGCCGCGCCCGCTATTCTACCGCGCTGCGCGGGCCCACTGCGAGCCGGCCGCGGCCGGCCCCGCATTGAGCCCGGTGCGCGGGCGGTGATACGCTGGGCACTGCTCCAACCGCAGGAGGATGCCCGATGGCAATCGACAAGTGGGACGAGGAAGGGAAGTTCTGGGAAGCCGATCACGGTCTGCTCGACGAGGCGCAGATCGCCAAGCTGGCACGGGCCGACGAGTCCGAACCGCTGCGGTCGCCGATACCGACGCGCATGATCTCCAACGGCGAGTACATGCCGGTCCCGCAGACGGACGACCAGCGGCGGGTCGAGGCGCGCATCGGCGAGCTCGCCGACTCGGCCAGCCGCAAGCTCGGCGTCGACCGGCGAACGTTCCTGGCGTCCAGCGGCGGCATGGCCGCGGCGCTCATCGCGATGAACGAGGTGTTCGGCCGCTTCTTCGACGTCGACCCCGTGGAGATGTTCGAGCCGGCCGCCTACGCCCAGGCCGGCGCGCCCCGCGACCTGTTCGTCTTCGATGACCAGTTGCACCTGGTCCGCGGATCGAATACGAGCAGCGGGCACGCCCTGCGCGCGGCGGCCCAGGGCCCGACGGCCGGCGACCGGTACGCTCCCGCGCCCGGACGCGGCGTCGACGAGGGGGGCGCGGCATGGCGCCCGTGGAACCCCGACCTCGTCGGCCTGCCGATGACGCCGTCGAACTTCCAGCTCGTGCAGTTCATCAAGGACGTCTACCTCGACAGCCAGGTGACGATCGGCCTGCTGAGCAACGTCACCGCGTTCTCGGCGACGCCGGTGGGGCAGCGGGGCGACCCCGGCATCACGAACCGACCGCCGCGCAACTACCGGGAGGCGGAGGCGGCCGAGACCATCACGGCCGCACAGACTGCCGCGGCGCGCAACTTCGTCAACGAGATCTCGGGCTCGCGCCGGATGATGGCCCACGGCATGCTGTACGTCGGGCGCGGCAACCTCGAGTGGATCCAGCAGCAGATCGACGAGAACCACCCCGATTCCTGGAAGGGCTACAACATCTCGAACGCCGCCAAGGTCGACGAGGACCCGAACAGCCTGATGCGGCGCTGGCGGCACGATGACGAGGACGTCGCGTATCCGACGTTCGAACTGATCCAGAACGTCTACGACCGCATCCGGGACGAGTATCCGGGCTTCAACAACATCTGCGTCCACAAGGGGCTGGCGCCCGGACCGCCCGACCCGTTGCTGGGCCATCCGGCCGACCTGCCGAAGGCGGCGCAGGACTGGCCGGGTCTCAAGTTCGTCACGTACCACGCCTGCATCCAGCAGACGACCTGGCACGCGGACTCGCTGCAGACCATCCGCTCGCGCACGCTGCGCGACGGGGTGCCCGACATCAAGTGGACCACCGAATATGCCCAGCTCGTGGCGCCCTACGCGAACTGCATCGCCGAGATCGGCACCACCTGGGCCTCGTCCATCGTGACCTTCCCCACAGTGGCGGCGCACATCATGGGGCAGCTCATGCGCTACCTGGGCGAGGACCGCATCGTGTTCGGTTCCGACTGCGTCTGGTACGGTTCGCCGCAGTGGCAGATCGATGCGCTCTGGCGCTTCCAGATCCCTGAGCAGTTGCGCGAGGAATTCGGCTATCCGGAACTGACCGACACGGCGAAGCGCAAGATCCTCGGCCTCAACTCGGCGCAGCTGTACGGCATCACGCCGGTCGAGGGCGCCGAAAAGGACCGCATCTACCGACCGGTGCCCGCGGACTACGAGGACCGCATCTCGGACGAGCTGAAGACCATCATGGAGTTCCCGGGCTACACGGCGGACAACATGTCGAAGCTCAAGGACAAGTACGCGGAGCTCGGTCCGGCGCCGAGCAATACGCGCTACGGCTGGATACGGACGAAGGTCTAGCCCCCGTCGGGACGGAGATCGGATGCCCGCGGAGTGGTCGGCCATCGGCGCCGGCCTGTTCTGTCCGGTCGCGGTCTCGCCGGCACCGGGCCGCGTCGTGCTGCTTGCCAGGACCGCCGGAGGCGAGCTGGTGCGGCGCGAGCGGTCGCCGGACCGCGGCTGGGCGAGGGCTCGCTCGTTGGGCGTCCCGACGGCCCGCAGCGCCGGCGGCGGCATGGACGTGCCGGTCGACTGGCAGGTGGCGGCCTGCGGAGCGGGACCCGCCGGGGACGCCGCGCAGGACCTGGAGCTGGAGATCGTTGCCCGCAGCCCCGACGGGGACCTCCTGCATGGGCGGCAGCGCGGTGCCGGCCGCGCCCGCTTCGAGTGTCTGGGTGCGCCGGCCGCCGTGGCGGGCGGGCGCGCCATCCCGATGGGTATCGTGAGCCCGCCGGCCGTGTGCCGGGGCGCGTCCGACCGGCTCGACGTCTTTGCGGTAGGACCGGGCGGCGAGTTGCTGCACGCCGCGCGGCGCGCCGGGGCGTGGGAGCCGTTCGATGCGCTGGGCGCGCCGGCGGGGACGCCCCGGAGCGAGGCAGTCGCCGCCTGCTGTTGCGGGTCCGCGCGCATCGCCGTGTTCCGCCGGGGCGGTGCCGGCGAGCTGCTGCTCAAGTGGTGGGACGGCGCCGCGTGGAGCGGGTATGCGTCGCTCGGCGTGCCGCAGGCGCCGGATCCGTCGTATCCGGCCGTGCTGGCGCCGGCGCCGCTGAGCGGCCCGCCGGCGGCATGTAGTTGGGGGCCGTCCCGGCTCGACGTGTTCGCTCGCGGCGCCGAGGGCGACCTCGTTCACACCTGGTGGGACGGCACCGAGTGGAGCAGCTTCGAATCGCGCGGCCTGCCGGTGTCGAACGACCGGGCGGTACCGCTGACCGGCGTCGTCAGCGCCTGCAGTGCGGGAGAAGGGACATGCGACATCCTGGCCGGCGCGATCGACGGCCGCCTCTATCACGCAGTCTGGAGTAGAGATGCCCAGTAGACGGAAGACCTCGACGATTCCCCGCGCAGCCGGTGCAGCCTGCCTCTGCCTGGCCCTCGCCGTGCCGCCCACCGTTGCCGTTGCACAGGAGAGCATGGCGTATCAGCCCGTCACCGACGCCGAGCTGCGGGATCCGCCGCCCGGCGACTGGCTGATGTACAGGCGCACCTACAACGGTTGGGGCTACAGCCCCCTCGACCAGATCACGACCGCGAACGTCGCCGACCTGCGTCCCGTGTGGGCGTTCGCAACCGGCCTGACCGAAGGGCACGAGTCGCCGCCCATCGTCAACGACGGCGCGATGTTCATCACCACGCCGCAGAACAACGTGATTGCGCTCGACGCCCGCACCGGCGACATGAAGTGGCGCTACGTGCGGCGACTGCCGGAGGACCTGCTGCAGATTCACCCCACCAACCGGGGGGTGGCGCTGTACGGCGACAAGGTGTACATGGCGACGGTCGATTCGTTCGTCGTGGCGCTCGATGCCGAGACCGGCCGCGTCGTGTGGGAGTCGCCGGCGGGCGACTGGCGGATCGGCTACTACATGACCATGGCGCCGC
The DNA here is from genome assembly GCA_965221595.1 of Vicinamibacterales bacterium. GTDB lineage: Bacteria > Acidobacteriota > Vicinamibacteria > Vicinamibacterales > UBA8438 > JAAXGX01. Next base: position 1,198,039 of record OZ244900.1, read on the forward strand.
TGACGGTCAACGGCAAGGTGCTGGTCGGGGTATCCGGCGGTGAGCTCGGCATCCGCGGCTTCGTTGCCGCGTTCGACGCGGAGACCGGCGCCGAGGTGTGGCGGACGCACACGGTGCCGGCGCCGGGCGAGCCGGGCAACGAGACCTGGCCGGGCGACACCTGGCAGACCGGGGCGACGCCCGTGTGGGTGACCGGCACCTACGACCCGGAGCTGAACCTGACGTACTGGGGCACCGGGAATGCCGGTCCCTGGATGGGCGACCAGCGGCCGGGCGACAACCTGTACGCCAACTCGGTGATCGCGCTCGACGCGGACAGCGGCGAGCTCGAGGGCTACCACCAGTACCACTGGAACGGCTCGTGGGACTGGGACGAAGTGGCCCCGCCGCTGCTCATCGACATCGACCGGGGCGGACGCACGGCGAAGGGGCTCGTACACCCGGGCCGCAACGGCTACCTCTGGCTGCTGGAGCAGGAGGCGGATCGCATCGGGTTCATCGACGCCACGGCGTACGTCTACCAGAACGCGTTCACGAGCATCGATCCCGAGACGGGGCGCCCGCAGTACGACCCGGCGCACAAGCCGCGGACCGGAACGCGCTTGGACTTCTGTCCCTCGATCTGGGGCGGCAAGAACTGGCCGCCGGCCGCGTTCAGTCCGGTTACCGGCCTGCTGTACTTCTCCGCGAACGACAATCTGTGCGCCTTCATGAATACGCGTGAGGTGGAGTACACCCCCGGCCAGGTGTTCACGGGCGGATCGTCGCAGATGTACGTGCGGGAGGGTGCGGAGCACATCGGCGAGCTGCAGGCCTGGGACCTCGACGCCGGCGAGCAGGTGTGGACCCGCGAGTTCGAGTCGCACAACTGGGGCCCGGTGCTCACCACTGCCGGGGGGCTCGTGTTTGCCGGCGGCACCAACGACCGCTACTTCCGCGCGTTCGACGGGCGGACGGGCGAGACGCTCTGGGAGCAGCGCACCAGCACGGGCGTCATCGGCGTGCCGACGTCCTACCTGGTCGACGGCGTCCAGTACGTGGCTGTGCAGGCCGGCTGGGGGCTCGACGCCGCGCGGATGCAGAACGCGCTGGACCGCAGCCGCGGCGTCACGACATCCCTCCCCCAGGGTGGCGTGCTGTGGGTATTCGCCCTGCCGTAGCCCGGTGGTTCTGGCGGCCACGAGTTGGAAGGAGGAACAGGTCATGACCTGTCGATGTGCCCGTTGGTTCGGATGCGGCGTGCTGACGTTGGCCCTGTTGGTTGCGGTCCCTGCCGCCGGCGAGGCAGAGGTCTACCGGCTCTACTATCTCGGCGGGCAATCGAACATGGTCGGTGTGGCCAGCGTGGACGAGCTGCCGGATTCCCTGCGCGGGCCGGTACCGGGCGTCATGATTTACGAAGGCGGGACGGGCCCCGACGGCGTGGCACCTGTCCAGGGGCGCGGGCAGTGGAAGGTGCTCGGGGAGGGTGCCGGTCCGACCTTCGGGCCCGAGATCAGTTTCGGGCAGGAGATCCTCGAACGACATCCTGACCAGAACATTGCGTTGCTCAAGGTCGCGCGCGGCGGCTCGGCGCTCGACGTGGAGGCGGCGTTCCAGTTCGGGTCGTGGGCTCATGACTACGACGGCGGTGAGGGCCCCGGTCGAGGCATCAACATCTACGACCACTTCCTGGCCGCGGTCCGCCACGCGACGGCGGTGAGGGACATCGATGGCGACGGCGTGGACGATACCCTGGTGCCCGCCGGCATCGTGTGGGTGCACGGCGGAACCGAGTCCGGCATGGGCAGCGAAGCTGCAGCGCGGCGCTACGGAGCCAATCTGACACAGTTCATGCATCTGGCGCGGGCGGCCCTGCGCGTGGACGACCTGCCGGTCGTGCTCAGCGCCGTGGGCGATTCCCGCCAGCCCGAAGTCGTCGCGCGACTCTTTGCCGGGCCCTACGGCTACGAGCCCGGGGCCGACGGGAGCGTCTGGAAGCACGGGCCGATCGTCCTCGCCGGTCAACAGGCGTTCGTCGAGGGCGACGGGAACGCGGCGCTGGTGCGGTCCGAGGGGCTGTCGTACGAAGCCGACGCAATTCACTACAGCGCCGCAGGCCTGGTCGAAATAGGCCGCAGGCTCGCCGTCGCCATGGCCGGTTTGGAGCGCCGCTAGCCCGTCAGGTGTCGCCCGGCGGCTCGGCGTCCGGCCCATACGCCCGACCCGGCCCGGAGCAGGCAACAACGGCTAGGGTGCCGCGGGCGTCCAGGTTCGTGCCTGCCGCTCGGCTTCCGCCACGTCGGCCGGACTCATGCGCCGGGCCAGCGCCGCGCGGGCCTCGACGGCGCGCGTGCGGGCTGCGACGGACACCTCGCTTGGGTCCGCCGCCAAGCGTGCGGCGGCGACGCTGTACCACCGGTACGCGGCGATGTCGTCCTGCGCGACGCCGTCTCCCGCCGCGTACATCTGCGCCAGGTTGAACTGTGCGATGGGTTGGCCCCGCTCGGCCGCCCGGCGGTACCAGCGCACCGCCTCCGTGTCGTCCTGCTGCACGCCGCGGCCGCCGCGGTACAGGCTGCCCAGGTTGACCTGGGCTCCAGCGTGGCCGAGCTCCGCGGCAGCCCGGTACAAACGGGCGGCCGCGGTCGCGTCGGCCGGCACGCCGCGCCCGCGGTCGTGGAGCTGCGCGAGATTGAACTGCGCCTCCGGGTAGTCGGGCTGCAGCGCGAGCGCTTGGCGGAACGCGGCCACCCCGGCCTCGAAACGGCCGGCCTGCACGTGCACGGCCCCGAGGCTGTTGTGCGTCTGCGCCACGTCCGGCGCGAGCGCCGCAGCGCGCTGCAGCGGTTCCAGTGCCTCCGCCGCGCGCCCGGCCCGCAGCAGCACGTAGCCGAGCTCGTTCTGAAGCGTCGCCTGGTCCGGCTGCGCATGCGCGAGGTCGCGGTAGTGGTCGATCGTCGCCTCGATGCGGCCCTGCGAGAGCAGCGAGACGCCGCGTGCCAGTGCCACCTCGGTCCCCGTCCGGAGCTGCATCACGGCGAAGACGGCGGCCCACACCGTCACGTAGGCCAGGTTGCGGTGCAGCGGCGTCAGCGCCCGCCCGAGCATCGCCGGATCGAGGCGCCGAAGGGCTGCCGAGCGCGCGGCGCCGTCGATTGCCTTGATCAGCAGGTTGAGCACCGGCACCGCCAGCAGCTTGTCGTAATGGGTCGGAATGCCGGCGCGCTCCAGCACGCCGAACAGCACGACGATGCTGGCGCCGTAGAGGATACCGAAGACGAGGCGTCCCAGCTCGGTGCGTGGCGACGTCGACGGATCGTTGAACAGCAGGTGCATGCCCAGGAACGCTGCAATCGGGACCGCCCCGCCGCCGAGCGAGGCGGGACTGAAGAAATGGCTGCCCGTGAGCGCGAAGTGGACGAGGATGAACGCGTACGTCGTCACGACCGCCGACAGCGTCATCGACACGACGCCGAAGAGGAGCTGCGCCGGCAGACTCGCCGCGAAGATCAGCAGATACATGTAGGGCGGAAAGATCTGCGTGACCGCGATCTCCGGCCCCCAGGTGATGTCCGTCGCGCCGGTGGCGATCAGGAGCAGGGCGAACAGGCCCAGCGGGAACGATGACGGGTTGAAGATGTGCACCCGGCGCCCGTCCTTCTGCCAGCGGATGAGGGCCTTCACGGCAAAGCCGACCGCCACCATGACGAACTGCAGGGCGAACCAGTCCGGCTTGAACCACATGAAGAGGTTGATGCTGAAAATGATGGGGAAGGGGCCGAAGCCGAGTGTGTAGCGGTCGCGCCGCGACCAGGTGAGCAGCATGTCGAACGCATAGGCGAAGACGAGCTGCGCGGCGATCAGGTGCGCGGAGTCGTAGACCTCGCGCCAGTACCAGCCCCAGTAGAGATAGACGGAGAGCTGCGCGCACGCCTGGACGTAGTGCTGCCTGCGCAGCACCACGTCGAGCGCCAGCCGGCGGCCCGTGCGCGCCGCCGCGGCGAAGAGCACGCCGCTCCAGGCCAGGAGCACCCCGGCGGCGCCCAGGACCGCCCACAGCAGCGCCGGCCGCTGATGGACTGCGTCCAGGGCCGCGAAGGTTGCCAGCGCTATTGTGAACGCCACCGGCCACGCGAGCGCCTGCGCCGGCCGCAGGTCCGTGAGCTGCGCGGGTCCGGGCGCGGCGTGCGGCGCCGCGATCTGCGAACCTGCCGCATGACGTTTCCGGCCCGCTCGCCGCCTGCGTTGGGACATGGGCTGCCGCGGATCTTAGCAGCCCGCGGCAGTGCACCGCGGCCCGGGCCACCGCACGCGGGCCCACGAAACCTGGCATGTTTCCTGCGTCCGCCTCTCTCCGAAAGGCGCCGTTGTCGAAGGGGGTGCGCTGTCCTATACTGCGGAGGTAGCGGTGACTGCCAGTACGGTCGAACAACGATTTACTGCAGTGGAGCACCAGGTGGCAGAAAACGCGCTCGGCATCGAAGGGTTGCGTGAAGAAGTCGCGGAACTCGGCCGCCGCCTGGACCGCGGTTTCGAGGCGGTGGAACGACGGTTCGAGGCAATCGACCGGCGGTTCGAAGCAATCGACCGACGGTTCGAGGTCATGGACCGGCGGTTCGAGGCCATGGACAGACGCTTCGAAGCGCTGGAGCAGCGGTTCGACCAGCGACTCGAAGCGTTCGACCAGAAGCTGTCGCGGCAGTTCTTCTGGGTGGTCGGCATCCAGATAACCACCGTGCTTGCCATGACCGGCGCCATCGCCGCCATCGCCGCCGCCGCGCTGGGGAGCTGACGCGCACCGGCATGTTGCGTGCCGTGCTGTCCGGCGCGGCCGTCCCTGCCCACTTTTCGACAGCGTCGCGGACCTGCCGGGACACCTGCGCTGAAAAAGAAAAAGGGGATGACCCCGAAGGGCCATCCCCTGAGCGTGTCGCGCGGTGCAATGGGACCGAGGCGTCCGGCCCCGGCGCACCGCGAGGCTAGAAGTCCAACTGGAAGGCGAACTTGGCCAGCCGGCCCGCCATCGTGACCTGCGGCGCCAGGTAGCCGGCGCCGGTGCCCGCGGCGGACCCCCAGCTCGGCGCCTCGCGCGTCACCGCATTCGCGTTGAACAGGTTGAACAGGTCGAACATGGCGCGCAACTGCGTGCCGCCGGCCAGGCGGAAGATCTTGGTCAGCCGCAGGTCGAGCTGGCTGAACCGATCGCCGTACCACGAGCCGGGCGGGACGACGTGGGCAATGATCGTCGGATCCTGGGTGAACGTGTTGCCGGCGAGGTCCTGGGTGAAGGTGACCTCGGCGATCCGCTCGGGTCCGGGCTGGTTCTGCAGCGTGGCCGCTACCTGGACGTCGCCCGGCAGCGTGTACGACCCGAGGAACTTAACCTGCGTCAGCCAGTTGTGGTTGGCGTTGCAGTAGGTCTGCGGCGTGAGCCGCGCGGTGGTGAGCCGTTCGTTGAACTGCGACTCGGGTACGGCGGTGATCAGGTCGCAGTTGTCGGTGCTCGTGGCCCCCGTGCTCACGCCGCCCTGGATGAGGAAGTTCTCCAGCCGGCCGTCGACGGTGATGTCGAAGCCCTGCCAGTTCTGACTCTGGCCGCCGAAGTTGCCGGCCGCCGTGAACTCGTTGTCCGGGATCTGCACGCTCGACGGCCTCAGGTTGTAGAGGTCGATGGTCTCCGGAATGTTCGAGTTCAGGGCGCGCAGGCCATCCGGCACGCTGGCCGTCCAGACGTCGAAGTCCGCTCCGGAAAGCACCCGGTCGTCCTCAACGAAGAAGTTGATCCAGGAGCGGCGGAAGTAGCCGACGTCGAGCGACAGGCCCGGTGCGAGCTCCTGCTGGATGCTCGCCGTGATCTCCCAGTTCGACTGCCGGTTGCCCCAGCCGTAGCGCCACGCCTCGTCGAAGAACGTGGTGACGAGCGGCTGGCCGAAGGCCAGTACCGTATTGGGCGAGAGCAGCTCGCCGTTCGGTGTGTTGATGAGCGGATTGCCCTGCACCAGGCCGTCGCCGGCGATGCACGTCGAGCCGTCCCACCCCATCAGCCCCCCGTTGTTGGGGCCGATCGTGTCAGTCGCGATGCAGCCCGAGTCCAGCCAGGTGCGGGTCTGCGCCCGGTTGTTCAGGCCCGGATTCAGCAGGTTGGCGATGTCGGTGGAGTTGCGCTTGCCGTAGCGGTGGGCGCCGAACTTGACCGCCGTCCGCCCGTCGCCGCGCACGTCCCACGCCACGCCGACCCGCGGCTGCAGGTCGTGCCAGCCGTTGGCCTTCTCGCCGGCGATGAACAGGTCCTGCCGCAGCCACGTGTTGATGGGACCCGTACCCTGAATGCCCGCCCCGGCCGCGGCGTCCAGGGTGGCCGGCGTGATCTGGTCCGGGTAGCTCGACTCCTCGTAGTCGTAGCGCACGCCAGCATTGATGGTCAGGCGGTCGAGCGTCCACTGTTCCTGGGCGTAGAGGCCCATGTTGCGGGCCCGGTTGATCTGCCACGCCGGCGTATAGAAGGTCGCCGCCACCGGCCGCGGGCCGGCTGCGATGATGCCGTACCAGTCGCCGTGGTTCGAGTTGATGGCGTTCTCGCCCAACCACAGGCCGGTCATCCCGAACTTCAGGTTGTGGCTGCCCGTGACGTACGACACGGACCCGCGGATCATATTGGTGTGCTTCGGGCTGTTGCGCTCCATCGCGCCGGAGAACCAGCGCGACATGTTGCGCAGGGCTGTCGGTCCCGTCAGCGACAGAACGCCCGGCAAGTCGAGATTGGCCGTCTCGGTCGGGTGCAGGTAGTAGCGCACCGGCAGCACGGAAACACCCGCCTCGAAGAGGAGGCGGTTGGTGTGCGGCCGCGTCCAGGTGGCCTGGTACGCGTTGGTGCGGATGTCGCCGCCGATTGCGGCGGCCGGCGCGACGAAGATGGACGCCAGCGTGCGCCCCTGCAGCAGATACGGCTGGTCGGTGCTGCTGTTGGTCCAGTACAGCTTGAACTTGTCGCGCTGCGTGGCCTGGATGGTGAAGTTGATCGACTGCTCGCGGAGCGTCGTCGCGTCGATGGCCGGGCTGGAGGTGTCGCCCACCAGACCCCAGTTGTTGGGGTCCTGCAGACTCTGCGCCGTCTCCTGGAAGACGCCGCCGGCGACGGTGTCCGCCACCTGCGAAGTGTGCGTCGCGAAGAACCAGACGCGGTCGCGGACGATGGGCCCGCCGACCACCGGATTGATCGTCCAGATCTCGTCGATCAACGTCGCCGTCAGGTCCGGATTCGCCGCCAGCAGCCCCTCGTCGTTCGTGATGTTGTCGGCGTTCAGACCCGCGAAGCTGAAGGTCGTGAAGAAGTGGCCGCTCCAGTCGTTGCGGCCCTCGCGCGGGATCATGTTGATACGCACGCCGCCCGTTTCGATCTCGGCCGGGCTGGCCGAGTAGTTGTACGCCAGCTCCTCGAAGTTGGAGTCGGGGAAGACGGAGTAGTTGGCCCCCTGCGTCAGCGAGTCGCCGACGTCCATGCCGTTGATCTCGAGCTGCTGGTCCTCCTGGTTGCCGCCGTGGATGGCCAGCCGCTGCAGCGTCTGACCGGAGATGCCGCCCTGGTCCTGCGACAGAGACGTCAGGTAGCTGTCGAAGCCGCCCATCCCCGGCACCAGCAGTGCGTACGACTGGAACGACTTGCCGGTCGGGATGCTGTCGATGACCTCGCGGTCCATCACCTGGCGCTGCTCGACGTTCTGGATGTCGACGACAGGCGTGGCCCCGGAGACGGTGATGGTCTCCTCGATGTCGCCGACGCCGAGCTGGATGTCGATGTTGGCAGTGAAGCCGCTGCTCAGCTCCACCCCTTGGCGCAGGATGGTGCCGAACCCCGGCAGGGAGTACGTCACGTCGTAGGTGCCCACCTCGAGTGCGACGATCAGGTACTGCCCGTTGCCGTCGGTGATGGCCGTCCGCACCTGCTCGATCAGGGCCGGACTGCGTGCCTCCACCGTCACGCCGGGCAGCACCCCGCCCGTGGTGTCGGTGACCGTGCCGCCAATCTGCTGCGCAGCTGCCGGCAGAGGCGCCAGCAGCAGGGCGGCCAACGCTGCGAGTACAGCGAGGGTTGTGTTACGACTACGCTGGTTCATCCGCATCTCCTTGAAACCACATCTCTTTGTCGAGCCGGTCCACGATGGACAAGCGGTCAATTCTCTCCCTGGGATCCCCCGCTTGTCAAATCCGTTACGGAACCTTGTCGCATCCGTTTCGGACAATGGCGCCCGTGTTGCGTGTATGATGCTGCCCGTCAGCGAGAGGAGGACAACCGTGGCGATTCACGACAGTCGTTGCGCGCGCCCGAGCCGCCGGGACGCGTTGCGCATGCTCGGCATCGGCGCCGCCGGCGCCGGACTGGGACTTGCCGGCGGCGGGCGCGCCACCGCGGCTGCCGGCCGCGCGCTGCCCCAGGCGGCGGGCGCGTCACCAGTGACGTTCCCGGCGGGCGCGATCGTCCGCACCGTGCTGGAGGACCTGTCGCCGGACGTCCTCGCCGACGGCGCGACCCTGTTCCACGAGCACCTGGCCTTCGACTACGCCAGTCCGCCGGCCGAGCCGCGGGCACCCGGCACACCCGAGCCGCCGCCGCCCACCAACGACGAGATGGTGGACCTGCTGGTCGAGGAGCTGCAGATGGCGGCCTTCGACGGTGTGAGCTGCATCGTCGACTCGTCGATCGGCCCTCGCACGCCGCAGCAGCTCGAGAACCTGCGCACGATGGCCACTCGTTCCGACGTGCACGTCGTCCTCGGCGGCAGCTACTTCCTGCAGGCACGCTACCCGGAGGACATCATCGCGATGCCGCAGGCGGAGATCACCGCGCGCATGGTCGCGCAGGCGGCCCGCGAGCGCTGGGGAGCGCTGGGCGAAGTCGGCAGCTCGTTCCCGGCGATGCACGATGACGAGCGCAAGGTGATTGCCGCGACCGCCCAGGTGCACGTGCAGACGGGACTGCCCATTTTCACGCATGTCCCGCACGAGAGCTGTCCGACGTGCGCCATCGACCAGCTGGACCTCTACGAGGCGCAGGGGGTCGACATGGCGCACCTGTGCATCGGCCACCAGTCGACCATCAAGCGCTCGGACGACCCGACCTGGGAAACGCACAAGGAGATCGCCCGGCGCGGCGCGTTCGTCGGCTTCGATACGGTGGGGCACCGGATGTCGTCCTCGTTCATTCCGGAGCGCCAGAAGGTGGACATGGTCCTGAACATGATCGAGGCCGGCTACGAGGACCACGTGCTGCTCTCGGCCGACTTCGCCAACACGACGCAGATCAAGGCCAACTGGGGCAACGGCTTCTCGACCGTGCTCGTCCAGTTCGTGCCGAAACTGCGCTACTTCGGCGTGCCCGACGAGACCATTCACAAGATCCTGGTCGACAACTCGCGGCGCTGGCTCGCGTACACGCCGGTCTGAGTCCGGGGAGGATGGCGATGCGTCAGCGATGGCTTTTGCGGCCGTTCACCGCGGCCGCTGGCCTGGCGTTCCTGCTGTCGGCGCCGGCCGCGGCGCAGGACGCGTTCCGCACCCCGTGGGGCGATCCCGACCTGCAGGGCAGTTGGACCAACACCACCACCACGCCGCTGGAGCGGCCGGACGAGCTGGCCGGCCGGGCGCGGCTCACCGCGGAGGAGCGCGCGGAGCTCGACGCCGAGGCGATCCGCAACGCCGACCGCCCGCCGCCGCCCGGCAGCACCGGGGCGTACAACAACTTCTGGTTCGAGCGCGGCGTGCGCACGGAGCAGACGTCCTGGATCGTCGACCCGCCGGACGGCCGCCTGCCGCCGATCACGGCCCGGGAACAGGCGCGGATGGACGCGCTGGCGGTCGTACGCGGCGCCGATGCGTATCCCACGACCTGGGAGGACGTCAATATCTACGAGCGGTGCATCACGCGCGGGATGCCCGGGACGATGATGCCCGGCTTCTACAACCACAACTACCTGATCCTGCAGACGCCGAGCTACGTGGTGCTGCGGGCGGAGATGATCCACGACACGCGCGTGATTCCGCTCGACGGCCGCCCGCACGTCGATCCGTCCATCCACCTGTGGTTGGGCGACTCGCGCGGCTACTGGGAAGGGGACACGCTCGTCGTCGAGACGACCAACCTGACCGACAAGGTGTTCGAGCGGCGCTTCTCCAACACCGTCTACGGCACCGGCCGCCACATGCGCCTGGTGGAACGCTTCACGCGCGTCGACGCCGACACGATCGACTACCGTTTCACGGTGAGCGACCCGACGACGTTCGAGCGGCCCTGGACGGCGGCGACGCCGATGGCGGCACTCGACGGACCGCTGTTCGAGTACGCCTGCCATGAAGGCAACTACGCCATCGTGAACATGCTGAGCGGCGCGCGCGCCCGCGAGCGGGCCGGGGAGCAGCAGTAGCCTGACAGCCCGTCAGCGGCGGTGCTCGAACGCGTGCTCGACCTGGACCGTCTTCATCCCGCGCAGTTCCGTCACATGCGCGCCTGCCAGACGCTCGCCGAACTCGCCGTAGCGCGCCACGACCTCGGGGGGTTGGGGTGGCAGCGGGAACTGGACGACTACGCCCACCGCGCCGGGCGGCCAGTTGAACGTGCTGATGCGGGCCCAGTAGGCGCCGTCCTGCACGGCGCTCCGCCCCGACTCGATGAGGTTCGTCGCCGGCCAGTCCGCCACCTCGGTGGTGTGGGCCGCCTCGTGCGTCACGCGGTAGTTGACGTACGCCCCGTTCGGCAGGTTCGTTTCGCCTTCGAGCCAGAGCTGGCGCCACTCGGAGCGGTGCGCGACGGTCAGCTCCACCGTCTCGGCAGCCGTCCCGCCGCTGCCTGCCGGGCTGCAGGCCACTAGCGCCAGCAGGAGCACGACGAGCGGCATCCGGTCAGCCATGACTCCCGGCATTATACGTCCCGGCCGCCGGCCCATCGTGGGCGTGATGGGCTCGCACCAGGACGCGCACGCCGAGCGCGCGCGGCAGGTCGGCGAGTGGATCGCGCGGCAGGGCTATCACCTGCTGACGGGCGCCGGTGGCGGCGTGATGGGGGCCGTGACGGAAGCGTTCGCCGCGGTGCCGGACCGGCCGGGGCTCGCGCTGGGCGTCGTGCCCTCGGTGCGCGGGCGGCCCGGCACGCCGCTGCCCGGCTATCCCAACCGCTGGGTCGAGATTCCGATCCGCGCGCACCTCGACAGCGGCGGCGCGGCCGGCGACGAGCCGACCTCGCGCAACCACGTCAACATCCTGACGTCGACCGTCGTAATTCTGCTGCCGGGAAGGGCGGGCACGGCCAGCGAAGCCCGGCTGGCGCTGCGCTACGGCCGGCCGTGCGTGGCGTACCTGCGGTCGCCCGCCGAGATCCCGGGGCTCCCGGTCGGCATCCCCGTCGAGCCGGACTTTGCCGACGTCGCCGCCTATGTCACGCAACACGCGGCGCCGGCGCCGCCCGCCGACCGACACTAGCCTAGCGCTGACCGAGCTGCCGACGGACGGCGGCCAGCCTGACCGCGGTGACGAATACCGGCATGGCCCGCTCCAGCTCGTCGAGACCCGGGTAGGTCGGCGCCAGCCGGATGTTGGCGTCGGCGGGGTCGCGCCCGTAGGGAAACGTCGCCCCGGCCGGCGTCAGCTTGACGCCCGCCTCGCCTGCCAGCCGGACCACTTCGCGGGCGGTGCCGGGCGGCACGTCGACCGACACGAAGTAGCCTCCGCGCGGCCGCGTCCAGGTGGCGATGCCCGTCAGACCCGCGTCCAGGTGCCGCTGTACCGCTTCGAACCTGGGCCGCAGGACGGCGGCGTGGCGGCGCATCAGCGCCGCGATGGCGGCGCGGTCGGGCAGGAAGCGGACGTGCCGGAGCTGGTTCAGCTTGTCCGGGCCGATCGTCTGCACGGCGAGATGCTTCCGGAACGACGTCAGATTGCCGGGCGAGGCCGCGAGGAAGGCCACACCGCCGCCGGCGCGCGTGATCTTCGACGTCGAGCCGAAAATCACGACGCTGTCCGCCATCCCGGCCTCGCGGCAGCACGCCATGATGTCGAGGAGGGCCGGCGGGTCGTCGTACAGGTCGTGCACGGCGTAGGCGTTGTCCCACAGGATGCGGAAGTTCGGCCCCGCCATCGTGCCCAGGCGGGCCAGGCGTCTGACCGCCGTGTCGGAGAAGGTGTGGCCGGTCGGGTTCTGGTACTTCGGGACGCACCAGATGCCCTTGATCAGCGGATCACCTGCCACCAGCCGCTCCACCTCGTCCATATCGGGGCCGTCGGCGAGCATCCGCACGTTGATCATCTCGAAGCCGAGCGATTCCGTGATGGTGAAGTGCCGGTCGTAGCCGGGCACCACGCACAGGAACTTGAGCCCCTCGCCCTCGTGCCGCCAGGCCGTGTCGGGACCCAGCGGCCCCCGCAGCCAGGCGTTCAGCAGATACTGGTACATAAAGGTGAGGCTCGCGTTGCCGCCGGCGATGACGTCGCCCTCCGGCACGCCGAGCAGCGCGGCCCCCAGACGCTTGGCCGCCGGCAGGCCGTCGAGCCCCCCGTAGTTGCGGACGTCGACGCCGTCGGGCCCGAGGTAGTCGCCGGCGAGCGTGCCGTCCAGCGCGTCGGCCAGGGCGAGCTGCTCAGGACTCGGCTTGCCGCGGGTCAGATCGAGTCGCAGGCCCTGCGCCTGCAGCGCCGCGTAGCGCGCGGCGAGCTCGCGCTCCCGCACGGCGAGGTCTTCTCCGGCGAACGGCTGGGTCGGCACGCGGGGATTATAGTCGCCGGTCGGCCGGCTCAGCCCAGCACCGCCTCGACCGCCTCGGCGAGGATCTCGACGGCGCGGTCCAGCTGCGCATCCGTGATGACGATGGGTGGTGCGAGCAGGTAGCTGTCGCCCTTCACGCGGCTGAGGAGGCCGCGCTCGAGGGCCGCCCGCAGCACACGCGGGCCGACCTTCGCGCCGGCCGGGAAGGATCGCTTCGCGGCCCTGTCCTCGACCAGCTCGACGGCGCACATCAGGCCCTTGCCGCGGATGTCGCCCACATGGGGGTGGTCGGCCAGGGCGGCCCGCAGTGCCTCGGCGAGACGACGCCCCTTGCCGGCTGCCTGCTCGGGAAAGCGCTCGCTCTCGACGATGTCGAGCGTCCGCAGCGCGACGGCGCAGCCCACCGGGTGGGCACTGTAGGTGAACGCGTGCATCCAGGGCCCGCCGCCGTCCTGCAGCACCTGCATCACCGCGTCGTTGATGCCGATGCCGCCGAACGGGAAGTACCCCGACGTGATGGCCTTGGCGAACTGCACGATGTCCGGCTCCACCCCCCAGTGCGCGAGCGCGAAGGGGAGGCCCGTGCGGCCGAAGCCGGTGATCACCTCGTCGGCGACGAACAGCACGTCGTACTGGTCGCAGATGGCGCGGATGCGGGGAAAGTAGTCATCCTGCGGCACGATTACGCCCCCGGCGCCCTGCACCGGCTCGGCGATGAACATCGCCACCGTCTCGGCACCCTCCCGCAGGATGGCCTGCTCCAGCTCGTTCGCCGCCGCCAGCCCCTGGCTGACGCCCGGCGGCGGCTCGTAGCGGTAGGGGTACGGCGAGGGGATGTGAACGAACCCCGGCACGCGCGGCTCGAACAGCGGCCAGTAGGGCGCGATGCCGGTTGCGCTCATCGCGGCCAGCGTCACGCCGTGGTAGGCGTCGGTGCGCGAGATGACCTTCGTCTTCTCCGGGCGCCCGCGCAACTTCCAATAGGCGCGGGCCGTTTTGATGCTGCTCTCGGTGGCCTCGCCGCCGCCGCTCGTGAAGAAGAAGTGGTTGATCGAGGGGTAGCACAGCGCGGCCAGCCGCTCGGCCAGCTCGATGGCGCGGGGATTCGAGTTGCCGCTGTACGCCGAGCAGTAGGCCAGTGTCTCGGCCTGCGCCCGCATCGCCTCCGCCAGCTCGCGGCGGCCGTGCCCCGCCGTCACGTTCCACAGTCCCGCCAGCCCGTCGATGCACTCCCGGCCGTCCGCATCGGCCAGCACCGCGCCCTCGCCCCGCACCCAGACCCGCCCCTGCGCATGCAGTTCCGGTTCGTGGAGCGGATGGACCAGGTGCTCCCGATCCCGCGCCAGCAGCGCGGTGTTCGTCTCGCGTGTCGCGTTCATCCCTCCGACCATATCACCGGCCCGCGCGGGGCGGCCACTCGACGCGCGCGGCGGACGGGTGCTATATTGCAGCGCTTCGGTTCAACGAAGGGGGAGAGATGCGAGGGACCAGCCTGTTCGCGGCGTTGCTGCTGCTGGCGGGAACGACCGGCGCACTCGCGCAGGGCGTGACGAAGTACGTCCGCTACGAGCACGCGGGCAGCGTGTCGTACGGCGTCCTCGAGGGCGAGACGATCCACACGCTGCGGGGGGACGTGTTCACGTCGGCGGAGCGCACCGGCGAGACCGTGGCGCTGGACGAGGTGCGCCTGCTCGCGCCGACCGCCCCGAGCAAGGTCATCGCGGTCGGGTTCAACTACCGCAGCCACCTGGGCGACACCCCCGAGGCCGAGTATCCCGGCATCTTCTCGAAATACCCCACGTCGGTGATTCCGCACGAAGGGGTCATCACGTACTACGAGGATGCCACCGACGTGCACTACGAAGGTGAGATGGTGCTCATCATCGGCAGGACGGCGCACAACGTGGCGGAGGCCGATGCCCGCGACTACATCTTCGCGGTGGCGCCCGGCAACGACGTGAGCGAGCGGGTCTGGCAGCGCAACGACCTGCAGTGGTTCCGGGCGAAGGGGGCCGATACGTTCGGACCGGTCGGCCCGGTGATGGCAGCCGGCGTCGACTACGACGACCTGCTGCTCCAGACGCGCGTCAACGGCGAGGTGCTGCAGTCGCAGCGGACGAAGGACCTCATCTTCGACGCCGCGGCCATCGTCAGCTATGTGAGCCGGTATATCACCCTCGAGGCGGGTGACATGATTTTCACCGGGACACCGGGCACGACGAGCGCCATTCTCCCCGGCGACGTCGTCGAGATCGAGCTGGAGGGCGTCGGCGTCCTGCGCAACACGGTGGGGCCGCGCGGGCGGATGACCGACCAGCAGCAATAGCTGCAGTCCGGCCGCTGGGTGCCTATCCGCGGCCGGGCGCGCGCAGCCCCCATGGAAACTCCGCTCACCCCGCTCGAGTTCATGCGCCGCGCACGCGCGCTGTACCCGGCGCGCGAGGCGCTGGTGGATGGCGAGGTGCGCCGCACCTACGGGCAGTTCTTCGAGCGCTGCGACCGCTGGTCCGCGGCGCTGCAGCAGCTGGGCGTCGGGCAGGGCGACCGCGTGGCGTACCTCTCGCCGAACACCGCCGCCAACCTGGAGTCGTTCTACGCCGTCCCGCAGATAGGCGCCGTGCTGGTGCCCATCAATTACCGGCTCAACGCCGCGGAGGTGCAGTACATCCTGCAACACAGCGGCGCCAGGGTGGTATGCGCGCACGCCGACTACCTCGAGCTAGTCGAGGGCATCCGCGGCGAGTGTCCCGACCTCGAGCATGCCGTCGCCCTGGAGGGCGCTCGCAGCGGGTGGCACGACTACGAGGCGCTGCTCGCCGCCGCATCGCCTGCGGCCGTCGAGCGGGCGGAAATCGACGAACGCGACCTGCTGACCATCAACTACACGAGCGGTACCACCTCGCGGCCGAAGGGCGTGATGATCACGCACCGGAACGCCTACATGAACGTGGTCGGGACGCTGATCCACCACCCGCTGAGCTGTCGCGACCGGTACCTCTGGACGCTCCCGATGTTCCACGCCAACGGCTGGACGTTCGTGTGGGTCGTGACCGCGGTCGGCGGCGCCCACATCTGCCTCCGGCAGGTCGATCCGGCCCGGGCGTTCACGCTGATGCGCGACGAGGCGGTCACCATGTTGTGCGCGGCGCCGACCGTGCTCATCACGCTGGCGAACGCGCCGGCCGCGGTGCGGGGTGAGGTGCCGCGCGGCGTGAAGGTGATGACCGCGGGGGCGCCGCCGGCCGCCGCGACCATTCAGCGCGTGGAGGGGGAGTTCGGCTGGGAGCTGATGCACGTCTACGGCCTGACCGAGACGGCCCCGTTCATCACGGTGTGCGAACCGCTGCCCGAACACGATGCACGCCCGCTCGAGGAGCGCGCCGCCATCAAGGCCCGCCAGGGGGTGGAGCTGGTCACGTCGGGCGAACTGCGGGTGGTCGACGACGACGGCAACGACGTGCCGCGTGACGGCCAAACGCTGGGCGAGATCGTCGTGCGCGGAAACGTGGTGATGGCGGGCTACTACAACGATCCGGCTGCCACCGCCGAAGCCATGCGCGGCGGATGGTTCCACAGCGGCGACGCCGCCGTCGTGCACCCGGACGGCTACCTGCAGATCCGGGACCGGTTCAAGGACGTCATCATCAGCGGCGGGGAGAACATCTCGTCGATCGAGGTCGAGGGTGTCATGATGCGGCACCCGGCCGTGCAGGAGATTGCCGTGGTCGGGATGCCCGACGAGAAGTGGGGCGAGAGCCCCCATGCATTCGTCGTGCCGGCGCCGGGGGCGACGGCCACGGCGGGGGAGCTAACCGCCTTCGCCCGCGAGCAGATGGCCCACTTCAAGGTGCCGCGGGCGTTCGAATTCGTCACGGCGCTGCCCAAGACGGCCACGGGCAAGATCCAGAAGTACGTGCTGCGCGGCGGCCGGAGCGCCATCTCGACGCAGTAGGCGGCCCGTCCGGCGCGCGACCCGGCGGGTTTCAGAGGATCTCGTACACCCTGTACTCGGCCCGGCGGGGCTCGTCCCGGCCCACCGCCACGGCAACCAGCCGGTTCAGCCAGCCGTACCGCGCCGAGGCAGTCTCGAACACCGGCGTCGTGCGCACGTGCGGCGGGCCGCCGGCGGCCCGCCGGGCGATGCCGCGCGACCAGAGCCAGATCAGCTCGCCGTCGCAGGTCTCGAGCGTGGCGCGCAGGTTCAGCTCGCTGGTGCCGTCCGGGCGGTCGATGCGCCAGACGCCGCCGCCGCCTCGCACGCGTCCGCGCAGCCGCGGCCCGCGGAACACACCGCCCGTCACGGGGAAGATGCGCCGCGGTGCGGCATCCCGGGCGCCGGCGACATCGAGCGCCAGCTCCATCAGCAGCGTCGAGCGCAACGCCGGGTCGGCCGTTGCCGGGCCGGTCCCCGCCGCCGCGCCGAGCGACAGCCCGGCCGCGCCCAGGGCGCCGACACGAGCGAACCGCCGGCGGGTGACGGGGTGACCCGGCGCCACGGTGCTGCTCCGCTACTGGATGGCGATCAGCTCGACGTCGAAGACAAGCATCCCGAACGGCGCGCGACGGCCGCCGTAGGCCAGCGCCTCGGGAATCCAGAAGCGCCGCTTCTCGCCGACGACCATGAGCTGCACGCCCTCGGTCCAGCCGCGAATGACGCCGTTGAGCGGAAACGTCGACGGTTGGCCGCGCGCGACGGAGCTGTCGAACATGCGGCCGTCGGTGGTCCATCCCGTATAGTGGACCGTCACGTTGCTGGTTGCGGTCGGGTGCACGGACCCCGAGCCGGCCTCGATTACCCTGCTCGCCAGCCCGGACGCCGAGGTCTCGGCCTCGGCGGGCGGTGCGGCGACATCGTCGGGCGCGGGAATCTGCGCGGCCAGCGCCGCACCGGCGGCGACGAGGAGGACGGGAAGCAGAAAAGCGTTGCTGATCGGTATCGTCATGCCGCTATGGTATCACCCGGAAAGTAGGATACATTAGGCAGTCGCTCGACATCTCGACATGCGGATCACCTACATCACGGCCGGCGCCGGCGGCATGTACTGCGGGAGCTGCATCCGCGACAACGCGCTGGCCAAGGCCCTGACAGCAGCCGGGCACGAGGTCCTGCTCCTGCCTCTGTACACGCCCCTGCTGACCGACGACGAGAACGTCAGCGCCGACCGGGTGTTCTACGGGGGCATCAGCGTCTACTTGGAGCAGCACATGTCGCTCTTCCGGCACACGCCGTGGCTGGTCGACCGGTTGTGGGAGGCGCCCTGGCTGATCCGTGCGCTGGCCGACCGGGCTGTGCAGACGAGCCCCGAGAGCCTGGGAGACCTGACGGTTTCGGTGCTGGAGGGCCGCGACGGCCGGCAGTCGAAGGAGATCGAGAAGCTGCTCCACTGGCTGGTGGAGCAGCCGGCGCCGGACGTCGTCGACATTTCCAACTCGATGCTGATTGCCCTGGCGCGGCCGCTCGGCGAGGCGCTGGGCGCGCCCGTGTGCTGCACGCTGCAGGGCGAGGACATCTTCCTCGACCATCTCCCGGAGCCGCATCACAGTCGCGCGCTGGCCCTGATTGCCGAGCATGCGCAGTACGTCGACCGGTTCGTGGCGGTCAGCGACTACTGCGCCGAGCGGATGAGCCGCTTCGCGGGCATCCCCGGCGCGAAGATCGACGTCGTGCCGCTCGGCATCAACCTCGACGGCTACGAGCCCCGCGCGGCGGCGCGCGACAACGGCCTGACCATCGGGCACTTCGGGCGGGTGGCACCGGAGAAGGGGCTGCACCTGCTGTGCGAAGCCTATCGCCGCCTGCGGGAGGCCGGCCGGATCGAGCGCGGCTCTATCGAGGTGGCCGGCTACCTGTCGCCGGCGCACCAGACATACCTCGACTCCATTCTGAACCAGGCGCGCGAGTGGGGACTGGAGGGCGAGATCACCTACCACGGCAGGCTGGACCGCGCCGGGAAGCTCGCTTTCCTCGGCCGGCTCGACATGCTCGCGGTGCCGGCGGCCTACGACGATCCGAAGGGTTTGCCGCTGCTCGAGGCGATGGCGTGCGGGGTGCCCACCGTCGTCCCGCGGCGCGGCACGTACACGGAGTTTGTCGAGCGCACGGGCGGCGGCATGCTCGTGCCGCCGGACGACGTGGAGGCCCTCGGCGCGGCGCTCGAGCGTCTGGCGACAGACCCCGCGCACCGCGCGGAGCTGGGGCGACAGGGCGCGGTCGGGGTCCGCGAGCACTACACCGCCGAGGCGATGGCCGCCCGCGCCGTCGACGTCTACCGCAGGGTCAACGCGACCCGCAAGGAGGGCTGACGATGAACAGATGGCTGCAGGGCGTGCTGGTGCTGGGCTGGATTCCGACGCTGCTGGTGGCCGGCGGCGTGCGCTGGTTCACGCCGGAGCCGGCGGCGGCGCAGGAGCGGACACCCATCAAGGTGACGCGGATCTACACCGGCGAGGACGGCAAGACCCACGCCGAGGAGCTGGAGGTGCCGCTGATGCAGGCGCGGGCCACGACCGAGCTGTCCGAGCCCGTGCCGGTCACCAGTGTGCAGTTCCGCCGCAACTCTCCCGACTACTTCATCGACTGGCATACCGCACCCCGCCGGCAGTACGTGATCACCCTGGCGGGGGAGAGCGAGGTCGAAATCGGGGACGGCACGACGATCCGCCTGCATCCTGGACACATCCTGCTGGCCGAGGACACGACCGGCCAGGGCCACATCTCGCGCGCCGTCGGCACGGAGGATCGCATCTCCCTCTTTCTGCCGCTCGTCGAGCAGTAGCGGGTCGCCGCCGTCTCCGGGCGTTCAGCCGATGCGGAGGATCAGGAGCGCGTCGCCGTCGGCGACGGCGACGATGCCGTCGGCGATAGCTGCACCCTGCGCGTTGCCCGGGGTGTCGCGGGTGGCCGTGACGGCGGGCGCGGCCGGATCGGAGACGTCGACCACCTCGATGCCGTCCGCGCCGACCGGGACCACGAGGGTGGAGCCCTCCGCGGCCACGCGCTGGAACCGGCCGCTCGAGCGGGCCGGCTGATACGAGCCGGCGAGGCGGGGCGTCGCGGGGTCGGCCACGTCGAGAATCTCGAGACGTCCGCTGCGGGCGTAGACGACGTAGGCGCGATTGCCGTCCCCGAGCACGACCGACTGCGCGGGTTGCTCGGTCTCGTAGACGCCCTGCTCGACCGGCGCGGCCGGGTCCGACAAATCGAACAGATGCACCCCCGAGGGCTGGTCGGCGACCAGCACGCGGGAGTCCGCGCCGGCGATGCCCCACTGGTAGCCGGGCGTCTCCTGCGTCTGCAACAGCGCCGGCGCGGCCGCGTCCGACAGGTCCACGACCTCGAGTCCGGTCATCAGGTTGACGACCAGCGCCACGGTTCCGGAGGTGGTCACGCCGAGTGCCTGGCCGGCGGTCTGATGCGTGCCCGCCAGGACCGGTGCCCGCGGGTCCGAGACGTCGACGATGTACAGCCCTTCGAGTCCGGCCGTGAGGTAGACGCGGGGCGGGGCGACGTGCAACGCCCAGATTGGCCCGGGCGCCGTGAACGTCCCCAGCGCGGCCGGCCGCGCCGGCTCGGAGACGTCCACGACCTGGAACGTCTCGCCGCCCGCGACGTAGGCGTAGTCGCCGGCCAGCTCGACAAGGGCAGCCGGCAGGTCGAGGCTGGCCAGCAACTCGAGGGTCGCGGGCTGCGCCGCGACCGGTCGCGAGCCGGCCGCGCCGCCGATTGACACGATGAGTGCCGCGAGGCAGACGGCGGCGCAGCGGGTGGTCGGCATCGTGCGTCTCCGTCTCAGCTGCCGGCCGCCGCGGCGCGCTCGCGCGCGATCAGCTCGCGCCGCAGGATCTTGCCCGAAGGCACCTTTGGGATGGCGTCGATGAACTCGACGCGCCGCACCTTCTTGTAGGGCGCGACGTGCTCGGCGACATGCGCCATGATCTCGTCGGCCGTGACGGCGGCGTCCGGCTTCACGACGACGAAGGCCTTGGGCACCTCGCCGGCGTCCTCGTCGGGGCTCGGAACGACGGCTGCGTCGGCCACCGCCGGATGCGCCTGCACGACCGCCTCGATCTCGGCCGGCGCCACCTGCAGGCCCTTGTACTTGATGAGCTCCTTCACGCGGTCGACGACGTACAGGTAGCCGTCCGCGTCGGCCCGGCCGATGTCGCCGGTGCGCAGCCAGCCCGCATCGTCGATCATGGCCCGCGTGGCCTCGGGGTTGTGCAGATAACCCTTCATGACCTGCGGTCCACGCACCCGAATCTCGCCCAGCTCGCCCGTCGGCGCGTCCTCGCCGGTCGCCAGGTCGACCACGCGGAAGGTAGTGCCGGGCGCCGCGGGGCCGACCGACGTGATCTTGATTTCCCGATCGCGCGGCGTGAAGTGGGTCACCGGACTCGTCTCGGTCAGGCCGTAGCCCTGCCGCACCGAGATGTTGTTGCGCGCGGCGCAGGCCCGGGCCACCGACTCGGCCAGCGGCGCGGCTCCCGACAGGACATCGGTCAGCGAGGACAGGTCGTAGTTGTCCACCGCCGGATGTTTGGCCAGCGCGAGGACGATGGGCGGAACGAGGTAGCCCTTCGTTACTCGATGTTTCTGCACCAGCTCGAGGAACTGCTCGAGGTCGAAGCGCGGCATCGTGATCACCGTGGCTCCCACGCGGAGCACGCCGCTCATGATCACGACCATGCCGTAGATGTGATAGAAGGGCAGAATGCCGATGAAGACTTCCTTCTCCGTGAGCCGCTCCACGGCATCGGTCTGGACGACATTGGCCACCAGGTTGTAGTGGGTGAGCATGACGCCCTTCGGCATGCCGGTCGTCCCGCTGGAGTAGGGCAGCGCCACCAGATCCTCGCGGGCGTCGATGGACACGTCCGGCGGCGGGTCGGACGCCAGCAGCGCCGCGAACGGCGTGGCGCCCTCGGCCTCGCCGAACACGAACACTTCCGCGACGGCGGTGCCCTGTGCGGCTTCGCGCGCCTTCTCCAACAGCGGCGGGACCGTCACCAGGAACCTGGCGTCCGAGTCGACGAGCTGCCGCCGCAGCTCCGCCGGCGTGTAGAGCGGGTTGATAGTCGTGACGACGCCCCCGGCGGTGGCGATGCCGAAGAAGGCGACCGCGTACTCCGGCAGGTTGGGGCTGTAGATGGCGAAGACGTCGCCCTTGCCGAATCCGCGCGCCGCAAGTCCCGCCGCCACGGCGCGCGTCGCGCCGCGGAGCTGCCCGTACGTGAGGGTCCGGTCGGTGGGCCCGTCGATCAGCGCCGGCTTGTCGGGCCAGCGGTCGGCGAGCTCGAACACGTGGTCCTGCAGCGGGACCTCCGGGATCTCCACGTCGGGGAACGGACTGCGGTAGATCATGGCGTCAGTTGCCCCGCGGGAAGATGGGCTTGGTCTCGATGACGTCGTAACTGTCGAACAGGCCGTGGACGACGTACGGATCCTCTGCGTACGTGCTCCGTGCGGCCTCGAGGTCGTCCGCTTCCACGATGATGAGGCTGCCTCCCATCTCGCCCTTTTCGTTCAGCAGCGGCCCGCCGTACCGCAGCCGGCCCGCCGCATCCAGCCGGGCCATGTGCTCGAGGTGCGCGGGGCGGTGCTTCTTGCGGTGCTCGAGCCCGTTCGGGCGGTCGCGTGCGATCAAGGCAAACCAGGGCATCGGGATAGTTCTCCTGCGCTTTCGGGCGCGGCGCGGCACGAATATCCGGTGGCCGCGATGGTCCCGGCATTCTATGCCAGAACCGCGCCGGGCAGCACGCCGTTGGCCAGGATGTCGCGGAGCGCCTCCGCGAGCCGGTCGACCTGCGCTTCCGTGTTGTAGTGGTGGGTCGACACGCGCACCGTGTTCAGCCCGAGGTCGGTGTGCCGCACCCAGATGTGGTGGCGGCGCCACAACGTGTCGACGACCTCGCGACGGTCGAAACCCTCGAGCGCGAAGCCGGTGAGGCCGCACGCGAGCTGCGTGTGCACCGAGGTGTGGACGCGCACCTGCGGAATCTCGGCCAGCCGCTCGCGGAGTCGGCGGGCGAGGGCGCGGACGCGACTTTCGATCCGCTGCCGGCCGATGGTGCTCTGGAAATCCAGGGCCGCCGAGGTCGCCATCAGCAGCGGCCCGGCCCGCTGGCCGAGCCGGTCGTAGCGCGCGGCGGCGCGTTCCGCCTCGTCCCAGCCCGTGTTGGCCACGGTGGGCCAGAGCCGCGCCTGCGACTGCTGCCGCACGTAGAGGAACCCGGTCCCGACCGGTGCGCCCAGCCACTTGTAGGGACTCGACGCGTAGAAGTCGATGCCCAGGTCGTGCATGTCTAGCGTCAGCATGCCGATGGCGTGGGCACCGTCCACCGCGGTCAGAATCCCGCGCGGCGCGGCCAGCGCCGCCAGCGCCTTCACCGGCAGCATGCAGCCGGTGGGAAACGTCACATGGCTGACGCTGATCACCTTGGTGCGCGGGGTGATCGCCTCCTCGAAACGGCCCGCGATGTCCGCCGGATCCGGGGTGGGAACCGGGAAGGGCAGCTCGCGAACCACGATGCCCCGGCGCCGCGCCAGCAACTTCCATGGCTCGAGGCCCCCGGGATGCTCGTGGAACGAGCACAGCACCTCGTCGCCGGCCGTCAGATCGAGGCCGTTGGCGATGAAGCTCATGCCCTCGGTGGTGTTGCGCGTCAGCGCGATCTCGGCGGGATCGGCATGGACGAACGCGGCGAATTTTTCCCGCAGCTCGGTCTGTGCGGCCACGTGCCGCGCGTTCTCCCGGCCCGGGTCGGCGGCCAGCCCCCGATAGCCGTCCACGAGGGTGTAGTAGACCGGCTTCGGCAGCGGACCGAGGCTGCCGCTGTTCATGTAGGCGAGCTCTTCCGAGGTCAGGAACTCGCCGCGCACCCGCGCCCAGAAGTCGGCCTCGGACAGGTCACCGTCCTGGGCCGCTGCGACGGCCGCGATGCCGGCCCGCGCCGCGTCCGGCGCGAGCGGGCGCCCGACGGCGGCGCCGGCGGTCGCCGCGGCGGCCGCGCGGAGAAACAGGCGGCGGGAGACGCCCGTCGGGGTCCCCGGTTCGCGGCTGGCGTCCATCTCGTCGATCGGCATGGAAGCTCCTTGCTTGCAGTGCCCACTATGCGCCGCCCGGCCGCCCCGGTCAATCCCGCAAGCGCGGGTTCAAGCTATGATGGCGCCTTGTCCGACCGTCACCGCAGCGCGCGGCCGATCGCCGCCTGGTGCCTGTACGACTGGGCCAACTCG
This sequence comes from Vicinamibacterales bacterium, assembly GCA_965221595.1. Lineage (GTDB taxonomy): Bacteria > Acidobacteriota > Vicinamibacteria > Vicinamibacterales > UBA8438 > JAAXGX01. Next base: position 1,222,005 of record OZ244900.1, read on the forward strand.
GCGTTCACCACGCTCGTCGTCAGCTTCATCTATTCCGCCTACTTCAGCAACGCCTTCGGCGACGACCCGGGCCACGGCACGGCTCTCTGGTCTCGAGGCATCACGGTGAGCGCGCTGGCCATCGCCGCGCTGGCGCCCATTGCCGGTGCGCTGGCCGACCGGGGCGGCCGGCGCCGCTACCTCGTGCTGTGCTCGCTGCTCTGCGTGGTGGCCACGGCGGCGCTGACCTTCGTGACGCCCGGGCAGCCGCATGCCGTCGTCACCGCGCTCGCCCTGTTCGTCGTGGCCAACGTGGCCTTCGAGATCGGCTTGGTGTTCTACAACGCGTTCCTGCCGGGCCTCGCCGAGCCGGAACGCATCGGGCGCATCTCGGGCTACGCCTGGGGGCTCGGCTACGGCGGCGGGCTGGCCGCGCTCGTGGTGGCGCTCGTGGTCTTCGTGCCCGAGACGCCGCTGTTCGGCATCAGCACAGCGGAGGGCTTCAATCTGCGGGCCACGAACCTGCTCGTGGCCGGCTGGTTCCTGGTATTCGCTTTGCCCGCCTTCCTGCGCCTGAAGGACGAGTCCGCCGCGGCCGGCCGGCTCAGCGTGCGGCGCGCCTTCGCCGACTTGGCGGTCACGCTGCGCCAGTTGCGGCGCTACCGACAGGTGGGGCTCTTCCTGCTGGCACGGCTGTTCTACAACGACGGTCTCGTAACGATCTTCGCCTTCGGCGGCATCTACGCGGTGGGCACGTTCGGGTTCAGCTTCGCGGAGCTGGTCACGTTCGGCATCGTCATCAACGTCGGCGCCGGGCTGGGGGCGCTGGCCTTCGGGTTCGTCGACGACCGCATCGGCGGCAAGGCGACCGTGGGCGTCAGCGTGGCGGCGCTCGCGGCAGCCACCGCGCTGGGTGCGCTGGCGCCGACAGCCGCCTGGTTCTGGGTGGCTGCCATCCTGGTGGGCATCTTCGCCGGCTCGAACCAGTCGGCCAGCCGCTCGCTGATGGCCCGCTTCGTGCCCCGCAGCCGCGAGTCGGAGTTCTTCGGCTTCTTCGCGTTCTCGGGCAAGGTGACGTCGTTTCTGGGCCCCGCGCTGCTGGGCGTGTTGAGCGACCTCTACAGCCAGCGCGTCGGCATCGCCAGCCTGCTGGTCTTCTTCCTCCTCGGCGGCGTGCTGCTGTGGCGCGTGGACGAGCGGCAGGCCATCGCCGCCGCCGCCCGGTGATAGAGTTAGGAAAGAACCTTGCTTGCAGGGGAGGAGCTCATGAAGGCCGTCAACAGCCAGTCGTTCCGCGTGCTGCTGGTCCTGATCCTGGGCCTGGGTCTCGTGCCCGCGGCGCACGCCCAGGAAACCGAGTGGATGCAGGTCGACATCGTGAACGTCGTGCCCAACCGGCTGGACGACTACGTCGAGCTGCAGCTCGAAGAGGTGAATCCCACCTTGCAGCGGGCGGGAGTACCTTGGCGCTCGGTGTGGCGCGTGGCCGAGTTCGGCAACAGCTACGAGTTGCAGCTCGTGACGCCCATGACCAGTCTGGCGCAGTACGACACCGGCGGACCGCTGGCGCGGGTACTCGAGCCCGACCGGCGCCTGCGCCTCGTCGACCGCCTGCGGCGCATGACGGTCTCCCGCAAACGCTACGCCATCCGCTACCGACCCGACGTCAGCGTCGAGGCGGACGAGGTGGGCGGGCTGTCGCTGGCGCGCGTCACCGCCGTGGAGGTCGCGCCCGGCCGCGGCGCGGAGTGGGAACGGTTCATGGCCTCCAGCCTGCCGGCGTTCTCCGGTGCGAACCTCGTCTTCGGCGTGTACGAGCGGGTGTTCGGTCCGGGACCGGCGTCGTGGCTGATCGTCGAGAACTACGCGAGCTTCGCCCAACTGGAACAGCCCTCGCTGCTGGTCCGGGCCTTCGGCGAAGAGGCCGACGCCGCCAGTGCGCGCCTGGCCGGCGTCGTGACGTCCATTGAGCGCACGGTGCTACGCTACGACGCCGAGCTCAGCTACGCGGCCATCCCCGTCAGCCGCCGCTAGGATTCCATCCCATGCCATACTCGTTCTATCAGATCGCGCATCTGTTCTCCGTGATGCTGCTGGCCGGCGTCACGTTCGCGGCGCTGGCCGCGCCCCGGCCCGAGAACCGCCGCCTGGCCCTGATCGGCTCGGGCATCGCCGCCGCGGTGGTGCTCGTGAGCGGATTCGGGATGCTGGGGCTCGGCCGCTTCGGCTTCCCGGGCTGGGTGTTCGTCAAGATCGCGGCCTGGATCGCGCTGGCCGCGCTCACCGGCCTCGCCTTCCGCCGGCCGGGGGAGGGCCCGGTCCTGGCCGGCGTCGCCGTCCTGGCCCTGCTGGTCTCGATCGTCGTGGTCGTGTTGAAGCCTTTCTGACGTAGCGCGGTCAGGACCGGACCGCGAGCGACTCGCACGTCGGCTACAACAGCGCCAGTCCCTTCGCGGCCAGCCGCTGCACCCGCTCGCCGAGCGCGGCGAAGCGGGCGTCGCGCGTCTGCCCGCGCCGGAAGCGGACGTGGATCTGCTCCAGCACCACGGCCAGCTTGAAGACCCCGAATACGTGATACCAGTGCGCATGCTCGACATCGAAACCCGTGAACCGGGCGTAGCGCTCCACGAGCTCGCGGCGCGTGGGTAGTCCCGGCGCGCAGCCCGGCGACGGGCTCAGGCCGCGCCAGGACGGGTCGTCGTCCGGGTCGTTCCAGCAGTTGAGCAGGTAGCCCAAGTCCATCAGCGGGTCGCCGCGGGTGCACATGTCCCAGTCGAGCACGGCCACGGCGGTGGCCGGATCGGCCGCGTCCACCAGGACGTTCTCGATCTGGTAGTCGTTGTGCACCAGCGTGGCGGCCTGCTGCGGCGGCAGCCCGCGCCGCAGCCACGCAGCGAGCCGGTCGACCGCCGGCAGATCACGGCCGGTCGCCGCCCAGCGTGCGGTCCAGCCCGCGAGCTGGCGCGTCACGTAGCCGTCGGGCCGACCGAGGTCGTCGAGGCCCACGGCCCGCGGCTCCACGCGGTGCAGCGCCGCCAGGCTGTCGACCAGCGTCTGGCCGAGGCGCCTGGCCAGCGCGGCATCGGCCGCGACGTCCGGCGGCAGCCCGCGGCGAATGACGAAGCCATGCCGGCGTTCCATCACGTGGAAGTCCGCGCCGATGACGGCCGGATCGTCGCACAGCGCATAGCTGGTCGGGGCCAGGGGGTAGCGGGCGCCGAGCCGGGCCAGCACCCGGTGCTCACGTCGCATGTCGTGCGCCGTCGGCGCCAGCAAGCCCAGCGGCGGCCGCCGCAGCACGTACTCGCGATCACCGAACCGCACCAGATACGTCAGGTTGGCGTGGCCACCGCCGAACTGCCAAACCGTCAGGGCGCCGTCGGCGGCGGGCAGCTGCGCGCGCAGCCAGGGTTCGAGCCGGCCGAGGTCGAGTCCTTCGTCGGGACGGACGTCGATCAGCTCCGAGGGGCGCGGCGGCTGGACGGCCACGGGCCTATAATAGGCCCCTTCCACGGTACCGGCGGCGGGGGTGCACGATGCGAACGGTGCAGGGTCTGAGCGAGCTGGAGGGGCTGGTCGGCAGCGAGCTGGGCACGAGCGGCTGGCTGCTCATCACGCAGGCAATGGTCGATACGTTCTCGGACGTGACCGGCGACCACCAATGGATCCATCTCGACGCGGAGCGCGCCGCGCGCGAGCTGCCCGGCGGTCGGCCAATCGTGCAGGGGTTCTTTACCCTGTCGCTGGTCGTGCGGTTCCGCGACGAGATCCTCGACCTCAGGGGCGTGCGGCGCACCATCAACTACGGCCTGAACCGGGTGCGCTTCGTCAGTCCGGTGGCGGTCGGTACGCGCGTGCGCGGCACCGAGACACTGCTCGCCGCCGAACGCGTGCAGCCCGACGCGCTGCGCCTGACCAGCGCATGCGTCGTCACCGCGGAGGGTGCGGACAGGCCGGCCTGCGTTGCGGAGTTCGTCACGCTCGCCTACGCGTGAGCCGGGCGCCCGCCGTATTCCTCGCCGCCGCGCGGTCCTGCGCCGAGCGGTCCTACCGGGGGCCGCTGTCGCGCTGCTTCCGCAGTTCGATGCGCGCCACTGTGCGGCGATGCACCTCGTCCGGTCCGTCCAGCACCCGCAGCGTCCGGCTGTGCGCCCAGGCGCGCGCCAGGCCGAAGTCCTCGCACATGCCGCCGCCGCCGTGGACCTGGATGGCCCGGTCGATGACGCGCAGGGCCATGGCCGGCGCCACGACCTTGATCATCGCGATCTCGGCGCGGGCGGCCTTGCTGCCCACGGTGTCCATCATGTGCGCCGCCTTGAGAGTCAGCAGCCGCGCCTGCTCGATCTCCATGCGCGAGTCCGCAACGGCCTCCCTGACGACACCCTGGTCCGCCAGCGGCGCGCCGAACGCCACGCGCGACTGCGCGCGCGCACACATGGCCTCCAGCGAGCGCTCGGCAAGACCGATCACGCGCATGCAGTGGTGGATGCGTCCGGGGCCCAGCCGGCCCTGGGCGATCTCGAAGCCCCGCCCCTCGCCGAGCAGGATGTAGTCGCGGGGCACCCGGACATTCTCGAAGCGCAGCTCCCAGTGGCCGACCGGCGCGTCGTCGTAACCGAAGACGGTGAGCGGCCGCACGACGGTGATGCCCGGCGTGTCCCGCGGCACGAGGATCATCGACTGCTGCCGGTGCCGCTCCGCTTGCGGGTCGGTCCGTCCCATCACGATGAAGACCGCGCAACGCGGGCTGCCGGCCCCGGTGATCCACCACTTGCGGCCGTTGATGACGTACTCGTCGCCGTCGCGGGCGATCCGCGTGCGGATGTTCGTGGCGTCCGACGACGCGACGTCCGGCTCGGTCATCGCGTAGGCCGAGCGGATGGCGCCGTCGAGCAGCGGCTGCAGCCAGCGGCGCTGCTGGGCCTCCGTGCCGTAGCGCACCAGCACCTCCATGTTGCCGGTGTCGGGCGGTGCGCAGTTGAATACCTCGGGCGCGATTGGCGAGCGCCCCATGATCTCGCACAGCGGCGCGTACTCGAGGTTCGTCAGGCCGCCGCCGAGGTCCCTCTCGGGCAGGAAGAGGTTCCAGAGTCCGGCCGCGCGGGCCTGCCGCTTCATCTCCTCCATGACCGGCGGCGACTCCCAGCGGTTCGGCGCGTCCGCGTGCTGCTCGGCGTAGGTCCGCTCGCCGGGCTGGACGACCTCGTTCATGAAGTGGAGCAGCCGCTCCCGGAGCGCGCTCACCCGCGGGCTGAGGTTGAAGTCCACGGCGTCACTCCGCGGCCAGGTAGGGGATGGTCTGCGGCCCCTCGGGCAGGGCGCACAGGCGCGCCGCCGGCCCGGCCCGATCGAGCTGCTCGCGCACGGTCGTCGCGACGTCGTCGACGGGGACGAGGTGCGCCGCACGCACCGCGTCGGGCGAGAGACCGTCGGCCTTGAGGAAGACCCGCGCGCGCTGCTGGATCTGCGCCTGGATCTGCACCTCCCACTGGTCGTGCCGGTTGTGGCCCGGCGCGCAGATCATCTCCAGCAGCGCCGCCGGCGAATCGCGTGCCGCGAGGATGTCGCCGTACTCGCCGTGCGCGGGCAGACCTTCCGCGCACTCCGCCGCGCACACGATGGCGCCGCCCGGCTTGACGACCTGCGCTGCCGCCGAGAGCCCCTTGACGGTCTGGTACAGGTTCTGGTCGAGGGGATAGCCGCTGTTGGTGGTCACCACGACGTCGAACGGGGCCGCGAAGGCCTGCATGGCGCTCTGCTTCACGCGCGCGGCCAGGGTGCGGTGGACCGCGAAAATCTCGCCCGCGGCGACGCTCGTGATCCTCCGGTCGCGATTGATGGCGACATCCACGCTGAAGTGGACGCCGACGTGGGCGGCGATGCGCCGGATGGCCTCGTGGATGGGGTTGCCCTCGGTCACGCCCCACGTGGCGCGCGGGCTGGCGATCATCTCCGCGTCGTGGAGCCGCATGGTCGTCCGAAAGCCGGCCAGCCCGGGGGCCACCAGCTTGGGACCGCCGCTGAAGCCGGCGAAGAAGTGCGGCTCGACGAAGCCGGTGGTGATGCGCACGTCGGCCTCCACCCAGAGCCGGTTGAGCCAGACCGGCACGCGCGGCTCGACCTCGCCCAGGTAGACGAGATCCGCCTCGTCGAACGCACTGTGGTTCACCACGCGGTAGCGGTCGACGATGGGTGCGCCGAGCATTTCGACCAGCTCGTCGCGATCATTGGCGCGGTGCGTGCCGGTGGCGATGAGGATGACGATGCGCTCGTCGGGCACGTGCGCCAGCTCGCCGAGCAGCACCGGCAGCAGCGTGCGGCTGGGCATCGGCCGGGTGATGTCGCATACCGAGACGGCGACCGTCCGGCTGCTGTCGACCAGTGCGGCCAGCGGCGGCGAGCCCAGCGGCGCCCGCAGCGCCTGCCGGATGGCGGCGACCTCGTCCGGCAGGCCGGCGACGTAGGTGGGTTCGAGGACCGTGGTGCGGTCGTCGGGCAGGTCGACCGGCAGCCGGCCCCGGCCGTACGCGAGCTGGACGTTCACGCGGGGATCATAACCCCGGCTGAACCCCCACCGGCCGGCGGGGTTCAGCCCGCGCCGCCTGTCAGCACGCGCCGGACGCCGGCCCCGGCCGCAACGGCGCGGGCGGCGATCTCATCGGCGCTCAGCGTGCTCAGCGGATGCGTGATGACGACCGGTTCGAGATCCTCCGCACCGAGCGCCGCCTGCTGGACGCGGGCCTCGCGCAGGAAGGCGTCCGTGACGATGACCGCCGTCGGGATCCCCCGCCCTTCCAGCGCGACCGCGTCGTGCAGACTGCACGACGTGCAGGAGCCTCAATCGCCGATGGCCGTGACGACTGCGTCGGTCTCCGAGGCAATGCGGTCGAGCAGTTCGGACGACGCCGGACGCGAGAAGCTCGACTTCGCGTAGACCCGGACGGCGTCGAACGTCAGGCCGGCTTGCAGCTCGCTGACGACCCGCCGCAGCAGCTTCGACGCGTTCCACTTCGTGTTGTCGAGGACGCCGAGGCGCAGGCCGTCCAGCGACGCCGGACGGGGTGCCAGGGCGCGCGGTTCGGCGCTGACCGTGCCCCGCGGGTCGTACACGATGCGTCCGTCCGGCAGGCGCCGCTCGCTCGCTCCCGGCATGGTCGTGCCTCCAGTCTGACGCAAGGCGGCGGCTCGGTGCAATGTCCGCGGTTTGCTGATACCCTGCCCCGGGGCGCCGGCCGGCGCGGGGGAGGGTTTCTCCATGAGCAGGGTGCGGGTTCTGGTCGGGACGCGCAAGGGCGCGTTCGTGCTGACCTCCGACGGGACGCGGGAGCAGTGGAGCATCGACGGCCCGCACTTCGGCGGCTGGGAGGTATTCCACGTCAAGGGGTCGCCCGCCGACCCCGACCGCATCTATGCCGCCCCTGGCGGCGGCTGGTTCGGGCAGGTTATCCAGCGCTCGGACGACGGCGGCCGGACCTGGAATGCCGTGGGCAACGAATTCCGCTACGAAGGCGAGGCCGGCACGCACCAGTGGTACGACGGCACGCCGCATCCGTGGGAGTTCGCCCGCGTCTGGCACCTGGAGCCGGCCTGGGAGGACCCCGATACGGTCTATGCCGGGGTGGAGGACGCCGCGCTGTTCCGGTCGACCGACGGCGCGCGGACCTGGCACGAGCTGGCGGGGCTGCGCCGCCACGGGACCGGCTCCTCCTGGCAGCCCGGCGCCGGCGGGCTCTGCCTGCACACCATCCTGCTCGATCGCCGCCAGACCGGCCGCCTGTACGTCGCCATCTCGGCCGCCGGCGCGTTTCGCAGCGACGACCACGGCGAGACCTGGCGTCCGATCAACCGCGGGCTGCGTTCGGAGGGCATTCCGGACGAGGACGCCGAGGTCGGCCACTGCGTGCACCGCCTGGCGCAGCACCCGGCGCGGCCCGACGTGCTCTTCATGCAGAAGCACTGGGACGTCATGCGCAGCGACGACGCGGGCGAGTCGTGGCGGGAGGTCAGCGGCAACCTGCCCAGCGACTTCGGCTTTCCGATCGAGGTCCACCCAGCCGAGCCGGAGACCATCTACGTCGTCCCGATCAAGAGCGACTCCGAGCACTACCCACCGGACGCCCGCCTGCGCGTCTACCGCAGCCGCAGCGGTGGCAACGAGTGGGAGGCGCTGACCGAGGGGCTCCCGCAGCGCGACTGCTACGTCAACGTGCTGCGCGACGCCCTGGCCGTCGACACGCTCGACGCATGCGGCGTCTACTTCGGCACCACCGGCGGACAGGTGTACGCATCGCGCGACGCCGGAGACACCTGGGCGCCCATCGTGCGCGACCTGCCGGCGGTCCTCTCCGTCGAGGTGCAGACGCTGCCATGATCCGCGTCGTGCTGCCGGCGCCGCTGTGCGCCCTGGCCCGCATCGAGCGCGAGGTGACGCTCCACATCCAGGGCGAGGTCACGCAGCGCGCCGTCATCGACGCCCTGGAGGCCGGCTACCCCGCACTGCGCGGCACCATCCGCGACTACGCGACGCAGCGCCGCCGCCCGTTCATCCGGTTCTTCGCCTGCGAGCAGGACCTGTCCCACGAGCAGCCCGACGCCCCCCTGCCGCCAGCCGTCGCCGCCGGCGTCGAGCCGTACCTCGTCGTTGGCGCAATGGCCGGCGGGTAGCACCGGGAACGGAGCCCGAGGCTCGTCTGCGGGTCACAGCTCGCAGGTGGTGTCCGTGCCGACGTTGTCGGCCCTCCCGCCAGAGCTGGACCCTCAAGGGTTGCGAATGCACGCAAACCAGCGGGACCGGGCCCAGGCATGCACAAGCACACCGCCCGGACAGTTACCTCCGCGCTCGATGGTTCGCGTCTACCCGCCCCGTCGGCGCCACAGGACGCTGACGGCCCAGTCGACATCGAGCCGCTCGCCCCGCCCGGCCGGCGTCGCCGTGTGCGGGCCCAGCCGGATGCCCGCACGCCCGAGCCGCGCCGTCACCTTTGCCAGCGGTGCGCCGGTCACGGTCGGCGACGCAGGCGCCTCCGGCAGCGGCTGGCCGTCCGGCCGGACGAAGTGCGCCTCGCCGTCGTCGCCGAGCGTGACCCCGAAGCCTTCTTCGTGCACGGCGCGGTGGTGCCGCCGGCACAGGAGCACCAGGTTGTCGAGCGCCGTCGCCCCGCCGTGCGCCCAATGGCGGATGTGGTGACCATCGCAGCGAGTGGCGGTGCACCCGGGGAAGCGGCAGTGCCGGTCGCGGGCGGCCAGCGCGCGGCGTAGCGCCGGCGAGAGGGTGCGCGTCCGGCGGCCGACACTGAGGATCTGGCCGCCCGGCCCGTGGTGCAGGGTGACCTTGGCGGCGTCGCAGGCCAGCCGCCGGGCCGTCTCGGCGGAGACGCGGATGCCGCCGGCCTCGTCGAGTGCGGACTGGCCGCGGGTTGCGGCAGCAGGCGCGGCGGCGGGCGGCTCTGTTGCCGGCACGCCCGTGCATGGTATGGCGTGATGGGTTGTGGGCCTCGCCGTCGCCGGCTGCGGCGCGTCGAGGCACGCCGGGTTAAGGGTTTGCGTGGTGGCCGACGCTGTCCCCGCCCTGCCCAAGCGAAGTGCGGTGGGGCTGGACGCGGGCCTCGCCAGCGTTGGCGGCGCGGCGTCGGAGCGCAGCGGGGCAGCGGCTTGCCCGGCAGGCGAGGCCGTCTCGTCGGCGGCCTTGTCCGCGCCCGCGCTGCACCGCCTGTACGTTCCCGCGGGAACGTACGGCGCCGGTGCCGCAGCTCCGCCGTTCGTGGTCAATGCCGCCTCGTCTTCGTCCTGACCGTTGCGGTCGCTCGGACACGGCGACGTCCGAATATCGAGTTGGCCGCCTGCCCTGGCGCCCGCGTTGCCGGTACCTTCGCTCGAACGCGGCGGGGTCCGAGTATCGAGTCCGTCGCTTGCCGTGGTGCCCGTGTCGCCGGGTCCATCGCTCGGACATGGCTCCGTCGCGGCCGCCTCGGGCCGGTCGGCGTCGTCGGCAGTCAGGGTGTCGGCGTCCACGTGGACGACCGCCTGGTAGCGGTCACCGGCCGTGCCCTTGTCGAGGCCGCCGGCCAGCGCGCACTCGGCCACGGTGCCCAGCGCGTCGGCCCGCCGCTGCGAGACGCTCGGCGCCATGCCATCTGCGGTGTCCGCGGCGGCCCCGTCTGCATCCACCGGGCTCGGCGCCGCGTCCAGGGCGGCGTCGAGCGCCCGGCGCAGCACGGCGCCCACCTCGGGCGCCAGCCGGCCGCGGACCACGACCATCCCGTCGTCGTCCACCCAGGTGTCGAGGGCGCGCGAGTCGTGCCGCTGCCGGTCGTCTGCTGCCTCGGCTGCGCGGTCGACCTGCCGCCAGGAGCGGACGACCTGCTCGACGTGGGCTGCGGTGCCGGCGAGGGCGAGGTCGAGCAGGGCCTGCTCGGTCTCGGGGGTGGCCACGCGGGTGACGGCTCGTACCTTCGAGTAGGAGACCTGGCCGCGCTGCATGGCGGCGCTCAGGAGCGGCAGGTTGGCGAGGGCGCGCGCCACGCGGACGTGCTCGCGGGCCGGTCCGGGTGCGAGTCCGATGCGCCAGCTCAGCCAGTGGGCGCAGGAGGCGAAGCCTTCCCAGGCGGCACGCTCGTCGAACTGGCGGATGAGGACGAGCAGCTCGTAGGTGGCGGCCTGGATGCAGGCGGCGGCCTCGGCGATGCGGTTGCCGAGGGCTTCGTTGCTCGGCTCGGGCTCGTCGCCCGGCACGGGTGACAGAAGCGCCGGCCCGGGCGGGCTTGTCGCGGTGGCTACCGGGACCGGCAGGGGGGACGACGAGGTGGGAACGGGGCTGGCAGCAGCAGGCATACGTCCATTGTATGCCCCGTTTTCTTAACCGCTTGCACGGCTCCAGGACACCCGATCGGGCCGCGTGGCAGCGTCGCGCCCTCCCCGGCCGGCGAACGACCGCCAGCGCGCCGTCAGGGCGCTCGAAGGGGCATGTCTGACACGGGTTCGACCGCGGCGCGACGTGCTTCACGGAAGGCTGTCAAGCAAAAAATGCACGGACGACAGAAAAAGTGACGCCTGCCGTCCCTCCGGCAAGGCGGCATCCAGCATCCGCTGGGACGCGGTGCTCGACCTGCCGCTTGATGGCCGGTGGGTAGGAACTGAAACGGAACTCGAGGCTCGTCCGAGCGTATGATGGTCATGCTAGCCCGAAGGGCCGCATTGTCTCCGACTGAAGGAGCCGAAGATGCACAGCTCGATTCGCGCAACTGCCGTTTGGTTCGCGGCGCTCAACGTCGCCGGCGCCGGACTGCTGGCACAGGACGGAGGGGCTACTCGATCCGAAACCGCTGAAGCGGCCGGAACAGAGCAAACGGAGCGCCCGGTCGAGGGGCGCCAAGCTGCCGGGCAGGATGACGTGGCGCGGGACGCCCGCCTCGACGAGGCTCGAGCCCGGCTCGCTCGGGCGTTGTTGTTGCGCCAGCAAGCCGAACAGGGTGACGCTGCCTCGCAGTTCACGCTTGGACTGCAGCACCTCACTGGCAACGGTGCCATTGAAGACACCGCGGAAGCCGTCCGCTGGTTCCGTCTGGCCGCCGAGCAAGGCTATGCGGAGGCGCAGGCTGCCCTTGGGGTCATGTACCTCGATGGTCGAGGAATTGCAGCAGACTCCGACGAAGCCCTGCATTGGTTGCGCCTCGCCGCCGAGCAAGGTGTCGCAACGGCGCAGAACGCCGTCGGGTGGATGTACTTCGCCGGATCGGGTGTCCCAAGAGACGCTGCGGAAGCCGCGCGCTGGTACCGCCTCGCCGCTGACCAGGGCTCTGCCGACGCGCAGTCGCACCTCGGAATGGCGTACAGCTCGGGGCACGGGGTGCCGCAGGACATCGGGGAGGCCGCGCGCTGGTACCGCCTCGCCGCTGAGCAAGGCCTCGCGGATGCGCAGTACGCCCTGGGCGACCGGTACTCCGAGGGCCGCGGCGTGCCACAAGACAAAGAGGAGGCTGTGCGCTGGTACCGCTTGGCGGCCGAACAGGGTAATGCTGCGGCACAGTATTCCCTCGGACTGATGTACGCCAGCGGCCAGGGTCTCATCGAGGACGCTGCGGAAGCGGCACGCTGGTACCGCTTGGCGGCCGCGCAAGACGATGATCTCCTCCCGTCCTTTCCGTACGTATTCCTCGCCCGGTTCGGCCTCGCAGTTATGTACGCCAATGGACGTGGCGTCCTTGAGGACGTCACGGAAGCGCTGCGCTGGTACCGCTTGGCGGTCGCCGACGACCGGCACGAACTGGTTCCCTTTGGATTCTGGCCTGACAAGCTGAACGACACTGCGGAGGCCGTGCGTTGGTACCGCTTCGCGGCCGAGCAAGGCCAAGCCTATGGGCAACTGCGCCTCGGGTACATGTACGCCAGAGGCGCTGAAGGTGTCCCGAGAGACGCCGCGGAAGCCGTGCGGTGGTACCGACTTGCTGCCGAGCAGGGTGACGCGGGGGCGCAGAATAATCTAGGGGCCATGTACGCCAGAGGTGACGAAGGTGTTCTCAAGGACGCCGGGGAGGCCGTGCATTGGTACCGTTTGGCGGCCGAGCAGGGCCACGCGGCGGCGCAGTACAACCTCGGCGCCATGTACGCCGACGGCTCGGGCGTCCTCAAGGACGCCGTGCTTGCGCATATGTGGTTCAATATCGCCGGCGCGAATGGGTGGGACGACGCACCGGACGCTCGGGACAGATTGGAACGTGACATGGCCCTTGCGGACATCAGCCGCGCGACCGAACTAGCCCGAGCCTGCATGGCCTCGGACTACCGGGACTGCGCGCCGTAATCCAGGGCGCGCTCACCGCCGCACTCCGCCCCCCTCACAGCTCGCACGTGCCGTCCGTGCACGCACTGTCTCCGCTCGCCGGAGGGCGGCCGTCGATGGCGCGGAGGACGGGGGACGTCATGTGGCCCCAGCCGGGCAGGAAGGCGGAGAAGCGGCCGGCTTCGCCGCCGGCGACGAAGAGGTGGATGTCGTCGGGGGCGGGGACGACGGGGATGCGGGCGCCCGGCTCGCGGCGGTACCAGCGCGGGAGGTTGCGGTTGTAGACCTTGCCGTAGCGTCCGCCGAAGCTGACCGCGTCCCAGCGGTTGCCGGCATTCGACCAGAGGTAGCGGCGTACGTCCTGCCGCGTCCAGTGCTGCGCGGCGATGGTGGCCGCGTGCTCGGGGCCGAGGACGACAGCGCACGAGCCGCTGCTGACGGCGTTGTTGTGGGCGATGGTGCTCATGGCCGAGGCGATGCTGTCGAGGATGCCCTGCGGGTCGTTGGCCACGTGGTTGGTGACGCTGTGCGGTCCCTCGGCTGCGATGCAGAACACGGTGCTGTCGTCGGGGCGGTAGCCCTGCTCGACGTGGTACGGCGCCCAGGGGCTGGCCTCCTCGTTCTCGGCGATGCAGAACGTGTACTTGCCGGGGTGGCCCAGCGTGCTCTTGTCGAGGTCCCCCGGCCAGGCGCCGCCGACGTTGAGCAGCACGAGACGGATCGCGCGGCCGATGGTGGCGTTGGCCCGGCAGCCGGAGCCGAAGACGTTGGCGCCGGCATTGAGCCCGAGTGCTCCCCGGACGGGGCCGTTCACCACCAGCAGCGGGGCGGCCATGTGGGTGGTGGCCTGCACGCCGTGCAGGTTGAAGTGGCTGCTCGTGAGCGCCAGCAGCGCGGCGCGGACGAGCGGTGCGTACTCCGGCCGGCAGCCGGCGAGCACCAGGTTGACCGCGAGCACCTCGCGCGTGAGGTTGCCCCAGCGCGGCGGGATGCGGGCCTCGAGGTGATCGGGGCGGCCGCCGAGCGCGTCGACCATCGCGGCGACCGACGCCGGCGTGGGCGGCACGACAGGCAGGCCGTCCGTCCAACCCTGCTCGAAGTAGTGCTCGATCAGGTCTGCGGGATCGCCACGCGAGGCGCTGCCGGTGTCCGGGTCAGATGCGGGCATCCTGCGTGACGCGGTGGATGGGGCCGAGCGCTTTCACGACTGCGGACGCGTTGGACCCCAGCAGGACCCCGTCGCCGAGGACCAGTGCGCCGGTGAAGCAGGAGCGGTTCGCAAAGCGCACCTGCACGGGGCCGACGTACGGGACGGAGACGTGCCGGCCCTCGGCCTTGGTCACTTCCCGCTTCTCCAGCTCGGACAGATCGAGCTGCACGGCCACATGCCGGGGGATGCACTGCGTCATCGCCCCCGTGTCGACGAGCGCCGTGACGCGCAGCGGGTTCAGCGCCGGGTCGCGTGGATTCGACAACGCGACGGTGGTGTGCAGCCGCTCACGCGCCGACATCACCGAATCCCTTGCCCTGCGCGGCGAGGCGCGCGAGGAGCGGTGCGGGCGCGAGCCGCTCGCCGTGCTCGTCGGCGAGGCGGCTCAGCGCCTCGTGGATGGTCCGCAGGCCCACCCGGTCGGCCCAGAACATGGGCCCGCCGCGGTAGCGCGGGAAGCCGTAGCCGTGCATCCAGACGACATCGATGTCGCCGGCGCGCAGCGCGATGCCCTCGTCGAGGACCTTCGCGCCCTCGTTGACGAGCGGGTAGAGGCAGCGCGGGACGATCTCGTCGTCGCTGACCGCGCGGCGCTCGATGCCGGCCTCCGCCGCCGCGCTGACGATGAGCTCCTCGACGAGCGGGTCGGGGACCGGCGTGCGGCTGCCCGGCTCGTAGCGGTACCACCCGGCGCCGGTCTTCTGTCCGAAGCGCCCGCGCTCGCAGATGCGGTCCGCCACCGGGGAGTAGCGCAGATCGGCCGGCCGCGTGGCCGCCTGGCGCTGGCGGATGAACCAGCTGACGTCGTTGCCGGCCAGGTCCGACATCTGGAACGGTCCCATCGGCAGGCCGAACTCGTAGAGGACCCGGTCGACCTGCTGCGGCAGCGCTCCCTCCTCGAGGAGGAACTCCGCCTCGCGCAGGTAGGGCGCCAGCAGCCGGTTGCCGACGAAGCCGTCACAGACGCCGACGAGGACGCCCACCTTGCCGAGCCGCCTGGCGAGCTGCATGACCGTGGCGATGGTGCGCGCCGAGCTGCGCCGGCCGCGCACGTTCTCCATCAGCCGCATGACGTTGGCCGGGCTGAAGAAGTGCGTTCCGATCACCGCCTCGGGCCGCGCGGTGACTGCGGCGATCGCGTCGACGTCCAGCGTCGACGTGTTCGTGGCCAGCACCGCGTCGGGCTTGCACACGGCGTCGAGGCGGCGGAATACATCCTGCTTCAGGTCCATCCGCTCGAAGACCGCCTCGACCACGATGTCGGCGCCGCGCACGTCCGCGTAGTCCGCGCTGCGCGCGATGCGCCCCAGCCGCGCGTCCATTTCCGCCTGCGCGAGCCGGCCCTTCGACACCGTGGCCGCGTAGTTCTGCGCGACGACGGCGAGCCCCTTGTCGAGCGCCTCGTCCGAGACGTCGACCACCGTCACCGGGATGCCGGCGTTGGCGAACGTCATGGCGATGCCGCCGCCCATCGTCCCGCAGCCGATGACCGCCGCGCGCTCGATGGGCAGCGCCGGCGTCTCGCGCGGAACGTCCGGGATCTTGGCGGCCTCGCGCTCCGCGAAGAAGGCGTGCCGCTGCGCCCGCGACTGGTCCGAGGTGCGCAGCCGCTCGAAGATGCGCCGCTCCGCGGCCATGCCCTCCCCGAACGGTAGCGACACGGCGTTCTCGACCGACTCGACGCAGGCGTACGGGGCGTCGAAGCCGCGCGCGCGCCGGGCCATCCTGCGGCGGTACGCGGCGAAGAGCCCGGGTTGTGCGCGGGCCTCGGCAACCCGCTCCACGAGCAGCGAGGCACGGCGCAGCGGCGCGCGCTCGCCGGCGAGCTGCCGGGCGCGCGCGACGGCGGCCGCCAGCAGG
Organism: Vicinamibacterales bacterium; assembly: GCA_965221595.1. Lineage (GTDB taxonomy): Bacteria > Acidobacteriota > Vicinamibacteria > Vicinamibacterales > UBA8438 > JAAXGX01. Next base: position 1,237,832 of record OZ244900.1, read on the forward strand.
TCGCCGTCCACGACCTCGTCGACGATGCCCAGCGCCAGCGCCCGCTCGGCCGGCAGGAGCTGGCCGCCGACGATGACGTCGAGAGCTGCCTCCACGCCGATCAGCCGCGGCAGGCGCTGGGTGCCGCCCGCGCCCGGCACGATGCCCAGGGTCACTTCCGGCAGGCCGAGCCGGGTGCCCGCCGCGGCGAAACGGACGTGGCAGGCCAGCGCCACCTCGAGCCCGCCGCCCGCGGCCACGCCGTGAATGGCCGCGACCACCGGCTTGCGCGAGGCTTCCAGCTCGGCGAGCACCGCGGGCAGCGACGCCGCGCCGGGCGGCGGCGGGGCGTCGAACTCGCGGATGTCGGCGCCGGCGCAGAACAGGCGGCCGGCGCCTGCAACGACGAGGGCCGCCACGCCGTCGTCAGCCAGCGCCTCCATGACCCGGTCGCCCAGCGCGGCGCGCATGGCGAAGCTCAGGCCGTTGACCGGGGAGTTCGTCAGGCGCAGCAGCGCGACATCGTCATGGCGTTCCAACTCGACGGAGCCCGGCATGAGCGCGCGTTGCCTCCGGTGCAGGTGGCGGCCCGCGGCGCTGGAAATGCGCCGCAGGGCCGGCTCAGTGGGTGATCGCGTCCAGGATCGCGTCGAGCGCCGCGCGGGCCTTCGCGCGCATCTCTTCGTCCGTGGCGTCCTGAATCGGATGCGGCACGTAGACGGCGCGGCTGGCGACGCCCGGCATCCCGAGCGCCGCGGACTGCCGCTCGGCCGCGCCGACGAATTCCGACGAGGCCACCATCACGGTCGGGATGCCCTGCGCCTCGTAGTCGACCAGGTCGTGCACACTGCACGACGTGCACGACCCTCAATCGGCGAGCGCCTGGATGACGACCCGGCAGCGCTCGGCCACCTCCGCGCGCAGGTCGGGCGGCGCCGGCTTGGTGAAGGTCGGCTTGCGCAGGCGCACGATCTCGACGCCGGGCAGCCGGCCGGCCAGCAGGCGCTCGAGCTCGTCGCAGAACACGTCGCCGCGCGGCTTCGAGATGTCGACGATCCCCAGCGGACCGCCGATCCCGCCCGCCCGCGCGGCAAGCGGCCTGCGGATTGGCTCGCGCTCGTCCGTCGGGTCGAGGATGACCATCGAGTCCGGCATGCTTCGTCCCCCGCCTGCTGGAAATCCGCGTCCCTACTGGAAGTCCGCGCCCGTCATCAACTTGAGGTTGCGGCCGTTCCCCTCGTGGCAGGCGTACTCGTACAGGATGTGATCGGCCGGCGCCCGTTTCAGCCCTTCGTAGCGCAGTGTCCAGGGCTGCGTGAATACGTTCGGATCCTCGATGGTGGCTTGGTAGTTGATCGTGTTCGCGTCCACCGGGATGAAGCGCTCCACCACGCGCAGTGCGCCGCTGTGGAAGATGCCGTGCCCGCTGTTGATCGAACTGGCCGGCGCGCCCTCGGGCGGCGCCCCGTGCCCCACGGGCCACGTATTGTCGGTGAAGTTCGTCACCTCCACCACCAGCGTGTCGCCCTCCCAGCGGCCCCGCGAGTCGCCCATCCCGAGCCGGATGCCCGCCGGCAGGTGCGGGCGCCCGTCGAGCGGGATGTACCGCGAGTGGTGGTTCCACTCGTAGAGGATGATGACCGCGCCCGGCACCTGCAGGATCTGGTAGGTGTTGTAGCCCACCGGCAGGTGTGCGCGCGGCAGCGCGGCGGGCAGGCACTTGACGCGCGGGTCGAGAAACGCCAGCTCGTCCTGCCGGTCCATGATCTCTTCGCGCCGTTCGGCGGCCCATTCCTGCAGGGGCACGCGGCCGTCGGGCGGGTCGATGATCATCGGCGTCCGCACGCGCTCGCGCGGGCCCGCCGGCGCCTCGCCGTCGGGGCGGAAGAAGCGCGTGAAGGTGTAGTTGTGGCCCGTGTACTGCGTGTCGCCCCACGGTTCCAGCCGCGGCGTCTCCAGCGGCTGCGACGCCCCCGGCAGGTAGTGCCCGCGCAGGTCGGGGTCGCCCCACGGCGTGCGGGGCGGCGTGTAGTCGCTCTCTTGCGCGGCGAGCGGGGCCGGGGACGCGAGGGTTGCGCACAGCGCCAGCGCGGCGAGCGGTACGAGCGGCTGTCTGGTCACGGTCGGCCTCCTGCTGAACGGCAGCGTCAGCGTGGAGAATATGCCGCCGGCGGATCCGCGTCAAACGGCCCTGCGCCGGCGCATGATACGCTGCAGGCGCGGATGCGTCGAGCGACCTGCCCACCTCCGTTCGGCCTGCTCCCGAGCCCGGGCGAGGCTTCGACCTGCCGGCGTCGCAGACCCACCGTAGCAGGGCCGCCTGCCGGCGCGAGACCATCGATCGCAGGCCGCCCGTAACCATGGCGACGGGCGAGGCGCCGCAGTCCGCCGGACGGGAGCCGCGGGTGAACGTCCCGCGGTTCGCCGCGGCGGTGCTGGTCGGCGCGGTCGTCTGGTTCGTCCCCGAGCCGGCGGGCGTGCAGCCGCGGGCGTGGCAACTGCTCGCCGTCTTCGTAGCCATGATGGTGGGCATCGTGCTGCGGCCCCTGCCGATGGGCGCGGTCGCGTTCGTAGCCGCCGCGTTCGCGGTGCTCTCCGGGACGCTGACGATTGCGGAGGCGACGGCCGGCTTCGGCAACACCGTCGTGTGGCTGGTGGTCGCCGCCTTCTTCATTGCCACCGCCTTCGTGAAGACCGGGCTCGGGACGCGTATCGCCTGCCACTTCCTGCGCGTGCTGGGCAGGCGCAGCCTGGGGCTGGCGTACGGGTTCATCGCGGCCGACCTGGTGCTGGCGCCGGCCATTCCCAGCAACACGGCCCGTGCGGGCGGCGTACTCTACCCGGTCCTCAGGTCGCTCTGCGTCTCGCTGGGCAGCGACGTCGCGCGCGGCACCGAGCGCCGCATCGCGGCCTTCCTAACGCTGACCAGCTACCAGGGCGTGGTGGTGACCAGCGCCATGTTCCTGACGGCAATGGCGGCCAACCCGCTCGTGGCGGAGCTGGCTGGACAGCAGGGCGTGGTGCTCTCCTGGCCCCTGTGGGCGCTGGCGGCGTCGGTGCCGGGCGTTCTGAGTCTGCTGCTCGTGCCCCTGCTGATCTACCGCCTGTATCCCCCGCAGATCACGCACACCCCGACGGCACCTGCGCTGGCGCGCCGGCGGCTCGCGGAACTGGGTGCGATGAAACGGGACGAGTGGATCCTGCTGGTGGTGTTCGTCGGCCTGCTGAGCCTCTGGATCTTCGGCGGCGCGCTCGGCATCAGCGCCACGACGACGGCACTGGCCGGGGTGGCGGCCATGCTGGCCACGGGAGCGCTGGCCTGGAGCGACCTGCTGGAGGAGCGCAGCGGCTGGGACACGCTCATCTGGTTTGCCGTGCTGGTGATGATGGCCAGCCAGCTCGGGGAGCTGGGCCTGCTCGAGTGGTTCACCGACCGGGTGTCGGGTGTGCTCGCGACCGGACACTGGCTCCCGGCGTTCCTGAGCCTGAGCCTGATCTATTTCTACGTGCACTACTTCTTCGCGTCCAACACCGCCCATGTCAGCGCCCTGTACGCGCCGTTCCTGGCGCTGGCCCTGGCGGTCGGGACGCCGCCCGTCCTGGCCGCCCTCGTGCTGGCCTTCTTCAGCAACCTGTTCGCCTCGCTGACGCACTACGGCACGGCGGCCGCGCCCATTCTCTTCGGGGCCGGGAACGTCGACATCGGTACCTGGTGGCGGCTGGGAGCGCTGGTCGGCCTGCTGCACATCGCCATCTGGCTGGGCGCCGGCAGCCTCTGGTGGCGCCTGCTGGGGCTGTGGTGACGGCGCGCCGTGCGGGTGGCGGCGCTCAGAGCGTCTCCTCTCAGCGGCGCGCTCCGGCGGCCGTCGCGACGAGCCGGGCCGCGACCGTCGAAAGGCCCAGGCGGTGATCGGCGGGGTCGATCCAGCGGCCGGCGCGCTCGCGGACCTGCGCCGGGCGCGCCTTGAGGCGCACGTAGACGGGCTCGACGTCGAGGTCATAGTGGGTGAAGCCGTGACGGAAGACGTCCGCGGCGCGAACCTGGTCGACCAGCCCCGCGTCGATGCCTGTCTGGTCCAGGAACCCGGCCACGGTCTGGTCGGCGGCGCGTTCGGGCGGTGACCACAGGCCGCCCCAGATGCCGCGCGGTGGGCGCCGCTCGACGAGGCAGGCGCCGGCGGGATCGACGAGCACGAAGAAGCGGCTACGCTCGAGGCGGCGCGGGCGGCGGGGCGCCCGTTGCGGGTAGCGCGCCGGGTCGCCCGCAGCGCGGGCCGCGCAGTCCTCCCGGACCGGGCAGTCGCCGCAGCGCGGGCGCGTCCGGCGGCAGACCGTTGCGCCCAGATCCATGATGGCCTGCGTGTAGTCCCCTGCCCGGTCCGCAGGCGTATGGGCTTCCGCCAGACGCCACAACGCGCCGAGCGTGGCCGCAGACGACACCGGCCCGGCGACCCGATGCCGGCGGGCCAGCACGCGCTTGACGTTGGCGTCGAGAATCGCGGCGCGCGTGCCGTAGCCCTGGGCGACAATCGCCGCCGCGGTGGAGCGCCCGATGCCGGGCAGCGTTCGCAACGCGGTCGCATCGTTCGGCACGACGCCGGCGTGCTCCCGTACGACGATGCCCGCGGCGCGGTGCAGGTTGCGCGCCCGGGCGTAGTAGCCCAGGCCGCTCCACAGGTGCAGCACCTCGTCCATGTCGGCGCGCGCCAGGGTCTCCACGTCGGGAAACCGCGCGATGAAGCGCTCGAAGTAGCGGACGACCGTAGCTGCCTGGGTCTGCTGCAGCATGACTTCCGCAACCCAGACGCGGTAGGGCGTGCGCGCCTGCTGCCAGGGCAGGTCCTTGCGGCCGTCGGCGTCCCACCAGGCGAGCAGGCGGCGTGCGAAGGCGTCTTGCGAGACCTGCTCCCCGGCGGCGTTGCGGAGCGGCTTGGCTGCGTTCATGCGCCGGTCCTGCCGGTGCCCGGGTGGCGGTTGGCGACGGGGTCTCGACCCATGCGCCAACCGAGCCTATTGGCCGCGGACCTGTTGGCCGAGACGCGCCTCGCAGACCTTGACCATGGCGCTCTTCGGCTCGTCCCCGAAGCCCATCGCGATGGCCGCCCGGTAGGTCGACACCATGGCCTCGACCAGCGGCAGCGTGGCATCGAGTCTGGCCGCCGCCTCCTCGATGTTGACCAGGTCCTTGCAGGCCGCGCGCAGCGGGAAGTCGCCCTCGAAGCGGCGTTCGAGAATGCGCGGGAGGAAGTGTTCGCCCGCGAAGCTGCGCGCGCTGCCCGTCGTGAGCACCGCGGCGAGCTGCGCGGGTTGCAGGCCGGCCTTCACGGCGAACGGCAGGACTTCGCACAGCGCGGCGATGTTGATGTCGTAGACGATGTTGTTGACGGCCTTCATGAGCTGTCCCGCGCCGACCTTGCCGCAGTGCACGACGAACTCGCCCATGACGTCGAGGCAGGGCCGCGCCCGCGCGAACAGCTCGTCGCTGCCGCCGAACATCATGGTGAGCGTGCCGCGCTCGGCGCGCAGCGGCATCCCCGAGACGGGGCAGTCGGCGTAGGCCAGCCCGGCCTCTCCGCACCGCCCGGCCAGCCGCAGGGCGGCGCCGCGGTTCATCGTGGTCGTGTCGACGACCGCCGGGCACTGCCCGCCCCGGGCCGCCCCGCGCTCGCCGAAGAGCACTGCCTCGACCTCGGTGTCGGACGGCAGGCAGAGGAAGACCAGGTCGGCGCGCGCGGCGAGATCGGCCGGATTGGCGGCCACGCCGGCGCCGTCGGCCGCGAGCGGTTCTGCCGCCTGTCGGCGGACGTCGTGCACCAGCAGCGGCACGCCGGCCTGCAGCAGGTTGCGGGCCATGCCATGCCCCATGCGGCCGAGCCCGATGAATCCGACCGTCTGCTTGTCCACGGGCGCCTCCGGCTGCTCGTCCCGACGTTCGCGGCGCGCCCGCCCGCCTGCGCTGCCGGCATGGCCAGCCGGTCGTCGCCTACGGCTCCGCTTGGCGCCCGACCGGATCCTACCAGGGCCGCTGCGAACCGCGGAGCGCCATGCGGCGCGGTCCCCGTATCCATCGCTATCGCTTGTATGATGGGGCGGTTTCGGCGCGAGTAATCGGCCTGCACGACGCGCGACCACGAGGAGGACGCGATGCGACAGTCGAGCGTTGCCTGGATTGTGCTGTTGGCGGTGGCCGGCCTCGCCGCCGGCGCGGACGCGCACGCGCAGCAGGAGCGGGACGGGGCCAATGCCGTGCTGCCGTGGGCCTACGTGCTCAACGACCCGGTCGCGGACACCGAGGCGCCCGATCCCCACGAAGTGGTCACGGTGCCGGACTCCGACGTGCTGATGCGGCGGTCGGCCATTGCCATCGCCAACGGCCCCCCCGACTGGCATCCCGACCGCCATCCGCCGATGCCGGAGGTCGTGGCCCGCGGCGGCGGCCCGGGCGTGGCGGCCTGCGGCTACTGCCACCTGCCGAACGGCCAGGGCAAGCCGGAAAACGCCGGCGTCGCCGGCCAGCCGTACGAGTACATCGTGCAGCAGATGACCGACTGGCGGAACGGCCTGCGCAAGCCCGGTGAGCCGCGCATGGGGCCGACGTCCTTCATGGAGCGGATCGGTCTGGCTGCCACCGACGCGGAGGCGCGCGTCGCCGCCGAGTACTTCTCGTCGATCGACTTCAAGCCGTGGGTGCGCGTCGTGGAGACCGACACGGTGCCTGTGACGCGCTTCGCGGGTTGGATCCACGAGGTGGTCGAGGGCGGCGGCACGGAGCCCATCGGCACGCGCGTGGTCGAGACGCCCGAGAACCTCGCGCTCACCAAGCTGCGCGACGACGCGTCCGGCTTCATCGCCTACGTGCCGACGGGCGCGGTGGCGCGCGGTCGCGAGATCGTGATGACGGGCGGCGCCAACTCCGTCGCGTGCACGGTCTGCCACGGGGACGACCTGCGCGGCATCGGTCCGGTGCCCGCGCTGGCCGGCCGTTCGCCGAGCTACATGGCGCGGCAGCTCCACGACCTGCAGACCGGCGCCCGCAACGGCGCGTGGTCCGATCTGATGGACGCCGCGGTAGCGAACCTCACGGTGGAGGACATCGTCGACATCGTGGCCTACACGGCGAGCCTGGACCCGTAGGAGTTGGTCGCGGGACCGGGTTTCCTTGCGCCACGGAGGACAAACGACGGATCGTTTTCGTCGAAGATGAAACGGCACGCGAGCCTCGTCCCGCTGTCGCGCGACCACCACTTCGGGCTCGTCATGGCCCGGCGGCTCATCCTGGGCCGGGCGACCAACCCGCGCGCCGACTGGCCTGCGGACCGGGCGCGGCAGTTGCGACGGCTCATCGACTTCTTCGAGGCCGACCTGCGGGTGCACTTCGAGATCGAGGAGGCGCACGTCTTTCCGGCCGCCGGGCAACGGCTGGCCGGCGGCGACCGTGAGGTGGCGTCACTGCTCGCGGACCACGAGGCCATGCGTGCGATGATTCGCGGCTTCGAGGCCGATCCCGCCGCGGCTCTCGACGAGCGCCTGCCCGCGTTCGGCTACCTGCTCGCGGCCCACATCCACAGAGAGGAGCGCGGCTTCTTCGAGCGCCTGCAGGCGGCGTGTGCGCCGGCCGAGTTGGACGCGCTGGGCGACCGCGTCGCACGGGCGCGCGCGGCGGCCGGTCCTGCCTGCCTGCAACGCGCGCCCGGCGCACCTCGGCGGTAGCGGCGCGGGTCGTGACCCTCGCGCGTCTCAGTCGCCGGGCGCCTCGTCCTTTCCCCGTTGTCCCGCGGCCGCCACCTGCCGCGTGACTTCGCCGGCGAAGCGGTCGGCCGCCTGGAGCCATGCCCGCAGTTCGATGGCGGTCGGGTTGATCTCGTAGGGATGGTGGTGGCAGGCGCGGCTCAAGTCCGACCAGGCTGCAGCGGTTGCCTGTGCCAGATCCGTGTTGTCGAAGTACACCCGGAGGCACAGCAGTTGCGCGTGCGTGCTGCAGCGTTCCAGGCCCGGTTCCCGGAGCTGCCAGTACAGCCGGAGTGTCTCCTCGATGGCCTGCCGCCCGAGGACCGCGGCCGTCCGCTGCCACCCGGCGGTGCGGGCCGTATCCCCGCCGGTCACGAGGCGGTTTGCCACCGAGAGAAGTTCGGACGGTCGCATGCGGCTACCGGAGGCCGCGTGCCCGGTCCGCCACACGGGCGGTTCCTTCGATCAACGCTGCCAGCTGGTCGACCGTCGTGCCTGCGTGCGTACCTCGGTTCGCCTCGGCTATGGCGTCGCCCGCCCAGCGTCCCCACCGCTCGTTGGCGCGGTGCATGACGTCTCCGGCACGGTCGCGATCGTCGAACATGGCCAGGGCCAGTTTCTGGAGCAACGTTCGCGCAGAGAGAAGCGCCGCCTCCACGTCGGCGTGCCGTTCGCCGCGACCGAGACGCCGCCGCCGTACCGTTTCGGTGCAGGCTGCCTCGATCGACAGGCGGCAGAAGAGCGGTACCGCACGTGCGGCAGCGTCAGGGGGGATGTCGTCGGTCAACGTCAGGGCGCGCGCATCGTCGAGGTACTGCTTGATCGGGTCGCGGGTCGGTGTGCACTCGACTGCCGAACCCGCGCGTCGGTTGACCTCGATCACCGTCGCGGCGACTTGCAGCCGCCGCACGGACTCCGGCAGGCGCTCGTCGTGCGTGAAGACGACGACCTGGCGTTTGCGGGCCGTTCTCTCTAGCACCCGCGCCAAGCCGTCGACCTTGCCCGGGTCCATGGCCTGCACGGGATCGTCGATGATCACGAATCCGAATGGCGAATCCTGCAGCAGCACGCGCGGCAGGAAGAGGCTCAGCGCGAGCGAGTGGAGCTCGCCCTGGCTCATCACGCCGAGCGCCTGGCCCTCGGCCCAGTCTACGCTGACGTCCAGAAGCAGGCGACGCGTCGTCGCGCTGCCGGCGAGTGCGAGGCTGTCGAGTGCAACGGCGCTGTTCTGGCGCAGCTCGTTCCAGACAGCGGCTGCCACGTCGGCGATGGGACGGAAGCGCGCCGCCCGGATCCGGCCGGTTTCCGTGTCGAGCCACGTCTCCGCGGCGCGCAATGCGCGAGCCGCCGTGCTCGCCGCCGCGGCGGACCGCGCGCCGGGCAGCCATTCGCGCAAGGCCCTCGCGGCAGGTCGCCAGATGTTCTCGCGGCGCTCCAGCTCGCGGGTGGCTGCGGCACGCACGGCTTCGGAGGCAGCGACCAGATCGGGGTGGGTCTCTTCGACGTGCGCCGCGAGGGCCGCCGCGGGAGCACCGGCCGGCAGGTCATGCCATCGGGCCCAGACTGCTGACAGGGGTGCCGTGTCGACTCCCTCCACGTCGCGGCGTCGCAGCACGGCCGGCGGTGCGGCCAACAGCTCCCGCGCTGTGTGCCGAGCCGTGTCCAGTTCCTGCCGCGCCCGCACTGCATCGGATGCCTCTTCGCGCAGTCGTGCCGCGAAGGCCTCCGTTCGGACGCGCCAGGCGCCGTCCAGTGCGCCCTCGCCGCAGACCGGGCAAGGTCGATCGCCGTGCGCGGCGTGCAACGCCAGCGACCGGTCGAGCAGGTCTGCAACCTCCCGGGCGCGGTCCGCGTCCGTCTCGGCCACACCTTCGACCGCGTCGAGCGCCGCACGAAGGTGTGCCGCCGCTGACTGCGCTTCAGCCGCATCCGGCGGTCGCAGCGAGGCCAGCTCGCGCAGCAGGGCGATGTCGCCGGCGCCCTTTGAATCGTCCCCGCCCTCCAGGACCGTCTCCACCCGATCGAGGTCCCAACGGTTCGCCTTGGGCGACTCGATCAGCCGGGCACATTCGCGCGCCCGCTCGTCGTCTACAGGTTGGAGGGAAGCCAGCAGTTTCGATCGCTTCGCTTCCACCTCCCGGCAGTGCTTCTCCCGTTCCAGTTTGAGATCACGGAGGTGCTTCCGCGCGGCCACGAGTACATCGAGGCCAAGGGCAGCGGACATCAGGTCGTAGAGGGCGGACGGTTTGTAGTCCGGAATCGATCCGAGTTCGTTGTAGGGCAGGAACGGGCGGTAGGTCGACAGCGCCTCGTCCCAGCCGAGCGACGCGAGACCATCGCCGCGACCTGCGCCGAGCAGGGTAGGCCCTCCGGCATCCAGGTCTCCGCTGCCCTCGGGCCATTCGCGACGTGCAACGCGCGGCGCCCGCTCGCCGTCGATCGTGAAGCTCGCTTCGATTTCGACGGCCCCATCCCAGTGCAGATTGCGCCAGCCCTGCTTCCAGACGGCCGACCTGGTCGCCCAACGACGGTTCTGGCCAGTCAACAGCAGCTCGAGGGCCTCGGCGAAGCTGGACTTGCCGCTGCCGTTACGTCCGATCACGAGGGTGAGCCCAGGCCCGGGCGCAACGGCAAGCGTTGCGCGCGCACCGATACCGCGGAATCCCTGGACCGAAATCGAGTGCAGGTATGCCTTCGCGGAGGTTCGAGGCGACCGTGCATGCACCTTGCCGATCGAGTCGCTCACGGCGTCGGTCGGGGCTGGCGCGTCCTCGGCCAGTGCCCGCTCCAGGGCTTCCCTTCCGTCCAGAGCCGCCAGTACGAGCAACCCGACCTCGACGGCGAGATCGTCGTCCGCGTCCAATCGCGCACGGACTTGCTCTATCAGGATGGCGCTACCCGACATGTGTTCCACTCGGCGGCGGGTCTCCGCCGCTTCTCGCGTCGCTGCGTGGGTGCCGGCACGCGTGTGAGTCCGGACCCTACCGTGCGACGACCCGCGTGACCGCCTTCGAACCCGCGCCGCCGGTGGCCCAGCCGCCGACGGCGGCCGAGAACTTGCCGGCGGTGCCGCCGGCCACCATGATCAGGATGTGCTCGGGGCGGGCGAACTTGGGGAACGGGCGGTCGAGAGCCGCCGGGGTCGGGCGGCCGGTTTCGTCCAGCCAGTCCTGCGGCAGCGCCCGCGGCACGGTGCCCTTCTGGCACTCGTCGTTGGGGAGCACGTCGCGCAGCGGGCGGGCGGTGACTTCCTGGATGCGGGCGCGCAGGTCGTCCTTGCTGTAGCCGTCCCGTTCGAACGTGCGCGCGTGCTCGGGGGACACCACCAGCAGCGCCTGATCCATCCCGTGCAGCTTCACGTGAGCAATCGACTCCAGCGCCAGTCCCATCGTCGCGCCGAGCGACCGGGCGTTGCGCGATAGCTGGTCGCGGATGGCGCGCGGCGCCTCGGCGGCAAAGACGGTCACCGTGCTCTGCTCGCGGTCGAATCCGCGCTCGACGTGCAGCGGTTCCCAGCCGCTCAGTTCCTCCCGCTCCCCGATGCAGGCCCCGAGCTTGCCGGGCTGCCCCAGCGTCGACATGTCGACCTCGCCGGGGCGGCCGCCACCGACGTTGCGGACCAGGAGCTGCAGGGCGCGTCCGATCGTGGCGTTGGCGCGTGAGCCCTGGCCGAAGACGTTGCCGCCGCAGTTGAGGCCGATCTCGTTGCGGATGGGGCCGTTGACGATGATCAGCGGCCCGACGAAATAGGTGGTCGCCAGCACGCCGTGCAGGTTGAACGCGTCGGTGCAGGCGGCCTCGACGGCCGCGATGACGACGGGCAGGTACTCGGGCCTGCAGCCGGCCATCACGGCGCTGATGGCGACCTTCTCGACGGTGGCCGGGGCCAGATTGGGCGGGACGTGCGCGACCACGTCGGTGGCGGGCCGCGACGTGCCCTCCAGCATGCGGAGCACCCGCGCGGGGGTCGGCGGCACGACCGGCAGGCCGTCGGTCAGCCCGCGCTCGTCGAGGAACTCGAACTCGTCCAGGTCGGGGCCGGCCGGGACGCGGACGCGGCGCGAAGCGAGGCGCTCCGTACCCCGCCGAACTGCCAGCCGCCGCGCAACGTCGGGATCGTGCACCCGTGATGCGCAGCCCGGGCGCTGTGCCGGCAACGATTCGCCGGCCAGCTCGACCGCGGGTGCCGGCGCACCGCAGCGCTTGGCGGCCTGTGCCACCAGCACCAGGAACTCCGCCTGCGACCAGCCCTCCATGCTCGCGAGCACCACGCCGTCCGGCGCCGTCAGCACCAGGGCCGGCACGGCGTCGAAGCCGTACTCCTCCGAAACGAGCAGCTCCGCGTCGAGCGCGCGGGGCAGCGAGAGTCCGTGGCGCTCTGCGAAGGCTGCGGTCAGCGCCGCGTCGTCCTGCGACACGCCCTGCACGCGCAGGCCGGCGGCGGACAGCGCGCTGTGAACCCGCTCGACGAGCGGGGCGGTCAGGTCGCAGGTCGCGCAGTCGTGCTTGAAAAAGAACAGCAGCGTCGCGGGCGCACCCGAGCGCTCGGGTCCGAACTCGCACGGATTGCCAGAGGCATCGCGCAGGGCGAACGCCGGGGCCTTCGTTCCGGCGGTGGGCAGCGTCGACATGGCGCCGCCCAGTATAGGCCGCGCGTCAGCAGAACGCCCGCACCAGATCGACGAGTACGTCGCGGCAGACCAGCACCGAGTCGATTCGCACGAACTCCTCCGAACCGTGGAGGCCTGCCCCGGCCGGGCCGAACAGGACCGCCGGCGTGCCGGCGCGGCCGAGGATGGCGGCGTCGGTCCAGAAGGACATGCCGGTCGGGGCGGCGTCCAGGCCGCGGGCTTCCAGCGTCTGCGCCAGGCTGCGGCAGACCGGATGCCCGTCGGCAATCTCGTGGGGCGGGCGAGTCATCAGCTGGTGGGCGGAGGCTTCGAACTCGGTGTCGTCCCGGCCGAGGGCGTCGAGAGCGGCGCGGACCTCCGTCAGGCCCGCGTCCGGGGGCTCGCCGATCAGCGTCCGCCGTTCGAAGCGAAGGACGCAGCGGTCGGGGTAGATGCTGTGGGACTGCCCGCCCTGGATGGTGGAGGCGTGCAGCGAGGCGCTGCCGAGCAGCGGGTGCCGCCGGCCGCCCTGCAGGGTCGCATCGAGCGCTTCGAGGCGCCCCAGTACGCGGCCCATGTGGGCGATGGCGTCGCGACCCTCCGCCGGTCGGCTGCCGTGCGCAGCGCGTCCGCGCGTCTCGACTTCGACCCACTCGAAGCCCTTGTGCGCCGTGGCCACCCGCAGATCCGTCGGCTCGGTCACGACGGCGCCGTCGGCCCTGTGCCCGGCGACCAGCCGTTGGGCGCCGGCGCTGGCGTGCTCCTCGTCGGCCACCGCCGCCACGACGAGCCGTCCGGCCGGCAGACCGCCGCGCCGCGCGACCGCGGCGGCCGCGTCCACCATGGCCGCGACGCCACTCTTCATGTCCTGGCTGCCGCGCCCGTACAGCCGGCCGTCGCGCTCGACGGGATCGAACGGCGCGGCCATGCCGTCGACGCCAACCGTGTCGGTGTGCCCGCAGAGCAGCAGCGTGCGGCCCGGCGACCGGCCCTCGATGACCCCGACGACGTTCGGCCGCCCGGGCGCAACGTCGGTCAACTCGACGTCGACCCCGGCCGCCCGCAGCTCGGCCCCGACACGCTCGGCAACGCCGGCCTCGCCGGCGCCGCCGGGCGCCAGCGACGGGTTGACCGAATCGATGGCGACGAGGTCGCGCAGCAGTCGGATGACGGCGTCCAAGGTGTGCGTGCAGCGTACCGGAACCGACAGCGGGATCCAATGCTTCGTCGTCCGCGCTCAGCGCTCGTGCATGCAGGGGCATGGATCCGGTGGCTCGGCGTCCTTCGGCGTGGCTCGCGCGACCGTTGTTCACTCTTGACGGAGCAGCTGCGAGCATACAATGATACGAAGAACTGGAAAGAAGGAGAATTATTCGAATGAATTTCATACTGCGCGGCGCGGCGCTCTCAATCACGCGGGCCGACATCCTGGCGGCAACGCGCGATGTTCCGCCGGCTCCTATCGATGGCCGCAACAAGTACTTCGTCGAACTCCACGGACGGAGCTTTCCGATCAAGCAGGTCCTGCGGCTGGTAACCGGCCTGCCGCCCTTGGGCTTCACGGCCCAGGACGCGCATCGGATCCTCTCGAGGCTCGGCTTCGACATCGTCGAGTACCACGGACCCGCGCCGGCAGCTGCCGGCGCTCCGCCTCGTGCGGCCGGGAAGACTGGCTCGCTGCTTGATCGAGTGCTGCGTCGTCCTCGAGGTGATCGAGAGGGGCCGCCTCGTGCGGCTGGCGATCCTGACCCGTTGCTCGATCCGGACGCCGGGCATCAGGACGACGGCGAAGTCCTGAGGCTGCTGGTTGTGTTCCAGACGGACGAGGACGGCTGGGAGGTGGCAAGCTGCCCGACGCTCCCCGGGTGCCACAGCCAGGGGCGGACGAGGGAGGAGGCGCTCGACAACGTCCAGGAAGCGATCAAAGGCTATCTGGCGAGTCTGCGGGAGCACGAGGCGGCGCAGCCGGCATCGTCCGAATTTCAGATCATCGAAGTGCGGGCGTAGCTGTCGTGCGGCTCCCTGTTCTCTCCGGAGACGACTTCGTGACAATAGTCGGGCGGATCGGATTTTCCCTCGATCGCACGGAAGGCAGCCACATCATCCTGATCGGGCCGACCGGCCGCCGACTCACGGTACCGAGGCACCGGAAGCTGGGCCGCGGTCTTCTAAGAGCGCTCATCCGCGATACCGGCTTGACACGGGCAAAGTTTCTAGACGTTGCGAGTGGGGAGGTCACGGCCATGAGCGGCATGGAGAGATCCGCTTTGGACTATTGGGTGTACGAGCACTGGACCGCGGAGCAAAAGGCCGTGGTCCACGCAGGGCACTGCGGGTTCTGCAAGCACGGCCAAGGTACCGACAAGCGGAAGCCGCGCGGCGATGCCAACGGGAAGTGGCACGGCCCGTATCCCACCGCCGCTGCTGCCGACGCCGCTGCGCGAGGAACTGGGCGACCGGCTCGCCGATGCCACCGGTGCATGTAGTCTGGCCGCGGGTGCGCGTCGGGCACCCGCGCCACGCAGAGACGCAGTGCGGGCATCGAGAAATCTGAATCCATCTCCTGCGGCAGCGGCCCCTGGTCGTCCGCTCAGTCGGCGTGTGCGGCTCCCATGGTTCGCGGCACGAGCAGAGCGGTTGCTAGAATGGCAGCGGCGCACTTCCGCGCCGACGACAGGATTCGATGCGAGGATTGCTCATGACACGTCTGCTGCTGTTGCTCGCCATGGCCGGACTGCTCGCCGGCCTCCCGTGGCTGGTCGACCCGTCGGTCTCGGCCGTTGCACGCGGGCAATCGACGTCTGTTCCGGACGGTCCCGCCTATCGGTTCGAGGAGCTCGCCGACGGCGTCCACTTCGCCATCGGCACGGGCGCGATGACCGTCTTCAGCAACTCGCTGGTCATCATCAACGACGACCACGTGATGCTGGTGGACACCAGCGTCACTCCCGCCGCGGCGCGCACGCTGGTGGCGCAGATCCAGGCCGAGCTGACGTCCAAGCCGATTCGCTACGTGTTCAACTCGCACTACCACTTCGACCACGCACACGGCAACCAGATTTTCGGCGACGACGTCGAGGTGATCGGGCACGACTACGTCCGGCGGATGCACCTCAGCAACGTGCTGGAGCAGCGCACGAACCGGTCGTTCGATGCGGCCGTGCCGGGGCAGATCGCGCGGCTCGAACAGCAGGTCGCCGCGGCCGACGGACCTGAGCGGGAGGGGCTCGAGACCGACCTCCGCATTGCCCGCGCCCACCAGACCGCACTGCGCGAGACCGTGGTGACGCCGCCCAACCTCACCTACAGCGACACGATGACCATCCACAAGGGCGGGCGCGAGGTGCAGCTCCACTTCGTGGGGCGCGGGCACACGGGCGGCGACACCATCGTCCTGCTGCCCGCCGAGCGCATCGCGTTCACGGGCGACTTCCTGGTCGGGTCGCCGGGTGCGCCGCGCCTCGCGTACATGGGCGACGCGTTCATCGACGAGTGGCCGGCGAGCCTCGGCCGCCTCAAGGAGCTGGACTTCGACGTCATCGTTCCGGGTCACGGCGAGCCGTTCCGCGAGCGCGAGCAGATCGACCTGTACCAGCGCTACCTCCGGGACCTGTGGGCGCAGGTCGCGGACCTGCGCGCCGAGGGGCTGTCGGCCGAGGACGCCGCCGGTCGCGTGGACATGAGCGCGTTCGAGGCGGAGTACGGCAGCCGCGTCCGCAACGTGGACCCGCGCGCCGTGGTGCGTATCTACGAGCTGCTGCAGATCCAGATGCCGCTCTAGCTCCGGCTCCGCTGCACGGACTCCTCGATGAACGTCGTATCGACCCGCATCGCAGTGCTGGCGGTCGTCGGCCTCTGGGGCTGCGCGCCGCCGCCCACCCGGGACGTTGCGCCCGACCTCGAGCCGGCGCCGCGCGCGGCGCCGATCAACATCGCGCACCGCGGGGCGTCCGCCTACGCCCCGGAGCACACCCTGCCGGCGTACCGGCTGGCGTTGGAGATGGGGGCGGACTACGTGGAGCAGGACCTGCAGCTCACGCGGGACGGCCGGCTGGTCTGCCTCCACGATACGACCCTCGAGCGGACGACCGACGTCGAGGAGGTGTTCCCGGACCGTAGCGTGACGGTCGAGACGGCCGACGGGCCGCGGCGCGTGTGGCCGGTGGCCGCGTTCACGCTCGACGAGGTCAGGCAGCTCGACGCGGGGTCGTGGTTCAGCGCGGAATTCGCGGGGGCCCGCGTCCCCACGCTGCAGGAGGCCATCGACCTGGTGCAGGGCAACGCGGGTCTCTACATGGAGACGAAGGACCCGGAGACCTACGACGCGCTGGGACTGGCCATGGAGGCGGAGCTGGTGCGCGTGCTCGCAGCCAATGGCCTCGACTCGGCGGTCGCCCGCGCGGCCACGCCCGTCTTCGTACAGTCGTTCAGCCCCGCGAGCCTGCGGCGCATGCGCGATCTGGCGGGCGAGACCTACCCCCTGGTGCAGCTCGTCGGAGGGCCGGGGACGCGCGGCCTGCTGACCGACGAGGGCCTGGCGGAAGTGGCCGAGTACGCCGACGGCGTGGGTCCGGCGTTCCCGATGCTGCTGGCGGATCCTGCGCGGGCCGGGGCGGTCCGCGCGGCGGGGCTCGAGCTCCATCCGTACACGGTGCGCGCCGGCCGGGTGCCGGAGCCGTTCGACGATGCGACTGCCCTGATGACCCATCTGTTCGACGAGCTCGGCGCCACGGGCGTGTTCACCGACAACCCGGACCTGTTCCCGGCGGCGCCGTGAGCCTGACGGCCAGGAGGGTGCCATGAGGCATGAGAGGTTGCTGCTGGCCGGCCTGCTGCTGGCCGCATCGTTCTGCGGCGGGGCGCTGGCCACGCTGCTGCTCGGTGGCCGGGTCGTGGCCCAGGGCCCGCGTGCGGTCACGACCGCACAGGTGAACCTGGTCGACGCCGCGGGCACGCTGCGCGGCGTCCTGAGCGCCGGCGACGACCGCGGCGCCGCGTCGCTGGCGCTGCACGACGGGGAGGGCCGCGTCCGCGGCGCGTTCCGCGTCGGGCACGGCGGGGCACCAGCGTTGGAGCTGCTGAATGCGGACGGCGCACCCCGCCTGTCGGCGCGCCTGGCGGGCGACGACACGCTGCTGGTTGTCGGTGACGACCAGCGCCGGCACAGCATCCTCGGGTCGGCGTCGGGGACGCCGGTCCTGAGCTTCGCCGATGGCCGCCGGGGCCGGCTGCAGATGCAGCTCGGAACACGCGGGGCCCCCAGCGTCGTGCTCTTCGGCGGCGACGGCCAGCGCAGCGCCGCGCTGACGGTGGACGACGGCGACACCCCGCTGTTGACGCTCTATGACGCCGGCCGGCCGCGGGTGACGCTGGGGGTGGTGCAGCAGGCGGCGGTCATCAACATGACCGGTGCCGCCGAGTCGCGGCTGGTGATCGGCGTGGCGGCCGAGGGCCGCGCCAGCGTCACCTTCGTCGACCAGCAGGGGCAGCTCGTGGCGGAACTGCCGTGACGGCGGGCCGCCGGCGGTGTGCTATCGTCGTGATTTCGGCGGAGGGCGCGGCATGGGTGCGATGGTTCAGTTTCCGATGAACGGGGACCGCGGCGGCGGCTACCTCGCCACCCCGTCGTCGGGTGCCGGGCCCGGCGTCGTCGTCATACAGGAGTGGTGGGGGCTGGTCGACCACATCCAGACGGTGGCGGATCGCCTGGCCGGTGCGGGCTTCGTCGCGCTGGCGCCCGACTTCTACGAGGGCCGGACGACGACGAGCCCGGACGAAGCCGGCAAGCTGATGATGGCCCTCGACATCGCCGCCGCGGAGAAGAAGCTGCGCGGCGCAATCGACTACCTGTTGTCCCGGGACGAAGTCGCCGGCGAGCGCGTCGGCACGGTTGGATTCTGCATGGGCGGACAACTGTCGCTGTACGCCGCGTGTGCCAATCCGCGCGTCGGCGCCTGCGTGGACTTCTACGGCATTCACCCCAATGTGAAGCCCGATCTGGCTGCGCTGCAGGCACCCGTACTCGGCTTCTTCGCCGAGCGGGACGGCTTCGTTTCGCCCGCGGCGGCCCGGCAACTCGAGAACGATCTGCGCGCCGCCGGCAAGCAGGTCGAAATCACCGTGTTCGAGGGTGCCGATCACGCCTTCTTCAACGACACCCGGGCGGAGGTCTATCACGAGGCGCACGCACGGCACTGCTGGGAGCGCCTGATCGCCTTCTACCGTGAACATCTGTAGCGGGGGGAGCCCGGGTCCCCGCAGGCGGAAGCCGGACGTGCGGGGCGCCGCCTCGTCCAATTGGGCGGTCTGCCCCATGAATCGTGCAGGCCGCAAGGCGCGCACGGCGCGCCTCGGCGGGAGCGGCGCGGGGCCATGGGGTCCCCGCAAGCGGACGCCGGGGGGTGCGGGGCGCAGCCCCGCTTGATTGATTGTGGCCGGCAACAGCTTCGGGGAGGCCTTCCGGATCACGACGGCCGGCGAGGCGCACGGCCCCGGGAACCTCGTCATCATCGACGGCTGCCCGGCGGGGCTCGAGCTCGGCGCAGAAGACCTGGTGCCTGACCTGGCACGCCGCCGTCCCGGCCAGAGCCGCATCGTCACGCAGCGCAACGAGCCGGACAGCCCCGAGATTCTTTCCGGCGTGTTCGAGGGCCGCACCACGGGCACGAGCATCGCCATCCTGATTGCGAACCGCGACCAGCGCAGCCGCGACTACGCATCGATCAAGGACAAGTACCGACCCGGTCACGCCGACTACAGCTTCGATGCCAAGTACGGCTTGCGCGACTACCGGGGCGGCGGCCGCTCGAGCGCACGGGAGACGACCGTGCGGGTGGCGGCCGGCGCGGTCGCCAAGAAGCTGATTGCCGGCGCCTTCGGTGGCCGGGTGGTCGGCTACGTCCGCCAGGTGGGAGAGGTGGTCGCGCCGGTGGCGGACCCGGCCGCGCTCACCCAGGATCAGGTCGAGCTTCTCCCGGACGGCACGCCGAACATCGTGCGCTGCCCCGACGCGGCCCGGGCGGCCGAGATGGTCGCGCGCATCGAGCGCGCGCGGAGCGAGGGCAACTCCATCGGCGGCGTGGCGGAGTTCGTGGCCACGGGGGTGCCCGCGGGCCTGGGCGAGCCGGTCTTCGACAAGCTGAAGGCGGACCTGGCGAAGGGGCTGTTCAGCCTGCCGGCCGTTCTCGGCGTCGAGTACGGCGTCGGATTCGGTTGCGCCACGCTGAGCGGCACCGAGAACAACGACGTGTTCTACGCCGAGCGTGCGGCAGGCGCGACGCGGGTGGCCACCCGCACCAACCGGCATGGCGGCATGCTCGGCGGGATCTCGACCGGCATGCCCATCGTCCTGCGGGCTGCGGTCAAGCCGACCAGCAGCCTGCCGCGCGAGCAGGAGACCGTCACCAGCCGCGGCGAGCCGACGACGATCAGCACGAAGGGGCGGCACGACCCCTGCCTGCTGCCGCGGTTCGTGCCGATGGGCGAGGCGATGATCGCGCTCGTGCTCGCCGACCACTGGCTGCGGTGGCAGAGGGCGCCGCGGTCGGCCTGAGTACCCCGCAGCGACAGCTTCAGCGCGGACTGCCGAGGGTGTCGAGCGTCACCGGCGCGACGCACTGCTGCTCGACCGCCCCGTCGGCCACCGGCCACGTGCGCGGGCCCTCGTCGGTGGCGGCCAGGTACAGCGCCGGCGCCAAGTCGTCCGGGTCGAACGCCCCCGCATCGCCCCCGCGCTCCGCGAGCAGGCGGGCGACGCGCTCGCGAAAGGTGCGCAGCGCCGGCAGCTCGAAGACGACGAAGTACGTGCTGCGCGGCTCGGCGGTGTTGAGCCCGCGCCGCACGGCCAGGCAGCGCGGTTCGACCGCCGCCTCCGCCAGACCCACCTCTTCCGCGAGCGCCTCCAGCTCCTGCACCGCGATGAACGGCGCCAGCCCGCGCTGGTACTCGCTGCGCAGGAGGAGCGTCACGCCGTACGCCGGCGGCGCGTTCATAGATTCCATGGTCCGTTCGAAGACCTGCTGGAACAGCTCCAGGGGCAGCTCGTGGGGCGGCGCCAGTAGGAGCAGCGGCCCCGCCGGACCGAGTGGGGGATCCGGCACGACCTGCCAGCCCGTCACGTGCTCCGGGCGCATGCGGTAGGGCGCGCTGACCGTGTCGCGCAGCGTGCGCATGAACAGCACCGAGAGGAGGCCTAGGACTACCAGCCCGAGGAGGGTCTTCGTGACGAGCGAACGGGAAGTGGCCATGCCCCGGTCATGTTAGCAGCCTCCGGCCAAGGTCCGTGCTGCAGGCGAGCGGCGCCGCAGCCCGCCCGCGCCCGGCAGGCGTCGCCTTCCGATACTCTCCCTGGTCGCGCCTTGTCAGGCAGGGGCCGCGCCGCTTAGATGCAACGCGGGGCGCTCGCCACCGGCTGCTAGAATGAGACCGCAGCGCCGCAGGCATCCGAGGTCATGACTATGCGATGGATTGGTACGGCAGGGGCGGTGGTCGCGGCGGCGGCTCTGGCCGCGGCGCCGGCGGCAGCGCAGTACGGGGCGCCGGCGAGCGGCGAGTGGCGCAGCTACGCCGGGGATGCCGGAGGCACCAAGTACTCGCCGCTCGACCAGGTGACGGCGGACAACTTTGCGGATCTCGAGGTGCTGTGGCACTGGAAGTCGGCCGACTCCCATCTCGTCCACTCGACCCCGGCCGGCGATACCCTGATCGCGGCGGACAGGCTGTTCGACATCCTGCAGGAGCAGGAGCCGGAGCGCTGGACCGCCTGGGACGGGCAGACCCGCACCCGGTCGCGCCCGTCGATCAGCGCGCTGGTGGCGACCCCGCTCATGGTCGACGGCGTCCTGTACCTGAGCACGCCGCTCTACCGGGCGGTCGCCATCGACGCACGCAGCGGCGAGACACTGTGGGTGCACGATCCGCGCGCCTACGAGTCGGGGACGCCTGCCATTGCGGGCTGGCGGCACCGCGGCGTGGCCTACTGGGAGAACGACGGCGAGGCGCGCATCGTGTGGGGCACCGGCGACGGCTACCTCGTCGCGGTGGATGCGCAGACCGGGCTGCCGGATCCCGACTTCGGCGACAACGGGCGCGTGGACCTCACCGCCGGCGTCCCGCGCTCCGAGCGCGGTCGGCGCGACATCCTGAACCTGCTGACGCTCTCGTCGCAGTCGCCGCCGATTGTCGTCCGCGACACCATCATCATCGGCTCGACCATCAACGACCGCACGATCACCCGCGAGGCGACGCCCGGCTGGGCCCGCGCCTACGACGTGCGGACAGGCCAGCACAAGTGGGACTTCCACACGGTGCCGCAGAGCGCCGACGAGTACGGCTCGGACACCTGGCTCAACGAGTCGTGGCGCTACAGCGGCAACACCAACATCTGGTCGATGATGAGCGGTGACGAGGAGCTGGGCTGGGTGTACCTGCCGATCGGGACGCCCACCAACGACTACTACGGCGGGCACCGGCTCGGCGACAACCTGTTCGCCGAGAGTCTGGTGGCGGTGGACGTGGAGACGGGCCAGCGCCAGTGGCACTTCCAGATGATTCACCACGGCCTCTGGGACTACGACCTGCCGGCCGCGCCCAACCTGCTCGACATCACGGTGGACGGACGCGAGATCAAGGCGGTGGCGCAGGTCAGCAAGCAGGGGTTCGTCTACGTCTTCGATCGCGTCACCGGCGACCCGGTATGGCCGATCGAGGAGCGGCCGGTCGCGACCGACACCGACCTGGAGGGCGAGGTCATGTCGCCGACGCAGCCGTTCCCGACGCGGCCGGCGGCATTCGAGTACCAGGGCACGTCGATTGACGATCTGGTGGACTTCACGCCCGAGATCCGCCAGCTGGCGGTGGAGGCGGTCGAGGGCTTCCGGCTGGGGCCGCTCTATACGCCGCAGACGCTGCGGGGTACCGTCATGCGGCCGGCCGTCGCGGGCGGCGCGAACTGGTCCGGCGCGGCCGTCGATCCCGAAACCGGCTATCTGTATGTGCCGTCCACCAACGCCCACTCGACGATTCAGCTCACCGAGCCCGAACCGCACGAGCCGGCGACGCTGCGCTACATCCGGCGTTCCACCACGGCCGGTCCGGTGATGCCGCGCGGGCTGCCGCTCTGGAAGCCGCCCTACACGCGCATGACGGCCATCGACATGAACACCGGCGAGCACGCGTGGATGATTCCGACGGGGCGCGGCGATCGGATCCGCAACCATCCGCTGCTGCGCGACCTCGATCTGCCGCCGGTGGGCGGTGATGCGAGCCGCAGCGGCCCGCTACTCACGAAGACGCTGCTGCTGCACGCGCTGACCGCAGGCGGCAGCAACAACGGGCCCCGGCTGGTGGCGTACGACAAGCTGAGCGGCGCCGAACTCGGCTCGCTCGATCTGCCCGCGGGCGCCCTCGGGAGTCCCATGACCTACCTGCTCGACGGCAGCCAGCACATTGCGGTGACCGTCGGCGGCGACGTGCCGGGGCTGATTGTCTTCCGGCTGCCCGACTGACCGGATTCATGTGAATCCGGTCAGTCGCCGCGGCTGCCGGAGCCTCATCGTCCGCCGGCGACAGGCCGCCACGCCGGCTCGCGCCGCTCCCCGCCACTTGACAACAGGCGCCGGCTCGTCCATTCTCCCGTTTGCGGATGCTGAACATGGCACCCCTGTCGGGGTGCCGAACGCGCGGAAAATCGCGCATGGTTGTTGTCGGCGTACGGCAGGACCGGACTCCGACGATTCAAGCTGCAGGAGTACGGTCATGGCAGTCACCGGTACGGTCAAGTGGTTCAACGACAGCAAGGGCTTTGGTTTTCTCACCCGTGACGATGGCGAGAAGGACGTTTTCGTCCACTATTCCGCCATTCAGGGCGACGGCTTCAAGAGCCTGACCGAGGGGCAGCGGGTCGAGTTCGAGGTGGTCGAAGGCGGCAAGGGCCCCGCCGCCGAAAACGTGGTCAGGCTGTAGCCGTAGCGCGCGGCGGCTCCCCGCCGCCGGGCGTTACCGCAACGGGACGTCCGGAAAACTCTCGTCGCCCGGTTCCAACTGCACACCGTAGGTGTTGAGCGACATCGACGTCGCGCGGTAGGAGCTCGGTGTGTACACCGCGCTCATCGCTTCGACGGTGTCGTACTCGGCGGTCAGGGCGCTCCAGGTCTCGTCCGAGACCATCGCGTGCTGGTACAGCTCGTCTACCACGCGCAGCAGCGTGGCGTCGAACGCATCCGCACCGGGGTCGTCGGGCCCCAGTGCCACGGCCACCGGGTCCACGCCGTGGTCGCGTGCGCGGCCGACGGTGCCGACGTGCTTGGCCCACTCGTAGACCGCCTGGCAGTTCCATCCGATGCGGAGGATGAGAATCTCCCGGTCGTGCGGCGTGAGCGGCGACACGCGGTTGATGTAGTTGGCCCGCCGGCTGCGCGGCTGAGCCAGTGCGGGGTGCCGCGCGAACGTGCGCGAGACGGCGATGCCCGGCCCGTCGAGGGGCTCGAACCGCGCCACGGCGAGCGGCGGCTCGCGGGCGGGCACCGAGACGCGGTACGGCACGTCCGCGGGCAGCCGGTCGGGCGTGTCGGCATCGGGCTGGATGCCGAACGAGTTGTAGATCATCGAGAGCACGGTGAAGTGGTTCACCGTCTCGACCGCGTCAATCAGGTTGGGCTCGCCGTACTCCGCGGACAGGGCGCTCCACGTGGCGTCGGTCACCGACGAGTTCAGGTAGAGCTGGTCGGCCATCTGCAGCAGCGTGCGCTCGAACGGGTCCCAGCCCGCCGCGTCCGGCCCCTCGGCCACCCGGCGGATCTCGTCGTCCGTCAGGCCGCCGTCGCGCGCACGTGCCGCATGCGTGGCCCACAGCGGCTGGTTGCCGCATAGCCACGCAGCGCGCAGGATCAGGAGTGAGCGGTGCCGCGCCGGGATCGTGGACTCCTCGGTCAGGTAGACGGTGATCGGCATCAGCCCTTCCACGATGGCCGGTACGTTGAGCAGGGTGTGGAGCTGGTTGTCCGCCCGCCCGTCGCCGCGGTACTGCTCTGCCAGGCGGCGGTGTTCGTCGGTCCACTCCGCCGCGGGCAGCGGCGTGATGCGCGGCGCCGCGAGACCCATCGGCTGCCGGTCGGCCCGCGGCGGATCCGGCAGCGCCTGCTGCGCCTCCGCCGTCGGGGCGAACGCACCGGCGAGCACGCCGACGAGCAGTACGACCATCCGGTCTTTCAGCGGCATGGCTAAGCCTCCTGCGGTACGAATGCCAGAAACCGCCGGGGGTTGTCGACGGTGATCTTGTGCAGCGTGGCGTCGTCCACGCCCGCGTGCCGCAGCTTGGGCACGAACTGCACGATGGCGGTAGCGAAACCGTTGCCCCAGTTGGACTTCAGATCGCGCGAGGCAGCGAAGTCGGACGCCAGCAGCACCTGATCCTCGTAGCCGGCCTCGAGCACGTTCAACACCATCCGGACCTTGTCGGCCTCTGGGATGTCCGGCGAGGTCTCCAGGCCCAGCGCCCGGCCCACCGTGTCGAAGCCGAGGTAGGCGCCGCGGCGGCCGATCTCCAAGTGCGAGGTCCAGCCAGGGTCCTGCTCCGCGGTGACGTCGGACAGGTGTCCGACGCAGACGCGGCCGAGGTCGACGTTCTCCGCCTCGAGGACATCGAGCTGTTCGAGGCCGCACGGGCGGCAGCCCTCGTGCTCCGTGTGCGTGAAGATCGGCAGGTTCGTGACGTGATGGGCGCGGCTGACAGCCTGCAGAAAGGTGCGTTCGACGTCCAGCATCGTCATCGAGGTGCCTACCTCGCCGAACGCGCCCCAGTTCTGCGCCCGCGCGTCGTCCACGAAATGTGCGGTGAGCTCGTCCACGTCCAGGCCGGCCACGTCGTCCGGGAAGGGCGCCCGCCAGTAGGCGCCGGCCACGACCACCGGCACGCCGGAGCGCGACGACATCTGCCGCAGGAATTCGAGCTCTCGCTCCGAGCGCCGGTGGATGCCTGCATCCACGATGCAGCTCATCCCGTCGCCGGCCGCCATGCGCAGTTCCTCGGCGACTAGTGCCACGAACGCCTCGGCCTGCGCCGCGGTCAACGGCCCCGCTGCCGGGTCGCGCTCCACGGGCGGGCTGCTGTAGCCCTGGAACAGGTCCAGGTGCTCGTGGAACAGCGTGGCGCCGCCGGCCAGCGCCTCGGGTGCCAGGTCTTCGAGGATGGCGCGGATGACGGCGCCCGCCGGGAACGGGCCGCCCACTGCTGCGCCGCCGCCCGTCGCCTGGCGCACGGGGGCCGCGCGCCCGGATCCGACTGCCAGCGCGAGGCCGGCGCCCCCGCCGAGCAGACCGAATACTTCGCGGCGCGTGAGGTGCGAGAGACGACGTGGCGACCTGCCCATGCTGCCTCCTGTTCCGGTACGGCGCGGTGCCCGCCGGCGAGCGTCCAGTGTAGCACCGGCGCGGGACGACCGGCGGCGTCCGCATGCGCCGCTCAGAAGCGCTGCAGCTCGACGAAGTTCGCGTTCTCCATGTCCAGGTCGGAGTGCACGCGGGCGATTACCACCGCGTCGCCGGCACCGACGATGCCGCGGCGGGCCAGCTCGGGCTTGAGCTGTCCCACCGCGAGCCGATCGGCTGGCACCACCAGGGGCACCACGCTGCGGCAGAGCGTCAGTTGACGGGCCACGGCGGCGTCGGCGGTTGCGGCGTAGACCGGGATGGGAGGCCGCAACGCCGCGATCCGGCGGGCGGTCGTGCCGCTGCCTGTGACAGCCACGATGGCCGTGGCGCTCGCGGCGGCGGCCAGCGTCACGGCCGCAGCGCACAGCGCGCGGTCGTGCGGGTCGCCGATGTCGCCCGGAACCACGCGCTCCGGCGCCGCGGATTCGGCATCGCGCAGCACCGCGTCGAGCGTCTGTACGGCGCGCACCGGGTACTCGCCGGCCGCGGTCTCGCCGGCCAGCATGATGGCGTCGACGCCGTCGTCCACGGCGTTGGCCGCGTCACTCACCTCCGCCCGCGTGGGTCGCGGGGCGTGGCGCATGGACTCGAGCACCTGGGTTGCCACGATCACCGGCACGCCGGCGTTCCGGGCACGGCGGGTCAGATCCTTCTGAACGCGCGGCACGCGCTCGAGCGGAATCTCCAGGCCGAGGTCGCCGCGCGCCACCATCACCGCGTCGGCAGCGGCAAGGATGTCGTCGAAGTGGTCCAGCGCCTGGGGGCGCTCGATCTTCGCGACCAGGCCGACCCGGTCCGCGCCGTGCCCGTCCGCCATGGCACGCGCCTTGCGCAGCTCGTCGCCGGTCCGGACGAAGCTGACCCCGAGGTAGTCGACGCCGATCGCGGCCGCCGCCGCAATCTCCTCCCTGTCGGCGGCCGTCACGGCCGAGAGCGGCAGGTCGATGCCCGGCACGTTGATGCCCTTGCGGGGGGCGAGCAGACCGCCGTGCTCCACTTCGGCGATGATCTCGGCGCCGTCGCTCGCGACCACCCGCAGGACGATGCGCCCGTCGTCGACAAGCAGCGGCTCGCCGCCGCGCACCGCCGTCACGAGCGGCTCGCAGGTCGTCGATACGCGCTTTGCGTCACCGGGGAACTCACCCACGGCGATCCGCAGCCGCGCACCCGCCTCGATCTGCACGCCGTCAGGTTCGACCAGCGGCCCGATGCGGATCTTGGGACCGGCGAGGTCCTGGAGCACGGCCACGACGCGGCCGGCCCGGGCGGCGCGGCTGCGCACCCGCTCCACCATGCGCCGCCGCTCGTCGCGCCTGCCGTGCGACGAGTTGACCCGGAACACGTCGACCCCGGCCGCCAGCAGGGCGTCCACCGCGGCGTCGGATGCGCAGGCCGGTCCGAGGGTGGCGACAATCTTGGTGTGACGCAGAATGCGACTCCGGAGACCCGCTACATCATGGCACGATCTCCCGCCGGGGGCGTCAGTCCCGGACGCCGCCGGGAAGTTCTGCGCGCCTTGGGGCCTTGCCCGGGCTGGTAGACTGGCCGCGCAGGACGGCCGAAAGACTCCGTGTGAAGGGAGATGTCATGAGGATGCTGTGCCGGCTGCTGATCGTGGCTGTCGTTCTCGCACCCGCGGCGGCACTCGCCGACGTGACCGTCACGGACTGGCGGGGGACCGCCGTCACCGCCACCGAGGGCAGGGTCGACTCCGACGGCGTCGAGATCGTCTTCCACACCGCCGGCGCGGGACCGCTGGTCGTCTTCGTCCACAGCATCAGCGGTCCGTGGTTCGACTGGCGCCACCAGTTCGTCGCCCTGTCGGAGCACTACCGGGTGGCGGTCATGTCGACGCGGGGCACCGACGAGAGCGGCAAGCCACAGGGCGTCGAGCACTACACGATGGCGAAGATTTCCGGGGACATAGCCGCGATCATTCGCCACTTCGGCGCGGACAAGGCAGTCATCGTCGGCCAGGACAGCGGCGGCTTCTACGCTTGGCACTTCGCCATGACCCATCCCGAGCAGACCGAGCGGCTCGTCTCGATCGGCACGATCCACCCCGCCGGCCTGATCCGCGAGCTGGCCTCCAGTCCGGCGCAGCAGCAGGCGAGCCTTTTCCAGCGTGGGATGCAGGAGGACCCGGACGCCCCCACCGCGTACGGTGAGCGGATACGCAGCGCACCCGCGCGGCCGGGCGATACGCCCGAGCTGGCCGAGCTGCGTGCGGCTGCGTACGAGCGTCTGGACGTGGAGTCGGTCGGGAACTTCTACAAGGCCAACTGGCCGCGCCCGCCGTTCACGCTCGAGACCGAGGGCTTCGGTTTCCGCACCGGCGAGTTCCCGGCGGTCCAGGCGCCGACACTGCTCATCTACGGCAAGGACAGCCGGGCGTTCCTGCCCGCGACCGTCAATGACACCTGGCGCTGGGTCGATGCGCCGCTGACGCTCATGGTCCTGCCCGGCATCGGCCACGGTCCGCACACGGAGGTGCCCGAGATCGTCACGCCGGCGATTCTGGCGTGGCTCGGCGCGGAGTAGGCGCGTAGTAGACGTCGGCCGGCGGGCGTGGTCGGCGGTGTGTCAGAGCCGGTCGGCTCGGGCGGCCAGCCCGGCGGCCACGGCGGCGGTCCAGCGGCTGTCGAACCGCACCCAGTGGCGTTCCTCCGGGTTGTCGGTATGGCTCACGGGCAGCTCCATGATCTCCGGCCGCGGCACCATGTGGTTGGCGATGGCGTAGACGGTGGCGGGCGGCACCACCGCATCGTCCAGGCCGATGCCGACCAGCGCACGGCAGCGGACACGACCTGCGAAGTTGACGGTGTCGAAGTAGGCGAGTGTCCGCAGCGCCGCGGCCTCGTCCGAGGGATGGCGGGCCAGGTGATCGTTGATCTCCTGCCCTGATCCGCCGCGGGCCAGCCGCCGCCGGCCGGCGGTCCAGCCGAACGTGGGCACGGCCACGGCGAGATAGTCGGCCACGCCCGACACGGCCTGGGCCATGAGCGCCAGCGAGCCGCCGAAGCTGCGCCCGTGGAACGCGGTGCCGGCCCCGCCTGCCTGCAGCAGCGTTCCGACCTCCGCGGCGCGCACGAAGTCGCAGACCGCGCCCCGGAGAATCGATGTGTACGGGTCGGCGAGGCCGGTGAGCACGTAGCCGCGCGGATGGGTCGGGCAGCCGCCGCGCGACAGGCCGAATCCGCGGACGTCGAAGCAGAACAGGTCGGCCCCGCAGGCCGCCGCGTGACGCGCCTCGAGCACGGGATTGCACTGCGAGTTGTAGCCGTGCGTGGTGACGACGAGCGCCCGTCGGCCCGCCGCCGGCCCACCGTGGCGGGTGGTGTCGGGCGTGACGAGGAAGCCCTGGATGTCGCAGCCGTCCAGCGAGGCGAAGCGGACCGGCAGGACGCGGGCGCCCTCGGGGGACGTTACGGGGATGCCGAAACGCGGGTTGGCGGGCGTCCGCGCCAACGCGTCGAACGTCTCCGACCAGAACGTGAAGAAGTCGTCGGGTCGGGTGAGGGGCGGGCGGGTGGCGCGGACCGTTGTAGAGTCGGACTGACGCATGGATGACACGAGGCAAGAGTTTATCGCTCACGCCGCCGCCGCCGGCGCAGGGTTCGGGCGGGACGGGGCGCTGGCATGGGAACGGCTGGCGGCACTGGCCGAGCCGCAGCAGTTGGAGGCCGGACAGACCCTGGCGCACCAGTTCGCGCCGGCGTCCCACGTATTTCTCGTCGCCGAGGGCACGGTGCAGTTCCGCAACCGCATCGAGGAGGGCAACGAGGACATCGAAGTGGGGCAGATCAGCGCGGCCTGGACGCCGGTGGGCTGGTCGGGGTTCCTCGAGCCCCGCCGGTACTCCACCACCGTGGTCTGCCGGACCGACTGCCGCACGTTGCGGTTCAGCCACCAGGCGCTGGCGACGCTTTTCGCCGACGATCCGGCGCTGGGCGCGGGCTTCCTCGAGCTGATTCTCGGCCGTTGTCTCGATGTGCTGTCCGAGCGGCGCGCGCGGATCGTGCGCCATTCACAGACGCCGGTGAACTTCGGGCAGTCGCTCGACACGAAGGGCGAGGAGGAGACCTACAACCGCGCGCCGCCGCCCGTCATGGAGCTGTTCCGCCGCTCGGCGTTCTTCGAGGTATTCGAGGAGTCGCAGCTGCGCCGCTTCGCCGAAGCGGTCGAGAGCCGCTACTTCTGCCGAGGCGAGCCCATCGTCGCGCAGGGGAGCCGCGACCCGGGGCTGTGGGTGCTGGCCACGGGCCGCGTGGCGCTGAACTACCGCCCCGCCGGCATGCGGGAGGCATTCGCGCTGCGGACGCTGTCGAATCCGGGCTCGGTCGTGGCGCTCGCCGGCATCGCGTGCATCGAGTCGAGCCAGACGTCGGTGCAGGCGATGCGCGACTGTACTTTGTACCGCATCGACCCGCAGCGCGTGCAGTCCGCCCTGGAGAACGACCCGCGGCTGGCGCTGGCGCTGATGCGCCGGCTCTTGTGGCTGGTCGCCAGCCATCTGCGGTCGGCCCGCGCCGTCTTCATCTCCCGGCGCTTCGCGCAGGAGCGGCTGGCGATTCGCAACCTCCTGGAGCAGAGCTGCACGCAGCTCAGCGTCAACTCCTTCATTCATCGGCTGCCGCACCTGCTCGACAGCCACCTGACGCTGGGCGACGCCTTCGGGCTCCTCGAGCGTCTGGTTGACAGCCCCGACGCCCTCGAGCGCTCGCTGGCGCAGCTCTGCCAGGATCTGCTGGGGGAGGTCAGGCGGGAACACGAGTTCTTCGAGGCGCTCCGGCAGGTCTACCACGCAGTGGTCACGGCGCCGCCCGAGATGCCGCCGCGCGACGTCCGCAAGCTCTGCGCCCGCGGGTTCCGCGAGGCGTTCGGCCGGATGCGCTACGTCGTCGAGGGCGAGCACCATCTGCCCGCCGCCCCGGGGCACATCTTCATCTTCAACCACCTCAAGAACCACGTATACAACACGCTGCCCAACAACTTTCAGCTCACCCTCGACTCCCACTTCGTCAGCGCGATGATCCTGGATCCGCGTTACGGCGACAGCGGCATCCGGGTCGTGCGGCACAGCCGCGGTACCGAGTACGGGCATCAGGCGTACTACGACCGGCTGGGCCACATCGCGGTCTATACGCCCGAGTCCGACCGGATCGAGGAGACGGAGGCGCAGCGCGAGAGCCGCCGCAGCGAGTTCTTCGAGACCGCAGGCCGGTATCTGCGGGACGGCACGAACCTGATTCTGAGCCCCGAGGGGACCAGCTACTGGACCGAGGACTCACCCGGACCGTTCAAGCCGGGCGCATTCCGCCTCGCCGCCAGCGTGCAACCCGAACCGTGGATAGTGCCGATCGCCGTCGCCAACTTCGACCGGCGCGTCCACTCGACCGTCTGTGCCGCCATCATCAAGCCGCCCTTCAAGGTTTCCGAGGTCCTGCCCGATCCCAACGACAGGGCGCAGCTGAAACGCTTCCTGTCGCGGGTGCGGGAGGCCTTCGCCTACTACGTCGAGGATGCACGCCGGCTGGCCCGCACCGGCCGGCCGCCTCGCACCCGGCGCCCGGGCGATGCTGCGGCCGGCGCCTGATGGTTGCTACAATCGTTGCCCTTATGCGACTTCCGACTGGCACGGCGTTCGCCGCGTGGATCCTGCTCGGCTGCACGCCGCTGTCGGCGCAACCGTCGGACCGGATTGCGGCCGAGGGCGGCGACATCATCATCACGCCGATCCTGCATTCGAGCGTGCAGATCGAGCATGCCGGCACGGTCGTGCACATCGATCCGTGGAGCGCCGGCGATCTTTCCGCAGCCAGGCCGGCCGACCTCATCCTGGTGACCGACGATCCGGGGCATCACCTCGATCCGGCGGCGATCGCGCAGCTGCGCAAACCAGGTGCGCCGGTCGTGCTGACCGCGGCGGCTCACGCGCGGTTCGGCGACGGCGAGGTCCTCGCGAACGGCGAGCGGGGCGTCTTCGCGGGGGTGCCCGTCGAGGCCGTTCCCGCCTACGACATGACGCCCGGACAGCCCTGGCATCCGCCCGGCGAGGCGAACGGCTACGTCGTCACGCTGGGCGGGCGGCGGCTGTTCTTCTCCGGGGTGGGCGAGTGCGTCCCGGAGATTCAGGCGCTGAAGGACATTACCGTGGCGTTCATGCCGATGAACCTGCCGCTCGACCGCATGCGCCCCCGGCCGGTGGCCGAGTGCGTCAAGACGTTCGAACCGGAGATCGTCTACCTCATCCACTACGACAACGCCACGGCGCGCTGGTTCGGCAATCGCGACCAGCCGCGGCCGGACAACGTCGAGGAGATCGCCGCCACGATCCAGGCGCTGCGGGACGCGCTCGCGGACGAGCCTATCGAGGTTCGCGATGGCGACTGGTATCCGCGGCAGGGGTCCGCGCCGTAGCGCCTTGACCGGGAGACGAGCGTGACGGACGGAGCACCGAAGAGCGCCTTCGATCTGGCGATGGAGAAGCTCAAGCGGCAGGACGCCGCGGCGGGCGTGGAAGCGGTCGCGCTGACCGCGGCGCAGCGCGAGGCGATTGCCGAAGTCCGGCGCGCCTACGAGGCGCAGGTCGCCGAGTCCAGGATCCTGTACGAGTCGGCGCGGGCGGCCCCCATGGAGCCTGCCGCCCGCGAGGAACTCGAGGCTAACCACCGCCGCGACCTCGGGCGCTTCGCGACGGATCGCGACCGGAAGATCGCGCGCATCCGCGACGGCGGCGGGGACTGAGGCCGCCCGGCGGCACGGCGCTCGCCTCGGCCTCGCAGGCGTCCGCACCGTTCGCCCGGTGCAGATTCCGCTACTCGCTGCCGGGCGTCCAGATCCGTGACTTCGGCGCGCCGGCCAGTGCCAGCATCAGCTCGTTGAGCCGCTTGACGAAGCCCGCCGGATCCTCGAGCCGGCCGCCCTCGGCCAGCATCGCCTGATCGAAGAGGATATGGCTCCAGTCCTTGAAGCGGGCGTCGTCCGCCTCGTCCTTGAGGCGCGTCACGATCGGGTGGGTCGGGTTGAGCTCGAGCACTAGCGGCACGTCCGGCACCGCCTGCCCACTGGCCCGCAGTACGCGCTGCAGGTTGGCGCTCATGCCGTCCGCGGCGGATACGAGGCAGGCGGGCGACTCGGTGAGGCGGTGCGTCAGCCGCACGTCGCTGGCCTTCGAGCCGAGTGAAGTCCGCACCCGCTCGACCAGCGGCTTCAATTCGTCCTCGGTCTCCTGCTGCTGCCGGGCGTCGGCTTCGCTGTCGGCGAGCTGGCCGAGGTCGAGGTCGCCCTGCGTGACGGACTGCAGCGGCTTGCCGTCGAATGCGTCGAGGTGCGCGACGACCCACTCGTCCACGCGGTCGTGGAGGAGCAGGACCTCGATGCCCCGCTTGCGGAACACCTCCAGGTGCGGGCTGTGCTGCGCGGCGGCGAAACTGTCGGCGGTGACGTAGTAGATCTTCTCCTGGCTGTCCTGCATGCGCGCGACGTAGTCGGCGAGGGAAACGCTCTGGTCGCCCGTGTTGCGATGCGTCGACGCGAAACGGAGCAGCCCGCCAATCCGCTCCCGGTTGGCCTGGTCTTCGCCGACGCCTTCCTTGATGACGCGGCCGAACTCGCGCCAGAAGTCGGCGTACTTGTCGGGCTGCTTCTCCGCCAGCTCCTCGAGCAGCCCCAGGATGCGCTTGACCGCGGCGTTGCGAATGGCCTCGACGTCGCGCGACTCCTGGAGGATCTCCCGCGAGATGTTGAGCGGCAGGTCGTTCGAGTCGATCAGGCCGCGGACGAAGCGCAGGTAGCCCGGCATGAGCTCCTTCGCGCCGTCCATGATGAACACGCGGCGGACGTAGAGCTTGACGCCGTGGCGCCGCTCGCGGTCCCAGAGGTCGAACGGCGCGTGCCGGGGCACGTAGAGCAGCACCGTGTACTCCTGACGTCCCTCGACCCGCGCGTGGATGCGGGCGAGCGGCGCCTCGAAGTCGTGTGCGACGTGCTTGTAGAACTCGTCGTACTGCTCGTCGGTGAGGTCCGACTTCGGCCGCGTCCAGAGGGCCGATGCCCGATTGACCTGCTCGCTGGTCTCGACGTCCCCGGTGTCCATCTGCTTGCCGGGGACCTCCTCCTTCTGCATGCGGATGGGGAGGGAGATGTGGTCGGAGTACTTCCGCAGGATGGCTCGCAGCCGCGCGCCCGACAGCAGCTCGTCCTCCCCGGCGCGGAGCCGCAGCGTGACCTCGGTACCGCGCGTCGGCTTCGAGGCCGGCGCGATCGTGTACTCGCCCTCGCCGCCGCTCTCCCAGCGCACGGCCTCGTCCGCCGCCAGGCCGGCCCGCCGCGTGGTCAGCGTCACGCGGTCGGCCACGATGAACGACGAGTAGAAGCCCACGCCAAACTGGCCGATGAGCCGGGCGTCCTGCGCCTGGTCGCCGGTGAGCTGTGCGACGAACTCGCGGGTGCCCGACCTGGCGATGGTCCCGATGTTGGCGACCACCTCATCGTGCGACATCCCGACGCCGTTGTCGGCGACCGTGATGGTGCGGGCCTCGGTGTCGAACTCGATGCGGATCGCCAGCTCCGGGTCTTCTTCCAGCAGGGCGGCGTCGCTCAGCGCCTCGAAGCGCAGCTTGTCGCAGGCGTCCGAGGCATTCGAGATCAGCTCGCGCAGGAAGATTTCCTTGTTCGAGTACAAGGAGTGGATCATCAGGTCGAGCAGTTGCCGGGCCTCGGTCCGGAACTGGTGGGTGGTACTGGTCGGCGTCTCTGCCACGCTGGTGCTCCCGAGTGTGAAACGATCAGCCAAACAAGATAGCATGACGGCCTGGCACGTGCCGCCTGCGCGGGGCACACCGGAGGCTTCAGGAGGCACTGATGCGTGGCACGACTGTCGTCCGGCTGCTCGTTCTCGCGGCGACCCTGCCGTTCTGCGTGCTCGCAACCGGCCACGCGCAGGAGGACACGCCCATCGGCCTGTCCGTGCCGCCGCTAGGTGAAGGTCCCTGGCTGTTCGACACGGCCGAGCAGCAGGGCATCCGGGTCAGCGTCGTGGTCGGGGGGCTGTCGCACCCGTGGGCGATCGCGTTCCTGCCGGACGGAGGCCTGCTCGTGACGGAGCGCGACGGTCGCCTGCGCGTCGTCCGCGACGGCCGGCTCGACCCGCGGCCCGTCGCCGGGGTGCCGGAGGTGCGGACGGACGGCAACGGCGGCCTGATGGACGTGGCTGTCCACCCCGGGTTTGCCGACAACGGGCTGGTGTATCTCACCTATACCAGGGAGCACCCCGACGGCCGCGGCTCGCCGGCACTGGCGCGGGGGCGGCTGGCGGGCCACGCGCTCCACGACGTCGAGGACCTCGTCGTGACCGAGCCGTTCCACACCAACTCGGGGCTCAACGGACGCGTCGCTTTCGACGGCGACGGCAAGGTCTACCTGTCCACGGGCGGCCGCATCCGTTCCCCGGCCGGCGACCTGCTCGACGCCCCGCAGGACCCCATGAGCCTGCGCGGGAAGGTCCTGCGCCTCAACGACGACGGATCGGTGCCCGACGACAATCCGTTCGTCGACACGCCAGGTTACCGCCCGGAGATCTACACCATAGGACACCGCAATACTCTCGGGCTCGCGCTGCACCCTGCGACCGGCGACATCTGGCAGCACGAGAACGGTCCCAACGGCGGCGACGAGCTGAACATCCTCCGGCCGGGTCGCAACTACGGCTGGCCGCTGATGAGTTTCGGGCGTCTCTATCCGGGCGCGCGGGTCTCCCGGCATCCGACGCGCGACGGCTACGAGTCGCCGCTCGTAGTCTGGCTGCCGGCGATCGCGGCCGCCGGACTGGCCGTCTACACCGGCGACCGGTTCCCGGCCTGGCAGGGCAACGTCTTCGTGGGCGCACTGCAGGAGGGCGGCATCCCGGGTACCGGCCACCTGCAGCGCATCGTGCTCAACGACCGCCTGGAGGAGCTGCGGCGCGAATCGCTGCTGCGGGAGTTCCGCCAGCGCATCCGGGAGGTGCGCCAGGGGCCCGACGGGCTCCTGTACCTGCTCACGGACCACCCCGCTGACGGCGCGCTGCTGCGTATCGAGCCGGTGGCGTGACGGCTTACGCGCCCGGACAGGAACGCGTCAGGGCGCTTCCGGCACGTAGATGATCTCCCCGCTGTCGAGCTCGTAGGCGATGCCGACCCGCCGCCCGCGGCGGCCCGCGGCGTCGCCGGCGTCCTCGGCCCGATAGCGGGTGATCTCGCCAGCCGCCTGCGTGATGATCTCCATCTCGGCCGTGCCGGGATTCTTGACCATCGTGAAGTCCTCCTGCGTGAGGAACTCCGTCAACTGCCAGCGGCTGACCATGGCCACCATGAGTGCCACGGCGAAGACCATGGCGACGTCGAACAGGTTCGCGATGGCGCCGAGCGGGTCGCTGTCGTCATGCAGGGCGCCGATGCGCCGCCGCCGTCTCCTGCCTGTCATCGGGGTTGCCTCCTTCGTGCGCGGCCTGCCGCTCGCCGATGAGCCCGCTCATGAACTCGAGGTCGTTGAGCGCCTCGGTGTGCCAGCGCTGCTTCGCCTGCTGCACGGCGAAACCGACACCGCCGACGAAGAGCCCCACGACGGTCGTGGAGAAGGCCACCTGCAGGTTCTCGGCCATCGCCACGATGTCCCCGGCGGCAAGTCCGACCAGCGCCGGTCCCATCGGGATGAGCGTGCCCATCAGGCCGAGCATCGGGCCCAGCCGGGCCATGGACCGCGCCGCCGCCAGATCCTGCTCGCAACCCGTCTCGAAGTCGGCGAGCGCCTTCTCGCGCTGCGCTGCCGACCGGCCGTGGTCGAGCAGGCGCCCGATCGCCGGCTTGCAGCGGGGCTCGGGGGGCAGCTCGGCCGCGCGCAGCAGGGCCTCGACGTTGTCGCGGTCGAGCCGGTCGAGCAGGGGTCGCAACGCGGCTCGAAACCGGAGCCGCGACAGCCAGGCTCCGTAGGTCCGTCCGGCAATCAGCAGCGCGCGGGCGAAGAGTACCAGCAGCAGGACGATGACCGGGACCAGCAGCCCCGTCGAGAGCAGATACAACGCGCGTGTCAGCAGTTCCATGGGCTCAGCCGGCCACGCGCCGCAGGCGCCGCCGATGGCTCCAGTAGCCGACGAGCATACCGAGAACCGCGACCGCAGCAACGACGGCGTGGGGGGCGGCCTCCAGCGCCGCCGTGGTGGTCTGCGCACCCCCCTGCAGGGCGAACGCGGTGAGTCCGGCGGCCAGCGCGATCTGCCCGACGTGTACGAGCAGGCGCAGCTCGACCCGCACGTATGGTTCCGGCAGGAGCCGCCGCAGCGCCTCGCTGCCTGCCAGGCCCGCCACGACGATGGCCAGGCACAGCGCCTGCGCAGTGGCCGCGAAGGACCAGGCCGACGCCGCGTCGAACACCTTCATCTCGAGGTAGAACAGCGCCGCCAAGGGCACGATGCCGACATGGTACGCCGCCAGTCGCTGGACGCGACGCAGCGGCGCGCCGTGCCGTGCCCGCAGCAGCACCGTGGCCCCGGCGCAGCCGAGGACCCCGTCGAGCGTCAGCAGGGCCGCCAGCGTCTGCGCGGCGGCGGCGTCCAGACCGCCGATGAACGCGGACAGGCTCTGGCGCACGACCAGCGGGTGCAGCGCGTAGGCGGCGGCCGCCACCAGCGTGACGGTGAGCAGCCGTCCCCATGCCCGCTCGATGCACGCCGTTGCCAGCAGGAACAGGACGACGCCTGTGCCCGCGGCGATGTCGAGCGCCGCCTCCATGCCTGCCCTCGTCAGATCGTGCGCCGCCGCCTGCGCAGCGCGAGGAGCGCGATGACGAACAGGGCCG
The DNA here is from genome assembly GCA_965221595.1 of Vicinamibacterales bacterium. Classification (GTDB taxonomy): domain Bacteria; phylum Acidobacteriota; class Vicinamibacteria; order Vicinamibacterales; family UBA8438; genus JAAXGX01. Next base: position 1,275,412 of record OZ244900.1, read on the forward strand.
CGGCGACGGCCACGCCCAGCCACGCGGTCCGCGCGCGGCTGGGCCGGTCCACCGGCGCGTCGACCGGTCGCGGCTCCTGCTCCTGCTCCGCCAGAACCACACTCGCCTCGCTCAGCTCGACGCTCGATGTCAGGGCCTGCTGCAGCTCGCGCCTATAGCTCGCCGCCAGGTCTGCCGGAGCCTGCCCGGCGATGAACGACGCCAGGGCCGCATTGTCGCAGACGAACCCGCTGCAGCCCGCCTCGAACTCTTCCACTAGGCGGGCGTGCAGCTCCGCCAGCACGGCGACCTGCTCCGGCGCGGCGTCCCAGAGGCCCTTGCGCACGGTCTCCAGCATCACCGCGGTCATCTCCTGCAAGGCATACGGGTTCTCGCGTCGGAAGAACGCCTCGACGCCGAGGTCGTAGCGGTCCTCGACGTACACGTCGTACAGGTCGTTCCAAAGGGCGTCGTCGATCGCGGCCGGCTTCATCACGTTCCAGCCGTAGGTGTTGCGGAACGTCTCCGCGAACCACTCGGCCGACGAGGCGCCCCCGGCCTGCATCTCGCCGATGTAGGCCGGGTTCAGCAGCGTCGAGCGCGCCTCGGTCCAGACCGTCTCGTTCAGATCCGTCACGCGCGGGCGCTGGACGTTGCGGAAGTCGTTGAAGTACGCGTCGGCGTCCCGGCCGGTCACATGCCGGACGGCGAGGCTCAGCCCGCCCATGAACTCGTAGACGTGGTCGAGGCTGAGCGCGCCCCACGTATGGCTCTCGCGCGGCTGCACGACGATCTCCGTGTCCGCGAGCGCCGCCTCGAAGATGCCCTCCGCGTAGAAGCTCCAGAGCTCGCCCTCGTCGTAGACCGCACCCATGTTGCGCAAGTACCGACCGGCCACCTCGGCGTCGTCCTCCCAGCGGTCGCCCCGTTCGACCATCTCCATGATGGCGGTCCCGTAGGCGCCGTTCACGCCGCCGAAGACCCGCAGGGTAGAGTAGCGGCGCGCGTCGGCCGGCGAGAGCCCGCGCTCCTTCATCAGGTCCTCCGCGCGCAGCCGCCCCTCGTGGACGAAATTGGCGTGCGACTCCGCGTCGCGCGCCGCGGCTGCCATGGCGACGGCGCGGTTGATCAGCGCGAGGCGCGAGGCGGCCAGATCGCGGAGCTGGCCGGCAGTCTGGACTACGACGTCGATGCGGGGCCGGCCGAGATCCGCCGCCGGCATCAGGCGCAGATCGGCGACCCGCCCGAACGCGTCCCAGACGGGCTCGACGCCCAGCAGGTAGAAGATCTGCCCGATGGTGGCGCCCTCGGTGCCGATGAAGTCGCTGGGCCAGAGCGTGAACGCCACTTTTCTGGGATACGTCTCGTGCCGCCGCCGGTGCTCGTCGAGGAGCGTCTCGGCCAGCTGGCGTCCCACCGCCCACGCCTCCGGCGAGGGGGTCTTCTCGGCGTCGATTGAGAAGAGGTTGCGCCCCGTCGGGACGGCGTCGGGGTTGACGAGGGGGTCGCCCCCGGGCGTCGGCTCGATGTAGCCGCCGGCGAGGGCTCGCACCACGGTCTCGAGCTCCAGGTCCGTGCTGCTGCGCAGGCCTGCGCGGTGCCGGTCGATGCCGTTCAGGCTCGCCTCGAGTGTCAGGACCGCGCGGGCGAGCTCCGCGTCGCGGTCGGCGCGCGCCTCCAGCTCGACCTCCGCCGCCCCGACGGCGGCGTCCAGGCGCCGGTCGAACGCCGGGTCGGCGAGGACCTTGCGCAGGCGACCGGCCGCGGGTGCGTCGACGTCCCGCAACTGGCCGCCCAGCAGCGTGCGGTGCTCGCGATAGAAGCTCACCGCCGCCAGCGTCCGCTCGATGTCCTCGCTGGCGGCGACCGCCAGGCCGCCGCCGCCCGCTGTGTGCTGCCAGGCCCGCTCGAACGCTTCGACCTGCGGTCCGTGGAGGGCCAGCGCCAGCCGCTCGGCGGCGAGCCGCTGCTTCTCTTCCTCCACGCGGTCGACGAGTCCCGGATCCTGCAGCAGGGCGAAGGTGCGCTCGCGGAGCGCCGCGTCCTGCATCGCCTCGAGCAGGGCGAACACGTCCGGGTCCTGGGCGATCTCCAGCGCCTCGGCCATCGGCGGGATGACGACGGCAATGGTCTTGGCGCGCTCGAGCTGGGTCGGATCGAGGATCTGCGACGTCCGCGCGAACTCCTGCTCCGAGCGCAGCCGCTCGACGAACTCGACCTTGCGCGGATGCGGCATGATCCGCGCCACGAGATCCTCGAGCTCACCGGCGCGGATCTGCGCTGCGACCGCCTCCGGGCGCTTGCGGGCGCCCGCGCCCATGGAGATGAAGCCGCGGATGATGTCGTCGTCCGAGGGGCGCCGCGCGGCCGCGCGCCAGGCGTGGGCGTGCTCCAGGTCGGCGTTCGCCACGAAGTCGGAGAGCACCGCCCCCGCGTCTTCCCCCGCGACGCGCCGCGCGTAGGCGCTGCGCGCGCGCCGACGATAGCGGCGGTCGAACAGCACCTCGTCCTCCAGGTCGCCGGCCTCGACCGCTCCCTTGACGGTGTCGATGCGGGCCAGGGCGTAGGCGATGGGGTCGATGGTCATCAGCTCCGCCGTCGAGTCGATCTCCGCCGCCGTGAAGGCGCTGCCGAGGGTGTAGAGCCCCTGCGTGACCTTCTCGCCGTCGATGGTTTCGACGTGGTTGCTGAGCCGGAACATCTCGTCCGCCGACCAGGTCGCGGCGGGGTCGAGGCCAAGGTCCACGTGCAGGTTCAACTCTGTCGCCAAGCGTCTGATGGTGCGCGCGTGCTCCGCCCGGACCGGGCCGTCGGCCGCGTTGCGAAAGCTGTCGAGCCGGTCCCGCAGCGGACGCAGACCCGCGTACAGCCCGCCCTCCATGAAGGGCGGCGTCAGGTGGGTTACCGTGGCCGCGTAGGACCGCCGCTTGGCGATGATGCCCTCGCCGACGTTGCTCATGACGTAGACGTAGACGTGCGGGAGCCCGCCGACGAGTGCGTCCGACCAGTCGAAGGCCGACAGCGCGATCTGCTTCCACGGCGTGAACTCCAGGCTGCCGTGGGTGCCGAAGTGCATGACCGCGTCGGCCTCGAAGGCGTTGCGGGTCCAGAGGTAGGAGGCCACGTAGGGATGCGGCGGCGCCTTGCGGGCGCCGTGCACCAGCCGGAACGTGTCGTCGCCGACGCCCGGCAGGGGCTGCGGCAGGATGACGACGTTGCCGAACTGCACGCGCGCGACGGCCAGCGCGGTCTCTTCGCCCTCACCGACCGTCATGTACTCGCCCGGAGCGGGGCCGTACTGCTCGACGACGGCGTCGCGCATGCCCGGCTCGAGATCTGCGGCCAGCCACGCGGCGTAGTCGTCGGCCGGCACCAGCGCCGGATCCCCGGTGGCTACGTAGTCCTCGAACGCGCCGCGCGCGTAGGGTCCGAGCACCGGCCCCTTCGTCTGGATCAGCTGCCAGAACTCGTCGTCGGTCGCCGGCAGCCCCTCCACCGTATAGCCGGCGTCGCGCAGCGCGCGCAGCAGGTTCAGCAGGCTCGGCGCCACCTCCAGGCTGCCGGCGTTCATGGCATTCCTGCCCGGCCCCTTGTAGTAGTAGATGGCCACGCGCTTGTCACGGTTGGGCTTCGTCTTCAGCGCCAGCCAGCGCTCCACCAGATCGCAGAACGTGTCGAGGCGCGCCGGCAACGCGTCGAAGATCTCGTAGCCGTCGGCGTCGGTGAACTGCGCCGCCACCGCGTAGGGCGCCACCCCCCCGTCGAGCTCGGGCAGGACGACGCTCATGGTGAGCATGGCGCCGGCCATGCCCTGCTGGTCGGTCTGCCAGTCGTCGTGGTTCTGGAACACCGACACGGGCGTCAGCATGGGGATGTCGCGCTCCCGCAGCCAGGCGATCGCCTCGTCGGCGCGCCCCAGGGTGAGCCGCCCGTGGGGCATCAGCACGACCAGGTCGGGCGCAATCTGCTTCAGAAAATCGAGGCGCTTCTCGACGGCGGCGAGCGGGTAGACGTTCCACTGACGGCCCTCGAGGGCCTCGATAAACGCATCGACGTGGTCCCGGTTGGCGTTGAACGGACCGGGCACGCTGGTGAGCAGTGCGATGGTCGGGGCGCCGGGCTTCGCGAGTCCCTGCGCCGCGTAGTAGGCATCGAATGCCTCGACGGTCTCGAACGTCAGGCCGTCGTCCAGATGGAACAGCACGTCCATGGAACGCTCGACCGGAGGCTGCACCGGGTCGGAGCCGAACGACTTGCCGTCGAGCTCCGTGCGGGAGAAGTTGAGCAGCCGGGCGTAGTTCTCGGTGCCGCCGAACTCGAGGTAGGCGCTGGCCGCGTCGAGCTGCAGGCCGCGCAGGTTGGTGACGTCCAGGGCCGGGTTCGTGGCACCCTGCACGAAGAGGCGCGTACCGCGTTGGCCGGCTGCGCGCAGGTGTGCGAGCTGCGTCTCGTCGAGCTGCAAGCCGCGCCCGAACACGTAAACGACCGGATAGTCGGCGGCCCGGTTCAGGGCCGCCAGGTCCAGCGCCTCGACGCGCACCGCCCCGCTCGGACGCGCGCGCTCGATGCGGGCGAGCTGGAAGCCGGGGAAGTTGACGAAGGCCACCCGCGTCACCGCGAGATGGCGCTGGTAGGCCGCGAGCCCGCTCCAGAGCACCGCCGCCGCGAGCACCGCCACCGCGATCCGCCGGCGATGGGACCACAGGCCGGCCAGCCGCCGCCGGACCGGCCCCACCCGTGTCGGTTTCCTATCGGCAGTCATCGAGATTCCCCTCCAGCTTTGGACGGGGCAGCGCCCCGACCCCCCCCCGCGTCCCCTTGCGGGGACCCATTCGCCCCGCGCCGCTCCCGCCGGACGCGCCCTGCGCGCCCGGCGTAGTCTGCATGGTTCTGCGGCGCAGACTCCTAGAACGGCGTGACCGTCAGGCTCACCGAGACGAGGCGCCCGAGCGTCGGGCTCGCCGCGGTCTCCTGGTAGTCCGCGTCCATCACGTTCAGGACGTGCACGCCCACCCGCAGGTCGTTGTTCGGGTGCAGGTAGAGCGCGAGGTCGGTGCGGGCGTACTCGTCGAGCAACACCGGGATGCCCTGCGAGCTCTGCGTGCGCGCGCCGACCCAGCGCTGGTCGAACGAACCCGTCAGGCGCCACGACCCCCACTCCGCGCCCAGCTGGAGTCCCGCGTTGACCTTGTGGTTCGGCACGAGTCCCAGCGCGTTGCCGGTGGCGCGGTCTTCGCTGTCCGTGTACGAGTAGTTCGCGTAATAGCCCAGCCAGGAGGTCGCGTCGCCGTTCGCCACCAGTTCCAGGCCGGTCGAGCGTGCCTCGGCCACGTTGATCCAGTTGAAGTGGTCGCGCTGCGGCGAGATCACGAGCTGGATGAGGTCGGTCATGTCGTTGTGGAAGACGTTCACTTCCGTCCGCAACGCGCGGCTGACCTCGTGCTGGACCCCGGCGTCGAACGACGTGATGTGCTCGGGCTCCAGGTCCGGGTTCGGCAGTCCGGGAATGGGTCCGTGGAAGACGACGTTGCCGAACAGCTCGAACAGACTCGGCGCGCGGAAGGCGCGGCCGGCGGACATGCGCACCCGCGTCGTCGGTGCCAGGGCGTACAGCAGCGAAACCTTGGGCGAGCCGACAGACCCGAACACCGAGTGGTGATCGTAGCGCAGGCCGGGGACCAGCCGCAGTTGGTCGGTCAACACCCACTCGTCCTGGACGTACGCGGAGAAGATGTCGAACTGCTCCTGCTGCCCCTGCGACAGGGGGAAGACGGTGCCGATCGCCGGGTCGCGCACCAGCGTGACGGTCGGGTTGGGCACGCCGCCGGCCGCCATGCCGGCCTGTATGCCCGCCGCTATCCCGGCGAGCATCGCGTCCGAGCCGAGCAGGTTCGAGCCGCCCGTGATGGTGCTGTCACCGAACGCGCCGTGCTCGCGCGTGTAGCTCGCCCCGAAGATTACGGTGTGATCGAGGTTCGGGGCCCAGGTGAGCTGCGGTTCGACGAGCACGCTGTAGAAGTCGGTGTCCTGCCCGGTGAGCGCTGCGAACGGGAAGGTGCCGTGCGTGACCGACTCGATGACGGCGGGTCCGGGCGGGTCGACGATGGTCGTCTGCCGCGTCGGCGTGAGGGTGAAGTTCTCCTGGAAGAGACGCTGGGTCGAGTAGCGGTAGCTCGTCCGGACCTGCGCCGAGAGCGCGCCGGTCCCGCCGTAGCGGAGGATGCCCCCGAGGTTGATCGCGGTGTCCCGCTTGTGCTCCTCGACGGCGACCGGCAGCCGGGTTGACAGGTCGAGGCCCGTTTCGTAGCGGGAGATGCGCGGCAGCAGCGTGACGCGCCAAGCGTCGGAGACGGCGAAGTCGATCCGGCCCATCGTCCGCACGTCCTCGTACCCGACGTTGCGCAACGGGACTGCCTGCGCCTGGAGGCCGCCGTCGGCGCCGACGACGGGCACGTCGCGGCTGTCGCGGTTGTACACGTTGTCGATCCGGCGGCGATCCGCCGTGAAGGAATAGGCGACGGGTCCGGATTCCCCGCGCACCGATGTACCGAGCTGGTAGTAGCCGGCCGAGCCGCCGCTGGCGAAGAAGTCGGCGGCCGGCGGCCCCTCGCCGGGCCGGGTGATGGCGTTGATCGCGCCTGAGAAGGCGTTGGCGCCGTAGAGGCTCGAGAACGGTCCGCGGACCACCTCGGCGCGCTCCACCGATTCGATCGGCACGAGGCTCAGGCCGGCCAGGCTGCCGTGGCCCAGGTCGTTGGCCGGCAGCCCGTCCACCAGAAACAGGGCCCGCTTGGTGCCGGGGACGCCGCGCAGAATGAGCGACGAGTTGGCGCGGGCAGCCATGCCGGAGGTCTCTGCCAGGTCGAGCGCGGGCGTCCGGCGCAGCAGGTCCTGCAGGTTGCGCGCCGACGACGCCGCGATGGCCTCGGCGTCGAGAATCGTGACGCTGGCCGCGACCTCGCTGACCGCCCGTTCGGTCAGCGTCGCCGTCACGACGACGCTTTCCTCGAACTGCAGCACCGCGAGCCGCAGGTCGAGCAGTACAGGTTGTCCGGCCGCCACCGTCACCGGCAGCGCGAGCTCCGCGAAGGCCTGCCGCGTCACGGTCAGCTGGTACGCGCCGACGGGGACGCCGTCGATAACGAACGTGCCGTCGGCGCCGGTGGTGGCCGACAGCGCGGTGCCTTCCAGCGCCACGAGTGCGGCCGGCAGCGGTACGCCGCCGTCCTCGGCCGCGACCGTGCCCTGGATGGACCCGGTTTCCTGGAACCCAAAGGCCGGCACTGGATGCAGCGGTCCGGCGGTTGCCGCGGCACCCAGGACAAGGGCCGCGGCTGCAGCGTGGCGACGAATACGCATGGAACACTTCCTCCCACGGCCGCCGCGCGCGCGACGGCCGAACTCCAACCGCTATCAACGCTTTCGGATGGTCGGCGTCTCGGTCGATCCCGGTGGAGCGGCCGAACCGCCGACGCCCTTGGGGAGGTGCTAAGCGGGCGGTCCGCGAGTTGCCTGGGTGGCGCGCCCGGCGTTGCAACCGCTCTGCCGGCGGCCCGCCGCGGCGGCCAGGGCCGCCAGGTCAGGAGCAGCGGTCCCGGTCGCGGTCGTCGTCGTCGCGGGAGAGTGCTGCTGGAGGCAGCAGACTATGCAGTGGTCACCGTGGCCGCCGGCATGCCCATCATCATGTCCATGAGAGACGGCGACGAAGCCGGCCGACAGCAGCGCGCACGCCACCACCGCCGCAAGAGCCGTCGGCCGACTCGACTTGATCATGGTCTTCTGCGTATGCCTGTCACGTGCAGGCGTCGATTGCGGAGCACGAAGGCACGACCCGGTGCCAGTTGCCCGTACCGGCACAGCGATTCCGAGCAGCGAACGATGCGTGCGAGTACGGGCGTCGCGGGGATACGACGGGGAGGCTAGGCGGGCGGTCCGCGCGTGGGACAGATGCCGATGGCCACGCCCTGTTCGCGGTGCGCGGCGGGGGACCCGACCGCGTGGGCGACGAGAGCCGGTGCGGACGGTGCGGGTGCTGCGTCGAACACCACGCCCGACAGGTGCCGGAAGTGGCACGCATCGCAGTCGACGTGGCCGGCGGCCTGCACGTCGGCCTCGTGCGCATGGAGCGCGAGGCCGGCCGGCACGAGGACGAGCGCCGCGCACGCGATGAGCAGCGCCGCCCGTTGCTTCGACAGCATTACCTGCGTATTGAAGATGCAACGGCACTGCGGAGTCAAGCGCGGCAGGCCGCGCCGCCCGCCGCGGGGTTGATTCCCTGCGCTCCGTCGGGTCCTTGCCCCGTTTGAGCAGTTTTGCTAGCGTCGATCACATGGCGCTACGCCCCGAGTCCCTGGTGATGGCTTGCGGGGATCCCATTGCCCCGCGCCGCTCGCGCCCCGCAGGCGTGGACGCCGGTGTCGGGCGCAGACTCCAGGTGCAAGAGCGGATGGTCGACAGAGGGTCCGTACAAGCGGCGCGCGCGCGACGCGGCTCCGGCCGGCACGTCCGGATCGCCGTTCTGGCGCTGGTGCTGGCCGGCGTCATCACCTCCGATGTCATCTGCTGGGAAGAGCACGAAGTCGACCAGGACTGCGCCGTCTGCCATGTCTGTCACCAACCTGCAGCCGACGTGTCCGGGTCCCCGCGGATTGGATTCGCAAACGTTCCGGCGTCAATCGCACCGGCTGACGACGGTGAGTGGATCACGTCCGGTCGCTCCCACCGCCTCCCCGCCCGCGGCCCGCCCGCCTAGTTCCCGTCACATCCTCCGTTTGCGTCCATCGTTCGTAATCGTTCGTCGACGGAACACGGCTGTAAGCGCATGAAGGTGCGCCCTGCGTCCAGGGTGCCTGTTCACGACCGACGGTTCAGCATGGCGCCTGCCGACACCGGTCAGCGGTGTCGCGCCTTCCGCGACTGCTAGGGTGCTGCTTCCCTGCCGCGGTGCCCGGCGCCTTCCCGGCTGCCCTGCGCGATGGAAACGGGAACAAGGTCACGAAGAGTGGCACTCGGGAAGGGGAATCCGATGTACCGGAAGCGGAATCTGCGGACTCTGGTGTACCGATTGACAGCAACAGGTGTTCGTGCAGCGGCTGCGATGGCCGTCCTCACGGCGGTGCCGGTCCTCGCCCAGGAGACCGGCACGGTGCAGGGCACGGTGACACTGGAGGAATACGGGGTCTCCGTTCACGGCGCGGTCGTCCTCGTCGTGGGCTCGGGCAAGTTCGGGTTGACCGACGAGCGCGGAAGGTTCGCGATTGACGGCGTGCCGGCCGGCTCCTACCAGGTCCTTGCGCAACGCGAGCACCTGACCGCGGGACGGCAGACCGTGATTGTCGATCCAGGCCGGGCAGCGACGGTCGACTTCGTGATCGGGCTCTCGCCCATTCACGAGAACGTGACGGTGACCGCCTCGGTGGACGGCGCCGAGACCACGTTCGAGGCGTTCAACGCGGTCACTACCGTGGACTCGTTCGACATCGCGCGAGAGTCGGCCGCCACGCTCGGAGACGCCCTGCAGGACGAGCCGGGCGTTGCCATCCGCAGCTTCGGCCCCGGCGCGAACCGGCCGATTATCCGCGGCTTCGACGGCGACCGGGTGCTGATCCTGGAGGACGGCGTGCGTACCGGAGACCTGTCGGCCGAGTCCGGCGACCATGGCGTTGCGATCGACCCCAACGGCGCGGAACGCATCGAGATCGTGCGCGGTCCGGCGACGCTGCTGTACGGCTCGAATGCGGTCGGCGGACTCGTCAACGTGATCACGCCCCAGGAGAGCTACCGCGAGTCGCTGCGCGAGGGCACGCGGGCGCAGTTGAATGCCGACCTGGGGAGCGCGAACGCGCAGGCAGGCACCAGCGTCGGCCTGCAGCACGCGCGGAACGGCGTGCACTACTGGGCCGGCGGCAGCCTGCGCCGGACGGAGGACTACGCCACGCCGGCGGGGATCGTCGAGAACTCCGCCACCGAGTCGACGAACGCGCGAGCCGGTATCGGCTGGTCGGGCGACCGGCTCTTCGCAAGTGCCGGCGTGACGTTGAACGACGGCCGCTACGGCGTGCCGTTCGCCGGGGAGTTCCACGGACACCACGAAGACGAGGGCGGCGACGAGGGTGAGGCCGGCGACGAGACCGCGATCGCACTCGACTGGCAGCGTCGCGCCGGGCGCGTCGACATCGGCTTCCAGGGCCTTCGCAATCCCGTCATCGAGGGTGCACGGCTCAGCCTGAACGTCGTGGACTGGCACCATGACGAGCTGGAGACGGAGGCCGGGCTGGAGCGTGTCGGCACGCGCTACGACAACCGGGTCTACATCCTCCGCGCCGATGTGGATCAGCAGCAAACGGGGCTCCTGTCGGGGAGGTTCGGCCTCTGGACGCAGATACGGGACTTCCAGGCCTTGGGAGTCGAGGCGCTGGCGCCGCCGACCGACCTGACGTCCTTCGCGGCCTTTGCCTACGAAGAGCTGGACCTGGGGCGCTTCCGCGTGCAGTTCGGCGGTCGGATCGACCGTGACGACTACCAGGTGGCGGAGCGTGGCGGCGGACAGTCGGACGCTGCGGACGACGCCGACCACGATGCGCACGCCGGTGAGGAGGAGGGAGGGGAGCATGCTCTCGAGGCCCCCGCCCCGCGCGACCGCGGCTTTGCGGGTGGCTCCGCGTCGGTCGGACTCCATGCGGACCTCGGCGCCGGCAACGCCCTGGTTGCCAACCTGACGCGCTCCTACCGCGCCCCGGCCATCGAGGAGCTGTACAACTTCGGTCCCCACGTCGGCACACTGTCCTTCGACATCGGCAACCCGGACCTCGACGCCGAGTCCACCCTCGGACTGGACTTGAGCCTGCGGCACCGGCGGGACCGCGTGCGCGCCGAGCTGAACTTCTTCGTGTACGACACCGACAACTTCATCTTCGGCAACCACAGCGGCCTGGTCATCGAAAACCTGCCGGTGTTCGACGTCATGCAGGGCGACAGCCGCTTCACCGGCTTCGACGCACGGGGCAGTGCCCGGCTCGCCGGACGGACCTGGTTGACGCTCGGTCTCGGGTACGTCGACGCGCGTCTGACGACGACCGACGAGGCGCTGCCGCGGATTCCGCCGCTGCGCGGCACGCTGAAGCTCGACCTGCCCTACGGTGGGTTCACGCTGAGTCCGCAAGTGGAGTTCGCGGGGCGGCAGGCCGACGTGTTCCGGGGCGAGACCGAGACGGAAGGCTATTCCCTGGTCAACCTGCGGGCGTCGTACGTCTGGTCGCGGCAGGACACGGCGCACATCCTGTCGTTCACGGGCTACAACCTGACGAACGCGCTGTATCGGAACCACACGTCGTTCATCAAGGAACAGGCGCCGGAGATGGGCCGCGCCATTCGGGTGGGTTACGCGGTGCGGTTTCACTAGATGCGGTGCGTTCCACCAGCTGCAGACGGGGCTGCGCCGTGCAGTTCTCGCACCCCGCAACGCCCTTGACCAGCTCGCGCAAACGCGCTACAACGGTCCGTATGCGGCGATGCCGATCTGCGTTGTTGCGGTGGGGCGCGGTCTTCGCGCTCGCGCTGCCGGCCGTCGCGCCGACGCCGCACGTCCACGACGCGGCTGAGGGACGCGACGACACGTGCGTCCTGTGTGACGTCCAGGGTTCGCCGCTCACCGCTTCCAGCGTCCACGAACACCCCGATCCCGCGGTCGGCGACGGCGCCCCGGCGCACGTGCCGGGGCATGCCCGCAGCGGGGACATCGACGGGCACGGCTCCCGGGCGCCGCCCGCCTGACGCCTCGCCGGCAGCCGTGGCTGCCTCGTGCCATTAGTTTGGTCGTGCCGATCCGCCCGTGGCGCGACCACCGTTCCGCTCTGCATCCATCGGAGGAAGGCGTCCCGGTGATCACATCCGGGACCCTGATTGAGATCCATGACCGAAGCTGTGACGTTGGAGGCGCCGCGCGCGTCGGCAGGCGTCACGTCACCGACCGTTCTCGAAGCGCAGGCGTTGTCGAAGCGCTACGGCGACGTCGAGGCTGTCGTTGACCTCGATCTCCGCGTCGGACCGTCGGAGATCTACTGCCTGCTGGGTCCGAACGGTGCGGGCAAGACGACCACCATCCACCTCTTCCTGGGTTTTCTCGAGCCGACGGCGGGGAGCGTGCGCGTGATGGGCCTCGACGTGGCGGCGGCGCCTTTGGCCTCGAAGCGGCATCTGGCCTACGTCCCCGAGCAGGTCATGCTGTACCGCAACCTCAGCGGCCTCGAGAACCTCGAGTACTTTGCCGCCCTGGGCGGCGGGGGTGCGCTGGATGCGGCGCGGCTCACGGACATCCTCGTCGGCGCGGGTCTGCCTCGCGACGCGGTCGGTCAGCGCGTGTCCGAGTACTCCAAGGGCATGCGCCAGAAGGTCGGTATCGCCATCGCCATCGCCAAGAACGCCGACGCGCTGCTGCTGGACGAGCCGACGTCCGGGCTCGACCCGCAGGCCTCGAACGAGTTTTCCGCGCTGCTCGAGCGGCTCAGGGATCGCGGCGTCGCGGTGCTGATGGCGACCCACGATCTGTTTCGCGCGAAGGAGACCGGCACGCGCGTCGGCATCATGCGGCACGGGCGCCTGGTCAACGAGATGAGCACGGACGAGATCGGCCACGCCGACCTCGAACGCATCTACCTGGAGCACATGCACGACTAGCCGGCAAGGGCTGGGAGCCACCGATGATCAAGCACATCGCCCGGAAGGAGTTCACCGACGTGGTGCGGGACGGCCGTTTCCGCTGGTGCGCGGCCCTCGTGGGAGCGCTCCTCTTGGTCTCGCTGGGAAACGGCTGGGTCCAGTCGCGCCAGGCGCAGGCCGAGCTCGCCGCCGCGCAGGCCACTGCCCGCGAGCACTGGGAGTCGCAAGGCGAGAAGAACCCGCACTCGGCGGCCCACTACGGCATCTATGCGTTCAAGCCCCGCCTGGCGCTGTCGTTCGTGGACGCGGGCGTCGACCCCTATACGGGTACCTCGGTCTGGCTGGAGGCGCACCGGCAGAACGACTTCCTCATGCGCCCGGCGCAGGACGCGACTGCTGCCCAGCGCATCGGCGCGCTGACGGCGGCGCACGTCCTGCAGCTCCTGGTGCCGCTGCTCGTCATTCTGCTGACCTTCGGCGCGCTGGCCGGTGAGCGGGAGCAGGGCACGCTGCGCCAGCTCTTGGCCACGGGTGTCGCCCGGTCCGATCTGGCTCTGGGCAAGGCGCTAGGCATTGCCGGCGCGCTGGCGCTGCTGCTCGTGCCGGCGGCCGTCCTGGGCGCCGCAGCGCTTGTCGTCGGGAGCCCGGGTCCGGCGGCGTCCCCACTGGCCCGCGGGACGGTCCTGGCCGGCGTGTACCTGGCCTACTTCGCCGCCTTCGTGGGGTTGTCGCTGGCCGTGTCGGCACGGGCCCACTCAACCCGCACCGCGCTCGTGGCGTTGCTGGCGGTGTGGGTGGTGAACGGACTCGTGGCGCCGCGTGTGGCGGTGGACCTGTCCAGGTGGATCCACCCGACGCCTTCCGCAGTCGAGTTCGCACGGACCCTGGAACGCGAGATGGCCGCCGGCGTCGAGGGCATCGAGCGCCCGGACCGGGCGGCGTTGACCGCCCGCCTCCTGGAGCAACACGGGGTGGAACAGGTCGAGGACCTGCCGGTGAACGACGTGGGGGTCTACCTGCAGGCGAGCGAGGAGTTCGGGAACCGGATCTTCGACCGCAACTACGGCGGGCTGTGGGACGCGTTCGAGCGCCAGGGCGTGGTGCACGAGGCGCTAGCGCTGGCGGCCCCGCTGCTCGCGGTCCGCACACTTTCGATGGGACTGGCCGGGACGGACGTCGAACAGCACCGGCACTTCGCGACAGCCGCCGAGGCGTACCGCCGGAATCTGATGCGGCAGATGAACGGCGACCTGGCCGAGAACTCCCGCAGCGGTGACTTCGCGTACGTCGCCGGGCCCGACCTCTGGGCGCAGGTGCCGCCCCTGGAGTACGACGCTCCCACGCTGGGCTGGGTCCTGAACAACCGGATTCTGTCGCTTCTCGTGCTGGGGCTGTGGCTGGTCGGCGCGGTACTGGCCGCCGCGGCCGGTGCGCGCCGCGCGGAGGTGGCGTAGCCGTGTTGCTGCGGACGGTCCTGCGGAACGAGTGGCGTCTGCTCGCGGCCGACCGGGCACTGCGGATCGTGCTCGTGATCTTCGCCGCCTTCTTCGTCTACGCGCTGGCCAACGGCATGGCCTGGGAGCGCTTCCAGGTGAGGACGATAGAGGCCGCGCGGACCGGCAACGCCGAGCGCGTGCAGCGCCTGGAGCAGCAGCTGGCCGACATCGCGAACGGCGCACAGCCGTCCTCGCCCTTCGCCGATCCCCGCGCCCCCAACGTCCTGGGCGGTGCCCGCGGCGCCCACACCGCGACGCTGCCGCCCGGCCCCCTGGCCGCCCTGGCGGTGGGTCAGAGCGACCTGCTGCCGTACTACTACGACGTCAGCATCTACACCAACGAGTCGTCCTTCCAGCAGAACGGCGAGGTCGAAAACCCCCTCAACCTCATGGTGGGCCGCTTCGACCTGGCCTTCGTCACGGTGTACCTGCTGCCGCTGCTCGTGCTGGCCCTCAGCTTCAACGTCCTTTCCGAGGAGCGCGAGCGCGGGACGCTCGCCCTGACGCTGTCGCAGCCCGTGTCGGCCCGCCAAGTGGTGGGTGCGAAGCTGGCGTTTCGGGCGCTGCTGGTCGTCGGGCTGGCGGCGGGCGTTTCGCTGGTCGGCATCCTGGCCAGCGGCGGCCTGGCAGCGCCCGGCCAGGTGCTTCTCTGGTGTGTGGCGGTAACCCTGTACGCGCTGTTCTGGTTCGCCCTCGCGGCGTGGGTGAACAGCCTGCGGCGGTCCTCCGCCTGGAACGCGACGGTCCTGGTGGGCGCGTGGCTCGTGCTGGTGGTGGTGCTCCCGGCCGCAATCAACATCGCGGCCGGCCTGCTGCACCCCCTGCCGTCGCGCGTGGAGATGATCACGGCCCAGCGCGAAGCTTCGAACGACGCGGTGAACCGCCGCAGCGAACTCCTCGCGCGCTACCTGGAGGACCATCCGGAGATGGCCAGCGGCGTGGTGGCCGACGAGCCCGGCCTGGGCGCGCTCGCCTGGGCGGCCACGGACGCCGTCAACGGGCACCTGGAGCAGGTGACGGCTGTGCACGCCGCGCGCCGCGCCGAGCAGCTCGCGTTGATCGGCCGCTACCGCTTCCTCTCGCCGGCGCTCCTGACGCAGGAGGTGCTCATCGACGCCGCGGGGACAGGCGATGCGCGCTTCGCCCGCTTCCGTTCGCAGGTACGAGCCTTTGCCGAGCAGTGGCGGCAGTTCTTCGTGCCGGCGATCCTCGCCGACGAGCGCATGACGGCAGCCGTCCTGCCCGGCGTGCCGAGTTTCCGGTTCGTGGACGAGCAGCCGGTCGACGTCGCCCGGCGCGCAGCGGTGCCGCTGCTGGTCCTGGGCGTGCTGGTCGCCCTGGCAGGCGTCGGCGCCGCGGTCGGCCTCGGGCGGGTGCGCGGAGTGGTCTGATCGCGGACTGTGCGCACGGACCAGCGGCCGTGCGGAGCCGTCGGGCCTGCCGACGCGCCCCGGCCGCCGCAGCTTGCAGCGGGCCCCCGGATCGACTGGAAGGTCTGCACCCGGCCGCCGCGCCGGCTTCGGCCCGCCTCCGGCCGGTAACCCCGTCCCGCGCCCCCCGGCCCGCCTCCGGCCTGGTCGTTGCCCCGACGTCGTATGCAGCGCCCCCTGCCCGCGACGTGAGCGGCGCTCCGACCCTGCGCGACACCCGGCTGCCTTGCGGGCCGAGCGCCGCAGCGAGGCGCACGGCAACGGAATTACGATGGCAAGCCGCTTGCATCTCGTTCGGTGACTGCGACACGGAGGTCACACGATGGAACGGCTCTTCGAAGGCATGCGAGGCGGTCGACCTCGGCTGTGGCATGACTTCGAAGTCCAGGGCGGGTGGCTGCCCGACATCGAGGTATTCGAACAGAAGGGGCAACTGGTCGTACGAGCCGACGTCCCCGGCATGTCCAAGGACGACGTCACGGTGACCATCGGCGACGCCACGTTGACGATCGAGGGCGAGCGCAAGCTCGACCGGGAGGACAGGCGCCAGGGCTGCTATCGGTGCGAGCGGGCCTACGGCCACTTCCGCCGGTGCCTCGGGCTTCCCGACGGGGTGGAGGTCGAGAAGGCGCGGGCGAGCTTCAAGGACGTTGTTCTCGAGGTGACGATGCCCGCACCCCGGTCCGCCGAGAAGCAGGGCCGTCGACTGGATATCGTCGGCGCGTAGGCCGCGCCTTGCGGAGCAGCGCCGAGGAGGCGGCGGATGTGTGAGTTCTTGCGCGTGCGATGGGGATTTGTCCCCGACCTGGGCGCGTCGGGGCCTGTCGCTCGATCGGTACTCCCGCCTCGTTCGGCCAGGCCGGGAACCGGATCGAATCGTGCCTGACCTGCAACCGCCCGCTGCCGCCGACAGCCTGGAATCCGGGCCGCTGCAGCAGGCCGACGTGATCGCCTGGCTGTCGACGCCTGGTGCGTACACGCCGGGAACCACCCCGGTGGAGCGGATCGACACGCACACGTCCGTGGTGTTTCTCGTCGGCAATCGAGCCTACAAGCTCAAGCGCGCGGTGCGCTTCGATTACCTGGACTATTCCAGTGCCGAGCGCCGGCGCCGATGTTGTTTGGAGGAGGTGCGCCTGAACCGGCGCACGGCGCCGCAGCTGTACCGCTGCGTACGAGCCGTCCGCCGGGCGCCGACGGGCGCGTTGGCGCCGCTGGACGGGTGGGGCCGCCCAGTCGACTACCTGGTGGAGATGCAGCGCTTCGACAGCGCTGCGCAACTCGATCGGCTCGCCGAGCAGGGCGCCCTCGACGATGCGTTGCTGCCGCGACTCGCTGACGCGGTCGCGGACCTTCACCAAGTGGCCGAGAGGACCTTCGAGTACGGGGGGCGGGACGGCATGGCGTCCGTGCTGCGAGGTGTCCGTGACGGCATGCGCACGCACGGGCCGGGCGTACTGGATCCGGGTGCTGCCGAGCATTTCTCGGCAGCCGGTCTGCAGGCCCTGAAGCAGCAGGCGGACCTGCTCGACGGACGGCGGGCGAGCGGCCTCGTGCGGCATGGCCACGGCGATCTGCATCTTGGCAACATCTGCGTGCTCGACGGGCGCCCCGTCCTGTTCGATTGCATCGAGTTCAATGCCGCGCTCGCGTGCCTGGACGTGATGTACGACCTGGCCTTTCTGCTGATGGACCTGCTGCATCGGGGCCTCGCGATGCAGGCCAACACCGTGTTCACGCGGTATGTCGAACGGGCGGGGGAGACCCGCGGCCTGGCGTTGCTGCCTCTCTTTCTGGGTACGCGCGCTGCCATCCGCGCGCTGGCTCAGGCGACTGCCGTCCCCCTGCAGCGGCGCGCCGGGGAGGCGGTCAGGCTGCGCGTCGAGGCGCAGCAGTACCTCGAGCTGGCGCACGCGCTGATCGCGCCGCGTGACCCCTGGCTGGTGGCCATCGGCGGGCCGTCAGGAACCGGCAAGTCCACGTTGGCTCGGCGTCTCGCCGCGTCGGTCGGCCCGTCTCCCGGGGCGCTGATCGTACGGAGCGACGTCGAACGCAAGCGCCTGCTCGGAGTGCCGCCCACCGGACGACTGGGTCCGAGCGGGTACGCGCCAGGCGTCACGCGGGAGGTCTACCGCATTCTCACCGAGCGCGCCGGCGCGATTCTGGGCACCGGCCATGGTGTCGTCGTGGACGCGGTGTTCGGGGAGCCTGCCGACCGGGCCGCCATGCAGGATGCGGCCCGCGCGCACGGGGCACGGTTCATCGGCCTGTGGCTCGATGCGCCCCTCGATGTCCTGCAGGCGCGCATCAGCGCCCGCGTCGGCGACGCGTCCGACGCCACGACGGCCGTGGCGGTGCGCCAAGTCGACAGGCTGCACCCGCCCGAGTCGTGGGCGGTCCTCGATGCGGGCGGTGACGCCGCGGACCTGTGCCGCGCGGCGAGCGATGTCATCGGCGCGGCCGATGGTGGCCGCTGACCGGGGCAGCGATCCGGCCAGGGTCGGGCGCGGCGGGTCAGCGTCCCGCCGCGCCGTAGCGCCGGTTCATTTCGGCTCGAATCCGTTCGGCCTGACTCTCGGCACCTGCGGTGAACCAGCGGTGCTCGGGACGTGACAGGATGTCGTCGAGCACCTGTTCCGCCGCCCGGCCCTGTTCGCCCGCGCCGGCCCGCTCGATGAGCTCGCGCGTCTGCGGAATCAATTCCATGTAGAAGCGTTCAGCGACTTCGAACATGCCGTGCCAGTGCGTGTAGTCGGGTGCCATCATCGAGGCGCCGTGCCGGGCGCGGCGGCCTTCGTGGTGCCACAGGTAGAACCATGTCCACTCGATCTCCTCGTCGAACTGCGTAGGCGTCCGCAACCCCGCGTCCAGCAGCGCGGCCATGATGGCCTGCCCCGGCCTGGCGAACTTCTCGTTGTAGAGGATGACCAGGTCGTCGTACTGCCGATAGAACGCGTCCGCGTAGTCCGGCGTGTGGCAGTGGCCGCAGACTGCCTTCATGCGGTCGCGCTTGGCGTCGCCGCTGTCGTGGATGCGCGCGCGGCGCTCCGTCGGCTCGGTGACCAGCACGATGTCGTGGTCGATATCCGTGTCCATCCACAGGCTGACCGGCGGGCGGTTGGACCACGAGATGCGCTGCCGCGGGTCGTGTGTCACCCGGCCGCCGTTCCGTGAGTGTCCCGACATGTGGCACGTTGCACAGGTGGGAGCGGCCGCGTAGTCGACGCCGAGCACCCATTGGTCGGCGTCGAGGTTCATCAGGTCCCGGAGGTCGCGGTAGGCCACGCCGTGCTTCGACTCCTCATAGATCTCCTTCTGCGGATGGTCCGGCCCCAGGTGGCACTTCCCGCAGTTCTCCGGCTGGCGCGCGCGGCGCGGCGAGAAGTCGTGGCGGCTGTGGCACGCCGAACACGACCCGCGCGACCCGTCCAGATTGAGACGGCCGATACCGGTGTTCGGCCAGGTACCCGGATCGAACCGAGGCCGCCCGCCCTCGCCGCGGGCGATGCTGGCGACGGCCGCCGCGTTGGTCGGCAGGCCGTCGGCGTCGGGTTGCAGGTCGTCCACCGTGACGACCGTCCCGTCGGTGGCCTGCAGGCCGACCTTCGAACCGTGGCACTGCTGGCAGCCGGACAACGCGCTGGCAAAACCATTGACTATCCCCCCGGGCCGCCCGGGTGTCGGCGTGTGGGGATCGAACGGCGCGCGGGCACCCTCGACCGTCTCGGCGAGAAAATTGTCGAGCGAAGCGAGAATGTTGCCGCCCGCCGCGTGGTGGCTCGCGGCGAACTCCGCCGCCTCGGTCGCGTGACACCGCGCGCAGTCTCGCGGCGTCACGACGGTGGCGATGCGCGTGCCGTGATGCGTGAAGCTGTCGGCTTCGCCGGCGGATGCCTCGTGGCACTCCACGCAGCCCACGCCGGTCTCCGCGTGACTGCTGCCGCGCCAGTGGGCGATGATGCCGGGGTTGGTCTGGGCATGGCAGTCCACGCACCCCCGCGACGCCGCCGGCGGGGTCACGCGCGGGCCGCGCATCCCGGCTTCCTCCGCGCGGCGAATCGTCTCGGTCCACTGGACGAGCACGAGCGAGAGCAGGAAGAGCACGCCGAGGCCGCCGATGACGAGACGTTTGGTGTCGAGGGTCATGACTGCTCACTCCCAGGTTCGCGTCAGTGCCCGGCCAGCGCCTCCCACACGGTCAGCGCCAGGAGCGTGGCGACGGCCGCGATGCCGATACCCACGCTGACGTCCTCCATTCCGGTGCGGCGCCGGAGCCAGGCATCGATGAAGGGCCAGACGAACATGATAAAGACGATGAATCCGAGGCTCAGCACCGCCGTCGTACCGGCGAACAGCCTCAGCCAGCGGAACGCCACGTAGAAGAACCACTCCGGCTTGATCGTGTCCGGCGTGGTCAGCGGGTCGGCGGGCGGCCCGAGGGTCGCCGGCAGGACGGTGGCCAGCGTACTGAGCAGAAGCATCAGCACCAGCCCGATGATCAGTTCCGTGTAGAAGTGGTCGGGAAAGAAGCGGAACGTCGGGGCACGGTCGCTGTCGCGTTCGAACTGCAGCGCGGTCACCCCCTGCAGGCGGACGATCGCGATGTGCACCGCAATCAGGGCCGTCAGGACGGTCGGCAGCACGGCCGCATGGATGACGAAGAACCGGGCCAGCGTCCGGTCGTTGTAGGTATCGCCCGCCAGCAGCAGGTTCTTGAGAAAGCCGCCGACCAGAGGCACCGTCTCGGTGATGTTGGCGCCGACGGTAGCCCCCCAGTAGCTGAGCTGCTCGAAGACGAGGCTGTAGCCGGTGAACCCGAGCAGCAGCGTGCACAGCAGCATGAACATGCCGACCAGCCAGTTGATCTCGCGCGGCTTGCGGTACGCCCCGGTGAAGAACACGCGCATCTGGTGCAGGATGACCGCTGCGATCATCATCGTGGCCGCCCACTTGTGGACGCTCCGCAGGTACCAGCCGTAGGCGGCCTCCTCGGTGATGTAGCGCACCGAGCCGTACGCCGTCGCCGCCGACGCTTCGTAATAGAAGGCCAGCAGAATTCCCGTCACGATCTGCACCACGAAGAGGTAGGCGGGGGTGCCCCCGAGGGCGAACCACCACCGCTTGAGGTGGAACGGGACGGGCTCGTTCGTCAGTGCCCGCAGCGCGTCCGCAGGCAGAGGCAGCCGTTCGCCGAACCAGTTCACTACGGTCATCGCGCTGGCCGCGCCGCCGCGAGTGCCGCCTCGGGCACCTCGATGAAGACGAGCCCATCCCGAACCTCGAGCGGATACTGCGGCAGGGACTGCCCGGCGTCGCCGGGCGGACCGGCGGTCGCGGTGCCGGCCGGGTCGAAGACGCCGCCGTGGCACGGGCAGAAGTACCGGTTGTTCTGCGGCTCCCAGTGCACGCGGCAGCCGAGGTGCGGGCACGTGCTCGACAGCGCCGTGAAGGCGTGGGCGGACGCCTGCGGCCCGTTGCGCGTGACGTGGATCGACTCGCCGTTCGGCTCGTGATAGAGGATCGAGTCGCCGACCGCGAGGCGGTCGACGGACGTGACCAGTCGCCGCAGCGTGGGCCGGGGCCGCACGGGATAGAGGTACCGGCCGGCGATGAGGAGGAAGCCGCCGTAGCCGCCGACGAGTCCGAGGGCCATAACCGTACCGGATGCCCGCGCCAGGAACCGCCTCCGTTGCTCGTCCATCGCGTTGTCCTCGCCGACTTCCGTCAGGCGGAGTCGCGCCGCGAACCGCGACCTCCCTTGCGGGCCGTCAGAAACGAATCGACGTCCACACGGCG
Organism: Vicinamibacterales bacterium; assembly: GCA_965221595.1. GTDB lineage: Bacteria > Acidobacteriota > Vicinamibacteria > Vicinamibacterales > UBA8438 > JAAXGX01. Next base: position 1,296,770 of record OZ244900.1, read on the forward strand.
ACCTTGCGCACATCGGCCGCGTGTGCGTCGGCGTCGTACAGCGCCGCCCCGACCGCGAACGTCTGCTGCCACGGAGCCAGGTAGCGGAACTCGACGTCGATCTCGTCGCCGTAACGCGCGCCGCCCGTGTCCGCGCGGAAAGCGTGGTAGGTCGCACTCCAACGCAGCTCGTCCGTTGCGCCGCGGACGCTGACGTAGGCGTCCTCGAGTCCGCCCGCCGGGGTCACGAGAAACCGGTCCGCCCATCCGTTGAAGGGATGCAGCGTTGCCAGCGGCGTATTGAACTGGCCCCGTTCCGGGCTGCCGCCGAGCCGCTCCCATCCGGCCACGACGGTGACGCCTCGAATCTCGCGGCCGGTCATGAGGTGGACGTACCCGGCCTCGATCGGCCGGGGGTTGCCCCGCGATCCGCGCTGGCTGGCGTACTCGACCTCGTACAGCAGTCGGCCATTGCCGTGCGCCGGGTTGTTCGAGATCTCGAATCCGAACGTCGTCGTCGAGCGGGTCCGATCGTGCTCGTAGTCGATTGCGTACGCGTAGCCGACGAGCTGGACCGCGGGATGCACAGCGACCGCCGCGTTCAGCGCGTGCACGGATACGGGTGTGAAGCCGCCGCGCACGTCGAGCACGCGGCCGATGAACGCATAGTTCAGTGTCGTGTGCGCCAGGTCCGACGACTCGATGCGGAAGGCGTCGAACGACTGGTGGTTCTGCCGCCACCCGACGTTGCCGATGAAGCGGTGGTCGTCGAGGAGAATCTCCTGGCGCCCGAGCCGAACGGTCGTGGCGCCCTTCGCGAACCGCAGCCCGGCCTGGTTGATCTGCGTGAGCTCGGGGTCGGCGACGACGGGCAGGTGGATCCGCCCGTTGCCCAGATCGCCGGCGCCGATGTTGTGGTAGAGGTCGTTGCCCACCGAGCTGACGTTCTCGGCCTCGACGAATAGACCGAAGCCCTTGTATGAACCGGTTTCGTAGGCCAGCGCCGTGCGCAACGTGGAGGCGTTGGCTTCCACAGCGAACGTGTCGTCGGCCACCCACTCGTAGCGGTACCGGAGGTCGACGGATGCGGACCCGTCGCGAAACGCCTCGGCCAGCGTCTCGGTCTGCCGTTGCTGCTGGCCGGCAGCGGTGGCGGTCGGCAGCACCAGCGCCGCCGGTACGACCAGCACGGCCGCCCATCGCAGCGGACACAGCCACCTCTGCAGCCTCCCGACGGGGATGCATCCGCCCCGGTGCACCCGCACCTGCGGCGAGGCGGCGCTGACGGACGCCTCGGTTCCGGGATTGACCGCCGCAGGGTTCCGACGCGGCATGCGTTCGACCTCCTGTGAGCCTCCGCGCCGGTCTGGTGCAAGAAGAGAGCCACAGTTGGCCGGGCAGACGCGACCGGCGGCCGTGGCGAGAACGGGGGTGTCGTGACGTGTGGCCGGCGAATTCCCGCGCCGCACCGGGGAAATTCCGGCGGCGAACCGGGGAATAACCCGTGCGGTCTCCCGCAGCGGGCGGCGCTACGCGCTGGCTGCGGCTCCCGGTAGCGGAAGCGTCATTACGACGATCAGGCCCCCGCCGGTCCGCGGGCGGGCTTCGAGAGAGCCGCCGTGACCCTCGACGATGCGGCACGCGGTCGGTAGTCCCAGGCCGGCGCCGCGGTTCTTCGTCGTGAAGAACGGCTGGAACACCTTGCGGCCGACAGCGCGGTCGATGCCCGGTCCGCGATCCGCGACGGTGATCCTGCAGACCCCGTGCGCGGCGGCGATCTCGACCTCGATGACGCCGCTGCCACCCATGGCCTCGGCGGCGTTGAGCAGCAGGTTCAGGAAGGCACGATGCATCTGTTCCCGGTCGACGCGCACGATCGGTTCGTCGCCGGTGACCACGATCGCGACGTCTGCCAGTGCCGGATCGCAGCGCAACACCGCCGCAGCCTCGTCCACGACGGCCCGCAGGGCGGCCGGCGCCGGCGCCGGCGTGCCCGGGCGCGTGAAGCAGAGCAGCTCCTGCAGCATGCGGTTCAACGACGCTATACGGTCCTGGATGTCGCCGAGGACCCGCTCGTCGCCGCTGCGCTGCGGAAGCCGCGAGCGGACCACCTGGAGCGCTCCGCTGATGCCGGCCAGCGGGTTCTTGACCTCGTGTGCGAACACCGCAGCCATCTCACCGAGGCGGGCCAGCGCCTCCTGCTGCCGCAACCGCGCTTCGGCCTCGCGGCGCTCGGTGACCTCGTGACGAATCGCCATGTACTGATAGGGCTTGCCCCGTGCATCGAGAAACGGCACGATGGTCGTATCCACCCAGTACAGCGTTCCGTCCTTCGCGCGGTTCCTGATTTCGCCACGCCAGATCCTGCCGCCTGCAATCGTCGTCCACAGCTTCCGGAAGAACGCCCTGTCGTGGTACCCCGAGTTGATGATGCGGTGGTCCTGACCCAGCAGCTCCTGCCGCGAGTACTTCGAGATCTCGCAGAACTTGTCGTTGACGGCAGTGATGGCGCCGGTGACGTCGGTGGTCGCGACGATGGCGGCCTGATCCAGAGCGAACTTGAGGTCTCCCAGCTCCTCGAGCAGCCGCCGTCGGCCACTCCGCTCCCGTTCGCGGTCCGTCACGTCCAGACCGGACAGGATCACGCCGGCCACGCGGCCGTCGGCGAGCCGGATGGGCGCGTCCTGCCAGACGATGAGCCGCTCGCCGCACGAGCGGCTCAGGACAGGACTCCGAAAGTGCCCCTCGTGCCCGCCGCTGGTCAGCATGCGCCGGAAGTGGGCGCGCACGCGATGCCGTGCCCGGTCCGGTACGAAGACGCAGCCGTCAGCCCCGAGAACATCGCCCCGCGTCCTTCCGAGCACCTTGCAACCGGCGCGGCTGATGTGGGTTACGCGCCCCCACTCGTTCAACGTGACCAGTATCGTCTGCGAGACGTCGAAGTCGTCGCCGAGTTCGGCGGCAACCTGCATCGGCCGCCGACCTCTCCGCACCTGATTCACCGCCGACCTCCCCGTGCCCCTGACCGCCGCGGGCGATCCCTGCATCAGTGCTTCGTCCCCGCCCGCGCCGGGGACCCGGCGCCCGGTCGCCGCCGGAGGAGCGCACCCACCGGCAAACCCGCGCCCGGGGGCATCCTATAATGCGATTCGGTGGCCAAGGCGAAGATTCTGATTGTCGACGACGAGCCTCTGATCCGCTGGTCCCTCGCCGAGCGCCTGTCCGCCGAGGGATTCGCAACGGCCGAGGCCGCGTCCGAACAGGAAGCGTTGGCCCGCTTCGATGCCACCGTCGACCTCGTCCTGCTCGACTACCGGCTCGGCGACCGGGACGGCCTCCAGGTGATGAAGTCGCTCCGCGAGCGGGATCCCGACATCCTGGTGATCTTCCTGACCGCCTACTCCAGCGTGGAGTCGGCAGTCGCCGTAATGAAGCAAGGGGCGTACCACTACGCAACGAAGCCCTTCAACCTGGACGAGATCGTGCTGCTGGTGAACAAGGCGCTCGAGACCACGCGGCTCCGGAGGGAGGTGCGCGCGCTGCGGGCGAACCGGCGCGAGCCGTTCAGCCTCGACCACGTGCTAGGCAGTTCGCCCGCGCTCTCGGCGGCCAAGGCCCTGCTCGCCAAGGTCGCCGGGAGTCCGGCTTCCACGGTGCTGTTGACCGGCGAGACCGGTACGGGCAAGGACCTCGCCGCGAAGGTGATTCACTACGCGAGCGACCGCGCCTGCCGCCCGTTCGTGCATGTGACCTGCTCGGCGCTGACCGACTCGCTGCTCGAGAGCGAGCTGTTCGGCCATGAACGCGGGGCGTTCACCGACGCCCGCCAGCAGAAGGTCGGCTTGCTGGAGTCGGCGAACCGGGGGACGGTCTTCCTCGACGAGATCGGCGAGACGACCCCGGCGCTGCAATCGAGGCTGCTGCGCTTCCTCGAAGAGAAGACGTTCAAGCGGGTGGGCGGCACCGCCGACATCCGCGTCGACGTGCGCGTCGTCGCGGCTACGAATCGCCGGCTCGAAGCCATGGTGCGCGAGGGCAAGTTTCGTGAAGACCTGTTCTTCAGGCTCAACGTGCTGGCGGTGACGCTGCCGCCGTTACGCGACCGGGCAGACGACATCCCGCTGCTCGTCAAGTTCTTCGTCGACGGCTTCAACCGCGAGTTCGGCAAGCGGGTGCAGGAGGTGGCTCCCGCGGCGGTCGACATGCTCCGGAGCTACGCCTGGCCGGGCAACGTGCGGGAGCTGCGCAACGTGGTCGAACGCGCCGTGCTGCTCAGCGAGAGCAGCCGGTTGACCGAACGGGACTTTCCGCTGCACGCACGGCACAACGGCCTGCCGGTCGAGTTCGCTCTGCCGCCTGCCGGCACGAGCATCGAGGCAATCGAGCGCAGCTTCGTGGAGCAGGCGCTGGAGCGGACCGGCTGGAACCGTACCCGGGCCGCGGCGTTGCTCGGTCTCAATCGCGACCAGATCCGTCATCGGATCGACAAGTTCAGTCTCACCAGGCAGGTCTAGGTTCAGGCCTGGGTCCGGGTCCCGGCGCCTCCCTGCAGGACAGCAGCAAGACCCGCTCCGGCGGCGTACGCGACGGCAGCCGCCGCCGCGCCGAGCACGAGGGTCTCGAGGCCGTTGCTCCACCAGCGACCGGCGGTCACGAACGACCGTGCCGCGCCTACTCCGAACAACGCCGCGAGCCCCATGATGCCCGCCAGTACGAAACGGTCGGCGTGGATCGGTGCCAGGTACGGGACGAGCGGTGCCGCGCCGGCGAGCACGAAGGCCAGAAACGTCGCGCAGCCATGGCGGGCCGGGTACGCCTCCTCCTCGGGCAGTTGCCGCTTCCGGAGGGCGCTCTCGCGCGCGCGAATGCTCAGGTAGTTGCCGACCCCCATCGACAGCCCGTCGGCCAGCAGGTTCGCCACGCCCACGATGACGACCGTCCTGGACGACAACGCCCCGCCCGTGGCGCCGGACACGACCGCAAAGGTGGTCACGATGCCGTCGGTCGCGCCGAACACCAGGTCGCCGACGTAGTGCTGTGCCGTCTCGTACAGTCCTCGGGGTGCGACATGGCGGGAGGGTCGCCGGCGCTCCCGTGCACGGCCCGCCGCCCGCCCGGGTGCTCGTTTCTTCTTGCGCATGCCGGTGCGCCATGCAAGACGCGATCCCAACGGCTCCATCTCCGTGCCCGCGCGCGGACGATTCCGGACGGCGGGATATGATGGTCGAAGGGCCCGGGTGACCGCGGGAGATCCGGCGGATGGCAGAGAACAAGACGCGCAAGACTGGCGCCAGCGTCGACGCGTTCCTGGACGGTGTCGAGCACGCGCGCCGGCGGGCGGACGGGCGTGTCCTCCTGGAGATGATGAGGGACGTCACCGGCCTCGACCCGGAGATGTGGGGCCCCGGCATCGTCGGCTTCGGCGAGTACCACTATCGCTATGCGTCGGGCCGGGAAGGGGACTTTTTCCTTGTCGGATTTTCGCCCCGGAAGCAGAGTCTCTCCCTCTATATCCCGTCCGGGTTTCCCGAGTACGACGCGCTCCTGGCGGCCCTCGGCAAGCACAGGCAGGGTGCGTCCTGCCTGTACGTCAACAAGCTGGCCGACGTCGACCTGGTTGTGCTTCGCGAGTTGATCGCCCGGGGTTTCGAGCACGCAGTGGCCGAGCGTGGCCCCGGCTGGGGCTAGCGCCAGCTGCCGGCCGTGATCGCGTGCCACGTGCCGGTGCCGGGCGGGAAGCAGAAGCCGTCGAGGGCATCCCGCAGCCGGACCGCCTTCAGCAGGTGGGACGAGCGGTCGTCGCAGACGTGCAGGTCTATCGTCGCGAAGTCCCGCGCCGGCCACAGGTGCACGACCAGGTGCGACTCGGTCAGCACCCATGCCAGGGTGATGCCGCCGTGGTCGAGCGAGACTGCCTGTTCCGCCAGTATGTCGAGGCCGGCGACGCGCACCAGGCGCCGCAGGTCAGCGATGAGCGCCACCCTGTCGCGCTCCGGGCCGCGCAGGTGCTCCGACAGGGGACCGTCACCGATGAAGTGATGCGATGCCGGCATGGGCCGCGGGAGGACAGGGATCGGCCGGCGGATCCGTCGAGGCCCACCGGGCCGGGACGGATTCGGTCGGCAGGCGTCCGTGGCCGCGGACGTCGCTACTTCACCACCACCGTCACGTCAGCCGTCGAGATGTAGCTGCCGTCGTCGGCGGCGGCCCGGATCGTGTACGTGCCGGGCTGGCTGAACTGCACGGCGGTGGTCGCCTGCCCGTCGACCGGCTGCACCGGGGTGACCATCGGACTGAAGGTGACGCGTCCGGGCCCGCGGTGGTGCAGCCACGTGACGGCCAGCCCGGTCTCGTAGGCGTTGCGCACCTTCACGACGTTCTGATCTGTCGGTCCGCCGATGCCGCTGCCTGCGCCGCTGCGCCGTCCGCCGATGGTGGGCAGATCATTCGGCAGCGGAGCGTAGCCCCCGGGCGCCCGGCGGTCCTGCGGTCCGGGCAGACCGTCGTCGCTGGCGGTGGCCGTGAGCGCCAGCGCGCCGCCGACCGTCGCGGAGATCTGAGCGCCGCCCGCGATGGCGACCCGCGGCGGCTGGTTCGTCAGGGCCTCGTCACCGTAGCGCCCGCTGAGACCCGCGCCGCGGTTGGCGCGCCAGACGCCCTCGTCCAGCACCCACGAGTCCCACAGCGATCCCAGTGCCTGGTACGTGGTGCCGTTCACTGCGACCGTCCAGATCAGGTCCTTGTCGCCCCAGTCGGCGGGCACGCGGACGCCGAAGACGAAGCTCTGTCGCCGGGGATAGAAGTGGGTCGGCTGACCGCGATCGGCTGGACCCGGCGCGAACCCGTTGTCGGCGCCGACCCGAATGTGCGGCTGCTCCTCGTAATTGCGGTTCAGGTACCCGAACCACATCGTGAAGCTGCCGTCCGCGTTCTGCGCCCAGCCCTCGTACACCGGCTGGACCGACTGCCCGAAGCGGTGCAAGGTCTGGGCGTGGCCGGCGGCGGCGCCGGCCCACGCCGCGGCGAGCACCGCCAGCGCAGCCCCCAGCCGGACGAGCGATGTCTGCTGGCCCGTCATCGTCATGCGCCTTCCGCGTCCCGGCCGGCCTAGTTGTCGTTGGTCTGGCGCGCGGCCAGCCGCTCCTCGAGCTGCGCCTGGTACTCCTCGTCGGTCAGCTCGTACCAACTGATGTGGGCGAACGCCATGTCGTCCGTCGAGCGGTTGCCCCAGCCCACCCAGTTGCGCGGATCGGCGGCCCAGCGGTTGGCCTCCGAGTTGTCGTGCCAACTGATGATGTGCAGCACGGTGCCCTTTGGCAGCAGCGGCTGCGCGTGGTCGGCATAGTTGTAGGCGATGTGCCAGCCGAAGTCCCAGTCGGCGCAGCTCAGCGTCTGGACGCGTCCGTCCTGGTAGATCGCCTCCATGCACTGCCGCTTGCCGAGGTTGTGGAGGTGGGGCTGGAACACCGACAGCCGCACGTTGTTCTGCAGGAACGTGTAGCCGTCCGTGCGGACCAGGCTCTCGCCGGCAGGGAAGTCGAGGTCGGTTACGCTGCCGACCGACTGCCGCGACAGCCGGCGGTCGGGTTCCTGCCCGCGCGGGTAGAACCACAGCGCGATGCTGGTGCGGTCGTACGTGTCCTCCCCGTTCGGGTTCGCCGAGTAGTGCAGGTTCCACAGCAGGTGCGTGCGGGCCTTCATCAGCCGGCCGGTGCCGTCGGGATGGATGTCAGCGGTCTTGCCCAGCGCGTACTCGCCGAAGCGCTCGGTCTCCTCGGGCGCCTCGGGCAGGAACATGCTCGTCGAGGCATGGTGCACGACGGGGAAGCCCTCGCTCGAAGGCTTGGTCTCGAGTGCCTTCACCCAGCGGTCCTCGGTCAGGCCGGTGTCGCTGACGAGCTCGATCCACCAGTTGGGGCTGGCAGCTGGGACGAGGAACGGCTCGGGGATCGGCACGACCAGGTCGGGCTCGCGGCCGAGCTCGTCGGCCACGGTCCACTCGTAGAGGTTGTCGTTGAACTCGACGGGCGCCGGCAGGTCAGCCGGGTTGCCGCGCGGCGCCCCGCCGTCGACCCACTGCGAGACGATGGCAATCTCCTCGTCGCTCAGCGAACGGTCGTCCTTGAAGTCCTGGATGCCGACGGTCCGGTCGATGAACCAGGGCGGCATCTTGCGGGTCTCCACCCGCTGCTTGATCGAGCGCGCCCAGGGCCGCGTCTCCTCGTAGGTCATCAGCGACATCGGGGCGATGGACCCCGGTCGATGGCAGGCCTGGCAGGAGCGCTGGAAGATGGGCACGATGTCCTTGGTGAAGGTGACCGTGTCCGCGGCGGCCGCTTCTGCGGCGTGCGCGTTCGCAGGCGCACCGACCACCAGGGCCGCCAGCGCGACGGCGCAGACGGACCAGCCGTGGCGACGGAGGGTTCGAGCGTTCTCTACGTGCATCATCAGCAGCTACCTCCCACTACCTCGCACGGCAGTATATACCCCATGTGCCCATCGGTTCGAGCCTTTCTCGCGCCGGGGGTGTCATCCGAGTCTCTCCCGGAAGAACGCCAGCACGCGCGTCCGGTACTCGTCGGGGACCACGGCCGACACCCGGTCATGGCGCGCGCCGGGAACGATCCACAGGTCGTAGACGGCTGCGCCGGCCGCCGCGGCGATGCGGTGCGCGTGCTCCACCGGCACGAGCCCGTCCGCCTCGCCGTGGATGATGAACACGGAGCGGGGCGGCAAGGCGGCCACCGTGTCGACCGGGTTGAGGATGGTCGTGTCCATGCCGAACAGCACCCTGCCGAAGAAGATGATGGGCGGGTTGAAGAAGCCGGGTAGTCCGCTCGCGCGCGGCAGCTCCCGGGCCAGCAGGTCGTCGAGGCGCGCGAAGCTGCTGTCGGCCACGATAGTGTGCAATGCCGGCGCTGCGGCTGCCGCGAGCAGCACCGCTGCCGCGCCCATCGAATGCGCCCAGAAGCCGATGCGCTGCGGGCCGAAGCCGCGGCCCTCCAGGTAGGCGACGGCGCCCAGCACGTCGCGCTGCTCGGCCGCGCCGAGCGTGTAGCGCGTGCCGCCCGACAGCCCGTGCGCGCGGAAATCGAACAGCAGTACGTTGTAGCCGCCGGCGACGAGCGCGGCCGCGTCGGGCAGGTGCTGGCTGTTGACGCCCGCGCGGGTGGAGTTGCGGCCGTGCGCGATGACGACGGCGCGGTCGCTGCCGGCGGCCGGCAGGAACCAGCCGCGCAGCGTGACTGCGTCCACGGTGCTGGCGAAGGTCACCTCCTCGTAGGCCAGGTCGAGGCCGGCCGGCGAGGAAACCAGCGCACGGCGCCGCGGCTTCGTCAGGGTCTCCGCGACCATCAGCGCCGCGCCGAGATAGCCGGCCGCAGCGACGGCCGCGGCCGCCCACAGTCCGAGGGTGAGGCGGCGTCGCCGCCGCGCCGGGCGCGCGGGGTGCGGCGGCGCCGGAAGCACCGGGGCAGCGGACATCTTCAGCCAGCCGATCAGCGCGAATTCTAGCCCAGGCGCAGCCCCGTCTGAGGGAAGCCCGTATCCGGTCAGAAGCGGAACAGCCGGTTGATCTTGATCACGAAGGCCCGGTCCGACAGCTCGCGCCGGCGCGTCGGACGCAGCGGATCGATGTCCTGCGCGGCGGCCGTGTACACGACGAACAGCTCGCTGCCCGGCGAGTACTCCCAGCGCAGCCGCAGGTTGGCGCCAAGCGCCCGGTCCGTCGAGTTGTACTGGAACAGGCCGCTCAAGAACATGCGCGGCGAGAAGGTGTAGTTCAGGCGCCCGCGCAGCAGGTTGGTGCGGAACGAACCGGCCGGCAGGTCTATCCAGTTGAGTGAGAAGCTCGGCTCGACGGAAAGCCGGGGCAGCGGGTCGATGCGCCCGCGCGTCAGGTCCACCGCGGTGATGCGGCCGTCGAAATAGCCGCCCGTGGTCACCTCCACCCGCCCGTTGAGGAAGCGCCGGGGGCCCAGCGCGTAGGTCAGGCGCACGTCGGTGAAGTCGTAGCCGCCGACTGGGATGGCAATGTCGCCGCCCGGCGAGAACGGCTCGTGCAGCCGCTCGAAGCTGTCGCTCAGCCGCACGCCGAACTGGTCGCTGTTCTCGAGCTCGGTCTGGAAGGCCAGCTGCGTCTGGCGCGTCTCGAGCAGCGCGGTGTCGGCCGTGAGGAAGTAGTCGAGGGTCGCCTCGACGACGAACTGCCGCACGGCCTCGATGGACCGCGGGCGCGGGCTGAAGCGGCCCGACAGCGACGTGCGCCGGAAGTTGTCGCGGCGCAGGAAGCCCATCTCCGGCCGGAAGTTCTCCTCGACGAGCAGGTGGTCGAGCTCGAAGCCGTAGCGGTCGGCGCCGTAGTCGAAGCGGGCCTGGTAGCTCGCGTCGCGGCCCGTCACGCCGGTGGTGCGCGTGCGCGCGTAGTAGCCCAGGAAGTTGACGTCGTCGAGGAACGAGAACGTGGCGTCGGCGCCGTACGTCTGGTTGGACCCTTCGCCGCTGAGCGAGACGGAGCGGTGCGTGAAGATGGCGCCGACGCTGCTGCGCCGCAGGAGGTCGCGCTTGATGCGCAGGACGGTGAAGTTCGTGTCGTCGGCGCGCGAGTCGGTCTCGTCGTCCGTCCGGATGCCCAGCATGCCCACGTCGAACGCACCCGCCTTGCCAGTCAGCCGGCCGCCGCCGAGGATGGGGACCACGCGTCCGTCCTGCAGCCCGATGCGGCGGCTGTAGAAGAGCGTCGGCGCGTCGCCGGTGCCCGCCACGCTGTCGCGCTGCAGGATGCGTGCCGTGCGGAAGCTGCCGCGGGCGAACTCGAAGATGCCGCGCCCCTCGAGGAAGAACTCCCGCTTCTCCGGGAAGAACAGGTTGAAGCGGGTGAGGTTCACCTGCTGCTCGTCCACTTCGACCTGCGCGAAGTCGGTGTTGTACGTGAAGTCCGCGGTGAGGCCTCCGGTGACGCCGTACTTCAGGTCGACGCCCACCTCGCCGTCGCGCGTCCAGCCCGCCGCGGGACCCGCCCGCGCGTCGCTCGCAGCGGTCATGCCGCCGATGGCATAGGGCTTGACTTCCAGGTTGGTGCCCGCCGGCGGCGCCTCCAGGCCGACCAGCGTGCCCGCGGCCGACACGCGGAAGATGCCGCCGCGCCCGCCGAAGCCCGCGGCCGAGATGGGGATCAGCGTCAGGTACGCCCACTCGTTCTTGCGCATCACCGTGCGCCGGAGCTGGATGCCCCAGATCTGCTCGCGCGTCGGCCGGTAGCGCAGCGACTTGAACGGCACCACCATCTCGATGGTCCAGCCGCCGTCGAAGCGGCCGGTCCGCACGTCCCACACCGGGTTCCAGTCGCGGTTCGGATTGCCCTCGTTCGTGATCTGCTGGTCGACGAAGCCGCCCAGCGGGTTGGCATAGAAGAGCAGCGCGTTGCGCCGGTCGTAGAAGGTATCGATGAGGAAGCCGAACAGGTCGTTGTTGAGCACGTTGAACGAGTCGCGGCGCATCTCGGTGGCCACCCACTCGCTCGGTGGCGCGCTGTCCCAGCAGCGGCCCGCCACGTAGAAGTTCTCGTCGTCGAACAGCACCCAGGCTTCGGTCCGCTCGGTGGCGAGTGCCCCCTCGTCGGGAAGCTGCTGGATGAAGCCCGAGACCGGGGCCACCAGCGAGTAGACGGGTTCATCGAGCTGCCCGTCCACGCGGAGACCGGTCGCCAGCCGGATGGCGCGGATGGTGGCCTGCCCGCCCGCGCGGGTGATTACGTCCGGTGGAACCGGCGCCGGCGGGCCGTCGATGGCGGCGCCCGCGGGCACCACCGGAACGAGGTCGCCGCCCCCGGCGGGCTCGCCCGGGACCGGCTGCGCCCGCACGCCCGGCGGGCTTCCGAGGTACGCGGCGAGCGCCACGCACAAGGCCGCGCCCAGCGCGGGCAGCTTCCAGGGGTTGCCGGCCGTCCGCGCAGCCGCGCCGGTCGGGGCAGCGATTCGATGGCGTGACACGAGGTCGGTCACCTACCCGCTGCCGGACTGCAGGGTGGGCTGTCCACGGGCAGGACCTCCATCGACTACTGCGGCCGGTGGAACGGTGCGCCGGAGCAGGCGGCGGGGCAGGTCCTTGACGTCCTCGATGATCAGGTAGGCGGTCGGCACCAGCACGAGCGTGATGAAAGTCGCGAAGACGACGCCGAAGGCGAGCGAGACCGCCATCGGGACGACGAACATGGCGTCGAAGCTGTCCACCGCCATCAGCGGGGCGAGCCCGAAGAAGGTCGTCAGCGAGGTCAGCAGGATGGGCCGGAAGCGGGCTGCACCCGCCTCCCGCACGGCGACGGTCAGCGCTGCGTGGAGCGCCCGCTTGCGGTTGATGAACGTGACCATCACCAGGCTGTCGTTCACCACGACGCCCGCGAGCGCCACGAGCCCGAACATCGACATCAGCGTGACGTCCAGTCCCATGACGGCGTGCCCCCAGACCGCGCCCACGAGCCCGAACGGGATGGCGCTCATGATGATCAGCGGCTGGATGTACGACTTGAGCGGGATGGCCAGCAGGGCGTAGATGACCAGCAGGGCGACCAGGAAGCCGGTCTGCAGACCCGCGGTCGCCTGCTCCTGTTCGGCCTGCACACCCTCGAAGACGTACCGCACGCCGGGATAGCGGGGGAGGACCTCCGGCAGTACCCGCGCCCGCAGGTCGGCGACGACGGTGCCGCCCGAGGTCACCGCCTCGTCGACGGACGCCGTCACGTTGATAGCCCGATTGCGGTCGACGCGCTTGATGGCGGCGAACCCGCGGCCCGGGGCGACCGACGCCACATGCGCGAACGGCACCTCGCCGCCCGCGGGCGTGCGGATGCGCATGTTCTCGAGGTCGCCCAGCGATCGCCGCTGCTCGGAGGGGTAGCGCACCATCACGCGGATGTCGTCGCGGCCCCGCTGGATGCGCTGCGCCTCCTCGCCGTAGAAGGCCTGCCGCACCTGGCGGCCGAGCGCCTCGAGGCTGAGCCCGAGGGTCTCGGCCTGCGGCTCGAGCCCGAGCCGCATCTCGCGCTTGCCGGCGCGGAACGAGTCGGTGACGCCGTAGACCCCGTCGTAGCCGCGCAGGTGGGTCTTGACCTCCTCGGCCGCGGCCCGCAGCCGGTCCATGTCGGGGCCGACCAGCATGACGTCGACGTCCTCGCCGGGCGAGGCGGCTGCCGCGTTGAACTTCAGGTCGACCGCCTCGGGGATGGAACCCGTGACCTCGCGCCAGCGGTTGCCGAGCTCCTCGCTCGAGTAGATCCGCTCTTCGGACGGCGCCAGCTCCACCACCACCTCGCCCAGGTGGGCGGCGCCCGTGTCGACGAGCGCGCCCAGCGACTGCTCGCGCGATGCCACCGGCTGGTCGCCCACCGCCGCGAAGAGATGCAGGAAGTAGTCGCGCCCGGTCTCCGCCAGCAGCTCGCGCCGGAGGCGCTCGGCGCCCGCTTCGATGCGGCGTACTGCGGCGGCCGTGTCGCCCACGGGCGTCCCTCGCGGCATCGTCAGCGACGCGGCCATGAACGGGGCCTCCATGTTCGGGAAGAAGTGGAAGTTCGTCCACCCCCCCAGCACCAGACCCACCGTCAGGACCAGCATCGAGACGCCCAGCGCCGCCGTCGTGTAGCGCCAGCGCAGCGCGAGCTCCAGGCCCGGGCGGTAGACGCCGTGGATGAACTGCTTGAGCCCGTGGGCGAACAGTTGCTGGGAGCGGCGCCAGGGCCCGGCGCGCCGGCGCACCGGGAGCCGCGACAGGTGGGCGGGCAGGATGTTCAGCGACTCGACCAGCGAAAACAGCAGGCACGGAATCACGATGAGCGGGATGGTGCGGAAGAACTTGCCCATCATGCCCGGCACGAACATCAGCGGCATGAAGGCCGCCACGGTCGTCAGCACGGCGAAGATGACCGGCGTGGCGATCTCGCGGGCTCCGTCGATGGAACCGCGCAGCCCCTCCCCATGCCGCTCCTGGTGGGCGTGGATGTTTTCGCCGACGATGATGGCGTCGTCCACGACGATGCCCAGCACCAGGATGAAGGCGAACAGCGACATGAAGTTAATCGTGACGCCCGCGCCGGGCATCAGCAGGATGGCGCCCAGAAACGAGATGGGAATCCCGAGGCTGACCCAGAACGCCAGCCGCAGCTCGAGGAAGAGCGTGAGCAGCAGGAAGACGAGGGCGAATCCGGTGACCCCGGTCCGCAGCATCAGACCGAGCTGCGAGCCGATCACTTCGGCGACGTCCTGCCAGACCGTAAGCGAGATGCCCGCGGGCAGCGTAGGCCGGGTGCGCTCGACGTACGCCGCGACGCGGTCGGCAATCTCGAGGGCGTCCTGCTCACCGGTGCGGAAGACGGAGAGCAGCACCGCTGGTGCGAGGTTGAAGCGGGCCGACTGGTCGGTCTCGGCGAAGCCGTCGACGACCGTCGCGACGTCGCCGAGCCGGAGCCGCGTGCCGTCAGGCCGCGTCAACAGCACCAGGTCCTCGTATTCGTGGCCGCGGTAGGCTTGGCCGACGGTGCGCAGGAGTACCTCGCCGGCCTCGCGCCGCACTGAGCCGCCGGGAATGTTGAGCGACGAGCGCCGCACGGCGCCGGCCACCGCGTCGAAGGTCAGGCCGTGCCGGCGGAGCGCCGTCTCCGAGACCTCGATCGAGATCTCGTAGGGCCGGGCGCTCATCAGCTCCACCTGCGAGACCTCGGGGAGCGCGGCCAGCTCGTTGCGGACGCGCTCGGCGACCGCCTTCAGCACGAACTCATCCACGTGGCCCGACACGGCCAGGTCCGTCACCTGCTGGCGGGCCACCAGCTCGCGGATGATCGGCTTCTCGGTTTCCTCGGGGAAGGTGTCGATGGCGTCGACGCGGCCCTTGACGTCGTCGAGCACACGACGCATGTCGGCGCCGAGCTCCAGCTCGATCATGACCGTGCCCACGTTCTCCGCCGCCGTCGAGATGATCTGCTTGACGCCGTCGAGGCCGTAGATCGCCTCCTCGATGCGCACGCAGACCGCCTCCTCGACCTCCTCCGGCGCCGCGCCCCGGTAGGGCACCTCCACGACGATGCGGTCGAGCGAGATCTCCGGCATCACTTCGGAGATGACCCGCGAGGCGGCGAGCAGCCCGCCGATGACGATGAACACCATCAGCAGGTTGGCGGCGACGGTGTTGCGGGCGAACCAGTCGATCATCAGCGTGTCGCGGAGGTATTGCGGCGAAGACGGCGCACCGCCCGCGGCGCTCGGGCGCGCGCTGTGCAGTCTACCGCTTCACACGCGCGTGGTCCCGGCGGTCTCCCGGGCGGTCTTCCTTCGGGCTCCGGCGCCGACCAGGCTCGCCAGGGCTCCGCGCAACGATTCAGCTGTCCGGGAACGTGGCTGTCGAGTTGCGGCGCACGAATCGGGACGCGATCATCGCCATGGCGACCCGAACCGTGTGGCGACATACTTGCCGGCGTCCGACCCGCGGAGCCGCACCGTGCCGGGTCCGCTCCGCACGTAGAAGTCGCCCTCGGCCACCTTCTCCAGCCCCTTCCAGCGCAGGTAAACCGGCTCGGGGCTGCGCTGGCAGCTCACCAGGCAGACCGTCTTCCCCTCGACGATCTGCGTCGTCGGGTCGATGCACGTCCCGGCGCGGTCGCCGAGGCCGTTGCGAACGGCCTGGGCGAGGTGGCGCATGAACTTGTCGTCGCTGTCCAGGCGGTCGTAGTCGATGCCGAGCACCGTGCGGTCGTCGGCGATACCGATCAGGAGGTCGCCGCCCTCGGTGTTGAGGAACGCGGTGATGGTCTTGAGTGCGGCGTGGGTGACGTGCCGGTCGTCCTTGCGGTCCTCCACGAGGTTCCAGCGCAGGCTCGACTTGAACTCGAGAGTCTTCGACTCCTGCAGCTCGAGCAGCTCCTCGGCCCGCCGGTGGCGCCGGATGTAGTCGTCCTGCTGTCGCCGGCTCGACGATTGTCAGTCCGTTTGCTTGGAGGATGCTGCGGCGCGCGGTCAGACCCGCGGGAGCCGGTAGACCCGCAACGCGGTGTCGTGGAACATCGCCGCCCGCTCGTCGGCTGAGAACCCCTGCGTCAGTTTCTTGAACTGGTTCCAGAGCACGGTGTACGAGCACGACAGCTTGTCGACCGGGAAGTTGCTCTCGAACATGCAGCGCCGCGGCCCGAACGCCTCGATGATGTGGCGATACCAGTCGCCGTTGGCCGCGAGCAACTCGTCCGAGGTCGGCGGTCGGTCGCGTTCGTGCCAGCCGTAGCCGTTCACGACCATCTGGATCCCACCCACCTTCGCCACCACGTTCGGACGTCGGGCCAGCTCCGTCACGGCTGGCTTCCAGACTTCGAAGACCTCGTTGCGGCGTCCGTCGTAGGGCCCGATCCCGATGGGCCCACCGAGGTGGTTGAAGATGATGATCGTGTCGGGGAACGCGTCCGCGAGGTCGGCGAGGTCGGCGATGTGGGTGTGATAGACCCAGCCCTCGAACGTGAGCCCGTAGGGGCGCAGGTGGGCGTAGCCACGGCGGAATTCCGGATCGAGGAGCACATGCTCGGGCCCGGTCGGACGCTGTGCCACGACGGGCGGCTGCGCCCAGGCGGCCCGATGGCGGACCCCCCGGAAGCGCTGCGGGCTGGCGGCGACCTGCGCCTCTAGCACCGACGCCACGCGGTCTCCGAGGCGCAGGTTCGCAGAACCCACGATGCCGGTCGCCACCCGGGTTTCACCGTACTGGCCGCTCGCACTCATGGCAGCAATGCCCTGCACGAACTCCGTCTCGCCCACAACACGGAGCTCCTCCGGACCGTCGGCCCGATACATCGAGCTGCACTCGACGAAGACTGTCTGACGGACGTTGTGCGTGTTCGTGTCGTCGAGCAGCTCCTCCAACAGGTAGCGATTGCCGGGGCGATCCCACAGATGATGGTGCGGGTCGATGATGGGCAACTCCGGCTCCAGCACCGCCTCGTCGGTCAACGCCAGCCATTCGGCACGAGGACCGCTGGGCGCCGTCGGCTGCCGGGTCTGGGCAGGGGCGCGCGTCGAACCGGGCAGACCAGCCGTTACCGCCGTGGCCCCGAGGGCCCCCGCCGCTGCTCGACCGAAGAAAGTCCGGCGCGTGATGTCATCCATGGTCGTCATTCCTTGCGAGACGAAAAAGTCCACCATGATGTCACCCGCGAGGGTTGCCATGACGGAGCTCTGGTCGTCGTCTTTGCCGTGACTGCCGCAGGGCGGTCGACCTCCGCTTCGCAGTCCGGAATCGTACAACCGTGGCGCGCCGAGTCGCAATGTTCGACGGAATGCGGGTGCTTCGGCCCAAGGATGGACCGGCGAGCCATGCGGCATAATGAGGCGTGCGGCGGTGCGAGGTGAGACGGTTCCAGGCACCGGAGGCAGGGGGCTGAGGGGCCCCGCCCTCGTACTGTCGTTCGTCCTGTTGCTGTGGGCGGGTTGCGGCGAGACGCGGACGCCGGCACAGCCGACGGTGGTCGCGCGGGACGCCCCGCGGTCGACGCCGTCCGATGCACGGGCGGGCGCATTGGTCGTCACCGGCACCGGCGCGACGCCGGGGGACGACCACTACGTCCTGAACGCCGCCTCGGTTGCCGGCGACACGCTGACGGTTTCGGTTTCGTTCGCCGGCGGCTGCGAGACGCATGCGTTCACGCTCGTCGTCGCGGCGTCGTTCATCAAATCGTCGCCGGTGCGGCTTCCCGCGATGCTCGCGCACGAGGCGAACGACGACCCGTGCGAAGCCTGGTTGACGCAGTCGATCACGTTCGACCTCTCGACCATCGGGACGCGCTACCGGCAAGCCTACGGGCCGGGCGCGGGGCGAGTCGTGCTGCAACTCGACGGTGTGCCCGACGGCCATCTGGTCTACGAGTTCACGACGTAGCCGCTGGCGGCGAGGGTGCGCCGTCAGCGGCCGGAGGAGAACGATGCGCAGGCAATGGCTACTCGCAGCGGTCGCGGCAGTCCTGATGGCATCGGCCGTTGATGCCGCCGCACAGACCGGACCGTACATCCAGATGGGTGTGGGGACGACCCTTGCGACGTCGCTCGCAGTCCACGGGTCGGACGACGACTGGAGCACCCGCTGCGACCTGATCATCAACCCGGACCTGGCGGAGATCGCCGCCGGCGAGTGCGACACGGCCCCGCCGCGCGCGTCCTGGACGAACGCCTTCGGCGGCGGCCGCGGGATCGGGGCCGGCGTCGCGCTGGGGTACGACTGGGGGAGCATCAGACTCGAAGGCGAGTACCTCCATCGGAACACGGTGTACGGCGATCAGGTGGACATCGATATCCTCGACGACGTGACCCTGGACAAGCAGGAGCAGGAGATCGAGCTGGCCTACGGCCGCGTCGACGACTTGCAGTCGCACGGGGTGTTCGTGAACGTGTACTACGATTTCGGGCCGGACTCTGCGTCCTGGACCCCGTATGTCGGCGCCGGCGTCGGTGCGGAACGGGCGTCGCTCGACTACGGCACCGTCTGGAAGCGCAACGACGACCCGAACCGGATCGCGACGTTCGTCGATCCGCTGCTGCGCGCGAAGCTCGCCGGCACGACGACGATTGGTCAGGCGCGGCTGACCGACGTCGTGGCCGGCTACCAGTTGCTCGCAGGGCTGGACTACCGCCTCGGCGACTCGACGACCGTGGGCGCGAAGCTGCGCTGGGCCGCCTTCGGCCGGTTCGAGAGCCCGCCGATGCAGTGGGATCAACTGCGCAGCCACGAATCGAGCGTGGGCCGCGGCGCTGCGGTCTTCTATCAGGCTGCGACGGACGACGTGAGATTCTGGGGCGTCAGTTTCGACGTGAAGTACCGGTTCTGACCGGGCAGGGGTGGAAGTCCGTAGGGTCGCCGGTTCGTCCGGCGGCTACGGCACCGGCTCCAGCTTGCGGACCCAGCCGTCGGCCTTCGTCAGCAGGTAGAGCTCACCGGTCGAGTCGATCCCCAGGCGCGCGTCCGCCCGTGGCCCCGGCGCGTAGGTGTTGGGGTGCCCGACCGCAGCGGCGAGGTCCTGCTCCCGGCCGTCGATGATCAGCCGCAGCTCCCGGATCTGGGCGAGCTGACCGGGCACGAGCCCGTCTGCGTCGATGTACAGCACGCGGCCGCGTGGGAAGTCGGTGAAGAGGTACTTGCCCTGCAGCTCGGGCAGGGCCCGACCTCGATAGACGTACCCGCCGCTGATGGCGTAGCCCTCGTCGTGGTCGTACTGCGCCACCGGATAGACGAGAGGCTGCGCGTCCTCGGCCGGGCGCGGATACAGCGGCCCCGGACGCCCCGGGGGGACGGTGAAGCCGGTGGCGAAGGTGCCTTCCCGGAGGCGCCAGCCGTAGTTGGCGCCGGCCACCCCCAGATTGACTTCTTCGACCGAGTTCTGGCCGATCTCGCCCATGAACATCCGGCCGTCCGTGTCCCACGAGAACTGCTGGGCATGCCGCAGGCCGTAGGCCCAGATCTCGGGGGCGACACCGGCCTCGCCGACGAAGGGGTTGTCCGCCGGGATGCCGTACGCCCGGCTGCCGTCGCCGCCGCCGAGCGGGTCGATGCGGATGATCGCGCCGTGGGGCTCACTCAGCGACTGGCCGTAGTCGCGCGGATCGTGGGCCGCTCCGGCGTCCCCGAGGCTGGCGTACAGGATGCCGTACTCCGGCGACTCGGGCGTCGCCGTGGGGTTGAAGGCGAGCGTCCCGATGTTGTGGTTGGGCGCGAACTGGCCGATCCGGAATACCTCGCGCGACGTGCCGCTGAAGACATTCGCCTGTGGATCGTCGGCCGTCCACTCCCGGATCACGCTCTCGTGACTCCCGGCGTCGTCGTCCAGGTAGTCCGCGCGGCCGCTGTCCGAGCGGGCGCTGTAGGCGGTATAGAGCTTGCCGTAGCCCGGCGTGCCGGCGACGGCGAACTGCGGGTGGAACACCACCCCCACCAGACCGGACTCGTTGGGGAACGCCGAGTCGTCGAAACCGATGTCGCGGGTGCGGACGTCCAGGTACGTGACCGGGTCCATCCCGTTCTCGTCGGTGATGTACAGCACCCCGCGCAGGTCGTTTAGGACAAGGCGACCGGACCCGTCCCCGACCGGGGTCAGGTACTGGATGCGGGCATGGGCGGTGGTCGTGATGGCACGCACGACGGAGTCCTCGGTCCGCGGCGCGCGCACGAACCGGGTCGCTGCCACGACGAGGTCGCCCTTCGGGATCGGCTCCGGAATGGGATCGGTCAGCGGTTCCTGCGCCTCGACCGGGAAGGCCGCGGCGGCGATGACCAGAATGGTCGTTCCGAGACATCGTGCAAGGTGCATGGCGGGCTCCGTTGGCTGCGTCGCGGGTCGCGACGTTGCGGCCGCTCGCCGGGATGGCGGCGAACACTTCCATCATAGATCGGCCATGGATCGGCAGGGCGGGACCGGCCGGGGACGGGATCGCTGCGAAGCGCACGGCGCGCGCGAATACCGCAGAACATCTGACCGCGGGGAGGTGCGGCCGGTGGCCTGGCGCACGCGCTATCCTCACACCGATGTCGCCGCGACCGCCGGGGTGGAGCAGCACCCGTCACCGCAACCGCCTGGCCGTGCTCGTCTTCCTGTCCGGCGCCGTCAGCCTCGTCTACCAGGTGCTCTGGCTCAAGGAGTTGGGCCTGCTGTTCGGGAGCACGGCCTACGCCGCCTCGACGACACTGGCGGTCTTCTTTCTCGGCCTGGCGGTCGGCGGCGCCGTCTTCGGCCGCTGGTCGCCGCACCTGCGCGCGCCGCTGCGGACCTACGCCTGGCTCGAGCTGGGGATTGCGGCGTCAGCGGGACTCTATTTCCTGCTGCTGGCGGTCTACTTCCAGCTCTACGCGCCGCTCTACGACGCACTCGGCGACCGGCCCGCGGCGTTCAACGCGGTCAGGGTGGCGTTGGCGACGCTCGTGCTCCTGCCCCCGGCGACTCTGATGGGCGGCACGCTGCCCGTGCTGGGCCAGCACCTGGTCCGACAGCCGCACGAGCTCGGCCGCACGGCGTCGTTCCTGTACGCGATCAACACGCTCGGTGCGGCCAGCGGCGCCTTCCTGGCCGGGTTCGTGCTGCCGCCCGCGCTCGGCTTCGACCGGGCGTATCTGCTGGCGATGGCGGTCAACGCGGGGGTCGCGGGTCTCGCCTGGTGGTTGGCTGCTGCGGGCGAGCCGCGCCGCTACCCGGCGCAGGACGTGTCGGCCGGCCGCGGACTGCGTCCGGACCGGGGCGGGCGGAGGTCGCGGGTGCGCCGCGCTCCGGCCCCGGCCGCCGCCGGTGGCGGCGCAGAGTCCGCACCGCTCCTCGCCGTGGTCGCCGGGCTGTCCGGAGCGTTCGCGCTCGGGCTCGAGGTGCTCTGGACCCGGATGTTCGCCCAGGTCCTGCAGAACTCCGTCTACACCTTCTCGATCATCCTGGTGGTGTTCCTGGCCGCACTCGCGGCCGGCTCGGCCGTTGCGAACCGGCTGTGTCGCCTGCGCGCCGCACCGGCGCAGGTGCTCTGGGTCCTGCTCACCCTGGCGGGCCTCGGTGTAGCCGCCACGCCGTTCGCCTTCCACGCGCTCACCGCCGGGCTCCGCTCGCTGACCACCGGCGACGGGTGGCTGCTCTACGTGCTTTCCATCTTCGGCAACACGTTGCTGCTGCTGTTCGTGCCGGCCACCCTGCTGGGCAGCGTGTTCCCGTACCTGCTGCGCGCGGCGCAGGGGTCGCAGGCCGAGCCCGGCGCCGTCATCGGGCGTCTCAGTGCACTGAACACGAGCGGCGGCATGGTCGGGTCGCTGGCTGCTGGATTCGTGCTGCTCGGCGCCGTGGGACTGTGGGACGGCGTGCGGCTCTTCGCCGCCGGCTACCTGCTGCTGGCGCTGCTGGTTTGCCTGCGCAGCGTACGGATGCGCGGCGCGCCCGTCCTGCCGGCCGCCGTTGCCATCGGCGGACTGGTGCTGCTGGTCACCGCGTTCGACACGTCCCGCCTGACGCTCGTGAGCGTGAACCGGGCTCGCGGCGAGCAGGTGCTGGCGACCTGGGAGGGTCCCGACGGCGTCGTCGCAGTCGTCGAGCGACCCGGGAACCGGCGCATCAAGGTGAACAACTTCTACACGCTCGGCGGCACGGGCTCCACTGAGCAGGAGCAGAACCAAGCGCTGCTCCCGCTGATGACCCATCCGCGGCCGTCCGCCGTCTTCGTGCTGGGGCTCGGCACCGGCATCACCGCGGGAGCGGCCCTGCGGCACCCCGTCGAGCGGCTGCAGGTGTGCGAGATCGCACCCGACGTGATCGCGGCTGCCGCGGCCCATTTCGAAGTCGCCAGTGGCGGGCTCTTCAGCGACCCGCGCGCTACGGTCCGCGCCTGCGACGCCCGCAACCACCTGCTGGGCACCGCCGAGCGCTTCGACGTGATCATCGCCGACCTGTTCGTTCCGTGGCGCGCCGGCATCGGGAATCTCTACAGCCGCGAGCACTTCGAGGCGGCTCGTGCCCGGCTGGCGCCCGGCGGCCTCTTCGTCCAGTGGCTGCCGCTCTACCAGTTGTCGCGGCGCGAGTTCGAGGTGGTGGCCCGCACGGTGCTCGCCGTCTTCGAGCAGGTCACGCTGTGGCGCGGCCACTTCGGCGCCGAGCGGCCGGTCGTGGCGCTGGTTGGTGCGGCGGGGCCGACCACGCTCGACCCGGCCGTGATCGACCGCAACGGGCGACACCTGGCCGGCGGCCGGCCGCTGCCGCCGGTCGCCGCGCTGGCCGTGACGCTGCCGTTCTACGCGGGCAACCTGTCGGCCGCCGAGGGGCTGATTCCGCCCGGGCCGATCAATACCGACGACCGGCCGCTCGTAGAGTACCAGGCGCCCGTCACGCAGCGGGAGCAGCGCGCCGGGGCGACCGGCTGGTTCAACCTCGCCGAGCTGGGCGACTTCTTCCGGCGCCTGATGGAGCTCGCGCCCCCGGGGCGCGACCCGCATCTGACGCTTCTGACTTCAAGCCAGCGGGAGCTCGTTACGGCGGGGCGCTACTACTACGAGGGCGTGGTCGCCAGCCGGCTCGGACACGACGCGGACGCCGAAACCCGGTTCCGCGAGTTCGCGCGCCGCGTGCCGATGGAGTTCCGCCCACCCGGCGAGGTGGACGACGCGGACGCGGACGTTCTGCCGTAGGACGTCAGGACTCGTCGTCCAGGGTTGCGGCCCGCCGGGCTGCCAGTCGTCCGGCGGCACCGTATTGCGGTCCTTGTTCGGCATCACCACCTGGGGCAGACTGTCGGCGTCCATCACGTCGAAGCGCGTGAACTCCCGCTTCAGCGCCGGTCCGCGCAGCACGGCGTCGGCCCAGGTCCGCCCGCCGTCAACGGATACCTCCACGCGGCGGATGGCTCTGCCCCCGGACCAGGTCACGGTGGAACTCAAGTAGGATGAGGAAATATTCGAAACCGTGTGGATACCAGGAGGATCGATGGGTCACTTGGCCGCGGTCATTGAATTGACCTGGATCGTCCTGGTCTTGGAGTCCAGCGTGCCGACGACTGCCACTTTCTTTCCGGCGAACTCCCTTGATTTTTCCTGGTCGCTCAACCGATAGACTTGTTTGCCATCAAACAAAACGAACTGGACGCTGTGGTCATCGACGCAAGCGATGGTGCAGGCAGCGTCGGTCGACCCCATCCGCATTCCGGAATGATCGGCTCCCGGGCACTCGTTATCGGTGATCGTGCCTGAGAAAGTCTGTCTGCCCTGGGCTGCAAACATCGTGGCGGAGGCAAGAAGACCTATCAGTAGATATTTCATAAAGCTCACGCAAAGGGAAGACGTTTGCAACCTGCGGGAAATCGGGTGGAGGTGTCACACCACACCTCCACCCGATTCGTGGTCGAAACCCCGAGGCCGAGAAACTCGCTGCCGATTATCGGCCCGGCAACATGACGTGGGCTTCCGGCGTGCCCGCAAACATCAGCCAAGCGCCGCCCGCGTCGCGAACCTCCGGCAGTCCGACTTGCTCCCCCGTGAGGTTCGGCATGCCGATAAACGTGTGCCAGATGGCGGTGTCCTGGCTGTCGCCCCGGAGGTTGTACCACATGGACCCAACTTCGGACAGCTCACGCGTTCCGTTTTCCCCGGCGGCCACAACCAGCTCCCTAATCCCTCCGCTGCCGCTGCTCGACAAAACAGGACTGCCACCTTCCAGCGTTGGCGTGGCCTTGGCCCCCATCTCCGCGAACGCTCGATTTTGCGCGACGCGCGGCAGGTTGGCCTCGCTGCTGGTGCACTCCACCGACCACGGCCGCTCTCCAGGCCAGCCGGTCAGGTCGTAGCAGACCATACGGCCGGGGCCGCTCCTCAAAACTTCAAACGTAAAGTCGGCAGCCGTGACCTCTTCGCCCGCATCCGGATTCCGAATCCACTTAATGACCGTGGCGTCCCTGGCCATAGCCGCGTTCGGAGCGGCGAGCAACGGCTTTTGGATGGGGTCTGTCGTATCTGTTCGGCGCGCCTCGTAGACCTGCGCCTGCGCGGGCGCGCTCATCGCAACCGCCATTACGCCGAGTACACACAGAGAAATCCGTTTCATGTGAGCCCTCCAATCGCTATGCCCCAAAATTGGGTGCCCAGACGCCGCGAGTTTACCACGAAGATGCGTGCTCTGTCTATTGAATTCTTCCGCCGACGGGCAGGCCGCTCGGTACGCGCTCGGGAATCGTCCGGTCGAACGAGCCATCGCTCAGAGCATATAGAAACTCGATCAGATCCACGTCTTCTTCGTCCACGTTCTGCAGCCCGCGAAGTAGCGGATCGAGCTCCTCGTAGCTGACGTTCGGGTTCCGGGAGCTCCCGCCGGTGGTGGATTCATAGAACCCCACGACGGCGCGCAGCGTCCGGAATGTGCCATTGTGCCCGTATGGGAAGGTAAATTCGAGGTTTCGCAGCGACGGCGTGCGAAACGCATAGCTGTCGCACGCTGCTCGGGACGCTGCAGTGCGCGGCTCCTGAGGAGCTGCCGGGCAAGGAGGGTTCTGCCCGCCTCCGTCGGAGGCAGGCAGAGCCGGGTTGTCGGGCACGCCCATGACATGCAGTTTGTAATCGGAGAACATGGGCCCGTTGTGGCACCTGACGCACCCGATCTCCTCGAAGCGCTGCATTCCCCTGACCTGTTCCTCCGTCATGGCGCTGCGGTCGCCGCGCATGTAGCGGTCGAACGGCGCGTTGTTGGCCAGCAGCGACCGCATGAACGCGGCTATCGCCCTGCCTAGATTTTCCGCATTGACCGGTTGCTCACCGCCGAAGGCCTCGGCGAACAGGCTCTGATACTCGGCGTTGGCCTGGAGCTTCTCCACCACTCTCGCGACAGCCTCATCCTCCGGGTAGGTGTTCCCTCGCATTTCCTCGAGCGACTTGAGCGGTTCGAGCGCCTGCGATTCAAGGCTCCTTATGCGATTGTCCCAGAACACCGGCGCACTCGCCGGGTCGTAGCGGCCCAATTCATCGATGCCGTTGAAAGCAACGTTCAGAATCGTCGGACTATTGCGTTTGACGATCGGAATCGAACTGCCGGGCGCCTGCCGCCGGAAGCGGCCCAGGCCGATGCCCGTCACGCCGAGCGACAGGTCGCGGTCCTCCGCATAGGCGTTTTGGGGATGATGGCACGTCGCGCAGGCCACGTCTTGGGGGCCCGACAAAAGCGGGTCCCAGAACAGCAGCCTTCCCAGCTCAACTTTTGCTGGGGTAGTCGGGTTATATCCCGGCGCCTGCTGAGTAGACGGCAGCGCCGACACACTGTGTTCAACGGCACCAGCTTCTTGTCCAACGGCACCAACTTCCATGAAAAGGAGTACGGCGACCGTAGCTGCTGCGACCAGCAGTCCGGTAAGGTGTTTCGCTCCGAACAAAAACTCACGGAATTGGTTTTTCGTCATTGCTGCCTCCCATCGCACGCGCTACTACGATTTCTGGCTCTTCCGCAGAATCTGTGGACCCCAATCGGTACCAACGGACCGCGGCATGCCGTTCTTGCGCCCGATCTGGACAGGTCCTTGGAAACCGTCCTCGGGCTGGGCCTTGCCTGTCGGGGCAGAAACTGTGGCCAGCTGGCGATGCGGCCGCAGACCGTGCGCGTCCCAGATGCGCTGGACGGTGGAGCGGCTCACGCCGGCCGCCTTGGTCATCGAGCGGCAACTCCAGTGGGTGGCACCCGGCGGCGTCTCGTGCAAGGTGGAATGCACGATGGCCTGCACTTGGTCGGCGGTGATCTCGGGTTTACGGCCGCGGCCGGGGCTCACCGCAACCACGGAGTCCAAACCCGCGGTACGAAACCGTGCCCGCCAGCCCAGCACGGTCGGCCGGCTGATGCCGAGTGCGGTCGCGATGCGACTGTTGGCAACGCCGTCACCGGCCATCAGCAATGCCTTGGCCTGGGACACCATGCGGTGCAGCGCTGTCGCACTGCGCGCCCACATCTCCAGCGTGCTCGTGTCTTCGGCGTCGAGCGGCAGCGGTGCGGCGGGGTGGTTCATGCCCACCCGCATGCTACTCAAGGCGCGGCTAACCGTCAAGCAGTCTCAGGGGCACGCCACTAGCCGGAAGTTTTCAGCGCTGATCGCGTGTAAGTCACTCTTAGTGTTGCAGTTGTCTGGTTTTTGGGGGTGTCGGTTCTGGCTACATTCGCGGCGTCACCCCCAAGAGCTCGAAGCAGCGCTGCTGGAGTAGCGTGGGCTGTGTCTGCAGCGTGAAGGTGGCCTCGCTGTCGGCGACCTGCATCGTGTTCGCCGCCAGCCTCCCGAGGTCGGTCAGCAGCGTGCGGAAGCGGTGGACCGGCAGGTCGTCGTCGGTCCGCTGGCGGCGGGCCTTGGCGACCGCGGCCTTGGGCGGCGCGCGGGGGCGACAATGGAGGTGCGCTGCTGCTCGGTCGCGGCCGGGTCGTGGTCGTCGACGAGCAGCAGGGCGACGGCCCGGCGCATGCGCCACTCGACGTAGTAGGCCAGCATGCACAGCAGGACGTGGGCGCGCACCCGGTCCGCTCGACCTTTGCCAAGTCCTTGTAGGCGCGGACGGTCTGCGTCGCGTCGAGTTGCTCCGGCTCGACGTTGGAGCGGACGATTGTAGATGCCGTCGGGCTGCTACTCGGCCGCGATCTTCGCCTCGTTATGAACTATGCGGGTTGGTTAGGGCAGCGAGAAGACGAAGATGTTGTTGCCGCTGCTCGGTCGCAGCTCGGGGGTCAGGGCGCTCCAGCGTGATGCGTTGCCCCCCGTGCCGGTGCTTGCCACCACATACTGCCGGCCGCCGACCGCGTAGCTGATGGGGAAGCCGCTGACCGGTGATCCGAGGTTGACCTCCCAGAGCACTGCACCCGTTTCGTCGTCGAGGGCGCGGAAGCGGCCGTTGACGTCCCCCACGAAGACCAGCCCGCCGGCGGTGGCGACAAGCGACATCGTAGCCGCGCGCTGCTCGTGGATCCACGCCGTCGTGCCGGTTTCGGCCGAGATCGCCCAGACCGCGCCGAGCCGGTCGGTGCCGGGCGCCAGCTCGTTGCGCATGCTGAGGCTGTAGAGCGACTGCCGGCCGTCGTCGAGCGCCGCCATGCGCGCGCAGGCGTTGCGCAGCGGCATGTACATCAGATTCGTACGCGGGCTGTAGGCCCCGGCCTCCCAGTCCTTGCCTCCCAAGGCGGTGGGGCAGGTCAGCACCTCCTGCCCGAAGCTGCCGAAAACCAGCTCCGGGTTCTCGGAGACCGCGCCGGTCGCGCCGTCGATGCTATTGATGACGTTCTGCGCCACGGTGGGTGTCGCCCACAGGAACTCGCCCGTCGCGCGGTCCAGCGTGTAGACGACGCCGGTCTTGCCGGGGATGCCCGTCATCACCCGCCGCTCCTCGCCCGGCCGCAGGCGGGGATTGATCCAGCTCACCGCGGCCGGATCCGGCCGCACCGGCGTGTCGACGAGCAGGCGCTCGAAGGGATGGTCGAGGTCCCAGTGATCGTTCAGGTGCTGGTAGTACCAGGTGATTTCGCCGGTGTCGGCGTCGAGGGCGAGCGTGGAGTTGTGGTACAGGTGCCGGTTGCGGGCGCCGCCCACCAGGAACTTCGGCGCCGGCGAGGTCACCGAGGTGCCGATATAGAGCAGGTTCAGCGCCGGGTCGTAGCTCGGCGCCATCCACGTGCCGACGTGCCGCCGCTGCTCGTCCGGCACGCCGCCCCACGTCTCGTCACCGGGCTCGCCGGGCCGCGGGATCGTGCGGCGGCGCCACAACTCCGCGCCGGTCCGGGCATCGTGCGCGGTGATGACGCAGGCGTCAGGTCCGGCTGCGGGCATGCAACTGCGTCCAGAGATGACCTTGCCGCCGGCGATGATCGGCCCGGTGCTCTGGTTCGCAGGGTGGGTCCGGTAGTCGAGCACCTGCGTTTCCCAAACCAGCTCACCGCTGCGTGCGTCGAGGGCGAACACGAACTCGTCGACGCTGGTGTCGATGATCAGATCGTCGTAGATCGCCAGGTTGCGGTTCGTGGTGCACACGCCCGGCAGGATGCGCTCGCAGGCGTCGTCGGGCAGCGGCCGGCGGTACTCCCAGAGCAGGTCGCCGGTGGCGGCGTCCAGGGCCTGGATGACGTCGCTCGGATTCGGCATGTAGAGGACGCCGTCGTAGACCAGCGGCGTGCCCTGCTGCCGGCCGCCGGGCCGCAGGGCACGCGACCAGACCAGGCGCAAGCCGCCTACGTTATCGCGGTCGATCTGGTCGAGCGGGCTGTAGCCCCAGCCGTCCAGGGTGCGCCGCCACATCGGCCAGTCCCCGGGTGCCGGCGCCTGCAGCATCGCATCGGTGACGGGGACGAAGCCCGGCTCGCCCTGCGCGAGCAGCGCCGGCACCGCAGCGGCCCAGACGGCCAGCACCACGGTCGCGGCCGGCAGTCGGCGTCTCGAATCGTGAGCGTGCATCTGCATGGTGACTTTCAGCGTAACATCCGCCGCCGGAACGGCCAGGTGTTCGACCTGCTGCAGTAGGCGGCGCCGGCTGGCGCCGGACCTGGGCCTACAGCGGCGGCAGCCGCGCGTGCCAGTCGGTCGCCTGCTCGTAGGCGTGCGCCAGGGCGAGCACGTCCATCTCGCCCAGGGCCGGGCCGCTGATCTGCAGCCCGATGGGCAGGCCCTCCCGGCTGAATCCGCAGGGGACGCTGATCGCCGGGATCCCGTACTGGTTGAAGGGTGACGTGTTGCGGGCCAGGATTCGGGTCGCTTCGAGTGGGGCTTCGCGCGCCTCGTCGATGCGGATCGGCAGTCGGGGCAGCGTCGGGGTGACCAGCAGGTCGACGTCGTCGAACACTTGCGCGATCGCCTTGCGCACCAGCTTCAGCTTGTACTGCGTCCGGACGTAGTCTGCCGTGGAAACCTCGGCGCCTGGCTCGATGCGCGCCAGCGTGCTCGGGCCATATAGATCGCGCCGTTGCTCCAGGAGTTCGGCGTGATAGGCGTAGGCCTCGGCCCCGATGGGAGAGGCGGGCGGCAGCGCCGGCAGCGTCACGCCACGCGTGTTCGCCGTCAGGTCGCTCAGCACGCCCAGGGCCCGCTCCACCGCGGCGGCGATCTGCGGGTCGATGTCCTCGTAGAACAGCGCGCGGGGGATGCCCAGGCGCAGCGCGGCGGTGGAGCGTCGGAGGGCGCCCGCGTAGTCGGGCGCGTCGGCAGCGATGCTTGCGATGCCGCGCGGATCGTACCCGACCATCGCCTGCAGCATGAGCGCGGCATCGGCCACCGTCCGGCACATCGGACCCACGTGGTCGAGCGACACGCTGAGCGGGACGATGCCGCGAATGCTCGCCAGGCCGTAGGTGGCCTTGAGGCCGACGATGCCGCAGTGCGCGGCCGGAATGCGCACCGACCCGCCGGTGTCGGTGCCCAGGGCGCCGGCGCACAGCCGCGCGGCGACGGCTGCGCCGGACCCGCCGGACGACCCGCCGGGGATGCGGTCGACATTCCACGGATTGCGCACCGGGCCGATGTGCGCGAACGCGGATGTCGCGCCGTAGGCGAACTCGTGCATGTTGAGCTTGCCCACGATGACGGCCCCGGCCGCCTCGAGCCGCGTCACTACCTCGGCGTCCTCCGTCGGCACGCGATTCGCGAACACGGCGCTCGACGCCGTCGTCAGCACGCCCGCCGTGTCGATGTTGTCCTTCAGCGCGATCGGGATGCCGTGCAGCGGGCCGCGCCACCGACCGCCGGCGAGTTCCGCCTCGAGCTCCGTCGCGCGCGCCAAGGCACGCTCGTCGGTCACGGTGACGAAGGCGTTGAGACGCGCATCGAAGCGGCCGATCCGCTCGAGGTACGCCTCCACCAGCTCGCGCGGCGAGAGAGCGCCTGAACGGATGAGCCGTTGCGCGCCGGCGATGCTCAGCGTCGTCGGATCAGTGGCCTGCGCGAACGCAGGCGCGCTCAGTGCGTACGCGGCAGCGGCCGCGCCGGTGGCAAGAAACTCGCGCCGAGCAAGGGTTCGGGCCATTGTCCTGCTCCTCTTTCGCACTGCGCGTTGCGTACGGCGCGCTGCGCACTACTCCAACAGGCGCAGAATCCCGACGGTCAGCGTAGCCGTCGCGATCACGGTTCCGGCCATCCAGCGGACGAGCCTGGTCTCGAGGTTCGCAATCTCGGTGCGCACACCCGCAATCTCGGTGCGCAGTTCGGCTCGCAGTTCGGCTCGCAACTCGGAGAGTCCAGCCTTGAACTGGTCGGCAGTCACGTGATCGTCCTGCTGGACGGCATGACCGATGGCGCCGGCGATAACCTCGGCCTGGTTGCGGTCGATACCGCCGGCAGTGAGTTCCTGCGCAACGGTGAGCGTATCCACCATCAGGGGCAGCGTAGCACGCCCTGACTGCGACGCGGAACCGGGGTGGAAATCTGGAGCCGGCGAGCGGACTCGAACCGCTGACCTGCTGATTACGAATCAGCTGCTCTACCAACTGAGCTACGCCGGCAACCCTTGAAAATCAATGACTTGCGAGGTGCCCAGGCAGTGCTGCCAGCCGATACTGCCAGCCGAACGGGCTGCAGCGGCTGGCACAGCGGGTGCTAAGGCAGCCGGGGCAGGCGTGCCGTGTCCTGATCCTCGCCGTCACGATTTCCCCATTGTAATCCGTTCCCGCCGACGGGCGCGACCCCCCACCGGGCCGCCTTCACGCGTCGGCGCGATATGGTCCCGGATTGTGCTCCTATCGGCCGGACGGCGAGGAGCGACTGGGGAGAACCGGCGTCAGCGAGAGGCACGGTCGACCGGCATGCTCGACAGCCGACGGTCGCGCCGGACCTGTATCTCCGTTGGTCCGCAACAGAACGTCGCACGCGGAGTATAGCCACATGTAGCCTCAGGCGCTGTAGTGCCACGGTTCCGGTTCGCCGAGGATCGCCCAGCCGTACCCGTACGGTACGATCGATCGAATTCCTGTTGCGGCCGGAACTCTCAGGCGGGAGCCGGCTCTCAGATGCTGAAGACGCTGGCGGAGTCGATAGTGCTGCCCGTGACGGGGGTCGTCCTGCTGCTCGTCCCCGGCTACCTGACGGCGAGGTGGATCCGGATCTTCGACGGCGCGGACAGCCAGGAAGCCCGTGTGGCGGAGTTCAGCTCGATCCTGCCGCGTGTGCTGCAAGCGCCCCTGGTGAGCACGGCGTTCGCGCTGGCATGCGCAGCGTCCGGAGCGGTTGTCGGGGCGGTCTGTGTGGTGCGGTTCTCCGGAGCCCGGCGGCTCCTCGGCGCCACCATGCTCGGGGTCGGCGGATTGCTGTCCGCGTGGTTCGTCTGGACGTTGATGTAGGGCGGGCCGCCCGACCCTGCAGGCGTGCGCGCCGCTGCGGGGCGCGGAAGCCTTGCATGCAGAGCACCTACTGCACCCCGGCGGCGCGGGGAGCGAGCCTGACGTGGTCCGGGACGGGCTGCAGGTTCCAGACGAGACCGAGCCACGACATGACGACCAGCAGGTAGAAGGTCACGTCGATCTCCCACCAGGCGAACCCCTGCCGCGTGGCGGCGGGGTAGCGGTGGTGATTGTTGTGCCAGCCCTCGCCCAGGGTCAGCAGCGCCAGCACGAGGTTGTTGCGGCTGTGATCGCGGGTCGCGTAGCGGCGGCTGCCGATGCGGTGTGCCAACGAGTTGATCAGGCAAGTGGCGTGGAAGAGCGCCACCGTGGAGATGAAGAAGCCCCACACGAGCAGCTGCGGGCCGTTGGTGGCGGCGCCCCCGCGCTCGAGCAGCTCGCCGGCGAGGAACAGGCCGCCGGCCAGCAGGGCGGGCGCCAGCACATCGAAGCGGTCGAGCAGCCGCAGCTCCGGGTAGCGAGCGAGGTCGGGGACCACGTCGAACCGTGTGGGGAAGTTGGCGGGGGCGACGATCCAGCCCATGTGGCTCCACCAGAAGCCGTGCTGGTGCGGAGAGTGCACGTCGCCGGGGCCGTCCGCGTAGCGGTGGTGCAGGCGGTGGTGGGCCGCCCACCACAACGGACCGCGCTGCGCGGCCGACGCGCCGAGCAGCGCAAATAGGAACTGTACGAGCCGCGACGTGCGGAATGTGCGGTGCGAGAAGTAGCGGTGGTAGAAGGCGGTGAGGGCGAACGCGCGCGTCCAATAGAGCGCCGCCGCGACGGCTGCCGCCGTCCAGCTCCAGCCGACCCAAATCGGACCCAGGCACAGCAGATGAACACCGACGAAGGGCGCGATGCGGATCCAGTCCACATGCCTGCCGCGCGCGTCGGGGGCAGGCTGGTAGGCCGCGCTGTCGAACCAGGCCGCCACGGCGCGGAGACGCTTGCCGAGGTGCTTCACTGCCGCACCTCGCTCACGCCCTCGCCGTCGAGCGCCGCTGCCGGGAGCGTCAATCCCCGCGCGACGGCGCGCAGCTCGGCCATCGACCGCCCTCCGTAGATCGGTTTCGTTCGGGGCAGCGCGAGCCGGTCCACCTGGGCGCCGCCGACGACGAGGACCGCGCCAATCTCGCGCGCGCGCTCCGCGAGCTGCAGTACCTCACGCCGCAGCGCAGTCGCCTTGCGGGCCGTGCTCACACTGATCCACACCAGGCGGGGTCGCAGCGCCTCCATGCCCAGCGCGAGCGTCTTCAGCGGGGTCTCGGGTCCGAGGTTGACGGCGCGGCAGCCCTCGTCTTCGAGTACAGCCGCCGCCGCCAGCGACGGCAGCACGTACGGATCACCGGACGGTGCGCAGCCTATCGACATGGGCCCGTCGGGCGCCGGCCGGAGCAGGGCGCGCAGCCGACTCAACGCCTGGAGCGCGCTCTCGGTGGCACGGTGCTCTGCGAATATGCCCTGCGGGCCGGACAGCCACAGCTCGCCGGCCTTCGCCATGGCGTGCACCAGCGGACCATCCACCAGCCGGGCCACGCTGGCGCCCGCCAGAAAGCGCGCGAGCAGCAGGCCGGAGGCGTTGG
Organism: Vicinamibacterales bacterium; assembly: GCA_965221595.1. Classification (GTDB taxonomy): domain Bacteria; phylum Acidobacteriota; class Vicinamibacteria; order Vicinamibacterales; family UBA8438; genus JAAXGX01. The sequence continues at coordinate 1,330,163 of OZ244900.1, forward strand.
CCACGCGGCCCGCGCTCAGGTGCTCCAAGAGCAGCTCGCCCGCGTCCGCATCGGTCGCCTTGCGGTCGGCCTGGACGGCCAGGTCCGCCAGCCCCAGGCTCGCGGGCCGTTCCAGGTCCATCCCCGCGTCGCGGATGTAGCGGGCGGCTTCCTCCACGCCCACGCGGCGGTGGCCGCCGGCCGTGCGGGCGGCGACAATCCGGCCGTCATCGATCCACCGCTTCACCGACGACTCGCTCACGCCGAGGGCCTCGGCGAGCTGTCGGGTCGTGAGTGCATTGTGCATGTTATGGCTCGTTCAACGAACCATACGATGCCGGCAGCGGCTCGGTCAATGGAGCTTGAAGTCGGCCCGGAAATACCAACCAGGCGGGTTGACAGCCCATGTGGTCTGTCGGCTAGAATGAACGTTTTGGTCGATTTCTGTGCCCACGAAACCGTTCTCCGCTTCCGGTCGCGCGGCGACGTCCAACCGGCCCGCGCGTGTGGCGGTCGTCGGCGCCGGCGTCGCCGGACTCGTCGCGGCGCGTCTGCTCAGCCCGCTGCACGACGTGACGGTGTTCGAGGCCGGCGACCGGCCCGGGGGGCACGCTGTCACCACGGAGGTGTCGGACCCGGCCGGTCCTCTGGCCGTCGATGCCGGTTTCGTGGTCTTCAACGAGCGCAACTACCCGCACTTCGCGCGCCTACTGGCCGAGCTCGGCGTCGAAACCCGGGCCACGTCGATGAGCTTCGGCTTCAGCAGCGAGCGAAGCGGGCTCGAGTACGCCGGCACGAATCTCAACACGCTGTTCGCGCAGCGTGGGAACCTGCTGCGTCTCCGCCACTACCGGTTTCTGGCCGAGATCGCGCGCTTCAACCGCCGGGCCAAGCGGGCGCTGGCCGCCGGCTCGGCGGAGGTCGCCGGCACGCTCGGCGATTTCCTGTCGGCGCAGCGCCTGAGCGGCGCGCTGATCGACCAGTACGTGATTCCCCTCACTGCGGCGATCTGGTCGGCCTGCCCCCGGCGCATCCTCGACGCGCCCGCGGGGTTCGTGCTCCGCTTCCTCGACAACCACCGGCTGCTCGACCTCACCGGGCGTCCCACGTGGCGGGTAATCCGAGGCGGGTCGCAGCAATACGTGCGGCGCCTGATCCGGCCCTTTCAGGACCGCATCCGCCTGCGCACGCCGGTGCGGCAGTTGCACCGCCGGGCCGACGGCGTCGAGGTGGCGACCGCTGCCGGCCGGGAGGTCTTCGACGAGGTCGTGGTAGCGGCCCACAGCGATCAGGCGCTTGCCATGCTCGCGCGTCCCACGCCCCTGGAGACGGCAGTGCTGGGGGCGATTCGCTATCAGCCCAACCGCGCGGTTCTCCATACCGACACGTCGGTGCTGCCGCGCCGGCGCCGCGCGCGTGCGAGCTGGAACTACCGGACGCCGCGCGAGGCCGGCCGACCGGTGGCCGTGACGTACGACATGACCCGTCTGCAGAGCCTGCGCACGCGGACTTCCTACTGTGTGTCGCTGAACCTGAACGATGCGATCGACGAGCGGGCGGTGATTGCGCGCTTCGACTTCGAGCACCCGGTGTTCACGCACGTGGCGGCGGCAGCGCAGGCGCGGCACGCCGAGGTGAGTGGCGCCGACCGCATCCACTACTGCGGGGCGTACTGGGGCAACGGCTTCCACGAGGACGGCGTGGTCAGCGCGCTGGCGGTAGCCCGCAGGCTGGGGGCATCGGGATGAGTGGCCGCGTGCGGCACAGCGCGCTGTACGTGGGGCGCGTGCGCCACCGGCGCCACGAGCCGCGGGCGCATGCGTTCGACTACCCGCTGCTGCTGGTATACCTGGATCTGGCCGAGCTGGACACGGTCTTCGAGGGGCGCTGGCTATGGTCAGCGCGCCGCCCGAACGTGGCCTGGTTCGACCGCCGCGACCATCTCGGCGACCGGGCCGTGCCACTCGACGCCGCGGTCCGGAAGCTGGTGGCGGAGGCCACCGGCCGGCGTCCGGCAGGCCCCATTCGGTTGCTCACGCACCTGCGCTACTGGGGGCACTGCTTCAATCCGGTGAGTTTCTATTACTGCTTCGACGCCGCGGGCGAACGCCTCGATGCGCTCGTTGCCGAGGTCAACAACACGCCGTGGGGCGAGCGGCACTGCTACGTCCTGGACGGCCGCGACGCGGAGCCGGCGGGCTCGATGGTGCGCTACCGTGCCAGGAAGCAGTTCCATGTGTCGCCCTTCCTGGGCATGGACATGGACTACGTCTGGCGCACGACGCTGCCCGCGGGCACGCTGACGGTGCACATCGAGAACTTCCAGGCCGGCGCGCGGGTCTTCGACGCCACGCTGCGCCTCGAACGACGCGCGATCACCGGCATGCGCCTGGCCTGGGCGCTGGCGCGGTTCCCCATGATGACCGCCTGGGTGGTGGGCTGGATTCACTGGGAGGCGCTGAGACTGTGGCTGAAGAGAATACCGCGCCATCCGCATCCACGTCGCCTTGCAGCGCGCTGACCGGGGCGGTCCGCCCGCGGCGCGCGCCGTGGTCCCGGCGGCTGGCCCGCCGCCTCGTACTGCAGCGGCTGCGGGCGATCGAGTCGGGGCGCCTCGACGTGCTGGAGGGCGGCACGCTGCACCGCTTCGGGTGCGGGGACGGCGATCCGCCGCTGGCTGCCCGCGTCACGATCGAGGATCCGGCCGCCTGGCATGCGTTCGCACGGGGCGGCTCGATCGGCGCGGCCGAGGCGTACTGCGAGGGCCTCTGGTCGACGCCGGACCTGACGGCCGTCGTCCGCGTGCTCGCGCGCAACCGGGACGCGCTGCAACGCATCGACGGCAGCACCGCCGCCGTGCTGCAGCCGCTGCGGCGCCTGTTGCACTGGATGCACCGCAACACGCCGGCCGGCAGCCGGCGCAACATCGCCGCACACTACGACGCCGGCAACGCCTTGTTCGCCAAGTTCCTCGACCCCACCCTGACGTACTCCTGCGCCGTGTTCGAGCGTGAGACCAGCTCGCTAGAGACCGCGCAGCGCGCGAAGCTCGACCTCGTCTGCCGCAAGCTGCGACTGGGTCCCCGCGATCGCCTGGTCGAGATCGGCAGCGGTTGGGGCTCGCTGGCGATCCACGCGGCGCGCACGCGCGGCTGCCGCGTCGTGACCACTACGATCTCCAGGCAGCAGTTCGACCACGCCTCCCGCGCGGTGGTCGCGGCCGGGCTTGCGGACCGCGTGACGGTGCTGCTCGAGGACTACCGCGTGCTGGGCGCGCGCTATCGCGGCGCGTTCGACAAGCTCGCCTCCATCGAGATGATCGAGGCAGTGGGACACGACTACCTGCCGAAATACGTCGACACGGTCAGCTCGCTGCTCGCGCCGGCCGGCCTCGCGCTGCTGCAGACCATCGTGATCCCCGACCAGCGCTACGAGGAGTACCGGCGCTCGGTGGACTTCATCCAGCGCCACGTGTTTCCCGGCGGGCTGCTGCCCTCGCTGGCTCGCATCCAGGCCTGCGTGGCCGAGGTCGGCGACCTGCGCCTGGTCGACCTCCAGGACCTGACCCCGCACTACGCGCGCACGCTCGCCGCCTGGCGGGCAGGGTTCGAGGCCGAGGCCGAGGCCATCGCCGCCCTGGGGTTGTCGCCGCGCGAGCGGCGCAAGTGGCGCTTCTACTTCGCGTACTGTGAGGGTGCGTTCCGCGAGCACACGATTGCCGCCGCGCAGCTTCTGTATGCCAAGCCCGGCCATCGGCAGGACGCGTGGCCGGGGCTGCGGCCGGAGGACGGGTGACGAACCTGGCGATCGGGCTGGCCGAAAGGGGGTGGCTCCCGGACGGGTTGTTGCGGCTGGGCATCCGTGCGCTGCTGCACGCGCGCCTCCGCCGGATCCGCTCGGCTGCGGAGTCGACGGACGAGGTGGTCGAGGCGATGCACGAGGGTCCGTTGGCTATCGACACGGCCGCGGCCAACGCGCAGCACTACGAGGTGCCCGCGGCCTTCTTCGAACTGGTGCTGGGCCGCCACCGGAAGTACAGTTGCGGCTACTGGCCACCGGGCACGCCCGACCTGGACGCGGCGGAGGCCGCCGCACTCGAGCTGGCCTGCACGCGGGCCGGTATCGAGGACGGCATGGATGTGCTCGACCTGGGGTGCGGCTGGGGCGCATTCACCCTTTGGACCGCCCGGCGCTACCCGGGGTGCCGCATCAGCGCCGTTTCCAACTCCCGGTCGCAGGGCGTCTTCATCGCGCGGGAGGCCGAGCGGCGCGGCCTGCGCAACGTCAGGGTCCACACGGCCGATCTCAACGAGTTCCAGCCGGACCGGACGTTCGACCGCGTGCTGGCAATCGAGGTATTCGAGCACGTGCGGAACTATGCGCGCCTGCTCGAGCGCGTCGCGCGCTGGCTGGCGGCGGACGGGCGGCTCTTCGTGCACGTCTTCTGCCACCGGTCGCGGCCCTACTTTTTCGAGGATCAGGGTGCGGGCGACTGGATGGCCCGGCACTTCTTCACGGGCGGCGTAATGCCTTCGGAGATGCTCCTGGACCACTTCGCGGGGCCCGTGCACCTGGAGCAGCGCTGGCGGCTCGGCGGCGCGCACTACGAGCGGACGGCCCGCGCGTGGCTGGCCAACCTCGACGCCCGGCAGGACGAGGCACGCAGGGTCCTCGCGTCGGTGCACGGCGCCGCGGCGGGGACCATGATCGGGCGCTGGCGGCTCTTCTTCCTGGCCTGCGCCGAGCTGTTCGGCTACCGTGGCGGCGAGGAGTGGTTCGTGTCGCACTCTCTGTGGTCGCCAGGCGCGGCGGAGCGGCGCTGGGCGTGAGGGCGCTGGAAGCGGGTCTGCCGGGGCTGTGGGCCATGCTGGGCCTCATGTTCCTGGCCTGGCTGCTCAGCCTCGTGCGGCGGGACGTGTCGCTCGTCGATATTTTCTGGGGGCTCGGATTCGTCGTGCTGGCGTGGCTGTACAGGGCGCTCGGCGACGCGGACGCGCCCCGGTCGTGGCTGGCGCCGGTGCTGGCGACCGTGTGGGGGCTGCGGCTCTCTGCCCACCTGCTGTGGCGCGGCCGCGGGCGCGGCGAGGACCCGCGCTACGCGGCGATGCGGCGGCGGTGGGGCCCCCGCTTCCCGCTGCTCTCGCTGGCGATCGTCTTCTGGCTGCAGGGCGTGCTGTTGTGGATCGTCGCGCTGCCGTTGCTGCAGGTGCAGACGGCGAGCCCTGCGGGCGGCGGATGGTCGTGGCTCGACGGGCTCGGCACGGCGCTGTTCGTCGCGGGCTTCGCGTTCGAGGTCGTCGGTGACCTGCAGCTAGCCAGGTTCCGGGCCGATCCCGCCAACGCGGGGCGGGTGCTGGATCGGGGCCTGTGGCGCTACACGCGGCACCCGAACTACTTCGGCGACGCAGCGCTGTGGTGGGGCCTCGGCTGCCTGGCCGTCGCCGCCCCAGGCGGGGCCTGGGCCTTGGCCGGCCCGGCCCTGTTGACGGTGCTTCTCCTGCGCGTCTCAGGCGTCACGCTGCTGGAGGCGGGCCTGCATGCGAGCCGGCCGGGTTACCGCGACTACGCTGCGCGGACGAGCACCTTCCTGCCCTGGCCGCCACGCACGAGTTGACCCGCTGGCGCCGGAGGCTTCCCTGCACCCGGCGTCACGCCTGCGGGGCCTCCTCGAACAGCGGCGCCTTGGCCTTGGCGTAAGTCGACTTGCGAACGAGCACGTCGCCCTCGAAGTAGAGGAGGTCGAGACCGCGCCAGGATGTCGGTCGGCCGTGCATCTCGAGTGTGCAGCGCCAGCTCGCCATGACCTTGCCGGCGTCCGGGTCGACGAACAGGTCGTCGTCGATGAAGTGCATCGCGCCGTAGCGGCCGGTGAACTGCGGGAGTAGGGCGGCACGGATGGCGGCCTTGCCGCGGTTGCGGGTGCCGTTGAACTCGTCGTAGACACCGTCGTCGGCAAAGCAGGACATGACGGTGTCGAGGTCGTTGTCGTTGAAGGCGGTTACGAAGCGCCGGGTGAGCTCGGCCAGGCGCCGGCGGTCTGTCGACATCGTCTTGGTTCCTTTCGGGGCGGCATCCGCGGCGGCGCCCGTGCCAAGCGTAGCTCAAAGGGGGCCGGCGCGGCCGCCCGGTTGAACCGGCTCGGGCATGTCGATAGAATCGACTGTTACCGTTCGGACGGAGACGGTCCGCAGGGAGCCCGCGGGCGCCCGGGATCCCCCATGCCACAGCCGACCCCGGCAGCGGAGCACAACATCGTCATTCGCGGCGCCCGCACGCACAACCTCAAGAACATCGATCTGACGCTGCCGCAGCGCCGGCTCATCGTCGTCACAGGTGTCAGCGGCTCCGGCAAGTCGTCGCTGGCATTCGACACGATCTACGCGGAGGGTCAGCGGCGGTACGTCGAGTCGCTGTCGGCTTATGCGCGGCAGTTCCTCGATCGGATGGAGAAGCCGGACGTCGACGCGATAGACGGCATCTGCCCGGCCATCGCCATCCGCCAGAAGAACAGTCTCCGCAACCCCCGCTCGACGGTCGGCACCACGACCGAGATCCACGACTACCTGCGGTTGCTGTACGCCCGGATAGGCCGCACGATCTGCCGGCAGTGCGGTAGCGAAGTGCTGCGCGACAGCGCGGAGATCGCCGCGCGCGCGCTGGCAGCACTGCCGGACGGCACGCGCCTGCTGCTCGGCTACCGGCTCCCCGTGGTGGCCGGGCTCACCGGCGCCGCGGCATCGGACGAAGGGGATGCGGGGGCGGTCGACCTCGGTGCACCCGCGGATGCGGTCGCGGCCGACAACGGTCAGGGCGACTCGCCCGTGGCGGCGGCGCTCGAGGCGCTGCGGCGGAAGGGGTTCCGCCGCGTCGTCGTGGACGGGCGCGCGGTTACGCTCGACGACCTCGAGCCCGGGGCGCTCGACGGCGAGGCGGCGCTGCAGGTGGTGGTCGACCGCGTGCAGGTCGGCGCCGAGGCGCTGAGCCGGCTGACGGATTCGGTGGAGACAGCCTACGCGGAGGGCGGCGGCGCCGTCTTCGCCATCGAGGTGGACGGCGGCCGCACGCACGAGTTCAGCGAGCGGTTCGAATGTCGCGCGTGCGGCATCCCGTACGAGGTGCCGCAGCCGCGGCTCTTCTCCTTCAACAACCCCTTCGGCGCCTGCCAGACCTGCCACGGTTTCGGCAACGTCATCGAGCTGGACATGGATCTGGTGGTGCCGGACCCTTCGAAGTCCATCCAGCAGGATGCCATCGAGCCCTGGAGCAAGGCCCACTACCGTGCGCGGCTGGCCGACCTCAAGCGGGTGGCCCGGGCGAACGGCATCCGGACGAACGTGCCCTGGGCCGACCTCTCGGAGGCGGAGCGGACGTTCGTCATCGACGGGGACGGCAACCGCTACACCGGCATCCGGGGGTTCTTCCGCTGGCTGGAGAGCAAGAAGTACAAGGTCCACGTGCGTGTCTTCCTCAGCCGCTACCGTGGCTACCTGATCTGCCCGGCGTGCCGCGGCACGCGGCTCCGGGAGGAGGCGCGCGCCGTGCGCGTGGGGGGGGACCCCATCGACGTGGTCTGCGGTTTCACGGTGGCCCGCGCGCGGCGGTTCTTCGACGAACTGGCGCTCACGAAGCAGGAAGCGGCCGTGGCCGAGCGGATCGTGCGAGAGATCCGTCGCCGGCTGGCGTTCCTGAGCGACGTGGGGCTCGACTACCTGACCCTCGACCGCCTGTCGTCGACCCTGTCCGGGGGCGAGGCGCAGCGCATCAACCTCGCTACCGCGCTCGGGTCGGCGCTGGTCGGCACGCTGTACGTGCTCGACGAGCCGTCGATCGGGTTGCATCCGCGCGACAACGAGCGCCTGCTGCGCATTCTCCGGCAATTGCGCGACCAGGGGAACACGGTGGTGGTCGTCGAGCACGACACCGAGATGATCCGCAGCGGCGACTACCTGGTCGACCTCGGTTTGGGCGCCGGCACGCGGGGCGGCAAGGTGGTGTATGCGGGGCCGACGGACGGCATCGCCGCGGAGCCGACTTCGCTGACCGGCAAGTATTTGCGCGGCGAGCTGGCGATTCCGGTGCCGACCGCGCGGCGCCGGCGGTTGCCGCAGAGCCACGCCATCTGCCTGCGCGGTGCGGCCGAGCACAACCTCAAGCACATCGACGTGGAGATTCCATCGAACATGCTGACCTGTGTCACCGGTGTGAGCGGGTCGGGCAAGTCGACGCTCGTGCACGACGTGCTGTACGCTGCGATCAAGCGGGCCAAGGGCGAGTGGGACAAGCGGGTCGGCACGCACGAGGCCATCGAGGGACTCGAGCTGGTCAACCGGGCCGTGCTGGTCGATCAGGCGCCCATCGGCCGCACGCCGCGCTCGAACCCGGTCACCTACCTCAAGGCCTTCGATCCCATTCGCGAGCTGTTCGCGTCGACGAAGGACGCCCGCGCGCAGGCGCTCACTGCCAGCCACTTCTCGTTCAACGTGCCGGGCGGCCGCTGCGACGCGTGCGAGGGCGAGGGTGAGGTGCGCGTCGAGATGCAGTTCCTCGCCGACGTCTTCGTGCCGTGCGAGCACTGCAACGGGCGGCGGTTCAAGCCGCAGGTGCTCGACGTGCAGTACCGCGGCCGCAACATCGACGACGTGCTCCGGCTCACCGTACGTGAGGCGTTGTCGTTCTTCGGCACGGCGCCGAAGGTGTGCCGGCGGCTGCAGGTGCTCGACGAGATCGGCCTCGGCTACCTGCGGCTGGGGCAGCCGGCGACGACGCTGTCGGGCGGCGAGGCCCAGCGCATCAAGATCGCCGCGCACCTGATCTCGCGCGGCGGCGACCGCACGCTCTACATCCTCGACGAGCCGACGACCGGCCTGCACCTCGACGACATCGCCCGGCTGCTGGCCGCCTTCCGCAAGCTGCTGAACGTGGGCCACACGCTGCTAGTCATCGAGCACAATCTCGACGTCATCAAGACCGCCGACTGGGTGATCGATCTGGGACCCGAGGGCGGCGACGAGGGCGGACAGGTGGTGGCGGCCGGCGCCCCCGAGGAGATAGCTGCGCACGACGGCTCGCACACGGGCCGCTACCTGCGGCACGCCCTGGAGACCGGCCGGACGCACGCCTACGCCGAGTCGTGACCGTGGGCGCCGTGCTGCCGCGCGCGTTCTACGCTCGACCCACGCTGGACGTGGCGTGCGACCTGATCGGCAAGCGGCTGGTGCACGTGACGCCGGCCGGTGCCGCGGCCGGGACCATCGTCGAGGTCGAGGCCTACGTCGGTGAGGGCGATCCGGCCTGTCATGCCGCGGCCGGCCTCACGCAGCGCAACGCCCCCCTCTATGGGCCGCCGGGCTGTGCCTACGTCTATCTCAACTACGGGCTTCACCATCTGGTCAATGCCGTCACCGAGCCCGAGGGGGTGCCCGCGGCAGTGCTCATCCGCGCCCTGGAGCCGGCCGGCGGCGTGCCGTTGATGCGGCGCCGGCGGGCGCGGGACGCGGGGCGCCGAGCTGCGCCTCTCACCGACCCGGACCTGTGCCGCGGCCCCGGGAACCTCACCAGCGCGCTCGGTATCACGCTGCGGCAGAACCGCTGCGATCTCTCCGGCGAAGGACTGTTCATCGAGGATTGCGGGCCATTCGAGGGGGCGGTGGTCTGGAGCCCGCGGATCGGCATCAAGGCCGGCGCCGCGCAACCCTGGCGCTGCTATGCCGTGGAGAGCCCGTACGTCTCGGCACGCGGCCGTGCCGGGTGGGCTGCTAGCCCCGGGCGCGCGCGGGGGAGACCGGGACCTCGAAGGTCAGGCGCTCGCCGGCGCGGATGATGTCGAGCGTGACCGTGGCGCCGATCTCGGCATCGGACAGGAAGCGGGCATAGTCGGCGCCGTCCTCGATGGGGATGCCGTCGAACGCCACGATGACGTCGCCCGGCTCCATCCCGGCGCGCGCAGCAGCCGACGCCTGGTGGATGCGCCAGATGATCACGCCGCGGGTGTCGGGAATCCCGAGCTCGCGCGCCAACTGCGGCGTCAGGCGGCGGACATCCACGTAGCCGAACGAGCCACGGCGCACTTCGCCGTGCTCGATGAGCTCGTCCAGCACGCGCCGGGCCAGGTTGCTGGGCACGGCGAACCCGACGCCCTGGCTGCCGCCACTGTCGCTGAATATGGCGGTGTTGATGCCGACCAGCTCGCCCTGCGCGTTGACGAGCGCGCCGCCGGAGTTGCCCGGGTTGATCGCGGCGTCGGTCTGGATGAAGTCCTCGTAACTCGCCACACCCAGGTTGTCGCGGCCGACCGCACTGACGATGCCCAGCGTCACGGTCTGGCTCAGTTGGAACGGGTTGCCGACGGCCAGCACCCATTCCGCGATGCGCAGGGCCGACGAATCGCCCCACGGCAGCGTGGGGAGGCCGTCGGCGTCGATATGCAGCAGCGCGATGTCCGTCGACTCGTCGCGGCCCACGAGCGTGGCCTCGTGCTCTTCGTTGCCGGGCAGGGTGACCGTGATGCCGGCGGTCTGCCGTCCCACCACGTGCGCGTTGGTCACGATGTAGCCGTCCGGCCGCACGATGACGCCCGAGCCGAGGCTGGGCCGCTCGCGGTAGCCGGAGAAACCCCGCGAATCACCGAAGAAGTAGCGGAAAAAAGGGTCGTTCCCGAATATCGACCGCTGCCGCACGACCTGCCGTGACGAGATGTTGACCACCGCCGGGATGCTGGCCTCGGCCACGTCGGCGAAACCGGGCAGGCCCGCGGCCCCTGGCCGAGTGGGCAGGGCGCGCGGGAGCCCCGCGAACGGCGCCGGGCCGCCGCCCGGACGCAGCGCCTCGCCAGGCTGCCTGCGGACGACCGGGGCCGCCTCGCTCGCGTCCCGGGTGTCGATCCGGCCGGTCAGTACACCGCCGGCGGTGAGGCCGGCGAGGAAGAGGAGTGAGCCGAAGAGAACTGCACCCACGCGCATCGGAAGTGCTCCCTGCCTGCCGTTCCGTATCATTGTAGCGCCTCTGCAATCCCCCGCCGGCCGCGCCCCCGCCGGTTGCGGTAGCATAGGGAGTCTGCCGCCGCGGAAGCAGCGCAGCGCCGTCCAAGGGAGGCGGTCTGGGCTCTGCAACCGTGCAGACCGCAAGGCGCGCACGGCGTCCCTCGGCGGGAGCGGCGCGGGGTGGTGCGGGCGCCGCGGGCGAACAACGGGGTTGCGGGGCGCAGCCCCGACCATATGGAAGCTGCCGTGTGACTTCAATCCAGGCGACCCGTCTGCGCAAGGGCATGCTGATCCGGCACGTGGGCAACCTCTGCCGGGTGCTCGATCTGCAACATCTGACGCCCGGCAACAAGCGCGGCTTCGTCCAGTGCCGGCTGCGCAACCTGCGCAGCGGCACGTTGACCGACCACAAGTTCCGTTCCGAGGACGACGTGGAGCGCGCCGCGCTCGACTCGCGGCGCATGCAGTTCCTGTATGCGGACAGCGACGGCTACCACTTCATGGACACCGAGAGCTTCGAGCAGGTGCAGTTGACCGCCGAGACGCTCGGCGAGTCGGTGAGCTACCTGCTGCCCGAGGCGGTCATCGTCGTGGAGCTGTTCGACGGCGAGCCCGTCGGCATCCAGCTCCCGCTGACCGTCGACCTGGAGGTGACGGAGACGGCCCCGGCCATCAAGGGCGCCACGGCCAGCGCCCAGCTCAAGCCCGCGCAGCTCGAGACCGGTCTCGTGGTGCAGGTCCCGCCGTTCATCGCCAACGGTGACCGCGTGCGCGTGAACACCGAGACCGGCGAGTACCAGTCACGCGTCTGACGCGCGCCGGGTTCAGAACAACCCGCCGAGCAGGCCGACCAGCCCCGGCCCGGCGGCCGTCGGATCGCCGAGCCACCCCGGCGGCGTCACCCACACGAACGTCAGGATGGCGAGCACCATCAGGTCGTACTGCCAGGTCGCGCGCTCGAAGGTCCAGAACAGCGCGTGCCAGACGGCGATCGCGGGGAGCGCGAGCGCGCGCTTGAACGTCATGCGCACGCGTCGCGGGACGTGGTCCTGGTCGGCCGTGCGGAGCTCGTGCCAGGTGTAGTAGATCCGGTCTACTACCGTCACCACCGACAGCACCAGGATCACCCACATCACGGCGCCCATGCGGTTCGTGAACGCGCCGATCATGAAGAGCACGATGCGCTCGGGGCGCTCCATGAAGCCCACCTTGCACTTGTCGATCAGCGATTCGGCGCGCGCGCGGGTATAGCTGGTCATCACCGAGAACATGAGCGCCAGCGCCGTGATCAGCACGTAATCCGTGCGGTCGAGGGCGGAGTACAGGTAGACCAGGCCGATGAACAGGAGGATGTCCGAGAAGCGGTCCATCACCGAGTCCCAGAAACCCCCGAAGCGCGACGAGAGCGCGGTGCGCTCGGCCACCTTGCCGTCGATGAAGTCGAAGATGTTGGCGATCACCATGACCACGCCGGCCGTCCGGAAGCGGCCCGTCCCCAGTGCCCACCCCGCGCCGGCGTTGATGATGACGCCGGTCAGAGTCAGCAGGTTGGGGTGCACCCCCAGGCGCACGCAGAGATCGATGATGGCGCGCAGGGGATACATGCAGAGCGCGCCGATGGTGCCGGTGAAGGTCATCGTGGACGAGGATCCGAGAGCGGAAGGCCCGACGATATAATTTTCGAACGGGGATTGGCAATGCGCGCCGCCGCCGTTGCGGGTTCCCTGTGCCGCGGACGGCCGGCCGCAGCGCGACAGCGTGGACCATGCCGATTCGGGACCTCAAGGACCAGATCAGTCGCCTGCCGGAGCAGCCGGGCGTCTACCTGTACACGAACCGCGCGGGCGAGACCATCTACGTGGGCCGTGCCACCGCGCTGCGCGACCGTGTACGGAGCTACCTGGGCGCCCACGGATCGAGCCCCAAGACCGACGCCCTCCTCGACGAGGTGGCGGGGCTCGAGGTCATCGTGACCGACTCGCTGGTCGAGGCGCTGGCGCTGGAGAACAACCTCATCAAGCAGCGCGCGCCGCGCTACAACATCCTGCTGCGCGATGACAAGAACTACCCCTACCTGCAGGTGACCACCACCGAGCGCTTCCCGCGCGTGCTGGTCGCCCGGCGGGTGGCCCGCGACGGCAACTTCTACGCCGGGCCGTTCCTGCCCGCGACATTCGCCCGCAAGACCATGTCGCTGACGCACCGCCTGTTCGGCATGCGCTCGTGCAACGAGGTCATCAATGGCAAGCGCGGCCGCCCATGCCTCGAATACGACATCAAGCGCTGCATCGCGCCGTGCGTGGAGGAGCTGTGCAGCGAAGACGAGTACGCGACCGCCGTTGCCCACGCGCAGATGTTTCTCGACGGCCGCAACGACGAGCTGCTCGCCGAGCTGCAGACCCGGATGCGGGCTGCCGCGGACGAGTTGCACTACGAGCAGGCCGCCCAGATCCGCGACGCGGTGCGCACGATCGAGACGCTGCGGGATCGCCGGCAGAAGATGGCGACGGCGCGGCTGGGCGATCGCGACGCGTTCGGCGTCGAGGTCGGGCCGTCCGGAGCGGTGGTGCTGGTGTTCCAGATGCGGGGCGGGCGTGTCGTGGAACGCGTCGAGCTGGTGACCGACGCCGTCGAGGCACCGCACCGGTCCGAACAGGACGTCGTACAAGCGGCCATCCAGCAGTTCTACGAGGTGCGCGACGTGCCGCCGGAGGTGCATGTGCCGGTGGTGCTCGACGACGAGGCGGCCCTGGCCGGCTGGCTGTCGGCGCGGGCCGGCCGGCGGGTGCGGCTGCACGTGCCGCAGCGCGGCGACAAGCGCGGGCTGCTGGAGCTGGCCGGTCGCAACGCCGCCCTGGGCTACGACTCGCGCTACGGCCAGCACGCGCAGGCGCACGGCGCGGCGCTCGACGAGCTGCGCGCCGTGCTGGGGCTGCCGGCGCCGCCGCGGCGTGTCGAGTGCTTCGACATCTCGACGATTCAGGGTGCCGAGACCGTCGCCTCGATGGTGGTCAGCGAGGACGGCGCCATGCGCCGCGGCGAGTACCGCAAGTACCGCATCCGCAACAGCCGGGCGGCGCATCCCGACGATTTCGCCGCCATGGAGGAGGTGGTGCTCCGCCGCTATCGACGTCTGCTGGAGCAGGGCGGTCCGTTTCCCGACCTGGTGATCGTCGACGGCGGGAAGGGGCAGCTCTCCGCCGCGTACAAGGCGCTCGAGCAGCTCGGCCTGGCCAACCTGGTGGCGATCGGCATTGCCAAGCGCGAGGAGCTGCTCGTGACGCGCGATCGGCAGGAGCCGATTGCACTGGACCGGCACAGTGACGCGCTGCGGCTCGTGCAGCGCATCCGCGACGAAGCCCATCGCTTCGCCGTGACGTTCCATCGCCGCGCCCGCCGCATGCGCGACCTGCGTTCCGGCCTCGACGAGGTGCCGGGCATCGGGCCGAAACGGCGCAAGCTGCTGCTCGAGCACTTCGGGAGCGCGGCCAACGTGCGCCGTGCCAGCCGGGACGAGCTGCAGCGCGTCGTGGGCCCGCGGCTGGCCGCGGCGCTCGTCGCGCACTTCGGGTGACGGGCCGGACTCCAGCCACCGGACTTGCCGAATCGCGCGGGCGGCCGTATCCTGCTGTAACCTCTTCTGCTCGTGGCATCCGAAACCAGGCAGCGGCGCGTCGTCTCCGGCATGCGGCCGACGGGCAAGCTGCACCTCGGGCACCTGGTGGGGGCGCTCGGGAACTGGGCCGAACTGCAGTCCGACTACGACTGTCTGTACTTCGTCGCGGACTGGCACGCACTGACCAGCGATTACGCCCGAACCGACAATCTGACCACGCACGCGTACGACAACGTCACCGACTGGATCGCCGCGGGTATCGACCCCGAGCGCAGCACGATCTTCGTCCAGTCGCTGGTGCCGGAGCACGCCGAGCTGTACGTGCTGCTGTCGATGGTGGTGCCCGTCCCCTGGCTGGAACGGGTGCCGACCTACAAGGAGCAGATCGAGCAGCTCAGTGACCGCGACCTGGCGACCCTCGGTTTTCTCGGCTACCCGCTGCTGCAGGGCGCCGACGTGCTCATGTACGGCGCCGAGTACGTGCCGGTGGGCGACGACCAGGTGCCCCATCTCGAGCTGACGCGCGAGGTGGTCCGCCGCTTTCAGGGCTGCTTCGGGGAGCTCTTTCCCGAGCCCCAGCCGCTGCTGACGCCGGTGCCCCGCCTGCCGGGGATCGACAACCGCAAGATGAGCAAGAGCTACGGGAACACGATTGACCTGTCGGACGACGCCGCGGCCGTGCGCAGGAAGGTGATGCGCATGTACACCGACCCCAAGCGGATCCGCGCGGACATCCCGGGCACGGTCGAGGGCAATCCCGTCTTCGTGTATCACGACGCGTTCAATTCCGACGCGGCCGAGGTGGATGACCTCAAGCGCCGCTATCGGGCGGGTACGGTGGGCGACGTCGAGGTGAAGGACCGGCTGGCGCGCGCCATCAACGCGCGGCTCGATCCGGTTCGCGAGCGGCGGGCTGAGCTGTCGGCCCGGCCGGGGCGCGTGCGGGAGATCGTGTTCGAAGGCTCCCGCCGGGCGCGCGTCATCGCGCAGGAGACGATGGAACGCGTCCGCGCCGCCGTGCGTCTGGTCTACGACTGATGCGGGGTGCCCCACGATGAATGTGCCGCAGGGCTTCGAGTCGATCCTGCCGGACTACCCGGTCAAGCTCGACAACTTCGAGGGGCCGCTCGACCTGTTGCTGCACCTGATCCGGAAGCACGAGATCGACATCTACGACATCCCGGTGGCGCTGGTGACCGAGCAGTACCTGGTCTACCTCGACTTGATGCAGGAGCTCGACCTGGACGTGGCGGGCGAGTTCCTGGTGATGGCGGCCACCCTCATTCACATCAAGTCGCGCCTGCTCGTCCCCCGCATCGAGACGGAGGAGGACGCGGTCGAGGATGCGGAGGACCCGCGCGACGCACTGGTGCGGCGCCTGCTGGAGCATCAGCAGTTCAAGGCTGCCGCCGAGCTGCTGCACGAGCGGGAGACGGTACGCAGCGCCCAGTGGACGCGACCCGACGGGCGCGTCGCCGACCTCGCCGACCAGCCGATCGAACGCGAGCTCGAGGTGGATCTGTTCAGCCTGCTGCAGGCGTTCCAGTCGGTGCTGACGCGCGCGCGCGAGCGCCCGAAGTTCGCCGTGCCGGCGGCCATCGTGTCGATCGAGACGCGCATCGGGCAGTTGCTCGAGCGCTTGTCCGCAACACGGGCCTGCGGGTTCGAGGAGCTGTTCTCCGACGCGGAGGCTCGACCGGCGTTCATCACCACGTTCCTGGCGCTGCTCGAGATGATCCGCTTGAAGCTGGTCCGCGTGTTCCAGAGCGGACCGTTCGGACCGATACGGGTGTACGCGCGGGCGCGGCCGAACGACGCCCCGCGGCCCGGCGGAGTGGCCGGCGATGGCTGACGACTTGCGCGAGCTGCAGGCGATTGTCGAGGCGCTGATCTTCGCGTCACCCGAGCCGCTGACCCTCAAGATGCTGGTCAGGCTGCTCGACGGCGAGCCGGCGGAGCACGTCGAAGAGGCGCTGGCCGCGGTCCGTACGGACTGGGAGCAGCGCGCGGGCGGTCTGCGGCTGGTCGAGGTTGCGGGGGGGGTGCAGATCGTCACGCGTCCGGAGCTGTCGGAATGGGTCCGGCGGCTGTTTCACGAGCACTCCCGGCAGCGGCTGTCCGTCCAGGCGCTCGAGACGCTGGCCGTCGTGGCCTATCGCCAGCCGATTACCGGGCCGGAGATCGCGGAGATCCGCGGCGTCAACACGTCCGGCGTGCTCGGCACGCTGGTCGAGCGGCGGCTGATCAAGGTGACCGGACGCAAGGCCGTGGTCGGCCGCCCCTTTCTGTACGCCACGACGCGCGAGTTCCTGGACCGCTTCGGCCTCAAGGACCTGTCGGATCTGCCCCGCGTCGAGGACATGGCCGAGGCGCTGGGCATGGACATGCCGGCCAGCCTCGGCGACGCCGATCCGTTCAACGAGACGCTGCCGTTCGCATCCGGTCCTGACGAGCCGGATGCGCCGAAGCAGCAGGTGCACTGACAGCCCGTGGTTGCCGCACCGTCCGCAGCGGGGCGCACGCCCGGCGTACGGTTGCAGAAGATCCTGTCGGCCGCCGGGATTGCCTCGCGCCGCGCCGCCGAACGGTTGATGCAGGAAGGACGCGTCAGCGTCAACGGCCAGGTCGTCACCGAGCTCGGCACGCGCGCCGATCCCGCTCGCGACACCGTGCGCGTGGACGGCCGCCGCGTCGGCCAGGCCCGGCGGCTGCGCTACATCCTGCTCAACAAGCCCCGCGGCGTCGTCACGACCCGCAGCGACCCGCAGCGGCGCCGGACGGTGCTCGACCTGCTGCCGCGCGTGCGCGACTACGTATACCCCGTGGGCCGCCTCGACTACGACTCCGAGGGTCTGCTGCTGGTGACGAACGATGGCAATCTGGCCGCCGCTCTGATGCATCCGCGGCAGGGGCTCGATCGTGTGTACGAAGCACTCGTCGAGGGGGTCCCGAGTGCGGCGAGCCTGCGGCGCCTGCGCGTGGGCGTGACGCTCGACGGCCGGCGCACGGCGCCGGTCGAGGTGCGCCTGCTGGGCGGACATCGGACGCGGAGCGAGGACCAGGCGCGTCTCGAGATCACCCTGCGCGAGGGCCGCAATCGGCAGGTGCGGCGGATGCTGGCGGTCGTCGGCCACACGGTCCGCCGCCTGCGGCGCATCCAGTTCGGCCCGATCCGCGACCGCCACCTGAAGACCGGCTGTCACCGCGATCTGTCGCGGCAGGAGCTGGCGGCGCTGCGTGGCGCTGCGGCGGCTGCCGGTGCACGGCGACCGGTGACGCGGGAGGCGGTGCCTTGACCGCGGTGGTGGCCATCGACGGGCCCTCGGGCGCCGGCAAGGGGACGGTGGCCCGCGCGGTGGCGAAGTCCCTGGCCTGGCGCTACGTCGACACGGGCGCGATGTACCGAGCCGTCGCGTGGAAGGTGCAGCACGAAGGCCGGTCGCTCGACGACGAGGAGGCCGTGGCGGCCGTGGCCGCCCGCGCCGTGTTGGAGCTGGACGCTGCGCGGGTCGAGATCGATGGCCATGACGTGACGGACGAGATTCGTACACCCGCCATAGACGCCGCAGCCACGCGGGTGGCCCGCATGCCCCGCGTGCGCGAGCTGCTTGTCGCGCGGCAGCGCGACTACGCGCGGGGCGTGCCGATCGTGATGGAGGGGCGCGACATCGGCACTGTCGTCTTCCCGGATGCGGCTGCCAAGATCTACCTCGACGCGTCGCCGGCGGAGCGCGCGGCGCGCCGGGCTCGGGACCCGGCCCACCATCCGTCGCGGGACGCCGAGATCGGCGCCGTCGCCGATGCACTCGAACGGCGCGACCGCCTCGATCGCGAGCGCCAGGCATCGCCACTGAGGCAGGCGCCCGACGCCGCAGTCATCGATACTACCGGCGTGCCGATAGACAAGGTGGTCGACCGGGTCCTGGCGATCGTCCGCGCACGGTTGCACGGGGCCTGACCGGCGCCTGGCAAGGGGCCCCGTCGGGCTGCCGAAGCCGTCCCCGCGGCGGCTCGCCGGGGCCGGTTTCGGGACCCTGACGGCGGTTGACCGTCTGCCGCCAAGCATCGTATAGTCTCGTGCTTATCTCGATTCAGACGCAGGCGGCCGGGTGTGCCCGTCACCGGGCGGAGCCCGTCACGTGTCGAGAGTGAGGAGAATTCCGAGAGCATGACCAACCCACACGATGTCGTGGACGTCGGCATGATCGACGTCGATGACGACGGCGAAGCGGTCGACTCCGCCGAGTACGCCCGTCTTCTGGAACTGTACAACAGCAGCTTTCGAAACATCACCGAGGGTGAAGTCATCGAAGGGACTGTCCTCAAGGTCTCGGCCTCGGAGGTCATAGTCGACGTCGGCTACAAGTCGGAAGGCATCATTTCCCTCAGCGAATTCCTCGATGAGAACGGCGAGGTGACGGTTCAGCCGGGCGACACGGTCGACGTCCTGCTCGAACGCACCGAGGACCGTGAAGGCCACATCGTGCTCTCGCGCGAGAAGGCCGAGAAGATGAAGATCTGGGACGACGTGGAGAAGGCGTATACGGACCGCCGCGTCGTCATCGGCCGCGTCATCGAGCGCATCAAGGGTGGGGTGGCGGTGGACATCGGCGTCCGCGCGTTCCTGCCGGGGTCGCAGATCGACGTGCGGCCCGTCCGCAACCTCGATGCGCTGAAGGGGCAGGAGCTCCGGATGCGGGTCATCAAGGTCAACAAGAAGCGCGGCAACATCGTGCTGTCCCGCAAGGTCCTCCTCGAGGAAGAAAACGCCGAGAAGAAGAAGGAGACGCTGGCCAACATGGCCGAGGGCAACGTGATGCAGGGGGTTGTCAAGAACCTCACTGACTACGGCGCCTTCGTCGACCTCGGCGGCATCGACGGCCTGCTCCACGTGACCGACATGTCGTGGGGGCGCGCGCAGCACCCGTCGGAGATCTTCAAGGTCAACGACGAGGTCCAGGTCATCGTTTTGAAGTACGACCCGGCCACCGAGCGTGTGTCGCTGGGCTACAAGCAGCTGCACGCCGATCCGTGGGCGTCGGTGACCGAGCGCTATCCGGTCGGTCAGCGTCTCTCGGGCAAGGTGGTCAGCCTGACCGACTACGGCGCGTTCATCGAGCTCGAACCCGGTGTGGAAGGCCTGATTCACGTATCGGAGATGTCGTGGAGCAAGCGGGTGAAGCATCCGTCGAAGCTCCTCACCGTCGGCGACACCGTCGAGTCGATGGTGCTCGGCGTCGATCCGGAAGCGCGGCGGATCTCGCTGGGTCTCAAACAGATCGAAGCCAATCCCTGGCACGAGCTCGCGCAGCGCTATCCGGTGGGGTCGCGCATCAACGGCACCGTGCGCAACCTGACCGAGTTCGGAGCGTTCGTGGAGGTCGAGGACGGCATCGACGGCCTCATCCACATTTCGGACATGTCGTGGAGCAAGCGGCTGGCCCATCCGTCCGATGTCGTCAAGAAGGGCGACGAGGTGGAGGCGATGGTCCTCAATGTCGACCCGGAAAGTCAGCGTCTGTCGCTCGGGCTCAAACAGCTGGCCACCGACATCTGGGACGACTTCTTCGGCAACAACCGGGTGGGTGACGTCGTCGAGGGGAAGGTGGTGCGGGTAACCAACTTCGGCGCCTTCGTGGAGCTCGCCGAGGGTATCGAGGGACTGATCCACGTCTCGGAGTTCGACGCCGAGCAGGGCGGGCAGGACGAGATCAAGGTCGACGAAACAATCAAGATGCGGATCATCAAGCTGAGCCCCGACGAGCACAAGATCGGGTTGAGCATCCGCGCCCTGAAGTCGGACGACTACGAGACGAACTGGCAGAACTACGCCAACACCGAGTCACCCGAGGTGACGCTGGGAGACCATTTCCGACACAACCGGGGGTCGTACGAGTAGGCTTCCGCGCCGTGAGACGGCGTGGACGCCTGCCGGGTGAGCCGGGCGCCGCCGGGCGGAGCCGCGGGCGGCGATCGACGGGCCAGCGCGTCGAATGGAGGAGTCGTGGCCGGCGGGAGCATGACGAAGGCGGCACTGGTGGAGGAAGTCGCTCGTGTCGCTGATCTCACGAAGAAGCACGCCGAGGTAATCGTCGAGACGGTATTCCGAAGCATCACCGACGCGCTGCGCCGCGGTGAGAAGATCGAGCTGCGGGGATTCGGCAGCTTCCGCTTGCGCCGCCGCGAGCCGCGCAAGGGCCGCAATCCGAAGACCGGCGACCGGGTGGATGTGCCGTCCAAGCGCGTGCCTTACTTCAAGCCCGGCAAGGAGCTCAAGGACCTCATCAATCGGGACATCGAGGCGACCCGGCCGGTTCCCGCCCCGTCCCGGACGCCGCTGCACGATCGCGAGCTGACGCCCTACTGACCCCGAGCCCCGGCCGTGGAGCGTCTCTGGGCCCCTTGGAGATTGGCGTACGTGACCGGCGCGAGCGCAGGCGATGCCGGCAGGTGCATCTTCTGCGCGGCGCTCGACGCGAGTCCGCCGCCGGCGTCGATTCTGCATCGAGGCGCCCGCTGCTTCGTCATTCTGAACAAGTTTCCGTACAACAACGGCCACCTGATGGTCGTGCCGAACCGGCACGTGGCGACCCTCGGTGACATGGATCCGGCCGAGCTGGGCGAGCTGGCGTCGTTGACACGCACGGCCGAGATGGCGCTTACCGAGGCGTACTCGCCGCACGGCCTCAATGTCGGGATCAACCTGGGCCGCGCCGCGGGGGCGGGCGCGTTGGGGCACCTGCACGTGCACCTGGTGCCGCGCTGGGAGGGGGATACCAACTTCATGACCGTGGTGGCCGACACCCGCGTGGTGCCGGAGGCTCCCGACGCGACCGCAGAGCGCCTGCGCCCGATCTTCGGGCGCCTCATGGCGACGGGTTGAGCAACTGTTTCGCGATCGTCTGGAGCTGCATGTTCGACGTGCCTTCGTACACCTGTCCGATGACCGCGTCGCGATACAGCTTCTCGACCGGGTAGTCCTTCGTGTAGCCCACGCCCCCGAACAGCCGCACGGCCAGCGACGCGACACGCTCGGCAATCTGCGACGAGTACAGCTTGGCCATCGCGCCGGCAGTCGTGTAGCGGTGTCCCGCATCGCGCAGCCGCGCTGCGTTGTAGACCGTCAGCCGCGCCGCTTCCAGCTCGGTGGCAGCCTGCGCGAGCTGGAACTGCACCCCTTGGAACTCGCCGATCGGCTGGCCGAACTGCTGCCGTTCCTGCACGAACGCGAGCGTATGGTTCAAGGCACCCTGCGCCAGGCCGATCATCTGTCCGCCGATGGCGATGCGGCCCTCGTTCAACGTCTCGATCGCCACGCGGTAGCCGCGGCCCGGCTCGCCGAGGACGTTGGCGCGCGGCACGCGGCAGTCGTCCAGCAGCAGTTCGCAGGTGCTGCTGGCACGGATGCCGAGCTTGTCCTCCTTCTTGCCCACCCGGAAACCGGGCATGCCGCGCTCGACCAGGAATGCAGTGATGCCCCGGTAGCCAGCGTCGGGCGCGGCATTCGCGAAGACGATGAACACGTCGGCTTCCTGCGCGTTCGAGATCCACAGCTTGCGGCCGTTCAGGACGAAGTCGGCACCGTCCGCGACCGCGCGGGTCGTCAGGGCGAACGCATCGCTGCCCGAGTCGGCCTCCGACAACGCGTAGGCGCCGACGGTGCCGCTGGCCAGCTGCGGCAGAAAGCGGGCCTTGACGTCGTCGTTGCCCCAGCGCAGCAGCGCGTTGTTGACGAGCGTGTTCTGCACGTCGACGAGCAGCGCGACCGACGGGTCGACTTTCGACAGCTCTTCGACTACGAGGATGGAGAGGAAGAAGTGGCCGCCGGCGCCGCCCCATGCCTCGGGGATTTCGATCGCCATCACGCCGAGATCGAAGAGCTTGTCGATCAGTGCGCGCGGAATCTCCGCCTGCTCGTCCATCTGCCGCACGAGCGGCGCCACCTCGGTCTCCGCGAACTCGCGCACGCTGGCGCGCAGCAACTGCTCGTCGTCCGACAGCAGGGTCAATGGGGGGAGACGATTGGCGACCTCCGGCATGGCTGGTGACCTCGCTCGACGGCCGGCGTCCCGCGCCCGGCGCTCGAAGACGCCGTCGATCCCGATGTTATCATTCGGTTGTGGCGTGACCTTTCCAGGTGCGGGGTGCCCATGCGTTATCCCAGACTGCTTTCGCTGCTTCTCGGTGCGTTCATCCTGGTGCCCGCGGCTGCTGTGCACACCCAGCAGGAGGAGCCGACTCCGGCCGCGCCGTCCGGCGCCGATACGGCGGCCGACGACGCGCAGGAGCAGCCGCCCATCTTCCGCACGGGCATCAACTTCATTCGGGTCGACGTGATCGTCACCGACGACGACGGCAACCACGTGCGGGACCTCGAAGCCGCCGACTTCCAGGTGTTCGAGGACGGCGAGCCGCAGACGATCGAGTCTTTCCAGCGGGTCGAGATCACCGGCGTGCCCGCGCCCGACGCGGAGCCGGCGCGCGCGATCGTCAACAACTACGACGAGGAGCGCGAGGCCCAGCGCACCGATACGCGTATCTTCGTCGTGTTCTTCGACGACTACCACGTGCGCTGGAGCAACGGCGTGCGCGCCGGCCGAGCGCTTGCCGACTTCCTGCGCACCAGCCTGAATCCGACCGACATGGTCGGCATCATGCATCCGCTGACGCCGTTGTCCGAGGTGCGGGTGACCCGCAACCACGAGGCGGTCATCGAGGCCGCCGAGAATTTCTATGGCCGCAAGTTCGACTACGAGCCGACGAACATGTTCGAGCAGCGCTACGCCCACTACCCGACCGAGGTGGTCGAGCGGTTGCGGAACGAGGTGTCCCTGTCGGCGCTCGAGGGGCTGATGGTCCGCCTCGGCTCGCTGCGTGAGGGGCGCAAGAACGTCCTGCTCATCAGCGAGGGCTACTCCAATTACGTGCCGCCCCAGCACCGCAGTGGGAACGCGGAGTTCGCGCCGTTGGGGGGTGGGCAGGTGGATCCGCGGATGCAGCACTACGAGGAAACGGTCCAGTTCTTCTCGGACCAGGGCCTGACCTTCGACCTGCGGGACGTGTACACGGCCGCCAACCGGTTCAACACGACCATCTATGCGCTCGACCCGCGCGGGCTGGCGGTCGGGGAGTACGACGTCAGCCAGCCGCTGGTGGACCGTCGCACCGACGACCGGATGCTGCGCTCCACCCGGGACACGCTGTACGTGCTGGCGAGCGAGACCGACGGGCGCACCATCGTGAACACCAACAACCTGCAGCCGGGCCTGCGGCAGATGGTGCGCGACTCGAGCGCCTACTACCTGCTGGGCTACAACTCGTCACGGTCGCCCACCGACGGCAAGTACCACGAGATCGAGGTGCGCGTCGC
Source organism: Vicinamibacterales bacterium (assembly GCA_965221595.1). GTDB lineage: Bacteria > Acidobacteriota > Vicinamibacteria > Vicinamibacterales > UBA8438 > JAAXGX01. Next base: position 1,354,107 of record OZ244900.1, read on the forward strand.
GCGCGACGACATCGACGTGCGGCACCGTCAGGGCTACTGGGCGCTGACCGAGCGCGATGTCGAGCGGGCCTTGACCACGGCGGTCTTCGAGCCGCCGAAGGCGGTCGACACCGCGCTGGCCTCGCTGGCACAGCCCCGGCGCGGCGGCCGCCCGGTACGCACCTGGATCGGTACGACGCGGGGTGACAACGGGCGGACCCGGGTGACGTTCCTGTGGGAGCCGGCGGGCACGGGGCGGCGGGGCGGGGAAACCCCGGCACGCGTGCTGCTCACCGCGCTGAGCGACACCGGTGGGCCTTCGTATCGCGGGCGCGTGCCCGAGGGCGGGAGTCGTGCCGGGCGCGGCACGAACCGACGCCGTGCGGCCGCCGACGAGCCCCCTGCCGAGGCCCGGGTCGAGTTCGAGGCGGAACCCGGTACGTTGCAGTTGAGCCTGGCCGTGGAGGACGAGGCGGGCGAGGTGATCGACCGCGACCGTCAGGAGATCGAGATACCGGACTTCACCGGCACCGAGCTCGTTCTGAGCACCCCGTCGTTCGTGCGCGCGCGCAACCACCGGGAGTGGCAGGCCCTGGTCGACGACTGGGCCGCCACCCCGACCGCGTCGCGCGAGTTCCGCCGCACCGAGCGCGTCCTCATCCGGTTCGAGGCGTACGCGCCGGGTACGGAGCGGCCCGAGGTCAAGGCCCGTCTGCTGAACCGCGGCGGCGAACTGATCCATCCGCTCGACGTGGAACAGGCCGACGAGGCGCGGCCGTATCAGGTCGACCTGCGGCCCGTCCACCTGCCACCGGGCGACTACGTGGTCGAGCTTGCAGCCACGTCGCCGACCGGCGACGTGACCCAGCTCGTCGCCTTCCGACTGCGGTCATGACGTCGCCGACGGCAACCGGTCAGTCCAGCAGGCAGCTCTACACGGCGGCGGACGCCCCCGGCGCGAAGCCGGAGGCGCTGGGGGCGCCTGGCGAGTTTCCCTATGTGCGCGGCATCCACGCGTCGGGCTACGGCGGCAAGCTCTGGACGATGCGCCAGTTCTCCGGGTTCGGCACCCCGGCGGAGACGAACCGGCGCTACCGCGAGCTGCTGAGCGCCGGCGGAACGGGCCTCAGCGTGGCGTTCGACCTGCCCACGCTGATGGGTCGCGACCCGGATCACCCGCTGTCGCTCGGTGAAGTCGGCAAGTGCGGCGTCAGTGTCGCGTCGCTGGCCGACATGGAGACGCTGTTCGACGACATCCGTCTCGACGGCATCACCACGTCGATGACGATCAACTCGCCGGCAGCCATGATTTTCGCGATGTATCTCGTCGTGGCGGAGCGGCAGGGCGCGTCGTGGGCCGAGCTCTCCGGCACGATTCAGAACGACATCCTGAAGGAGTACATCGCGCAGAAGGAGTACATCTATCCGCCGCGACCGTCGATGCGGTTGGTGACTGACGTCTTCGCCTTCTGCGCCGACGAGGTCCCGCGCTGGAACACCATCTCGGTGAGCGGCTACCACATTCGCGAAGCGGGCGCGACGGCGTTGCAGGAGCTGGCATTCACGCTGCGCGACGGCATCGAGTACGTGCAGTACGGCGTCGACGCCGGCCTGCACGTCGATCGGTTCGTGCCGCGGATGTCCTTCTTCTTCAACGCGCACAGCGACTTTTTCGAGGAGATCGCCAAGTACCGCGCGGCGCGCGCGCTGTGGGCGCACGCGATGCGCGAGCGCTTCGGGGCCGCCGATGAGCGCTCGTGGAAGCTGCGATTCCACGTCCAGACTGCCGGCGTCACCCTGACGGCGCAGCAGCCCTACAACAACGTCGTGCGGACGGCGCTGCAGGCGCTGGCCGCGGTGCTCGGTGGGGCCAACTCCCTGCACACGAACTCGCTGGACGAGGCGCTCGCGCTGCCGACGTCCGAGGCGGCGCTGCTGGCGTTGCGCACCCAGCAGGTCATCGCGCACGAGAGTGGGGTGGTCGACATCGTCGACCCGCTCGGCGGGTCGTACTATCTGGAGCGGCTGACGGAGGACCTCCAGGCCGGCGCACGCGACTGCTTCGCGGCCATCGACCGCTACGGAGGCATGCTCGAGGCCATCGAGGAAGGCTACCCGCAGCGGGAGGTGGCCGAGAGCGCGTATCGGCTCCAACAGGCCGTCGAGTCGGGCGCGCAGACCATCGTCGGGGTCAACCGGCACGCGGAGTCCGGCGGTGCGGAGCCGCCCATCCTGCAGATAGAGGAGCGCGTCGAACAGGAGCAGATCGCGGCCCTGGAGCAGCTTCGCGCGCGACGCGACGCTGCCGCGGTCGAACGCGCACTCGACGAAGTGCGCTACGCGGCGGCCGGGACCGCGAACCTGATGCCGCCCCTGCTGGGCGCCGTGCGCGCCTATGCGACGGTGGGCGAGATGTGCGACGCGCTGCGCGACGTGTGGGGCGAGTACGAGGAGACCCCGGCCATCTAGCGGCCCGTGGTGGAACCCGCGTCGCACCGAGACGGGCGCAGCGCCCGCTTGGCAAGGCGCGACGAGGGCGCCTATCGGGCACAGTCGACCGAGGAGCAACGCAGTCAGGCGGGATGCAGCGCCCGTCGAATGCAGCGTGGCCTATTGCCACGGGCTGCCGGATCGCGGGCCGGCGGCCGCCGGACTGCCAGCCAGATGCGGAAGATACGAGTCGTCATCGCCAAACCGGGGCTGGACGGGCACGATCGGGGTGCCAAGGTCATCGCGCGCGCCCTACGCGACGCGGGGATGGAGGTCATCTATACCGGCTTGCGGCAGACGCCCGAGCAGATCGTCGATGCCGCACTGCAGGAGGACGCCGACGTCATCGGCCTGTCGATCCTCTCCGGTGCCCACAACCACATCTGTCCCCGCCTGATGGAGCTGCTCGCGGCCAAGGGGCTCGCGGACGTGCTCGTGGTCGTCGGGGGCATCATCCCGGACGCCGACGTGGCCCGGCTGAATGCGATCGGCATCGAGGGGGTGTTCCAGCCGGGCACACCGATGCAGGCCATCTCGGAATTCATCGAGAGCCACGTGCAGCGCGACGCCACCCGCATCTGACCTCCCACGTATGCCCGAACTGACGAAGGTCTTCGAGCACGCGAAGATCGACCCCAAGTGGTACGCGTACTGGGAACGGATCGGCGCGTTCCGGGCCGACCCGTCGTCGGGCCGGCCACCGTTCAGCATGGTGCTGCCGCCGCCGAACGTCACCGGCTGGCTCCACATCGGACACGCACTCAACCAGACCCTGCCCGACATCGTGGCGCGCTGGAAGCGCATGCAGGGCTACGACGTGCTGTGGCTGCCCGGCACCGATCACGCCGGGATCGCAACCCAGAACGTCGTAGAGAAGCAGCTGGCGGCGGAGGGGCGAACCCGGCACGAGCTGGGCCGCGAGGCGTTCGAGGCGCGCGTCTGGGAGTGGGTCGAGCAGAGCCACGGCACCATCACCAGCCAGATGCGCAAGCTCGGCTCGTCGGTCGACTGGTCCCGCGAGCGTTTCACGCTCGACGAGAGCCTGTCACGGGCGGTCCGCCGGGTGTTCGTCACGCTGCACGACGAGGGGCTCGTCTACCGCGGCACCTATCTGGTGAGCTGGTGCCCGCGCTGCCGAACCGCGCTGTCCGACCTCGAGGTGGACCACCGCGACATGCCGGGCAGGCTCTATCGGCTGCGCTACCCCCTGCGCGACGGGGAGGGGGAGATCATCGTCGCGACCACGCGCCCGGAGACGATGCTGGGCGATACCGCGGTGGCCGTGCACCCGGACGACGACCGCTACCGGGAGCTGGTCGGCAAGCGGGTGGTGCTGCCCGTCATCGGGCGCGAGCTGCCCGTCATTGCCGACGAGTTCGTCGATCCCGCGTTCGGGACCGGGGCCGTGAAGGTCACCCCGGCGCACGACCCGAACGACTTCGAGATCGGCCAGCGCCACGATCTGCCGCAGGTGTCGGTCATCGACGAGGACGGCCGCATGACCGACGAGGCGGGGCCCTACGCCGGCCGCGACCGCTTCGCGGCGCGCGCCGACCTCGTGGCCGAGCTCGAAGCGGGCGGGCTGCTGGCGGCCGTCGCCGACCACGTGCACGCCGTGGGGCACTGCCAGCGCTGCGGGACGGTCATCGAGCCGCTGCTGTCGACCCAGTGGTTCGTGCGGATCAAGCCGCTGGCCGAGCGCGCGCTCGAGGTCGTCCGCCAGGGCCGCACGACCTTCGTGCCGGAGAACTGGACGCGGACGTACGAGGAGTGGATGACCAACATCCACGACTGGTGCATCTCGCGGCAGCTCTGGTGGGGGCACCGGATTCCGGCCTGGTACTGCGACGCCTGTGGCCAGGTGCTGGTTGCGGAGGAGGCGCCGGCCGCCTGCACGTGCGGCGGCGCGGTGCGGCAGGACACAGACGTGCTCGACACGTGGTTCAGCTCGGGACTGTGGCCGTTCAGCACGATGGGTTGGCCGGACGCAACGGCGGACCTCGGACGCTACTACCCGACGAGCCTGCTGATCACCGCGCACGACATCATCTTCTTCTGGGTCGCGAGGATGATGATGCTGGGCGTGAAGTTCGCCGGCAACGTGCCGTTCGAGACCGTCTACATCACGTCGCTGGTGCGAGATGCCCAGGGCCGGAAGATGAGCAAGTCGAAGGGCAACGTGGTCGATCCCCTCGAGCTGATCGGGGAGATCGGCGCCGATGCGTTTCGCTTCACGCTGGCGGCCCTGGCGTCGCCGGGGATGGACATCTCGCTGTCGGAAGGACGGCTGCGCGGGTACCGCCAGTTCGTCAACAAGATCTGGAATGCCTCGCGGTTCGTGCTGATGAACCTTCCGTCCGCGCTGCAGGCCAGGCCGGACCTGCCGCCCGTGGGCGATCTCGATCTCGTGCACCGCTGGATCCTGCATCGCACCGGGGAGCTCAGCGGCGAGCTGCAGACGGCCCTCGAAGGGTTCCGCTTCGACGTCGCCGCGGATCGCCTCTACCACTTCTTCTGGCACGAGTACGCCGACTGGTACATCGAGCTGGTCAAGCCGCGGCTCCAGGGCGATGCGGCGGAGCGCGACGCGGCAGTCGCCGTACTGCTCGAGGTCCACGACCGGATCCTGCGCATGCTGCATCCGTTCATGCCGTTCGTCACCGAGGAGATCTGGCAGGCGCTGCCCCGGCGCGCCGGAGATGGGCGCGCCCCGAACGGCTCGGACTGCAGCGTGGCCCTGGCGCAGTTTCCGGCGCCGGTCGCCGCCTGGCGCGACGACCGCGCGGTGGCGGCCATGACGCTCCTGCAGGAGGTCGTGACAACCATCCGCACGGTGCGGTCCGAATGGGGAGTGCCACCGTCGCGCCCGGTCACGGCGCTCGTGGAAGGCGCCGCGGACGACGTGCGCGAGCTGCTGGCGCTCCACGCAGGACACGTCCGTCACCTGGCCGGCCTGGCGGCGCTCGAGTTCGCCGACGTGGTGCCGCGCAGCCCGGACACGGTCCGGCGGGTCGTGCGCGACTTCCAGTTGCACATGCCGCTGGCCGGCATCGTGGATCGGAAGCAGGAGACGGAGCGCGTGCGGCGCAGTCTGGCCAAGCTCACCGGACAGCGCGGGGTGCTCCAGGCGCGCCTGGCGAAGCCTGCCTTCGTCGAGCGGGCCGATCCCGGGGTGGTGCGCGAGGCGCGGGACCAGGAGCAGCTCCTCGCCCGGCGCCAGGCGAAGCTGGAGCAGATCCTGCAGGAGCTCGGTGGGTGAGGCCCGGCCCACTCGCCGCGCTCGACCCATCCAGCTACCGTGACATCGTGCGCCGCGCGCTGGCCGAGGACGCCTGCCGGCGCGACGTCACGACCGCGGCCACGGTCCCGGCCGGGCAGCGGGCAACCGGCGACCTGGTCGTCAAGGCCGTCTGCGTGCCGGCGGGCATCGATCTGGCGGTCGAGGCCTTCATGCAGCTCGATCCCGGCGCCCTGGTGGAGCGGCTGCGCCGGGATGGAGATCGCTGCGCGTCCGGCGAGACGCTCGTGCGCATCACCGGCAGCGCGGCGGCGCTGCTGAGCGCAGAGCGGACGGCTCTCAACTTCCTGCAGCGCATGTCGGGCACGGCGACCTTGACGCGGAGCTTCGTGGACGCGGCGGCGGGGCGGGCCGCCATCTTCGATACGCGCAAGACGACACCGACGCTGCGCACGCTGGAGAAGTACGCCGTTCGTGCCGGTGGCGGCACGAGTCACCGCGCGGCGCTCGATGACGGCATCCTGATCAAGGACAACCACATTCGGATTGCCGGCTCGCTGACCGAGGCGGTGCGGCGCACGCGGGCGGCCGGGCGCGACCTGCCGCTGGAAGTCGAGGCGCAGAGCCTGCCCGAGGTCGACGAGGCGGTGGCCGCGGGCGTCGACATCATCCTGCTCGACAACCTGCCGCTGACGGCAGTGCGCACGGCCGTGACCCGGATCGCCGGCCGGGCGCAGGTCGAGGTGTCCGGCGGCGTGACGCTCGATCGCGTGGCGGAACTGGCGGCAACCGGTGTCGACCGCATTTCGGTGGGCGCCCTGACGCATTCGGCGCCGGCGATCGATTGCAGCTTCGATCTGCGTCCGGCCGCCCCCAGCCGGGCCGCGTCGCCTGCGGGTTCGGCTGACGCATGACGCAGTCGCCGCCGGCGGACATCGCGCGCGCGCTGGAGGCCGCGGCGGAGCGCATCGGCTCCTGTGCGGGGCGCATCCGCTACGTTGCCACGGTACCTTCCACCAACGACGTGGCCCTGCGCCTGGCCGCCGCCGGCGCGGACGACGGAACGACGGTGCTGGCCGGCGCGCAGACGTCCGGCCGCGGGCGGCGGGGGCGGAGCTGGTTCTCACCCCCGGGCGCCGGCCTGTACTTCTCGCTGGTCCTGCGGGGTGGTCCTCCGGCGCCGGTGACGCTGATGGCGGGCGTGGCCGTGGCGGAAGGTGTGCGCGCCGCGACCGGGTTGCCCGCGGAGATCGAATGGCCCAATGATGTCGTCGTACGGCCGCCGCCCGCACGGCGCGCCACGCGGCACGCTGCCCCCGGCGCGCGCAAGCTGGCCGGCATTCTCGCGGAGGCGTCGCTGCTCGGCGGTGTGGCCGAGGCCGTGGTCGTCGGGATCGGGATCAACATCGCGCGGACCAGGTATCCCGCCGACGTAGCCGCGCGGGCGAGCTCGCTGGCGGCGGAGGTGGACGGTCCGGTCGAACGCGCGGCAGTACTGGTCGAGGTGCTGGCAGCGTTGGCTCACTGGCGGCGGGAGCTGGCCGGCGGCGGTGCGCCCCGGATGTTGACCCGCTGGGAGGAGCTGGCGCCCACCAGTCGGGGTGCAGTCGTGGCGTGGCGCGACGCGGGCGGGCGGCGCCGCGGCGTCACTGCCGGCGTGGACCCGGACGGCGCACTGCTGGTCCGCAGCGGGGACGGTCCGGAGCGCCTCGTGGCCGGTGAAGTCCACTGGCTGGCGGCGCCGGGCCGCGCAGCCCCCGGCGAGGGAGACTGATGCTGCTGGCGGTGGACATCGGCAACACGAACATCGTCTTCGGCTTCTTCATGGGCGAGCGGCTGACGACGAGCTGGCGTCTGGCCACCTGGCCGGATCGCACGGCGGACGAGCTGTGGGTGGTCGTGAGGCAACTGCTCGCCGAGAAGGGCGTGCGGTCGGGTGGGATCGACGGCGTCGTGGTGTCGTCGGTCGTACCGCCGCTGACGCAGACCGTCACCGAGATGGTGGCGCGCGGCCTGGGCCACCAGGCGCTGCTGGTCGACGCGGGCAACGCGGGCCTTGCGATCCGTTACGAGAACCCGCAGGAGGTCGGCGCGGACCGGCTCGTCAACGGGGTTGCGGCCTGCGCGCAGTACGGTGCGGGGGAGCAACCCGTCATCGTCGTCGACTTCGGAACCGCGACCACGTTCGATGCCGTGTCGGCGCGCGGCGAGTATCTCGGCGGCGTGATCTGCCCGGGTGTCGAGATCTCGGCCGACGCGCTCTTCCAACGGGCGGCGCGCCTGCCGCGCGTCGAAGTCCGCCGCCCGGCCGGGCTGATCGGCCGGACGACGGTGGCTTCCATGCAGGCGGGTCTGTTCTTCGGCTACGTCGCCATGGTCGAAGGACTCGTGCAGCGACTGCGCGGCGCGCTGGGGGACGAGGGGAATCCGGTGTGCGTCGCGACCGGTGGGCTGGCGGGAGCGATTGCGGCGGAGACCGACGTCATCGACCACGTCGATCTGGACTTGACGCTGACCGGTCTGCGACTGGTGTGGGAACGGAACGCCTGATGGAGCCGGGCGCCTACTGCCGCGACGTCGAGTCGTACCTGTGCCGACGCAATGCCGGCCACCTCATCCGGATCGTGGGACCCGCGTTCGAACTCGTCCACGGCTGGGAGGCGCGGCAGATCCCCCTGAGCGTCGTGTTCCGGGCGATCGATCGAACGGTCGAACGGCGCACGGCACGCGGGGCCGGCCGCCGCCCCGTGCGGATTGAGTTCTGCGAGGCGGACGTGGACGCGCTATTCGACGACTGGCGGCGGGCCGTAGGCGTGGGCGGCAGCGCGCGCGAGGCGGCCGGGCTGCCGGGCCGGCCCCGGCGAACGCTCGTCGAACACCTCGATCGCGCCATTCTGGCGCTGACGACCGTGCGGGGCAGCGAGCGGCATGCGCCGGCGCTGGGCGAGCTGGCGGGACGGGTCGTCGGCGAGCTCGACGGGCTCCGCGCGGCGGCGAAAACCGCCCGCGGCGACGCGCGCCGGCGGTTGCTGGCCCAGCTGGCCGACATCGAGCAGACGCTGATGACAGTCGCACGCGACACCGCGGATGCAGCGCTGCGCGAGACGATACGGCAGGAGACCGAACGGGACCTGGCTCCCTTCCGGGCGCGGATGCCGGCAGACGCCTTCCGCAAGTCGCTCGAAGCGGGTACGGACCGGCTGCTCCGGGAGCGCCTCGAGCTCCCGCGCATCGCGTTCGAATAGAGGCCTCGGCGCTGCCTCACATGCGGGGCGGGACCTCGCACCCCATCAGGTCGAGGGCGCGCGTCAGTTGTCGCCGCAGGTAGATGACAGCTGCCGCGCGCCACAAGCGCACGTCGCGGCGGTCCTCGCCGATGACCGGATAGCGGTGGTAGAAGGTGTTGAAGGCCTGCGCCAGGCCGAAGGCGTACTTGGCCAGCACCGACAGCTCCAGCGAGCGCACCGCCTGCTCCACGATCTCGTCGAGGCGCGCGGCATCCAGCACGAGCGCCCACAGGTCCGTGCCGTCCGGATCGGCCAGTGCCGTCGGCGACAGCGCCGGCAGGGCCGCCGTCACGGCCGGTTCGTCCGTGCCGTCCCGGGCGCGCAGCTTTTCGAGGATGTTGGTCGCCCGCACGGCCGCGTACTGCAGGTACGGGCCGCTCTCGCCCTCGAAGCTGAGCGCCTCGTCGATGTCGAAGGCGATTACCTTGCCGCGCGAGTACTTGATCATGAAGTAGCGCACGGCGGCCGTGCCGATGACGGCGGCGATGCGATCCACCTCGGCAGCTTCGAGCGCGGGGTTGCGTGTGCTCACTTCCGTGCGCGCCGCCGCGATCACGCGATCGAGGAGATCGTCGGCCTTCACCCCGAGCCCCTTGCGTCCCGACACCTCGACGAACGGTCGCCCCGCGCCCGCCTGTGCGTCGTAACCGAGGGCGCGCGCGGTCGCGTGCGACAGCGCGACCATCTCGTACGAGAAGTGGACCGACCGTTCCGATTCGCGCGTGTGGCCCACGGCCGCCAGCGCCTGCTTGAGCAGCTGCTGGAGATACGACTGGCGGGTGTCGATGACGTTGTACACAGCGGCCGCGCGCCCGAAGGCAGGCGGTGCGTCGGGGGCGGCGTCCGCCGCGACCTCCCCCGTCGTCCACAGCTCGCGGCCGGAGCGCTGCCGCCCGTAGTGGCGAATGCGGAAGTCCTTGCCCAGCACCCCGAACTTCCAGAACTGATAGGCGATGTCCTTGCCGACGTACGTGACCGTGCCGTCCGACCGCACGATGACCTTCGTGCGGGGCCGTGCCTCGGCCGGGTCGCCGTTCGCGGCTGGCTCCTCCGCCTCGCCCTCCGCCGCGCCGTCGATCGGCATGACCCAGCAGCCGGCCTGCCTGCCCTGCGTCTCCAGCGAGACCGCCCCCGCTCGCTTGAGGATGTCGAACGCCATCGTCCAGAAGTCCAGGCGGAGGATGTCGCTCTCCCAGCTCAGGAGGTCGTAGTCGACGTTCAGCCGGTCCATGGTCGCCAGGTGCAGCGCGACGATGCGGCCGGCGACGATGCGCGCCATCTCGGCCGTCTCGTTGTCCCCGTGCTCGAGGTCGCGCAGCGCCCGCGCCCGGGCCTCGAGCCGTTGCGGGTCGCCCTCGTACCACTCGGTCACGCGCGCGTACAGGTCCCAGCAGTAGTGGTCGAAGCGGGTCCTGTCGGCCAGCTGCCGGACATCGTCGAGCGTGCGGGTCTCCAGCTGCTGGAAGCCGACGACCACGTCAGCCACCTGCACTCCCGTGTCGTCGATGTAGTTCTGGGTCTCCACCGGACGCCCCTGGAAGCGCAGCAGCCGCACGAGCGTGTCGCCGAGCGCCGAGTTGCGCAGGTGACCGACGTGCGCCGCCTTGTTGGGGTTGATGGCCGTGTGCTCCACGATGGTCTTCGCGGGGCCCGGTGTCGGTCGCGCGGTCCCGTCCGCGGCGAGGGCGCGCCGCAGCCAGGCCGGTCGATCGAGATACAGGTTCACGTAGCCGCCAGGCGTGGCGGCCGCCCGCGCGACGCCGTCGATCGTGCCGAGGCCGTCGACGATCTCGCCGGCGATGATCCGGGGCGCCTTGCGCAGCGTGCGCGCCAGCTCGAACGCAACGGTGACGGCCAGATCGCCGAGCGCGCGATTCGGCGGCGACTCCACCGCCAACGGGGGCACGGCTTCCGCGTCGAGGCCGTAGAGTTCGTTCAGCACGTCCCGGAGGCGTGCGCGGAGCGTGTCGTGTAGCGCGAGCATCATGATGGTCGACGGGCGTCCGAAGTTCGTCCCAGCCGGCTGGCGCCCGTGACATCGATGGCGACCACGGCCGTGTCGCGCGGATCGTACAACACCCGCTCGGCAGGCGGCGTGCCGCACCTGCTACGTTGACAGCCCGCCAAGGCTTCGATACCGTGGAATTGAGCACTGCCGCAGGCGTGCCCGCGCCATGTCACTGCATTCGGTTCGCCTCCATGTTCGACGCGCCGCCGGCTGGCTGATCGCTGCGGGGCTCTGCTCGTTCGTCACCGCGGGCCAGGAGCCCAGCGGGCCGGCCGGCCGGCCGCAGGTGTACGTGGCGGAGGTTGATGCACTGATCCACCCCGTATCGGCAGAGTTCATCGACCAGACGATCGAACTGGCCGACGCGGCGGACGCCGACCTCGTCGTCTTCATGCTGCAGACACCGGGCGGACTCGTCGATGCGACCCGTGCCATCAACACGAGCATCATCGAGTCGGAAACGCCGGTCGTCGTCTTCGTGGGGCCGAGCGGGACGCGGGCGGCATCGGCGGGCTTCCTCATCACGATTGCCGCTGACGTGGCCGCCATGGCGCCAGGCACGCACATCGGCGCCGCGCATCCCGTCGCGGGCACCGGACAGCCGATGGACGAGACGACGGCCGAGAAGGCGGCCTCGGACGTTGCCGCGTACGCCCGGTCGCTGGCGAGCCAGCGCAAGCGGAACGTCGAGCTTGCCGAGAAGGCCGTGACCGAGAGCCAGTCGTTCACGGAGCAGGAGGCGCTGGAGGCCACTCCGCCCTTGATCGACCTCGTGGCATCCGACCTGGATGCGCTGCTGGAGCAGCTCGACGGGCGCGAGGTGACACGCTGGGGCGGCGACACCGTGGTGCTGCGCACGGCCGGCGCCGACGTCGAGCGGGTCGAGATGAACTGGCGCCAGCGCCTGCTGAGCGCGGTCGCCCATCCACAGGTGGCGGTCATCCTGCTCAGCCTCGGCACGTTGGGGTTGACGATCGAGCTCTGGAACCCGGGCGGCATCGTTCCGGGCGTGGCCGGCGTGCTGTGTCTCCTGCTGGCGTTCTTCGCGTTTCAGATACTGCCCATCAACTACGTGGGGCTGCTGCTCATCGTGTTCGGGCTGCTGCTTCTGGTGGCCGAGGTGCTGACGGCGACCTACGGCCTGTTGGGGGCAGGCGGAATCATCAGCATGGTGCTGGGCGCCCTCATGCTGATCGACTCGCCGGCGCCCGAGATGCAGTTGAGTTGGCCGTTCGTGCTCTCGTCGATGCTGGCGCTCGGGCTCATCGTCTCGCTGCTGGCCAGGCTGGGCGTTCGCTCGCAGCTCCGGCAGCCGGTGACGGGCGTCAGCGGCATGATCGAGCAGCTCGGCCGGGCCACCGAGCCGATAGCGGCCGGCGGCGCCGGCAGGGTGTCCACCCACGGTGAGCTGTGGGACGCGACGGCGGCTGAAGCCATCGAGACCGGCGCGCAGGTGCGCATCGTGGCGGTCGACGGCATGCGGCTGACCGTCAAGCGAGAGCCGCTCCCGACGTCCGGAGGAGCAAAGCAATGACCGTTAGTCCACTGTTGATGTTCGGCTTGATCGTCGTTCTGTACCTGGCCAGCTCCATCAAGATCCTGAACGAGTACGAGCGCGGGGTCATCTTTCGTCTCGGCAAGCTGTATCCGAGGCCGAAGGGGCCGGGCGTCATTCTGGTCTTCGCCCCCATCGATCGGATGGTACGCGTCAGCCTGCGGACGATCGTGATGGACGTGCCGCCACAGGACGTCATCACGAAGGACAACGTGTCGGTCAAGGTCAACGCCGTCGTCTACTTCCGCGTGATGGATCCGCAGCGGGCCATCGTCGAGGTCGAGAACTTCCACTACGCGACATCGCAATTGGCCCAGACGACGCTGCGCAGCGTGCTGGGCCAGGTCGAACTCGATGGTCTCCTGTCCGAGCGTGAATCGCTGAACAAGGAGCTGCAGCAGATTCTCGACACGCAGACCGACCCGTGGGGGGTCAAGGTGTCGGCGGTCGAGGTCAAGCACGTGGATCTGCCGCCCGACATGCAGCGGGCGATGGCCCGGCAGGCGGAAGCCGAGCGCGAGAAGCGCGCCAAGATCATTCATGCCGAAGGCGAGTACATGGCGTCGGAGAAGCTCGCGGAGGCGGCCGGCGTGATTGCGCAGGAGCCGCTCGCGGTTACGCTTCGCTACCTGCAGACCGCCACGGAAGTGGCCGGCGAGAAGAACTCGACGCTCGTCTTCCCACTGCCGATGGACCTGATCAAGGCGCTGATGCCGGCGGAGCCGAAGGCGTCGTCCTGATCCGCACGCACGCGGCCGAGGCGGAACCGACCAGCGAGGGTTGCATTGGCTGCGACAACCAGCGCACGCCCAGTCAAGCAGATCGTCTTCTACGTCATGGCGGCCACGGTCACCGGCGTGCTGCTGTTCCTGAGTGGCGTGCGCGTCGGCCAGGGAACGGCGCGCCGACAGGCTCAGACGGGCGATCCGTCCGCTGTGACAGCTGCCCCGGCGGCTGCTGCGGAGCCCCTCGAGGAACCGCGTCCGGCGGTGCTCCGCATCGCGAGCGGGGAGCCTTCGGCCGCCGCCGGCGCCGCGGACGATCTGACCTACCACCAGCGGCTGGAGGCGGCGGATCCGCTCGCGGAGGCGTTGCCCGATTTCGAGGAGCCGGACCCCGCGCCCGTCGTCGCGGGACCGCCGCCCGAGCTGCCGGTGCACGTGGCGCCTCCGCCGTCAGTCGGCTCGGCGTACACCGTGCAGGTGGCGGCCCTGCAGGCCCCCGACGCAGCCGAGCAGGTGGTCGGCCGGCTGATCGCCAAGGGGTTCCCCGCCTACGTCCGTGCCCCGGCGCCGGACGACGCGGTCGCCCTGTACCGCGTCCGCGTGGGTCGCTACACCGTCTACAGTCAGGCTGAGCAGATTCGCCTGCGGCTGGAACGGGAAGAGCACTTCAAGCCCTGGATTACACGCTAGCAGCCCGTGCTGTCCCGGCATCTCAGTCTGGCGCTCGCGGCCGCTTCGGGCCTCCTCCTCGCGCTCAGCTTCCCCCGTTGGGGCCATCCCGCGCTGGCCTGGATTGCGCTGGTGCCGCTGCTCGTGCCGGTTGTACTGGCCGGCTCGGCGCCCCGCGCCTTCGGATACGGTCTGCTGACCGGGATCGGGTACTTCGGCGGCGTCCTGTACTGGATCCCGCGCGTCATGACCGAGTACGGCGGGCTGGCGGACGCGGCCTCGTGGGCCGTCCACGTGCTGCTCGTGGCCTACCTGGCCCTGTTTCCCGCCCTGTTCGCAGCCGGCACCGCGCTGCTCTGCCGCCGCTTCGGGACGGTCGCCGTGGCCTGCGTTCCGGCGCTGTGGGTCACGACCGAGCTGGGACGGATCCATCTGTTCACCGGCTTCCCGTGGGAGCTGCTCGGCTACAGCCAGACGACGGTGCTGCCCGTCGCCCAGCTGGCCAGCCTGGTCGGCGTGCTGGGTCTCTCGGCCCTGGTGGCCGCGGTCAACGCCGCGCTCGCGTATGCGGTCGTGGTGCGGGACACGCGCTGCGTGAAGCCGCTGGTGGGCATGGCGGCCGTCGTGCTCGCGGCGCTTGGCTTCGGTGCATGGCGCCTCGAGGCGAGCACGCTCCTCAAACGGGGCCAGCCCTTGCGTGTGGCCGCCGTGCAGGGCAACGTGGCGCAGGACGACAAGTGGAACCCGGTCCTGCGTGACCGCATTCTGGACACCTATCTCGATCTGACGCGGTCGGCCGCGGCGGCCGGCGCGCGCCTCGTCGTGTGGCCCGAAGCCGCGACACCGTTTGCCTTCGAGAGCGATCCGGTGCGGACCGCGTCCATTCGGTCCGTCGCGCGCGAGACCGCCGCGCACCTGCTGTTCGGCACCACCGAGGTGGTGCGCGACGACGGTCCACGCTATTTCAACGCCGCGGTCCTCGTCGACTCGACGGGTCGCACAGCCGGGTTCTATCGCAAGCATCATCTGGTGCCGTTCGGGGAGTACGTCCCGCTGCGGCGTCTGCTCTTCTTCGTCTCGCCGCTCGTGGAGGCTGTTGGCGACTTCTCGGCGGGTCCCGGCCCGCGGCCGCTCGTCATGGATGGCCAGCCGCTGGGCACGGCAATCTGCTACGAGATCATCTATCCTGGGTTGGTACGCGGATTCGTGACGCGCGGGAGCCGGTTGCTGACGACCGTCACCAACGACGCCTGGTACGGACGGTCGGCGGCACCCTATCAGCACTTTCAGCAGGCCGCCATGCGCGCCATTGAGCAGGGCCGGTTTCTGGTGCGTGCGGCCAACACCGGCATCAGTGGCGTGGTCGATCCCTATGGAAGGATCGTGGCGCGCACGCCGCTGTTCGTGCAGCGCACCGTCGTGGCCGAGGTGCGGTTGCTCGACGCGCGCACCGTATACAGTCGGACCGGCGACGTCCTGGCGTACGCCTGTGCCGGCGTGACGGCGCTGGCACTGTGGGCCGCGGCGCGCCGGCGCCGCTGAACCACCCGCGTACCGGGGGCAGCACGGCGGAGGAGACTCGTGGACATCGCATACGAGCAGCACATTCGGCGGTATCAGGATCTCATCAAACGGGCGGCCGATCTGCGGAGCTATCTTTGACGCGTCCAGCCCCGCCGAGGAGATAGCCCGTCTCGAGCAGCGCGCTGCGGCACCGGATTTCTGGAACGACGCCGGGGATGCACAGCGCGTGCTGCGCCGCCGCAGGCGACTGCAGGAGGACCACGAGCTGTCGCGCTCGCTGCAGCGACGCAGCGAGGATCTCGATGTCCTGATCGAGTGGGCGGATCAGGGCGAGGACGTCATCAACGACCTGATCAGCGGACTCGACGATCTGGCTGCGGAGGTCGAGGCGGCCGAGATCAAGAAGATGCTCGGCGGTGAGCACGACGCGTGCGACGCCATCCTCTCCGTGCATCCCGGCGCCGGCGGGACCGAGTCGCAGGACTGGGCCGAGATGCTGCTGCGCACCTATCTCCGGTGGGCGGAGCGCCGCGGTTTCACCCGCGACATCATCGACTACCAGCCCGGCGACGAGGCCGGCATCAAGAGTGCCACCATCACCGTTGCGGGGGACTACGCGTACGGCCTGCTGCTGGCCGAGGCCGGGGTGCACCGCCTGGTACGCATATCGCCGTTCGACCAGGCGGCGCGCCGCCACACGTCGTTCGTGTCGGTTTTCGTGTGGCCGGAGCTGCCCGATGACGTGGACGTGGAGGTGGAGGACAAGGATCTGCGGATCGACACCTACCGCTCCAGCGGGGCGGGCGGCCAGCATGTCAACGTCACCGACTCGGCGGTGCGCATAACCCACCTGCCGACCGGCATCGTCGTGTCATGTCAGAACGAGCGCTCCCAGCATCGCAACCGTGACGCGGCCATGAAGGTGTTGCGGGCCCGACTGTTCGACCTCAAGCGCCGGGAGCAGCAGGAGCAGCTCGAGAAGATCGGGGGCGAGAAGAAGGAGATCGCGTTCGGCAGCCAGATTCGGAGCTACGTCCTGCACCCATACCAGATGGTGAAGGACCACCGCACGAAGGTCGAGGTCGGCAATGTCGAGCGCGTGCTCGACGGCGACATCGACGTCTTCATCAAGAGCTACCTGATGCGCAAGCCCGCGGGCGACTGATCTAGCGACGAAACGCGGTGCCGGGGGCTGTCCCTGCGATGAACGCCTCTTCGATGGTGCCGGTAGTGGCGGGCCCGGCGATCTCGCCGGTGCGCGGATTGACCGCGGCGAAGACGATGTTCGGCGGCGGCTCGAAGCGCGCTTCCGTTGCGGGGTCCAGACCGTCGATGTAGGCCTGCATGAAGTCGCGCCAAATCGGAAGTGCCACGCGGGCGCCCTCCTCGCCGCGACCAAGCGTGATTTTCTCGTCGTAGCCCACCCACACGCCGACCGTGATCTGCGGATCGAAGCCGACGAACCAGGCGTCGGTGTAGTCGTCCATGGTCCCTGTCTTGCCGCCCACCGGCCATTCGAGCCGCAACGCGCCCCGGCCGGTCCCGCGTTGGACCACACCCTGCATGAGGGAGACCATGATGTACGCCGTATCCGCCCGGATTGCGTCCCGAGGTACGGGCCCGCCCTGTTCGAGCAGATCGCCCTCGCGATCCAGAATCCGCTCGATGACGTACGGCACCATCCGGATCCCGCCGTTCGGGAAGACGGAGTAGGCGCTCGTGATCTCCTGCAGCGTCGTCTCCGCCGATCCCAGCGCGACCGAGAGGAACGGCGGGATCGGCGCGGTGATACCCAGGCGGCGCGCGAAGTCCACGACGACCTCGGGCCCGACGGCGTCCATGAACCGCACCGCCGGCACGTTGCGCGACTTCTCGAGCGCATGCCGCAGCGTGATTGGCCCCTCGTACTTGCGATCGTAGTTGGTCGGTTCGTAGGCGGGCTGTCCGGGGCCCACGTCGTAGCTCACCGGTTCGTCATCGACCAGCGTCGTGGCGGTGTAGCCCTGGTCGATGGCGGCGGCGTAGAGAACGCCCTTGAACAGGGAGCCGAGCTGCCGGTAGGCCTGCGTCGCACGGTTGAATTTGCTGCGGTCGAAGCTGTAGCCCCCCACCATCGCCAGGATGCGGCCGGTGCGGTTCTCGAGCGCGATGAGCGCCGCCTCGACCTGCGGTTCCTGGTCCAGAGTGACCTCGGCCGTGCCGGCGTCGCGGTCGAGCGCGGCAATGCGGACCGTCACGAGATCGCCCACCTGGAGGAGCGCCGTGGGCGGGCGACGGATCCACTCGAAGCCGTCGCGGCCGATGGCCGCGCGGTAGTCCCCGAAACGTACACCGACGCGGCTGTCGCTGACGTCGGTGACGACGGCGGGAACGATGTCGCCCGCGGCCATCACGAGCTGCCACCGGCCGTGCCGATAGTCCTGCAGCGTCTCTCCCTCGGCGAGGACGTTACGGGCGACGGGCCGAAAGCCGTGACGCTTGTCGAGGCGCCGCAGGCCGTCGGAGACGGCGAGATTGGCGGCCGCCTGCAGCCGGCTGTCGAGCGTCGTGTGGACGACCAGCCCGTCCTCGTACAGACGCTGCGCCCCGTACTCGGCCTCCAGGTGCTGTCGCACCTCCTCGATGAAGTACGGCGCGATTGAATTGGTCCGTTGGAGCCGTTCGGCCAGCTCGACCGGCCGCGCCATGGCCGCGTCGGCCTCGACCTGGGTGACGTAGCCCTCGTCGGCCATGCGCTGGAGTGCGTAGTTGCGCCGGCTGCGGGCCAGCTCGGGGTTCACCAGCGGGCTCAGGCGCGAAGGCGACTGCAGGATGCCCGCGATGAGCGCAGCTTCCTCGAGTGCGAGATCGCCGACGGACTTGCCGAAGTAGAGCTGGGAGGCGGCTTCGACCCCGTGCGCCGCGTGCCGGGCCGTCCCGAGCCATATCTGGTTGCAGTAGAGCGTGAAGATCTCGCGCTTCGTGTAGCGCTTCTCGAGGTGGAACGTGTAGTACGCCTCCCGGATCTTCCGCTGCCAGGTCTTCTCGAGTCCAAGCTGCTCGCCGCCCAGCGTGATGTTGCGGGCCAGCTGCATCGTCAACGTGCTGGCGCCGGCGCCGGTCAGGTTGCCGGACAGGATGTTCTCGGCGAGCGTGACGGCAACGCGGGGGATGTTGATCCCGATGTGGTTGAAGAAGTCTCCATCCTCGGCCGCGATGATCGCGTGGCGCAACACCGCCGGGATGTCCTCGTACTCCAGGATGACGCGGCGCTGGGTCGTGAACTCGCCGACCAGCTCCCCATCACGCGCGTGCACGCGCGTGATGGTACCCGGCGCATAGTCGTCCAGCTCGACGATGATCGGCAGATCGGGAGAGTAGGCGAAGAGTGCTCCGCTGGCAGCACCGAGCAGCGCGGCCGCCGCGAAGACCCCGATGATGGACGCCCGCCGACGACTGGAACGCTTGGTCTTCTTCGTCTTCTTCTTGGGCACAGGTTGTTTCCTGAACGAATTGTACACGGTCGTTTTCGCGCAGCGGTAAGCGGTTCAGAGGAACCTCGTCGACGAATCGGCCGCCGGCGGGCGGGGGCGGGCGCCGGGCCTGCCCCGCTCGGCGGCTGTGTTTGTAGCTTTACATTTAGAAACTCATATTTTATACTCTAGAGCGCATTAGGTTGGCGCTCGGCCGTGCACATCGTGCGGCCGGCAGATTGGGCCGCGGCCAGCGGGCCGGGCCACGGGGACAGATTCGCATGAGCAAGATCATCGGCATCGATTTGGGAACGACCAATTCGGTCGTCGCCGTTATGGAGGGCAGCGAGCCGACGGTTGTCACCAACCCGGAAGGGAGCAGGCTGACGCCGTCGGTGGTCGCCTTCACCAAGGCCGGCGAGCGCCTCGTCGGCCAGGTGGCCAAGCGCCAGGCCGTCACCAACCCCGAGAACACGGTCTTCTCCATCAAGCGGTTCATGGGGCGGCGCTACGAAGAGGTGAGCGAGGAGATGAAGATGGTGCCGTACGTCGTCGGCAAGGCGGCGAACGGCGCCGCCCGGGTCGACGCGGTCGGCAAGCATCACTCGCCGCCGCAGATCTCCGCGATGGTGCTCCAGAAACTCAAGCAGGCCGCCGAGGAATACCTGGGACAGAAGGTGGAGAAGGCGGTCATCACCGTGCCGGCCTACTTCAACGACGCGCAGCGGCAGGCGACGAAGGACGCTGGCCAGATCGCCGGGCTCGAGGTCATGCGCATCGTCAACGAGCCTACCGCGGCCGCGCTCGCCTATGGTCTCGACAAGAAGAAGGATGAGACCATTGCCGTCTTCGACTTCGGGGGCGGCACGTTCGACATCTCGATTCTCGAGGTCGGCGAGGGCGTGGTCGAAGTCAAGTCCACCAACGGCGACACGCACCTCGGCGGCGACAACCTCGACCAGCGGCTCATCGACTGGATAGTCGGCGAGTTCAAGGCCGGCGAAGGCATCGATCTCAGCGCGGACCGGATGGCGCTCCAGCGGCTGAAGGAAGCTGCCGAGAAGGCCAAGATGGAGCTGTCCACGGTCATGGAGACGGAGATCAACCTGCCGTTCATCACGGCCGACCAGTCGGGTCCGAAGCACCTGCAAACGAAGCTGACACGCGCGAAGTTCGAGCAGCTCGTCGACGATCTGCTCCAGCGGACGGTGCCCCCGGTGCGTCAAGCGCTGTCGGACGCCGGCATCGACGCCGGCGGCATCGACGAGGTGGTGCTCGTCGGCGGATCGACGCGCGTCCCGAAGGTGCAACAGATCGTCCAGGAACTCTTCGGCCGCGAGCCCCACAAGGGCGTGAACGCCGACGAGGTCGTGGCGATAGGTGCCGCGGTGCAGGCGGGCGTGCTTTCGGGCGAGGTCAAGGATCTGCTGCTCCTCGACGTGACGCCGCTCTCGCTCGGAATCGAAACGCTGGGCAGTGTGATGACGACGCTCATCCCGCGCAACACGACCATCCCGACCAAGAAGAGCGAGGTGTTCTCGACGGCCGCCGACGGCCAGACCAGCGTCGAGGTGCACGTGCTGCAGGGCGAGCGGCCGATGGCGCGGGACAACCGGACGCTCGGCAAGTTCCACCTCGTCGGCATCCCGGCCGCGCCCCGCGGCGTGCCGCAGATCGAGGTGACGTTCGATATCGACGCCAACGGCATCGTGAACGTGTCGGCCAAGGATCTCGGCACGGGCAAGGAGCAGAAGATCACCATCACTGCGTCGAGCGGTCTGAGCAAGGAAGACGTCGACCGCATGATGCAGGAGGCGGAGGCCAACGCCGAGCAGGACAAGCAGTTGAAGACCGTGGTCGAGACGCGCAACCGTGCGGACCAGGCGGTCTATGCGGCAGAACAGTTGCTGAAGGAGGCCGGAGACAAGCTCGGCGACGACGACGAACAGGCCGTCCGGAGTGCCATCGATGCGGTCAAGGAGGCGGTCGCAGGGGAGGACGCCGCGGCCATCACCGGCGCGCTCGACCAGTTGAACGCCGCGCAACAGAAGGTTGCGCAGGAGCTGTACAAGAACGCCCAGGCCACGAGCGGGACACCGCCGGGCGGCCCGCCGCCCGGAGACGCCGGCCCGGGGGGCGAGGCGGACGGAGCGGCAGCCGAGGGCGACGTCATCGATGCGGAGGTGGTCGAGGACGACAAGAAGTAGGCGATGGATTTCTACCTCATCCTGGGCGTCGAACGCAGCGCGTCGTCCATGGAGGTCGAGCGCGCCTACACGCGCCTGGCGCGGCGGTATCACCCGGATCTCAATCCGGGAGACAGCGAGGCCGAGGCGTTCTACCGGCGCGCGACCGAGGCGTACGAGACGCTGCGCGACCCGGCGAGGCGGCAGGAGTACGACGCGAAGGGCGAGCCGCAGGTCGTCATGCGGGAGGCCGCGGTCGAGTTCCGGGGATTCGATTTCTCGACCCCGGTGACGGGCGCGTCGGCCACCTTCGGGGAGCTGTTCTCCGAGGCGCTGGAACGGCCGGACGCGGGCACCGCGGGCGAGGAGGAGAAGGGCGGCGATCTCCACGGCGAGGTCGCACTCGGTTTCGAGGAGGCGCTGCGGGGCGCCGCGCGGCGACTGACGATCACGCGACTCGACACCTGCGCCGGCTGCCGCGGCAGCGGCCTGCGGCGTGCAGCGGAGAGCCGTTGCACGCACTGCCGGGGACTCGGCGCCACGCAGTGGCGGCGCGGCCACATGGTGTTCTCCAAGCCATGCAGCCGTTGCGGCGGCTCGGGGCGGCAGCGCCACCGCGCCTGCGGGGCCTGTCAGGGTGCGGGCACGGCGTCGGTGACGGAGGAGATCACGATCCAGGTGCCAGCGGGCGTGGCCGACGGCGCCCGCATGCGCGTGGCCGGCAAGGGCAGCGCCGGTCGCGGCGGAGCGCCGGCAGGCGATCTCTACATCACCGCCCGGGTGGACGGCCACCGCCTGTTCGGCCGGCGCGGCAGCGACCTGACGCTGACCGTGCCGATCGGTGTGCACGAGGCGGCGCTGGGCGCCACGGTCACAATCCCGACGCTCGATGGCGAGGCCCGGCTGCGGGTGCCGCCGGGTACGCAGTCGGGTACGCACCTCCGGCTGCGCGGGCGGGGCGTGCCGTCGCCCGCCGGGCGCCCGCGCGGTGACCTGCTCGTCGAGATCCGGATCGTCGTGCCGCGGCTCGCGGACGAGCGCTCGCGCGAGCTGCTGCGGGAGTTCGGACGGATCAACGCGGCCGACCTCCGCGAGGATCTGTTCCGCGGGTAACGACCATGCCTGCCAGGGAAACCGGCAAGTCGTTGTTCATGATCAGCACGGTTGCCAGGCGCTACAACATCCATCCCCAGACGCTGCGCCTCTACGAACGCGAGGGACTGCTCAAGCCGTCGCGCACCGACGGCAACACGCGGTTGTACGCCCCGGAGGACCTCGAGCGGCTCGAGACCATTCTGACCCTCACGCGCGACCTGGGCGTCAACCTGGCCGGCGTCGAGATCATCCTGAACATGCGCCAGAAGATGGATCGCATGCAGCATGAGGTCAACGAGTTCATGGCCTACGTCAAGCGCGAGCTGGCCCGCGGCGTGGGCGACTGGGAGCAGCGGCTGGGCACCGCGCTGGTCAAGTCGCCGCCCTCGACGCTCGTCCGGCCCGCACCCTCCACAGCGGATCCCCCACCGCCGGACCCCGCCGGGGCAACCCGCCCCGCACGCCGCCGGTCAGCCGACCGGCGCAGCACTCGCGGGGAGTCCGACTCGTAGCAGGCTTGGTGGTCCAGCTCCATTTCACCAGGACGCTCGTCCAGGATGCCGTCGAGCGGCTCTCGCGGCAGACGGCCATCGACCGGATGTTCGGGCGCTATCGGTCTCCGTAGGCAGGATTGAAGTCTCAGCCGCGGTCGATTTGCGTATATCGCCGCTCGCCGGGCTGGCGCCGCGCGGTATCCTGATAGGTGGTGCTGCCGGGTGGCGCGAGCGGTTGCGGGTGCCTGCCGACAGCGAATCCATGGAGTGCACGACCTGTCACGACACCGGTTGGCGCGCGCTGGAGGCCGATGGCGTCCGGCGCGTGGAGCGCTGCGACTGCTGGCGCCGCCGGGTGGCGAGCGGTCTGCTGGAGGAGGCCCGGATCCCGCGTCGCTACCAGAAGTGCGACTTCTCGAACTTCGTGACCTACGAGAACGAACAGTTGCTGCGGGCGCTGGCCAGCGCCCGCAGCTTCGGCGAGCAGTTTCCGGTCGTCGACAAGGGCCTGCTGCTGATCGGTCCGCCCGGCATCGGCAAGACCCACATTGCGGTGGCCACACTGCGCGAGGTCGTGCTGACGAAGGCGGTCCGCGGCTTGTACTTCGACACGCGCACGCTGCTCAGCACGATTCGCAGCACGTTCAATCCGGTCACCCGCGACTCGGAGGGCGACGTGCTGCGCCGGGTGATGGAGGCCGAGCTGCTCGTGCTCGACGACCTCGGTGCCGAGCGGCCGACCGATTGGGTCGAGGAGACGATGAACCTCATCGTCAACACGCGCTACAACGACCGCCGTCCGACGATTTTCACGTCCAACTACGAGGACGTGCCGGATACCGATGATCTCGATTCGCTGCTCGTGCGGGTCGGCTTCCGGATGCACTCGCGGCTGCGTGAGATGTGCGAGTTCCTGGAGTACGGCGGACCGGACTACCGCGAGTTCGAGTATCCCCCGACCGGCGAGGATCTTCTCCAGCGCTGGAAGGACCAGCCGCGCCGGCGGCTGCCGCGCCGGACCACGATTCGTGCGCGCGCGCAGCTGAAGCAGGACCGGCTCGACCTCGGCTGGTCGGGCGGCAAGGCCGGCAGCTAACTGGCAGTCAGCTGCAACCGGTCCCGCCGCTTGCGACGCGCGATGGACTCCGCACAGGCCGGCGGCGGCGCGGTCCCTGGCGGGGACGAGGCGCTCGGACTCTACCTCCACATCCCGTTCTGCACGTCGATCTGCAACTACTGCAACTTCAACCGCGGCCTGTTCGATCCGACGCTGAAGATCCGCTACGTCGACGCGCTGGATGCCGAGATCCGCCGCGCCGGTGACGGGGCGCGGGCCGACACGATCTACTTCGGCGGCGGCACCCCGTCGCTGCTGGAAGCGGCGGAGGTCGCGCGCCTGATTGCCGCGTGCCGCGGCGGTTTCGCGGTAGCGCCCGGCGCCGAGGTCACGCTGGAGACCAACCCGGAAACTGCCACGCCGCAGGCGCTGCGCGGCTGGGTCGACGCGGGCGTGACGCGCATCAGCCTCGGGGTGCAGTCGCTGCGCGACGCGGAGCTCGCGCGCCTGGGCCGCCGGCATACGGCGGCGCGGGCGTGCGAGGCCATCGCGGCGTCGCAGGCGGCCGGCTGCGACGTGAGCGCGGATCTGATGCTCTGGCTGCCGCAGCAGACGCGCGCCGACGCTGCCGCGTCGGTGAACGCCCTGCTCGCGCTGCGGCCCGACCATGCGTCGCTGTACGTGCTCGAGTTGTATCCGAACGCGCCGTTGCGCGAGGAAATGGCGCGCGGCGGCTGGTCGCTGGCGCCGGACGACGACGCGGCGGCCATGTACCTCGATGCGCTCGCCTGTGCAGACGCGGTCGGCTATGAGCAGTACGAGATCTCGAACATCGCGCGGCCGGGCAAGCATTGCCGCCACAATCTGAAGTACTGGCGCGACGGCGCCTGGCTCGGGTTCGGTTGCGGCGCGCACTCGACGCGGTCCAGCGCCCGGTGGAGAAACGTCTCGGAGACCGAGCGCTACGTGGACGCGGTCCGCCGGGGCGTCTCGACCGTTGCGGAGCGCCGCGAACTAACGCCCGGCGAGCGGCTCGGGGACGCGTTGTTCACCGGGCTGCGCTTGGTCGAGGGGCTCGACCTCGAGGGGCTGAGGGAGCGCTACGGCGTCGACGTGGCGGCCCGCTACGGGGCGGAGCTGCGTCCGTTTCTCGAGGCCGGCCTGCTCGTGCACGACGCGGGCCGGCTGCGGCTGACCCGCGCCGGGATGCTGCTCTCGAACGAGGTGATGAAGGCTTTCGTCTAGCCGGCGGCGTACGGTAAAGTAGCGGCTCGCTTCTCCAGGAAGGGGGCTTCGCAGATGCGCTGGTTCGAGACACTGACGTCGGGACGCCGGCATGTAGTCGTAGGTTGTGCGCTGATCGGGATGCTCGCCATCGGCGTGGTGCTCGGCATGGGACTGACCGCTTCCAGGGCGGAGGCCCAGGCGGTGCGTGCGTTGAGCGGGGACGGAGCCCTCATGTTCCACTTCGTCAAGCCCGCGCAGACGCAGCAGTTCGAGCAGGTGATGGCGGAGCTGGATTCGGCGCTGGACGTGAATCGCGGGGATCAGGCGCGCGGCTGGAAGGTCTTTCGGGCCGACAACGACATCACCGGCCAGGGGAACGTCATGTACGTCTGGGTGATCGACCCGGTCGTCGGCGGCGCCGACTACGCGGTATCGACCATCCTGAACGAGGCGGTTCCCGAGCAGGTGCAGGAGCTCTACCAGGCCTACAACGGGTCGTATACGGACGCGCAGCTGAAGCAGCTCATCCTCAATCTCGACCTGGTCCGGAACTTCGGGGGCTGATCGGCGACGGGCCTCCCGGCCCGGCAGGCCGGCGGCTCAGAAGGCCAGGTTGGCACCGACGTAGAAGCGCTGCACGTGCGTGTAGAGCGGGCTGCCGCGCAGCACGAACACGCGGTAGTCCAGGCGCACGCCGATCGGTCCTGCCAGCGGCACCTTGACGCCCCCGCCCGCGTTCGTGCCGAGGTTGGTCTTCCTGTGCTCCGCCAACTGCTCCTGGTAGAGCCCGCCGCCGGCGGTTCCGTAGGCCTGCACGCCGGCGACGCGGGGCGTCTGCACCTGGACGTTGAACATGGCGGAGCGCAGCGCCGGCGCCCCGGCCGACGCGTCCAGGCTGGTGTCGGAGTACTCGAACTCGAACCCCACGAACAGCAGGGACACGCTGACCGCCACGCCCCGCGCGGGGCGGTTGGCGGGCGTGAGCGTGGAGCCGACGAAGGCGGTCAGATCGGCCGCCGCGTCGCGAGGCGCCAGTGTGCAGAGGAGGGCGAGAGCCAGGGGCAGGGTTCGTCGCATGACCACCGCGCACTGTACTCCGAAGCCGCGCCGCGTCCAAAGACGGTGTGATAGAGTCCCGCACGTCAATGAGCGCGGGGACGACGGAGCCGTGGATCTGGCGGACCGGGTGCTAGCCGGTGAGCCGCGAGCGCTGGCGCGCGCCATCTCCCTGGTCGAGAACGATCCGGCCGCGGCACCCGCGTTGATGCGGCAACTCTTCGGGCGCACGGGGCGGGCCCGCGTTATCGGCGTGACCGGCGCTCCTGGCGTAGGCAAGAGTACGCTGGTCGACGGGTTCGCCGCCGAGTACCGGCGCCTCGGCCGCACTGTCGGGATTCTGGCGGTCGATCCCAGCAGCCCGTTCAGCGGCGGCGCCATTCTGGGCGACCGGATTCGGATGCAGCGCCACACCCTCGACGACGGGGTGTACCTGCGGAGCATGGCGACGCACGGCCATCTGGGCGGCGTCTCGCACGCCACGAGCGACGCCGCACTCATCCTGGACGCCGCGGGGCGTGAGGTCGTACTGATCGAGACGGTCGGCGTCGGTCAGGGAGAGGTCGATATCGCCCGGACCGCGGACGTGTCGATCGTAGTCACGATTCCGGATGCCGGCGACGACGTGCAGGCGATGAAGGCCGGCATCATGGAGATCGCGGACGTCTTCGTCGTCAACAAGGCCGACCGGCCCGGGGCCGACCGGACTGCCGGCGAGATCGAGGCGATGCTCGCCTTGCGGGAGTTCGGCGCCGGCGCCTGGCGTCCACCGGTCCTCAAGACCCAGGCCACCCGCGGCGCCGGCGTCACGGCCGTGCTGGAGGCCGTCCAGCAGTTTGCGGCGGCGCACGGCGAGTCGCGTGAGCGGCGGCGTGCACGTGCCCGGTTCCGGCTCACCGGGCTGCTGCAGCGGACGTTCATCGACCGGCTCGAGCAGCGGGAGGACACCCGGACGCTGCTCGCGGACGCCGTCGACAGCATAGCGGCCGGCGTGCTCGACCCGTACGCCGCCGCGGACGACATTCTGGAGCGCGTGTCATGAGAGCGGTGCTCGACCATGTCGGTATCGCCGTGGAGAGCGTCGAGGCGGCTCTGGACTTCTATCGCGACGCCCTGGGGCTGGAGGTGGAGCTCAGCGAGGAGGTGGCGTCGCAGCACGTGCGCGCGCACTTCGTCGGGGTGGGCGGCGGCGCGGCGCTGGAGCTGCTCGAGGCCACGTCGGATGCTTCGCCGATTGCACGCTTCGTCGCCCGTCGGGGTCCCGGGCTGCATCACGTCACGCTGCGCGTCGACGATCTGCCCGCGGTGCTCGCGCGGCTGAAGGCCCGTGGCGTGCGGCTCATCGACGAGACGCCGCGGCCCGGAGCCGAGGGCGCGCTCGTGGCGTTCATCCACCCGGCGAGCGCGCACGGCGTCCTCGTCGAGCTGAAGCAGGCAGCGGACGATGCCTGAGCAGCCGGTTCGCATCGGCGTCATCGGGGGCAGCGGCCTGTACGACATGGCCGAGCTCACGGCGCGCGAGGAGGTGGCGGTATCCACGCCGTTCGGTGCCCCTTCAGCGGCGCTCGTGGTGGGCACGCTGGCCGGGCAGCGCGTGGCGTTTCTTGCCCGTCACGGCGCGGGCCATCGTCTCCTGCCGTCGGAGCTGAACTTCCGGGCGAACCTATTCGCCATGAAGACGCTGGGCGTCGAGTGGATCGTGTCGGCCAGCGCCGTCGGCAGTCTGCAGGAGCAGTATCGCCCTCTCGACATCGTCATCCCCGACCAGTTTCTCGACCGCACGCGCGGCCGCGTCGGCACGTTCTTCGGGCGCGGGCTCGTGGCCCATATCACGTTCGCGCACCCCGTCTGCCGCCGCCTGACCGGGATCGTCTCCGAGTCCGCGCGGACGACCGACGCGCGGGTCCACGTCGGCGGCACCTATGTCTGCATGGAAGGCCCGCAGTTCTCGACCCTGGCCGAGTCGCGGCTGTATCGTTCGTGGGGGATGGACATCATTGGGATGACGAATCTCCAGGAGGCGAAGCTGGCGCGCGAGGCGGAGATCTGCTACGCAACGCTTGCCCTGGTGACCGACTACGACTGCTGGCACCCGGACCACGATCACGTGACGGTCGACATGATCGTGCAAAACCTGGTCCGCAACGCAGCCACTGCGCAGGCGGTCATCAAGGCCGTCGTCGAGCGGCTGCCGGTCGACCGGACCTGCGAATGCGCCACCGCGCTGGCCTCCGCCATCATCACCCGCCCGGAAGCCATGTCTCCCGAGACGAGGAAGCAGTTGGCGCCGCTCGTGTCCAAGTATCTGGACTGATCGATGCGCCCTGTCCTCACCGTCGGCTCCGTCGCGTTCGACTCGCTCGAGACGCCGTCCGGCGCGGCGTCGCGCATCGTCGGCGGCGCGGCCACCTACTTCAGTCTCGCCGCATCGTACTTCACCGGCGTGCGCCTGGTGGCGGTCGTAGGCGACGACTTCGGGTCCGAGCAGCTGCGGGTCTTCGATGGCCGGCGCATCGACCTGGCGGGGCTGCAGCGCGTGCCGGGCGAGACGTTTCGCTGGAAGGGCGCCTACAGCCCCGATCTCGCCACGCGCCGGAGCATCTACACGCACCTGAACGTGTTCCAGGACTTTCGCCCGCGAATCCCCGATTCGTTTCGCGACAGCGCGTTCGTGTTCCTGGCGAACATCCACCCCGCGCTGCAGACCGAGGTGCTCGCGCAGGTCGCCACGCCCGACTTCGTCGCGCTCGACACGATGAACTACTGGATCGAGCAGACACCGGAGGAGTTGCGGCGCGTACTGCAGCGCGTGCACGTGCTCGTCGTCAACGACGAGGAGGCACGGCAGCTCAGCGGGGAGCACAACCTGGTCCGGGCTGCGCGGGCCATCCGGCGGCTCGGGCCGGCGCGCGTGGTGATCAAGCGCGGCGAGCACGGCGTGCTGATGACGCGCGACGATGGTTTCTTCGCGGCGCCGGCAATGCCGCTCGAGACCGTGCGCGATCCCACCGGGGCCGGCGACACGTTCGCGGGCGGGTTCGTCGGCTACCTGGCCGCCGCACCTGACTTCTCGGACGCCGTCGTGACGCAGGCGGTCATCGCCGGCAGCACGCTGGCCTCGTTCACCGTGGAAGACTTCGGTGTGGAGCGCCTGCTGCGGCTGCGGGACGGGGAGGTACGGAGCCGGTTCGCGGACTTCAGCAGGCTCACACGCTTCGAGGCGTTATGACGGCCATGGCCCGACCACGAACCGCCCCTCGCGGTGGCGCGGCGAGCCCCCTGCTTGTCTGCGGGCTGGCCTGGGCGCTGCCCGGCGCCGGACACGTCCTGCTGGGGCGCAGGCGCACCGGGTTGATTCTGCTCGCCGCGCTGCCCCTCATGTTCGCCATCGGTCTGGGGTTGCAGGGACGGCTCTTCCCGTTCGACACGGGGCAGCCGCTGGTGACGCTACAGGCGCTGGCGGAGCTGGGGATGGGCGTCCCGTACCTGTGCGCGCGCCTGCTGGGATGGGCGGAGGGCAGCGTCGTGGCCGCGACGTACGAGCACGGCAACACGTTCCTGGTCGTTTCCGGCCTGCTGAACGTCCTGGTGGTGCTGGACGCCTACGACATCGCACGGGGACGCAAGTGAGCCGGCTCCGCTGACATGGCCAGTCACTTCTTCCTGATGGTGCTGTTCGCGGGCTTCGTATCGCTCGTCTTCGCGCTGCTGATGCGTGACGACCCGCGCGAGCAGGTCCGATTCGGCGCCGTGCTGTGGGCCGCGTTCGCCGGCATCGGCGTGCTGCTGGGCTGGCTGATGTATCCGCTCCCGTTCTGACGGCGTGCCGTGCGGCGCCAGCCCGTGCGCGCGGCCGTGCAGTATAGTGCAATCGATATGGACAACGTCACCGTCACCGACGATCGGGCGACCGGGGTCGCCGTCGTCACGGTCGCGCGCCCCAAGGTCCTGAACGCGCTGAACGCGGTTACCATCACCGAGCTGCTGGAGGCGTTCGAGCGCATCCGGGACGATGCCGCGGTGCGCGCGGTCGTGCTGACCGGCGCGGGAGAGCGCGCCTTCGTGGCGGGTGCGGACATCGCCGAGCTCGCGCGGCTGGGGCCGGCGGAGGCGCGGGAGGTCGCGCGCAGGGGCCACGCGCTGTGCGCACTGATAGCCGCGTGCGGCAAGCCGGTCATCGCGGCCATCAACGGCTTCGCGCTCGGTGGCGGCTGCGAGCTCGCCATGGCGTGCACGCTGCGGCTGGCTGCCGACACCGCGCGGATCGGCCAGCCCGAGATCAACCTCGGGATTATCCCGGGCTACGGCGGCACGCAGCGGCTCCCGCGCTTGATAGGGGCCGGGCCCGCGCTCGAGATGCTGCTGACGGGCGAACCCGTTGCCGCGGAGGACGCGCGGCGCCTCGGCCTGGTGAACCGCGTGGTGGCCGCCGACCGGTTGCTGGACGAGGCCCGCGCGCTGGCCGCCGACCTGGCGGCCAAACCGCCCATCGCCGTGCGGTACATCCTCGACGCCGTGCGGTGCGGAACGCAGATGCCGCTCGACGACGGCTGCGACTACGAGGCGGCACTCTTCGGCGTGGTGGCCGCGACGGAGGACAAGCAGGAGGGAACCCGGGCGTTTCTCGAGAAGCGTCGACCGGAGTTCAAGGGGTCGTGAAGGACCTGCCGGCGCCTCCGCCGGGCGGCGCCTCGGACGCGAGTCGCCTGCGCGTCGCGCTGGTCGTGTCCGGATATCACGACGCTGTCACGAGACTGCTCCGGGACGGCGCGGTCGCGGCGCTGACGCGGGCCGGGGTGCCGGGCGACCGGGTTGTTGCGATCTCCGTCCCGGGGGCCTTCGAGATTCCCTTTGTCGCCCGTGAAGCGGCGGCGACCGGCGAGTTCGACGCGGTCGTCTGTCTCGGCTGCGTCATCCGCGGCGAGACGCCGCACTTCGACTACATCGCCTCGGCGGTGGCCCACGGCATCACCGCGGCAGCGCAGGCTACCCGCGTGCCGATGACCTTCGGGGTGCTCACGACGAATTCCCACGACGAGGCGCTGGCGCGCGCGCGGCCGGACGAGACCAACAAGGGGTGGGAAGCGGCGATGGCTGCCGTGCAGCTCGCCGCCGTCAGGCAGCGGCTGCGCCGGCTTCGCGTTGCCGGGACCGATCAGTGACTGCCGCACGGATCGGGCCGGAACGGCACCGGGGCCGTGAGGCGGCACTGCAGCTGCTGTATCAGTGGGAGATAGGTTGGGCCGGCTCGAACGGGTCGGAGGAGGCGGCTCGCACTTTCTGGGAGTGTCATCCCGCGCCGCGGAACCGCCGCGGCTTCGCCACCGCGCTGGTCGAGGGGACGACGACGCATCTCGACACCATCGACTCGCTGCTGGCAGCCAACGCACGCAACTGGCGGCTGGCCCGCCTGGCCGTTGTGGATCGGCTGATCATGCGCCTGGCGATCTATGAGCTGGTATACACCGACACGCCGACCCCGGTCGTGATTGACGAGGCGCTCGAGCTGGCCAAGACGTTCAGCGGTGACGAAGCGGTGCCCTTCATCAACGGGGTTCTAGACGGGGTCTCGCGACAAATCGCGCGGGATCTGCCGGCCCGATGACGACCGCATGAGCCACGAACGCGAGACCGATCAGCGTCGCCAGCGGCGCGAGAACCTGGACCGCTTGCAGGCGCTGGGTGTCGAGCCGTACCCGCATCGGTTCGAGGCGACCGACACGGTATCGGCCCTGGTGGCGTCCTACGGCGACGTCGATGGCGAGACGCTCGCTGCGCGCCGCGTGCAGACGAGGGCGGCGGGACGGGTGCTGGCGGTCCGCAGCTTCGGCAAGGCCAACTTCCTTGTCATCTCGGACGGCAGGCAGCGAATCCAGGTGTACGTGCGCAAGGATTCCGTTCCCGAACGCGACTTCGACCTGTTCCAGCTGCTCGACGTCGGTGACCTCGTCGGCGCGGCCGGTCGCGTGTTCCGCACGCGGACCAACGAGCTCACGATCGGAGCCGAGCGGCTCGAGTTCCTCGCCAAGTGCCTGGTGCCCCTGCCGGAGAAGTGGCACGGGCTCACCGACGTCGAGACGCGCTACCGGCAGCGCTACCTAGACCTGATCGTCAACCCGGACGCCCGCCGCGTGTTCGAGACTCGCGCCCGGACGTTGGCCGCCATCCGCCGCTTCCTCGACGCACGGGGCTACCTCGAGGTCGAGACGCCGATGATGCAGCCGCTGGCGGGCGGTGCGCTCGCGCGGCCGTTCAGCACGCACCACAACGCGCTCGACCTGCCGCTCTATCTGCGCATCGCGCCGGAGCTCTACCTCAAGCGGCTGGTCGTGGGCGGGATGGAGCGGGTCTACGAGATCAACCGCAACTTCCGGAACGAGGGGATATCGACCCGCCACAACCCCGAGTTCACGATGCTGGAATTCTACGAGGCCTACAGCGATTACCGGGCGCTGATGACGCTGACCGAGGAGCTGCTCGGGGCGGTCGCGGACGACGTGCTGGCGGGCCGGGAGTGCGTCTACGGCGGCGCGACGATCTCGTGGCGCCCGCCCTTCGCCAGACGGCCGCTGCGGACCGCGGTCCGGGACGCGGTCGCGCAGCGGTTGGGCCGCGAGGTTTCCGAGGGCGAGCTGCGCGAGCGGGAGGCGGCGGCCGGGCTGGCCCGCGAGCTGGGGGTCGAGGTCACGGCCGGGGCCGGCGCGGGCCGCATCGCCTGCGAGCTGTTCGAGGCCCTGTGTGAGACGACGCTCGTGCAGCCGACCTTCGTTCACGATTTTCCGACCGAAGTGTCGCCGCTCTCGAAGCAGCGGGCCGACGACCCCGAGACGGTGGAGCGCTTCGAACTGTACGTAGCGGGCATGGAGGTTGCCAACGCCTTCAGCGAGCTGAACGATCCGCACGAGCAGCGCCGGCGCTTCGAGACGCAGCTCGCGGCCCGCGGCGCCGGCGACGACGCGGCGCACGCCCTCGACGAGGACTACCTCCGGGCGCTCGAGCACGGCCTGCCGCCCACGGCCGGCGAAGGGATCGGCATCGACCGGCTGGTCATGCTGCTGACGGCCAGCCCGTCGATTCGCGACGTCATTCTGTTCCCTCTCATGCGGCCGACGAGGGCCGAGTAGCGATGGCGGTGCCGTTCGAGCTGTACGTGGCCACGCGGTACCTGGTGGCGCGCCGCAAGCAGGCGTTCATCTCCCTCATCTCGGTAATCTCGACGCTGGGTGTGACGCTCGGCGTGATGGCGCTGGTGGTGGCCCTGGCGCTCATGACGGGCATGCAGCGGGAGCTGCGCGACCGCATCACCGGCTCGGAGGCCCACGTCTACGTGTGGAACGTGGCGGAAGGAGGGTTCGAGGACTACCAGGCCGAGGCCCGCCGGCTCGGGGCGCTGCCCCGCGTGCAGGCCGCCGCGCCGTCGGTGCTCGGCAAGGCGCTGGCGACGACTCGCAGCGGCGAGGCGTTCATCACGGTCAAGGGGATCGATCCCGGCCTCGAACGGCACGTGACCGAGGTGGCCGACGCGGTCGAGCGCGGCAGCCTGTTCGATCTCGAGCGGATCGCGGACGACGATCCGGTCCTGGGCGGGCTGGTGCTGGGCGAGGGGGTCGCCGCGCAACTGGGTGCCTTCGTCGGCGACGAGGTGACGCTGATCACCGAGCACGGCACGCTCTCGCCCCTCGGCATGCTGCCGCGCCCGCGGCGCATGCGAGTGGTCGGGGTCTTTCGTCTCGGCCTGTACACCTACGACAACGCATACGGCTTCGTCACCCTCGACGTGGCCCAGCGGTTGCTGAACAAGGACCGCATCGAGCTGATGGAGCTGCGCATCGACGACATCTACGAATCGCGTGCCGTCGCGGCGCAGGTGTCCGCTGCGCTCGGGCCGGGCTACGTCACCGAGGACTGGTCGCAGCTCAATCAGTCGCTCTTCTCCGCCCTGTGGCTCGAAAAGATGGCCATCTCGATCACCATCGGGCTCATCGTCATGGTCGCGGCCCTGAACATCGTGGCCTCGCTGGTGCTGCTGGTGATGGAGAAGGGCCGCGACATCGCGATCCTCAAGACCATGGGCGCCGCGCCGCGCAGGATCATGACGATCTTCATGCTGCAGGGCAGCATCATCGGCGCGGTCGGAACCGCCGTCGGCGCGGGCGCGGGATACGCGCTGGCGACGCTGCTGGATCGGTATCGGGTGATTCGTCTCGACGCCGAGGTCTACGACCTCTCGTACGTGCCCTTCACCGTCGACACGTTCGACTTCGTGCTCGTCATCGTGTCGGCGCTGGCCGTCTGCTTCTGCGCCACGATCCATCCCGCCCGCCAGGCGTCGCAGCTCGACCCGGCGGAGGCGTTGAGGTATCAGTGACGGGCGGGAGCCGCGGCTTCCTGGAGATCAGCGGTCTCGCCAAGGCGTACACGGTGGCCGGCGCGCGGCTGGAGGTGCTTCGCGAGCTCGAGCTGTCCGTCGCGGCCGGCGAGATGGTCGCGATCGTGGGGACGTCCGGCGTGGGGAAGAGCACCCTGCTGCACGCCGTGGGCGGCCTCGACCGGATTGACAGCGGGCGGGTGCGGGTGGGCGAGACCGACGTCACGGGACTGGCGGACCCGGAGCTGGTGCGGTTCCGAAACCGCCACATCGGGTTCGTGTTCCAGTTCCACCACTTGCTGCCTGAGTTCAGCGCGCTCGAGAATGCCGAGATGCCGCTGCGGATTGCCCGCATCGCACCCGTCGAGGCCGGCGCGCGAGCCCGGTCCCTGCTCGAGCAGGTCGGCCTGGGCGACCGCCTGACCCATCGTCCGGGCATGCTCTCGGGCGGCGAGCAGCAGCGCGTGGCGGTGGCCCGGGCGCTCGTCATGCAGCCGTCGCTGCTTCTGGCCGACGAGCCGACGGGCGATCTGGACGAGGAAACCGGGGAGGCGCTGCAGCGCCTGCTGCGGGACATGCATCGGCGCCATGCACTGACGTCGCTGATCGCGACGCACAATATGCGCCTGGCGAAAGGCTGTGATCGGGTGTTGCGCCTCGAGGCGGGGCGCTTGCGGCCGGCCTGATCTGCCGGCCGGCAAACCCGTGATGATTACTCTATAATGCGTTGCTCAGGAATCCGTGGTGAAATTCCGCGTCGCACCGGGACCGGCGAGGCGCCCGGCTGGCAAGGCGCGGCGGGGGAGCAGGCCGGGACTGTCCAACCTCGCTGCGCGGCGGTCCGCCGCCGCCCCCTCGCGGAGGGGCGACGGCAGCGGCGCACCCGCCCTGGCCGGGCGGGTCCTTCCGGATGCTTCGCGGGCAGGCTTGGATGTTTGAGCGGTACACCGAGCGGGCGCGGCGTGTCCTGTTCTTCGCCCGCTACGAGGCCAGCCAGCTCGGGAGCATCTCCATCGAGACCGAGCATCTGCTGCTCGGACTGATTCGCGAGGGCAAGGGGCTGACGAGCCGCCTCTTCGCGCGCTCCCACCTGTCGCTGGAGAACATCCGCAAGGAAATCGAGGGCCGCACGGTCTTTCGCGAGAAGGTTTCGACATCCGTCGAGATCCCCTTCAGCACCGAGACCAAGCGCGTGCTTCAGCACGCGGCGGAGGAGGCCGACCGGCTCCTCCACAACTATATCGGGACGGAACACCTGCTGCTCGGCATCCTGCGGGAGGAGCGCTCCGTGGCCGCCTCCATCCTCTTCGAGAAGGGCATGCGGCTGACCGGCGTGCGCGAGGACATCGTCCAGCTCCTCAATGAGAAGACCACCCTCACGCGGGTCAAGGAGACGCCGCTGCTGGCCGAGTTCAGTCGAGATCTGACCGAGGGGGCCATGAAGAACCGGCTCGACCCGCTGGTCGGCCGGCGCGTCGAGCTCGAACGCGTGCAGCAGGTCCTGTGCCGCCGCACGAAGAACAACGCAGTTCTGATCGGGGAGCCGGGGGTCGGCAAGACGGCCATCGTCGAGGGTCTCGCGCAGCGGATCGCCTGCGGCGACGTGCCCTACTTCCTCGGCGACAAGCGGATGCTGGCCCTCGACATCTCGTTGATCGTGGCCGGCACGAAGTACCGCGGGCAGTTCGAGGAGCGCCTCAAGGCGATCATGAAGGAGCTCACCGAGAACCCGAACATCATCGTGTTCATCGACGAGCTGCACACGCTGGTGGGCGCCGGGTCGGCGGAAGGCTCGCTCGACGCCGCGAACATTCTGAAGCCGGCGCTCTCGCGCGGCGAGATCCGGTGCATCGGCGCCACGACGCCGGCGGAGTACCGCAAGTACATCGAGAAGGATCGCTCGCTGGAGCGCCGCTTCCAGGCGATACGGGTGGATCCGCCGACCGAGGCGGAGGCGCTCGAGGTGCTGATGGGGGTCAAGGATCGCTACGAGACGTTCCATCACGTGGCGTACACGCGGGCGGCCATCGAGGCCGCGGTCAGCCAGTCGAGCCGTTACATCAGCGACCGGTTCCTGCCGGACAAGGCCATCGATCTCGTCGACGAGGCGGGCGCGTGCGCGAAGCTGCGCGACGCCGGCTACAGCGAGGAGTTCAGCGAGATCAACAAGAACATCCGCGTGGCGGTCGAACAGATGGAGAACGCCACCGCCCAGAAGGACTACGAGCGGGCCCAGTTCTTCCGCGAGCAGGAGGTTCTCGCCCGGGAGAATCTGCAGTTCGTGCGGGAGAAGTTCGACGTCAGGTCGGGCGGGCACCAGATCGAGGTCGACAAGGCCGAGATCGATGCGGTGGTGTCGCAGTGGACCGGCGTGCCGATCACTTCCATCAACCAGGACGAGAGCGCCAGGCTGCTGCAGATGGAGGATCACCTGCACCGGCGGGTGATCAGTCAGGAGGCGGCCATCTCCGCGCTTGCGCGCGCCATTCGCCGCTCGCGCGCCGGGCTGAAGTCGCCGAGCCGCCCTGTGGGCAGCTTCGTCTTTCTGGGGCCGACCGGCGTGGGCAAGACCGAGCTCGCGCGCGCCCTGGCGAACTTTCTCTTCGGCAGCGACACGGCCCTGATACGGTTCGACATGTCGGAGTACATGGAGAAGCACTCCGTGTCGAAGCTGATCGGGTCGCCGCCGGGGTACGTGGGACACGAAGAGGGCGGCCAGCTCACCGAGAAGGTCAAGCGCCATCCGTATTCGGTGGTGCTGCTGGACGAGATCGAAAAGGCGCACCCGGACCTCTTCAACATCCTGCTGCAGGTGTTCGAGGATGGGCACCTGACGGACGGGCTCGGGAACCGCGTCGACTTCAAGAACGCGATCATCATCATGACCTCCAACATCGGGGCGCGCTACATCCAGAAGCAGACG
Organism: Vicinamibacterales bacterium; assembly: GCA_965221595.1. Lineage (GTDB taxonomy): Bacteria > Acidobacteriota > Vicinamibacteria > Vicinamibacterales > UBA8438 > JAAXGX01. The sequence continues at coordinate 1,391,440 of OZ244900.1, forward strand.
GCGATGGGTTTCCAGTCGCCGGACGCGCAGGAAGTGCAGCGGAGCGTGTCGGACATGGTGCTGGGGGAAGTGAAGCGGACGTTCAATCCGGAGTTCATCAACCGCGTCGACGAGATCATCGTCTTCGAAGCGCTGCGGGACGACGACCTCCGCAAGATCACGCAGATGCTCATCGCGCGGCTGAACGACAACCTCGTGGACCGCGGGTTGCAGATCTCGCTGACGGCGGAGGTGGTCGACTGGATCATCGAGCAGACCTGCCGCGACCGCTCCTACGGCGCGCGGCCCCTACGGCGCGCCATCCAGCGCTACGTAGAGGATCCGTTGTCCGAAGAGCTGATTCGCGGGCAGCTCGAGGCCGGCGACATCGAGGTCTACCTCGATGCCGGGGTGCTTGCCTACCGCGGCGTCGGGCAATCCTTCGAAGGGCGGCGACTGGCGTCGGGCGTATAGCGTGCTTTGCCACAGGCTGCCAGGATTTCGTACACTGACTGAACGCACCCGAATGTCATCGTCGACGGTGCCGGCGCCGCGTGCCATGAGGACCCTGTCGAGAACCGCGTTGTGTGTCTGCCTGCTGGCGGCGGCTCCCGTCGGGCCCGCCGCCGCAGAGCCGCGGGAGGCGGAGCCGGCCGCCGCGCAGCTCGCGCCGTCGCCGCTGCCCCCGCCCGGGTCGCCCGAGCTCCTGCGGACGGTAGAGCTGGCGTTTCCCACCCAGGGCAACGTCTCGAGCGTCGACGCCCAGACCTACCTCTACTACATGGAGATCCCCAACCACCGCAGCCTGCCGTCGCAGAACCGGTGGGTGCCGTATACGCAGGAGACGGAACAGATCATCCGTGAGGATTTCCGACGGCTGTGGGATACCGGCTTCCTCGACGACCTCTGGATCGAGGTCATGGACGAGCCCTGGGACAACGGCGTGGTCGGCAAGCGCGTCATCTTCAACTTCGAAGAGCGGGAGCGCGTGAAGTTCGTCACGTTCGAGGGCTCGGAGGAGGTCGACCGGTCCGACATCGACACGGCGATGCAGGAGAACGGCCTGGCGATTCGCGTCGACTCCTTCCTCGACCTGGGCATGATCAAGCGCGTGAAGGGGCTCGTGCAGTTCATGTTCGCGGACAAGGGGTACCAGTTCGCCGAGATCGATCACGAGGTCACCCCGTTGCCCGGCGGCCCCAAGACGGTGCAGCTGACCTTCCACATGAAGGAAGGGCCGAAGGTATTCGTCGACGACATCGCGTTCGTCGGCAACGAGGCGATGAGCGACCGCCGCCTGCGCGGGCAGATGAAGAACACCAAGGAACGCTGGTTCCTCTCCTGGATCACGGGGCGCGGCACGTACAAGGAGGCCCAGTTCGAGGAGGACGCCGATCGGATCATCGCCTTCTACCGCGACCAGGGCTATATCGACGCCCAGGTCGGGCAGCCCGACCTCGAGTACCTCGAGGAATCCCCGGACGGGAAGAGCCGCGGTTTGCGCTTGCGCATTCCGGTCGAGGAAGGGGAGCGCTACCGGGTCGGCGAGGTCGGCTTCGACGGCAACGAGGTCATCAACGAGCTCGGATTGTCGGAGATCTTCAGAGAGCTCGAACCGGGCGACTACTACAGCGAGGGCTACATCCGGGACGCGTTCGAGTCGGCGCGGGAGCTGTACGGTGCGCTCGGCTACTACGAGATGACCCTCTTTCCCGATCTGCAGCCGCGCGCCGGCCCGAACGCGGTCGCGGGCGAAGATGCGGACAACGGGGGCAACGGCAACGGCAACGGCAACGGTGGCCATGCCCTCGACGAGCGGCCGTCGTACATCGAAGGCAGCCCCGTGGTCGACGTGACGATTCGGATCCAGGAAGGCGACCAGTACTTCGTCAACCGGATCACGATCGTCGGGAATCAGACCACCCACGATTCGGTCATTCGGCGCGAGCTGCAGCTGGTCGAGCGCGGCGTGTTCAACACGGCCGGGCTCAGGCACAGCGTGCGGCGGCTCAACCAGCTGGGCTTCTTCGAGCCGCTCGACGAGGAGACGTCGGTCAGCATCGACAAGCTCGAGGAGGCGGAGAACGAGGTCGATCTGACCATCAACCTCACCGAGACGAACCTGAACCAGCTGACGTTCGGGGCGGGTGTGTCGCAGTACGACGGGTTCTTCGGACAGGTCGGGTTTCAGACGAGCAACTTCCTGGGCCGCGGCGAGACGCTCGGAATCGGCGTCCAGAGCGGCTCGCGCGTGCGGGACATCAACCTGACGTTCACCGAGCCCTACCTGTTCGATCGCAACATGTCCGGCAGCGTCGGCCTGTTTTCCCGGAAGATCGAGTGGATAGGGGCCTATACGGAAGACAGCGTCGGCGGGACGGCGACCGTTGGCTTCCCGCTCGCGCTCTACACGCGACTGTTCTTCAGTTACAGCTACGAGGAGACCAGCGTACAGGACATCAACCCGTACTTCACGGTCAATCCCGACTTCCTGTCGTACAACCCGTTCTTCCAGGACGCGCTGCTGCTGGGCAGTGGGGGGCGCCGCTCGGTGAGCAAGGTCACCCCCATGATCAGCATGAACACGATCGACCACCCGATCTTCCCGCGTCGCGGAACGCGCTATCAGGCGGGCATCGACCTGGCGGGGCTGGGCGGCAATTCCAGGTTCTGGAAACCGATCCTCGAGAGCATCTGGTACCTGCCGCACACCGAGCGGACCACGATCGGGCTGCGCATACAGTACCAGCACCTGTCGGCCGCCGACCCACGGCAGATACCGATCTTCGAGCGTCTGTGGCTGGGCGGCGAGTACTCCGTGCGTGGCTACGACATTCGTCGCATCGGCCCGACGCTGAGCGACATCGATCCCAATATTCCCAGCGACTCGTATCAGGGACGCTCCCTGATGGGCGGCAACAAGAGCGTCCTGTTGAACGCCGAGTACCAGTTCAGCATCGCGGATCCCGTGCGCATCGTGGCGTTCTACGATGCCGGCCAGGTCCAGGATTTCGGCCGGAACTTCGCGATGGACGACTTCAAGACGTCCACCGGCATCGAGCTGCGCTTCTTCATACCGATGCTCAACGTGCCGTTCCGGCTCATCTACGCCTGGAACCCGCAGCGTGACGGCGTCTACAATGATCGTCTGCAGCCGCAGGAGGAGACGGTCTTCCGCTTCGCCGTGGGCACGACGTTCTGAGCGGTTCGGCACGACCGTCCGGTTACGACAGGGGTACACGACCGATGAGATTTGCAACTGCAGTGATGGCGGCCGCGTGTGTACTGGCCGCCGGCATCTCGCGCGCTGAGGCGCAGGGCGGGCTGGGGTTCATCGACATCCAGCGCATCGTTGCGGAGTCCGAGGCGGGCAAGGAGGCGAACGCCCAGGTGCAGGAGCTGAGCCAGTTGAAGCTGGCCGAGATCGAAGCGAAGAACGCCGAGCTGCAGGGGCAGGTCACGGCGGTCAACGAGCAGTTGCAGGAGCTGCAGGAAAAGCTGGAGCAGGGACAGACCGTCATGAGTGCCGCGGCGCGGCTCAGCCTGCAACGGGAGATTGCCTCGAAGCGGGCTGAGGTGGAGCGCGCGCAACAGGATGCCCAGACGGAGGCCCAGCGCGTCGCGCAGGATGCCGATACGGAGGTCCAGGCGCTCCAGCAGGAGCTGCAGATCGAATTCCAGCAGAAGCTGGGTCCGGTCATCGATCAGGTCGCGACCGACAGGGGGCTGTCGTTCATCTTCAACGCGGCCGAGGGCGGCCTCATCTGGGCCGATCAGTCGCTCGATCTGACCCAGGAGTTGATCGACCTGCTCAACGCACAGACGGGTGCGCCGTAGGAATTTGCGTCGCGGAACGGCGCGGCGGACGAGCGCCTCGGCGCCGGCCGCCCGCTGACGCCGTGTCCGGGCCTCGCGGCCGGGGTGCGATGGACGCGGGGATCCGCACCCGGTACACTGTTGGCCTCTGATCGGCGACACCCCGAGCTCCGCGTGCCACTCGACATTCCAGGTGTTCTCGGCAGCCTCTGCTACCGCTATCCCTCGCTGCTCGTCGACACGGTCATTGAGCACGAGCTCGGGCATCGGCTCGTCGCCGTGAAGAATGTCACGGTCAACGAGGAGTACTTTCAGGGCCACTTTCCCGGCATGCCGCTGATGCCGGGCGTGATGATGATCGAGGCGTTGCTGCAGGTGGCGGCGCTGTTGCTGCTGCATCGCGAGGGCGACTCGGACGGCGCGCGCGCCGTCCTGCGGGGCGTCAACAACGCCAAGTTTCGCCGGCAGGTGGTGCCCGGCGACCGGCTCCGGCTCGAGGTGGTGGTGCAGCGCCGTCGCACGCGCCTTGCGCTCGTGCGGGGCGTGGCGACGGTGGGCGCGCATACCGTTGCCGAGGCCGGACTGCTGATCGGCGTCGAGCGGGCCATGGCGCGCGTCGACCCGACAGCGCGGGTGCACCCCGACGCCGTGCTCGGGGCCGACACCGTCGTCGGACCGCATGCCGTCATCGGGCCCGGCGTGCGCATCGGCGCGAGTTGCCACGTGGGTGCGTCGGCCGTGATCGACGGCGATACCGAGATCGGCGATGCGTGCAGGATCTACCCGTTCGCCTCGATCGGCCTGATTCCACAGGATCTGAAGTTCAGCGGCGAGCACACGCGGCTCGTGATCGGCCACCGCAATGTCTTCCGCGAGTGCGTGACCGTGCACCGCGGAACCCGCGGCGGGGGCGGGCTGACGCTGATCGGGGAGGACAACGTCTTCATGGCGTACGCGCATGTTGCCCACGATTGCATCGTCGGCAACCGCACGCTCTTCGGCAACGGCGCCACGGCCGGCGGCCACGTCGTCGTCGAGGACGAGGCCACGATCAGCGCCTACTCCGGCGTCCACCAGTTCTGCCGCGTCGGCCGCCACGCGTTCATCGGGGGCTACTCCGTCGTGACGAAGGACGCGTTGCCGTACGGCAAGACCGTCGGCAACCGCGCACGCATCTACGGGCTCAACACGATCGGCCTCGCGCGGCACGGGTTCTCGCCCGCCACCATCACCAAGCTCAAGCGCGCCTACCGCTACCTGCTGCAGTCCAAGCTGAACACGACGCGCGCCATGCGCCGCATCATCGAGGACGAGACCGTGGCCTGTCCCGAGGTGCGGTATCTCCTGGAGTTCATTCGGACGTCCAAGCGCGGAGTCAATCTGCGGCGTCCGCCCAGGCGGATGGAACCCGTCGGAGTCGACGAGTAGCCCCATCTTCGAAATCTCCCGATCAGCAAACCTGCGATGCGTATCGGCCTGATTGCCGGCAACGGCCGGTTCCCGCTGCTGGCTCTCGATGCCGCGCGGAATCTGGGACACGATGTCACGGTCATTGCCATCCGCGAGGAGGCCGACCCGGCCATCGCGCAGGCCGCGGATGACGGTCCCGGGACGACGCTGCACTGGGTATCGCTGGGCCAACTGGGCCGGTGCATCGCCCTGCTGAAGGACGCCGGCGTCTCGCGCGCGTTGATGGCCGGACAGGTCAAGCACACGAAGCTGTTTGCCGGCGTGGTTCCCGATCTGACGTTGCTCTCCGTGCTGCGGCGCCTGCGGGCCCGGAACACGGACGCCCTGATCTCCGCCGTGGCCGACGTGCTCGCTGAACACGGTGTCGAGCTGGTCGACTCGACCAGTTTTCTGCGGCCGCTCCTGGCCCGGCCCGGCACCTTGACGCGCAGGGAGCCGACCGCCGAGGAACGGGCCGACCTGCAGTTCGGCTACCGGATGGCCGATGCCGTGGCCGGCCTGGACATCGGCCAGACGCTCGTCGTCAAGGACCGCGCCGTCGTGGCAGTCGAGGCGATGGAGGGCACCGACGAGGTGATCGGGCGGGCTGCACGCCTGGCGGGTCCAGGCATCCGTGTCGTGAAGGTGGCGAAGCCGAATCAGGACATGCGCTTCGACGTGCCCGTCGTCGGCCTGCGGACCATCGACGCGCTGCGTGCGGCGCGGGCGACCGTGCTGTCGATCGATGCCGACCGTACGCTCGTCCTCGACGGCGACGCGGTATACGGCAGCGCGGACGACAGCGGGTTGGCCGTGGTCGGCCGGCCGCTGGCCGGAGGTCGGTAATGCCGGCCCGCAGGTTGAAGATGGGCGTCGTCGGCGTCGGTCATCTCGGACGACACCATGCCCGGATTCTCGCGAACATGGCGGACGTGGAGCTGACGGCGGTCGTGGATTCCGATGCGGCGCGGGCGCGGGAGGTCGCGGACGCGACGCGCGCCCGGGCGGAGACGGATCCGGCGGCGCTCCTCGCCGGCGTCGATGCAGTGACCGTGGCGGCTCCGACCGCGGCGCATCGGCGCCTCGCTCTGCCCTTCCTGGCGCGCGGGATTCCCGTGCTGGTCGAAAAACCGATCGCCGCCACGGTGGCCGAAGCCGACGAGCTGATCGCCGCCGCGTCCGCCACCGGGACGACGCTGGCCGTCGGACATAGCGAACGCTACAACCCCGCCGTCACCAGCGCGCGACCCCTCGTCGCCGCGCCGCGTTTCGTGGAAGTGCATCGCCTGGCACGGTTCCCGGGCCGGAGCCTCGATGTCGACGTCGTCTTCGACGTGATGATCCACGATCTCGACGTGCTGCTGGACATCGTCGGGGCCGCCCCGGTCTCCATCGAGACCGTGGGCGTCCCGGTGCTCAGCGACCGGGTCGACATCGCGAACGCCCGCATCCGCTTCGACAACGGGTGCATCGCCAACCTGACCGCGAGCCGCGTCAGCCGCGAACGCGTGCGCAAGCTCCGGTTCTTTCAGCGCGACGCGCTGATCTCGGTCGATTGCGCGGCGCACCAGGTCGAGGTGTGGCGTGTCAGGCGGGAGCGGGGGGGCGAGCCGACCATCGAGGGCGGCGAGATCGAGGTGCCTCCGGGCGAACCGCTGGAACGTGAGCTGGCGGACTTCGTCGGGGCCGTTCGCACGGGTCGCCGCCCGCGCGTGGACGGGCCGGCCGGCCGGCGCGCACTGGCGCTGGCCCAGCAGGTTGCGGACGCGTTGGAAGGAGAGCAGGGCGGCCGGAGATGACGACGCTGCAGGAGATTGGTGCAAGGCTCGCCGCGGGGCAACCGTTGCGGCCGACCGACGTCGAGGTCCTGATCGACAGCAGCGATCTGCTCGGCCTCGGCGCGGCCGCCGACGAGTTGCGGCGGCGGCGCCACGGTGACCGGGCGACGTTCGCTCGCGTGCAGGAGATCCCGCTCGCGACCATCGGCGAGGCCCCGGTCGAGGTTGTGCCGGGCGCAGGCGAGGTGCGCCTGGGCGGGCGCCCGGAGGGGGCACGGCAGGCAATCGAAGTCGTCCGCCGGGTCGCAGCCGCGGCCGCGGCGGTCCCGGTCACGGGCTTCGCGGTGGACGTCCTGGCCGAGCTCGCCGGGGGCGATGCGCAGGCGTTGTACGCACTGGTGTCCGAGTTGAAGGCCGCCGGGCTGTCGCTGGTAGCCGAGGCACGCGTCGAACGACTGCCGGGTCCGGAGGCGTTGGAGGCCACGGGCCGCGGCGGTCTGCGCGTCGGCCGGCTGACCATCGGCGAGCCGGACGGCGACGCCGGGCTGGCGCTCGTTCGCCGGGTCGCGGGTTGGGGCGGGGCGGTGGCCCACGTGCACGCCTTCGCCCCGTTGCCGCGGGTGCTGCGGACCCAACCGACGACCGGCTACCGCGACCTCCGGCAGGTTGCGCTGGCGCGCCTGCTGGTTGACAATATCGACTCGATTCAGGTCGATTGGAGTTTGTACGGGCCCAAACTGGCCCAGGTCGCGCTGCTGTTCGGCGCGGACGACGTCGACTCGGTGTCGCCGGCCGACGAGCCGAGCCGTGGACCGCGGCGGACGCCGCTCGAGGAGATCACGAGAAACATTCGCGCCTCGGCGCTGGTGCCGGTCGAGCGCAACGGTTGCTTCGAGGGCTTGGAACGATGAGCGCAATCCGTGTCAGCGCCGTTGAGTATCTCAACGCTCGGCCGTTGGTCCACGGCCTGGATGCTCAGTCGGACCTGTTCACTCTGCAGTTCGACCTGCCCGCGAAGTGCGCCACGCTGCTGCACGAGGGCGCGGCGGACCTGGGGCTGATCCCCTCCATCGAGTACCTGCAGCGGCCCGACTACCGGGTCGTCCCCGGCATCGCGGTAGCGTCGAGCGGCCCGGTGGCATCGGTGGCGCTGCTCAGCCAGCGGCCCGCCACGGCCATTCGGTCCATCGCGGTGGACTCGAGCTCGCGCACGTCCGTGGCGCTGCTGCGGATTCTCTGCGCGCAGTGGTTCGAGATCGAGCCGACGTTCGTGAAGATGCGTCCCGACCTCGGGCCGATGTTGAAGCGCTGCGATGCGGCGCTCCTGATTGGCGACCGCGTGCTGTTCATGGACCACGAGACTGCCGGCCTCGACAAGATCGATCTGGGTGAGGAGTGGTCGGCCATGACGAAACTGCCGTTCGTGTGGGCCTTCTGGGTCGGCCGCCGCGGAGTCGTCACCGAGCCGCACCTGGAGGCCCTGCAGGCGGCACGCCGGCACGGACTCGCGGCGCGGGACGACATCGCCCGGCAGTTCGCGCCCCCCGGCGAGGACGACGAGACCGTGGAGATCGCCCGCGACTACCTGCATGAGAATGTGCAGTACACCCTGGACGAAGAGGGGCTGGCCGGCCTCAAGAAGTTCTACGATACGGCGGCCGAGCTCGGCGTGATGCCGGCCACCGGCAAGGTGAATTTCTACCCGGAGACCGGGCTTCGATGACACGGGCGGACGTGGCGGAGGTCGCCGGGAAGGTGGTCCGCGGCGAGCGGCTGGCGCGGGACGAAGCCATCGCCCTGTATCGCCATGCCTCCACGCATCGGCTGGGGCGTCTGGCCGACACCATCCGCGCGCGCAAGCATCCTGACGGCGTCGTGACCTACATCGTCGACCGCAACGTGAACTATACGAACGTGTGCGTCGCGCGCTGCAACTTCTGCGCGTTCTACCGCGAGGTGGGCGCCCCGGATGGCTACGTCCTCGGCTTCGATGAGATCTTCGCCAAGATCGATGAGACGATTGCGCTCGGCGGCGTGCAACTGCTCCTGCAGGGCGGCCACAACCCCGATCTGCCGCTCACGTGGTACGAAGATCTGTTCCGCGCTGTGAAGGCACGCTATCCCGACTTCAAACTGCACGCGCTGTCGCCGCCGGAGGTGGTGCATCTGTCGCGCCTCGCCCAGCTGCCGGTGCGGGCGGTGCTCGAGCGGCTGGTCGCGGCCGGGCTGGACAGCATACCGGGCGGCGGGGCCGAGATCCTGGTGGACCGCGTGCGGCGGTTGTTGAACTGCTACTCGAAGGCGACGACGGCGGAGTGGCTGGACGTCATGCGCGCGGCCCACGAGCTGGGTCTGCGCACCACCGCGACGATGATGTACGGCAGCGTGGAGCGCCTGGAGGAGCGCGTGGACCACTTGTTGCGCCTGCGCGAGCTCCAGGACGAGACGGGCGGCTTCACCGCGTTCATCACCTGGAGCTACCAGCCGCCGAACACCGCGCTCGGCGGCGAGGAGGCAACCGGGGTCGACTATCTTCGCACGCTGGCGCTCGCGCGTCTCGTGCTGGACAACTTCGACAACCTGCAGGCCTCGTGGGTGACCCAGGGCGGCAAGGTCGGGCAGTTGAGCCTTGCGTTCGGAGCGAACGACATGGGCAGCGTGATGATCGAGGAAAACGTCGTCCGCGCGGCCGGGGCTGCCTACTGCATGGACGAGGTCGAGATTGCCCGCAACGTGGAGGACGCCGGGTTCGTGCCCAAGCGCCGCAACATGCACTACGAGATCCTCGGCGACCCGTTCTTCCGCGAGCAGGAGGTGCCCCGCTTCCTGGAGCTCGACGTGGCGCGCCAGGCCGGTGACGCGCGCGTGCCGCCGGAACTCGGGCGCTACCCCGCCCGCAGCCGGGCGGGCAGGCTCCAGCGGGCAGCCGAGTGAGCCGGCGCCCGCGCCGGGTGATCTGCCGCCGTCGATATGCCCCGCTATCGCGCCGCCTGGATTCTGCCGATCGCGGCGCCTCCCGTGAGGAACGGGTGGGTCGACGTCGACCAGGGTCTGATCACCCGGATCGGCACGGCTGACGGTGCAGGCCGGCGGGTCCGCCACGGCGAGGTGGACCTGGGGTCGCGCATCGTCCTGCCCAGCCTGGTGAATGCCCATACCCATCTCGAGCTCTCGGTCTTCCGCGGCGGTCTGCGGGCGGCGTCGAGCATGCCCGAGTGGGCCCGCGAGCTGATGGCCCGGAGGGCCGGCGTCATGCCGGACGAGGCAGCCATCCGCCAGGCCGTCGCCGAGGCGCGGCGGACCGGCACGGGGCTGATCGGCGACATCGGCAACACGCCTGCCTCCGTCGCTCCGCTGCGCGCCGCCGGTTTGGCAAGCGTTGTCTTCCGGGAGCTGCTGGGGTTCGACGAACACGATCCGACCGGGCTCGTTGCGCGGGCGTGCGCGGAGATGGCCGGGGCGGCCGCGGAGAATCCGAGGCTGCGGCTGGCCGCCCACGCACCCTACTCGGTGTCGCCGGCGCTGTTCGCGGCGTTGCGGGCGGCGGCCGACCGTGAGCGCCTGTGGCCGCTGTCGGTGCACGTGGCCGAGTCGCGCGAGGAGCTCGAGCTGCTCCGTTCCGGCCGCGGTGCCTGGCGCGAGATTCTGGAGGAGCGGGGCCGGTGGGACCCGGGCTGGGTGGCGGGGACGGCCAGTCCGGTCGAGTATCTGGACGGCCTGGGTTGGCTCGGCGCACGCACCCTGATGGTGCACGGCGTGCATCTGACCGACGCCGAGCTCGTCCGCATGGCGCGCGCGGGCACGACACTCGTGACCTGTCCCCGGAGCAACCATCACAGCGGCGCGGGCAGGCCGCCCATCGCGCGGTTCTACGCGGCCGGCGTGCGCGTGGCGGTGGGCACGGACAGCCTGGCGAGCGTCGCCGACCTCAACGTGTTCAGCGAGCTGCAGGCGATGCGGCGGCTCGCGCCGTCGGTCCCGGCCGGCACCCTGCTCCGCAGCGCCACGCAGGTGGGGGCCGCGGCACTGGGGTACGGGGACGCGCTGGGCGCCATCGTGCCTGGTCGCCGCGCGTCGTTGATTGCCGTGGCGGGCGCCGCGCCGGGCGACGATGTGGAAGAATACCTCGTAAGCGGTATCCGGGCGGACCAGGTTACCTGGCTGGCGGACGCCGGGGAGTCGTAGAGCGAAGCAGGGTCGGGAATGCTCGCGCGGTTGCGTACCTACGCGTCGTTGATTCGGTTCAGCCACACGGTGTTTGCACTACCGTTCGCGCTGACGGGCATGCTGCTGGCGGCGCGCACGTCGCCGCTGACAGGCGACCGCGTGCTGTGGATCGTCCTGGCGATGGTGACCGCGCGCACGGCGGCGATGGGCTTCAACCGGCTCGTCGACGCGCGCTACGACGCCTCCAACCCGCGCACCGCGGGCCGCGAGCTGCCCCGCGGCCACGTATCCCGGCGCGAGGTCGCGGCCCTGGTAGTGGTCTCGTCGCTGGCGTTCGTCGGCGTCACGTCCCAGCTCGGCGCGCTCTGCTTCGCGCTGTCTCCGCTCGCGTTGGCCATCGTGTTCTGGTACTCGCTGGCCAAGCGGTTCACCAGCTATACGCAGTTGTATCTCGGGCTCGCGCTGGCCGTTGCGCCGGTCGGGGGCTGGCTGGCGGCCGGCGGCCGCGAGGGCTGGGCCCCCTGGCTGCTCGCACTCGGCACCGCGCTGTGGGTCGCGGGATTCGACATCCTGTACGCCTGCGAGGACGTCGAGCACGACCGGCGCCAGGGTCTGCGCTCGATCCCCACGCGTTTCGGAATCGAGCGGTCGCTCCGCATCTCCAGGGGATTCCATCTGGTCGCCGTGACCAGCCTGGCCGCGGTGGCGCTGGTCGTGCCGCTGGGTCCGCTGTATGTTGCCGGTGTGGCCGGCGTCGCGGTGCTGCTGGCCTATGAGCAGTCGCTCGTGCGCGCCGACGACCTGTCGCGCGTCAAGCAGGCCTTCGACCTGAACGGCTACGTGGGCCTGCTGTATCTGGCCGCCACCGCCGCGGCACTGTATGTCTGAACCGTCGCGCGTCGTATCCGTCGGCATCACCGGCGCATCCGGGGCCGTCTATGCCGTCCGAACAGTGGCCGCCCTGCTCGTCCGGGGTTGCCGCGTGGAGCTGGTCGCGTCGGAATTCGGCCGCCGCCTGCTGCGTGACGAGCTCGGACCCGACGCCGCGATCGAGCGGCTGGGCGACTACGTTGCGTCGCGCTACGGGGAGTCCGTCGGCCGCGGCACGCTCGCGGTTCACAGCAACCGGGACTCGGGCGCGGTCATCGCCAGCGGCAGCTACGCCTGCGATGGCATGGTCATCGTCCCGTGCTCGATGAAGACGCTCGCGGGGGTCGCGCACGGGGCGTCGCGGAACCTGATCGAGCGCGCCGCCGACGTCATGCTGAAGGAACGCCGGCGTCTGGTCGTCGTACCGCGCGAGACGCCGATGAGCCTGCCGCAGTTGAAGAACCTCGTTCTGTGCGCGGAGGCCGGGGCCATCGTGCTGCCGGCGATGCCGGCGTTCTACCAGCGGCCCGCTTCGCTCGACGATCTCGCCGACTTCGTCGCCGGCAAGATCCTGTCGGCGCTGGACTTCGAGCACGAGCTGTATCCCGCCTGGACCGGATAGGCGCATGGCCGAACCAGCCCGAGCGCGGCGCGCGGCGGCGGAACACGATGCGGCCCCCGGTGCGCGCGGCGGCGCGTCGCCCGCCGACGGTTCGCTGCCTCTCGACCGGACGCCGCATGCGATCGCCGGCATGTTCGACGCCATCGCCCGGCACTACGACCTGCTGAACCGCCTGCTGAGCGCGGGGCGCGACCGCGCCTGGCGCGCCCGCGCGGTGGACGCGCTCGCGCTGCAGGGGGGCGAGCGGGTGCTCGACCTGTGTACGGGCACCGCGGACCTGGCGCTGGCCCTCGCATCGCCGGACGGCGGGGCGGGGAGTGTCGTCGGCATCGATTTCTCGGTCGAGATGCTGCGGCTGGGCCGCGTCAAGGTCGCTCGTCGCCGGCCCGCCGGCACCGTGCGCCTGCTGCGCGCGGACGCCGAACGCATACCATTGGGCGCCGCCGCGGTCGACGGCGCCACCATCGCGTTCGGCATCCGCAACGTACGCAATCGCGCCGAGGCGCTGGCGGAAGTCCGACGCGTGCTGCGCCCCGGGGGCAGGCTGGCCATCCTCGAGTTCGGCGAACCCGGCCCGGCGCCCGTGCGCGCGGTGTATCGCTGGTACTTCCACTACCTGCTGCCGCTCATCGGGAGGTTCGCTTCCCGCCATCGCAGCGCCTACGCGTACCTGCCGGCATCGGTCGGCGCGTTCCCCTCCCCGCCTGCCTTCTGCGAGGTGCTGGAGCAGGCCGGCTTCACGGACGTTCGCGTCGACCCGCTCACGTTCGGCATCGTCTACCTGTACAGCGCGCGCGCGGGCTGATCCCGGGCGCACCGCCGCGCTCCGTGAGACGGTTGCTATAATCGGCCTGGCTCTCGATGTACTTCAACTTCGAGGATCGGAGCTTTGAGACGCCGACCGTCGAGTCGGCGATGTCCTGGCGGGAGCAGGTCCTGCTCTCGCTCTTCTTCCACCTCGCCTTCGCGACGCTGCTGCTCGTCGTTCCACGCCTGTCGTTCGTGCAGGAGATGGCCGAGCGCCGCGCGGAACGCCTGCGCGAAAGGGTGGCGGCCGCCGAGCTGCAGGCGCAGTTGCAACCGGATGTGGTACCGCTGGACGACAGCCGGACGTTCGTCTTCATTCAGCCCCGCGTCGAGATCGATCCGCCGGAGGCGCCCCCGCCCGACGCGGTCCCGTCGGATCGGGATCGCGTCGCGCAGTCGCCGGTCAGGACGTTCGATCCGGAGAACCGGCTGCCGGTGGCGGAAGGCAACTCGCCCGAGTTCATCGTCGCGCCCGAGGCGCCTGACGACGAGGGATTCGATGCCGCCGATGTCGTGGGGCGCGAGGCCGGCGCAGACGCTGTGGAGGCCGACGAGGGTGCCGACGAGGCCGACGGCCCCGATGAGCCGCTGCGCGCGGATGCGTCGGCTGGGCAGGACGAGGAGATCGAGACGGAGGCCGAGGTCGTCGACGATCCCGGTCCCGCGCCCGATCCCGACGATGGCGACCTGCCGGCATTCGCCGATTCCCTGCTCGCGGAAGCAGGTACCGGGCCCGGTGACCCGGATGCCGCGGACGAACTGCGGATCGACCTGGCGCCCGACGGCCTGTTCGGTCGCCAGGTGGAGAACCTCCGGCAGCGTGTCCGACGTGAGACCTTTCGCAACTCCAGCGGCGACACCGGCCGCTACGGGCCCGAGATCCAGTTCGATTCCAAGGGCGTGGAGTTCGGTCCCTGGCTGCGGCGCTTCGTGGCGCAGATTCGGCGCAACTGGTTCGTGCCGTACGCCATCTGGTCGATGCACGGGCACGTGGTGCTGACCTTCAACGTGCAGGAGAACGGCGACCTGACCGACCTGACCATCTTCAAGCCGTCGCCCGTGGAGGCGTTCAACAACTCGGCGTACAACGCGCTGCGGTCGTCCAATCCGACGCAGCCGCTGCCGTCCGAGTATCCGGATGACCACGCCTTCTTCACGGTCATCTTCTACTTCAACGAGGTGCCGCCGGCGTAGCCACCGTGCGTCCGACCCGCATGCAACGGCTGGGCTGGTTCGTCCTGTTGACTGCCGTGTCGGCGCTCGCGTGGCTCCGCGTCGCCGCCGGCACCTGGTAGATCCCGCTCGCTTGCGTCGGAAGCCGGCGGTTCCGAAGCGCATGGGGAGGCATGCAGGGCGGCCCCGGCTGTTGGCCATCGTCGGTCCGACGGCGACCGGCAAGAGTGCGCTCGGCATCGCCGTTGCCGAGCGGGTCGGCGGGGAGATCGTGAGCTGCGACTCGACCGCCGTGTACCGCGGCTTCGACATCGGCACCGACAAGGTACCGGCAGCACTCCGGCGCGGCATTCCGCATCACCTCGTCGACGTCGTCGATCCCGATGAGCCGTACACCGCCGCCCGCTACGCGCGGGAGGCGGCCGCCGCGGTGCGCCGGATCACGGCCGCCGGCCACCTGCCGATCGTCGTCGGCGGCTCCGGTCTGTACTACCGGGCCCTCACGCGCGGGCTGTTCGACGGGCCCGGGCGGGACGACGCGTTGCGGGGCCGGCTCACGCGGATTGCCCGCCGCCGCGGCGTCGAGCGGCTGCACCGCATGCTGGCGCGGGTCGACGCCCCGTCGGCTGCGCGGATCCATCCCCGCGACGAGAGACGTCTCGTCCGTGCGCTGGAAGTCTACCGGCTGACCCGGCGCCCCCTGAGCGCACACTTCCGCGCGACGAGGTCACCCCTTGCCGAGTACGAGGTGACGGCGTTTGCTGTTCGGCTGGAAGCATCGGCCACCGCGGCGCGGGTCGCACGGCGAGTCGAACAGCAGTTCGAGGCCGGCCTGTTGGCGGAGGTGCGGGGCCTGCTCGCGGCCGGGGTGCCGGCCTCCGCGCACCCGTTCAGCGGGCTGGTCTATCGCCAGGTGCTCGAGCACCTGCACGGCGTGCGCGACGAGGCGGCAACGCGTGAGCTGATCGTTACGGCCAACCGGCAGTACGCCCGCCGGCAGTTGATCTGGTTCCGCAAAGAGCCTAACCTACATTGGATTGACCTGCCCGGTGAACAACCCCTCGCCGCGCAACAGGTGCTATGCCGAGTGACGTAGGTGCGGCGTCGGCGCCGCGTGACATCCAGTCCGTGTTTCTGAACGGCGCTCGGCGCGAGCGCCTCGAGGTGACGATCCACCTTACGAACGGCAGCCGGCTGGACGGCCGCATCAAGAGTTTCGACCGTTTCTCCGTCGTCGTGGAGCGCGAGGGGTTCGACGAGCTGCTCTTCAAGCACGCCATCGCGCTGATCCGGCCCGCGCAGGCGGACGGCCCGCCCGCTTCCGCGCCGTGACGGCCGGCGTGGAGGCAACGGACGTGATACGCGCCGATCTCGAAGAGCGCGAGCAGCAGTCCCTGTCGGCCTGGGCCGCGAAGAGTGCGGAGAGCCGCGGCCGGTTGCGTCCGGAGCCGCCCGATCCCATCCGTCCGGCGTTTCAGCGCGACCGGGATCGGATCGTGCATTCAAAGGCCTTTCGCCGGCTCAAGCACAAGACCCAGGTGTTCCTGGCGCCGACCGGTGACCACTACCGCACGCGTCTTACCCACACGCTCGAGGTTTCCCAGATCGCGCGGACCATCGCGAAGGTGCTGCGGCTCAACGAGGAGCTGACCGAAGCCATCGCGCTGGGCCACGATCTCGGGCATACCCCGTTCGGGCATGCCGGCGAACGCGTGCTCCGCGAGCTGCTTCCGGGCGGCTTCAACCACTACGAGCAGAGCCTGCGCGTCGTCGACATCCTGGAGCAGGAGGGGCAAGGGCTCAATCTCAGTTGGGAGGTGCGCGACGGCATCTCGAAGCATTCGAAGGGCAAGGACGGGTCACCGGTCGGAGCGGATCCGCAACGGCGCGCCGCAACGCTGGAGGGGCAGATCGCGCGGGTCGCGGACATCATCGCGTACGTCAACCACGACATCGACGACGCCGTCCGCGCGGGCGTCCTCCGCGCGGAGGCATTGCCCGCCCGCGCCGTATCCGTGCTCGGGAGCACCTCGTCGGCGCGCATCGGACGCATGGTGGCCGACGTCGTCGACCGGACGCTGGCCGCGAGCACGCCGGAGATCCGCATGAGCGACGAGGTGCTGCGCGCGACCCTCGAGCTGCGGGCTTTCCTGTACGAGGCCGTGTACGAGAACGACGCCGCCACCGCGGAGCTCAAGAAGGCCGGGGGCATCCTGCGCGGGTTGTGGGAGAAGGTACGCGAGCGCCCCGCGGCGTTTCTCGACCGCCGCACCGTGGAGCGCGACGGGGTCGACGTCGCGGCCCGCGACTTCCTGGCAGGCATGACCGACCGCTACGCGCTGCGATTGTTCGAGGAGCTTTTCATCCCCCGCCCGTGGGCGCCGCTCGTCCACCAGCAGGCTGCTTCGTAGCCCCGTGGCGCGCACGAGGCGACACGGGTCCTGCGTGCTATACTTTCGAGATCGATTGAATCAGCGAGGCGAAAACGTTGACGCTGCTGCTGGATTTGCGCGAGATGCGCGGGTCGGAGGAGCGGGTCGACCGCAGTTGCCCGCCGGCGACGTTCAGCGCCGACCCGACCGACGGCTATGCGATTGCGGGCGATGTGTTGCTGGCCCTGCGGGTGCGCAAGGATGGCGACAAGTGCCATATGTCGGGGCGTGTGTGCACCACCCTGACGCTTGCCTGCAGCCGGTGCCTGGAGCGGTTCGAGATGCCCTGCGACCTGGCCGTGGACCTGCTCTATCTCCCGTTCAGCGTCAACCGCGGGGACGGCGAGCACGAGATCGCGGAGGACGATCTGTCGACCGCCTTCTATCACGACGGCCGGATCGACCTCGGGCAGATGGTTCGCGAGCAGTTTCAGCTCGCGCTGCCGATGAAGCCGCTGTGTCGCGGCGACTGTCGCGGGTTGTGCCCGGCCTGTGGGACGAACCTGAACGAGCGGCACTGCGGGTGCGATACGCGCTGGCGCGATCCACGCCTCGCGGCGCTCGAGACCCTGCTGCCGCAGGGCGGGCCTCGGCAGGCGCGGCGCGGGGTGAAGGAATCCCCGCAGGCGGATGCCGGGGAGTCGGGGCGCAGTCCCGTCTGACTGCAGCCCGGTGCAGACGCCCGGCACTTCCGGAGGACGAGGCGATATGGCCAACCCCAAGCGACGTCATTCCAAGGCCCGCACCGCCAAGCGGCGGGCGCACGATGCACTCGCGCCGACGCACCTGGGCGAGTGCCCGCAGTGCCACGAACCACGGCTCCCACACCACGTCTGCCCGCACTGCGGCTACTACCGCGGGCGCCAGGTCAAGGCAGTCGAGGACGAATAGCGGCACCCGGCGCCGGGGCCGGTCCACTGGCAGGATGCACATCGCCATCGATGCGGCGGGCGGGGACTATGCGCCGCGCAACATCATCGACGGTGCGCTGGTGGCCGCCCGCCATGGCGGCTTCGGTCTGACCCTGGTCGGCAGTCGGCCGGTGATCGAGGCCGAGCTGGCCCGCCACGGCGACGCGTCGCGGGTCGATGTGCGGTTCGTCGACGCCGCCGATGTGGTGGGTGTGGCCGAACCTCCTGCCGCGGTCATCCGCCGCAAACCGCAGTCGTCGGTCCGCCGGGCTGCCGAGGTGGTGGCCCGCGGGGACGCCGCTGCCTTCTTCAGCGCCGGCAACACGGGTGCCGCGCTGTTGGCGGCACATGCCGCGTTCGGGTTGCTGTCCGGCGTCGAGCGTCCGGCACTCGCGACCACCATCCCCACCCGTCGCGGCAGTGCCGTGCTGCTGGACGCCGGCGCCAATGTCGAGTGCCGCCCCAGGCACCTTGTACAATTCGCCGCAATGGGGTGCGTGTATGCGCGCCTGTCGCTGGGTGTTGCCAGCCCGCGGGTGGGGCTGCTCTCCATCGGGGAAGAGGCGACGAAGGGCAACGAGCTCACCCGGGACGCGCACCGCAGGTTGCTAGACAGCGGCCTCGACTTCATCGGCAACATCGAGGCGCGGGACATCTTCACCGGGCAGGCCGACGTGATCGTCTGCGACGGGTTCACCGGCAACATCGCCCTGAAGGTCAGCGAGGGACTCGTGGAAATGGTCGAGGGGCTGTTGCGGGCCGAGCTGAGCCGGACGTTCACGACGAGGTTCGGCTACCTGCTCTCCAGCCGGGCGTGGCGGCGGTTTCGGCGGCGCGTCGACTACTCCGAGGTCGGGGGCGCACCGTTGCTCGGCGTTGCCGGCCTGTGTGTCGTCGGCCATGGGTGCTCGTCCGTCAAGGCCGTGCGCAACGCCGTCGTGCTGGCGTACCGCTTTGCCGACCAGCGTTTCGTCGAGCGGGTGGCGGCGGAAATCGCCGCGCTGTCCGGTGCGGCGCGGCTGGGTGACGCGAAGGGGTCGAGCGGTTGATCGCCTATGTGTTTCCCGGCCAGGGATCGCAGTACGTCGGCATGGGGAAGGCCCTGGCCGAGCGGTTCCCGATCTGCCGCGAGACGTTCGACCAGGCCGACGCGGCGCTCGGAGAGCCGCTGAGCCGACTGTGCTTCGAGGGACCGTCGGACGAGCTGACCTTGACGGCGAACACGCAGCCGGCCGTGCTGGCCGTAAGCGTCGCGACGTACCGGCTGCTTGCCTCGCGCGGGCTGCAGGCGGCGCTGATGGCGGGGCACAGCCTGGGTGAGTACTCGGCTCACGTCGCGGCCGGCACGCTCTCGTTCGCGGACGCCCTGCGCACGGTGCGGCGCCGGGGACGTTACATGCAGGAGGCCGTGCCGGTAGGCGCCGGCACGATGGCAGCTGTGCTGGGGCTCGATGCGGCGCTCGTGACGCAGGCGTGCGAGGAGGCTGCTCGGGGCGAGGTGGTCAGTCCGGCGAACCTGAACGCGCCGGGGCAGGTGGTCATTGCCGGCGCGCGCGACGCGGTGGCGCGAGCCGGTGCCCGGGCGCGCGAGCTGGGTGCACGACGCGTCCTGCCTCTGCCGGTGAGCGCGCCGTTTCATTGCGCGCTGATGAAGCCCGCCCAGACGCGTCTCGAGCCGGAGCTGCGCGCCCTCGTGGTGTCGAATCCGGCGGTGCCGGTGATTGCGAACGTGGATGCAGAGCCCCGGCGCGACGCGGCGGGGGCCATCGATGCCCTGGTCGAACAGGTGAGCGCGCCGGTGCAGTGGGAGGCGGTGGTGAGACGTCTGGCTGCCTGCGGCGCGCGGACGTACGTCGAGGTCGGTCCCGGTTCCGTGCTGGCCGGCTTGATCCGTAAGATCGACCGCCGCGCCTCGGTCTTCGGCGTCGACGGTCCCGACGGCATCGACGCGGTCGAGGCCCTGGCAGCCCATGGCTGATCTGAGCGGTCGCGTTGCGTTCGTGACCGGGGCCTCGCGAGGCATCGGCAAGGCAATCGCCCTGCGGCTGGCGGCCGACGGCGCGGCGGTGGCGGCCTGCGCGCGGTCGGAGCACGCCCGTCCCGTGGCCGACGAGATTGTCGCGGCGGGAGGCGCCGCGCAGGCGTTGAGCGTCGACGTGACCGATGCCGGATCCCTGCAGGCGGGCGTGCGCGCTGCGCTCGATCGCTTCGAGCGCATCGACATCCTCGTCAACAACGCCGGGATCGTTCGCGACCAGTTGCTGCTGCGGATGAAGCCGGACGAATGGGATGCCGTCCTGGCCACGAATCTGACGGCCGTGTTCGCGTGCACGCAGGCGGTCCTCCGGCCCATGCTGAAGCAGCGCTGGGGCCGCGTGATCGGCGTCGGCTCGGTCGTCGGCCAGTCCGGCAACCCCGGGCAGGCCAACTACGCCGCCTCCAAGGCGGGGCTGATCGGGTTCAGCAAGGCGCTCGCGCGCGAGGTGGCGGCGCGCGGCATCACGGTCAACGTCGTCGCGCCGGGCTTCATCGAGACCGACATGACGGCGCGTCTGGATGCCGCCGCCCGCGACACGCTGGCGGGAGGGATTCCGGCGGGCCGCCTCGGTCTGCCGGAGGACGTAGCCGCCGCGGTTGCCTTTCTCGCGTCCGACGAAGCGTCGTATATTACTGGCCAGACTGTGGGGGTGAACGGTGGGATGTACATGTAGGAGGCTTGCGAATGGCCGTACCGGATAAAGTCAAGAGCATCATCGTGGAGCAGTTGGGCGTGGACGAGGAGGAGGTCACGCCGGACGCCTCCTTCGTCGACGACCTCGGCGCCGATTCCCTCGACACGGTGGAGCTGCTCATGTTGTTCGAGGAGGAGTTCGGGCTCGAGATTCCCGATGAGGACGCGGAGAAGATTACGAGAGTCAAGGAAGCGATCGACTATATCGAGGCGCACGCCAAGAGCAAGAAGTAGCACCCCGGGGTGCACCAGACGAGGGCGATGTCGCGCAGACGGGTAGTTGTCACCGGTGTTGGTCTCGTGTCGCCGCTGGGGGTGGGTACCCAGGCGACGTGGGACGGCCTGCGTGAGGGGCGCAGCGGGATCGGAGCGATTACGCGCTTCGACTCGAGCGATTTTGCCGCCCGCATCGCGGGCGAGGTCAGGGACTTCGATCCGCTCGAGTTCATCGACAGGAAAGACGTCAAGAAGATGGACGTCTTCATCCAGTACGCCATCGCCGCATCCGAGTTTGCGCTGTGCGATGCGGGGCTGAAGACCGACCAGCCGCTCGGACCCCGAGCGGGCGTCTTCATCGCCTCGGGGATCGGCGGATTCAGCACGATCGAACGCGAGCATCGCGCGTTGCTCAAGGGCGGTCCGCGCAAGATCTCGCCGTTCTTCATCCCGTCGGCCATCATCAATCTGG
Organism: Vicinamibacterales bacterium; assembly: GCA_965221595.1. Lineage (GTDB taxonomy): Bacteria > Acidobacteriota > Vicinamibacteria > Vicinamibacterales > UBA8438 > JAAXGX01. The sequence continues at coordinate 1,412,863 of OZ244900.1, forward strand.
CCGCCGGTCAGGTGTCCATCCGGTTCGGGGCCCAGGGTCCGAACTCCGCGACCTGCACAGCCTGTTCCGCCTCGGCCCACGCCGTCGGCGACGCCTTGGAGCTTGTGCGCCGCGGTGTCGCCGACCTGATGATTGCCGGAGGGTCGGAGGCGGCCATCACACCCATGGGCGTCGGCGGCTTCGCCGCGATGCGCGCGCTGTCGACCCGCAACGACGAGCCGGAGCGGGCCAGCCGCCCGTTCGACCAGGAGCGTGACGGGTTCATCATCGGCGAGGGCGCCGGCGTGATCGTCCTCGAGGAGCTCGACCGTGCCCGGCGCCGCGGGGTTCCCATCTATGCCGAGGTCGTGGGCTACGGCATGTCGGCCGATGCCTATCACGTGACGGCGCCGGCGGAGGATGCGGGCGGCGCCGTGCGGGCGATGCAGGCGGCGCTGGACGATGCGGGCGTCGCGCCGTCGGCTGTCGACTACATCAACGCCCACGGGACGTCGACACGGTACAATGACCGGCTGGAAACGCTGGCCATCAAGAAGTGCTTCGGAGACCACGCACGATCGCTGGCGATCTCGTCGACCAAGTCGATGACGGGCCACCTGCTGGGGGCCGCGGGGGGATTGGAAGCCGGTATAGCGGCGCTGGCGGTCCGTGACCAGCTCCTCCCGCCGACCATCAATCTGGAGCATCCGGATCCGGATTGCGATCTCGACTACGTGCCGAACCGGAAGCGGAACGCCGCGCTGACGTATGCCCTGTCCAACTCGTTCGGTTTCGGTGGCACGAACGCGAGTCTGCTGTTCAAGCGCTGCTAGCAGCCCGTAGCAAAGGCCCCGCGTCTTCCCGGCCGGAGGCCGCGACCGCGTCACGACCGTCCGCCCGAGCAGTCATCGAGTCATGCTGAAAATCGCCGTTTGCATCAAGCAGGTAGTCGCCCGTGACTGGCCCCTCCGCGTCGACGACGCGGGCACATGGGTTCGCGACGGGGATGCGAGCTTCGAGATGAACGAGCCGGATGCGTACGCTCTCGAGGAGGCGCTGCGGCTGAAGGAAAGCCACGGGGGCGAGGTGATCATTTGCGCGGCGGGCCCGGCCCGCGTGAGCCAGGTGATTCGGGAGGGACTGGCGCGCGGTGCGGATCGCGCCATCCACGTCGAGTCCGACGAACTGGGAGTCGCCGACGCGTACGCCGTGGCCGCGGCGCTGGCGGATGCGCTGCGACCGGAGTCGTGCGACCTCGTGCTGACCGGGCTGCAGTCGGACGACCAGGGCTTCGGCCAGACCGGGGTCGTCCTCGCCGAGCGCCTGGGTTTCCCGCACGCGACGATCATCATGGAGGTGGCCGTGGCGGACCGGCGGCTCCGTGTGAAGCGGGAGCTCGAGGGCGGCTGGTTCCAGTGGGTCTCGCTGCCGCTGCCGGCGCTCCTCACGATTCAGAGCGGCATCAATCAACTGCGCTACGCGACGCTGCGGGGCATCATGGCGGCGAAGAAGAAGGAGGTCCGCAAGGTGGTTCCCGGTCCGGGCGCTGCGCCGCGGCAGCGGATCGCACGCCTGTACGTTCCCGAGAAGGACAAGCGCACGCAGCTCATCGAGGGATCTGCGACAGAGGCGGCGACCGAGCTGGTGCGGGTGCTGCGCGAGGATGCGCGCGTATTCTGAGCGATGAGGCGGACGATGAACCTGGTGATAGCCGAGCACCGCAACGGTGTGCTCAACCCGGTGAGCTGGGAAGTGATCGCGGCGGCGCAGCAGATCGGGGGTCCGGTGACCGTCGGCGTGGCTGGCGCTGCGGTCGCCGCCGTCGCCACCGAGCTGTCGCACGCCGACGTCGCCGGGGTGCTGGTGGTGGAGGATCCGGCGCTGGAGCCGTATACGCCGGACGGTTTCGTGCAGGCCTGGGCCCAGGTCGTGGAGGCGGAGCGTCCGGCCGCCGTGCTCTTGCCGCACACCTATCAGGCCCGGGACTTCGCGCCGCAGCTCGCCGCGCGGCTCGACCGCGGGCTCATTGCGGACTGCATCGCGACGAAACTGCAGGATGGCGCGGTGGCCTTCGTCAGACCGATGTTCCAGGGCAAGTTCGTGGCCGACGTCGTGCCCGAGGGGGAGGGGCCGCACTTCGCCAGTTTCCAGATCGGCGCCTACCGGGCGGACGCGGCCCGGCGGCGCGAGAGTCCGGCCCCGACGCGGGCGGTTGCGGTGACGCTGGACCCGGCCGCGATCCGTCAGCGGCCGGAACCGCCGTTCCAGGAATCGAAGCAGGCAGTCGATCTCGGACAGGCGGCGCGAATCGTGGCGGTGGGCCGGGGCATCAAGGCCCAGGAGCACCTGCCGCTGGCGCAGGATCTGGCGCGTGCGCTCGGTGCCGAGCTGGCGGCCTCGCGGCCTATCTGCGATGCCGGCTGGCTGCCGATGGATCGGCAGATCGGCAGCTCGGGACAGACCGTGGCGCCCCGCTTGTACCTGGCGCTGGGCATCTCCGGGGCCATCCAGCACCTGGTAGGGATGAAGGGCGCGCGCACGATTGTCGCCGTCAACAAGGACGCTGACGCCCCCATCTTCGAGGTCGCCGACTACGGCATCGTCGGTGACCTCTTCGAGGTCGTGCCGGCGCTCATCGCGGCGTTGGGAGAGTGATCTGGAACGCGACACGCTCGACGTCGACGTCCTGATCGTCGGCGGCGGTCCCGCGGGTTTGTCGGCCGCCTACCGGCTGGCCACGCTGCAGCGCGAGCGGGGCGGCGAACCGCTCGCGGTCGCCGTGCTGGAGAAGGCGCGTGCGAGCGGGGCGCACATGCTGTCGGGCGCCGTGCTCGACCCGGCGGCCCTGCATGAGCTCGTCCCGGACTGGCGTGAGCGCGAGGCCCCGCTCGATGCCCCGGTGCGCGACGATCGCGTCTACTTCCTCACGCGGAAGCGCGCGCTGCGGTTTCCGGTGACCCCGCCGCCCCTGCGCAACCACGGACACTACGTCATCTCGCTGAATCGCTTCGTGAAGTGGCTGGCCGGGCTCGTCGAGGAGGCCGGCGTCGACATCTTCACGGGATTCGCCGGCACAGAGGTGCTGCTCGAGGGCGACCGCGTGGTGGGCGTGCGCACCGGCGACCGCGGGGTCGACCGGCACGGCTCCCGCAAGGCTACCTTCGAACCAGGCGTCGACATCCGGGCTGCGGTCACCATCTTCGCGGACGGCGTGCGCGGCAACCTGACCAAGACGCTGATCCGCCGCTTCGCCCTCGACGAGGGCTGCCTGCCGCAGGTCTACGCGCTCGGCATCAAGGAGCTCTGGGAGGTGCCCGGCGGCCGCCTGCAGCCCGGATCGGTGATCCACACTTTGGGCTATCCGCTGCGCTTCGAGGAGTTCGGCGGCGGCTTCGTCTACGCACTGCCGGACGGCCGCGTGGCGGTCGGATTCGTCGCCGGTCTGGACTACCGGGATCCGCTCTTCGATCCGCACGTCGCGTTCCAGCGCTTCAAGCGGCACCGGCTGGTTGCCGGTCTGCTTGCCGACGGCCAGATGGTGCGTTACGGGGCCAAGGCCCTGCCCGAAGGCGGATGGCACGCGCTGCCGCGTTGCCACCTGCCCGGCGGGCTGCTGGTCGGCGACGCTGCCGGCTTCTTGAACTCCATGCGCCTCAAGGGCATTCACCTCGCCATGCGCAGCGGCATGTGCGCGGCCGAGGCAGCATTCGAGGCGGTGCGTGCGGGTGATCCGTCCGCGGCCCGGCTGGCACGCTACGGGGAACTGATCGAGCAGGGCCGCATCCGTGCGGAGCTGTATCCCGTGCGCAACGTGCACCAGAGCTTCGGCCACGGGCTGCTCGCGGGTCTCGCGTACTCGGCCCTGGCGCTGGTTTCGGGTGGCTGGTGGTTGCGCGATCCGCTGCCGGTCGAGCCCGGTCACCGGCGCCTGGCGCGGGTCGCGCCTGCGGGGGCGGGGGCGTCGCCGGCGGCCGAACCGGGGGTCCCGATCGACCGGACGCTGACGTTCGACAAGTTGACGAACGTGCACTTCTCCGGCACCCGCCACGGCGAGGACCAGCCCTCGCATCTGCTGGTGCACGATACGGACCTGTGTCGCACGCGCTGTTTCGAGGAGTACCGGAACCCCTGCACGCGCTTCTGTCCCGCCAATGTCTACGAGATCATCGATGCAACGGACGGCTCCGGAGGCAGGCAACTGCAGGTCAACGCGTCGAACTGCGTCCACTGCAAGACGTGTGACATCATGGATCCCTATCAGATCATCGATTGGGTGCCGCCGGAGGGTGGCGGGGGGCCGCAGTACGAGGGAATGTGACGCCGGACAGCCTGTCACGGGTCGATCGTGCCCGGGCGGCGGCAATTGCCGCACTGGCGTACCCCTTGATCGCCCTGCTGGGGCGAAGCTGCCGGTGGCAGGTCGACGGCTACCAGCACTACGAGGCGCTGCGCTCCGCGAGACGGGAGCCGATATTCGCCTTCTGGCACGGTCGCATCCTGGCCGCGACGTACTTCTGGCGGGGGCGCGGCATCGTCGTCATGACGAGCGAGAACTTCGACGGCGAGTGGATTGCCCGGATTATCCGCCGCTTCGGTTACGGTACCGCCCGAGGCTCGACGTCCCGCGGGGGCGCCCGCGCGCTGGCCCAGTTGCGGCGCGACGTGCGGAACGGCCGGCCGGCGGCGTTCACGGTGGATGGCCCGCGCGGTCCGCTGCGCTCCGTGCAGCCGGGGGCGGTGTGGCTGGCCAGCCTGACCGGCAGCCCCGTCCTGCCGTTTCACATGGAGGCGCAGCGCTACTGGTCGGCGCGGAGCTGGGACCGGACGCAGGTGCCGTGTCCCTTCAGCCGGGTCGCCGTGGCGATCGGCCGGCCCAGGGACGTGCCGCCCCGGGCGACCGAGGCGACGCTCGAAGCGAGCCGGGCGGATCTCGAACGGGCGCTGCAGGGGCTCGCGGCGCGGACCCGGGCCATGCTGGACGCGCGCAGCCCCGCCTGATTGATGGTGGAAGCAACGCAGCCTGATCGCGACCGTGAACCGCGCGAAGTGCTGGTGCTGGCGTCGGAGCGGTTCGCCGACCATGCGCCGCCGGCCGGCCACCCGGAACGGCCGGAGCGGGCCGCCGTGATGGCCGCGGTCGCGCGGCGGTGGGCCGCCGGGGGTGGCGCATTGGCTGAGCCTCAGCCGGCGACCAGCGCCGCGCTGCTTGCAGTCCACGATCGACAGCATCTCGACGCCATGGGCGCCACCGCCGGCCGCCGCGTGCGCCTCGACCCCGACACCTACGCGGCGCCGGACTCGGAGGCCATCGCGCGCCTGGCCGCCGGTGCCGCGCTCGATGCCGCCGACCGGGCCCTGGCCGGCGGCCGCGCGGTCGCGCTCGTGCGCCCGCCGGGGCATCACGCGGAACGGGATCGTGCAATGGGCTTCTGCCTCTACAACAACGTTGCGGTGGCTGCCGCCCATGCCCTGAGCCGCGGGCTCGAGCGGGTGGCTGTCGTCGACTACGACGTGCACCACGGCAACGGCACGCAATGGATGTTCTACGATGAACCCCGCGTGCTCTACCTGTCGCTCCATCAATACCCGTTCTATCCGGGCACCGGAGCGGCCGGAGACGTCGGCAGCGGGCGGGGCGCGGGCCGGACCGTGAACGTGCCCCTGGCCGCGGGCGCCGGCGACGCCGACTACGGCCTAGTGTTCGAGCGGGCCGTGATTCCAATCCTCGAGCAGTTCGATCCCGAGCTGCTGCTCCTCTCGGCGGGCTACGACGCCCACGATCGCGATCCGCTGGGCGGCATGCACGTGTCGACAGCCGGCCATGCCTGGATGACGAGGGCGTTGCGCGCGGTGGCCGAGCGCTGCTGCGGCGGGTCCATGGCGGTGGTCACCGAGGGTGGCTACGACCTCGAGGCGCTCGAGGACTGTCTCGTCTCCACGCTGGCGGTCATGCAGGAGGAGGGCCGGCCGGGGCCGCGGCCGGGCGACGGCTCCACGGAGCGGGCCGAGGCCGCGCTGGACCTGGTCCTCCGCGCGCAGGCGCCGTACTGGCCTGCGCTATAATTCCGGCACCGCGGTGGGCCCCTCCGTGCGCGAATACGACCCTCAGGCTATCGAGAAGAAGTGGCAGGAACGGTGGCGGTCTACCCGTGCGTTCGAGGTGGCCGAGGATCCCGACCGCCCCAAGTTCTACTGCCTCGTGATGTTCGCCTACCCGTCCGGCCACGCGCACGTCGGTCACGTCCGCAACTACATGATCGGTGACGTGGTCGCCCGGACGCGGCGGATGCAGGGCTACAACGTGCTGCATCCGTTCGGCTGGGACGCTTTCGGCATGCCGGCCGAGAACGCGGCCATCAAGCACGGCACCCACCCCGAGCGCTGGACGCTCGACAACATCGCCCACATGAAGGGGCAGCTCCAGCGGCTGGGGATCAGCTACGCCTGGGAGCGCGAGTTCGCCACGTGCGAGCGCGACTACTACCGATGGAACCAGTGGCTGTTCCTCCGCATGTACGAGCGCGGCCTCGCCTACCGTCAGCGGTCGACCGTCAACTGGTGCTCGTCCTGCGAAACGGTGCTGGCCAACGAGCAGGTGGTGGACGGGGCGTGCTGGCGGTGCGCGACCGAGGTGGGCACCCGTGACCTGAACCAGTGGTTCTTCCGCATCACCCGCTACGCGGACGCGCTGCTGGAGGGCACGGACCAGCTCGATCAGTGGCCGGAGCAGGTGTTGACGATGCAGCGCAACTGGATCGGCCGCTCCGCAGGGGCGCTGGTGCAGTTCCCGGTTATCGGGGCAAGGCTCGATCGCAGTGACGAGTCCGCCGCCATCGAGGTGTTCACCACGCGCATCGACACGATCTACGGCGCCACGGCCGTGTTGTTGGCACCCGAGCACCCGCTGGCCGATCGCCTCGCAGCCGCGAGTGCAGACCCGGCGGCGTTCGGCGCCCGGCTGGAGCGCTTCCGGGGGCTGGATCGCACGGCGCGGACCACCGGCCAGATCGAGAAGGAAGGCTTCGACACGGCGTGTTGCGCCCGCAATCCGTTCACGGGCGAGCCGGTCCCTGTCTGGATCGCGAACTTCGTGCTCGCCGACTACGGCACCGGCGCAATCATGGCGGTGCCCGCCCACGATCAGCGGGACTTCGAGTTCGCCCGCAAGTACGACCTGCCCATCAGGGTGGTCGTCCGGCCGGCCGGCGAGCCGGCGTCGTCGGGCGCGGCGCTGGACGCGGCCGCGGCGGCGTACGGCGTCCTAGTCGACTCGGGTCCCTTCAGCGGGCTGCCGAGCAGGGAAGCGATCCGTGCGATGACCGCGGCTGCCGAGCGGGACGGCACCGGTCGCGGAGCCGTCCAGTTCCGTCTGAAGGACTGGGGCATCTCGCGGCAGCGGTACTGGGGGACGCCGATCCCGATGATCTACTGCGACGCGTGCGGGACCCAGCCGGTGCCGGACGCGGATCTGCCGGTGGAGTTGCCGCGGGTGGACGAGTTCAGCGGGCGCGGCGATTCGCCACTGGCCGAGGTGGCCGGGTTCGTGGAGACGACCTGTCCCGCTTGCGGCGAGCCCGCCCGGCGCGAGACCGACACGATGGACACGTTCGTGGACTCGTCGTGGTACTACTACCGGTACTGCGATCCGCGCAACGCAGACCAGCCGTTCGATCCGCGCAAGGTCGCCTACTGGGCGCCGGTCGACTTCTACAGCGGCGGGATCGAGCACGCGATCCTGCACCTCATCTACTCGCGGTTCTTCTGCCGTGTCCTCCAGGACATCGGGCTCGTCGAGCATGACGAGCCGTTCACCCGGCTGCTCACGCAGGGCATGGTGCTGCGCAATGGCGCGGTCATGTCCAAGTCCAAGGGAAACGTCGTCGATCCGGACGACATGCTGGACACGTACGGCGCCGACGCGTTGCGGCTCTACGAGATGTTCGTCGCCCCCCCCGAGAGGGAAATCGAGTGGACGGACGCGGGCCTGGAGGGCAGCTACCGTTTCCTGGGCCGGGTCTGGCGGCTGGTCGTCGCCTTCTGCGACGCGGCCCCGGCCGCGCCCCCGCTCGACGCCGTGGAGTTGGAAGCCGCGGACCGCGCCCTGCGCCGGCGGACGCACGACACCATCCGGCGGGTCTCCGGCGACATCGATGTCCGCATCCACCTCAATACGGCAGTCTCGGCCTTGATGGAGTTGGTCAATGAGCTGTACGTCTTCTGCGCCCGGGAACGGCTCGGCGTGGAGGCGGCGGCGCGCGCTGCGGACGGATCGCCCCGTCTGGCCGCGGCGGCCGTGGCCAGGGAAGCCATCGAGGCGCTGGTCCTGATGCTCTCGCCGTTCGTGCCGCATCTGTCCGAGGAGTTGTGGGAGGCATTGGGGCATACGGACGGAGTCGTGGCTGCCGGCTGGCCGCTGTGCGATTCGGAGGCGGTCCGCGCGGAGGAGGTCGTGGTGCCGGTCCAGGTGAACGGCCGCCTGCGGGCGCGCCTCACCGTGGCCGTCGACACGCCGCGGGAGGTGCTCGAGACGCTCGCCCTCGAGCATCCAAAGGTCGGCGCGCATACGTCCGGCAAGCGGATCACCAAGGTGATCGTCGTGCCCCGCAAGCTCGTCAATGTCGTCGCCCGCTGACCTGCGGCGCGGCCGGAGTCGACCCATGACTCGAACCTGCGCGGCCCTCGCGGTGCTGCTCGCCTGTACAGCCTCAGCTTCGTGCGGCTACACGCTCACCGGGCGAGGGGCGTTTCTGCCGGACTACATCGAGACAATCGGGATCCCGATGTTCGACAACGAGACCGCGGTATTCGAGGTCGAGCAGCTCGTGACGCACGAGGTGCGCCAGGAGTTCATCGGCCGCGGCCCGTACCGGGTCGTGCCGGATGCGACCGGCGTCGATGCCGTGCTCGAAGGGGCCATCCGCAACGTACGGATCGCGCCCGCCAGTTTCACCGACGATCAGCAGGCTTCGCGCTACCTGCTCACGTTGACGGCCCGCATCGCGTTTACCGACCTGACCACCAACGAGGTGCTCTGGCAGAATCCCAGCCTGCAGTTCAGCGACGAGTACGAAGTGGCCTCGGGCGGCGGCGACGTTCAGAGCGCGTCGGCCTTCTTCGGGCAGCGGTCGAACGCCGTCGAACGCATCGCGCAGGACTTCGCGGAATCCGTAGTCAGCTCCATTCTGGAGGCCTTCTAGCAGTCGTTTCCAGTCCTGAAGTGAGCTTGAAGGTGCGACGCGTGAGCCGAGCTGACGGCGGCCGAATCGGCGGACCGAAACAGGGGTCCTGACGCGGACTGGGAAGAGTCTGCTCACGCTGACCGACATTTTCCTTCATGGGCGGTGACGAAACCCCTGGTCGCTTGGTGGCTGGTAGCCCTATGTACCGGGGTACGGCCGCGCGATGCCTGCGATACTCGTTTCCGAACACCCGTTCCAGCGCTTGCTCCTCCGCCCGGATCGTAAACACGCATCCCATCCAGTAGATCGCGGTCAGCGCCAGCGCGGCGCTCGAGCGACCGGCGACCGCAGTACCGAGCAGTACCAGCGCCCACCCGATCAATTGGGGATTGCGGCTATAGGCGTACGGGCCGGTCGTGATTAGCTGATCGGTTCTCATACCCCAAGCGCGCCGCAACAAATGGAACTCACGGCGGGCCGCGCTGTACCCGGCCAAGCCCGACACCAGCAACGCGCCACCGAGCGAGAAGGCCAGCCCGCGGGGAAACGGAAGCGGCCACGCTGACCACCACGACGCCAGCAACGCACAGACGCTCGGGCCGAGGTAGGCGACAAAGGCCGCGATGACCGTCGGCACGGTGACCTCGCCGGAACGCGCCCGTTCCGAAGCGGCGCGTTTCAGCGCTATGAAACCACCGATGGCGAGAGATGCAGCGCCGACCGCCACCAGAATCACACCTCGCATCGTGGGTTCAGAATCAGTTCTCGCGTTAGATCAGGTTGTGCGTCGTCCAATTCTCGCGACGTGGCACACGTCAGCGCACAACCACAGCCGCCGGTCTCCCGGCGCAGCCGGCGCAGCTCTTCACGTTCCTCCGTGCGCGGCCCACAGCGGCGAGTGCCGGCATCGCGGTCGGCCTGGTCCACCCAGGTCCGGATCGCCTGGGACGATGGCTCGAACTTCCGAGGCAGGTCCTCAGGCGTGCGCCTCGCCCATACCAACTCGACCCTCCGCTGCCGGAACTCCGCCGCGTACGGCAGTCTACAATTGTTGCACCGTCTTCTACCTGGATCTCGAACATGGCCACGTCCACGCCGGATGCGCTCCGCCGCCGGATCGCGGCCGGGCAGCTCGACAGCGTCTACCTCGTGCTCGGTGACGACGAGCGACAGAAGGACGAGGTAGCGGCGGCTTTCGAGGAGACCGTGGACGAAGGGCTGCGCGCCTTCAACGTCGACAGCTTCCAAGGTGGGGAAACGCCGCTGGGTGCGATCCTCGATGCCACGCGCACGCTGCCGATGATGGCGCCGCGCCGCGTGGTCATCGTGCGCCATGCCGAGCGGGCGCTGCAGCCGAAGCGGGAGCAGGCGGTCGCCGCGCGCGACGCGGAGGCGCTCGACGCGTTCCTCGCGCAGCCGCCCGACCATGCCTCGCTCGTGCTGCTCAGCATTCCCCTGGACGAGCGCCGCGCCACCACCCGGCGCCTGCTGCAGGGCGCGACCGTGGTGCGCTGCGGTCGCGTCGAGACGGTCGCGGACGCGCAGCGCTGGGTCCGGGCGCGGGTGGCCGCCGCGGACAAGCGGATGGACTCCGACGCCGTCCGGCTCCTGGCCGAGCGGATCGGTCCCAAGGCGAACCGCCTGCGCGACGAGGTCGAGCGGCTGCTGCTGTACGTGGGCGATGCGCCGGCGATCACCGCGGCCGACGTCCGGAGCGTGGCCGGACCCGCGGCAGCGTACGACCATTGGGCCGTGACGCAGGCGATCGAGCGGGGGGACACGGCCGCCGCGCTGCGCGCGCTGGGGCTCGCGCTCGACGACGGCGCCGCGCCCTACATGGTGCTGGGTCAGTTGGCCTGGGCGGCAAGGACCAAGCTGCCCCCGGCGCGGGTGCCGCAGGGCGTCGAGGCGGCCTTCGGGACGGACGTCGCCTTGAAGAGCTCGGCCGGCGCGCCGCGCCTGCTACTCGAGCGGCTGGTGGTGCGGTTGTGCGAAGAGGCCGGGCAGGCGGCGCGACGGCCGTCAGGCCGCGGCGGAGGTCTGCGCCGCGCGCCGTGACAGTCTGGACTTGTAGCGCGCTGCGGCGTTGGCGTGGATGATGCCCTTGCCGGCCAGCTTGTCGATCAGCGACACGGTGCCGCGGAGCTTCTCACCGCTCGCGGCGTCGCCGCCATCGATGGCGGCGCGGGCCGCCTTGAGCGCCCGCCGCAGCCGGCGGCGAAGCTCGCGGTTGTGCGCGCGTGTCTTCACGTTCCGCCGATGCGCCTTGAGCGCGGACTTGTGGTTCGCCACTTGGTCGGTATCCTTCCCTAGTTCCGGCCACCGATTATAGACGGTCCCGCATCCGGCGTCCAAGCCGCCTGCGCTCGCGGCGGTCCGGCGTGCCCTGCCGGCTGCCGGGCGCCGGTCCGGCCAGTCGCAGCAGCTCGCGCAGCTCGACCTCTTCCGGCGTCGGCGGCGGCGTGACGTCCTCGTAGAGCGTCCGCGCTTCCGACTTCGGCACGTGCCGCGCGGCCACGACCCGGACGACCAGTTCGCGCCGGCGGCCGCTCGCAATCGTGACCTCGATGCGGTCGCCCGGGCCCACCTCACGGTGCGGCTTCGCGCGCGTTCCGTTCACGCTGATCTTCCCGCCCAGACAGGCCTGCCTGGCGGCCGAGCGCGTCCTGCAGACGCACGCGACGTCGAGCCACACGTCCAGACGGATCCGCGGGGGACGGCTCGTGTCCGGCGCGGCCGACTCGCGGGGCACGGCAGTCTACCCGGCGTCGGCGGCCTGTCGCCCGGCGAGCATGCGGTCCACCAGGGCACGACTCTCGGCAAGCAGCGCCGCGACCTGTTCCGGCTGTCGTCCGCCCGCTTGTGCGAAATCGGCGCGACCGCCGCCCCGCCCGCCGATGAGGGGGGCGAGCGCCTTCACCATCTGCCCCGCGTGGACCCGCCTGGTCAGATCGGGCGTGACCGCGACGAGCAGGGCCACCTTGCCGTCGTTGTCCGCGGCCAGCACGACGACCCCGCTACCGACGCGGTCGCGGAGCGAGTCCGCGAGGGTGCGCAGCGCCTGCGGGTCCAGCCCCTGCACGCGACGTGTCACCAGCTTCACGCCGGCTATCTCGACGGCGTCGTCCGCCTGCGGTTTGCCGGCGGTGGCCATGGCCGCCTCGACCTTCAGCCGCTCGACGGCGCGCGCCAGGCGTTTGGCATCCGCCTGCAGCTTCCTCACGGTCGATACGACGTGCTCGGCCGTCGTGCCCAGCAGCTGCAGGAGGCCGTCGAGTGCGTCGCCCCGCTGTTGGAGCAGCCGCACGGCAGCGGCGCCGGTCACCGCCTCGATGCGCCGGACGCCGGCGGCCACGCCGCCCTCGTGGGTGATGACGAACGGTCCGATGTCGCCGGTCGCCCGGCAGTGTGTGCCGCCGCAGAGCTCGACGGAAAAGCCCGGTACGGTGACGACGCGCACCCAGTCGCCGTACTTCTCGCCGAACAGCGCCATGGCGCCGGCGGCAATCGCCTCTTCGGTGGGCCGTTCCTCGGTTTCCACCGTCTGGTTCCCGAACACGTGGCTGCCGACGAGCCGCTCGACCTCGCGCAACTGGGCGGAGGTGACCGGCTCGTGGTGCGTGATGTCGAAGCGCAGGCGATCGGGAGCGACGAGCGATCCGGCCTGTCGCACGTGCCGGCCCACGACTGTACGCAGGGCGGCGTGCAGCAGGTGCGTGGCCGTGTGGTTGCGGCGGATGTCGTCGCGGCGTGCCGCGTCCACCTCGGCCGTGACAGCCTCGCCCAGTCGCAACGCGCCTTCGCGCACTGTCGCGACGTGCATGCGCGGCCAGTCCGGCTTCAGTTGCACCATGTCATCCACGGCGGCAACCCCCGCGCCGGCAACGAGTTGACCGACGTCCGACACCTGGCCGCCGGCCGCGAGGTAGAAGGGCGTCCGATCGAGGACGACGTAGCCGGTCTCACCCGCTCCGAGGACCTCGACCGGTTCCAGGCGTGACCCGGAATCGGCTCGCCGGAACAGCCTGCTGATCTCTCCCTCCGTAGTGGTGTTCTCGTAGCCGACGAATTCCGACTCGCCGGCGGCGCGCATGGATGTGGTCGCGAATGCGTCGGCTCCAACCGCGACGTCAGGCGTCGCGGCGGCAAACGTGTTGCCGGAACCCGCACGTGCACGTGCGCGCTGCGCCTCCAGCGCCTTCTCGAAGCCTGCGCGGTCGACGCCCACTCCGCGCGATTGTGCCAGGTCCTCGATGAAGTCGAGGGGCACGCCGAACGTGTCGTACAGGCGGAACGCGGTCTCGCCCTCGACCGTGCGCGACCCCGCCGCCGCCTCGGTGAGCGCGGCCTCCAGGCGCGGCAGGCCGTCGCGCAGCACCCGCTCGAACTGCTCCTCTTCGCGGCGGACAACCGCGGCGACGACGTCGCGATTCGTCTCCAGCTCGGGGTACGCTGACGCCATCTCGGCTGTCACGACGCCGGTGAGATCGTGGAGGAACGGCTCCGTCAGGCCGAGCTTCTTGCCGTGACGCATGGCCCGCCGCATGATCTTGCGGAGGACGTATCCGCGCCACTCGTTCGAGGGGACCACGCCGTCGGCAATCAGGAACGTGACCGCGCGCAGGTGGTCGGCGATGACGCGCAGCGACACGTCGCGGGCGTCGTCGTCAGGCTGCCCCGCAAGCGGACCGTAGGTCGTCCCAGCGCGCTCGCCGATGGCCGTCAGCAGCGGCGTGAAGAGGTCCGTGTCGTAGTTCGAGAGCCTGCCCTGGAGCACCGCGACGATCCGCTCCAGCCCCATACCGGTGTCGATCGACGGATCCGGCAGCGGCGTCAGCGTCCCGTCCGCCCGGCGCTCGAACTCCATGAAGACGTTGTTCCAGATTTCGACGTAACGGTCGCAGTCGCAGTCGATGCCGCGGCAGGCGGGTGCGGAGCACGGGAGATGATCGCCGCGGTGGTAGTGGACCTCCGAACAGCGCCCGCAGGGGCCCGTATCGCCCATCGCCCAGAAGTTCTCGGCCGCGCCCATCTCGGCGATGCGTTCGGCCGGGACGAGTTGACGCCAGACGCCGTAGGCCTCCTCGTCGCGCGGGATGCCGTCCTCGCCCTTGAACACGGTGGCGTAGAGGCGCTCGGCCGGCAGCTTCCAGACCGCGGTGAGCAGCTCCCACGCGAACGGGATGGCAGCGGCCTTGAAGTAGTCGCCAAACGAGAAGTTGCCGAGCATCTCGAAGAACGTGTGATGGCGCAGCGAGGGGCCGACGTTCTCGAGGTCGTTGTGCTTGCCGCTGACGCGCATGCACTTCTGGGAGGAGGTCGCCCGCCGGTAGCTGTCCGTCTCCCGGCCCAGGAACCGGTCCTTGAACTGGTTCATGCCGGCGTTCGTGAACAACAGGGTCGGATCGTCGGCCGGTACGAGCGGCGAGCTCGGGACCACCCGGTGCCCGCGCTGCTCGAAGAACGTCAGGAAGCTGCTGCGGATTTCCCCCGAGGTCATCGCCCACCTATTCTTTCACAGCGCCGTCAGTCGTCACCGCCGCGCGCCCGCGGCGCGGTGTGCCGCGCGAGCGCCGCCCGGGCCGCCGCAGCGTCGAAGCCTTGACGGATGAGACGGTGGTACAAGCGGCGCAGCGCCACGGGGCTGTCGATGGGCCCGCGCAGGTGCCGGGCGAGGGCGCGCTCGATCAGCTCGTCCTCGTCGATCTCCCGATAGGCGGCGTCGACGGTGCTGAGCGCCAAGTCGCGCTCGATGCCGCGTCCTTCCAGCTCCCGCAGGGCGCGCAGGCGGCCGTGCAGGCGGACGTGCGCTGAGCGGTGCGCCAGCACCTGCGCGGTGCGCGCATCATCGAGCGCGCCGGCTTGTCGCAGGCGCCCGAGGGCGGCCTCGATCGCCGCGCTGTCGAACCCCTTGCGTGAGAGCCGCTCCCTGACCTGCGCCGTGGACAGCTCTCGGCGCGAGAGCATCGCCAGTCCGGCCGGGTACGGGTCGGGCATCGGCCGCGCGGGCGCCGGTTGGCAGCGAGGCTACGGGGTGCCCGCGGCCGCTTCGGCGGCGGCGGGCCGTTCGGCCTCGGGGTAGACGTAGGTCAGCCAGCCGTGGGTGTCCGGCGCGCGGCCGTTGATGATGTCGAAGAAGCGCTGCTGAATCGCCTCGGTGACGGGCCCGCGTCGGCCGCTGCCGATGGCGATCTTGTCCACGGAGCGGATCGGCGTGATCTCGGCGGCAGTCCCGGTGAAGAACACCTCGTCGGCGATGTACAACGCCTCGCGCGGCAGCAGGTCCTCCCGCACCGTGAACCCGAGGTCGCGTGCGATGGTGATGACGACATCGCGCGTGATGCCGGCCAGCGTAGAGGTGCCGATGGGCGGCGTTGCGATTATGCCGTCGCGCACCAGGAAGAGGTTCTGGCCGCTGCCTTCGCTGAGGAAGCCCAGCGGGTCCAGGGCGATTCCTTCGGCATAGCCGTGGAGCACCGACTCCATCTTGATGAGCTGCGAGTTCGCGTAGTTCGCGGTGGCCTTCGAGAGCGCGGGGAAGCGGTTGGGCGCTCCGCGCCCCCACGAGCTGACCTGGACGTCGACGCCTTGCTCCAGGGCGTCCTCGCCGAGGTATGCACCCCACTCCCACACCAGGATCGCGACATCGACCGGGCACGAGAAGGGATTGACGCCGAGCGTGTGGTAGCCGCGATACATGAGCGGCCGGATGTAGCACGCCCGATAGCCGTTGTGCCGAATCGTGTCGAGCACCGCCGTGTGGAGCTCGGCGGGACCGACCGGGCATTCCATCCGGTAGATCTTGGCCGAGTCGTACAGCCGCCTGACATGGGCGTCGAGCCGGAAGCAGGCCGCGCCCTTCGGCGTGTCGTAGCAGCGCGCCCCTTCGAACACGCCGCTGCCGTAGTGAACGACGTGTGCCGCGATGTGGATCTTGGCGTCGGCCCAGTCGACGAACGTGCCGTTCATCCAGATCCTGCCGGAACCGAAGCTCATCGTTGTCCTGCCAAAGTGTTGTCTGGTGAATACGTTACGACGAATGTCCAGTGTAGCATCACTGGTTTTCACCGCAAAACGGGCAGCGCCCGGCGCGTGCGTGCAGCGGCTTGTGGCAGTGCCAGCAGAAGGTCGCGCCCGTCGTCTCCGCCGGCCGCCCCCGGCGCGGCGCGGGCCGGGCCGGGGGCGCGTCCCGGGGCGTCGCCGGCGCGGCACGCCGCTCGCGGCGCGCGCGGACCGTCTCGAGCGCATCGAGAAGCTCTTCCGCGCTGCGGTAGCGCTGCGACAGGTCGGGCGCCATCGCCTTCATGACGAGGTCGTCGACCGAGGCGGGCAGCGACGGCGCGTGGAACCGCGGCGGCCGCACCAGCTCGCCGCGCATCAGGCGCTCCAGTCTGGTCGGGGACGGCGCCTCGTAGGGCATCACGCCGGTGAGCATCTGGTACAGGGTAATCCCGAGCGAGTAGATGTCCGATGCGAAGACGGCCCGGCCCTCGAACTGCTCCGGCGCCATGTAGGCAGGACTGCCGATGACCGTCGTGCCGCGCGCGGCAAGCTCCAGGAAACGCGACGTTCCGAAGTCTGCCACCTTCAGCACGCCCGCCTTGGACACGAGCATGTTCGGCGGCCGCAGGTCGCGATGGATGACGCCGTGTCCGTGCGCGTGTCTGACGGCCTCGCAAGCCTGCCGGGCGAAATCGAGAGCCTCCCGCAGGTCCAGCGCCCCGCCGCCGATGACGTCCTCGAGCGTGTCTCCTGGCACGTACTCCATGACGATGAAGAAGACGTTGTCCTGCTTCTCGGCGGTCGCTATGGAGACGATGTTGGGGTGGTCGAGCGTCGCCAGCAGGCGCGGCTCACGCAGCAGCTCGGCGAAGTCGATGTTCTGGCGGTGGGGTACCTTGATCGCCACTTCCTTGTCGATCCAGGTATCCCTGGCGAGGTACACGGCAGCGAACCCGCCGCTGCCGAGGGGGCCGACGATCTGATACTTGCCGAGCGTCTGACCTCGGTGCAGCATGCGGAACGGCGCCAGTATAGAGCAAGGCGGCGAGCTGGCAGGCTAGAGCTCACCCCACACGTACTGCAGTATCGCCAGCGCGGCGGCGGGTGCCGCAGCGGCCGGCAGCGTGCGCGAGCCGAGCGTCAGGAGTCTGAAGTCGGCGGCGACGGCTGCGTCGACCTCGGCGGCCGTCCAGCCCCCCTCGGGCCCGACCGCGATCGTGGCCAACGCCGGGGGCGGCTGGTCGGCCAGCGTCCGGATGCCGGCATGCGGGGCGGTGACGGCCGGCTCGACCAGCATGACGCCCAGACCGCCGCGTTCGCGCGCCAAGAGCCCGGCGAACCGGATCGGCGGCTTCACCGCGGGCACCACCGCGCGGCGGCACTGTCTGGCGGAAGCGACGGCGACGGCCTGCCAGCGGCCGACCGCCCGCTCGAGGCTGGTCGCCGTCGAGCCGGGGTGGCTGCGGGCGGTGATGATCGGCTGGATGGCGCGCACGCCCAGTAGGGTGGCGTCGCGCACCACCGTGTCGGTCGTCCGGCCCTTGAGGATCGCCAACGCCAGCTCCAGGTCCACCGCCGGCTCGCGGACCGGCTGCACCGCCTCCACGGTGCGGATCGAGACCCCGCGGCGGTCGGCCGCCTGGACACGCGCCACGAACTCGCGACCACGGCCGTCGAAGGCGTGCACGGTTGCGTCGCGACGCAGCCGCAGCACGTGCCTGAGGTGGTGGGCCTCGCCGGGCGGCAGCGCCACCGTCTGGCCGATTCCGGACGCATCGGGCGCGTAGAAGCGGTGTGTCGTCATCAGTGCCCGCTGCGACGCGGCGCCGCGTCACGGACGGCCAGCGTGAGGGCGACCCAGTCGTCCTCGGCATGGCGGGCGACCAGCGTCCCCGTGCGCCCGAGCGCACGACGCACGCCGGCCTCTTCCGGCGCGGTGATGCCGCCCAGCACGAGGAAACCGTCGGATACGAGCCGCCCGAGCGCCGCGCCGTGGTGCGCGACCAGCGTAGCGTTGAGGTTCGCCAGGACGATTGTCGCGGGCTGCAGATCGGCCCGGCGGAAGTCGTCGCACCGCACCTGCACGCGGCGCGACGCCGCGTTCAGCGCGACGTTGGTCAGGGCCGTTGATACCGCGTCGCGGTCCGAGTCGACCGCCACGACGGCTGCGGCCCCGCGCAGGGCCGCTGCAATGGCCAGTACGCCCGATCCGGTCCCGACATCGAGGACGCTGCGGTTCGCCAGCGGCAGCGCCTGCAACGCGCGCAGGCACAGGCGTGTCGAGGCGTGATGTCCCGTGCCGAAGCCCATCGAGGGGCGGATGACGACCAGCGTGCCGTCGTCCGGCTCGGCGGGCACGTCCCACGGCGGGGCGACCACGATGTCGCCGATCCGGACCGCCGTCAGAGCGGCCTGGCTGCGGGCCGCCCAGTCGTCGTCGGGAACCTCGACGGCCGCTGCCGTCACGCCAGCCGCCCCGAACTGCCGCACGAGCGCCCGGTACGCGTCGTCGCGATCGGCGGCGGAAAAGAAGTGGATGCGGCGCTTCACCGCGCCGAGCAGCTCGACCGCGAACGGCTGGAAGTCGTCGAGCAGCGCGTCGAGGAGCGGGATCAGATCGGGCCGCCGGGCGGGTGTCCGCACGTCGAGTGCCGGGCGCCCATCAACCAAACATGTCCCTCACGCGGTCGAAGAACGGGCGGTCTTCCTTGTCCGGCCGGGAGGTCGGCGCGCTGGACTGCTGCGGCATCGTCAGCTGGAGTTCTTCGACCAGCTTCCGTTGCTCCGCGGAGAGGTCGGTCGGGACGTCGACCCTCACGTTGACGTAGAGGTCTCCCCGGCCGCGTCCCGAGACGTGCGGCATGCCCTTCCCGCGCAGACGGAAGCGGCTGTGCGGCTGGGTACCCTTGGGAATCTCGAGCGTGTCGTCACCGTTCAGCGTCGGCACCGTGATGCTGCCCCCCAGCACCAGGGTGGGATAGGTGACGGGCACTTCGCACCACAGGTCGTCGTCCTCGCGGTGATAGAACGGGTGCTCCGCGACGTGCACGATGACGAAGAGATCGCCGGGCGCGGCGCCGGGATCGCCGTGCTCGCCCTCCCCGTGCAGGCGCAGCCGCTGGCCGGTCGCAATGCCCGCCGGAATCTTGACGGTCAGCTTCCGTTCGCGCTCGACACGTCCCTGGCCGCGGCACTCCGGGCACGGATCCACAATGACGCGCCCCTGGCCGCGGCAGTGCCCGCAGGTGCGGGCGACGGTCAGGAAACCCTGCTGGAAGCGCACCTGGCCCCTGCCCTGGCATTGGGGACAGGTCTGGGGGGCGCGGCCCCTGGAGCCCGAGCCGTCGCAGCGGGTGCAGGCCTCCAGACGCGGTATCTTGAGCACCGTCTCGGTGCCGGCGGCGGCGTCGGCGAACTCGATCTGCAGGTCGTAGCGCAGATCGGCACCGCGCGCCGGTCCGGACCGGCGGCCCTGGCCGAAGCCGCCGAATCCGAAGATGTCGCCGAGGTTGCCCAGGATATCGCCGAAGTCGGCGAAGATCGTGGGGTCGAAGCCCTGCGCCCCGCCCGCGCGGTCGACGCCGGCGTGACCGAACTGATCGTAGCGGCTGCGTTTCGCGCCGTCAGCCAGCACGGCGTAGGCCTCGGCCGCCTCCTTGAAGCGTTCCTCGGCCTGGGCGTCGCCCGGGTTCCGGTCGGGGTGGTACTTGAGTGCCAGCTTCCGGTAGGCGCTCTTGATCTGTTGATCGTCCGCCGAGCGGGGGACGCCCAGAACCTCGTAGTAGTCTCGCTTGCTCACGCCTTCGCCACCCTCACCATGGCCGGCCGCAGCAGGCGTCCCGCCAGCAGGTAGCCGCGCCGGAGCTCACCGATGATCTGCCCCTCTGCGTGCTCGCTGCTCACTTCGTGGGCCACTGCCTGGTGGTAGTGCGGGTCGAAGTCCCGGCCCGCCGTGTCGATGGGCACCACGCGCCGCCTGGCCAGCAGCTCGAGCAGCTGCCTGTGAATCAACTCCACCCCCGTGCGATAGGCGGCCGCCGCCGCGGTGTCCGCGCCGCTCTCGAGCGCGCGCT
The DNA here is from genome assembly GCA_965221595.1 of Vicinamibacterales bacterium. Taxonomy (GTDB): domain Bacteria; phylum Acidobacteriota; class Vicinamibacteria; order Vicinamibacterales; family UBA8438; genus JAAXGX01. The sequence continues at coordinate 1,433,096 of OZ244900.1, forward strand.
CCAGGTTGTCGACAATGGGCAGGAGCTCGGTGAGGAGGTCGGCGGCAGCCGCCTCGTCAGCCGCCGCGCGCTCCCGATCGACGCGCTTGCGGTAGTTGTCCAGCTCGGCGGTCTTGCGCTGCAGCAGGTCGCGGTACTCGTCGCGCTCGCGGGCGAGATCGTCCAGCGCCGTGACCGGCGGCGGCTGCTCGTCGGCGGCGGGCGGCGGGGTGACTTCGGCCGGCGCTGCTGCTGGTTCAGACTTCTCCGGTTTCGTGTCGTCTGTCATTGGCGGGCGGCGGCGTCCCCGGCGCGAAGAGCACCCGGCTGACGGCGCGGGAGACGCTGTCGACGGCCGAGATCGCCCGCGAGTAACGCATCCGGCGCGGACCGATCACGCCGACGCTGCCGGTCCGCTGACCGTCGGAGTACGGAGACATCACCATGCTGAAGCCCCGCATCTCCGGCGAGACGTGCTCGGTCCCGATCACCACCGTCAGGCCCGATCCGTCGAGGTACTCGTTCAGCAGCCGGACGAGCCGATCCTTCTTCTCGATCATCGAGAGCAAGGCGCGCAGCATCTCGAACGGCACCTGGGCCTCGTCCTCGGAACCCGAAACCTGCTCCACCAGAAAGCCGGCTCCCTCGAGGAACAGCGTGTTCTGCGGCACGACGTCCTCGAGCGTCGAGCTGGCCAGGCGCAGGGCGCGCGACAGAAGCTGGTCGCAGAGCATGCGTTCCTGGCGCAGTTGATCCGCCACGGTGGCGCGCACGTTCCACAGCAGCATCCCGGCGAACTCGCGATTCAGATAGGCCGCACCGCGGCGCAGCTCGCTGGCCGGTATCCGCTCACCCAGGTCGACCACCTTGTGCACCACCTCGTCTCCGTCTGCGCTGACGACGACGAGAATGCGTGATCCGTCCAGGGGGACGAACTCGATGTGCCGGAAGGCACCGCCCGACGTCGGCAGCAGTGCGAAGCCGAGCTGGTGGGAGGCAAGCGACAGCTCGTGCGAAACGTTCGACAACACGTCGCTCACCGTACCCGCCTGCCGCAGGCGGGCCTCCACGTCGGGCCTGGGCTGCGGAGTCGGCCGCGACTCGAGCAGCAGGTCGACGTAGGCGCGGTAGCCGCGGTCGGTGGGCACGCGGCCGGAGGACGCGTGCGGCTGGTGTACGTAGCCCAGTGCCTCCAGGGTCGCGAGCACGTTGCGAACCGTTGCCGACGACCAGGCAAAGCCGCCGTACCGGGTCAGCCAGAGCGAGGAGACCGGGGCCCCCTTGTCGATGTACTGTCTGACCAGGCCCGCGAGTATGCTCCGTGACCGGTCGGACAACTCGTCGTCGTACGCGGTCTCGCGCGCTGGATGAGGAGCCATGGCCCGGATGGAACTGCCGGCATTATACCAGTCCGGTCCGGATGCCGGGCCGCCGCGGGTGCGTCGTCAGTCCCCGGCCAGGACGGTTTCGGGCCGGCGCCCGGGCGGGCTCCAGCGCAGGGCCTCGACGTTGTCGGGACCGTTCGTCCCCGCCGCGAGCTTCCCGTACTTGACGGCGATCAGCTCGGCCAGGATGCTGACCGCAATTTCCTGCGGCGTCACCGCGCCGATGGCTAGGCCGACCGGCGCGTGCACGTGCGCAAAGCGCTCGCGGTCGACGCCCTCGGCATGCAAAGCGTCGTAGAGGCGAGCCACTTTCGCCCGGCTCCCGATCAGGCCCAGGTAGCGGAGCTGGTGCGGCAGCAGTGCCCGCAGGGCGTCGAGGTCGTAGCGGTGCCCGCGGGTGAGGATGACGACGTAGGCATTCGGCGTGAAGCTCGCCCGCGCGAGCCAGTCCGGAATGGCGTCCACGGCAATTTCGACCGCCGCCGGGAAGCGCTCGCGGTTGGCGAACTTCTCCCGGTCGTCGAGAACGTGCACATGGAAGCCCACGTCGCCGGCGGCCCGTGCCAAGTGGTACGCCACGTGCCCGCCGCCGACGAGATACAGGTGCGGGGCCGCCTCGAGCGGCTCGATGTAGACCTCCATCTGACCGCCGCAGATGAGCCCGGACTCCTCCGCGATGTCGTCCGACAGCTCGTAGCGCACGACCTCCGACTTGCGCGTCTGCAGGGCCTGGCGCGCCTTCCAGAACGCGTCGTTCTCGTAGCATCCGCCGCCGATGGTGCCGACCGTACGGCCGTCGGCGAACACCACCATCTTGGCCCCGACGCGCTGGGGCGTGGAGCCCTCGGTGCGGATGATGGTCACGAGCGAGGCGGGCTCGCCCTGGCGCAATGCCTCGCCGACCGCGTGAAAGACCTCTTCGTTCATTGCGGCGCGCCGGAGGGGCGTCCGGTTGGCAGATTATACCGTGAGCAGCCAGTGCCGGCCGACATCCAGCGGCAGGTCGTCGAGCAGGCGGTCGACGAGGGGCGGCCCGAAGCGGTTGAGGAAGTACACGAACGAGACCGCGCGCTCCTGGGGCGCCCCGTCCGGAAACGCCTGGGCGCGCGCCCGGTGAAACTGCCGGCGCAGGGTGGCGTCCCGGCGCTTCGCCGCCGCGACGATCTTGCCGCGCAGGTTGCGCAGGTCGCGCTCCAGGCGCTCGCGGGTGGTGCGCACGGCGCCGACCAGTGTCGGGTCGATGGCCGGCACGCCGTCCGCGATACCGTCCAGTTCGGCGCCGATGCGGCGTTCGGCGGCTCCCACCGCGGCCTCCACCGCGGGCGGCAGCTGCGCGCTCACGAGCTGGTTCAGGGCGCCGTCGTCGCGCGCCTGCAGCGTCTCGAGGTCGAGTTCGTAGCGGGCGAGGAAGCGCACGGCGCCGCGGTCCAGGACCGTTGCACTGAGGCGCGGATATACCAGCGGCATTGCGATCTCGAACCGCCGGTACACCTCGCGGAGCTGCCCGAGATAGGCCAGCTCGTGCGGTCCGGTGACGTAGGCGATGGTGGGGAACAGCGTGTCCTGCACAATCGGCCGCAGCAGGACGTTGGGGCTGAACGCGGTCGGTTGCTTGCGCACCCGCGCGCGCAGCGCCTCCGGCGTCAGCAGGTCGTCACCCACGGCGTAGCCGCCGTCCCGCAGGCGAATGGGCCGGCGCGTGCCGTCCAGGTGGAAGAGGGCGACTGCGTCCGCGGCCGGCTGCACCTGGGCGTGGTAGCCGCGTTCCGCAAGTTGCGTCCCGGCCGCGGCCGCGAGCCGTGACACCTCGCCGCGCAGTTGCAACTCGCGCTCGAAGACCGGCCGGGCCAGCGGCTTGGCCGCGGGGTCGGACGCGTCGAAGACGACCAGGCCGCGGTCTCCGAGCACGCCGTCGAGCCAGCGGCTGAACGCCTCGACCAGTCCGGAGCCGGGCGCATACGCCGCGGCGAGGCGCTCGAGGAGCGCCGCGGAGAATTCCGTCGGCGGCAGTGCCTCCCGGAGCTGATCGAGCAGCGTGCCGACGGTATCCGGCAGACGCACGGCCGAACCCGGTCGGCCGGCATCCGACGCGAGGTCCAGGGCGATCCGGTGCAGCTCGAGGTCGTCGTCGAGCACCTGGCAGGCACGGATCTCGTCGAGGTCGTGGTCCTCGGCGTCCACCCAGAAGACGGCAACTGCAGACACCCCGTGCTCGGCTTCCGCCTGCCGCGCGAGGGCGATGGCGGTCAGCGCCTTGAGCAGCGTGTAGAACGGCCCGCCGAACAGTCCGGCCTGCTGTCCCGTGACGACCGCGACCGTATCCGGCTCTCCGAGTCGCTCGGCGGCGGCCAGCGCAGCCGGGGGCGCGCCGCGCGCCCGCAGCTGGTCGCGCAGTACGCCGGCGATGGCCGTCGTGCGGCCCCCGGACGCCTGCCGGGCCGCGATGGCCGCGCGCCAACTGCCCGGCGCCGCCGGCGGGCCCGGATAGAATGGCTTGAGGTGCTCGAACGCGTGACAGTAGTCGCGCGTGAAAGGCGTGGCCCAAGTCAACCGGCGCAGGTCGATGGCAGACTGGTAGGCGGTCGCCGAGTGGGGCGGCGCTCCGGCAGGCACGTCCCGCGTACTCTTTCAGACGGCTTGGGGGCTGTCAAGACGCGGGCCGGGCGCCTTTGAGCGCCCGCGGTTCCCGTGATAGCATGCAGCGAATCGCAGTCCGTGGCGAGACCGCCGGCCGCAGCCGACCGGTGCTGCGTCCCACACGATCACGGACCGCCAGCCCGCAGGAGCTCCGCCGCTGACAACCGACGACGCGGATGCACGAAGCACGCCGGGTGCATTCGGCCCCTTCCGTGCGATGCACGAGATCGGGACCGGCGTCCTGGGCCCCGTGTTTCGCGCCTACCAGCCGCCTCACGATCACCCGTTCGCCGTCAAGGTGTTCCACGTCGACATCACGCCCGAGCAGGCGGAGACGCTGGCCGAGCGCCTCGGAGCGGTGGTTGTCGCGGGCGCCTTCCACCCGGGCGTGGTGCCCGCGACCGCCGTCGGCGTCGATGACGGCGTGCTGTATCTCGCGCAGGAATACGTCGCCGGGGATGCCCTCGATGCCGTCATGCGCAACTACTCCCCGGCCGCGCTGGACCAGGCACTGCCTCTGATCGACCGCCTGGCCGGTGCGATCGACGCGGCACACACGCGCGGCATGCGGCACGGCGGCCTGCATCTGCGCGACGTCATCGTTACGCCCAGCGGCGGTCGGGTGACCGGCTTCGGGGTTGTCGCAGCGTTGGAGGAGGTCGGTGTGAGCGGGCCCATCCGTCGGCCCTACGCTGCGCCGGAAACGATTGCGCGCCGGCCCTGCGGCCCGGCCGCCGATCGGTTCGCGCTCGCCGCCATCGCCTACGAGCTGCTGACGGGCAGGCGTGCGGCGGGAACCGGTGCGCAGGTGGCTGACAGGCTGGCGCAGCTCGACGAGGTGGCGGACGTCGAGTCGCTGCAGGCGGTGTTCGAGACGGCGCTGGCCGATGGTGCGGACAGCCGCTACGCGAGCGCTGCGCGCTTTGCGGCGGACCTGCACGCCGCCGTGGGCGTGCCGTTCGACGAGGCAGCCCTCGACCTGACGCCGGCCCCGCTGCCGGCGGACGGAGTGGAGCCGGCCGAGGGAGGGGAAGCGGCCGGGGAGAGCGCCGAGCCGGCCGCGGAGATCCGCGTGGACCCGCTGCCCGGCGTGGCGCCGCGACGTGGCGAGGATGCCGAGCGGGGTCTCGCCGCCGAGCCGGTCGAAGATCACACGGGCGCGGAGGTTGGCGCGGCGGAGCCCGTGGCGAAGGAGCAGCGACCTGCACCGGAGTCGGGACCCGACCGCCGGGCGGAGCCGGAGCCGGCCTTCGAGGCGACACCGGAATCCGAGCCGGAGCCGGAGCATGCGGCTGAACCGGGATCCCGGCGCCCTGCCCCCTCCCTGATCGCCGCGACTGCGCTCGAGCGGGAGAGCGAGCCCGAGCCCGTTGTCAAGAGGACGCGCGCAAGCGATGCGGTGCGGACACGGCGCGCGCCGGGACTCTTCGACGACGAGGATCTGCTGGACCTGATGGACGAACCCGAGGCGCGGGACGAACGGGCCGGAGCGGCGGCGGATGGCCGGGACGACGACGTGCTACACCAGCGCTCGGCTTCCGGGTCGGTGGTAGCAACTGCCGTGGTGCTGTCCGTCGGCGCGGTCGCCGCCTATCTGGTCGGCCTGCAACTGGCCGGCAACCAGTCGCCGCCGGCGGATCGCGGCGCCGGCCGGGAGCTGGCGTCGCCGGAAGCCGGTGCCGCCTCCGATCGGGGAGGCGCACCCGCGAGTATTGCGGACTCGTCGCCCCGTGCCGGCGCCGCGCCCGCGCCTGCCCGCCCCGCTTTGCAGCCGCCGGCGCAGGTGACTCCGTCCTTCGCCGAGTCGCCGGTGCCTCCGGCGCCGCGCGGGTCTTCCTTGCCACCGCAGCTCGCCGCGCCGGTCGTGCCTGCGTCGCCCGCGGCGCCCGAACCGCCGGCCCCGCCGCCCGTGGCCACGGCGGGGTGGCTGCTGATCCGCACCGAGCCACCCGGTGCGCTGGTGACCATTGCCGGCGTCGACCGGGGCCGCACCCCGCTCGCCCTCAGGGACATGCCGTTCGACACCTACCGCGTAGAGGTGAGCCGCGAAGGGTTCCTGTCGCAGTCCGCCGATCTCACGCTGTCGCCGACCGCCACCGTCGCGTCCATTGCCATCGAGCTGCCGCGCGGTACGGTGCCGCCGCCCGCTCCGACAGTGGCCGCCCCTGCCGATTCGCCGTCTGCATCCCAGGTCGGCGCCCTCCGGATCGAGTCGCGGCCGGCAGGCGCCCGGGTCTTCATCGACGGGCGTGCGGTGGGCACCACGCCGACCGTCGTCTCCGACGTGGCGGCCGGCACCCGCAGCCTGCGCCTCGAGCTGGATGGCTATCTGCCGTGGGTGACCTCGGTCGACGTCTCGGCGTCGGACCAGGTGCGGGTCGGCGCGTCCCTGGAGCTCGTTGCCGGACGATGAACGCGATTCTGGCGCTCGAGAACGGAACCTGGTATCGCGGCACGGCGGCCGGCGCCACAGGCTCCACCCGCGGCGAGGTGGTGTTCAACACCAACATGACTGGTTACCAGGAGGTGCTGACCGATCCCTCGTACGCGGGCCAGATTGTGACGATGACCTGCCCGCAGATCGGGAACTACGGCGTGGCCGGCGCCGACACGGAATCCGATCGCCCCCAGGTCGCCGGCTTCGTGGTGCGCGAGGCGTCGCCCATCGCGAGCAACTGGCGCGCCGAGACGACTCTGCAGAGCTACCTTGCCGAGCACGGCATCGTGGCGATCACGGGCGTCGACACGCGCGCGCTGACGCGCCTGCTGCGCACCGCCGGCGTCATGCGCGGCGTCATCGCCACCGGCGCGGCGGACCCGGAGGCGCTGGTGGCCGAGGCGCGCGGCGCGCCGCGCATCGAGGGCACCGACCTCGTCCGCCGCGTGACGTGCGCCGAGCCGGCCGACTGGGACCCGCCGCCGGACGAGTCGCCCGCGGAGTTCTGCCTCGCACCGGCCCGCTCCGGCCGCCGCCCGTTCCGGATTGCCGCCTACGACCTGGGGATGAAGCGCAACATCCTGCGGCGCTTCGCGGCCTACGGCTGCCGCGTGACGGTGTTCCCGGCGCATACGCCGGCCGCGACGCTGCTGGGGTCCGAACCCGACGGGGTCTTCCTGAGCAACGGTCCCGGTGACCCCGCCCCGCTCGACTACGCGATCGCCAACGCCCGAGCGCTGATCGACGCCGACGTGCCGCTATTCGGGATCTGCCTGGGGCACCAGGTGCTGAGCCTGGCGCTCGGCGCCCGGACCTACAAGCTGAAGTTCGGCCATCGGGGCGGCAACCACCCCGTCAAGAACCTGGCCACCAGCAGGGTCGAGATCACCTCGCAGAACCACGGCTTCGCGGTGGACAGCGAGTCGGTGCCCGACGACGTGGAGGTAACCCACGTCAACCTCTACGACGGCACGATCGAGGGACTGCGCCACCGGCGTCTTCCGGTCTTCTGCGTGCAGTACCACCCGGAGGCTTCGCCGGGACCCCACGACGCCGACTATCTCTTCTCGGAGTTCATGGAGGCCATGGAACGTCGGAGCCCGCGCTAGCCGAGCCGATCATGCCTCGAACCGACATCAAGCGAGTGCTCGTCATCGGGTCCGGCCCGATTGTCATCGGACAGGCCTGCGAATTCGACTACTCGGGGTCGCAAGCCTGCAAGGCGCTGCGCAGCGAGGGCCTGGAGGTCGTCCTCATCAACAGCAACCCTGCGACGATCATGACCGACCCCGAGGTGGCCGACAGGACGTACGTCGAGCCCTTGACCTGGGAGATGGCGCGCGCCGTCGTCGAGCGCGAGCGCCCCGACGCCCTGCTGCCGACGGTCGGCGGACAGACCGCGCTCAACCTCGCCGTGGAGCTCGCGGAACGCGGCACGCTCGACGAGTTCGGCGTGCAGCTCATCGGTGCCTCCATCGAGGCGATCAAGGTGGCCGAGGATCGGTTGCAGTTTCGCCAGGCGATGACGTCGATCGGCATCGAGGTCCCCGCCAGCGAGTACGCACGCTCGCTCGAGGAGGCGCTGGCGTGCAGCGAACGCTTCGGCTTCCCGGTCATCATCCGGCCTTCCTTCACGCTGGGCGGCGTCGGGGGGGGGATCGCCTACAACATCGAGGAGTACCGCGAGCTGGCGGGCCGCGGCATCGAGCTGAGTCCGGTGCACGAGATTCTGGTAGAGGAGTCCGTGATCGGCTGGAAGGAGTTCGAGCTCGAGGTGATGCGCGACGCCGCCGACAACTTCGTGGTCGTCTGCTCGATCGAGAACATCGACCCGATGGGCGTCCATACCGGCGACAGCATCACCGTCGCGCCGGCGCTCACGCTGACCGACAAGGAATACCAGCGTATGCGGGATGCGGCGCGCCGCATCATTCAACGCGTCGGCGTCGAGACCGGCGGGTCGAACATCCAGTTCGCGGTCAATCCGGACGACGGCCGCATGCTCGCCATCGAGATGAATCCGCGCGTGTCACGCTCGTCGGCGCTGGCGTCGAAGGCGACCGGCTTTCCGATTGCCAAGATCGCCGCGAAGCTGGCCCTCGGCTACCGCCTCGAGGAGATTCCGAACGACATCACCCGCCTGACGCCGGCCTCGTTCGAACCGACGATCGACTACGTGGTCGTGAAGATCCCCCGCTGGGCGTTCGAGAAGTTCCCGCAGGCGGACCGCACCCTGACGACGCAGATGAAGTCGGTGGGCGAGGCCATGGCCATCGGCCGCACGTTCAAGGAGGCGTTTCTCAAGGGGATCCGTTCGCTCGAGCTGGGACGTGCCGGCCTCGTCTTCGGCCGCGGGCAGGCGGCCGCGGAGGACGAGGACGCCAGACGGCTTCAGCAGCAGCTCGTGGCGCCGAACGACCGGCGCATGTGGGCAATCTTCGAGGCCCTCGAGCGCGGCTGGACGATCGAACGGCTCCACGCGGCGACCCGCATCGACCGCTGGTTCCTGACCCAGTTCGCGGAGCTGGTGGCACTGCGCCGGTCGGCGGGCGTGGTCGACTGGCGAGAAATGTCCACCGACCTCCTCCGCGCGCTGAAGCGCAGCGGCGTCGGCGACGAGGAGCTGGGACGCCTGACTGGCGTCGAGCCCCCGGCGGTCGCGGCGCGCCGCGACGAGGCGGACCTGCGCGCTGTCTACAAGCGGATCGACACGTGCGCCGCCGAGTTCGAGTCGTTCACGCCGTACCTCTACGGCACGTACGAAGCCGAGTGCGAGGCCGAGCCGAACGAGCGGCCGAAGGTCGTCATCCTGGGCAGCGGGCCCAACCGCATCGGGCAGGGCATCGAGTTCGACTACTGCTGCTGCCACGCGGCGTTCGCATTGCGCGACGAGGGGTTCGAGACCGTCATGGTCAACTGCAACCCGGAGACGGTCTCGACCGACTACGACACGGTGGACCGGCTGTACTTCGAGCCGCTGACCCTGGAGGACGTCGCGGCGGTCATCGCCCGCGAGCGTTCGGCGGGCGGCAGCGTCGCGTGCATCGTGCAGTTCGGAGGCCAGACGCCGCTCAAGCTCGCGCTGGGACTCCAGGCGGCGGGCGTCGACATCATCGGGACTTCGCCGGATTCAATCGATCTGGCCGAGGACCGCAAGCGCTTCGCCCGGCTGCTGTGGGACCTGGGGATTCCCCAGGCGCGTAGCGGCATCGCCACGTCTCGCGCCGAGGCGCGCGCGGTGGCCGAGTCGATCGGGTATCCGTTGGTGGTCAGGCCGTCCTACGTGCTGGGTGGGCGAGCGATGGCCATCGTCTACGACGCCGCGGCCCTCGACCGCTACATGACCGAGGCGGTGGACGCGTCGCCGGAGCACCCGATTCTGGTCGACAAGTTCCTGGAGGACGCGTTCGAGCTCGATGTCGACGCGGTGGCCGATACCACCGGCGCGGTCGTCATCGGCGGCATCATGGAGCACATCGAGGAGGCCGGCATCCACTCGGGCGACAGCTCCTGCGTCGTGCCGCCCTATCTCGTACCCGAACGGCACTTGGCGGTCATCCGCGACTACACGCGGCGCGTGGCGCGGGCGCTGAAGGTGGTAGGGCTGCTCAACATCCAGTTCGCGATCAAGGACGACACGGTCTACATCCTGGAGGTCAACCCGCGCGCCTCGCGGACGGTGCCATACCTGTCGAAGGCCACCGGCGTGCCGCTCGCCAAGGTGGCGGCGCGCGTCATGGTCGGCAAGAGTCTGGCCGATCTCGATCTGGTCGGCAACCTCGATGTCGCCGGCGTCTTCGTCAAGACCCCGGTCTTTCCCTTTGTGCGATTCCCCGGCGTCGATTCGATTCTGGGTCCCGAGATGAAATCGACCGGCGAGGTGATGGGCGGCGCGTCGAGTTTCGGCGCCGCGTTCGCCAAGGCCCAGCTCGCCGCCGGCCAGCGTCTGCCGGATGCCGGCCGGGCGTTCATCAGTGTGAATGACGAGGACAAGCCCAACGTAGTGCCGATCGCGCGCGGCCTGGCGGAGCTCGGGTTCGAGCTGCTGGCCACACGCGGCACCGCTGCCTATCTCCGCGCACACGACCTCGATGCCGAGGTGGTCTTCAAGGTCAACGAGGGCCGGCCCCACGTCGGGGACCGTCTCCTCAATCGCGAGGTCGATCTCGTGATCAACACGCCGCTCGGGCGCGAGTCGTTCTTCGACGATCTGACCATGCGCCGCGTGGCCATGATGCTCGGCGTGCCGTGCATCACCACACTGACCGGCGCGTCCGCCACCGTGAGCGCCATCCGCGCGCTCCGCTCGGAGGAGTTGAACGTCCTGCCCCTGCAGGAGTACCACAAGCGCATGGCGGCCTCCAGCTCGTAGCCGCCGGCACCGCCTCCGGCCGCCGCGGCGCGCGTCATCTGCCGCCTCGCGGTGGTCCGCGGGTGGCTGATTCTGCCTGTTCTGCCGCCTCCGGCCGCCGCGGGCGGGTGACACGTGGGCAGCGCCGCGGGTGGCCGGCAGGTTGCATCGTGCCCCGGGCATGCGCTGCCCGGCGCTGCTCCCGGCGCTCGCGTTCCTGTCCGGGGCCGCGCTCGGCGGGCACGCCCCCGACCTCGTGGCGGGGCTCGCGCTGCCCGCCAGCGTGCTGGCCTGGATGGGCGCCCTCGCCGCGCTGCTGCTCGACGCCCGGCGCTCGTTCGTCACGGCCGCCGCCGCCGGTTTCGTGCTGGCCGGACTGCTGCTCGGCGCGCAGGCAGCGGCAACGGCCGACGCACCGAGCCTCGGACGCTGGTACGCGGGCTGGCAGGCAGGGCACGACCCCGCCGCAGTCGTCGTCGTGCAGGGGCGCCTGCTGCGCGATGCGACACTGACCGACTTCGGTGCCCGCCTGCTGATCGATGTCGAGCGCGTCCACGCCGACGGCCGGGAGCGCGCGGTGGCCGGCGGTGCCCGGGTCACGGTGGCCGGCCGCTACGTCGGCGAGCGCGTGGGCGAATGGGTGGCCGGCCGGCAGGTGCGGATGCCGGTCGCGTTCCGGCGCGCGCCGCGCTTCCTCAACCCGGGAGTGGCCGACCAGGAACGCGTGCTCATGCGGCGCGGCATCGCCCTGCTCGGCTCGGTCAAGAGCGCGCTGCTCGTGGAAGTCGTCGCCGGCGGGTCGCGCCGGCAGGAGGTGTCGGCCGCGGCCCGCACATTCGTCCGCCGCGCCGTTGAATCCACGGTCGGGCCCTACGGCCGGGGTTCCGCCGGCATCGTGACCGCGATCCTCATCGGCGACCGGGCCGGCCTCGATCGGGACACCCGGCGGCGCCTGCAGGCAGCCGGCACGTTCCACGTCATTGCCATCTCGGGCGGCAACATCGCCATTCTGACCAGCGTGCTCCTCGCCGTCCTGCGCCTGAGCGGCGTGCCGCCGCGCGCCGCCGCCGTCGGCGCCCTCGCCTCCCTGCTGGCGTACTGGCAGATCGTCGGCTCGGAGCCGTCCGTGGCCCGCGCCACATTCGTGGCGGCCCTGTTCCTGGCCGCGCGCGCCGCCGACCAGCGCACCTCGTCGCTCAACACCCTGGCGCTATCGGCCGTCTGCCTGGTGGCCGCGACGCCGCTGGTGCTGGCCGAGGCGGGCTTTCTCCTCACGTTCGGCGCCACGCTCGGCATCCTCGTCGGCGTGCCGCGCCTGCTCGGCCGCGCGCGCATGGGCCTGCTGCCCGGGGGAGGCTGGGCCGTGCGCGTGCTGCTCGGGGCCGCGGGACTGCTGGCTGCCACCGTCTGCGCCGAGCTCGCGCTGCTCCCGGTGGCCGCCGCGGCCTTCTCGCAGGTCACGGCAGCTGGGCTGCTCCTCAACTTCGCCGCCATCCCGCTGATGACGTTGGCGCAGGTCGCGGGCCTGCTGGCGGTCGGGGCGTCCGGCGTGTCCACTGCCGCCGCGGCCTTCTGCGGCCTGGTCGCGCACGTCGCTGCAACCGGCATCGTCGAATCGGCTCGCCTCGTCGACGTGCTCCCGCAGCTCGCCTGGCGGGTGCCGCCGCCGGGACCGCTGCTGACGATGGGCTACTACAGCGGCTGGGGGCTCGTGCTGGCGGCCGGCCGCCAGCGGGTGCTGCGCGCGGTGGGCGCAGGTCTGGCCGCGGCGACGGGGCTGGCGCTGGCCGCGGGGGTGGCGCCGGGCCGCGGCGGCAACGCCTGTCCGGGCGAGGCGTCCGTGCGGGCGCTGTTCCTCGACGTCGATCAGGCCGACGCGACGCTCGTGCAGTTCCCGACCGGGGAATCGCTGCTCGTGGACGCCGCGGGCGTGCCGTGGGGCGTCTCCGCAGTGGGCGAGCGCGTCGTCGCCCCGGTGCTGTGGCGGGCAGGCGTGCGGCGCCTCGACTACCTGGCCCTGACGCACGGGGATCTCGACCACGTGGGCGGGGCCGAGGCCGTGCTCCGCGACTTCCGGCCCCGGGAGGTCTGGGAGGGCGTACCGGTGCCGGGCTCCGGTCTGCTGCGTCGACTGCGGGCGCGCGCGCTGGAGGGCGGCTCAGCCTGGCGCACCCGGCAGGCGGGCGAGACGCTGTACATCGGCGGCGTGCAGATCATCGTCTGGCACCCGCCGGCTCCCGAATGGGAGCGGCAACGCGTGCGCAACGACGACTCGCTGGTGCTCGAGATCCGGCATGGCGAAGTCTCGTTCGTGCTGCCGGGCGACATCGGCGCCGAGGTCGAGGCGGGGTTGGCCGGCCTGCTGCCGCCCGCGGCCCGGCGCGTGCTCAAGGTGCCCCACCATGGGAGTCGCACGTCGAGTTCGCCGGCGCTGGTCGCCGCGCTCGACCCCGAGTTGGCCATCGTCAGCGCCGGCCGGGCAAACCGCTTCGGCCATCCCGCGCCCGAGGTCGTGCGCCGCTACGAGGCGGCTGGCGCCGTCGTCCTGGAAACCGGGCGGGTCGGGGCGATCGAGATCTGCTCCGACGGCGAGAACATCCGCGCCCGGGCGGTGGGCGACCCCGCGGATTGACGGTCGGCGGTCAGGGCTCCGCACGCTTGATCGCGGTCCAGGCCTGGTCCATCTCGTCCACGGAGGCGTCCCGCAGGGCTTTGCCGCGGGCTTCGAAGCTCCGTTCGAGCGCGGCGAACCGGTCCTGGAACTTGCGGGTCGCGCGGCTCAACGCGCCTTCAGGCTCGATGCCGAGATGGCGCGCGAGGTTCACCACGGCGAACAGCAGGTCACCGATCTCGTCCTCGACCGCGGCGGTCGCGCCCTGCTCGCGGGCGGCCTCCACCTCGGCCAGCTCCTCCCGCACCTTGCGCAGCACGTCGTCGGGCCGTGCCCAGTCGAAGCCGACCGTGGCCGCCCGCTTGCCGATGCGATAGGCACGCAGCAGCGCCGGCAACGTGGGCGGGACGCTGCCGAGGAGGCTGGCGGTCTGCCCCGCGGCTGCACGCTCGCCGGCCTTGATTTCCTCCCAGCGCCGCTTGACGTCGGCTGCGGTCAGCCCGTCCGCACCCGCGCGGTCGCCGTCGCCGAATACGTGGGGATGCCGGCGGATCAGCTTCGCTGCGGCCGCGTCGAGTGCGTCGGCGATGGTGAACCGGCCCTCTTCGGCGCACACCTGCGCCAGGAAGATTGCCTCGAAGATCAGGTCGCCCAGCTCGTCGCACAGCGCGGCCGCATCCGCCCGGTCGATGGCGTCGAGCACCTCGTAGGCCTCCTCGAGCACGAACGGCCGGAGCGACGCCAGGGTCTGTTCCCGGTCCCACGGGCACCCGCCGGGAGCACGCAGCGTGCGCATGATGTCGACCAGTCGTGCGAACTTCGGGCCGCTGGACCCGCCGGCGGGCTCGGGCATGGTGGCCGGTATGCTAGCATGCCGCTTGCCCGTGTCTTCGCCGGTGTCGTTCAACGCGCTCGTGGTGTCGCTCGCCACGACCGCCGCCGTGCACTTCGGCGATGTCGCCGATCGGGAATCCGGCGTGAAGCCGCCGCCGAATCTCGACGCGGCCGGTCGCGCCATCGAGTTGCTCGCGCTGCTCAAGGACAAGACCCGCGGGAACCTGACCGCGGACGAAGAGCGTCTCATCCGACAGGTGCTCCACGAGCTGCAGCAGCGCTACCGCGACGCCCGGCAGGGCGCCGAGTCCTGACTCGTGCGGGTGACATTTCTGGGGACCGGGACCTCGACCGGCGTTCCGGTCATCGGGTGCGACTGCGACACGTGCACGTCGGCCGACGCACGCGACCGGCGCTGGCGTCCGTCCGTGCACTTGCGGCTCGACGATGGTCTCTCCGTTCTGGTCGACGCGTCGCCCGACCTGCGGGCACAGGCGCTGCGGTTCCATGTCGACCGGGTCGACATGATCCTGTTGACCCACAGCCACGCGGACCACGTTCTCGGCCTCGATGACGTGCGCATCTACAACTTCCGGCAGGGCGGGGCAGTTCCCTGCTATGGCGATGCCCGCACGCTGGCGGACGTGCGCCGCATGTTCGCGTACGTCTTCGATCCGGACACACCGCGCGGCGGCGGCCTGCCGCAGCTTGCGTTGTGGGAGCTGTCCGGGCCGTTCTCCGCCGCCGGCCGGACGTTCATTCCGATTCCGCTCCGGCACGGACGGCGCCCCGTGCTGGGCTACCGCGTCGGGACGTTCGCCTACCTGACTGACTGCAGCGAGATCCCGGCCGTTTCGTGGCCCCTGCTGCGCGGGCTCGACGTGCTGGTCCTGGACGCGCTGCGGCGCCGGCCGCACAAGACCCACTTCAACCTGGAGGAGGCCGTGGCGGCGGCGCGGCGCATCGGGGCGGGCCGCACCTGGTTTACGCACATGTCGCACGACCTGCGGCACGCCGACACGTGCGAGCGTCTGCCACCTGGGATGTGCCTGGCCCACGACGGGCTCGTGCTGGATGCGGACGAGCGCACGAGCGCGGCGACGTGCCGCGCCGCCACGGCCAGCCTCGGGGCGATCGGATTATGATCGAAGGTCGATCGTGGACATCATTCACCATCCCGACGACTCCTGCCCGCCGCAGTGGTCGCAGACCGTGTTGGCTCTCGGCAACTTCGACGGGCTGCACCGGGGGCATGCGAAGATCGTCGAGCGGGTGCGCCGGCGCGCGCAGGAGCTGGCCGGGACGGCGGCGGTTCTGACTTTCGATCCGCACCCGCCCCGCGTCGTGCGGCCCGACCGGGCGCCGGCGCTTCTGATGACGCTCGAGCAGAAGCTCGACTGTCTGGCGCAGGCGGGAATGGACGGGGCGGCGATCGTACGGTTCACGCCCGAGCTGTCGCGCTGGGAGCCCGAGACGTTCGTGCGCCGCGTGCTGGTGGACTGGCTGCAGGTCGCCGAGGTGTGGGTGGGCGACAACTTCCTGTTCGGCCACGACCGCAGCGGCAACTTCTCCCTGCTGCGGTCGCTGGGGGCGCGCCTCGGGTTTCGCGTGGAGAAGGTGGCCCCGGTGCGCTACAAGGAGTTCGTCGTCAGCAGCACGCGGATCCGGCGCCTCGTCGACGACGGCGACGTCGACGAGGCCGGGGCGCTGCTCGGCCACCACTACTACATCGACGGCGAGGTGGTGCCGGGGGCCGGGCGGGGGCACGCGCAAGGGTTTCCCACAGCGAACCTCCGGACGGAGAACGAGATCCTGCCGCCGGACGGTGTGTACGCGGCGGCCGTCACGTTGGACAGGGTGATTCACCCGGCGGTGACCAACGTCGGGCTCCGTCCCACGTTCGAGATGAACGGGGAGCGTGTTGTGGAAGCGCACCTGTTCGACTACGAGGACGATCTGTACGGCCGCCAGTTGCGTCTCGCGTTCATCCGTCGCCTGCGGGGGGAACGGGCCTTTCCCGATGCCCACGCGCTGCGGCGTCAGATCGCGTCGGATTGCGAGGAGGCGCGGGCCCTCTTCGGCCGCATGTCGCTGTAAGTGGTGAAGCATGGTTGAGGGGCAGCCGGCGGATAGCGGACCGTTGCGACTCGAGCTGCGGGTTCCCTGCGACCTGCGGTTCCAATCCCTGCTGGCGATGATGTGCGAGCGGATGGTGAGCTATGTCGGCTACCCGCGAGTCGAGGCCAGAACGGTGGCCGAGGCGGTGGTGCAGGCCACCGCCGGCGCGTTCGGCGAGAGCGGGCCGCAGGCGCAGGCGAGCCTGAGCCTGAGCTTCGCAACCAGCGATCGGGAAATGGAGATTCGCGTCCACTACGTCTGTGACGACGAGGCCCGCCGGCCCGGGCAGCCGGGCACCGAGTGCTGCACGCTGACCCGGCCTCTGCCGGATCGGGTGTCCTAGGTCCGCTGCTGCCGTGCTGCTCTACAACACGCTGACCCGCCGTCAGGACACGTTCGCGCCGGCGCGCGGCGGCACCGTACGCATGTACGCGTGCGGGTTGACCGTCTACGCACGGGGCCATATCGGCAATTTCCGCACCTTCGTCGCGCTGGACGTCCTGCGGCGGACGCTGCGGCACGTTGCGGGATTCGACGTCCGGCAGGTGGTCAACTTCACCGACGTCGACGACAAGACCATCCGTGCCTCACGGGAGGCAGGGGTTTCCCTGCGCGAGTACACCGACCGCTACATCGCCGCGTTCCGCGAGGATGCCGGCGCGCTCGGCATCGAGCCGGTGGAGGAGTACCCGCGGGCGACCGACGAGGACAACCTCCGCGCCATGGTCGCCATGGTCGAGGCGCTGGAGGCGCGCGGCCACGCGTATCGGAGCGACGGCTCGGTCTACTTCGCCATCGCCACGCTGCCCGGGTACGGCCGGCTGGCGCGCCTGGACCATGACGGGATCAAGCCCGGCGTCCGGATCGACGCCGACCAGTACGCCAAGCAGGACGCCCGCGACTTCGTACTGTGGAAGGCGACGGAGCCCGGCGAGCCGACCTGGGACTTCGGTATCGGGCCGGGGCGCCCGGGCTGGCACATCGAGTGCTCGGCCATGGCGTTGCGGCTGCTCGGCGAGCCTCCCATCGACATCCACGCCGGCGGGGTCGACTTGATCTTCCCGCACCACGAGAACGAAGTGGCGCAGTCCGAGGGGGCGTCGGGCAAGCAGTTCGCGCGCTTCTGGGTGCACGTCGAGCATCTCCTCATCGATCAGGGCGGCAAGATGTCGAAGTCCGAGGGCAACGTGCTCACGGTCCGCGACATCCTGGAACGCGGGCATCGTGCGTCGGCGCTGCGGTACGTCCTGCTCTCGACGCACTATCGGAAGCAGTTGCGCTTCAACTGGGACAGCCTGGCGCAGGCCGAGGAGGCGCTGACGCGGCTGATGGACTGCCTGGCGCGTCTCGACACGGTCGGGGCGGACGGCTCGCATCCGGGGCTCGGCGGGCGCGCCGCGGCGGCCCGGAGTGCGTTCGCCGACATGCTGCGGGCCGACCTGAACACGCCGGGCGCACTGGGCGTGGTGTTCGAGCTCGTGCGCGACGTGAACGCCGCCATCGACGCCGGCGAGATCGGCAGGGACGACGTGCAGGTGCTGCGCGAGGCGTTCGGCTACTTCGATCAGGTGCTCGGCGTCATTGGTCTGCGACGTGCCGAGGAGGCTGCGCCGCCGGTCCCCGTGGACGAAATCGAGCGGCTGATCGCGCAGCGGCAGGCCGCCCGCCGCCACCGGGACTTCGCGGTCGCCGACCGGATCCGCGCCGAACTCGAGGCGCGCGGCGTCGTCCTGGAGGACGGCGTCGCAGGTACCCGCTGGAAGCGGAAGTAGGTCCGGTCCACCCGGCCTCGCGTCGGGCCGAATTCTTGCAATATTCGTCCGGGTGCCGACCCAGCATCAGGCGGACCTCGGCAGGCAGGGCGAGGAGCTGGCCTGCCGCGAGCTGCGCCGCCGGGGGTATGCAATTCTTGCCCGCGGCTACCGCACGCGCCACGGAGAAATCGACATCGTGGCGAAGGACGACGGCGTACTCGTCTTCGTCGAGGTCAAGGCCCGTTCGGACCAGCGCTTTGGCGGGCCGTTGGCGGCAGTCACGCGCCTGAAGCAGCGCAAGCTGACGCGTATGGCCCTCGACTACCTCTCCCGCAGCCGGACCGTCGGCGTTCCCTGCCGCTTCGACATCGTGGCGGTCGACCTGGGAGAGGGGCCGCCGCGCGTCGAGGTGGTCACCGACGCCTTCTTCGCGCCCGGCCGTTGAGCGGGCGCGGGCGCCGGCTTGATGCAGGGCCGGCCCCATGGTACGCTGTCTACTGGCGGGCAGCGCACGCCGCAGCAGCGGCGCGGGCTGCGGAGCGAGCGGGAATAACTCAGTGGTAGAGTGCGACCTTGCCAAGGTCGAAGTCGCGGGTTCGAATCCCGTTTCCCGCTCCATTCGTTCTTCCCGCCGCCGACTTCCCACCTTCGGCGCCGTCGCCAAGTGGTAAGGCAGAGGTCTGCAAAACCTCCATCCCCGGTTCAAATCCGGGCGGCGCCTCCAGTCAACTCCGCCGGCCCGGGCGTGCTGACCGGTGCTGCGGCGGCCGCCGCAGCCCGTCCCCGGGCGCCTGGCGAGGGCCCGCCCGCGGGCGGGCGGCAAACGGCCCGATCGCGCGTATACTCACGCAGTTTTCGGTTTTTCTCCGGTACTCCAGAGGGGGGCACATGTCTGCCAGCAGGAGGCTCGTCGCGGTCGGCTTGTCGTTGCTCTTCGCGGCGCCCGCCGCGGCCCAGTCCGGCGACGACTTCGTACCCGTCACGGACGCGATGCTGGAGGAGCCGGCCCCGGGCGACTGGCTGAGCTGGCGCCGCAGGACCGACGGCTGGGGCTACAGCCCCCTCGACCAGGTCGACCGCGGCAACGTGGCCGACCTGCGCCTGGTCTGGTCGCGTGCCCTGTCCCCGGGCAGTCAGGAAGGGACGCCCCTGGTCTACGACGGCGTCATGTACATGCCGAATCCGCGCGACGTCATCCAGGCCCTCGACGCGGTCACGGGTGACCTGCTCTGGGAGCATCGCCGCCCGCAGCCGGACGACCTCGCCGAGTTCGTCACCATCGGTACGACGACCAACCGCAACATCGCCATCTACGACCGGCTGATCATCAACACCAGCACCGACGACCACATCTTCGCGCTGGATGCCGCCACCGGCCGCCAGGTCTGGGAGACGCAAATCCTCGACTACCAGGTGCACCCGGCCCATCAGACTTCCGGTCCGATCATCGCGGGCGGCCGGGTGGTCTCCGGCCGCGGCTGCATGCCGGCCGGCGGCCCGGAGGCCTGCGTCATCACCGCGCACGATCCGTTGACGGGCCGCGAGCTGTGGCGTACCCAACTGATTCCGGCACCCGGCGAGCCCGGCTACGAGACGTGGGGCGATGTGCCCTACGAGCAGCGGGGCCACGTCGGCTCGTGGATGCCGCCCGCCTACGATCCCGAGCTCGACCTCGTCTACGTCGGCACGTCCGTAACCTCGCCGGCCCCGAAGTTCATGCTCGGCGGTGCGGAGAACACGCACCTGTACCACAACTCGACGCTCGCGCTGGACGCGGACACCGGCGAGATCGTCTGGCACTATCAGCACCTGAACGACCACTGGGACCTCGATCATCCCTTCGAGCGTCTGCTGGTCGACACGGCTGTGGCACCGGATGCCGGCGCGGTGAGCTGGATCAACCCGCGGCTGCTGCCGGGCGAGCGCCGCCGGGTGGTCACCGGCATCCCGGGCAAGACGGGGGTGGTCTACACGCTCGACCGCGAGACCGGGGAGTTCCTGTGGGCCACACCGACCATCACCCAGAACGTCATCAGCGACATCGACGGCGCGACGGGCGCCGTGACGGAGAACGCCGAGCTCATCTTTTCGAGCCTGGGCCAACAGGTCCTCGCGTGCCCCACCTACCACGGTGGCAAGGACTGGGAGGCCGGCGCCTACAGCCCCCTGACAAACACCATGTACATGCCCCTGCGCAACACCTGCGGGCGGATGCTGGCCGGCAGCGCCGGCAGCGAGGAGAATCTGGCCGTCGAGCTGTACGCGCTCATCGTTCGCCACCAGCTCACGCCCGGCGAGGACCAGCTCGGCATAGTGCAGGCCATCTCGGCCGAGACCGGCGCGACGCGCTGGACCTACCGGCAGCGGGCCGCCACCATGTCGGTCATGGCCACCGGCGGCGGCCTCGTCGTCTTCGGCGACGTCAACGGCCGCTTCCGCGCGCTCGACCACGAGACCGGCGCCGTGCTCTGGGAGATCAACCTCGGGTCGTCGATCAGCGGCTTCCCCATGACCTACGCCGTCGACGGCCGCCAGTACGTCGCCATCAGCACGGGTCCATCCGGCAACGCGCAGGCGTTCGCCCTGCTGACCCCCGAGCTGCGCCCCAGCATCGGCAACAACCTGTTCGTCTTCGCACTGCCTTGACAACCCACAGCGTCACACTTCTGCGCTGTGCCATCCCCGCGCTGAGTGCGGCTGCATTCGTGGCGGCGGCGTGCAGCGGCGACGCGTTGACGCCCACGGCGCCGTCGGGAGTGCCGGCGGCGCCGGGTCTAACGGCGGCCGGCCCCGACGTCAGCCTGTTCCTGTCCGGAGCGCTGGCCAGGGGTGTCACGACAGAGCCCTGCACCTTGTCCGGCGGCACCGCGACCACCTGCTACCGGATCACGGTAGCCGGTCTGCCGGTCGATCACGCAGTCGGACCGTTCTGCCCGCCGACCACGTCGTCGACTGCCGCGCAGGGGGGCATCTGGTTCGATGGCGCCGGCCTGTACGACGTGGACGGCGAGTTCATTACGGGGCTCGCGTCGCTCTACGGCGACGACAACTGGCGCCTCTACGACGAGAACGGGAATGTCAACGTCACCAATACCAGAGAAGCCTTCGAAGGCGCGGCCAGACCCAATGTCGCCCCGGAGTACCGGAACCACTGCGTAGAGGGCCGCGTCGCCTGGCTCCCCGGTGGCCAGCCGGTCACCACGACGGTGCTGATCCCGACCCGCCCCGTGGCCGCCGCCGCGCCGACGAGCAATGCGCGGTTCCTCGGCGTCACGCTCAACGGGGTACGCATCGACGGCAGTGCGCCGGTGAGGGACATCCTGAGCGCCTATACCATTGCCGCCTTCGACGACTGCGGCGGGCATTTCAACCCATTCGAGGGCTATCACGTGCATGCTGCGATGGGTTGTTCCGGCGTCGAGGTCGCCGGCCACGGCCGCCACTTCGCCTATGCGCTCGACGGCTACGCCCTCTTCACCCCGGTCGCGGCCGCGAACGATCTCGACCGGTGTGGCGGCCACGACAGCGACCTGCTCGGCTATCACTACCACGCGGCCCCGGCGGCCGAGAACCTGGTGGTGCGGTGCTTCACGGGTGAGATTGCCCGGCAGTAGCTCTGGCAGCCCGCCGGCTGGACGACACTGGTCTCGCAAGGGACACAGATGAGGATCGTCACCGACGTCGTCAAGACCTGTGGACCAGGCTCGACCTCGAGCGGGGCGTCAATCGTCTGCAGACCGAGATCGATCGGATCGAAAACGAACTCAGGTCGGCGGTCGTGATCAGCGGCGAACGAGAGGCAGGCCCGGATGCCTTCGCGCGTCAGGTTCGGGAAGTCCCGGAGGAGAGTTTCCTCGGACGCCAGGTAGTCGAGCACGTCGGAGACCGTCACGTGCAGGCTACGGATGCTGACACTCACTCAATGGTAAACGCCGCGTGGACCCACTACAAGATGCGCGTGAACTGGTGGCACCGCAACGTCACACAGTACGCCACCACTTGGGCGGTAGTAGTCGCCCTCCTGCTTGGCTTTGTCTCTCTGGGCCTGTCTCTGTGGCAGGGCAAGTCGAGATGGCAGCGGGATTTACCTCATGAAGCGCCGCCGCCGAGTGAGCTCTTGTTCGGCGTACGGGCTGGTCATGAGGCAATTCAGGGGTCGGGTTCGGCTGGTAATGGCTCAGTCGGGTCTCGACGCCCGTCGGTGGGCTCAGCTCGTGCATCGCTTGTCTGGAGTTGATCTTTGAACGGTTGATGAAGATGATGGTGATGACTGTGGGCGCCGCAGAATCCACGGCCGGGCGCTGGCGGCCCCCAACGGAAACGGGGCGGCGTGTCTCACACGCGAAGCGACCGGGGTTGCTCAGCAACCATGCTTGGCGTATAGGGCTCGGATGGCTCGGACGGCTCTCACCGCTGCCCCTGTCCGGAAGTACGCCAGACCCGCCGATGGCCGGAGCGCTGGGCAGTGGCCGTGTCCGGGATTTTGGAAAATCTGACCGATGCTTGACACGCACGCTGTCGCCCGATCACTGACTGCTGTCGACTTCACGCCGGCTCAGGCGGACGCCCTCACGGACGCCCTGAGGTTGGTCGTCGAACACGGCAATCACGTGACGACCGACCAGTTCAAGGCTGGCCTGACCGAGATGCGCGCCGAGCTGCGCACCGAAATCGCGGGGGTACGCACCGAGATGGCGAACCTCGATACGCGGTTGTCGACCCGGATCAGCGCTGCGGAGACCCGCCTGACGTGGCGCATGCTCGGTATCGCCGGGCTCGTCATCGCGGCGCTTCGCCTGCTCGGTTGAGGGCGAGGTTACTCAGGCCGCACGTCGCCGCACTTGCCGATGCCGCCGGGACGACCCGAGCGGCGCACACACGACGCGGGGTGGTCACGCTCGAGCGAGGGGCGCGAGTTCCTTGCGGTCCACAACGCCACCGGCCGGCCTTTTCGTGTGGACGAAGTCGGCCGACGAGATCCTGGCGAGCATCGCTCGTTTCGCCACCGACCGCGCGCTGCCTACGCGGGGTAGTACTCTCGTGAAGCACTGTTACAGGACACTGGCTCGCGCCGGTGGTACGCAGCAATAGGAGTTGTCGATGAACGTTCGTCTCGCGCTTCGGTTCCTCTTCCCGCTCGCTACAGCGATTGGCATGGCGATCACGCCCGCCGCCGCGCAGGAGCGGCCGTGGTACGTCGGCATCGATGTGGGTATCGCGCGGGCCGACGGGCTGGTCCAGAGCGCTTCCGGCATCCGAACCCCGACGCGGTGCGATCCGTGGCTCTACGCTGGCACGGGGTTTCAGGCGCCGACCGATGCGGGTTGCCGGCCGGAGGAGGGTCGGTGGTGGTGGAGCGATCTCGCGCCGGGGACCGGGCTCACGGGCGCCGTTCGCGTCGGGCGGGCGTTCGACCGGTTGCGGGTGGAGGCTGAGGTGCTCCACAGGAGTCACGGCGGCGACCGCGCGATCGTGAGCGCGGGCGGGCAGGACCTGGCCGATCCGGGCGTCGACTCCCAATGGAACCCGCTCGCCCCGCCGTCGGCCGCCATCGCCGACTTCCGCGCCACGCAGGCGTTCGTGAACGCGTACTGGGACTTTCGGAACGCGTCGCGCGTGACGCCCTTCGCGGGCGTGGGCGTCGGCTGGGCCTGGACGGGGTTCGACTTCAGCAACCGGTGGATTCGCAAGACGGTGGCCCAGGGCTATCTGGACATCCGCTACACGACCGACTGGCCGGAAGCCGCCAAGCGGGCGGCGGCAGGCACCATCAGTCTGATGGACGCGAGCATCAGCGGTCGGCAGTTCGGCTGGCAGGTGCCGGTGGGGGTCGACTACGCCGCGACCGACCGCGTGTCGTTCGTCGGCACGGTGCGCTGGGCGCAGTTCGCCGACCTGCAGGAGGATGTGACGTTCATCGTCAACCGCAGCCACGAGCCGGTGCAGCCCGACGGCTCGACTCCGTACTCGAGGCTCCTCGATTTCGAGGGGCTGGGGTACTGGGCCGCGACGATCGGGCTCCGCTACCGCTTCTGAAGGGTTTCCATCCCTCGTCGCGCCTTGCCAGGCGGGCGCCTCGCCCGTCTCGGTGCGCCGCGGGGTTTCACCACGGGCTGCCAGGCCTACGGCTGTTCCGCGTCTGCGTCGTAGACGCGCCGGAACTCGCGCTCGGCGCCGCGCCGGCCGCCGCTGACGCGCGTCGTGACGATCAACTGCCGCTGGCCGTCCGAGCGTTGCACCTCGTAGGTTTGCTGCACACGCATTGCCGCGCGCGACTGCAGCTCGATCTCGGCTTCCAGCGTTGCGCCGTGCCAACGGGTCCGGCGCGTGACCTGCGCGCTCGTGCCGGCGAGCCCCGCGTGCTCCCGACCGTCCGGAATCAGCCGAACGACGCGGCCGTCGTCGTAGGTCAGCACGATCTCGTCGGGCCCCGCGACGATCGTCATCCGGCGCGCGGCGGCCAGCAGGTCCTGCATCGCCTCCTGCATGTTGGCGCGCATGCGGGCCATCTGCTGCGGATCGCCGCCGCCGAATCGGCCGCCGCGCCTGCCGAACCTGCCACCGCCGCGCCCGCCGGATCCGCCGCGATCGGGCGCGCCGACGCCGCCGCGCCCGCGTCGGTCGTCATCGTCGGCGCGGCCGGGCGGCCGCGGCCGCGGTTCGTCGCTCAGGTCCGCGTTGAGGACCCACGAGCCGGCGAGCGCGGCGTGGTCCTGGACGGCGCCGGGTGCAGCCGGTGGTCCCGCGGCCGCCACCGAGGTGACGGTGAAGACCGCGGCCATGGCCGCTGCCGCACCACAGGCCCGGCGCCGCGTAATCGCGTCGATGCAACCGATGCCGCCGGACTCCGCGGCGATGGGTATGGCCGGGGCGAGAAGGGAGGTCCTGGCGGTCGGGGTCGCGAGACGTTGACGTGTCATGTGTGGTCCTCCTCGGTTGGCGTCGCCGATCAGTCCGGCGTCGTCGATTCGGTACAGACTGCGGTCGCGCCACCGATATTCCCTTCCCGATCGAAAATCGGCGGCGGCCGGCGTGACCAGGTAAGCCGCGGCGCGGACCGGCCGGGGACCCGGGGCGCGGCGCGGGGTTGCTCCGCGGGCTGCCGGGCTGGGCGGCAGGCAGCGTCGGACGCCGGGCTCAGAAGCCCGGCTTGAGGGTGCCGGCGCGGCGGGCGGCCTCCAGCAGCGTCGGGTAGAACTGGACGAACGTGCGCTCGACCGCGGTGTGCTCGGTGTGGCACTCGATGCAGCGGGCGACGCGCTCGCCCGCGAGCGGCGCGGCCACGTCGCGCAGCGACCCGGCGACGCCGAAATCGTAGAACGCCCAGCCGTCGGCGAAGCGGTCGTCCTTGACCTCCGCCTCCAGCGCCACGAGGCCCGCCTGGAACTCGCCGGCGTCGTTGATGGCGCCCTCCCGGCTCGATTCGCGGATCTCGAGGACGAAGATCGTCTCGTCCGGCCAACGGCCGTCTTCGAGGAAGGCCCGGTACGAGGAGGGGTTCACGAACACGTTCTGGAAGAGGCTTGGTCCCGAGCGCGCGCCGGGCGCATCGTAGGTCATGTCCAGGCTGGAGCTGAGGAAGGTCCACTGCCGGTAGTCGTCCGGGCGCACGAGGTCGGTCGCGTTCGCATACCGCGGCCCGTCGCCGCCGCCCTCCACTTCCTGGGCCTGGCCGCCCAGCGTTGCCAAGATGCCGGCTCCCAGACCGGCGACACCGATCAACGTCAAGGCCGTTCGCTTCATCGCTCAGCTCCTCCGCGCAGCCGACATGCACAGACGGTCACTGCTGCTCCTGGGCGCGCGCGCCGCGGAGCATGTTCAGCAGCCCGTAGTTGCCCTCGTGGCACGCGTATTCGTACATCGGGCCCGACGTGACACCGCGCGACGCGTGATCGGTCGTCATCGGGACCTGCGCGGTCCAGGGCCGGGTGAACATCTCGGGGTCGGTCATCGTGAACACGTAGTCGATGTTTTCTTCGTCGATGCGCGTGAACCGCTCGACGAGGTGCAGCGCCGGCCGCGCGGCGCGCCAGGTTGCCCGCCACAGGTAGTGGCCGAGGTCGGCGAAGCGCGTGCTCTCGACGACCAGGGTGTCGCCCTCCCAGCGGCCGACGCCGCCCCCCAGCCACTGGCCGATGGCCGGGGCCGGCGGTGCACGCCCGTCGACCGGGACGATGCGGTATTCGTGGAACATCTCGTTGAGGATCGCCACCCAGCCCGGCGCCTGCAGGATGTGCGTGTTCATGTTGTAGCCCTGCAGCGGCACCAGCGGCAGGCCGTCCGTCAGGCAGCGCTCGCCGGTGTCGGCGTCCACCCAGGAATCGAACGGCCCGACGCCGTAGCGGGAGAGATCGGACGCGAGCCGGGCGCGCCCCGCTTCCGTCCAGGGGATGCGGCCGTCCGGCGGATCGACCACGAGCGACGTGCGCCGGTTCTCCACGACCGTGGTGCCCGCGTCCATCCAGAACTGGTTGTAGGCGCCCACGACGCCCGGAATGCGCCGGTCGTTCGCGCGCCGACTCTCCGCGGTCTGCACCTCGAGCGCCGCAGCCTCCTCGCTGGTCAGCACGTCCGTTTCGGCCAGCGACTCCGGCCGTTCCACCGGCGTCAGGGTGGCGTTGGTCCAGATGCCTTGCAGGTCCGGATCGCCCCAGCTCGTACGCGGTACGTTCCAGTCCTCCGCGGCCTCCGATTGGGCTGCCGCAGGCGCCGCCGCGAGGCACACCAGGGCTGCTGCCGCGACCGTGGCGTGCACGGTGCATCTCGAGTTCATCATCACTTGCCTACCCTCCGGATGCTGGCGCCTGCGTGCCGGCGCGGTCGTCGGCTCCGAGTATGTCGCGAAGGGGAGCGATGCACAAGCCAGAAGTGATATGAGTGTTTACGGCTAAGATAATATAATGCCAACGCTTGACATATGCAGCCGGATCGGCAAGAATCGTTTTCGAAGGAGACAAACCACATGCTGAATCTGACCCGTTGGAACCCGTTTGAAGAGCTCGACAGTCTGCATCGTGATCTCGACCGTGTCTTCGGCCGCCGGGCCGGTGACGCGCAGAGGGAAGCGCCTGGCGGCGCCTGGGTACCGGCCACGGAGGTGGCCAGGGCCGAAGACGGCTGGCGTGTGCGGGTGGCGCTACCCGGCGTCGAACCCAAGGACGTCGAGGTCGACCTGCACGGCACGACGTTGACTGTCAAGGGCGAGCGTGCGGACGGCTGCGGCGACAACGGCTGGTACGAGTCGGAGATCAGCTACGGCCGCTTCGAGCGGAAGTTCGCTCTGCCGTCGAGCGTCGCCGCGGACCGCGTCGAGGCACATTTTGCGAACGGCATGCTCGAGCTGAACCTGCCGCTGGCCGAGAGCGCCAAGCCGCGCCGCATCGAGATCGGCGGCCGGACCGCCGCGGCCGCGTAGGAGCCACAGCAAATGGTCCTGGCGCGGCGGACGGGCGCCACACGCCAGGCCCGGCCTGCCGGGGCGGGACTCGCATCTCGCCCCGGTGGTTCGAGGTTCAGCGCTCGCCGTGGGGGCCGCCTGCCCGCCCGGGTCCCCGCCCGCCGCGCGGCCGCCGCCGCATGCGGTCGAAGTGCTCCATCTGCTCGGGTGTCAGAATCTGCGCCACCCCCGCGCGCAAGCGTTCCTGCTCGGCGGTGAATCGCTGCCGCATCTCGCGGGCGACCCGCTCGAACTCTCGCCGGCGCGTGTCGAACAGTGCCTCCAGCCGTGCGCGTTGCTCGGGGCTGAACTGGGCGTCCTCCCGTGCCAGCCGGTCCAGGAGCCGTTGCGGGGCGAAGGCCCGCGGCGCAGGCGCCGGCCCGCGTTCGCCCCAGGGCGCGGCGGGGAGCGGCCAGCGGAGCGCGCGCGGCCCGAGCCACAGGCCGGCGGCCAGTCCCATCGACAGACCGCAAACAAAGACCACGGCCACGAAAAGCGCCACCCACACCCGGGTACTCTTGTCGTTCATGACGGTTTTCTCCCCGTAGCCCCGGTTGCACGCGACGGCATCCGGCCGCCGCTACTGTGCGAGCGGCGCGTCCGGTTCCGCGCTCAGCAGCGCCTCGAGCAGCCGATCGCCGTCCACGCCCGCCTGCCCCAGCAGCGCAAACGCCGGCATGTCGCCGCCGTCCGGCTCCCCGGCGACCCAGACCGCGGCCACTTCCGGCAGGCCGGCAGGTGTGCTCGACAGCGCGGCGCCGCGCCCGATGATGAAGGCGACCGCCAGCAGACCGGCCGCCACCGGCGCCAACCGGTACGTCCAGGTGCGCCAGGCGAGCAGCTCGGTCCAGTGCGGAGCGCCGGCCAGCTCGGTCAGCACGCGCGCGGCCAAACTGGGCGGCACCGGTGCGGCAGGACGCGCCGCCAGGGCGCGCCGGACGATCCGCTGTTCGGCCAACAGGGCCCGGCAGTCGTCGCAATGGCCCAGATGGGCCGCCAGCCGGGTAGCGTCCTCCGCCTCGAGTGTGCCCGAACCGTCCTCGGCCGCCCGCACGAGCAGCGGCCGCCATTCCTCACAGCTCATGAGGCTACCTCTCGGAGCAACCGCGGGGTCGGCAGTGCGCCGGCCGGCTCGGAACCGGACGCGGCGTCTGCCGCAGTATCCCCTGTAGTGCGCAACTCGGCCAGCATCGGTCGCAGGAGACGTCTGGCACGGAAGATGCGCGACATGACGGTGCCGACCGGAATCGCGAGTGCCGCCGCGATGTCCCGGTACTCCAGCCCCTCGACGTCGCGCAGCACGACCGCCGCCCGCAGCGGGTCCGGCAGTGATGCCAGGGCGCGGTCGAGCGCCTGACGGTACATCACGGTCTGCTCCGGGCTCGATTCTGCGCTCGCCAAATGCCGCTCGGGAAGCGCGTCGCCCTCGATGCGCGTCTCCCACACGGGCGCCCGCCGCGTTTGCTCGCCACGGCGCGTGCGGGCAGCGTTGGCCGCGATGCTGTAGAGCCAGTTCCTGAACGAGCTCTCGCCGCGGAAGCGGCGCAGGCCGCGGAACGCACGAACGAACGTCTCCTGGGCCAGGTCTTCGGCGTCGGCGCTGTTGGCGGTCAAGGTCAGGGCGAAGTTGAAGATACGACGCTGATGCCGGCGGACGAGCGCATCGACGGCGTCTGCATCGCCTGTCTGCGCTGCTGCTACCAGCGCTCGATCTGCATCCACGGGCTGCCCCACGTCCGCTCGCCGGCAGGACCGACCGGGACCCGGCATCCGCTGCCGCGCAGGTCCCGGTCGGTCCGGGAAGTCGATTATCGACAGCCCTCCCGCTGGTGCCGGTGGTGCTGCCGGCGGTGCTGCCGGCGCCGGCTGTCGTTCTCGCGAGCGTTGGCTTGCAGCTCATCGAGCTGCGCGCGCTGCGTGTCGGTCAGCAGTCCCCGTATCTCGGCATGCAGGGCGGCGCGCTGAACCGCCGCGTCGGCCGCGAGCGGCGCCACCTCGGCGGCAAGCGCCCGGATGGCGGTCTCGTCCGCGGTGCCCGACTGCACGCTGTCGCGCAGGTTCCGGCGCGCCGCGCTCAGCTGCTCCCGCAGCGACCGGCCGCTTTCGCGATGCTGTTCCATGACGCTGTGGATCGCTTCGTGCTGCTCGTCGGTCAGATCCAGATGCCGCAGGACGCGGCCCATCCCCCCCGGCCCGCCGCCTCTCTGAGCCGCGACGTTCACGGCCAGGACGGTCGCGCCGAGCGCCACGACCATCCCCGCCGCGGCCAGTCGGTTCCATCGGATTCTACTGCGCATGCCCACCTCCCTTGCTTGGCTGTTCGACTGTAGAGACCGGCGGCAGGGGAAGATTATTCCCGAGACGGTACAATCGAATCGATGGAGCTTGGGGACATCGCGCTCGGCTTCGTGATGTTGACCATCGGCCTCGGGTCGGTCTTGCTGGCCGGGCTCTATTGGCAGGTCGGGGGCCTCAGTCTGCTCTCGTTCGGCCTGTTCGCGTTCCTCTACGGCATCCAGGGCCTGCTCTCGTCACCGTCGGTGGCGGCGCTCGTCGATCTCCCGGCCGCAGCGCTCCTCCACGTCGTGTCGGTGGCGAACTACTGGCTCCCGGTGCCCGGCATCATATTCCTCGAGCAGACCCTCGAATCCGGGACCTGGTCCCTGTTTCGCCGCCTGTGGCAGGGCTGGTGCGTGGTGGCGCTGGCGTGCATGGCCTACGACCTGGCGGCCGGCCCGGGCGCCTCGGCCTTCGTCTATCAGGCCCTGATCATCGTTGTGACGGTGGCGATTCTCGCGCGCCTGGCCGGGCTCGGGTTGCCGCGGACGCGGGAGCGGCGGGTCCTGACGATAGGCTTCAGCGTGTTCATGCTGGGGTCGCTGCACGACATCCTGACGGGGCTGGTGGTCGTGCCGTGGAACCTCCAGTTGGCCAATTCGGGGCTGAGCATCTTCATTCTGGCGCTGGGATACGTGACGGCACAGCAGTTTTTCTCCACCCAACGCGAGCTTGCCACCATGGAGTACGAGCTGCAGACGGCGAGCAAAATCCAATCGTCGCTGCTGCCGCGCGGGACCCCGCCGGTGCCGGGCCTGGACATCGCCGTGCGCTACGAGCCGATGCGTTCAGTCGGCGGCGACATGTACGACTTCGTCGTCGACGGGCAGCAGTTGGGGGTGCTGGTCGCCGACGTGACCGGACACGGCGTGCCGGCGGCGCTGATCGCGTCGATGGCCAAGGTGGCGTTCTCGTCGCAGGCCGCCGCCGCGGCCGCTCCGGGGCAGTTGATTGCGGGCATGAACCGGGCGCTCTGTGGTCAGTTCCGCGGGCAGTTCGTCACCGCGACCTACATGCACATCGACCCGGCGGCGCATCGCGTGCGCTATACCAACGCCGGCCATCCGCCGCCGCTGTTGTGGCGGGCCGCGACGGGTCAGGCGGCCGAGCTGACGGGCGGCGGCGTGCTGATGGGATTCGACTCGGACGAGGTGTACGCGACCGGCGAGGCGCGCCTCGAGGACGGCGATCGCCTCATCCTCTATACCGACGGCGTGCTCGAGGTGGCCGACGGCGCGGGGAAGTTTTTCGATGGCGACGGGCTGAAGGGGTTCGTGGAGCGTCACACAGCGTTGTCCGCGGAGGAGTTCGCCGACGCCCTGCTCGCCCATCTGGCCGAGCGGAGCAGCCGTCGTCGCGAGCGTCGCGGCTTCGAGGACGATGTCACCCTGGCCGTGGTCGACGTTCGCGCGCAGGCCGCCCGCGCGTTGGCGGCGTCGAGCGGCCACGATTGACCGCGGGACGGCTTCTGGGCCATCCTTGGCAGTCGGCGTAGCCACCTGCGGAGTCTGCCCGCAGAACCCTAGACTGCTGGACCCTGAACCGATGCGTCGGACACTGCTCGCACTGACGGCGGTCGCGGTCCTCGGCGGCGCGACGGCCGTGTCCGCCCAGTTCCCCGGGTGGCGGTTCGGGAACTGGGGCCAGACGGATCTGCCCTACGACGGCGGCTTCACGTTCGTGCGGCTGCGCTGGACCGACGGCAGTTACGGCACGCGCGTCAGCGGCCGGGGTGAGATGTTCTGGACCCACGAGTTTCCGCGCGCCGAGCAGAACCTGATGGCCATGCTCGACGACTTCACGCTCGTCGACGCCCGGACCGACGGCAGCCTGATCCTCACGCTCGACGATCCCGATCTGTTCCGCTACCCCGTGGCCCTGATGCAGGAGCCGGGTTTCTGGGTGATGACCGACGAGCAGGCGCTGCACCTGCGCGCCTACCTGCGCAAGGGCGGCTTCCTCATCTTCAACGATTTCGAGGGGCGCCAGTGGGCGAACTTCGAGGCCCAGATGAACCGTGTGATACCCGGCGGCCAGTGGATCCGGCTCGATCTCTCGCATCCCATCTTCGACCAGTTCTTCCGCATCCAGCGGCTCGACATTCCCAATCCGATGTACCACCACCTGCGGGGGCGCACGCCGGAGTACTTCGGCCTGTTCGAGGACAACAATCCCGGCGGACGCCTGATGTCGATTGCCAACTACAACACGAACCTGGCCGAGTACTGGCAGATGGGTGGGATGGGCTACTTCCCGATCGAGCCGATGAGCGTCGGCTTCGAGCTGGGCGTCAACTACATGATGTACGGAATGACACATTAGCTGGCGAGGGAGCGCGCCATGGCCACCAATCGATTCTCCGCGGCGTTGCTCGCGGTCGCCGGTGCGGCCGCGCTCGGGCTCGGCGCGGCGGCGCAGGAGCCGGCCGACGGCGCGGCAACCGACGTGCCGGCGCTGCTGCGCGACTTCGTGCCGGTCACGGACGCGATGCTGCGGGACCCCCAGCCCGAGAACTGGATCGCCTTCCGCAACGGCTACCCCCTCTGGGGCTACAGCGAGCTGGACCAGATCGACGCGGGCAACGTGGGCGAGCTGCGTCTGGTGTGGTCGCGGGCGATGCAGGAGGGGTATCAGGAGGTCGAGCCGCTCGTCTACAACGGCGTCATGTTCCTGGCCAACGTCGAGGACATCGTGCAGGCGCTCGACGCGCGGACCGGCGACCTGCTCTGGGAGTACCGACGCAACACGCCGGACAACCCCTGGAACGTGACCGGCACGCGCGCCCGCTACCGCAACATCTCGATCTACGACGACAAGATCTTTCTGGCCACCAACGACGCCTACCTCGTCGCCCTCGACGCGCGGACCGGTGAGCTCGTGTGGGAGACGCAGCGGGCCGACTACCGCGAGCAGGTCGCGCAGACAGCCGGCCCGGTGATCGTGAAGGGCAAGGTCGTTAACGGGTCGCGCTGCAACCCGTCGAGCCCGCGCCCGGGCGGCTGCTTCATCACCGGTCACGACGCCGACACCGGGCAGGAGCTGTGGCGCATCAATACGGCGGCCACGCCCGACCAGCCCGGCGGCGACACGTGGGGCGGCCTGCCGCTGTCGGCCCGCCGCCATGCGTCGGCCTGGATGGTCGGGAGCTACGACCCGCAGCTCGACCTCGTGTACTGGGGGACCGGGCCCCCGTCGCCGCTGCCCGAGAGGCTGCGCGGGGCGGGCAAGGCCGACCTGCTGTACACGAACTCCACGCTGGCCCTCGACCCGGACACGGGCGAGATGATGTGGTACTTCCAGCACCTGCCGCGCGACAACTGGGACCTCGACCACGTCTTCGAGCGCATCATCGTCGAAACCGAGGTGGCACCGAACCCGGCCGCCGTACCGTGGATCAATCCATCGCTGCGCGCCGGCGAGACGCGCAAGGTCGTCACCGGCATTCCCGGCAAGACCGGCCTGATCTGGACGCTCGATGCCGAGACGGGCGAGTTCCTTTGGGCGCGCCCCACCATCTATCAGAACATCATGACCGGGCTCGAGCTCGACACGGGCCGCCCGATCATCGACGAGTCGACCACCCCGCAGTCGGTCGAGAACTTCGTCCTGGCCTGCCCGTCGCTGCTCGGCGGCAAGAATCAGCCCTCCGGTGCCTACAGTCCGGACACTGGCGCCCTGTACATGCCGCTCAACAACGCCTGCATGGACCTGGCGATGTCGGTGGAGGTGGCTGGGCCGAGCGACGGCTACGACATCCGCTACCAATTCCGGCACGTGCCGGGCGCGGAACCGGAGACCGCGCCGATCGGGCGCGTCGAGGCCGTCTCGGCGTCCACCGGCGAAACACTGTGGAGCTACCAGCAGCGGGCGCCGATCTACGGCTCGCTGCTGGCCACGGGCGGCAACCTGGTATTCTCCGGCGACATCGTCCGCCGCTTCCGGGCGCTCGATGCCCGCACCGGCGAGGTGCGCTGGCAGACCATCCTGAACGGGCCTGTGAGCGCCCGCCCGATGACCTACAGCGTCGACGGCCGCCAGTACCTCGCCATCGGCGCCGGCGGCGTGACCCAGGGCACGAGCTTCCTCAACCTCACCCCGGAGCTTACGACGCCGAGCGGCAGCAACACGTTGTTCGTGTTCGCGTTGCCTGAGTAACCTATGGCGTTCCGGTCGCGTCCAGCTGTATGTAGATGTGTCCACAAACTACTGACTAGTAGTAATTTATGATTCGTCTTCGCAGACTGAACGATTCAGGAAGTATTGCGGAATCTGCTCCAATCCCGCATATAATGGGGGATTGGATGTTGTAGCCGAACCCGCCCCCTCGCCCCGCAGAACCAAGCGCCGAGGACGCCATCCCGACAAGGCCCTCTCGGCCGCCTTCGTCCGTTCCGCCCCGCCCGGCAGGCACGCCGACGGCAACGGCCTCTACCTGTTCGTCCAGCCGACCGGAACACGAAGCTGGGTCCAGCGCATCGTCATCCGCGGCCGCCGCCGCGAACTCGGAATCGGCGCCGCCGCACTCGTCTCTCTCGCCGAGGCTCGTGAGCAGGCCCTCGCCAACCGCAAGCTCGCGCGGTCCGGCGGCGACCCCCTCGCCGAGAAGCGCCGCGCCGAGGGCGTGCCCACCTTCGCCGAGGCCGCCGAGCGGGTGCTCGAACAGAAGCGCGGCGGCTGGCGCGGCCGGTGGCACGCGCAGAACTGGTGGCGGAGTCTGGAGCGCTACGCCTTCCCCCAGATCGGCAGGCGGCCGGTCTCGGAGGTCGACACCGCGGACGTGCTCGATATCCTGACGCCGATCTGGCACGTGAAGGCGGAGACGGCCCGCGCCGTCCGCCAGCGCATCCGGTCCGTGCTGGAATGGGCCATCGCCCTGGACATGCGCAGCGACAACCCCTGCGATCGGGTGCTGCCGGTGCTCGGCCCGCAGAACGACATCGTGACGCACCGGCTGGCGCTGGCGCACAAGGACGTGGCCGTGGCCATCGAGGCGGTGCGGGTGGGGTCGGCGCAGCCCGCCGTCAAGCTGGCGTTCGAGTTCCTCGTGCTCACGGCGGCACGGTCGGGCGAGGTGCGCGGCGCACAGTGGGCCGAGATCGACACGACGAACCAGGTGTGGACCCTGTCGGCGCAGCGGATGAAGGCGAAGCGGGAGCACCGAGTTCCGCTATGCGGGAGGGCGCTGGAAATCCTCGACGCGGCGCGGGCGCTCGGCGACAGTCGTCCGCTCGTGTTCCCGATGCGGAGCGGGAGGCCGATCTCGGCGTCGACGCTGCTCAAGATGCTCAACGACCTTCGGGTCGCGGCTGTACCGCATGGCTTTCGGTCGTCGTTCCGGGACTGGGCGGCCGAGAAGACGGACCATCCGCGCGAGGTCATCGAGGCGGCCCTGGCGCACGTCGTCCAGAACAAGGTCGAGGCGGCCTACGCCCGGTCGGACCTGTTCGAGCGGCGGCGGCGGCTGATGGACGATTGGGCGGAGTACCTCGCCGGCCAGGGCCGATGATAGGCGCCTAACGGCTGGGGCCGAAGTCCCGCTCGACCACCCGGTCCGACTCGACGGGGTTGGTCGGCATCTGCGGGCGCTGCGACGATGACTCTGCAGTCGGCGGATCGCCGGGGTGGCGACCTTCCTTCCGCGCCTGGGCCTGGAGCTGGCGGATGTCGGCGCGAAGCCTCGTCTCGGCGCGCGCGTTGGCGGCCTTCCTCTCGGGGCTCCAGTGCTTCGTCAACTCGGACCAGGGGCGGTGGGCCATGGTGGACGGCTCGTAGGAACGAGTCCGGCGCTCCGGGGCCAACTCGTTCAGATGGCGATCATAGATCAGGTCGGCGCGGGGGACGTAGTTGTCGTAGAACCGGCGTGCGTGCGTCTTGTGGGCGCCAAGCAGCAGGATCGCCGTGCGTCGCGGGTCGAACGCGTAGAACACCCGGATCGGTCGGCCGCCGCTCTGGATCCGCAATTCGCGCATGCGGCTGTGGCGCGACTGGGTGATGGCCGAGCAGTAGGGGTATGGCAGTTGCGGCCCTTGTTCCGCGAGCATGTTGACGACCCGCGACACGTCGTCTTGCGTCCGTGCCGACAACTCGTCCCACCACGACTCGAATTCGTCGGTGTACTCGACTTCGTAGATCATGACCTGCCTCCGGATGAGCCGAACCACCGCGGCTGATTCGGCCTCAGCGGCTCGGGCCGTGGTCCCGCTCGGGTCCACGCTGCCGGCCGCGGTGCCGCGTCATCCCCACCGCCCGCGCAAGGTCTCGGCCAGGGCCGTGCAATGCTCGGTCAAGCTCGTCACCTGCGCGCTGAGCCGCTCGACCTGCCGCCGCAAGGTCGCGACCTGCTGCTGACAGGCTTCGGCCTGCGCGGCCTGCTGCGTCCGCTCCCGCTCGGACTGCTCGGACAACCGCCGCAAGGCCGTCATCAACTGCCGCTGTAGCTCGTCCATAGAGCTCCCTCACTCGCTCGACAGCTTCACGGCAGGCCGCCCGGCCACTCTCCAGGGCGGACGCTCCAGCGAGCCCGCCGGCAGCACGACGAACCTCTCGCCGTCGATTTCCCGCAGCTCGACGCGCCAGGTCATCGTCTCGAGCTGCGTCAAGGTCTCGCGGGCCTGCTCGATGTCCACGTCCAGGATCACCAGGGCCTGGAGCTGGCTCTCGATCCGCATCGACAACCAGCGCATCGTCCCCCAACTGCCGCCGCAGATGGCCAGAAAGAGACTCAGACCCGCCGCCGCGGGCAAGAGCCACGCCCGCCAGAGCAGGGCGCGGGTTCGTTCGGTCCACGCCGCCATATCGGCGTCGATGGAGCGCTGCTCAAGCTCTCGCCAAGCCGCCGCAGCTCCGCCACGCCGGTCTCTTCGATCTCCCGGCGGTCGGTCTCCCACTTCCGCCGCAGCCGGGCGGCCAAGTCGCTCTGGCTGGAAGTCATGCTCGTACAACGCTCCCTTCAGCCGCCACCGCTTCCCGCTCTCCGGGTCGCGGGCGGTCAGGTAGTCCCTGCCCTGCCGCGGCACGTCGAGGCCGGCCTCCTTCAGCGCGGCGACAACGTCGGCGCGGCTGCGTACGACGCCGTGCTCGACGCGCTGCAGCAAGTAGTCGCGGACCAACTCGCGCGGGTCGGCCTCGACCTCGAGGCCGGCCCGCAGCTTCGCCGCGTCGATCAACGCGCGGTGGCCGGGCTGCTGCGCCCTGGCGCGGGCCGGGTCGTCGGGCCGGCTCCAGCCGTGCTCGAGGTTGAAGGCGTCACGCAGCGGGCCGAAGGTCTTCTGCCAGCCGGGCGGCGCGATGTTCAGGCTCCTGCCCGTCTCCAGGTCGCAGCGGGCGGCGAGGACGTGCACATGGACGCCGCCGCCGCGCTCGCGGTGCTCGACCGCCGTCCACGCGTAGCGGTCCGGCTCGAGGCCGGCCCAGGCCGTCTTCTCGAACTTGTCGAGCACGGCCTCGATCTGCGCGTCGGTCGGCCGGTCGTCCGGCGCCCACGCGATGACGCCGGAGGTGTACTTGTGCCGGAACTCGAGCGCGTCCGCGACAGCGGCCACCTGGTCGGGATCGCCGCGGCGGACCTCGACGCCGTCGCGCAGCTTGCCGGCCGCATCCCGCTCGCCGAGCAGGTAGTCGACCGCCGCCTTGGTCGAGCCGGTCCCGCGGGCGATGAACTTAAGGTGCATCGTCCGCCGCGTCGCCGACACGGGCGACCTTGTCGAGCGTCTGCGAGATGCAGACCAGGTTGGCGATGATCTCGACGGCGTCGATGGGCGCGGCGTGGGTGTTCGCCCAACGCGCGATCTGGTTCAGGTTGTTGCCGACGCGGGCGACCTGGCGCGTGCGCTCGCGCTCGACCTCGACCGCCGCCGCGGTCCAGGTCCGCGTGCGCGCCATGGCCCGCCGCAGCAGGTCGGACAGCGGCACGCCGGCCGCCGCGGCCTTGGCCTGCCACGCGGCGGCCTCGGCCGGCGAGACGCGCAAGTGGATCTGCCCGGTGCGGCGCTCAGCCATCAGCGGAATCGACAGGGAGTTCGGGGGAGGGAGCCGCCGCCGTCCGGCCCGGCCGGGCGCGTGAAGCCGGGGGTCGAGGGGGGCGCAGCGTCCCCCTCGCCAGCCCCTTGTGTACACAAGGGGTATGCTGGCTCATGGTGCCTACGTCGCCCTGAGCCAGCTCGGACGGCAGGTGCTCGGTCGCTCGTCGACACGGCCGGGTCCTCTTGTTGCCGGTAGCGTGAACCGCCGTGTCATCCCCGGCTGTGCGGCGGCCGATCCGAGCCGGCTCGGGGACGGCTGGCGATGAAGTCGAGTACTTCCCGCTCGACCCAGCGGACGGCCCGGGTGCCGATGCGGATCGGCTTCGGGAACCGGGACTCGGCCATCAGCGCATAGACGGCCGAGCGGGACAGAGCGGTCGCCGCGGTCACGTCGCGCAGGGTGAGGAGTCTGGGCATGGCGGCGGAGGCGTTCGGCTGCACAGGGGGGGCGTGTCGGTTCGTCGTCATCTGAAGCGCTCCTTGGTGCGATGGACTGCAACAACCTGTCTGCGAACGGGCAGAATCCGAGGGTATCAAGCGCCATAACTATTTGCAAAACAAGGAGTTCTGACCCGATCTGACCCATTCTGCCCAGATCTGCCCGACTGGGGCCAGCTGGGACCGCCAGAGACAGGTTCAGTCCCCACCAATTCGACGCGGTACGGGCCAAGGCGGCAGATTTTTTTCACGACAGCTCGATCCGGGCTGTCGCGCTTCGGGACACGGGTGGTCGGGCGGTCCGTGCGGGTTGCGCCGCGGTGGCGCGGTCGAAGCCTGCCACCGGAAGGTGGCAGTGAGCG
Source organism: Vicinamibacterales bacterium (assembly GCA_965221595.1). Taxonomy (GTDB): domain Bacteria; phylum Acidobacteriota; class Vicinamibacteria; order Vicinamibacterales; family UBA8438; genus JAAXGX01. The sequence goes on from OZ244900.1 coordinate 1,471,796, forward strand.
ACCGCGGTCGGCTCAAGAGTGAGGTTCATAGGCCCGCGGGCACAGGGGCCGGGGCCGTACGACCCCGAGCGCCGGTCGACCTGGTGACGTCCTTGGGGTCCGGCAGCGCTTGTCGAGCGTCGAGCAACGTTGACGCGGGTGAGCGAGCGCGTCGGCTCCGCGGCCTCGTCTCTTGCCGCGCGCAGCGCGGCAAGAGAACGGCGCAAAGCGCCGCGATTTTCCCCTACCCGGCCGCCCGGTGATGAGGGCGGCCGGGTAGGCGGCGGACGGACGAGGCAAGGTTCGGGTCCCCCCCTGTGCCGCCCTCCGGCCGGGTCTCCGGAGGTCGTCGTCGTGGCGCCAAAACGGCGATGTGGACGGGCCGGTGGTAGCAGGTGGGAGTCACCATCGGCTACGCTGAATGCGCCATGACGCCGCACGAGTTCATCGCCAAGTGGCGCGCCGTCGAGTTGAAGGAACGCTCCGCCTCACAGGAGCACTTCATCGACCTGTGCCGCCTGCTCGGCGAGCCGACTCCGGCCGAGGCCGACCCGACCGGCGAGGCGTACTGCTTCGAGCGAGGTGCCCGCAAGGACACCGGGGGCGACGGCTGGGCCGATGTCTGGAAGCGCCACCACTTCGCCTGGGAGTACAAGGGGAAGCGGGCGAACCTGGACGCGGCGTTCGGTCAGCTCCGGCGGTACGCGCTGGCGCTGGAGAACCCACCGCTGCTGATCGTCTCCGACATGCAGCGGTTCCGCATCCGTACGAATTGGACCAATTGCGTCAGCAAGACCCACGAGTTCGGCCTCGACGACCTGGCCGACGCCGCGACGCGCGACCGGCTCAAGTGGGCGTTCTCGGACCCTGAGCGGCTGCGGCCGGGCGAGACGCGGCAAGCGCTCACCGAGCAGGCAGCGCAGTCTTTCGCGACGCTCGCGCAGGCGTTGCGGGCACGGGGCCACGACCCGCACGTGGTCGCCCACTTCGTCAACCGGCTGGTCTTCTGCATGTTCGCCGACGATGTCGGCCTGCTGCCCGACCACATGTTCACGCGGATGCTGGAGCAGGCGCAGCGTACCCCGGCGCAGTTCGCCGACCTCGCCGCCGAGCTCTTCCGTGCGATGGCCTCCGGCCGCCGCGTCGGCTTCGAGACGGTCGACTGGTTCAACGGCGGGCTGTTCGACGACGACACGGCGCTGCCGCTGGAGCGGTCCGACATCGACACGGTGCTGGCGGCATCGCGCCTCGACTGGTCGGAGATCGACCCGTCGATCCTCGGGACGCTGTTCGAACGCGGGCTGGATCCGGACAAGCGCGCGCAACTCGGGGCGCACTACACCGACCGCGACAAGATCATGCTGATCGTCGAGCCGGTGGTGGTCCGCCCCTGGCTCACCGAGTGGGAGACGGAGAAGGTAGAGGTCGCCGCCGATCTGGAGCGTGCGGAAGCCGCGCGGGCGCCGGCCACACGCACGAAGCGACGGAAAGAGGCCAAGCGTCGGTACCGAGCGTTCCTGAACCGGCTGCGGGCGTTCACGGTGCTCGACCCGGCGTGCGGCTCGGGCAACTTCCTGTATCTGGCCCTCCAGGCGCTCAAGGACCTGGAGCACCGGGTGCAAGTCGAGGCGGAGGCGCTCGGCTTCCAGCGGGCGTTCCCGGAGATCGGTCCGGCTAACGTCAAGGGCATCGAGATCAACCCGTACGCCGCGGAGCTGGCTCGTGTGTCGGTCTGGATCGGCGAGATCCAGTGGATGCGGCGCAACGGTTTCTCGGAAGCCCGCGACCCGATCCTCAAGCCGCTCGAAACCATCGAGTGCCGCGACGCAATCCTGACGCCGGACGAGACCGAGCCGGACTGGCCGGAGGCAGACGTCCTGATCGGCAACCCACCGTTCCTCGGAGGCAACCGCCTGCTCTCGAATCTCGGCGAAGACTACGTGTCGCGGATCTTCGCGACCTACGCGGGCCGCGTGCCGGCGACGGCGGATCTGGTCTGCTACTGGTTCGAGAAGGCGGGTCGGCAGATCGCAAGTGGCAAGACGAAGCGGGCCGGACTCGTCGCAACGAACTCGATCCGCGGCGGCGCGAACCGGCGGGCGCTGGAGGCCGCGACTCGCAACTGCCGGCCGCGAGCCGACACCGAATCCAGCCGGCCATCCGTGCGCGAAGTGCGCCCGGCGTACGGCGACATGCTCCCGCAGGCGCCGCGGCTGTTCGAGGCGTGGAGCGACGAACCCTGGGTGGTCGACGGAGCTGCCGTGCGGGTGTCGCTGGTCTGCTTCGCGTCGGCCGAGGACGTCGCTGCGTCGAACGCCCGGCTCGACGGCGAGGCCGTGGACGAGATCCATACGGACCTGACGGCACGGCGGGGCGGCGCCGGAGTCGACCTGACGAGTGTCCGACGCCTTCCCGAGAATGCCAGTGCCTCCTTCAAGGGCGATGAGAAGGGCGGCGCCTTCAACGTCTCTGGCGAGCAGGCCCGTGAGTGGCTCCGCCTGCCGGCCAACCCGAACGGCCGAACAAACGCAGAAGTGCTGAAGCCGTGGATCAACGGCATGGACGTGACCCGCCGTCCCGCTGACAAGTGGATCGTCGACTTCGGCTCGCGCATGTCGGAGGGCGAGGCGGCGCTGTACGAGGAGCCATTCCGATGGCTGAAAGAACACGTCTATTCCATACGGCAGCAGAACCGCGTTGAGGCCAACCGCGTCCATTGGTACCGACACAGAAGACCTGTGCCAGACATGTGGGAGGCGCTCAGCGGTATGTCGCGGTACATCGGGACACCGCACGTCGCCAAGTACCGGCTGTTCGTCTGGTGTGATGTGCGGATCTGCCCCGACAAGCAGCTCATCGTGGTTGCTCGCGACGACGACACGACGTTCGGGATCCTGCACAGCCGATTCCACGAACTCTGGTCGCTGCGACTCGGGACGAGTCTGGAGGACCGGCCGCGCTACACGCCGACCACGACGTTCGAGACGTTCCCGTTCCCGCCCGGACTGACGCCCGACCTGCCGGCGGCCGACTACGCGAGCGATCCCCGAGCCGTCGCCATCGCCGAGGCCGCCCGCCGTCTCGTCGAGCTGCGCGACCGCTGGCTCAACCCGCCGGAGTGGATCGAGTGGGTCGACGAGCCGGTGCCCGGCTACCCGAAACGGCCAGTCCCGCGCGACGAGGACTCCGCCAAGGCGCTCAAGAAGAGGACGCTGACGAACCTCTACAACGCTCGGCCGCAGTGGCTCGCCGATGCCCACGAGGCTCTTGACGCGTCTGTGGCTGCCGCGTACGGCTGGTCGGGGGACATCTCAGACGACGAGGTTCTCCGCCAGTTGCTGGCGCTCAATTAACGGTGTCTTAAGAGAAATTACCCGGGGCAAGGCGTGCTCCCGACGACGGATTGGTGTCGGACGCATCACTTCAGTTCAAGCGAGTAACCACAATATTATGGTTACTGCGAGTTCTAACTACTGCATGTTGACAACCCGACTATGGCTGCGCTATGATGAGTAGTATGAATGTGTGTTGCCACGGTCCGCGGAAGACTGAACGGAACTTTGGTCAGATCAAGCTAGATTAATTAAAGGAGAAGTAAATGGCTTTACAGAAACCAGGCGAAAAGCCTACCCAGCCAGGCGAGTACGTTGAGCGCGGTCCTCACGGAGGCCGAGTTCGCAACCCGCGTAGGGTGACCATGGAGCTCGGTGACAATCCGTTGCCGCCTACCCAAGAGCCCGGGCGAACGTGGGAACGAGAGTGACAGTCGAGCAGGCACGCAAGGTCGTCGAGCAATTCAACTCCGCCGCGCTGGCGGCGCAAGTCGAACGGATAGGTATTGCCGCCAGCCAGTTGGACCCTGCTCAGCTGGCAGCGCAAGCCGAGCAGGCACGCAAGGTCATCGAGCAATTCAACTCCGCCGCGCTGGCGGCGCAGGTCGAACGGATAGGTATTGCCGCCAGCCAGTTGCTAGCGCAAATACCGCGTCTTACGCCGGAGCTGTTTGAGGCGGCATGGAACGAACGCGTCGCGACGGCTATTGGACATTTAGAGCGTGCCGAGCGACCTCCCGAGGACAAGGCTGCCGATGCGGGCCAGTTCCATGGTCGACCCACCGATGGCGCGAATGCGCCGGCCGACGCGCGGGATCACGTTGGCACTCGTACGCCGACCATGGCTGGAAGCATGAGCGCGTGGTGGAATGTGCTCCAGTTGCTGTTGATGATTGATAACCTCCTCGGTGATCCGGGGGCGACAACTCTCCGGGAAACCGTTAGTGGCGTGGCGAACGAGCTGTTGCTGTTGCTGTTGCTCGTAACCGTCGCTCAAGCTCCGAGTCCGCCACCCGCGCCGGCCATACCCGTACTGGAGGCGTACACGACGCCTACGCAGATCACTGAAGGCTCGTCGATGGACTCCGACGGATTGCCAGAGTGTCGCCCGCTGACCGCGGACACCGGGCTCGACACGACCGACAGAGACGAGGAATCGGACCGTAAGGGAGTGCCACGGTAGCCGGTGGCTTCCTCCAGCCACCGACTTTCCCGGGCTAAGATTCCGACTCGTGGGATGACGGATTTGAGCGTTCACACGGTGCGTAGATGGCTGGAATAGTCGTGTGGATTCCCGCCTAGAAAGTGGGGATAGACGAGGGGATGACAGCTGGCTCATTGGTGTTAAATTATTTGTTGTCAATAGTTTACATACTGCACGAGACTCGCGTTGCCGTAACGCGTGCGCTAATCCCTGGCTACACCCCTCCGGTGCGTGGCTGCGCGCCGCTGACCTGCTGCCGGTCCTCGGCCATGACCCCGACCGCCTGGTACGCGCCCCCCGGCAGCGCCGGGCCCATGGTCTGGACCGTGTACCGGGTGTTGCTGCGGCCGGCGCGCTGGCACCCGCGGCCGGGGTGGCGCCTGCGGGCGAATGGCGCTGGTCGGTGACCTTCGGCGGCGCCGGTCACGGTTCGAACCGCCGCGCCGGGACCGCGGTCTCCACCGCGGGTCGGACCGACGGACCCTTGGACTTCGCCGCGGCGTGGTGGCCTGACCGGCCGGTCGAGACCCCGCGCGACGGCGTGACCGCGCTGCACGGACCGGAGCGCACGCGCAACGCCGGGGCCGTTCTGGAGGACGTCGCAGCGATGCATGCCTGCGTCGAGGCGACTCTCGGCCGGGCACCTGCGGTCCGCACGGTGCTGCAGGCGCCGCGCGAGCGTGGCGAGACCGCCCTCCACGGCGGCCTGCTGTGGCTGCCGGAACACGAGGGTTGGGACGTCGCCGACGAGGGCTTCGCCCGGTTGCAGCGGCGCGCGAGGATCGCCGCGGCGCTGGCCGCGCGCGAGCTGGCCGACGGCGCCGACCTGCGCAAGGAGCCCGGAGCGGACTGGCTGCGGGTCGGCGTCCCCGGCTGGATCGGCCTGGAGTGCGTCCGGCGAGAGGATGGCGTTGACGCGTGGGTGGCGCTGCAGGCACGGGCCAGCGACCAGGTCGTTGCGGCGCTCGGCGCACTCGATGCACCCGCCGTCGGCGTCGCGGCGGCCGGCGACGTGCCGTGGGTGCAGGAGTACACGCCCCTGGCGACGGTCGGCTGGGCGGAATCCGTCGGCCTGGCCGCAGCCGCCGCGGCGGTAGACGCGGTGGTCGCCGGGGTGCGCAGCGGTATGCCCCTCGCCGAGGCCCTGGCAGCGGCGGCCGGGTCGGGCACTTCCGAGGCACTGCTCGGACCGCCGGCAGCCTCGGACGTCCTGGTCGAACGGCGCGCGCGCACTCTCGAGATAGCCGGCCGGCGCTGGCTCTGGCGTGACGGCGGCTGGGAGCCGCTCCCCGCGGCCATGCACGTCACGCAGCGCTTCGACGACGACGGTGCCCGGCGCCGCATCGGTCCGGTGCCGACCACGGTCGAGCCCGCCGCGCCGTTCACGTTGATCGACGCCTGGCCGTCCTTCGAGCGGACGCCGACCGACAACGTCTGGCGCGGCAGCGGGAACGACTGAAGCCGGCCGTCGCCCGGCGCGGTGTGGCCGCACGCTTCCTCGGCCCCCGCGCGGTGACGCGGCGGCCGTGTGGTCTAATGGGGGCATGGCCTGGGGCATGGCCGCATCCGTCACGTTCGCCAATGGCCTGGGCGAGGCACTGGCGCCGCTCCTGCTGATGCTGCGTGCTGCCGGCTTCTTCGAGTGGTACGTCTACATGCCGCTCATGACCGCTCTGGCGGTCGTCCTGTTCCGGAGCCTCGTGAGGACGCTGGACGCGAACGGGACCTTCGTCGGCCGCCGCTGGCGGACGGTCTGGCTGGCGGCGTACTTCGGCCTCTGCTTCCTGCTGACCAACGGCTTGGCGGTCGGCCTCAAGACGCTCATCGTCGAAGAGCTCGACTACCCGGCGCGCGTCTGGTTCGAGGCGTACGTTGGGCCGCTGCACTTCTACATCGTCGCCGTGGCCCTGGCCTATCTGGTGCTCCTCGCGCGCAACCGCGCGGCCGCGCTCGACCACGGGCTGGCGCTGTTCGTGCAGCTCGGCCTGCTCGCCGGCTACTCGGTGGGCGTCTTCCGGGCGCTCAACGAGCCGATCTCGGCGGCGAATCCCACGGCCGGCCTGAGCGGCTTCGTCCTGTGCGCGTGGTTCGCCCTCTACAACTACGACCTGTACGGGCGGTTCGTGGGCGCGGTCCCGCGCTTCGTTGCGCGCGGTTGAGCGCCCGGAGGATGGGATATAGTGCGCCACGGGCGAGGCGCGCGGGGCTGTGGGGTCCGCGCGAGCCGACGCCGAGGGTGCGGGGCGCAGCCCCGTCTCAAGCTGGAGGAGGCAGTCTGATGAGGCAGCGGACGGTCGGTCTGGTAGCCGCGGCGGTCGTGCTGACGGCGGGCGCGTGGACGGTGGCCGCGGGGCAGGAGCCGCCGGCGTCCGCAGGCTGGACCGCGCCGACGACACCGTGGGGCGACCCGGACCTGCAGGGGGTCTGGGAGTACTGGACGTTTACGCCGCTCGAACGGCCGCCCGAGCTGGCGGGCCGCGACGTACTGACGGAAGAGGAGGCCGCGGCCATCGGCCAGCAGCTCAGCAACGAAGCCGTGGGCCGGGACGACACGCGGCCCGCCGCGGGCGAGACGGGCGGCTACAACCAGTCGTTCTGGACCGAACGGTCGCGTCCCACCGCGCTGACGCAGCCGTCGCTGCTGATCGATCCGGCTGACGGGCGGATACCGCCGCTGACACCAGGCGCGCAGCGGCGCGCCGAGGCGCACCGCGCCGCGGGCGGGCGGCCGGTCCGCCTCCGCGCGACAGGGATCGGAGCCGACGGCCCCGAGGACCGTGGCCTGGCCGAGCGCTGCCTGGTCGGTTTCAGCACGGGGCCGCCGATGCTGCCCGGCGGCTACAACAACAACATCCAGGTATTCCAGGCGCCGGGCTACGTCGTGCTGCTGGCCGAGATGGTTCACGATGTCCGCGTCGTGCCGGTGGACGGCCGCCCGCACCTCCCGTCCGGCATCCGCCAGTGGCTCGGCGATGCGCGCGGCCGCTGGGAGGGCAGCACCCTGGTGGTCGAGACGACCAACTTCACGGACAAGATCGCCAGCTTCAGTCCGATGGCGTTCGACCGGGTGCGGGGCGGTTTCGGATCGCTGGCGCTGGGCACGGGCGAGTCGCTGCGGCTGGTCGAGCGCTTCACGCGCGTCGACGCGGACACGCTGCGGTATGAGTTCACGATCGACGATCCGGTGACGTTCACACGGCCGCTGACCGCGCGCCTGCCCATGCAGCGCAGCGACCTGCCGCTGTACGAGTACGCCTGTCACGAGGGCAACTACGGCCTGCTGAATATCCTGCTGGGTGCGCGCGCCGAGGAGAGCGCGCAGGCGGCGGCCGCCAGCCGCTGACGTCCGCGGTGGCGGGCATCGTGGAGGGAATCGAGATGAGTCGACGACGAGTTCGCATCGTGGCCGTCGCAAGCGCGTCGGTCCTCTGGTTGGGTGTGGCAGCAGCGCCCGCGCTGGCCCAGGACGGCGCCCCGCGGACGCCGTGGGGCCACCCGGACCTGCAGGGCGTCTGGGATCACCGTACGATCACCCCGCTCGAGCGGCCGGCGGAACTCGCCGAGCGCGAGTTCCTCACCGCCGAGGAGGCGGCCAGTCTGGAGCAGGCGGCCGTGGACCGCGCCGAGTACCTGCTCAACCGGCCGCCCGAGACGACTACGGCCGGCGGCAACGTGGACCGCCGGGCGGACGGCACGCCCGGGTTCTACAACGACTTCTGGCTCGACACCGGCACGCGCGCGGTGGGCACCCGGCGCACGTCGCTGGTGGTCGACCCGCCGAACGGACGGCTGCCGGCGCTGCTCGCGAGCGCCGAGCGCCGCATCGAGCGGAACCAAGCCTATCGCCGCGAGCACCCGGCCGACTCGTGGCTGGACTTCGACGCCACCGACCGCTGCCTGGTGGGCGTGAACAACGGGCCGCCGATTCTTCCGGCCGCCTACAACCAGAACCTGTTCGTGGTGCAGAACGCCGAGTGGGTGCTGCTCGTGGCCGAGATGATCCACACCGTGCGCGTGATCCCGCTCGACGGCCGGCCGCCGCTGCCGGACCATGTGCGCCAATGGGCGGGCGACGCGCGCGGCCGCTGGGAGGGCGACACCCTGGTGGTCGAGACGTCCAACTTCGTTCCCGACCGCTGGTGGACGTCGGCCAACCCGATGGGCCGCCTGGCGACGACGGGGAAGCTGCGCCTGACGGAGCGCTTCACCCGCCTCGACGCCGACACGCTGGAGTACCAGGCCACGGTGGACGATCCCGAGACGTGGAGCCGCCCGTGGACGGTGTCTATCCCGATGCGCCGCAGCGACCAGCCGCTCTACGAGTACGCCTGCCACGAGGGCAACTACAGCATGCCCAACATGCTGGCGGGGGAGCGTGCCGCCGAGCAGGCGGCGGCGAAGTGAAGGCTGCTCGACAAGCGCGGCCTGCTCGAAGCGCAAGACCTACTTGATCAGATAGCCGCCGTCGGGCTGCTCCGCGCGGTAGGCCTCGTGGCAGGTCGTGCACGCCGCGTGGAGGTTGGTCAGGGCCAGCTCGGCTCCCTCGACCGCGAGCGGGTTGGGCGACAGGCTCATGAGGTGGACGGCGACGCTGATCTCGGACACGGACTTGGAAACGGCGCGAATGGCGTCCACGGCGTCCTCGACCTGATCCCCGTCGGAGCCCGCGCGCTGGCGCCAGTACTGCTGCACGAGGTCGATCGCGGGCCGGGCACGGATGATGTGCTCGTTCATCACCGCGTGGTCGCGTGCGTCCAGCCCCTCGCCGAGTCCGCGCGCGGCGGCTTCGAGGGTGCGCATGGCGGCGGCGTACTCCGCCGACGGTTCCTCGCCCGCGGTCACCGCGACCACCCCGACCGCCGCCGCCATCAGGGCCGGCGCCGCACCCCAGGTCCGCACGCGCATCGCTATAGTATTGCAGCCCCGAGGCTCGCTTGTCAGCCGTGTCCGATCCCGATCTGCACCGTGATCTCCGCCAGGGGGTGGCCGACCTGTGCCGCCGCTTCCCCGACAGCTACTGGCGCGACCTCGACCGCCGCGAGGCCTATCCCGAGGAGTTCGTCCGGACGCTGACGGAGGCGGGCTATCTCGCCGCGCTAATCCCGGAGGCGTTCGGCGGCGCAGGGCTCGGCCTGCAGGAGGCGTCCGTCATCCTGGAGGAGGTGAACCGCTCCGGAGGCAACGCCGCGGCCTGCCACGCCCAGATGTACATCATGGGTACGCTGCTGCGGCACGGCTCGGAGGCGCAGAAGCGCGAGTACCTCCCGCGCATCGCCAGCGGCGAGCTCCGCCTGCAGGCGTTCGGCGTTACCGAGCCGACGAGCGGCACCGACACGACACGGCTCCGGACGATGGCGGTGCGTCGCGGCGACCGCTACGTCGTCAACGGGCAGAAGGTCTGGATTTCGCGCGCCGAGCACTCCGACCTGCTGCTGCTGCTCGCGCGCACGACGCCGCTCGAAGAGGTGCAGCGCAAGACCGACGGACTCTCGGTCTTCCTGGTCGATTTGCGCACCGCGGTCGGCAACGGCCTCACCATCCGGCCGGTGCGGACGATGATGAACCACGCTACCACCGAGCTCTACTTCGACGACCTCGAGGTCCCGGCCGCGAACCGTGTCGGCGAAGAGGGGCGCGGCTTCCGCTATCTGCTCGACGGCCTGAACGCCGAGCGCATCCTGATTGCAGCCGAGTGCGTCGGCGACGGTCGCTGGTTCATCGAGCGCGCGGTGCGCTACGCGGGCGAGCGGGTCGTCTTCGACCGGCCGATCGGCAAGAACCAGGGCGTGCAGTTCCCGATCGCGCGGGCCTACGTCAACGTGGAGAGCGCCGACCTGATGCGCATCAAGGCGGCCCGGCTGTTCGACGCTGGCCGGCCCTGCGGCGCCGAGGCCAACATGGCGAAGCTGCTCGCCGCCGATGCGTCGTGGGAGGCGGCCAACGTTGCCGTGCAGACGCACGGCGGCTACGGCTTCGCGGAGGAATACGACGTGGAGCGCAAGTTCCGCGAGTGCCGGCTGTACCAGGTGGCGCCGATCTCGACGAACCTCATCCTGTCCTACATCGGCGAGCACGTGCTCGGCCTGCCGCGGTCGTTCTGATGGCACCGCGCCCGCTCGACGGGGTTACGGTCGTGGCACTGGAGCAGGCGGTGGCGGCGCCGTTCGCCACGCGCCAGCTCGCCGACCTCGGCGCCCGCGTGATCAAGGTGGAGCGGCCCGGCGTCGGGGACTTCGCGCGAGTGTACGACGGCGTCGTACACGGGCAGTCGAGCCACTTCGTGTGGTTGAACCGGTCGAAGGAGTCGCTGACGCTCGATCTCAAGCGGCCTGCGGCGGCGGGGGTGCTGGGCCGGCTGCTGGCGCGGGCGGACGTGTTCGTGCAGAACCTGGCGCCGGGCGCGGCCGAGCGCCTCGGCCTGGGCGCGGCGCGGCTGCGGGCGGCCCACCCGCGGCTGATCGTCTGCGGACTGTCGGGGTACGGTTCCAGCGGCCCGTACCGCGACCGGAAGGCCTACGACCTGCTCGTGCAGGCCGAGTCGGGCGTCATCTCCATCACCGGTACGCCCGCGGAGCAGGTCAAGCTGGCCATCCCGGTGGCCGACCTCGCCGCCGGCATGTACGCCTACACGGGCATCCTCACGGCGCTCTTCGCCCGCGAGCGGCGCGGCGAGGGCGCGTCCATCGAGGTGTCGATGCTCGAGGCGCTGGGCGAGTGGATGGGCTTCCCGCTCACCTATACGCTGTACAACGGCGCGCCGCCGCCGCGCAGTGGGGCCCGCCACGCCACCATCGCGCCGTACGGCCCGTTCGCGGCCGCCGGGGGTGAGATGGTCTTCCTCGGCATCCAGAACGAGCGCGAGTGGGCGCGCTTCTGCGCGGAGGTGGTCGAGCGGCCGGAGCTCGCGCGGGATCCGCGCTTCGACTCGGGCGCGAAGCGCATCGCCAACCGCGCGGCGCTCGATCGCGAGATCGAGGCGGCGTTCTCCGGGTTGTCGGCGGCGGCCATCATCGAGCGCTTGGAGGCGGCCGGCATCGCCAACGCCCGGCTGAACACGGTGGAGCAGTTCGGCGCGCACCCGCAGCTCGCGGCGCGCGGCCGCTGGCGGGAGGTCGAGTCGAGCGCCGGGCCGGTGCGGGCGCTGATTCCCCCGGTCACCATGGACGGCGTCGAGCCCCGCATGGCGCGCATCCCCGCACTCGGCGAGCACACCGACAACATCCTGGCCGAGCTCGGGTACGAACCCGCCGCCGTGGCCGCCTGGCGCGCCGCCGGCGTCATCTGACGGCCGGCGGGGTCGCGCCGCCACTGGCGCGGGGCGGTCCCGGCCGCGACACGGACTCGCCGCTCCCCGCGGACTGCTACGCGTGCGCCGTCAGCGTCGTGAACGGCTCGGGGAGATTCTCGAGGCGCGTCAGGACCATGTCCCGCATCACCGGGGTCCGGTTGAAGTAGCCGTCGCCCAGCGCGTCGGCAATCGCGCACAGCACGGCGCCGGCCCCCGCGCCGTGGGACGGCTCGCCGATGCCCCGGGCGCCCAGCGGGTTGAACGGGTCGGGTTGGTTGACCGCTGCCCACGCCATCTCGCGCTCGTGGGGCACGTCGAGCAGCGTCGGCGGACGGTTCGAGTAGAACCGTTTCGAGACCTGCAGCCCCCAGCGGCGATCGTAGACCCACTTCCGTCCGAGGGCCTCGCTGAAGCCCTGGATGCCGCCGCCGTGGAGCTGCGCGGCGAGCGTGCGCGGGTTGACGACCGTCCCGCAGTCGGTGGACACGCGGTAGTCCTTGAGCGTGATGGCGCCAGTCTCCAGGTCGACCTCGACCTCCGCGAAACCGATGCAGTAGGACTGGACCCAGCCGCCGGTGGCGTAGTTGTCCTTGGCGACGCCCAGCAGCCCGCCGCCGGCCAGGGCCGTGGCCGACGTGACGGTCATGGCGTTGATGTCGTCGGGCAGCTCGTGGCCGTCGTAGCGCCCGCCGAGCTCGACAGCCCGGCGCGCGGCGCGCGCGAAGCTCAGGCCCTGCGAACGGTCGCCGGACCGGAACACCCGGCCGTCCGCGACCTCGTAGTCGTCGGGGGCGCCGCCGAGGTCGCGCGCGGCAATCTCCTGCAGCTTGCGCCGCGCGTCGTGCCCGGCCGCGTAGTTGGCGCGCGTGTGCGCGTGCGTGGTCATCGTGCCGGCCTGGATCGAGCTCCACGGCAGGTGTTTCGCGGTGTTGCCCCAGACGACCTCGGCCTGCTCCCAGTCGGTCTGCAGCGCCTCCATCGCGGCGCGCGCCGTATCGAACACCGATTCGGTACCCAGGTTGCCGATCCCCTGGTGGATGTGGACCCTCCCGTCGGGCCGGATGACGAGCAGGCCGTCCATGCCGGAGGCACCGGCCGCGAACGCGCTCAGCGCCACGCCGATGCCGGTGACCCGCGTGCCCTCGCGGCGGCCGCTGCGGGCCCGCATGGCCGGCCAGTCGAACGCCTCGGCAGCCGTATCCGCGGCCTCGCGCACGAACGCGCTCGACACGTGGGGCCGTCGGCCCTGGCGCGGCTGCCCGAAGGCTGCCTGTCCGGCCGGGGCGTTGATGCGGATGAGCTCGAGCGGGTCGAGGTCCAGGCGCCGGGCCGCCTTGTGCAGCATGGGCGCCATCATCGACACCGCCTGCAGGCCGCCCGGTGCACGCTGCGCCGAGCGCGGCGGCGTGTTCGTGTAGACGGAGACGCCGCGCAGGCGCTGGCTGAGCGGCTGGTACATCAGCGACGCGTAGTCGCCCGCCTGCAGGTGGTCGCCCGAGCGGCCGTAGGGGCCGGCGTCCTGCACCAGGAACAGGTCGATCGCCGTGACCCGCCCGTCGCGCCGGAAGCCCATCCGGATGCGCCCCTGCAGCCCGGGCCGGGCGCGGCCGATGAAGTGCTCCTCCTGGCGCGAGATGCGCATCATCACCGGCCTGCCGGCCTTGCGCGACAGCAGCGCCGGAATGGCCATCTGGATGGAGCCGAACGCCTTGCTGCCGAATCCGCCGCCACAGTACTCGGCGACGAGGACGAGGTCCTCGGGCGCGATGCCGATCAGCCGCGCCGCCGGACCGTGGGTGCGGGCGGTGCTCTGGGTGGAGGCGTGCAGGTAGCACTTGCCGTGCTGCCAGTACGCCATGGCGCTCCGCGGCTCGAGCGGCTGGTGCGACATGGACTGGTGGAACACCGTCTCGTCGAGCACGAGGTCCGCCGCTGCCAGCCCGGCCTCGACGTCGCCCACCTGCCACTCGTCGGTGGCGGTGCCGCCCGCGGGGAACTCGCCCCGGTCCGCGGCCGCCCAGTCGGCGTCCTCCCACTTGACGGTCGTCACCTCGCGCCCGGTCATCGTGTTGCCGTCGAGGCGCGCGTTCGGCCCGCCCGGACGCAGGCTGTCGAGCGGATCGAGCACGAACGGCAGCGGCTCGAGGTCGAGCCGGATGCGCTCGACAGCCTCCGCGGCGGTTGTTTCGTCCACTGCGGCCACGGCCAGGATCGGCTCGCCCTCGTAGCGCGGCTCGTCGGTGAGCGCCGCCTCGTTGGGGGCTTCCACCGGCGGCAGGTCCGCGGCCGTCAGGATCGCCGCCACGCCGGGCAGGGCTTCGGCGGCGCGCGTGTCGATGCGCCGGACCCGACCATGCGGCATGGGGCTCACGAGCAGCTTCGCGAACAGCATGCCCTCGGCTCGGAAGTCCTCGGCGTACTTCGCCCGCCCGGTCACCTTGGCGATCAGATCCGCGGTCGAGTACGACTTGCCGATCAACTTGTAGTCAGCCATGTGCGCTCTCCAACGTCACTGAGACTACCCGTGCCCCGCCGCGTTTGCAATAAACTCACCGGATGCAGCGCCGGTCGAAGCGAGCGCGGCCTCCGGCCTTGGACTGCCGGAGTCGGAAGGCCCGACCGCGGCCCGCATTTCGCCGTCCCCGCCGGCGGGGCACCGGCCTGCAGCGCGCGTTCGGCGCACTCCTGGTCGTCCCGGCCCTGGCCGCGTCGCAACCTGCGCCGGCAGCGGGGCAGGACGAGCCGCAGGTCTTCCGGGGCGCCTACATCCTGCCGATCTCCGGCCCGCCGATCGAGGCCGGCGCGCTCATCGTGCAGGGCGGCTCGATTGTCGCGGTCGGCGCGGCGGATCTGCTCGCGCCGCCGGGCGCGGTCGAGCACGACCTCGCGGGGCGCGTGCTGATGCCCGGCGTGGTCGACAGCCACTCGCACGTCGGTGCCGTGTCGGGGGGCGACCGCTCCTCGCCGCTGCAACCCGACGTGCGCGCGCTGGACTCGATAGACATCGCCTCCGACAGCTTCTGGCGCGCCCGCGCCGGCGGCATCACGACGGTGAACGTGATGCCCGGATCCGGCCACCTGCTGTCGGGCCAGACGGTCTACCTCAAGCTGCGCGCCGCCGGGCGCACCATCGAGGACTGGCTGTTCTGCGACGATCCGCTGACCGACGTGTGCGGCGGGATGAAGATGGCGAACGGCACGAACTCGCTGCGCGAGCCGCCCTTCCCCGGCACGCGCGCCAAGTCCGCCGCCCTCGTGCGCGGTCTCTACCACGAGGCGCGCGCCCACGTGGAGCGGCAGGCGGCCGCGGCGGCCGGCGACCCGTCCGCGGCGCGCGATCTGCGCCTGGAGGCGTTGGCGGAGGTGCTCGCCGGCGAGCGCATCGTCCAGCACCACACCCACCGCCACAACGACATCGCCACCGTCCTGCGGCTGCGTGCGGAATTCGGCTTCCGGGTCGTCATCCAGCACGGCACCGAGGCGTGGAAGCTGGCCGACGAGCTCGCGGCGGCCGGGGTGCCGGTGTCGCTGACTTCCATCGACGCGCCGGGCGGCAAGGAGGAGACGCTCGACTGGACGCTCGAGGCCGGCGCGATCCTGGAGCGCGCGGGCGTCGACGTGGCCTTCAACACGGACGACTTCATCACCGATTCGCGGCTGCTGCGGCGCGCGGCGGCGCTTGCCGTGCGCAACGGCATGTCGCGCGCGAAGGCCCTGGAGGCGTTGACCCTGGCGCCGGCCCGCATGCTCGGGCTCGCCGACCGTATCGGCTCGCTGGAGGCCGGCAAGGATGCCGACTTCGTGGTGCTGTCGGGCGATCCGTTGAGCGTCTACGCGACAGTCGAGCAGACCTGGGTCGAGGGGCAGCTGATCTACGACCGGTCGAATCCGGTGCACCGCCGCTACGCGGTCGGCGGCTACGGCGTGTACCGCACGACCGCTACGGAGGAGCAGACGCTGCGCCGCCTGTTGGCGGGGGAGGGGTGATGCGGGCGCTGGCGGTGCCGCTGGGTCTCGCCGCGGCACTGGTCGCCGGTCCGGCGCCCCCGGCCGTCGGCCAGGTGGCCGTGCGGGCGGGCGTGCTCCACACCGTCGCCGGGCCCGCGCTCGAGGACGCCGTCGTGATTGCCGGCGCCG
Organism: Vicinamibacterales bacterium; assembly: GCA_965221595.1. GTDB lineage: Bacteria > Acidobacteriota > Vicinamibacteria > Vicinamibacterales > UBA8438 > JAAXGX01. Next base: position 1,487,736 of record OZ244900.1, read on the forward strand.
ACGGGGTCATCGACTGGGTTGGTCCGGCGGCCGGGGCGTCGATTCCCGACGGGGTCGAGGTACTGGAAGCCGCAGTGGTCACGCCGGGTCTGGTCGATGCGCACTCCGTCGTCGGCCTGGCGGGCGCGCTGAACAGCAACGCGGGCCAGGTTCGCGATCAGGACCAACTGGATACATCGGCGCCCATCCAGCCGGAGTTGCGCGCGGTCGACGCCTACGACGCCGCCGAGACGCTCGTCGAGTGGGTGCGCGCCTACGGCGTCACGACGCTCCACACCGGTCACGGCCCGGGTGCCCTGATCAGCGGCCAGACGATGATCGTCAAGACCCGCGGGCGCACCGTGGCCGAGGCCGCGGTGGTGCCGGCGCGGATGCTGGCCGCCACCCTGGGCAACGCCGTGGCCGCCAACTTCCAGTCGCCCGGCACGGCGGCCAAGGGGGTGGCGATGCTGCGCGGCGCGCTGCTCGGCGCCCAGGCGTACCGGGAGCAGGTGCGGAGGGCGGAGGAGGCCGGGCAGGCCGCCGCGCCGCCGCCGGCCCGCGACCTGGCCAACGAGGCCCTGGCCCGGGCGCTCGACGGCGAGCTGCCGCTGCTGGTCACCGCCAATACGACGACCGAGATTGCAGCAGCGCTGCGATTGCAGCGCGAGTTCGGTTTCGAGCTGGTGCTGGACGGCGCCGCCGAGTCGTACCGCCTGCTCGACGAGATCCGGGCCGCGGGCGTGCCGGTGGTGCTGCATCCGCCCATGAGCCGCGTGCGCAACGGCTCGTTCGAAACCGCCGCCCGGCTGGCCGAGGCGGGCATCCCGTTCGCCATCCAGACCGGTTTCGAGGACTACGTGCCCAAGACACGCGTGCTGCTCTGGGAGGCCGCCATCGCCGCCGCCAACGGACTGGGTCCTGCGCGGGCGCTCGAGTCGGTGACGCTGGACGCGGCCCGCATCCTCGGCATCGACGGACGCGTCGGGTCGATCGAGGTGGGCAAGGACGCCGACCTGGTCCTCTTCGACGGCGATCCGTTCGAGTACACCAGCCACGTCTGCGGCGTGATCATCGAGTCGGAGGTGCTGTCCCGCACGTGCCGTTGAACGGGCCGGCGGGTCGAAGGGTGCAACGCGGTGCTGCTCGGCAGGCGCCTTGGTGTTCTCGAGCAGCGGGCCGGTGCCCGCAGCGGCCGGCGACGACTGCCCGGTCGACGGGCGGCGGCGTGCGTTGCGGTGCGCATTGGTGCGATAATCGAGGCGGTGCTCTGCAAGCGGAGTGCGTGACGACTGGAGGCCAAGGGTGAGAATCGGTCCAACCATTGCGGCGATTGTCGTGATTGCGGCAGCCGGCGTTGTCGCGGTTGCCGGGGCGGCGGCCCAGGACGCCGGCGAGGTCGTATTCACGCGGGACGTGGCGCCGATCTTCCAGCGGTCGTGCCAGGTTTGCCATCGCGAGAACAACATGGCGCCGATGTCGCTGATGACCTACGCGGAGGCCCGCCCCTGGGCGCGCTCGATCCGCAACAAGGTGCTGGCCCGCGAGATGCCGCCGTGGCACATCGACAAGAAGGTCGGCATCCAGCGCTTCAAGGAGGATCGCTCGTTGAGCGACGCCGAGATCGCCACCATCGTGCGCTGGGTCGACGGCGGGGCGCCGCGCGGCAACCCGGCCGACCTGCCGCCGCCGGTGGCGTTCCCGGACTTCGGCGCCTGGACCATCGAGCCCGACGTCATCGTCACGTCGCCGCCGCACACGGTACCGGCCGAGGCGGGCGACTGGTGGGGCGACTACATCGTGCCGTCCGGCGTGACGGAGGATCGCTACATCCAGGCCATCCAGACCCGCGCGGGCGACCTGCGCGTCGTGCACCACGCCCTCACCTACGCGGTCACGGACCCGAATCCGATGGCCGACGACAGCTCCAACGACCTCTTCCTGAACGAGTACGCGGTCGGCAAGAACGCGGACCGCTATCCGGACGGCAGCGGCAAGCTGTTCCCGGCGGACGCGCAGGTGCGTTTCAGCTTCCACTACCACTCGGTGGGCGAGGAGGTCGTGGACCGCACCGAGCTGGGACTCAAGTTCTACCCGGCCGGCTACGAGCCCGACCACGTGCTCTGGTCGCGCCAGTTGGGGCTCGCGGGCGAGCTCGACATACCTGCCGGCCAGGTGACCCGGCACGACGGCTATACGAAGATGTACCTGCCGGGCCGGCTGACCGGTTTCCAGCCGCACATGCACTTCCTCGGCACCCGGCAGTGCCTGGAGCTGATCTACCCCGACGCCACCACCGAGATGGTCAGTTGCGCCAACTTCGACTTCAACTGGCACATCGTCTACAACTACGCCGACGACGCGCAGCCGATCTACCCGGCCGGCACCACCATGCACGTCATCAGCTACCACGACAACACCGCCGCGAACCGCGGGAATCACGATCCCGCGAACTGGGCCGGGAGCGGCAACCGCACCATCGACGAGATGGCCTTCGGCTGGATCAACTGGTACGACCTGACCGAGGAGGAGTACCGCGCGGAACTCGAAGCGCGCCGGCGGGCGAGCGCGGACAACTGAGGACTCCCATGACACGCGTTGTGCTCGGCCTGCCGGTGGTTGCCGCGGCGCTGGTCGTCCTGTTCGGGCCGGCGTTGCGGCCGGCGGAGGCGCAGGTGGACCGGCGCGACGTGCCGGTCGTCGCCCAGCCGCAGCAACGTTTCGATACGGGCCAGGACGTGCAGCCGATCTACGAGGGCTGGCAACGGCACCCCGACGGCACCATCACGCTGCACTTCGGCTATCTGAACCGGAACTACCGCGAGCAGCCGAGCGTGCCGGTCGGGCCCGACAACCACTTCTCGCCGGGTGATCCGGATCGGGGGCAGCCGGCGTACTTCTATCCGCGCACGCACCGTTTCCAGTTCTCGGTGCCGGCGCCCGCCGACATGGGGACCGGGTTCGACGACGGGCTGGTGTGGACGCTCCGCCACAACGGGAGCGAGCAGACTGCCACCGCCTGGCTGCAGCCGGAGTGGGAGATCGACGAGGACACGATCATCAAGAACACCGGCATCGGGTTCGGCCGGGGCAAGGCCGAGTGGTATGCGAACCGGCCGCCGCGTCTTGCGGTCGAGGCGGCCGGCACGACGGTGGCGGTCGGCGAGCCGCTGCGGCTGACGGCCGTCGTCGAGGACGACGAGCTGCCGAGCCGGCTGCCGCCGCAGCAGGCCGCCCGGGCCACCGGACAGTCGCGGTCGGGGGTGCCGGCCCTGACCCCGCCGCCGGGCGCGCCCCTCGTTCCGGACAACATCGAGTGGTACCGGCGGCCGCGGCCACCGCGCAACGGACTGTCGGTGCACTGGGTCGTCTACCGCGGCCCGGCCGGCGCCGTCATCGACCCGCCGGACTTCCAGCGGGCCGTCACGGAGCGAGAAGCGGAGCCGACCGGCACCCAGGCGCGGCGCTACCCGTCGATCGGGCCCCGCAGCGCGGTGTCGACCGCGGTAGCAGGCGACGGTTGGACGTCGGCGACGTTCGAGGCGACTGCGACGTTCAGCAGGCCGGGGACCTACACGCTGCGCGCGTACGCCAGCGACGCGCTGCGGCTGACGCCGGCCGATCTCACGGTAACGGTTCGCTGAACCGCTTCGGCGGACCACTATGATAAAATCACAGCCTTAGCCTTGGGGTGGTGTGTCTCCATCCGGTCGGCGTGATTCTGGGGGGATTCTCGATGACGAAACGGTGGAGTTCGAGGCGCGTGCTGCTGGGACTCGTCGTGGCGGCGGGGGCCGTGCTGCTGGTTGCGCCGCTGGCGTCGGCCGCCCAGGACGCGGCGGCCGGCGGGGTCACTTTCACGAAGGACATCGCGCCGATTCTGCAGCGCAGTTGCCAGAACTGTCACCGCCCGGACGGCGGCGCGCCGATGTCACTTCTCACCTATGAGGAGGTGCGGCCCTGGGCGCGGAGCATCAAGTACCGCACCGGCCTGCGCAACGAGCCCGAGGCCATGCCGCCGTGGTACATCGAGAAGGACATCGGCATCCAGGACTTCAAGAACGACCCGTCGCTCAGTGACCGTGAGATCGAGGCCATCGCGAGCTGGGTCGACAGCGGCGCCCCGCTGGGCAACCCGGCCGACATGCCGCCGCCGATCGAGTTCCTGGGCATCGACCAGTGGGCCATCGGCGAGCCCGACCTGATCGTCTCGTCGCCGACCGTCGAGGTCGGGGCATCCGATCCGGACTGGTGGGGCCCCATCGGCGAGACGCCGGTCGGGCTGCTCGAGGACCGCTACGTAGCGGCCGTCGAGCAGAAGGAAGTCAACGACCGCGAGCCGAGCACGAAGCGCGCCACGGTGGGTTCGAACTTCGCTATTCATCACATGATCTGGTCCGCGGTCCACGACGATCAGCCGAGCCCGGAGGAGCTGGCGCGGCTGCAGCAGGAGGATCCGGAGGCGTTCGCGCGCGTGGCGGCCGAGGCCGCAGGACAGGGGTTCTGGCCGGTGCACGAGGTCGGCCGCAACGCCGACTACTTCGACCCGCGGGCCGGGCAACTGCTCCGGGCGGGATCGCGCATCGCGTTCACCTCGGCCCATCTCCACTCGACCGGCTCGCACACCACGACCCGGCTGGACATCGGCTTCAAGTTCCACCCGCGGGGGTACGAGCCGGACTACGCCAACCAGCCGCTGTTCGCCGGCACGCTCAACATCGACGTGCGCGGGAACCAGGCCGGTCAGCGGGTCGAGGCACTCCAGACGCTGCCGCGCCATGCGAAGCTGTCGCTGTTCGAGCCGCACCTGCATGCCGCCGGCGTCCGCATGTGCCTCGATGCCTTCTATCCCAACGGGCTCAGTGAGACGCTGAGCTGCTCGGGCTACAACCACAGTTGGGTCAGGGCGTACACCTACGCGGACCATGCGGCCCCGCTGATCCCGAAGGGCACCATCCTGCGCATCAGCGGCTACTTCGACACCACACCGGCCAACCGCAACGTCGCCGACGGCCGCAACTGGTCGGGGTTGGGGCACCGCTCGATCGACCAGATGATGATCAACCTGACCCAGGGCATGTACCTCTCCGACGAACAGTTCGCGCAGGAGCTGGCCGAGCGCCGGGAGGTTTTGAACCTCGAGGCCGGCGAGTACGTCATCGGGTGCCCGCTGTGCGGCGACGCGGTCGAGGAGTCGGCCGGCCAGGACCAGCAGTAGGGGGCGGGTGGTGTACATGCATGGTGACGACATGGCGTCCAGCACGACGAGGCTGACGGCGCTGCTCGCGTTCGTGTTCGGGCTGGTGGTAGTGCTCGCCGGGCTGCCGGCGGTGCAGGCGCAGATTACGCCGCCCCGCGGACAGAACGTCGCGCCCGCGTACGAAGGCTGGCGGGAGAACCCCGACGGGTCGTTCAGCCTGTTGTTCGGTTACTTCAACCGGAACTGGGGCGAGCAGGTCCAGGTGCCCATCGGGCCCGATAACCGCATCGAACCGGGCGGTCCCGATCGGGGCCAGCCGACCTACTTCTACCCCCGGCGCAACCGCTTCATCTTCGAGGTGCGCGTGCCGCCCGATTTCGGGGACCAGGAGCTGGTCTGGACTCTCACCAGTAACGGCGAGACCGAGCGGGCCTACGGCTCGTTGCTGATCGACTACTTCGTCGACGACACGGTCATCATGAACAACAAGGGCGCCGGCGGCGGCGGCGGCGGGATGTTCGAGCTCGCCGGCAACCGGCCCCCGAAGCTGCGCGTGGAGGGACCTGCGACCCGCCGCGTCGCGGTCGGCCAACCGTTGCAACTTGCCGCCTACGCCAGCGACGATGGGATTCCAGCCCCGCGGGCGCTGCCTGCTATTCCTTTCCAGTTCCGGGTGACGCCCGACAGCGCGTCCGGCCTGTGGGTGGCGTGGTTCGTCTATCGGGGGGCGGGCGCGCAGGCCACGTTCGATCCGCCGCAGATTTCGGTGTGGGAGGACATGCGCGACGGCTCGAACTCCCCGTGGGCGTCCGGCTGGGGTGCGCCGCCCGCGCCGCCCGGAGACCGCTGGGAGGCGTCGGTCACGTTCGACGAACCGGGGACGTACGTCCTGCGTGCCTGGGCGGACGACGGCGGGCTGATGTCCTACGAGGACGTCACGGTGGTCGTCGCGGGCTGACCGGTCGTTGACGGTTCGCAGGAACGGCGGAAGCGGCAGTAGAAGCGGAAAAGGGGGAGCTTCATGGTGGCAAGGACAACCGCATGCGCCCTGGTCGCCGCGCTTGGCTTGGCGGTCATCGTGACTGCCGGCGCCGCCGTCACCGCGCAGGTGACGTCGTCGGCGGCGCGCGGACAGAGCATCGCGCCTGTCTTCGAGGGCTGGCAGGAGAACCCGGACGGGTCGTTCAATTTGGTGTTCGGGTACTTCAACCGCAACCTGGTGCAGCGGATGGACATCCCGGTCGGGCCCGACAACCGCATCGAGCCGGGCGGCCCCGATTACGGTCAGCCGACCCACTTCTATCCGCGCCGCAGCCGGTTCCTGTTCAAGGTGCAGGTGCCGCCGGACTTCGGCGACCAGGAGCTCGTCTGGACGCTGACCAGCAGCGGCGAGACCGAGCATGCCTACGGCTCGCTGCTCGTCGACTACCGACTCGACGACACGGTCATCCAGAACAACAAGGGTGCGGGTGGGGGGGCCGGCGGCCAGTACGACATCTCCGGCAACATCGCGCCGACCCTGCGCATCGAGGGCCCGGTCACCCGGGAGGTGGCGGTCGGCGAACCGCTGGAGCTGGCGGCGTACGCCACCGACGACGGGATTCCTCGGCCGCGGACGCTGCTGCAGGTGCGCCGCGTGACGCCGGACAGTTCCTCGGGGCTGTGGCTGGCTTGGTTCGTCTACCGCGGTCCGGGCGAGGAGGTGACGTTCGACCCGCGGCAGGCGTCGGTCTGGGAGGACACGCGGCCAGCTTCGGCGGGCGGCAACTCGAACTGGTCGTTCGGCTGGGAGATGCCGTCGGTGCCGCCGGACAACCGCTGGGAAACGACGGCGACGTTCGACGAGCCCGGCACCTACGTGTTGCGGGCCTGGGCCGACGACGGCGGCCTGATGGCCTACGACGACATCACCGTCGTGGTCACCGGTGACGCGGCGCAGGATCAGCAGTAGCCGCAATCGCAGCGAGGGACGCAGAGGGGAGATCTGGATATGGCTTGCATGACGAGGCGGACGATTCGGCGGTGGTCTATCGGTGCAGCGGCGGCGCTGCTCGGGGCCGGACTCGCGGCGCCCGTGGCGGCACAGGAGGCCGAGGTCACGTGGTCGAAGGACATCGCGCCGATTCTCCAGCGAAGCTGCCAGCAGTGTCACCGCCCGGACGGCGGAGCGCCGATGTCGCTGATCACCTACGAGGACACGCGCCCCTGGGCGCGCAGCATCAAGCAGCGCACGGGCCTGCGGGACAAGCAGGAGGCGATGCCTCCCTGGTACATCGAGAAGGACATCGGCATCCAGGACTACAAGGGTGATACGTCGCTGAGCGACGCCGAGGTCGAGGCCATCGCGACGTGGGTCGACAACGGGGCGCCACGCGGCAACCCGGCCGATGCGCCGCCGCTGCTCGAGTTCCCGGACGCGTCCGTCTGGACCATCGGCCAGCCCGACCTCATCGTCTCGTCGCCGTCGATCGAGATCGGCGCCGCCGATCCCGACTGGTGGGGGCCGATCGGGCAGGTGGCCATCGAGGGCCTGGCCGAAGACCGCTACGTGGCGGCCATTGAGATGAAGGAGATCAACAACGTCGAGCCGTCGGGCGGGCGCGACACCGTCGGTTCGCGCTGGGGCATTCACCACCTGGTGTGGAATGTCATCCACCCCGACCAGTTCACGGTCGAGGAGCTCGAGGCGCTCCGGCGTTCCGACCCTGACGAGTACGCGCGGGTCGTGAGCTCCACCGCCAACGAGCAGGGCGTCTGGCCGGTGCACGAAGTGGGGCGCAACGCGGACTACTTCGACCCGAAGGCCGGTCTGCTCCTGCGTGCGGGCTCGAACATCGTCTTCTCGTCGGCGCATCTGCACTCGACGGGGACGCATATGACGTCGCACCTCGACATCGGCTTCAAGTTCCATCCGCGTGGCTACGAGCCGGAGTACAGCAACCGGCTGCTGGCCTACGGCACCGGCGAGCTCGACATCCGGGGCGGGCGCGCGGACCAGAAGATCGAGACGTTCCAGACGCTGACCTACAACGCGAAGCTGACCATCTTCGAACCGCATCTGCACGCGGCCGGCACCCGGATGTGCCTGGACGCCATCTACCCGACGACGGGGACGATGGAGACGTTGAGCTGCTCGGGCTACAACCACTCATGGGTGCGGGCGTATTCGTACGCCGACCACGCGGCCCCGCTGCTGCCCAAGGGCACCATCCTGCGCATCACGGGCTACTTCGACACGTCGCTCGGGAACAAGAACGTGGCCGACCCGCGCAACTGGGCCGGGATGGGCGACCGCTCCATCGACAACATGCTCATCAACCTCGCGCAGGGCGTGGCGCTGTCGGACGAGCAGTATGCCGCCGAGCTGGAGCAGCGCCGCCGCGACCTCGACCTGGCACCCGGCGAGTACGTGGTCGGATGCCCGGCCTGCGGCTACGGGCACGTCGCCGCGCAGGACAACCAGTAGACGCGCGCAGCGCTTCGAGATTGAGCGGCGGCCTCGATGTCACGGGATTGGCATCGGGTCGCCGCTTTTTTTTGTCCGCCCGCGGCAAGCTGTCAGTGCAGCGGCACCGTTCACGGACTTCCCAGGTCGGCGGGGTTTCCCACCTGTGGACGCGGCGGGCAGGGCGCAGCCCCGTCTCATTGATGCCGGCTAATCCTGCAGCACGAACTTGACCGGCATGAACAGTCCGCAGGTGAACAGGTTGCCCTGGGAGTCGACGTCGAAGAAGTGCTGTCCGGCACTGTCGAACTCGCCGACGACCTGCAGGTCGCGGCGCCGCATGATGTAGATCTTGCCCGCCGCATTGATGCCCGCGCCGTAGACGTACTGCTGGTCCGGGTCGTGTGAGAAAGCCACCGAGTTCACGGGGCCGGGCGTCGGCGCCTCGGCGACGAAGGTGCCGTCCGGCTCGTAGACGTGAATCAGGTTGTGCGCCCGGTCGGCCACATAGACGCGCCCGTCGGCGGCGACGTTGGCACCGTGGGCGAAGCGGGGGAAGAAGCCGGTGGGGCCGGGGAACCCGGACCACGCCGGCAGCGGCCCGGCCTCGAACGCGTCGTCCGGAGGCTCGCCGTAGCGACCCCAGTGCCGCTTGTACTCGCCGGTATCCATGTCGAAGACCGCCACGCGCTTGTTGAGATAGCCGTCCGCGACGTAGACCTCGTTCGTTCGCGGGTCGAAGTCGACGTTGGACGGGTTGCCGAGGTAGCGGGGGTGATCGCTGCCGCCGGTCTTGCCCAGCTCGCCGATCTGGAGCAGGAACTCGCCCTCCCGGGAGAACTTGAGCACCAGGTGGCCCCCGCCGCTGATCCAGACGTTGCCCTCGTGGTCGACGTTGAGCGCGTGCTCCCGGACGGGGTGCGGATGCTCGTCGACGTGCGACAGCCGCTGGCTGTCCATACGGTAGAACCACGGGTAGCCCTGGTCGCGGCCGCCCCAGGCGCGCACGAGGTTGCCTTCGGGATCGAACTCGAGCACGGGCGGTGCCGGCACCTTGCCCTCGTCCTCGATCTCGTCACGGTAGTTGTCGGGCGCGTGGAGCACCCACACGTGGTCACCGGGCCCCACGGCCACACCCCAGACGATGCCGAGGCGCCAGTTGTCCGGGAGCGGCTGCGGCCAGGACGGATCGCGCTCGAAAGTCGGCAACTGCTCATCCTGGGCCTGCGCGGCGCCGGCGCTGCCCAGTGCCAGCAGAACCGCGAGCACCACCCGCGCCGTCCCTGCATGCGGTGTTCGTGTCATGGTCGACTCCCCGGCGGGATGTTAGCGGATTTCGCCGGGAGACGTGTACAATTGGCGCGCCCCATAACCCGTTCCGATGGAGTAGGAGAGCATCATGCGCAGAAAGTCGTTGATTGCGGCAGCGGTGGTGGGTGTGGCGGCGGCGGCCGGCGGACTGCAGGTGGCCACGGCCCAGCAGGATCCGCAGCCGATGTCATTCTTCGTCACCAGCGTCGGCCTCGGGGACGGGGCCAACCTGGGCGGTCTGGAGGGCGCCGACGCCCACTGCCAGTCGCTGGCCGCGGCGGTCGGCCGCGGCGACTCGAACTGGCGTGCGTATCTGAGCACGCAGGGCGAGAACGCCGTCAACGCGCGCGACCGCATCGGTAGCGGCCCGTGGTACGCGCACGGCGGACGCCGGCGCATCGCGACGGACCTGGCCGTGCTGCACGGCGACACGCTGGAGCTGGCGCGGGTCGGCATTTCCTTCGGCAAGGGCATCGCGCTCACCGAGCAGGGCAACCCGGTGCCGGGCCTCGGCGACTCGCCGAACCAGCACGACATCCTCACCGGCACGCAGCCCGACGGGCGCGCGTACCCCGACGATGCCGACCGCACTTGCGGCAACTGGACCAGCAACGCCGCGGACGGCTCGGCCCAGGTCGGGCATCACGACCGTCAGGGCGGCCCGAACGGGTCGTGGAACTCGGCGCACCCCAGCCGCGGCTGCGGCCAGGAGAACCTGGTGGCGACCGGCGGCGCGGGCATGTTCTACTGTTTCGCCATCGACTGAGCCGGTCTTCGAGCCGGCTGCGGCGGCAGGGGAGAGGGACTACCGGGTGGCGGTCGCGTACGGCCGCCGGCCGGCCACGACCGCCATCGGGCCCTGCTGCCAGACGCATTCCGCGTCGAAGCCGCCCGCCCGCAAGGCCTCGAGTTCGGCCTCGAGCGGGAAGTAGGTGTCTTCGTCGGCCCACTCGGCGAAGTGCTCGAACGCCCGCGCGCGCTCGATGCCGCAGGCCACCATGTGGTCGGCCCAGGCCTCGCGGGTCGCCGCCCGCTCGGCCTGGCCAGCCGGCATCACCGCGTCGGCATTGACGAACAGCCCGCCGGGGCGGAGGGCGGCCAGGATGCGGCCGTAGACCGCCCGCTTCGCGTCGAGCGACGCGATGTGGTGGAGCGCCAGCGACGCGGCCGCCGCATCGCAGGCGGGCAGCTCGCCGAGGAAGGACATCTGCCGGACGCGGATGCGGGTGTCGAAACGCGCCAGACGCAGCCGCGCCTGCGCGAGCATCTCGGCATCCACGTCGATCAGCTCCACCGTGCCGGCGTTCCCGTGCAACAGGAGGGTCTCGGCGAGGGCACCGGTGCCGGCCCCCAGGTCGAGAACCAGGTCCGGGCGCATGGGAGCCAGTGTGCGCGCCGCCACCGCCAGCATCGCTTCGTAGCCCGGTATGAAGCGCCGGATGGTCTCGTCGTAGGCGTCGATCTCGACGCGCAGGTGACGGCGTACCGAGTGCTCGGACATGGCTCGTCCGCGCCGGGCGGGCGCGGCTGCCCACCCGCCGCGACCGATCAGTTCGTGGCGGCTCCGCGCCAGGTGTCGGCCACGAACCGACGTTCCTTGATGCGCCAGCCGTCCGCCGTCTGCACCCAGTCGTCCGTGTACTTGCCGAACAGGGTGATCTCGATGGGACCGTCCTCCGTCCGCCGCTCCACCTGCAGCATGTAGCCCATGCCGCGGGCGCCCTCCTCGGTCGGCATGAGGACCAGGCTGGCGTTGACGTGGCGGATGCCGGCTGCGTGGCGCGCGCGCACTCCCTCGTAGAACTCCCGCAGCGCGGCCCGGCCGACGACCGGCTCGCCGCCCGCCGAGAAGCGCCCGTCCTCCGTGTACATCCAGGAGGCGTCGAACTCGGAGCCGGGGTCGACGTCGTGCGGGTACAGGTAGTAGATCTGCTGGATCTCCAGGTAGTCCGCGGGCGACAGCATGCCGGAAGCACGCTGCTGCTGGGCGAGCATCCAGGTCGCGCCGCTCGCGGCCAGCATCAGGATCACGATGACGAGCGTCAACCTGCCGTATCGCATAGTGTCCTCCTCGTGTGGTTCGGCGTCTCTTTCCAGTACCTCCCGGACCCACAGCGCGTCGAGCGCGCTACTGGGTGGGGAAGTAGCCGATCTTCTCGCCCCGGTTCGTGCCCATCCAGATCTCGTCACCGACCTGAACGGCCGTGGTGCAGGCTGCGAACCGGTCGATGACGGGGTGGTCGATTACCCGCTCGACCTCCAGCGTCTGCGGGTCGATCCGCCCGACGTGGAACGTCTCCTCCGGCGTGTCGAAGCGGTCGGCGCCGGCGGCGAACACCGACCCGTCGGGCTGCCTCCGCAGGTTGTCGGGGCGGAAGTGCAGGTCGACGGCCTCCCGCTCGACGGGATCGCGGCCGCGCGACAGCCGGATGAAGCGCTGCTCGCCCCAGCCGGCGATGTAGAACCAGTCGCCGTCGTCGGAGATTTCCAGGCCGTTCGGGCCGCCGGTCGCGCTGCCCGGCACCTCGCTCCAGCCGCCGTCGGCATGCCACTCCCACACCGACCCCGAGATGGCGCCGGTCTGGATGTCGGCGAGCGATTCGGTCAGGCCCGCGGTCCGAAAGCTGGTGGCTGCGAAGCCGCCGTCCGGCAGCGCCACCACCGAGTTGAGCGTGAGCGGCTCCGGCGCCACGGCGCAGCCCACCCACGTCAGCTCGGGCGGGGCCGTGTTGGCGTCCACCTCGAACACCTCGACCGACTCGCGGAAGCCGTGGTGGACGAGGTAGACCGTGTGGATCCCCTCCGCGCCCGGCTGCAGGTACAGGCCGTGGGCGCGGAACGCGGCGCCCTCGCCGGGATCAATCGGACCGGGACACTCGGCGTACGTCTCGGCGTCGAGCCGCTCTCGCGGGGCCGCGGTGGGGTACAGCACGGAGCTGGTCTTGTCCGCGACGTTGACCAGGTGTAGCATGCCGCCTTCCTGATTGCCGGAGGCGATGACCCACTCTTCACCCGGCAGGACGGCCAGGTCTTCGGGGCTGATCAGGCCGCAGATGAACTGGATCTCGCCGACCGCCGCGCAGTCCGCCACCGCCTCCGGCGCGGGATCGGTTGCCGGCGCGGGCGGCGGGTCGGTCGCGCCGCAGCCCGCCGCCAGCAGGGCTGCACCGATCCCCGTCGCCATCCATCCTGGTGCTCGCATCGTTCGTCCTTTCGTTTGTGCGGGACCCGTCGCGGCCGGTTGACGACCTGCGGGCGCCTTCGTAAGATACCGCTGACTATACGCTATGGAACGGGGGTCCCCATGAGTCGTCTGGCATGGTATCGGGTCTTTCTCGCCGTCGGATTCTTCGCCGCGCTCGGGCTTGCCTCGACCGTTGCCTCGCAGCGGACAGCGGCCTCGATGGCCGACGCCGCGCAAGGGTTTCTCGCGTCGCTGACGTCGGAGCAGCGCGGGATGGCCGCGCTCCCGTTCGATTCCGACGACCGCGAGCGGTTCCACTACATCCCGACGGAGATGCACCCCCGGCAGGGCATCAAGATCGAGGACATGGACGAGGCGCAGCGGCAGGCGGCCCACGCGCTGCTCAAGGCAGGGCTCAGCGAGATCGGCTACTCGGTCGCCGTCGATGTCATGGAGCTGGAGGCGGTGCTCGCGGCGCTCGAGCGGAGCGGCCGGATCACCCGCAACCCGGAGTGGTACTACTTCTCGGTGTTCGGCACGCCGGGGTCCAGCGGGACGTGGGGCTGGCGCGTCGAGGGCCATCACCTGTCGCTCCACTACACGGTCGTGAACGGCGAGACGGTGGCCAGCACGCCGTCGTTCTTCGGGAGCAACCCGGCCGAGGTGCGGGAAGGCCCGCGCAAGGGTCTGCGCGTGCTCGGGCTGGAGGAGGACACCGCGCGGCAGCTCCTGATGGCGCTCGACGACGACCAGCGCGCGGTGGCCATCATCGACGACGTGGCGCCGGAAGACATCGCCACCGAGGCATTCGCGCGGGTGCACTCGCTGGGACCGGGCGGCGTCAAGGCGTCGGACATGACCTGGGACCAGCAGGCGCTGCTGCGCCGGCTCATTGCGACCTACACGTCGCTGATGGCCGACGACCTGGCGGCACAGCGGATCGCCCGGCTCGAGGAGGCCGGCGTGGAGCACGTCACCTTCGCCTGGGCCGGCGACATGGAGCGCGGCGGACGGCACTACTACCGGGTGCAGGGACCGACGTTCCTGATTGAGTACGACAACATCCAGAACGACGGCAACCACGTGCACTCGGTGTGGCGGGACTTCGAAGGCGACTTCGGTCGCGACATCCTCCGCGAGCACCTGCAGGCCAGCCGGCACTGAGCCGCGTCGGCGGCAGCCGAGTCAGAAGCTTCCCGCGGCGCCGGCCCGCGCGTCGTGGGACAGCGGGCCCTTGGGCAGGCGCCCGTCGATGTCGGTGAAACCGTACTCGTCGGCGAGTTCCCGGGCTGCGACGGCGCGACCGGTGAAGCGCAGCACGTCCGCGTCGGCGGCCAGCGCCGCCACCGCCCGCCCGCAGAATCGCGGCGTCTCGGCTCCGCTGACATCGAACGCCTGCTCCAGGTTCGGCTCCTGCTGCAGCCGCTCCGTCAGCACGAGGCCCGGCCAGAGCGAGACGACCGTCACGCCGCGGTCGCGGAGTTGATGCGCCGTGTCGGCGGTCAGCCGGTCCAGTGCGCACTTGCCCACGCCGTAGGCCACGTGCCAGGCGAATCCCGTTGCACCTGACGAGCTGACGTTGACAATGAGCCCGGGCCGGCCGGCTGCCATCGGCTTCGCGGCGTGCCAGGTGGCGACGTAGGCCGAGCGCGTGCCGACGCCGATCATGTCGTCCCAGTTCGACAGCGGCGTCTCCCAGAAGGGGAGTCCCGAGGTCAGCTCGGGCGGGATCAGGAACGCGTTGTTCACCAGCACGTCGAGCCGCCCGCACTCCTCGGCCACGCGTTCGAAGAGTCGTGCCACTTGGTCGTCGTCGCGGTGGTCGCAGGCCACGCCCACGCAGCGTCCGCCGAGCGCCTCGACGTCACGGACCGTGGCCTCCAGGCTGCCGGGCAGCGGTGCGTCACCTTCCTGCAGCGTGCGGCCGGTCACGTAGACCGTCGCGCCCGCCGCGCCCAGCTCCAGCGCGCAGCCTTTGCCGATACCCCGGCTGGCACCGGTCACGATTGCCACACAGCCGTTCAGCGTGCCCATCCGTTGCCTCCTGTGTCGGTCAGAACGTCGCGATCGGGTTGATCGGCGACCCGGTCCCGCCCACCATGCGCAGCGGCGCGACCGTCAGCAGGAATTCCCACCGGTCGCGCGCGGCCGCGGCCTCGGCCACGTCGTCGAGCGCCACGTTGTCGAACAAGTGGACACCCAGGTAGACGAGTGCGAAGTTGTGCACGGGCAGGCCGGTCAGCTCGCCGCCGGGCGGAATGGCGTCCTGCGGCGCCTCCCCGGCCAGGATGGCGATGTCGCGCTCCCGCAGCCAGGGGATGACCGACGCATCGAGGCCGGCGGCTTCCTCGCGGGCGTTCCACGGGCCCAGGGCGGCGCGCCGGGCCCAGCGCCCGGTGCGGATGAAGAGCGCATCGCCGGACGCGACCTGCATGCCTGCCTGCCGTTCCCAGGCCTCGAGGTCGGCGGGGTAGATGCGGGTTCCCGGCTCCAGGTACGGCACGCCCTGCAGCCGCGGGATGTCCATCAGGATGCCGCGCGTGAAGATGCCGTGCTCGGCCACGTCGATCGAGTTGCGCGGATGGCCTTCCGTGAGCACCGCCTCGTCGTCGTCGACGTAGCCGTTGTACGACACGCCGTTGTCGGTACCGTGGGCCAGCGAGTCGATGTGGGTGTGGGCGAACCCGTGGTAGCGCAGCGCGAACCAGTCGAGCGTAGGGCTGGCCATGTTCCGTTCGTAGGGACCGGTGCCGGGGATGCCGAGATCGGTATCGGGGTTGCTATCGTAGTCTGCCCGTCGCGCGAGCGAGACGGAGAATCCCTCCTGCACCAGGGCCGCCGCCTGCCGGCGCTTGGCGCGGGTGATCAGGTTGAGCGCGCCGTGCTGGTCGTCGTCGCCCCAGCGTCCCCAGTTGGACAGCGTCTGCTTCCAGACCTCGATGTCGGCGGGGGTCACGGACTGCGGCCGCTCGCCGCCGCCCTGCGCGCCGAGCAGGGTCGCTGCCACTGAAATCAAGAGTGCGGACACGAGCATCCGACCGGGCATGATGCGCATCGCCTGCTGTCTCCCTTCGTGGTTTGACGAGGATCGCGCCGTTCGCCGTTTGACTTCTCCTTCAGAGGTATTGCTGAAAAGCCAAGCACACAACTTGCCTGGCGGGTCGGGGGGAAGGAGACACCACCCATGGAGAAGTTACTCGACGCGGCGTCAGCTGCGACGGATTCTGCTCAGCCGCCCATCGGCATATACTACCCCGCAATGTCCTCATCGAAATCCTCCCATCGAGAGTTTTCGTCGGCCTTCCAGCCGCTTCCGGCGATCAGCCTGGACGCGCCTCGATGGGGCGAGCGTTTTGCTCGGGAGATGCCGTCGCTGGAGCCACCCTTCTACGGCGTGAACGTGGTGGACGTACGCCGGGAGCACTACGACGCGATCTTCTCGAATATCCGACTGCAGACGCAGGGCGCTGCCGACCTTTTCGGTGGCCGGCTGCACTTCTACTCCGTGACGGACTACGGGGAGATTCGGCGCGCGACCTGGATCATCTACTTCGAGACCTTCCCCGATTCACTGGGAGTATCAGCCGCCGATCAGGCCAGCGACGTGACCCGGTTTCCCGACATCTGGTCGGGGTCCGACATGTGGTCGGAGTTCGTACGCCTGGCGGAGGGCTACACGTGGTGGGTCACGCCTGCGCTGCCAGCGAACGAGACCCCGTAGGTCTTGGGGTCCGCACAAAAGCAACTTTCCTCTGCATGTAGTTGGCACATCCGGAGGCCCGAGGCCGATCGGCATGCGGGCGGCGTGCTGTCAGGGTCAGGGCTGGAGGCGTTCGATGAGCCAGGACGCCGCGAACCCGCCGACCGCGTAGGGTGGGACGAGACGCAGCCAGACGGGCAGGAGCCGGGCGCGGTGCCGGAAGATACCGCTGGCGGCGAGCACGCCGGCGATGAACAGCAGCTGGCCGATTTCCACGCCGAGGTTGAAGAGCAGCAGCGCGAGAGCGATCTCGCCGCGCGGCAGGCCGATTTCGGTCAGGGCGCCGGCGAAGGCGAAGCCGTGCAGCAGGCCGAACGCAAACGGCACCAGCCACGGCCTGCGGCTGGTGAGCCCCGGGCGCCCGGCGCCGGCCTGCACCAGCTCCACGGCCAGGAACACGATGCTGAGGGCGACGATCGCCTCCACTGTGGGAGCATGGACACGAACGATGCCGAGCGTGGTTAGCGCCAGCGTCAGGCTGTGGGCCGCCGTGAACGCGGTGATGGCGGCGACCAGTCGCCGTCGACCCCCGATGAGGAGCAGCAGGAGCAGCACGAACGCCAGGTGATCGATGCCGGTGAGGATGTGCTCGACCCCGAGCTGCAGGTAGACGGGCGCGGCAAGCACGGCCCTCCGCTCGAATGCGATGGTCAGCGACGGCTCGGCCGGTGTGAGAAACCGCTCCATTCGCCTGCCGTCGGCGAGCGTCACGCGGACCAGCACGTCGGTGATGGTTCGCTCGAGGCCGTCGATGGTGACCGTAACGCCTTCGAGGTCCGCTCCGACCGTGCCGGCGGGGCGCCAGACTCGGATGAGGTGGTTCAGGCTCAGTTGTTGCGCCGCGGGCGCGGCGTCGAGCCAGCCGTTCGACAGGTGCGGGACTAGCCGGACCGCCCGGTCCACGATGACCGGCTGCTTCCAGAGGATTTCGACGCGCGGCGGCGCCGGCGAGGCGGTCTCGGTGATCTCCAGGTAGGCCGGGCGCACTTCGTGCCCGGCGACGGGGGCCGCACACGCGAACAACACGGCCGCCGCCAGCGTGCGGCGTCGCGGAATCATTCCTCCAGGTCCCGGCGAACCACCACGTACCTGGCCTTGATTGCGGCCAGCGCGGCGGCGTTGGCCGCCTGTCGCTGCGTGTCGACGTAGTCTGCCCGGACACGTTCGCGCACGTCGGCGAACGGCGGCTCCCGGGCCGGCTCGAGAGCCTCTACGAATACCAGATGCCAGCCGTAGCCCGATTGGAGCGGCCCGTGCCATGTACCGGGCGCCAACGCGAGCAGGGCCCGCGACAGCTCAGAGTCGCCGAATATCCGTGCCAGGCCGTCGGCGTCGAGATCCGCGTAGCGGTCGCGGCCCGGAAACGGATCGCCGCCGGCGGACGCCGGGCCGGCGGCCCTCGTCGTCGCGATCGCCCCTACGGCTCGTGCGCGCGCCGCCTGGTGGCCGCCGGCGTCGGGCGAGAAGTACACGTGCCGGAACGTGGCGCGCGCCGGCTCGCGGTAGCGGTCGGCATTCCGGGCGCGGAACGCGTGCAGCGCGGCCTCGTCCGGCTCCGGGACGAGTGCGGTGTCCTCCTGCAGGAACTGCAGCTTCTGCACGACCCGCCGGCGGACGATCTCGTCGTCCCGGTCCAGCCCGAGGGCGACGCCCTCGCGATAGAGGATTTCTTCCTCGATATGGCGGTCGACGAGATGGTCGAGCTCGCCGGCGGTCGGCGGCCGCCCGAACTGCCACTCGTAGCCCGTTGCAAGGCGGCGCACGTCGGCCGGTCCGACGGTGACGCGGTAGCGTTCCGGCGTGCCGCCCGACCCGCTGCGGACCAGGACGATGAGCAGGCCCAGCGCGAGGAAGTGCAGGAACGGCTCGCGCGCCAGCCTGCGGAGTCCCCGCCGGCAGCGCGCGCCGCGCTCGGGCACCGGCAGGCGGTCGGCGGCGGGGCCCTGGGTGTCCATCGGCCGGCACGCGGGCGCGCGCGGATCAGGCGATCAGCATCCCGCCGTCGACGACCACGGTACTGCCCGTCATGTAGGCCGACGCCGGGCTGGCGAGGAAGAGCGCCAGCCGCGCCACGTCGTCAGGCTGGCCCATCCTGCCCAACGGCAGGGCGGCCACCATCTGCCGCAGCATCTCCTCCGCGTCCATCCCCGGCGGCAGCGGGAGGTCCGTCTGCGTCGCCCCCGGCGTCTCGATGCCGCCCGGGGCGATGGCGTTGACGCGGATGCCCCGCGGGCCCAGCTCCTTGGCCAGCGACTTCGTCAGCATGACGACGCCGCCCTTCGACGCGTCGTAGTGGACGAGGTTGCCGATGGGCTTGAACGCGTCGACCGACGCGATGTTGATGATGGCGCCGCCCCGGCCGGCGTCGGCCATCTCGCGCGCCGCCGCCTGCGCGGCGAAGAACAGCCCCTTAAGGTTCAGGTCGAGGGTCCTGTCCCACACCTGCTCGGAGAGGTCCAAGGAGGGGACCATCGGGTAGATGCCGGCGTTGTTCACCAGCAGGTCGACGCGGCCGTAGGTCTCCTTGGCGGCCCGGATTGGCGCGACCGCGCCGGCCACGGTGGAGACGTCCGACACGCACTCGCTCGCGGTGCCGCCGCGTTGCCGGATGGCGTCGCCCGCGGCACGTACGGTCTCGCCGTCGATGTCGGCCAGCAGCAGCGTGGCGCCGGCCTCCGCGAAGCGGTTTGCAATTGCCAAGCCGATGCCCTTCGCTGCGCCGGTGACGATGGCCACTTGGCCGGTCAGGTCGTACAGCTCCGCCAGCTCGAGGTCGCGTGGATCCTTCGCCGTGTCCGTCATGCCGTTGCTCCCGAGTCCTCCGTCAAGGGGTGACCTGCACCGTGACGTCCTCGTAGGCCTGCAGCCCGCCGTCGTGCGCAATGCAGCGCAGCACGTACGTGCCCGGCTCGTTGAAGGTGGCACGCACCACCCAGCGGTTGTCGGACGGGATGGGCGGCGGCTCCCAGCCGGCCGACCAGGGCGAACCGCCGCCGTCGCGGAAATCCTCCCACACCTTGGTCTGCGGCGGGTCGAAGGCGACCGGGGCGGGGCCGCGGTAGCGGATCCACGAGAGCCGCAGGCCCGTCGAGACGAACAGCACCGTCCGGCTGCGGCCGATCCAGAAGTCCGGGATGGGTCGCCGTCCCGGCCGGCCATCGTCCGTCGCGACGGCGCGCAGCGTGACCGGCTCGCCGACGGCGGCAGTCAGCTCGCGACTGGTCTCGATGGTGAGCACCGGCGGCGTGTTGCCTATCGTGCTGGGATGGAACCCGCCCGGGCCGCCGCCGCCGAAGTTGGCCATCAGCACCGTGTCGTCGACGGCATAACCCTGCCGCAGCGTGCCGAACGCCTGCCAGGTCACGCCGTTGACCGTCAGCGTCCAGACCACCTCGCCGTCGCCGAAGTCGGCCGGCACCGGGACGCGGAAGACGAAGCGGTTCCGGCGCGGGAGGAAGTGCGTCGGCTGGCCGCCGTCGGGGCCGCCCGGCTCGATGTGGTTGTCGGGCCCGATCGGCACGAGCGGCTGCTCGACCCAGTTCCGGTTCAGGTAGCCGAACAGCAGATCGAACGACCCGTCCGCCTTCTCGACGTACCCCTCGTAGACCGGCGTGACGCTCTGGCCGTGCTCGCGGCCTGGCTGCGCCGAGACCGTCGGCGGCGGTAGCAGCAGAACGGCGGCGGCTGTCGCCGCGAGGATGCCGGCCGCGGCGCGTTGATGGGGATGCATGGCGTACTGGTTCCGCCTACTGGTCGTTCGCGCGTCGCCCGCGGCCGGGCAGCTCGGTGAAGCCGCACAGCGGACAGCCGAGCACGGTCTCACCCTCGGCGAGGCCGAGCCGTTCCCGCCGCTTCGCCATTTCGGCCTCGAACTCCTCGTCGCTCAGGATGAACGCCGGCGCGAGCACGAGCAGCATGTTGTCGATGGCCCGGTGACCGAAGCCGGTCCAGTTGCGCGGGTCGACGATGTTCGGATTGGCCGCGGTGCTGTCGAAGTAGCCGATGCCGTGGAGGATCGTGCCCTTCGGCAGCAGCGGGGCGGCGTCCTCTTCGTAGCGGTAGTAGCGCAGCCAGTTGTGGTCGTAGCCGGCGCAGTTGAGTGTCTCGACCCGGCCGGCCCAGATGGCCTCCATGCACATCCTGACGCCGGCCGCGTGCATGTGCGGCGCGTACATCGTCAGCTTCACGTTCTGCTGCAGCGTCTGGTAGAAGTGGCGCACCTGTCCGTCCCGGTTCGGCAGGATGTCGATCTCGGCAGTGCCGAAGCCGATGCGTCCGATCTTCTTCGTCGGCTCGTAGCCGCGCGGGTGGAACTTGAACGCGACCTCCAGGCGGGCGGTGGTGTCCTCGCCGTTCGAGTGCAGGTGGACGTTGTCCCACTGCAGCCGGGCGTTCCCCGGCACGAACCGGCCGGCCTCCGGGTCGAACGTGAAGCCGCGCGGATTGTTCCGCAGATCGTGGATGGTGGGCCAGTCGCCGTTGTCGAGCACGTTGCCGTCCGCGTCGATGAGCGAGAAGAAGGCGTGGTGGTAGATGAACCGGCCGCCGATGGTCTGCGCGCTCGTGCCGACCTCCTTGACCTGCATCGTGTGTACGTAGCGGTCTTCGGTCAGCCCGGTGTCGACTGGCGGCAGCGCGCCCCACCAGTCGGGATCGTCCGCCGCGCGCGAGGCCGACGGGCCCACGACGACCAGGTCGGGCTCGCCCATTTCCCACTCGCCCGGGCCCGCGAAGGCCAGCGGCGGCGGCAGGTCGTCCGGATTGCCGCGCGGCGCGCCGCTGTCGACCCAGGCGGCGATCGTTGCGATCTCCTCCTCGGTCAGCGACATGTCGTCCTTGATGGCCTGGATGCCGACATCCTTCTCCAGGAACCAGGGCGGCATCACACCCATGCGGTTGCGCAGCCCCGTGCGGTTCTTGATGCTCCGCGCCCACGGCCGCACCTCGGCGTACGTGATCAGCGACATCGGCGCCAGCGAGTTGGGACGATGGCAACTCTGGCAGTTCTCCTGCAGAATCGGCGCGATGTCCTTCGTGAAGGTGACCGACTCGTCGCCTGGAGTCTGGCCGGCCGACACGAGCGCGGGCGCCAGCAGCAGCGCCAGCACCGGGGCGACACGGAGCAGTCGGTTGCAGGTACTGGTCATGAGCAGTCCTCCCCCCAAGTTACGCGTAGGATACCAGATAGTCCGCGCCCGCCGGGCCCTGCGGTAGCCGCCGGCTTCACGGCGGCCCGCCGGGCTCGAGCCCGAGAATGAGGATGCCGACCGCCGCGATCCAGCTGCCCACGACGCGGAACCCCATCTGCATCCACGGCGCCCGCAGCCGGCGGGCGGCCCCCACGCCGTAGGTCACCAGTAGGAAGCCGGCCAGGGCCAGGCCGGGCACGAAGCGGACCGCCGACAACTCACTGCCCAGCTCCGCGCCGTTGGCCAGCCCCACGGTCGCGGCCGGCACGGCAACGAGTGCGAGAGCCGCGTACGCGGGTAGCGTCGGCGCCGCCGCGACGAGGGCGCCGAGCACCACCATGGCACCGACGTTCGCGTACTGCAGGCCGGCCGGCGCCGGCAGCGCCAGGCCTAGGAGCGCACCGAGTCCGAGCGCCAGGGGGACCGTCGCGATCAGTCGGATGGCCGTGTCGCGATGCTGTTGGCCGGTCAGCAGGCCGAGGGCAATCAGCGGCAGGGCCAGGTCGACCGCGGTCAGCGGGTGCAGCAGGCCGGCGTAGAAGTCCCCGACGCCGGTCATCGGGTGGGCCACGGCCGCTGCGGGCCAGGCCAGCACCAGCAGCGAAACGGGGGGCACTGCCGCGGCGGCGCGGAACTTCGCGCTCACAGCAGCAGGCCGCCGAGGAGGTAGAGCCCGATGCCCCCGATGACCGCGCCGAGGCCGCGCAGCGTCAGCGCGCCGGCCGGCCAGCGGTCGAGCAGGCCGATGGCGATGCCGGCGGCGTGCAGCAGGCCGGTCACGAGCACGAAGCCGAGGCCGTAGGCGAACGGCTCGGCGGCTGCCGGCAGCTCGGCACCATGCGCATGGCCGTGAAAGACGGCGAACGCTCCCACGATGCCCGCTGCCACGGAGAGCAGCGGCCTGGCCGACAGGAGGATCATGAGTCCCAGCACGGCAGCGGATGCGGCCACGCCGATCTCCACTGCCGGCAGCGGCACCGCCCGCACGCCCAGCACGCCCCCGAAGGACATGACGAGGGGGAACGTCAGCGGCAGGAGCCAGACGGCCGGCGCGCCGAGCTGCGTACCCCAGATGCCGACTGCCACCATGGCGAGCAGGTGGTCCAGCCCGGTGAGCGGGTGCAGCAGGCCGCTCAGCAGCCCGGCGCCGACGTCGCGGTTCGTGTGGGCCAGCGCCGGGGCCGCCGCCCCCAGCAGGGCGAGCGCGGACAGGACGAGGGACGCGGCTGGCAAGCGCCGCCGCTGCACAGACCGGAAGTCGCAGGTCATCGGTGCCGGGGCCGGCTCTCCTGTGAATCGCTGTGTCAGCCGAGCGTCAGCACGACGCCCAGCAGGGAACCAATCACCGAGACGAGCACGGTCGTCAGCGCGCCCATCAGCCAGAGGAACTGCCGGGACATCTTCTGGTCCATCGTGGCGATCTGCCCCTCCAGAGCGACGAAGCGACGGTCGACCGCTTCGAACCGTCGGTCGATGGTCTCGAACCGCCCGTCGATGGCGTCGAACCGCCGGTCGATGGTTTCGAACCGTGCGTCGATGGCGTCAAAGCGTCGGTCGATGGTTTCGAACCGTGCGTCGATGGCGTCGAACCGCCGGTCGACGGTCTCGAATCGTGCGTCGATGGCATCGAAGCGTCGGTCGATGGTCTCGAATCGTGCGTCGACGGCATCGAAGCGTCGGTCGATGGTCTCGAATCGTGCGTCGACGGCTTCGAACCGTCGGTCAATGGCGTCGAACCGCCGGTCGATGGCTTCGAAGCGCCCGTCGATGGCGTCGAACCGCCGGTCGACGGTCTCGAAGCGCCCGTCGATGGCGTCGAAGCGTCGGTCGATGGACTCGAAGCGCCCGTCGAGGCCGTCGATGCGACGGTCGACCTTGCCGTCGAGCTGCACCACCAGCGCGCGCATGTCGTCGACGCCGCGGCTGTGCTCGTCCACCCTGCCCTCGAGGAACGCGACTCGTTCATCCGGCGTCGGCATGCGTCCACGTCAAGCACGAAGCGTGCCGCTGCACCACCTGCCGCATGCACTTCGCCGGGCGCCGGGGGTGCACGGCGCACTTCGCTACGCTGCGCGAGCCGTCGTTGGCACAATGATTATTGCTCAGGGCGGTCCTGATTGCACTATTCTCCAGCCTGCGGCGCCATCCGGGCCGCCGCGGCAGGGTCCCACCGACCGGACCAGCGGGCAGCGCGCGCCTGGCTGCAGACGATTGGCTAGAGAGGATCGCAGCATGAACGCCGACATCACGCCCTACCGCATCGACATCGACGAGGCCGCGCTGGACGACCTGCGCGCGCGGCTGGCCAGAACCCGCTACCCGGAGGCGGAGACCGTGGACGACTGGAGCCAGGGCATCCCGCTGGCCTACGTCCGCGAGCTGTGCGACTACTGGCGCGACGCGTACGACTGGCGTGCCACCGAGGCGCGACTGAACGCCATCCCGCAGTTCTGGACGGAGATCGATGGTCTCGGCATCCACTTCCTGCACGTGCGCTCGCCGGTGGCGGCGGCCGCGCCGCTCGTGATCACCCACGGCTGGCCGGGTTCGATCGTCGAGTTCCTGAAGGTGATCGGGCCGTTGACCGACCCCGCCCGCCACGGCGGCAGCGATGCCGACGCCTTCCACCTCGTGCTCCCCACGATTCCCGGCTACGGCTTCTCCGACAAGCCGTCCGCCGCCGGTTGGAGTGTCGAGCGTATCGCCCGCGCCTGGATCATGTTGATGGCGCGCCTCGGCTACGACCGCTACTTCGCGCAGGGAGGCGATTGGGGCGCCGTAATCACCACGTCCATCGGCATCCAGGACACGGAGCACTGCAGGGGCCTGCACACCAACATGCCGGTCGTCTTCCCGCCGCCGGAGATGCTGGCGGAGCCGACCGAGCAGGAGCGCGACGCCCTGGCGGCGCAGAAGTTCTACCAGGACTGGGACTCCGGCTACTCCAAGCAGCAGAGCACGCGGCCGCAGACGCTCGGCTACGGCCTGGTCGACTCGCCGGCTGGACAGGTGGCCTGGATCGTCGAGAAGTTCTACCAGTGGATGGACTGCCAGGGTCATCCGGAGAACGTCCTGACCCGCGACGAGCTGCTCGACAACGTGATGTTCTATTGGCTGACCGGCGCCGGGGCATCGTCCGCCCGGCTGTACTGGGAGAGTTTCGGCGGCGTGACGCAGGAGCCGGTGACCGTCCCGTCCGGCACCAGCATCTTCCCGAAGGAGATCTTCAAGGCCTCGCGGCGCTGGGTGGAACTGCGCTTCAAGGACCTGCGCTACTACAATGCCCTCGACCGTGGCGGCCACTTCGCGGCGTTCGAGCGGCCCGAAACGTTCGTCGCCGAACTGCGCGCCTGCTTCGCGACGATGCGCTGAAGTGCGGGCAGGGCGTCGGTCGCCGCCGCTTCCGGAGACGACCTCGTGCCCTGTGCGAGGTCCTGCATTACCATGAGGTTTTCAGGCTTGCATCAACGAAGAGGAGGACCGATGAGGACAATCAATCAAGGCGTCGTCGTGCCGAGCCTCGTGCTGTGTCTCGTGCTGCTGACCGGAGCCGCCGCCGCACAGGTCGCTGGGCCGTCGCTGGCCGAGGCGCGACAGGCGCTGGCCGCCAGCGAGAAGGCGGCCGGCGACATGGGGGTCGGCCTCACCTGTGCGGTGGTGGACTCGCGCGGTGCGCTCGTGGCGTTGTTCCGGATGGACGGCGCGAGCTACTTCACGTCGGACGTGGCGGTCGGCAAGGCCCGGGCCTCGGCGGCGTTCCGGGCGCCGTCCGGCAGTCTGGCGCGCGTCGCCGAGCTCGGTCTCTCCGATGTGGTCGAGGGTGGCCCCATGCTGTTCGTGCAGGGCGCGGTGCCGATCATGAAGGAGGGGCAGTCGACAGGCGCCATCGGCTGCAGCGGCGCCACGGGCCAACAGGACGAAGACGCCGCCAACGCCGGTGTCGCGGCGATGCAGTAGCCGCAACCAGCCTGCCACTCGTCAGCTGACGGCTCCGCCGTGTGCTCTACCGACCCGGCCGGAGTCCGCGTCGTCGGCGCGGGCTCCCGCCGGGTTCATTCAGCGTCGGCGTGCCACAGGCGATCCGCCAGCGATTCCAGCGGCGTACTTCCTTCCCGGATGGCGGCGATCCTGTCTCGCCAGCGCTTCGGAATCGCGTCCTGGCCGAACCGCGCGCCGAGCAGCGCACCGGCGATGGCGCCGTTCGTGTCCGTGTCGCCGCCGCCATCGACGACGCTGCCCAGGGTGTACTCGACGTCGGTCGCGCGCCAGAACGTCAGCAGACCGACGATGAGCGCCAGCAGCGTGTAGCCCATCGAGTCGCTGTCGAGACGCAGCTTGGAGAGCTCGGTGTCGCCGACGCTTTGAGGATCGGCATGCCGGACGGTTCGCGGGCGTCGCCGGACAGGCCCCCCGAGGCCAGACATTGCGGCACGTCACCGCCGTACAGCATCAGGACTTGGCCGGTGAGATTACCGATACCGAAACCGTTCGTTTCCGCCCAGTGCCACAGCCGGCGCCCCAGGTCGTCCGGAGCGAGCGGCCCCCGCTCGGCCGCCTCAGCGACGATGATCGCCTGGGCCAGGTCGTCGTCGTCCGGGTAGCCATCGGCCGCTGCAATCTCGCGCACACCCTCGGGGAACCGTGCGGCGACCTGCTGCTTCGACCAACTCTCCTGGACGATCCCGAGCAGGTTGCCGGCCGCGAGGCCGACCATCAGACCGCGGGCACGGTCGAGCATGGGCAGCTATTCCTCGTCACCCACGAGACCGAACTGCCTGGCGAGCAGGTCGCGGTTCGAGCCTATTCGAGTATTGCATTGCGCAGCGCCGAGCCGCCAAGAACACTGACAGCCCTCAGCACAGGCATCAGCAGGTCATCGACACCACGAATCCTTGCTACGCTTGCCAGTCCCTCTTCCTCCGAACTAATGATCCACGCAGTCGGGGATCGTAGCCCCGCCGGCCCCATGTCACTCTGGTAGGGCGAAGACGTAGATCGCGTTGCCGGTCTGGGGGGAGTAGATCTCGGGGCTGAGCGCTGCCGAGACTACCCTGAACAGGCCGAGGCCGGTCGGCACCGCGACGTACTGCCTGCCGTCCACCGCGTAGGTGATCGGATAGCCGTGCGCTGCGCTGCCGAGGCGGCGCTCCCAGAGGATGTCGCCCGTCTCGACGTCGAAGGCCCGGAAGTAGCGGTCGATGTCGCCCACGAAGACGACCCCGCCGGCGGTCGTCAGCGCCGAGGTCAGGAACAACGCCCGCTGCTGGTGGCTCCAGCGTTCCTCGAACGTGCGCACGTCGAAGGCTGTCAGCCGGCCGACGTTGCCGTCCGATCCCGGCATGGGTTGCAACTGGGCGATGCCGGCCTCGGTGCCGCTGCCTTCAATCAGCTCGACCGGCCGGCCGGTCAGCGTCATGCACGCCTGGACCAGCGGGAAGACGACCGCACC
This sequence comes from Vicinamibacterales bacterium, assembly GCA_965221595.1. Lineage (GTDB taxonomy): Bacteria > Acidobacteriota > Vicinamibacteria > Vicinamibacterales > UBA8438 > JAAXGX01. The sequence goes on from OZ244900.1 coordinate 1,515,253, forward strand.
GGTCTCGGGGCTGTAGGCCGACGCCATCCAGTTGCGGCCGCCGAAGTAGCCGGGGCAGGCGGGCACGGCGTCGCCGACCTGCGCTGCGCGGATGTCCTGGCGGTACGTGACCCGTCCCGTCTCGCGGTCGATCGCATCGAAGATGTCCTGGTAGACCATCTCCTTGACGTCGAGGAACCGCCCGTCGTCGCGGCGCAGCTTCCAGAGCAGCCCGTCCTTGCCGGCCGTCAGCAGGAGCGGGTCGCCGTCGACGTCGACGAGCATGCGCTCGTACACGCTGTCGAGGTCGAGCGTCTCGCCAGGCACGTGCTGGAAGAACCACGCCACCTCGCCCGTCCGCGGGTCGAGCGCCAGCGTCGAGTTCGTATAGAGCGCGTCGTGCGTGGTCGACATGCCGCGGCTGGCGGCCACCCACGGCTTCGCCTGCGCCGTCCCGATGTAGAAGAGGTCCAGGCCGGCGTCGTACGCGCCCGGTATCCACATGTCGGCCCCGCCGCGCAGGTGCGGCGGCATGTCGCCCCACGTGTCGTTGTTGGGATCGCCCGGCTGGGCGATGGTCGACGTGCGCCACAGCTCTTCGCCGGTATCGGGGTCGTGGCCGGTGATGAAGCAGCCGGCGTCGGTGAAGCGCTCGCAGCCGTTGATGCCGCTGACCACGACGCCGTTGGCGATGACCGGTGCGGAGGTGTGCGTGAAGCCCTGGGTGTAGTCGGCCTTGGTCGTCTGCCAGACCTGCTCGCCCGTGCGCATGTCGATGGCGACGATCGAGGCATCGTAGGTCGTCAGGAACACCTTGTCGCCGTAGAGCGCCAAGCCGCGCGTGGCCCCGGTGGCCTTGAGCGCGTCGGGCGGATAGCCGTAGCGGTACTCCCAGATGAGGTCGCCCGTGGCGGCGTCGATGGCGTGGACGACGTTGCCGGGGTTGGCCAGGAACATCACCCCATCGTGCACGAGCGGCGCGGTCTGGTTCTGTCCCGCGCGCATGGCCAGCACCCAGGCCAGCTCGAGTTCGCCCACGTTCTCGCGCGTGACCTGGTCGAGGGGACTGTAGCCCTGGTTGTCGCGCGTGCGGCGCCAGGCCAGCCAGTCCGCCGCGGGCGGCTGCCGGAGCAGCGCGTCGGTGACGGCCGTCAACCCGCCGGCGCCGCTGTCGCGAAACCGGGTCGTGCCCGTCTCGGGCACCGCCGGCCCGAACCCCAGCGTCGCCAGCACCGCCGGGTCCAAGTCGCCGAGGCCGCGAATGAGCTCGGCGATCTCGCGGTAGGCCGCCGCCCCGAGCTGACCCGCCTGACCGGGCGGCATCTCGGCCTGGAGATACTCGACCAGCTCGTCGATGGAGCGCGACCCCCACACACTGTCGAAGGCCGCGCCGCTGAGCGCCGGGCCGTGCGGGCCGCCTTCGAACCGCGCCCCGTGGCACTCCGCGCACTGCGCCTGGTAGGCCGCCGCGCCGGGCATCTGCGCCGCAGCCGGCTGCACGACCCCGACCGCCGCGGCGAGGGCCACCGCGGCCACAACCGGCAGCCTGCCCGGATTCTGCGTTGCGTTCTCGATCACCACTGGGCCTCCAATCGGCGAACCTGCAATCTCCTACGTCGGCACCCGCCCACGATAGCACCCGCCCGCAAGCCCACAGGGCAGGTTGCTTGCTCTATGCTAACTAACAGTTCGTGGTATCAGCCCCGCGTCGCACCGAGCGCGGCGAGGCGCCTGCCTGACAAGGCGCGACGAGGGGGCCTGTTGAGCCGGTTCGACCGCGGCGCAACGCAGTCCGACGGGGTGCATCGCCCGTCGAATGCAGCGGGGACTTTGCCACGGGCTGCCGACCGAGAGTTTGCGCCGCAGCCCGGGACCCGCGAGGAGGAGACTATGCGTGTGCAACCGATCGTGGCCGGCCTCGTCGCGCTGGCCGCCGCGGCCTCGGGCGCAGGCGTTGCCGCAGCCGAGAACTGGCCGGCCTGGCGCGGGCCCACCGGGGACGGCGTCAGCACCGAGACCGGTCTGCCGCTCGAATGGGATACCGAGCGCAACGTCACCTGGAAGCTGCCGCTGCCCGCCCGGTCGGGCTCCACGCCCATCGTGTGGGACGACCGGATCTTCCTGAACGTGGCGGTCGACGACGACAACCTGGAGCTCTGGTGCGTCGATCGCGACACGGGACGGCCGCTCTGGACGCGGCATCTCAGCGACGGCAACCGCCGGCTCCGCAAGCAGAACATGTCGTCGCCGTCCCCCGTGACCGACGGCGAGCGCGTCTGGGTGATGACCGGCACGGGCATCCTCAAGGCGTTCGATCGGGGCGGCAACGCGCTCTGGACGCGCGACATCCCGGCCTCGTACGGCCCGTTCGGGCTGAACTGGGGCTACGCCTCGTCGCCGCTGCTGCACGACGGTGCGCTCTTCGTGCAGGTGCTGCACGGCATGCGGACGGACGACCCCTCCTACGTGCTGCGCATCGACGCGCTGAGCGGCGAGACCGCGTGGCGGGTCGAGCGGCCCACGCGGGCGGTGCGGGAGTCTCCGGATGCCTACACGACGCCTGCGCTGCTGACGTACGAGGGGCTCACGGAGATAGTCATCACGGGCGGGGACGCGGTCACCGGACACGATCCGCAGACCGGCCGGGAGCTGTGGCGGGCCGACGGATTGAACCCCACCCGGCAGCGTGACTACCGCATCGTGGCCTCGCCGCTCGTGCGTGACGGCGTCATCTACGCGCCCACACGCGTCCGGCCGCTGCTCGCGCTGCGACCCGGGGGGCGCGGCGACGTGCTCGACACGCACGTCGTCTGGTCGACCGACAACGGGCCCGACGTGCCCACGCCGGTGACCGACGGCCGCTACTTCCACGTCGTCAACGACCGCGGCATCGTCTACGTCCTGGACGCCAAGACGGGCGCCCCGATCTACGGTCCGGAGCGCCTGCACCGGGGCACCTACAGCGCGTCGCCGGTGCTCGCCGACGGCCGGATCTACGTGACCAGCGAGGACGGCGTGACCAGCGTGCTGCGCGCCGGACCCGAGTTCGAGGTGCTGGCGGAGAACGACCTCGACGACTACGTTCTCAGCTCGCCCGCGGTGTCCGAAGGCCAGATTTTCATCCGCACCACCGGCCACCTCTACGCCATCGGGAAGCGTCAGGCGGCCAATTGACTTGGCGGCGCCGAGAGGCGAGGCTTGTAGGCGTCCGGAGTGAGAGGTTGTGATGGGAGGCTGTGACATGAGAGGTCTGAGGACGACGGGCGGGTTCGCGGCGGCGGTGATCGGACTGGTCGCCGGCGCCGGACTGGCGGCGGCGCAGGAGCCGCCCAGGACCGGCTGGGGCGATCCGGATCTGCAGGGTGTCTGGGACTTCCGGACCCTCACGCCGCTCGAGCGGCCGGAGGATCTGGGCGACAAGGCGTTCCTGACCGCCGAGGAAGCGACCGCGCGCGAGCAGGAGGAATTCGACCGGAACCTCAGGTTGTGGGAGCGGGCGCGGCGCGAGACCGTGGCGGGCGGCAACGTCGGCGGCTACAACAACTTCTGGATGGACCGCGGCACCACGGTCATCGAGACGCTGCGCACCTCGCTCGTCGTCGACCCGCCGAACGGACGACTGCCCGCGCTCACGGACGAGGGCCGCGCCCGGGCCGAGATCCCTCTGGGCTCGTTCCGCGTCGAGTATCCGGAGACCTACACCGACCTGAGTACTTACGACCGCTGCATCCAGGGGTTCAATGCCGGGCCTCCCATCACCCCGGCCGCCTACAACCAGAACGTGCAGGTCTTCCAGACGCCGCAGCATGTGGTTCTGCTGACCGAGATGGTCCACACGGTCCGTATCATCCCGCTGGACGGCCAGCCGCATCTCGCTGCCGGCGTGCAGCAGTGGTCCGGCGACTCGCGGGGGCGCTGGGAAGGCGACACGCTGGTGGTGGAGACGAGGAACTTCGCCGAGAAGCGGGCCTGGCGCGGGTCGAGCGACCGCATGACGCTGGTCGAGCGTTTCCGCCGGCTGGACGAGGACACGCTGGAGTACGAGTACACCGTCACCGACCCGGGCACGTGGACGGCACCCTGGACGGTCAACCTGCCGATGGCGAAGAGCGACCTGCCGCTGTTCGAGTACGCGTGCCACGAGGGGAACTACTCGATGTTCAACATCCTCGGCGGCGCGCGCGCCCGCGAAGGGCAGGCGGACAGCCGCTAGCAGCCCGCGCCGTGGCACGGCGCGGAACTCCGCCGGCGTCTGCTAGTCATGGAGATCCTCGGTGTCGTCGTCTCGCTGCTGGGGCTGATGTACTTCGCCTATCGGGGGATCAATGTCCTGGTCCTGGCCCCCGTGATGGCGTTGCTGGCCTGCCTGTTCCACGCCGACGCCCCGCTGCTCGCCTCCTATACGCAGGTCTTCATGCCCGCCCTGGGCGGGTATCTGCTCCAGTACTTCCCGGTCTTTCTGCTCGGCTCCATCTTCGGCAAGCTCATGAGCGACAGCGGCGCCGCGGCCGTCATCGGGCGGTTCGTGGCGTTCAGGCTGGGCGCCGAACGCGGCGTGCTGGCTGTCATCACGGCCTGCGCCGTGCTCACCTACGGCGGCGTCTCGCTGTTCGTCGTGGCGTTCAGCGTCTATCCCATCGCCGTGGAGCTGTTCCGGGCGGGGAGCATCCCGAAGCGGCTCATCCCGGCGTCAATCGCGCTGGGCTCGTTCACCTTCACCATGTCCGGGCTGCCGGGTACGCCGGCCATCCAGAACGCCATTCCCATGCCCTTCTTCGGCACGACGACGTTCGCCGCGCCGGGCCTGGGTCTGGTCGGCGCCATGGTCATGTTCGGCGCCGGATACCTGTGGCTCGCCGGCCGGGCCCGCCGTCTGCAGCGCCGCGGGGAAGGCTACGGGGAGCCGGCCGACGACGGCGCGGCGGTTCCCGGCATGGGCGAAACGGGTCCACCGCCCTCCGCGGCGGTCTTCGCCAAGGCCGTCACGCCGCTGGCCCTGGTGCTCGTCATCAACCTGGCGCTGTCGCGCTGGGTCCTGCCCGCGATGGACCACGGCTACCTGGCGGAGGAGCGGTTCGGTGCCGTCACGACGCAATCCGTGCTCGGCCTGTGGTCGTTGATCGCCGCCATCTTCGGTGCCATCCTGCTTCATCTGGTGCTCTACCGGCGGCAGCTCCAGCACCCGGTGGCCTCGATCAACGAGGGGACCTTCGGCAGCATGCTGCCCATCTTCAACACGGCCTCGGAGGTGGGCTACGGCGCGACGATCGCCGCGCTGTCGTCGTTCGCCCGCATCCGCGACTCGCTGCTCGGCCTGGTCCCGTCGTACCCGTTGATCTCCGAGGCCCTGTCCATCAACGTCCTCGCGGGTATCACCGGCTCCGCGTCGGGCGGCCTGAGCATCGCACTGGACGCGCTCGCCGAGAGCTACCTGCAGCTGGCCGCGGCGGCGGAGATCTCGCCCGAGCTCCTGCACCGCGTCGCCACCATGGCCAGCGGCGGCTTCGACACGTTGCCGCACAACGGCGCGGTCATCACGCTGCTGGCCATCTGCCGGCTGGATCATCGCCGGTCCTATCCCGACATCGCGGTGGTGGCGGTGGCGGGCCCGTTCGCCGCCACGTGCCTGGTCGTCCTGTTGGGGTCGCTGTTCGGCAGCTTTTGAGGAGATTCGGGCGGGCGTGGAGATCGATCCCCGGCCGATTGAGTGAGGGGATGGAGGAATTGCAATGCCATTGGGAACGGAAGCAGTCGCGTGGGCCGGACGGTCCGGATCGTCGTTGCCTGGCGGAGCCCGCGCGTGGAGCGTCGGTCTCGCCGCGGCGCTGCTCGTCGGTTGCACGGCGACCGAGCCGCCGGAGCCCGTTGCCGGGACGGTGAGAGTTCTGGCCCAGGGCGGACCCCTGCACGCGACGAACGGCATGTACTTCGGCCCCGACGGGCGTCTGTACGTCGTCAGCGCGTCGAGCGCGCAGGTGGTGGCGTTCGACCCCGAGAGCGGAGACGTCCTGCAGCGCTGGGGTCCTGCCGAAGGGGTACGGGGACCCGACGATCTCATTTTCGGGCCCGACGGCTCGCTGTATTGGACCGAGTTCGCCTTCGGCGACGTTGCACGGCGCCGGCCCGACGGGACGACCGCCGTGATCGCCTCGCCCGGTCCTGGCGTGAACCCCATCACGTTCTCGGACGATGGCCGGCTCTTCGTCTCCCAGTGTGCGCTCGGCGATCACCTCTTCGAGCTCGATCCGGAAGGCGTCGAGCCGCCGCGCCTCATCAGCGACCAGCTCGGCCCGGGCTGCGGCCTCAACGGCATGGACTGGGGCCCGGATGGCCGGCTGTACGGACCGCGCCCGGCGGCCAGTGAGGTGGTGCGGGTCGACGTCGACCGCGGCACCTTCGAGACGGTCGCCGCCGGGTTCGACCGGCCGGTCGCGCTCAAGTTCGACTCGCAGCACCGGCTGCACGTGCTCGACAGCGGCAGCGGCGAGCTGTTCCGGGTGGACATCGAAACCGGGGACCGGGAGCTGGTCGGCCAAACCGGCGCCGGCAGCGACAACCTGGCCTTCGATGCGGACGACCGGCTCTTCGTCTCGAGCTACGCGCACAGCTTCATCGTGGAGGTGCTCGGTCCCGAGACGAACCGGACGGTCGTCGCGGGCGGCATCAGCTTCCCGGGCGGTCTGGCGTGGCTCCCGGCGGCCGACGGCGGCGGGCGGCTGTTTCTCGCCGACCGGCGGGCGCTGCGAGAGCTCGATCCCGAAACCGGCGCGGAGGTCCACGTGGTGACCGGCGTCGGCACCGGCCTGGGCGAGGCGTTGTCGGCCCACCCGTACGGTTCGCAGCTCGTTCTGGCCGGCGCCGCCACCGTGAGCATCTTGGATCCGGAGGGCGACCGCCTGGTCATGCGCTTCGACGGTTTCGAGGAGGCCCTCGACGCGCTCACGCTGGACGGCGACATCATCGTGAGCGAGTACGAGACGGGCAGCGTGCTGCGCTTCGACCCCGCTGCGCCCGCTGCCCGCACGGTGCTGGCCAGCGGCCTCGAGGCGCCCGCCGGCCTGGCGGTGCACGGCGGCGACCTGTTCGTCGCGGACCGCCGCGGGGAGCTGCTGCAGATTCTCGACGACGGTGAACACCTCGACCCGCCGCGCCGGGTGGCCGAGGGGCTGGCCGGCCCCGAGGGCATCGCCGCCGGCGAGGACGGCGCGTTGTACGTCGTCGAGCAGGATGCAGGCCGCGTGACGCGGGTGGATCCGGAGACCGGGACGACCACGCCCGTGGCGGAGGGGCTCAGCCTGAGCAGCCTGGAACAGAAGAGTATCGGGGCGTCCACCGCCGTGGGCTTCCTGTCCGGCATCGCGGTCGGCGACGGCAGCCTGTACGTGTCGAGCTATGCGGAGAACCGCGTGTACCGCATCGACTGGTAGGGATGGCTGACCAGCCGGGTGGCTGTGCAAGAATGGGCCTTGCCGCTACACCGTATGCGTTGGGCGGCGGGAGAAGCTGCGTGGCAACGAAGAAGACGAAGACGGCGATGTCGAGAAGGCGGTTCCTGAAGCGGGCCGGCGTCGGCGCGGGTGCGGCTGCCGCGGTGGCGCCGGGCGGTCCCGGGGGCCTCGTTGGCGAGGCAGCGGCGGCGCCCCCTGATTCGGACATCCGGCTGGCGCCCGAGTTCGAGCCGTCGCGTGCGGCGCCGCTGCCGGAGCGGACCTGGCCCATGACGGCCGCCAACGTCTTTGCCGAGTGCTGCAAGGCCGAGGGGCTGGCAGCGTTCATCCACTGTCCCGGCAACTACGCGGTCCAGAACGCGCTGGCGGAGGCCGGTATCCCGTCCTACGGGGGCCGGCACGATGGCCACATGGGGCATGCCTGCGATGCCTTCTACCGCGTCTCCGGCGAGATTGCGGCCATCAACGCGCAGTGGGGCGGTTGCCTGGCGATGGGCATGTCGCCGTTCACGATTGCCCACGGGGCGTGCTCACCCATCCTGATCCTGAGCGGCGCCGGCCGCGTTTCCGACGAGGACACCGGCAGGCGCAAGGGGATGGTGGCCGGCACCTGGCGCGACCAGTGGATGACCCACGGTGTGACGAAGTGGGGCAAGACCATCCTAACCGCCGACCGCGTCTGGGAGCACACCGCGGAAGCGTTTCGGCAGATGAAGACCGGCGTGCCCGGGTCGACGCACCTGGTCTTCCCCGCGGACGTGCTCGGCGCCAGGTTCGAGTCGCCGCGGCAGTTGAGCTACTACCACGACAGGTCGAAATACCGCTCGGAAGCCAGCCCGCACCCCGAACCCAAGGCCGTCACCGCGGCCATCGATCTGCTGCGGCGGGCGCGCCGCCCGCTGATCGTGTGCGGCCAGGGCGTCTTCGCCAAGAAGGCCTGGGCCGAACTGCAGGCGTTCGCGGAGCGGACGCAGGTTCCGGTGGCCGAGGCCGCGCCGCAGAAGGGGACCTTCGCGGACGACCACCCGCTGTCTGCCAGCGCCGCGCCGGACGCCTACGGCAGCGTGGACGTCGTCCTCGTCGTGGGCCACTACCGCCTGCCGCCGCTGGGCCAGTGGGCCTTCCCGCTCAACGCCCGCTACATCCGCATTCACCCGGTGCCCGAGGAGATCGGCCGTGACATCCCGATCGACGTCGGCATCGTGAGCTGCGAAAAGGCCGCGCTGCAGGCGCTCAACGACGAGGCGCCGCGCATGAGTCACGACACCTGGATTGCGGAGGTGCGGGCGGCCGAGGAGCAGTACAACCGGCAGCGTGACGCGGTCTACGCGCGGTGCCGGCCGTACTCCGAGTCCCACGCGGTGCATCCCGCGGCTATCGCCCGCGCGGTGGGCGACTTCCAGCACGACGGCGGCATCCCGCAGGACGAGCTCACCATCGTGTCGGGCGGCTACGGCATCGCCCGCTACACGCGGCAGTACCTGCGAGCCTACCGGCCGGGGCAGATCCTGAACGGCCCCTACTGGGAGATCGTCGTCGGCCCCGATATTGCCTACACGCTGGGCGCCGGCGTCGCAATGGAGCTGGGGGCCGGTCCGCAGGCGGCGTACCGCGGCAGCCCGCTGCTCACCATCACCGGTGACGCCGGCTTCGGCATCACGGGCATGGAGATGGAGACGCTGGCCAAGTACCGCATCCCGGCTATCGTCGTGGTCTACAACAACAATGCCTGGGGTACCTGGTCCTCCCAGCGCGGACGCGCCGGAGCGAGCGACCGGCCGCGCAAGGAACACCTGCACCTGTTCCAGGAGAACCTGCGCTACGACAAGGTGGCCGAGGCCTTGGGTTGCCACGGCGAGTATGTCACGGAGGCGGCCGAAGTGCTGCCGGCGCTGCGCCGGGCCTACGACGTCGCGGTGCACGATCGGCTGCCGACGGTCCTGAACGTCCAGGGCCGGAAGGAGTTCTGGGATGCCTCGGTATACCCACCGGGGATACTGGGGAAGGTCGAGCCGGGCGTCGGCGCCTACTCCTATTGACCGTCCTGATCGTCCTGCGGCCTGCGATGGGGAAGCTGCCGGCAGCGGTCGTTCGGGACGGGCTGAAGACCTATGCCGCGCGGGGCATCTTCCAGGACCTCCGCGAAACCCGGGCGGGGAGCGGCCGGACGCGGTTCGAGTTCCGTCTCCTCGACGAGCCCGTGACGGTCGAATTGGCGGAGCGCGATCACACGCTCGTCGTCCGCAACATGCTGCGGGAGGTGCCCGCCGGCATGTACACGGACCTGCAGGACTTTCTGGCGGCGCGTTTCGACCGCGGTCTGCCTCCGCACCGGCGCCTCGACCGCCGGTCGGCCGACGTGCAGTTCGTGCGGCGCCGCGGCCAGGTGTCGCTGGTCGTGCGGGTCAAGCACGGCCGCTACCGGTATGCGGTGGAGCAGCTCGTCAATCTGATCGGCTGGGTGCGGACGCACCTGCAGCAGTGGCATCCGGCGTACCTGTGGGAGGTGGCCGGCGAATCCGAAGGGTAGAGAAACAAGCCATGAACACGCGTATCGCCGTCGTCGGAGCAACCGTCGTCTGTGCCGCGCTCACCGTGCCGGCGGTGGGTGCCGCACAGGAGCGCAGTGCCGCGCAACGGGTGGAGGCGTTCACCCACCTGACCGGGCCGCGGGTCGAGCTCGGCGAGCCCACGCCGGGCGGGAGCGAGATGCGGCGGCTGTGCCCCAACCGTCTCGACGTGTGCGAGAAGTACTGGGAGTACACCACCTACTTCGTGGACAAGTACACCATTCCGTTCCGCGACAAGGAGATCCTCATCCTCCGCACGGCCTGGCTGTCGCGCGGCGACTACATCTGGGGCCGGCACTACGTCAGGGGCATCGAGTCCGGGCTGACGGACGAGGAGATCCAGCGCATCACGACAGGCCCTGGGGCGACCGGCTGGGACGACTTCGATGCGACGCTGCTGCGCGCGGCGGACGAGCTGCACACGAGCCGGTTCGTAAGCGACGCCACCTGGAATGACCTGTCGGCCCGCTATTCCGAGGATCAGGTCCGGGAGGTCGTGCTCATCGTCGGCGACTACACGCAGCTCGCGATGTTCCAGAACAGCCTCGGCGCGCAGTTGCCGCCGGGCTACGAAGGGCTGCCGGACTAGCCCGCCAAACGTCGCCTGGCGGCTCCGCTCGGCGCCCGGGCGGCGGGTTGCCCTGTCCGCGATCGGGTATCACTGGTCATCCGGATAGGGCTTGATGACGCGCTGCTTGATGCGCCAGCCGGCGGCGGTCTTGACGAAGACGTCCTCGTAGTGGCCCGCGGTGGCCACCGTGGGGGGCGCGACCGAGACGTCGAGCAACAGGTAGTAAGTACGTCCGGTGGCCCCGTCGGCCGTTGGCGTCAGTACGACGCCGTTCGTCCAGTGCCGCCGGCTGCTCGCACCACCGCCCGGAACGCGCGTCGAGCGCCGGTATTCCCGGAGCCGATCGTGGCCGACGAACGACTCGCCGTCGGGGCGGGTCCACGAGCCGTCGGGAGTCCACTGGGAAACCCACAGATCGCTGTCGTTGAAGTCCGCGCCGTGGTTCAGGCTCGTCAGGATGTGCCGGATCTCCACATGGTCCGCCGGTGTGAGCGTCATGGCCTCCCGGCCGTCCTGTGCGCGGGAGCTTCCGCTGCCGACGAGCAGCATCCCGAGCAGCGCCGCCGCCGCGATGGTTCGTGTCCGCATGTCGTCTCCTCTAACCTGTGCGCGTTCGGCCGTCATTACACCACACTGGTGACATCAGACTCGTGCCCGCAGGCCGCGGCGGTGCGCGCCGTCAGACGCGCGCAGCGGGCGTCGCTTGGACGGCGCCGGCGACGATCTCGACGAGCGCCTTGAGGTCGCGGGCGTCGTTGTAGAGGTGGGGTGCGATGCGGATGGCCCCGCCGCGCAGCGATACGGACACCTGCCGTGCGGTGAGCCGCCGGCCCAGCTGCTCGACGTTCACGTCCGGCGGCAGCCGCACGCCCAGCATGTGTCCCGCGCGCCAGCGCTCGTCCTCGATGCGGCAGCCCAGCGCGCGGAGGCGCGCCGCGGCCGCCGCCGTAAGGGCGCGCGTGTGCGCCGCAACTGTCGCCGGGCCCCACTCGCGCACCTGCTCCAGCGCGGCTTCCAGCATCGGCAGCAGGATGAAGTTCGACCGTTCGCCGCCGTCGTAGCGAATGGCGCCCGGTCGGTAGTCGTCGCGGTAGTTGACAAGCTCATTGAAGCGATCGCTGCCGCCGCGCGCGATCCAGTTCTCTTCGAGCGGCGTGCCGCCGTCGAAGGCGGGACCATACCAGGCCACGCCGAGCGCGTAGGGTCCCGTCAGCCACTTGTAGCCCGCGCAGGCCAGGGCATCGGGGCGGGTGCGTCCGACGTCGAACGGCAGCGCCCCGACCGACTGCGTCCCGTCGATGATGAAGCGGGCGCCCACTGCGCGCGCCCGCGCCCCGACCGCATCGAGGTCGAACCGCACCCCGTCGGTCCAGTGCGCTTCGGGGACGGCGACCAGCGCGGTCCGCTCGTCTATTGCTTCGAGCAGGGCGGCGTTCCACGCTTCGGCTCGCGAGCCGGCGGTGTCCGGCGCGGCAACGGTCCGCAGCGCCGCGCCCGCTTCGCGGCAGGCGCGGCGCCACGTGTAGACGACACTCGGGAACTGCTCCTCGACGACCACCACGGTCCGTCCGGGGGCGAGCGTCGTGTTGCGCGCCATCGTCGCCATGGCGTACGAAACGGACGGCACGATCGCGACGCGGTCCGGGTCGGACGCGCCAATAAGCTCCGCGAACAAGCGCCGGACACGCGCGGCGGGCTCGAAGAAGTCGGCGCCCACCAGCCCGGCGGGTGCCGCGATACGTTCGATGGCCTGGCGTCCTGCAGCCGCGACACGCCGCGACGCCGGCGCCATGTACGCGCAGTTGAGGTAGTGCGATTCAGCCGGCAACGAGAAGAGCGACCGGTAGTTGGCTGTAGAAGGTGTCATTCCTCCAACTTAACAGCCGCCACCGGCGCCAACCTGCCCCACATGGTCATACATCATACCATTGGTGCCATAGTTGTTTACCATCGGGTAGTGTCTCACTACAACCTCTGGGACTTCGAGCGGTGCCGACCGCGGGGCATGACGGTCACGGCGCCATGAAGGACTCCCCGCGCTGTTACGGCTCGGCCGGCGTGTACCAGATGGGCGAGCTCCAGGCGCGTTCCTTCACCGTCGGCGGGTCGTCCGGGGGCGGCGCGGTGCCGCGCGCGAGCGCCCGGTGCGTCGTCCAGCGGCAGGTCGGGTTCTCCAGCACCCGCACGTAGTAGAAGGCCCGCAGCGCGGGATCGAAGTCCGGGTCGGTCCAGGTCGTGCTCAGCTCGGCCGCGCCCAGGCCGGTCGAGTAGCTGCAGTCGTTCAGGTCCACGCGCGCGCCGTTGTCGGCGCAGCGGTGCGTTCGCGGGTCGGGCTGCAGCCCGTCGGCACAGACGACGTCGTAGACCTGCTCGGCTGTCTGCTGCCCCGAAGGGGCGAACGGCGCCGCGGCCGCGCCGGTCGCGGCCCAGCCCTTGACGATCTGGACCTTCTGCAGGTTGGCGCTCGCCGGGTCCTTCGTGGCCCAGACGACGAAGCGCGGGCCGTCGCCGGCGTCGCCGCCGGGCGGATCCGGCAGGTCGGCACCCATCGGCACGCCACCGGCGTACGCCGCCGCGACCATGTCGCGGCGGGTGTCGAGGTCGGCGGGGTAGTCCCAGCCGGCGAAGAAGCGTACGTGGATGCGGGTGCCGCTGTTGCCGAACGTCTCGCGGCGGCGCAGCGCGTCGAAGATGGCCGCGCGCGTGTTGGCCTCCGCCCACACACCGACCAGGCCGCCCGGATTGTTGACATTGCCGCCGTCCGCCCGGTCACCGAACCAGGCAGGACCGTAGGGGCCCTCGTCGGCCATGCCGAAGCCGCCGCTGGTGCCGAACTTGACCGGCCGCGTGGCGAAGTCCGCCTCGTCGGCGGCCCCGGCCAGGCTCTGGTGGTCGTCGGGGCTGGCGATGAAGCCGAACTTGAACGGGTTGATGCCGTAGTCTGCCTCCAGCCGCAGACCGGCCTTGAGCGCGTTGCGGACGAAGTCCGACGCATTCGCGCACCCGGCGCGCTGCCCCGGCTCGCAGACCGGGTAGTAGGTCTCGAAGTTGCATTCCTCGTCCGTGGTACCCAGGCCGACGTAGCACTCGGAGTTGCCCTTGATCTGGTGGATCTCGACCAGCGGTTCAGCCCAGGCGCGCAGCCGCAGCAGCTCGGGCGTGAAGGGTGTCCAGCCGAACTCGGCGAACGCCAGCCCGCCGCTCAGATTCGGGTTGTGCGGGATGGCCAGCACCTGGCAGTCGTCGGTGCAGGCCGTCTCGAGCCACTCCCAGAGCCGTTCGGGACGGTTCGCCATCGCCACGGCCGAGCCGCCCCACGCCGGCACGGCCTCGCCGCGGAAGATGACGTTGCGGTGCAGGTGACCGTAGCCGGGCGGATTGGCAGTCCACTCGTACGCCGGAAAGGTGGTGAACCGCCCCGGCTCGTAGAACGCGTCGGCGTTGCGCTGGACCTGGTGCCACTGGTGCCGGGCGCGCTCGTAGCACTTGTTGTCGGCGGTCATGGCGGGCTCGTCCTGGCCGCAGATGTCGGCAGGCACGCGCCCGCGCGCCTCGAAGTCCCCGTAGCCGAACCAGGCATTGGCCCGCACCTGCTCGCAGGTCGGCGTGTCGTAGGCCGCGTCGTCCTCGTCCAGGCACAGGTGGACGGTACCCAGCCAGATGTCGTGGTCGGTCACCGCCATGAAGTCGAGCGGCACGCGCAGACGCAGCGTCCGACCGTCGGCTGTGGTCACTTCCTCGCCGCGTCCGAAGCGATACGCCAGGGTGGGGTCGTTGCGGTTACCACCCAGCGAGTAGGCGTCGAGCGACCAGCTCGAGTGCACGTGGAAGTCGCCGAAGTAGGCGTTGCGCAGCGGGTTGCGGGCTGCGGCAGCCGCCGCGGCGCCATCCGCCGTGTGGGCCGGCTGCTGCGCCTGGTTCCCCTGCGCGCCCAGCGCTGCCGGCGCCGGCCCGCCGCAGCCGACCGCCAGCAACAACGGCAGGTAGCCGACCGCCAGCACCGGCAGGCAGCCGGCCGCCGGGAGCACTCCGCCGCGAAGTCGAGCTCGCGTCCACCGCATCGTCACACCTCCAACCCGAATGCACCGTCCGCCCGCGCCAGCGTCAACATCCGACAGGATTGCGCACCGGGCGCCGCCCTGTCGGGCTTCGTCGGCGGCCTCGCGGCGCCGCAAGGCCGCGCCCGGCATGTCGTCCAGCGGCAGGTCGGATCTGCCTGCACCGAACATGGTAGAACGTCCGCCGCGCCGGATCGAAATCCTCCATGCCGACGGGCGGACGTCGCAGGCATGGCCGTCCTCCCACCGAAACGTCACGCGCTACTGCTGGTTGACCCGCAGGCTGTACTGCGCGGATCGCGCCCCCTTCAGGCGCTCCAGCCGATTGGCGGCCGGAATTCGCGGGTCGTCGAGTCGAGCCGCTACGGCCCCGCCGGCGTGTACCAGATGGGCGAGCTCCAGGCGCGTTCCTTGACCGTCGGTGGGTTGTCCGGCGGCGGCGCCGTGCCGCGCGCGAGCGCCCGGTGCGTCGTCCAGCGGCAGGTCGGGTTTTCCAGCACTCGCACGTAGTAGAAGGCCCGCAGGGTGGGGTTGAAGGCCGGGTCGGTCCAGGTCGTGCTCAGCTCGGCCGAGCCCAGGCCGGTCGGGTAGCTGCAGTCGGACAGGTCGACGCGGGCGCCGTTGTCGGCGCAGCGGTGCGTCCGCGGGTCGGGCTGCAGGCCGTCGGCGCAGGCGACGTCGTACACCTGCTCGGCGGTCCGGCCGTCGGTCTCGGCCCAGCCCTTCACGATCTGGATCTTCTGCAGGTTCGCGCTCGCGGGGTCCTTCATGGCCCAGACGACGAAGCGCGGGCCAGTGCCGGCGTCGCCGCCGGGCGGGCCGGGCAGGTCGCCGCCCATCGGCACGCCGCCGGCGTACGCTGCCGCGACCATGTCGCGGCGGGTGTCGAGGTCGGCGGGGTAGTCCCAGCCGGCGAAGAAGCGCACGTGGATGCGGGTGCCGCTGTTGCCGAACGTCTCGCGGCGGCGCAGCGCGTCGAAGATGGCCGCGCGCGTGTTGGCTTCCGCCCACACGCCGACGAGGCCGCCCGGGTTGTTCGGGTTGGCACCGCCGTCCCGGTCGCCGTACCAGTCCGCGCCGCGACCCTGGCCGATCAGCCCGAGGCCGCCGCCCGTCGCGAACTTGACCGGCCTGGCGGAGAAGGCGTCCTCGTCGGTCGCGCCGCCCAGGCTTTGGTGGTCGTCGGTGCTGGCGATGAACCCGAACTTGAACGGGTTCACGCCGTAATCGGCCTCCAGCCGCAGGCCGGTCCGGAGCGCATTGCGCACGTAGTCCGGCGCGTTGGCGCAGCCCTGGCGCCGACCGGGCTCGCAGACGGGCTGGCGGTTCTCGAAACCGCACTCCTCGTCGGTGGTGCCCAGGCCGCGATAGCACTCGGAGTTGCCCTTGATCTGGTGGATCTCGACCAGCGGCTCCGCCCAGGCGCGCAGCCGCAGCATCTCCGGCGTATGCGGTGCCCAGCCGGAATCGGCGAACGACAGGCCGCCGCTCAGATTCGAGTTGTGCGGGATGGCGAGCACCTCGCAGTCGCCGGTGCAGGCCGCCTCCAGCCACTCCCACAGCCGCTCGGGGCGGTTGGCCATCTCGACGGCTGAGCCGCCCCACGCCGGCACTGCGTCGCCGCGGAAGATGACGTTGCGGTGCAGGTGGCCGTAGCCGGCCGGAAACGCCGTCCACTCGTAGCCCGGGAAGGTGGTGAAGCGACCCGGCTCGTTGAACGCGTCGGCGTTGCGCTGGATTGCGTCCCACAGGTGCCGCGCCCGCTCGTAGCAGCGGTTGCCGGCGGTCGGCACGGCCGCGCTCTGCCCACAGATGTCGGGCGGCAGCCGGCCCCGTCCTTCGAACTGCGACATGCCGAACCAATTGTTGGCGCGGACCTGCTCGCAGGTCGGCGTGTCGTAGGCGGCGTCGCTCTCGTCCTCGCAGAGGTGCACCTCGCCGAGCCAGATGCCGTGGTCCGTGACGGCCATGAAGTCGAGCGGCACACGCAGGCGGTGCACCCGGCCGTCGGCCGTGGTCACTTGCTCGCCGCGCGCGAAGCGGTACGCCAGCGCGGGGTCGTCGCGATTGCCCCCCAGCACGTAGGCGTCCAGCGACCAACTGGTGTGCACGTGGAAGTCGCCGAAGTAGGCGTTGCGCAGCGGGTTGCGCGCCGGCTCCGGGCTCCCGGCCGCGGCTGATGTCGTCCCCGCGACTGCGGCGTCCTCGGCCGCGGGCGATTCCGGCGCGCCGCCGGCGCACGCCACGGCCAACAGCAGCGGCAGGCAGGCGACTGCGAGCCTCGTGGCGGCAGCAACCCGCCAGTGCGTCCAGTGCATCGTCATGTCTGATGTCTACGGCCTTCCCGGATGTCTGCGGCGGTCCCGGCCGTCGGTTACGGCCCGCCGGGCGGCGTGTACCAGATGGGCGAGCTCCACGCCCGCTCTGTGATGAACGCCGGCACGCCGTCCGGCAATTCGCCACCGTTCTCCAGTGCCCGCCAGGTGGTCCAGCGGCAGGTCGGATTCTCCAGGACGCGGACGTAGTAGAACGCCCGCCGCGCCGGGTCGAACTCGGGGTCGGTCCAGACGGCGCTCAGCTCCGCCGCGTCGGCGCCCCCCGCGGTGCTGCAGTCGGCCAGGTTCACCCGGGCGCCGTTGTTCGTGCACCGCCGCGTTGCCGGGTCCGGCGGCCGGCCGCTGTCACAGGCCACGTCGTACACGCGCTCGCCGGTGCCGCCCGCCGGGTCGTCCCAGCCCTTGACGATCTGGAGCTTCTGCAGCGGGGCGCTGTTCGCGTCGCGGGTTGCCCAGACGACGAACCGCGGCGCGCCGGCGGCGCCGGGTGCCGCCGGCAGGTCACCGCCCATCGGCACGCCGCGGCGGTAGCCTTCCGCCACCAGGTCCGGGCGCGTGTGCAGGTCGGCCGGGAACGCCCAGCCGCCGAAGAAGCGGATCCGGATGCGGGGTCCGCTCGTCGCGAAGGTCTCCCGCCGCCGCAGGGCGTCGAAGATGGCGTCGCGCGTGTTCGCTTCCGCCCACACCGCCGCGAGGCCGCCCGGGTTGTTGCGCGGGTTGCCCGGCGTCGTGGCGCCGATCTCGCCGAAGAAGTCGCCCTGCCAGGTGGCTTCCGCGACCGACCCGGACATGCTCCGATGGTCGTCGGTGCTGCCGATGAGGCCGAACTTGAACGGGTTGATGCCGTGCTCGGCCTCGACCTCCAGCCCGGTCTTGAGCGCGTTGCGGACCAGGTCCGACGCGACCGTGCACCGGGCGGTACCACGCTCCGGGTCGGCCGGCGACTCATCGGCGGCGCACGGCTCGAATACCTGCTCGAAGCCGCACTCCTCGTCGGTGGTGAGGAGCCCGGGCGCGCACTCCGAGTTGCCCTTCACCTGGTGGATTTCAATCAGCGGTTCGAGCCGTGCCCGGCGCTCGAGGAGCGCCGGGGTGAACGGCGTGCCGTCGGAGTTGTACGGCGCCAGCACGGCCCCTCCGCCGTAGTTGGTGTTGTGCGGAATGGCGATGACGTCGCAGTCTCCGGTGCACGCCGCGTCCATCCAGTTCCACAGACGCTCCGGCGAATGCTCCCGGGTGAGGGCCGCCCCGCCCCAGGCGGGAATCTCCTCGCCGCGGAAGAACACGTTGCGGTGCAGCCAGCCCCCGCTGGCGCGGTGTACGGCGCTGTACTCGAAGGCGGTGAACGTGGTGAACACGCCCGGCTCGTAGAAGGCGTCCGCCATGGCCTGCACCCTGGGCCACTGGTGCGCGGCGCGCTGGTCGCAGCGGTTGTCCGGACCCGGCTCCGCGCTCTCGCACAGGTCCGCGTCGCGCCGGGATTGGAGCGATGCAGCACGCAAGCGGAAGAATGCCGGGACGCTGCCGGCCCGGAACGCACGGCACACGGGCAGGTCGGCGGCGGGTGTGTCGGCATCCTGACAGAGCTGCACCTCGCCCAGCCAGTTGTCGTGGTCGGTCACGGCCATGAAGTCGAGCGGCGCGGCGAGCTGGCCGCGGACGTTCCCGTCCGCATCGAGGATGGGCTCGCCGCGACCATAGCGGTACGCCACCGAGGGGTCGTTCCGCATCGGATGGCCGAACGTCCAGGCGTCGAGCGACCAACTGCTGTGCACGTGCAGGTCGCCGAAGTAGGCGTTGCGCAGCGGGTCAGGCCGCGGCTCGGCGCCTGCGGCCGCCCCGCCCGGCGCATCGTCCTGCCGGCCCGGATCCGCCGGCGCCGGGCGCGCGCAACCTACTGCCAGCAGCGCCAGGCACACGGCCGCCGAGAGCGCGCCTGCGGTCAGTCGTACGCGGATGCCCTGCCTAGCCATGTTGCAAAGCCTAGCCGAATATGGCCGTGCAGCGCTCCAGGAACCAGAACGACGCGAGCGAGCCGATGGTGTAGGCCGGCGCGGCGCGCATCCAGGGCCGCGGGCGAATGTCGAGCGTCTGCAGGGAACCGAGCAGCGCGAGCGCGGCGGCGATGAAGGCCAGTTGGCCGGCCTCGACGCCCAGGTTGAACGACAGGAGTGCCAGCGGGATGTCGCCGGGCGGAATGCCTATCTGCGACAGCGTGCCCGCGAAGCCGAAGCCGTGCAGCAGGCCGAAGGCGAACGCCACCACCCAGGGCCGGCGGTAGGTGAGGCTCGGGCTGCGCCCGTCGTGCTGGGCGATCTCGACCGCGAGGAAGACGATGCTCAACGCGACGAGCGCCTCGACCGGCGCCGGCGGCACGCGGACGAAGCCGAGCGTTGCAAGACCGAGCGTGATGCTGTGTGCCACGGTGAAGGCGGTGACGGCCTTCAGCAGGCGCCGGAACCCCGCCACCACCCATAGCACCCCGAAGACGAACAGCAGGTGGTCGATGCCCGACAGGATGTGGTCGACGCCGAGCCGGAAGTAACCCCAGCCGTCCACGCGCCGGTTCGAGTCGCCACCCACGACGAACGACGGCTGCTGCGGCCGGAGGATCTGCGTGACGCTCGTGCCGTCGGCGAAGGCGATGCGCACGAGCGCGTCCATGATCGTGACGCGCAGCCCGTCGATGGCTATCGTTTGCCCGGCCAGACCGGTCGCGCCGCAGGCGACGACCCCGTTCGTGACGACCGACCCCGGCAGCTCCACCTCGGTCGGCAGGTCGGGCACGGTGCAGTGCGCCGGCAGAACGGGCACGATGGCGGGCGGCGGCCCTTCGACGGCAGGCACCCGCCAGATGACCGTGAACGTGCCGGGTGCCAGCTCGTTGAGGCCGAGATAGGCCGGCAGGCTGGTATGCGCCTGCGCCGGCGCGACCGGCAGCGCGAGCAGCAGGCCGACGCCGGCGACCGCGGGTTGCACGGCCCGCCGCAGGACTCTTGCCACGGACTGCAGAACCTTCATCCCCCGGTCGCGCCGTCCAGCGCCGCGGCGTCCACGACGATCTCGAAGCGCCGGCGCAGACCTGCGTAGTAGGTGTCGGCCGCCGCCCGGAGGCGCTGCTCGCCGAGGTCGAGGGCCACCCGGTTGCGCACTTCGTCCAGGCCCGGCAGCCGCGACGGAATCCGCTGCCGGATGCGGACGACGTGCATCCCGTAGCTGGAGAGCACCGGACCGCTCCATTCACCCACCGGCAGTTCGAACAGGCGGCCGGCGAAGCGCGGGCCGAACAGGTCCCGGATCTGGTCGCGCGACTGCGGCGGGTACTCGTACTGCAGCATGAACCGGTCGCCGAGCCGTGCCGCCTCTGCGGCTGGCACCGCGCCGGCGGCCAGCCGGGCCAGGGCGTCGCGGGCGGCGGCCTCGGCACCCGCCCCGCGGTTGCTGCCGCTGAAGTAGACGTGGGCGAAGCCGACCTGTTCGGGCACCCGGTAGCGTTCCGGGTCGGCGTCGAGGAAGGCCTGCAGCTCGGCCTCGGACGGCTCGACGGTAGAGGCGACGCTCTGCGCCAGGAACTCGACCTTCTGCGCCAGCCGGCGGCGGACGATCGTGTCGCCCTGATCGAGGCCCGAGGCAATCGCCTCGCGGTACAGCACCTCCTCGCGGATGAAGTCCTCGATGAGGCTGTCGAGCTCGTGCCTGGTCGGGGGCGCGCCCCGCTGGCGGGTCCACGTCTCGCGCAGCTGCTGTATTCGATCGGCTGTTACTTCGATGCGGTTGCCGCCGTCGCCCATCCCGAACGACTGGCCGAACAGGGCGCTCAGGGCGAAGAGCACGGCGCCCGTCAACAGGAAGTGGACGAGCGGCTCACGCAGCAGTCCGGGCGTCTTCATGGGATGGGACTGCACACCGAACCCCCGGCGTCCGCTTGCGGGGTCCCATAGCCCCGCGGCGCTTTCGCCGCGGTGTGCCGTGCGCAACCTTGCGGTCTGCGAGGAAGCATATTCGGCATAGTCGACCGAGGAGCAACGCAGTCAGGCGGGATGCATCGCCGCTCGAATGCAGCGGGGACCTTGCCCCGGGCTGCTATGGTGCCGTCGGCGTGTACCAGATGGGCGAACTCCAGGCGCGTTCCTTCACCGTCGGTGGGTCGGACGGCGGCGGCGCCGTGCCGCGCGCCAGCGCCCGGTGCGTTGTCCAGCGGCAGGTTGGGTTCTCCAGCACGCGGACATAGTAGAACGCCCGCAGCGCCGGATCGAAGTCCGGGTCGGTCCAGGTCGTGCTCAGCTCGGCCGCGCCCAGGCCGGCGGAGTAGCTGCAGTCGGACAGATCCACGCGGGCGCCGTTGTCGGCGCAGCGGTGCGTGCGCGGGTCGGGCTGCAGCCCGTCGGCGCAGGCCACGTCGTAGACCTGCTCGGCGGTCTCCCCGTCGGCCCCGGCCCAGCCCTTGACGACCTGGACCTTCTGCAGGTTGGCGCTCGCCGGGTCCTTCATGGCCCACACGACGAAGCGCGGGCCGCCGCCGGCGTCGCCGTGGGGCGGGTCCGGCAGGTCGCCGCCCATCGGCACGCCGCCGGCGTACGCCGCCTCCACCATGTCGCGCCGGGTGTCGAGGTCGGCGGGATAGTCCCAGCCGGCGAAGAAGCGCACGTGGATGCGGGTGCCGCTGTTGCCGAACGTCTCGCGCCGGCGCAGCGCATCGAAGATGGCCTCGCGCGTGTTGGCCTCCGCCCACACGCCGACGAGGCCGCCGGGGTTGCTGATGTTGCCGCCGTCGGCCTGCTCGTCCCAGCCGCGGTCACGGCCGATCAGCGGCAGGCCGCCGCCGGTGCTGAACTTGACCGGCTTGTCCGTGAAGTCGTCCTCGTCCGTGGCGCCCGGCAGGCTCTGGTGGTCGTCGGGACTGGCGATGAAGCCGAACTTGAAGGGATTGACGCCGAAGTCGGCCTCCAGCCGCAGGCCGGTCTTCAGGGCGTTGCGGACGTAGTCCGACGCGTGGGCGCAGCCCGTGCGCTGCCCCGGCTCGCAGACGGGGTAGTAGGTCTCGAAGTTGCATTCCTCGTCGGTGGTGCCCAGGCCGCGGTAGCACTCGGAGTTGCCCTTGATCTGGTGGATCTCCACGAGCGGTTCCGCCCAGGCGCGCAGCCGCAGCAGCTCCGTGGTGAAGGGCGTCCAGCCGAACTCGTCGAACGCCTGCCCGCCGCTCAGGTTGGGGTTGTGCGGGATGGCGACCACCTGGCAGTCGCCGCTGCAGGCCGCCTCCAGCCACGCCCACAGCCGCTCGGGCCGGTTCTCCATCTCGACGGCCCCGCCGCCCCACGCCGGCACCGCGTCGCCGCGGAAGATGACGTTGCGGTGCAGGTGGTTGCCGCCCGGCGTGGACGTCCATTCGTAGGCCGGGAAGGTCGTGAACACGCCGGGTTCGTAGAAGGCGTCGGCGTTGCGCTGGATGGCGCCCCACAGATGCCGCGCGCGCTCGTAGCACTTGTTGTCCGGCGTCCGCGTGGCCTCGCCCTGGCCGCAGATGTCCGGAGGACGCCGTCCGCGGCCCTCGAAAGCCCCGGTGTCGAACCAGTCGTTTGCGCGGACCGCAGCGCAGGTGGGTGTGTCGTAGGCGGGGTCGTCCTCGTCCTCGCAGAGATGCACCTCGCCCAGCCAGGTGTCGTGGTCCGTCACGGCCATGAAGTCGAGCGGCACGCGCAGGCGGTGCACGGAGCCGTCCGCCTTGGTCACTTCCTCGCCGCGCCCGAAGCGGTAGGCCAGCGCCGGGTCGTCGCGGTTGCCGCCCAGCACGTAGGCGTCCAGCGACCAGCTCGAGTGCACGTGGAAGTCGCCGAAGTAGGCATTGCGCTGCGGGTTCGGGGCCGCCTGTTGCCGGGCCGCCGTCCGCTCCGCGGTCGCAACGGCCGGGTTCCCCGCGGCCGGCCCGGTTGCCGCGGACAGGTCCGCCGCGGGCAGCGTCCCGCAGGCACCGAGCAGCGCGGCGGCCGCCGCCAGCAGGACGAGACGAGAATCCGTCCGGTTCATGGCGCCTCCGCGGGAACGTACCAGATGGCCGACGACCAGGCCCGCTCCTGGATGGTCAGGGGGCGGTTGGACGGATGGGGCCAGCCGAACTTCAGGGCCACGAACAGCGACCAGCGGGGGGTGGGAATCTCAATGACCCGCAGGTAGTAGACGGCGGGCACGGCGGGGTCGAACGCCGGATCTTCCCAGACTGCCGCCAGTTGCGTGGCCCCGATGGTGTTCGTGTAGGTGGCGTTCGACAGGTCGACGGTGTTGCCGACAGCGGGCACGGCACCGCTGGCCGGGTCGGCAGCGCGCCCATCCGACAGGGCGACGTCGTACACCTGGTCGCGGTAGCCGTCGCCTGCGCGCCAGACCTTGACGATCTGCGCCCGGTCCAGGTTGGCGCCGTCAGGGTCCTTGACGGCCTGCAGTACGAAGCGCGGGGCACCGCCGGCTGCCGGCCGCGGCGGCAGGTCGCCGCCCATCGGCACGCCGCCGGCGTAGGCTGTCCGGATCCAGTCCGCCCGGTCGGGCAGGCCGTCGGCGTAGTCCCAGCCGCCGAAGAAGCGCACGCCCAGCCGCGTCCCCGACGTGGCGTAGGTCTCCTTGCGGCGCAGCGCGTCGTAGATCGCTTCGCGCGTGTTCGCCTCGGCCCACACGCCGGCCAGGCCGCCGGAGCCGGTCGCCGTCCCGCCGGCGGGAATCTCCGGCTCGCCCAGCCCGAACATGCTCTCGACGTGGCTGCGGGAGACCTCCACCCCGGCTGCGAACCCGTTGACCGACTTCGAGCCGTACACGACGTCCTCGCCCTCCTCGGTGAGTGCGCCGTGGTAGTCGCTCGCGCCGATCACCCCGACCTTGTACGGGTTGACTCCCGCCCGTTCCTCGATGACCAGCCCCCGCCCGTAGGCGTCGCGGATGGTGCTGCCCTGCGGCTGGCTGCGGCGGCCGTCGAACGTCTGGTCGAACAGCTCGAAGCCGGCGAACTCGTCGTTCGGCGCCAGCGCGGGGTGCACTTCGGACTGGCCCTTCATCTGTGCGATCTCGCTGAGCGGCTCGTTGAGAAGCCGGCGGCGGGCGTACGCCTCGTCGATGGGCCGGCCGTCGCTGTCGGTCCAGTCGTACATGATGCCGTTGCTCATGTTGCCGTTGTGCGGAATGATGAGGCCTTCGACGCCCCGGCTGCGGTGCTCTTCCAGATAGGACCAGAGGTCCTCCGGACGCCGGGAATCGAGGGAGGAGAAGGGCAGCGGCGCCGTGTCGCCGCGGAAGATCACGTTGCGGTGGATGGGGCCGCCGCTGCCGTCGCCGCGGCTGGCGTCGGTCGTCCACTCGTAGCCGATGAAGGTGGTGAACCGTCCCGGCTCGTAGAAAGTGTTGGCGGCGTCGATGAGCCGCTGCCACGCCGAGCGGCTCACCGGAGCGATGTCGAAGCCGGGTACCTCGCCTGCGGTCTGCGCCCGCCACGCCCGAAACCCGGCGCTGTCGCGGAACCCGCGTTCGGGATTGGCGTGCCATTCGCGGCCCACCGCGCTCGTCGCCAACGCGGAGTCGGGATCCTCCATCGCCAGGCCGGAGCCGATGATCTGGCCGTGATCGGTCACTGCCATGAAGTCGAGCGGCCGCCGGCGGCGGATCGGCTCGCCCATGAACAGGACCTCCTCGCCGCGTGCGAAGCGGTAGGCGTCTTCCGGACCCAGCCGCGTGCCGAACAGGTAGTAGGCGTCCATCGACAGCATGGTATGGACGTGCAGGTCGCCGAAGTACACGTCCCGCTCCGGATTCAGCGGCACGGAGTCGCCCGCCGGCGCCCCCGTGCCGTCCGGGGCGGCGTCCGGCGGCTCGGCGCAGGCGGCGGCCGACAGCAGGCATGCCGCCGCGGCGGCGAAGAGCGGTGCCTTCATGGCGTCTCCCATTCTCGATCGGAACGAGATACTTGCGGTCATCGACTGTCGTCCTTGCCACGCCGAACCGGGCGACGTCCCGGCCGGCTGGACGCGCGCCACCAGCGCCGGCAGCCGGAGTGCGGCGGCTGCTCCCGGGTTCCGCATCGCGGTTTGCCCGCGCATGCGCGAAGATTGGCACATGCGCGGGCAGACTACAAGCCGCACGCCTCGCCGGTGCCGGTTACGACGCAGGGGCGGCACCACGGACTGCCGACCGCGCTGCGCGCATGGCCAGCCGCCGGCACGGCGCCGCTGCTCGCGGTCGTCGTCCTGCCTGCGCCGGCGCCCGCCGGCGGGGGTGCAGTACCATTTCGCACTGTCCGCTGATGGAGGGAGGCACCATGCGAAGGATGCGCACGATACGGAGCGTCGCCGCCGCCGGCGCGCTCGTGCTCGCGGCCGGGGTCGTCTGGGGGGCTGCTGCCCTGCGGGGTCAGGCACCGACGCTGACGACCCGGGACTACATCGACATCGAGCAGCTCTACATCGCCTACACGCACGCTATCGACTTCGGGGCCGCCGACGGCCGCGACTATGCGGCGGTGTTCACGCCCGACGGCGTGTTCGCGCTGGTCATGCGGCTGGCGGATGGCGCCGACGGTCCAGGTCCGTGCCCGGCGGTCGGGCCGTGGGAGCTCGCCGATCGCGAGGCCATCCGCGGCAGCATCCCGGACCGCGACGGGTCGCGCGTGTGCGTCGCCGTTCTGGAGGGTACCGAGCGCCTGTCCGGCATGGCGTCCACGTTCCACCAGATGAACGGCACGACTGCGCGGCACGTCTACACCAACCTGCGCATCACGCCGACGCCGGAGGGGGCCCGCGGCTTCGTCTACTTCAACCAGCTCGACGTGAGCACGCTGCCGCCCACTACGACCGTCACCGGCATCTACGAGGACACGCTCGTGAAGACGGCGGACGGCTGGCGGTTCAAGAAGCGCGTGCACACGCACGACGCGCCGTACGGATAGGAACGGGGGCCGGCGCATGCCGCGGCTACGCGTTCGGATCGTCGCCGTTCCGGCCCTGTCGGCCGCCTGCCTGTGCCTCGCCGCGCCGGCGGCGGCCCAGGGTCCGCTGGGTTACGAGCTCGACGGGCACCCGTCCGCGCCCGTGGCGCCCGCGGTGATCAACCGCGACGCCGCGGGCCGCGCCACGGTCCGCGCTGTGCGCGTCAGCGAGCCGCTGCGCATCGACGGCCGGCTCGACGAGGACGTCTACGCGCAAGTGCTGCCGATGTCGGACTTCATCCAGACGGATCCCGACGAGGGGGCCCCGGCCACCGAGAAGACCGAGGTGTGGCTGCTGTTCGACGACGAGAACGTCTACGTCGTCGGCCGCTGCTGGGAGACGGAGCCGGACCGCCTGGTGGCGAACGAGATGCGGCGCGACAACACCACCATCGTCCGCAACGACAACATGGCGTGGAGCTTCGACACATTCCACGACCACCGCAACGGCGTGCTGTTCGAGGTCAACCCAATCGGCGGCCGCATCGACGGCCAGATCACGAACGAGTCGCAGGTCAACATCGACTGGAACCCGATCTGGGACTTCGCGACCGGCTATTTCGACGACGGTTACGTCATCGAGGCCGCCATCCCGTTCAAGTCGCTGCGCTACCGGCCCGGGCGCGTCCAGACCTGGGGCTTCCAGGTGCGGCGCGTCAATCGTTCCAAGAACGAGGTGTCGTATCTCACGCCGGTGCCGCCTGCCTTCATCAACAACGGCCACTTCCGTTCGTCGCTGGCCGCGGCTGTCGTGGGCTTGGAGGCGCCGGCGGCCTCGCGCCTGCTGGAGCTCAAGCCGTACGCCATCGGCGACCTGTCGACCGACCTGCAGGGCCCCGAGCCGTTCACGAACAGTCTGGGCGGCGACGGCGGCATCGACATCAAGTTCGGCATCACCGAGAACCTGACGGCTGACTTCACCGTCAACACCGACTTCGCCCAGGTAGAGGCGGACGAACAGCAGATCAACCTGACGCGCTTCTCGCTGTACTTCCCCGAAAAGCGCGAGTTCTTCCTCGAGAATCAGGGGGTGTTCACCTTCGGCGGGGCCGACACCGGGCCGTTCACGAGCGGCGACACGCCGGTGCTGTTCTACAGCCGCCGGATAGGCTTGGACGCCGGGCGCGAGATCCCCATCGAAGCGGGTGCCCGGATGACCGGTCGCGCCGGCGCGTTCAGCGTGGGCCTGCTCAACATCCGCACCGGAGGCGCCGAGGTCACCGGCCGCCCGACGCCGGTGCCCGCCACGAACTTCTCGGTCGTGCGCGTCAAGCGCGACCTGTTGCGGCGCAGCAGCATCGGCGCCATCGCCACGCAGCGCTCGGTCGCTACGCGCGGGCGCGGATCGGCCGAGACGTACGGTGTCGACGGCACGTTCGCCTTCTACGACGCGCTGACCATGAACACCTACTGGGCGACGACCCGGGCGCCGGGCAACGGCCCGGACGACGTCAGCTACCGGGCGCATCTCGACTACGCCGGCGACCGCTACGGCGTGGAACTCGAGCGGCTGGTGGTGGGCACCCACTTCAACCCCGAGGTGGGCTTCATGCGGCGCTTCGACTTCGGGCGCAACCACGGGGCGTTCCGCTTCAGTCCGCGCCCCCGCTCAATCGCCCTGATCCGCCGCTTCGTCTGGGAGGCCCGCTTCGACTCCTTCCGCAGCCGGACCGGCCGGCTCGACACGGAGCTGCTGCAGGGCAAGTTCGGCATCGAGCTGGAGAACAGCGACGTGCTCACGGCGGACTACATCCGCAGCAACGAGTACGTCGACGAGGTGTTCGACGTGGCCGGCGTGGACGTGGGCGTGGGGGGCTACCGCTTCCAGGACACCATGTTCTCCTACGAACTGGGTCAGCAGCGCCGTTTCTCGGGCCTGGTCACGGTCCAGCACGGCGGCTTCTTCGGCGGCAAGAAGACGACGATCGGCTTTGGTCGCCGGACCGGGCTGTCGGGCGGCCGGCTGGCAGTCACGCCCCGCGTCTCGTTCGAGCCGGGCGTGTCGCTGAACTGGATCGAGCTCCCGGCGGGCGAGGTGCTGACGACGCTCGTCACGACGCGGACGACCTACACGCCCACGCCGTTCCTGTTCGTCAGTGCGCTCGTCCAGTACAACTCGGCGGCCAACGACGCGAGTGCCAACGTCCGCCTGCGCTGGGAGTACCAGCCCGGCAGCGAGCTGTTCATCGTCTACAACGAGCAGCGCGATACGCTCGTCCGCGGGCGCCGTTTCCCGGAGCTCTACAACCGCGCGTTCATCGTCAAGTTGAACCGCCTGTTCCGCTTCTGAGCGCTCGGGGTAGAATAGGAGCCTTCCTCATGCACCGGACGAACCGCTACCTGAGTCTCGTGGTCGCCGGACTGCTGCTGGCCGGCCTGGTCGTACCCGGCGCCGCGGCCGCGGCGCAGCGAAATCCGGCGACGTCCGGCGCTGCCGCGACACCGGCGGACGCGCTGCTCGCCCGCTACTGCGTCACCTGTCACAGCGAGCGCCTGCGGACGGCGGGTCTGGCGCTCGAGGGCCTCGATGCGTCCAACGTGAGCAGCCATCCGGACGTCTGGGAGAAGGTCGTGCGCAAGCTGCGCGGGGCCGTAATGCCACCGGTCGGCCGGCCGCGCCCGGACGAGGCCGAGTACGACCGGGTGGCGGCGTGGCTCGAGGCGGAGCTCGACGCCGCCTGGGAGGCCGCGCCCGACCCTGGACGCACGGAGACGTTCCATCGCCTCAACCGCGCCGAGTACGGCAACGCCGTCCGCGACCTGCTGGCCCTCGACATCGACGTTGACGACTTCCTGCAGGCCGACGACGCCAGTTACGGCTTCGACAACATCGCGGGTGTGCTCAGGATGTCGCAGTCGCTGATGGAGCGCTATCTGGCGGCGGCACGGACGATCAGCCGCCTGGCGGTCGGCAGCCCCCCGCCGGCGGTCGACTCGGTGATCTACCGCGTCGCCGACGACATGCAGCAGCAGCATCGCGTGACGGAGCTGCCGTTCGGCACGCGCGGCGGGTTGCGCGTGGAGCACTTCTTTCCGCAGAGCGCGCAGTACGACATCCGCGTCGAGGTCGGCAACGACCGCGGGCTGCGCGGCAGCCATCGGCTGGAAGTCACGATCGACGGCGAGCAGGTGCAGGTGTTCGAGGTGGGGCAGCCGCCGGCGTCGTCGTCGGCACGGCCGACCACCAACACTGCCGCCATCGTCTACGTGACGGACGGTGTCTACTCCGTCCGGGTTCCGGTGGCCGGCGGTCCGCGCGAGGTCGGTGTCACCTTCTACAAGCAGCCCACGCCGCTCGTCGAACAGGTGCGGGAGGTGTTCGAGAACCCGACCATCTCGAATAACGTCGGCGTCGGTGGCCGCATGCCGACCGTGACGACCGTCACCATCGCCGGGCCGCACTCGCCGACAGGCTCCGGGGAGACCCCGAGCCGGCGGCGCATCTTCACGTGTCGGCCCGTGTCGGCGGCCGAGGAAACGCCCTGCGCCGAGACGATTCTCGCGACGCTCGCGCGGCGGGCCTACCGTGGCTTCGTTGCGGACGGTGATGTGGAAGTGCTGCTCGACTTCTACCACGCCGCGCGCGCGCGCGGCGGCAGCTTCGAGGACGGCATCGAGCTGGCGCTCCGCAGGCTGCTGGTTAGCCCGGAGTTCCTGTACCGGATCGAGGCCGATCCGGCGGCGGCATCTGCCGTGCCGTCCGTCGGCGCACCCGCCGTCTACCGCCTCGGCGACCTGGCGCTGGCCTCGCGTCTCTCCTTCTTCCTGTGGAGCAGCATCCCGGACGACGCGCTGCTCGCCGCGGCGGAGGCGGGGCGGCTGGGCGACCCGGCCGAGCTCGAGCGGCAGGTGCGGCGCATGCTGGCCGACCCGCGGTCGGTAGCGCTCACCGAGAACTTCGCGGGCCAGTGGCTGCAACTGCGCAACCTGGAAACGGTGGTCCGTCCCGGCGATCCGTACTCGCGCGCGTTCGACGAGTCACTGCGCCAGGGGCTGCTGCGCGAGACGAAGCTCTTCATCGACAGTATCCTGCGCGAGGACCGCGGTCTGTTGGAGATCCTGACGGCCGACTACACCTTCCTCAACGAGCGGGTGGCGCGGCACTACGGGCTGCTGGACGTGCAGGGCAGCCACTTCCGGCGCGTCACGCTCCCCGCGTCGAGCCCGCGCCGCGGACTGCTTGGCCACGGGAGCGTGCTGACGCTCACGTCCCACGCCATCCGGACTTCGCCTGTCAACCGCGGCAAGTGGATCCTCGTCAACATCCTGGGGACGCCGCCGCCCGATCCGCCCGCCAACATCCCGGCGCTGGACGATCGGAAGACGCAGGCGAAGGTGTCCTCGCTCCGCGAGCGGATGTCCCGGCACCGGGCGAATCCCGCCTGTGCGAGCTGCCACAACATCATCGATCCGGCCGGATTCGCCCTGGAGAACTTCGACGCGGTCGGCCGCTGGCGGACGGTGGACGAATCGTTCAACCTCATCGACGCGTCGGGCGCGCTGCCCGACGGCACGCGGTTCGACGGCGTCGCCGAGCTGACGGCAGCGCTGGTCCGCCGCCCGGAGCGCTTCGTGACGACGGTGACGGAAAAGCTGCTCACCTACGCCCTCGGGCGCGGCCTGGAGCACTACGACATGCCTGCGGTGCGGCGCATCGTTAAGGAGGCGGCCGACGACGACTACCGCTTCCGGACCCTCGTTACTCGCATCGTGAGCAGCTATCCGTTCCTGCACCGGCGGGCCGCCGGTGCCGCGGGTGCGACGACCTCGGTGGCGTCGCGCTGACACGCAACATCGAGAGGAGCTGGTCACCGTGATTGTTACCAAGAGAAGCCTGCCACGGCGGACCGTGCTGCGTGGACTCGGGGCCACCATCGCGCTGCCGTTTCTCGACGCCATGGCCCCCGCGCTGACGGCGGTGTCGCGGACCGCGGCGTCGCCCACGCCCCGCATGGGTTTCTTCTACGTGCCCAACGGCATGTTTCTCCCGAGCTTCCATCCGGCGGGCAACGGCGGCACGAGTTTCGAGCTGACGCCGACTCTGAAGCCGCTCGCAGCGTTCCGCGACCAGCTGGTGGTGGTGAGCGGGCTGAGCAACAGCGGTGTGGTCAGCACGAACGAGGGCGGCGGCGTCCATACGCGGGCGCACGGGGGCTGGCTGAGCGGCGTGCTGCCGAAGCGGACCGAGGGCGCCGATCTGCGCGCCGGGAAGACATTGGACCAGTACGCCGCCGACAAACTGGGTGCCGATACGTCGCTGCGGTCGCTGGAGCTGACGATCGACTCCAACTACCAGGTCGGGAACTGCGAAAACGGCTACAGCTGCGCCTACATCAACTCCAGCTCGTGGCGGACGGCGACCACGCCGCTGCCCCACGAGCGCGACCCGCGCGTGATCTTCCGGCGGTTGTTCGGCGACGGCGGGAGCGTGGCGGCGCGCCTGACGCAGATGCGGACCGACCGCAGCATCCTCGACTCGGTGTCCGACAGCCTCACCCGCCTCGAGCGCCGTCTGGGCCTCCAGGACCGCACCACGATGGACGAGTACCTGGACTCGGTGCGCGAGATCGAGCGACGCATCCAGCGCGCCGAGGTGCACAACGCGACGACGCCGCTGCCGTCCCTCGAGCAGCCGACGGGCGTGCCCGACGACTACGAGGAGCACGTCGAGCTGATGCAGGACCTGCTGGTTCTCGGCTTCCAGGCCGACGTCGCGCGCGTGAGCTGCATGCAGATGGCGCGCGAGCTCAGCGGGCGTTCGTACCCGAACATCGGCGTGCCCGAAGGGCACCACACGGTGTCGCACCACCAGCTCGACCAGCACAACATCGCGCAGTACACGAAGATCAACACGTACCACATGACGCTGTTCGCACGACTTCTCGAGCGGATGCGGAGCACGCCGGACGGCGACGGGACGCTGCTGGACCACAGCATCCTGCTGTGGGGCGCCGGCATGGGCGACGGCGATCACCACACGCCGTACAACCTGCCCATCACGCTGGCCGGCGGCGGCTGTGGCACGCTCAGGGGCGGACGGCACCTGAAGTATGCGCTGCACACCCCGTTCATGAACCTGGGGCTGAGTTTGCTCGAGAAGGTCGGCGTGCACGTGGACCGCATCGCGGACAGTACGGGTCCGCTGGCCGATGTCTGAAATCACCATGCCTGGCACAACGCGGATGTCGCTTCTGCCGGCGCTGCTCGTCGGCGCCGGCCTGCTCGTCGCCGGTCCGGCTGCTGCCCCGGCGGCGGTCGCCCGCGGCGACGCGCAGCTGATCGCGGCCGTCAAGGCGGCGGACGTCGACAAGGTGCGCGCCTTGACCGCCGATCCGGCGGTCGACGTCGACCAGGCCGCTCCCGACGGCGCCACGGCGCTGCACTGGGCCGTGCACCGCGACCACCTGCGGCTGGTCGAGCTGCTGGTCGCGGCCGGCGCGGACGTGGCGGCGGCCAACCGCTACGACGTGCAACCGATAGCCCTGGCTGCCGAGAACGGGAACGCGGCCGTGCTGGGTGCCTTGCTGGCGGCGGGTGCCGATGCGAACGCCACTCTCCCAGGCGGCGAGACGGCGTTGATGACCGCGGCCCGGACCGGCCGGCCGGATGCGCTGCGCGTGCTGATTGAGCACGGCGCGGACGTCAACGCGCGCGACGCGACCCACGGGCAGACGCCGCTGATGTGGGCCGCCGCGCGCGGCCACGCGCGGGCCGTGCACCTGCTGGCCGAGGCCGGCGGCGACGTGCACGCCCGCACGACGGGCGAGGCGCAGCCGCCGGGCCGCCGCTACATCTTCGCGGTGCCGCCCGTCACCGGTTTCACGGCGCTCATGTTCGCCGCCCGGGGCGGCCATCTGGAGGCCGTCGCCGCGCTGCTCGACGCCGGCGCCGACGTGAACGACACCCTCTCGGATGGCCAGAGCGTCCTGGTGGTGACGGTCGCGAACGCGAACTGGGCGGTGGCCGACTATCTGCTCGACCGCGGTGCCGATCCGAACCTGGCCGGCGCCGGCTGGAACGCGCTGCACCAGACGGTGCGCACGCGGCGCATGAACGTCGGCTTCGGCAAGCCGGGACCGATCCCATCCGGGAGCGTGGACAGCATCGACGTCATCCGCAAGATGCTGGCGCGCGGCGTCGACGTCAACGCGCGGATGACGCGCAACGGCATGCAGGACGGGCAGCGCAACCGCCTCAATCGGCTGGGTGCCACGGCTTTCTTCCTCGCGGCGAAGGTGACGGACATCGAGGCGATGCGGGTGCTCGTCGACGCGGGCGCTGATCCCCTGCTGCCGAGCGCGGAGAACACGACGCCGCTGATGGTGGCCGCCGGGTTGGACATCTGGAACCCGGGCGAGGACGGCGGGTCGCTGCCGGGCCAGGAGCAAGAGGTGCTGGCGGCGGTCCGGATGTGCGTCGAGCTGGGCAACGACGTCAACGCCGTCAACGATCTCGGCGAGACGGCTCTGCATGGCGCCGCGTTCCGCGGCGTCAACATCGTGGTCGACTACCTGGTCGCGCAGGGGGCGCAGCTCGACGCCCGGGATCGTAACGGCTGGACGCCGTGGGCCATCGCCAACGGCTTCAGCTACTCGGACTTCTACAAGGCGCAGAAGCACACTGCCGAGCTGCTGGCGCGCTACCTCGAGGAGCGCGGCCTGCCTACCGGCGATCCGATTCCCGGGTCGGTCTGCTTCGACTGCCTGCAGACCAGGCTGGATCAGGCGCGGGCGGTGCGCGAGCGCGACGCGCGCATGGAAGCCGAGTTCGCCGCAGAGGTGGCAGCATCGGACGAGCCGTGAAGCAACTGGCGGCACTGCTCGGCAGCTGCGTGCTGGCGGTCGCCGGCGGACAGGCAGGTCCGCTGCAGACGACCCGTGACGCGCCGATCCCGCACGCGTCGGGACAGAGTGTGACCCCGGCGTACGAGGGCTGGTTTCCCAACGCGGACGGGACGTTCAGCCTGTCGTTCGGCTACTTCAATCGCAACTACGAGCAGCGGCTGGACATCCCGGTCGGCACCGACAACCGGTTCGAGCCGGGCGCGGCCGACCGCGGGCAGCCGACGCACTTTCTGCCGCGGCGCCAGACGGGTGTGTTCACCGTCGTCGTGCCGGCCGACTTCGGCGAGCGGGCCCTCACGTGGAGCCTTACGGCCCACGGCGAGACGTACGCCATCCCCGGGCGCCTGCACCCGGCCTGGCAGATCGATGCCCTGCGCGAGGTGACCAGCGGCAACACGCCCCCGGTGGTTCGCTTCGCCCCGGACGGCGAGGCGGGGCAGGGCCCCGGCGGCGTCCGCAGGCCGCTCGAGGCGGTCGTGGGTGTGCCGGTGCCCCTGGAACTGTGGGCGGTCGACGATGGTATCCGGGCGTTCCTACGATCGCACCTGCCGCCGACGCTCGGACTGGTCTGGAGCAAGTTCCGGGGACCGGGCGGGGTGCGGTTCGGCGAGACCGAGCCGGGCATCGGCCGCGGAGGACGGGCGGCGACGACGGCCACGTTCGACGCGCCGGGCGACTACGTCCTGCGCGTGCTGGCGTGGGACGACTCGGGCCCGCAGGGGCCGACGATGGCGGTCGGCTTCCAGTGCTGCTGGACGAACGCGTACGTCGATGTCCGCGTGCGGCAGAGGTGAGGAGACTGGACATGAGCAAGTTCGGACGGGTCATCACGATCGGCGTGGCCACGGCGGTCCTCGGCGGCGGCACGGCGGCCGCCCAGCCGGAGGCGGTGACGTTCTCGAAGGATGTGGCGCCGATCCTGCAGCAGCGCTGCGAAGCCTGCCACCGCGCGGGGCAGATGGCCCCGATGTCGCTGGTGACCTATGCGGAGGTGCGGCCCTGGGCACGGGCCATCCGGCGCAAGGTGGTCGCACGCGAGATGCCGCCGTGGCACATCGACAAGACGGTCGGCATCCAGGCGTTCGCCAACGACATTTCCCTCAGCGACGAGCAGATCGCCACCATCGCCGCCTGGGTCGACGCGGGCGCGCCGCGGGGCAACCCCGCCGACCTGCCGCCGCCCGTCGCCTGGCCGAGCGACGACGTCTGGCGCCTCGCCGGCCAGATGGGCGGCGACCCCGACCTCGTCGTCATCTCGCCGCCCTGGACGCAACCCGCCGAAGGGCAGGACCAGTGGTACCAGCCGCTCGTGGAGACCGGTCTGACCGAGGATCGCTGGGTGCGCGGGGTGGAGGTCCGGCCCTCCATTGAGGGGCGGCAGATCGTGCACCATGCCCTCGCTCGACTCGTGCAGCGGGAAGAGCCCGGCGACTTCACGCCAGCCGTCGACTTCTCCGGGCGCGGCGCGTTCCTCACCGAGTTCGCCGTCGGCAAGAACGGCGACGTGTTCCGGGAGAACACGGGCAAACTGCTGAAGGCCGGCGCCGGCATCAGCTACGACATCCACTATCACTCGGTGGGTGAGGAGATCACGGACCGCACGGAGGTCGGGCTGTGGTTCTACCCGCGCGGGTTCGTGCCGAAGTACCGCGTCTATGCCCAGGTGCTCGGCACGCGGCAGTCCATGGAGACGTTCGACCTGCCGCCCGGACAGAAGACGGTTCACCACGCCTACGTCCCGCTGCCGCTGCCGGCGCGCCTCGAGAACTACCAGCCACACATGCACGTACGAGGCACGGCGATGTCGATGCAGGCGATCCTGCCCGACGGGCAGGTCCGGATGCTGAGCCACGTCGGCAAGTTCGACTTCAATTGGCACGTCAACTACGTCTATGCGGAGGACGCGGCGCCCGTGCTGCCGGCCGGCACGGTGCTCCATTTGACCGCTTGGCACGACAACACCGAGTCGAACCCGGCGAATCCCGATCCGACCCAGTGGGTCGGCTGGGGGCAGCGCAGCTACGACGACATGTATCACGCGCACGTCAACATCACGTACCTCACGGACGAGGACTACCAGACGATCATTGATGACCGCGAGCGCGCCGCGCCGGTCACCGGCGGCCAGTAGCGGTCGCCGCGAGGCCGCGGGGGAGTCTGCAGGCGGAGGGGGTGGAACGATGCGAAACGTACTGCTGTCCGCGGGAATTGCCGGCATCGCCGGCGTCGCGCTGCTGGCCGCCGCCGGGTGCGGCGGAGCGCCCATGGAGGAGCCGCCCCGCGGGCCCGTCAGGATGCCGGCGGAGCCCGAGCCGGCAGATCCCGAGGCAATCCGCCCGTTCACCATCGCCGTTCCCGACGAGGTCCTCGACGACCTGCACTTCAGGCTCGCCCAGGCCCGCCTGCCGGACGAACTCGATGGAGCGGAGTGGGACTACGGCACGCCGCTGGGCTACCTGACCGAGCTGATCACCTACTGGCGCGACGAGTACGACTGGCGCGCGCAGGAGGCGCGGCTAAACGAATTCGATCAGTTCAAGACGCGCATCGACGGCATCGACGTGCACTTCATCCACCAGCGCTCGCCCGAGGAGGGCGCGCTGCCGCTGCTCATCACGCACGGCTGGCCGGGCACGGTGGTCGAGTTCATGGAGATCATCGGGCCGCTCACCGACCCGGCGGCGCACGGCGGGAGCGCGGCGGACGCCTTCCACGTCATCGCACCGTCCATCCCCGGTTACGGCTTCTCGGGTCACCCGCGCGAACGCGGGTTCGGCCCCGAGCAGGCGGCCGACGTCAACGCGGCGCTCATGGCACGGCTGGGCTACGAGCGCTACGGCCTGCAGGGCGGCGACTGGGGTGCCATCATCAGCCGCTGGCACGCCTTCAAGCACGCCGAGCCGGTCGTGGGGCTGCACCTCAACATGATGATTGCCGGCCCGCCGCCCGGCGTCGAGGATCCGGAAGCCGGCGTGCCCGAGGCGGAACTGGAGCGGATGCGGGAGCGGACCGCGTTCTTCCAGGGCCCCGAGACGGGCTACAGCCACATCCAGGGGACCAAGCCGCAGACGCTCGGCTACGGGCTGAACG
Organism: Vicinamibacterales bacterium; assembly: GCA_965221595.1. Lineage (GTDB taxonomy): Bacteria > Acidobacteriota > Vicinamibacteria > Vicinamibacterales > UBA8438 > JAAXGX01. Next base: position 1,552,108 of record OZ244900.1, read on the forward strand.
ACTCGCCGGCCGGGCAGGCGGCGTGGATTGTCGAGAAGTTCCGGACCTGGTGCGACTGCGACGGCCATCCGGAGAACGTCTTCAGCCGGGACGCCCTGCTGACCAACATCATGCTCTACTGGCTGACCGAGTCGGCCACCTCTTCGGCCCGCATGTACTACGAGAGCGGCCTCGCCCGTACCACCGGGGTCGGCCAGCCCGGCCGCGTCGAGGTGCCGAGCGCCGGCGCGATCTTCCCGCACGAGCTCATCTACACGCCGCGGGCCTGGGCCGAGGCCCACTACAACCTGGTGCGCTGGACGGAGATGCCCCGCGGCGGCCACTTCGCCGCCATGGAGCAACCCGAGCTGTTTGTGGACGATGTACGGGCGTTCTTCGCGGAGCTGCGCTGAGGGCCGGCTGCGCCGTCACATCGAGAGAGGACCAGCGATGCCGACCAGGAGACGGCCGAACAGGAGACGACTGCTGCTGCCGGGGATCGCGCTGTTGCTGCCGCTGGCCGCCTGCGGCGGCCAGCCGGTGGAGGACGCCGGCAGCATGCCACCGCCGCCGTGGCTCGGCGACGGTCCGCCCGCGGGCGACTCCGAGGCGATCCGGCCCTTCACCATCGCCGTGCCCGACGCGCTGCTCGCCGACCTCGACGCCCGGCTGGCTCGCACGCGCCTGCCCGACGAGATCGACGGTGCCGACTGGGACTACGGGATGCCGCTCGCCTATCTGACCGAACTGATCACCTACTGGCGCGACGAGTACGACTGGCGCGCGCAGGAGGCGCGGCTGAACGCGTTCGACCAGTTTAAGACGCAGATCGGCGAGATCGACGTGCACTTCATCCACCAGCGCTCGCCCGAGGAGGACGCGCTGCCGCTGCTCATCACACACGGCTGGCCGGGCTCGGTGGTCGAGTTCATGGAGATCATCGGGCCGCTGACCGATCCGGCGGCGCACGGCGGACGCGCAGAGGACGCGTTCCACGTGGTGGCGCCGTCCATCCCGGGCTACGGTTTCTCGGGTCACCCGCCGGGGCGGGGGTTCGGACCGGAGCCGGCGGCGGACCTCAACGCGCAGCTCATGGCGCGCCTCGGCTACGACCGCTACGGCCTGCAGGGCGGCGACTGGGGCTCGATCATCAGCCAATGGCACGCGTTCAAGTATCCCGAGCAGGTTCTGGGACTGCATCTGAACGTCGCCAGCGCGCCGCCGCCCGCCGGCGTCGACGACCCGGAGGCAGGCGTGCCCGCGGCCGAGCTCGAGCGGATGCGCGCCCGGACGGCCTTCTTCCGCGGCCCGGAGGACGGCTACGCGCATTTGCAGGGGACCAAGCCGCAGACGATCGGCTACGCGCTGACCGACTCACCGGCCGGGCAGGCTGCGTGGGTGGTCGAGAAGTTCCGCACCTGGTGCGACTGCGACGGCCACCCGGAGACGATCTTCGACCGCGATGCCCTGCTCACCAACGTCATGCTCTATTGGGTGACGGCGAGCGCGACGTCCGCCGCCCGCATGTACTACGAGAGCGGCCGCTGGCGGCCGGGCCTGCCCGCTCAGCCGGGGCACATCGAGGTCCCGACCGGGCTGGCGGTCTTTCCGGAGGAGCTCTCGTACGCGCCGCGCGCCTGGTCCGAGGCGCGCTACAACCTCGTGCGCTGGACGGAGATGCCGCGCGGTGGCCACTTCGCGGCGATGGAGCAGCCCGAGCTGTTCGTCGACGACGTGCGGGCGTTCTTCGCCGAGCTGCGATAAACGGCCGACGCGACTACCGGTGACCATGATGATCAGACACCTCACGCTGCTGTCATCCGCGCTGCTGCTCACTGTCGGCTGCGGCGGCCCGCCGGCCGAGCCCGAACCCGAAGCGGCGCCGGAAGTGGCCGCGGTCGAGCCGGCCACGCTGAAGCTGTACCTCTTCGAGTGCGGGCGTCTCACCTTCGACGACGTGACGCGGTTCGGCATCGCGAACGACGAGACGGACGTGCGCGAACTGGTCGTACCGTGCTATGTCGTCGAGCATTCCGACGGCCGCATGCTGTGGGACGGCGGTCTGCCCTCGGCCTACGTGGATCCCGAGGCCCGGCCCGACAACGCCGTGTTGGACCGCGCGCTGGCCGACCAGCTGGCGGACCTCGACCTGGGCTTCGACCTGACCACGCTGGACTACGTGGCGTTCTCCCATCTGCACTACGACCACATCGGGGTGGCCAACGAGGTGGAGGGAGCAACCTGGCTCGTCCAGCAGTCGGAGTACGACGCCATGTTCGTGGAGCCCGATACGGTGCCGTCGGCCCGGCCCGCGCTGTACGACAACCTGCGGAACGCCGAGACGGTCATTCTCGACGGGGATCACGACGTTTTCGGTGACGGCCGCGTACGGATACTGGCGGCGCCGGGCCACACACCCGGGCACCAGGTACTGTTCCTCGACCTGGCAGAGACCGGTCCATTGGTGCTGTCCGGGGACCTGTACCACTTCCGCGTGAGCCGCGAGAACCGGCGCGTGCCCACCTTCAACTTCGACGCGGAGATGACGCTGGCGTCGATGGAGAAGGTGGAGGCGTTCGTCGCCGATACCGGGGCAACGTTCTGGATCGAGCACGACTACGAGCTGTTCCGGACACTGCACTCCGCACCGGCCTACTACGAGTAGGTCGGCGCCACCGCACGGCGCGGACTCCTGCCGGAGTGGTCGGGCGCCGGGCGGAGGCGTCGAACGACGGACGGCGGGCTGCAGCGCGCCCGCGGGAGGGAACCGAGACATGGGCAGGAAGCGGCCTGCGGCGGCCGTCGGCCGCCGGGCGTTCATCCGCAACGGTGCCGCCGGCATGGGCGCGACCGCGCTGGCCGGTCTGGCGCCGCGCCCGGCGGGCGCGCAGGAGACGACCTGGCACCGCGAAGCCGACGTCGTCGTGGTGGGGTCGGGCGCCGCGGGCCTGCCGGCGGCCATTCGCGCCCGCGATCTCGGCGCGTCGGTCATCGTCGTGGAGGAGAACTTCGATGTCGGCGGCCATGGCATGATCAGCCAGGGCAGCGTGGCGCTGGGCGGCGGGACCGCCATGCAGCAGCGGCATGGCATCGAGGATTCCGCCGACCAGGTGTACCTGGAGAACACGCGGCCCGACCACGTCCATACGCGCTACAACGACCGCGAGGTGGTCCGCGCCTTCGCGGATCACAACGTCGAAGCCTTCGACTTCCTGGTCGAAAACGGCGTCCGGTTCGTCGACACCCGGCCGCACCGTGTCCCGGCCGAGGGCGCGTTCACCTTGCGCCGGCAGACCGTGGTGCCGTGGTCACAAGACCTGAACGAGACCATCAACAACACTGCCGGTGCAGGTCTCATGCGTGCGTTGGAGCGCAGTGCGCGGGCCAAGGGCGTGGAAATCCTGCTGCAGCACCGGATGACGCGCATCGTGCGCGAGGAGCCGCTCGCCGGGCGGGTGCTCGGCATTGCCGCCACGAATCTCGACGGCGGCGGCGACGTCAACATCCGCGCGCGGCAGGCCGTCATCGCCTGCACTGGCGGCTCGAGCAGCAACCTGGCGGTGCGCACCATCTACAATCCGCTGCTGACCGAGGAGTACCAGGTGGGCTGCGAGCCGTACTCGCGGCAGTCCGGGGACGCCGAGCAGCAGGGGATGGCAATCGGCGCCTCGCTCGGCGCCACGAACAACATGCGGACCGAGTCGTACCTGGCGTTGTGCAAGCCGCTCTGGATCGGCTGCCGCTACGGCTACGATCGCTGGAAGCCCGGCGGCCCCGTGTTCGAGACGGCCGGTGCGTCCGGCCTCGCGGTGGCCGACTACCAGGATGCCATCCTGGTGAACATGCTGGGCGAGCGCTTCTATGACGAGACCGTCGGCACGCACCTGTTCGCCATGGAGGGTGAGCACGATCCCGTCTTCGACTACTTGGCGGCAGCACTGTCGAGCGCCGTGCTGGAGGTGGACGGCGTCCGCCGGCGGGTCGGCGGCCCGATCTGGGCCATCTTCGACGCCGACGCGGCGGCGCGCGAGGAGTGGGAGCTGCGCCACCCCTTCGTGGACGTCGAAAACGGCTACTTCTTCCAGGCCGACACGATCGACGAGCTGGCGGGCCGCCTGACGGAGAACGTCTACCAGAAGCACCCGCTGCCGGGCGCGGCACTGCGTGCGACGGTGGCGCGCTACAACGCGTTCGTCGACCTGGGCGAGGACCAGGACTTCGGCAAGCCCGAGCCGCGCTACAAGATCCAGACGCCGCCCTTCTATGCCGCCTGGGCCACACCCATCCTGCACGACACGTACGCCGGTCTGCGGGTGAACGGGAAGTCCCAGGTGCTGGACGTCTTCGGCGCCGTGATCCCGGGTTTCTACTGCGCCGGCGAGTCCGCCGGCGGCTTCGCGCTGCACGGCCTGGGGCGGGCGATCGTGGGCGGCTACATCGCGGCCACGATCGCCGCGCAGGAGCCGGCGCGGGGCTGACCGCCGCGCCCGGAGCGACCAGGGTGCCGGTCCATCGGGTCACATTGTCTCTGCGGGATCCGGTGCCGTCGGAGGTGCCGGCGGGGGCCCGCCTTACCTTCACGATCCACGTTGCCTGTGTCCGGGAATGCGATCTCCACGGGCTGCCGGTGCGTTTGACCGCAGCCGATCGGATCCTGGCTGCCGGTGAGCTGGCGGCCGGCGCCGCCGGGGCCACTGCCGAACTGCAGGTGCTCGCTCCCCTGCAGGTGGGCCGGCACGGCTGGCGCGTCGGCGTCCCGCGGCACGAGTCGGCCGGCGGCGTGCACGAGGCGGGCAGCCTGCCGCTCCACTTCCGGACGGTGCCCCATGCCGCCAGCCTGGCGGTGTGGGACGTGCCGTCGCTCACGCCGGCCGGCAGCCCCCTGCAGGTCAAGGTCGGTGTGCGTTGCGCGGCGGGGTGCGTTCTGGCCGGCAGGTCCGTGGAGGTGCGCGACGAGGCAGGGGTGCGGGTCGGCGGCGGCACGCTCGGCGCGACGCCCTGGACGGGGACCGGTGCCCTGTACTGGACCTCGGTCGAGCTGCCGGCCCCGGTCGCCGAGGGTGTTCATTCCTGCACCGCCGTTCTCACCGGTGCGGACGCCGGGCCGCCACACGAAGCTGCGCCGGCCGCGTTCACCTTGCGGGCGGACCGGCCGTCTGCGCACCGCGCGACGGTGCGTGTCGTCGACGCGCGGACCCGGGAGCCCCTGGGGGGCGTCGAGGTCCGCGTCGGACGCTACCTGGCGTCGACCGACGCGCGCGGCGTCGCCCGGGTCGCGCTGCCGCGCGGCACCTTCGAGGTCGGCATCCGCAAGAACGGGTTCCGGGCGGAGCCCGTGCGGATGACGGTGGAGGCCGATATCGCCCTCGAAATCGAGGCGGCGGCCTGCCCCACGCAGGCCGAGTTGAACGAGCGCTTCTTCGAGGAGTACCCCTGGGGCTGAGGCGCCGTGCGGGCGCACGGTGCGCTGGCGCCGGGCGCGCGGGGGACGACCGGACGGCCGCCCCCCGCGGCCACGAACGCGTCCTGCACTACTGGTCCTGGGCCGGCAGCTCCTCGAAGCCGCACAGCGGGCAACCCAGCACGCTCTCGCCGGGGGCCAGGCCGAGCCGCGCGCGGCGCGTGGCCATCTCTTCCGCGAACTGCTCGTCGGTCAGCGCCAGCGCGGGTGCAATCAGGATGGCCATGTTGTCGATAGAGCGGTGGCCCAGGCCGCCCCAGTTGCGCGGGTCGATGACGTTCTCGTTGCTGGGCGTGTTGTCGAAGTACGCCGTGACGTGGAGCAGCGTCCCCTTCGGCAGCAGCGGCGCCGCGTCGTCCCCGTACTTGTAGACCTTCACCCAGTTGTGGTCATAGCCGGCGCAGCTCAGCGTCTCGGTCCGGCCGCCCCAGATGGCTTCGAGGCACATGCGCACGCCGGCTGCGTGCATGTGCGGCTCGAAGGTGCTGAGCTTCGTGTGCTCCTGGAGCGTCGTGTAGAGGTGCACCTGCTGGTCGGCCTCCATGGCCCGCAGGTCGATTTCGCCGTTGCCGAAGGCCAGCGGCCGGACTTCGCGTTGGGGCTCGAAGCCGCGCGGATGGAACTTGAACCCCAGTCGCAGGTGGGCCGTGGTCTCCTCGCCGTTGGCGTGCATGTGGACCGAGTTGAAAAACACCTGATCGCCGGCCCTGAGCAGGCGTCCCGCCAGCGGGTCGAAGTGGTCTGCGTTGCGCCCCACCTCGTGGACGGGCCAGCCGCCGAAGGTGGACGGGTTGCCGTCGGCATCCACCGTGATCCAGATGGCGTGATGGAAGATGAAACGGCCCCCGAGGCCGCCGGTAACGTCGCTGATCTCCTTGATCTGCAGTGACTCGACGTAGCGGTCTTCGGTCAACCCGGTGGGGGCCGGTTCGAGCGCGCCCCACCAGTCGGGCGACTCGGCAGCCATGGTGATCGACGGCGTGTCGACGATGAGATCGGGCTCGCCGATGTCCCACTGGTCGCCGGCCGGGAAGACGAGCGGCGGCGGCAGGTCGGCCGGATTGCCGCGCGGCGCGCCGGTGTCCGCCCAGGCGGCCAGCGTCGCAATCTCCGCCTCGCTCAGCGAGATGTCGTCCTTGTAGTCCTGGATGCCGACGTCCTTCTCGATGAACCAGGGCGGCATGACACCCATGCGGTTCCGCAGTCCGGTCCGCTGCTTGATGCTGCGTGCCCAGGGTCGCACCTCTTCATAGGTCAGCAACGACATCGGCGCGACCGAGTTCGGACGGTGGCAGCTCTGGCAGCTCCGCTGCAGGATCGGCGCGACGTCCTTCGTGAACGTCACGGCATCGCTGCCGCCCTGTCCGGCCGCCGGGGTCGCACCCAGCAGCACGACCGCCGCGAGACCGGGGACTCCGAAACGCCGGGTTCCACTCCGCATGCGTGTCATCAGATGCGTCTCCTTGTCAGCGCAAGCTGCCGGGTTCTTCCACGCGAACCTCGATCTCGGCGACAGCAGTCAGGTGCCCGTCCGAGAGGGTCGCCTGCAGCAGGTACTCGCCCGGCTTCGAGAATGTGGCCGTCAGCGGCACCGGCCGGGCGGGGTCCGGGTCGTCCGCATCGGCCTCGACCGCGACGCTGGCGGGCCCGCGCAGGACCGTCCAGGTGAGTGTCAGCCGGTTGTCGATCGCCACCTCGCTCGGCCGCACGCCGGTCCGCAGAACCGGCACGTTGACCGGTGCCCGCGGATCGCCCGCCGCCGGCTGCAGGGTCGGGGGTGTCTCCTGCCCGCGCGCCCGCCGCCGGGGGCCGCTCGCCCGCGGCACGCCGTCGTCGCTCACCTGCGCTCTGAGCGCCAGGGTGTCGGGCAGCCTCACGGTGCGTCCGTCCGCCGTCACCGACAGCAGCGGCGCCTGGTTGATGCGCTGCTCGGCCGTCGGCGCGCGCCCGCCGAGGATGGGGTCGATCTCCCACACTGGGTCGAGCCAGGCGACGGCCTGCTGGCGCTGGCCGCGGACGGTCAGGCTCCACACCAGCTCGCGCGCCCCCCAGTCGGCGGGCACCGTCACGCTGAACACCCTGCGGTGGACACGCGGGTAGAAGAAGGTCGGCTGCCCCTGGTCGGCCTCGCCCGTCTCGAAGCGGTTGTCCCGCCCGACGGGCACGTGCAACTCCTCGACATGGTTGCGGTTGATGTACCCGAAGTGCATCTGGTACGTGCCGTCCGGGTTCGGCGACCAGCCGTCGAAGAACGGCGCGACCGTCTGCCCCGAGGTGAACGGGAAGTTGAACGGGTCGGCCTGCGCGGCGACGCCGGTGGGCAAACCGAGGCCGAGGGCCGCGACCAGACCCAGTCCCAGCGGAGTGCGTGCCGGCGTCTTCATCGGTCGTTCGCGGTGCCCGGGGCAGACAGCGCCCGGGGGCTCCGCCTGCAGGCCTCAGTTGGTCTTGCGCCGCGCCGCCTCGCGCGCGGTGAGCTCCGCCTCGTACTCTTCGTCGGTCAGGTCGTACCAGCCGATCCACGCGAAGCCCATCTCGTCGATGGTGCGGCCGCCACTGCCGGTCCAGTTGCGCGGGTCGGGGTTGGCGCGGTGGCCGGCCGTGTTGTCGTGCCAGTTGATGACGTGGAGGATCGTGCCTGCCGGCACCACCGGGGCCGCGTCGTCGGCGTAGTTGTACGCCAGGTGCCAGTTGTAGTCGAAGTGGGCGCAATTGACCATCTCGGTGCGCACCGGCTGCGTCGGATAGATCAACTCGAGGCACTGGTACTTGCCGAGCATGTGCATGTGCGGCTGGAACATGGTGATCCGCGCCGCCTTGCTGAAGCGGGTGTAGCCGTCGGAGCGGGTCACCTGCCCCGGTGGCAGGTCGACCAGCCCGGCGATGGTGCCGTGCGCGCCGGCGAGCTGTTTCGTCCAGCGGATGTGATCCGGCACCGTGCCCTCGGGGTGGAACACGATCCCGAGTTCCACCACCGTGTCGATTTCCTCGCCGACCGAGTGCAGGTGATAGCTCAGCCGGGTCCGGCTGCCGGCCTGCAGCAGCACACCCGAATCTTCCGGATAGATTTCGGCCTGCTTGCCGGAGGCGTACTCGACCAGGTGCCGCTCCGATTCGACACCCTCGGTGGTGTCGCCCGGGGCGATGGCGAAGGCGTTGGTGTGATGCACGACCAGGCGCGCCCGCTTGTCGGCCGGCTTGGTCTGGATGGCGCGGATGTAGCGATCCTCCGCGAGGCCGAAGTCGGCATAGAGATAGCCGAACAGATCCGGACCGGCTGCCGGGACGAGGTAGTTCGGGTAGCGCACGATCAGGTCCGGCTCGCCGATCTGCCAGTCGTCGGCGCTGCCGTACGTGGGCAGCGGCGGCATGTCGGCCAGGTCCCCGCGCGGCGCGCCCGCATCCACCCAGTCCACTATGGTCGCGATCTCGGCGTCGGTGAGCGACGGGTCGTTCTTGAAGTCCTGAATGCCGATACGGCGGTCGAGATGCCAGGGGGGCATCTCGCGCGACGCCACCCGGTTCCTGATCGACCGGGCCCAGGGTCGCACTTCCTCGTAAGTCATCAGCGACATGGGTGCGACCTCGTCGGGACGGTGGCACCCGGAGCAGGAGCGGTGGATGATCGGCGCGACGTCGCGCGTGAAGGTGAGCCCCTCCTCGCCGGTCGCCGCCTGTGCGGCCGCCGGGGGCGCCAGCACGACCAGGACAGCCAGCGCGGCGAGCCCAATGACGACGCGTTGCGGTTGCAGCATTCGCACGTCGGACCTCCCGGATAGGAACAACCCGTTCGCAGCCGTGTCGGATATAGGGGCGATTATCGCTCCCGAGGCCGGCCAGGGTCAATGCCTGCGGCTTGCACGCGGCAGGGACCGCTGGCAGAGTAGGAGGGGTTCAACAGTCCACCAACGGCAACTGAACTGGAGCAATGCGATGCGATCGACAGCGGCGTTGTTGTGTCTGACGTTCGTGCTGGGCGGCGGCGGCAGGCTGCACGCCGAGGACTGGTCCCAGTGGCGGGGCGCCGAGCGGCGGGGGGTCTGGACCGAGACCGGTATCGTCGAGACTTTTCCCGAGGGCGGCCTGCACGTGGACTGGCGGGTGCCGATCCACGAAGGATATGCCGGACCGGCGGTGGCCGACGGCCGGGTCTTCGTTACCGACGCCCGCCACCTCGGGGTCTTCGACGTCGTCGAACGCATCGTCTGTGTCGACGAGCGGAGCGGTGCGGTTCTCTGGACGTACGAGTGGGAGGCGAACTACACGGGGCTCTCGACCACCTGGGCGACCGGGCCGCGCGCGACGCCGACCGTGGACGGCGACCGCGTGTACGCCCTCGGTGCCACCGGGATGCTGCACGCCCTGAACGTCGTGACGGGCGAGCTGCTGTGGACGCGGAGCTATGTCGACGAGTACGACACGGAGATACCCACCTGGGGCCTGGCCGGTGCGCCGCTGGTCGACGGCGACCTTCTCATCGCCCTGGTGGGTGGACAGCCCGATGCCAAGGTGGTGGCTTTCGACAAGCTGACCGGCGAAGAGGTCTGGCGGGCGCTCTCGTCCGACTCCGAGCCCGGCTACTCCGCGCCCATCATCATCGACGCGGGGGGCACGCGGCAGCTCATCGTCTGGCACCCGCAGGCGGTCGCTTCTTTGGACCCCGAGACCGGCGAGGTGTACTGGGAGCAGCCGGTCCGAGCGGGCGCGGGGATGAGCGTCGCGACGCCGGTTCACAGCGGTCGGCTGTTGTTCGTCTCGTCGTTCTACAACGGGGCGCTCATGCTGGGGCTCAGCGCCGATCGGCCCGCCGCCGGCGTGTCCTGGCGAAGCAACAGCGAGAGCGAGATCCTGACCGAGGCGCTGCACGCCGTGGTCAACACGCCGGTGGTACGCGACGGCTACGTCTACGGCATCTGCAGCTACGGGCAGCTCCGCGCGCTCGACGCCGCCACCGGCGAGCGCCTCTGGGAGACGCAGGCGGTGACCCGCGAGCGCGCCCGCTGGGCCTCGGGCTTCATCGTGCAGCACGGCGACCGCTACTTCATCAACAACGACCGCGGCGAGCTGATCATCGCCCGCCTCACACCGGAGGGCTACGACGAGGTGAGCCGGACGCAGCTCATCGAGCCCACAACGCGGCCGGGCAACCGCCGCGAGCTCGGCCACGTGAACTGGTCGCATCCGGCGTACGCCAACCGCCACATCCACGCGCGCAGCGACCGGGAGCTCCTGCGGGCGTCGCTGGCCGCGGCGGACTACGAGTGACGTGCGCCGCGCGGCTGCGGTGCGTCGACCGGCGCTGGCGCGGGGTGGTTGTCGCCCCGCTCGTTCATGCCGGGCCGGCTCGCGAAGTTCGCGTTTCAGCTCGACTTCTGATCCGGGTTCGGGGCTCCGGATGTTGTATCCTGCCGCCCAGCGGTTCGTGCATTCGAGGCTGACAGGGAGGGTCCCATGAACAGGGCCACCGGGATGTCCGTGGTGGAGCGCGGTCGGCGGGGCGGATGGATGTCGTCGCGTGCGCTCGGGGCAGCGGTCGTGGCGCTGCTGGCGGCTGCACCTGCCACGGCGGCCGGGCAGACGGCCGGCGACGAGGTCACGTTCACGCGGGATGTGGCGCCGATCTTCCAGCGCGCGTGCCAGACGTGCCACCGTCCGGGGGCCATCGCGCCGATGTCGCTCATCACCTACGAGGATTCGCGGCCCTGGGCGCGGTCCATCCGCGACCGGGTGGTCACGCGCAGGATGCCGCCCTGGTTCATAGACAAGACGGTGGGCGTGCAGGAGTTCAAGGACGACCGTTCGCTGAGCAACGAGGAGATAACCACCATCGCCGCGTGGGTCGACGGCGGGGCGCGGCGCGGCGACCCGGCCGACATGCCGCCGCCGTTGACGCTGCCGGCCACGCTTTCGCGGTGGACGCTGGAGGACGAGATGGGCCGCGAGCCCGATCTGGTCGTCCCGATCCCCGAGCCCTTCTTCATGCCGGCCGACAGCCCGAACTGGTGGATCGAGATGGTGGCCGACCCCGGGGTGGACGAGGACCGCTGGATCAAGGCCTACGAGACCAAGCCCTCGGTGGAGGGTTATCCGGTCGTGCACCACGCCGTGACCTACCTGACGCACCCGGAGGACGCGAACGACTCGCCGGAGCTGCTCAGCGAGTACGCCCTCGGCAAGACGGGGGACATCCATCCGGACGGGACCGCGCGGCTGTTCCGGGCGGGCTCGCAGCTGCGCTGGAGCCTGCACTACTCGGCCAACCCGAACGGCGAGGACACCTACGACCGCACCGCCATCGCGTTCTGGTTCTACCCGCGGGGCTACGAGCCCGGGCAGCAGGTGAAGTGGCGGTCCGTGGCCGGCCTGCACGACCTGGACTTCCCGCCGGGGGAGAACAACATCCGGCACGATGGCTACTACTTCCTGAAGTCGAACATCAAGCTGACGGTCTACCAGCCGCACCTGCACAACCTGGGCAAGCGGCAGTGCCTCGAGGCGGTCTACCAGGACGGTCGGGTGCAGCCGCTGAGTTGCGCCGACTGGGACTTCGGCTGGCACATCGCCTACAACTACGCGGACCACGCCGCCCCGCTGCTGCCGAAGGGGACGATGCTCCACGTGACGAGCTGGCACGACAACTCGGAGGCCAACCGCTGGGCCGCCGACCCGCGCAACTGGGTGGGGTGGGGCAACCGCTCGACCGACGACATGGCGCTGGCCCACATGAACTGGTACGAGCTGACCGACGAGGAGTACGAGGCGGAGCTCGAGCAGCGGCTGGCGGCCCGGACCACGAACGATGACAACTAGCCGCGCGGCGGCCGCGGCGGCGCTGCTGGGCGGGCTCGTCCTCGGTGCGGGCGCCCACGGGGCGGCGCAGACCCTGCACCGCAGCGGCCAGTCGGTGCAGCCCGTCTACGAGGGTTGGAGCCCGAATGCGGACGGCACCTATACCATGTGGTTCGGCTACCTGAACCGCAACTACGAGGAACAGCCATACATCCCGGTCGGCCCCGCCAACTACCTCGACGCCGGACCGCTGGACCGGGGCCAGCCGACCTTCTTCTATCCGCGACGCCAGTTCTTCGTATTCGGCGTTCAGCTGCCGGCCGACTGGAGTACGGACCGCGATCTGATCTGGACGCTGACCGTCCACGGGCAGACCCGCACCGCGATCGGGTCGCTGTGGGCCACGTGGATCGTCGACGAAGGCGTGTGGCGGGCCAACCGCGGCTCCGACCTGCGCGGACGGTACGCCGGCGAGGACCTCACGAACCTGCCGCCGTCCGCCCGCATCGTCGGCCGCACCGCGCTCACCGCGACGGCCGGCGAGCCGGTCGCGGTGACGGTTGCGGTGACCGACGATGGCCAGCCGGGGCCGCGCGAGATCCCACGGCGCCCGCGCCGGCCGGTCGACCCGTTGCCGAACGACCTGCCGATCATCGGCGGGCCGCGCGGCGGCGGTGGCGGCGGCGCGGTGGATCAGAATCGGGTGAGCCCGCTCGATGCGTACGACACGGGCCTGGCGGTCACCTGGGTCGTGCATCGCGGCCCCGCCGACGTCACGTTCGAGCCGCGGGTCACGCCACTGCCCCGCGCGGGCGGCCAGGTAACCGTCGTCGCGCAGTTCTCGGAGCCGGGCGAGTACGTCATCCGCGCCGCCGCCGATGACAGCAGCTACCTGACGCCTGCCGACATCACCGTCACGGTCGCGGCCGCGGAGTAGCGCCGCGGCCCCGCCGGTCGGTGGACGGCCTGCACTGTCCTATAATCCGGGGCGGAATGCCCCGCATCTACGTCATCCACGAGAACGACGCCTGGGTCGCGCCGCTGCGCGCGGCGTTCGAGGCGCTGCGCCTGCCGTTCGAGGAGTGGTTTCTGGGCGTCGGCCGTCTCGACCTGACGCAGCCGCCGCCCGCGGGCGTCTTTTACAACCGCATGAGCGCATCGTCGCATACGCGCGGCCACCGCTATGCGCCGGAGCACACGGCCGCCGTGCTGGCCTGGCTGGAGCGGCACGGGCGGCGGGTGGCCAACGGCTCCCGCGCCCTGCAGCTCGAGGTCAGCAAGGTCGCGCAGTACGCGGCCCTCGAATCACAGGGCATCCGGACGCCGCGGACGGTGGCCGCCGTCGGGTCCGACGCGCTCGTCGAGGCGGGGCGTGCGTTTGCCCCGCCGTTCATCACGAAGCACAACCGGGCCGGCAAGGGGCTGGGCGTGCGGCTGTTCCACGACGCTGCCGCGCTGGAACGCTACGTCCGCAGCGCCGAGTTCGAGCAGTCGGTCGACGGCATCACGCTCATCCAGGAGTACATCGAGGCCGGCGAGCCGTACATCACGCGCGTGGAGTTCGTGGGCGGCGAGTTTCTCTACGCCGTGCGGGTCGACACCAGCCAGGGATTCGAGCTGTGTCCCGCCGACGCCTGCCGCGTCGACGACGCCTTCTGTCCGGCCGGCGAGTCGTCGCCGTCTTTGTTCCGCATCGTGGACGGCTTCCGGCACGAGCTGGTCGGGGCCTACCAGCACTTCCTGGCGGCCAACGGCATTCATGTCGCAGGCGTCGAGTTCATCACCGATCGCAAGGGCGTGGCGTACACCTACGACGTCAATACCAACACCAACTACAACAGCCGGGCGGAGACGGAGGCTGCGGTGGGCCTGCGCGGCATGCAGGCCGTGGCCGCCTATCTCGGCCGCGAGCTCCGACGGGTGGAGCAGGCGGCACATCACGGTTCGTCCGCGCACCGCGATTCGGCGTGGCGCGCGGCGATTGAAGCGTGACGGGCGGGGCGACGCCGGGGCAGCGCACCCGCGATGGCGGTTGACCGACAGACGTGGCACCACGCCGAATCATGACGCCCTTGCCGGACGACGCCCGGTGCAGTGACCTGGCCTATCAGACCAAGGTGCTGCAGGGCGTATCGCGAACCTTCGCGCTGACGATTCCGGAGCTCCCGGACTCGCTGCGCCCCGTGGTGGGCAACGCCTACCTCCTGTGCCGCATCACGGACACCATCGAGGACGAGCCGGCTCTCTCCGGCGGTCAGAAGCGACGGTTCTGGCGGCGCTTCGTCGACGTGCTCGCGAATCGGGCCGATGCGCGGGATTTCGCCCGGGAGCTGGGTGCGCGGTTGTCGGCGTCGACCACCGCGAGCGAGCACGACCTGGTGGCCAACACTGCCCGGGTCGTCCGCATCACCAACGGATTCAGCGCCGCCCAGCGCGGCGTCCTCGAGCGCTGCGTGCGCGTGATGTCGCACGGCATGCACGAGTTTCAGCAGCTCGACACCTCCGCCGGCCTCGCCAGCCTCACGCAGCTCGAACGCTACTGCTACTTCGTCGCGGGGGTGGTCGGCGAGATGCTCACCGAGCTGTTCTGCGACTACTCGGTCGAAATGAACGACCGTCGCCGCGAGTTGCGGCCCCTCGCGGTCTCCTTCGGCCAGGGGTTGCAGATGACCAATATCCTCAAGGACGTCTGGGAGGACCGGCAGCGCGGCGCGTGCTGGCTGCCGCGGGACATCTTTCGCGAGACCGGTTTCGACCTGTCCCTGCTGCGCCCCGGACACGACGACCCCGGCTTCGCCAGGGGGCTGGCCGTGATCGTCGCGATTGCTCGCCGGCACCTGGCCGACGGCATGCGCTACATCGAGCTCGTGCCTGTGCGTGAGACCGGCATCCGCCGGCATTGCCTGTGGGCCCTGGCCATGGCGGTCCTGACCCTGCGCCGCATTCATGCGACGCCCATGTTCACCCGCGGGCGAGAGGTCAAAATCTCGCGCCGCAGCGTGTCAGCCGTCATGGTCGTCACGAGCATGCTCGCGCGTTCGAACATCGCTCTGCAACGGCTCTTCGACGCAATGACCCGCAGTCTCCCGGCAGGTGCACCATGACGATGCGATTTGTTGTTCCTCTGGCCGCGGTCGCGGCCATCGCCGCCGGCCCGCTCGGCCATCGGGCCGGCCTGCTGCCCCTGGGTACCGCGCTGTTGCTGCTGCTGGCGGGCAGCCTGGCCGCGCTGGTGTGGCTGATGAGTCGGGTGATCGCGGCGGTGCGCCGGCGCGGGACGGGGTTCGGCAACCGCCGGGCCCTGGCGGCCGGCCTGCTCTCGGCGGGCGCGCTCGGCGTGCCGCTGGCCAACATCCTGCCGGCCCTGGGCGCGCCGCCCATCCACGACATCACGACGGACCCTGACGACCCGCCGGTGTTCGAGTCCGTCGTACCGCTACGCGCCGGCGCGCCGAATTCGCTCGACTACGGTGGCTCGCAGCTCGCTGCCGCGCAGCAGGCGGCCTATCCGGACCTGATGCCGCTGGGCGTCGACGCGCCGCCGGGCGCGGTCCTCGACACGGCCCGGTCGGTCGCGAGGGAGCTGGGCTGGGAGGTCGTGGCGGCCGATCCGGCACGAGGCGTGCTGGAAGCGACCGCCACCACCTTCTGGTTCGGCTTCAAGGACGACGTCGCCGTCCGGATCCGGCCGGCAGCGGGCGGCGGCGCGCTGGTGGACGTGCGCTCCATCTCCCGCGTGGGGGTCGGCGACCTGGGGGCGAACGCCAACCGCATCCGGGTCTTCCTCACGCGCCTGCAGGCTGCGCTGGCCTCCGGTGCTTCCTAGTCGGGGTTGGCTGCGGCTTCGGCCACGCGGGCGCCGGCGAGCATGTTCGGCAGCGCGTAGTTGCCCTCGTGGCAGGCGTACTCGAACAACGTGCCGTCGAAGCGGTTGAACGGGATTGCCGCGGTCCATTCGCCCGTGAACACCGTCGGGTCCTCCACGGTGAAGCGGTAGTCGATCACGTCCTCGCTGACGCGCGTGAAGCGCTCGACCAGCCGCAGGTTCTCGCCCGTGCCGAAGACCGTCGGGATGTACAGGCCCCGCTCGTCCAGCTTGCCCGTGAAGTTGGTGGTTTCGACCACCAGCGTGTTGCCTTCCCAGCGGCCGCGCGAGTCGCCCAGCCACTGCTGGATGCCGGCCGGGGCGTGCCCGCGCCCGTCGAGCGGAATGATGCGCGCGTCGTGGATCATCTCGACCACCAGCGCAACGTAGTCGGGCGTCTGCAGGATGTGGTAGTTGTGGTTGTAGAAGCCCGGCATCATGGCGCCCGGCAGCCCGCGCGAGATGCAGCGGTCGTAGGCGCTCAGCTCCAGGTAGTGGTCGGGTGCGACCGTCGAGCGCATGCGCACGGCCATGAGCTCGTCCGCCCGCTGTTGGGCGTTCGGCGTCAGCGCCGGGAGCTTGCCGTCCGCAGGCCGCGTGATCAGCGACGTGCGGTTGCTGTCCAGCCCGTACTCGAACCAGAACTCGTTGTAGAAGCCGGTGTCGCCCTCGCGCTCGGAGAAGAGCAGGTCGGAGCTGGCCTGCCGCCGCTGCGCCACCTCTTCGTCCGAGAGCGTCTCGCGGCCACCCACCTGGTCGGGCCGCTGCAGCGGCACGACGGTGTTGTTGTTCCAGACGCCCTGCAGGTCGGGGTCGCCCCACGCCGTGGTCGGCGGCGTATACGGCTCGGTGTTCTGCTGGCCGGCAACGCCCACGGTGGCTGCAAACGCGATTACGGCAACCGCGGCACAGATGGCGAACGGCGTCACATGTCTCATTTTCATCACCTCGTCTCCCTCCGTCGTGTGAGCCTACCAGGATACACGCGAATCGGGTGCCGCCGGCAGGACGGCGGTTGCCAGGCGGCGGCGCGCTGGGCCAGGGAACTTGGGCGGCAGCAGGCTCGTATACAATGACAAGTCGGCTTGCGTCCGCCGGCGCGCCGCGCGCTGCGGGCAACCTGGACTCGTGGAGGGGTATTCCCGATGACAACAGACTGCAGCAGGGGTTCGAGAACGGTCGGCGCAGTTGCGTCGGCGGTCGTGCTGGCCGCGGCAATGCTCGCGGTACCGGCAGCGGCGGCGGAGCAGGCCACCGGCGAGGTGACCTTCAGCAGGGACATTGCGCCGATCCTGCAGCGCAGCTGCCAGACCTGCCACCGTCCGAACTCGGTCGCGCCGATGTCGCTCATCACCTACGAAGAGGTGCGGCCGTGGGCGCGCAGCATCAAGCAGCGCACCGGGCTGCGCAACCGGATGGGGGTGATGCCGCCCTGGTTCATCGAGAAGGACGTCGGCATTCAGGCTTTCAAGGACGACATCTCGCTTAGTGAGACCGAAATCGAGACAATCGCCGCCTGGGTCGACAGCGGTGCGCCCCGCGGAAACCCTGCCGACCTGCCGCCGGCGCGCGTCTTCGCGGGCGCGGATGAGTGGGACATCGGCGAGCCCGATCTGATCGTCGACTCGCCGTCCATCACGATGGCGGCCGAGGCGCCCGACTGGTGGGGCGCGCTCGCACCCACGCCGACCGGACTGGAGGAGGATCGCTACGTCTCCGCCGTGCAGTTCAAGGAGGTCAGCGACGTACAGGGCGGCACCGGCGGCAAGTTCATCTTCCACCACGCCATCCACGCCCTGCTGGACGGCGACGGGCAGCCGGCGCAGACCATCGGCGGCCCGCACGAGGTCGGGCGCAACGCCGAGGTCTTCGATGCACTGGCCGGCCGCCTGATGAAGGCGGGCTCGCAGCTCGTGTTCCCGTCCGTCCACATGCATGCGAACGGCGAGGACACGACCGCCCACCTGCGCGTCGGCTACAAGTTCCATCCGCGGGGCTACGAGCCGCAGCGGCAGCTGGGCAACCTCACGTTCGGCAACGGCGAGATCGACCTGCGCGGCATGACGGCCGGGCAGCAGGTGCACATCTACACCACGCTGGACGACCACATCAAACTCACGACCTTCGAGCCGCACATGCATGCCTCCGGCGTCCGGATGTGCATGGAGGCCATCTGGGGCGGTCGCACCGAGGTGCTCAACTGCGCCGGGTACGATCACAACTGGGTGAAGGTGTACCGCTACCAGGACGACTCGGCGCCGCTGCTGCCCAAGGGCACGCTGATCCACATCACGGCCCACTTCGACAACACGCCCAGCAACCAGAACGTCGTCGACCCGCGCAACTGGGGCGGGCTCGGGCACCGCTCCATCGACAACATGGCGATCCTCATCGCGGATCCCATCGTGCTGACCGACGAGCAGTTCGCCGAGGAGATGGCCACGCGCCGCGAGCGGCTCGATCTGGCCGAGGGCGAGTCGGTCATCGGCTGTCCGCTGTGCGGCTTCGAGAACCCGGAGCCGGGCCTGACCTGGCTGGGGCAGAACCAGTAGTCGAGGGAGGGTGAGCTGACGATGCACAGGACGCCTCGCTCACGGCTGCTCAGGGTTCCCGCCGCGGCGCTCGTGCTCGGCGTGGCCGTCGTTCTGGCGGCGCCGCTCACGACCGGCGCGCAGGCCCCGGCACGGGGCCAGAACATCGCCCCGGTCTACGAGGGCTTCTGGCGGCACGACGACGGTTCCATAGACCTCTGGTTCGGCTACTACAACCGCAACTGGGAGGAAGAGATCGACGTGCCGGTCGGCCCGGACAACCACATGGACCCGGGCGGTCCCGACCTCGGCCAGCCGACCCACTTCTTCCCGCGGCGCAGCCAGTTCGTCTTCAAGGTCACGGTGCCGGCCGACTTCGGCGACGACGAGATCGTCTGGTCGCTGACCAGCAACGGCGTGACCGAGAAGGCGTACGCCACGCTCCGGCCGGAGTACCTGGTCGACGAGACGGTCATGATGGCCAACTTCGGCGCCGGCGGGCAGACCGGGTTCCACCCGGACATGATCGGCAACATGGCCCCGGAGCTGACGCTCGAGACGCCTGCGACGATGACGGTGAGCGCCGGAGAGCCGGTCACTCTGAGCGCGGTTGCCGCCGACGACGGGAAGCCGGCGCCGCGCTCCATTCCGGTGGCGCTGATCGGCACGAGCCACTTCGTGCCCAACTCGGCGACCGGGTTGCGGCTGTCGTGGTTCCGCTACCGGGGCCCGGGCGAGGTCGTGTTCGATCCGCCGCAGACCAAGGTCTGGCAGGACCACCGCGACGGCGGCAACTCGCCCTGGTCCACCGGCTGGGAGACGCCGCCCGTGCCGGAAGACAACCGCTGGACGGTCCAGGCCACCTTCAGCGAGCCGGGCACCTACGTGCTGCGCGCGCTGGCTCACGACGGCGGCTTGGTCGACTACAAGGACGTCACGATCAACGTGAACCGCTGACGTCGGCGGCCTGTCCGCCGCCAGCGGCGGTGCACACTGTTCCCGGCCGGCGCGTCCCTTCGGGCGCGCCGGCCGTCGTCTGTACGCCCGTCCCGCAAGGTGCTCGCGTCGTTGCCCGGTGAGGGACACCCGTTAGTCGCTACTCGCCCCGCGGACCGCCGCCGGCGGGCCTATACTGGAAGGATGTGCCGCGCCCGAACCAGCGCATGGTTCGCGGCGGGCATTGGCGAAGGGAGTGTCGTGGTGCGGCCGTTGGGCGCAGGGTCGTGAAGGCTATCGTCCAGGACGAGTACGGCGCAGCCGACGTGCTGCGGCTCGAGGACGTCGAACGTCCGCGTGTCGGCGAGCGCGACGTGCTGGTGGAGGTGCACGCGGCGGGCCTCGACCCCGGTGTCTGGCATCTCATGAGCGGGCGGCCGTACCTCGTGCGGCTCCTCGGGTTCGGGCTGCGGCGGCCGAACGGCCGCGTGGCGGGGCAGGACGTGGCCGGGCGGGTCGCGGCGGTGGGTGCCGGCGTTACCCGGCTGCGTCCCGGCGACGAGGTGTTCGGCACCTGTACCGGCGCCTTCGCCGAGTACGCCCGCGGAAGCGAGGCCACGCTCGCGACAAAGCCGGCGAACCTCACGTTCGAGCAGGCAGCGGTCGTGCCCACGTCCGCCGCCACGGCCCTGCAGGCCCTCCGCGACACGGCGCACGTCGAGGCGGGGCAGCGCGTACTGGTGATCGGCGCCGGCGGCGGCGTCGGAACGTTCGCGGTGCAGATCGCCCGGGTGCTGGGTGCGGAGGTCACGGGCGTGTGCGGACCAGGCAAGACGGATCTCATCCGCGCGCTCGGCGCCCGCCGGGTCATCGACTACACGCGGGAGGAGTTCGCGGACGGCAGCCAGCGCTACGACGTCATCCTGGATGCGGCGGGCAACCGTTCACTGTCGCACCTCCGGCGCGCACTCGGTCCGGCCGGCACGCTGGTCATCGTCGGCGGGGAAGGGGGCGGGCCGCTGCTGGGCGGGATGGATCGCCAGCTCCGGGCGTCTCTGCTGTCGCCGTTCGTGCGCCAGACGCTCGGCGCGCTGTTCTCGACGGTGGTCACGGCGGATCTGGACCACCTGCGGGAGCTGCTCGAAGCCGGGCGGATCGTGCCGGTCGTCGGCCGCCGCTACCCGCTGAGCGAGGTCGCGGCCGCCGTCCGTCAGCTCGAAGCCGGGCACGCGCGTGGCAAGGTCGCCATCGCGGTGCGGGCGGACTCGTAGGCGGCATCAACCAGACGAGGCTGCATCCGAACCCCCGCCGCTCGCGGGGACCCTGCGTCCCACGCCACTACCGGCGAGTGCGCTGTGCCGGCTTGGCGGTGTCTGCCGCGTTCTGCGGCGCCGAGTCCCGGGCTACCGCCGCCCTTCCGTTTGCGTTACGCTCTGGTTTGCCATGCCGTGGATCCTGCGAATCGCGACGGGCCGGCGCGTGCTCGCGGCAGCGGGAACGGCACTTGTGGGAACCGGCCTGCTCTTCGGAACGGGCCCGTTTCCGGCCGTGCGATCGCTCACTACCGACGGGGTCCTCCCCGAGGAGCAGCTCGGCTACAGTGCGGACGCGTTGCACGTCTTCCTGGGCGCCATCGGTCCCGAAGGACGGGCAGCCTACATTCTGTTCCAACGCCTGGACATCCTGACGCCGCTGCTGCTCGGCGGGGCCGCGACGCTCCTGATCGCCTGGCTGCTGCGGAGTGGTGGCACCACCTCGGGAGCGGTTGGGTGGCTGCCGTTCGTTCCCGTACTGTTCCTGCTGACCGAGGTGCTGGAAGATTTCGTTCTGGGCCGTGCGGCCCGGCTCCATCCGGCGCAATCGCCCCTCAGCACGGCGCTGCCGGTACTGACCGGCGCGAAGTTCGGGGTCATGGCGCTGATGGTGCTCGTCATTGCCGGTTGCGGACTGCGGCTGGCGTGGAGAAAGGACTGACGAATGTCTACCTCGAGACGACGCTTCCTCAAGAGCGCGGCGGCGGTCGGCGGCGTGGCCCTCGGTCAGCGAGCCGGTGCCTGGTCGGCGGCTGCGGCGGCCCGGCCGCCGGCGGCGCCAGTGCGGCAGGCGGGGCGGGCGCTGCCGACGCAGGCCGAGGTCGACGGGTGGTACAGGGACCAGCGCAACTGGGGACGCTGGGGCGACGATGACGAGGTCGGTGCCGTCAACCTGATCACGGCCGAGAAGCGCCGGGCCGCGGCGGCGCTCGTGCGCACCGGCCGAACGGTCTCGACGAGCCGGCTCTTCGAGCCGACGCAACACTTCGTCCGCAAGAACGACCGCGGCGCCGGCGCCGGCTCGTTCATCGACTACTACGGGTTCATCTACCACGGCCAGACCATCACGCACATCGACGCGCTGTGCCACGTATGGGAGAACTCGGACGGCGTGTGGCAGGGCCGCGACCCGGACGACGCGGTGGACACCCACGGCGCCCGGTTCGGCGCCATCACGGCCTGGAGCAACGGCATCATCACGCGCGGCGTGCTGCTCGACGTGCCCCGCCATCGCGGCGAACCACACGTAACGGCGGAGCGGCCGGTGCACGGCTGGGAGCTGGCGGAGATAGCGGCGGCCCAGGGCGTCGAGGTGGGGCCGGGCGACGCGCTGCTCGTCCATAGCGGGCGGGAGGCATTCCAGCGCGCGGGCGGCGCGATCGGCGGCGGCGACCGACCCGGCCTGCACGCCTCGTGCGCGAAGTTCATTCGCGACCGCGACGTCGCGCTGCTCGGGTGGGACATGATGGACGCGCGGCCCAACGACTACGGGCTGGCCTACCCGGTGCACGGCGTGCTGACCTTCTACGGCGTGGCCCTGCTCGACAACGCGCTGCTCGAGCCGCTGGCCGACGCCTGCGCGGAGGAGGGGCGCCACGAGTTCATGTTCATGGCGCTGCCGCTCAACGTGAAGAACGGCACCGGCAGCCCGGCCAACCCGATCGCGATGTTCTGACTTCGGACGGGACCGCGCCCCGAGTCCCCGGCGTCCGCCCGCGGGGATCCCTGCGCCCCCCGCGCCGCTCCCGCCGCGGCGCGCCGTGCGCGGCTGGCGGAGGCCGCATCGACGATTGCAGTACGCTGCGCACAGCGCAAGGAGGACACGATGCACGAACCGGTGAGATCCGAGGGGCCCGGCGGGCCGTCACGGCGGCGTTTCATCCAGGGCACGGCCGCGGCGGCGGGCGGCATGGCTGCCCACGCACTGGGGACGGCCGGCGGCGCGGCGGCCCAGGCCCCGGCGGCCGCGAGCCCCGGCGGCCGGTTGCGCGCGCTGCTGGCGCGGTCGGAGCCGAGCCGCTGCGTGAACTGCGGCGATGTCGCGTCGGCCCGGCTGGTCGAGATGCACGGCTTCGAGATCGCGATGACGGGCGGCAGCGCGCTGTCGCTGAGCAAGTTCGGCCTCGGCGACTACGGCATGATCACGATGGACGACCTCATCGAGTTCTGCACCCGCGCAGCCGACGCCATCGACCTGCCCATCATCGCGGACGCCGACGACGGCGGCGGGAATCCGCTCAACGTCTATCGGGCGGTGCAGCGCTACGAGCGTGCCGGCGCGGCGTGCATCATGATCGAGGACCTGTACGGCGCCAAGCACCTGCAGGGGCTCAGCGAGGGCAAGATCCTGGCGGCCGACGCCATGGTCGACAAGGTCCACGCGGCCGCCGATGCCCGCCGCGGCGACACGGTGCTGATGACGCGCTGCGACGTCGTGGCCGGCGGAGGGCCGCTCGACGCGGCGCTGGAGCGCATCACGCGTTACGCCGAGGCGGGTGGCGATCTGATCTTCATCCCACAGATACCGCTGGACCAGTGCGCCCGGGCGGTGGAGATGGCGGGCCGGCCGATGCTGGCGTCCGTTCCCTCAGTGCAGGCAGCGCGCGACAACGGCGTGGGCGTCGCGTTCTTCGGCGGCATCAACCTGGTGGCCGCCGGCGCGGTCGACCGCGCGCTCGGCGAGCTGGCGCGTGACGGTCGACTGGGCGCGAGCGGTGACCTGGCGCTCGCTGCGGATCGCCGGCGGGCGCTGATCCGCAACGACGAGATGGTGGCGCGCGCGCAGCGCTACAACGCCCAGAGTGAGGAGACGCAGTAGGCGCCGACGCGAGTGAGGAGCACAACATGAGACCCGTATCGAGCACCGGCTGCGCCGCGGCGTTCCTGACGCTCGCCTTCGTCTGTGCCGTCCACGGCGGCTCCGCGGCTGCGCAGGCGCCCCCGCGCCCGTCCGACGGGACGTTCCAGGTCGATCCCCACTGGCCCCAGGACCTGCCCGGCGACTGGCTGCTCGGCAACGTCGTAGGCGTGGCTGTCGATTCGAACGACAACGTGTGGATCATCCACCGGCCCAACAGCCAGCGCGGCGGGGAGAACACGCCTCCGGTGATCGCCTTCGACCAGGCCGGCGCGGTCGTGCGCAGCTGGGGCGACCCGGGCGGCGACTGCGACTGGGGGACGCAGACTCACGGCATCTACGTCGATCACGACGACAACGTCTGGGTCGGCTTCGGCGGCGGCCTGCCCTACGACCTGTCGTCACGGGCCACGACCGACAACGCGCTGGTCGTGAAGCTGACGCCGGCGGGCAACTGCCTCCTGCAGATCGGCGACTTCGGACGGGGGACGGCGGGCAGCAACAGCACGAGGTTCCTGGGCCAGCCCACGGACATCTGGGTCGACGCCGGGGCCAACGAGGTGTTCGTCAGCGACGGCTATACGAACCGCCGCGTGATCGTCTTCGACGCGACGACGGGTGACTACAAGCGGCACTGGGGCGCCTACGGCAACCGGCCCGACGACGCGGCGCGCGGGGGTTTCGGCCGCGGCGACCCGCCGCCCCCGCAGTTCGACACGCCGCACTGCGTCGCCGGCGCCCGCGACGGCATGGTCTACGTCTGCGACCGCGGGAACCAGCGCATCCAGGTGTTCGACCGGGATGGGAAGTTCGTCTCGGAGGCGCTGGTCGACGCGCCGCTGCGCGGCGGCCGGGTGGGCGGCCATCCCTGGGACATCGGGTTCTCGACCGACGCGGAGCAGAGCCTGCTGGTCGTGGCCGACGGGCGCTCGCACCGCGTGCACACGCTCGACCGCGACACGCTCCGGGCGGTGGCGTCGTTCGGCCGCCGCGGCCGCTGGGCCGGCCAGTTCGAGTCCCCGCACAGCCTGGCGCTCGACTCGCACGGCAACCTGTATGTGGGCGACACGCTCGACGGCCGCCGCGTGCAGCGCTTCGTGCACGCGCCGTGAGTTCGGGTGGCAGGGCAGTGCACCGGCGGGACCACACCCGATCGCGATTGGAGGCCGGCCGCCGTTCCGACGTCGGCAGCAGACGCCCATGATTACGCGATTCTATGCGCACAACTTTCGATGCCTGCTGAACTTCGAGTTGATGCTCGACGAGGCAAGTGTCCTCCTCGGCCCCAACGGCAGCGGAAAGACCTCGGTCCTGGACGTTCTGCGTGGAATTCAGCGAATCCTCGTGCGCGGAGCGAAGGTCGATGAGGCCTTTCCCGTGCGCGATCTCCCGTCCTGGAATGAAGAACGGAAGGCACTTCAGTGCTTCGAGCTTGACTTGAAGCTCGATGAACACACGTACCACTATGACCTCCGAATCGAGCACGATCGTGACCGTCGCAAGATGCGAATTCACAAGGAGGTGCTCAAACAGGATGACCAGCCGCTCTTCAGTTTCGAGGGTGGTACCGCACAGTTGTATCACGACGACTTCAGCAGGGGGCCGGCGTACCCTTTCGACTGGTCCCAGTCGGGCGTTGGTGTGTTGAACGAACGTACTGACAATACGAAGTTGACGCGGTTCAAGAAGGAGATCGCCAGCCTGGTCATCGCGAGCCCGTGCCCGCCGCTCTTCGAGCCGGAAACCAGGACCGAGGATGAGTTTCTGGAACCGCTCATGCAGAACTTCGTGGCCTGGTATCGTCACGCCGCGCAGGAGAACATGGGTTCCATAGCCGAGTTGTTCGGGCTGCTGCGTGACGTGCTACCCGGGTTCGATTCCATCAGTCTAACCGAATCGGGAGAGAATTCACGTGCGCTCAAAGTCGTATTTCGAGGCGCCGATGCAAGCGTTCACCGTTACGGGTTCAACCAGCTCTCGGATGGTCAGCGGGCGTTGGTGGCCCTCTACTCCTTGATCGGTCTGTCACCCGATGGACGCATCTCTCTGTTCCTCGATGAACCCGACAACTACCTGGCGCTGCGCGAGGTACAGCCTTGGCTTGCGGAGGTCATCAGCAAGTGTGGGTGTACGCTGGAGCAGGCCGTTCTCGTATCCCATCATCCGGCCACAATAGACTACATGGCCGGATCGAAGGGCAGATGGTTTTTCCGGAACGCGGATGGCCCGGCCAGGGTCAGCAGCAAGCCGCAGCCTGCCATCGATGGACTGTCCCTGTCGGAGACTGTGGCTCGGGGGTGGTAGCTGTGAGCGGTGTCCGCATCGTTCTGCTCTGCGAGGACTCACAGACCAATTCGTTCGTGCGTCGTTTCCTGAAGCACCGCAACTTTCGTGAGAGAGACATCATAACACTGGATATGTCCCAGGGTCGCGGGGCGGGTGCAAAATGGGTTCGCGAGCGTTATCCTCGGGAGCTGCGGGCGATCCGTCAGAAGCAGGGTGCATACCTGATGGTCGTGACGGATGCGGATGCGCACTCGACGCAGGACCGCCGCAAACAGTTGGACGACGAGTGCACTCGGCAGAAGGTGGCTGTGGCAACAGACGATGATCCGGTCATCGTAGCCGTGCCGCGCCGCAACATCGAGACCTGGTTCGAGTACCTCGATGGGCGCGAAGTGGACGAGACAATAACCTATCCCAAACTGGCACACGAGCGTGATTGCGAACGACACGCCCGCCGCCTGTACACGATGTGCTACAAAGAGCAGCGGCTCGCCGAGCCGGCGCCACCGTCGCTGGTTGAGGCATGCCAGACCTATCGGCGGCTGCGACGTTGAGCGATCGGAGCCCGGGAAATGGTGCACATAAGTAAGTATCGCGGCGCGGCGTACGGCGCGCCGGATTCTCCCGATTATGTGCTGCTCTGCCTGGGTGCTCTCTTTTTCCTGCTGGACTGGGTACTTGCAATGATCTGTTGAGGACGACGTCGATCACCGTCGTCCGGTTCCCGGTCGGTGTCTGGCTCGATTACCGTTCGATGGAGCAGGAGTGATGAACGTCAGCGGGTCTGCGCCGACCGGTCGGACTGCTCCCGCTTCTCCGGCGTCGGGGCTGGCGGAGGCGCCGGCCGCGAGTACTGGTCGATCAGCTCTGGCCGCGGCCCGTCCGTCGGGATGCCGGCGCCGAGCATGAGGGTCTTGATGGCCTCCATCGTCGGACGCGACGGGCGGGGCAGGCCGCCGCGGTAGCCCTCGGCGATGAACAGCGGCGTGCGGCCGTTCACGTCCGGCCGGCTCCAGATGTGGATGTCCGCGCCGTTGTCCGCGAGCAATTGAACCACGGTGGGGAAGCTGCCGTAGGCCGCGCCGTGCATGGCGGTGTTGCCGGTCGCGTCCACGGCGTCGATGTCGGCGCCCAGAGCGAGCAGGAGCTGCACGGCATCGCGGGCTTCCGGTTCCGAGCCGGCTTCTTCCTCCGGCGCCTGCGTGCCGAGTCCGGCCGCAGCCATCAGCGGCGTGGAGCGCGCGACGTTGGGGAGCAGCGGGTCGGCGCCCAGCTCGAGGAGCAGCTGCATCAGCGGGACATCCGCCCGGTCCGCGGCCATCAAGAAGGCCGTCGCCCCCTCCATCTCCAGTTGGGACGCGGTGTGGGGCGGGCGGACGCCGGCGGTCTGCAGGCGGCCGTTCACGTCCGCGCCGCGCGCCACGAGCTCCCGGACGAACTGCAGGCTCGTCAGGTTCCCGGAGCCGATGGGCGGCGGGTCGCCGCGGTCGCTCGCGTCGGGCTTGCGCACCCACGACAGCGTGTGCAGCGGCGCGAAGCCCGTGCGCTGGTCGTTCGGATCGGCGCCGGCGTCGATGAGCCTGACCGCGAGCTCGAAGTGGCCGTTGCGGATGGCCAGCACCAGCGGGCTCATGCCGTCGTCCACTGGGCGGTAGCTGGCGTTGTTGATCAGCCCGGTCGGTTCCTCCGCCGTCCGCTCGATGGCCGCGTTTACGTCCACGCCGGCGGCGAGCAGCCGCTCGACGACTTCGATGCGGCCTGCGCGGACGGCGAAGAGCAGCGGGTTGAAGCCGGAGGCGAGCGATGCGTGCACGTCAGCCCCGGCCGCGATAAGGGCATCGACGATGCCCGTGTGACCCTCGGCCGCCGCCCACATCAGCGCGGTCTGTTCGCGGCGCTCGCGCGCGTCCGGCGCGGCGCCCCCGGCCAGCAGCGCCTTCACGGCCGCGAGGCTCCCCGTCCGGGCCGCCGTCATCAGCACGGTCTCGCCGCCCCGCAGCGCGGCGTTGGGGTCGGCGCCGGCCGCGAGCAGGTGCCGCACGAGCGCGGCGTTGCCGTTCCCGGCGGCCAGAGACAGCGCCGGCACGCCGTAGCGGTTCAGCGCGTCGACCTGGGCACCCGCGGCGATCAGCCGGCGCGCGGTCTCCAAATTGTCGTGGTAGGCCGCCCAGTGCAGGGCGGTCGTGCCGTCGACCTGGGCGGCGTTCACATCCGCGCCGCCGGCGAGCAGCGTGTGGACGAGCGCATCCTGCTGCCGCTCGGCCGCGTCGGCCAGCGCGGCCTCGTCGGCAGCCGTGGCCGAGCCCGCGGCCGCGAGCACCAGGATGGAGAGTCCGGCGGTTCGTCGCCAATCCATGGGTGGCCTCCCGTTGTCGTGCAACCCCGAACTGCCTACACGGGGACGGCGTCGAACAGATCCTCGATCCGCCCGCTGCTGTCGCCGAACGAATCCAGGCGCACGCCGACGCGGTCGAGCAGCGTGACGTGCAGGTTGGCGAGCGGCGTGCCCGTGGCGTAGCGGATGTGCTGGCCGCCGCGCAGGCCGCAGGCGGCGCCGCCGGCAACCAGGATGGGCAGGTCCTCGTGGTCGTGCAGGCTGGGGTTGCCCATCCCGCTGCCGTAGAGGTAGACGGTGCTGTCCAGCAGCGAGCCGTCGCCGTCCGGCGTGGCCTTCAGCTTCTCGAGGAACTCCGCGAACAGAGACACGTGGAACGTGTTGATCTTGGAGATCTTGAGCAGCTTCTCCGGGTCGTTTCCGTGGTGGCTGGTCGGGTGGTGCGGGTCCGGCACGCCGATCTCGGGATAGGTCCGGTTGCTGAGCTCGCGGGTGAGCTGGAAGCTGACCACCCGCGTGATGTCCGCCTGGAAGGCCAGCAGCTGCAGGTCGAACATGAGCTTCGCATGGTCGGCGAACGCCGCCGGGACGCCCACCGGCCGGTCGACATCGGGTAGCAGATTGTCGCTGGCGCCGGCCTCGGCCCGCTCGATCTGCCGCTCGACTTCGCGGACGCTGTCCAGGTACTGGTCGACACGCACCCGGTCCGCCGCGCCGACCACCTGCTTGAGGCGCGCAATGTCCGCGCTGAACGCGTCGAGCAGGCTGCCGCGGCTGTTGAGCGCGGCCTGCCGCTCGGCGGCTGTGCCGCCCTCGCCGAAGAGGCGCTCGAAGACGATGCGCGGATGCGCCTCGGCGGGCAGCGGCGTAGTCGGCGACGACCACGACAGGCAGTTCTGGTAGACGCAGGCGTAACCGTTGTTGCAGACGCCGGCGAGGGGGCTCAGGTCCATCGACAGCTGCAGCGACGGCAACTGCGTGTCCCGGCCGATCTTGTGCGCCGCAATCTGGTCCACGGTCGTGCCCAGGTGGTAGTCGGAACTCTCCGTGTGTTTGGCGTACGCCGCACTCAGGAACCCCGAGTTCGATGTGTCGTGGGTGCCCGGATAGGAGAGCTGCAGCTCGAGGTTGGTGACTACCGAGAGCTGCTCCCTGACCGGCTCGAGCGGGCTCAGGATCGGCGGCAGAGTGCCGAGCCGGTCCGTGTCCGCCGGCGTCCAGCGACCGTGGTCGCAACCCATCGGAATGAACACGAAGCCGAGCCGGGATACCGGCCTGGCCGGCGTCCTGGCCAGCGCCGTCGCCGCGGGAATCATCGCGTCGAGCAGAGGCAGCGCCAGCGTGGCCTGTACCCCCTTGAGGAACGTACGCCGGGGGAGGGCCTTCTTCGTGATGATCATGACGATCTCCTCATCTGAAACGGGACACTCTCGACGATTCCCACGATGAGCGACGACAGGCGGTAGCCGTCCGCCTCGGCGGCGCGCAGAATCCGGCGTACGGCCGGCGCGTCGTAGTACTCGACACCGCGCCCGAGTGCGAACGTCAGCAGCTTCTCCGTGATGGTGCCGGCAAACAGATCCGGCCGGCTCATCAGGCCCGCCTCGAGGCCGTCCACGCCGGCGAAGTCGCCCACGAGCGGCAGCCGGCCCGACACGTCGATCGAGGCGGTGTCGCCCTCGTGCTCCCGCCAGCGGCCGAGGGCGTCGAAATTCTCGAGCGCGAAGCCGACCGGGTCGATGGTCCGGTGGCAGTTGGCGCAGGCGGGGTTGCTGCGGTGCGCGGCCAGACGCTCCCGCATCGGGAGGTCGGCGGCCACGGCGGTCTCCTCCAGCGCCGGCACGTTCGGCAGCGGCGGCGGCGGCGGCGCGCCGAAGATGTTGGAGAGCACCCACACGCCGCGAATCACGGGCGATGTCCGCGTGGCGTAGGACGTGATCGACAGGATGCTGCCGTGCCGCAGCAGGCCCCCGCGCCGACTGGCGGCGTCGAGCGCCACGCGCCGGAAGCGCGTGCCGTAGACGTTCGGAATGCCGTAGTGCTTCGCCAGCCGTTCGTTGAGGAAGGTGTAGTCGGCGCTCAGCAGGTCGAGCACGCCGCCGCCCTCCCGCAACACACTGTCGAAGAAGCGCTCCGTTTCTTCGCGGAACGCCTGCCGCAGGTTGTCGTCGAAGTCCGGGAACAGGCGCGTATTCGGGCTGAGCGAGGCCAGGTTGCGAAGCTGCAGCCACTGCCCGGCGAAGTTGCTGGCGAGGTTGTACGAACGCGGGTCGGCCAGCATCCGCCGCGTCTGTCTCTCCAGCTCGTCCGGCCGGCTGAGCACGCCGCGCTCGGCCGCGTCGAGCAGTTCGTCGTCGGGCAGGCTGCTCCAGAGGAAGAACGACAGGCGCGAGGCCAGCTCCAGATCGCGGATGCGGTAGGCCGCCGCGGCGTCCCCGGGTTCCGGATCGAGCTCCACGCGAAACAGGAACTCCGGGTTGATCAGCACGGCGCTGAGCGCGCGTTCGATGCCGTCGTCGAAGCTGCCCGCGGCGCGGGCCGCGTGATAGAAGGCCAGCGGCCCCGCGACGTCCGCTTCGGAGATCGGCCGCCGGTAGGCGCGGCGCATCAGAGTTGCCAGAATCTCCTCGGCGCACGCCGTCTCGTCGCGCGGCGCCGGCGGCCGGCAGACGAAGAGCCGCCGGCGCGCGGGCGTGTCGGCCGCGCCCTGCGCTGCATAGGGGCCGGTGATGGTCACCTGATAGACCGCGGGCGTCTGCCGGGGGTGACGCTGCTCGTTGAAGTGGGACTGGAGCGGCTGGCGCTCGGTCTCGATCAGCGATGCCCCGTCCCTGGAGAACGTGACCCCGAGCTCGTGGGGACCGGCGGTGACCGGCACGCGCACCTGCAGGTGCCGGTCCAGGAGCGTGTCGTCGCCGCCGGGCGGTCTGGCCACCGTGAAGCTGGCGACCGGCACCCGGTCGAGCAGCAGCTCGAGCTCGTGCGGCCGCGGGTCGCGCAGGCCCCCGATGTTGCCGCTGCGGTTGCGAGCGAGGCGCACCTGGATGTCGTACTCGCCGTCCTGCGCGAACGTATGCGACACGAGCACGCCGCCGCGGGTGCCGATGGGCAGGCCCGGAACGTGCGCTTCCTGCGTTCTGTCGGGCGGGATGCGAACGACGGTGCTGTCGGCCGCCGCACCTTGCGCACCGACCGCCAACCGGCTGATCCGGCGCGCCGCCGAGATGTAGCGATCGAGCAGTGCCGGCGGCAGATCGCCTACGGTGACGTTGTCGAAGCCGTGGCCGCTCTCGTCCGGCGGCAGCAGGGCCTCGGCATCGATGTCGAGTGCCAGCAGGTCACGGATGGCGTTGCGGTACTCGGTCCGGTTGAGTCGCCGCAACGTCTCCGTACGGCCCGGGTTCGGGCGGGCCTCCGCCGCCGCGTCGAGCGACGTTTCCAGCCAGGCCAGCAGGGCCAGGCGGTCCGCGTCGGGCGGCTGCCGTCGGTTCGACGGCGGCATCGTGCCCGTGCGCAGTTTCTGCACCACCTGCTCCCACACCGCGGCGTCCGCCGCGACATGAGTGAGATCGAACGCCTCCAGGCTCAGGCCGGCAGTCTCGAGCCGTTGGTTGTGGCAGGTCAGGCAGTAGCGGTCCAGCAACTGCCGTCCGCCCGCGGCCGCCGCGGCAGCGACCGTTGCGGTCGACGCTTCCGCCTGCGCCGCAGGCTGCTGCGCGGACGATGCGGCGGGCAACCCGACGAGTACGGTCAGGGCGGCGCCCGCGCACACGACTCCAATCCTGAGGACGGACTCGTGCATCCTCTGTCTCATCCCGGCATTGTAGGTGCCGGGATGCCGGAATCCAAGGCCGAAGTTGCGCGCGTCCGTGATCCGTTGCCCATCATCCACCGTAGCGGTATAGTGGAAAATATGCCGACCAGCGCCTACCACGATTTCGAGACGCCCATCGGGGTCCTGCGTCTGGTGGGCGACGAGCGGCGTCTCGAACGCATCGACCTGCCCAACGCGGCTGCGTGTGCACCCGCGGCGGCGTGGCGCGAGACGCGCCGCGCACTGCCCGCAGCGCTCGCCGCGGCGAAACGCCAGCTCGCGGAGTACTTCGGCGGCGCCCGGCGCGACTTCGACCTGCCACTCGCTCCGGACGGCACGCCGTTCCAACACCGCGTCTGGGACGAGCTCCGCCGCATCGCCTACGGCGAGACCATCTCGTACAGCGAGCTGGCAAGCCGCATCGGCCGGCCGACGGCGTCACGGGCGGTCGGTGCGGCCAACGGCAGGAACCCGCTGGCCATCGTGGTGCCTTGCCACCGCGTGATCGGTGCCGACGGCACCCTGACCGGCTATGGCGGCGGGTTGCCGGTCAAGCAGGCGCTCCTCGCTCTCGAACGGCGGGTCGCCGGCACGGGGCCGCGCGTTCTCCACACCCCCCGGCCGGCCGCCGGCGAACGGCAGGCGGCCAGCCGCAAACCGCCGCCGGCACCGGCGCCTGCCTACAGGGGCAGGCGGAAGGCAATGTACTCGCCCGAGTAGGTGCGTCCGCTGACGGCAAGGACGATGTACTGCCGCCCGCCCGCCGCGTAGGTCATGGGCGACCCGGACTGCGGCGCCGGCATGAAGACTGCCCCCACCTCCCGACCCGTCGCCTTGTCGTAGGCCCGCAGCATCGCGCCCCGCCCGGCCGCCGTGCGGTGGTAGCCGCACTCGCCCATCACGATCAGCGTGCGGGTGACGAGGGGGCCGATCAGGTGGATGCAGCGCTCGCCGGTGCGCGGAATCTCCAGCCCGCGGAGCGCCGGGTGGTTCCGGACGCGGTCGGGCGTGGCACCGTGGGGCGTCTGCCACAGGATGTCGCCGCGGTCGAGGTCGATCGCGGACAGGCGTCCGTACGGCGGCTTGACCAGCGGCAGCCCGCGCACGTTGAGGTCGCGCAGCCCGCCGTGACCGACGCCGTACTGCGGCGTGCCCTTCACATAGCGCATGTCAGAGACTTCCGGCCCGGGCGTCGGGATCAGCTCCCAGGAGTAGAACCCGGTCCGTGATGGGACGTACAGGATGTGCGTCTCGGGGTCGTAGCCGCCGCCGGGCCAGTTCGTGCCGCCGCTGCCGGCGCCCAACCCGAGCGTGGCGACGGGGCCGTCCGCGCGGCTGACGACCGGCGGCGTGAAGATGGGCCCGAGACGGTAGCGCGAGACCAGTTCGACGGCCTCGGCGCGCAGTTCGGGCGTGAAGTCGATTAGGTCGTCAATGGACGCGCCCTGCCGGTCGTAGGCGGGCGGCTTCGTCGGGAACGGCTGGGTCGGAGAGTACCATTCGCCCGGCACGTCGCCCCGCGGCACAGGCCGTTCCTCGATCGGCCAGACCGGCTCGCCGGTGACCCGGTCGAAGACGTACAGGAACGCCTGCTTGCCCGGCTGCGCGACCGCCTTGACCGCCCGCCCGTCGACCGTGATGTCGGCCAGGATCGGGGGGCTCGCCATGTCGAAGCCCCAGATGGGGTGGTGCACGAGCTGGAAGTGCCACAGCCGCTCGCCGGTCAGCAGGTCGACCGCCACGAGGCTCTCGCCGAAGAGGTTGTCGCCGGGCCGGTGCCCGCCGTAGTAGTCGCCCGAGGGCGTTTCGACCGGGAGATAGACGATGCCGAGGTCGGCATCGGCCGAGATCTGCGTCCAGACACCGTTGTTGCCGTTGGTTCCCCAGGAGTCGTTCAGCCAGGTGTCGGCCCCGAACTCGCCGGCGCGCGGGACGGTGTTGAAGACCCACAGGCGCCAGCCGGTCCGGATGTCGAACGCCTGCACCAGGCCCTTCGTGTTGTTGTGCGTGCGCGGTGCCGGGGCGTCGGCGAAAGTACCGCCTACGACGACGACGTCCCGCGCCACGGTGGGCGTCGCGTGCAGGCCTATCTCTCCACCGACGAGGTCGATGGGCCGTCCGTCGCCGACGACGGCCGCCGTCTTGAGGTCGACGACCCCGCCGTCGCCGAAGCCGGGGTCCCGAGTGCCGCTGGCGGCGTCGAGCGCGACCAGGCGGAAACCGAGCGTCACGTAGAGGATGCGGGCCTGCTCGCCGTCGGTCCAATACGCGAGTCCGCGTCCCGACAGCAGGCGGGGCGCGCGCGCAGCCCGCTCGCCCTCGTGTTCGCTGTGCATCCACAGCAGTTCGCCGGTGGCCGCGTCGAGCGCCACGACCGCCCGCCGGGTGCCGCCGGTCGCGTAGAGGACGCCGTCCGCCATGAGCGGCGTTCCCTCGAGCTTGAACTCCGGGGCCGGGCCGAGGTTGTCGGTCTTGAAGCGCCAGGCGAGTTCCAGGTCGTTGAAGTTGGACGCGTCGATCTGGTCCAGCGGCGAATAGCGCGTGTGCCCGGTGTCGCCGCCGTAGCTGGGCCATTCCCCGTCGGCGGTGGTCAGCGGCCGCCACTCCTGGGCGGCGGCTGCTGCCGAGACACCGAGGCCGAGGGTCAGGATGAGCGCGGCACGCTGCATGGCCCGCATCATAGCTTCAATCGCACGGGCTGCACCCCGACCCCCCCCGGCGTTCCCTTGCGGCGACCCCTTCGCCCTCGCAGACTCCGCGCATCTCTTGGGCGTCGCAGTCGCTGCGCTGTCGTAGGCAGTGCCGGCCGCCGCGGTGTCGCCGGCACCTGGCTGGGCAAGGCGCGCGCACACCGCGCCCGGCGCGAGTTCGACCGCGCGGCGGCCGCCTATCGGCAGGTGCTCGCGCTCGAGCCCGATAACGCGCCGGCCCGGCGCGAGCTGACCTGTGCGGCGCCCTGACACGCGGTGCGGTCTTCCGATGGCAAACTGCGCGTCGCGGGAGTAGACTGCCTGTACCGGGACGACGGCGAGTCGGGAGCCAGAGGAGGCGGCACAATGACGACGAGGCAACACCGGACATGGCGTGCGTTCCTGGCGGCGGCGTTCGCGCTGGCTATCGCTCTGCCCGCGACTGCCGCGGGGCAATCCGCGACCGACGAGGTCACCTTCAGCAGGGACATCGCCCCCATCCTGCAGCGGAGCTGCCAGAAGTGTCACCGGCCCGACTCGCTGGCGCCGATGTCGCTGATCGACTACGACGAGGTGCGCCCCTGGGCCCGCGCCATCAGGAACCGCACGGCCCTGCGGGACAAGCCGGGCGTGATGCCGCCGTGGTACATCGAGAAGGACGTCGGCATCCAGTCGTTCAAGGAGGATCCGTCACTGAGCGACGCGGAGATCGCCCTGATTGCCAAGTGGGTGGACAACGGCGCCCCGGAGGGCAATCCGGCCGACCTGCCGCCGCCGGTCGCGTTCATCGACGTGGACGAGTGGGAGATCGGCCAGCCCGATCTGGTCGTGTCGTCCCCGAGCGTGGAGCTGCCCGGCGAAGCGCCCGACTGGTGGGGGCATATCGGGGAGACGGCGACAGGGTTGACCGAGGACCGCTACGTCGCGGCTCTCGAGTTCAAGGAAGTGACCGAGTCGAGCGTCGGCGAGCGCCGCGCCACCGTCGGGGGGTTGTTCATCGTGCATCACCTGGTGATGGACATCGTCGTGCCCGACGGTGACGACGACGACTCGCCGACGTCGCGCTGGCCGGTGCACGAGGTCGGGCGCAACGCCGACTTCTTCGACCCCGCGGCCGGCAAGCTCATCGAGGCCGGGTCGACGATCCTCTTCGAGAACATCCACCTGCATGCGAACGGCGCCGACACGCGCGCCCACGTGGACGTCGGCTTCAAGTTCCATCCGCGCGGCTACGAGCCGACCCGGCAGGTGCGGGGGATCTCGTTCGGCAACACCGTCGATCTCGACATCGAGCCGATGGACCCCGACCAGCGGATGGAGGCCTTCTTCACGCTGCCCGAGCACACGAAGATCAGCGTCTACGAGCCGCACCTGCATGCTCCCGGCGTGCGCATGTGCCTGGACGCCATCCTCGGTACCTCCATCGAGACGCTCAACTGCGCCGGCTACGATCACAGTTGGGTCCGCGTCTACACGTACGAGGACGACGCCGCGCCGCTGCTGCCGAAGGGCACCATCCTGCGGCTGACGGGCTACTTCAACAACTCGCCTTCGAATCCGAACGTCGCCGATCCCCGCAACTGGTCGGGCGGCGGCAACCGCTCGGTCGACCAGATGTTCATCAACATCATGCGCGGTGTCTATCTGAGCGACGAGGAGTTCGCGGAGGAGATGGCGCAGCGCCGCGACGCGCTGAACCTGATGCCTGGCGAGAGCGCCGTCGGCTGCCCGCTGTGCGGTGCCGTCGAGGGCTCTGGCGTGGCCGCGGGGCAGCAGCAGTGATACGCGCCGCCCTCGGCGTCGCCGCTGCCGCGCTGGTTGTCGGTGCGCTGCAACCGGACGGTGCGGCGCAGCAGCGCTACCGCGCGAGCGGACAGGAAGTGGTGCCGGCGTACGAAGGCTGGGAGCGCCTTCCCGACGGGTCCTTCAACCTGGTGTTCGGGACGATGAACCGGAACTGGGAGGAGGCGCACCACATCCCGATCGGTCCAGACAACCACATCGAGCCGGGCGGGCCCGACCGGGGCCAGCCGACGTACTTCCTGCCGCGGCGCAACCGGTTCCTGTTCCGTATCGCCGTGCCGGCCGACTTCGGCGACCGAGAGGTCATCTGGACGCTCAAGAGCCCGAACGGCAAGACGTACCGGGCCTACGCCACGCTCAAGCCGGACTACTTCATCGACGACTTCGTGGTTCAGCGCAACAGCGGGCTGCGTACGCGCGACGTCGTCAATCCGAATACGCCGCCGGTGCTGGAGGTCGAGGGCGCGCGCACCCGGACCGCGCGGGTGGGCCAGCCCGTCACCCTGACGGCTTTCGCCAGCGACGACGGTGTGCCGGAGCAGCGGCCGCTGCGGGCGCTGGACCCCTCGCGGGCGGGCAACAACACGGTGCCGGTCACGGCAACGGGCCTGCGTTTGTCGTGGTTCGTGTACCGGGGAGCGGGGGACGCCGTCACTTTCGACCCGGTGCAGACCAAGGTGTGGGAGGATACCCGGCCCAACTCGAACTCGCCATGGGGCTACGGCTGGGAGACGCCCCCAGCGCCCCCCGGCGGCAAATGGGTGGCCGAGGCCACGTTCGGCCGGCCGGGGACGTTCGTCCTCCGCTGCCGGGCGCACGACGGCGGCCTGAAGACCCACGCCGACATCACGTTCGTCGTGGAGTGACCCCCGCGGCGCCGCGGGGGCCGCGCGGTCGCCGCGGCGCCCGTCGTCCGGACTGCGCTAGTCCTGCGACGGCGCCGTGCAGGTGAAGCTGGCGGCCTCGTGCGGGTCGCCGCTGCCGTCGTAGACGGCCACCTGCGGATACGGGCAGGCGGGTCGTGTCATCGTGATGCGGCCGTCCGCGTCCACCTTGGCGGCCAGCAGGCGTTCCGGCGCACGTTCCTCCTCCACCCAGGCGCGGATGGCCTCCACCCAGTCGACGCGGTCGGGACCCGGGCCGCCCGCGCAGTGCAACACCCCCGGCAGCATGTAGAGGCGCGCGTAGTCGCGTGTGGCAGGGTCGGCCGCCGCCAGCCGCTCGTAGTAGTCGATGGTGCCGAGCGGCGCGAGGGCGAGGTCGGACCAGCCGGTCCAGTAGATGATCTTCCCGCCGGCGTCCCGGAACCGGCTCAGGTCGGTGTCGGTCGCGTTGAGGATCGCGGCCGTCTCCGCGACGTCGTCCTTCCAGGTCGAGAAATCGTAGCGGGTGTAGTCCCAGTCGGGGTCACTGAAGACGAAGTACTTGAAGAGCTCGGTGCCGAAGCCGTACTGCGCGTTGGGGATCCCCGCCGCCCGGCGCTGCCCGGAACCCACCACCCAGGCGTCCCAGCCGCCAGCCTCGTGCTCCCCGCCGTAGTTGAAGCCGTGGTAGATGGGCTTGCCGTTCGAGGTCGGGCCGTCGTAGACGGTCCTGATGGCGGCGAGCTGCGCGTCGGTGACGCAGTCGTCGCCCGGGCGATCTACGGCGCAGTGCGGGAGGTCGGCCGGATCGAAGCCGCACTGCCGCGGATCGGCCAGCATGCCGTCCACCACTCCGTCGTCCGCGTCGCACGCGGCGAGGATGCTGGATCCGAGCAGCTCGAGGGTCGCCGATGTCAGCACCGGGGCGTCGAGGTCGCCGTCGGGGTAGATCGCCTGCTGGTTCTGCACGAAGCCGGCCGTGATCCCGGTCCAGTGGTAGGCCGGGGCCGCCGCGACGATGCCGTCGAAGTCGTCCGGATAGCGCTGCGATTCCATCATCGCCTGGCCGCCTCCGCGCGAGCAGCCGACGAAGTAGGCGTAGTCCGCGGGCCGCGCATAGTAGTGGGCGATGATCGACTTGGCGGTCTCCGCCGTCAGGTGCACGGCGCGGTGCCCGAAGTTCTCCTGGCGCTCGGGATGGTCGAGCGCCCAGCCGGCCTCGATGCCGTTGCCGGTGTGTCCGGTGTCGGTCCCCGCCGTCGCGTAGCCGCGCTGGAGCGGGCTCCCGCCGTGCGCGTAGAGCGAGCGGGCCTGGTTCTGCACGCTGCCGACGAAGCCGCCCCCGCCGCCCATCAGGAAGCGGCCGTTCCAGTCATCGGGCAGCAGCAGCTCGAAGTTGATCTCGGTCTCGATGACCCCGCTCACGCGGCAGTGGGCGGGCACGCCCTCCGCTGCGGGCAGCTGTTCGGCCGCGTCGATTCGCAGGTCGTTGAGCGCCAGGGTCGTCAGGTCGGCGCACGGGTGCCCGGGTACTGCGGCAGGGGTCGCGCACGCGGCCGCGACAGCCAGACCGGCGGCGACTGCACCGTTCACGAGACAACGCTGGTTGCAGGGCATGGTGGCCTCCTCGGCTTGGATTCTACCGGACTGCCTCGCGGCCGGCACGGGCGGCCGGCTGCGGACCTGGACGGGATGTAGAATAGACGAGCCGCCGAGCAGGCACGCAGGAGGGGGATACGATGAGGGCACGTCACATCTCGACCGGCCGCGGCGCATGGCTTCCGCTGCTGGCCGTGGTTCTGGCAGCGACCGTCGGTCTGCCGGCGGCCGGGTCCGCCCAGGGGACGGGGACGCTCTCGGGCATCGTGACGGTCG
Organism: Vicinamibacterales bacterium; assembly: GCA_965221595.1. Lineage (GTDB taxonomy): Bacteria > Acidobacteriota > Vicinamibacteria > Vicinamibacterales > UBA8438 > JAAXGX01. The sequence continues at coordinate 1,591,505 of OZ244900.1, forward strand.
ATGCGGGCGAGGTCCAGGCGTTCCGCGTGAAGGCGCGGGACACTGTGGGGCGCATCGCCTACACGGTCTACACGGTCGAGGGGCGCTACCGGATCTACAACCTGCCCTCGGGGACCTACGAGGTGCAGGTGATCGAGCCCGGGTTCGAGCCGCTGGTGCGGACGGTGCAGGTGGCGGCCTTCGAGACCACGACCGCCAACCTGGCGCTCACCTCGACCGGGCCGGTGGCCGCGCAGGGCGCCGCGGCCGGCGCGGCGGAGGCGCGGGCCAACTACGGCGGGCGGCAGGTCAACGCTGCCGGGGCCGAGCTGGTGGACTTCGACGAGCTGTACCCGCCGCACCCGGCGCGGGACGTCATGCTGCGGTCCTGCTTCGGTTGCCACGGGCCGGCGGCCTTTCACAATCGCGGCGTGAAGAACGAGGCGGGGTGGCGCCGGGCCGTGAACCGCATGTTCGACGTGGACGGCCGGGTGGCGAACATGGCGCCGGGCGTACCGCAGATCACCCATGAGTCGGTGTCGGAGGAAGAGAAGGAGCTGATCATCAGCTACCTGACCGACAATTTCGGACCCGACTCGACGCAGCGCGACCTGCTGCTCGACCCGCTGGTGCGCGACGAGGAACAGTTGGCGGACGCGGTCTACATCCAGTACGAGCTCAACCGCGGGCCTCGCCGCGAGGTGCGTGGCCGGCCGCCGACCTGGTCGATCCACAGCGTGTTCGCGAGCCTGGTCGAACCGGGCGTGATCTGGGTGTCCGGCAACGGCTCGAACTCGATCTTGCGGGTCGACACCCGGGTGCGGAACTTCGAGGCACGGACGACGGAGTACTGGATCGAGAACCCGGCGAACATCAACGTGACGCCGCACGGCATCATCGAGATGGACGGTATCGTCTACTGGGTGGAGCTGACGGGCGACCACCTGGGTGAGCTCGATCCGGCGACCGGCGAGATCACGCGCCACCGGATGCCGGTGTCCGGCGGCGGCCCTCACAGTTGCTGGGCCGACTCGCGTGGCTACATCTGGTACACCTACTTCGCGTCGGCAGGCAAGATCGGCCGCTTCGACACGCGGACCAAGGAGTTCGAGGAGTGGGAGCCGCTCGCCGGTTTCAGCGGCTACGGCATCGTGGTGGACCGTCAGGACCGGGTATGGGCGGTGGGGCTGCACACGCCGGCCACGCTGATGTTCAACCAGGAGACCCAGGAGTGGACGCAGTATCCGATGGCCAACCCGGCACGGCGTCCCGCTATCGACAGCAACGGCAAGATCTGGGCGGCGCACTACTACGGCAACGCCATCACCAAGATCGACCCGGTGACCGACGAGGTCACCGAGTACAGGCTGCCACTCAAGGACGGCAACCCGTACGACGTCTGGCCGGACGCGGACGACAACCTGTGGGTCGAGAACATGATCTACAACTCGCTGGTCAAGTTCGACCAGACGACCAGCGAGTTCACCTACTTCCCGTTTCCCGAGTTGCAGGCGCACACTCCCAAGCTGGATACGGATCGGTTCGGCGTGCTGTGGTTCACGCTCGGCAACCCGTCCGGTCCCGGCATCGCTGCGCTCAAGCCGCACGGCAACGTCCGAGGGGGATTCCCGGTGGCGCAGTAGCCCGGCCGGGGTGCATAGCGCCTGACGGGTGCGGACGAGCATGAGCAGGGTCGCCGCCGGCTGCTGCGGGCTGGTCCTGGCTGGTGTCTGGAGCCTGCAGCTCCAGGCCGCCGTTCCGACCGGCGCGGGGCCTCTTGCGCAGGGCGTCGCGCCGCCCACGGTAGCCGCGGCGCCGCAGCGGGCGCTGTTGGACCGCTACTGCGTGACCTGCCACAACGAGCGGCTCAACACCGGCGGGCTGGCGCTCGACCGCCTCGACCCGGCGGACGTCGGCGCGGCCCCCGCGCGCTGGGAGGCGGTGGTCCGGAAGCTGCGTGCGGGCATGATGCCGCCCGCGGGGCGGCCCCGGCCGCTGTCGGCGGAGGCCGAGCGCTTCCGCCGCTGGCTGGTGGCGGAACTCGACCGCGCGGCCGCCGTCCGGCCCGAGCCGGGCCGCGTGCCGATCCACCGGCTGAACCGTGCCGAGTACACGAACGCCGTCCGCGACCTGCTCGCCCTCGATGTGGACGGCAGCACGCTCCTGCCGGCCGATGTCGCCGGCCACGGCTTCGACAACCTGGCGGGAACGCTCACGCTGTCGCCGGCGCTGATGGAACGCTACCTGTCGGCGGCGCGCCGCATCAGCCGGCTGGCCGTCGGCGACCCCGGGATCGGGCCGGGCTTCACGTCGCGCGCCTACACGGTCCCGATCGACTTGACCCAGAACGACCGCATGAGCGAGGAGCTGCCGTTCGGGTCGCGGGCCGGCCTCGCCGTTCGCCATCGTTTTCCCCTCGACGGCGACTACGACATCCGGATCCGGCTCAAGCGCAGCGTGTACGAGTACATCGTCAACCTCGAGGAGGCGCACGATCTCGAGGTGCGCCTGGACGGCATCCGGGTAGCGCGCTACACGATTGGCGGCGAGGCGCCCGGCAGGCCGGCACCGCTGACTTTCTCGGGCACGTTCATCGCGGCCGGCGGCGCCGGCTACCCCACGCAGGACTGGGACGACTACTACACCGGGGCGGACGCGGGCCTCGCACTGCGCGTGCCGGTGAAGGCCGGCACGCGCCTGGTGGGCGTGGCCTTCCTCGACAGGTCGTGGGAGCAGGAGGGCATCCTGCAGCCGCCGCTGCGCGAGTACGGCGCGACGGTGACCGAGCTGACCGACACGTCGCCAAGACCCGAGGGACCGGGCATCGAGAGCGTGTCGATAGACGGCCCGTACAACGTAACCGGCGCCGGCGGCACCGCCAGCCGCGAACGGATCTTCGTGTGCCGCCCGCCCGCCACCGACGCGGCGTCGGCAGCCCGTTGCGCGCGCACGATCTTCTCCACGCTGACGCGGCGCGCCTACCGCCGGCCCGTGACGGCGGACGACCTCGGGCCGCTGATGCCGTTCTACGATGCCGGGTACGCCGCAGCCGGCTTCGAGGCCGGCATCCGGGCCGGGCTCGAGCGCATCCTGATCGACCCCGAGTTCCTGTTCCGCATCGAGCGCGACCCCGCGGACGCGGCGCCCGGCAGCATCTACCGGCTCAACGGCCTCGAGCTGGCCTCGCGCCTGTCGTTCTTTCTCTGGAGCAGCATTCCCGACGACGAGCTGATCGATCTGGCGGCCCGCGGCGCGCTGCACGATGCGGGCGTGCTCGAGCGGCAGGTGTACCGGATGCTGGCGGACCGCCGGGCGCGCGCGCTCGTCGACAACTTCGCCGGCCAGTGGCTCGCGATCCGCAACGTGCAGGGGCTGGTGCCGGATCCCAACCTCTTCCCGGGCTTCGACGAGAACCTCCGGGAGGCCTTCCAGCGGGAGACCGAGCTGTTCGTCGAGAGCCAGTTGCGCGCGGACCGCAGCATCACGGAGCTGCTGACCGCCGACTACACGTTTCTCAACGAGCGGCTCGCGCGGCACTATGGCATCCCCGGCGTGCACGGCAACCGCTTCCGCCGGGTGGGCCTGACCGATCCCCACCGGCGCGGACTGCTGGGGCACGGCAGCGTCCTGGCCGTGACGTCTTACGGCAACCGCACGTCGCCCGTGCTGCGCGCGAAGTGGGTGCTCGAGAATCTGCTGGGCACGCCGCCGCCCCCGCCGCCGGCCGACGTGCCGGGCCTGCCCGACAGCGGGGCGCGCGGCGAGCCGCGGACGGTCAGGGAGCGTCTGGCCCAGCACCGCCGCAACCCGGTCTGCGCGAGCTGCCACGCGCCGATGGACCCGCTCGGATTCGCCCTCGAGAACTTCGACGCGGTCGGGGAGTGGCGTACCCACGACGCGGGGCTGCCGGTCGACGCGTCGGGCGTCCTGGCCGACGGCACGCGCTTCGACGGGCCCGCGGAGCTGCGGGCGGTGCTGGTGGCGCGCCAGGAGCAGTTCGTAGAGACGTTCACCGAAAAGCTGCTGACCTACGCTCTCGGGCGGGGGCTGGAGGCGTACGACCGACCGGTGGTGCGGGCCATCGCACGCGAGGCCGCCGCCGCCGACCACCGCTGGTCGGCCATCATCCTGGGCATCGCCCGCAGCACGCCGTTCCAGATGCGGAGGTCCGAATCATGATCGTCACCCGCAAGGCCTTGCCGCGGCGCACGGTACTGCGAGGCATCGGCGCGGCCGTGGCGCTGCCGCTGCTCGACGGCATGGTGCCGGCGCTCACCGCGCTGACGCGCACCGCGGCGCGGCCCGTCCGGCGGTTCGGCGTGGTGTACGTGCCCAACGGCGTGGTCATCGACAATTGGACGCCCGCGGCCGAGGGCCGCGCCTTCGAGCTCACGCCGACGCTGAGGCCGCTGGCGCCGTTTCGCGAGCGGCTGCTGGTCCTGACCGGCTTGACGCAGAACAAGAATGGGCTGACCGCCAAGAGCGGCGCAGTGCACGGCCGCTGCGCCACCAAGTACCTGACGGGGGCCATTCCCCGGCCGTTCGGCCAGGAGGGGAACGATTTCCGTGCCGACGTCTCGATCGATCAGCTTCTGGCCGAAGAGCTCGGCCGCGAGACGCAACTCGGTTCGCTGGAGCTCTCGCTGGAGTCGGGCGACAAGGGTGCCGGTACATGCGACGGCGGCTACAGTTGCACCTACAGCCATACGCTGTCCTGGCGTGGGCCGACCACGCCGCTCCCGATGGAGCACAACCCGCGGGTCGTCTTCGAGCGGATGTTCGGCGACGGGGGCAGCACCGATCCTGCCGCGCGGGCGGCGCGTCTGGCCGGCAACCGCAGCCTGCTCGACTCGGTCACGCACAAGATTGCCGAGCTGCGCCGCGGCCTCGGCCCCGGCGATGCGGGCAAGCTGACGGAGTATCTGGATGCCGTGCGCGACATCGAGCGCCGCATCCAGCTGGCCGAACAGCAGATGGGCCGTGAGCTGCCGGCGTTCGATCAGCCCGCAGGCGTGCCACCCATGTTCGCCGACCACGCACGGCTGATGTTCGATCTGCAGGTGCTTGCGTACCAGAGCGACCTGACGCGCGTCATCACGTTCATGGTCGGCCGGGAGTTCAGCAGCCGCACGTACCCGGAGATCGGCGCGCCGGGCGGCCATCACCCACTGTCGCACGAGCACAGCGCCGAGAGCCGGCGGCAGCTCGCCGCCATCAACGTGCACCACGCCGAGCAGGTGGCCTACTACCTCGATCGATTGCGGTCGACGCCCGACGGCGACGGCACGCTGCTCGATCACGTGCTGCTGTACTACGGCGCGGGCATGTGCGAGGGCGACCACCAGCCCTGGAACCTGCCGCTCGTGCTCGTGGGTGGCGGCGCCGGCCGGTTCAAGGGCGGGCGCCACCTGCGCTATCCGGACGAGCCGCCGCTGGCGAATCTGCACCTGACCGTCCTCGAGAAGTTCGGGATGCGCATGGACCGAATCCACGACAGCACGGGGCGTCTCGACCTGGCTGCCTAGCAGCCCGTGGTGAAACCCGCGGCGCACCGAGACGGGCGCGGCGCCCGCTTGGCAAGGCGCGACGAGGGGGCCTGTTGGGCATAGTCGACCGCGGAGCAACGCAACGCAGTCAGGCCGGCTGCAGCGCCCGTCGCATGCAGCGGGGACTCTGGCCACGGTCTGCCAGCCGCGCCTGGCTCGTGACGCTGGCGCTGGCAGCAGCCGCGGCCGGCTCGGCGGCGGGCCAGTCCGGCGCGCCGCAACGGCTGGTCGAGGCGGTGAAGGCGCAGGATGCGGCTGCGGTGCACGCACTGCTGGCCGCCGGCGCCGACGTGCACGCGCCCCAGGCCGACGGCGCGACCGCACTCCACTGGGCGGCCCATTGGGAAGACCTGGACACCGCCCGGCTCCTGTTGGCCGCCGGCGCCGACGCCGGCGCCGCCAACGAGCTGGGCATGACCCCGCTGCTCATGGCCGCCGGCAATGGCCAGGCCGCGCTGGTGGAGGCGCTGCTGGCCGCCGGCGCCGATCCCGATGCCGCACTCGCCAGCGGCGAGACCCCGCTCATGGCGGCCGCGCGGGCCGGCAGCGTCGCGGCGGTCGAGAGCCTGCTGCGGCGCGGCGCCGACGTGCACGCCACGGAGCACACGCGCAGCCAGTCGGCGTTGATGTGGGCCGTGGCCAACGGCCATCCCGGCGTCACGGCGGCGCTGATCGCGCACGGTGCCGACGTCCGGGCCCGGTCGCAGGTCCGCTACCGGGTCTACAACATGGGCGGCAACCGCTCCGCCGGCTCGGCTTCGGCCGGCATTCCGTTGCGGCAGGTCGCCATCGGCGGCAGCACGCCGCTGCTCTTCGCGGCCCGCTCGGGCGACGTCGAGTCGGCCCGCCTGCTGCTGGCCGCCGGCGCCGACCTGCACGACCCTGCGGCCGACGGCAACGTGCCGTTGGTGATTGCAGCCCACAGCGGGCACGGCACGCTCGCCGCGTTCCTGCTGCGGCAGGGCGCGGACGCCGCTGCCGCGCCGCTCGGCTACACCGCGCTGCACGCCGCGGTGCTGCGCGGCAACCTGCGCGACCGGCGGGTGCGGAACGTCGATCCGGGCGCTGGCCTGGCGCTGGTCGAGGCGCTGCTGGCGCACGGCGCCGATCCGAACGCGCGGCTCACGCAGCCGACGCCGGTCAGGCGCTGGAGCCACGACTTCGCCCTGATGAACCGCTGGCTCGGGGCCACGCCGTACTGGCTGGCCGCCAGGTTCCTCGAGACCGACATGATGCAGGTGCTGGCGGCTGCCGGTGCCGATACGAGTCTGGCCAGCGACGACGGCACGACGCCGCTGATGGCCGCGGCCGGCCTGGGCTACAGTCGCGGCGGGGGCAGCGCGTTCATCAAGGACCGCCGCGACTTCTCGTCGTACAACCCGGTCGCTTCGGCCGCGCAGGGCTCGCGCATTCCGGCGGCGGAGGAGCAGCTCGCCCGGGAGGCCGTCGCGCTGGCCATCGAGCTGGGCGGCGACCCGGCTGCCGCCAATGCGGCAGGCGACACGGCGCTCCACGCCGCCGCTGCCCACGGCATGCACAGCGTCATCGAGCTGCTGGTCGCGAACGGCGCCGACCTGCAGGCCGTGAACGCGCGCGGCCGCACGCCGGCGGAGATGGCCGTCTACCGCGAGGGCATCGCCGGCGCGGCCCTGGTCCGCGAGGGCACGGTCGGTCTGCTCCGCGAGCTGGATCCGAACCGGCATCCCGCCGAGCCGCACGAGCACCCGGACGCGCAGTCGCTGGCGAACCCCGCGGCGAGCACGCCGGCGTCATTGGCTGCCGGTGCCGCCGACTACGACCGCCTGTGCGCCACCTGCCATGGCGCCACCGGGCGCGGCGACGGCCGGCTGGCCGGCGCCGCAGCGGCCTACGGTGCGCGGCCGTCGAACCTGGCCGACGGCGTCTGGCAGCACGGGGCGAGCGACGGCGAGATCTTCGCGGTGATCCGCGACGGCGTCGGTCCCGACTTCGCGATGGACGCCTTCGGCGGGTCGCTCGCCGACGAGGAGATCTGGGACGTCGTCAACTATGTGAAGAGTCTCGGTCTGCGGTGACGTACACGCCTGCTTGAAGCCATGGCCCGTGACAGCGACCGGCTGCATCGGATCGCGCAACGACGCGGGGCCGGCTGAGCGAGCCGTGGCTGGCCGCGCCGCCGGGTCGACGGTTCCCATGCACAGGCTCGAATTGTTCATCGACGGCAGGTTCGTCGAGAGCCACGCCCACGGCATCGACGTAACGGATCCGGCCACGCAGGAAGTACTTTGCGAGGTGCCCTTCGCCACTGCCGACGAGGTGGACCGGGCGATACGGGGGGCACAGGCGGCGTTCCGCACATGGCGCGACGTGCCGACGCCGGAGCGGGCCCGCCTGCTATTCGCCTACCAGGACATCCTGAAGCAGAACCAGGACGACATCGCCCGCCGCCTGTGCCGGGACACCGGCAAGACCTGGGAGGATGCGCGCGGCGAGGTCTGGCGCGGCATCGAGGTGGTCGAGCACGCCTGCAGCATCGCCTCGCTGATGATGGGCGAGACCGTCGAGAATGCCGCCCGCGGCATCGACACCTACAGCCTGGTGCAACCGCTCGGCGTCTGCGTCGGGATCACGCCGTTCAACTTCCCGGCCATGATCCCCCTGTGGATGTTCCCGCTGGCGGTCGCCTGCGGCAACACCTTCGTGCTCAAGCCGTCCGAGCAGGACCCCACGGTGCCCAACCGGCTGGTGGAGCTGCTGGCCGAGGCGGGCGCGCCGGACGGGCTGGTGCAGGTGGTCCATGGCGGCCGGGAGCAGGTCGACGCCCTGCTGGCGCATCCCGCCGTGCGGGCCGTCAGCTTCGTCGGGTCGGTACGCGTCGCCCGACAGATCTACGCGCGGGCCGCCGCGCAGGGGAAGCGGGTGCAGGCGCTGGGCGGCGCCAAGAACCACCTGGTGATTCTGCCCGATGCCGACCGGGAGCAGGCCATAGCCAGCCTGGTCGCGGCGGCCTGCGGTGCCGCGGGGCAACGCTGCATGGCAATCAGCGCTGCCGTCCTCGTGGGCGAGGCGGCGGACTGGCTGAACGATCTGCGGGCGGCGATGGCGGCCGTGCGTCCGGGTGCCTGGGACGACTCGGGCGCGGCCTACGGCCCGCAGATAACCCGCGCCGCGCGCGAGCGGATACTCGGCTACATCGAGCGCGGCAAGGCCGAGGGCGCACGGTGTCTGCTGGACGGCAGCGACTGCGAGGTGCCCGGCCATCCCGACGGCAACTGGGTCGGTCCGACGCTGTTCGCCGGCGTTACGCCGGACATGTCGATCTACACCGACGAGATCTTCGGTCCCGTGCTGGTCGCTGCCGAGGTCGCGACCCTCGACGACGCCATCGCGCTGGTCAACGCCAATCCCTACGGCAATGGGGTATCGCTATTCACGTCGTCGGGCGGCGCCGCGCGACGCTTCCAGCGCGAGATCGAGGTGGGCCAGGTGGGCATCAACGTGCCGATCCCGGTGCCGCTGCCGTTCTTCTCCTTCACCGGCTGGAAGGACTCGTTCTTCGGCGACCAGCACGCCTATGGCAAGCAGGCGGTGCGCTTCTATACCGAGACCAAGACCGTCACCGCGCGCTGGTTCGACGACGCGCCTGCCGACCGCCCCGACATGACCATCCGGCTGAGGTAGCGCGCTGTGCGTGGTAGCGGCAGACGACGCGCGGGCATCGAAGGAGAGCGAGCGAGCTCAGTTGCTGGTTGCCGCTCGTCGAGTGGCCGCTGGCGTTCCCGCACTACGTCGCGCTGCTTGCGCGTACGCCGGTGGTCCCGGTGCTGGTCGTCGTCGCCTGGTTCGCCATCCTCTGCGCGGGCCGCTATCCGCGCGGGATATTCGACTTCGTGCTTGGATTCCTGCGCTGGTCGCTGCGCGTGCAGGCGTACGCGTTCCTGCTGGCGGCGGACCGCTACCCGCCGTTCAGCTTCGCCCGTTGACGGATGCCGTGGGCGCCGTCTGTCGCGGTGCCGACCGCGTGGATGGCCGCTCGCCCGGTCCGGCTACCGGCCGTCCAGCGCCACGTAGTCACGCTCGCCGGAGCCGAGGTAGATCTGGCGCGGGCGGGCGATCTTCTGCTCCTTGTCGGCGAGCATCTCCTGCCACTGCGCAATCCAGCCGGGCGTGCGGCCGATGGCGAACAGCACGGTGAACATCGACGGCTTGAAGCCCATCGCCTCGTAGATGAGCCCCGAGTAGAAGTCGACGTTCGGATACAGGCGGCGTTCGACGAAGTAGTCGTCTTGCAGCGCGATGCGCTCGAGCTCGATGGCGACGTCGAGCAGCGGGTTGCGCCCGGTCACCTCGAAGACGCGGTATGCCTGCTCCTTGATGACGGTCGCGCGCGGGTCGTACGACTTGTACACGCGGTGGCCGAAGCCCATCAGGCGACCCTCGCCCGACTTCACCTTGCGGATGAAGTCCGGCACGTTGTCGACCGACCCGATGGCGGCGAGCATCCGCAGCACCGCTTCGTTGGCGCCGCCGTGCAGCGGTCCATACAGTGCCGCCGCGGCCCCGGCCATCGCGGCGAACGGATCGGCCTGCGAGCTCCCGATGCCCCGCATCGCGCTGGTGCTGCAGTTCTGCTCGTGATCCGCGTGCAGGATGAACAGGATGTCCAGCGCCCGCTCGAGCACCGGGTCCGGCGTGTAACGCGTTCCCGTCTGCCCATGCAGCATGCCGAGGAAGCGGCCGGCGAAGCTGAGCGAGCTGTCGGGGTAGACGTACGGCTGGCCGTTGGCCCGCCGGAAGGCGTAGGCGGCGATGGCCGGCACCTTGGCGATCAACCGTGCCACCTGGGTGCGGCGGGTCTCGTCGTCGAAGATCTGCTTGGCGTCCGGGTAGTAGGTCGACAGCGCGCCGACCGTGCTGACGAAGATGCCCATCGGATGCGCGTCGTGGCGGAACCCCTCCATCAGCTTCTTGATGTTCTCGTGCAGTGCGGCATGCCGGCCCAGCTCCGCCTCCCAGGCTTCGAGCTCCGCCCTGCCGGGGAGCTCGCCGTCGAGCAGCAGGTACGCAGTTTCGACGAAGGTGCTGTGCTCGGCCAGCTGCTCGATGGGATAGCCGCGGTAGCGCAGGATGCCCTTGTCGCCATCGATGAACGTCACGCGGCTGCGGCAGGAGGCGGTATTCTGGAACGCCGGGTCGTACGACATCATCCCGAACTCGTCGGGGTCCACCTTGATCTGCCGCAGGTCGAGCGCGCGAATCGTACCGTCGGTGATCGGTATCTCGTACTGCTTGCCGGTCCGGTTGTCGGTGATCGTCAGCGTGTCGGGCATGCTCGCTCTCTGCTTCCTCGGTCAAGACTCTCCGTCAGCCGGCTCCTCGTCGTGCGGCAGGGACGATCCCGGGAGGTCCGGGACGCGGTAGCGCCCGTCCAGCCAGTTCCCCAGATCCAGCAGCTTGCAACGCTCGGAGCAAAAGGGCTGCCAAGCCGGATCCACCGGCTGGGTACGGCACTGGACGCACGTCGCCCTGCGTTCTGCCATGGCAAGCCCATGCTCCGCCCCCGGGCGTGGCGCGGCTGACGCTCCCGGGCGGCCGGCTCCAGTGCGTGCCCTAGCCCCGTCGTGCAATGGCCGCGGGTCCGCACGCGGGCTGCTAGATTGTATCAGCCGGCGCGCGGGCGGGACCCGGCTCGGCGGCGTCCGCGGGCGCGCGCCGGGGGACCGCCTCCCGGCGCCGTCGGCCCCGGTTACCGGCTGCCGCACGGGTATGGCTGGTCACGACCTCGAAGCGGATGATGCGCTGCAGCACGTGCGCGAGCGGGGCCGAGTTGCGCTGCGCCGCCCAGACTTCGAGCTCGGCATCGCCGTCGGGCCGGAGCCGCAGCAGGTAGTCCTGGCTGCCGGGGACCACCTCGACCGACGCGACGCTGCGCTGGTGGCTGCGGTCGAGGCTCTCGGCGACCCGCAGGATGGCCGCCAGCGTTCTGACGGTTCGTCGCAGCGTTCCCGGTAGATGGCCGTACCCGTCGTGCGAGCGCTTCGGCCGCGCCCGCCGGTGGTAGCGTGCCACCAGGGCGACTACTTCCACCTCCTCGGGATCGAAGCCGCGCAGGTCGCCGTTCTTGATGAGGTAGTAGGAGTGCTTGTGATGCCGGCTGTGGCTGATGTGCACACCGATGTCGTGCAGTAGCGCCGCGAACTCGAGCCACTCGCGCTCGCGGCCGCCGAGTCCGTGTGCCGGCTGCAACTGGTCGAACAACGCCAGGGCCAGGCGCGCCACCTGCTGCGAGTGCTCCTGCCAGTAGCTGCAGCGCTCGGCGAGCTCGACGACGCTGCGCCGCCTGACGTCCGGATATTCTTCGACCTTCGCGATCTGGGCCCGGTTCCGACGAATGTAGTCGAGCGCGAGTCCCTCGCGCAGCGCCAGGTCGCACAGCGTCAGCTCGCGCGCACCGAGCCGCCGCAGGATCGTGTCGAGGAGAATCGACCCCGCCACGGCCAGATCGGCCCTGCGCGGGTCGAAGCCCGGAATCCGCAGCCGCTCAGCCAGCGTGCAGGCGTTGAGCTCGCGCCGCAGCCGGCGGATCTGCTTCGCCGCGATGCGGCGGTTTCTTAGATCGTCGGACCCCCCGGCGCGCCCGCCGCTCACGGCCAACGCGCCCAGGCTCAGGATCGTGCCGGAGGTGCCGATGACGCGGTCGAATCCGAGCTCGACGATGCGGTCGACCACGCGGGCAATCTCGGCGTCGATGTAGCGCATCATCCGCCGCACGTCGACCTCGGCGACGGGGTCCGTCCGCACGAACTGCTCGGTCAGGCGAATGACCCCGATCTTCGCGCTGTGGGCAATCTGGATCTTCTCGGCCGTGCCGCGCGTCAGCTCGACACTCCCGCCCCCGATGTCGATGACGACCGCGGCGCCGTTGCCCACGTCGACGCCGTAGACCGCCGCGCGGTGAATCAGCCGCGCCTCCTCCGAGCCCGAGATCACGCGCACGCGGATGCCCGTGCGCTGGTGGATTGCTGCCAGGAACTCAGGCCCGTTGTCCGCTTCGCGGACGGCGCTGGTCGCGGCCGCGACGACCTCGTCGACGTCGTGCGAGTCTGCCAGGCGCTTGAACTTGGACAGTGCCTGCAGGGCCGCGGTCGTCGTGACCTCGGTAAGCGCGCGGCCACCCAGCCCGCCCGAGCCGAGTCGGACCATTTCCTTCTCGCGGTCGACTACCTCGAACGAGCGGTCCGGGCGCACCTGGACCACGATCATGTGCAGCGAGTTGGTCCCGATGTCGATGGCGGCGATCCGCATGGGCGGGCGCTCGGGCGGCCGAAGGCAGCTTGGGAGTCGGCGCGACGCGCGTCCGCACCGGCCGGCCGTTCTGCTGACGATATAATGTCAGGTTTCGGTTGCACTCATCCTAGCATGGCATTCCCGCATCCGCTGGCCGGCCCGCTCGAGCGTCAGTTACGGGCGTTCGGCGGTCACCTGCCGGCAGCGGTCGCCGGTGACGTCGAGCCGGTGCACCAGTGCCGCGTGGCCACCCGCCGGCTGCGCGAGATCCTGCCGCTGTGCGCGGCGGAGATGCCGCGCGCCACGGCGGCGCGGGCGCGGCGCCGCGTGCGCCGCGTCGGGCGGGCGCTGGGCCCCGTGCGCGAGATCGACGTCTCGCTGGGGGTGGCGGAGGACCTGGTGCAGCGGCAGTTGGTCCAGGGAGCGCCGGCAGAGCACCTGCGGCAGCACCTGCTCGACGAGCGCGAGGAGCGCCGGGAGCAGATGCTGGAGCGGCTCAGGTCCATCAACACCCGCAAGCTGGAGCGCGATCTGGCCGAGGTCGCGCGCGCGCTCGGCCTGCGTCAGCAGACCGATGCCTGGGCGCAAACCCTCGCGGCACGCATGGCCCGCCGGGCGCGGAACCTGCGGGACGCCGTCACGGCGGCCGGATCGCTCTACATTGCCGACCGCGTGCACGCGGTGCGGATTGCCGCCAAGCAGCTCCGCTACGCCCTCGAGTTCGCCGGTGAAACCGGCGAGGCGCGCACCAAGGGCGCCGTGCGGCAGGTGAAGGCGGTGCAGGAGACGCTGGGGCGCCTGAACGATCTGGACGTGCTGGCCGGCCTTGTCCAGGACCTGGTCGTGCCGGGCGATCCGCAGCCGTGGCACGACGGGCTCGAGGCGCTGCGGGTGCGCCTGGAAGGGGAGTGCCGCAAGCTGCACGGCCGCTACCTGGCTAAGCAGGCGCCCCTGCTGGAGACCTGCGACACCGCGGCCGCGGTTGCCCGCCGCATGCTGGCGGCGCGGGGCGGTGAACCGCTGCCGGGCCGCCGTGCGCGGTCGGCCGGGCAGACGCCGGGTGGCCGCGCCCTGAAGATGGTCCTCGCCGAGCCGCCGTCGACGGACCGCGAAGCTTCGGGGGGCGGGCAGCCGTAGCGGACGCCGAGGGTTCAGGGTGCAGCCCCGTCTAGATTGAGACGCCGCGCAGGAGCCACCCGGCGGCGGCACCGGCCGCGATGAGCCACGTCGTGTTGGGGTTCCAGCGCACGAGAACCATCACCGCCGCCGTCGCGATGACACCGGTCGGCAGGTCGACGACCACCGCCGGCCCGAGCTGCCAGGTCACGGCCGTCATCAGTCCGAGCGATGCCACCACCACGCCGTCGAGCAGCCCGCTCGCCACGCGCGACGCGCGGAGCTTCGCAATGAGCGGCTGCGTGGCCAGCACGAACACGAACCCGGGTGCGAAGATCCCTATCGTGGCGAGCACGGCACCCGGCCATCCCTGCAGCAGGTAGCCGATGAAGGTCGCCGTCGTGAACACGGGACCGGGAGTCACCTGCCCGATGGTGATGGCGTCGATGAGCTGCTGCTCCGTCAGCCAGGCCCAGCGTTCCGTCAGATCGGCGCGCAGGAACGCGACCAGTACGTAGCCGCTGCCGAACAGGATCGAGCCGACCTTCAGAAAGAACAGGGTCAGGCGCCCGAGCGTGACCGGGACGGCTGCTCCGGCGACCGCGGCGGCGGCACTGGCTGCGGCGGCCAGCGTCGTCGCGGCGCTCAGCGTCGCGAGCAGGCCGGCAACGGCCGCTCCCCGCGCCAGATGCGCGGCCATGGCGACGAGGGCGCCGCCGCCCAGCAGCAGCAGCTCGTCGATGCCGGCCAGCGACAGGATCGCGACGGCGACGCCCAGCACGAGCTGCAGCGGACCGGTGATGGCGGCGCGGCCGAGCTTCCAGACCGCCTGGACGATGATCGCGATGATGACCGGACTGATGCCGTACATCAGCCACGCCGCCTGCGGCGTGCTGCCGAAGCGAACATAGGCGTAGGCAATGGCCCCGACCATCAGCGACGCGGGGAGGATGAAGCAGACGCCGGCCGTGAGCAGCCCCGCCAGGCGGCCGCGCCTAAAACCGAGATGGATCGCCATCTCGGTCGAATTCGGGCCGGGAATCAGGTGCGTGGCGGCGAGCAGGTCGAGGAACTCGGCGTCGGTGAGCCACCGCCGCCGGTCGACGACCTCGCTGCGCATCATGGCGATGTGCGCGGCCGGCCCGCCGAACGCCGTGACGCCGAGCCGAAGGAAGAGCGCTGCGAGCTGAACGAGAGTCCGGGACGCGGTCACGCGCGCGATCTTACCCGCTGGCTTCCGGCGCGGGGCAGCCGGTATCCCCGCAAGGGGACGCCGGGGGAGCGGGGCGCTGCGTCGTCTGATTGCAGCCGGGCACGAAGGACAACACCGTGGAGTCGACCCTCGCGTTCGTCGTTTCAGGGGCAGTCTTCGGTCTGGCCGCCGGGTTCGCGCCGGGTCCGCTGCTGACCCTGGTGCTGGCCCGCAGCCTGCGCTACGGCGCCCGCGAGGGCGTGAAGGTCGCGGTCGCGCCGCTTGTGTCGGACCCGCCGATCGTCCTGCTGGCGGTATTCATCTTCGCCCGCGTCGCTACCGCGGAGCCCATCTACGGAGTCGTGGCGCTGGCCGGCGGCGCGTTCCTGGTTCATCTGGCCGTCGAGATGGTGCGGGCACCGCCACCCGACTGCGACCGGCCGGATCGGGCCGGCTCGCTGCTGCGGGGTGTCACCGCCAACCTGCTCAATCCGCACCCGTACCTGTTCTGGCTGACGGTCGGCGCGCCCACGGTGGTGGGTGCTCGTGCCGCCGGCGGAGCCGCCCCGGCCGGATTCCTGGCTGCGATGTACGGCTGCCTACTCGGCGCCAAGGTGCTGGTCGCGGTGGCCGCCGGCCGGGGCCGCCTGCGCCTGGGCGGCCGGTCCTACCGACTCACGCTGCGCCTGTTGGCCGCGGCGCTGGCTGCACTCGGCCTGCAGTCCGTGTGGAACGGTCTCGGCTATCTCGCAGTCGTCTAGCAGCCCGTGGCCCAATAGGCTCCCTCGTCGCGTCTTGCCAGGCGGGCACCTCGCCCGTCTCGGTGCGACGCGGGGTCTCACCACGGGCTGCTGGCCCTGGTTGGAGGGCCCGGCAGCGCGGGGCAGGCGGCCGCGCTGCATTCGACGAGCTGCTGGCGGTGTTCCCGGCCGGCGGCGTAGAATGTCCTTCATGTCGAGATCCGTTCTGTCCGGACTTCTGCCGCTGGGCATCGCGATGAGCTGCGGCGTGCTGCTGGCTGCGCAGTCTCCGCCCCTGCCGGAGGTCGATCGGTTCGGCCCCCAGGTGGGGGAGGCCGTCCCGGATTTCGCACTGGTCGATCAGGATGGGCGCACCCGGAACCTCGCATCCGTCCTGGGTCCGAATGGGGCCCTGCTCGTCTTCTCCCGCTCGGCCGTCTGGTGACCCTACTGCAAGACGCAGCTCGTGGAGCTGCAAGAACGCTACGCCGACCTCGCCGCGCAGGGCATCGGGGTGGCCGCCATCTTCTACGACCCGGCGGAGGCGATCCGCGAGTTCACCGCGGCGCGGGGCATCGAGTTCCCGGTGCTGTCCGATCCCGGTTCGGAGGTGATTCGGCGCTACGACCTCCTGAACCGCGAGATCGGTCCCGACGCGCAGTTCGGCGACATTCGGCTGTACGGCATCCCGTATCCGGGCACGCTCGTGCTCGACGGCGAGGGCCGGGTCGTGGAGCGCTTCTTCGAGCAGCGTTATCAGGAGCGGGTCACGGCGGCGAGCATCGCACTTCGGCTCGGCGACCCGCTGGACGGAGCGGCCGCGGCGGGCACCGGGATGGACAGCCGCCTGATCGCCGCGCGGGCCTACGCCAGCGACGCGGCGGTGGCACCCGGCAACCGGTTCGCGCTCCTGGTCGACGTCGAGCCCAAGCCCGACATGCACGTGTACGCGCCAGGTGACCACGTATACCGCGTGATCCGGCTGCGCGTGGACGCTCCCGAGTTCCTGCGGGTGCACCCGCTGTCCTACCCGCCGTCGACGCTGTACCACTACGAGCCGCTCGACGAGACCGTGCCGGTCTACCAGGAGCCGTTCCGGCTCGTGCAGGAGGTCACGGTCCCGATGAACGAGGAGACGGCGGCACTGGCCGCGGCGCCGGGCGGCACGCTGGTGGTGGAGGGCACGCTGGAGTACCAGGTCTGCGACGACGAGGTGTGCTACATCCCCGCGGAGGCGCCCCTGCGCTGGGAGCTGGCCTGGCGGCCGCTGATCCGCGACTAACGGTAAGGGCCCGCACGGCGGCGCGGCGCGGAGCGAAGGGCTGCGACGCTCTACGTCCTCGATCGGATCACGACGCATGCGGGGCGCCTGCGCAAGCACCAGGCCCGCCTGTGCGAGCAGTGCCTGACCGGTAGCGTGGGCGCGCGGCGTGACCCCGGTCGGGCAGCGGTCACGTCGCCCGTCGAGCCGGACGACAGGCCGAGGGAACCGCCATGTACCGGACACTTCGTTGCGATCCGAGGCTCTTCGAAAAGGACCTCTCCGGACGGACCTGCATCGTCACCGGCGCCAACTCCGGCATCGGGCTCGAGACCGCCCGGCAGCTCGTCAAGCAGGGCGCCCACGTGGTGCTGGCCTGCCGCCGTGTCGACGCCGGCAAGGAGGCCGCCGCGGCAATCGCGAGCGATCGCGGCACCACGGCCGTCATGTCTCTGGATCTCGGCGAGCTCGACTCGGTCCGCAGCTTCGCCCGGGCCTTTCTCAACAAGTACAAGCGCCTCGACGCGCTGGTGAACAACGCGGGGCTTGTCTCGTTGTCGCTCCGGCACACGGTAGACGGGTTCGAGCAGATGTTCGGCGTCAACCACCTCGGCCACTTCCTGCTCACCGAGCTGCTTCTCGACCTGCTCAGGGCGAGCGCGCCGTCACGTATCGTCGTCCTTTCCTCGCTTATGCACGCCGGCCGGGCCGGAAACCGGCCCACCATCCATTTCGAGGATCTCGGTTACGAGAAGAGACAGTTCGCTGCACTGCGAGCCTACGGGGAGTCCAAGCTCGCCAACCTGCTCCATGCCAGGGAGCTGGCGCAGCGCCTCGAGGGTGCCGGCGTATCCGTGTTTTCGGTCCACCCGGGATGGGTGCGATCCAGCTTCGCGGGCGGCTTCGTGCGTTTCTTTCAGAACGTGGTCCTGCGGCCTTTCTCGCCGCTCCTCACACTGATGAGCAACGAGGATGGGGCCCAGACTTCACTCCACTGCCTGCTCGACGACGACGCGCCGAGCCACAGCGGCGCCTACTTCAGCCAGAACGGCATCCTGTACTCCGACAAGGAGTGCCGTGCCGGCGGCTGGCCCATGCGCTCACCCAACGAGAACGCACACGACGATGCGCTGGCGCGGCGCCTGGCCGACGTCAGTCGCGAGCTGGTCGGGCTGCGTGTGCAGTCGAACGGCGGACGCCGCCGCCGCGCGTAGTATCGGCTCGGAGAGACGCCGAGCGCACGAGCCAGCGCGGCGACGCGGAACGAGCCTGATTCGCGCGCATGAACCCGTAGACCTTCCGGGTCGGGTCTTTCGTGCGCAGCAGGCCGTTGCCTCTGCCGCTACCTCTCGCCCTTCGCGCGGTCGCGGGCCTCTCCGTCCGCGGCTCTTTTCGTCTACGGTTCGCGCGTCTGCTGTTCGAGCTGCTCGAGCGCGGCCAGGAAGTCGTTCCAGGACACCGGTTCCCCGTGCACAGGCGCGAGGGTCTCCACGTCGAGGCCCATGCGCTCCACCTGTGTGTGCAGGGCGCGCATGGACGGCAATTGCGCCGGCCGCGGCGGCTCGTGCGTGTCGAACAGGGCCGCCTGGAACGCCATGCGCTCGGCCGGCAGGTAGGCCATCAGCATGCCGGCGACGTGGCGCAGCGGCTGCACGTAGTAGACGCGCAGGATGCGGGCGTTGTCGGTGATGACGTAGTTTTCCTGCACCGCTTCGTAGTTGTAGCCCTCGGCCAGCTCGGTCGGCGGCCACTGCGAGACGATGTCCGGCTTGATCGTGCGCGGCTCGTAGGTCAGCACGTCATGGTTCAGGAAATCCAGATTCAGGCTGTGGGTGACGATGGTCGAGCCGATGTGCAGGTACGTGCGCAGCCCGCCGATATGGTCGAAGTGGGGATGCGAGACGATCACCCAGCGGATGGGCTTGCCGGGGGCCAGCTCCGTGATGCGCTCGATGACCGCGAGGCTGCGTTCCTCGTCCCCGGGCGCCTCGAAGACGGCCACGAAGTCGTCGAACTCCACCAGGTAGCTGTTGGCGGGGCCGCCGCCCAGCCGGTACACGCCGTCGGCAATCTCGTCGACGGTGACCTCGACCGACCAGTCGGCCGCGGCCACCGCTGGCGGTACGGGGAGCGGGTCGCCGCACTCGTTGGGCCGGATGTCGGCGAACGTGCCGCCGTAGGCGTTGTGCCCGGTACTTTGGCGGTAGAACTGCCAGTTGTCGTCCCAGCCCTGGTGCGAATGCCAGTCGGTCGGCCACTTGACGTTGCCGATCGGCACCTGGTTGGTGGACTCGTGCTCGATGTTGAAATCGCCCAGCGCCGGGATGTTCACAGTGGTCTTGATGCGCTGGATCTGATTGCGGGAGTTGATGGTGGCGTCCACGCGGTACTTGCCGAACATGGTGATCGCCACCACGTGCATTTTTTCCGGCTGCACCACGTTGCCGTCGCGGCCCTTCTCGATCTGCTCCCAGCGCCAGAACGCCACCGGGTTCGCACCCGGCAGGCGGGCGGCCTTCAGGAACCCGTGGGGGTTCAACCACAGGTCGAGCCGGTACACCTCGGCGATCTCGGGGTGCACGGCCACCGGCGGCCCGTCGCCGTCCATGTGCCAGGAGTGCGCGCCGTTGGTGACGTGCGTCTGGCGTGTCCGGCTCTGCGTGGGCGTGCCGCTGCGCCAGCCGAGGCCGTACTTCCAGGACGCCGGCGTCAGCCCCGGCTGCCGGTCGAACGTCTCGACGCTGGTCTCGTTCTCCCAGTCGATGACGCGCGTGTAGTTGGCCAGCGCGTCGATGCGCGGCCAGTCGACGTTGTACGAGTTGTCGAAGGTCTGGCCTACGGCGCCGGCGAAGCCGTTGCCCGAGAACGCAATGCACCGCAGGTCGGCTTCGCCGATCTCCTCGGCGACCGCCGCCAGCAGCGGCGCCGGGTCGACGAATCCCGGCGGGAAGTCCTGAGCCGCCAGCGGCCCCCCGGTCAGGACGAGCAGAACGACGCCCACAAGACGCTTCTTCATCATGGCTACCCTCGTCGGCTACCTTCGTCGCTGCGCTGCGTCCGCATTCGCGCCGCACCGGCCCCCGGCCCTTGAACGGAACGCGGCCATCGTACCACGCCGCAGCGGCCTTCCCTGGCGCCGGGGACGTGCCCGCGACGACCGGCCCGCACGGCGGCTAGCCACTGGCAATCCAAGCGCAGGTCCGGTCGACTGCCCCACGCGACCGTCGCTACAGCTCGCGCACGCCGTGGCTGCGGACCAGGAAGTAGACGGCCACCAGGACCAGGAGGCCGGCGTTGGCGGCGACGATGGTCTCGGTCGGGGCGAAGCGTGTGAGGGCGCCGCTCACCAGGCTGCCGAGGGGCAGCCCCCCCCGGAATGCGGTGAGGTAGATGCTCATCACGCGGCCGCGCAGTTCGTCGGGGACGGTGAGCTGGACGAGCGAGGCGGTCAGCGAGAAGACGATGAGCAGTGCGTTGCCGGCCAGGAAGAGCAGGACGTAGCTCCAGGGGCCGACCGGCAGCGAGGCGAACGTCGCCACGAGCACGCCGAACCCGGCGAGCACCTGCAGCAGTGTCAGGCCCATGCGCTCGAACTTGCCCAGCCAGGCGACGATTAGCGCGCCCGTGACGGCGCCGGTGCCGAGGGCGGTCATCATGCGACTGAGCGTCTCGGGGTCTCCTGCGAACACCGGCAGGAAGGCGCGCAGCGGGAGGCCGAGCGAGGTGGTGGTGACGGCCAGGATGGTGAGTGCCAACAGGGCACCGCCGCGTCCTACGTAGGTGAGGCCGCCCTTCAGGTCTTCCGCCACCGTCTGGTTCCGTTCCCGGTTGGCGGGCTGGGCCTGCATGAGCGCGAGCACGACGATGACCACCAGGAAGGAGACGCTGTTGAGCCCGAAGCAGGCGGCCAGTCCCAGGCTCGTGAACACGAGGCCGCCGATGAGCGGCCCGATCGACTGCGCCAGGTTGAACTGGATGGAGTTGAGTGCCACGGCGTTGGGCAGCGTGTGGCGCGGGACGAGCGCGGGGATGAGCGACTGGAACGCGGGGCCGCCGAAGGCCTGCGCGAGCCCGGTGGCGAACGAGAGCGCCAGGATATAGGTAAGGTGCACCGCGTCGAACAGCACGAGCAGCGTCAGGACGAGGGCGCACGCCATCTGCATTGTCTGCGAGGCCATCAGCAGGTGGCGGCGGTCGTAGCGGTCGGCGGTGACGCCCCCGAGCAGCGTGAACAAGAGCAGCGGAACGGCGCCCACGAAAGCGTCGAGGCCGAGGTAGAAGGCCGAGCCGGTCAGGTCGAAGATCAGCCACTGCTGGGCGAACCGCTGCATCCAGGTGCCGGCGGCCGAAGTGAACGCAGCCGTCCACAGGTTGCGGAACGCCGGGTAGGTGAACGCGGCCCCGAGGCGCAGGAGGACGGCCGCCGCGGGCCCGGGCCGGGCTAGCGGTTCGGCCACGGGATGTAGAGCCCTTCACCGATGAAGATGATGCTGGTCCAGAGTCCCTTCGACGCGCGGTAGAACACGAACGGGCCCAGTCCGGCGAGCGGCGTCCAGATGGCGACCTGCCCGGCGGTCGACAGCGACGTGAAGGTTTGCGTGAGCACGATGCCGACGGCCACCAGTCCGAGCGTCAGGCCGAGATTCACGTAGACGGCCCCGAGCCACTGGCCGGGTTCGCGTTCGAACTTCTCGTCGCAGAACGAACACTGGTCGTGCATCCGGAAGGCCGTGTCGAACAGCGGCCCGTAGCCGCAGCACGGACAACGCAGCCTGAGTCCGCGCAGGAGACTGACGCCGATCTCCCGTAGCATGGCCGCTGCTCCGACGGTATCTTAACAGCCTGCGGCAAAGTCCCCGCTGCATTCGACGGGCGCTACATCCTGCCTGGCTGCGTTGCTCCGCGGTCGACTATGGCCAATAGGCGGGTTTCACTGCGGACTGTTGACCGCCACAGGCGGCGACCGCACTCCGTGTCGCCCCGGCTATGGTGCCGGGACCTGGGGCCGCGTGGTGACCAGCGCCTCGTTGAGGAACGCGATGAACGGCGCGAGGCGCTCGAACTGGCGCAGGAGCGCGGCGTAGAAGCGGGGGCCGGTGGCGAAGTCGGGCGGATGCTCCGTGCCGACCAGGAACTGCTTCAGCTTGAGGTAGTCCGCGGCCGGATGGTCCCGGGGAAAGGCCACCGGGACGCGCTTGAGGCGTTCGCCGCTGATGGCGCCGAAGCTGCGGCGGAAGGCGGGCGCCTCGACGATACCCCGCAGCCGCTCGAAATTGGCCGCTACATGCTCGCGCAGGCGGTAGAGCTGCCGCGGCTCCGGCGCGTAGATGCCGCCGCCGACCAGCGTCTGGTCGCGGGCGACGTGGAGGTACAGCCCGGCGCCGCCGTGCTTCGGCAGCACCCGGTGTGGAAAGATGGCCGCCACGTGCTCCTTGAGCGGGCGCTTGTCGGCGGAGAAGCGCGTGTCGCGGTAGACCCGGTACAGAGACACCTTCGGCGCCGCGACGAGGTCGGGCGCGAACCGCGGCAGATCCGCCGCGAGCTGCTCGATGACGTCGATCATCGGCTGCCGCACGTGGCGTTCGTAGTCCGCCTTGTGCGCCCGGAACCACTCGCGGTCGTTGTGCTCCGCGAGCGCGTGCAGGAACGCAAGAGTGGCGTCGGTGAAGCGTGGCGCCGGCATGCGACGATTCTCCTCGGGGCCGGTGCAGTATAGCAGCGGCGCGCCGGGGGTCAGTCCGCGCCGGCCGGGGGCGGAGCGACGAGCCGCACGCGTGGTGCCAGCCCCCAGTCGAAGCGGTCGAGTCCGGTGCGGCCCAGCGTCTCCACCGCCGCGAGTACGCGCGACGCCTGAACCAGCAGGTCGGCCACGTCGACCGACTGGCAGCAGGGCGCGAAGGGCTGCAGGTACAGCGTGCCCCGGCGCAGCATGTAGACGGCGCCGTGGTGATTGCGGTTGCGGACGTGATGCAGCGCCACACCGATCTGCAGGATGCCCTGGTACAGGCGGCGGACCTCGCGCCGCTCCGCCCGCCACAGCTCTTCGAGCGTCTCGTGCTGCTCGAACCAGGCACCGCGGTTGAACTCGTCGATGCCCTGACGCAGCAGCCGGGGCGGGGCCTCGCGGCACTCCGGGCGCATCGCGCCGCATTATAGGCGAGGCCGGACCGGCGCTATAATTCCGTCCGGCTGCCGGATGCGCCACGTCATCTACCTGCACGGCCTCGCGTCGTCACCGCGGTCCTCCAAGGCCCGCTACCTCGCCGGTCGACTGGCAGCGCACGGTCTCACGCTGCACTGTCCCGACCTCAACAAGCCCGATTTCGCGACACTCACCACCACCCGGATGCTGCGCCAGGTCACCGACCGACTGCGGCGACTGCCGGAGGCCCCGGTCGTGCTGATCGGCTCGAGCCTGGGCGCGTTCGTGGCCCTGCACTTCGCGGAACGCGCCGCCGCGGAGGCGCCGGCGCATCCCGTCGAGAAGCTCGTACTGCTGGCGCCCGCCTTCGACTTCGGCCGGGCCGGTCTGCCGACCCTCGGTGCAGCCGGGCTCGCGCGCTGGCGCCGGGACGGCTGGCTGGAAATGCACCACCATGCATACGGCGAGCCGCGCCAGGTGCACTACGCGCTGTACGACGATGCGGCCCGCTTCGATTCGTTCGCGGTTCGGACGACCGTGCCGGCGCTCGTCTGCCACGGGCGGCGCGACGACGTGGTAGATCCCGCGATGGTGGAACGGTTCGCGGCTGGCCGTCCGCACGTGCGGCTGGTGATGCTCGACGACGACCATCAGCTCGGTGGCAGCCTCGAGCGCCTGTGGGCGGAGACCGAGGCCTTTCTGGGTTTGAGCGGCCCGTCATGAGGCCGCCGTCGGTCTCCATCGTCATTCCGGTGTTGCACGATGCGCCGGCGCTCGGGCGGCTGCTCGACGCGCTGGCCGCCCAGGGTTTGGCCGGGAGCGGCGGTGGCGACGCAGGCTGCGAGGTGATCGTCGCCAACGGCGACGGGGCGGATCCGGACATCGCGAGTCTGCGCCGGCGGTCGGCAGGCGTGCGCTGGATCACCAGCAACCCCGGCCGCGGCGGTCAGATGAATGCGGGCGCGCAGCTCGCGCGGGGCGACTGGCTCCTGTTCCTCCACGCCGACACGTGTCCCGAGCCGGGCTGGCGGAGCGAGCTCGACGAGCGCATCGCGGTCGATCCGGGCGCCGTCGGCGGGGCGCTGCGCTTCACGCTGGGGTCGCCGGCGCGGCGCGCCCGACTACTGGAGCGCGGCGTGGCGTGGCGCGTGCGCTGGATGGGGCTGCCCTACGGCGATCAGGGAATCTTCGTGCGGCGTGACATCTTCGAGCAGGTCGGCGGCTACCGCCCGCTGCCGCTCATGGAGGACGTCGACCTGGTCCGCCGCGTGGGCCGTCGCGGGCGAATGGTCTATCTGCGGGCGCCCATCCGGGTCTCGCCGCGCCGCTGGGAGCGCGACGGCTGGGTGCGCCGGACTGCGGGCAACCTGCTGATCCTCGTATTCTATGCCCTCGGCATGGCGCCGGAGCGGCTCGCACGCATCTACTACGGCGCCTCCGGCCCACGGGCAGGGCGGGACGCCGGCCGGCCGGGAGCCGGCGCGTCATGCCCGGGCTGATCGCGGCCTGCGGCGCGCTGCAGCTCCTGCTGCTGATCGGCCTGGCCCGCCAGGACGCACGCGAGGCGGCACTGCCGCTGGTGTGCCTCATGGGCGGCGCCGCCGTCACGTACTGCGCCACCCTCGCGCTCCTGGCGCGGCGGCCGCACGGCTCGGGCCGGCAGCTCGCGGGCTGCCTTGTTCTCTCACTGGCGTGGCGCGTCGTCCTCGCCGCCGGCCCGCCGCTGGCCTCCGACGACGTGTACCGCTACCTCTGGGATGGGCGGGTCCAGCAGTACGGCTACAACCCGTACACTGCGGTACCCGACGATCCCGGGCTGGCGGGGCTGCACACCGGGCTGACGCGCCGCATCGATCCGGCCAGCGCGGTGCTGCCCACGGTCTATCCGCCGGCTGCACAGTGGTTCTTCAGGGCGGTGACCACGGTCGACGAGTCGGTGGCGGGGCTCGTGGCCGCCGTGGTCGTTTGCGATCTGCTGATCGTGCTCGTACTGTGGCGGTGGCTCCTGTCGCTGGGCAGGAGCCCGTGGTGGGTGCTCGCCTATGCCTGGCATCCGCTGGTCGCGCTCGAAGGTGCGGGTGGTGGGCATGTCGACCTGCTCGGTACGCTCTTCGTGGTGACGGCGGCGTACGCCCTCCACGCACGGCGTACGCTGGTGGCCTCGACGGCGCTGGCCGTCGCGATCTGCGTCAAGTTCCTGCCCCTGGTGCTCGCGCCGCTTCTGTGGGGCCGCGTGCGGCCACGTGATGCGTTGGCTGCCGCCGGGACGATCCTGCTGCTGTACCTGCCCTTCATGGCGGGGACGTGGCTGCCGCCGCTGGGCTCGCTGACCGTCTACGCGGCACAGTGGCGCTTCAACGGACCGCTGTTCGCGGGGCTGGAGGCTGCCATCGGCGTGCCCGGCGCCGTGGCCGTCACCATCGGGGCCGGTCTCGCCGCGGCGGTCGTGGCGCGCGCGCGTCTCCCGCGAGAGGCGCCCGAGGCGTGGGCCTGGCCCCTGGCTGCGACGCTCCTGCTCATGCCGACCGTCTACCCCTGGTATCTCGTTTGGCTGATACCCTTCTTCGTGTCGCCGCGGACGTGGCCGCTCGTGCCGTGGAGCCTCGTCGTGGTACTGACCTACGTCGTCTGGGATGCGCGTGCCAGCGGCGTCGGCTGGGTGCTGCCCGCCTGGGTGGAGCCCGTCGAGTACGGCCTGCTGGCCGGGGTCGGACTGGCAGTCTGGCTGGCCGCGCGGCGCCGGCGGCATCCCTGCGCGGAGGGCCGTTCAGCGGCGATGGCGCCCGCTCAGGCCGCGGATGCGCCCGCTCGGCGAAAACTCTGAGCGTTTGCAGCCGATCCCGACTATCCTGTCTGCCGTGGAAGCTTGGCCGCGGGGTGGTTGCCCTGTCGGCCGCAAGGAGTCGAAATGCACAAGCCGGTGAAGTATGTCGAGAAGGGTCTGTCGTACGCGGCCGCGGGCGCCTGGGTGGTTTACGACGCGGTGAGCAGATTGTACCAGCGGCCCTCGTTCACGCCGTCCTGGTCGGACAAGCCGCTGCTCAAGTCGAACGAGAAGGTCAAGCCGCCGCTGGGGTGGCCGCGCGAGACCGACTCGCTGTGCCCGCGCTGCGTGCGCGAGGCGCGGCAGGAGATTCTCGACGGCAAGCGGGACTACAAGATTCTCCTGAACGAGAAGGTGGGGGAGATCAAGGCGCAGATCATCGAGCGCGACGGCGAAATCGTGATGGTCAAGGAGTGTCCGCTGCACGGGCGCTTCGAGGACGTCATGGCCATCGACACCGAGTTCTTCCGCCATCTCGAGGAGTCGTTTCCCGGCAGCGACATCCGGGCCCACAACGACGACAAGCTGCACAACCACGGCAGCAGCACCATCAAGTACGGGCGCGGATCGGTGCTGACAATCGATCTGACCAACCGCTGCAACATGATGTGCGACCCCTGCTTCATGGATGCCAACCAGGTGGGATTCGTGCACGAGCTGTCTTGGGACGACATCCGGACGCTGCTCGACAACGCCATCTCGATCAAGCCCAAGCGGCAGATGTCGGTGCAGTTCTCGGGCGGCGAGCCGACCATGTCGCCGTACTTCCTCGACGCGGTCCGCTACGCGCGCAAGGTGGGCTACAACAGCGTGCAGGCGGCCACCAACGGCATCGAGTTCGCCAAGAGCCTCGATTTCGCGAAGGCGGCCGCGGACGCGGGGCTGCGCTACGCCTACCTGCAGTTCGACGGCATCGGCAACGCGGCCAACTCGCACCGCCTGGTCGGCAACCTCTTCGACGTGAAGCTGCAGGCAATCGAACACCTGCACAAGGCGGGTGTCGACATCGTGCCCGTCATCACCATCCTCAACGGCATCAACAACGAGCAGGTCGGCCGCGTCGTGCAGTTCGCGCTCGACAACCCGAAGACCATCAGCTTCCTGTCGTTCCAGCCCGTTTCGTTCACGGGCCGCGACGAGGAGATCACCGACGAGCGGCGCAAGGCGCAGCGCTACACGCTCTCGCACCTGGCCCACGACGTCAAGAACCAGACCGGTATCGGCGAGCCGGCCCGCGACTGGTTCCCGATCTCCTTCATGGGCACGTTCACCGACTGGGCGGATCTCGTGCACGGCCCGCAGGCCGACTGGGGACAGCTCAACTGCGGCTGCCATCCGAACTGCGGCGTCGGGATGGCGGTGATGATCGACAAGGAAACGAAGGAAGCGGTGCCGTTCACCGCCTTCGTCAACGGCGAGCGGTTGGCCAAGGACATCGCCCGGGTCAACGACGCCGCCGGCGGCCGGTTCCGCTCGGTGCTCGGGATGGCACTGGCGCTGATGCGCAACTACGACCCGTTCCGCGCGCCACAGCACTTCCGGCTGCTCGACCTGCTGCAGAAGTTCGACAAGACGTTCGGGGCTACCGGCAGGAACTACGGCAAGGTGTCCGGGGACCGGACGTCGGAGGACATATCCAGACGCCGCGCCGACCGCTGGAACTTCCTGTTCGTGGCCGGGATGTGGTTCCAGGACCTGTTCAACTACGACTTCCGGCGCACCGAGCGCTGCATCATCCCGTATGCGACGCAGGAGGGTGAAATCTCGTTCTGCGCCTACAACACGGGCATCGGCTGGCGGAACATCATCGAGAAGATGCACATGACCGCCACGCTCACCAAGTGGTATGAAGAGCACGGCCGGCACGAGATCTTCGCCGGCGGCAAGAAGGTGGCGCTAGCCTCCACCGACCACAGCCTGGTCCTCGATCCGGCCGCGGTCGCCGCGGGCGCGCAGACCGATCTGGACGAGCAGGGGATTGCCAAGAACGCACGCCAGGAGAAGCTGGCCGCCCGCGCCGCCGCGAAGCAGGAAAACGGCAACGGCGCCAACGGCAAGGATGCTGCCTACCACCAGCAGATGGAGCAGCTCTACCGCCAACACGTGCTGAAGGAGGAGGCGCCGCCGGTGGTCCAGATCCAGGGCCTCAAGAAGGCCCGCCAGGACGAGCCCATCGGCGTCAGCTAGAGGCGGGGGTCTGCGCCGCAGGACGGTGCAGACCCCACCCCCGGCGTGTCTCGGCCCGTGCCGAGATACGACCGCCCCGGCAGTCCGTCTCGCGGGCGGCCTGAGAACGTCCATGTCCCGCTGCTTCCATCGCATGGCCGGCGCCGTGCTTCTGGCACTGGGGTGTGCGGGTGCCGCCGGTGCCCAGCCGTTCAGCGGCGTGGTCGCCTTCGGCGACGGTTTCAGCGATTCCGGCAACCTGGCCCTGGCGCGGGACCTCCCGGCGGGCCTCAGTGCCACGACCAACCCGGATCCCGTCGCGGCGGAGATTGTCGCGGAGTTCCTGGGGCAACCGCTCACCCCGTCGCTGGCTGGCGGCACGAACTTCGCCTGGACAGGTGCCTGCGTGAACCCGGCCGGCCCCTGCCCGGGGTCGACGCCCGGCACCGCGGCCCAGATCGCGCAGCACCTGTCGCCGCGCGGCGGGCGTGCTGACCCGGGGGCGATCTACAGCCTCTGGGGCGGCGCCAACGACGTCATCACGGCGGTGGCGGGTGGAGCGGCCGGCGCGGCATTCGACGCGACGGCGGCCGGTGCGGCCTACGTGCGGCAGCTTGCCCACCTGCAGGACGCGGGCGCCCGCTACGTCGTGGCGTATACCCTGCCCGACCTGGGCACCGTCCCGGCGTACGCGCCGCTGCCCTCCGCCCCCGCGCTGTCCGCGGCCACGGCCAGCTTCAACGCCGCGCTGGCCGAAGGGCTCGGCACGCTGGGCGGCGGCGTAATTCCCGTCGACGTCTACGGCCTGTTCAACGAGCTGCGGGCCGATCCCGGACGTTACGATCTGAGCAACGTCACCGGCGCCGCCTGCGCGCCGCCCGACGCCCTGGCCTGCGGCCCCGCCGCAGCCGGCCTGCCCGCCGCCTATGCGCCTGGGGCCAATGCGGCCTGGCTGTTCGCCGACGGCCTGCATCCGACAGGCGTCGGACACGCCATCGTCGCCGAGGTCGTGCTGTCGACGCTGGCCGCGCCCGTGGGTGTCTCGCTGGCGGGCGAGGCGGGCGTCCGCCTCGCGGACAATCACGGCACCGCCGTGTACCGTGAAATGCTGTCGGATCTGCAGTTCGGATCCGCCGAGCCTGGCCTGCGCGGGTACGTCACCGTGCAGTACGGGGAACAGGACTTCGCCCTCGACACGCTCGTCGAGGCCGCCCGCGCGCGGGTGGTGACGTTGACGCTGGGCGCCAACCACCGCGCCGGCGAGCGACTGCTGTGGGGCGCCGCGCTGACCCTCGGCACCCACGACAACGATGCCGAGGCCGTGCAGCTCGACGCCCGCGGCGCAATCGGGTCGCTGCACGCAGCCCTGCGCACCGGCGACGGTTACGTGCATGGCGCCGTCAGCGGCGGCGTGACCGACGTGACGATCGGCCGCGACATCGCGATCGGCCAGCCGGCGGACGTGCCCGGCTTCTTTGCCGCCTTCGCGGGCGGGACCGGTGGCGCGTCCGCCGGCGTCATGCTGGGCCGGGCCGTCCGCACCGAGACGGGCTCGGTCGCCGCCCGCCAGTTGGGCGCCGAGGCAGGTTTCGGTTGGTTGTTCGGTGCGCCGGGCGATCTGCGTCACGGCCCGTTCGTGGGCCTGTCGTGGCTGCAGCAGGACATTCCGTTCTACGAGGAGACGGCCGACACGTCCACCTCCATGCACTTCTCCGGCTTCGAGCGCGGGTCGCTCATCGGCCGCGCCGGCTACCAGATCATGGCCGCGCCGGATGCCTACAGCGGCGACATCCGACCGTTCGCGCGCGTCGCCTACCACGTGGAAGCCGAGGACGATGGCATCTTCGTCACCGCCGGCTCGAACCGCCTGCCGGGCCGCTTCACGCTGGCGGGTTTCGTGCCGCCCGGGGAGTACTGGGGTGCCGATGTCGGCGTGGCCGTGCGCATGGACGAGCGCATCACCGTAGGCGTGGCCTACACCGGCCACTTCAGCCGGCGACACGGAGCGCGCTACAGCCTGAGCGCGGCCGCCGGCCTCGCCTTCTGAGCAGCCCCGCCGGCTACCCGCCGCGGGTGTGCATCTCGAGGTGCGGCTCCCGCTGCAGCTTCTCGATGGGAATGAGCGGTTGGCGGTCGCCGGCGGCCAGCCGCCGTTCGGCGCCACGGTCGTCGCGCCGCGTCCACACCGACTCGATCAGGCGGCGCAGCTCCTCGGCGCCCGCCCCGGCCCGCAGGGGTCCCCGCAGGTCCGTGCCCTGCAGCGCGTAGAGGCAGAGGTACCAGAGCCCGTCGGCCGTCAGACGGCTGCGATCGCACGCGCGGCAGAAGGGCGCCGTCGTCGACGAGATGATGCCGAACGTCGTGCCGTCGGCGAGACGGAAGCGGTCGGCAGGCGCGGACGTCACCTCGTCGACCGGAACCACCCGGCCGTAGTGCGCGGCGAGCGCGTGGAGCATGGCGGTCCGTGAGAGCACGTCGTCGGCGGACCACCGTGTCGCTCCGCCCACGTCCATGTACTCGATGAAGCGTACCTCGGCGCCCAGCTCCCGCCCGTAGTCGAGGATGTCGACCAGTTCGTCGTCGTTCACCCCGCGGATGACGACCGTGTCGATCTTGACGATGTCGAAGTGCGCCGCCGCCTCGGCCAGACCGGCCCGCACCGCATCCAGTGCGTCGAAGCGCGTCAACTCCCGGAAGCGGTCGGGCCGCAGCGTGTCCAGGCTGACCGTGATCCGGTGCAGACCGGCTGCGCGCAGCGCCGCGGCCCGCTCGGGCAGGAGCACGCCGTTGGTGGTGAGCGCGAGGTCCCGGACGGGCGACTTGGCGGCGAGCAGCCGGACGAGGTCGGGCAGATCGGTGCGCAGGAGCGGCTCGCCACCCGTAATGCGCACCCGGTCGACCCCGGCGTCTGCGAAGACGTCCACGAGAGAGCCGATCTCCTCGAACGTCAGGATGTCCTTCCTGGGCAGCCAGACGTACTCCGCCTCCGGCATGCAGTACTCGCACCGCAGGTTGCAGCGGTCGGTCACTGAGATCCGCAGGCTGCGGAGCGGCCGCCGGAACGTGTCGAGGACCGGCATCGCAATCCATTATGCACCCTGCCGGCAGCCGGTGCGCGGCGGCCGGCCGGGCGCGCCGGGGCCGCCGCCGGCAGGCGCCGCCGCCGCCGGCTATAATCTCGGGCAGCCGCCGCCCCTCGCGGCCGCTGCGTGCGTCTCATCCGACATGGTTCCATGATCCCGGCCATTCGAGGTACCCGTGACATCCTGCCGGGCGAGAGCGAACGCTGGCAGCGGGTCGAGCACGTGATCCGCGCGGTTTGCACCCGCTACGGCTACCGGGAGATCCGCACGCCGGTCATCGAGCGCGAGGAGCTCTTCGCCAAGGGTACCGGTGCGACCACCGACATCGTCCAGAAGGAGATGTACGCGTTCGAGGACAGAGGCGGCGAGCGGGTCACGCTGCGACCGGAGGCAACGCCCAGCATGGTGCGGGCTTTCGTCGAGCACGCGCTCGAACAGCACCTGCCGACGGTGAAGCTGTTCAGCCTCGGGCCGATGTTCCGCTACGAGCGGCCGCAGAAGGGGCGCTACCGGCAGTTTCATCAGCTCGACGTGGAGGTGTTCGGCATCACGGCCGCCGCTCTCGACGCCGAGGTGATCGAGATGGCCGCGGCGCTGGTGCGGGCACTCGGCATCGAGGATGCCGCGCTGGTGGTCAACTCGGTCGGTTGCCGGCGCTGCCGACCGGGGTTCAACCGGGCGCTGCTCGACGCGCTCGGCGACCGGCTGCCTGCGCTGTGCGGCGACTGCCGCCGCCGCGCCGCCACCAACCCGCTGCGCATCTTCGACTGCAAGGTGCCGGCCTGTCAGCCGATAGTCGACGCGCTGCCGCATTCGACGGACCACCTGTGCGACGACTGCCGCAAGCACTTTGCGGCGATGACCACGCAGCTCGCGGCGCTCGGACTCGACTACCGCGTCTCGCACCGTCTGGTGCGCGGGCTCGACTACTACACGCGGACCACCTTCGAGGTGCTGAGCGGGCAGCTCGGCGCGCAGAATGCGCTGCTCGGGGGCGGGCGCTACGACGGGCTGGTGCAACAGCTCGGCGGCCCCGAGCGCGCCGGCATTGGGTTTGCCGCCGGGCTGGAACGGCTCGTGCTCGCCATGCCGGCGGGCGCTGCCGCCGGCGTGCCCGACGCATTCGTCGTGGCGCTGGGCGACGCTGCGCGGCAGCCGGCGCACGTGCTGGCCCGTGACCTGCGGCATGCCGGGCTGACCGCGCTGGTCGACTACGAGGCGCGCTCGCTGCGGGCGCAGATGAAGCGGGCCGACCGGGCCGGCGCGCGGCGCGTCCTCCTGCTGGGCGACGACGAGCTGGCGCGCGGCGAGGTGACGGTGAAGGACATGGGCTCGGGAGAGCAGGCGACCGTGGCGCGGTCGGAGGTCGTGGAACGGCTGGCCGGCGGGACGCCGGCGTGAGGTTGAGGTGGTGAAGGGGTGAGTGAGCGGTCCGAGGCGCTGGTGCGAACCCATACCTGCGGCGAGCTGCGCGTGCAGGACATCGGCACCGAGGTGGTCCTGGCCGGGTGGGTCCACAAGGTCCGGGACCTCGGCGGGCTGACCTTCGTCGATCTGCGCGACCGGCACGGCATCACGCAGGTGGTGGCACGCGAGGGCGAAGCGGTCCACGCCGCGGTGAAGCGGCTGCGGGCCGAGTTCGTGGCGGCCGTCGCGGGCGCGGTCGAGCGCCGGTCGGCGGAGACGCTGAACCCGAAGATCGCCACCGGCGAGGTGGAGGTCGCCGTGCGCACGGTCACCGTGCTGAGCGAGGCGCTCACCCCGCCCTTCCAGATCGACGAGGAGACTCCCGTCTCCGAGGAGACGCGCCTTCGCTACCGCTACCTGGACTTGCGCCGCGCTCGCATGCGGGCCAACCTCGGGCTGCGCCACCGCATCACCATGGCGGTCCGCAACAGCCTGGACGCGGAGGGTTTCTGGGAGATCGAAACGCCTCTGCTGACCAAGTCCACGCCGGAGGGTGCGCGCGACTATCTGGTGCCGAGCCGGCTGCACGCCGGCCAGTTCTACGCCCTGCCGCAGTCGCCGCAGATCTTCAAGCAGATCCTGATGATCGGCGGCATGGATCGCTACTTCCAGATCGTCAAGTGTTTTCGCGACGAGGATCTGCGCGCGGACCGGCAGCCGGAGTTCACGCAGGTCGACATCGAGATGTCCTTCGTGACCGAGGACGTGGTGTTCGGCGCGGTCGAGCGCCTCATGCAGGCGGTGTTCCGGCAGATCGGCAAGGAGGTCCCGGCACCGTTTCCGCGGCTGTCGTACGCCGAGGCGATGGAGCGCTATGGCAGTGACAAGCCGGACCTGCGCTTCGACATGCCGGTGCAGGACGTCTCCGACGTCTTCCGCGACGGCGAGTTCAAGGTGTTCCGGGAGATTGTGGCCGGGGGCGGATCCGTGCGCGCCCTGGTGGTTCCGGGTGCCGGCCGGCAGTCGCGCGCCCAGATCGACAACCTGGTCGACGAGGCGCTGGCGCTCGGCGCGCAGGGGCTCGTGTGGGTGCGGCAGTCCCCGGACGGGGAGATCCAGAGCTCCATTCTCAAGGCGGCGGGCCCGGAAGCGCTGGCGCGCGTCGTCGACACGGTGGCGGCGGGACGGGACGATCTGACGCTCATCGCGGCGGGCCGTCGCTACGACGCCTCGATCCTGCTCGGCCGGTTTCGTCTGCGGCTCGCCGGGCGGGCCGGGTTGATCGACGAGGATCGCGTCGCGCTGAGCTGGGTCGTCGACTTTCCCCTGCTGGAGTGGAGCGAGACGGAGCGGCGGCTGGTGTCGATGCACCATCCCTTCACGTCGCCCCGGCCCGAGGATGTCGAACGCCTCGAAGACGACCCGGCGGCCGCACGCGCGCGTGCGTACGACCTGGTGCTCAACGGCAGCGAGATCGGCGGCGGCAGCATCCGAATCCACGACGCGGCGCTGCAGGCACGCGTTTTCCGGCTCCTGCAGATCGACGACGAGGAGGCCCGGGCACGCTTCGGGTTCTTTCTCGACGCCCTGCAGTACGGCACGCCGCCGCACGGCGGCATCGCGCTCGGGCTGGACCGGATTGTGGCGCTGCTGGCCGGAGAATCGTCGATTCGCGACGTCATGGCGTTCCCGAAGACGGCCGGCGCGGTCGATCTGATGGCCGGATCGCCCTCCGCCGTCGACCGCCGGCAGCTGCGCGAACTGCACCTCGATCGGTAGCCGACGGCCCCGTGGAGGCCGCTTGACCGGCGCCGGGCGCTCGTGTTTACAATCGGCTGTTCGCCACGGAGACACGTTCATCGCAACCCCTTCCTGCGCGAAGATCTCCATTCCCGA
Source organism: Vicinamibacterales bacterium (assembly GCA_965221595.1). Classification (GTDB taxonomy): domain Bacteria; phylum Acidobacteriota; class Vicinamibacteria; order Vicinamibacterales; family UBA8438; genus JAAXGX01. The sequence continues at coordinate 1,626,123 of OZ244900.1, forward strand.
CGAGGGCGTCGAGACCCTGTTCGGTTCCTACGACGAGAATCTCAGGAACCTCGAGAGTCTCTTCGACGTTCAGATTCGAACCGACGGACAGCAATTGCTGGTCGAAGGCGCGCAGCCGGGCGTTGGCGCGGTCGAGCGGGTCATCGGTCAGTTGTCGGTGCTCGTGCGCGAGGGGTACGAGCTGGCTGCGGGCGACGTACAGCGCGCCGCGCGCTTGACGGCGGAGGATGCGGGCGTCGACTTGCGCGACTACTTCGTGCGGGCGCCGCTGCGTCCCTCCGGCCGCCGGCAGGTACGGCCGAAGAGCGTGAACCAGCGGCGCTACCTCGATGCGATCGAGCGCTACGACATCGTTCTGGGCGTGGGGCCGGCGGGCACGGGCAAGACCTATCTCGCCATGGCGGAGGCCGTCGCGTTCCTCACATCCAAACGGGTGACCCGTATCATCCTCGCGCGGCCGGCGGTCGAGGCGGGCGAGAAGCTCGGCTTTCTGCCCGGCGATCTCCAGGAGAAGGTCAACCCCTACCTGCGCCCGCTGTACGACGCGTTGTACGACATGCTCGACGCCGACCGCGTCGAGCGGCTGCTCGAGCGCGGCGTCATCGAGATTGCACCCATTGCCTTCATGCGCGGGCGGACGCTCAACGACGCGTTCGTCATTCTCGACGAGGCCCAGAACACCACGAGCGAGCAGATGAAGATGTTCCTGACCCGCATGGGGTTCGGGTCGAAGGCCGTGATCACGGGCGACGTGACGCAGATCGACCTGCCGTCCGGCCGGGTTTCGGGGCTGGTGGAGGCGATTCGGGTCGTGCGCGCCATCGATGGGGTGGCGACCGTGCGTTTCGACGAGCGGGACGTCGTCCGCCATCCCCTGGTGCAGGCGATCGTCAAGGCGTACGAGGACGCGACCACGGACGACCGGGTCGATCCGCGGCTTCCGTGACAGCCACCTCCCCCCTGCGCGTCGTCGTCACCGACGGCCGCGGTCGCCCGCGGACCGCCGGCGATCTGCCGGGCTGGCTGGCGCGCGCCGCCCCGGCCGCCGCCGCGTGCAGCGAGATGGTCGTCGCACTTGTGAGCGACACCAAGATGCGCGCCCTGAACCGGCAGTTCCGCGGCATCGCCCGCCGCACCGACGTGTTGTCGTTTCCCGCCGACCGCAACCCGCGGCTGCCGGGGACCCGGCGTCGGTTTCTGGGCGACGTCGTCATAGCCACCCGCGTGGCCGCGAAGCAGGCCCGCGACGCGGGACATCCGGTCGACGAGGAGCTGCGGCGACTCGCGCTGCATGGGCTGCTGCATCTGCTGGGGTACGACCACACGCGGGACAACGGCCGGATGGCGCGTTTCGAGCGTCGGTTGTGGCGGCGGGCCGGCCTGGCCGAGGGCGCGCGGTGATTCCCCTGCTCGTATTCCTCCTGGCCTGTGCGGCGCTGTACTTCGGGACGGTGCAGACGGCGTTCAGCGTGCTGATGCGGTTGCCCCTGCGGCTGAATGCCGAGCGGCACGGGCAGCCCGGCCTGCTCGGGTACTACCTGGAGGAACCTGCCCGCCTGTTCGTGACCGCCGGCCTGCTACAGGCCGTGACGGTTGCGCTGGTCACCACGTTGGCGCTGCTGCTCGACGAGCGCCGCAGTCCGGGTGTGTGGCTGGTGGTCGCCGGGCTCGTCGTGTTCGTGCTGGCGTGCGGGCACGTGCTTCCGCTGCTCGTCGTACGCCGGAATCCGGAGCGGGTGTTGACGGTCCTGTTGCCGTCCTTCCACGGTTTGGCCCGGCTGCTGCATCCGGTGACCGGCGCGCTGGCCGACCGCCTGAGCGGGCCACGACGGGATCGGTCTGACGCGCACGGCGCTGCCGCCGACGTGCAGGCCGCCCCGCACGACCAGCGGGAGGCAGGGCTCGACTCGGAGATCGACGAACACGAGGAGCGGCAGCTCCTGCAGTCGGTCGTCGAGTTCAGCGATACGGTCGTACGCGAGGTGATGACGCCGCGTCCCGACATCGTAGCGGTGCCGGCGGGTACGACGCTGACTGCGCTGCGCGAGCTGTTCGCCGAGCAGCAGTACTCCCGGCTGCCGGTCTATCAGGACGACCTCGACAACATCCTCGGCTTCGTCTTCGTCAAGGATCTGGTGCCCCTGTCGAACGCGGCCGCCGACGAACGGGCGGTCGAGCACCTCATGCGGCCGGCGTACGTCGTTCCGGAGGCCAAGCGCGTGGCGGCCCTGCTCAAGGACTTCCAGCGTCAGCAGGTGCAGATTGCCATCGTCCACGACGAGTACGGCGGTACCGCGGGCCTGGTCACGATCGAGGATCTGCTCGAGGAGATCGTCGGCGAGATTCGGGACGAGTACGACGTCGAAGCCGAGCCGATCGTGGATGAGGGCGGCGGCAGCTACGTCTTCTCCGCCACTGTCGGGGTGGACGACATGGCCGAGCGGCTCGACGTCGAGGTCGAGCGGCAGGGCTTCGAGACGGTCGGCGGCTACCTGCTGGCGCGGCTGGGACGCGTGCCGCGCGTGGGCGAGAACCTGGTGGTCGACCGGGTGGACGTCGAGATCCTCGACGGGGAGGAGCGTCGCATCCAGCGGGTCCGGATGCGGCGGCGACCCGAATCCGTGAGCGCCGCGGCGCGATAGATGCGGGCCGGGTTCGCGTCGTTGATCGGGCGGCCCAACGCCGGCAAATCGACGCTCCTGAACCTGTTCGTCGGGGCCAGGCTGGCCATCGTGTCGGACAAGCCGCAGACGACGCGGAACCGCATCGTCGGCGTCAGAAACGTCTCCGGCGAGCGTCCCGGGCAGGTGGTTTTCGTCGATACACCCGGGATTCACCGCCCCCTGCATCGCATGAACGCGCGGATGGTCGATCTCGCGCTCGACACTATCCGCGAGGTGGACGTCCTCGTGCTCGTGCTCGACGCCGCGGTCGCGACGGGGGCCGGGGACCGCTACGTGCTGGGACTGGTCGAGCGGGCGCAGGTGCCGGTGGTTGCCGCGCTGAACAAGATCGACCTCATCGCCAAGCAGCGGCTGCTGCCGCTCATCGACTGGTATCGGCGGCAGCGGGACTTCGCCGCGCTCGTGCCGGTATCCGCCAGGACCGGCGACGGATGCGAGGGGCTCCTGTCCGCCGTGCTCGACGCCCTGCCGCCAGGCGAGCCGCTGTACCCCGACGACTACCTGACCGACCAGCCGGAGCGAGTCCTCGTGGCCGAGGCCGTGCGCGAGAAGGTGCTGCGGCACACCCGCGCCGAGCTTCCGTTCTCGACAGCGGTCGTTGTCGATCGCTTCGAGGATGCGAGCGACGATGGCATCATGCGGGTGTTCTGCTCGATCCTCGTCGAGCGCAGCTCGCAGAAGGCGATCGTGATCGGCCGCCGCGGCGCGCTGCTCAAGCAGATCGGCACGGAGGCGCGCGCGGATCTCGAGCGCTTCTTCGCGGCCCGGCTGTACCTCGATCTGCATGTGCGCGTGCGGGCCGGCTGGCGCGAGGACGAGCGGGTCCTCGACGATCTGGGGCTGTCACGGCGACGCTGACGGCGTTTTCGCCGCCGCCGGGTGCCGGCAACGCTGTGGTAGACTGAAAAGTTCAGGAACCGGAGCAGTGGGACAACAACCAGGCAGACCAGGCTCCTCGCGGATATCGGTGGACGAACAGGACCGCCCGGGTCATTCCCATGCCGCCTCAGCGCAGAATCGACGTCGTGCTCGACTCGGTCAGGCGACTGCAGCGGATAGGCGCCACCGCAAATCTGGTCAACCTGCTCCAGAAGCAGCATCCCGCCGACCTCGCTGAAGTCTTCGCCAGCCTGCCGGATCGCGGGCGCCGCTCCGTCTTCAACACGCTGCTCGGCCACAGCAGCCGTCTGGCCATGGAGGCGCTCACCGAGCTGGACTCGGAGATCGCCGCCGCCATGCTCGTGGACTATCCGGCCGACGAGCTGGCCCGGCTGCTCCAGGACCTGCCCTCGGACGACGCGGCCGCGCTGCTCGGCGCGCTGCCCGACGAGCTGTCGGCCGCCGTGATCGAATCGATGCGGCAGAAGGAATCGGGCGAGGTCCAGCACCTGCTCGAGTACGACGACCAGACCGCCGGCCGCATCATGAACCCGAACGTCTTCGCGCTGGCCGAGGATCTGACGGCCGGCGAGGCCATCGCCGCGCTTCAGCAGTCGCGCGAGGTCGAGATGGTCTTCTATCTCTATCTCGTCGACGAGCGGCGGCATCTGGTGGGGGTGGTCTCGCTGCGGCGCCTGCTGCTGGTGGCGCCCGAAACCCCGCTGGCGCGGATCGGCACGACGGATCTGGTCCGCGCCCGGGTCGACATGGACCAGGAGGAGGTCGCCGAGACGGTGGCGTCCTACAACCTGCTCGCGCTGCCGGTCGTCGACGAGCAGAACAAGCTGGTCGGGATCATCACGGTCGACGACGTCATCGACATCATCAAGGACGAGGCCACCGAGGACATCTACCGGATGGCCGGCATGTCCAGCGACGAGCACGTCTCGACCTCGGCGGGCGAGGCTTGGCGCAAGCGCCTCCCGTGGCTCGGCATCAACCTGCTGACGGCCATTCTGGCCGCGTTCATCGTGCGCTACTACCAGTCGACCATCGACCAGGTCGTGGCGCTGGCGGCCTTCATGACGATCGTTGCCAGCATGGGCGGCAACGCGGCGACGCAGACCCTCACCGTGGTGGTGCGGGGCATCGCCCTCGGCGAGCTCGCCTGGAGCAACTCCCGCAAGGTGCTCGGGAAGGAGGCGCTGGTCGGTCTGGGCAACGGACTCCTGTTGGGCCTGGTGGGCGCCGGGGTGGCCTGGGTCGTGGTCGGCAACCCCTGGTTCGGGGGTATCCTGGCACTGGCCATGGTGGTCAACCTGCTGGTAGCCGCCGTCGCCGCGACCCTCATTCCGATAGCCCTGCGGGCGTTGAAGATAGACCCGGCGCTGGCCTCGGCCGTCTTTATCACCACGCTTACGGACATGTTCGGCTTCTTCGCCTTCCTGGGACTGGCGACGATGTTCCTGCAGTACCTCGACGTGGCCGTCTGAGCACTCGCCTGACGACTCGCCGCGTCGCGGGGACCTCCGCGGGGGCGTGCGATACTGGTGCGCCATGCGCATCGCGACCTGGAACGTCAACGGCCTGCGGGCGCGCATGGGCCTGCTCGTGCACTGGCTCGAGCGCCGCGCGCCGGATGTGGTCGGGCTGCAAGAAGTGAAGGTGAGCGGTGAGGAGTTTCCGCACGAGGATTTCCAGGCGCTCGGATACCGCACCGTGGTCCACGGCCAGAAGGGCTGGAACGGCGTGGCCGTGCTCAGCCGGACGCCGGCCGACGTGGACGTCAAGGGACTGCCCGGCCGGGAGGACGACGGCGCGCGCCTGCTGCGCGTCCGGGTCGGCGGGCTGCAGTTCGCCACGGTGTACTGTCCCAACGGCAAGACGCTCGACCACCCCGACTTCGCGGTGAAGCTCGCCTGGTTCGACGCGCTGCGGGACTACCTCGCGGGCGTCGATCGGGATGACGCCTTCGTCATCGGCGGCGACTTCAACGTCGTGCCCGCCGCGCTGGACTGCTGGGAGGGGGAGGCCGCCGACGGCTCGATCTTCTGCACTGGTGAGGAGCGCGCCCGCTACCGGTCGCTCCTCGACCTGGGGCTCATCGACCTGTTCCGTCACCTGCACCCGAACACGCAGAAGTTCTCCTGGTGGGACTACCGGGGCGGCTGCTTCCACCGCGGCCTCGGGCTGCGCATCGACCTACTGCTGGGCACCTCCGCCGTGGCGTCCCGGGTGCGCCGCGTCGAGATCGACCGCGAGTACCGCAAGAAGCAGGACGGCCACACCGTGTCCGACCACGCCCCCGTTTTTGCGGACCTGGAGTGAGGTCTTACCGGCGGAGTCGTGCCGCGACCTCCTTGGGCACGACGGTCTGGCCGATCGGCATCAGCGATATCCCGGCCAGCTTGAAGTGCTGGATGCCGAAGGGGATGCCGATGACGGTCAGGCAGGTCGTGATGCCGGCCACCACGTGGCCCAGCGCGAGCCACCAGCCGGCCAGCACGAGCCACAGGATGTTGCCCACCAGGCCGGCGTCTCCCGTGCCGACGTCGTCCCGGCCCGTCACCTGCTCGCGGGGCACGGCCTCGTGCCCGAACGGAACAAGCGTGAATCCGGCGATGACGAAGCACGAACGTCCCCACGGGATGCCGATGACCGTCAGGTACATGACCACCCCGGCGATTGCCCAGCCGAGGCTCATCCAGACGCCCCCCAGCAGTATCCAGATGATGTTGCCTATGGTACGCATCGGTTTGCCATCTTGTCGCTCTCCAGGGGGTTCGCCAGCCGCTGTTCGGTTATGTTCCTCCGGCCCCGCACGCCTGCGGCGTTCGATGGCATTGATATACTACGCCCTCGGTCAGACACCTCGGCTACTGTGTGGGACATCGCCGGCGGCAGCCGTGCTGTCACGACCCATCGCGGCTCCTGTGCAAAGCTGGCGGACACGTACGGCGCGCTGATGGAAGAGTGGATGCCCGCCAATGGTCTCGACGTGGCGGAAGAGCGTCCGTGCGTAGAGATCTGCCGCAACAATCCGCAGCAGACGCCGGAGGACAATCAAGCCAATAGTTGGCTCCATGCTCCACCAGAGATCCCAGCGACTTGAGATAGCGGCAGGCACAAGAATGGGCAATGGCCGGCCGTCTGCCAGCGGGCACTCGGTCACCGTACCCATCGCAGCTGTGCGGAGGTTGGCGCCCATCTCCTCGTCGTTTTCCCAGGCTGCCCAGTCCAGATCTACCGGCTCGGCGCCGCCTCCATGGTGGCCTCCAGCGCCCGCCACACCACGGCCTGCCTCTCGCGCCCATCGCACCCCGGACCTGCCAGTCAGCGGTCGGCCATTGTGATATATCCCAAAACGCTCGTTACCAGAGTGCCGCCCAATGTTGGTCTACGCAAACCACCTGCGGACTCATGGAATCGATATAGAGGAGGCAGTATTCGAAGCCATCGGCGGTTGGTTCAAGGCGCAGCTCGGATATGAACTTCATCCTGAACAACTAAAGTGGGGACTTAGGATATTCGCTTACAATGGAAAGCTCGTGGAGATGTTCCGGCATCTCAGGATAGGCGTGGCTGACAACCGGACGCGGACGATACGTGTTCATTTTCACTGGGACGCCATCGAAGAGAATATCGTAATTGGATGTTGCCGGGAATACCTTCGTGTTCCAAGCCACTGAGGTTGTGTGACCCGCGGCTGGGAGCTGGTCGGCGAACCTGAAGCCGTAGATGGGGTCAATGGACACCGCATAGGTTCATTCCAAGTCACCCACCAGGCGGCGCGCCTCCGACAAGTCCGGGACGTCGGCGCCGTATACCCCGCGATAGCTCTGCGGGAGGACGTCGGCGACGGCGAGGCCGACGGCGTCCATCAAGAGCTGGCGGTTGCCCCGGCTGGCCTTCAGAAGGTCGGTACCGCGCAGGGGGCGGCCGACGGTGACGTTGGCGCGGACCGGGTGCAACCCGGGCTCGCCGATCGGGAAGAGTTGCTCCGTGCCGGTGATGCCGACGGGCAGCACGCGGACGTCGCGGGCTTCCAGGTAGCGGGCCCCGGCGGCGAGCATGCGCTGCAGCGTGCCCTGACGGCTGCGGGTTCCTTCTCCGAACACCAGCAGGGCGTCTCCCCGACGAAGTCGCTGGTGGGCTGCGGCGATGGACTGACGGGCGGCGCGGGCGACATCCCGGGCGTTCATGGTTGCCTCGCCCGTCGAGACGACGTGGCTCTGTGGGGTGCGGACGGTGCCGAAGCACAGGCTGGAGAAGTGACGCCGGCGGTTGGTGTACACCTTGGGGCCGGCGATGGCCGTGAGGCGGTCCGCCAGGTGGGATGCGGCGGAGCGCTTGGCGAGAATCTCGACGAGGTTGGCGTCCGCGTACGACAGATGGTTCGAGAAGAGGACGACCGCCTCGCCGCGGACGGCCTGGAGATTGGCGGTGCCCGCCAAGGTGCAGTCGGGATGGAGCAGCTTGGCGGCGAGGACGTGGTGCATCCGTCGCGCCAGGGGGTCGGACGGATAGTACTGCCAGGCGCTGTCGTTGTCCGAGAGGCGGTCGAGCAGGCGCTCGACGGCTGCGGGGCCGGCCGCGGCTATCTCGTTTTCGAGCGACCGATGTATGTCCTCGATCGTGATCACGTCCTGCCCGGAGAGGAACGTGGCTATGGTGGAAACGAGGCAGCTCGCGCTCGGGTTGCGCGGGGTCGTGATTCGCTCCATGTCCACCCTGTCAGCCGATGGCGATCAGCTCGTTCTCGGTCCGGATGTACCAGCGTCCGTCGACGAGTGCCGGCGAGGCCAGCGTGCGCGCGCCGATATCGTTGCTGTGCAGGAGCTCGAACTGCGGACCGGCCCGTACGACGAATGTGATGCCGTTGTCGTTGGTGAAGAACAGCTTGCCGTCCACCGCAACGGGCGAGGCCGAGAATCCCTCGCGCATGGCGCGGCCGAGCCGCTGCTGCCACCGCACGGCGCCGGTGGCGGCATCGAAGCAGGTAACGATGCTCGCCATGTCGTTGATCGTGTACAGGTAGCCGCCGTAGGCGATGGGTGACGGCACGAACGGCGACCCGCGAGGCGTCGACCAGGCGACGTGAGTGCGGGTGACGTCGCCCTGTCCACCGGGTCGGATCGCCAGCGTGGGACCCGCGCGGCCCGACGTGCAAAAGACGAGGCCGGCCGCGACCACCGGGGTGGGAATGACCTCGAACCGGTTGCCGTCGCAGCTCCACAGCTCGCCACCGCTGTCGGGGTCGTAGGCGCGGACCGTGTGCTGGCTGCTGACCACGATCTCGTCGTGGTCGCCGACGCGAATGGCCACTGGCGTGCCCCAGCCGACGCTGGCTTCCCGCGCCGTGCGCCATACCTGGGCGCCGGTGGCTGTATCGTAGGCGGCGACGAATCCTCCCCCGCGCTGGTCCTGATAGAGGATCAGGCGGTCGCGGTAGAGCAGAGGCGATCCGGCCGGGCCGTGGTAGTTGGCAACCCGGCCGATCCCGGTATGCCAAAGCAGGCGCCCATCGAAGTCGAGGGCCACCAGGCCGCGCCCGCCCAGCGACGCGTATACGCGCTCGCCGTCGGTCACCGGCGTCGCCGATGCGGGACCGTTCTTACGGTGGACCGCCTCGGGCGGACCCGGCGCCACCTCGGTCTCCCAGCGCAGCGCGCCGTCGCTGCGCCGGTACGCCAGCACGGAGAGGCGGCTGCCGCCGTCCCGTCCTGTGGTGAGGAAGATGTGGTCGTCCCACACGACGGGCGAGGAGTTGCCGCTGCCGGGGACCGGCACCCGCCAGACGATGTTGTCGTCGGCGCTCCAGCGGTCGGGGTAGCCGGTGTCGTCGACGAGACCCTGCCCGGAGGGGCCGCGCCACCGCGGCCAGTAGTGGGCACCCTCGCCTTCGACCGCGATCATGCGGACGGCGGTCGCTGGCGGCGTCTGGCCGCCGCACGGCGTTGCCGCCCACAGGACGGCGCAGGCGCCCAGGCCGACAACGAATGTCGATTGGTGACTGTGCATCGGCTACCTCCTTGCCGGCGTCCGACCGCGCCGCGGGACGCTGGCGATAGAATAGTGGCGGGCTCGGCTCCGGAACAATGCCGCTGTACACGGCCGACGCACTGATCCTGCGCACCTACAAGCTGGGCGAGGCGGATCGGATAGTCGTCTTTCTCACCAGCGATCGGGGCAAGCGGCGCGGGGTCGCCAAGGGCGCGCGGCGGATGCGGTCGCGATTCTCGGGCGGGCTGGAGGCGTTCACGAGGGCGCGCGTAGCCTACTTCGAGCGCGAGCACCGCGAGCTCGTGCGACTCACCTACGTGGAGCCGGTGCTTTCACCGCTGGCGAGCGGCAGGGCGGAGGTGCTCGAGCATGCGGGCTACTTCGCCGAGCTGATCGACGAGTGGGCGCCCGAAGGCGACCCGAGCGAGCGCCTGTTCCGGCTCGGCACCACGGTCATGGCCGCGCTTGCCTCGGGCGTCCCCGCGGGACCCGTCGCCCGCTACTTCGAGTACTGGCTGCTGCGCCTGCAGGGCGTCTATCCGTCGTTCGCGGCCTGTCACGAATGCGGCGCCGGGCTGCGCGAGCGGGGCGCCCAGGTGACCGTGCCGTACGGCTTATGCGTGTGTCGGGACTGCGGCCCTGCCGGCGACGGTACCGACCTGTCGCCGGCCGCGCTGGCGTTTCTGAGCGCCGCGTCGAAGCGGCCGCCCGAGCAACTGGGCGACGTCGACCTGCCGCCGCGCGCAGCACGCGAGCTGGCGGTGGTCCACCGGCTGCTGATTGCCGCCAATCTGCAGAAGGAGCTGCGCTCGCTGCGCGTGCTGCGGGAGCTGCACGCCGGCGGCGTCTGACCGCCTCCAAGCCTGCAATGCGGCCGAGCCGACCGCCACCGCTGCCCCCGTCGCCGCGGCGGGGCTGCGCTAGAATGGACGCAGATTCCACCCCGTGCATGTCAGGCCGCGGGACACCGCGAGGGTCGTTCGAGTCATGACGCTCCAGGACCTCATCCTGTCGCTGTCGAGTTTCTGGTCGGAGCGGCGCTGCCTCATCCAGCAGCCACTGGATGTCGAGGTCGGCGCCGGCACGATGCACCCCGAGACGTTTCTGCGCGTCCTCGGGCCGCGACCCTGGAACGTGGCCTATGTGCAGCCGTCGCGGCGGCCGGCCGACGGGCGGTTCGGGGAGAACCCCAACCGGCTGTTCAAGCACCATCAGTTCCAGGTGATCCTGAAGCCGTCGCCGGACGCAGCCCAGCGCATCTATCTGGACAGTCTCGAGGCCTGCGGCATCGATCCGACCCGGCACGATGTCCGTTTCGAGGAGGACAACTGGGAATCGCCGACGCTCGGCGCCTGGGGCATCGGCTGGCAGGTCCTGCTCGACGGGCTGGAGATCACGCAGTTCACCTACTTCCAGCAGGCGGGCGGCTTCGACCTGGCACCGATATCCGTCGAGCTGACCTACGGGCTCGAGCGGATTGCCATGCATCTGCAGGGGGTCGACAACGTCTACGACCTGGAGTGGTCGCCGGGTGTCTCCTACGGCGAGGTGCGGCACCGCGAGGAGGTGGAGCAGTCGCAGTACGCCTTCGGCCAGGTGGACCTGCCGGCTGGCGAGTACGCCCGCGCGCACCGGGAACTGTTCGACCGCTACTACGAGCTGGCGGAGCGGCTGCTCACGTCGGGGCTGACGCTGCCGGCGCTGGACTACTGCCTCAAGTGCTCGCACACGTTCAACCTGCTCGACGCCAGCGGCAGCATCGGCGTGACCGAGCGCGCGGCCTACATCCTGCGCGTGCGGAAGCTGGCGGTCGCCATTGCGGAAGCTCATGTGGCCCGGGAGCGCGAGGCGTCCACAGCGGCGCCGGCGGAGGGCGCCTGAGCATGGCCCACCGCGAGCTCTTGCTCGAAATCGGCTGCGAGGAGATGCCGGCGAGCTGGCTCCCGGACCTCGAGGCGCAGCTTGCAGGGCGGCTGACTGCCCGCCTGGAAGCGGCGCGGGTAGTTTGCCGCACCCCCGTCGAGGCGTTCGTGGGCCCGCGCCGGTTGGTGGCGACCGTTGCCGAGCTGGCCGACCGCCAGTCGGATCTGGAGGAGACGGTGACGGGGCCGCCCGTGCGGGCGGCTTTCGACGCGGCGGGCAAGCCTACGCGGGCGGCCCTGGGGTTCGCCCGCAAGCAGGGTGTGGACGTGGCCGCGTTGGAGCGGATCGACACAGGCAGGGGCGATTACCTGGTGTACCGGTGCCGGCAGCGGGGCGGCTCGACCCGCTCGGTGCTCGCGACGGTGCTCGCCGCCACGCTGCGTGATCTGGCGTTCCCGAAAGCGATGCGCTGGGACGCCGAGCTGGACGACGGGCGCGGCGAGTTCCTCTTCGGTCGGCCCATCCGCTGGTTGCTGTTCCTGTACGGTGGTCGGGTCGTGCCGTTCGTCATCGGCCGCACGGCCGGTGCGCAGGCGGCCGGCGTGGCGCCGGTCCGCGCGCGCAACGTCACCTATGGGCACCGTTTCTTCACCCGCGAGGGCGAGGCCGGCGCGCCGCTCGAGGTGGCGTCGTTCGCCGACTATCGGCGGCGGCTGGGGCGTGCGTATGTTCTGATCGATCGCGCCGATCGTCGCGCGCGAGTGACCCGCAAGCTCGCGGCCTGCGCCCGCCGCGTCGGCGGCTCGGTGGCGCCCATCGAGACGCAGTCGGCGCTGGCCCGCGAGGTGCCCGACTTGGTGGAGCATCCGGCGGTGGTGACCGGCACCTTTCCGGCGGAGTTCCTGTCGCTGCCGGACGAGGTGCTGTCGACCACGATGGTGCACCACCAGCACTACTTTCCGGTCGTCGCCGCTGGCGGGCGGCTGCTGCCGCACTTCCTGGCGGTGACCAACACGCCGCGCGACAACGTAGCGCGTATCGCCCGCAACGCGGAACGGGTGCTCGTGGCCCGGCTGCGCGACGCCCGTTTCTTCTGGGACGCCGACCGCGCCCGGCGGCTGGACGATCGCCTGGAGCGGCTCGACACGTTGCTGTTTCACAAGCACCTCGGGAGCTATCGGGACAAGTCGGAGCGCATCGCCGTGCTGGCCGAGCGCATCGCCCGCGACGTGCTCGGCTGCCCGGAGGCGGCGGTCGACGCCCGGCGCGCGGCCACGCTGGCGAAGGCGGACCTCGCCACGGACATGGTGGGCGAGTTCCCGGAGCTGCAGGGCGTGATGGGCGGCGTCTACGCGCGCGAGCAGGGGGAGCCCGAGGCGGTCTGGAAGGCCATCTACCACCACTACCTGCCGATCGGTGTCGGCCCGGACGATCCGCCGTCGAGAGCGGCCCTGGGCGCAGCCGCGGTCACCTGGGCGGCGGTGGCGCTGGCCGACAAGGCGGATACTGTCGCCGGCCTGTTCGGCGCCGGAGAGAAGCCGACCGGGTCGCGCGACCCGCTGGGGATTCGCCGGCAGGCGCAGGGCCTGCTGCGGATCCTGATCGACCTTCCGGAGCTCACCGGCCTGGAGGCGCGCGTGCCGTTGGGCGCGCTGTGGAGCCTGGCGCCGCCTGCGCCGGCGAACGAGACCGATGACGCCGCGCGCGCGCGCGAAACCGCTTTCCTGCTCGATCGGCTCCGCTACCTTCTCGAGGAGCGGGGATTCGACCGGCGCAACGTCCGCGCGGTCACGCACCAGCCGTTGGACGAAATCCGCCCGCTGGACGCGCGCCGCAAGCTGGACGTGCTTCCGGAGTTCACGAGTACGTCCGACTTCCGGACCCTGGCTACGCTCTTCAAGCGGGTGAAGAACATCGCCCAGGAGCTGCCTCGCGATGCGGCCCAACTGGCAGGCGGCGCACCGTTCGAAGCCGTCCTGACCGAGCCCGCCGAGCGCGCGCTGTGCGACGAGCTGACTGCGCGTCGGTCCGTCATCGACGCGGCCGTGCGGGAAGGCACCCGGTTCCGCGCGGCGTTCGCCGAGGCGGCGAAGATCGGGCCCGCCGTCGACCGCTTCTTCACCGAGGTGTTCGTCATGGCGGACGACGAATCGCTGCGTGGGGCCCGCCTGCGCCTCATGCGGGAGGTCGAGCAGGTGATTCTGCAGCTCGCCGACGTCTCCGAGATCGTCAGGGAGACGTAGCATGTTCTCATTCTCTCCTTGACCGCCGCTGTCTTCGTCTTCATAATGCTTGCGGGAGGCACTAGGTCAAGCCTCCGTCCTTCGTAGACGGCTACTCCCAGAGCCAGTCTTCGGTCGGCGACGGTCGGTCTCTGTACACGCGGAGACTCTCGTTCTTGCGCAGGGGTTGCGCGAGGCGCCGCCGGCTCGTTCAGACGGCTTGTGTCACGCGATGCACGGCAGCCCCGCCGTTCATCCGCGGTGATGACGTAAGGAGTGAGTCATGCTGAATCAGACGGAACAGCGGAGCAGGGCGACCGGGTGTGTGCGTGCCGCGGCCTGCGCGGTCGGTCTGCTCATCTGGGTGGCCGGTACGGCAACCCCCACATCGACTGCCTCGTCATCGCCAGAGGAGACGTACCGGTGGACTGGCGAGCTGGTGGCGCTCGACGAGCGCGCCGGGACGCTGACCGTCAAGGCCCGCATCCTGTCGCCCGCTGTTGTGCAGCAGAGCGACGGCCTGCGTGCGGGCGACTCGGTCGTCGTCACCTGGGCGGGCTTTGACGACCGGGCCAGCGGGGTCTGGTCGCTGGCGCGCGCGGGCGCTGCGGCGGCGACCGTCGAACAGGCGGAGTCCAAGGGCGTCGACGAGCGGTTCCCGCTGCGGGCGACCTTCGAGGCGCTCGATGCGGACAACCGGTATCTGGTGTTCCGCGTGCCGCTGCCGGAGTTGAGTCGTGCCGCGGCGCGCTCGCTCACGCGCGGTGCGTGGGCGCGCATGACTTCGCCGCGACGTCCGGAGGATGGGACGGCGCCGCTGCTGGCGGTCGACCCGTACGTGCCGTCGCGGGACCGACGGGGGCCCGTGGCGCGGGGTGCGACGTATCGCTGGGACGGCGAACTCAGGATGCTGGATGAGGCCGCTGGTGCGCTAACGGTGCGCGCGCAGATGGTCTCGAACGAGGCGCGCTCGGCGGCGAGCGGTCTGACGGAGGGCGATCCCATCGTGATCACCTGGTCAGGCTACGGGGACGAGGCGAGCGGCGTGCGCGCGGTGACGGCCGACGACGGTTCGGGCCTGTGGGGCAGCGATCGGTATCTGCTGCGCGCGACGTTCGAGGCGGTGGAGGCTGACGGCCGACAGCTCACGTTCCGCGTGCCGTTGCCGGAGGCCAGCCGCGCCGCGGCACGCTCGTTGACGCAGGGTGCGTGGGCGCGCATGACTTCGCCGCATCACCCGGCCGACGCACAGCCGGCGCTGATGGCCATCGATTCGTACATTCCGTCACGGCAGCCGCAGCCGGCAGCCCTGGCCCAGGACGCGACGTATCGCTGGGGCGGCGAGCTCGTCGCGCTCGACGAGACGTCGGACACGTTGACGGTGCGCGCGCAGATGGTTTCGGCCGCGGCGCGCTCGGCGGCGGCGGACCTGGCGGCGGGTGATCCCATCGTGATCACCTGGTCGGGCTACGGAGACGAGGCGAGCGGTGTGCGCGCCGTGATGGCCGACGACGGTTCGGGCCTGTGGGGCAGCGACCGGTATCTGCTGCGCGCGACGTTCGGGGCGGTCGAAGCCGGCGGCCGGCAGTTGACCTTTCGGGTTCCCTTGCCGGCCGACAGCCGCGCCGCGGTGCGTTCGCTGACGCGCGGTGCCTGGGCGCTGATGACCTCGCCGCACCATCCGGCGGACGCCGGGCCCGCGCTGATGGCCGTCAATTCCTATGTGCCGTCACGGCAGCCGCGGCCGGCGGCCTTGTCGCAGGACGCGACGTATCGCTGGGGCGGCGAGCTCGTCGCGCTGGACGAGGCGGCCGATGCGCTGACGGTGCGCGCGCAGATGGTGTCGGCGGCGGCGCGCTCGGCAGCGGCCGATCTGACCGCGGGCGAGCCCATCGTGATCGCCTGGTCGGGCTACGCCAACGAGGCGAGCGGCATCCGTGCGCTGATGGCGGACGACGGTTCCGGTCTATGGGGCAGCGACCGATATCTGCTGCGCGCGACGTTCGCAGCGGTGGAGGCCGGCGGCCGACAATTGGCCTTCCGGGTTCCGCTGCCGGAGGACGGCCGCGCCGCGGTGCGTTCGCTGACGCGCGGTGCCTGGGCGCTGATGACCTCGCCGCACCATCCGGCGGACGCCGGGCCCGCGCTGATGGCCATCAATTCCTACGCGCCGGCGCGGCATCCGCAGCCGGCGGCGCTGGGGCAGGACGCGACGTATCGCTGGGGCGGCGAGCTCGTCGCGCTGGATGAGGCGGCCGATGCGCTGACGGTGCGCGCACAGATGGTGTCGGCGGCAGCGCGCTCGGCGGCGGCCGGTCTGACCGCGGGCGAGCCCATCGTCATCACTTGGTCGGGCTACGCCAACGAGGCGAGCGGCATCCGTGCGCTGATGGCGGACGACGGTTCCGGTCTGTGGGGCAGCGACCGGTATCTGCTGCGCGCGACGTTCGCAGCGGTGGAGGCCGGCGGCCGACAATTGGCCTTCCGGGTTCCGCTGCCGGAGGACGGTCGCGGTGCGGTGCGCTCGCTGACGCGTGGCGCGTGGGCGCTGATGACCTCGCCGCACCATCCCGCCGACGCGCAGCCCGCCCTGTTGGCGGTCGACGCGTACCTGCCCTCGCGGCGTCCGCAGCCGGCGGCGCTGGGGCAGGACGCGACGTATCGTTGGAATGGCGAGCTCGTGGCGCTCGATGCGACGGCCGATGCACTGACGGTTCACGCGCATGTCGTGTCGAGCGCGGCGGGCGCGGTGGCTTCCGGCCTGACGGCGGGTCAGCCGATCGTCATCACCTGGTCTGGCCACGAGCACGAGGCGAGCGGCATCCGTGCGCTGATGGCGGACGACGGTTCCGGTCTGTGGGGCAGCGACCGGTATGTGCTGCGTGCGACCTTCGAGGCGGTGGCGGAGGACGGTCGGCAGCTGACGTTCCGGGTACCGCTGCCCGAGGACGACCGCGTTGCGTTGCGGGGATTGCCGGCGGGTGCCGCGGTGCGCATGACGTCGCCGCATCATCCGGCGGACGCACGGCCGGCGCTGCTGGCCGTCAACGCGCATGGTCCCGCACCGGAGAAGCCGGTGGCGTCGGCTGCGCGCGGAGGCCGGGCCTACGTCTGGCCCGGAAGGCTCATCGCGCTCGACGCCGGGGAGCGGGCGGTTACGGTGTCAGCCGCCGCCGAGCAGCACGTGTTCCGGTACGTCGAGCGGTTCGGCAAGGGCGACGCCGTGGTGCTGCTCTGGGCTCCCGGCGACGGTCGCGAAGTGACGGCGGTGCGATACCTGCAGCACAGCGAGCCGGCCGGTCGCGGGGAGTCGGGTCTGGACCACGGCTATGTCCTGCCGGCGGAATTCGTTGCCGCCGACGAGGGCAGCCGCCGCATTACGTTCAAGACCCAAGTGGCGGCGAGCACCTTCGACGTCCTGGCGGGGATCGAGCCCGGGCAGATGGTCAAGGTCACGTCCCCGTTCGACCAGCGCGGTCACGACGGGGCCGCCGTTCTCGCAGTCGAGCGTGACGACGCGCACGACGCGCAGGCGCAGGAATAGCAAGCTCGGTCGGCCGCAAGGTTACGGACGCCCACGTCTCCGGCGCGGCCGGGGGCGTGGGTGTTTTCGCGTACATGCGCCGCTGTGGTACTCCTTGGTCGTGATTGATACGTCGCGGGCGTTGACCGTACTCGTCGAACGCATTGCCGGGTGCCCCCGGGTCGCGGTCGATACGGAGGCCGACAGCCTGCACTGCTACCGCGAGAAGGTCTGCCTAGTGCAGGTCGGGCTGCCGGGCGCCGACGAGCTGGTCGATCCGCTGGCCGACCTCGATTTGTCGCCGCTGCTGGAGGCGCTGTCGCAGGCCGAGGTGGTGATGCACGGTGCCGACTTCGATCTGCGCATGCTCTATCGCCTGGGTCTGGGTGCTCCCGCCAAAGTATTCGATACGGTCATCGCCGCCCGCCTCGCCGGCGCCGCGCGGTACGGCTATGCGGCACTGGTTGCCGAGCACTTCGGCGTGGAGCTGCCCAAGGGGCTGCAGACCGCCAACTGGGCGCGCCGGCCGCTGCCCCCGCAGTGGGCCCGCTACGCCCGCAACGATACGCATTTTCTGCTCCCGCTGGCGGCCCGGCTCGAGGGCCGCCTCAGGGAGCTCGGCCGCCTGCCGTGGCTCGAGCAGTCGTGCCGGCGCGCGGTGGGGGCCGCGCGGGTCGTACGTGAGCGGGATCCGGAAACCGAGTGGCGCGTGCGCGGCAGCCATACGCTCGGAGCACGCGCCGGCGCGGTCCTGCGCGCCCTGTGGCACTGGCGCGAGGACGAGGCCAGGGCCGTCGATCGGCCGCCGTTTCACATCCTGTCGAACCGGGATCTGGTCGACGCGGCTACGCGCCTCGAGCGGGGTGAGGCGGTGACGCCTGGCGGGCTGCGCGCGGCCCGCCAGGCGCGCTTCCGGCAGGCGGCGGTCGAAGCACTGCAGCTCGATCGGACCGCCTGGCCGGGCCGCCCACCGGCCCGGCGCCACGCGCGCCTCACGCGGGAGCAGGATCGGCAGGTGGCGGCACTGAAGCAGCGGCGTGACCGGACCGCGGCCGAGTTGGGAATCGAGCCGGACCTGATCGCGCCGCGCGCTGCACTCGAGCGCATCGCCGTCGGGGGCGCTGACGCCGCCGACACCCTCCTGCCCTGGCAGCGGGCAGTGCTCGACCTCGACGCCTGCTAGAATTACTTCGCGCTGCGCACCGCGCCGCCCATCGCTCCACAGTCTGCCGTCCAGGGATGCCCCCGAGGGGCCGGGCCGACCGCATGTCCAAGAAGCCGCCGACGACCAAGACCGGAACGAGGAAGTCCACCCGCAAACCCGCCGGCAAAACGGCAACCCCGGCGCCCGAGCACAAGTACGTCTACTTTTTCGGCGGTGGTGCTTCTGAAGGCGACCGGACGATGCGCGATCTGCTCGGCGGCAAGGGGGCCAACCTCGCCGAGATGACCAACGCCGGGCTGCCCGTGCCGCCGGGCTTCACGCTATCGACGGAGGCGTGCACCGCCTACTATGCGCAGCGCCGCCGCGTGCCCGCCGCCATCGACCGCGAGATGGAGGCACATCTCCGCGCCCTCGAGAAGCTCACAGGCACCCGACTCGGCGCCGCGGATCGGCCGCTGCTCGTGTCGGTCCGCTCGGGAGCCAGGTTCTCCATGCCGGGGATGATGGATACGATCCTGAACCTCGGCCTGAACGACCGCGCGGTCGAGGGTCTGAAGGCACGCACCTCCAACGGCCGGTTCGCCTTCGACAGCTACCGCCGCTTCATCCAGATGTTCGGCAACGTCGTGCTGGAAATCGCGAAGGAGGCTTTCGAGGAGGAGTTCGAAGGGGTCAAGGCGCACCGCGGCGCCAGTCACGACACCGATCTCGACGAGGTCGCGCTGCGCGAGGTGGTCGAGCGGTTCAAGGCGGTCGTTCTCCGCGAGAGCGGCAAGCCGTTTCCGCTGGACGCCCGGCGCCAGCTCCGCATGGCGCGCGACGCGGTCTTCCGCTCGTGGCAGAATCCGCGCGCGAAGGAGTATCGCCGCATCTACGACATTCCCGACGCCATCGGCACGGCCGTCAACGTCCAGGCGATGGTGTTCGGAAACACCGGCGACCGCTCCGGGACGGGCGTCGGCTTCACCCGCAACCCGGCGACCGGCGCCAACGAGTTCTACGGTGAATTCCTGCTCAATGCGCAGGGCGAGGACGTCGTGGCGGGCATCCGCACGCCGCAGCCGATCCACGAGCTGGAGCAGGTGATGCCGCGCGCCTACGCAGAGCTGCGCGCGATCACCAAACGGCTGGAGCAGCACTACCGCGACGTGCAGGATTTCGAGTTCACCATCGAGGAAGAGAAGCTCTACATGCTGCAGACGCGCAACGGGAAGCGCACGGGGCATGCCGCGGTGGTGATTGCGACCGATCTGGTGGCCGAGGGTGTCATCGAGCCCGAGGACGCCGTGCGCATGGTGGACCCCGACGCGCTGACGCAGCTGCTGGCGCCGGTGTTCGACCCCGACGCGTGGGCGGCGCTGCCCGCGGTGACGCGCGGGTTGCCGGCTTCGCCCGGCGCGGCGTGCGGGGAAGTGGTGTTCACCGCCGACGAGGCGGTGCGCTGGGCGAGGCAGGGCCGGGACGTGCTGCTGGTGCGCAAGGAAACCGTGCCGGACGACATCCACGGCATGCACGTGGCGCAGGGTGTGCTGACGGCGACGGGAGGGATGACGTCCCACGCGGCGGTGGTGGGCCGCCAGATGGGCAAGCCGTCAGTGGTCGGGGCCGGCGAGCTCCACGTCTCGGAATCCGAGCGGGTGGTGACGGTCAACGGACAGCGGTTCGAGCAGGGCGACTACGTCTCGTTCGACGGGCTGAGCGGCGAGGTGAAGATCGGCCGCGTAGCGACCCGGCCGAGCGAGATCCTGCAGGTCCTGGCCGGCGGCCTGAGCCAGCGCCGCTCGGACATCTACGGGCGATTCTCCAGATTGTTGAAGTGGGCGGACAAGGTGCGCCGGCTCGGCATCCGGGCCAACGCCGACCAGCCGGACCAGGCCGCCACGGCGTATGCCTTCGGCGCGCGCGGCATCGGCCTGTGCCGCACGGAGCACATGTTCTTCGGTGAGGATCGGATGCCGATCGTGCAGCGCATGATCCTGGCCCGGACCGAGGCCGAGCGGCGCGAGGCGCTCGACAAGCTGCTGCCGCTGCAGCGGGAGGACTTCTACGGCGTGTTCAAGGCGATGCGGGGCCAGCCGGTCACCATCCGGCTGATCGACCCGCCGCTGCACGAGTTCCTGCCGAAGCGCGAGGAGTTGATGGTCGAGATCGCCCGCGCCGAGGCGCAGGGCCGGACCGAGGGACTCGAGGAGCAGCGGGCGCTGCTGCGGCGTGTCGAGCAGCTCCACGAGTTCAATCCCATGATGGGGCACCGCGGCGTGCGGCTGGCCATCAGCTACCCCGAAATAGCGGAAATGCAGGCGCGCGCCATCATCGAGGCGGCCTGCCGGCTGGCGCAAGAAGGCATCCGGGTTGTTCCGGAGATCATGGTGCCTCTCGTGGGAGACGTCGGCGAGTTCCGTGACCAGAAGGCGGTAATCGACCGGATGGCGTCCGAGACGATGGGCGTGACCGGCGTCAAGGTGAAGTACCTGGTGGGGACCATGATCGAGCTGCCACGCGCCGTACTGGTGGCGGGCGAGATCGCCGCCGAAGCCGATTTCTTCTCGTTCGGCACGAACGACCTGACGCAGCTCGCGTTCGGGTTTTCCCGCGACGACATCGGCAAGTTTCTCAAGGATTACCAGGACCGCGGCATCCTGAACCGCGATCCGTTCGAGTCGATCGACGCGGACGGTGTCGGCGCGCTGGTGCGCATCGGTGTGGAGCGGGGCCGCGGCGCGCGGCCCGGGCTCAAGCTCGGGGTGTGCGGCGAGCACGGCGGCGACCCCGCCTCGATTGACTTCTTCGAGGACGTCGGCCTCGACTACGTCAGCGCATCGCCCTTCCGCGTTCCGACAGCGCGGCTGGCGGCGGCGCAGGCTGCGCTCGGGCGCCGCTGACGATTGCGGCATGGGCAGAATCAACCGGCTGCCCCCCGAGCTCGCGAACCAGATTGCGGCCGGTGAGGTCGTCGAGCGGCCCGCCGCGGCGGTCAAGGAGCTCGTCGAGAACAGTCTGGACGCCGGCGGCACGCGCGTGGCCGTGGTTGTCGAGCTGGGCGGCAAGCGGCTGATCCGGGTCGAGGACGACGGCGAGGGCATGACCCCGGCCGACGCCGAGCTCGCGGTCGAGCGCCACGCAACGAGCAAGATCGGTCGGCTCGACGACCTCGCTGCCATCGGCACACTCGGCTTTCGGGGCGAGGCGCTGCCGAGCATCGCGTCGGTCTCCCGCCTCAGGCTGCGCACGCGGGCGCGGGGCGCGTCCACGGGTGTCGAGGTGCAGGTGTCGGGCGGCACGCTGGCGGGGATCGCGGAGGCCGGCTTGCCCGAGGGGACCTGCGTCGAGGTCCGCGACCTGTTCTACAACGTCCCGGCACGACGCAAGTTTCTGAAGTCGGACGGCGCGGAGACGGGCCACATCTCGCGCGCGCTGACGCAACTCGCGCTGGCGCACGCCGCGGTCGGCTTCCGGCTGCAGAGCGGTCCCCGCACCGTGTTTCACTACCCGCCGGCGGCGAGTCCGGCCGAGCGGTTCTTCCAGGTGTACGGCGAGCGGCAGGATCTCGTCGACGTGCGCAAGGAGGCAGGCGGTATCCGCCTGTACGGCCGCGTCGCCGCGCTGGCCGCGGATGCACCCACCCGCGGGCCGCAGCATCTCTTCGTCAACGGCCGCGCGGTGCGGGACCGGACCATCCTGCACGCGGTGAACGAGGCCTACCGCCGCGCGACCATCAAGCCGCGCAGTCCTGAGGTGCACCTGTTCGTCGAGCTGCCCCCGGAGCGGGTCGACGTCAACGTCCATCCGACCAAGGCCGAGGTGCGGTTTCTCGAGCAGTCGCTGGTCCACGAAGTGGTCAGGCGCGCCCTGGCCGATGCGCTGGGCCAGGAGGTGGTGCCGGAGGTGCCGCTGGCGACCGCGCGGCCGCGACCGGCCGAGCCGCGCCCCGCCGCCATACCGGGCATCGTCGCCGGAATGGCGGCGGCCAGCCGCTGGACGCCGGTGACCGAGGCGTTCCGCCGTCCGGATCCGGTGCCGCCGGGCGGGCGGGCAGACGCGGTTCGGGAGCCGCGGCCGGGAGCCGGCACCGACGCGGCGGCGGTACCCGGCCCGGAGCAGGCTCCCTTGATTCCACTGGGGCAGTTTCGGGACACGTTCATTATCGCCGTCGACAACGACGGGGTGGTCATCGTGGACCAACACGTCGCCCACGAGCGCATCCTTCACGAGCAGGTTCTGGCCCGGCTGGCTGACGGCGGTCTCGAATCGCAGCGCCTGCTGGAGCCGCTGCTGCTGGCGCTGCCGGCGGGTGCGCGCGAGGTCCTGCACGCCCACGCGGCGATTCTGGCGCGTCTCGGTTTCGAGATCCATCCGTTCGGCGGCGACAGCGTGCAGGTGACGGCAGCCCCCGGTCTGCTGGGCCGCGGCGACTGCGAGGCTGCCGTCCGCGCGCTGGCCGAGGACCTCGACGGCCTGGATGACGGCGCGGCAGTCGGCGAGGCGCTCGGGCGTATTGCGGCCAGCACGGCGTGTCACGCGGCCGTCAAGGCGAACGACCGGCTGACACTGGAGAAGATGACCTGGATTCTCCGGGAGCTGCGCCGGACTGCCTACTCGACGGTCTGCCCGCACGGCCGCCCGGTGCTGCTGCGACTCACGCGCGAGGAGCTCGAGAAGCGTTTCGAGCGCAGCTGACGAGGGACGAATCCCGACCCACCCGACCCGGTTTCGTGTGTTACGTTGTGGGCTGCGAGGCGGGCCGCCTGCGGCCGGCGCGGTCGCCCGGCGGCGGGCGGCCAGTGGCAAGGAGTCGAAGATGTCAACACATGCACAGCGTGTCGCGCCAGTCGTCGTGCTCGTCGGCCTGGTGGCGGCCGGCGCCGGAACGGCCACCGCTCAGACCGACAACGGGGAGTGGCGGAGCTACGGTGGCGACATCGCCAACACGCGCTACTCGCCGCTCGACCAGATCACGGCCGGGAACTTCGATGAGTTGGAGGTTGCCTGGCGTCTGAAGACGGAGAACTTCGGCCCGGCGCCGGAGTACAACTTTCAGTCGACGCCGCTGATGGTGGACGGCATCGTCTACACGACGGCCGGGTTGCGGCGGGCGGCGATCGCGCTGGACGCGGCGACCGGCGAGCTGCTGTGGATGCACCGGATCGACGAGGGCGAGCGCGCCGAGAACGCCCCGCGGCGACGGTCGGGGCGGGGCCTGGCGTACCGCGACGACGGGGGCGATGGTCAGATCTTCTATGTGACGCCCGGCTACCGGCTGATCGGGTTGAACGCGAAGACCGGCGAGCGGCTGGCCTACTTCGGCGACGACGGCATCGTGGACCTGATGCAGAACATGGATCAGGACATCGACCCACTGGCGGGAGAGATCGGCCTGCACGCGACGCCGTTGGTGGCGGGCGACACGGTGGTGGTCGGGGCCGCGCACGTGCCGGGGAGTGCCCCGCGGTCGATGCGCAACACGAAGGGCTACGTGCGGGGCTTCGACGCCGACACCGGCGTTCGCAAGTGGATCTTCCACACGATCCCGGGTGCGGACGAGTATGGCAACGACACCTGGCTGAACGACTCGTGGCGCTACACGGGCAACACGGGGGTGTGGGGTCAGATCAGCGCCGATTTGGAGCTGGGCATCGTGTATCTGCCGACGGAGATGCCGACGAACGACTACTACGGCGGCCACCGGCACGGGGACAACCTGTTTTCGGACAGCATCGTGGCGGTGGACATCGACACCGGCGAGCGGCTGTGGCACCTGCAGGCCATCCATCACGACGTATGGGACTGGGACTTTCCTTGCGCGCCGGTGCTGGTCGACGTGCAGATCGACGGCGTCGAGCGGAAGCTGATCGCCCAGCCGAGCAAGCAGGCTTGGCTGTACGTGCTCGACCGGGTGACGGGTGAGCCGATCTGGCCGATCGAGGAGCGCGAGATGCCCCCGTCGGACGTGCCCGGCGAGCTGCTCGCGCGCACGCAGCCGTTCCCGACGCACCCGCCGGCCTACGACCGGCAAGGGGTGAGCATCGACGACCTGATCGACTTCACGCCGGAGCTGCGGGCCGAGGCCGTCGAGCTGGTATCCAACTTCCGGATCGGACCCATTTTCACGCCGCCGGTGGTGGCGGAGACCGAGGGTCCCTACGGGACGTTGATGCTGCCGTCGACCGGCGGTGGAGCCAACTGGCCTGGCGGCTCGGTCGATCCCGAGACCGGGATCTTCTATCAG
Source organism: Vicinamibacterales bacterium (assembly GCA_965221595.1). Taxonomy (GTDB): domain Bacteria; phylum Acidobacteriota; class Vicinamibacteria; order Vicinamibacterales; family UBA8438; genus JAAXGX01. Next base: position 1,650,688 of record OZ244900.1, read on the forward strand.
TACTCGTATACTCAGGTGGTCTCGCTGGGGCTGGTGCACGATCCGGAGCGGTCCGACATGGACTTCATCCGGGGCAACCCGCCCGGCGTCCCCGCCCCGCGGCGCGCGCTGAACGTCCGCGGGCTGCCGTTGATCAAGCCGCCGTGGGGGCGCATCAGCGCCATCGATCTCGCGACAGGCGACATCCTGTGGCAGATTGCGCACGGGGAGACCCCCGACAACGTGCGGAACCACCCGGATCTGGCGGGGCTGGACATCCCCCGCACAGGCCGCGCGGGGCGGGTCGGCACGCTCGTCACGAAGACGCTGCTGATTGCCGCCGAGGCCGGCACGTTCACGACGCCGTCGGGCGCGGTGGGGGCCATGTTGCGCGCCTACGACAAGGCGACGGGCGACGAAGTCGGGGCGGTCTACATGCCGGCGGCGGTGTCGGGCGGTGCGCCGATGACCTATCTGCACGAGGGGCGGCAGTACATCGTCATGGCAATCGGCGGGGCCGGGTTCCCGGGCGAGCTGATCGCGTACAGGCTGCCCGGTTAGCGAGGGTGCGCCGTCGAGGCGGTGCCCGTAACCGAGGCGTCCCAGGGACGCAGAGTCGGCGAGATGTGACATGCAGAGAACGCGCAGGAACGGAACGATGCAGCTGCTGGCGCTCGCGGCGGTCGTCGCCGCCGCCCCGGCGGTCCAGGCCCAGCAGGTCGAATGGCGCAGCTACGGAGCGGACGTGGCCGGCACCAAGTACGCGCCGCTCGACCAGATCGACAGGGACACGGTCGACGGTCTCGAGATCGTCTGGCGGCAGTCGGTGCTCCCCGACGCCGTCCGCGGCGACCGCGACATCACCGCCTCGGTGGCGGCGCAGAACACCCCGTTGATGGCCGACGGGCGGCTCTACATCAGCACCGGTCTCGGCACGGTGGCGGCGCTCGACGCGAAGACGGGCGAGCTGCTCTGGTTCGACGAGCCGCCGGAGCGTGACGGCCAGCCGTTCCAGCGCGCGCGCCAGACGCGGGGCGTCGCCTACTGGGAAGACCCCGCGAGCGACGAGGCGCGCGTACTGGCCGTGGTGGGCGAGTACCTCGTGGCGGTCGATGCCCGCACCGGCCGGCGGTTCCCCGATTTCGGCGAGGGCGGCGAAGTGGACCTGCGCAAGGGCTACTACCGCGACGTCGACACGTTCCGTTGGGGTTCCCCGCCCATTGTCGTCAATGACATCGTCGTCATCGGCTCGGCGATCATGGACGTCGTCAGCCCGACGATGCCGGCCCTCAAGCAGGCGCCGCCGGGCGACGTGCGCGGCTTCGACGTCCGGACCGGCGAGCAGGTCTGGGCGTTCCGGACCATCCCGCAGGACGGGGAGTTCGGCAACGAGACCTGGCTGACGGCAATCGACCAGGATCGCCCGTCGTGGGAGTACAGCGGCAATACCAACATGTGGGCGTGGGCCAGCGCGGACGAGGAGCTCGGCTACGTCTACCTGCCGCTGTCCACGCCGACCAACGACTACTACGGCGGCTACCGGCCCGGCGACAACCTGTTCGCAGAAAGCATCGTCTGTCTCGACGCGCGGACCGGCGAGCGGGTCTGGCACTTCCAGGCTGTGCATCACGGGCTGTGGGACTACGACTTTCCCGCAGCGCCGAACGTCGTCGACATCCGCGTCGACGGCCGCGCCGAGCCGATCAAGGCGCTGGCCGCCGTGAGCAAGCAGGCGTTCACCTACGTCTTCGACCGGGTCACCGGTGAGCCCATCTGGCCCATCGAGGAGCGTCCCGTCCCGCCGGGCAACGTGCCGGGCGAATGGTATGCCGCGACCCAGCCGTTTCCGACCCGGCCGCCCGCCTTCGACCAGCAGGGCACCAGCATCGACGACCTGATGGATTTCACCCCGGCGCTCCGGCAGGAGGCGCTGGAGATCTTCGAGCAGTACGTGAGCGGCCCGCTCTTCACCGCCCCTTCGCTCGTCGACGAATCGCCCGGCGGCACGCGGGGCACGCTGCAGATGCCGGGCGTCGTCGGCGGCGCCGACTGGGGCGGTGCGGCGGTCGATCCGGAGACCGGGATCCTGTATGTCCCATCCGTCCACAGCGAGTCGGTCATCGGCATCGTGCGGTCGGAACACCCGCGCTCCGACATGGACCTGGTGCTCCATTCAATCACGCCGATTGAGGGACCGCAGGAGCTGCCGCTCTTCAAGCCGCCGTACGGACGGCTGGTGGCCATCGATCTCAACCGGGGCGAGATCCTGTGGTCGAAGGCCAATGGCGACGGCCCGCGCGACCACCCGGCCCTGCGCCATCTGGACCTCCCGCCGCTCGGCCAGCCGGGCCGGGTTTCGCCGCTCGTGACCAAGTCGCTCGTCTTCCTCGGCGAGGGCGGGCGGACAGGTGTGGTCGTGCTGAATCCGATTTGGGGCGGGGCCGGCGGCAAGATGTTCCGCGCCTACGACAAGCTGACCGGGGAGGTGGTCTGGGAGAAGGAGCTGCCCGGGGGCACCACCGCCGCGCCGATGACCTACATGGTCGACGGCAAGCAGTACATCGTCGTCACCGTTGGCTGGGACGACCTGCCGAGCGAGTACGTCGCACTGGCGTTGCCCTAGGCCGGTGTCTCCGGCGGACACCCGGCAGCCGCACCTAATCGAAGCTCGGGGCGCCTGGCGCGGCTGTCGCCCCGAGCTCGAGGAGGAGCTCGGCGGTGCCCGCGCCAGCTTGGCCGGCTGCCAGCGCCAGGTCCAGCGGCGTCTCGCCGCGGTCGTTCCGGGCGTCCACCTCGGCGCCCCGCTCGGCCAGCAGCGCGACCAGCGGGTCCAGGCGGCGCGACACCGCCAGGTGCAGCGCGGTAGCGCCGCGTCGGTCGCGCGCGTTGACATCCACCCCGGCGTCGAGCGCGGCGGCAACTGCGTCGGTTGCGAGGCGCTGCTCGACCTCGGCGGACGGCCGCGGGATACCGAACCGCCGCCGCGTGCTGCCGCCGAGGACGGCGGCGATTACGGCGGTCTCGCCGCCGAGAGAGGCCGACGGATCGGCGCCGTGTGCGGCGAGCAGGCGCATGATCGCCGGCTCGCGGAACGACGCCGCCACCCAGAACGGCGTTGCGCCGATCATGCGGTGCGGCAGCCGCCAGTCGGCACTCACGCGGCGTGCGGGCGTGCCGCGCGCCAGAACTGCGTCGGGGTCCGCGCCGAACCGCAGCAGCGTCGCGGCCAGCTGCGGGTTGCCGCGCAGCACCGCGGCGTGCAGGGCCGCGTACCCCGCCCCAGCCGCGTTGGGGTCCGCGCCGGCCTCGAGCAGGAAGGTGGCCAGTTCCTGGTGGTTGCCGTGGGTGGCCACCACCAGGGGCGTCGTGCCGCTGGCCGCCGCCTCATCCACCCCGGCGCCGGCTGCCACGAGCAGCCGGGCCGAGACCGTGTCGCCGTGCCGGGCCGCGAACAGCAGCGGCGTGTAGCTCCCCTGCAGCACCTCGAAAACGCCGCTGGGGTCTGCGTTGCCGGACGAACTGACGACCTGCGGATGGGCGTGCGAGCGATCGTCCACACGAGCCCCGAACGTCAGCAGCACCCGTACGACCTCCGGGTGCTGCTGCGCGACGGCCCACATGAGGGCCGTCTGGCCGTGTGCGTCCTCGGCTGCGTGCGGGTCGGCGCCGTGCTCGAGTAGGATGCGCACAGCGGCCGGATTCCCCGTGCGCGATGCGGTCATCAGCGGTGTCTCGCCGGAGGGCAGCGTGCGGTTGGGGTCGGCGCCGGCGCTCAGCAGGGTCTCGATCAGCGTCGCACTCCCGTTGCTGGCGGCGAGCCAGAGCGGCGTGGCGCCGAGATCGTTGACCGCGTCGACGGCGGCGTCCGCCGCGAGCAGCAGGCGCGCCGTGGGCACGGCGTCCCGGTAGACCGCCCAGTGCAGGGCCGTGGTGCCGTCGCCCTGGCGGCCGTTGACGTCCGCGCCGGCGCCCAGCAGCGCCGGCACGGCCCCCCAGTCCTGACGCTTTGCGGCATCGGCCAGGGGGGTGTCCGAGGTCTGGCCGCCGGCCGGATCGGTGGCGAAGGTCAGGGCAGAAACACCCAGGAGGAAGGCGACGACGCTGCGCTTGACGGCCTGACACGTGCGCGCCTGCATGACCGCCCATGCTAGCGCGTCGGGACACCGCTGACAACGGTTTCGCTCCGCCGAACATTGACATCGCCGCACCCATCGGGGACGATCAGGCAATCGCCTGGAAGGATTGCTGGCGCGATGCGGATGAATGTGTTCAAGCGCGTCGTTCTCGGCCTCGCAGCGGCCGGCACCCTGTCCGGCGTCCCGCTCGCGGCAGCGTCCGGGATGGCGGCCGCGCCGGACGCCGCGGGGGTCCGCGCGCTGCTCGACCGCTACTGCGTCACGTGTCACAACGAGCGGCTGCGCACCGCCGGGCTTGCGCTCGATGCGGCGGAGCCGGCCGCGGTCGCGCACGATGCGCGCATCTGGGAACAGGTCATCCGCAAGCTGCGCATCGGCGCCATGCCGCCCCCCGGGCGTCCCCGTCCCGAGCGCGCGGCTGCCCGGGACGCGGTCGCGTATCTCGAAACGGCCCTGGACCGTGTCGCGGCCGGCGGGCCGGGTGTGGGTCGCACCGAGACGTTCCACCGCCTGAACCGGGCCGAGTACCGGAACGCCGTCCGGGATCTGCTGCGGGTCGACGTGGATGTGTCGGCGCTCCTGCCAGCCGACGATGCGGACGCGCACGGCTTCGACAACATGGCGGCGGTGCTGTCCGTTTCGCCCGCGCTCCTTGAACGCTATCTGTCGGCGGCCCGCAGGATCAGTCGTCTCGCGGTAGGGCTGGCGCCACCGGTGGCGAGTGTCGAGACGCACCGCATTCCGCTGCTGTTGTACCAGGACGGACGCCTCAGCGAGGACTTGCCGCTCGGGTCGCGCGGCGGCATCGCCATACGCCACCGCTTTCCCGTGGACGGCGAGTACACCATCCGGCTGCGCCTGCAGCGCACCTACACCGACTACATCCGCGGTCTCGGCACGCCGCAGCAGCTCGATGTGCGTGTCGACGGCCGGCTCATCGAACGGTTCACGGTCGGGGGCGCCGCGCCGGAGCACGCCAAGGCAGCGCCGGCCAGCTTCGCAGGCAACACCCCGCTGTTCGGGCATCCCGATTGGGAGGCCTACGTGCTGGGAGCGGACGCGGATCTCGCGGTGACCTTCCGTGCGGCGGCCGGCGAGCGTGTCGTGGGCATCTCGTTCCAGCGCAAGCTGTGGGAGCCGGAAGGCGTGCTGCAGCCCCGCCAGACCGGCTTTCCGCTTGCCATCAACGAGCGCTGGCAGGGCAACGCCGCCGTGGGCAGCGTCGAGATCGGCGGGCCGCACGCCGTGGAGGGGCCGGGCGACACCGCCAGCCGCCGCGCCATATTCACGTGTCATCCGGCTGCGGGCGACGACGCGGCCGCCTGCGCGCGCACGATCCTGGCGCGCCTGGCTCGGCGAGCCTATCGACGTCCCGTCACCGAGGCTGACGTCGATCTGCTGCTGACGTTCTACGAGCGACGGCACCGGACGGACGGCTTCGAGGCCGGCATCCAGTTTGCTTTGCAGCGTCTGCTCAGCGATCCCGAGTTCCTGTTCCGAATCGAGCGCGACCCGGCAGGCGCCGAGCCGGGCAGCGCGTATCCGGTAGGCGCTCTTGCGCTCGCCTCGCGGCTGTCGTTCTTCCTGTGGAGCAGCATTCCGGACGAGGAACTGCTCGCGGCGGCGGTCCGGGGCGACCTGGCCGTTCCGGCACTTCGCGACCGTCAGGTGCACCGCATGTTGCGCGATCGGCGGTCCGCCGCGCTCATCGAGAACTTCGCCGGCCAGTGGCTGCTCCTGCGCAATATTCCGACCATCAATCCCGACCCGAACCTGTTCCCGACGTTCGACGAGAACCTGCGGGCGGCGTTTCAGCGCGAGACGGTACTGTTCGTCGAGAGCGTCATGCGCGAGGACCGCAGTCTGGTCGACCTGATTGATGCCGACTATACGTTTGTCGACGAGCGGCTGGCCGCGCACTACGGCATTCCTGGCGTCTACGGCAGCCGGTTCCGCAAGGTGACGCTCGACGGCCGGCGGGGCGGTCTGCTGGGGCACGGCGGTCTGCTGGCCGTCACGTCGTATCCGAACCGCACGTCGCCGGTGCTGCGCGGCAAGTGGGTGCTGGAAAACTTGCTGGGCGCTCCTCCGCCCCCGCCCCCGCCCGACGTGCCCTCGTTCCCGGAGCGCGGGGAAGGTGGCGTGCCGGCCACGGTCCGCGAGCTGCTGGAGATGCACCGGCGGAATCCGGCCTGCGCCGGATGCCATGCGCCGATGGATCCGCTCGGGTTCGCGCTGGAGCAGTTCGATGCCATCGGCCGTTGGCGCACGACCGACGCGGAAACGTTGATCGATGCGTCAGCCGTCATGCCGACCGGCCAAGCGTTCGACGGCCTGGCCGGGCTGCGCCGGATGCTGGTGGACGACCCCGAGCCGCTGGTCAGGACCGTCACCGAGAAGCTGCTGGCTTACGCGCTCGGCCGCAGCATCGAGTACTACGACCAGCCGACGATCCGCCGAATCGCGCGGGAGGCGGCTGACGACGACTACCGCTGGTCGGCCATCGTTCTCGGCGTCGTCCGGAGCGCACCGTTTCGAATGCGGAGTACAGGCTCATGATCATCACCCGGAAGGCGATACCCCGACGCACGGTCCTGCGCGGTCTCGGCACCGCCCTCGCGTTGCCGCTGCTGGACGGCATGGTGCCGGCGCTCGCGGCGATCCGCAACACGCCCGCGCGCGGCATGCGGCGCTTCGGCGTCGTGTATGTGCCGAACGGCATGGCGATGGAGTACTGGACGCCGCAGGCGGCCGGGACGGCATTCGAGTTTTCGCCGATCCTGCGGCCGATGGAACCGCACCGGGATCGCACGCTCGTACTGACGGGCCTCGATCCCGGCCGCGGCGGCGGCGCGCATGCCGGCGCCTCGACGAAGTTCCTCACTGGGGTGCCGGGGCGCATGACCGACGGGACCGGGATCAGCTCGGGCCCGTCCATCGATCAGCTCCTGGGGCGCGAGCTCGGCAGGCACACGCAGCTCTCCTCGCTCGAGCTGGGGCTCGACAGCCGTGACTTCGCGGGTTCCTGCGACGCCGGCTATGCCTGTGCGTACACGAACACGATTTCCTGGCGCGATCCGACGACGCCGCTGCCCATGGAGAACGATCCGCGAGTGGTCTTCGAGCGGCTGTTCGGTGACAGCGGCAGCACCGACCCGGTCGTGAGGCGCACCCGGATCGCGGAGGACCGCAGCATCCTCGACTCGGTCACCACGAAGGTCGACGACCTGCAGCGCGGCCTCGGTGCCGGGGACCGGCGCAAGATCGACCAGTATCTCGAGGCCGTCCGTGACGTGGAGCGCCGGATACAGCGAGCCGAGGAGCAGAGTGAACGCGCCTTGCCGCTGGTGGAGCAGCCGGCCGGCGTGCCGGAGGCCTTCGACGAGTACATGCGGCTGATGCTCGAGCTGCAGCGGCTGGCTTGGCAGACCGATCTCACGCGCGTGGCCACCTTCATGGTCGGCCGTGAGATCAGCGGACGAACCTACAACGAGATCGGGATTCCGGAGGCGCACCACCCGCTATCGCATCATCTGGACGATCCGACGAAGATCGCCACGATGTCGAAGATCAACACGTATCACGTGTCTCTGTTCGCCGAGTTCGTCGAGACGCTGCGCACGACGCCCGACGGCGACGGATCGCTGCTGGACCACTCGTTGCTGCTCTACGGCGCCGGCATGTCGAACTCCAACGCCCACGCGGCAATCGATCTGCCGATCATGCTGGTCGGCGGCGCCGCGGGCGGCCTGGTCGGCGGACGGCATCTGACGTACCCCAGGGACACGCCGATGGCCAACCTGCTGGTCGCCGTCATGGAGACGCTCGACGTGCCGGTCGAGAAGGTGGGCCGTAGCACGGGCCGGCTCGATGTGCTGTCGTTGAGCTAGCAGCCCGTGGTGACCCCGCGTCGGTCAGCTCTCCGTCGCGGTAAGGGGTAATCGCGAGCGACTGCGTCGGCTCGAGGACCGCGACCCGCAGGCGTCGCGCCGCCTCCCGGACCTCCGCCAGGAGGCGGGCGGGCGCCAGTGCTAGCGCGTGCGGCGCTTCACGACGAGCCAGCCGACGAGGAAGACCGCGCTGCCGGCGCCGAACAGGCGCGGGCTGGGTCCGAGCGGGCCGGCGGTCGCGATGGAGACGAGCAGCAGCCACATCCCGCCGAGCTGGAGGCCGCGGCCCAGGTAGTAGAGGAGGCCCGGCACGATCTACGTCTCCTGCGCCCCCGCGCGTTGCGCCCTCCGTTTGGCGCGCTTCGAGTCCTGCCACCTGTCGAGGCGGCGCGCGATCTCTTCCTCGAATCCACGGCCGGCGGGCTGATAGTAGCGGCGTCCGGCCAGCGCCGGCGGCAGGCAGGTCATGGCGGCGACGCCATCCGGTTCGTCGTGGGCATAGGCGTACCCCTTGCCGTACCCGTGTTCCTGCATGAGTCGCGTCGGCGCGTTGCGCAGGTGTAGGGGCACCGGCTCGGCCGCCCGCTGGTGCGCATCGGCCGCAGCCCGGCTGTAGGCTGCATAGACAGCGTTGCTCTTGGGGGCGGTCGCCAGGTAGATGACCGCCTGGGCCAGCGCCATGTTGCCCTCCGGCAGGCCGATGAAGTGGACCGCGTCCTTGGCGCCTACGGTCACAGACAGCGCCGCGGGGTCGGCGTTCCCGACGTCCTCGGACGCGAACCGAATGAGGCGGCGCGCGATGTACAACGGGTCCTCGCCGGCCTCGAGCATCCGCGCCAGCCAGTAGACGCCGGCGTCGGGATCGCTGTTGCGCAGCGACTTGTGGAGCGCCGAGATCAGGTTGTAGTGCTCCTCGCCCGCCTTGTCGTAGAGCAGCGCCCGCTTCTGGATGGCACGCGCCAGCAGCGCCCGGTCGATGCGGCCGGTTGCGTGGGCCGCGCCGTCCCCGTCCGTGACGACCGCCGCGGTCGTCGTTCCGGCTGCCGCGCCGGTTTCGTGCCGTCCGGCGAGCGTAGCGGCCAGCTCCAGCAGGTTGAGCGCCACCCGGGCGTCGCCGTTGGCATGCCGCGCAATGGCATCGAGCGCGTCGTCGTCCGCCGCGAGCGCCGCAGCGCCGAGGCCGCGTTCGCGGTCGTGCAGCGCGCGGCGCAGGATGTCGGTGGTCTCATCCGGTGTGAGCGGTCGCAGCACGAACACCTTCGACCGTGACAGCAGCGCGGCGTTCACCTCGAACGACGGGTTCTCGGTCGTTGCGCCGACCAGTACGATGTCGCCCGCTTCGACGCGCGGCAGGAACGCATCCTGCTGCGCCTTGTTGAAGCGGTGGATCTCGTCGACGAACAGGATGGTGCGCCGTGCCGACAGTCGCCGGGTAGCCTCGGCCTCGGCCATCACCGCCTTGATGTCCTTGATGCCCGAGAGCACGGCGCTGAACGCGACGAAGTGTGCGCGCGTGACCGTCGCAATGAGCCGGGCTACCGTCGTCTTGCCGGTGCCCGGCGGGCCCCACAGGATGATCGACTGCAGCGCGTCACACTCGATGGCGGTGCGCAGCGGCTGGCCGGGCGCCAGCAGTTCCTGCTGGCCCACCAGCTCGTCGAACGACCGCGGGCGCATGCGCTCCGCGAGCGGCGCCGCGGCCGCCAGGTCCGCTTCCGCCGCTGATTCGAACAGGTGCCCGGATCGCTGCGTCAAGGCTGCTCCTCCACGTTGTCCGAGTCGGCCGGCGCCCCGCGCTGGCGGCGGGCTTCGTACACGATCAGGGCCGCCGCTACGGCCGCGTTCAGCGACTCGACGCTCTTCCGCATCGGCACCGAGATGCGGCCGTCGGCCAGCTCCGCCGTCGCGCCGGCGAGCCCGCCGCCCTCACCGCCGACCAACACCAGGCTCGGTCGGGTGAGTTCGACCTGGTAGACCGACAATCCGCCTCGCGGCACGGCGGCGAGCACCGTCGCGCCGTGCGCCCGGGCCGCGTCGATCGCCGCCTCGGCAGGCCCCACGTCGACGACGGGCAGGCGAAAGGTGCTGCCCATGGCCCCGCGCAGCGCCCTCCAGCCGAACGGATCGGCCGCACCATCGGTGACGAGCACCCCCGCGGCGCCGCCGGCTTCGGCCGCGCGTATCAGCGCACCGAGATTGCCTGGGTCCTGCACGCCGACCGGCGCTAGGACGAGCCCCGCGCGCGCGAACGCGCGCTCCATCCGGTCCGGGCGGTGGTGCGCCAGGGCCACGGCGCCGCCGGGGGACCGCACCGGGCTGATGGCGGCGAGCACCGACGCCGATACCGCGTTGACAGCCACGCCCGCCGCTTCCAGACGGCGGGCGAGCTCCACCAGCCGGCCGTCGCCTTGCCCGAGCGCCGCACTCGAGAAAACCGCCGACTGCAGCGACCAGCCTGCGCGGTGCGCGTCGTCTATGAGCCGGGCGCCGTCGAGCAGCAGGTGCTTCCGACCCGTTCGCCGGCAACGCTCGGCCTCCCGGAACGCGGAAACGACCGGGTTGCGGCGGCTGGTGATGGTCCTCACCGGGAGAGAACGCGCGGTCGCTCACTGGAGGCGGCACGGCGTCGCTGCTGAGCATAGCAGATGTGCTAGTCTGGGGCGGCATCATGAAGTCGCGGTTCCTTAAGCGTTTCGAGGACGAGATTCAGGTACTCGAGCGCGAGCTGAAGCGCGAGCTGCCCAGGGAGATTCAACGCGCCCGGGAGCTCGGCGATCTTCGGGAGAATGCGGAATATCACGCCGCGAAGGAGCGCCAGCGCTTCGTGGAGGCGCGGCTGGGTCTCCTGAAGAAGCGCGCGTCTGAAATCTCGCTGATGAACCTGAACAAGCTGCCGCGCGACCGCGCAGGATTCGGCTCGACGGTTCATCTGCGGGAGGCCGAGGGCAACACGCGGGTATACCAGCTCGTGATGGCCGAGGATGCCGATCCCGGACGCGGTTGGATCTCCACGGCCTCGCCGATCGGGCGCGCCCTGATGGGGAAGGAAGTCGGCGACGAGGTCACGGTGCCCACACCCAACGGGATCCGCGAGTTCGAGGTCGTCGAGCTCACGACGATCCACGATGAGTAGGTAGAGATCGATTCCTGCCGCGACCTCCGAGCCGCCGCCCCGCTATTCCCCCGACCTGCGGACCGCCGTCGTGTTGACAGGCACGGGCACGGCCGGCGCATACCATGCCGGTGTGCTGCAGGCCGTGCAGGATGCCGGGGTCAAGGTGGACATCGTTGCCGGCCGGGGCATCGGCGTGGCGGGGGCCATGTTCGCGGCCATCGACGGCGGCAGCTATCTGTGGGACAAACGGCACGGATGGGCGGCGCGTTCCGTGGCGCGCTTCTACGCTTGGCGCTGGACGCTGCGCGCGGCGGGCACGACGCTGGCGACGGCGCTCGGCGCGCTGCTGCTGCCGCTGGTGGTGTTGGTCGGTGCCTTGGTGGCCTATCCGGTCGGATTGATTCTGCAGATGACCGGGCTGCGCGTCGGCGGAGCGGTTGCGTCGGCGTACGCCAGCCTGGTGGAGACGGTCTTCCAGCCGCACGCGTTGCCGCTGTTGCTGCCCAGGTTCGTCACCCTCGTACTGCTCGTGCTGCTGGCAGTCCTGGCGGCCGGCGCCGCCGTTGCGACGCGGCAGACGCGCCATCGCCGTCGGGCCCGCGGTACCGGCTGGTGGCAGCTTTTCGGATCGCCGCTCGACACTTCGCGGGCGGCCGACTGGCTCACCGCCAGACTCTGGCGGGTCATGCGTGGGGCCGCGTCGACGACCAGGCCGGATGCGGCGAACCTGGGCCGGCGCTACTCGCAGTTGCTGGCGGACAACGTCGGCCAACCGGGGTTCCGGGAGCTGATCGTCCTCGTGCACGATCTCGACGCCCGGCGCGATCTGGTGTCGGCCCTGCTGGCCGAGCCGCATCGCGGCGCTTTCTTTCGCCCACGGGTGGGCGAAGAGGAGGGGCAGCGGCAGCTTGAAGCGATGGACCTGGCCGGCGCCGCGCGCCACCAGGCCATCGACCTGTTGCGCGCGGCCCTCAGCATGCCGGTCGTGACCGATCCGCATCTGCTCGGATTTCCGACTGCGAGCGCCTGGCGGGGCGAGGCGCACCGACTGTGCGACCGCCCGGAGTCGACGGTCCGCCTGCTGGAGGAGCTGGCGCACGCGGGTGCCGAGCAGGTCGTGCTCGTGACGGCGTGTGCCGAGCTCCCCGGGCCGCACGCCCTGGAGGCGAACCGACGCGACGCGCGCGGTCGCGCGGGCGGGGACTTGGCGGCGATGGAGAGTGCGTCGATCCGCGATGCACTCGCATGCTGCAGCGGTCTCTTTCAGGCGGTGTTCCAGATTCGACCGACCCACAATCCGGTCGGTCCCTTCGACTTTCGCGGCAACTACGACGAGCGTTCCGACCGCTGGCACACCGTTGCCGAGCTGGTCTCGCGCGGATACGAGGACGGCTTTCGCCAGTTCGTCGATTCTGTGGTGGGGGCCAGCGGTGAGTGGATCGACGCCGCGCCGTCGGGGTTGGCCGCGCCGTCGGGGCGAACTAGCCGTGCCTCAGCCGGCGAGGTCTGACGGCCGGCGGGCGCGACGGCCGCCGCGCGACGTCGGGCCGCGCTGCGCGGTGCGGCCCCGGAGCGCCGACTCCCGGCGCCGCTCGCTCGACAACGCGTCGTGCAGGAATCGGGCGGCCAAGTCGCTCAGCAGGCGGGAGACGTGCTCGTCGTCCAGACTGCCGAACTTCTTCCGGAACCCCGCCGCCGGCACGACCGCCTTGGCCATCGCCCGATGGCCGCCGGCGTTCCCGACGTCGGCGAAGCAGGTCTTCACGAAGTCACCGGCGTTGCGCGAGTAGCCGAGGTTGCGCACCGACACGATGACGACGTCGTTGACCACGCCGGAAATGATCGACCACTTGACATCCTCGAGCTGCAACAGGAAGTCCGCGGTGTAGGTGACGAGGTCCTCGCGGGGCGCGGTGCCGACATGCGCCGTGAAGACCTGGTCGCGCGTCCGACCCTGCTGGATCGCCCGCGACACGAACGTGAGCCGCTCGAGGGTCAGCTCGGCGCCTTCCATCTTGCGCACCAGCGCCGCGTCCGCCAGCGGGTAGAGGTACGTGAACGCCGCGAGGTCGACGCTGTTCGTATGGCGGCTGAAGAACAGCGTGTCCGACTTGATGGCGTACAGCATGGCCGTGGCCGTCCGCTCCGAGATGTTGGCGCCGACCGCCCGCAGGTGCTCCGTAAGGATCGTGCACGTCGATCCGTAGTCGGCCCGGATGTCCCTGAACGCCGCGGTGTAGCCGGTTTGCTCGGGGTGGTGATCCACGACCAGGTCCACCTTGTCGAGAAGTCCCCCGAAGTAGTGCGGCTGGACGTCGACGGTGGCAATCCGATCGTAGCGCGCCAGCGATTCGGCGGTCATCGGCTCGACCTTGATGTCGAGCAGGTTGGCCATGCGCAGGTTCTCGGGTCGGGTCACGCCCTGAAAGGCTCCGATGATGGCCGTCGTCTTGGTGCGGTGCAGCAGGTTGCGCAACGCGAGCCCGCTGGCCATCGCGTCCGGATCGGGATCGTTGTGGAGCAGGATGAGCACCCGGTCCGCTCCGGCGAAGTAGCGCTGGTACTGCTGAACGCGCGCTCGCGTCAGTGAGCGGCCCAGGGCGGTCACCAGCGATTCCTGCAGGAGCTGCCCCAGGCTGAGCACCGTGACGTCGGGGCATGTTTCCCGCCACGCGTCGGCGCGGGTCGTGGCCTGGTCCCCGACGCGCAGGACGTACACCAGCGTGGTACCCGCGTCGGTGACTGCCTCCAGGATGCGCTGCAGGCTCTGCCGGCCGTCGTCCTCGATGATCACGCAGGTGGCCGGCGTTACGTCGGCTTCGAGGTAGCTGACCACCCGCTGCGGGTCGGCCACGCGCACCGGCATGCCTTCGTCGTGCAGGCGCCGCGCAGCATCGGGGTCGTCAATCAGGAACTCGAGGTCGAGGTTCGAAGCAAGCGCTCGATGCAGAACCTTGACGACCAGCACATCCCGGCAGACGGCAACACACCGCATGAGGAGGTCTTCGATTATACGCCGCACGCGGCTGCGCTATCATGCTCTTAAGCATGACTGCCTCGCGTTATGTCCTGATCGGCGCCCTGTTGGCCGGCCTGGGCCTGGAGGCTCAGGAGCCGCTGTTCACCAGCCGGATCGACCTCGTGCACGTGGGCGTGTCCGTCCTGGACGGCGACGAGGTGCCGCTGACCGACCTCGGACGCGACGACTTCGAGCTGTACGAGGACGGCCGACTGCAGGAGATCGAGTACTTCTCCCGTGGCCTCGCGAGCGACGCAGACATCCTGCCGACGCATCTGGGCGTGCTGTTCGACGCCAGCGGCAGCATGGAGCGCGACGCGCGCTTCGCGAAGACCGCCGCCATCAAGTTTCTGAACGCCCTCACCTACGCCATCGATATGACGGTGGTCGACTTCGACACGGAGGTGCGGGTCGGCCGCTACAGTCAGGCGGACTTTCCCCGCCTCGTCGAGCGCATTCGGCGCAGCCGGACGTCCGGGAACACGGCGCTCTACGACGCGCTGGGCGTCTATCTCGACGGGGCGTTCGCGCAGGATGGTCGGAAGGTGCTGCTGCTCTACACCGATGGCGCCGACACGCGCAGTCGCATCACCTTGTCTGACGCCCTCGATCTGGTGAAGGCCTCCGACGTCACCATCTACGCCATCGGCTTCCAGAAGCATCTGCCCAGCGGTGCCCGGCCCGTCCAGCGAATGCGCCTGCGGCAGCTCACCGACGTGACCGGGGGGCGTTCCTACTTTCCGGGCGATGTCGACGAGCTCGACGGGATCTACGAGAAGATCGCGGCGGAACTCGCCGGCCGCTACTCGCTCGGCTACGTGTCGGGCAACACGCGGTTGGACGGGACCTGGCGCGAGCTCGAGGTCAGGCTGAAGACCCCCCGCACGGCGCGCGGTCGCCTGCAGGTGCGCACGCGCGAGGGCTACTACGCCCCGTACGTCGACGACGAGCCCCGGTAATTCTCCCGGCCTCCATCTCAACGCGGCGAGTCCGTGGTTTCGACCTACGATACGTTCTCGCTCGTCACGAACTTCGAGCTGCGCGGGGACCAGGAGCGCGCGATCGGGGAGCTCACCGCAGGGCTCGACCGCGGCGACCGCCACCAGGTCCTGCTGGGCGTGACCGGATCGGGCAAGACCTTCACGATGGCCAACGTCATCGCGCGGGTGAACCGGCCCAGCCTGGTGATGGTCCACAACAAGACGCTGGCGGCCCAGCTCTATCAGGAGTTCCGGCGCCTGTTTCCGCACAACGCGGTCGAGTACTTCGTCAGCTACTACGACTACTACCAACCCGAGGCCTACGTGCCGTCAACCGACTCGTACATCGAGAAGGAAGCGACGATCAACGACGAGATTGACCGCATGCGCCTGTCGGCCACCCGCTCGCTGTTCGAGCGCCGGGACGTCATCATCGTGGCGAGCGTCTCCTGCATCTACGGTCTCGGTTCGCCCGAGGCGTACTACGGCATGCTGCTGCCCCTCGAACGCGGTCAGCGCGTGGAGCGCGACTGGATCCTGCGAAAGCTGGTCGAGATCCAGTACGAGCGCAACGACCACGAATTCGCACGCGGGGTGTTTCGCGTGCGGGGCGATGTGGTCGAGGTGTTTCCGTCCTACGACGAGCGGGCGCTGCGCATCGAGCTGTTCGGCGACGAGGTCGACGAGCTGGTGAGCTTCGACCCGATCACGAGTCGTACCCTCAAGCGGCATGACAAGATCGCCGTCTATCCGAAGTCGCACTTCGTTACACCACGCGAGCGCACGCTGGATGCCGTGGAACGCGTCAAGGCGGAGCTCGCCGATTGGCGCAGCCGGCTCGAGCGCGAGGGGCGGCTGCTGGAGGCTCAGCGGCTGCACGAGCGGACGATGTTCGACATGGAGATGATCCGCGAGATCGGCTACTGCCACGGGATCGAGAACTACTCGCGGCACATCTCTGACCGCGAGGTCGGCGAGCCGCCGCCGACACTGCTCGACTACCTGCCGTCGGACGCGCTCACGATCATCGATGAGAGCCATCAGACGGTGCCGCAGGTCCGGGCGATGTACCACGGCGATCGGTCCCGCAAGGAGGTGCTCATCGACCACGGGTTCCGGTTGCCGTCGGCCCTCGACAACCGTCCGTTGAACTTCGAGGAATGGGAGTCGAGGGTCGGGCAGGTGGTGTTCGTGTCGGCTACGCCGGGACCCTACGAGCTGCACGCCAGCCAGGGCGTGGTGGTCGAGCAGATCATCCGGCCGACCGGACTGATCGACCCCGAGGTGGAGCAACGTCCCGTCAAGGGGCAGATCGACGACCTGCTGCACGAGATTCGCCAGCGTGCGGAGCGGCGCGAACGGGTGCTGGTCACCACACTGACGAAGCGGATGGCGGAGGACCTCACCCAGTTCTACCAGGAGCTGGGCGTGCGCGTGCGCTACCTGCACTCCGACATCGACACACTCGAGCGGGTGGAAATCCTGCGCGATCTGCGGCGCGGCCGGTTCGATGTGCTTGTCGGCATCAATCTGCTGCGCGAAGGCCTGGACCTGCCGGAAGTATCGCTGGTAGCCATTCTCGATGCCGACAAGGAAGGCTTCCTGCGTTCGAGCGGATCGCTGATTCAGACCGCCGGCCGGGCCGCGCGCAACGTGCACGGGCGGGTGATCATGTACGCGGACGCCACGACCGATTCGATGCGGGTCGCCCTGGAGGAGATGGAGCGCCGCCGCGGGCTCCAGGCAGCCTACAACCAGGAGCACGGCATCACGCCCGCGTCCGTCGTCAAGGACATGGACGACGTGCTGTCGAGCATCTACGAGCGGGACTACGCCGCGGTGCCGCAGGTCAAGGAGGCGAGCGAGACGTTTCGCACGCGCGCCGAGCTGGACGCTCACATCGCCGGGCTCGAGACCGAGATGCGCACGGCTGCCGCCAACCTGGAGTTCGAGCGGGCAGCGACGCTGCGCGACCGCGTCCGCGACCTGCGTCGGCGGGATCTGGGGCTCGCTCAGTGATTCGGCGGACGGGGTATGAGAAGATCGACCGGCGGTCCGTGGTGGAGGCCGTGCACCGCCTGCCGGTCGCCGCCCCGTTGACGGTTTCCTCCGCCGGTGGCAGAGAGCCGGTGGGAAGGGGAGTGCCATGGTGAGCATGTTGAAGATGGCTTGGTTGCGCAGGTTTGCGGCGGGCTGCCTGGCCGGCGCGGTCGGGCTCGTGGTGCTGCCCGCCGCCGCGGCGGCCCAGGAGTCGAGTTCGGAACCGCTGGCGGTGGAGCTCTCGGCGCTGATGAGCAGCGGCCAGCTCGATGCGGTAGCCGGCCCAGACCCGGGTGAGGAGAACCGCTTCGTCGCCGCGCTGGCCTTCCCGGGGCAGCTCCTGGTTGTTTCGGCCCGCTACGAGGTACCGGTGTACATCGAGCAGCGGATCGCCGCCGGCCAGTTCCGCGACATCTACATCGACCTGAACTCCCGTTCCATCGCCGGCAGCAAGGTGCTGGTGACCGACTCGGGCGCGAACGGGCTGCACGCGTCCGGCGACAACGTCGACATGGTGGACGACGGATCGAGCATCTTCCGCCTCGACGGCGAGTGGCGCGACAAGGACATGTCCCGGTCCGAGTACGAAGAGGCGGTCGCGGCGGCGGACGCCCGCTACGCGCAGATGCTCGGCGTGCTGCTCGACGCGGCGCGTCAGGCGTCCGCGCCGTAGAACCATCCCATCGGACGGGGGGGGGGCACGGACTGCGGCGTTCGCTGGCGGGTTGCCGAGGTTTCCGGTCCGTCTGGCCAGGCTGCACCGAGTTGCGGTACACTGGCCGGCACCGACGTGGGCGCTTGGCTCAGTGGTAGAGCATCGCCTTCACACGGCGGGGGTCAGTGGTTCGAATCCACTAGCGCCCACCACGCGGCCCTTCTTCTGCTCTCGGCAGCTCGCAGGAATGTCTCGATGCGGCCCATCGAATCATGAGCCCCGAGCTGATCGGCACGGTGCTCACCGGGGCCGGCTTCCTGTTCGGCGTCTGGCGAATGGTGGACGGCGTGCGCCGTGAGTTGGGTGCACGCATTTATGGCGTGGAGGCTCAGCTGACGAACCAGATCGGGGCCGTCAACAAGCGTATCGACGACATCCTGCTCTACTGCGCCTAGCGGGAATCGTAGCCATCTGTCGGGTGGGCTCCGACGGATCGGGCCGAATCCGGGTCGGAGGATCGCGGAATTAGCCCCCGGTTCCTCCCAGGAGGCGGCGGCGGTAAATCCATATGTGCACACAATCAAACCCACGGTACGCTGCCAGCGCCCGGATTCGGCCTTCTTGTCCGGTCTCGCGACCACCTCTATCGTTCCGGCAAGTACACCGTTCGTCGGGGTCGCCCCGGCGCAGTCAATCGTCGACAGGGTGGCACCCCTTGCGATGCGTATGTCCTGGACGGGACACTAGCCGACTCCGGTTCGCGTGACGATCGATCCGCGCAACCCCTCCATCGGTCCTGCCAGTTACGCCATGCGTTCGCGAAGGGTACCGATCTCCTCACGCAATCGTCGCACGCTGCGAGCCCAGGTGCGGATCGGACCCGCGAGCGCGACACCCACCGTCACACCGGCGACGATTTCTCCGTTCATGCCGGCTCCTTCGAGACGTGGTGGCCTCTTATCGTCAACATGGCAGGGAGCCTGAGACCCGGCCGCCCGTCCTCTGCGGGTTGCAACAGGCTGCATACTGGTGGATGTCCACGCGGCGCGCGACCGTGTCGGCGGTGGTGGACAGGGAGGCAGGCATGGCGAAGCAGCTCGTGACGGTGGGCAGGGTCGCGACCGTGGGCGGATCGATGCTGATGCTGGCGGGGCTGGCTGGGGCGGGCCCGGCGCAGCAGCCCGCGCCGGACGGCGGGTCGGGCAGCGTGAGCTGCCGCATCGAGCAGGCACCGATGCGAGACGGCGTCGAGCTGGCGACCGAGGTGTATCTGCCTCCGGGCGAGGGACCGTTCCCGGTGATTCTGCAGCGCACGCCGTACAACCGGCGCCCGCCGAGCCCGGGTAGCGACTGCGACGCGGCGATCGGCCACTACTTCGCTGCGCGCGGCTACGCCACGCTCAACCAGGACACGCGCGGGCGCTACCGCTCGGAGGGCGAGTTCGATCCCATGCGCCAGGAGGCCCGGGACGGCTACGATGCAGTCGAGTGGGCGGCTGCCCGGCCCTGGTCCAACGGCAGGGTGGGCATGGTGGGGGGCTCGTACGTCGGGCTGACGCAGTGGCAGGCGGCGGTGGAACAGCCGCCGCACCTGGTGGCCATCGCCCCGCACTACAGCTCGTCGGACTACCTGCAGGGCTGGACGTACCAGGGCGGCGCGTTCGACCTGTGGTTCGCCCAGAGCTGGACGTCGCAGACCCTGGCGCCGGACACGCTGCAGCGGCGCCTGGAGGCAGCAGGCATGGCGCCCGACACCGTACAGCGGGAGGTCGAGGCGTTCGTCGCCGCGGGTCGCACGAAGCTCCTCGACGACTGGCTGTGGCAGATGCCGCTGAAGGACTTCGCGGCGTTCCGGCGCGACGGCAACATTGCCGCCTACTACGACGAGTGGCTCGCGCGGCCGGGCTACGACGACTACTGGGCCGACCTGGACGTCGAGACGAAGTATCCGCGCATCCGGGTTCCGGCACTCATCACCGGCGGCTGGTACGACGTCTTCCAGGAGGGCACGGTCCGCAACTTCATCGGGATGCGCGAGGCCGGCGGGTCGGAGGCCGCGCGCGACGGCACGCAGCTCGTCATGCGCGCACTCTGCCACGCCTGCCCGCCCGATACGACTGCGGGCGACATCGACTTCGGTCCGGATAACGCGTTCGATTTGAACGCGGCCTGGGCACGCTGGTTCGACTATTGGCTGAAGGGTATCGACAACGGCGTGGCGGACGACCCGGCGGTGCGGCTGTTCGTGATGCTGCCGCCGAACGAGGGCACCAGCGGCAGCGGCTTCTGGATCACGGCGGACGAGTTCCCGCTGCCGGACGCCGTCGAGACGCGCTTGTACCTGCGCAGTGGCGGCAACGCCAACACCTCGGCGGGGGACGGGCTCCTCACGGCCGACGGCCCCGGCGGGGCAGCGGACGAGTACGTCTACGATCCGGCCGATCCGGTTCCCACAGTCGGGGGCAACATGTGCTGCGCGAACGACCTGCTGCCCTCCGGCGCGTTCGATCAGCGGGAGGTGGAGCTGCGGGACGACGTCCTGGTCTACACGACGCCGCCGCTCGATGAGGATCTGACGGTCATCGGCCCGGTGCGGGTGGCGCTGTGGGCCGCATCGTCGGCCCCGGATACCGACTTCACCGCCAAGCTCGTGGACGTGCACCCGGACGGCTACGCCCACAACGTCTCGGAGGGGATCATCCGGGCGCGCTACCGGGACTCCGATCACAGGGCGTCCTGGCTCACGCCGGGCGCCGTGCACGACTACACGATTGATCTGGGGTACACGGCCTCGGTGTTCCGCCGCGGACACCGCATCCGGCTCGAGGTCAGTTCATCCAACTTCCCGCACTTCGACCGCAACCCCAATACCGCGACTGCGTTCGGAGAAGAGGGAAATCTCACGCCGACCACCCAGCGGGTATATCACGACGCCCTGCACCCGTCGCAGCTCGTGCTGCAGGTGGCCCCCGACGTCCGGGCGCCGTAGGGCGCATTCGGGCCGGGCTGCTAGCGGGATCCCTCGGTCGCGGCGGCGCGCTCCTGCGCACGCGAGCCGGCCAGCATGTTGTAGAGACCGTAGTTGCCTTCGTGACAGGCGTATTCGTACACGGGGCCTTCGGTGCGCGCCATCGGCAACGAGCCGCTCCACGGACGCGTCCATGTCTGCGGGTCGGTCACGGTGAACTCGTAGTCCAGCGTGTCGGGCCCGTTGCGCGTGAAGCGCTCCACCACGTGCAGGTCCTGGCTGAGGTTCGGGCCGAAGTTGCGGATGAAGGCGTGGCGGTTGAAGTGCGTCGTCTCCACCACCAGCGTGTCGCCCTCCCAGTGCCCGCGCGAGTCGCCCGCGAACTGCCGGATGGCCGGATCGATGTTCGGCCGCCCGTCGATGGGGATGAAGCGCACGTCGTGGATGTGCTCCTGGAGGATGGCGACGAAGTCCTCGTTCTGCACGATCTGGTAGTGGTTGTTGTAGGCAGTGGGGAACGAAGGGATACCGCGGTACCACAGGCAGCGGTCCCCGCCGTCGAGCTGCTCCCATGTGGCGGTGGGCAGGCGGCCGCCGCGCACGTCGGCAATGTGCCGCCACTCCGGCGACGCCATCCACGCTTCGAGCTCCGCTGTCAGCGGCGGCAGGCGGCCGTCGGACGGATCGGTGATGATGGAGGTGCGGCGAGTCGGCAGCACGGTTGTGCCGCGCTCCATCCAGAAGTTGTTGTAGGCGCCGGGCGCCCCATCGATGCCCCGGTCGACGCTCTGGCCGGCTATCGTCCGCTGCGCGGGCCGGTTCAGGAGCTCCTCGTTCTTCTGGATCTCCGCCTGCTCGATGCGGGCGGCTTCCTCCGCGGTCAGGAACTCCTGGTCGGCCTGCTCGACGGGGCGCTGGAACGGTGTCAGGGTCGAATTGTTCCAGATGCCCTGCAGGTCCGGGTCGCCCCACGCGGTGCGGAACGACTCGCCGGCCGGCTGGGCGGCGACGAATACGGGCGCCAGTGCCACACCGGCGATCACTGCGAAGGCGACGGCCAGCCATCCCTTGTTCATCGGATCCTCCTCCGGGCTAGACGTCGGTTGCGAGTGACAGCGGCTCCAGGTCCACGCGGCCGTTGCTGTCGCCGAAGCTGTCCGCGGGCACGCCGGCCTTGTCGAGCAGGCCAAGCAGCAGATTGGCCATCGGCGTCAGCTCGGCGAACTTGATGTGCCGCCCACTGCGCAGCCGGCCCGCACCGCCGCCGAGCAGCAGCAGCGGCAGGTTCTTGTGGTCGTGGAGGTTGCCGTTGCACATGCCGCTGCCGTGCAACACCATCGAGTGGTCGAGCAGGCTGCCGCTGCCGTCGGGGGTCGCCGCGAGCCGCTCGGCGAAGTAGGCCAGCAACTGGCTGTAGTACGTGTTGATGCGGGCGATGGCCGCAATCTTCTCCGGCTTGTCCTGGTGGTGCGAGGTGCCGTGGTGGCCTTCGTTCACGCCGATCCACGGGAAGGTGCGGGCGCTCTGCTCGCGGCCGAGCTGCATGCTGAAGACGCGCGTGATGTCCGCCTGCCAGGTCAGCACGAGCAGATCGAACATCAGCTTCACATGCTCGTCGTACGATTCCGGAATGCCGACCGGCCGGTCCGGCAACGCCAGCGTGGACTGCCCGGCCTGTTCTTCCGCACGTTGGATGCGCCGCTCGACCTCTCGGACCGCGTCGACGTAGTTGCTGACGCGGGTCCGGTCGCCGGCGCCGAGACTGCGCATGAGGCGCGCCATGTCGTCCGTCACCGAGTCGAGGATGCTGCGATCCTTGCGCATCTCGGCGCGACGCTGGTCGACCGTCCCGCCTTCGCCGAACAGGCGCTCGAATACCAGCCGCGGATTGTTTTCCATGGGCAGCGGCGTCGTCGGTGACGACCACGACAGCGTGTTGACGTATACGCAGTTGTAGCCGTTGTCGCAGTTGCCGACCAGGAAGCTGTTCTCCAGCGTCAGCTCCAGCGACGGCAGCCGCGTGTCGCGGCAGAGGCGCTGCGCGGCGAGCTGGTCGACCGTCGTGGCCAGCAGGACGTCGGCGCCCTCGGTCATCTTCGGCCGTGCGGCGCTCAGCCAACTGGCGTTCGAACGCGTGTGCTCCGCGTTGCCGTCCGTTCCGTTGCCCTGCGCGTTGCGGTGCTCCATGTTGGTGAGGACGATGAGCTGGTCCTGCACCGCCGCGAGCGGCTGGAGGATGGGCGAGAGCGTGAGCGGGCCGGCGTCACCGGGCGGTGTCCACTGGTTCTGGGAACCCTTGGCCCACGACACGGAGCCGTGTGGAAAGTAGATGAATCCGAGTCGCCGCACGGGATTCGCCGCTGTCCGGGCCATGGCCGACAGGGCCGGGACCATCGAGTCGAGCAGCGGCAGCGCGACGGTCGCGCCGACGCCGCGCAGGAACGTTCGCCGGGGCAGATGCTTCTTGGTGATCATCATGATTGCTGCGCTCGCCTCATCTGGAACGGCGTGCTCTCGACCACGCCGAGAATGAGCGACGAGAAGCGGTAGCCCTCGGCGGCCGCCTCTCGCTCAATCGCCCGGATTGCCGGCATGTCGTAGTGCTCGACCGCCCGACCCAGGCCGTACGTCAGCAGCTTGCTCGCCAGCGTCCGCACGAACTGGTCCGATCGGGCCAGCAGGGCGTCGCGGAGCCCGCCGGCTCCGGCAAACGTCGTGCCATCCGGAAAGCTCCCCGTCACGTCCAGCGCCTCGAACCCTGCGGTGCGCTCCCGCCAGCGGCCAATCGCGTCGAAGTTCTCGAGCGACAGGCCGACGGGGTCCATTATCGCATGACACGTGGCGCAGACCGGGTTGCGTCGGTGCTGGACCATGCGCTCGCGCATCGACAGCACGGCGTCCGAATCTCCCTCGCTCAGCGGCGGCACGTTGGCCGGCGGCGGGGGAGGCGGGGTACCGAGCAGGTTCTCCAGGATCCACTTGCCCCGCACGACGGGCGATGTCCGGGTGGCGTACGAAGTCACCGCCAGGATGCTCCCCTGGCCGAGCAGACCGCCGCGCGGACTGCCTGCAGGCAGGGCGATGCGTCTGAAGTGGCTCCCGTAGACGCCCGGCATCCCGTAGTGTTTCGCCAGCCGTTCGTTGACGAAGGTGTAGTCCGCGTTCAGCAGGTCGAGCACGCTCCGATCTTCCCGAATGATGCTGTCGAAGAACAGCTCGGTTTCCTGCCGCAATGCCCGCCGCAGCGTCTCGTCGAAATCGGGAAACACGATGAAGTCGGGCGAGACCGCCGGCAGGTTGCGTAGATAGAGCCACTGCGCCGCGAAGTTCGTCACCAGCGAAGCGGCCCGGGGATCTGCCAGCATGCGGCGCACCTGCCGCGCGAGCACCCCGGGTTCCCGCAGCGTGCCGTCGCCGGCGACCGCCAGCAGGTCGTCGTCCGGCAGGCTGCTCCACAGGAAGAACGAGAGCCGCGACGCGAGCTCGAGGTCCGTGATGCGGTATGCAGCGTCCGTGGCGACGCCTTCCGGATCGCGCTCGATGCGGAACAGGAAATCCGGGCTGACGAGCAGCCGGCGCAGGGCCATCTCGATGCCTGCCTCGAAGCCGCCCGCCGCACGCCCCTCGGCGTAGAAGTCGAGCAGGGTGTCGAGATCCTCGCGCGTCACCGGCCGGCGATAGGCGCGGCCGGCCAGGGTCGTGAGGATGTCCTCGGCGCAGGCGCGCTCGTCCGGCCCGCCGGGCAGCGGCCGGCAGGTGAAGACGCGGCGTCGGCTCGCCGTGTCGCCCGGTCCCGTCGCGTCGAAGGGGCCGGTGATCGTGATGGAGTAGACGGCCGGCTGGGTGCGCTGGTCCCCGCCCACGGTGATGTGCACCTTGAGGAACGGCTGCCGGTGCCGCTCGACGACAGCGGATCCCTGGCTGACGAACGCCGCGCCCACGGTACGGGCCCCGGCCGCGACCGGCACGCGCACCACTAGATCGGCGTCGGCGCTGCGGTCGGGCTGATCGTACAGATTCGCCGCCACGCGCGCCGGGTCGCGCCGCGACCGGGGCTCGACGGTGAGGACCTGCACCGGTTCCCCGTCCAGGGTAATGACGACGTCGTGCGGCTCCCGTAGGCCCCCGATCCGGTTGCTGTTCCAGCTCTTGCCGAGCTCGACGCGTACTTCGTACTCGGCGTCGACCGGGAAGTTGTAGCGGAACGCGGCGCCGCCCCGCGTGCCGAACGGCAGGCCCTCCACGTGACGGTCCTGGTTCAGGTCCGACGGGACGATGAACGTGTCGGCGACCGCCGACCGCACGGGCGCGCCGACGGCCAGTCGGCTGATCTTCTGCGCCGCGCCGAGGTAGCGCTCCATCCGCCCCGCATCGAGACCGCGCAGGCCCACGTTGTCGAATCCGGCACTGGAATCGTCCGCCGGTAGCAGATCCGCGACGTCAATCTCCAGATCCAGCAGGTCGCGGATGGCGTTCTGGTACTCGGTGGCGTTGAGGCGGCGCAGCGCGTCGCTGCGGCCGGGGTCGGGATGGGCCGCGGCCGCGCGGTCGAGTCCCGCCTCGAGGAACGCGGCCAGACGGTCGTACGTCGCCGAATCCGGGCGCGGCCTCCCGGGCGGAGGCATCATCCCGGCCCGCAGCTTCAGCACGACGATCTCCCAGACCTCCGCGCGGGTGCTCGGGTCGGCGGGATCGAGCCCCTCCAGCGTGAGCCCGGCCGTACGCAGGCGGTCGTTGTGGCAGGTGACGCAGTAGCGTTCCAGCAGGGCTGCTGCGTCCTCCGCGGCGTGGTCGGCCGGGGCCTGGGAGCCACCTGCCGCCAGCGCGTGACCGGAGGCCGCCGGACCGAAAGCCGCGAGACCGGCGGCAAGCGCCAACACCCCTCTCAGCATGGCCTAACTCTACCACTTCACGGCGTACCTGTCCGGGTGCGCGCGTGCACGGCGAAGACACTACCCACACACTCCCGCGCAGACCGGGAGACTGGTAGGATCCGGGCATGCGAACAGGGAATGCGGGCTCCGGGTCACGGGTCGCCTGGGTGCTGGCGCTCGCCGGTCTCTGCGCGTCGGCTGTCACGGCACCCGCCGCCGCGGCCGGGCGTGAGAACCCGCTGGCCGCGGCGGCCAGACGGGCGGACGCGGGCGCGGTCCGCGCACTGCTGGACGGCGGCGCCGACGCGAATGCGCCGGAAGCCGACGGCACCACGGCGCTGCACTGGGCCGTGCGTCTCGACGACCTCGAACTGGCCGGGCTGCTGCTCGGCCGCGGTGCGGATCCCCGCGCCGTCAACGCGTTCGGCATCCCGCCGGTCTGGCTGGCGGCGGTCAACGGCAGCGCCCCGATGATCGAGCTCCTGCTCGACGCGGGCGTGGACCCCGGCACGACCGTGGCCGCGGGGGAGACGGTGCTCATGCTGGCCGCGCGCACCGGGCGGGTCGACGCCGTCGAGGTGCTGTTGGCGCGCGGCGCAGACATCGACGCGGTCCAGCACGACGGCCAGACGGCGTTGATGTGGGCCGCGACGGAGGGGCATGCCGACGCGGTGCGCGCTCTGGTGGCCGCGGGCGCCGATGTCGAGGCGCGGACGGTCGTTCCCGAGCGGCCGCTGCGCACCGGCCTCGAGGGGCCGGCGCCGCACGGCTTCACGGCTCTGCTCTTCGCGGTGCGCGCCGGCCACGTCGAGGTCGTACGGGTCCTGCTCGAGGCGGGAGCGGACCCGAACGATCGGCTACCCGACGGCACCGGCACGGTGGTGCTCGCGGCGACCAACGCGCACTGGGAGCTCGGCGTCCTGCTGGTCGATGCGGGGGCGGACCCGAACGCGGCCGACCAGGGCTGGGCGGCGCTGCACGCCATGACCTGGGTCCGTCGGCCGAACTTCGGCTTCAACCCGCCGGGTCCCGTCACCACCGGCAATCTCGACAGCCTGAGCTTCGCGCGGGAGCTCGTCGCGCGCGGCGCCGACGTCAACGCCCGGATGACCGCCGAGCCGCGCAACGGCTACCGCAACGCGCTCAACCGCGTGGGCGCCACGCCGCTGCTCATGGCCGCGCGCCTGGCGGACGCCCCGCTGATGCGCGTCCTGCTCGAGCTGGGCGCCGATCCCACGCTGACGAACGAGGACGGTGCGACGCTGCTGATGGTGGCAGCGGGACTCGGCATCCACTCGCCAGGGGAGGATCCGGGAACCGAGGCAGAGGCGCTCGAGTGCGTCGAGATCGCGCTCGAACTGGGCGGCGACGTGAATGCGGTCGCGTTGAACGGGGAGACGGCACTGCACGGGGCGGCCTACCGGGGCGCGAACTCCATCGTGCAACGCCTCGTGGACCACGGAGCCGGCACCTTCGACGTGGAGAACGAGTCCGGCTGGACGCCGTTGCGGATTGCGCAGGGTGTCTTCCGGACGGCGACCTACAAGGAGGCGCCCCACACCGCGGCGCTCCTCAGCGAGCTGATGGCGCAGGAGAACTGACCCGCCCGGCTTCAGACGGGGCTGGGCCTTCGCACCCTCAGCGGTCTGCTCGCGGGGACGTCCTCGACTGGCACTAGCGGCGCGTCGCGGGCAGGCGGCGCTCGTCGGGGCCGTCGTAGACGTGCCCGGTGGGTCCGATGAGACGCATCGGAGCCTGGCGCTCCTGCTCCTCGATGGCGTGTGCGACGATGCCGGGCAGCCGCGAGATCATGAACAGCGCGCCGGCGATCTCGGCATCGAAGCCCAGGTCGCCGCAGATGGCCGCGATGGCTCCCTCCTCGTTGATGTGCGGAGGCGGATCGGCTGCGTCCTGGTGGCGTTCGGCGAGCACACGCTCGACCGAGCGAATGAGCTGGACGTGGGCGCTGTCGAGCTCGAGCTCCAGCGCCAGCTGCAGCAGGCGGGCGGCGCGGGGGTCGCGCGTGTGGAAGCGATGCCCGAAGCCGGGCGGCGGGGCACCTTCTTCTTGCGCCTGGTCGACCAGCCGCCGGGCGGCATCGTCGGGCGACACCCAGTCGCCGACGAGTTCGAGCCCCTCGGTCAGGAACCGCAGGCAAGCTTCGATGCTGCCGCCCCCGCCCAGCGGCGATCCGAATGCCAGCACGCCGGCGGCCGCCGCGGCGCGGATCGGGGCGCCGGTCGTCGCCACGTTGCGGGCGGCGAGCGTGGACGGCGGCGTTGCCCCATGATCGATCGACGACACGAGGAGCGCATCCATCAACCGCCCGACGGCGGGCGACGGCAGCTCGCCGCCAAGCAGCAGGTAGACGGCCTCGGCGAACGACAGCCGGCCCATCACGTCGTCGAGGCGGTAGCCCCGGACGAGAACGCGGTTGGGTTCGATCAGCGTGATGCCGGTGCGCCAGTCCGCCGGGGCGGCCTCACCGGGATACCGGCCCGCGCGCGCCGCGGCTGCCCGCCGCGTGCCGTCCGGTCTGCCGTCGGCCTCCGTCGGGGAGCGTCGGGACGGGGAGCCTCGCTTGGCCATCGCGAAGCCACTATACACGAGGGGACGCCGGGCGCCGGCGGTCAGGGTGCCACCGCGATGTACGGCAGATGTCGGTAGTTTTCAGCGTGGTCGAGGCCGTAGCCCACGACGAAGACGTCGTCGATCGTGAACCCGACGAAGTCGACCGGAACCTCGCACCGCCGCCGCGACGGCTTGTCCAGCAGGCACACAGTGCGCAGCCAGGTCGGATGCTGGGCCAGCAGGCGGCTGCGGAGGGCGCGCAGCGTGGTGCCCGTGTCGACGATGTCCTCCACGATCAGCACGTGCCTGCCGCGCAGGTTGCGGGGCTCGAGGCTCCAGGACATGACGCCGGCCGACCGTGTTCGGTTCCCGTAGCTTGCACCCCGCGCGAAATCGATGGTGACCGGCCGGGAGAATGCGCGCGCCAGGTCGGCGAGAAAGATGAATCCACCTGTGAGCATGCCGATGAGATGGATGGTAATCTCGGGGGGCGTGCTCGCTTCGATGTCGGCCGCCAGCTCCCCGACCCGGCGTTGGATCCGGTGGGCCGGGATGAGCGGAACCAGGGAAGGATCACCCACCGCCATGAGGCAGGCAGCGTACTACAAGCGCCCGTCGCTTCCGCTCGCGACCGCGCGCGGCGCGCTGGCCGCGGCGCTGTCAACCTTGCTGCTGGTGGCCGGATTGCCGGCTGCCACGGCCCAGCCGCCCGCGGGGGAGGTCCCGGACATCAAGCTGTTCTTCCAGGCCGCCGATACGGACGACGACCTGGCGGAGCAGGCACTCGACCAGATCGCCGCCGCCTGGCGTGACGGGTACGCGTCGATCGTGCGCGACATGCTGCGCCTGCTGCGGCCGCCGGCGCCTCCGGCGCCGACCATCGGCGCGCTGGATCCCACGCGCACCGAGCCGGCGTTCGAGCTCACGCTGCGCCGCGAGCACCCGTCGACCCGCGTGTGGCGGCGGCTGATGCGGTTCGTCCAGGAACAGACGGACCAGCGCTTCCGGGACGAGGTGGACCAGCTCCAGCACTGGATCTGGGAGCAGCCGTACGATCCGCATCCGGACTACGCGCTGTTCAAGGGCGAGTGGTACGCCGCGGTCGATACGCGCTTCCGGCGCTTCTTTCCGCGCGGCGTGGCGGCGACGATCAGGCTGGACGAGATCGACTGGGGCGGGGTGGTCGTCAACGGCATCCCGCCGTTGAGGTATCCGCGGACGCTGCCGGCCGCCGCCGCCGACTACCTGGACGATGACCACGTCGTGTTCGGCATCGCTGTCAACGGCGAGGCGCGCGCGTATCCCAAGCGCATCCTGGCCTGGCACGAGATGGCGCTCGACCGGCTCGGGGGCGTCGAGCTGACGATTGTCTACTGCACGCTGTGCGGGACGGTCATTCCGTACGAGAGCGTCGTCGACGGCCGGCACGTCACCATCGGTACCAGCGGGTTCCTGTACCGGTCCAACAAGCTCATGTTCGACGAGGAGACCAGGAGCCTGTGGAACACGTTCGAAGGCGTGCCGGTGGTGGGCCCGCTGGTC
The DNA here is from genome assembly GCA_965221595.1 of Vicinamibacterales bacterium. Taxonomy (GTDB): domain Bacteria; phylum Acidobacteriota; class Vicinamibacteria; order Vicinamibacterales; family UBA8438; genus JAAXGX01. Next base: position 1,680,457 of record OZ244900.1, read on the forward strand.
GGCAGCGGCCTGCGCCTGCGGCACCGCGCAGTCGTCACCACTACCTGGGCGGAATGGCGCCGCCGGCACCCGGAGACGACCGTGCTGTCGCTGGAGACGGGTCACCGGCGCGACTACTCGGAGGGCGCCGCCTACCGCGACTACTTCGCCACGGACCGGCTGATGTTCCAGGTTCCGGCAATCGACAGGCGGCTGCGGAACAAGGACGAGGTGGTCGTGATGGTGCTCGCGGACGCTGCCGGCGCCCGGCAGCCGCTCGCCATCGCCGCCGCGTTCCTGCGGAACAACCGGGTCTACCAGACGGAGCATGCCGGCCGACGGCTGGTGGTGATCACCAGCGCGCGGGGCGCCAACCGCGTCTACGCCGCCGGCGCCGAACGCTTCGACCGACTGCTCGACGGCGACCGCGTGGCCGACACCGCGGGGCGCGTGTGGCGCGTGACGGAGGACGCGCTGGTGGCCGCGGACGATCCCGGACAGCGCCGCCCGCGTGTCGCCGCGCAGCGCGCGTTCTGGTTCGGCTGGTACTCGCAGTTCCCCGACACCGCCCTGGTTCACTAGCCGCCCGTGGCGAAACCCCGCGTCGCAACGGGACGGCCAGTCGCCCATCCCATCTGCCGGGAGGCTGCGCCGTTCTACGGGGCAGACTCCCGGGGCTGGTTCATGGCCAGGTCGAGCTCGATGTAGCCGCCGGCGGGCGTCCACTGGACGCGTTTGGCGGCCAGCTCCGTACCGGGCGCGCGGAAGTACACGAGCACCTCGACGTAGCTTGCTTCCAGCGGGTGGACCAGGGCCCGCGCGATGCCCAGTGCCTCGTCCAGCCGATGGGTCTCGACGTCGACAATCAGGACGCCGAGCGCCGACAGGTAGTCGATGACCTGCCAGCCGAGCCCGCGCATCGAGGGCCGGGGCCGGAAGCGGGCCGTGGGCGAGGCGAGGGCCTGGGGCGTCATCAGCAGCCAGGCGCCCGGCGGCGCGACGTCCGGCAGCGGCGCAGGGGCCGGCTGCGGGACGAGGCGCACGAGGCCCGCGGCCGCCGCTGCCGCGCCCGCCGCGACGAGAACCCGCTTCACGGGTCGAGGATAGCACCCGACGGGCACCGGATCGGCTATCCTTGGCGGGTGCGTCCGTTAGGATGCTTCGCCGATGTCGACAAGGAGCGACTGATCGTGACGAGATTCTTCCTTTGCGGTGCGGTGGCGCTGATCGTCCTGGCCGTCGTCGGCGGCGTCCACGCGCAGCAGCTCGACGCGGGGGACCCGGCGCCGGCATTCGAGCTGCCGGGAACGGACGGGAACACGCACCGTCTGGCCGACTACCGGGGCCGGACCGTCGTGCTGGCGTGGTTCACGAAGGCGTTCACCGGCGGTTGAACGATGGAGTGCAGATCGCTGCAGGAGAGCAGCGACGATCTCGCCCGGTTCGATATCGCCTACTTCATGGTCAGCATGGACGATCTGGAGACCAACACGGCGTTCGCCGAGTCGCTCGGCGCCGATTTTCCCCTGCTCAGCGATCCCGTGGGCGACGTTGCCCGGGCCTACGGCGTCGTCACGGCGGGGGGCTCACTGCCGTCCCGCTGGACCTACATCATCGGTCCCGACGGGAACATCCTGCGCGTCGACAGGCGCGTCAACCCGTCGACGGCTGGAGCCGATCTCGTCGCCCACCTGAATGAGCTGGGGGTGGCCAGGCACTAGCGGCTGGCGGCGGCGGGTGAACCGGACCCTTGCGGCCGGGTTCATCCTACTCCGGCCGGGTGGGCTCTTGTGGTTTCTCTTCCACCTCTTCCTTGAAGCCCCGGATGGCCTGTCCGAGGCCGCGGCCAAGCCCTGAAAGGCGCTTGGCTCCGAAGATCAGGACCAGGATAAAGAAGATGATGACCAGTTCGGGCAATCCGACCGGGCCAAGCAGCGCCAACAGGGCAACTTTCATCGCGGCACCTTCCTCTCGGGGCAGCATAACACGCCCTGTCCACGTGGCATCGGCCGCAGCGCTTCCGCCGCGCGCCGCGCAGCCGACCGGGATTCCGGTCTCGTGACCGACGAGTTAACCGCCGGCCGGACCGCAGGCGGCCCGGAGGCGCGCTTCGACGCCCGCCGGCGGCAAATCGGGCGCGTGCTCGGCCCGCTCGCCTTCGTCCTGGTGCTGGCGCTGCCCCTGGAGGCGTTGACGCCGGAGGCGCACAGGCTGGCGGCCGTCGTCGCGTTGGTCATCGTGTTCTGGGTGACCGAGGCGCTGCCGCTGGCAGTCACGGCCCTGTTGGGACCTACGCTGGCGGTGGTGCTGCAGGTGGCGCCGGTCGGCACCGCGTTTGCCCCGATGGCGAACCCCATCGTTTTTCTCTTCATCGGCAGCTTCATTCTGGCCCAGGGACTGTTCGTGCACCGGGTCAACGAGCGTATCGCCTACAGCGTGCTCTCGTGGCGCATCATCGGCGCCCGCCCGACCCGGATTCTGCTGGCCTACGGGGCGCTGGCGGCGTTTCTGTCCGCCTGGATGAGCAATACCGCCACGGCGGCCATGCTGGTGCCCATCGGCTTGTCGCTCATAGCGTTCATGGAGTCGGAGAGCCGCGTGCCGCGCGGTTACGGCACGGCCCTGATGCTGATGACGGCGTACGGCTGCTCACGCGGTGGAATGGCCACGCCGGTGGGCACGCCGCCGAACCTCATCACGATCGCGATGCTCGACGACCTGCTGGGCGTGCGCATCTCGTTCGTGGAGTGGATGCTGCTGGCGCTGCCGGTGACGCTCGTGCTCGTGGTCGTTGCGTTCGTCTATCTGAACTGGGTCGGCCGCACCGGCGTGAACGAAATCCCGGGCGCGGACGCCATCGTCGCGGAGCGCCGGCGCGCGCTGGGGCCATGGCGCCCTGGCGAGCGCAACGCCGTCATTGCATTCGGCGTCACCGTCTGCCTGTGGGTGGGGCCCGGCATCGTGGCCCTGGTCCTGGGCCGCGATCACGCTGTAGCGCAGATGCTGCTCGCGAGCGTCCCCGAGTCGGTCGCGGCCCTGATAGGCGCGGTGCTGCTGTTCCTGCTGCCCGTCAGCCGGGAGCAGCGGTCGACCCTGACCTGGAAGCAGGCGGCGCAGATCGATTGGGGAACCATCCTGCTGTTCGGCGGCGGGCTCTCGCTGGGCGCGCTGTCGGCGTCGAGCGGGCTGGCCCTGGCCGTCGGCTCGGGCATCACGAGCCTGCTGCCGACCGACACGGTGGTGCCGCTGACTTTCGCGGCGGCGCTGTTCACCGTCGTGCTGTCGGAGGCCATGTCGAACACCGCTGCCACGAACATCGCCATACCCATCGTCGTCTCCATCGCCCAGGCGGCCGGCGTCGACCCGCTGGTGCCGGCGGTGTCGGCCGGACTGGCTGCGTCGGTGGCCGTGGTGCTGCCGGTCTCGACGCCGCCCAATGCCATTGTCTACGCCTCGGGGCGGGTGCCGATTACCCAGATGATCAAGTACGGCCTGCTGATGGATGGTGTGGCAATCGTGATCGTGCCTGCGATGGTGCTCTGGCTGCTGTGAGCGTCACGCGATTCCGGAATCTGTTGCGCCTGCCGTCGATCGGCTTCCTGCACGGACGCGGCCTGCTGCTCCCGCTGGTGCTGCTGGCGGCGGTCGCGGGGTTGCTGGTGCTGGGCGTGTGGGAGCGGAACGCGGGGAAGGAACCCGTGCCGGAGCGGGAGGCGGCGCGGCAGGAGGTACAGCCTTCGTCCACGGCGCCGGTTGCCGCGCCGGTGGTCGGCGTGCCCCCGCGGCCGGTGGCGCGCGCGCTGGACAAGGCGCCCCTGACGTACTTCGCCGACTACTGGGCGCAGCTCGCGGCACGCACCGGGCCCCGGCTCACGGCGGTGGGACCCGGCCGCACGCCGGGACTCGTCGTGGGTCCGCGACTCGTGCTGACGACGATTCAACCGGTCCTCGAAGTGCGGGCTGCGCGCGCCCGGGCGCATCTGGCGGGTGCCGCCGAGGGCCGGGCGGCGCCGCCCGAGCTGGAGGGATTCCGGCTGCGGGGCTGGGACGAGGAGATCGGTCTGGCGGTCTTCGATGTGCTCGGCGACGACCGGTCGCCTTTTACGCTCAAGGATCCGCACCTGTTGCCGTCGGGTTCGCACGTCGGCGTCGTGACCCTGTCGCGCAGCGGCGAAGCGATCGTCGCACCCGGGCATCTCGTGGAGGCGACGTCGGATGCCGGCGGGACAGCGGGCGGGGGCGATCTCGCGATCGCGACCGACTTCCCGGAGGCTCTGGCGATCGGGGCCGTCGTGGATCTGGACGGCGGACTGCTGGGACTCGTCTACCGGTCGCCGGCGGGACGCCGCGTTTTCAGCTCGACCGGGCTGTTGCGGCTCATCGAACGACTGCAAGGCGGAACCGTGTGCCGCGGGATAGAGGTGACGGATCTCGATGCCGCCGTGCGCGAGGCGCTCGTGCTCGAAGAGGGTGTGCTCATCGAGTACGTCCATCCGGGGGCGTTCGCGCCGGAGCCGTCCCTCAGGGGTGGCGACATCCTGATCGAGTGGGCGGGGGAGCGCGTGCACACCGCCGAGGCGTTCGAGCAGCTCTACGATGCCCGGCCGGCGGGCGAGATCGTCCGCTATCGCGTGCTTCGGAACCGCCGGCGGATCGACGGGGGCACCATCATGCCTGACGGCGACTGCAGGCCGGTCGAGACCCCCGCTGTGCGCCTGGCCGCGCAGGGCCTCGCGCTGGAGTGGGTGCCCGCGGCGGAGGAGTCGGCCGGCGCGGGAGGTTGGCGCGTGGCGGCCGTGGCCACCGCCGGCCCGGCCGCCGCGGCCGGCGTCGCCGAGGGCGACTGGGTCGTCGCCGTAGGTGGCAGCCCGGTCGAGGCGGCAGACGACCAGGACGCGATCGTGGCCGCCGCCGACCGCCTCGATCCCCTGCTACTGCTGCTGCGGCGCGGTGACCGGTTCAGGCTGGTCGCGGTCGCGCCCGCCGGCTCCCGTCCCGCGGCCGCGCTCTCTCGGGAACTGTCCGGCGTACCTGCCGCTACGGCTCCGACGTGATCATGATGGTGTTGAGCACGGCCTCGTCGCTCGGCAGCTCGCTGTCGCCGGCAGGGAAGTCGTTCCTCTGCAGCATATAGCTGACGATATCGGCGTAGGCCTGCGGGCTGAGGCTGGCCGGCGCGCCCTGGGGCATGGTGGCCCGGATGGCGACGAACATGTCGCCGACCGACAGGTCGCTCCAGCGGAAGTCGAAGGCGGCGCCGGTCAAGGCCGGGGCAATGCCGTCGCCGAGCAGGTCGGCGAGGTGGCAGGTCGCGCACTCCCGTTCGTAGGCGCCCTCGCCCCGCGTAGCCTGCTCCGCCGTGAACACGCCGTCCCAGACGGTCGGGTCCGCGGCCGGGGCGGCCGCGTCCGTGGCGGGCGCCGGCGGCTCGCCGTGGATGATGACTGTGTTGAGTGCGGCTTCATCGCTCGGCAGCTCGCTGTCGCCGGCGGGGAAGTCGTTCCTCTGCAGCAGATAGCTGACGATGTCGGCGTAGGCCTGCGGGCTGAGGCTGGCCGGCGCGCCCTGGGGCATGGTGGCCCGGATGGCGACGAACATGTCGCCGACCGACAGGTCGCTCCAGCGGAAGTCGAAGGCGGCGCCGGTCAAGGCCGGGGCAATGCCGTCGCCGAGCAGGTCGGCGAGGTGGCAGGTCGCGCACTCCCGTTCGTAGGCGCCCTCGCCCCGCATGGCCTGCTCCTCCGTGAACACGCCGTCCCAGACGGAGGCGGCGTCCTGCGCAGGCGCCGCGGCCGGCAGCAGCGCAATCGCAACGAAGGCCGCGGCGGCGCCTGTCGACAGCCGGCGGCTGGTGATCCTGGTTCCTGAAATACGGGTCAGCATTCGTGTCGTCATGGCGTCCTCTGCGCACAATATACCATCTGCCCGGTGCGGTTCGGCTGGGTCGGATCGCGGCCGGCGCTGTGCTAAGGTGAGCCGTCGTGACACCCGCCCCGCCGCAGCGGTCGCAGTCGTTCCCCGGCACTGCGTGGCAGCACTTCCTGCGCGCGGTATCCGCGTTCGCGCACGTTCGTGCCGTCAAATCCTACCGCCTGCCGGTGCCGGTTCCGGCCGACGTACCGCGGCTGCCGTGCCTGGATCACGAGGCCATGCTGCATGAGGACATTGCGCCCCACGTCTCGCTGTACCTCGAGGACGTGGACGGCGGCGGGCTGCACGAGGTGGCCTGGGTGCCGGCGCGCCGGCGCATCGAGATCGACGTCGTCTCCACCTCCGACGAGCACACGCCCGCTTCGCACGCGCGCCTGCTGGAGCGGCTCGCGCGCTGTTTCCCGGACCATGAAGTGCGGGTCAGCGGGCCGTCTTGGCTGCGCGGCGACCGGCGCGTGGCTCGCGCTTGCCGCGCGCAGATCTCTCTGCGCGACGTCCTCACGGGTCAGGACTTCGAGCAGTTGACGGCGGCGCTGCAGCGGCTCGAAGCCATCGGGGCGCTGATGGAGAAGGAGTCGCGGGTGGCGTCGTGGAGCGTGCGCACGGTGACCGGGCCGCTGCTGGCGCTGGTGGGCTTCGTTTCGTACGGCGCGCTGGGGTTGTTGACGACACTGGTCGGCGTCGACTGGGTGCAGGGTCTGCGCTACCTCGTGGTGGGCAGCGTGGGCGCCGTCTTCCTGTACCTGGGTCTCAAGGCGGTCCACCTCACCGAGATGGCCAACCGGGTCTGGAAGCGCAGCGCGGAGTACGGTCTCATCCTCGCGGAGCGCCGCCGGATCGCTGCCCGCCTGCCCGCGGCGGCCGTCGAGATGGCTACACGAGCAGCAGCAGCACGAAGATGACCGCGTTGATCCCGTGTGACGCGAAGCAGAGCGGGCACGGAACGCGCAGCACGAACAGCAGCGCGTAGGACAGGTAGACGGCCAGCACCACCGTCGCCAAGCTGCCGGCCCGGTACAGGGCGAGCAGCAGGGGCTGGTCGAGCAGACCGAGCAGTGTGCCTCCGAGCAGGGCGGCGTAGAATGCCTGCCCGAGGACGGAATTCGGGAGGCCGAGGATGCGGGCGCTGGGCGTGAAGACGATCGACGCGCAGGTCTGCTCGCCCATGCGGCAGAACGTCGGGATCCACGCGGCGTCCGGGCGCATCCAGCGGTACGCCACGGCCGTGAAGTAGCTGGCTAGCGCGAAGCCGACCGCTGCCAGAGCCGCCAGCGCCGCGCTCATTCGGCCTCCGGCGTGCGCCCGCCGGCCGGCCGCCCCGCCAACGGGCCTACCACAGATTCGGGAGCAGCCGTTCCCGGCCCGGCTCGAGTTGCAGGTCGAAAGCCTTGAGCGTGATGTTGACGAAGTTGTAGTAGCCGATCAGGCCGGTCAGATCCATGACCCCCTGGTCCCCCAGCAGCTCGCGGGCGTGGGCGAACGTCTCGGCGCTGACGCGCTCGTCGCTCACGGCCTCGCGCGTGAACCGGATGATCGTGCGTTCCACGTCGCCGAGCCCAGGGACGTCGATGGCCGCGTCGAGCGGCGTGCGCTGCTTGACGATCTCGACGATCTCCGGCTCGAGGCCGGCCGCCAGCGCAGGGGGCTCGTGGGCCGACCACTCGTACTGGCTGCGCACCTCGCGGGCAGTCGCGAGAATCGTGAGCTCGGTGAGCCGCTGGTCCTTCTCCGTGCCGAACCGCAGGTAGGTGCTCGCCGGGAAGATGTGCTCGATCATCGCCGGGCTGTACAGCCACATGGCGACCGGTCCCCACAGGCGGTCGGCGTAGCGGCTGTCGGGATGGCGGACCATGTCGTAGACCCGTTGCCCATCTGCGTCCATCCGTTCCCGTTCGGGGAGCGGCAGGCGCGCCCAGGAATCGGGGTGGACGTCGGGTGGAATGTCGTCCGCGGTCACCGTCCGCTGTGCAACCGGCGCCTCTGCCGTCGAACTCGACGCTTCCGGCTCGACGGCCGTGCCGCCCGCGCAGGCTGCGGCCAGTGCTGCGCTACCCAGTACCACGATGACGTTGCGCCACATGAGGTCCCCCGTTCCCGCCGCCGCGCCGGCCAGGGCCGCGCGCCGGCTCGTTGTCGTCCCGTCGAGCGTCGCGATGGTGCATCATGCACCCCGGGCTGTCAAGGCCCACTCGGCGAGCAAGCGACGGCATGTGCAGTACCGGCCGAGGTGGCACAGTGCCACCCGCTCCGCCACCGTGTCGAGGGCGGCCGCCTCGCCCGGGGCGGCGCCGACGCCCAGCGTGATGTGCGGATCGTAGCGGGCATGCGCCGCCCGGTTTCGGAAGCAGGTTACCCACTCGAGGTCGGCCGCCCGGGGCGGCTCGCCATCCGACAGGAACGCCGACTCGTCCCCGGGGCCGGCTACGAAGGGCAGCAGCGCGTCCATCACGGCGGCGTGCAACCCGGCCAGCGCCACGGTCGGTGCCAGCCGCAGGGACGACGTCGTGCGCCCGCGGCTGAGGCCGGTCGAGCGCAGCCGCAACGCGGCGGCGCAGCCGACGACGCGCGCCAGGCTGGCGACGATGTCGTCGAGGCGCTCGGCCGGCACGAACTGCTGGGCCAGGGTGACGTGCGGGAGATGGGTGTCGTCGAACCGGAAACCGTGCGGCGGCGCGTCCAGGGCCGCGTTCAGCTCGGCCAGTCGTGGCTGGCATGCCGCCGGCGGCAGCACCGCGACGTCCAGGGCCAGCAGGGCCGTCGCCACGGGACCGGGCGCGCCGCCGGTGCGGGTCGTCACGGCCGCGCGCCGCGGTACGGCTCGAGGTGCCACTCGAGGAACGTCCAGATGCGGTTCCACGAGTCGCGTTGCGCCTTGCTGTCCACGCGCACATAGCCGCGCGAGCGGTCGACGCGGCGGTTGAAAGTGTGGCCGTTGCCGTATTCGTCCACCGGTGGGTCGCGATAGATCCGCGTCTCGGCGAGGTCCGGCTTGGCGTACTCGAGGGCGTGGATCAGCTGCTGGGCCTCCTCGAAGTTGACGTCCTGATCGTTGTCGGCCACGTGTACCAGCAGAGGGGTCTGCAGCTTGTCGACGTGATAGAGCGGGGAACGCTCGACGTAGATGCGGCGCCGCTCGTGCACCGGCCCGCCGATCCGCGGTTGCGCCACGAAGCGGCTCGCGTAGCGCGGCCCCTTGTAGGACAGGCGGAAGACCAGGTTGGTCACCGGGACGAGAGCCGCCGCCGCCCGGAACGACGTCGGGTCGCGGAACACCGCGTGCAGCGCGATGAAGCCACCGTGACTCCAACCGATGATGCCGAGGCGGTCGGGATCGACGTGGGGCAGGTGGGCCGCCAGGTAGCCGGCCGCCGTCAGGCAGTCCTCGACCTCGTACCCGCCGTAGTCGATCGCCTCGTGATGCCGGCGGCCGTAGCCGGTGCTGCCCCGGTACTCCGGTGCTATCACGACGTAGCCGCGCTCGACCGCCTCCCTGATGAACGGGAAATAGAAGGGGGCGAGATCACCGTGAACGCCGCCGTGGATCCAGACGAGCGCCGCGTGCCCCCGGTCGCCGCGCGGCGCCAGCGGCTCGAAAAGGTAGACGGGGATCTCGAGGCCGTCGGCCAGGCTGGCGTAGGACGTCTTGCGCATCGCGATGACGCCGTCGCTCAGCTCCCGGAACGTCCGGTCGCGCTGTGCCTTGCGCAGCCGGTCGCGCTCGTAGCGATCCGGGCGCGCCTGCGTCTCGCCTGCCGCGCCGACAGGCGCCGCCGCGCGCGGCGACAGAACCGCGACGCTGGCCGCGGCGGCAAGCCCCAGCGCCGCGTTCGCGAACCATCGCCGGCGGCGCGCCGGCGAAACAGTGGTGGGCATCAGCGTTCCTCTTGTGATCCGCCGCGGTTTCCGTCGAGCAGCTCCCGCAACGCGCCGACGAGCCGCTCGTTCTGGGGTTCCGTGCCGACCGTGATGCGCAGCCTGTCGGCCAGCAGCGGCTCGGCGAAGTGGCGTACCAGGATGCCCCGGGCCTTGAGCCCCGCGTACACCGCGCGCGCGTTGCCCTGCGGCGGTCGCACCAGCAGGAAGTTCGCCTCGCTGGGCCAGACGCGGCACCCCAGCGCGGTCAGCGCCCGCGACAGTCCGTCGCGCGAGACCCGGACGCGCTCGACGTTCGCGCGCACGTGCTCGACGTCGCGTATCGCGGCGGCGCCGACCCGCGCGGAGACCGCATCCACGTTATAGCTGTCCTTGACCTTGATCAGCCCGGTCAGCAGCGGCGGCCGGGCGACGGCGAACCCCAGGCGCAGCCCGGCCAGCGAGTGGCTCTTCGACAGCGTGCGCAGCAGGAGGACGTTCTCGCAGCGGCGCGTCAGCTCCAGTGCATCGCCGGCCGCGAAGGCCGCGTAGGCTTCGTCCACGACCAACACGCCCGACGTCCGTCCCGCCAGCGTCTCGAGGTCCGCGTTCGGCATCCGGTTGCCCGAGGGGCTGTTCGGGCTGGCCACGAGGGTGAGGGCCGCGCCCGCCGCGGCGAGCCCGTCCACCGGCAGGCGATACGAGTCGTCGAAGGGTACCTCGACCGTTGGGGCCTCCTGGATGCGGGCCAGCGTGCGGTACAGCACGTAGGTCGGCACGGGAAAGGCCACGGGCCGGCCGGCGGCGGCCACCGACCGGAAGAGCATGGTCAGCAGGTCGTCGCTGCCGTTGCCGACCACGATCCAGTCGGGGTCCACCCCCAGGACCGCCGCGGCGCTGGCGCGGAACTCGTCGGCGAACGGCTGCGGGTACAGCCGCAGGGCGTCTGGTGGTACGGCCCGCAGCGCGGCCAGTGCACGCGCGCTCGGGGGATACGGATTCTCGTTCGTGTTGAGCTTGACGACCCGCTCGCCCGCGGCCGGCTGCTCGCCCGGCTGGTACGCGGCGAGCGTTTCGATCGACGGCCGGAAGTACGACATGCGGCGCCCTCAACAGCCCGCGGCAGGCCCGGACTGGTCAAGCCTCCTGCATGTGAACGTAGCGGTAGTCCCGGGGCGGCGCGAAGTTCTCCTTCGTCGTGCGCGCACTGGCCCAGCGCATCATGTTCAGGGCGCTGCCTGCCTTGTCGTTCGTGCCCGAGGCGCGGGCGCCGCCGAACGGCTGGCGACCGACGACCGCGCCGGTCGGCTTGTCGTTGATGTAGAAATTGCCGGCCGCGTTGCGCAGCTTGTCGCTGGCGAGATTGATGGCCTGCCGGTCGCGGGCGAAGACCGCGCCGGTGAGGCCGTAGGGCGACGTCGTGTCGCACAGCTCGAGCGCCTCTTCGTAGCGGTCGTCCGGGTACACGTAGATCGTGAGGACCGGTCCGAACAGCTCCGTCACCATCGTCCGGTAGCGTGGCTCGCGGGCCTGGATGATGGTTGGTGCGATGAAGTAGCCGGTCTCGTCGCTGCACTCGCCGCCGCAGATGACCTCGGCGTCGGGGCTGGCCCGGGCCTCGTCGATGGCGCTCGCGAGCTGGTCGTACGACGCCTTGTCGATGACCGCGCCCATGAAGTTGGTGAAGTCGGCGACGTCGCCGCAGGCGATGGTGCCCACTTCGTCGCAGAGGCGGTCGCGGAACGCGGCCCACAGGCTCTGCGGGATGTAGGCGCGGCTGGCAGCGCTGCACTTCTGCCCCTGGTACTCGTACGCGCCCCGGATGAGGCCGGCGGCCAGCTCGTCGGTGTCCGCGGAGGCGTGCGCGAACACGAAGTCCTTGCCGCCCGTCTCGCCCACGATGCGCGGGTAGCTGCGGTACGTGCGGATGTTGCGGCCCACCGTGGCCCACATGCCCTGGAACACCTCTGTGCTGCCGGTGAAGTGCACGCCGCCGAGGTCCGGGTGTTGCATGGCCGGCTCGCCGATCGCGCCGCCACTGCCCGGCACCATGTTGATGACGCCGTCCGGCAGGCCGGCCTCGGCGAGCAGGCGCATGAGCCAGTACGCCGAAAACACGGCGGTGGAAGAGGGCTTCCAGACCACGGTGTTGCCCATCATGGCCGGACTCGTCGGCAGGTTGCCCGCGATGGAGGTGAAGTTGAATGGCGTCACCGCGAAGACGAACCCCTCCAGCGGCCGATACTCCACGTAGTTCCAGGTGCCCGGTTGACTGCTCGGCTGCTCCTCGAAGATCTGCCGCATGTAGGCCGGATTGAACCGCAGGAAGTCGATCAGCTCGCAGGCCGCGTCGATCTCGGCCTGCACGACGGTCTTGCTCTGGTTGAGCATGGTCGCCGCGTTGATGATCGGGCGGTAGCGGCCCGCTAGCAGGTCCGCGGCCTTGAGAAACACGGCGGCGCGGGCTTCCCAGGGCAACGCCGCCCAGGCCGGCCGCGCGCGCGCCGCCGCCGCGATCGCCTGCTCCACCGTGCGGGCGTCGCCCTTGTGGTACGTCGCCACGGAGCGGGCGTGGTCGTGCGGCAGGATGCAGCGGCTGCAGCTGCCGGTCCTGACGTCCTGCCCGCCGATAATCAGGGGAATCTCGACGCAGTCATCAGCAAACCGGTCGATCTGGGCCTTGAGCGCCTGCTTCTCCGGCGAGCCCGGCGCGTAGTCCAGGACCGGTTCGTTGCGCGGTTCGGGAACGGTTACGGCACTGTTGATCATTGCGGCGTAAGTATATGCGTTCGGGTCCGGGCCTGTTTGCCACACGGGCCGCCGGTAACGTAAGGTGAATGCATGCCGGTCCGCGCCGGCACAGCGGTCCAGAGCCGAGGTAGCTCAGTCGGTAGAGCACATGACTGAAAATCATGGTGTCGCCAGTTCGATTCTGGCCCTCGGCACCAACCCTGGCCGGGCCCCGTTCCCGCCCTGCCCGGCGCCGCACCGATCGTGGCCGTGAACGCCGGGCTGCGACCCGTCAGAGGGACGAACCCCAACCGTAGTTGATGCGCACGTAGTAGTAGCCGCCGTTGAAGCCGAACGGTCCGAACTGGCCGTAGCGGTTGCCCACGCCGGTGACGGCGCCGGGGTTCTCGTCCGGGTACACGTTCAGCACGTTCTGCGCGCCGACGTACAGCGTGACGTCGTTGAACGGGAAGCCGACCTCGAGGTCGAGCAGCGGCTTGCCGGAGTACAGCGGATACAGGTACGACATGGCCGCGCCCATCGCCGAGCGCGCGTCCTCGCGGTCCCAGTACGAGCCGTAGTAGTGCAGGCGAGCCATGAGGCTCCAGTGGTCTTCGACGTGATTGACTCCGGCGTTCCAGCGCGTCCGGGGCAGCCCCAGCGTCAGGGCCGCGACGCGATCTGCGTCGAAGTGCTCCGCAGTGAACTCGGTGACCGACGTGTCCGTGTAGTTGTAGACACCGCTGAAGGTCGTCCGCCCACCGATGGCCAGCGGGGTCCAGGTCGTGACGACGTCGAGCCCCTGCGTGCGGGTCGAGAAGTCGTTGACGAAGAAACGGAACGCTGCCAGGTTGCCGGCTTCCACGATGCCGTCCGCGAGCAGGGTCGTCACCTCGGCCGGCGTGAGGCTGTAGTTGCGCGTGATCGTGAGCCGATCCTGCACGTCGATGCGGAAGTAGTCCGCCGTGAAGGTGAAGGTGCCCGAGTCGACCACCGTGCCTACGGAGTAGTTGATCGACTCTTCCGGCTGCAGCGGGACGCCGCCGCGCAACGCCGCAACGGGAGAGGTCGACGGGATGGTGCCGTTGTTGATCAGATCCCCGAGGTCGTAGTCGAACTCGGTCGTCACGTTCAGCACGTTCTGCTGACCGGGCGTCGGGGCGCGGAAGCCGCTGCTGACCGCGGCGCGCACCGCGAACTCGTCCGTGAAACCGTAGCGTCCCGACAGCTTGCTGTTCATCGTGGTGCCGAAGCTGTCGTAGTAGTCCTCGATGCGGACCGCGGCGCCCAGCGTCCATCTGTCGGCGTCGTGCACCTCGATGTCGCCGTAGACCGCGACGTTGCCGCGATCCCAGGTGCCGGCGTTCTCGGGGCGGGTGCCGTTGTAGCCGTTAGAGGCGGAGCTGAAGCCCTGCGCGCCGTACGGGCCGATCGCCCACGACGCCGGATCGCCGGCGCCCAGGTGGTACTGCTCATTGCGCCACTCGACGCCGCCGGCGATGTTGATCATGTCGCTGGCCGCATACGAGAGATCGGCGTTGAGGCTGGAATCGGTCTGCTCCAGCAGGTTCGGCCGGAAGCTGGTGGGGCTGTCGGGACCGAGCGAGGCGTTGACCGTGTCGAAGATGAAGGTGTCGACCTGGTTCTGGCCGACGCTGCCGCTGACGTCCCAGTCGAGTCCGGTCACGGTGGTCCCGCGCACGCCGGCGACCACGGAGAAGTCGCGGACATCGCCGCCGAACTGCGGCGTGAAGCCGCCCGGCAGGCCCTCGGGCGCGCCGAGGAACGGCTGGTGGAAAGTGAAGCAGTTCGGGTCGCTGCGGACCTGGCCGAAGGCGACCGGGTCCGGCGTGCCGTTGTTGACGGCGACCGTCGGGCAGTTGGCCGAGCCCATGCCCTGGGCGGCCAGCACGTCGCCGACCAGCAGCGTCTCGCCGCCGTCGACCGAGTACACATTGCCGCGGTTGTTCGGGTTGCGGAAGTAGAAACCGCCGGTCACCTTCTTGCTGGCGTAGTTGGCGTGGCCGTAGAACTCGGCGGCGCGGTTGCCTCCGGTCCCGAAGTTGGCGAACAGCTTCAGGTCGTCGTCGACCAGCGGCGAGCCCCATACCCGGGACGTGTCGCGCACCAGCGTGTTGCCGCCCGCGATGACCGTCTGCGTGCCGCCGTCCTGCACCGCGCGGTTGGTCGGCTGCGTGCCGCCGTACTCCAGGCTGAGGTTCACGAAGCCTTCCGAGCCCAGCGGCAGGCCGGCGTTGCCGGCGAACGTGAAGCCCGGCGCGAGGCCGCCGATGCCGTTGCACGAGCGGCCGATGGGGCCGCACGTCGCGGGGTCGCCGTCGTTCTCCGTGTAGTGCTGACCCGTCCGGAACTCGATGGCGCCCCCCGAGCGCGCATTCTTCAGCTCGAAGTTGATGACGCCGGCGATGGCGTCCGAGCCGTACTGGGCTGCCGCGCCGTCGCGCAGCACCTCGACCTGCCGCAGGGCGATGGAGGGGATGGCCGACAGGTCGGGCCCCTGGGCACCGTCCGCGATGCCGTTGCCCAGCCAACTGATGACGGCTGCGCGGTGCCGGCGCTTGCCGTTGATTAGCACCAGCGTGTGGTCCGGCGCCATGTTGCGCAGGTTGGCCGGCCGCACGATAGTCGACGCGTCGCTGATGGGCTGGGTGTTGACGTTGAAGGACGGGACGACCGTCCGCAACTGGTTGGTGAGGTCCACGTGACCCTGGCTGACAAAGTCCTGGGCGGTGATGACGTCGATCGGCACCGGAGAAGCGGTAACCGAGCGCGGCTCGGCGCGCGTGCCAACCACGGCCACCGTTTCCTGCAGCAGCACTTCCAGCTCGATGTCGACGGTGACCAGGCCGCCCGCCGCAGCCTCCACGTCGCGCGCGACCGTGTCGAAGCCGGGCAGTGTGAACGTCACCTCGTACAGCCCGGGCTCGAGCATGTCGATCGTGAACCGGCCGGTGCCGTCGGTGAAGGCGGTGCTGACGTCGCCGCTGGCCTGGTTGCGCGCAGCGACCGTCACGCCCGGCAGCACGAGGCCCGTGGCGTCGACGACCGTGCCGTCGATGCCGGCGTCCTGGGCGCCGGCCGCGGGCGCCGCAAGAGCCAGCGCGGTCAGCAGCGCCAGCGCCGGCAAGAGAGTGGTTGCAACACGAGCTCGACCCGAAGCCATCGCCATTCGTTCCTCCAGAAGTGGTGCAGATCGCCGTCTGATACGGTGCCAATCGGCGACAGAAAATGGGCGGTGCAAGTGCAACGAAGCTCGTTCAACTATACACGCTGCGCGTTGTACGCTGCGGACGCACACGCTTTGCTGGGCGCAACGCGCAGAGTCGCAGCTACGTTCGGGGCCGGTAAGCCATGGGGCCGGTACGCTATCTTGTGGCGAACATCGCCCGACGCTCGACGATGGAGCGTCGCGGGGGAAGGAGAGCAGGAAGCTATGGCGCGACGCTACTGGTTGATGAAGTGCGAGCCGGCTGCCTACACCATCGATGATCTCCAGCGCGACGGACGGACGAGCTGGGAAGGGGTGCGCAACTACCAGGCACGCAACTTCATGCGCGACGCCATGCAGGTGGGCGACGGCGTGCTCTTCTATGCCTCGAATGCGAAGCCGTCAGGGGTGACGGGCATCGCGCAGGTCGTGCGGACCGGCTATCCCGATCACTTCGCCTGGGAGCCGGGGCATCGCTACTTCGACGCCCGCAGCACCCCCGACAAGCCGCTTTGGTACATGGTGGACATCGAGTTCGTCGAGCGCTTCCCGGAGACCATCGCGCTCGCCACGCTGAAGGCTACCAGTGGGCTCGAGGACATGATGGTCACCAAGCGCGGCAGCCGACTGTCGGTCCAGCCCGTGACCGCGGCCGAGTTCGACGTCGTGCGACGCCTGGGGACCCGGGGCGCAGGGGAAGCGCCGGCCGCGGCGCAGGCGGCCCAGGAGCGGCGCCGACAGCCTGCCGCGGGCGTCCTCCCGACGGTCGTTATCGCGGCCGGCGCGCTGGCGCTGTCGCTGTTGGCGGCGGGCCAGGTGTCCGGCCCGGAGGCGCCTGTGGCGAGCGCGGTCGCGGAGACGACGCCGCCGTCGCCGCCGGCGAGCGCACGGCCGCCGGCGTCCAACGCTGCCGCCCCGCCCCCGCCGGCCGACGCCACCTCGGCCGCGGCCACCGGCGGGGAGGCTGCAGGCGGCGCGGCTGTCGCGAACGCGGCGGCTTGGGCGGCGCCGCGAACGCCCTGGGGCGATCCCGACTTGCAGGGCATCTGGAGCAGCGGCTACATCCTGACGCCGCTCGAACGACCCGCCGCGTTCGAGGGGCGCGAGTTCGTGACCGAGACGGAGCGCGCCGGGCTGGAGGCCGCGGCGTTCGCGCGGCTCGACCATTCGGTGGGTGGTCCCCGCCGCGGCGGCGGCGAGGGCACCGGCACGTACAACAGCGCGTTCACCGGGGCCGGGCGCGAGGTCATCAGCACCGGCCGCACGTCGCAGATCGTAGACCCGCCGGACGGCCGGATCCCCTGGACCGACACGGCGCGGGAGCGCGTGGCCGCGGAGGCGGTGGTCGACTCCTCCGAGCGCGGGCGGTTCCTCGCCGAGGACAATGAGCTCGGCGGCGACGGCCCGGAGGATCGGCCCAACGACCGCTGCCTCGGCGTCACCATCCCGCTGCGCTTCGCGGCGGCCGGGTCCTCGGCGACACTGCACCGCATCGTGCAGACCCCGGGACAGATATCGATCTACTACGAGCACGGACACCAGGGCGGGGCGTACCGCCAAGTGGCGCTCGACGGCCGGCCACACCTGCCGCCTGGCATCCGCCAGTTCCTCGGCGACGCGCGCGGGCATTGGGAGGGCGACACGCTCGTCGTCGAGACCACCAACTTCACCGACCGGACCAGCTACGAGGGCGCGCGCGGCAACCTGCGCCTGGTGGAGCGCTTCGAGCCGAGCGGGCCCGACAGCCTCGTGTACCGCGCTACCATCGAAGACGCGACGGTGTTCACCCAGCCGTGGACCATCGAGATCCCATTGACGCGGCAGGATGGCCGCGCCAACCAGATCTACGAATCGGCCTGCCACGAGGGCAACTATGCCCTCACCAGTATCCTGATGGGCGCCCGCCTGCAGGATCGCAGCTACCGGAGATAGTCCCGGCTGCCGCCGGCACTCGCTGCAGATTGCCTACGAATTGGTCGGAGCAGGCCGGCGGGCAGCTGGCGCACGAGACTCCGGAGCAGGTCCCCGCGGACAACGGGCTGACAGTCTGCGGCGGGGCTGGAGCTCAGCGTTCTCGGGTTCCGGTAGCAGGGAAAAGGGGCGTCGGGTGCTCCGTCCTGGCGGTCGTGGCCTGACGTCGAACGTATCGAACCGGCCTGGACAGCTTCTCGACCGCGCCGCGTTCCACGAGCGTCGTCAGCCAGTCGCCGGCCTGGTTCTTCTGCACACCCAGCGTTTC
The DNA here is from genome assembly GCA_965221595.1 of Vicinamibacterales bacterium. Lineage (GTDB taxonomy): Bacteria > Acidobacteriota > Vicinamibacteria > Vicinamibacterales > UBA8438 > JAAXGX01. The sequence continues at coordinate 1,698,417 of OZ244900.1, forward strand.
GCTGAGTTCGTTCTCGGCTCTGGGCGTGTCCACGCACGGCAGCAGCTCTGTCACAGCGGCCGACAACTCCTCGGCCGGCGCCAGGTCGCCAGAAGTTTCAGTGCGCAACGGGAGTTGTAGGGGATGTCTGCAGGAGGGCCCACTGACCCGGATTGTATGATCGAGCCGGAACAGGAGGAGTGGATGAGTTTTCGACAGCGGCACGTGAGGGCGGCGGTGGTCGTGGTCGCCGGCCTGCTCGCGGTGGGCCCGGCGGCGGCGTGGGCGCAGGAGTGGACGGTGCCGCGCACCGGGTTCGGCCAGCCGGACCTGCAGGCGGTGTGGGATTTCGCCACCATCACGCCGCTGGAGCGTCCGGCGGAGTTCGCGGGCAGGACGGTCATGACGGCCGAGGAGTCGGCGGCATACGAGGCGAACCGGTTCGAGCTCGTGGACCACGACACCGAGGAAGGGGCCACGTTAGTCTGCGAGGGAACGGGCAACTACAACGAGTTCTGGTACGACCGCGGCTTCGGCGACGTCGTGGAGGAGCGGCGGACATCGCTGATCGTCGATCCGCCGGACGGGCGCATCCCGCCCCGGACACCGCAGGCGGGGCCGGCCGGCCGGCGCGCCCGCGGCTACGACTCGTGGGACAGCCGGGGCATCGCGGAGCGCTGCATCGCCGGCTTCAACACCGGCCCCCCGATGATGCCCAGTGCTTACAACAACTACTTCCAGATGATCCAGACACCGGACTACGTGGTGGTCTTCAACGAGATGATCCACGACGCGCGGATCGTCCCGCTCGACGGGCGCCCGCAACTGCCGGCAGGTGTTCCGCAGCGGCTGGGCAGCTCGCGCGGTCGCTGGGACGGCGACACGCTCGTCATCGAGACCACGAACTTTCACGGCGCCACGGCCTTCACCGAGAACCACAGCGCCACGCCGGGCATGACCGTCACCGAGCGGTTCACGCGCATCGCCGAGGACGTGCTGCGCTACGAGTTCACTATCGACGATCCCGAGACCTGGACGCGGCCCTGGACGGCGGTGGTGCGCATGACGCGCTCGGATACGCCCATCTACGAGTACGCCTGCCACGAGGGGAACTACGGCATGACCAACATCCTCTCGGGCGCCCGCGCCCAGGAAGCGGCGCCGTAGCGCGTCGACCCTCGCCCGCCGCCCGCTGAGGCGGGCGGCGTCCTTCGCGGCTCGGTTCCGGTTCCGCGTCGTCCCGGGGCGCGCGGCCGTCCGGCGCGGACCGGCGGGCCGGCGCGCACATCGCGCAGATGAAGTCGACTGCGCGTGAAGTCAGCGCAGCACGTCGCTGGCCGCGGCCTCGTCGATGTAGCGCTGCATGTCCCGCTCGAGGAGCAGGCGCTCGCGCGCGAGCGCCCGGGCGGCCCTGGTCACCGCGGCGACATAGCCGGCGTGCGTCCCGTAGCGTTCCTCGAGCGACCGCCGTGGGTCGCCGGACGCCAGGCGCGCCGCGCGGGTCGCGGGGAACGGGAGGAGCTGCCCGGCCGCCTCGCAGCCGTCGCCCCGGCCGTAGCCCGCGCCCCGCAGCGCCCAGCCGGTGGTGGTCGCCACGGGCGCGGCGACGGGCGGCAGGCGGATGCCGGCCACCTCGTTGCCGTCCTCGTCAGTGCGCGAGACGAACGCGGGATACGTCGGGCGCCCGCCGAACGCGGGCGGCTGGCGGTCGAGGATGCCCTCCTCGAAGCGCGGGCCGAAGTCGAGCAGGTAGCGCGTCGAGAAGACGCCCGTGTACTCGACGCCCGGAATGGCGGGGAAGCCGAGCTTGGCCCGCGGCACGAGGCCGCTCACGGTCGCCGGCTGCGGCACCGCGAACACGGCGGTGCCGTCCGACACGCGCGGCACGCGGCTGGCGGGCGGTGCGACGTCCGCGGTCACCCACTCGTCGAGCGCAACCAGGAGGGCGCGCAGCACCGGCGCCGAATCGGTCGGGTTCTGGAGCTGCTGGCAGCTGCCGCGGTGGCCGGCACGGCCGGTCCCGTGCTGCGTGCCGGCCACCAGGAAGAACCGCACGTGCTCGGGGTCGGCCAGGTCGTTGCCCGCCGTGTCGGTGTGCAGCAGTGACGCGGCCTTGACCCAGTACTCGTTGGCCGAGTTGACCTCGAACACCCGCGGACAGGTCCCCGACGCCCGGCAGCGGGCGCCGCGTCCGCCTGTCCGGCCGGAGACTGGGTCGTGCAGCTCAGGGTGGGCGAACGGGAAGACCGCCTCGGGGAACAGGCGGTGCTGGCGGTTGCGTTCCGTCCTGGCCGTCTGGGCGAAGCGGTAGTTGATGCCGGCGCCGCTGCCGCCGCCGATGGCGTTCTGCATGCCGTCGATGACGCGCCGCCCCTGTTCGTCCGCGTTGAAGCCCAGCGTGAGGAAGTCGTTGAGGTAGCGGGCCGACTGCGAGTAGGCCCACGAGAGCACGTGCTCCACGTGGCCGGCGAGCGGGTTGGGGTGGCCGGCGTCGTCCGCTTCCGCGTGGCGCAGGAACGACACGAAATCGCGGGTTGCGGCCAGACCCAGCCCTGCGATCGCGGCGGCTGTGGCGGGGTACGTGAACTCGTAGATGCGACTCTGCTCGAACGCCGTGCCGGGCGGCAGCCGGCGAATGGTGCGTGCGTTCACGTACTCCCAGGCGTCCGCGTCGACGGGCGTGGGTGGGTCGTTCAGCAGCCGCCTGACCGTGAGCGCCGCGCGATCCTGGTCGAGTGTCGCCGCCGGGTACGTCAGCGTGTGCGTGGTCGTGCGGTCGTTGTCGAAGTTGATGTACTCGTACGACGGCCCCTCGATGGCCGCGCCGTCCGCCCGGCGCGCCACTGGAACCGTGATCGTGAGCCGGTCGTCGCCGACCGCAGCACCGACGTCCCAGCCATTCCATGCCAGAAGGTAGCCGCGCTCCATGAGAAAGCCGTCCCCGGCGTCGCCGGCGGCCGTCGGGTCGTTGCCCCGGCCCGAGCGGAGGCGCCGGTGGTTGAGAATGCCGGACAGCTTGTTGCCCCGGTTGTTGACTTCGAGCAGCAGCGTGCGGCTGCCGCGGCCCGCCTCGACCGGCCGCAGGATGTAGACGTCCATCGAGTACTCGACCAGGCCGCGGGCGTTGCGCGGCGCGAGCGCGATGTCGGTGATGACGGCGTTGCGCGGATCGTCGGGATCGACCTCGCCGTGGGCCCTGCCGCGCAGCTTCTCGTAGGGCCCCACCGTGCCGAAGTGCCGGCCTTCGAACGCGGGCGACTCGACGTGCGTAATCTCGATGCGGGTGACCCGTGCGTCCGCGCCACCGGCGGCCAGCAGGACGCCGGCCGCGAGTGCGCCGAGCCGGACCAGCTGACCGCCGCCGCCGCGCCGGGTTGAACCATTGGTCATCGTGTAATCGACTCCAGTGACGGCACCCGCCGCGCGCGGGTGTGAGCAAATTCAGCGCAGCTCGGCGAAGAAGGCGCGCAGGTCCGCAAGCCAGAGCTCGGGCGCTTCGAGCGCCGGGAAGTGCCCGCCGCGCGGCATGTCGGTCCAGCGCACGACGTTGTAGCGCTGCTCGGCCACCTGCCGCGCCTCGGGGCCGGTTCGTGCCCGCCGGTCGTAGCGTTCCACGAAGGCCGCGCAGCCGGTCGGCATGGCGAGCCGGTCGCCGGGCCGGCCGACGCCGTGCCGGCTCTCGTAGTAGATGCGCGAGGCGGAGGTGATGCTGTTGGTCACCCAGTAGATCATGACGTTGGTCAGCAGCTCGTCCTTCGTGTAGACCTGCTCGACGTCGCCGTCGTGATCGCTCCAGCCGTGGTATTTCTCGACGACCCAGGCTGCCAGCCCCGCCGGCGAATCGTTGAGCCCGTAGCCGAGGGTCTGCGTCCGCGTGCCCTGGATCTCCACGTAGCCGAAGCCGTCCTGCTCCCGCGTGCGGCCCAGCGGCACGGCGCTCCGCAGCACGCCCTCGCAGCCGATCAGGTGCACGCCGACGATGTGCTCGGGGTCCTTGCGGGCCAGCCAGCCGGCCACGCCCGCGCCCCAGTCCGAGCCGTGCACGGCATAGCGCGCGTAGCCCAGCCGCGCCATCAACTGCACCCAGAAGTCCGCCATCCGCCCGGTATCGAACCCGCGCTCGTGCGGCTTGTCCGAGAAGCCGTAGCCGGGCATCGCCGGGATGACGACGTGGAACGCATCGGCTGCTGCGCCCCCGAACCGCGGCGGGTCGGTGAGCGGATCGATGACCTTGGCGTACTCGTCAATCGAGCTGGGCCAACCGTTCAGCAGCAGCAGCGGAAAGGCCTCGGGGTGCGGCGAGCGCTGGTGGATGAAGTGGATGTCGAGCCCGTCGATGCGCGTCGTGAACTGATCCAGCGCGTTCAGCCGCCGCTCCTGGGCCCGCCAGTCGAACTCGTCGCGCCAGTACTCGATGAGCTCCCGCACATAGGCCAGGGGGGTGCCGTAGTCCCAGTCGGCTCCGTCGATCTCGTCCGGGAAGCGCGTGGCTGCGAGGCGCGCCCGCAGGTCGGTGAGCACGGCCTCGGGCACCGCGATGGTGAAGGGCACCACGGCCGCGTCACCCGCGGCCTCCTGCGCGTGCGCCGGCGGGGCCGGAGCGCAGGCGACGCCGGCCGCCAGTCCGCAGATAACGAGGCGCAACGGTTGCATGCCACCCATGGCCCGATTATAGCGACGGCCAGGCCGGGACCAGGCGGCGAACAGTGTGTGTGCACGGGTCCGCTCACCCGCGGCGCCGGGCCGGCTGGCGCGGCGCGAACGCCAGCGGCAGGGATTGACCCTGGACACGGTGCACTCGACGACCGGCCTGAGCACCCGTTTTCCTCCTGGTCGGTTCGTTGCGGGAAGATGCGGATCGAGTGCTGCGCTTCGCCTACGCGGACACCTGTCGCTCCGTGGGCGCTGACGTCCGGGTGTGCAGTGCGGGTGGCGTGCCGGGTCGGCGCGGTCGCGGCTGGTATGATCGAGGCCCGTGTGGACATACAGCCCCGCCGTCGCCGCGGCCGCCATGCTGGTTGCGGCCGGTGTCGGATGCAGCAGCCAGCCGGTCGCTGCGCCCGGGCCGGGCGCGGCGGGCTACATCCGGTTCACCGCGACGAGCGCCGAGCTGGAGCGGCGCGACCGGCCGGTGCACCGGGACGACCACCGCATCCTGCTGCGGGCGGAAGCGTTGCTGAGCGACGCGGCGAGCTGGAACCGCGACGACGACCGGGTGTGCGTCGACGACGAGCGCAGCGGCCGCCGCAGCCTCTTCTGCGCGCTGCACCAGGCCAGCCTGGACGTCGCGGGCGAGTACGAGCACCGGCGCCCGGCCCTGCAGGAGGTGCGCTTCGCCATCGAGGACGCCACGGGCGGCCGCGCGTTCGAGCACCGCCTGCGCGACTTCAACAACCTGGCCGGAACGAGCCACAACGACATCGGGCAGGTGCTGCGGACCGCCCGCGAACGCGTTGCCAGCCGCCTGGACCGGTCTGCCCGGTAGCGCCGCCCGCCCATCAGCAATGCGCACCGCCCGCGCGGCCGGGACGTTCATCCTTGCCCTGCTCACGGCCGCCGCCGCAACGGCACAGATGAACACCGGTGAGCTGAGCGGGGTGGTGCGGGACGCATCCGGCGGGGTGCTGCCGGGCGCAACCGTGACCGCGACCCACGTCGACAGCGGCCTGACCTTCGAGCGGGTGAGCGACGTCGAGGGCCGCTTCTTCATCTCCTCGCTGCCGATCGGCGAGTGGGAGGTGGCGGTTTCGCTGCCGGGCTTCCGGCGCGCGGTGCGGACCGGCATCGTCCTCGACATCGGACGCACGCTGGAGCTGCGCTACACGCTCCAGTTGGGGCAGATCACGGAGGCGGTGACAGTCACCGCGCCGGCGCCGCTGCTGCAGGTGGCGACGGCCGAGATCAGCGACATCATCGAGACCCGGCAGGTCGAGCGCATCCCGCTCAACGGCCGCCAGTTCCTGCAGCTTGCCCAGCTCAGCCAGGCGGTCGTCATCCCGCCGTCGGGGACGCGGGGCGCTGCGCTGCAGCAGGCCGGGCCGCTGCCCAACGTCGGCGGCCAGCGCGCGGGCCACAACATCTATCTGCTCGACGGCGTGAAGGTCACCGACGAGCTGTTCAACAACCTCGTGATCAACCCCTCGGTCGATTCGATCAGCGAGGTCAAGATCCAGCAGTCGATGTACCCGCCGGAGTTCGGCGGCAAGGCGTCGGCCCTCATCAACGTCGCGACCAAGTCGGGCTACAACGTCTTCAGCGGCAGCGCGTTCACCTTCATGCGCGACGAGCGGTTCGATGCGCACAACTTCTTCGATCCGCCGGACGCGCCGGTGCCGCCGCTCGACCAGCACCAGTTCGGCGGCACTGTCGGCGGCCCCTTCGTGCGCGACCGGACGTTCTTCTTTGTCAGCTTCGAGGGGCAGCGCACCGCCCGCTCGCTCACCCGGACGTTCTCGGTGCCGTCGGCCGCCGCGCGCGCGGGCGACTTCTCCGGCGGCGCACCGCTGTGCGATCCGCTCAGCCGCGATCCGGTGACGGGTGCGTGCGGCAGCTTCTTTCCCGGCAACCGCATCCCGGTCGACCGCATCGATCCGCTCGCCACCGCTTTCCTCGCCCGCACGCCCCTGCCGTCGCGCGCCGGCGAGGTCCAGAACCTCACGGCGGTGGAGACGCTCGACCGCGACATCGAGCAGTTCAGCGTCCGCGTCGACCACCGCTTCGGCACGAGCGACCAGGTCTTCCTGCGCTTCAGCACGTTCGATGCGCTCGAACTGCAGCCGTTCGGCACCAGCGTCCTGCAGGAATCGCTCGTGCCCGGCTTCGGGCGCACGCTCGGCACCACCACGCGCAACCTCGCGGTGAGCTACACGCGGACGTTCGGCTCGCGCGTACTCAACGAGCTGCGGTTCGGGTGGATGCAGGTCGGCGGCGGCCAGCGCAGCCTCAACGCGGGCGAAGACTTCGCGGCGCGCGCCGGCCTGCTGGGCGTCACGGACGACCCGCGTGACGCCGGTTTTCCGCAGATCTCGACGGGCGGCCTGTACAGCGTGATGGGCGACCCCACCACCTTCGTCCACCGCAACAACGAGCACTTCGAGCTCTACGAGAACCTGCTGATCGACCGCGGGCGCCACCGCATCAAGCTGGGCGGCTACCTGTTCCATCTGCGGTTCAGGCCGGAGAATCCGGACACGGCGCGCGGCGCGTTCACGTACACCGGGCAGTTCAGCGGCAACGCGCTGGCCGACTTCCTGCTGGGCCATCCCGTGTCGGCGCGCTCGGGCAGCGGCGGTCGCGGGGCGGAGGACGGCCGGACCACCTGGTTCCACACCTACGTGCAGGACGACTGGCGCGTACGCGACAACCTCACGATCAACGCGGGACTGCGCTACGAGATCAACGAGCACATGCGCGACGTGGACAACCGCCTGTCGACCATCGACCTGTCGGTGCCGGGCGGACGCTACGTCATCGCCAGCGACGAGGCGGGCAACATCGCGCCGTCGGCGCAGGCGCTGCTGCCGCTGATCCCGATTCCGTGGGTCACGTCCGCCGAGATTGGCTGGGACAACAGCCTCCTGCGCCCCAGCCGCAAGCGGTTCGCGCCGCGCCTGGGCGTCGCCTGGATGCCCGGCGAAGATTCTGACGTCGTGGTCCGCGGCGGCTACGGGATCTTCCTGAATCAGTGGGCCTACAGCGTGCAGACCGCCTTCACGCGCAACCTGCCGTTCTTCTTCCTCAAGCAGGTCGACGTTCCCATCGAGCAGCATGTGCCGCTGCTGGAGACCCGCGACATCCTCACTGCGGACGCCACGGGCACCATCGGCGGCTCGATCATGGACTACGACTACCGGGTGGAGTACACGCAGACGTGGAGCGGCGGGGTGCAGGCCGAGTTGCTGCCGGGGACGGCGTTCGAGGTGTTCTACATGGGGTCGTACACCATCGGCGCGGACAACTCGACGATCCACAACGTGCCCGAGCCCGGCCCGGGCCCGCTGGCGCCGCGGCGCGAGGTGCCCCAACTGGCCGGCATCCGGGCCATCCGCTTCGACGGCCGCTCCATCTACCACGCGGTGACCTTCAAGGCCGTGCACCGGCTGCGCGACAACCTGTCGTTCGACACGGCCTACACGCTGTCGCGCTCGCGCGACGATGCGTCGAGTCCGGGCGCGACGGCCTACGAGGCCAACGTCCCACAGGACGTGCGCAACATCTTTCCGGGCGAGAACGCGCTGTCGAGCTTCGATCGCCGTCACCAGTTCGTCGGCAGCGGGTCCTACGAGCTGCCGTTCTTCCGCGGCCGCGGCGGGTGGCTGGAGGGCGTGCTGGGCAACTGGCGCCTGACGGGCGTCGTGATGCTGCAGTCGGGCGCGCCGTTCACCGTGAACATCACCGAGGATCGGGCGAACGTGGGCGCCGGCCCCGCGCAGCGGCCGGACCTGGTCGGCGAGCCCAACCTGCCCGGCCGCGAGCGCTCGCCGGACCGCTGGTTCGACACCGGGGCCTTCGCGCTGCAGGCGCCGTTCACCTTCGGCAGCGCCACGCGCAACCTCGTGTTCGCGCCGGGCCTGGCCAACGTCGACACGGCGCTGCAGAAGGTGTGGTACCTCGCCGGCGGCCAACAGCTCGAGTTCCGCTGGGAGGTGTTCAACCTGCTCAACCGGGCGAACTTCGACGTGCCCAACCGCTTCTTCGGATCACCGAACTTCGGCCGGATATTCGGTGCGGCCGCGGCTCGCGAGATGCAGTTCGGCCTGCGGCTGCGGTTCTAACCCCGTCAGTATCCGAGCCGGCTGCACCACGACGTGGAAGGCAGGGTAGGTGCCATGCGCCAAGAGCTTCGTCAATTCGACCGGCTGCAGGTCTGGCTGCTGGCCGGGCTGCTGCTCGGCTGCGGGCCGCTGCACGTGGAGAGCGTGCGGGCTCAGGAGCCCGACGCTCCGTTCGCCCCGGAGATCGGCCGGCCGGGCAAGGACGTCATCTGGGTCCCGTCGCCCGACCCGCTCGTGGATACGATGCTCGAGATTGCTCACGTCACGGATCGGGACGTCGTGATGGACCTCGGCTCCGGCGACGGACGGACGGTCATCGCGGCGGCCCGGCTGGGCGCGCAGGCCATCGGGATCGAGTACGACCGGGAACTGGTCGAGCTGTCGCGGGCCCGCGCGGAGGCGGCCGGCGTCGCCGACCGGGCGACGTTCGTCGCTGCCGACCTGTTCGAGACCGACCTGTCGCCGGCGACGGTCATCACCATGTTCCTGCTGCCCGACCTGAACGCCAGGCTGCGTCCGCGGCTGCTCGATCTCGAACCGGGCACGCGTGTCGTGTCGAATACGTGGGACCTGGAGGACTGGGAAGCGGACGAGACGGTCGTGCTCGATCCATGCCCGGGCTTCTGCACGGCGCTGCTCTGGATCGTGCCGGCCCGCGTCGCGGGGACCTGGGAGTTGCCGGGGGGGCAGCTCCTGCTGGAGCAGCAGTTCCAGATGGTCACGGGCACGCTGCGCACCGACGCCGGAACGGTCGCGATCGAGGAGGGGCGGCTGCGCGGCGCCGAATTCTTCTTCCGCGCCGGCGGGGCCCGCTACGCCGGGCGCATCCGGGGCGACATGCTCAGGGGCACCGTCGTTGCCGACGGACGCACGTCCGCCTGGCACGCACAGCGGATGGGGCGGTAGACGAGGCGGCCGGCCGGCCTGCCCGTCGTCGTCTTGCGGCTCCGCTAGGGCTAGGCGGCCGACCAATCCTGCTGGGGGTCCGCGCCGTTCTACGGCGTAGACCCCCACGACCCGTCGCGCAGGATCTCGCCGGCCGCGTTCCGGCCGCAGGCGCCCATGACGCCGCCGCCGGGATGGCTCGCGGCGCCGCACAGGTAGAGTCCCCTGAGAGGTGTCCGGTGGTCGGCCCAGCCGGGGACGGGCCGCATGAAGAAGAGCTGGTTCAGGTTCATCGCGCCCTGCATGATGTTGCCGCCGGTGAGGCCGAAGGTGCGCTCGAGGTCGAGCGGGCTGAGCACCTGGCGGTGCTCGATGGCGGCGGGCACGTTGGGGGCGTACTCGGCGAGCAGCTCGATGCAGCGATCGGCGAACCCGTCCTTGACGTCGTCCCAGTGGGCACCCCCGGCCAGGGTGTAGGGCGCGTACTGCACGAAGATCGAGAGGATGTGCCGCCCGGCCGGGGCGATGGTCGTGTCGACGGCGGTCGGCAGGGTGATCTCCAGCACCGGGTCTGCGCTCGGCCGACCGGCCCGCGCGTCGGCGTACGCCCGCTCCAGGTAGTCGAGCGTCGCGCCGATGTGGATCGTGCCGCGGTGCTGCGGCCCGATGCCTTCCGCGGGCAGGCAGCGAAAAAGGGGCGGCTCCGCCAGCGCCAGGTTGATCTTGGCTGACGCCGACGAATAGTCGATGCCCGCGACCGCCGTCAGGAAGTCGGCAGGCAGGTCGTCCGGGTCCACGAGCCGGCGGAACGTGACGTGCGCGTCGACGCTCGAGGCCACGGTCCGCGCTTCCACGGCGGTGCCGTCCGCGAGGACGACGCCACGGACCGCGCCGGCGGACGCGGCGATGTGCCGTACCTCCGCTTCGCGGCGGATGTCGACGCCGAGACTGGTGCACACGGCCTCGAGCGCGTCGGCCAGACCGCCCATGCCGCCCTGCACGTAGCCCCAGACGCCGCGTGCGCCGCCGGTGCTGCCCATTGCATGGTGTAACAGGACATAGGCGGTGCCGGGTGTGGCCGGCGATGCGAACGCGCCGATGATGGCGTCGGTGGCCAGGGTTGCCCGCAGGACCTCGGCCTCGAACCAGCGTTCGAGGATGGGTCGCGCGGCGCCAGACAGCAGCTCGAGCGCCGCCGGCAGGTCGGACCCGAGCCGGCCGAGCTGCCGGTGGAGCCGCCACAGACGGGCCGCGTCGCGCAGGCGTCGGGCCGTCCCGCGCCGCCGCGCCCCCGGAGCGGGGAACGGGTTCGGCGCGGGGGCCGCGACGAGGGGCTCGAGCACGCGCGCCACGCGATCGAGCAGGGCGTTGTAGCGCGGGAACGCCTCGGCGTCACGGGGGCTGAACTTCGCGATCTCGCGCCGGTTGGCCGCGGCTTCCGGACCCAGCAGCAGGTAGCGTCCATCGGCCAAAGGCGTGAACGACGAAGGGTTGCGCGGCAGGATGATCAGGCCATGTTCGCCGAGCCGCAGGTCGCGGACGATCGCCGGCAGCAGCAGGCTGATCACGTAGGCGCCGGTGGATACCCGGTAGCCGGGCCACAGCGCCTCGGTGGTGGCGCAGCCGCCGAGCACCGGGCGGCGCTCGAGGACGCAGACCGATTTGCCGGCCCGCGCCAGGTAGGCGGCGGCGATCAGGCCGTTGTGGCCGCCGCCGATGACGATGCAGTCGTAGCCGCGGTCTTGACGCATGGCTCGTGGCGCCGCGGGGCGACGGTGGCATTGTATGCCGGCGCCGGCTCGACTTTGGGGCGCTGCCGCGAGTATGCGACACTCAGGCAGGCTACCTGCATCCGAGGCAAGACACATGACGCAGCACTTCGAAAAGCATCCCGCGGGCGGGCGCAGCCGTGCCGCGGCCGGCGGCCGTTGCCGCTTCCTGTCCGTCCTGCTGGCGGCGCTCGCCCTGCTCGCGGCGGGCTCCGCAACGGGCCAGGAGGTGCAGGTCGTCGAGCATGAGCTCGACAACGGCCTGACGCTCCTGCTCTTCCCGCGCCCGGGCGATCCGAATGTGGCCGCAGGTTGGGTGGCGAAGGTCGGGTCGGTCAACGAGCGGCCGGGCATCACCGGCGTGGCCCACCTGTTCGAGCACATGATGTTCAAGGGCACGCACACGATCGGCACGCGGAACATCGAGGAGGACCTGGCCATCATCGCCGCCCTCGACGCGCTCAAGGCCGAGCTGCAGGTCGAGGAGGCGCGCCTGATCGAGCAGCATCGGCGGGGCGCGATCGACGACCCGCAGAGCCCCGACGTGCGTTCGCCGCGGCATCGGGAGCTGCTCGAGGAGTTCGAAGCCCTCCTCGCCCGCCAGAGCGAGCTGATGATCAAGGAGGACTTCAGCCGCATTTATACCGGGCAGGGCGCTTCTGCCATGAATGCGGGCACGAGCTACGACTTCACGATCTACTTCGTCAACGTGCCGGCGAACAAGCTGGAGCTGTGGTTCTGGCTGGAGTCGGACCGCCTGCTCAACCCGGTCTTCCGCGAGTTCTACGCCGAGCGCGACGTGGTGCACGAGGAGCGGCGGCTGCGGATCGACAGTACCCCGATCGGCAAGCTGCAGGAGCAGTTCGACGCCATGTTCTGGAAGTCGTCGCCCTACAGCTGGCCGGTCATCGGCTGGCCCTCCGACATCGAGGGCGTGACGCGCGAGGAGGCGCTGACGTTCTTCGACGTCTACTACGCGCCCAACAACCTGGCGGCGACCCTGGTAGGCGACTTCGATCCCGACGAAGCCATCGCGCTCGCCGAGCGCTACTTCGGCCGGCTGCCGCGCGGCGCGCGGCCCGCCCGCGGCCCGCGGACCCGCGAGATGCCGCAGCTCGCCGAGAAGCGCATGGTGGCGTACGCCGAGACCAATCCGCAGGTGGTGATCCGCTACCACACGGTGCCGGACGGGCACGTGGACGAGCCGGCGCTCGTCGTGCTCGGCCAGCTGCTCAACGGGCGCACGGGGCGCCTGTACCGGGCCCTCGTCGAGGATCAGGAAGTGGCCACGGGGGCGTCGGGCGGCCAGGCGGGTTTCAAGTACGAGGGGATGTTCGAGTTGCGCGGCACGGCCCGGCAGGGCCGCACGCCGGAGGAGGTGGAGCAGGCGCTCTACGCGGAGCTGGAGCGGCTCAAGACCGAACCGGTGGGCGACCGCGAGCTGCAGAAGGTGAAGAACCAGAACGCCGCCAGCACCTTTCGTGATCTCGAGGGCAACTTTCAACTGATGATGCAGCTGTTGATTCGCGAGAGCTACCGGGGCTGGGAAACCATCAACACCGATCCGCCGCTGTACGACGCGGTGACGGCCGACGACATCCTGCGTGTCGCCAACGAGTACTTCCTGCCCGAGACGCGGGCCGTGGCGATCTACTACCGGGAGGGCGGCCAGGCGGCCGAGGACGACCGCCTGGCGGGTCTCGACGACCAGGAGCGGCAGCAGGTCGAGCAGATGGCAGGCATGATTCGTCAGGCGAACAGGGAACAGCTCGACCAGCTGCTGGCGGGCGCGGACCGGATGCGCGCCCAGGCCCCCGCCGAGAGCCAGGACATGGTCGAGGTCATCGTCGAGCTGGTCCGCGAGCGGCTGGCCGAGCTGGGAGGCGGGCTGTGAGGGCCGGTCCGTGGCGGCTGGCCCTGGTGCTGCCGGCGCTGGTGCTGGCGTCGGCGGTTCCGGCGGCGGCGCAGGATGCCATTCCGGCACATCCGCGCGACCTGACGTTCGAGCCGCTCGACTTCGAGCCGCCGGCCGCCGCGCAGCATCGCCATACGCTGCCCGGCGGGGGCACCGTGTTCGTGGTCGAGGACCATGCCCTCCCGCTGGTGGACGTGTCGGTCTTCGTGCGCACCGGTGCCTACCTCGACCCGCCGGGCAAGGCCGGGCTCGCGGCCCTGACGGGCAGCCAGATGCGCGCCGGGGGTGCCGCGGCGCTGGCGGCCGCCGACTTCGACGAGGAGGTGGCATTCCTCGCGGCGCAGATCGGCAGCTCGATCGGCGCCACGATGGGACAGGCGAGTCTCAACTGTCTGACCAGGGACCTCGACACCGCGCTCGATCTGCTGTTCGACATGCTGCGCGAGCCGCGGTTCGACGAGGCCCGGCTGGACCTGGCCAAGAGCCAGGCGCTGCAGGCCATGGAGCGGCGCAACGACAGCACGCGCAGCATCGAGGGCCGGGAGTGGGGACGTCTGATGCGGGGGGCGGCGCATTTCTCGACGCGCCCGACGACACGGGCGTCGATCGAATCGATCACGCGCGACGACCTGCTCGCGTTCCACGCGCGCCACTACCACCCGGGCAGCTTCATCTTCGCGGTCTCGGGCGACGTGACACCGGCCGACATCCTGTCGAAGCTGAGCGCGCGCCTGGCCGGCTGGCCTGCGGCCGGCGGGCCGGTGCCGGCCGTGCCCGCACCGACCGCCGTGCCGCGCCAGGGTCTGTACGGCGTCGACAAGCCGGACGTCAACCAGGGCCGGGTGTCCATCGGGCACTTGGGCACCACCCGCGACAACCCGGATCGCTATCCCCTGATCGTCATGAACGACATCTTGGGCGGCGGCGGATTCAGCGCGCGGCTGCTCACGCGCATCCGCTCGGACGAGGGGCTGGCCTACGGCGCCGCATCGAGCTTCGGCATGGGGACCTACTACGACGGCCTCTTCCGCGTCGCCTTCCAGTCGCGCAGCGAGACCGTGGCGCGCGCGACCGCCATCGTGCTGGAGGAGATCGAGAGAATCCGCTCCGAGCTGGTGTCCGACGACGAGCTGCAGACCTCGATTGCCTCGTTCGTCGAGACCTTCACGCGCAACTTCTCGAGCGCCGCAGCGACGGCCCGCCTCTTCGCCCGGGACGAGTACACCGGTCGCGACCCCGAGTACCTCGCCCGGTATCGGGAACGGATCAGCGCCGTGACCGCCGCCGACGTGCTGCGGGTGGCCCGCGAATATCTGCATCCCGACCGGCTGACCATGCTCGTCGTCGGCGACCTCGACGCGATCGCGGCGGGCGATCCGGACAATCCGGATTTTCTGCTCGAGACCGTCGCCGGCGAACCCGTCACGCGCATTCCGCTGCCGGATCCGTTCACGATGGAGTATCCCGCCCCGTGACGCCGGCGGGGGGGGCAGCCTGCCGCCGTGTGCAGTCACGTGCAATAGCAGGCAAGAGTGCGATAATCTGTTCGTCACTTGGCCAGGATGAGTCCTTCGACGCGACCCGCAGCCGCCGGCGGCGCGCCGCCGCCGCGCCCGACACGACGCACCGTGCGGTTTCTCGTACTGCTGGTGACGGTCCTCCTGGTCGGCAACGCGATTCTCGGCGACCGAGGCTACCTGTCGATGATGCGCGCGGCCGACGAAGTGGAGCAGCTCTCGCAGTCGATAGCCGCCGCGCGGGCGCGCAACGACGCGCTGCGGGAGAGCGCCCGGCAGTTGCGCGAGGAGACCTGGAGGATAGAGGAGCTGGCGCGTGGGGAGCTCGGCCTGATACAGCCCGGCGAGAAGCTCTTCATCGTCGCGGATCGCCCGCCGGCCGCCGAGCATAAACCCGCAGTCGCGGAGGCTGCGCCCCCCGCGGTCCCCGGGCCGCCTGCGCAGCCGTAGCAGCCCGTCGTGAAACCCCGCCGCGCCCGTCGACATGCAGCGGGGACTGCCATGGGCTGGTAATCCCCATTTGCCGCGCCCGCCGGTCGCGCCCTTCCGGCAGGCCGCTCAGACCGCGGCGGCCTCGGGTTCCTGCACGAGGCCCAACTCGGTGCGCACCCGCTGCTCGATAGCGGCGAAGAGCTCGGGCTTCTCCTTGAGGAGACGCTTGACGTTCTCGCGGCCCTGCCCGAGGCGTTCGTCGCCATACGAGAACCACGTCCCGCTCTTCTCGACGATGCGGCGGTCGACGGCGAGGTCGAGCAGATCCCCCTCGCGAGAGATTCCCTCGCCGTACATCACGTCGAACTCCGCCTCGCGGAATGGCGGCGCCAGCTTGTTCTTGACGATCTTCACCCGCGTGCGCCCGCCGATGACACGGTCGGCGTCCTTGATGGCCCCGATGCGCCGAATGTCGATCCGGATCGACGAGTAGAACTTCAGTGCGCGTCCGCCGGTCGTCGTTTCCGGATTGCCGAACATGACGCCGATCTTCTCGCGGAGCTGGTTGATGAAGATGAGGCACGTCCTCGACTTGGCGACGACACCGGTGAGCTTCCTGAGCGCCTGCGACATGAGCCGGGCCTGCAGGCCGACCTGCGCATCGCCCATCTCGCCGTCGATCTCGGCGCGCGGTACCAGCGCGGCGACCGAGTCGACCACCACCACGTCGATGCCGCCGGAGCGAACCAGCACCTCGACGATCTCCAGCGCCTGCTCGCCGTGATCCGGCTGGGAGACGAGGAGGCTTTCCAGGTCGACGCCGAGCTTCCGGGCGTAGGTCGGGTCGAGGGCGTGTTCCGCGTCGACGAAGGCCGCATTGCCCGCGTCCTGCTGGGAGCGGGCGATCACCTGCAATGCGAGGGTGGTCTTGCCGGAGGCTTCCGGGCCGTAGATCTCCACCACCCTGCCGCGCGGGACACCGCCGATGCCGAGCGCATGGTCGATGCTGATCGCGCCCGTGGAAATGGTTGCGATGGGCGTGACGCCGCCCTCCTGGCCGAGCCGCATGATCGACCCCTTGCCGAACTGCTTCTCGATCTGGCCGACGGCGATATCGATGGCCTTGCTGCGGTCTGGCTGTGCGCGTTCCACGGGCATGGGCGACTCCGTTGGTCGATGGGCCGGGCGGCGGGAAAACGGCCGCCACGGTGCGGCCGGCGAACCTGCACGGTTCTGCATCGTGTCGAGATCGGCATTCTAGAAGCGTACCAGTTTCTTGTCAAGCGAAAACTGGCGCAACGATGCACGTATAATCAAATGGATCAATGCTTTACAGGATAGGAGACTTTCGCCCCAAAGCTGGCGCGTTGCACTTCCTGCCATACTTGCCGCCGCGGACGTGCGCGATTGTGGTTGAACCGAGGAGGCTTGGATGCAGGCGAACCGTTTCGTGCGGCTCTGGTTCGTGCGGCTCGTGCTCGCGGCGGTGTGCGTCCCGCTGGTCGCTCAGGAGGGGGAGCAGCCGGCAGGGGGCGAACTCGTCATCGAGGTCGAGCCCGCCCAGCTGACGCTCGCGGTCGGCAGCACCCGCCGGCTCGCGGCCACCGTCCGGCGCACGGACGGCACGGTGGTGGACGACGCCACGGTGGTGTTCTACTCGCGCGCGCGGCGCAGCGTTTCCGTGACGCGGCGTGGCGACGTCGAGGCGCGTAGACCCGGCGAGTTCACCGTCGTGGCGCTGGTGCCGGCGAACCGCGGTGACGCCGGTCGGCGGCCGGACTCGATTGCCAGGACCGAGGTCGCCGTGACCGTGCCGCACCCGCCGGTCGAGCACGTCCGGTTCACCGCCGTGCCCCCGAAGTTCTACGTCGGCACCCATCCGCGCCTGGCCGTCGAGGTGGTCGATACGAGCGGCGCGCTGCGCCATGACGTAGCCGTCGAGTATGCAAGTGCCGACCCGGCGGTCGCGAGCGTCGATCGCCACGGCTTCCTCTCGCTGGCGCGCCCGGGCACGGTGGAGCTGTCGGTCCGCGCCGAGGACGCTGCCGACACGCTGGCCATCGAGGTGGAGGCGAGCCCGGTCACCGCGTTGACGCTACAGGCCGGCGCGGAGTCGGTTCGCACGGGCGACGTCGTGGTCTTCACCGCCGTTGCCAGGGATGCACGCGGCCTGGCGGTGCGCGGCGTGCCCGTGCAGTACGCCGTGGCAGGCGAGACGGCCCCCACCATCCTCGCTGCGGGCGCGCCCGCGCTGGTGACGAGCGAAGGCCGGTTCGTGGCCGAGCGTTCCGGTACCTATACCGTGGTCGCGACCAGCGGCACGCACACCGCCCGCCGGACGGTGGAGGTTCGCTCCCGGGACGTCCGCAGGGAGGTCGAGGTGGTCGGCCGCGGGCGCGTCGTCGACCGCCACACCTCGGACCTGTGGATCTGGGAGGCCGCCGACGGGCGAGACTACGCCATGACCGGGACCTGGGGCTCGGACGGGTCCAGCTACATCTGGGACGTCACCGATCCGTCCGATATCCGCAAGGTGCGGGAGATTCGTGTCGACGCGCGCACCGTCAACGACGTCAAGGTGTCGGAGGGCGGCGACATCGCGATCATCAGCCGCGAAGGCGCGTCGGACCGGCGCAACGGTATCGTCATTCTCGGCGTCGGCAACCCGCGCGAGGGCGTGCCGGTGCTCGCCGAGTACACGGACATGCTGACGGGCGGGGTCCACAACCTGTTCATCGCCGAGGACCACGTCTTCGCGCTGAGCGCCGGGCGCCGCTACGACATCATCGATATCGAGGACCCCGCCAACCCGCGGCGGGTGGGGCGCTTCGAGCTCGAGACGCCCGCCCACAGCGTCCACGATGTTTGGGTTAGCGACGGCGTCGCCTACTCGTCGAACTGGACCGACGGCGTGGTGGCGGTCGACGTGGGCGGCGGCGGCCGCGGCGGCACGCCCGCACGGCCGGTGGAACTGGGGCGCTATGCGTATCCCAGCGGCTGGAACCACGCCGCCTTCCCGTACCGCAGCGCCTCGACAGGGAAGCTCTATGTGTTCGCCGGCGACGAATCCTTCGTCCCCGAGGGACAACTGCACAGCGAGCGCGATGCGATCCCGACGCTGGCGGCCGGCTGGATCCACGTCATCGACTGGACCGACTGGGAGCGGCCGCGCGAGGTCGCCAGATACCAGGTACCCGAGGCCGGCTCACACAACCTGTGGGTGGAGGACGACACGCTGTACGTGGGCTACTACAACGGCGGCCTGCGCGTCGTCGACGTATCCGGGGAGCTGCTGGGCGATCTGTACCGGCAGGGCCGCGAGATGGCGCGCTTCCTGCCGTTCGACCCGGACGGGTTCATCGCCAACGCACCCTTCGTATGGGGCCCGCAGCCGTTCAAGGGCCACGTGTTCTTCTCCGACTGGAACACGGGCCTGTGGGCGGTCCGCCTCCTGCCGCGGACCGGTCCCGCGCCCGTCGTCGGGGAGCCGCAGTAGGCGATGGGCTGCCTGTTCTCGCGGCTGGCGGCGGCGGTGCTCGCCCTGCTCCTGGCAGGGCCGGCGGCAACCGCCCGCGCCGGCCCCGAGCCTCCGCGCCGCAGCTACTACGTCTACGCCTGCGCGGAATCCGAGGACGAGGTGGCTGTCGTGCGCTACGGCCCCGGGGGGCTGGAGGTGGTCAAGACCGTCGGCGTCGGGAGCTATCCGGCGGAAACGGAGGGGCCGCACGGCATCGGCATCGCTCCGGACGGGCGCCACTGGTACGTGTCGATTGCGCACGGGCTCCCGTTCGGCAGCGTGCACAAGTACACGACCGGGTCGGACCTGTGGCTGGGCGACGCGACCGTGGGGATGTATCCGGCCACGCTCGACGTCGCGGCGTCGACGGGCCTGCTGTACGTGACCAACTTCGACCTGCACGGCCGTCTCGAGCCCGGCAGCATCTCGGTCGTCGAGACGGATACGATGACCGAGGTTGCGCGCATCCCCAGCGGCATCCGCCCGCACGGCGGGCGGCTCGGGCGTGACGAGACGCGTTTGTACGCGGTGAACGTCATGGGGTTCGAGCTCGTCGAAGTCGACGCGCTGGGTTTCGAGGTCGCGCGGCGTCTGCCGCTGGGTGCCGGCGTGCAGCCGTCGTGGGTCACGCACCCGACCCGCACGGGCCGCGTCTACGTGACCGGGAGCAACGTCGCGCGGGTCTTCGAGGTCGACCTCGACCGGTGGCGGGTCGTCCGTACCTTCGACACCGGACCCGGACCCTACAACGCGGTCGTGACGCCGGACGAGTCGACCCTCGTCGTCACCTACCGGCAGGGCGGCGCGGTCGGGTTCTGGGACCTCGCGTCCGGGCGCGAGCGTGCCCGCGTCGCTACCACCCGCGCCATTCCCCACGGTGTCGTAACGACGCCCGACGGCGCCTACGCGTTCGTCACCGTGGAGGGCGTAGGCGGCGAGCCGGGCACGGTTGAGGTGTACGATGTCGCGGCGGCCGAGCGCCGCGGTGCCGTCGACATCGGGAAGCAGGCCAGCGGCATCGCGTTCTGGAGGGTGGAGGAGCCGCAGTCTGCGCCGTAGCACGACGCCGGACGTCCGGACGTCAGTCGAGCCGCTCCACCGCCAGCGCCACGCCGTTGCCGCCGCCCAGGCACAGCGTGGCGACGCCGCGTCGCAGCCCGCGATTCCGCAGCGCGTAGAGCAGCGTCGTCAGGATGCGCGCTCCGCTGGCACCAATCGGGTGGCCGAGCGCGACCGCCCCGCCGTTGACGTTGACGCGGGCCGGGTCTGCGCCGAGCTCGCGGATGACGGCCAGAGCCTGGGCCGAGAACGCCTCGTTCAGCTCGATCAGATCGATGTCGGCCAGCTTCCAGTCGACCTTCTGCAGGAGCTTCGTGACCGCCTGAACCGGCGTCATCAGCAGCCAGCGGGGCGCCAGGCCGCTCACGGCCTGACCCACGATGCGCGCCAGCGGCGTGACGCCGAGCGCCGCCGCCTTCTCCGCCGCCATCACGACGACGGCCGCCGCCCCGTCGTTGACGCCCGGCGCGTTGCCGGCGGTGACGGAGCCGTCCTTCTTGAAGGCGGGCTTCAGGCGGCCCAGTGCCTCCACGGACGTGTCGGGGCGCACCGCCTCGTCGTACTGCAGCCGGAGCGGATCGCCCTTGCGCTGCGGGATCTCCACCGGGAGGATCTCGTCCTTGAACCGGCACTCGCGAATGGCGGCGGCGGCCCGCTGGTGGCTCGCGACCGCGAACGCGTCCTGGTCGTCGCGGCTCACCCCGTAGCGCTCGGCGACCGCCTCGCCCGCCAGGCCCATCGACCAGTTCTCGAGCGAGCACCACAGTCCGTCGTGGATCATTGCGTCGTGCACGGCCGCGTCACCCATCCGCATTCCCTCGCGGGCCTTGGGGATGAGGTAGGGGCAGTTGCTCATCGACTCCATGCCGCCCGCCACCACGATGTCGGCGTCGCCCGTCGCGATGCCCTGGGCGGCGAGCATGACCGCCTTGAGGCCCGAGCCGCAGACCTTGTTGATGGCGAGTGCGCCCACGTGATCCGGCAGCCCGCCGCCGAGCGCCGCCTGCCGGGCTGGCGCCTGGCCGAGACCGGCCGACACCACGTTGCCCATGATGCACTCGTCGACCTCGGCCGGATCGATCCCGGCCCGCCCGACCGCCTCGCGCACGACCCGCGCGCCGAGCTCAGTCGCGGGCAGGCTCTTGAGCGCGCCGAGGAACTTGCCGGTCGGCAGCCGCACGGCGCCGGCAATGACTGCTTCACGCATCGTCAGCTCTCCTTCACGACAATCCGCTTGATGACGCCCTGACCGAGCAGTGCAGCGAGCCGCCGCGCGACAACGGCTGCAGACCGTGCCGTCTCGCGCCGCCAGTGCCCACCCGCGGCGGCGACGCGCAGCGTGCCGTCGGCCTCGAGATCGACGGTGGTCGCGCGCGACATCGCGGCGCCCACGGCGGCGCTCCACGCGAAGCGGACCTTGGCGGCCGTCAATGGCTGGCTGCGCAGCAGCGCGGCGACCGCCTGCAGGGCAACATCGCGGGCGGCAAGCATATGATGTCGCCAGTGTATCACCGCGAAGACGCGCTCATTCTGGCCTCGCGATCGCCGCGCCGTGCCGAGTTGCTGACGCGCGCGGGCTACCGCTTCGAGGTCGTTCCGCCCGATGTCGACGAGCGGCTGCGGGCGGGCGAGGCGCCCCGCGACTACGTTGCGCGGCTGGCGGCGGAGAAGGCGGCGGCGGTCGCACCGCGCTACCCGGCGCGCGTCGTGCTCGCCGCCGACACGACGGTGGTTGTCGGCTCGGCGGTGCTCGGCAAGCCGCGCGACGCAAACGAGGCAGCTGAGATGCTGCGGCGTCTGTCCGGACGGGCCCACGACGTGCTGACCGGCGTCGCGGTCCGCCGCGGCGGGGCCTGCGCGAGCGGGGTGGAGCGGACCGCCGTGCACCTCGCGGATCTCGACGAGGCGCTCATCGCCTGGTACGTCGCGACCGGGGAACCGTCCGACAAGGCCGGCGCCTATGGTGTGCAGGGCATCGCGTCCCGCTTCGTGACGCGGATCGAAGGTTCCTATTCGAACGTCGTCGGCCTGCCGCTGGCGCTGCTCGATCGGCTTCTGGCACGGCTGGCGGGCGGAGACGGACCCGCGCGTTGACTGGCCCGCGGCGGGGACGATATTCTTAGAGGAATCGTACGCGGAGGGCTACTGCACCCATGGCAAGCAAGACGCTCAAGATCGGGCTCACGACGACGGTTCTGGCGGTCGCCTTCGCCGGGCTGATGTGGACCACGATGGCCGACGGCACCGCCTACTACCAGCATGTCGACGAGGTGATGGTCGATCCCGACACCTGGTACGGCAAGCGGCTGCAGATGCACGGCTATGCCAAGGACATCCGCGTGCGGCCCAAGAGCATGGACTACCGGTTCGACATCGAGAACAACGGCTACGTCGTCCGGGCCGAATATACCGGCATCGTGCCGGACACCTTCCAGAACGACGCCGAAGTCGTCGTGACGGGCCGTCTCGACGGCGACACCTTTCTCGTGGAGCCGGACGGCATCATGGCGAAGTGCCCGTCGAAGTACGAGGCGAAGCCCACGCTCGGCAAGACGGTCGGCGGCGAAGCGGCAGCGCCCGTCACGCCCGGCGCCGACTGAAGGCTCACGGCAGCGGCGCTGTCGGCTCAGCGGCGGCTGTGAGCGGCACGCGGGGTTCGACCCGCCGCGGGGGTCTCCACCATGGCCACACTTGGTTCCGTCACGTTGCTCGCCGCGTTCCTCGCCTGCACCTACGCCATCGCCGCGTCGGTGGCGGGCGCCCGCCAGCGGTCGCCGCGCCTCATCCAGAGCGGCGTGGGCGCGTTCTATCTCGTGACCGCGCTGATGACGCTGGCCTCGTCCATCATCATCCACGCCTTCGTCACCCAGAACTACAGCATCCGCTACGTCGATCGCTACTCGGACTCGGTTCAGCCGCTGTTCTACAAGCTGACCTCGTACTGGGGCGGGCTCGACGGTTCCATCATGTTCTGGGTGTTCCTGTTGTCGGTATTCGGTGCCATCGCGGTCCACTCCAACCGCGAACGGCAGCGCGAGCTGATCCCTTACGTCGTGGCGGTCATCGCCTCCGTGCAGCTCTTCTTCCTGTTCGTGATGATCGTCCACAAGGACCCGTTCGCGACCTATCTGACGGAGGCGCCGACCGACGGGCGCGGACTCAACCCGCTGCTCCAGAATCCGTACATGGCGTTCCACCCGCCGTCGCTGTACACCGGGTTCGTGGGGATGACCATTCCGTTCGCCTTCGGCCTGGCGGCACTCATAACCGGCTACCTGGACGATTCCTGGCTGCGCGCCGTGCGCCGCTGGACGATGTTCTCCTGGCTGTTCCTCTCGCTCGGGCTCACGCTGGGCATGATCTGGGCCTACGAGGAGCTGGGCTGGGGCGGCTTCTGGGGCTGGGATCCCGTCGAGAACGCGGGCGCGCTGCCCTGGTTCACCGCGACCGCGTTTCTCCACTCGGTGATGGTGCAGGAACGCCGCAGCATGCTGCGCGTCTGGAACGTGACGCTCGTCATCCTCACGTTCCTGCTGACCATCGTCGGCACGTTCCTGACGCGCAGCGGCATCGTGCAGTCCGTGCACGCCTTCGGCGAGGACCCGCAGCTCACGGTGCTGTTCACGATCTTCATGGGCATCATCGTGACGTTCAGCTTTGGCTGGGTCATCTATCGCATGCCCCTGCTGAGGGCCCGTAACGAGCTCGAGTCGTGGATGTCGCGCGAAGCCGCGTTCCTGCTCAATAACTGGATCCTGCTGTTCTCGGCGTTCTTCATCCTCTTCGCCACGCTGTTTCCCACGCTCAGCGAGGCCGTGACGGGACAGCGGATCACCGTGGGCCCGCCGTTCTTCAACACGTGGATGGTGCCGATCGGCCTGGTGCTGCTTTTCCTCACCGGCATAGGGCCGCTGCTGGCCTGGCGCAAGTCGAGTCCGGCCAACCTCGCCTACCAGTTCGCCTGGCCGCTGGGGCTCGCCCTGGCGACCGGAACCGGGCTGTACGCCATCGGGTTTCGCGTGTGGGCATCCGGCCTCTGCTTCGCGCTCTGCGCCTTCGTGCTGGGCACCATCGGCCAGGAATTCGTGCGCGGGGCCCAGGTGCGGCGCGGGGCGACCGGGACCGACCTGCTGACGGCGATGGTCGGTCTCGTGATGCGGTCGCGCCGGCGATACGGCGGCTACATCGTGCATGCCGGCATCGTGCTCATGTGCCTCGGGTTCGCCGGCGCAGGCTACAAGCTGGAGCGGCAGGTGCTGCTCGCCCCCGGCGAGTCGGTCGAACTGGGACGCTTCGAGGTGCGTCACAACCGGCTGAGCGAATCGGACGACGGCCAGAAGCAGATGGTCACGGCGCATTTGAGCATTCTGAAGGACGGCGAGCCTGCCGGCGAGCTCTATCCGGCCCGCTGGTTCTATCGCAAGCACGAGACCGAGCCGACCACGGAGGTCGCGATGCGCCGGTCGATCTCCGAGGATCTGTACGTCACGCTGGCCACGTACGACGTCGGGGACCAGTCGGCGGCGTTCCAGGTGACGGTCAATCCGCTGGTCAACTGGATCTGGTTCGGCTTCGCCATCATGGCGCTTGGAACCGGGCTCGCGCTGCTGCCGGAGAGCAGCTTCGCCTTCGTGACCGCGAGGGTGCCGGCCGGTGCCGCCACGACGACGCTGCTGCTGCTCTCGCTGCTGCTGGGGGGTGCGGCGCGCCCGGCCCGGGCGCAGGTTGCCGTGCCCGGCGGCGCCGAGCTGACGCCCGCACAGCGGGCCCTCGAGGCGGAGCTGCAGGCCGAGCTGGTCTGCGTCTGCGGGAGCTGCTCCCACCTGCAGCTTTCGGTTTGTACCTGTCCCACGTCCGACGTGATGCGCCGTCAGCTCAACACGCAGGTGGCCGCCGGCAAGGATCGCGCCGGCGTGTTTCAGTACTTCATCGACACCTACGGCAGCCAGGAGCCGCTCGGGTCGCCCATCGGCGCATTCAACCAGCTCGTCTGGCTCGTGCCCCTGGTCATCGGCGGCACCTTCCTCGCGGGGGTCGGCGTAGTGGCCGTGCGTTGGTCGAGACGCAACGCCCGACCCCGCGTGGCGTCCGCCGCCGGACCCGCGGACGAGCAGCTCGAGGCGCGCCTGGACGATGAGCTCCGAAACCTCGACTGACGCCCGCAACTTTCGTCCCTGGCATCTCTTCGTGTTGGCCGGCCTGCTGGCTGCGACGGTCGGCGTGCTCGTGGTCCGGCCGGCCGACCCGGTCGTCCTCGTGCTGCTGGTGGCAGCCATCGGCTCGTCGGCGTGGGTCGGCTGCATGCTCTACCGCATGCTGTGGCCGCTGGCCGCGCCGGCGTTCATGGACCGCACGGAGGTCGTCGGCGGCCGCGCGCGCGCGGCTCTGGAGCGGGAGAAAACACTCGTGCTGCGGGCCATCAAGGAGCTCGAGTTCGACAAGGCCATGAGCAAGGTGTCGGCCGCGGACTTCCAGGAGATGAGCGGACGTCTGCGGGCGCGCGCCATCATGCTGATGCGGCAGCTCGACGTGACCCTACCCGGCTACCGCGAGGCCATCGAACAGGAGCTGTCGCAGCGTCTGGGCAGCCTTCCTGGCGGCCCGGACGAGGCGTCGGGGAACGCGGGCGCCGTTGTGGCAGGTGCGCCGTGCCCGCACTGCGCGACGACGAACGACCACGACGCGAGATTCTGCAAGGCGTGCGGGGCCGAGCTGGAGCAGCCCGCGTGACGCGCGGGACCGGCGCGGCGGCCGTGCTCTGCGGGCTGGCGGCCCTGGCGGCGGCGCAGCCCGACCCGCGCCAGATGTCGGGCATCCCCCTGCCCGACGCCAGCCTGGCCGACGGCACCATCTCCGTGCGCGTCATCCGGGGGCAGCTTACCAACAACGTGGCCGGCCACGCGGTGGAGCTGCGCCAGGGCGACATCGTCGAGACCGCGACCACCGATGCGGAGGGACGCGCCGTCTTCCTGACGCTGAACCCGGGCCAGCAGGTGCGGGCGGCGACCGAGCTCGACGGCGTGCGGATCGAGTCGCGGCCGTTCGCCGTGCCGGGACGGGGCGGGGTGCGGCTGATGCTCGTCGGCGCCGACCCGGATGTGGTGGTCGAGCCGGCACCGCCCGGCCTCGTGACCTTCGGCGGCGAGTCCTTCATTCAGGTGGAGCTCGTCGAGGAGAGCATCGAGGTGTACTACGTCCTCGATCTTCTCAACCCGGCCCAGGTGCCGGTCGAGCCGCCGGTGCCGATCGTGGTCGACCTGCCGGGCGGCGCACAGGGTGTGACGGTGCTCCCCGGCTCGTCCCCGCGCACGGTTGCCGACGGCCCGCGCGTGGAGCTGAGCGGTCCGTTCGAGCCCGGCGCGACGCCGCTGCAAATCGCCTACATCCTGCCGTACTCGGGCGCCAGCTTGACCCTGTCCCAGGTGTTCCCTGTCGATTGGGACGCGGTCCTGCTGTCGGTGGAGAAATGGGGTGACGTGGACTTCGTCTCGTCCCAGGTGCCGCGGCGGGCGGAGGTCCCGTCGGAGGCGCGGGCCGGCGCGACGCATCTGCTCGGCGCCGGGCCGCGGGTGGCCGCCGGCACGCCGTTCGCCATCGAGCTGACCGGGCTGCCGCACCGCAGCGCGTTGCCGAGCACGGTGACGCTCGTCGTCGCACTGGCGATCCTCGGACTGGGCTGCTGGGGCGCGGCCGGTTCGGGCGGCGCGGACGCGTCGACGACAACCCGTGAGCAACTGGAGTCGCGGCGCGAACGCCTCTTCGCCGAGCTCGTCCGAATCGAGCACCAGCATCGCAGTGGCAAGATTGGTCGCACGCGATACGCCACGCGTCGCAGCGACCTGTTCGGCGCGCTCGAGAAGGTGTACCGCGCGCTCGACGAGGAGACGGCGCAGGTGGCGGCCGACCCGGTTCCGCGTGCATCCGGCGCCGCGCCGGCCACCAGCTGATGCCGGCCGCGCGCACCCCTGCATTCGATTTCGACCGGCTGACAGTCGCGAACGTGTCCCGCCATTACGGCCGCCGCCGCGCGCTCGCGGGCGTCTCCGTCACGCTGCGGGCCGGCGAGGTCGTCGGTCTGCTCGGCCCGAACGGGGCCGGCAAGTCGACCCTGCTCGGCCTGCTCGCCACGCTGATACAGCCGTCCGCCGGCGAGGTGCGGTACGGTGACCGGGTGGCCCGCGACGCCGGTCAGGCGCTCCGCGCGAGGCTGGGATTCCTGTCGCATGAGCTGCAGCTCTACGGGGAGCTGACCGCCCGCGAGAACCTGGAATTCTTCGGCGGGCTGCACGGCCTGCCCGACCGCGCCGCGCGCGCCGCCGCCGCGCTCGAGCGGGCCGGCCTGGCGGCCCGCGCCGACGAGGCGGTACACGGCTTCTCGCGCGGCATGCGCCAGCGGCTGGCGCTGGAGCGAACCCTGTTGCACGACCCGCGGCTGGTGCTGCTCGACGAGCCGTTCACCGGTCTCGACGAGCCGGCCGGCCAAGCCCTGGCCGGCCGGCTGCAAGCGCTCGGGCACGACCGGCGCATCGTGCTGCTGGCCACCCACGATCTGGAGGCAGTAGAGGGACGGCTCGACCGCCTGCTGCTGCTCCGCGCGGGCCGCCTGAGCGAGCTGCCCATGGGGCACGGGCCGCTCCGGCACGTCTATCGCGCGGCTCTGGCCGCCACCCCGGGGCGAGGCTGAGCGCGTGACACGAGACTTCCTGCGGGTGGCCTGGCTCGTGATGCGGAAGGACCTGACCGTGGAATCGCGGAGCTGGGAGATGGTGTCGACGACGTTGTTCTTCGCCGTCTCGTGCGTCCTCGTCTTCTCGTTCGCCTTCGTACGCGGGGGGCAGCCCGTCGAGGGGGCGGCGCCGGGCATCCTGTGGATTGCCGTCGCGTTCTCGGGGACGCTCACGCTCGGACCCGCGTTCGACCGCGAGCGGCACCACGACGCGCTACGCGGGCTGCTGCTAGCACCGGTGGAGCGCTCGGCCATCTTCGTGGGCAAGCTGCTGGGCATTCTGCTGCTGATGACCGCCGTCGAGCTCGTCGTGGTGGTCCTGGTCGCCGTGCTGTTCCAGGCGCCGCTGATGGCCAACGGCTGGTGGATAGCCGCCTTGCTGATGCTCGGCAACCTGGGCTTCGCGGCGGTGGGCACGCTGTTCGCGGCGATGCTGGTGCGAACCCGCAGCCGCGGCGTCCTGCTGCCGATTCTGCTGTATCCGGTCACGCTCCCGGCGCTGATCGCGGGCGTCATGGGCACGACGGCCGTGTTGCAGGCCGAGCCGAATCTCGACCTGGCCCGTTTTTGGGCTGCGCTGCTGCTCTTCTTCGACGCGATCTTCACCACGCTGGCGTTATGGACATTCGAGCCGGTCATGACAGAATGAGACGCATGATGCCAGGCCACCGCACGTTCGCGGGACTGACGCTGGCGGGGCTCGTGATGTTCGCTGCGGCCCCGCTCTGGATCGCCCGGGCGCCGTACGAGTCGACGATGGGCCTGATCCAGAAGATCTTCTACTTCCACGTGCCCGGCTGGATCGTGATGTTCCTGGCAGTGGCCATCTGCGGCGTGGCCAGCGCCGTCCACCTCTTCCGGCACAAGCCGGCCGCCGATCGACTGGCCGTCGCGGCGGCGGAGCTGGCCGTGGTGTTCGGCCTCATCGGTCTGGCGACGGGACCGCTCTGGGCGCGCAAGGCCTGGGGCGTCTGGTGGCAGTGGGACGCGCGGCTCACGATGGCGCTGATCCTGGAGCTGATCTTCTGCGCCTATCTGTTGCTGCGGCGCTACGGCGGTCCCGGATCGGACAGGCTCGCGGCCGGGCTCGCGCTGTTCGGACTGGCGAACGTCCCGTTCGTCTACATTTCGGTCAACGTCTGGCGCACGATCCACCCCACAACCAGCGTCGTGCCGCAGCTCGCGACCTCGGCGCCCGGGATGTTCGGCCCGTTCGTCTGGTGCGCCGTGGCCTTTCTCGCGCTGTTCGCCGCGCTCCTGGCGGCGCGAACCCGCCTCGAGACGCAGCGGGCGGAGGTCGAGCGGCTCTATTTGGCGCTCGAGGAGGAGTAAGCGGCGTGACGGACGCGCAACGAACAGCGATTGCCATTACCCTTGCGGCCGTGCTGCTGGCGCCGCCCGGCGCGGCGGGAGTCGTCGCGGAGAGCGGCCAGCCGCAGCCGCCGCAGGAGGAGTTCGTCCCCATCGATCAGGTGCCGCCCGAGGACCAGCTGCCGGCGGCACCCCTGCTCATTGCCGCCTACGCCATCGTCTGGCTGGTGGTGTTCGGCTACCTCTGGTCCATCTGGCGGCGCCAGTCGGCCGTCGAGCGGGAGCTGACCGACCTGTCCGCACGCGCCGGCGGCAGTGACCAGGGAACGTAGATGCTGGACGGCATGACGGCGGGGCACTTCATCTTCATCCCCGCCGTGCTCCTGGTCGGCGTCGTCATCGGCTGGATCCTCGGCTCACGCGCCGCCGCCGACGCCTACGGTGCCGAACTGCGCCGCCGCGACGAGCGCGCCGCCCGGCGCAAGGCGGGCCAGCAGGCTGCGTCGTAGGGCGGCGCGGCGGGCTGCCGGGTTGGCGGGGAGCCGATGAGCGTCGCAGTGCCCATATCCCGTGCGGAAGAGTTCGCGCGGAACTTGCTGCAGGCCGCGGAGGCGAAGGCCGGTGCGATAGCCTGCTCGGATCGGCTGCCCGTGTTCACAAGTCCTTCCTTCACGGACTTCTCGTTTCCGGAGGGGCTGGTAGACGATTGTGCTGCCGTGATCGAGATCGTCTTGAAGCACAGCCGCGCCTGCGACTTCATGCGGAAGGGCGATACGCATGAGCCGCAAGACATCGAGGGCGAGATGAAGCGGCTGGGGCACAAGGCCCGAAAGGTATTCGAGAGGCTGAGCGAATCGAAACAGGCGGCCATCCGCTCCCTCTACTGCGAATGCAACCGCGCGCACAGCGACTTCGCGTCGGTCCACGGCAAGATGGCCGATTTCGGGGAGATGCTGACGTGGGTCTCACACGGTCCCCACTGCAGGTACACGGCTGAACTGACCAAGCCTTACGTCCCCATCGGCTGGCGCTGGAATCCGCCGGGCACCTCGGAAGTCCAGGAGCTCCCGAGCTTTCCCCAGGCGCTCGTGGAGTGGGCCGGCAGGGAGTTCGAGAAAGCCAAGCCTGCACGTTCCCGGCGTCAGCTGCTGAGTGCCGTATACGATCGGCTGGCCGCCCGCAAGGCGGATTCCTGAGAAGGCCGCTCAGCCCGCCCTGCCGCTGCGGTACGCCGACCAGCGAGGTCACGGAGCGACGTGCCGGGTTTCACTTTCCCCACGCCTCCATGCGGCGGCCTCCGCTGATGCACTACCCGGCGAACCAGCCTGCCGACGCCGCCCGCTCTGCCTTCGTGGCGTCCGCGGCTGCAAGCACGTTCGTCGCCATCGACTTCGAGACCGCCTCGGTCCGGCGCGACAGCGCCTGCGCGGTGGGCATCGCAGCCGGGTGCGGCGGCCGCGTCGTGCTCTCGCAAACGTACCTCATTCGGCCGCCTGCGGTGCAGTTTACGTTCACGGGCCTGCATGGCCTGGGGTGGGAGGACGTACGCGACGCGCCGACCTTCTTCGAGCTGTGGCCGACGCTCCGTGCTTGGCTTGCCGGCGCAACCTTCCTCGCCGCCCACAACGCCCCGTTCGACCGCAGTGTGCTGCACGCCTGCTGCGCCCGGTACCGGCTGCGCCCGCCGCACATGCGCTTTGCCTGCACCGTAGAGATCGCCCGTGCGCAGTGGGGCATCCGTCCGACGAAGCTGCCTGACGTCTGTCGGCGCCTCGGCATCCCGCTGCGACACCACGACGCCGGCGCGGACGCGGTGGCATGTGCGCACATCGTGCTCGCGGCCGAGGCCGACGGATGGCGGCCCGGGCGGCGGCGAACACGCCCGACACGTCGGACGGATACGCGCGCCCTCGTACGCGTCACACGGCAGGCCGGCGGGTTTCGGTCGGTGTTTGGGCGGCGCTGGGTGTCGGTCCAACGACTGCTGCACGCCGGGTGGCGAAGATTGCGGCGCCGTGTGGCGGCACGTCTGCGGCGGCGCTGAAGCCGCCGTGCGGCCGGGCGCGCCCGACCGAATACCGACCGATACTGGTGCTAATCCCCCAACCAGTCGAGGATCCGCTCGGCGAGCTCTTCGGCGGGCGCGCGGCGGGCGTCGAGTCGCAGGTGCGCGAAGGAGTATGCAGCGCGGCGGGCGTCGAACAGGGCGCGCAGCGTGGTGCGGTCGGTTGCCAGAGGGCGGCTGCCGTCGGGCGGGATTCGCTCGACAACCTGCTCGAACGGCACGTCGAGCCAGACCGAGGCGCCGTCCCGGTTGATGATGCTGCGGTTGTCGGCCTCTGCGAACGTGCCGCCGCCGGTGGCCACGATGGCGTGGCGCGTGGCCAGCAGGTCGTGCAGGACCGTGCGCTCGAGGGCGCGAAAGTACGGCTCGCCGCGGCGTGCGAAGATCTCGGCGATCGTCCGGCGTTCGCGCGCCGCGATCAGCTCGTCGATGTCTTCGTGGCGCCAACCCAGGCGGGTGCCGAGCGCGCGGGCGACGGTCGACTTGCCCGCACCCATGAAGCCGACGAGATAGATCTTGTCCGTCCTCACGCGTCGGGACGCTCGTCGCGGATCGCTTCGAGCGTGGTGAAGAACGCCGGGTACGACACCTCCACGACCTCGTGGCCCGTGATGGTCGTGGGGCCGCTGGCGCCCAGCGCGGCAATCGCGAACGCCATCGCCATGCGGTGGTCGCCGCCGGCGTCGACCGTGCCGCCGGTCAGGCCGGCCGCACGTACGCTGAACCCGTCCGGCCGCTCGTCCACGTCGCCGCCCAGTGCGCGCAGGCCCGCCGCGAGCACCGCGATGCGGTCGCTCTCCTTGGCCCGCAGCTCGGCGGCGCCGCTCACATGCAGCGGGGCGCCGTGCGTCGCCAGCGCCGCCAGCGCGGGCAGCTCGTCGATGAGCCCGGGCACCTGGTCCGCGGTGATGCGTATCGGGCGCAGGGCGCGGTGGCGCACGCGCACCGTGCCGCGCGGCTCGTCTGCGACGGTGTCGGCGGGCTCGATGGCGACGTCCGCGCCGGCCGCCGCGAGCACGTCGAGGAACGCCGTGCGCGTGGGATTGAGCCCGACGTCGACGATCTCGATGGTCGAGCCGGGCAGCGCCGCCGCCGCCGCTGCCCAGAACGCCGCCGACGACGGGTCTCCGGGCACATGGACCGCGACTGGTGCGAGGCGCTGCCCGCCGACGACCTCCACGCTGTAGCCCGTGCGCCGGATCCACGCGCCGAAGGCGGGCAGCGCGCGTTCCGTGTGGTCGCGCGTCGGGACGCGTTCCGTGACCCGCGTCGTGCCGGCGGCGTGCAGTCCGGCCAGCAGCGTGGCGCTCTTGACCTGCGCGCTGGCCACCGGCGGCTCATAGGCGACCCCGCGCAACGCCGCGCCGCGGATGGTGAGTGGCGGCCGCCCGCCCGCCGTGTCGATGCGGGCACCCATTTGGCCCAGCGGGTCGACGATGCGCTGCATCGGCCGCCGCCGCAGCGAGGCGTCGCCGGTGATCACGCTGTCGAAGGACTGCGCGGCCAGCACGCCGGCCAGCAGCCGCATGGTGGTGCCCGAGTTGCCGGCGTCGAGCACGGCAGCGGGTGCCTGTAGGCCCGCGGGGCCCCGGCCGTGCACCGTCACGGTTGCCGCCTCGCCGGCGGCGGGCGCGGACGTGCGGATGTCGACGCCGAGCGCCCGCAGGCAGCGCAGCGTCGCGCTGCAGTCGGCGCCGGGCGCGTAGTTGCCGATGGTGGAGGTGCCCTCGGCGAGCGCTGCCAGCAGCGCGTAGCGGTGGGAGATCGACTTGTCGCCGGGGACGCGCAGGCGGCCGCGAACGCAGCGCACGGGGTCGATGGTGACAGCCCTGCGACCCGCGCGGTTCACCCGCGAACTATACATCAGGCGCCGTGCGCCGACCCGTCCGGCCACGCGCAGGTATGGTACGCTGGCTCAATCACCAGTATGCCCGACGCCCGCGGCGCGCTCCGCCTCGAATTCCCGAGCCGTCTCGACATGGTCGATTTCGTGCAGCTCCTCAGCGACCAGATCGGCCACGCGCTCGGCCTCGACGCCGATGCGACGCATTGGGTGGGCGTCTCGGTGCGCGAATCGGTCGTCAACGCGATTTGCCACGGCAACGCGGAAGACGAGACGAAGCGGGTGATTGTCGAGTTCCGTCTGGAGCCGAGCGATGCGCCGGCGGAACTGTGTGTCCGCGTGGTCGATCAGGGCGACGGGTTCGACCCCTCCGAGGTGGCCGATTGCCTGGCGCCGGAGAACATCCTCAAGTCGAGCGGTCGCGGCATCTTCCTCATGCGCAACTTCATGGATGGCCTCACTCTGCACCGCGCACCCGAGGGCGGCACCGAGGTCCTGATGGTGAAGAAGCTGATGGTGAAGAAGATCGGGTGATGCCGGTCGCTCCGGAGCTGCTCCAGACGGCGATCGAGATCGTCGTGCGCGCGGGCGAAATCCAGTTGGACAGGGCCGGCCCTGCGCTGCGCATCGGCAAGAAGGGGCCGATCGATCTCGTGACCGAGGTGGACGTCGAGATCGAGCGCATGTGCCGCGACACGCTGGCCGATCGCTTTCCCGGCCATGCCGTTCTCGCCGAAGAGCTGCCGAATCCGGCGGCGGACGGCGCTGCCCCCGAGTACCGCTGGATCTTCGATCCCATCGACGGCACCGTGAACTACGCGCACGGTCTGCCGATTTTCTGCGCGTCGCTGGCGCTGGAAGTGGCGGGGCAGGTCGAGGCGGGCGCGGTCTACGACCCGTCGCGCGAGGAGCTGTTCGTCGCCGAGCGGGGCGCCGGGGCACGGCTGAACGGGGCGCCGCTGTCGGTGTCCCCGGCCGCCGGCCTGCTCGATGCCATGCTGTGCACCGGCTTTCCCTACGACGTCCACGAGACGGTCGACGAGGTGGTCGGGCTGTTCGCCGAGTTCGTGCGCCGGGCGCGCGCGGTGCGGCGTCTCGGCTCCGCCGCCCTGGACCTGTGCTATGTGGCGGCCGGCCGGCTGGACGGGTTCTGGGAGCAGCGGCTCCGCCCGTGGGATACAGCCGCCGGGGCGCTCATCGTGCAGGAGGCCGGTGGCCGCGTGACCGACCTGGACGGCCGGCCCTTCACGCCCTTCGTCGGCGACATACTGGCGTCCAACGGTCCCCTGCACGAGGCCATGCTCGAGGTCGTGCAGGGCTTCACGCCCGGCCGTTCACGAAACCGGACGGACTGACACCCACCTGGGACACTGCCTGCGTTCGTCGCCCCGGACTTGACGGCACTGGCGTGGGCCGGTCTGCCTGGCATCGATCGTGCTATCTCCCGGGACGGATGCCAATCGGCCACGCCCGGCGCGCGGGCGCCGGCTGGCGAGAGGAGGACAGCATGCCGACACGAAGCTTCATCTTCATCGTCGCGGCCGCCCTGGCGGCCGTTCTGCTTGCGCCGCACGCGGCACTCGCGCAGCAGTCGCTCGTGCTCAACGTCGGACACTTCGCGGCCCGCGGCGTCGATGCGCGGATCGACGACGACGTCCTGCTGGCGAACCTCGACCAGTTCGCGTTCGCTCCGACCGATCTGAACAGTGTCACGTTCGGCGGCGAATGGGCCATCGGCCTGGGCGATCACCTCGAGGCCGGCGTCGGCGTTGGCTATCTGCGCGGCAGTGCCCCGAGCACGTACATCGACTTCGTCGACGACGACGGCGCGGAAATCCGCCAGGACTTCACCCTGGAGATGGCCCCGATCACCGGCATGCTGCGGCTGTTCCCGTTCGGCGACACGGTGGTTCGGCCCTACGTCGGCGCCGGGATCGGCCTGTTCGTTTGGCGCTACCGCGAGGTGGGGGAATTCATCGACTTCTACGACTACAGCATCCTCCGGGACCGCTTCGTCGCGGGCGGCGCCGATGTCGGCGGCGTGGTCCTGGGCGGCCTCCGCGTACCGCTCGGCGACAGGCTCGCCGCAGGCGTCGAGGTGCAGTATCAGCGGGCCACGGGGCGGCTCGACCTCGATGACGAGTTTCTGGCCGACCGCATCGATCTCGGCGGCCTGACGACCCGCTTCACGTTCCGGATCGAATTCTGACGCGGCGGGTCCGTCCCGCCGCTTCGCTATAATGCGCCGACGAGATGTCCCGCATCGTCAACTGGGTTCAGGGCTTCGCACTGTCCATCGGCGGGCCGGGACTCTTCATCGTCGCCTTCCTGGACTCCTCGTTCCTGTCTCTGCCGGAGATCAACGACCTGCTGGTCATCCTGCTGGTGATCCAGGACAAGGAGCGGATGGCGTACTACGCGCTGCTGGCCACGCTCGGGTCCGTCGCCGGGTGTCTCGTCCTGTACTTCCTGGGCCGCAAGGGCGGCGAGGCGCTGGTCCGGCGCCGGTTCGGCGGCCCGCGTCTGGACCGTGCGATGGCACTCTACCACCGTTACGGCGTGCTGGCGGTAGCCATCCCGGCCATCCTGCCCCCGCCGTCGCCGTTCAAGGTGTTCGTGCTGCTCGCGGGAGTGGCCCGGCTGCCGGTCGTGCAGTTCGTGACGGCAGTTGCCCTCGCGCGCGGGCTGCGCTACTTCGGTGAAGGGTGGCTGGCGGTCCGCTACGGCGACCAGGCGATCGCGCTGTTGGAGGAGAATGGCCGGACGGTATCGCTGGTCATCGCGGCGGTCGTCGTCGCGGCCGCGGGCGCCTACCTCTTCTGGAGCCGTCGCCGGCCGGCCGACTCCGGCACGACGCAATGACCCCGCACGCGGCGACCGGACGGCCCGAGATCTCGGTGGTCGTTCCGCTGTACAACGAGGCGCCGAATGTGGAGCAGCTCCATCGGGAGCTGACCGCGGCCCTCCAGGGCCAGGGCCTCGCGTACGAGCTGATCCTGGTCGACGACGGCAGCACCGACGGCACCTTCGCGGCCCTGACCGCCCTGCACGCCGGCGACGCGCACGTCTGTCTCATCCGTCTGCGACGCAACTTCGGTCAGACGGCGGCGTTCTCGGCCGGCTTCGATCAGGCCCGGGGGCGGATCATCGTGACCCTGGACGGTGATCTGCAGAACGATCCGCGGGACATTCCGCGCCTGCTCGCCAGGCTTGCCGACGGGGCCGAGGGCAACGACATCGTGTGCGGTTGGCGGCGCGACCGGCGCGACCCGTGGCTGACGCGGCGCGTGCCGTCGTACTTCGCGAACTGGCTGATCTCGGTGACCACGGGCGTGAAGCTGCACGACTACGGCTGCTCCCTCAAGGCGTTTCGCGCCGAGGTCGTCAAGCCGCTGCGCCTGTACGGCGAACTGCACCGGTTCATTCCGGCCATCGCCAGCGAGCAGGGCGTGCGGATCGCGGAGATGGCGGTGAACCATCGCGAACGGCGGGCCGGCGCGTCCAAGTACGGCCTGTCGCGCACGATCCGGGTGATCTTCGACCTGGTCACGGTCAAGTTCCTGCTCAGCTACTCGACGCGGCCGCTCCAGATGTTCGGGCCCCTGGGCCTGCTGCTGGGCGCCGGTGGCGTCGCCATCACCGGCTACCTGGGATACGTCCGCGTGTTCGGCGGCCAGTCCATCGGCGGCCGGCCGCTGCTCGTACTGGGCATGCTGATGATGTTCCTGGGCGTGCAGCTGGTGACGCTGGGGCTGCTGGCCGAGCTGCAGGCACGGACCTTCCACGAGTCGCAGGGGAAGCCGATCTACGCGATTCGCGAGGTGCTGGAGAGCCGCCTGCCCCCGTGAGGTCAGGGCAACGTGCCGGTGGATGCCTGCCGGACGGCGGCGATGACGGCCTGCTGGCGCGCCTCCGACAGGTGGGGGTGGATGGGCAGCGAGAGCACCTCGCGCGCGGCGAGCTCGGCCTGCGGGAACGCCCCCGGGCCGTACCCGAGGTCCGCGTACCCGGCCTGCAGGTGCACGGGCGTGGGATAGTGAATGCCGGTTTCCACCCCGGCCCCGGTCAGTCTCTCTCGCAGCGCGTCGCGTGCCGCCGAGCGCACGGCGTAGACGTGATGGACGTGCTCCGCGTAGGGCATGACCGCGGGTGTGCGGACCACTGCGCGCAGGGCGGCATCGTAGCGCCGGGCCAGCGCGCGCCGGACGCGCGTCCAGACATCGAGGCGGGCGAGCTTGACACGCAGGATGGCCGCCTGGATGGCATCGAGGCGGAAGTTCCCCGGGACCAGGACGCGCCCGCGCCGCTCCACCGGCTGCCAGCTGCGGAGTCGCCGGGCAGCGCGGGCGCGGTCCGCGTCGTTCGTGACGATGATGCCGCCCTCGCCGGCGGCGCTCAGGTTCTTGCTCGGATAGAAGCTGAAGCAACCCAGGTCGCTGAGTCCGCCCACGCGCCGGCCCTGGTAGCGCGCGCCGTGGGCCTGGGCAGCGTCCTCGATGACGACCAGCCGGTGCCGGCGGGCCACGTCCAGGATCGGGTCCATGTCGGCCGGCTGGCCGTACAGGTGGACGGGTACGATGGCCCGGGTCCGCTCGGTCAGCGCTTGCTCGAGTCCCGCCGGATCCATGGTGAGCGCCGGTGCGGCGACGTCGACGAAACGCGCGCGCGCGCCCGTCTGCCGGATGGCCGCCACCGTCGCCACGAAAGTGAACGGCACGGTGATCACTTCGTCGCCGGGGCCGATCCCGCAGGCGGTCAGCGCGACGACCAGGGCGCTCGTTCCGGAGCTCACGCCGACCGCGTGCCGTGTCCCGCAGTAGCCGGCGAATTCCTGCTCGAACGCCTCCACCTCGGGTCCGAGCGCGTACCGGCCGCTGCGCAGCACGCGGACGGCAGCGGCCTCCACTTCCGCCTGCAGCTCGGCGTGCTGCGCCTGCAGATCGACCAGCGGTATCACGATGCGCTCGGGCACAGGTCGGATTCTACCGCCGCCGGCGGGCAGGTCGCGGACCGACGGTTTCGCGTACGGGTGTAGACTCGGTGCGCGGTGGGCTATAGCAGCAATCTGGAGGCGCGGCTGGCGCGCAAGGTGACTCGCGCGATCTCGACGTTCGATCTGATCGAGGACGGGGATCGCGTGCTGGTCGGCCTGTCGGGCGGCAAGGACAGTTGGGCACTGATGCAGCTGTTGGACGTGCTGCGCCGCCGGGCCCCGGTCGACTTCACGCTGGTCGCGGTCAACGTCGATTCCGGCTACGCCGGCTACCGGCACGACGCGATCACCCGCGCCTGCAGCGAGCGGGGCTGGGAGTGCCGCATCGAGCATACGGCCATCGGCGAGATCATGGACGACGTGCTGGCGGCCGACGCGACGCCCTGCTCGCTCTGTGCCCGGCTGCGGCGCGGCGTGCTGTACCGGCTCGCCGCCGACCTGGGCGCCACCAAGATCGCTCTCGGGCACCACGCGGACGACTTCGTCGAGACGCTGCTGCTGAACCTGTTCTTTGCCGGGAGCCTCAAGGCCATGCCCGCGCGTCTGGTCTCCGACGACGGCCGCCACGTGGTGATTCGCCCCCTCGTGTACGTGGCCGAGGACGAGGCGCGGGCCTACACGCGCGCCAGCGAGCTGCCGGTCATCGGCTGTTGCTGCCCGGTCTGCGGGGACCTGAGCCTGAAGCGCCAGCGCATCAAACGCCTCTTGCTCGACTTCGACCGCGAGCACCCCGGCGTCAAGAGTTCCATGCTCAAGGCACTCGGGAACGTCGCGCCGCGGCACTTGCTCGACACCCGTCTCAATCCGGTCGCCGAGCTGCGGGCACGGGTCGCCGGCGACCTGGAGCGCGCCGCCTCCTAGCAGCCCGTGGCAAGAGTCCCGCTGCATGCGACGGACGGTGCATCCGGTCTGACTGGGTTGTTCCCCGGTCGCATATGCTCCGGAGGCTCCCTCGGCACGCCTTGTCAGTCCGGTGCCTCGCTCGTCGCGGTGCGACGCGGGGTTTCACCACGGACTGCCAGCGGCATGCGAGCCCGGGTTTGCCGCACCAGCCGGACCCGATGCGAGTCGTGCTGCAGCGTGTGAGCTCCGCGCGCGTCAGCGCCGGTGGCCGCCGGCTCGGCAGCATCCGGCGCGGGCTGCTCGCGCTGGTCGGCGTGCGGCGCGACGATGGTCTCGCCGACGTGGCGTATCTGGCGCGCAAGATCGGACAGTTGCGGGTGTTCGAAGACGAGGCCGGGCGGATGGCGCGCTCGCTCATCGACATCGGCGGGGAGCTGCTTGTCGTTTCCCAGTTCACGCTGTACGGCGATTGCCGCAAGGGCCGGCGGCCCTCGTTCGATCGGGCGGCCCCGCCCGCCGCGGCGCGCGTGGTCTACGAGGACCTCGTCGCGGCCCTGCGGGAGACCGGCCTGACGGTCCGCACGGGTGAATTCCAGGCGCTTATGCGCGTCGAGCTGGTCAACGACGGTCCGGTGACACTGCTGCTCGACAGCGACCATCGGCGACGGCGCGATGCGGAGTGATCCGGCAGTCTACGTGCTGGCGCTTGCCGCCCTGCTGCCGGTACTGTGCGCCGGCCCGGCCGCCGCACAACAGCGCCCGCTGCTGACCGAGGATCCCGAGTCGATCGGCGCCGGCATGATGCTGCTCGAAGGCGGATTCGACTACACCTGGGAGCAGCCCTATCCGGTCTCGGGACTGCGCGGGAACCGACTGCGGACGCCGCTGCTGGGCGTGAGCTTCGGCGTCAGCTCGATTGCCGAGGTCCAGATCGACGGAATCTCCTACCAGCGGCTGCGGGTCCTCGAGCGGGGCAGGGGGCCACTGTCCGGTCTCGTGAACGGCACGGGCGGAGCCACGCAGGACATGGAGGATCTCGTCGTCGGCACCAAGGTGCGC
Organism: Vicinamibacterales bacterium; assembly: GCA_965221595.1. Classification (GTDB taxonomy): domain Bacteria; phylum Acidobacteriota; class Vicinamibacteria; order Vicinamibacterales; family UBA8438; genus JAAXGX01. The sequence goes on from OZ244900.1 coordinate 1,738,104, forward strand.
GTGATCGCGGAGACGGACCTCAGCCCGTCGTTCGCACTGCGGTTCGCGACGCGCCTGCCCAACGCCGGCAACGAGAGCGGCCTCGGTCTCGACTCGATGGCCTTCTTCAATACGCTGCTGGTGGGCAAGAGCTTCGGGCCCGCACGCATCGTGGCCAACTTCGGACTGGGCATCCTGTCGGACCCGGTTCGCGGCGACCGGCAGAACGACGTGGTCCTGTACGGCGTGTCGGTGGCGCGCTCGCTGAATCCGTTCACCCAGGTCGTGGCGGAGGTCAACGGCCACGCGAACACGCGGCGCGGGACGCCTCCGCCCGGCACCGACACGTCGGGCCACCTGCGCGCCGGAGTGCGCTACCACCTCGGCCCGTTGCGGCTCGACGGCGCCGTCATCAGCGGGTTGACGAGCCGCGACGGCAAGTTCGGGGTCACCGCGGGCTTCACGTGGATCTTCCCGGGGCTCCCGGTCCCCGCGGGTTGACGGCGCGCCGACGCTGCCTGCCATGCCTGTCGAGTTCGTCAAGGCTCACGCCTACGGCAACGACTTCCTGTTCATCGAGGAGCACCTGGCGGCCGGTGCGGAGGCTGCCGCGTGGGCCCGCGCGGTGTGCGACCGCCACACCGGCATCGGTGCGGACGGCCTCATCCTCCATCGCCGGACCGCGGGCGGCGCGACGATGAGGCTGCTCAACGCCGACGGATCGGCGGCCGAGGTGTCCGGGAACGGCGTGCGGTGCCTCGCAGCCATCGTCGCCGACGCGCGCGGCAGCCGCGGCGGCGGCCCCGAACAGGCGGAGATCGCGATCGAGACGGCCGCTGGCGTCAAGACGTTGACCCTGTTGGAGGCGGCCGCCCCGCGCTTCAAGTTCAGGGCGTGGATGGGCCGCGCGTCGGGGCTCGCGCGGCGGCAGCTCGACGTCGCGGGCGAGCTGGTCAGCGCAATCGTGCTGTCGGTCGGCAACCCGCAGTGCATCGTGCTCACGGAGCGGCTCGATGCCGCGCGATTCGCGCGACTGGGACCGGCGCTGGCGGTGCACGAGGCGTTCCCGGCAGGGACCAACGTGGAGTTCGTTCACATCGAGCGCCCGGATCGGCTGCGCATCCTGATCTGGGAGCGGGGCGTGGGGCCGACGAGCGCCTCCGGTACGGGCGCCTGCGCAGCGGCTGCCGCGGCGAACGCGTTCGGGGGGGCGGCGCCCGCCATGGACGTCGTCTCGCCCGGCGGCTCGCAGCGGGTCGAGCTGACCGCGGGCGGGATTCACCTCACGGGCTGGGCCGAGCTCACCGGCCGGGGCGTGTGGCTGGGTCCGCCGCCGGCCGGCGCGTAGCGCTGCGTGGAACGGCGCATCCGCCGCGGGCTGGCAGCTTTCGCGTACTCGGACGGGCAGTGCCGGCGCCGTCACCGCCGCGCCGGCGCGGCGCGGACGCAGGGCACGCGGAGGTCGCGCCCCGTCCCGCTTACTCTGTAGTACGATGGCGTTGCGGCACACGGCTTGAAGGCGCGAGACGCATGCAATCGCTCGCGCTGCACGACCGCCCACGCGAGAAGCTCGACCGGCTCGGTTCGAGCGTCCTCGGCGACAACGAGCTCCTTGCCGTCATTCTCGGGCACGGCCACCACCGTGCAAGCGCCCTGGATATCGCGAACCGGGTGCTCGGGGCGGCGGGTGGGGTGCACGGGTTGACGCGTCTGTCCGAGGGGCAGTTGCGGCGGGTCAACGGTGTCGGGCCGGCCAGGGCCGCACAGATTCTGGCCGCGGTGGAACTCGGTCGGCGGACGCTGGCGCGCTCGCCGGCCGAACGGACCCTGCTGCGCAGCCCGCGGGATGTCGCGGCGTATCTGCTGCCGCGCTACGGCGCCGGTCTGGTCGAACAGTTCGGCCTGTTGATGCTGGATACCAAGCATCGGGTTCTGCGGGCCACGGTGCTCTCGATAGGCACACTGGATGCCAGCCTCGTGCATCCGCGAGAGGTATTCCGGGCGGCCGCCGCGGCCGGCGCCGCTGCGCTGGTGTTGTTTCACAACCACCCGTCGGGTGACCCGACACCCAGCGTGGACGACGTGGCGCTGACCGAGCGCATGGTGCAGGCCGGCACGCTCATGGGCATCGACGTGATCGACCACGTGGTGCTCGCCGACGTGCGGTACTTCAGCTTCAAGGAAAGCGGGCGGATCTAGGTGGCGAGGATTCTCTACTTCGACTGCTTCTCGGGTGCCTCCGGCGACATGATTCTCGGCGCGCTGCTCGACGCCGGGCTGCCGCTGGAGCAGCTCCGCGCCGCTGTCGGGAGCCTGGCGCTCGATGGCGTGACGCTGGACGCCGAGCGCGTGGACCGATGCGGGATCGGGGCCACGAAGTTTCGCGTTCACGGTGTCGATCCGGGCCGCGGGCACCGCCCCGAGGGCGACCGCCGCCATCACAGCCACGACCATCACGACCACGACCATCACGACCACCAGCACCCCGGCCCGGAACACCACGCCCACGGGCACCGGGGTTTGAGCGAGATCTGCGCGCTGGTGGACCGCTCGGCCCTGTCGGCGGCTGCGAAGGACCGGGCCAAGCGTCTTTTCCGGCGCCTGGCGGAGACGGAAGCGGACATCCACGGGCGGCCGGTGGAGGAGATCCACCTGCACGAGGTGGGGGCGGTCGACTCCATCATCGACATTGCCGGGGCGGTGTTCGGCCTCGAGTGGGTGGGTGCCGATCGCATCGTCTCGTCGCCGCTCAATGTCGGATCAGGCACCGTGACCTGCGCCCATGGGGTGCTGCCCGTGCCCGCACCCGCCACGACGCGGCTGGTGGCCGACGTGCCGGTATACTCGACCGGCGTCGAGGCCGAGCTGCTCACGCCCACCGGCGCGCTGCTAGTCACCGACTACGCGTCGCAGTACGGGCCGCTGCCGGCGCTGCGCCTGCGACGGGTGGGGTACGGTGCGGGCGACCGGGATCTGCCGGGCTCGCCGAACGTCGTGCGGGTGATCATCGGTGACGACGACGTCGGTGGTCGCCTGCAACGTGTGGTGGTTCTCGAGAGCGAGATCGACGACATGAACCCCCAGATCTTCGGCGTGCTCATGGACCGTCTCCATGCAGCGGGCGCGCTGGACGTGTTCTACGCGCCGATTCAGATGAAGAAGAACCGGCCGGGAACGCTGGTCTCGGTCGTCGCGCGACCGGAGGACCGCGAGGCCCTGACCGCGCTGCTGTTTCGCGAGACGACCACCATCGGGGTCCGGTTCAGGGAGATGGATCGCGAGCGGCTCGATCGCGACCAGGTGACGGTGGAGACGCCGCTCGGCCCGGTGCGCTTCAAGGTGGCCGGCCGCGGCGGCGACGTGGTGAACGCGTCGCCGGAGTTCGACGACTGTCTGCAACTCGCCGAACGGCACGACCTGTCGGTCAAGGCCGTGCAGGCGATCGCGACCAAGGCGTACCTGGATCGCTAGCTGGCATCAGCATGCCGCGCTTCTACCTCACCACCGCCATCGACTACGTCAACAGCCGGCCGCACCTGGGCACGGCATACGAGAAGGTGACCGCCGACGTCATCGCCCGCTACAAGCGGCTCGCTGGCTGCGACACCCGTTTCCTGATGGGAAACGACGAGCACTCGCAGAACGTCTATCAGCGCGCGCGCGAGGAGGGGCTCGAGCCGTTGGCCTTCTGCGACCGGATGGAGACGGCGTTCCGGGACGTCTGGCGGCGGCTCGACATCTCCTTCGACGACTTCATCCGCACGACGGAGGCGCGCCACCGCGCCGGCGTGACGGCGCTCGTTGCGCGCCTGATCGAGTCGGGTGACGTCTACGAGGGGTTCTACGAAGGGTGGTACTGCGTCTCGTGCGAGGCGTTCAAGCAGGCGAAGGACCTGGTGGACGGCGCCTGCCCGGTGCACCGCAGCGCGCCGCAGTGGATCCGCGAGAAGAACCACTTCTTCCGCTTGTCGAAGTATCGGGAGCGCCTACTCGAGCGCTACGCGGCGCATCCCGAGGCACTCGAGCCGGAAATCCGCCGCAACGAGATCCTGCGGCTGCTCGAGGCCGGCCTGGAGGACATCTCCATGAGCCGGACCGGGCAGTCGTGGGGCATACCGGTCCCGTCCGATCCCGGCAGCGTGGTCTACGTCTGGATGGACGCGCTGATCAACTACGTCTCGGGCGTCGGCTACGGCACCGACGACGCGCTGTTCGACACGTGGTGGCCGGCCGACCTGCACGTGATCGGCAAGGACATCACGCGGTTCCACTGCGTCGTCTGGCCCGCGATGCTGATGAGCGCCGGCATCGCGCTGCCACGGCAGGTGTTCGGGCACGGCTGGGTCCACTGGCAGGGCCAGAAGATGAGCAAGTCGCTCGGCACGGCCGTGGACCCGCTGGACGCGGTCGAGCGCCTGGGGCCGGATCCGTTGCGGTTGTACCTGACCAAGGAGATCGCCTACGGTCAGGACGGCGACTTCACCTGGGACCGGTTGGAGGAGCGCTACAACGTCGACCTCGCGAACAATTTCGGCAACCTCGTCTCGCGGATCGTCGCGATGGCCCACCGCTACCGGCAGGGACGGCTGGTGGCGCCAGCCGCCGCGCCCGGTCCGCTCGCCGCCACGGCAGCGTCGGCCGTGGCGGACTATCGGCAGGCGATGGACCGCTTCGCGTTGCATCACGGTGTGGCCGCCGCGCTGCGGATCGTGGACGCCGCCAACGAGTACATCGCGGAAGTGGAGCCGTGGGTGGCGGCCAGGGATCCGGCGCGCGCGGCAGAGCTCGACCGGCAGCTCTACGATGTGAGCGAGGCGGTGCGGTTGGCTGCGGTCCTGCTGGCGCCCGTCATGCCCAGGTCGTGCACCGAGGTGCTGGCGCGCGTCGGCGCGGCCGCGCCGGCCGACGCACTGCGTCTCGAGCGGGACGGCACCTGGCAGGCGCCGCCTGGCGCGGAGCGGCGCCTGGTCAAGGGCCCGCCTCTGTGGCCGCGGCTCGAGGCCGGACAGGCGGCATCGTCCGGTCCGGCGCCCGCGGCGCGGACGGAGCAGCAACCGAAGGAGCAGCAACCGAAGGAGCAGGAGCCCATGAGCGCATCGGATGCGGCGGCGCCGCGGGGGCAGGCGCCGGAACGGCAGGAGCCGGCGCCGGAACGGCCCCGGATCTCGATCGACCAGTTCGCGAAGATGGAGCTGCGCGTCGGGCGCGTCGCGGCTGCCGAGGCGGTGCCGAAATCGAGGAAGCTGCTGCGTCTCGAAGTCGAGGACGGCGCGGGGGTGCGTCAGATCGTGGCCGGCCTCGCCAAGTCTCACGCGCCCGAGACGCTGGTCGGCCGCAGCGTGGTGTTCATTGCCAACCTCGAGCCGGTGAAGCTCGCGGGGGTCGAGTCGAACGGCATGGTGCTGGCCGCCTCCGGCGCGGACGGCGCGCCGGTGCTCCTCACGGTGGACCTGCCGGACCAGGTACCGCCCGGTGCGACGATTTCGTAGCAGCCCGTGGTGAAACCCCGCGTCGCACCGAGACGGGCGCGGCGCCCGTCCGGCAAGGCGCGGCGAGGGAGCCTATTGGGCATCGTCGACCGAGGAGCAACGCAGGCAGGCGGGATGCAGCGCACGTTCAATACCGCGGGGCCTCTTGCCACGGGCTGCCGGTAGTCCGCGCTGCGGAACCACGCAGCGGAACCACGCAGACTCCACAAGGCGCGCACGGCGCGCCTCGGTGGGAGTGGCGCGGGGCGAAGGGGCCCCGCAGGCGGACGCCGGGGGTTCGGGGCGTGGCCCTGTCTGAAGCTGGCCGGAGCATGGTCGATTCACACTGTCATCTGGCCGACGCTGCCTTCGTGGACGACCTCGAGGCGGTGGTCGGCAGGGCGCGCGCCGCGGGCGTCGAGCGGGCGCTGTGCATTCTCGACGTAACGAACGACGACGAGGCGGAGCGCGCCGCGCGGGTGGCCGGGACGTGGCCGGCCGTGCGCTTCGCAGCCGGCGTGCACCCGCATCAGGCGGCGCCTTTCGCGGACGCGGCGGACGCCGCGTCGAGCGCGGTCCGGGCGGCGCTCGCGCGCTTCGCCGGCGCCTGCGCCATCGGCGAGATTGGTCTAGACTACCACTACGACTTCGCGCCGCGGCCTGTCCAGATCGAGGTGTTCCGGCGCCAGATCGCCCTCGCGCGGGAGGTGGACCGGCCGATCGTCATCCATACGCGCGAGGCGGACGACGATACGTTTGCCGCCCTCCGTGCCGAGGGGCGGGGTGACGTGCGGGGCGTCTTTCACTGCTTCACCGGCGATGCCGCGGCGGCGCGCCGGGCCCTGGACCTCGGCTTCCACGTCTCGTTCTCCGGCATCGCGACGTTCCGCCGGGCAGACGACATTCGGGCGGCGGCGGCGGTCGTGCCTGCCGACAGGCTGCTCGTCGAGACCGACGCACCCTACCTCGCGCCGGTCCCGTTCCGCGGCCGCCGCAATGAGCCGGCGTGGGTGGCCCACGTCGTCGACGTACTCGCGGACGTGCGCCGAGAGCGGGCCGCCGACGTCGCGGCGACGACGGCGGCGGCGTTCGCCGCGCTCTTCGACACCACCGCCTGAGGCCCGGCACGGTGCGGGTCGCCGGCCGCGTTGACACCCGTTCGGCGAGTGTGTTCTGATTCCTTTCGCCCCGTGCCAGCAAGAATCGACTCGCCCGTACTGGCCGACCTAGCGCAACTCTTCGAGCCGATTCGGGCCGAGCTCGAGGCGGTCGAGGCCGCCTACACCACCCACATCCAGTCCGGTGGCGACCGCGCTCCGGACGTCCTCCAGGGCCCCGCGCATGCTGTCGACGAGCTGATTCCGCAGATGGCGCGGTACATCCAGGCGGGCGGCGGCAAGCGGGTGCGGCCGGCGCTGCTGCTGATGGCGGCGCGCATGTGCGGCTACGTTGGCGAGCGGCCCGTCCTGTTCGCGTCCGCGGTCGAGTTCATTCATACCGCCACGCTGGTCCACGACGACGTCATCGACGGCTCCGAGCTCCGGCGCGGACGCTTGGCCATGCACTCGCGCTGGGGCAACAACATGACGGTGCTGCTGGGCGACTACCTCTACATTCGGGCGATGGAGGTGGCGCTGACCTACGACGACGCCATCGGCATCGTGCGGCTTCTGTGCGACGCCACGCGGCGGATGATCGAGGGCGAGATCTACCAGCTGACGAAGGTGGGCGCCGCCGATATCACGGAGAACGAGTACTTCGAGATCATTCGCCGCAAGACCGCGTACTTGTTCAGCGGTTCGGCCGAGATCGGCGGCCTGCTCGGCAAGGCCGGGGAGGAGCAGCGTATTGCGCTGCGCGAGTACGGGTTCAATCTCGGCGTCGCCTTCCAGCTCGTCGACGACCTGCTGGACTTCACGGCGGACCGCGCCGCGCTGGGCAAGCCGGTCGGTGGCGATCTGCGGGAGGGGAAGGTGACGCTGGCGGCAATCCATCTCCTGCGCCGCGAGGGCCGGCCGAGCCGGGCCTACGACATCGTCCGGTCCGTCGTGGAATCCGGGGAAATTGCGGCCGAGGAGTGGAGCGAACTGCTGGCGCTGCTCCGGGAGCGGCAGGCCATCGGGTACGCCCATGAGAAGGCCGTCGAGTACGCCACCGCCGCCAAGCGGTGTCTCGACGTCTTCCCCGCGTCGCCGGAGCGTGCCGCGCTCGGCGCGCTGCCCGACTTCGTGCTCGCGCGGGACCGTTGACGGCCAGCCAGCCCGCTGCCGCCCGCCGCCGGGCCGCCGCCCTCCGGCGCGATATCCGCCGTCACGAGCACCTCTACTACGTGCTCGATCGCCCGGCGATCAGCGACACCGAGTTCGATGCTCTCCTGCGCGAGCTGCAGCGGATCGAGGCGGCCCATCCGGCCCTGGTCGTGCCCGACTCGCCGACGCAGCGGGTCGGCGGCGCCCCGCGCGACGGCGTCGAGCGGGCGGCCCACTCGTCGGCAATGCTCAGCCTGGACAACGCCCTCGACGAGGCCGAGCTGCGGGACTTCGACCGCCGGGCGCGAGAGCTGGCGGAGGTGGACGAGCTCGACTACGTGGGCGAGCTCAAGCTCGACGGCGTCTCGCTGGCGGTGCGCTTCGCAGGCGGCGACCTGGCGCTGGCGCTGACGCGCGGAGACGGTGTCCGCGGTGAGGTAGTCACGCCGAACGCCCGCACGCTCAGGACCGTGCCGTTGTCGGTCCCGTCGCCGGTGCTGCGCGCGGCGGGCGTGCCGGACGACTTCGAGGTGCGTGGCGAGGTGGTGATGCCGCGGCGCGCGTTCGCGCGCCTGAACGAGCGCCAGGAGGCGGCGGGAGAGGAGCCGTTCGCCAATCCCCGCAACGCGGCGGCCGGCGCGCTGCGGATGTTGGACGCGTCGATTACGGCCACCCGCCGGCTCGACTTCTACCCCTACCTGCTCGTGAATGAGGAGGGTGCCGCGGTCTTCGACTCCCATTGGGATGCGTTGGAGGCGCTCGCGGTGATCGGCTTCAAGGTGAATCCGAACCGCCGGCGGCTGCACGGCCTCGACGAGCTGCGGTCGTTTCGGGACGACTGGCTGGGCCGTCGGGACACGTTGCCCTACGAGATCGACGGTCTCGTCTTCAAGGTCGACGCCGTGGTGCTGCAGCGGCGGCTGGGCGCGACCGCCAAGGCGCCCCGTTGGGCGATTGCGTGCAAGCCGCGCGCGCAGCAGGCGGAGACGGTCGTGCGAGACATCGAAGTGCAAGTCGGGCGGACCGGCGCCGTGACGCCGCGTGCCGTGCTGGAGCCCGTGCGGGTGGGCGGCGTCACGGTGTCGCATGCCACGCTGCACAACGACCAGGAGATCGACCGGCTCGGGTTGCAGATCGGCGACCGGGTTGTCGTGATTCGCAGCGGCGACGTCATCCCGAAGGTCGTTCGCGTCGTCGAGGAAGGCCCCGACCGGCGGCCGTTCGAAATGCCGGCCGCGTGCCCGGCGTGCGGATCGCCCGTGGTGCGCCCCGAGGGCGAGGCGGTGGCGCGCTGCCACAACGTGAGCTGCGGCGCGCGGTTGAAGGAGTCGATCCTGCACTTCGCGCACCGCTCCGCCCTGGACATCGACGGCCTGGGCGCCTGGCTGGTCGACGCGCTCATTGCGCCGGGAGGTTCCGGCCAGGGGACTGCCGCCGGGCCGCTGGTCGAGGATCTGGCGGACCTGTACAAACTGCAGCCTGAACACCTCGCACCGCTCGAGAAGGACGCCGAGCTGGGTGCGGAACGGGCGGAGGAGCTGGTGCAGGCCATCGCCCGCGCGCTGCGGGACCGGACGCCGGCAACCGCCATGCATGCGCTCGGCATCCCGGGCGTGAGCGCGCGCAAGGCCGATCTCCTGGCGCGCGCTTTCGGCAGCCCGGCGGCACTTCGGGCTGCCGCAGTGGACGATATCGCACGCATCGAGGGCATCAGCCGCCGGGATGCGATCGCGGTCCGGGCCTTTCTGGCGGAGGCGCCGAACCGGCGGTTGCTCGATCTACTCGTCGAGCCGGGTGCAGCCGACTGCGAGGCGGCCGGGAGCGCGGCCGCGGCGGACGCTGCAGCCCGCCGCGCGACGCGCGCGGTGGAGCCGCCGCCGGCGCCCGCCGACGCGGCGTTTCGGTCGGCCCTCCGGCGCTTCGTGCAGCGGAGCCTGCACGGAGTCGAGGGGCTGGGCGGTGTGCTCGCGGGCAGACTGGTGGACGAGGGGCTGGTACGGACGCCGGCCGACCTCCAGCGGCTGACCGCCGCGCAACTGGCGCGCATCCCGCTGCGGATCCGGCTCGGGGAGAAGTCGGCCCGCAAGATCGTCGAGAGCCTGGAGGAGTCGAAGTCCAGGCCGCTGGCGCGGCTGGTGTTCGGGCTCGGTATTCGCCACGTGGGCGCGCGTACGGCCGAGCTGCTGGTGGCGCGCTTCCGGCAGCTCGATGCGCTGGCGGCCGCAACCGTGGAGGAGCTCGAAACGGTGGACGGGGTCGGCCCGCGCATCGCCGAATCGATCCGGGCGTTCTTCGAGTCCGCCCGAAACCGGGCGCTGGTGGAGCGTCTGCGGCACGCCGGCCTGCGGTTCGAGGAGGCGGCGCCTGCCGCCGGGGAGCCGCCAGCCGGCACGCCCGATCTGGCCGGCAAGACGTTCGTGCTGACGGGCACCCTGCCGGGCATGACGCGCGACGAGGCCCGGGCGCGCATCGAGGCGGTCGGCGGCCGCGTCACGGGTTCGGTCAGCGGGAAGACGGACTACGTCGTGGCCGGAGACAAGCCCGGCTCGAAGCGCCGGAAGGCGGAGACGCTGGGCGTGGCCGTCCTCGACGAGGCCGGTCTCGTGGCGCTCGTGGACAGGGTGGAACCGCCATGAAACACAGGATTCTGGTCATCGACGACGAGGCGGCGGTCCGCGAGTCGCTGAAGATGATCCTCGAGTACGACGGCTACGACTGCCTGCTGGCGCCGAGCGGCTACGAAGGTATCGAACGTGTGGGACGCGACAGCCCCGACCTCGTCTTCCTCGACGTCAAGATGCCGGGCATGGACGGGATCGAGGCGCTGCGGCGCATCCGCGGGCTGGACACGTTGCTGCCGGTGGTCATGATCTCCGGCCACGCGACGGTGAGCACCGCGGTGGAGGCCACCAAGCTGGGGGCGTTCGACTTCCTGGAGAAGCCCATCTCGACCGAGCGCGTGCTGGTGACCATCCGCAACGCGCTGGACCAGCAACGGCTGCGGGTCGAGAACCGCAACCTGCGGCGCGCGGCGGAGGTGCGGCACGAGATGGTGGGGGCCAGCCCGGCGTTGGCGGCGGTGACCGAGGCGATCCGGCGTGCCGCGCCCGTTCGCAGCGCAGTGCTCATTCAGGGCGAGAGCGGGGTCGGCAAGGAGCTCGTGGCGCGCGCAATCCACCGCAACAGCCCGCGGGCGCGCGAGCGGTTCGTGCAGGTCAACTGCGCGGCGATTCCCGACGACCTGATCGAATCGGAGCTGTTCGGCCACGAGAAGGGGTCGTTCACCGGCGCGACCGAGAAGCAGATCGGCAAGTTCGAGCAGGCCGATCGGGGCACCATCTTTCTCGACGAGGTGGGCGACATGAGCCTCAGGACGCAGGCGAAGGTGCTGCGCGTCCTGCAGGAGGGAGAGGTCGAAAGACTCGGCTCGGCGCGCACGCGGCAGGTCGACGTGCGGATACTGGCGGCCACCAACAAGGACCTCGAGCGGGCCATCGAGGACGGCGAGTTCCGCGAGGACCTGTTCTTCCGGCTCAGCGTCATTCCGATGCACGTGCCGCCGCTGCGCGACCGGCGCGAGGACGTTCCGCGCCTCGTGGAGCACTTCGCGACGCGGTTCGCGCGCGAGAACAACTTCAAGCCGAAGGCGTTCACCGCCGGGGCCCTGGCGGCGCTCGGGCAGCAGCATTGGCGCGGCAACGTGCGCGAACTCCGTAATTCCGTGGAACGCCTCCTGGTCATGGTGTCCGATCCGCAGATCGACACGCCCGACGTCCGCTCCGTGCTCCGCCTGGGCGAGCGCCCGGGCGGCGGGCGAGCGTCCGAGCAGGGGGGGCGCACGCTGCGGGAGTTCAAGGAGACCGGCGAGCGGGCCTTCCTCGTCCGCAAGCTGCGGGAGTTCGGCTGGAACATCTCGAAGACCGCAGAGGAAATCGACACCCCGCGCAGCAATCTCTACAAGAAGCTCGAGCAGTACAATATTCGCCAGGAGACGGATGCCTGACCGCCGTCGACCGGATCTTTGACATTCCGCCGTAGCCGGCCGGACGACCGCTGCGTGCGCGTGCTGCGGCGCGCGCACGGGGAGGAAAGTCCGAACTCCGGAGGGCAGTGCGCCGGGCAACCCCCGGTCAGGGCGACCTGAAGGAAAGTGGCACAGAAAATACACCGCCCGTCGCGGTCCCGCGGGACGGCGGCGGGTAAGGGTGAAAAGGTGCGGTAAGAGCGCACCGCGCCCGCCGTGAGGCGGGTGGCAGGCCAAACCCCGCACGGAGCAAGACCAAATAGGGAGGCGTTCGAGGGCGGCCCGTCCGAAGCCTCCGGGTAGGTCGCTCGACCCCGCCAGCAATGACGGGGCTAGAGGAATGGTCGTCACCGGCGGCCGCGAGTAGTCGCAGCCGCCGGCACAGAATTCGGCTTACGGCCGCGCTGCGGCGGAATCCTCGTGGGGGGGCAAGCGTGCGACGTTCAGTGCTCGTGGTCGTTCTCGTCGGGCTGGTCGCGATAGTGGTGACCCTGATGCCGCGCGCACAGCGGGACCCGTCCCGGCGGGCTCCCGAGCCGCAGCTGACGGTGGAGGAGTACACGCCGCGCTCGACCCTCGTGGTGGACGAGCACCCGGTGCTGCGTGCGAGGTTTCCCGTGGTGGACGTGCACAGCCACCACCGCCCGGGCTTCTCCGCGGCGCGCTGGGACGCGATAGTGGCGGAGATGGACGCTCTGAACTTGCAGGTCCTCGTCAACCTCAGCGGAGGGTGGGGGCGCTCGCTGCGGCGGGGCCTCGACACCATCGCCGGCAGCCCGCATCCCGACCGCATGGTTTTCTTCGCCAATCTCGACTTCCGCGGCGGCGTGGGTGCGGGCTTCGGCGCCCGCGCCGCCGCGCAGCTCGAGCAGGACGTGGCGGCCGGCGCGGTGGGTCTGAAGTTCTTCAAGGACTTCGGGCTCAGCGTGCGTGACGGGCACGGCCGGCGTCTGCCGGTCGACCATCCGGAGCTGGACGCCGTCTTCGAGCTGTGCGCCCGGCTCGACATCCCGGTACTGATCCACGCCGGCGAGCCGCAGACATTCTACGAGCCGGTCGACCGCTTCAACGAGCGCTGGCTGGAGCTGACGCTGCTGCCGAACCGGCGCCTGCCGGCCGACCGCTATCCGAGTTTCGAGGAGATGATGGCCGAGCGCGACCGCCTTTTCGCGCGGCATCCGCGGACGCGGTTCATCGCGGCCCACATGGGCTGGCATGCCAACGATCTCGGGCGGCTGGGGCGGCTGCTCGACCGCTTTCCCAACGTGTACGCGGAGACGGGCGCCATTCTCTACGAGCTCGGCCGGCAGCCCCGGACTGCTCGCGCCTTCTTCATCGAGTACCAGGACCGGGTGCTGTTCGGCAAGGACCGCTACCAGGCTGACGAGTTCCCGTACTACTGGCGCACCTTCGAAACGGCGGACGAGTATTTCGACTACTATCGCCGGTATCACGCCTTCTGGAAGCTCTACGGCATGGATCTGCCCGCCGCGGTGCTCCGCAAGGTCTACTACGCGAATGCCCTCGAGGTGGTGCCCGGCATCCCGCGCGGGCAGTTTCCCTCGTCGTGAGCGGCATGTGCCGCGGACCGCGCTACCGGTCTCCGGGCCGCGGCGTCACGACGAGCGTCGTACCCTCCGTGCCCGTCACCTCCACGGGGCAGCCCTTGCCGGCGCGCACCAGCGGCCGGCGGGGCCTGGCGCGCCACAGCTCGCCGCGCACGCGCACGTAGCCCACCGGATCGAGCGGCTCGACGGTCGTTCCCTCGGCGCCGATGAGATGCTCGATTCGGCGCCGGTAGTCGGCCTCGTAGGCGGACCGCAGCATCGGGTAGAGCGCGTAGTCCTTGATCACCCACGCCACAGGCAGGCCGGCCGCGAGCCACAGCGGCGCATCGAACGAGTCGTGCAGCCACCAGCCTGCGAGCGCAGCCAGCAGCCAGCCTGGAACCTGGAACGCGGTATACCGCCAGAAGGCTGAGTGTCGGGTCCGCACGGAAGGGTCGGCTTGCCGTCCAACTCGAACTATACACAAGCAGGACGTCACCACGAGACGAGCAGGACACAAGCAGCGTCGGGCGTCCTGTAAGGTAGTGTCCGATGAAGTTCAAGTTCAACGGTTCGCCGGGTCCGACGCTGGGCGTCGAGCTCGAACTGCAGCTGCTCGATCCGGAGACCAGGAACCTCGTGTCCGGCGCGCCGCGCATTCTGGAGCGGTCCGGCGCCAGTGACCACGTCAAGCCGGAGCTGATCGAGTCGACCATCGAGCTGAACACCGCCGTCTGTCCCGACGTGGCCACCGTGCGCCGCGATCTGAACGCGCGGGTGAAGCGACTGCTCGCCCTGTGCGACGAGCTCGGCTACGAGCTGGCGTCCGCAGGTACCCATCCGTTCGCGGAGTGGTCGGAGCAGCGGGTGACCGCGAACGAGCGCTACACGCTACTGGTCGACCGTTGCCAGTGGCCCGCCAGGCGGCTGATGATCTTCGGCCTGCACGTGCACGTCGGGGTGGAGAGCGGCGAGAAGGCGATTGCCGTTTTCAATGCCCTGAGCAACTACCTGCCGCACCTGCTGGCGCTTTCGGCCAGCTCGCCATTCTTCAACAGCCTGGATACTGGGCTGACTTCGTGCCGGGTCAAGGTCTTCGAGAGCCTGCCGACGGCCGGTCTGCCATATCGATTGCTCAACTGGGGTGAGTTCCAGCGCCTCATGACGACGCTGATCAACGCGCGGGCGATCGAATCGATCCGCGAGGTGTGGTGGGACGTGCGGCCGCATCCGAACTTCGGCACGGTCGAGGTGCGCATCTGCGACGGCCTGCCGACCCTGGACGACGTCGTGGCGATGACGGCGATGATTCAGGCGCTCGTCGTGTGGCTGGGCGACCAGTACGACGAGGGCAGCTACCTGCCGCTGCAGCGGTACTGGATCGTGCGGGAGAACAAGTGGCGGGCGGCCCGCTGGTCGATCGATGCGGACATCATCGTGGACGAGTCCGGGCGGCTCGAGCGGCTGTCCGATTCGGTCGAGGCGCTGCTCGAGTCGCTGCGGCCGGTAGCCGCGCGGCTCGGTTCCCTGACCGATCTCGAGCGGGTGGCAGCCATCCTGCGGGACGGGCCGAGCTACCGGCGGCAGCGCCGCGTGTACGAGGAGACCGGCCGGTTCGACGCGGTGGTGGAGGATCTGGTCCGCGAGTTCCGCGGGTCGATTCGCTAGTGCTCGTGCTGGACGGGGCGCACCCCCGTCTGGCTGCAGGCGGGGTCGGGGGACGGGCCCGGCCGCCACGCCAGCCAGCGACCGTCGCGGCGTTCCAGCTCGATCGGCATCCCGAAACAGGTCGAGACGTGCTCGGCAGTCAGCGTCGCCTCGATCGGCCCGGCGGCGTGCACGCCGCCGCCTCGCAGCAGCAGCGCGTGCGTGAACCCCCGCGGAATCTCCTCGAGGTGGTGGGTCACCAGCACGGTGGCGGGCGCGCCGGGATCGGCGGCGACGGCACCCAACAGCGCCACGAGCTGCTCGCGACCGCCCAGGTCGAGCCCCGCCGTCGGCTCGTCGAGCAGCCACAGCGCCGGATCGTTCATCAGGGTGCGGGCCAGCAGGACGCGCTGGCGTTCGCCGGATGACAGCGTGCCGAAGTCGGCGTCGGCCAGCGCCTGGCATCCGAAGCGTTGGAGCAGCGCGCGCGCGCGAGCCCGGTCCGTCGCCGAGTAGCTGTGCCACCACGGCGCCAAGGCGGCATGCTTGCCGGTGACGACGATGTCCTCGACACGGAGCGCCGGTCGCAGCATGTCGGCCAGCGCCGCGCTGGTGACACCCAGTCGCCGGCGCAGCTCGCGAACGTCGGTACGGCCGAGCCGCTCGCCGAGGACCTCGATGGTGCCGCGCGAGGGGTGGACGTACAGGCTGGCGAGACGGCACAGCGTGGTCTTTCCGGATCCGTTCGGTCCGAGTACCGCCCAGCGCTCGCCGCGTCGCACACACCAGTCGATGCCGCGCAGAATGGCGCGCTCGCCGCGGATCAGGTCGACGCCCGACAACACCAGCACGGCATCGTGACGCATCCCGCCGCATTGTACAGACGACGCGCGGTCGCCGGCCGCGTCCAGGCTTCCGGGACGGCAGGGCGCGACGCGGGAGTTCCTGCCAGGCGGGCCGCTAGAATATCGGTGTGCGGCACGCGCCGGATGGGTCATCCGCATCGCGAATACTGGTCCGGCTGCCGAACTGGGTCGGAGACATCCTGCTGGCGCTGCCGGCCCTGCAGGCTCTGCGCGCGGCCCGGCCGCACGCGCGGCTCGTCGCCATGGCCCGCCCGCAGCATGTCGAGCTCGCGCGCCGCATCTCCGCCGTCGACCACATCCTGCCGGCGCCGCCCGGCGCCCGCAGCGTGCGGGCCTGGTGGCGCGCCGTGCAGGCTCTGCGCGCCGCCCGGTTGCAGGCCGCCGTGCTGCTGGCGCCGTCGTTCGAGGCCGCGCTCACCGCCCTGGCCGCGGGGATCCCGGTGCGGGTCGGTCACGGCACGGACCACCGCTCGCGGCTGCTGACTCAAGCGCTGGACCCGGCGTCCCGGCGCCACCGCGCCGACGGGTTCCTGGAGCTGGTGCACGCGCTGGCCGCCCGTGGTGAGAATCCCCGTCGCACCGCGACGGGCGAGGCGCCCACTTCGCAAGGCGCGACGAGGGAGCCTAGCGGCCATAGTCGACCGCGGGGCGACGCGGTCAGGCGGGATGCATCGGCCGTCGAATGCAGCGGGGCCGCGTGCCACGGGCTGCCAGACGTGCCGGACGCGGCGCCTGAGTCGGATTCACGGCCGTTCCGCCTGCGGGATGCGGAACGGCGGCACGTGGAGCGCCTGTTCGCGCGGGCGGGACTGACCGTCCGGGACCGTCCGGTGCTGGTGAATCCCGCCGCTGCCAAGACCCCTCGTGCCTGGTCGGCGGACCGCTTCAGGCGGTTGGCCGACACGATCGCCGACCGCCACCCGGGGTTGCCCGTGCTCGTTCACAATCGTGCGCCGTTCACGCAGCCCGCGGACTGGCCGCGGAATCCGGCGATCCGGAGCGTGCGCGATGTCACACTGGTCCAACTGGGTGCCGTCATCGAGCGTTGCCGCCTGTACGTGGGCAACGACAGCGGCCCGATGCATCTCGCGGCCGCCCTCGGCGTGCCGACCGTCGGCATCTACGGCCCGTCGGACCCCGCACGGACCTCACCGCGCGGCGCCGCCGGGACTGCGCACCGGGCGGTGTCCGCGTTCCTGCCCTGCTCGCCCTGCCGTGAGCGCTTCTTCGACGAGTGCCCCGCGCCGCCGACAGTGGACGGGCGCCCGCCCTGTCTCGATGCGGTTGCGGTCGAGGACGTCGCCGCGGCGGTGGACCGCATGCTGGCCGCAGCCTCTCGAAGCTAGCAGCCCGTGGTGAGACCCCGCCTCGCCCGTCGAATGCAGCGGGGACTGTCGCCACGACTGCGCGCTGCTACCGTTCCAGCCTGGCTCGCAGCTCCGCCACCTCGGCCTGCAGCCGCTTCAGTTCCTCGGCCATCCGTGGCAGGCGGCCGACGTGGGCAACCTGCGCCTTGACGTCCCGGAGGGGACGGGCCGGCGTTCCCCAGTAGATCTCGCCGGCCGGTACGCGCTTGCGGCTCACCACGCCGCCCTGCGAGCCAATCAGCGCGTGCTCGTCGATGCGGCAGTGATCGCCGATCCCGACCTGCCCGCCGATCGTGGCGTAGCTGCCGATCCGCGAGCTGCCCGCGATGCCGGTCTGCGCCGCAATGACCGTGTGCGCGCCTATCCGCACGTTGTGTCCGACGTGGCACAGATTGTCGAGCCTGGCGCCGGCCTCGACGGCGGTCTCGTCCAGCGTGCCCCGGTCGACGCAGGTGTTGGCGCCGAGTTCGACGTCCGAGCCGATCTCCACGCGGCCGACCTGCGGAATCTTGAGGTGCCTGGTGCCATCGAACACGAAGCCGAAACCGTCCGCTCCCAGCACGGCGCCGGCATGCACGACCACGCGGTCGCCGAGCTCCACATCCGGATAGAGCACCACGTGCGGGTGGACGGTGCAGTCGGCGCCGATGCGGCACCCCGGACCGATGTAACAGCCTGGGTAGACGACGGTGCGGGCCCCGATGCGCGCGCCGCGTTCGATGAGTGTCCAGGCCCCGATTGCCACGTCCGCCGCCAGCACTGCCTCGTCGTGTATCAGCGCAGAGGGGTGGACGCCCTGGAACGGCGGTGTGGCCGGGAGCAGCCACTGCGCCGCCCGCGCGAACGCCACCCGCGGATTGTCGACGACGATGACGGTGCGCTCCGGGAAGTTGCCCGTCGGGACCAGCACGCACGCGGCGCCGGAAGCCGATACGCGGTCGAGGTAACCGGTCTCGGCGTAGGCCAGCGCGCCGGCACCCGCCTGCTCCAGGCTGCCCACGCCGTCGATCGGGCGGTCGCCGTCGCCCTGCAGCGCGCCGCCCACGAAATCCGCGATTTCTCGAGTGGTCTTCATGCGGTCTCCTGTTCGAATCATAGCCGCCGGCAGCGCGCCTGCCGTGCCGCGCCGCGTACCACGCTGCGACCGGGCGCGGGATAACCCAGGCCGGGTTCAACGATGGGCACCTGCGGCTGGAGCCGGGGGACAGCGGGAATCTGCGCCGTAGCACGGCGTGGACTCCTGGCAGGTTGGCGGGCTACGCGCGCAGGTCGTAGCAGAGCAGGCGGGGACTGGTCCCGTTGAACACGTCGCGGGTGTTCTGCACGACGTAGAGCAGGCCGCGGCTCAACACGGGGAGGGCCCAGGATTCGCGCGCTGCCATGAGCCAGGCGCGGGAGATCTCCGTGTAGCCGGCCGGCGTCAGGTCGAGCCACAGCAGGTGGCCAAGCTCGCCCAGGCAGAGGAACTGGCCGTCCGCCGCCAGCAGCGAACCCCGGTAGGTGCTCATGACGGTTTGCTGCCGACGGCCGTTCCGCTCTATCTCCTCCGGCCACTCCGGCACCATACGCCACGCCACCTCGCCGGTCGCGGCGTCGAGGCAGACCAGCGAGGCGTCGCCCGGGTTGCGCCCGTCGAACGCGTAGAGGTACCCGTCGCGGTGGATCGCGGTGTTGAAGTGGATGCCGACGTCGGCGGTGCGCCAGGCGACCCGGTGCGTCAAGTCCGGCAGGATCTCGACCAGCACGCTGCCGGTGCGGTAGCTGGAGCTGAGGAACACCCGGTTCTCGAACACGACCGGCGTGCAGGCATTGGCCGATTCGTACGTCCGGCTCCTGAACGGGAATTCGAAGTCCACGGCGCCGTTCGACGGGTCGATCGACAGCAGTCCGCCGCTTGGCGGCGACGATTCGCCGCCGGCGAATACGAGCACGCGACGGCGGCCGTGGATGTCGGCCGGCACCGGCGAGGCGTAGCTGGGGCCCCACTCGGTGCCCGCCCGCCACACCTCGACGCCGGTCAGCTTGTCGAATGCCGCCACGCACGGCCCGCCCGGCGCGCCGACGTTGACCACGAGCAGCTCGTCCTCGACGAGCGGCGTCGACGAGGTGCCGAAGAAGTCCTGTGGCACGCGATATTCGGTGCTGAGGTCGCGCGTCCAGACGACCTCGCCCGACGCGAGATCCAGGCAGTGGATCGGACCCTCGGCGCCGACCGTATAGACGCGCCCGCCGTCGATGACCGGGCTCGAGCGCGGACCGTTGTTGTAGCCGTAGCGGTCCCGGAACGAGGTGGGGTAGCGATGCTGCCAGACGAGGCCTCCGGTCTCCGGGTGCAGGCACTCGACGACCTCCGCGTCGTCCAGCCGATGGACGAAGACCAGCCGTTCGCCGGCGATGGCCGGCGAGGCATAACCGGTGCCCTTGGGCAGCTCCCAGACGAGTGGTGGCGGCAGCTCCCGGCTGAGATGTGTCTCCGTCGACACCGCGTTGTGCGACGGTCCCAGGAAGGAGGTCCAGTCGTGCGTCACGGCGTCCACGGCCAGCGGCTTCGGCGCGCCGTGCAGGCGGGTCTGGGCGGAGACGGGCTGCAGGGCAAGCGCCTGCGCGGCGAGCAGCTGCAGCATTGCACGGCGCGAGAGCGCGGGCATCCCGCTGTCATGATAGCCGACGCCGCGGCGGGCGGGCGCCTGCCCCGTCCCGTCTCAGGCGTTACGGAATTGACAATGGCGGGCGGCAGAGCGTACGGTAGCATCGCGCCGGGATTTTGCGCCGTGCGGTGTGAACAACACGCTTGCTGGGGAAGGGTGGTGAACATGTCGTGGCTGTTCAGGGCAGCAGGCGGAGCGGCGGTCGCAGTCGTACTGGGCTTGTCGTCACCTCCCGCCAGCCATGCCCAGGAGGCGTCCGACGCGGTCGCGCCGGGCGCGTTCGTCGACCGCTACTGCATCGCGTGTCACAGCGACAGCCGGTTCGAGCGCGGCGCCGTGCCCATCTCGCTGCAGGCGCTCGACACCAATGAGGTCGGCGCCCACGCGGACCACTGGGAGCGCGTTCTTCGCAGGGTGCGCAGTGGCATGATGCCGCCGGCCGTGGCGCGGCAACCCGCTGCCGCCACGCGCGCCGCCTGGGTCGCCTGGCTGGAGACCGAGCTGGACCGCGCCGCCGAGGCCCGTCCGCCGCGCGGGCGCCCGATGACGGCGCATCGCCTCAACCGGCTCGAGTACCGCAACGCGGTACGCGATCTGGTCGGCCTCGACGTGGACGTCGAGACGCTGCTACCGCCCGATGACGCCGACGCCGAGGGGTTCGACAACAACGCGGAAGTGTTGTCGGTCTCGACGACGCTCATGGAGCGCTACCTGACCGCGGCGCGGCGCATCAGCCAGCTTGCAGTTGGCGACCCGACCGCGACGTCCCGGACTTCCACCTACCAGGTGCCCGACCTGGAGATGCAGGACGACCGCACGAACGAGGATCTGCCGTTCGGGTCACGCGGCGGCCTGGCAGTGCGGCATCACTTTCCGCTCGACGGGGAGTACCTGTTCGAGATCGATCTGCGCCGCAACTTCTACAACTACATCCGCGGGCTCGGGAACACGCCCCACCAGCTCGACGTGCGTCTCGACAAGGCGCTGGTCGAGACGCTGATGGTCGGTGGCGCGTTCGAGGGCTCGCGCTGCGCGACGAGTTTCTGCGGCTCCGGCAGCGGCGGATTTCCGGAGTGGGGCAACTACTCGGTCACTGCGGACGATGGTCTGCAGTTCCGGTTGCCGGTGCGGGCCGGCACGCGGCTGGTGGGCCTGGCGTTCGTGCGGCGGCCGGCGCTCGACGAAGGGGTGCTGCAGCCGCGGCCGAGCCCGGCGACGTTCGGCTACAGCACCGATGACGAACAGGACGGGAATCCGGCGGTCTCGGCCGTGACCATCCGGGGCCCGTTCGCCGGTGCAGCGCCGCTCGAGACGCCCAGCCGGGAGCGCATCTTCACCTGCCGGCCGGACCGGCCCGAGCAGGAGGCCGCCTGCGCGGAGGAGATCCTGCACGGCCTCGCGCAGCGCGCCTACCGGCGGCCCGTGACGTCGCGGGACCTGACCGCGGTGCTGAGCTTCTACGAGGTGGGGCGGCGCGAAGGCGGGTTCGAGGCCGGCATCCAGGCGGCCCTCGAGTTCCTGCTGACCGATCCGGAGTTCGTGTTCCGCGTCGAGCGGCGGTCGGAGGACGTCGAACCCGGCATGGCCTACCGCGTGAGCGACCTCGAGCTCGCCTCGCGGCTGTCGTTCTTCCTGTGGGGTAGCATCCCCGACGACGAACTACTCGACGCGGCGACCCAGGGCACGCTGGCGGAGCCCGCGGTGCTCGAGCAGCAGGTGCGCCGGATGCTGGCCCAGCCGCGCGCGCGCCGGATGCTGGCCGAGAGCTTCGCCGGCCAGTGGCTCGGGCTGCACAGGCTCCGCAACGCGTCGCCGGACAAGACCGCGTTCCCGGATTTCGATGAGAACCTGCGCGACGCAATGCAGCAGGAAACCCGGTTGTTCCTCGAGACGCAATTGCGTGAGGACCGCCCGGTGGCCGAGCTGCTGACGGCTGACTACACGTTCGTGAACGAGCGCCTCGCCGAGCACTACGAGATTGCCGACGTGAGCGGGAACCACTTCCGGCGCGTGAAGCTGCCCGACGACAAGCGGGCAGGCATCCTGGGCCAGGCGAGCATTCTGACGCTGACTTCCTACGCGAACCGCACTTCGCCGGTGACGCGCGGCAAGTGGGTGCTCGAGAGTCTGCTGGGGGCACCGCCGGCCGAGCCCCCGGCCGACGTGCCGGATCTCAGAACCCGCGAGGAGGGCGAGCCGCCGACGTCGGTGCGCGCTCTCATGGAGGTCCATCGGCGCAACCCCGCCTGTGCCACGTGCCACCGGACGATGGATCCGCTGGGGTTCGCGCTGGAGAACTTCGACGGCATCGGGCGCTGGCGCACCACCGAGGACACGGGAGTGGCAGGTGAGGCCGGGCCGGTAATCGATCCATCCGGCACAGCGCCGGACGGTACCCCGTTCGAGGGCGCGAAGGGGCTCCGGGAGATCCTCGCGAGCCAGCGGGAGTTCATCGGCACATTGACCGAAAGGCTGCTCACCTACGCCATCGGGCGGCGGTTGGAAGCGGCCGACATGCCGGCGGTACGGCGCATCCAGCGGGAGGCGGCGAACGACGAATCCCGCTGGTCGGCGATGATTCTGGCGATTGTGAACAGCGAACCGTTTCTGACCAGGAGGATGGGCTGATGATCGTGACCAAGACGGCGATCCCGCGTCGAACGATGCTGCGTGGCGTAGGCACGGCGCTGGCCTTGCCGCTCCTCGACGGCATGGTGCCCGCCCTGACAGCGCTGTCCAGGACGCCGGCGGTGCCGGCCAAGCGCCTTGGCGTGGTCATCGTGCCGAACGGCGCGCCGAAGGAGTACTGGACGCCGCAGACGGCCGGCGCCGGGTTCGAGTGGACGCCGAGCCTGAAGGCCCTGCAGCCGGTTCGCGACCAGTTGCTCGTGATGACCAACCTCGACAGCGTCGGCGCAGAGCCGGGTCGCGGCACCACGCACTCCCAGGCGGCGTCGGCGTTCCTGACCGGTGCACGCCCGAAGCGCACGACCGGCGCGGCGCTCGAGCTGGGCGTGTCGATGGACCAGGTCGCCGCCGATGCCGAGGGCCTGGGACGCGCCACCCAGTTGCCCTCGCTGGAGCTCTCCCTGGAGGGCGACGACACCGTCTACGGCGTGGCCACCTGCGACGGCGGCTTCAGTTGCGCCTATCTCAACAACTCGTGGGCCAATCGGAGCACGCCGATGCCGCGCGAGACGAACCCCCGGCTCGTCTTCGAGCGGCTGTTCGGCGACGTCGACAGCACGAGCGCCGACGCGCGCCTCGCGCGGGCGCGCCGGCAGCGCAGCATTCTGGACGCGGTGATGGGCAAGGTGGCCGATCTGAAGACGGATCTGGCGGCCTACGACCGCCGCAAGCTCGACGAGTACCTGCAGGCCGTCCGCGGCATTGAGCGGCGCCTGGAGATGGCGGAGCAGCAGGCGGACCGGGAGCTGCCGGACGTCGCGTCCCCGGCCGGCATTCCGCTGTCGTGGGAAGAGCACGCGAAGCTGATGTTCGACCTGATCGTGCTGGCCTACCAGACCGACATGACGCGCGTCATCTCATACATGGTCGGACGCGAGGAGAGTGGTGCGACGTACCCGCAGATCGGCGTCACCGAGCCGCACCACCCGCTGAGCCACCACCGGGACAATCCGGAGAAGATCGAGAAGCTGGCGCGGATCAACGCGTATCACATGCAGCTCTTCAGCGAGTTCCTGGTCAAACTGCGGTCCACGCCGGACGGCGACGGCTCGTTGTTGGACCACAGCATGATCTTCTACGGTTCGGCCCTGCGGAACTCGAACCGGCACACGACGCAGGATCTGCCGATCCTGCTCGTCGGCGGCGCCTGCGGCGAGCTCCAGGGCGGCCGTCACATCGTCTGTCCCGAGGGCACGCCGCTGACCGATCTGCAGCACACGATGCTGTTGAAGCTGGGCGTCCCGGTGGAGAGTTTCGGCGGGACCAGCCGGGAGATCCGCGAACTCTCGCTCGCGTAGAGGCGGGTCGCGGGGCATCCCGGACGCGGGTTGCCGGGCATGCGGGCCCGGAGCACGGCCCGGGCCAGCGGAGTGCGGGAAACCGAGGGAGGATCCGCCATGCGGGTGGGCAGCAGTTCAACGGCTACGGTGGCGGCGGCGCTGCTCTGTGTTGCCGGCGTCGCGGCGGGCAACACGGATCTCCGCCTGATCGAGGCGATCCAGAATCGCGACCACGAGACCGTGCGCACCCTGCTGGCGCACGGTCTCGACGTCAACGCCCGTGAGGGCGACGGGGCGACCGCGCTGCATTGGGCGGTCGTGCGGGACGACGTCGAGGTGGTGGAGTCGCTGCTGCACGCGGGCGCCGAGGTCGACGCCGCCAACGACTACGGCGTGACACCCCTGACGCTTGCCTGCACCAACCGGAACGCGGCGGTCGTCGAACTGCTGCTCGGCGCGGGCGCCGACCCGAACGGCGCGACCGCGATGGGGGAGACGGCGCTCATGTCGTGCGCCCGCACCGGCAGCGCCTCTGCGCTGGAGGCGCTCTTCGAGCACGGTGCGAGCAACGTGAACGCCCGGGAGAAGTCACACGGACAGACGGCGCTGATGTGGGCGGCGGCGCAGGAGAACCCGGAGGCCGTGCGTGTCCTGCTGGCCAACGGCGCCGACGTCCATGCGCGCTCGGCGACGCATCTGCTGCCAGTCAATCTCGGTGACGGGGATCCGTTCGAGCAGTTCGTGATGCAGCCCCAGCGCGGGTCCACGCCGCTGCTCATGGCGGCGCGGAACGGGCGTATCGACAACGCACAGCTCCTGCTCGATGCGGGTGCGGACGTGGACGAGCAGATGCCCACCGGCGAGTCCGCGCTGGTGCTCGCGAGTTTCAGCGACCAGGGCGAGTTCGCCGCGTATCTGTTGGAGCGCGGTGCGGATCCGAATTCCGCTGACGCGGGCTACACGGCGCTGCATACGGCGGTGTCGCGCGGTGATGTGGATCTGGTCAAGGCGCTGTGCGCCCACGGGGCGGATCCGAACAGTCTGCTCACGAAGGGCAGCAGACAGCAGCGCAACCTCAACTTCTATTCCCTCTCCGGCAAGCTGGCTGGCGCCACGCCGTTCTGGCTGGCGGCCAAGTACGCCGAGGTGGAGATCATGCGTGTGCTGGCGGCCAACGGCGCCGACCCGCTACTGGCGCCGAACAACGGCGTGACGCCGCTGATGGTGGCCGCCGGCGCGGGCTGGACCATCCGCTCGGCCAACCGGCGCGACCAGGGCATCGGCATCGATGCGGCCCAGTTGCTGGTGTCGGCCAGCGAGCACTCGACGTGGGAAGCGACCCGGCTGGCGCTCGAGCTGGGCAACGACGTGAACGCGACCGATCCTGCCGGGAACACCGCGCTGCACGCCGCGGTGACGCTCGCGTATCCCACCGTCGTGGAGCTCCTCGTCGAGTACGGCGCCAAGCTCGATATGGAGAACAAGGCGGGCGTATCGGCAGAGGATCAGGCGTGTCGCGACGCCGCCGGCAAGCTGGTCCGTCGGCCGGGGGGACGCGGGCCGTGTCCGGACGCCGCCGGCCAGTGACGCAGCCGACAGCGAGTTGACGGGGACCGCCCGAGCGGGCGGCCCCCGCAGCGCTCCCGCCTGCGAACTACCTCGACTGCTCGGCGTGCTCCACGAGCGCACCCGCCAGGATGTTGTACAGCCCGTAGTTGCCCTCGTGGCAGGCGTACTCGTACAGCGGCTGGTCGTTCAGCTGCATGGGCAGCTCGTACGTCCAGGTACCGGACCAGACCGTGGGGTCGTCAATCGTGGCCCGGTACAGGAGGGTGTCCGGCGCCACGCGCGTAAAGCGCTCCGTCAGGTGCAGGTTGCCGCTGGCGTTGCCGCGCATGAAGCTCGTCTCGCGCAGAAAGTTCGTGGTCTCTACCACGAGCGTATCGCCGTCCCAGCGGCCCCGCGAGTCGCCCGTCCATTGCGGGAGGTCGATGGGCGCCCTGCCGTCCAGCGGCACGATGCGCGCGTTGTGGTTCATCTCGTTGAGCAGCACCACGTAGTCCTCGGTCTGGAACAGCTGCACGTTGTTGTTGTAGCCGCCAGGCGTCATCGGCGGTCCCGAGTTGAATCCGGTGATGCAGCGCAACTGCAGGCCGTTGGCGCCCAGGTCCTCGACCCAGCCGCCGGGGGTGGGGGCATGCGGGTCCACGCCCCGCCGGGCCCGGGCCAGCTCGGCCGCCCGCCGCGCCGCGGCGGGAGTCATGGCGGGCACTCGCCCGTCGGGGGGATCCACGACGAGCGAGGTGCGTCCGGTGCCGACTGTGGTCGTGCCCCGGTCCAGCCAGAAGTTGTTGTAGGGACCCGGAGCCCCGTCCTCACCGCGGTCCACGCTCCTGCCCGCCACGGTCCTGCGCGCCGGCCGGTTGAGCAGTTCCGAGTTCCGTTCGAGGGCGGCCTGCTCGAGCGCCGCTGCTTCTTCCGCCGTCAGGAAGGCCTGGTCGGCCAGTTCTTCGGGCCGCTCCATGGGCGTGATGGAACGGAAGTCCCAGACACCCTGGAGGTCGGGTGCACCCCACGGTGTCCGGGGCGTCTCCGCGCCGTCCGCCGACTGGGCGGTTACGAACGCCGGTGCCAGTGCCGCAACCGCGATCACCGTCGACACTGCAGCGAGAACTCTATGTTTCATCTTCTCCTCCTGTTGTCCTCGTGCTCCGAATAGTGGGGGAAACCGCTGCGCGCGTCAACCGCGCCGCCGCGCCTGGCAGCGCATACCCGGGGACGTGGCGTCGCCGCGGCGTCAACGTCAGCGCGTTGCCGGGAGCGGCCCGAGCCGCTGCCGCGTCGCGCCGTGGTATGTTTCTCGACGGCGGCCGCCCGGCGGGGAGAGGAAACCAATCCGATGCAGGCGAAGTTCGGGACGACACAGATCGCAGCGCAGCCCATCGTGGGCATCCGCACGACCGTGGCGATGAGCGAAATCGGGAGGGTCTTGGGTTCGCTGTTCGGTGAGGTGCATGGACACATTCGGCAGAACGGGCAGCAGCCCGCCGGCCCACCCCTCGCGATCTACTACTCCCCGCCCGGTGACACGGTCGATCTCGAATGTGCGATTCCCGTCGCGTCGCCCCTGGTCGGCGGTGGGCGTGTGACGGCCGGCGCGCTGCCGGCCTGCCGGGCGGCGACCGTCACGCACGTCGGCTCCTACGAGACCCTCCCGGAGACCTGGGCGGCGCTGACGGCGTGGATGAAGTCCCAGGACCTCGCGGCCGCGGGTGCACCGTGGGAGTCGTACGTGACGGATCCGGGCGCCGAGCCGGACCAGTCGAAGTGGCGCACTGAAATCTTCTTCCCGGTGCGATAGAGCGGGCGAACGATGGGCGGCAGGCCCCGGGTCGCTGCCTTCGCCCTCGCCGGGCTTGGACTCGCCAGCGCGGCGGTCGGCGCCGCCGGGCAGAACCGGAGCGACCGGTTCGCTGGCGTCGAGCTGACGATCGTCCCCGTGGCGGCTCAGGTCCACAGGGGCACGCTCGACGAGGTGCCGGCCGTGGAGACGACGGCCGCCTGCGGCGCGCGGTGGGGTCAGCGCGGCTCGCTCTTCGTCCGCTGACCGTCGTCTCGACTACGGACTGTCGTCCCGGCGGGTAGTGTGGTACAGTGAGTGTCGGGTCAGTGTACAAGCGGTCCATGCCCGTCTGCCGGCAGGCGCGACCGGGCTTCACGGAGGGTCAAATGAAGAGGACGTTTCTTGCTCTTTCCGTCGCGGCCGGCGTCGCGTCGGCAATGGCGGCGCCGGCGCCTGCGGTGGCGCAGGATTCAACCGCTGCGGAGGTGACGTTCACGAAGGACATCGCGCCGATTCTGCAGCGGAGCTGTCAGAAGTGTCACCGGCCGAACTCGCTGGCTCCGATGTCCCTGATCGACTACGAAGAGGTGCGGCCGTGGGCCAGGGCCATCAAGCAGCGCACCGGCCTGCGCGACAAGCCGGGCGTCATGCCGCCGTGGTTCATCGAGCGGGAAATCGGGATTCAGGAGTTCAAGAACGATCCGTCCTTGACCGAGGAAGAGATCGAGAAGATCGCGGTGTGGGCTGACAACGGCGCGCCGCGCGGCGATCTCGCCGACATGCCGCCGCCGGTGGCGTTCATCGACGTGGACGAGTGGGAGATCGGGCAGCCCGATCTGATCGTCTCCTCTCCGAGCGTCCACGTGCAGGGCGAGCAGCCCGACTGGTGGGGCGCGATCGGCGAGACCCCGACCGGGCTGGCGGAAGACCGCTACGTCGCCGCGGTGGAGTACAAGGAAGTCACCGAGTTCCGCGGCAGCGGGGGGCGTGACACCGTAGGCGGGTTGTTCGTATTCCATCATGCGACGATGGGCGTCGTCGATCCCGCTGCTTCGGCGGAAGAGCAGGAGGCAGCGCGGCTCGGCGGCTGGCCGGTCCACGAGGTCGGACGCAACGCGGACTACTTCAATCCCGCGGCGGGCCGCCTGATGCCGGCCGGCGCGAACCTGGTGTTTCCCAACAACCATCTGCATGCGAACGGCGCGGAGACTCGGGCCCGCCTCGACGTCGGCTTCAAGTTCCACCCGCGGGGCTACGAGCCGACGCTGAAGGAAGAAGGCGTCTCGTGGGCGATTGTCGACATCGACCTCGAGGCGATGGATGCCGATCAGGAGCTCGAGAGCTACTTCGTCGTCCCCAGGCCCCTCAAGATGACCATCTTCGAGCCCCACCTGCACGCACCGGGCGTGCGGATGTGCCTGGAGGCCATCTGGGGACGCCAGCGCGAGATGATCAACTGCGCGGGTTACGACCACGGTTGGGTCAGGGTCTACACCTACGAGGACGACGCGGCGCCGCTCCTCCCGCAGGGCACAATCCTGCGACTGGTCGGCTACTTCAACAACTCGCCATCGAATCCCAACGTTCCCGATCCGCGGAACTGGTCCGGCGACGGGCAGCGCTCGGTCGACCAGATGTTCATCAACCTGGCCCGCGGCATCTACCTGACCGAAGAGGAGTTCGAGGTGGAGCTGGCCGCGCGGCGGGAGAAGCTCGGCTTGAAGCGGGGCGACCTGGTCGCCGGTTGTCCGCTCTGCGGCCTGTTCGACGACACGCCGGCCGAGACTTCCGACAACAACAACGACTAGGAGGGCGCAGCGCATGACGAGCCTACTGTTTCGGCGCGGGGCTGCCCTGGCAGCCTGCCTGCTGCTGGCGGTCGCTGTGCTGGGCATCGCGGTCGGCGAAGGCGAGGCCCAGCCGGTGCGGCACGCCAGCGGGCAGGAAGTCGTGCCTGCCTACGAGGGCTGGGAGCAGAATCCCGACGGGTCGTTCAATCTGGTGTTCGGCACCATGAACCGGAACTGGAACGAGGCGCTCGACATCCCCGTCGGGCCGGCCAACAACGTCGAGCCGGGCGGTCCGGATCAGGGGCAGCCGACGCACTTTCTTCCGCGCCGCAACCGGTTCCTCTTCCGGATCCGCGTGCCGGCCGACTTCGGCGACCAGGAGCTCGTCTGGACCCTGACGAGCCCCAACGGGGAGACGAAGAAGGCGTACGCCTCGCTCCACCCGGACTACTTCATCGATGACGTCATCCTGCAGAGGAACAGCGGCGCGCCGACGGCCGACTGGCTGCTCACGAACACGGCCCCCAATCTGGAGGTGCTGGGCGAGACCACCAGAACGGTCGCCGTGGGGCAGCCGCTGAAGCTGACAGCCCTGGCCACGGACGACGGCGTGCCGGAGTGGTTCCAGCTTCCGCCCAGGCCCGTGCACGTGACCACGTTCGGGGCCAGGGGGCTGCGGGTCGCCTGGTTCGTCTACCGCGGCGCGGGCGCGGAGGCGACGTTCGAGCCGGAGCAGTTCCAGGTGTGGGAGGACCGCCGGGTCGGCGCGAACTCGCCGTGGGGGCCGGGCTGGGGTGCGCCGCCGCTGCCCCCGGACGACAAGTGGGAGGTCGAGGCCACCTTCAACGAGCCCGGAACCTACGTAGTGCGTTGCCTGGCGCACGACGGCGGCCTGATGGTCGCCGAGGACGTTACCGTCGTCGTCACCGGCGACGCGGAGTAGGTCGCCGGCCGGCGCCGCCGTCTTGCCGCCCGCGACCGGCAGGCCGGGCGGCACACTTCACCGCGCGCGGCGGGAGGCCGATTCCCGCCGCGCGCGGTTGCGGCGTCAAGGCGCGAAGCACTCCGTACCCCGGGTTCTTAACGACGAGCCGTCGTCCATGGGCTGGCGCGAGCGGTTGTTCGGTCGGAAGAGCGGCGTCGACGACGGGCCGGACCCGCTGGCCGACCTCGTCCTCGGGAAGCTGCAGGTCGGCTACCTGGTCGACTACGACCTCCGGACGTGGCGTGTCACCGGCTATTCCCGCTACCGCTTCTCGGGCATGAACGACATCGAGGAGTGGGAGCTGACCGCGGACGGCGAACAGCGCTACCTCGAACGCGCCGGCGAGGCGTGGTCGCTCTCGCAGACGATTGCCATCGGCGACATCGCCGGCGACGTGCGGCAGCACATCCGCGATCACGAAGATCCGCCCGAATCCATCGTCTACCGGGGCGCCGCGTACCGTCTCGACGCCTCCTATGCGGGCCACCTGCTGCCTGCCGGAGACGGGGCGGGCAGGCCGGTCATTCGCTGGGAGTTCGTGGACGAATCGGAGACCGGCTTCGTCGGTGTAGAGCAATGGGGCGAGACCGAGTTCAGCGCCGCGGCCGGATCGGTAGTCGAGGAGTACCAGTTCACCCACATCCTGCCGGGGAGTCCGGCGTGAGCCGCCCCCTCGCCCCCAAGCTGCTGGCGATTGCGGTGTTGGCTACCGCGGCGTGCGACGCGCAGGTACCGCTCGAACGGCTCCGGACGCAGCTCGAACCCTACCCGGAGTACTCCGTGGTGCTGCAGGACATGGATGAGGACCTGTTCGGGTACTCGCATCGTTACCGGGTCGTTGTCGGCGAGCCGCAGGCCGGGTCGGACGAGCTAACCTACCGCGAGTCGGTCCTCGACTGGCAGCGGGTGGACGCCGCGACCTACGAGCGCCATCGGCCGTCGCTCGGGATGGTCGTTCTCTCGAAGGGCGCCGAGGGCCAGGTCGATCAGGACGCGCACCCTCCCGGCTACCAGCAGGTGGGCGATGAGCGGTACGGCCAGTGGCGCGAGGATGGGGGCGGGAGGTCGTTCTGGGAGTTCTACGGCCAGTATGCGCTGCTGAGCCACCTGGTCGGCGGCTTCGGGCGCCCGATCTACCGGGACGACTGGAGCGGCTACCAGGACGCCCGCCGCCGCGGCCGCACCTACTACGGGCCCGGCACTGCCGGCGGCGGCAGCACGTACGGCACGAGGGGTTCCACGACCCGGCAGACCAACCCCGACTTCTTCCGCCGCCAGCAGTCACGGCAGGCGGCGCAGGGCCGGTCGTTCGGCCAACGAGTCACGAATCGCATGTCGGGCGGCATGCGCAGCTTCGGCAAGTAGCCGCGGGGGAGAACACGCCATGACGGTCGATCGGATTCTGCCGGGCTTCATCTACCTGGCCGTCATCCTTGCGCTGCTCGTCGTCGGCAAGTGGGTATACGACGCGCTCCACCGGCGCTTCGTGCTGCGCACCGAGCTGATCGAAAAGGACAACCTGGCCGTGGCGCTGGCGGTGGCGGGCTACTACCTGGGACTGGTGATTGTCCTGACCGGCGTCGTCTCCGGGCCGGCGTCGTTCAGCCTGCTCGACGACGTCATCGGTCTCGTGCTCTTCGGCCTGCTGGGGATCGTGCTGCTGAACCTCTCGGGCCTCATCAACGACCGGGTGGTTTTTTCGAGGTTCGCCATCGAGCGCGAGATCGTCGAGGAACGCAAGGTCGGCGTGGGCGTCCTCGAAGGGGCCAACTACGTGGCGGTCGGTTTGATCACGGCGGGCGCGATGTCCGGCGAGGGCGGGTTGCTGTCCGGACTGGTGTTCTGGATTGCCGGGCTGGCGGCGTTGATCGTCGCCGGGATGCTGTACGACTGGATGACCTCCTACGACCTGCACGACGAGATCGAGAAAGGCAACCTCGCGGTGGCGGCCGCGGTTGCGGGAGTGCTCATCGGCTTCGGCAACATCATCCGCCTGGCCGGTGAGGGCGACTTCATCTCCTGGAACGAGAGTCTGGCCGAGTTCGGCTACTACACCCTGGTCGGGCTCGTCCTGCTGCCGTTCGTCCGGCTGTTCGCCGACAAGGTGCTGCTGCCCGGGGCGCGGTTGAGCGACGAGCTGCTGCAGGCGCAGCCGAATCTCGGCGCCGGCGTGATCGAAGGCGTTTCCTACCTGGCGGCGTCGATGCTGATCGGGTTGACGCTGTAGCACCCCGGGGCGCAACCCGTGGGTCGCCACTCTGCCGGCGGACGATGAGCAGCTTCAGGGCGCGGGTGCGACAGCCCCTGGCGGCGCTGCTCGCGTTCCTGCGGCGGGAAAACCTCCTCCGGCTCGTCGGCGTCATCGTCGTGCTGGTGCTGGCCGGGGCAGTCGGCCTCGCCTGGTTCGAGGAGGGCCGGCCCTTCCACGACGCGCTCTGGTGGGCCATCGTCACCGTGACGACGGTCGGCTTCGGAGACATCTCGCCGGTGTCGCTCGGCGGCCGCGTGATCGGCGTCGTCCTGATGTTCTTCGGCATCGGGGTGTTGGGCATGTTCACCGCTACGATAGCCGGCGTGTTCGTCGAGCGGCGGCTGAGGAAGGATCGCGGCATGGGGGAGTACGACCTGGCAGGGCACATCGTCCTCTGTGGATGGAACGGCCGGACGAAGGAGATTCTCAAGGACCTGCGCGCGGATTCGCGTTCTGCGGCAGAGGCCATCGTGCTCGTAGCTGATGTCGAAGTGAAGCCGGTGGAGGACGACCGGCTGCACTTCGTGCGCGGCACGGAGACCGAGGACGACCTGCGGCGCGCGGGCATCGGAAGGGCGGCGACCGTCGTCCTCGTCGGCGACCGGACGCTGGACTACGGCGCGCGGGATGCCAAGGCAGTGCTGGCCGTGCTGACGGTCAAGAGCCTCAACCCGCGGGTCTACACCATCGTCGAGCTCGCCGGTGAGGAGAACGTGCGCCACTGTAAGCAGGCCGGGGCCGACGAGATCATCGTGGGCGCGGACCTTTGCAGCCGGGTCATCTCCACCGCCGCCCTGGACCACGGCATTTCAACCGTGCTCCGCGAGCTGCTGAGCGCACAGGTGGGCCAGGACCTCATCACCGTTCCCGTGCGCGCCGGGCACGGCGGCCGGGCCTTCTTCGACGTGTTCTCCGATCTGAAGCGCGAGGAGGACAGGATTGTGCTGGCGATCCAGCGCCACGGGACGGGCGACATAGTGACGAATCCCGAAGCAGGGGCCCGCGTGGCGGCCGACGATCGCCTGGTGGTCATCTCGGCGCGTACACGGCCCGGCGCGTGAGACAGGCTCAGGAGGGAAAGGCATTCGATGGCTGAGCATTTCGACAAGGTCAGGGGCTACCTGCTCGATCTCGGGTTGACCATCACCACCGAGGACGAGGCGGAGGAGCTCGTCGTGGTCGACGACGAGGAGAACGGCGTCAAGAAGCTGTTCGTCGACTGCGAGCCGCCTCTCGTCATTCTCGAGCAGCTGATCGGGCGCGTGCCGGCGGACCCGGGCGACCTCTTCGCGCGGCTGCTGCAGATGAACAACACGCTGGTGCACGGCGCCTTCGTCCTCGACGAGGACGGGGCGCGGATCTTCTATCGCGACACCCTGCAGCTCGCCAACCTCGATGTGAACGAGTTGGAAGCCTCCATCGACGCCCTCTCGCTGGCGCTGGCGGAGTACGGCGCCGAGCTGCTGGGCTACCTGCAACGCTGACGACCGACGGCGAACGATCAAGGGAGGGCGACGATGGCCAGTATCTTTCGCAGAATGTTCAGGGTCGCCGAGTCGAACGCGCATGCCGCGCTCGACCACCTCGAAGACCCCATCAAGATGACCGAGCAGGGCATCCGGGACCTCAAGAAGAACCTGCAGGCGGCGATGGTCAGCCTGGCGCAGGTCAAGTCGCTCGCCATGCGTCTGCACAAAGAGGCCGGTGACCACCGCAAGCGCGCGGCGGACTACGAGCGCAAGGCAATGCTGCTGCTCCAGCGCGCCGCGGCGGGGGAGCTGGAAACGGGCGAGGCCGAGCGCCTGGCCAGCGCCGCGCTGGAGAAGAAGGAGGAGGCGGTACGGCAGGCGGCCCGGGTGGGCGGCAACCACGAGACGCAGCAGCGGATGGCCGACCAGCTCCAGGCCAAGGTGACCGACGTCAAGCGACAGATCAACAAGTACCAGAACGAGCTCGTGACCTTGCGGGCTCGCGCGCGCACCGCTTCGTCGATGCGCAAGATCAACCAGCAGCTCGCCGGCGCCGACGCCAGCGGCACCATCGCCATGCTCGAGAAGATGAAGGCCAGGGTGCAGGAAGAGGAGTCGCTGGCCGCGGCGTACGACGAGCTCGCCGACGTCGGCGGCACGATAGACGACGACATCGACCAGGCACTGGCGGCGCCTTCCGCCAGCGCCGACACCGACGCCCTGGCGGCGCTCAAGAAGAAGATGGGGATGGCCGACGCGTAACAGCCCGTGGTGCAACCCCGCATCGCCCGTCGCATGCCGCGGGGACTTTTGCCACGGGCTGGCAACTGCGGCGGGCGCCGACGGGGGTCATAGCGAGCTCGAGAACCCGTGGTCGAGATCGCGCATGACCTCTTCGGCCGCCCGGACGCCGTGGTATTGCGCCTCCTCGAACAGCGACAGCCCGCTCATGTCCGAGTGAGCGAAGCGCACCGCGCCGTGGGGCGCCGCCGCCCTGCGGCGTGCGTCGCCCCACACGAAACCGGGCACCGGCCGGATCATGGCGTGGCCCCACAGCATGACGTCGACGTGCGTCACGAGCGACTCGATGCCGGGATGGGCCTGCCCGAGATCGGCCAGCACCAACGACACCCAGTCGCGCCACCCCTGCTCCAGCATCCAGGCGCGGGCCACGGCCGGGTTCGGAACGGCGAACGGCAGGTAGTAGGTCAGGACGCTGCGCCCGGTCGTCATCCGCAGGTTCTGGTGGGTCGCCACCACGTAGCCGAGCGACGGGCTGTCGTAGAGGACGTTGTCCCAGGCTGCGCCTGCGGGCACGCGGTCGACCGTGAGGTTCGCGACCATCCAGGGCGAATACGTGAATGCCTCGAGGTCGACCGGCGCATAGCCGGCGATGACGCGGGGGGCCGTGAAGCGCGGCAGCGCGTAGATGCACCGGCGTGCCCGGAAACGGATCGCGGTCCCGTTGCCGGAGTCCAGCGCGTCGACCTCGACGCCGCCGTCGGTAGCGGGGTCCGTCCCACCACTGCCGGGTGCCCTGGTTGCGGGCCGCCCATCGCCGCCCGGTTGTACGCGATAGACGAGCATGCCGGTACGTACCCGCCCGGCGGCGCGGCCTGCCAGGTGCTGCACGATGCGGCCGTTGCCCTCGGGCCACGTCAGGTAGCGGACGTCCGGCGCGCGTGAGCAGAAGTAGTGCCAGCCTGCCCAGGCCGAGGTCGTCTCGAGCGTGCACCCGTAGTCGTCCCGGCAGCAGTAGTCGACGTACCACCGGAGCCGGGGCGACGACCAGCCTGCGCGGTCGAAGTACTCACGCATAGAGATCCGGTCGAGCGCCGCGATCTCGGGGTCGGTCGTGCTCGCCGCCACGGGCAGAGCGAACGCCCGCCGACCCTGGGCGTCCCGGTAGTCCCGGTACCGCTGCACCTGTGCCTCGAACGCTGCGAGCACCCCTGCGCCGCCCGCCTCGTCCGGGTCGCGCACGTCCCGCGCCGACAGCCCCCGCCGCCAGCGGCCGTCGATGAAGACGCGTTCCTGTGGAGCATGGCAGAGATGCCGGGGGTCGTAGACGGGCTCGCCGGCCGGCCCGTGGCCGCGAACGAGGCCCATCTCCTGCACGAGCTCGCGTACCGCGGTCGACTCCGCGGTCGGCGTCGGCAGGTAGTGGGCGCCCCAGGGGTAGGCGGAAACGGGATTCTCCCCCCAGCGCGCGTTGCCTCCCGGCTGCGGCTCGAGCTCCAGCACCACAAAGTCGTGGAAGCCGCTGCCGGCCAGCTTCCAGGCTGCCGACAATCCGGCAATGCCGCCGCCCGCGATAACCACCGCCACGTCGGTCGCCTGGTGCGGTTCGGGGCCGTCGCCGTCCCGTAGCCGATGGGCGATCCCGTGGGAGGCGCCCACAATGGATCCGCTGATGCGGCCGGCATCGAGTGCCCGGTCGGCGTCCGCCGCCGGCGCAGGCCGGCAGCCGAGCGCGAGGCCGGCGGCTGCGCCGGGACCGAGGCGCAGGAGGTCGCGGCGCGACAGCGGGCGACCGATGCCCCGTGCCCTTCCGGGCGGCGCCTTCATCTGCGGATGCCCCGCGCGTACCGCTCCCACCCGGCGGCGTGGTAGCGGACCAGAATCTGGTTGTTCAGGTGGTTCACTTCCACCGGCACCGGCGACATGTCGGCCGGAAACTCGAACAGCGTTGCCGCAACGGCCGGCGTGAGGAACCGGAGCCCCGGCGGGAAGGGTCCCGGCGCGGGCAGCGGCGCCTGCGAGGCCAGCACGAAGCCCCATTCGCCGAAGGTCGGCACCGGGGCATGGTACGGCCTGGCGTGCAGCCCTGCGGCGCGGACGGTTTCCACGATGCACCAGAACGCCTGACGGGAGACCAAAGGTGAGGTGCTCTGGAGCGCCGCCACGCCGCCCGGGTTCAGCCGTTCGCGGAGGCGCCGGTAGAAGGTGGTCGTGTAGAGCTTGCCGAGCGAGTAGTTGCGGGGGTCGGGGAAGTCGACGACGATGAAGTCGTAGCGGGTCGCCGTCGACTCCAGCCAGACGAACGCGTCGGCGTTGACGACCTCCACCCGCGGCGAGCGCAGCGCGTCGGCGTTGAGCGCGGCGAAGGCGGGGTGGTCGCGGAAGATGGTCGTCATCAGCGGATCGAGGTCGACCAGCGTGACGGTCTCGACGCCGGCGACCCGCAGGACCTCGCGCACCGCCATCCCGTCGCCGCCGCCGAGCACCAGCACGTGCCGCGGCGCGGCCACCGAGGCCAGGCCCGGGTGCACGAGTGCCTCGTGATAGCGGTATTCGTCCAGCGACGAGAACTGCAGATTGCCGTCGAGGAAGAGCCGCACGCCGCCCTCGCCCTGCGTCAGGACGATGCGCTGGTACGGCGACACGCGTGACAGGACCACGGGGTCGTCGTAGAGCCGTCGCTCCGACCAGTCCATGAGGTCGTCGGAGAATACGGCGCCCAGCGCGAGCACGCCCAGCGCGGCGTAGGCCTGCGCCGTGAGGCGCGGCCGGCGGTGCTGCGCACGGAAGACGTGGCAGGTCCAGACCGCGACCAGCGCGTTGAGGCCGCCGAAGACGAACGACGACCGCATCAGCCCCACCTGCGGCACGAGCCACAGGGGAAACAGCAGCGACGCAGCCAGGGCTCCGAGGTAGTCGAGCGACAGCACCCTCGATACCAGGTCGTGGAGCGGGAACTCGTCCTTGAGGATACGGATCAGGAACGGGATCTCCAGGCCGACCAGCGCGCCGGTGGCGGTCACCCAGCCGTAGAGCACGACGCGGAACGCGGCGACCTCGCCGAATGCGAAGAAGAGCACCGGCGACGACAGGCCGCCTACGAGGCCGACGAGGATCTCGATCTCGATGAAGCGGACGATCAGGTTGCGCCGGAAGTAGCGCGACAGGTACGAGCCCACGCCCATCGAGAACAGGTAGACGCCGATGACCGTCGAGAACTGCGTGACGCTGTCGCCCAGCAGGTAGCTGGCGATGGTGCCCGCCAGCAGCTCGTAGATCAGCCCGCAGGTGGCGATGGTGAAGACCGCGACGAGGAGGACGCCGGTCGGGGCGTCCGCGTGGCCGGTCGACTCGGCGGGGCGCTTGTCCATGGGTGCTTTTGACTCCGGGCCGCCCGTCCGGTGATCCTTGACGAATGGCCGCCCGCGTGGTCCAGGATATCTCCGCGCCGCACAGCGTGGCCACGCTGCGCTACTTCCTGCTCGCCGGGCGCGCCCGGCTGGCGCCGCTGCGGGTGCTCGATTCCCGCCGGATCCCGTGGGGGCGCGGCACCGTCACGTTCTGCGCGCTCGGCACGAGCCACGCCGTACTGGTCGAACGCGCCGGCGCCGCGCTGACGGAGCTGCTGACGTGTGCGTCCGGCGATCTCCGGGCGCGGGTGGTCCGCCGGCGGACGGCCGGCTCGGACTGGTCCCTGTCGTGCACCATCGAGGGCCTGCGGTGCGAGTGCCGGCTGTCGCGCTTCGACCTCGCCGGGCCGGCGCGCCTGCGCGGCGGGTTCCGGTCAGTCGATCGACTGGTCTTCGGCTACGGCGCGGCAGGGGGCGTCGAGGAGCCGATGACGCACATCGGCTGGCGAACGGACGGGCCGTTACTGGCGGTTGAGACCCTCCACACCTATCCCCACGAGGCCCGCGGCGTACGGAGCGAGAGCGTCTTCCGGATCCTGTAAGGCGGCCGCGCCAGCCTCACCGCACACCCCGTCCCGCACACCCCGTCCCGATCCGCATCACGAGTGGCCGAGACCGGCGCAGGCCGCAGCGGCGCACGGCGTCGTGCAGGGGCGTGAGCCGATCTTCCGCCGGCTTGCGTACTCCCTCCCAGAGCGGCATGCAGTCGCCTGAAGGGAGGCGGAATGGAAGCCACAGCGACAGTCGGGCACGTGCGGGAGAACGGGAGCATCCTCGCGGCGGTCGAGAGGCGTGCGTTGATCTGGATGGCCCGGCGGCTCCCGTCCTGGATCAACGCGGACCATCTCACCGGCGTCGGCCTGCTCGGCATGGTCGGGGTGGGCGTCGCCTACTGGGCGTCCAACTGGTGGGAGGCGGCGCTCCCGGCGGTGATCGGGGGACTGGCGCTGCACTGGTTCGGCGACAGCCTCGACGGCACCGTCGCACGAGTCCGCAACCAGCAGCGTCCCCGCTACGGGTTCTACGTGGACCATGTGGTCGACATCACGAGCATGCTGCTGCTTTGTGCCGGGCTGGCGCTGTCGCCCTACATGACGCCGACCGTGGCGCTGCTGCTGCTTGCTGCCTACCTGATGGTCTCGGCAGAGACGTATCTCGCGACGCACGCCTGCGGCGTCT
Source organism: Vicinamibacterales bacterium (assembly GCA_965221595.1). Classification (GTDB taxonomy): domain Bacteria; phylum Acidobacteriota; class Vicinamibacteria; order Vicinamibacterales; family UBA8438; genus JAAXGX01. The sequence goes on from OZ244900.1 coordinate 1,777,035, forward strand.
TCCGCCTGTCGTTTCTCAGGGTCGGGCCGACCGAGCTGCGCATCCTGCTTGCGGTCGGCACGTTGTGCCTGTACGCCCGCGGTCCCATGGTGGAGCTGTTCGGCCGGCCCTGGCTGTTGTTCGACGTCGGCGGGCTGGTGGCCGCGCTCGGCATGCTGGGCGCGCTGGCGCTCTCGGTGGCGCGGAACGGGCGCGCGCTCTATCGCGCCGAGCCGCGGATCCGGTGAATCCATGCGGGCACCAGGCAGCCTGCGGCGCTGGCTCGCCTTCAGCGCGGTCGGGCTCGGCGGCATCGCCGTGCAACTGATCGCGCTGGCGGCGGGCACGGAGCTGCTGCAACTCGACTACCGCGTCGCCACGGCCCTGGCGGTCCAGATGGCGATCCTCCACAACTTCGCCTGGCACGAAGGCTGGACGTGGCGGGACCGCTGCGCCGGACGCCGCGGACGGTGGCTGCGCCTGGTACGGTTCAACGCGCTGTCGGGCGCTGTCTCGATTCTGGCCAACGTGGCACTCACCACCGGCTATGCGACCGCTTTCGGCATCCACTACCTGGTCGCGAACGTGGCGGCGGTGGCGTCGTGGTCGCTCGTGAACTTCCTGGCGAACGATCGCTTCGTGTTTCGCGCCAGTAACGATCGTCGCGGCTCCACGTTCGCGGAGCGCGCGCACTGAAGGGAGAACGGAACGATGGAAATGCGTCGAGAAGGATCAGTCACCGGCCGGGCCCCGTTGCACCTGGCGTTGGCCCTCGCGGTCGCGGCGGGGAGCAGCGCGCGTCTCGCCGCCGCGGAGCTGCACGAGGAGACGGTCGCGGCCTGGGAGCGCTACGTCGAGGCCACGGAGCACCGCATGGCCGACGAAATCGCCGCCGGGGACCGGTTTCTGGTGCTGGACTTCCTCCCCGAGGCGCAGCAGATGCGTCACGCGCTGGCGTCCGGCCAACCGGTCATCGGGCGGATGGAAACGCGGGCGGCGAGCGGCGAACGCATCAAGGTGCCGAAGGGCAGGATCCACCACTGGCGCGGCGCCATACTGGTTCCGAATGCCGACGTCGACCAGGTGGTGGATGCACTACAGTTCTCGATCCTGCCGCAGCAGCTGCAGGACGACGTACTCGAATCACGTGTGCTCTGGCGCGACGGCGACGCGCTGGGGATGTTGCTCGAGCTGCGCCGCAAGGCCGTGATCACCTTGCACTACCGCACGGAACACGCGGTAGAGTACGTGCGCCTCGGCGACGGCCGGGCCTGGAGCCGGAGCGCGTCCACGCGCATAGCCGAGCTGGAGAACGTCGGATCGCCGGAGGAGCGCGAGAAGCCGGTAGGCAACGACCGCGGCTTCCTGTGGCGGCTCAACGCGTACTGGCGCTACCAGCAGGTTGCCGGCGGTGTGCTGATGGAGTGCGAGGTCGTGACGCTGAGCCGGTCGATTCCCATGCTGGTGCGTTGGATGGTGGGGCCGATCGTCACGCGGGAGGCGCGCGCCGCGGTCCTGGACATGCTGCACTCGATGAGAACCGGGCTCGATCCCGGCGTGCTGGCCGCGCAGCGCTGAACCGGACTCGCCGAGGGGGGCGGCCGTGACGCGGCGATGTCACTCGCGGGGGAAGGCGGCGCGCGTCGTGGCCGGCTCCATCACGCGCGCCACTGTGGCGCTCGAGATCGCGATCGTGATGAAGAACGCCGCCCAGAGTCCCTGGCGCGGCGCCAGGACGGCTCCGACGGCGAGGAGCAGCAAGGCGAAGGCAGTGTCGGCGGCGCGCACCCAGGCAAACGACCGCCGGCGCTGTTCGGCGAGCTCGGCCGGATAGACTCGCGCCGTGAACCACAGGTGCAGCCGAAGGTTGACGGCCGTGCCGACGATGCCGACCGCCACGACGAACGTCACGAGGCCCCAGCCGCGCGGTATCGCCTCGCGCGCCAGCCACAGCGGATAGAGCGTCAGGCCGTAGAGCAGGCTCACGGCGACCTGGTGGAACTGCCACCACCAGATCGGCGCCGTGGCGGCAGACGGTTCTGCGGTCTCGCGGGCAGGGGCAGCCGCGATGAGCGGCGCCGGCGCAGCTCCCGCGCCCGACCTGACTGCTTCCAGGTCGGCCACCAGGGTGTCTGTCGACGCGTAGCGGTTCCGCGGCTCCTTGGCGAGGCAGGTCGAGACGATGTGGACGAGCGCCCGCGGGCACTCCGGGCGGGAGGGCTCGATGGGAGCCGGCGCCGCCTCGAGCACGCGCGCCGTCGTGGCCGTCTCGTCCGCCGTGCGGAAGGGGTGCCGCCCGGTGAGCAGCTCGTACAGCAGCACGCCGAACGAGAACTGGTCGGCGCGCGCGTCGGCAGGGTCGCCGCGCAGCACTTCGGGTGCCATGTAGCCGGGCGTGCCCGGCACGCCGCCCGGTCTGGTCAGGCGCTCGCCCGCGGCGAGCTCGTCGCCGTGCTCGAAGCGCGCCAGTCCGAAATCAACGACCTTGATGCTGCCGTCGGCGGTGTGCATCACGTTTTCGGGTTTGAGATCGCGGTGCACGACCCCGTGCGCGTGGGCTGCGGCCAGCGCGCGGGCTACCTCCACCGCGATGGAGAGCACTTCGTCGATACCAATCGTGCCGGCACGGACGCTGATAAGCGTCCCGAGGGTGCGGCCGGCGACGTACTCGCACACGAGGTAGAGGCGGCCGTCGAACTCTTCCAGCGCGAAGACGGTCGCGATGCCCGGGTGCGCGAGGGCAGCGGCAGCCTGCGCCTCGCGACGGAGTCGGGCGCGAAGTCGCGTGTCGTGGGTGAAGGCCGCCGGCAACGCCTTGATGGCCACCGGCCGCTGCAGGCGTGTGTCGAGGCCCAGGTAGACGACGCCCATGCCGCCGCGACCCAGCAGACCCGCCACCTCGTACGGACCCAGGCGGCCGCCGATGACCGCGTCGTCGGGCTCGCTCGAAAGGAGGCCGGAGGCCGCTGCGATGGCCGGCTCGTCGAGGATGCCGGCCGCGGCGTGCGCGCCCAGCAGCGACTGCACCTCGTCGCGCAACGCCGCGTCGTCGGGGCAGGCCGTGGCGAGGAACTGGTCGCGCACGCCCGGCTCGCGCTGCAACGCCGAGTGGAACAGCTCGTTGAGCCGCTGCCAGCGGTCAGCGTCCACCCGCTCGGCCCCCCGTCATCTCGCGCTGGAGCCACGCCCGGGCCACGGCCCAGTGGCGCTTCACGGTCGCCGGCGAGAGGCCGAGCACTTCGGCCGCCTCCTCGATGGTCAGCCCGCCGAAGAAGCGCAGCTCGACGAGGCGGGCCTGCCCGGCGTCGAGGCGGGCGAGCTCGTTGAGCGCCCGGTCCACGTCGAGGACATCCACCGTCCGGGCCTGGTCGCCGACCAGCCCTTCGTCGAGCGTCACGCGGGCGAGGTCGCCGCCGCGCTTGCGCGCATCGCGGGCGCGCGCAGCCTCTATCAGGATTTGCCGCATCGAGACGGCCGCGATGCCCACGACGTGCGCGCGCGTCCGCCAGTCCTGCTTCCGGTCCTTGCGGAGGCGCAGATACGCCTCATTGACGAGCGCCGTGGGCTGCAGCGTCCGCCCCGGCCGCTCGCGGCCGAGATAGCCGCGTGCCAGCCGCCGCAACTCGTCGTAGACGAGCGGCATCAACTCCGCAAGAGCCTGTCCGTCGCGGCTGGCGCGGGCGATCAGGTCGCTCGCATCGGTATCCTGCATCGGATTCGAAGCCCAGCCAAGGATACACGTCGCCGCTCGCCGTCGCGTGCGGCACGGCGACATCGTGCGCACGGCGTGCGGCACGGACGGGGCGAGCACCGGAAGACCGAGCCGGTTTTCCGTCGCAATTCGCAGTTCTCGTCGAAACCCATCGGAACAAGGGGACCGACGATGACAAAGACCATGAATGCGCCCTTCAGCCTCGGCCTGCTGCTCGTGCTCATGACATCCGGCGCAACGGCCGCGGCGCAGACTGCCAGCTCGTTCGAGCAACTGGCTCTGTTCGTCGAATCGGGAGACCGGGTTACCGTGACCGACAACAGCGACCGTGAGCAGACGGGCCGCATCGCCGACCTCACGCCATCCCGGCTCGTCCTGCTCGGCGACGGTTCCCGACACGAGTTCCGCGCCGAACAGGTGCACACGACAAGTAACCATCTACCGGTCGTCCGGCACCGCGCGGAGCGTGACGGTCGCACCGCTGGTGGCGCGCGACCGCCGCGGCCTGGCCGTATCGTTCGGCTTCTGACGGCGGCCGGCGAGGAGTCCGCGCCGCAGAGCACGCAGCTTCCGCAAGGCGCGCACGGCGCGCCTCGGCGGGAGCTGCGCGGGGCTCTGGGGTTCGCGCAAGCGGATGCCGGGGGTGCGGGGTGCAGCCCCGTTCAATGGAGCCGTTGGCAGCCTGTGGTGAAACCCCGCGTTGCACCCAGACGGGCGAGGCGCCCGCCTGGCAGGGCGCAACGAGGGAGCCTATCGGGCATAGTCGACCGCGGAGCAACGCAGTCAGGCGGGATGCAGCGCGCGTCGAAGGCAGCGGGGACTCGAGCCACGGGCTGCTAGTCCAGATGCTCCAGCAGGAAGTCCCCCAGCTCGGCGTACACCTGCTGCGATTCCGGCGAGTCGGCCACGATCATGTAGCCCGCGTGCGACAGGCCCTCGTAGACGTTGAGGTCCGCCGCCACACCGGCCTCGCGCAGCTTGCGGTGCACGCGCACGGTGTCGCTGAGCAGCATGTCGCGCGTGCCGCTGATGAGGTACGTCGGCGGGAACCCGTCGAAGTCGCCGTACAGCGGCGAGATCAGCCGATGCGTCAGCTCGTGGTCGCCGGCGTACAGGCGCGCCGCGGCGCTCAACCAGCCGTCGTAGTTCAGGAGAACGCGGTCGATCGCCGCGTTGGTATGCAGCGTGTCGCTCGTGTCGGTCAGGTCCGCCCACGGTGTGCCCAGGTAGATTGCACCCGGCACGTCGACGCCCAGCTCGATGAGCTGCCGGACCGTGGCCAGCGTCAGCCCGCCGCCGGCCGACGTGCCGCCCAGCGCGATGGAACCGGCCGGCCGGTTCTCCAGTACGTGCCGGTACACGGCGACCGCGTCGTCGACGGCGGCCGGGAACGGATGCGCCGGCGGCATGCGGTAGTCGATGGCAAGCACCTGGATGTTCGCCCGGCTGGCAATCAGCACGGCCTCCATGACGCCGGCCTCGCCGCCGCCGAGGACGTACGCGCCGCCGTGCACGTACAGGAAGCGGTGCTCCGCATGCCGCGGATCGACCTGAGCGGGCTGCACGCGATAGATCGGCACGCCTTCGACCTCGAACTGGTCGATCTGCACGTCGAACGCTGCGGCGAGCGGCGCCAGCGTACCGTCGGCGGCCCCGTCACGCTGCTGCACGAACTCCTCCCACTCGGCGGCAGTCGACGGCGCGTAGTCGGCTATCGGCATCGTCGGCATGGCCGCGATCGAGTCGCGCAGCGCCTGGCTGGCAGCGGCCGGGAGCGGAACGTCCCGCGCGTCTATGGTTCTCGACGTCCCCTGTGCCAGCCCCGCCGGCGCGCCGACCCACGTCGGGGCGCCCCATGCGATCAGTGTCAAGGCAGTCAACGCGGCAGCTGCGGTCGTTCCCCTCTTCATGCGTTCCCCCTGATGACTTCGGTAGTTCCCGCCATTCTACGCGGGATTGACCGGCCGCCGCCCGCTGCGGCCGGCTGTCCGCTTGCAGTTCACGACTGAGCTGGTTTCTCCTCGGTATTCGCAGTCATCGTCGAGACGAGTTCGAAAAAGGATAGGCAGGCAGGGTGGCGTCCCCAACGGGATTCGAACCCGTGTCTCAGCCTTGAAAGGGCTGGATCCTAGGCCTCTGGACGATGGGGACAGCAGCTTCACGAGTATAGCGCAGCCGACCGGCGGCACCCGGCGCGGGCGTGGGCCGGGCGGCGGCACTACCCGGGGGCCGGCTCAGCGGGCAGGCCCCAGTCGGCGCTCGACCTCCGGGGCCTGCGCGGCCGCGTCCTCGACGCAGCGCAGGGCTTCGTCGAGGACGCCGTCGGCGGCGGCGGACCAGGCCCGGTTGAGCGCGCGCTCGAGGCGGCTGAAGGCATCCATGAGCTCGGCGAAACGGGCCAGGCCCAGGGCCGCGACGAGCAGGTTGCGGCCTTCGACAACCTGCAGCGACAACTCCGTCTGGACGTGGCCGACGCGTTCGAGGATGGCCCGCATCCTGGCGGTGTCATCAGGCAGGGCAGGCAGCTCGCGCTGCAGGTCGCGGGCAGTGGCGGTGATGCGGGCCAGCACGGCCTGCGGGCTCTGCGGCGCACCGCGGCCGGGCGCGGTCGGCCGCTGCCGGCGCGCGGGGCCGGCCGGCCGCTTCACGAGCGCGCTGCCGGCGACGAGGCCGATGACGGCCAGGCCGAACAGCCACGCGTGCTGCCAGCGCCGCATGCTGAATTCCCTGACCCGCACGCGCTGGACGCCGGCGGCCCGCAGCCGGGCCTGGAGCGCGGGGGTCAGCTCGGCGCCGGCGGCTGCCAGCGGAATACGCGCCCCTTCGTCACTCAGCACGAAGCGGCCCGCCGCGTCCGTCTCGGCGCCTGCCGGGGCATTCAGGTGGGCGTAGCCGTCGCCGGCGGCGAGGGCGGCAGCGTCGGCCGTGAGCTGCGGGACGTACGCCGTGGTCGACGCCAGCGCGCCGAGCACGAGGCTCACGGCGATGATCAGGTTGCCGAGCACATGCATCGGTCGGTCCTCAGCCGGCAGCCAGGACGATCATGTTGACGGTCATGGCGAGCAGCGACTCGCCGACGACCAGCCCGGCCGCGAAGGGCACGCCCCAGTCCTCCGCCCAGACGCGGCCCTTCCAGCGCGCCACCAGCACGTTGACGACGCAGCCGACGCCGTAGGTGGCGATGGCCGCGAACGGCAGGTACATGCTCAGGCCCACCAGCACGCCGAGCCCGCTGAAGGTGCCCAGGCCGAGCAGCGCACCCAGCAGGGCCCCGAAGCCGTACAGCGCATAGGGCATCTCGCCGCCCTGCACGCCCATGATGACCGCCTGCAGGGCCTGTGCCTGGGGCGCCGCGGTCGGCGTCTCGGGCCCGAACGGCACGCCGAAACTGCGGCGGTTTGCCTCGGCGATGAGCAGCACGACCAGCATCGACACGATGGGCCCGATGCCCACGACGAGCAGCTCGAGCACCTGCTGGCGCCGCGGCTGCGCACCCACCAGGTGGCCGGTGCGCAAATCCGACATCATGTCGGCCGCCAGCGTCATTGCGACGCACAACGCCGCGCCGATCAGCACGGCGCCGACCACCGCGCCCGTGCCGCCGAGCAGCATCACGAGCACCACCGTCAGCAGCGCCATGCCGGAGATGGGCGACCAGTCGGTCATGCCCGTGCACTGCGCGATGATGATGCCGGCGAGCCACATCCAGGCGATGCCGACGAGCGCGATGGTCGCGGCCCGCAGCAGGGGCGGGAAGGCGGCCAGCCAGCCGGGCCGCGCGTTGTTGTCGGCGAGGTAGTCGTCCCTGCGCCCGGCATCGTAGGCGTCCCAGGTGCGGGCGGCGTCCTCGCCGGCGAACCGGATGACGTAACCGCCGTGGGTGCGCGTGGCCGTCTGCAGCGCGTCGACCTCCGCGTTGAGCGCCTGCACCGTCGCGCGCCGTGCGCTCTGCGGCACGCCCGCCGGCAGGTCTGCGACGGAAACCCGGTCCACCCACTGGCCGGTCACCGGGCAGGCGCGGTTGAACGGCCGTTCGCCCACCCCGTAGGCTGCGGCGAACAGCAGCACGCCGGCCAGCACCGCGGCCGTCCCCAGCACCCGCAGGCCCAGCTCGTCGCCGCCGCCCTGCACCCTGCCCGCGGCCGCCACGCTCCTGAGGGCCTCGCGGATGGCCGGCAGCGAGGCGACGATGCCCATCAGCGCGCCGCCCAGCAGTAGCCCGATGCCGAGCGGGCGGTTGAAGGCGCTGAAGGCGTAGCCGGGCGCCTCGTGGGCTGCCACGGACTGCGGCATCCATCCCACGGAGTAGGCGAAGGGCGTCAGTACGTGGTACGCCAGAATCCCGCCCGCCAGCACGAACAGGCCCGGCCGCCCGGTGATGTAGCCGGCCCCGAGGGCGAACGGCGCGATGCCGAAGATCAGCTCGACCTGCGGCGGAAAGCCGAGCAGGCGGCCGGCGTCGAGCGCGTCGGCCGTCAGCACGTCGATGCCGAGTGAACCGTAGCTGGGCAGGCCGAACTGCTCGGCGGCCACGAACCAGTACACGGCCGCGCCGGCGACGACGCCCCCCAGCAGCACGAGCGCCTTGCGCGGCCCGGCACCCGGCGACTTGAGAATGGCCGCCACGCCCATGCCGGTCGGAAAGCGCAGCCGATCGATCTCGATCATCTGCTTGCGCAGCGGGATGATGAACGCCGTGCCCAGCACCGCACCTCCGACGGCGGCCAGCGTGATGAGCCAGAAGTCGGCGCTGTCGGTCGCCAGCGGCAGCCCGAGCAGGAACAGCACAGGGACCGTAAAGATGATGCCGGCATTGGAGGTGTTGACCGCTGACGCGCAGGTCTGGGCCATGTTGGTCTCGAGGATCGACCCACGCCGCAGAACGCCGCGCAGGATCCCGAAACCGAGCACCGCCGCGATGGCGCTGCCGCCCATCGTGAACCCGATCTTGAGCCCGGCGTACGTGATGGCCGCGTTCATGACCAGGCCGATGGCAATGGCGAAGAGGACGGCGCTGACCGTCACCTCGCGATAGCGCGTCTGGAAGATGTCCCGGAAGAAGCTGCGCATGCAACTGCTATTGTCGCCGAACCTGCGCGCCGGCGGGGACTCGGTCGGCGCCGGAATTGACACGTGCCTGGCGAGCGGCTAGCGTGGAGCGCGTGTCGAGACGGACCGCGGCGCTGCCGGCCTGCCTGCTGGCCGCCGGTGCGGCCGCCTGCGGCGGCGCGACGGCCCAGCCCCGAACCGGAGCCGGCGCGGCGGCGGACGTCATCTTCCGCGGCGGGGCCATCGTCACCATGGATCCGGGCCGGCCGCAGGTCGACGCCGTGGCGGTCCGGGGCGAGACTATAGTAGCTGCCGGCACGCGGGCCGAGGCGGCGGCGCTGCGGGGGCCGGAGACGCGCGTCGTCGAACTCGGCGAGCGCGCCCTGCTGCCCGGCTTCATCGACGCCCACGGCCACTTCCTCGCTGTGGGGCGCGGGCTGGACGCCCTGTCGCTGCACCCGCCGCCGGTCGGCGATGTCGAGACCATCGACGACATCGTCGCCCGCCTCCGGACCTGGATTGCCGAACGCGACATCGAGTCCGGCGGGCTGGTTGTGGGCAGCGGCTACGACGACTCCCTGCTCGCCGAGCGGCGCCATCCCACGCGCGACGACCTCGATCGAGCCTCGACCGAGCATCGCATCGTCCTGACGCACGTGTCGGGACATCTGCGGGCCGCCAACTCGGCGGCGCTGGCGGCCGGCGGCGTCACGGCCGAGACGCCCGATCCGCCCGGGGGGCACATTCGTCGCCGACCCGGGTCGCGCGAGCCCGACGGCGTCCTCGAGGAGCGGGCCGGCGGCCTCGTGGGCGGCGGCCTGCTGGCCGCTGCCTCCGGCGACACCGCCGCGACGGCGCGCCGGGCCATCGAGGTCTACCTGCGCCACGGCACGACCACCATCCAGGACGGGGCGACCGGTCCCGCGACGGTGGATGCGCTGCGCGCCGCGGCGGCCCGCCGTCCGTTCGACGCCGACGTCGCGGTATTCCCGTGGTTCCGGACACTGACGGATGCCGAGCGCGCGGAGCACGAGGCGCGCTACCGCGGCGGCCTCCGCGTCGCCGGCGTCAAGTTCTCGCTGGACGGGTCGCCCCAGGGGCGGACCGCGTGGGTGACCGAGCCGTACGCCGAGGGACCGCCCGGCGCGGCAACCGACTACCGCGCGTACGGCACGTTGGCGCCGGACCTGTACAAGGCGGGGGCCGCGCTCCTCATTCGGCGCGGGGTCCCCATCCTCGTCCATGCTAACGGCGATGCGGCCATCGACCTGATGCTGGACGGTGTGGCCGAGGCGGTTGCGGGCATGGGCGCAGATGGGGACACGGACGCGGATGGGGATACGGACGCGGTGCCGGACCACCGCGCGGTGATCATCCACGCCCAGCTCATGCGAGCGGATCAACTGGACCGCGCGGCCGCCCTGGGCGTTGTGCCGTCTTTCTTTTCGGCGCACGCCTTTTTCTGGGGCGACTGGCACCTGCGCAGCTTCGGCGCGGCACGTGGCAGCCACATCAGCCCGGCGCGCTGGGCAATCGAGCGCGGCGTGCACTTCACGATGCACAACGACGCGCCGATCGTGCCGCCCGATATCATGCGGCTGGTCTCCATCGCGGTGAACCGCACGACGCGCAGCGGCCGCGTGCTCGGGCCGGAGCAGCGGCTCACGGTGCACGAGGCGCTCCACGCGGTGACGCTCGGCGCCGCCTACCAGTACTTCGAAGAGGACACCAAGGGCTCGATCACTGCCGGCAAGCAGGCCGATCTCGTCGTCCTCGAACGGAACCCCCTGACGGTGGACCCGCGCGAGCTCGAGCACGTCCGTGTCCTGGAGACGTTCTCGCGGGGACGTTCGGTCTTCAGGCTGTCTGCCGACTGAGGCCCGGACTCGGCCGCGGACCGTCAGGCGTCCGGCGCGGTGTCCTGCAGAAATCCGCGCCAGGCGTCCGCGTAGGACGCACCCCCGACCAGGTACGTGTCGTTGTGCCCGGCGCCGGCGATGACGTGGAGCCGCGCGGACTGCGCGGCCCGTGCCTGCAGGCGGCGGCTGTGGGCCAGCGGCACGACCCGGTCGCGGTCCCCGTGCAGCAGGAGCATCGGCGCGGCTACACGGCCGATCTTCGACTCGTTGTCCATCTGCGTGCGGATGACTCCGCGGGGCACGAACCAGTAGTGCACACGCGCCATGGCCGGCACCGAACGGAAGGCCGATTCCAGCACGAGGGCACCGGCCGGGCGCCGGAGCGCGACCTCGATGGCCACCGCGCCGCCCAGCGACCGCCCGAAGAGCACGATGTCGCGCGCCGGCACCCCGCGCGCCGCGACCGCGTCGTAGATCGCCAGACCGTCGCGGTACAGTCCGGCCTCGTCGGGCGTTCCCGCGCTGTGCCCGTAGCCGCGATAGTCGACCAGCACGACGCTGACGCCGAGCTGCTCGACGAACCAGCGGGCGTTGTGCAACCGGTCCGCGATGTTGCCGGCGTTTCCGTGGTACCAGATCAGCACCCGGCGTGCGGACCGCTCGATCCACCAGCCGTGGAGCGTGAGTCCGTCGTCCGTCCGGATCGACAGCTCTTCGGCACGGAGCCCGAAGTCGGCGGGCCCGGCCACCAGCGCGCGGGTCGGAAAGAAGACCAGGCGGCGCTCGTGCAGCACGAGCCACCCGACGAGCAGCAGCCAGCACGCCGCGCCGAATGCCGCGAACCAGAGCGCCGTCCCGAGCATCGCCGTTGCTCTCATGCGCCAGCGCACAGGGCGCGTTCAGCCGCGGGTCGCCGGCGGGTCGGCCGGCGTGGTCGCGACGATCGCCGCCGGCACGACGAACATGTTCAGCGCAGTCGACGAGAGCAGCCCGCAGACGATGACGAGGGCGAGCGGCGCCTGAATCTCGCTGCCCGGCGTGCCGAATCCGCCGGCCACGGGCAGTAGCGCCAGGCCGGTCGAAAGCGCCGTCATCACGATGGGGGCCAGGCGGTCGAGCGATCCCTGCACGACGGCGGTACGGGTGTCGGTGCCGGCCACTCCCTGCAGTTGCCGGACGCGGGAGACGAGCATGATGCCGTTGCGGGTGGCGATTCCGAACAGCGCGATGAACCCGATCAGCGTGGCGACCGACAGCACGCCGTCACCCAGGAACACCCCGGCCACACCTCCGATCAGCGCCAGCGGCAGGTTGAGCATGACGATGGCGGCATCGCGTGCGGACTCGAACGCGCTGAACAGAATCAGGAAGATGCCGCCGATGGCGACCAACCCGAGCAGCAGGAGCCGGCGTTCGGCGCTGGTCTCGGCCTCGAACTGCCCGCCGTAGTCCACCCGGTAACCCACGGGCAACGCTACACGCTCGGCCACGCGTTGCCGGATGTCGGCGACGACGCTGCCGAGATCGCGTCCGGCCACGTTGGCGGTCACGACGATGCGCCGCTCGGCGTTCTCGCGGCGGATGAAGTTGGGACCGCGATCTTCGGCGATGTCGGCCAGGCTGCCCAGCGGCACGCGGGGGCCCGCGGGCATGTCGATGCGTGTCTGCCACATGTCGTCGAGATCGACCATGTCGTCCGGCCGGTAGCGCAGCACCAGCGGCACCATCATCCGGCCGTCGAGTATCTCGCCCACCCGGCGCCCGCGCAGTACGGTCTCCAGGGTGGCGGCGGCCTGGCCTGCCGGCAGTCCGTGCCGCGCCAGCGCCGCCGGATCGAAGCCGACCTCCACGGTCGGGATATCGGCCTGGTGTTCGAGCGCCAGGTCGACGAGCCCGGGTACACCCTGTAGCGCCGTGACGATGCGGCCGCCCAGGGTCCGCAGCGTGCCGAGGTCGTCGCCGAAGACCTTGACCGCGATGTTGGCCTGCTGCCCCGAGAGCATGTGGTCGATGCGGTGGGAAATGGGTTGGCCGATGGTGATGTTGGTACCCGGCACGAGCGCGAGCCGCTCGCGGATAGCCTGCAGCACCGCGTCGCGCGGTCGCCCGCCGGGCGTGAGCCGTACGTCGATCTCCGCCGACTCGACGCCCTGCACGTGCTCGTCGAGGGCCGCCCGGCCCGTGCGGCGCGCCGTCGCCGCCACCTCCGGCACGTCGAGCAGCAGCCGCTCGATCGCCCCGCCCAGGGTGTTCGACTCGGCCAGGCTGGTGCCCGGCAGCGTGACGGCGCTGATGACGAGCGCGCCCTCGTTGAAGGTGGGCAGAAAGGCCCGCCCCATCCACGGCACGGTGGCGAGCGCAGCGGCCGACACGAGCACCGCCGTCCCGATCACCAGCCGCGGCCGCCGGAGCACGGCCGGCAGCACGCGCCCGTAGCCCCGTTTGAGCGCCGCCGCCAGCCGGGCCTCGCGCCCAGCACGGATACCGGCGGCGTTCGGCAGCAGGTACAGGCACAGCGCCGGCGTCACCGTCAGGGCGACGACCAGCGAGGCGGCCAGCGCAATCAGATAGGCGAAGCCGAGCGGCTGCAGCAGGCGCCCCTCCACGCCCGGCAGGAAGAAGAGCGGCAGGAAGGCCAGCATGACGACGAGCGTTGCGAAGGCAATCGAGGCGCGGATCTCCCGGCTGCCGCGATAGACGACCTCCCGCGCGGGTCGCCTTGCGTTCGGCGGCCGCAGCGCGTTCTCCCGGAGCCGCCGCGACACGTTCTCGACGTCGACGATCGCGTCGTCGACGAGGGCCCCCACGGCGATGGCCATGCCGCCGAGCGTCATGCTGTTGATCGACAGGTCTGCGATCCGCAGCCCGACTACCGCGGCCAGGAGCGAGAGCGGGATGGCCAGCAGCGTAATGGCACCGGCGCGCAGGTTGGCCAGGAAGAGCAGGGTAACCAGGACGACGAGCAGCGTGCCGTCGCGCAGCGCGGCGGTCAGGTTGCCGAGCGCCAGCTCGATGAAGTCGGCCTGCCGGAACACGCGCGTGTCGAGCCGCATGCCGGCCGGCAGGTCGGCCTGAATCTGGTCGAGGACCTCGTCCAGTTCGCGGGTCAAGGCCAGCGTGTTGACGTCGGGCTGCCGGTGGATGCCGAGAATGACTGCCGGCCGACCGTTCAACGAGCCGTCGCCGCGCTTGATCGACTCGCCCACGCGCAGGTCGGCGACGTCGCTCACACGGATGGGTAGCGTCTCGCGGGTCGCGATCACCGTGGCGCCGAGCCCCTCGACGTCCCGGACCTGCCCGCCGCCCCGAATCAGATATTCCTGGCCGCCCGCCTCGCGGAACCCGGCCGACGTGTTCCGACTGGCACGCCGCAGCGCGTTCTCGACCGCGCTCAGCGGCAGGTCGTAGCGCGCGAGCCGGGCCGGATCGACCAGCACCTCGAACTGTCGGCGCTCGCCGCCGATCACCGTCACGTGCGAGACCCCGGGCGTGGCGAGCAGCCGCCGTCGTACGGTCAGATCGGCCGCCATCCGCAGCTCCAGGGGCGTCCAGTGCGGCGCGTCGGCCGCGGCCTCCGACCGCGGGGTCGACTCGACCGCAAGCAACATGATCTCGCCCATGATCGACGTCAGCGGTGCCAGTACCGGTGTTCCGACCTCGGCAGGCAGCGTTGCCGCCACCGCGGCGAGCTTCTCGGAGACGGTCTGCCGGGCGCGGTAGACATCGGTGCCCCAGTCGAAGTCCAGCCAGATGACCGCGATGCCGACGGCCGTTTCCGAGCGCACCCGGCGCACGCCCGCCGCGCCGCCGAGAACCGTCTCGATGGGGAAGGTGACGAGTGCCTCCATGTCCGCCGGCGCCATGCCCCGGCCCTCGACCAGCACCGTGACGGTGGGCGCCGTGAGGTCGGGTAGCACGTCGACGGGCATGCGCGCGGCGACGAACCCGCCCCAGACGAGCAAGGCGCCCGCCAGGCCGAGCACCAGTGGCCGGTTGCGCAGCGACGAACGGATGAGCCTGTCGAACAGCATGATCTTCCGTTCCGCAGCGGATCAGTGCGTGTGTCCGTGCGCCGGCACCTGGGGCGAGAGCGCGGCCAGCCGAATGAGCGGCGCGCCGCGGACCACCACCCGCTCGCCCGGCGCGACGTTGCCGCCGATCTGCACCTGACCCGACTCGCGATTGCCGAGCCGGACCGGCCGGCGCTCGAAGCTCTCGCCGCCGGTCTGCACGAAGACGACGGGCTGCCCGGCGTCGTCGACGATGGCGCTCTCGGGCACGGTCACCGCGTCGGTCGCCGCCGCCGCGAAGATGCGCAGGGAGACGGCCTGGCCGATGGCCAGCCGCCGGTCCGGATTGTTCAACTCGTAGATGATCGGCACGGTGCGCGCCTCGGGTTCGAGGACCCGTCCCACGGCGACGAGCCGGTCGAGCGCGATCGGGACCTCGAATCCGGGCACGTCCAGCTCGGCGCCGGTGAGCTCGGCGACGCGCGCCAGGGCGGCCTCCGGCAGCGACCCCACGACGTGCACGCGATCGACCGCGACCAGGCGGAACAGGTGCGTTCCCTCCTCGACGCTGGCGCCGGGCGTGGCATCGGATTCGGCCACGACGCCGCTGATCGGGGCGCGGACGACAAAGCGCATGTCGCGTCCGACCTCGCCCTCCCCGGTGCGGGTCGTGTCGAGCTGCGCCAGATGGGCCTCGGCCGCTGCGACGCGCGCCTCGGCCGTCCGCTCGGCGACCTGCGTTTCGTGCCGGCGTCGGCGGGGCAGGGCTCCCGCCGCCACCAGCCGCTCGACCCGCGCCCGGTCAGCCCGGAGCAGCTCCAGCACGTTGCGTGCCTCGGCCACAGCGAGCTCCAGCTCCGGCCGGTCCTCCCCGTGCCCGCTGTGCGGGATGATCTCGGCCAGCGTGTCACCCCGCGTCACCTGGAACCCGATGGGGCGGGGTGGAAGGTCGTCGGCCAGCCGGCCGACGACCGGCGCTGTCACATCCGCCCAGCCGCCGGTGCGCGGCTCGATCTCAGCGGCGATGACGAGGCTGTCTGCAATCCTCCGCCGGCCTGCGGGCGTCGTCGCGAAGTCCAGCGTCCACTGCTGCTCCTTGAGGAAGGGGATCGCGCCGTCCTCGGTGTCGCCGTCCGTGTCGGGCGGCGCGGCCGCGGTCGCGGCCGGCAGTACGGTCACCTCGCCGAGCTCGTGGCGGTCGTTCAACCCCGGGGCTTCCAGCGTCACTTCCAGCCGGTAGCTGCCGGCCTGCGCGGGCACGACATCGATGCCGAAGATGCCCGGGGCCCCGGGCGACTCCACGGTGAATTCCTGATTGCGCGCGCCCGTCAGGCGGACCGCGGCCCGGCCGGCACGCACCGGTTCGAACGTCGTCAGGTCCGTGAAGTGGATGGCGAAACGGCTGCTGCCGCCGGCCACGAGCGGCGGGTACTCCATGAACAGCTCGCTGCGCGAGGTCCAGCGCGTCTCGACTATCGCCGGCGCCTCCCCGCCAACGGCTGAACCTGCCGCATCGACCTCGTGGGCGCGTTCGCCGCTGCACGCGATTGACGCCGCCAACAACGTCAGCAACTCAGCGGCCCCGAGCCGGGCATGCCGTTTCCTCATGGGTGCCTCCGCCTTCCGACCGCCCGGTCCAGGTCGATGACGGCGCGCCGCGCGGCGGCGTACAGCTCCAGCAGGCGGAGCCGCGCGCTCAGCACGACCCGCTGTGCGTCGAGCCGCTCCAGGATCGTGAATTCGCCTTCGTCGTGGGCTGCCGCGGCGATGTCGGCCAGCGCGGCGGCCGGCTCCACGGATTCGAGGCGGTAGCGCTCGGCCAGCTCCCGGTAGCCCGCGGCCCGCGTGTGCGCCGCCCGCACCTCGCTCTCGATGCGCCCGTGCAGCGCCTGCCGCTCGGCGTCGGTCCGGGCCCGTGCCGCCTCCGCGCGCGCCACCTGCACCTGTCCGCGATTGAAGAGTGGGAGTGACATCGTCGCAGTGAACGCGTAGCCCGAGTCGTGGCCGATGGGCTGGCTGCGCGCGCGTTTGAGGCCGGCGCTCACCGACGCAGCGGGCAGGCGGAGGCGCTCGGCCGCGCGCCGCTCGAGCGTCCATTGCGTCGCACGCTGGGCCAGGGACCGATAGTCGGGCCGCTGCTCCAGGGCTTCCATGACAAGCGTGTCGAGGCTCGCGACCGCAGCGCGCTCGGCCAGTTCGCCCACGGCGGTCAGGCCGAAAGGATCGGTGCCGGGCGCCAGGAAGGCTGCCAGCCGGGACTGGGCAACCCGCCGGTCGATGACGGCCGTGTGCAGGTCGGTCTCGATCTCGGCCACCTCGCGCTCGGCGCGCAGCCGGTCGAACCGGGAGCCTTCCCCCTCCTCCTCGCGCGCGCGCAGCGTGCCGACCAGCTGCCCCAGTTCGGACAGATCCGCGCTCAGCACGCGCGCGCGTTCCTGTGCGAGCAGCAGATCGATGAAGGCGAGGCGTAGCCGCGCTTCCAGCACCAGCCGGGAAGCGGCAGCCTCGGACGCCGCGGCGGCGCCGGCCTGGTCGGCGGCCTCGCCGAGCAGGCCGAGCCGGCCTCGCACCGGCAGGTCCTGGGAGATGACGAGGAAGTTGTCGACGAAGATGCCGGCCTCCTCGCGCGTGTAGCTGACCGCCGGATTGGACAGCAGGCTCCGCTCGCGCGCTGCGGCTGCGCGCTCCCGCACCAGGAAACCGAGTACCTGGAGCTGCGGATGCTCCCGGCGCATCTGCTCGAGTGCCTGCGCCTCGGTGAGCATCTGGCCGGAGGCCGCCGGCCCGGCCAGGCTCCAGCAACCGGCTGCCAGTACGACAGATCGCCAATCGCACATTCTTGTCAACTCCGCTGCCGCCCGCCGAGGCGGTGGACGACGTCTTACGTATCGGTCGGGTGTACGAGCGCACGCCTGCTGCGGGCGCGCGGCGCAGGTGGTCTCAGAGCAGGCGGGGCGGGGCGCGGGTGGAGCCGCGTGCCCGTGGGGGCGGGTCGGGGTCGGCGCACGCGGCGGCGGGCGCCATCCGGCTTGCCGGATCGCAGAGCGCGGCGGACGGCAGGGCTGCCGCCGGCGCGGGCCCGGTATCGAAGCCGGCGCGCGGCGCTTCGGCGGACGCTGTCAGCGCGACCGAGACGCGCTCGCCGATATCGGCGCCCGGCGTCCCGCTTCCCCGGCGTTCGCCCGGGTGCCAGTGGATGCCGTGCCAATCGCGGCGCGCCTCATGCTCGCCGGCCGCTGCCTCGCTGCCCGCACCGACCGCGTGATCGTGGCCGGGCGGGTGCACGTGGGCGAAGGGCGCCGACGTCCCGGACGACAGCAGCGTCGCAACGAGCAGCGACCGCACCAAGCGTTGCCGCATCACCCTCTATCCTGGCGACGGACCGGGTTGCTGTCAACCACCAAGACGATCTAGAGTCTGTGCGCTCCTGGCGGTCGATGCCGGGGCACCGCGGTACGGAACAGCAGGAGGGAACATGCAGAGCACGGCATCAGCCGTCTGGAAGGGTGGTCTTCGGGAGGGGAGCGGCGCGATCTCGAGCCGCAGCGGTGTGCTGTCGGAGACGCCTTACACGTTCAGCACGCGTTTCGAGGGCAGCGCCGGCACCAATCCGGAGGAGCTCATCGCCGCGGCCCATGCCGGCTGCTTTTCGATGGCGTTCTCGGCGCAGCTCGGCGAGGCCGGGCTCACACCCGATCACGTCAGCACCACCGCCACCGTCACCCTCGAGCAGGTGGACGGCGGGTTTGCGGTCACCAGAATCCATCTCGACGTATCGGCCAGGATACCCGGGGCTGATCGCGCTGCGTTCGACACGGCGGCGCACAACGCCAAGACCGGCTGTCCGATCTCGAAGTTGATGAATGCCGAGATTTCGATGAGCGCCACCCTCGAGTCCTAGCAGCCCGCGGCAAGAGCCCGCGCTGCATTCGACGGGCGCTGCATCCCGCCTGACTGCGTTGCCCCTCGTCGCATAGGCCCGCTAGGCTCCCGCGTTGCGCCTGGCTAGGCGGGCGCAACGCCCGCCTCGGTGCGAGGCAGGGTTTCACCGCGGGCTGGCGTAGCGGCCGGGAGATTCGGGGCGCCGCCCCGTCCGAATCTGGATTTACTCCAGCGGCGAGATGGTCCCGTACATCAACCCGCGGTACTCGCCGTGGTCCCAGGTGCCGGCGTACCGTTCATCGTGGAAGACGACGCGAGCGCCGAACTCGTCGCCCAGGCCCGGGATGGCGAAGTCGGTGATGCTCACCATGGGCGTGTCTCCCGCCCAGACGACCGGCAGCACGATCGGCAGCGTGACGTCGACGCTGCCGTAGGTGACGCGCGCATCGAATCGCCAGTTGCCGTCGTCGAGCTTCGTCACCTGGCTGATCTCGTAACGTTCGGGCAGGCCGTCCCGCCGCTCCTCGCCCTCCAGGGTGAAGTGGCCGACGAGCACGACGTTGCGCATCCGCTCGGTGAAATCGCGCTCGAGGTCGGTCAGCGAGGCCGGGTCCGCCGCCCTCCCTACCCCGGACGCCCCCAGCACCAGGCCGAGAACGACGCCGACCACGAGCGCAGCCACCGCCGGGAGCATCTTCACCAGCTTGTTCATGTTCATAGGTAGCGACCTCCTCCGGTGCCCGGGATTATAGCGGCCCGTGTTGCCGCGCGGAACCTGCGCGCCCCGCCCCGCGCCGTCCGAGGGCGCGGCCCTGCCGAGAGTGATACGATGAACAGAAAATTCCCTCCGCCCGGAGTCGCTCATGGATACCTACTACCACCCCCCCGATCTGGGCCGGTTCGGCGACATGGGCAAGGAGGCGCCCGAGCTCTGGGAGAAGTTCTCGGCGTGGTACGACGCGGTGTTCGCCGAGGGCGCGCTGACCGAGCGCGAGAAGGCGCTGATCGCGCTCGCGGTGGCGCACGCGGTCCAGTGCCCCTACTGCATCGACGCGTACACGA
Organism: Vicinamibacterales bacterium; assembly: GCA_965221595.1. Classification (GTDB taxonomy): domain Bacteria; phylum Acidobacteriota; class Vicinamibacteria; order Vicinamibacterales; family UBA8438; genus JAAXGX01. The sequence goes on from OZ244900.1 coordinate 1,796,588, forward strand.
CCGCGTCGCTCGAGAAGGGCGCCGGACCCGATCAGATGACCGAGGCGGTGCACGTGGCGGCCGCCGTCCGCGGCGGCGCGGCACTGGTGCACGGCGTGCAGATGCGCAACCGGCTCGAGAAGCTCTCGATGTAGCCATGTCCCTGGCGACGCTCCTCAACACGCGCTCTCCGCTGGCCCCCCCGGCCGCCCAGCGGGCGCACCTCGAAGCGCTGCCCCTCGCCCGGACGTTCGATGACGCCGCGGCTGCGGCAGGGCATGCGCCGCTGCGGCCGGTGGCAACCACGACCCTGCAGATCAACGTCGGCAAGCGCTGCAATCAGGCCTGCCACCACTGCCACGTCGACGCCGGCCCGGACCGCCGCGAGGTGATGCCGGACGCTGTGGTCGAGGCCTGCCTCGCGCTGCTCGCGGCGACCGACATACCAACCGTGGACATCACCGGTGGCGCCCCGGAGATGCACCCGCGGTTCCGGGACCTGGTCAGGCGGTCGGCGGCGCTGGGCCGGCGGGTGATGGACCGCTGCAACCTGACGATTCTGACGCTGCCCGCGTACGGCGATCTGCCTGAGTTCCTGGCGGAGCACGGCGTGGAGATCGTGGCGTCGCTGCCCTCCTATGCTGCGACGATGACCGACCGGCAGCGTGGCGGGGGCGTGTTCGAGAAATCCCTGGAGGCGTTGCGGCGGCTCAACGGGCTGGGCTACGGGATGCCGGAATCGGGCCTGGAGCTCGACCTCGTGACCAATCCCGTCGGGGCCTTCCTGCCGGCCGGCCAGGCCGCGCTCGAGCGGGACTGGAAGCGGGAGCTGCAGCGGCGTCACGGCATACGGTTCAATCGTCTGCTGACGATCACGAACATGCCGATCAGCCGCTACCTGGCCTGGCTCGAGCAGTCCGGCAATCTGGAGAGCTACATGGATCGCCTGGTCCAGGCGTTCAATCCGGCCACCGTCGACGGCCTGATGTGCCGCTCCACGCTCAGCATCGGCTGGGACGGCCGGATCCACGACTGCGATTTCAACCAGATGCTGGACCTGGCGGTAGAACCGTCGGCGCTGCAGACGGTGACGGATCTGGCGCACGGCCTGACGATGCCGGACGGCCCACCGAGGTCGCCCGCGCAGGCGCTGGCCGTGCTGCAGGCGCGGCGCATCGTCACCGGCCCGCACTGCTTCGGCTGCACGGCCGGGGCTGGCAGCTCGTGCGGCGGCGCAACGACCGCGGCCTGAGGCACGGGGTATACGGCGACACGCAACGACGAAGCGAGGAGGAAGCCATGAAGAGAGGGCTCGTGCTCGGTCTGCTGCTGGCGGTTGGCGCCCTGTCGCTCGCTACCGCGACCAGCGGGCAGCAGGAGGAGATGGTCGTCGACGTCGAGCAGCTCCAGGACAACCTGTATGTCCTGCGGGGTGGCGGCGGCAACTCGGCCGCGTTCGTGACCAGCGACGGCGTGGTGCTGGTCGACACCAAGGTGCCCGGCTGGGGCCAACCGCTGATCGACACGATAGCGGGGCTGACTTCCAGGCCCGTGACGACGATCATCAACACGCACACCCACTTCGATCACGTGAGCGGCAACGTCGAGTTCCCGGCCACCGTCCAGGTCGTGGCGCATGAGAACACCCAGCGGCTGATGCGCGAGTGGAACGACATCACGGGCCTGGGCTTCGCGGGGGAGGACGTCTTCGCCGCCAGCAACGGCGTCGGGATTGCGAACCTCACCTTCTCGGACCGGATGAGCCTGGGCAGCGGGGCGGACCGGGTCGACGTCTACTACTTCGGCCGCGGCCACACCGGGGGCGACGCCTGGGTCGTGTTCCCGGCGCTGCGGACCCTGCACACCGGCGACATGTTCGCGAGCAAGGGGCTGCCGCTGCTGGATGCCGCCAACGGCGGCAGCGGTGTCGATTTCCCTGCCACGCTGGACAACGCCTACACCACGCTGACCGGGGTCGACACGATAATCACCGGCCACAGCGGGCAGATGACGCGGGACGATCTGCGCGAATTCGCGACGTTCATGTACGAGTTCGTCGCTGCCGTGAGCGAGGCGAAGGCGGCCGGGCAGACGCCCGACCAGTTCGCGGCCTCGTGGGAAGTGCCGGCGCACTTCGCCGGCTACGCTGCGCCCATGCCCGAGCGCCTGGCGGCCGCTGCGCAGGTGATCTACGACGAGCTGCCGTAGCGGGGGTGATCATGACGAGGCCCGCGACTCGCGCGCTCCTGACGTTGGCGCTGTGCCTGGGCGCGTTCGCGCTCGGCCGCGGCTCGCCGTCCTGGTGGCCGTCCGCTTCGGCAGAGACGAACGGGCGCGTGTTCGAGCTGCGCCTGTACACCGTGGAGGAGGGCAAGGTCGGGCGGCTCAGCGAGGTGTTCCGGGACAACGTGACGACGATGTTCGCCCGGCACGGTATGGCCAATACGGCCTACCTGATTCCGCGCGAAGAGCCCCGGTGCGGGACGTTTCGCGCCGGGGCGAGCATCCGCAAGCCCGCCTTCGACTACGGGCCGTGCCCCTGGTCGCGGGACACCCTCGTCTATCTCTTGGGGCATGCCGGCCCGGAGGCGGCCGAGAGAAGCTGGGCCTCGTTCACGGCAGACGAGGACGGCCTGCGGAGCTTCCGCGAGGATTACGCGCGAGCCGGGGTCAAGGTGATGCGGATCGCATCCGTGCTCCTCGACCCTACCGAGTACTCGGCGCTGCGCTAGCCTGGCGCCCCGAGGTCAATGCGAGGCGAAGTGCGAGACGGTGCCGTCCTCGTCGAACGCCAGCACGTCGTACGGCTGCGGGTTCGGACCCTCCATGCCGGGCGAGCCGATCGGCATGCCGGGCACCGCGATGCCGCGCACGTCGGGACGCTCGGAAAGGAGCCGCTTGATGTCGTCCGCCGGGACGTGGCCCTCGACGACGTACCCGTCTACGAGCGCCGTGTGGCAAGAGGCGAGACCCCTCGGAATGCCGGCCTGGCGCTTGACCGGCGTCAGGCTGGGGACGTCGGTTGCCCGAACCGTGAACCCGTTCTGCTCCAGGTGTGTGACCCACACCCCGCAGCAGCCTCAGGTGGGCGACTTGTAGACTTCGACGACCGGTCCGGCGCTGTCCTGGAGGGCCAGCGTCGCGACCGCCGTCCCGGAGACGATCAGGGCGAAGGCGGCGGCGAGCACACTCAGTCGCATATGCATGTCACCTTCCATTGTTGATCAAACGCCCGCGACAGGGAAGCGCGCATATACAATCGGCCCCACGGGTATCGGAATCAGATCGACCCTGGACGGAGCGCGACGGCGATGCTGACGAGACGAACCTTTCTGCTGGCGCCGCCGGCCGCGTCGCTGGCGCGCATGGTCCACGCCCAATCGGCCGAGTCCGGCAGGATGCTGCTGGCCATTCATCAGAACACGTCGCGTGCGGCCGGCTACCGCGGCTCGCTCGAGGGCTGGGCGCGGGCGGGCATCCGCTACGTAGAGCTCAACGACGGCCTGCTCGACGAGTTTCTGGAGCGCGACACACTGGCCGGTGCCCGACGGGTGCTCGACGATCTGGGCCTGACGCCCGTGTCCGCCGCTGCGGCGCTGCAGGACATCTGGATTCCGGGTCCGGAACGGGTCGCGTCGCTCGACACCTGGCGGCGGCGCTGCGAGCAGTTCGCCAGCCTGGGGCTGCAGAAGATCTACTCGCCGTCGATCACGTCCCGGCCGGTCACGGCGGACGATTTCGCGGCCACGCCCGACTGCATCGGGGAGGCGGGGGACATCGCCCGGGAGTACGGACTGACGGCGATGATCGAGTTCCTGCGCACGTCGACCCACCTGGCCACGCTGACCTCGGCGCTCCAGGTGATTCGCGCGGCGGCGCATCCGAACGTGCGGCCCATGCTCGATTTCTTCCACTTCTGGTCGGGCCTGAGCAAGTTCGACGATCTGGACCTGCTCGAGCCGGGCGAGCTGGCGCACGCCCACTTCCAGGACGTGCTGGACACGCCCCGCGAGCTGATTGACAACGACGCGCGTCTGATTCCCGGCGACGGGATCGCCCCCGTCGTCCGCATCCTGCGCAAGCTGGCCGAGAAGCAGTACACCGGCGCGCTGTCGGTGGAGCTCTTCCGGGCCGACGTCGTCGAAGCCGATCCCTTCGAGATGGGGACCGAGATCCGCCGCAAGTGCGAGGCCGTCATGCGCGAGGCGGGCGTGCTCGATCTGTAACTCCAACTGATTCCGACCCCGGTCGGGGCTGCGCCCGAACCCCGGGTGTCCGCTTGCGCGAACCCCCCTGCGCCGCGCACTGCGACCGCCGCGGCACGCCGCGCGCGCGACAGGCGCGACCGGGAGCTGCCCGCATCTCGAAGGACGCCGACGTTCCAACCGGCGTCAGACGCCGACCGGGTTCGCAATCACCTGCTCGGCGGTAATCTCCAGCGAGCGCCGGCGGGCGTCGTGATCGAAGATGTGGCTCACGATCATGACCTCGTCCGCGTCCGTGCGCGCGACGAACGCCGCCACGCCGGCGCGGATCGTATCGGGCGCGCCGACCACGGAGCACGACTGGGACTGCTCGATGATCTGCCGCTCCGCCGGCGACAGCCGTTCCTCGAAGCCCGCCACGGGCGGCGGCAGCCTGCCCGGCCGCCCCCGGCGCAGGCTGAGGATCGATTGCTGCGCGGAGGTACGCAGGAGCCGTGCCTCCGACGCTGTGTCGGCGGCGATGACGTTGAGTCCCACCATGACGTGGGGCTTCGCGCAGTGCGCGGACGGCTCGAAGTGGGCCCGGTAAGTGGCCAGGGCCTCCGCGAGCAGCGCGGGCGCGAAATGGGACGCAAACGCATAGGGCAGGCCGAGCAGCGCTGCGAGCCGGGCCCCGAACAGACTCGACCCGAGAATCCAGAGTGGCACGTCGGTGCCCGCGCCCGGCACCGCCTGCACCCGCTGGCCGCCGTCGTCCGGCGCCGTGAGGTAGCGCTGCAACTCGATGACGTCGCGGGGGAAGGCGTCGACGTCGCCGTCCAGATTGCGGCGCAGCGCGCGCGACGTGAGCGGATCGGTACCCGGCGCGCGGCCCAGTCCCAGATCGATGCGGCCGGGGAAGAGCGTGGCCAGCGTGCCGAACTGCTCCGCGATTACCAGCGGCGCATGATTCGGCAGCATGATGCCGCCCGCGCCGACGCGAATGCTCGACGTAGCCGCGGCCACATGGGCGATGACCACCGCGGTGGCCGCGCTGGCGATGCCCGGCATGTTGTGATGTTCGGCCAGCCAGAACCGCCGGTAGCCCAGACGCTCGGCGTGCTGCGCCAGGTCCGCCGTGTTGCGCAGCGCGAGCGCTGCGTCGCCACCTTCGGGGATGGGGGAGAGGTCGAGCAGCGAGCACGTGGTGGCGCCGCGGGTCGGTTCCGGCAAGGTGGCTGGATGACTCGATCAGCGGGCCAGGCGCGGCGTGGTCCGCGGCGGCTCGCGGCGTCGGGTGCCCTGCTCGTAGGCGTAGCCCAGGCGCAGGAGGGCGGCCTCCGTGAACGGTCGGCCCAGCAGCTCGAGGCCGACCGGGAGCCCGTCGGGCGTGAGCCCGGCCGGCACGGTGAGCGCGGGGAACCCGATGACCGGGCTCAGATAGCGGTTGTTGCCGACGCCGTACGCATCCTCCGTCGCGGCGTTCGTGAGGGCGTCGGATGCGATGGGCGCCGGTGCGTGATCGAACGTCGCGTAGGCGATCGCGTCGAGATCGTGGTCCGCCAGCGCGGTCAGTACGGCGCGGCGCAGCGCCTCCCGAGCCTGCAGAATGGGCAGATACCCGGGGTCCGCGGTCGATTTCCCAACCACGTCGATCAGCCCCCGCGCCCGCCACGGTGTGACGATGCCCGACAGCAGGATCTCGCGCAGGCTACCGACGGGCGAGTCGGGCAGGCTCTCCAGGTACGCGTCCGTCGCCGCCTCGGTCTCGAAATTGTTGCCGACGTAGGTTGCGTCCACGGCGTCGAGGCCGTCGACAGGCAGCGGGTCCACGATCGTCGCGCCCAGCGCCTCCAGATCGGCAAGGGCCCGATCGAGTACGGTGCGCACCTGCCGGTAGTCGTCGGCCTCGGGATCCGTCTTCGGGTCCAGGGCCTCGCGAATGATCCCGATACGTGCCCCGCGCAGCCCGCCGGCGTCCAGACCGCCGGCGTACGAGTCGGGCACCCGGCCGGCCGCGTATGCGGTGACCGGATCCTGCGGGTCGTAGCCCGCGATGACGTCGAGCACCAGCGCCGCGTCCCGCACGGTGCGCGTCATCGGCCCCAGCGTGTCGCTGGACGGATTGGCAGGCATCATGCCGAAGCGGCTCACCAGGGGCACGGTGGGGCGCAGGCCGACGAGGCTGTGAACCGCCGCCGGGCCGCGGATGGAGCCGCCGGTATCCTCGCCGATGCCGACCAGCCCGAAGTTGGCCGCGATGCCGGCGCCGGTCCCGCCGGACGACCCGCTGGGATTGCGCGTCGGGTCGTAGGCGTTGCGGATGACGCCGAAGGCCGACCCGACGTAGCGGGACGCGAACTCGCCCATGTTCGTCTTGGCCAGAATGATGGCGCCCGCCGCTTCCAGGCGGGTGACGATGGTGGCGTCCCGACCGGAAACGAAGCCGTCGAACAGGGCCGAGCCGTACGTGGTCGGCAGCTCGCGCGTTTCGACCTGATCCTTGAGCAGCACGGGCGCGCAGTGCAGTGGGCCGACCGGTCCCGACTCGGCGAAGGCCGCGTCCAGTGCGTCGGCTGCCGCCAGCGCGCCGGGATTGACGTGCTGCACGGCGTTCAGCGCCGGACCGGACTGGTCGTACGCCGCGATGCGGTCGAGGTAGCCCTGCACCAGCTCGCGACAGGTCAGGCGCCCTGCCGCCAGGGCTGCGTGCACGTCGTCGATCGTAGCCTCGAGCAGCGGGAAGGGCTGCGCGCCGGCGGCGCCGGGCGCCAGCAGGCAGACGACGACCGCAGCCACCGCCCGCAACACCGGCGGCACGGCGCCCGCGCCGGCTTCCGGATCTGCGGTCGTCACGACGATTGGGCCTCCGTCTCCCTGGCCCGCCGGCGAGATGCCTGCGAGACGCCTACTGGAGGGCCGCCGCCCGCTCCAGCGCGCGCTCGCCGCCCAGGATGTTGGGCATGCTGTAGTTTCCCTCGTGGCAGGCGTACTCGAAGAGGAACGGCAGCTCGTCCGCCGGGAACGCGGTGAACGGAAATTCGCCCGAGAAGGGCCGCGTCCAGTGCGTCGGATCGTCGATCGTGAACTCGTAGTTCAGCGTCGTGGCGTCGACGCGCGTGAATCGCTCGGTCACCGTGATCGTGTCTTCCGGCCGGCCGTTCGCCATGCGGAGGAGAATCGGGTCGCCCCCGGCGGCGCCGGCGTGCGCCTCGGTGCGCCGCAGATTCTTCGTCTCGACAACGAGCGTGTCACCTTCCCAGCGGCCTCGCGAGTCGCCGTGCCACTGACGGATGTTGGTCGGTACGTGGCTGCGGCCGTCGAGCGGAATGATGCGCGTGTCGTGGATCATCTCGACGTAGATGGCGACGTGGTTCGGCGTCTGCGCGACGATGAAGTTGTTGTTGTAGGCGCTGGGCAGCATCGGCGGGCCCGCCGACCAGACCAGGCAGCGGTCGTTGAGCTCGAGGTCCTCCCACGACTCGTACGGACCCTCCGCCGGGTGCGCCTCGTCGTGCGCGGCCTTGAGCCGGGCGGCCGCCGGGGTGCGCGCGGGCAGCCTGCCGTTCGGCGGGTCGACGATGAGCGACGTGCGGCGGGTCGGCCGCGTGCCCCCGTCGAGCCAGAAGTTGTTATAGGCGCCCACGTTGCCGCCGGCCACCGTCGGCCGCCGCGGTGCCAACAGCAGCTCGCGGTTGCGATCGACTCGCGCCTGCTCCTGCGCGGCCACCTCCTCCTCGGTGAGGAAGGCCTTGTCGCCCAGCGCCTCCGGGCGCTCGAGGGGCGTGATGGTCTTGTTCGTGTAGGTTCCCTGCAGATCCGGATCACCCCACGGGGTTCGCGGGAGATCCTGCGCACCGGCAACGATCGGCAGCGATACCGCGAGCGCAAGAGCGCCCGACAGGACAAAAGGATATGAGCGAGTCATCGGAACCTCCCGTTCCATCCGCAGGTTGTGTCCGTCCCCATCCTGCTCGTCCGGCGAGCGAGCCGATTATACGCCTTGCGCGCGGCGGCGCGCCGCCGAAACCGGATGCGGCATCCACAGGCTGCGCTGCAGATGGGTGGTCGGCGACGGCAGCCCGTGAGCTGGAGGGACAGATCGGCGGTGCTCACGCCGAACACGTCCGCCGCAGACTGCTTGACACACGCGCGGCTGCAAGCGGAGCATACCGGAGCGATGCGGAGCCACGGGCTGGCGGGCCTTGCAGACTCGCTGATCCGGTTTCCTGGATGTCACCTGCCCCGTTGGAGTACGGCGCCGACGGCAGAGGACCAGGGTGTTCGAGGACCTGCTCATGCATCGGGTCGATGAATGGCAGGCTCCGCGCCGCGGGTTGCTCCGTCGGCCGCGGTGGGAATCGGCCTGCTGCTTACCCGCGGCGGGCCGCGTGGCCGTCACGACGCGCGCGCTCTGCGCCGGCCGCGCGCGTGCGGGCAGGGAAGGAGAGCTGCTGATGCCGTCACGTCGTTCCGGTCCTGGCGTTGCCCTCGTCGCCGCGGCCCTCGCCGTGCTGCCGCTTGCGGTCGCCTCCACCGCGGCGCAGCCGGGTCCGACCCGCCTCAACCGCATGGTCGAGCGCCTGACCGCGGGCGAGGTGGTGTTCGGCGCCAGCACGACGAACCTGTCGCTCGACAACGCGCAGGCGCTGGCGACCTCCGGCCTGGACTACGTCTACGTCGACTACGAGCACGGGCCGATGAACTTCGAGACGCTGCGCACCTTCCTGGTCGGCATGATCGACAAGGCCGCAGCGGTGAGCAAGGGCAGCCCGCAGCCGAACGTGACGCCGCTCGCCCGCTTCGCGCCCTATGGCCGCGAGCAGGCGGAGTGGGCGGCGAAGCAGGGCCTCGACCTCGGACTGATGGGCGTCATCTTCCCCAGCGTGGAGACCCGCCGGCAGGTGCTCGACGCCGTCCGGCTCATGCGCTACCCGCCGCGCCTGGACTCGGCCTACCCGGAGCCCGCCGGTCGGCGCGGCGTGGGCGCCCGCGTCGCCCAGTGGTTCTGGGGCGTCACGGCGGCGGAGTACGAGCGGCGCGCTGACGTCTGGCCGCTCAACCCGCACGGCGACCTCATCGTGGTGCTGCTCATCGAGTCGGCGGAGGCAGTGCGCAACATCGACGAGTTGCTGACCGTGCCGGGCGTGGGCGGGGTCCTGATCGGCCCCAGTGACCTGTCCAACTCGCTGGGGGTGGCGCGGGGCTCCGCGGAGACCGAGGCCGCCATCCAAACGATACTCCGCGCCTGCCTGGCCCACGACGTGCCGTGTGGCATCACGGCCGGCGCCGATCAGATGGCTCGCCGTATCGAGGAGGGTTTCCGGATCCTCGGCACGGGCGGCCTGCCGGGCGGGCTCACGGCCGCCGCAGCGGCCGCACTGCAGGCCGGTCGCGAGGCCGTCGGGCGGGCAGACGCGCCGTAGCGGGCCGTTTCGCGCCCGGCCCGCCACGGGCAATTCATCCACCCCACGCTGAGGCTTATCCGGCGTTCGTCGCCTACGGCAGCGCGAGGGCGATCAGTTCCGCCGGTTGGCCGCGGGCCCCGATGGCCAGCGCGATGTACTGCCTGCCGTCGAGCAGGTACGTCATGGGCACGCCGCTCTGGTTCTTGGGCAGCTCGTACTCCCAGATGATGTCGCCGGTCTGCTTGTCGTAGGCGTAGAACATGGGGCCGCCGGCCCAGGTCGGCGTGGCCATCAGGCCCGAGCCCTCGCCCGCGAACAGCAGGGTCTTGGTCACCAGGATGCCGCTGCGCTCCGGCTTGCCGGTCCTCGGAATGTCGAGGCCGCTGAGCGCCGGGTGGTTGGCCACGCAGTCGGGCGTGGGACCGTTCGGTATGGTCCACAGCAGTTCGCCCGCGTTCAGGTCGAGCGCGGTGATCCGGCCCCACGGCGGCTTGATGAGCGGGAGCCCCAGTGGGCCGACTTCGCCGCATCCCTGCTGCTGCCGCAGGGCGTCCCGGCCACGCGGCCGTCCGATGCCGCCCACCAGGTCCATCGACGTGCGGTCCGGATCGTTGACGAGTCCGGCCATCGTCGGGTTCGTGATCGAGGCCACGTAGAGGATGCCGGTCTCGGCGTCGACCGCGCCGCCCTGCCAGTTGGCGCCGCCTGTCATGTGCGGCAGCATCAGCAGGCCTCGCAGTCCGTCCTGCCCGGCCAGGATCGGCGGCGTGTAGAGGGGACCCTGCTTGTACTCCGACCCGATGCGCCGGGCCTCGGCGGCGATCTCGGCTGTGAAGTCGAGGAAATCCTCCTCCGATACCCCCTGGCGGTCGAAAGCGGGCGGGCGCGTGGGGAACGGCTGCGTGGCGGCCGACTGCTCGCCCGGCACGTCCGACTGCGGGACCGGCCGCTCCTCGATGGGCCACAGCGGCTCGCCCGTGGCGCGGTCGAAGACGTACGTGAACGCCTGCTTCGTGATCTGGGCGACCGCCTTGACGACCCGGCCGTTCACGTTGAGATCGATCAGCGTCGCGGCGGTGGGAACGTCGTAGTCCCAAATGCCGTGGTGAATGAACTGGAAGTGCCAGACGCGCTCGCCGGTACGGGCGTCGAGGCAGACGAGGCTCTCGGCAAACAGGTTGTCGCCGGGACGGTGACCGCCGTACAGGTCGTTGGTCGGCGTCTCGACCGGCACGTAGACGTAGCCGAGCTCCTCGTCCCCCGACATCGGCGCCCACGCCCCGGTGTTGCCCGTGTAGCGCCAGGAGCCGTCCTCCCAGGTGTCGTTGCCGAACTCGCCGGGCTGCGGGATCGTGTGGAAGACCCAGAGCTGCTCGCCCGTGCGCACGTCGAAGCCGCGGACGAAGCCGGCCGGGAACTCTCTGGCCGGCGCCACCGCCCGCAGCGCTGCGCCCACGACGACCACGTCGTTGACGACGGTGGCCGGCGAGTTCAGGCCGATCTGCCCGTCCTCGATGGGGGGACGGTCGAGGCCCTCGTAGAGGCCGTTGTAGAGATCGACGATGCCGTCCTCGCCGAACGTCGGCACCGGCCGTCCGGTCGCGGCGTCCAGGGCCACCAGGTGGTAGCCCTGGGTGACGTGGATGATGCGATCGTCACCCTGCCCGTCGCTCCAATGTGCCACGCCGCGGCCGGAGCTGGAGCGCAGCGGCGCCACCTCGCCGCGTCGGCCCTCGTCGTAGCGGAACATCCACAGCGTTTCGCCCGTGGCGGCGTCGATGGCCACCACGTTGCGCCGGCGGCCGGCCGTCGTGTACAGCACGCCGTCGATCATCAGCGGCGTCGCCTGGAAGTTGAAATCGACCCGCGGCCCGAAGTTATCGGTCTTCCAGCGCCAGACGATCTCGAGGTCCGCGACGTTGTCCCGATCGATCTGGTCGAGCGGCGAGTACTTGGTGCTGCCCAGATCGCCCCCGTAGTACCGCCACTCGCCGTCCTGCGCGCCCTGCTGCGCCGCGGTGGGCAGCCCGACCCCGAGGGCGCCGACGGCGGCGAGCCCGATGCTCACGACGAACCGACCGGTCTCTCTTCGCATGTCCCTCTCCCGTTACTCGTCAGGCGCGCGGTCCGACGCGTGCGGGCGCGCCGACCAGGCGTCGTCACCTTGATTCAGAAGGTCGCGATCCGGTTCCCGTGCGCGACCTGACGCGCCGTCCTGCGCTGGCGCCGCCGCACCCGCTGCCAGGACGACCCATGCCGTTGCCGCGACTGCCGTCGCTCTCAGCATGGCTGCCGCCCTTCGCGCCCGATCAGGGTACAGACTTGCCGGCCCGGAAACCAGCGCAAGATTGCAGGCAGCCTGGCTGGGCGGCTCGCAGGACTCGAAGGAAATGTCGGACAAGGTGCTGCAGGAGGCGCAGTACCACCGGGTCGCGGCAGCGGCTCGCCGGCGAGGGCGACCGAGCCGTGACGTGCCGCCGGCCGGCCGACGCAGCGGGTGCCGTCAGTGCTCGTACACGGGGCCGTGCACGGTGCGGTGGGAGAGATACTGCCAGCGGCCATCGCGCTGGGCGTAGACCCGGACGTACCAGAAGCTGAAGGCGCGCTGTGCCTCCGCCGGGCCGCCGCTGCGGGCCCGCACCCGGCCCATGGTGATGGCCACGTCGCCGTGCAGCTCGACCTGCTGCGAGTCGACCTCCCGTGCACTGTAGCGCCCCGCCAGCGACGCCAGCCACTCCGCGCGCTGGTCGACGCCCAGGATGGCGCCGCCGGTGGTCCACCCGTCGCCGTGCGTGTACGTGAAGTCGCTTGCGCAGACGTCTTCCAGGAAGGCAAGGTCGGCGTGCAGCACTGCCGCCTCGATGCGCCGCTCGAGCGCGAGCACCTCGGCCCCGGGGGCGGGGTGTCGGCCGGCTGCTTCCTGCGCAGGAACACTCGCCGCGGTCGGCGCCAGCAGGGCCACGGAGGCGGCCAGCAGCACGGCAGCGGGCGCCGGCCGCGCGCGGTACGGCCGCAGCGCCGCCGCGGCCTGGTCTCGGATGTGCTTCCCGTCTGCCATCGCCCCTCCTGCCCCGAATCGCTCCGCAGAGTACCCAAACGATGCTCCGCATGCGGCGCGGAGCGAGCGCGGCACTGTTCGCATTCTAATTGCCTGCGGGCAGGCTCGGTCAAGATTCGATGGCGGTGGCGCCCCGTCGTGGCAGCGCGCGTTGTGGGCGTGGGCGGGACTGTCATATCGTGGGCGGTACTCGTTCGAGGGGAGGTTGACGATGAACGGCTGGTTGGCACGGTCGGTTGCCGCGGTTCTGGTTGCCGGCGGCGTGGCGTTGCCGGCGCAGGAGGCTGGCCGGGGGCACGGCGAGGAGGCGTTCAACACGCGCCTCGTCGGGGCGCACGACCTGCAGGGCCGCTCGGCCTATCAGCCGCTGCCGGTGCGGCAGGGGGCGCGGCGGATCCTCTACGTCGGCCACCACGCCGGCGAAGCGTTCAATCCGCTGACGGGGACGGTGGAGACCAACGGCACGTCGGTGGTCGACGTCACCGCACCGGAAGCGCCGGTCTACCTGGCGCACATTCCGGCGACCGGCGGGGCCAGCGGGTCGCAGATGGTTCAGGTATGCGCCGGCGATCAGCTTCCGCGCGGCCGGGCGGGTCACTTCTACCTGCTGCGGCCGAACGGCAACCGGAGTCACGAGGTTTGGGATGTCACCGATCCGGCGGACCCGACGTTCGTGCGGACGGTGGTCGAGACAGGCCGCACACCGTCCGGCGACCAGCACACGCACAAGAACTGGTGGGAGTGCGACACCGGCATCGCCCACCTGGTCGGCACCGTGGACGGCTGGCGCGCGCCGCGCGTCCTGCAGGTCTTCGACCTGGCCGATCCGGCGGCGCCGCGCCACGTCCGCGACTTCAGCCTGCCCGGGGTCCAGCCGGACGCGAGCGGCCCCATCCCGGGCGGTTCCGGGCTGCACGAAGTGGTGAGGCTGGGCAACCGGTTGTACCTGGCGTACGGGACCGTGGCGAACGGCGTCGTGCAGATCCTCGACCGGGACCGGCTGCTCAACGGCGACCCCGACGCCGCAGCGCCGCTCGCGGCGAGTCCGGCGGCCCTGGCCTACCCCCAGATCGGGCGACTCGACCTGCCGGCGTTCTGGGGCGGGCATACGGCCATGCCGCTGCTCGGCGTGGAAATTGCCGACTACGCGGACAATCGCGACCACGCGACGCGCGACTTCCTGTTCGTCGTTTCGGAGTCGGCGCGTAATGCGTGTCAGGAGGCGCGCCACATCACGTTCATGATCGACATCACGGACGAGGCCCATCCGCTGCCGGTCTCCACCTTCCAGGTGCCGGAGTCGAGCGGGGAGTTCTGCGACCGCGGCGGCCGCTTCGGGCCCCACTCGCCGCAATGGTCCATGGAGCCGCCGTTCTACGGCAGGCTGATGGCGGTGTCGTGGTTCAACGCCGGCGCGCGGATCATCGACGTCCGCGACCCGTTCGACCTGGAGGAGGTGGCCTACTACATCCCGGCCACGACCGAGCGCACGGCGGAGCGCTGCGCCACGATCGACGGCGTCGAGCGCTGTCAGGTGGCCATCCAGACGAACAACCTGGAAGTGGACGACCGCGGCCTGCTCTACCTGGTGGACCGTGCCGACACCGGCCTGCACATCGTGGCGCTCACCGGGCCGGCCGCTGCCATCCTCGAGGTCGAGGGGGACTGACGGCGGCGGTGCCTTTCGCCAGCGGCCGGCGGCCGTCCCGCCGGAGCCTCACCGGTCGCTGCCGGCGGCCTGTTCCTCGGCACGGGCGCCACCCAGGATGTTGATCATGGCGTGGTTGCCTTCGTGGCAGGCGTACTCCCACATCTCGCCGGCCGCCACGCCGCGCGACGCCTGGTCGGTCGTCAACGGTGCGGAAGCGGTCCAGGGCCGCGTGAACCACGCCGGATCCTCGACCGTGAAGGTGTAGTCGATGGCCTCCGGCCCGATCCGCGTGAAGCGCTCGACCAGCCGCAGGCCGGGGCGGGCGGCGCGCCACGGCGTGCTCCAGTAGGCGTCGGGCTTGTCGACGAAGTTGACGGTCTCGACCACCAGCGTGTCGTCCTCCCAGTGCCCGCGCGCCTCGCCGGTCCACTGCGAGATGCCGGTCCGCGCCCGGCCGTCGACCGGGACGATCCGCAGCTCGTGGTACATCTCGTGCAGCATCACCACCTGACCCGGCGTCTGCAGGATCCGCAGGTTCATGTTGTAGGGCTGGATGGGGACCATATTGGGCAGGCCGTCAGTGAGGCAGCGCTCGCCGGTGTCGAGGTCGGTCCAGGAATGGAAGGGGCCGACCCCGTAGCGGGCCCGTTCGCGGTCGCTGGCGAGCCTGGCCTCCGGCCGCCACGGGATGCGACCCTCGGGCGGGTCGACGATCAGTGCCGTACGCAGGTCGTCCACAATCCGTGTGCCGGCGTCCAGCCAGACCTGGTTGTAGCCGCCGACGGTGCCGGGCGCCGACTTGCCGTCCGACGCCGCACGCTCCGCGGCCGACTCCTGCTCGATGGCCACGGCCTCCGCGGCGGTCAGCAGCGTCTGCTCGGACTGCTGCGCGGGCCGCTCCAGCGGCGTGAGCGTCGCCGATGTCCACAGCCCCTGCAGATCGGGATCGCCCCACGGCGTGCGTGGGACCTCCGCGCCGCCGTTCGAATCTGCCTGCGCGGCTGCCGCCGCCGGCAGCAGAACGATGGCGGCCAGCACCGCTGCCGCCGCACCCACCGAGCCGAGCATGTGGTGATTCATCAGAACCTCTTGCCGCGCGCCTTCACACGTATGGTAGCGCGTTCGCGGCCCTGCTGCCGTGGGCTGCCGGGGTGTTCACGGTTAGAATCAGGTGCAACCGGGAGGGAGTGGAATCCATGTCGGAATCGCAACGTCGGCGGCAGGAGATCGATCGGCGCGCGCTGCTCAGGTTGATGGGTGCGGCCGGGGCGTCGGCCGCGGCAGCTTCCACGGGCGGCGTGTTCCGAGCAGCCCGGGCGCGCGCAGCGGGCCGACCCGCGGGCGCGGGTCAGGCGGCCATGCCGGCCGGGGTCGAGGCGTTCGAAGTGCGGGTCGATGACCGGGAGTTGGAAGACCTGAGCCGCCGTCTGCGGTCGCCGCGCTGGCCGCCGGACTCACCGGGCGAGCCGTGGTCGTACGGCACGGACCGTGCCTACCTCGAGGAGTTGATTGCCTACTGGCGGGACGAGTACGACTGGCGCACCCACGAGGCCGCGCTCAACGCGTTCAACCACTACACGACCACCATCGATGGACAGCGCATCCACTTCGTGCGCCAGGAGGGCGTCGGCCCGGCGCCGATGCCGCTGGTGATGACCCACGGCTGGCCCGGCACCATCTGGGAGATGCTGCCGTCGGTGATGGCCCTGAGCGACCCGGCCTCCCACGGCGGCGATCCGGCCGACGCGTTCGATGTCATCGTGCCGTCCATCCCCGGCTTCGGCTTTTCCGGCGACCCGGCCGAGGGGACCGACGTCGTGCGCACCGCCGAGCTGTGGGTGGCCCTGATGGACAGGCTGGGCTACGAGCGCTTCGGAGCCTACGGCAGCGACTGGGGCGCGTTCATCACCCGCGTGCTCGGTGCGAACTATCCCGATCGCCTGCTGGGGATCCACACGCCCGGCGCGCCGGCCCGGCAGGAGCGGGACCCGGCAACCGCCGCCGAGCGCGACTTCGCGGCGCGCGTGGATTTGTGGTCCGTCGACGAGACGGGGTACCAGCGCATCCAGGGCACCAAGCCGCAGACGCTGGCGTTCGGCCTGACCGACTCGCCGGTCGGGCTCGCCGCGTGGCTCACGGAGAAGCTGCGCTCGTGGAGCGACTGCGACGGCGACGTGGAGTCACGCTTCAGCAAGGACCAGATCCTGACGTTGGTGTCGATCTACTGGCACACGCGCACCATCGGGACCAGCGTGCGCTACTACCACGCGAACGGGCTGGGCAGCCCGGGTGGGCCGCGCCCGGTGGTGGGTCCGGTGCGCGTGCCCCAGGGCTTCGCCCAGTTCGTCGGTATCCCGCTGCGTGGGCAGCCACCGCGTTCTTATATCGCCGAACCGCCCGACAATGTCACCCACTGGACGGTCCATGATCGCGGCGGGCATTTCCCCGCCATCGAGGAGCCGAACCTGCTCGTGGCGGACCTGCGCACGTTCTTCCGGCCGCTGCGGCCGGTGTAGGCGGGTGCAGGCAGGGAGGTCACCCAGTCGGCCCGCGGTCAGTAGTCCGCGGCCCGCAGCGACGCGCGGATGATCCGACGGTCGTTGCGGTGCACGATGTGGCCGTTGGCGTAGGCCGGGTGCGACCAGTTGACCAGGCGCGCGTCGATGCGGCCGTGGGGCGTGCGCGTCCCGGAGCTGGCCGTGGGCGCGATCAGTCGGGTGCGACCCAGCTCGACGTAGCCCTGCGGCGTGAAGCGGGCCAGGATCAGGTCCCCGTCGTCGTTGTTGACGAAGTAGCGATCCTCGTGGCGCACGAGGAACGCGGTGCTCCAGCGTGCCTGGGCGGTCATGTCGGGGCTCATCCACAACCGTCGGCCGGTGCGCGCGTCGAGGCCGCGCAGCTCGCCGTAGCTGTCGACGCCGTAGACGTAGTCGCCGCTGATGACCGGCGTCGTCACCATCGCGTGGATGGTGTCGGTCTGGTCGGGCAGTTCGCTGCGGCCCTGGCCCTGCCAGAGGTGGGTCGCCGCCGGCCGGTCCCGGCTGAGCCGCACCATGAGCGAGCCGTAGAAGAACTGCGACACCAGCAGGTAGTCGTCGCTGCGCACCGGGGTGGCGACCGTCACGCCCATCCCGACTTCCCAGGGCTGCTCCCAGTACTGCTCGCCGGTCTCGGGATCGAGCGACGCCAGTGCCTGCGGATGCCAGATGATGAGCTGCCGGACGCCGCCTGCCTCGTAGATGACCGGCTGCGCGTAGCCCATCTCGGTGGTCACGTCGATGGCTCGCCAAATCTCGTCGCCAGTGTGCTTGTCGAAGGCCACGACGAGCGCGTCGGGCTCGCCCCCGACCACGGTGATGAGTCGGTCGCCGTCCACGAGTGGTGCGCTCACGATGCCCCACGTGGGCACGCTCGTGCCGTACTCGGCGACGTAGTCCTTCTCCCACAGGACGCGGCCTGTCGCTACGTCGAGACACCAGAGTCGGCCGGTGCCGCCGACTACGTAGACGCGGTCGCCGTCGACGGTCGGCGTGGCGCGCGGGCCGATGGCATACGCGACCGACAGCATCCGATAGCTGGTCCGCCACTCGTGGGTCCAGAGCACTTCGCCGCTCCGCTCGTCGAGGGCCAGGGCGCGTTCGGTGCCGTCCAGCGTGCGCGAATCGGGATCCTCGGCCCAGTCGGTGATGAAGACACGTCCGTCGGCCACGGCCGGACCGGAGTAGCCCGCGCGCAGCGGCGTGGCCCAGGCCACCTTCAACTCATCGGGCAGCTCGTCGACGATGCCGGTTTCCTGCCAGACGGCCAGGCGTTCCGGGCCGCGCCACTGCGGCCAGTCGTCCGCGGCCAGGCCTGCGGTTGACACCGTGGCGAACACTGCCGTCCAGCCCAGTCTCAGCATCTTGCGCATCGGCTTCCTCCGTATCCGTCTCTAGACTAGCAGCCGTGGCAAACTTCCCCTTGCCAGGCGGGCGCCTCGCCCGTCTCGGTGCGACGCATGGCAGCGCCGGCGGAGTGCCCGGGGACCGTGATACGCTGGCGACCGCCAAAGCGATGAAGACGCCGCAACTCCGCGCGACGGTTTCGAGCGGCCCCATCGTGACGAAACTCTTCATCGTCGGCTGGCTGGCGGTGCAGCTTGCCTATCCCTTCGTCACCAAGTTCGACCTGCAGCCGTTCCGCTACCGCTGGGCGCCGTTGAGCTGGGGGATGTACGCCAACCCGAACGCCGAGTATCAGGTGGCCCTGTACCGTGTAGGTGAGGACGGCCAGCCCGACGCGATCGCCTTCGACGCGGAGATGGCGCGCGACAGCCGCTGGTCGCGCGGGCTCGTCCAGGGCGAGACGTCCGCCATCCGACGTCTGGAGACGCTGCGGGAGGTGGAGATTGTGCTGCGCCGCGTCGCGCGGCGCAATCGCGACGGCGCGGTCTACGTCGGCAACGTCTACTGGTACTACCTGGACGAGGGCCGCTCACTGGAGCAGGAGATCCGCGTCCAGGCACCGCGCTGATGCCCACTGCCTGGTTTCGCCAGGTCCCGGCCTATCGCCTCGCGGCTTTCCGCGTGGTGCTCGCGACGACGACCCTGTGCAACTATCTGCCGGTCGTCTCCGGCTGGCTGCTGGAGGCCGCGGCTTCCCCGGCCACGACCGCGACCATCCCGTGGCTCGTCCACGTGCCGCTGCCTGTCGTGACCGGTCTGCTGGTTCTCGGGTGGGTCGCGGGACTCGCCCTGCTGGCGGGTTGGCGGACATCGCCGTCGGCCGCGTATCTGGCGGCGCTCGGTGTTTACGGCTACGCCGTCAGCAACCACTCACACAACGGCTTCCTGCACCTGCTGTTGCTGACGCTGGTCGCCTGCGCGGCCGACGGGTTGACGCTGCGCCGGCTCGCCGGCGGACGCGACATGGACGCAACGTGCCCGGCGTGGCCCGAGCGGTTGCTGCGCCTGCAGCTCGCCATCGTGTACTTCCACACGTCCATCGACAAGATGTTCAGCCCCGAGTGGGGCCTCCGCGGACTGCGTCTGACGCACCTGGAGTCGACTCGCGTCCTGCCCGGTGTGGCGGATCTCGAGCGCGGGCTGGCCGCCGTCATCGCGCGGGTTCCGGGTCCGATGAGCGTGGCCATCACGGCCGGCGAGATGGGCATGGCCATCGGCCTGGCGCTGCGGCGGCTGTGGCCGTTCGCCATGGCGGGAAACATCGCATTTGCGCTGGCGCTCGAGTTCCTCCTCGTGCCCGCCATGTTCCCGTGGGACCTGTTGGCGCTGATGATTCTGTTCCTGCCGGCAGCCGACGGCGCCTATCGCGTACGGCTGAACGGGAGATGCGGGACGTGCCGGGCTCAGCGGCGGGTGCTCGCGGCGCTGGACTGGACGCGGCGCCTGGACCTGAACGAGACGGCGGCCGACGGGGGGGTGTTCGGTATCGAGACGCCGCGCGGATGGCGCTTCACCGGCTGGCGGGCTGTCGGACTGGTGCCGTGGGTTCTGCCGGCACCGTTCCTGAGCCTCCTCGTTCTGCTGCGCTTCGGCTCGGAGGTCGTTGGCCGCCGGACTGTGGGATTCAGCCTGGACGACGTCGTGTTCGTGGTACTGCCGCTCGCCGTCTTGCTGCTGCTGCCGGCCGCGGACCGCGGCGCCGCCCGCGCGGCGTTCGAGCGCTTCGCCCCCACCTGGAACCGCGGGCTGTGCCGCCTCGCGGGTGCCGGGGACGCGACGACTGCGTGCGCGCGGCACCGGCGGCCGGGGGCTGCCGCGCCGGTGGCGCCGCGGCGCGGGGTCGGCCCGGCCTGATTCCGCAACGCGATCCAGGGTGGCGCGAACGATCAAGGCAGCGCGAACGCGATGTACTCGCCGGAATGGACCCGGCCGCTGACGGCAACGAGGATGTACTGCCGGCCGTCGACCAGGTAGGTCATCGGGCCGCCGCTCTGGCTGGCGGGCAGGTAGACTGCGCCCACCTGCTCGCCGGTCAGCTTGTCGTAGGCCCGGAGCATCGCGCCCCGCGGCCGGTCCGGCGGGTTCGTATCCTGCGGATCGGCAAGGACCACGAGCGTCCGCGTCACCAGCAGCCCGACATTGGTCGTCGCCCCGCCCTGACCCGTCAGCGGGATGTCGAGACCAGCCAGTGCGGGGTGGTTGCGGACCGCGTCGGGCGTCTCGCCGTGCGGCACCTGAAAGAGCAGCTCGCCGCGGTTCATGTCCACGGCGGACAGCAGCCCGTACGGCGGCTTGACGATGGGCAGGCCGTCGACGTTGAGGCCGCGGCTCGGGGGCAGACCGCCGGCCACGTAGCGCGGTGAGCTGCTCCGCGCCTCGTCGGCCACCGCCATGGGGCGCCGAAAGTCGCGGCCCCGCACGCCCGAAACGTAGCGAATGTCCGAGAAGCCCTGGGGCGGCTCGGTCACCGACAGCTGGTTGACCGAAGAGTTGTTCGCGTGGGAGTAGAAGATGCCCGTTTCCGGGTCGAACCCGGCTCCGGGCCAGTTCGTGCCGCCGCCCATCGCGCCCATGGCCGCGGTGGCAATCAGGCCGTCGACATCGCCCCGGATGGGCGGCGTGAAGACCGGCCCGACCTTGAAGCGCTTCATCGTCTCGATGGCCTGGGCACGCAGCGCCGGCGTGAAGTCGATCAGGTCGTCCGGAATCCTGATCTCGTTGCGCGCGTACGGCGGCGGCTTGGTGGGGAAGGGTTGCGTCGGCGAATACCACTCGCCGGGGACGTCGCCTCGCGGCACGGGCCGCTCCTCGATCGGGAACACCGGTTCGCCGGTCTCGCGGTCGAAGATGTACAGCAGCGACTGCTTGGTCGGCACGGCCACGGCCTTCACTGCGCGCCCGTCGACCGTGAGGTCCACCAGCAGTGGCGCGCCGGGCAGGTCCATGTTCCAGATGGGGTGGTGCACGATCTGGAAGTGCCAGCGGCGCTCGCCGGTTTCCAAATCGAGGCACACGATGCTCTCGGCGAAGAGGTTCTCGCCCGGCCGGTGCCCGCCGTACAAGTCCGAGGTCGGCGTTTCCACAGGCACGTAGACCAGGCCCAGCTCCTCGTCGGCGGTGATCTGCGTCCAGACGCCCACGTTGCCGTTGACGGCCCACGATTCGTTGAGCCAGGTTTCGTTGCCGAACTCACCGGGGCGGGGAATCGTGTTGAACGACCAGCGCAGTGTCCCGGTCCGCACGTCGTAGGCCCGCACGACACCCTTCGCGTTGTTGTGCGTCGGGACGGCCTGCCCCTCGTCGAACGTGGCACCGACAATGATGTAGTCGCGTGCGACGGTCGGCGTAGCGTGGATTGCAGCCTGGCCTTCGACGAGGTCGATCTGGGTCCCCCTGCCGTAGACGACGCCGACTTTGAGGTCCACGACGCCGTCGTTGCCGAACGTCGGGATCCGCCGGCCCGTCCTGGCATCGAGCGCCACGAGGCGGTAGCCGATTGTCATGTAGAGAATCCGCTCATCGCCCTGCCCGTCGGTCCAGTACGCCACGCCCCGCCCCGAGAGCTGCCGCACCGACGCCTGGCCGCGGCGCCCCTCGTCCATCCGGTGCATCCACAACAGCTCGCCGGTCGCCGCGTCCACGGCAATGACCGCCCGGCGCGTACCGGCCGTCGTGTAGAGCACGCCATTGATCATGAGCGGCGTGCCCTCCAGCTTGAATTCCGGCCGGTCGCCGAAGTTGTCGGTCTGCAGCCGCCAGGCGACCTCCAGGTCGTTGAAGTTCGACGCGTCGATCTGGTCGAGCGGCGAGTAGCGGCTGCCGTCGAGCGATCCGGTGTAGTGCCGCCATTCGCCGTCGGCCGTCCCGGGCTGGCCCGACGCGTCCGCCGCCGTCCACGGCAGCGCCAGCGCAAGCAGGACGATCGACACGGCTGCGCGCGTCGGCCGCGCCGCGGATGTCGAATCTGACATGTTCACTCCTGGGCCCGGTAAGTCCACTCCCTGGGCCCGGCAGAATCCTGTGCCCCGCCGGGATAGTGCCACCCGCTGGTGCCGATGTGCATCCGAGGCCCGATCATCGCGAGGCATTGTAACGCCGCACAGGACGCTCTGCCGTGCGGGGTTGCCGGTCCGGGGGGCGCGAGGGCACGTTGATCCGCTGCGTTCGTTCGATCCATGCTAGCTCAGCCGGTTCCGGCGCTTGGGGACGGCGCCATCGCGGAAGGGAATCTCGAATCTCCCGATGAACCGCAAACGACCTTCCTGCTTCCAGAATACGCTTGTCACGACGACAACTACGTCAGCCGGAGGATTACCATGACAGCCGCACGCGCGCCGAGACGGTTTGCCCTGGGCTTCGTCGTTTTCACCCTGTGCCTGTTCGTCGCCATCAGCAACGCGCAGCAGGGCCGTCGCGGGTTCGGCCCCGACACGCTGCCCGACGAGCCGCAAGTGTCCGGCTTCGGCGACCAGCGTTTCCGCGTCGTGCCCATCAAGGGGCTCTTCCGCCCGTCCGCCGTGGACTTCCTGCCGAACGGCGACGTGCTGGTCGCGGAGCGCTCCGGCAACCTGCGCGTCATCCGCGACGGCGTGCTCGACCCGCAGCCGATTGAGGGGATGCCGGAGGTGCACGCCGGCTACGGCGGCCGCTGGGGTCTGTGGGACGTGGCGGTCCACCCCCAGTTCGCCGAGAACCAGCTCGTCTACTTCACGTACCTGAAGCCTGACGCCGACGACGAGGTGCCGCCGGGAGCGACCGGCGCCCAGGGGCTCTCGGGCACGCAGGTGCTCGGGCGCGGCCGCTACGACGGCGGCCACACCTTGACGGACGTGGAGGACATCTTCGTTTCTGATGCACGGGCCAGCGGCTTCAGCGTCGCGAGGCTGGTCTTCGCCCCCGACGGCAAGATCTTCATGTCGATCGGCATGCCCCTGCGCGACGAGGCGCACGGCGGCGGCAACCGCGTCGGCACGGCCGAGCAGGCGCAGGATCCCGGCAGCCACGCCGGCAAGATCCTGCGCCTCAACGACGATGGAACCGCGCCGGCGGACAACCCCTTCGTGAACGAGCCGGACTATCGGCCGGAGATCTTCGCCCTGGGGTTCCGCG
Source organism: Vicinamibacterales bacterium (assembly GCA_965221595.1). Lineage (GTDB taxonomy): Bacteria > Acidobacteriota > Vicinamibacteria > Vicinamibacterales > UBA8438 > JAAXGX01. The sequence goes on from OZ244900.1 coordinate 1,819,921, forward strand.
ATCCGCTGGGGATGCTCATTCACCCCGAGACCGGCGAGCTGTGGGAGGTCGAGCACGGTCCGCAGGGCGGTGACGAGGTCAACGTCGTCAGGCCGGGCCGCAACTACGGCTGGCCCGTCGTGTCATACGGGCGCGCCTACACGGGCGAGGAGACCGCAGGCACCGGTGGAACGGGACCGGAACTGGCCGACCCCTGCGCGCCGGGCATGGAGCAGCCGATCCTCTATTGGTACCCGGTCGTCTCTCCCGGCGGCATGGCCATCTATACGGGCGACCGCTTCCCGTTCTGGAAGGGGAGCCTGTTCGTTGGCGGCATGTCCACGACGCAGCTCCATCGCGTCATCTTCAACGAGCGGGGCCTGCCCATCCGCCACCAGGAACTGATGGTCGAACTCAACCAGCGCATCCGCGACGTGAAGCAGGGCCCGGACGGCCTGTTGTATCTGACGACGGACCACGAGGCCGGGGCCGTGCTGAGGATCGAGCCGGTCGGCTAGGGTTAGCCGGAGCCGTCAGGCTACGCTGGTCCGAATGGTCCCTGCCATCAGACGCACACGGGTTGTGTCGTGACAATCATGCCTCGATAGAATGACTAATCGATGCACGACAAGCTGAGCGTCGCCGACGAGGCTTGGGTCGCAACGGCGCTGTTGCAAGGTGTCGCCTGACCCCATTCTGGCGCTGCGGGGACTCGGCAGGGCACTCCGGGCGGACGAGGAGGCTGATGCCTACGTCTCGCGGCTTCGTGAGGGTTGGTCGTGAGCCGGGTGTTCTGGGACACGAACTTGTTCGTGTACCTGATTGAGGGGCGACTGCCCGGGCCGAGTCGGTCGCCGCGCTCTATTCTGTTCCGCCCAGCGACCGCAGCAGTTTCGCTGTCGGTGTTTGTCCCCGGCTGGCTACCCAGGCGGCGTAGGCTTCACGATAGCGCCCGAGGGCCGCGCCGCCGATGGCCGATCCGTCGGGCGCTTCCGGCGGCGCCAGCGCGACGGCCAGCGGCGTCTGCCCTCTGCGGTTCCGCGCGTTCACGGCCGCGCCGCGCTCGGCGAGCAGCCGGATGACGCGGTCGAACCGGCTGTCCGCCGCTACATGCAGGGCAGTGTCTCCGGACAGACTGGCGGCGTTCGCGTCCACGCCGAGATCGAGTGCCGAGCGCACCGTCGCCAGGATCTGCCCCTCCGTGAGGCGCAGTCCCAGCAGCCCCGTGGTTCTGCCGCCTGCCGCAACCATGGCCGCCGTCCGGCCGTCCTGGAGCGGCAGCGACGTATCGGCGCCCCCGGCCGCCAGCAGGTGCATGATCTCGACGGCGGAGCGCCGGGCGGCCACGACGAACGGCGTAGCACCGACCAGGAACTTGTCGAAGGCGAAGGCAGGCTGGTCGCGCTTGAGCAGCGAGCCCCGCGCGAGCCGCACGTTCGGGTCGGCGCCGTGGGCCAGGAGTGTCGCTGTCAGCTCGCGATCGCCGCGCAGCGCGGCCCAATGCAGGGCAGTGTGTCCCGCGCCGGCGGCGTCCGGGTCGGCGCCCCGCTCCAGCAGCACGGCGGCAACCTCGCGCATGCCGTGCCGGGCCGCGACGACGAGCGGGGTGGTGCCGGCCGCAGCCTGGTCGTCGACTGGCGCGCCGGCGTTCAACAGGCGCTCGGCCGCGGTCGCGGCGCCCTGCCGCGCGGCGAACAGCAGCGGCGTGAAGCCGCCCTGATCGACCCACATGGCACCCGCGGTCTTGCCGAGACCCGCCTGGCAGCACAACAGGACGTGCCGCCGGGAGGACTTCGTCCGGGCGTGCACGTCCGCGCCGGCTGCGAGCAGGATCTGCACCACCTGCGGGTGCCGCCGCGCAACGGCCCACATGAGCGCCGTCTGCCCCTGGGCACCTTCCGTCGCGTTCACGTCGGCGCCATGGGCCAGCAGCGACCGGACCGCGGTCGCGTTGCCCTGGCGGGCGGCCACCATGAGCGGTGTGCCTCCGGTAGCCGGCGCGATGTTCGGGTCACTGCCTGCGGCCAGCAGTCTGGTGACCATGGCCGCGCTGCCGCCCGTCGCGGCGGTCCAGAGCGGTGTGACGCCCAGATCGTTTGTGGCGTCCACGGCCGCGCCGACTCGAAGCAGGAGATCCGCCGCCTCGAGGTCGTTCAGGTGGGCGGCCCAGTGGAGGGCAGTGGCGCCGTCGCCCTGCCGTGCATTCACGTCGGCGCCGCGCGCCAGGAGCGCCCGCACCGCGGCCGTGTCGCCGCTTTGGACCGCTCGCCCCAACTGGGCGTCGGCGGCGCCAGCGCCCAATGTCGCGACGAGCACCAGCAGCCCGATCAACGGCCCCTGGCGTCGTCTGCTCCGGATGCGCATGTGTCGAATCCTCGCTCCTGCCGCGACTCGACGCCCGTGCGACCGAACCGCACGGCTGTCCGGCGAGTGTACCACGGTGGCCCAGTGGGGCCCCGGCCGCCCGTTAGCAAGAACCCCGCGCCGCACCGACGTGCGACGAACCGCGAAGAACGCTGAGCGGCACCGGCTTGCGATGCTATCATCCTGCAGTCGACCGGCGAGTCGTTGAGAGGCAGGAAAATGTCACGCTGGGCCGCGGTCGGTGTCCTGACGCTGGCGGCGTGGTTCGCTCTGGCGGCCCCGCTCGCGGCCGGCCCGCCGTCGTCCGCGCGGCCGCAGGTTGCGCCGCCGGGTTCCTCTCCGCTGCGTTCTGTACTGGACCGCTACTGCATCGGCTGCCACAGTGACAGGCTGCGAACGGGCGGTCTGTCGCTGGAGGCGCTGGACGCGGTGCATGTCGCCTCGGATGCACCGGTCTGGGAACAGGTCATCCGCAAGCTGCGGAGCGGTGCGATGCCCCCGCCGGGCCGGCCGCGACCGGACGCGAGCATCGTGGAGAACGTCCTCGCGTGGCTCGAGACGACACTGGACGAGGCTGCCGCGCTGCATCCCGACCCTGGCCGGACGGACAGTATCCACCGACTCAATCGCGCCGAATACCGGAACGCGATTCGCGATCTGCTGGCGCTGGATGTCGACGTCACTTCGCTGCTGCCGGCCGACAGCGCGGACGAGCAGGGCTTCGACAACATTGCCGGCCTGCTGTCGGTTTCGCCGACCCTGCTGGACCGCTATCTGTCGGCGGCGCGGAGGCTGAGCCGCCTGGCGGTCGGCCTTCCCCCGGGCGTCCCGGCCACCGAGGAATACCGCGTCCAGCTGGAGCAGGACGACTATCTGGGCGACGCCCTGCCGTTCGGTTCGCGGGGCGGCGCCGCCATTCGACATCGTTTTCCGGTCGACGGCGAGTACGTCGTCGACATCCGCCTGTACCGCCAGTTGTTCGACGTGATCATCGGGCTTGGCTCGCCGCACGAAATCGAGCTCCGGCTGGATGGCGAGCGGATTCTGTCGGCGGTCGTCGGCGGCGAAGAGACCGGCGGGGCCCCGCCGGCCGGCTTTGTCGGTGACATCTTCGGGAGTCCGGCGTGGGAACTGTACGCCCGCGACGCGGACGCCGGCCTGGAGGTGCGTTTCCCGGTGAAAGCCGGCTCGCGTCTCGTGACTGTTTCGTTCCTGGGCCGTCCAACCGAGGTCGAGGACGGGGTTCCCCACCCGCCTGGATACCCCGAGCGCGACGAGTCGCTCGAGAGCAACCCGTGGGTGCACACCGTCGCCATCCGCGGCCCGTACCACGTGTCGGGCCCGGGCGACACGCCGAGCCGGCGCAAGATCTTCACCTGCCGACCGACGGCGCCGCGCGACGAGGAGACCTGCGCGAAGCGTATCCTCACGGTTCTCGCCAGCGAGGCGTACCGCCGGCCGGCGACCGGGCGCGACGTGCAGACACTCCTGCGATTCTACCGGGAGGGCCGCCGCGAGGGCAGTTTCGACGACGGCGTCCAGTTCGCGCTGGAGCGGCTCCTGGCCGATCCGAAGTTCCTGTTCCGCATCGAGAGGGAGCCCGACGGCCTCGCCTCAGGCACCGTGTATGCGGTCGGCGATCTCGAGCTTGCTTCCCGCCTGTCGTTCTTCCTGTGGAGCAGCATTCCCGACGCCGAGCTGCGCGGTGCGGCGGCTCGCCGGGAGCTCGGCACGCCCGCCGGGCTCGAGCGGCAGGTGCGGCGCATGCTCGCCGACGACCGGTCGCAGGCTCTCGTGGACAACTTCGTCGGCCAGTGGTTGACGTTGCGCAACCTGTCGGGCGCGGCCCCCGACCCGAACGCCTTTCCGGACTTCGACGAGAACCTGCGCGAGGCGTTCGAGCGGGAGACGAGGCTGTTCGTCGGCAGCACGTTCCGGGAGGACCGGAGCGTGGTCGACCTGTTGCGCGCGAACTACACGTTCATGAACGAGAGACTGGCGCGGCACTACGGCGTCCCGAACGTGCACGGCAGCCGTTTTCGCCGCGTCACGTTCCGCGACGACGAACCGCGCGGCGGGTTGCTCGGCCAGGGGAGCTTCCTGACGGTGACGTCCTATCCGAACCGGACCTCTCCGGTGCTGAGAGGCCGCTGGGTCCTGGAGAGCCTCCTGGGTACGCCGCCGCCGTCACCGCCGCCGGACGTGCCGGGGCTTCCGGATCGCGGTGCGGCCGGCCGGCCCGCGTCGGTCCGTGAGCGGCTGGAACGGCACCGGGAGAACCCCGCGTGCGCCACGTGTCACGCGCCGATGGATCCGCTGGGGTTTGCGCTCGAGAACTTCGATGCCGTGGGCGGCTGGCGCGATGCCGAGGCCGGCAGGCCTGTGGACAGCTCGGCCGTGCTGCCCGACGGAACGCAGTTGCGGGGCCCGGCCGGACTCCGCGCGTTCCTGGTGAGCCGGCAGCGGCAGTTCGTCGAAGCGCTGACCGAGAAGCTGCTGGCGTATGCGCTGGGCCGGCGGCTCGAGTACTACGATCGCCCGACGGTGCGCGGCATCGTGCGGGAAGCCGCCGCAAGCGACTATCGCCTGTCGGCGCTCGTCCTGGGCATCGTCAAGAGCTCGGCGTTCCGAATGCGGCGCGCGTCCGGCGACCGGCTGCAGACACCCCGACCAGCCGGCCCCTGAGGAGACCACCTGCCATGCCGGCACCCGTTCGACTGCCGCGGAGAGCCCGACCCTGGAGAATCCGACCATGATGATCACGAAGACGGCGTTGTCCCGGCGCCGCGTGCTGCGCGGCATGGGCGCCGCGGTGGCGCTGCCGCTGCTCGACGCGATGGTGCCGGCGCTCACCGCGTTCGCGAAGTCGCCGGCGGCACCCGTACGGCGCCTCGGCGTGGTCTACGTCCCGAACGGGATGATCATGCCCGCCTGGACGCCGCCTGCCGCGGGGCCGCTCGACCTCTCGCCGATCCTGCAGCCACTGGCACCCTTTCGCGATCGCATGCTGGTCTTCTCGGGGCTGGACGGCGTTCAGAACCGCGGCGGCACCCATACGACCGCGGCGACGAGGTTCCTGACCGGCGTGGTCGGGAAGCGCACCGCCCAGGGCATCGAGGCCGGCACGTCGATCGATCAGATCGCGGCCCGGCAGTTCGGCCGGCACACCCAGTTGGCCTCGCTCGAGCTCGCGCTCGATCGCCTCGACCTCGTCGGGACGTGTGACAACACGACGTGCGCCTTCATCAACTCGCTCTCGTGGACGAGTCCGACGACGCAGGCGCCGGCCGAGGACAACCCCCGCGTGGTGTTCGAGCGGCTGTTCGGGGACAGCGGGACCACCGACCCGACCGAACGCAGACAGCGCCTGCGGCGGAGCCGGAGCCTGCTCGACTCGCTGCTGGACTCGCTGGCGGACCTCGAGCGCGAGCTCGGCGCCGGCGACCGGGCCCGGCTCGACGAGTACCTGACGGCCGTGCGCGACGTGGAGCGGCGCATTCGGAACGCCGAGGACCAGAGCGCGATGGAGCTGCCGCTGGTGGAGCAGCCCGGCGGGATACCGGCGAGCTACGAGGACTACTGCGCCCTGATGTGCGACCTGCAGGTGTTGGCCTACCAGTGCGACCTGACGCGCGTCGCGACGTTCATGCTCGGGCGCGAGTACAGCGGGCGGACGTACCCGCAGATTGGGGTCGCCGAGGCCCACCATCCCCTGTCGCATCACCAGGACGATCCGGCACGGATTGCGCTGCTCGCGAAGCTGAACGCGTACCACGCCGCGCTGTTCGCGTCCTACCTGGAGAAGCTGCGCCGGACGGCCGACGGCGACGGGTCGCTGCTGGACCACACGCTGCTGCTCTACGGGGCCGGCATGGCGGACGGCAACACCCACGACTCGCACAATCTGCCGATGCTGCTGGTCGGGTCGCAGGACCAGTTCGGCTTCCGGGGCGGGCGCCACCTGCGCTACGACCACGAGCCGGCGGCGTCGCTCCTGGTGACCGTGCTCGACAAGCTCGGCGTGCCTGTCGAGCGCATCGCCAACAGCGGCGATCCGCTCGACCTCGACGCGCCCCCGGGTCCGCTCGCGGGGGTCTGACCGTCGGGCGTCGGAACGGTGGGCGGAGCGGCCGCGGACGCGCCGCTTACGGGTAGACGTAGCTGGCCTGCAGGCCGAGTGGCACGCCGAGCAGCCAGTAGCCGACCAGAAACAGCGTCCAGGTCACGAGCAGCACGGCGGCGTACGGCAGCATCAGCGAGAGCACGGTGCCGATGCCGGTCGCCTTCACGTAGCGCTGCCCGAACACCACCACCAGGGGGAAGTACGGCATCAGCGGGGTGACGATGTTGGTCACGCTGTCACCGACGCGGTAGGCGGCCTGCGTCAGCTCGGGGGCAATCCCCAGCTCCATCAGCATTGGCACGAAGATGGCGGAGAGCAGGGCCCACTTGGCCGAGGCCGAGCCGACGAATACGTTGACTACGGCGGTCAGCAGAACGATGCCGACGATGGTCACCTGCGGCGGCAGGCTCAGGTCGCGCAGCAGGTTGGCGCCCTTGAGCGCGATGAGCACACCGAGGTTCGAGTTGTTGAAGGCGGCGATGAACTGCGCCGCGAAGAAGACCATGACCAGGTAGTAGGCCATCGTGCCCATCGCGTCCGTCATGCCGGCGACGATGTCGCGGTGGCCCTTCACCGTGCCCGCGACGTAGCCGTGCACCACGCCCGGAATGATGAACAGGACGAAGATGAGCGGCACCAGCATGCCCATCAGCGGCGCCCCGACGTTGGTCAGCGAGCCGTCGGCGGTGCGCAGCGGTGAATCGCCCGGCAGCGCGGCCAGGAGCAGCAGGAGGAATCCCGCGGCCAGCGCGGCCGAGCCGGCCAGGAAGCCGCGCCGCTCGTCGGTGGTAGGCGGCTCCAGCTTGGGCATGGCGTCGGGATCGCCGTCGATGGCGGTGGCTCGCAGCCGCGGCTCGATGACCCGGTCGGTCAGGTACCAGCCGACGGCGATGACCAGCAACGACGACGCAGCGGTGAACGCCAGGTTGCTGAGCGGGTTGACCACCCGTTCGGGATCGAGAATCTGGGCCGCGGACTGCGTGAAACCCTGCAGCAGCGGGTCGATGCCCGACGGGATGAAGTTGGCCGAGAAGCCGCCTGACACGCCGGCGAAGGCCGCCGCGATGCCCGCCAGAGGGTGTCGGCCGGCTGCGTAGAAGATCACCCCGCCGAGCGGGATTACCAGCACGTAGCCGGCGTCGGCCGCCGTGTGGCTGACGATGGCTGCCAGCAGCAGCATGGGCGTCAGCAGGCGCGGCGACGTCACGCCCAGGAGCAGCTTGAGTCCGGCGCTGATGAAGCCGGTTTTTTCCGCCACGCCGACGCCGAGCAGCGCCACCAGCACGACGCCCAGGGGTGGAAACCCGGTGAACGTCGGCACCAGGTTGACCATGAACTCGGTCAGCGCGGCGCCGGTGAGCTGATTCGCGATGCGCAGGGGCTCGCCCGTCCGCGGGTGGATTTCCGTGAATGCAATCGGTGCCAGCAGCGCCGATGCCACCCACGTCAGCAGGAGCAGGAGCAGGAACAGGATCGCCGGATCCGGCAGGCGGTTGCCGACCGCTTCGACGCTGCCGAGGAAGCGGTCCATGGCGCCGCCGCGCCCTGCGTCGGGGGGACGTGCGTCCCGGTCAGCCTTCGTCGGAGCCATGCGCTGCCCTCCCCGCTGTCCCGCGCCGCACGGAGCTCAGCAGGGCGCGTCCGCCGTGGTGGCCTGACCGTCGTAGGGCGCCCCGGTGCCCGAGGAGCCGACGAAGAACCGGCGGCCGTCGCGGAACGTCACGTTGCGGGCGTTGGCCATCGCAGCGGAGAGGTCCTTGGCCTGGTAGCCGTCGACGACCAGCTCGGTGCCGGCGGGGAGGCAATCGCGACGCAGACCGCGGCGGGCGAGGACATTGGGGGTGCCGCCCTCGACCATCCAGACGCGGGACGAGCCGTCGTCTGCCTGTACCTCCAGGTGGATCCAGGTGTGGGGATTGACCCACTCGACCCGGACGACCGTGCCCTCGAGGCGGATCGGGGCGTTGGCATCGAATTCGGCGGTGAAGGCGTGATGTGCCTCCAGGGGCGTCACGAGCGGTCCGGTGTGCCAGGCGAGTGCAACGGCCGTCAGCGCCAGGGCGCCGAGCATCAGGTTCCTTGTCATCGTGATCCTCCTCGCTGCCTCTCGGTCGATGTCATGGCTGCTGCTCCCCGGCTCCCACGGGTGTCTTGCGCAGGTGGCCGTACATGAGCTCCTCGACGAACTCGATGCACTTGAACTGGCCCAACCGGGCGTTGGGATCGATCTGCTTGTACAGCGGCAGGCGGATCGTCCACGGGCGGGAGAACGTATTGGGGTCCTCCAGCGTCGCCTCGTACCAGATGTGGTACGGCGTGACCAGCGTGTAGCGCTCGGTTACCTCGAGCGCCGCGCTGTGGTGATTGCCGGCCCGGTCGAGCCATGTCATCCCGTTGAACGCGTTCACGTCGACCACGAACGTGTCACCTTCCCAGCGTCCGACCGACTGGCCCATCCAGGCATCCAGGACCGACGGACCGGGATCTTCGAGGTAGACGTCGCGCACCGCGTTGGCGAACTCGTAGGCGATGAGGAAGTGGCCCTCACTCTGGAAGATCTGGAAGGGCATCGGCTCGAGGACCGCCCGCGGCACGCCGGGCAGGAAGCACTTGATGGCCGGGTCCCGCTCCAGGTAGTGCTCGCGGTTCTCGTCCCGCACGGCCAACGCTTCGGGCAGATACGGAATCTCGCCGCCCGCGACGGCGCCCCAGCCCGGGGGTACGGCGCCCAGTGCGCCCAGCGCCACGACCCCTTCCGCAGGCACCGGGACGATGGGCCCGGGCCGGAACTGCAGGGCCGCCCGGGCCTGGTGCGGCTCGATGTCCCAGTGATGGTTCCCCAGGGCCTGCCAGATGCCGTTCATGTCCGGCCGACCGGTGGGCGTCCGCGGTATCTCCGCCCGGGGAACGTCCGCGGGCGGTCCGGTCTGCGCGGCGAGTTCGGCGGGGAACCCGGCACCCAGAACCGTCCCGAGCGCCAGCACGCCGACACGGCTTGCGAGCTGCGACACCATTCTCATCGTTCCACCTCGCGCGGAGGCTTTCCGGGACGTCCGACGCCGACTCAAGGCTCCTGCCCGCCCGTCTCGGCGGCCTGACGCTCTTGGTAGCGGGCGCCCCGCAGGATGTTGAACATGCCGTAGTTGGCCTCGTGGCAGGCGTATTCGTACATCTGCTCGTGCAGCCGCCACATCGGGATCTCACCGCCCCATGGCTCGGTATAGATAACCGGGTCGTCGACCGTGAAGTCGTAGAGCAGGGTGTCCTCGTCCACGCGCGTGAATCGCTCGATGACCTTCATCTCCTCGGAGACCAGGTTGCCGGTCCGCCGGTCGAGCTCGTTTGCGAACACGCTCTGCTGCACGTCGTGCTGCAGCGGATGGAGGTTGGTCGTCTCGACGACGAGCGTGTCGCCCTCCCAGCGGCCCCAGGAGTCGCCGTGCCACGGACGGACGTGGCCGGGCAGCCGCGGGCCGTCACCCAGGCGGATGATGCGGGCGCTGCGGAACTGCTCCATCATGATGGCGATGTGGTCGGCGTTCTGGACGATGTAGTAGTTGTTGTTGTACCCGGCGTCGAACATCGGCGGGCCGGTCCGCGGTCCCAGCGGCACCAGGCAGCGTTCGGGCAGCGGCAGCAGCTCGGGGTGGTCGAACTCGCCGAACTGGCTGCCGTAGGCGGCCTGCTCGGCGCGGCGCCGCTTGCCCTCCGCGGTGAGCTCCGGCAGCCGGCCGTTTGCGGGGCGCGTGATGAACGACGTGCGCGGCTCGCCGTTGACGATGACGATCCGGTCACCCGAGTCCACGTAGAAGCGGTCGTAGCCGCCCGGATTGTTCGATGCATCGGGAGCGGGCCGGTCGGGATCGAGCGGCTCGAAGCTGGCTGCGAGACTGCCCAGGGCGCCCTGCTCGAGCTGGGCCGCCTCCTCCGGAGTGAGTGTCGGCCCCTGGCCCTCCGGCCGCACGAGGGGCGTCAGGAACGAGTTGCTCCAGCGACCCTGGATGTCGGGGTGCCCGTACTCCGTTCGCGGCGCCGTCCATTCCTGCGTCTCGGCGACCTGCGCCGCCGCCGGCAGCGAGAGCGCCGGGGCGGCCATCGCGAACGCGAGCGTGAGCATGGCGATCCGGTATGGCACGTTCATCACTCCTCCTTCGCCCTTGCGGGCCAGCGAACGTCTGCCGTTGCCGGCCGCGCTGCCCGGCAGGGGCAGTATAGCTTGTCCGGCGCCGCGGCGGCCGGCCGTCCAGCGTCGCTCGGCTGCCGGTCAGTGGTCGTCAGTCGAGAATCGCCTGGTAGGCGAGGTTGCGCGACATGCCCTGCACCTCGCGGACCGCCGTGCCGCGGTGCTGGATCATGCCGACGAACGCAAGGTCCGTCGCCGGATCGATCCAGAACCAGGTGCCGGCGGCGCCGCCCCAGTAGTACGAGCCGGCCACGTACGGCTCGCCCGCTGCCGCGGGATCGTGGACCGTGGCGAAGTCGAGGCCGAATCCCTGGCCGGCGCGCATGGTGGCCAGCGCCGCCGGGGACAGGTGGTTGGTGTGCATCATCTCGACCGTGCGCGGCGCCAGCAGACGCACGCCGTCGAGCTCGCCGCCGTTGAGCAGCATCTGCGTGAACCGCAGGTAGTCGTCGGCGGTTCCCCACAGACCGCCGCCGCCCGACGGCCCGGCCGGCAGCGCCGTGCGCGTGGGGCCCATATCGAACCGCTCGAGCCCGCCGTCGTCGCTTTCGCCGTAGATGAGCGCTACGCGGTCCAGCTTGTTCTCGGGCACGTAGAAGGCCGTGTCGACCATGCCCAGCGGATCGAAGATCCGCTGCTGGAGGAACTCGGCGAACGGCTGCCCGGAGAGCTGCTCCACCAGGTAGCCCTGCACGTCGACGGCGATGCTGTAGTACCAGCGGGTGCCTGGCTGGGCCACCAGCGGCAGGTTCGACAACTTGTCGATCATGACCGACAGCGGCGCGTCCGCGTTCAGTACGCTCCGCTCGCGGTAGAGCCGGTCGACGGGGTTGGCTGTGCCCAGGCCGTAGGCGAGGCCGCCCGCATGGGACATCAGCTCGGCCATGGTCATCGAACGCTCGGCGGCAACCAGCCGGGACTCACCGCTGTCGTCGTAGCCGGCGTGCACCTGCAGGTCGGCAAACCCGGGTATGTAGCGCGCGACCGGGTCGTTCAGGCGCCAGCGGCCCTCCTCGTAGAGCATCATCAGGGCGACGCCGGTGATGGGCTTGGTCATCGAGTAGATGCGGAAGATGGAGTCGCGCTGCAGCGGCGCGCCGGTCTCGACGTCCTGAACGCCCGCCACGTGGGCGTGGACGATCTTCCCGCGGCGCGCCATGAGCGTCACCACCCCGGCGAGTCGCCCGTCGTCGACCAGCCGCTGCATCCCGGCCGCGAGTCGTTCGAGCCGCTTCGCGGACACGCCGACCTCGGCCGGCTCGACGGTCTGCAGATCGCGCGCCGCGCTCCGTTCAACCGCGGCCGGCCCGACCGAGGAAACGGCAGCCGAGAGCATGCCCACTGCCGCCAACGCGACGAAGAACCACACGAGCCGCTGCTGCGTCACTGTCTGCATCTGCTGTACCTCGACTGAGTTGGCGGCGCGTCAGTGCGCGCGGGCGTGTTTGCGAAGGAATGCGACGATGCGCTCGCTGGTCCCGCGCGGGTAGACGTGGGCCCCGTCGTGGATCCACGTCATGACCGGCGCGTCCGTCGCGGCCCCGTACACCGTGCAGCCGGTCCCGCAGGCGGTTGCTGCCTCGACGCCGTTCACCTCGCGGGCGACCGCGATCGCGGCCTCCTGCGCCGCGAAGCTCACCACGTGGTCACGTTCGCCGCCGACGTGCAGGACCGGCCGGGCCTGCGCGGGCCGCACCGAGGGCGGCAGACGAGCCGCCACCGGGGCGTAGGCGGCAAACACGTCGGGACGCTCGGCCCAGAGCAGGTAGGTGAACATGCCCCCGTTCGAGTAGCCGGTCGCGTAGATGCGCTCGTCGTCGATGCGGTACGTCTCCCGCAGCGATTCCAGCGCCGCGTCGACGAGCCGCAGATCGCGGTCGTGGCCGTCGCGCTCCACCTGCCAGCCGGGCAGGCCGCGCCGCCGCGGGAGCCCCTGGAAGTACACGACGACGGCTTCGGGCCACGCGCCGTGAATGTCGGTGTACTGGAAGTTCTGCGCGTTGTCGCCGAATCCGTGGAACGCAAGCACCAGGGGCGCTGCGGTCTCGCCCGCCTCCGCCGGCGCGTGGACGATGGCTTCGCGCGTCGTGCCGTCGACCTGCCAGCGCACAACCTGCGCCGCCGCGTCGCAGGCGCCGGAAGCGAGCAGCAGGCCGGCCAGGGCCAGGATCGTCTGACGCATTCTCATGCCCCTATTCTGCAGTGCTACGCAACGGCGTGTGCTGCGCTGCGCAGGTGCCGTCGTTGATTTCGATATGGACGCGCGCCATTTTGACGTCCCCAGGCGATTGTGCCATGGTCTGGCCAGCCAGGCGCGGCCGCGCTGGCGAGGAGGTGCGTCAGCAGCCATGCGCAGAGTGCTTGCCGGTCGGTACCCGGTCATCCGTTGGGCGGCGGTCGCGGCGGTAGCGTGGCTGGGAACCGTCGCTGTGAGCGCGCAGAACGGTGCTGCCGATGGGGAGTGGCCCGTGTTCGGGGCGGACGCGGGCGCCACCCGCTACTCGCCGCTCGACGAGATCCACGCCGGCAACGTCGGGGACCTGGCGGTGGCGTGGCGCTGGAGTGCACGGGACCAGGGCACGCCGCCGCCGTCCGGCCGCACCCAGATCAGTCCCATCGTGGTCGACGGCGTCCTCTATACGACCATCGGCAACCAGCGCAGCGTGATCGCCCTCGACGCGGCCAGCGGCGAGCCGCTCTGGAACTGGCATCCGGGCGACAACGAGCGCCGCTGGGGCGACATCATCGAGCCCGTGGCGCGCAGCGCGGGGCGCGGCGTCTCCTACTGGACGGACGGGGCCGGCGACGAGCGCATCTTCGTGGTGACGCCGAGCTTCCAGTTGGCGGCCCTCGACGCGCGGACGGGCGAGCTCGTCGAGGACTTCGGCGCGGCCGGCGTGGTGGACATGATGGACGACCTGCGCTGGAGCGAGCGGCCGGCCGCGGAACGGGCCGGCCGGGTGGCCAACACATCGCCACCGGCGATTCTCGGCAACGCGCTCGTGGCCTCGGTTTCGCTCCATACGGGGAGCATTCCCACGCGCGCCTCGCCCAACGAGGTCTGGCCCATGAACATGCCCGGCGACGTCGTGGCCTACGACACCCGCTCCGGTCGGATGCTGTGGCGCTTCAACACGGTCCCGAAGGCGGGGGAGTTCGGCGTCGAGACTTGGCTCAGGGCGGACGAGGCCCTCTGGGACGTGCCCACCGGCACCCACGACTGGGTGGAGGAGCATCCGGAACTCCTCGACGCCTCCTGGAAATACACGGGCAACGTCGGGCACTGGGCACCCGTGACGGCTGACGCGGCGCTCGGCCTCTTCTATGTGGCGACCGAGACTCCCACCAACGACTACTACGGCGGCTATCGGCCCGGGGACAACCTGTTCGGCAACTCGGTGCTGGCCCTGGACGCGGAGACCGGCCAGCGGGTCTGGCACTTCCAGCTGACCCATCACGAACTGTGGGACTACGACATTCCCACCGCGCCCATCCTCGTGGACATCGAGGTCGACGGGGTGCCGATCGCGGCCCTGGTGCAGCTCTCGAAGCAGGGTTTCGCGTATGTTCTCGACCGCGCGACCGGCGCACCTGTCTGGCCCATCGAGGAGCGGGCGGTCCCGCCCTCGGACGTGCCGGGCGAGCGGGCGTCGCCCACGCAGCCGTTTCCGACGAAGCCGCCCGCATTCGAGCGCCAGGGGGTTACCGAGGACGACCTGATCGATTTCACGCCGACGCTGCGCGCGGAGGCGCTGCGGATCGTGGAGCAGATTCGGCTCGGGCCGCTCTACACGCCGCCGTCCGTCATCGAGCCGGGAGTCAACCTCGGCACCCTCGGGGCCCCCGGCGCAGGCGGCGGCGTCAACTGGCCGGGCGGCGCGGTGGACGTCGAGGCGGGCCTCCTCTTTGTGCCGTCGCAGACGCGGCCGACGCTGTTCGGACTGACGGACGGCACGGAGGGGACGGGCGTGCGCTACCATATCTCCTTTGCACGGGGCGTGCCGACCGTCCGCGACCTGCCGCTGCTGAAGCCGCCCTACGGTCGCATCACCGCGATTGACCTGACCGCGGGAGAGGTGCTGTGGCAGGTCCCGCACGGCGACACCCCGGCCTACATTCGGGAACACCCGGACCTGCAGGGCGTGGACGTGCCGCGGACCGGAATCCTCACGCAGAGTTCCGGCCTGCTCGCGACGGCCACCCTGCTGTTCGCGGGCGAGGGGCAACGGGGCGCTCCCGTTCTGCGTGCGTACGACAAGCGGACCGGCGATGTCGTCCACGAGCTGACGCTGCCGGGCGGGCCCACCACCGGCTTCCCGATCACGTACCGGGCGGCCGGCCGGCAGTACCTCGTCGTGGCGGCCCTGGACGCGGAGCGGATCGCAGAGTTGGTGGCCTACGCCTTGCCGTAGTCGGTACCGAGCCGGCGGCGCCAGCGCCAGACGGCACCGGCGACAAAGCCGGCCGCGAGAGCGACCGCGCACTACCGACCACGAACCCCGGCGGCAAGGACCACCGCGGCCAGACTGCAGACCATCCTCAATGGCCGCCTGCAGCCCCCGCCAGCTAGACTTGGCCTCGCACACGAGAAGGGAAAGCAATGCAAGGGATTTCAGTACGCAGGCTATGCCCGATAGCTATTGCGGGTGCGCTCGCCGTGCTGCCGCAGCATGCCGCCGCCGACAGTCTCGCCGGGCGCATTCGCGACCCGCAGGACCGGGCGGTTCCGAACGCCCAGATCCGGCTCTTCGACCGCGCGAGCGGCCAGGTGCGGGAGACGCTCGGCGCTCCGGACGGGAGCTACGCATTCGAGGACATTCCCGCCGGCGCCTATGTCCTGGAGGCGCAGGCGTCCGCAGGCGCGTTGTCGGGCGCCACCGTAATCCGCGTCGACGGCAACAGCAGCAGCGACCTGACACTGGGGGTCTCGGGTGTGGTCGCCGAGGTGGTGGTGACGGCGTCGAGCACCCCGCTGACGGTGCAGGAAGTGGCGAAGGCGGTCGATGTCATCGACGCGGACGAGCTCGCCCTGCGCAACGAGATGTCAGTAGCCGAGGCCGTCCGCACGCTGCCGGGCATCCGCGTGCGGTCGCTGGGCGGGCCGGGCAGCTTGACGACCATCCAGACGCGCGGCATGCGGAACCAGGATACGGCGGTGCTCATCGACGGCATGCGCTTTCGGGACGCCGCGAGCCCGCAGGGCGACAGCACCGGCTCCCTGGCCCATCTGGCCACCGTCGATACCGAGCAGGTCGAGGTGATGCGCGGCTCGGGATCGTCGCTGTACGGCTCGAATGCGATGGCGGGTGTCATCAACATCACGTCGCGCACCGGCGGCGGACCCGCGCAAGGCGACGTCCTTGTCGAGGGCGGCGGGCTCGGCCTGTTCCGTTCCGTGCCCCGCATACGGGGCGGCGCGGCCGACGACCGGCTGTCGTACAGCGCGGCGGTCTCCTACCTCGACGTCACGCAGGGCGTTCGCGGCGCGAACCCGTATCGCAGCACCTCCCCCCAGGGGATGGTCCGCTACCAGTTCACGCCCACGTTGTCGGCGACCGGCCGCTTGTGGTACTCCGTTGACGACGTGCGCCTGCGCAACAGTCCGGAGTTCCCTGACGCAGTGGTCGCCAACTTTCCCGCGGCCGGGATCGTCCCGGCTGTCGCCCTGTCGACGGATCAGCTCGCTCTGTTCGAGCAGGGCCTGCCGTTCCAGGGCGGCAGCGCCACATTCGTCCCCAGTGCGAACGATCCTGACAACAATCTCAAGTCTTCCTTCCTCAACGGCATGACGACCGTGCGCCACAGCGTTGCGCCCGGCACCAACTACCGCATCAGCTATCAGGGCGTCGACACCAACCGGGAGTTCATCAACGGACCCCTTGGCCCCGGCTTCCAGCCCCTCGCCGAGAACAGCAGCCACTTCGACGGACGTATCGACACGGTCCAGGCCCGTCTCGACGCGGCAGTCGGGACGATCAACTTCTTCAGCGCCGGCTACGAGTTCGAGCGTGAGCAGTACTACCGGGAGGCCTCGGGAGACGCGGCAACGATTACGATCGCGTCCTACAGTCAGACACTGTACGCGCAGGATCGGCTCGAGCTGCTCGACAGCCGCCTGCAATTGAGCTTCAGCGGCCGGTTCCAGACGTTCCATCTGCCGGATCCGGTGTTCGTCGGCGGCAGCCACCCGTACGGCGCCCTGAACGTCGAAGTACCGACCGCCTACACGGGCGACGCGGCCGTGGCGTACTTCTTATCCGCCAGCGGGACCAAGCTGCGGGCACACGTGGGCAACAGCTACCGCGTCCCGTCGCCGTTCGAGCGCTTCGGCGGGACGTTTTCCTCCTTCAGCAGCTCCTTCAGCTTCTGGGGCGATCCGGCGTTGAAACCGGAACGCGCAGTGGCCTACGACGGCGGCATCGACCAGTGGCTGTTCGACTCGCAACTGCAGCTCAGCGCCACCGTGTTCTACACCGACCTGCAGGAGACCATCATCTACGACTTCGCGAACTTTCCGGCCGCCAACGACCCCTTCGGCCGGTTCGGCGGCTACCGCAACACGGACGGCGGCCGGGCGCGCGGCGTCGAGGCGAGCGTGCAGGCTGCGCCGTCGCTCGCGACCAGGCTGCGGGTCTCATACACCTACACCGACGCGGAATCGAATACACCGACCATCGGCGAGGACTACTTCGGCGTGCTGGGGCTGTCGAAGCACCTGTTCACGCTCACGGCCACCCAGTGGATCGCCCAGCGTGCGAGCGTGACGTTCGACCTGTTCGTTGCCAGCGACTATTCGTTGTCGCCGTTCGGCGGGCTGGGCCGCCACTTCATCTTTGCCGGTCCCGTGAAGGGCGACGTGGTGGTCCGCTACGACCTGCTGGGCCGGCGGGATCGCGGCCTGGATCTCTACCTGAAGGTCGAGAACCTATTCGATAACGCCTACTACGAGAACGGATTCCTGCCCCCCGGCACCTGGGCCAGCGGGGGATTGCGCGTCCGCTACTGATACCGACCCCTGCCCGGCCGCGGCTGCTCCGTCTGATTGCCTTCCGCCTAGAATGACGTTGTGAGGACTGTCTGCCCCGCCGAGTGCGGGACGCACCGCGGACTGCCGGCCATCCCATGAACCCGACCGGACCGCCGCCCGCATCGGACGGTCGACTCGTCGCATGGGCGCGCCGGACGGCCGGCGCCGCCTGGTTCCGCCACGGCGTCACCGCGGTCATTACCGCCAACGCCGTCGTCATCGGCCTCGACACGTCGGTGGCGCTGGCCGCGCGCTTCGGCGGCGTTTTCGAGCTGACGAGCCGGGCGTTCCTCGCCATCTTCGTTGTCGAGGCCCTGATCAAGATGGCGGCCGTGTGGCCTCGGCTGCGGGACTACTTCGCCGACGGCTGGAACCTGTTCGACTTCACGGTCATCGCCGTCAGCCTGCTGCCGAGCACGGGCGAGCTGGCCACCCTCGCCCGGCTCGCCCGCCTGTTCCGGGTGCTGCGGCTCGTGTCGGCCCTGCCCGAGCTGCGACTCATCGTCGCCACGCTGATCCGCTCCGTGCCCGGCATGTTCAACGTGCTCGCGTTGATGTCGATCATTTTCTACGTCTATGGGGTCGCCGGCTACCACCTGTTCCGCGAAATCGACCCCACGCATTGGCGCACGCTCGGCATCGCACTGCTGTCGCTGTTCCGCATCGTCACTCTGGAGGACTGGACCGACATCATGTACGCCGCGCTCGACCACTACTGGTGGGCGTGGGCCTACTTCGTGAGCTTCGTGGTCGTGGGCACCTTTGTGGTCATCAACCTGTTCATTGCCGTGGTGATCAACAGCCTGGACGAGGCCAAGCAGGACCGGCTGCAGGCGCTCGCGACGCCCCCGAGCCGCGAGGAGCTGCTGGCGGAGCTGTCCCGCACCCGGGCGGCCCTCGCGCGGCTGCAGGAGCGTCTGGAGCGGGGCTGACGCCGCGCTCTGAGCGCTGCCCCAACCGACTTCCGGTACCATTACCGCGACGAGGCAAGTTCTCGCGAGCAGGCAGATCCGCGCCGCACGCGGCCGTCGCGACGGGGCGAAGCGACGCGAGCGGCTCCGACGCCGACGCGCGTGGATGCCGCTCCACGGTGCTCGCGCCGCTGCGGTACTATGCGGACCGATAGCCTCTACGTGGATGCTCGGGGGCCGGTTCCGCGGCACTCCACCGGCTGGCCGCGCAGCACTGGTTCCGCGGCGCGCAGGTGTCGCGCTTCGAGGAGCACGATTTCTGTTTCGCGGTGTGAGGCAGCCCGCGCTCACCGACACCGCCGGTCAGCAGTGTCAGGCTGACCGGCGGTGAGCAGCCGGCGGCGCTCGACCGGCACATGGACCCGGCGCCAGCCGGCGCTGAAGCTGGGCCCGGGGCGCTGAGCGAGCCCGCCGGCAGAGGGCGGAGACCTACCGTCCGCCCGCGGCTGCTTCCCGCTCCTCGGCCCTTGCGCCGGCCAGCAGATTGAACATGCCGTAGTTCCCCTCGTGGCAGGCGTACTCGTAGAGCGCGCTGTCGGAGAGGCGCATCGGGATCTGGGCGGTCCAGGCGCGGGTGTAGGTGGTCGGATCCGACGCCGTGAACTCGTACAGCAGCACGTCGTCGGCAACGCGTGTGAAGCGTTCCACGAGGTGCAGGTTGGCGCTGGAGCCGTTGAAGTGGGTTTCGCGCAGGAAGTTGGTGGTCTCCACCACCAGGGTCTCGCCTTCCCAGCGTCCCCGCGAGTCGCCCGTCCACTGGCGGACGGAGTCCGGCACATGCGACCGCCCGTCGAGCGGGACGATGCGGGCGTCGTGGATCATCTCGTTGAAGATCACCACGTTGTCGGGCGTCTGGAACAGCTGCACGTTGTTGTTGTAGGCGCTCGGCAGCATCGGCGGTCCGGAATTGAAGCCCAGGATGCAGCGCTCGGAGAGCGCCCGGTCCTCCGGGCCTTCCGTCACCATGCCGGAGAACGCCCTGGCGAACGTGCCCGGACGCTCGCGCCCCTCGGGCGTCCACGGGATCTTGCCGTCGGGAGGATCGACGATCAGCGACGTCCGCCGGTCGTCCGTCAGGCTGCTGCCGTAGTCCATCCAGAAGTTGTTGTAGGCCCGTTCGATATCGCTGCCGAACCCGAACGCCTGGTCGGCGCCGTCCCGGCGGTCCGCATCGAGTGCGTGGGCAGTTGCCTCCGCGAACTGGGCCGCTGCCTCCTCCGATGCGAAGACCTCCTGGTCGGACAGCGCATCGGGCCGTTCCAGCGGCGTGAGCGTCCGGAAGTCCCAGACGCCCTGCAGATCGGGATCACCCCACGCGGTCCGGTGGCCGGTCGGTTGCGTCTGGGCCTGTGCGGCCGGCGGGGCAGCCAGCGGCGCCAGGAGCGCCAGCGCGGCGGCGAACGTCATCACGTTGCGGCAAGTCGAGTAGCGACGACCCATGCGATACCTCCTCGAAACGACCCCGGCGTTGACTGCGTCCATTCTGACACACTCGCGTCCGTCACACGCGCGGCGCGGCCGGCGGGCGCGGCGTGTGGCGCCTCCTCGCTGGCATTACCGCGCCGCGCCCGCGCCCGGCGGCTGCCCGTCCAGCGCTTCTGTCGTCTCGGTGATAACCGACTGCAGGTAGTTCTGCTCGTAGGCGTTGTCCACCTCCGCGGACTCGGCCAGCAGACGTTCGTGCGCCTCGCGGTACAGCCGCAGCGCCGCGGCGCCTTCCGGCTCGCCGCCGAGCGCCACCTCGATGAAATGGAGCGCGTGCAGCGGCCGGCCGTTGTCGAGGTGCTGCCGGGCCCGCGCCAGCAGGGTATCTGTCCCGACCAGTCCGGCCAGCTCCCCATAGACGTTGCGCGCCGGCACGTGATACAGCTCCGTGGTGCTGTCGTAGTGGAACCAGGTGCCGTAGTACTCCCAGATGCTTTTCACGGCCCACGACACCCGGCCGTGCCCCTCGTGCAGATCCAGGTCCGGCGGCAGCGTCACTGCCTCCATCAACTCGTGCACCGTCCTGCCCGCATTCATGCCCGCCACGACGGCATCGTGCACGTAGCGCACGGCATCGCGCATCCTGCGCAGGCCGGCCAGCACGTGCTCCCGGCCCCGGATTGGATCGTGGTGGCTGGGCACCACCATGTCCGGTTCGAGCGCCATGAACCGCTCCAGCGTACGGATGTACTCCATCGGCCTGCGGACCTTCTCGCCGCGCATGGTGAAGATGTTGGGGAATCCGTCCCACAGAAAGCCGAGGGTATCGCCGGTGAACAGGATCCGCCGCGCGGGCAGCCAGAGAGAGACGTTGTCGGCGCCCTCGGCGCCGGGTGTGCTCAAGACCTCGAACCGGACGCCGCCGAGGTCGAACACGTAGTCCTGGTCGCCGACGAGAATGTCCGGCGTGATCGGGCGCTGCCGCGGGGGTTGTCCGGTGCGCTGCGGGGGTTGCCCGGTGCCGGCCGCCGGTGCCGGGGCGGGGCGCAGCCGTCGCAGGCGCCGGCCTCCGAACCGCGACAGCGCCTGCGTATACCGGCGCTCTTCCTCGAACTCGCGGTGGACGATAATCTCCGGACCCTCGTCGATCCAATACGGATGACCGCCGGTATGGTCGGGGTGGGAGTGGCTGTAGATGACGTAGCGGAGGGGACCCGGCGCGGCGTCGCGCAGCAGGCGGTAGTGGTCGTCGGCCTGTCCGGCGAACGCGTTGCCGGTGTCGAAGACCACGTTGCCCTCGGACGTATGGATTAGGTGGCTGTTCCCGTTCCCGGTGGCCTGGTACACGTTATCGGCAAGCACGCGCAGGCTGACCGGCACCGGGGCGAATACGCGCCGTGCATCGGCGCCCGTCGTCTGCTGTGCCGCCGGGTGCGGCCCGCCGGCCATGACGGCCCCGCCAGCGGCGAGCAGCACGACCAGTCGCTGCGCCGCGCGAACCGGTCGCCCGGGTCCTGGGTTGTTCGTGGACATGTTCTCTCCTGTCGGCGTATGCAGAGGTTCCCCCACCATGGCGCAGCGGGTCGATTGCCTGCGACGGGCAGAGCCTGCCGGAGGTCACGGGCTGGTAGACTGACGCATTTGGAATTCTGCAGCTCTCTGGAGCTGCACGACGTACCCAAGGGGGTTCATGTGAAACATTTGCTGCCCGCATTGCTGCTTGCGGCGGTGGTTGTTGCCCTGGCGCCGCCGCCCGCATATGCCCAGTCCGGTGACGTGCCGCGCACGCCATGGGGCAAGCCCGACCTGCAGGGGGTCTGGGACTACGCAACCCTGACGCCGATGGAACGTCCCGCCGAGTTCGCCGACAGGGCGACGTTGACCGACGAGGACGTGGCGGCCATCGTGGCCCGCTCCGAGCAGTTCACGCAGTTCCTTTCGGAGAACGGCATCGGCTCGAGCGACACGCGCACCGGCACCTACGATGAGTTCTGGTTCGACTTCGGATCGGACGTCGCGGCCGACCGGCGCACGTCGCTCGTGGTCGATCCGCCGAGCGGGCGCATTCCCGACCTGACGCCGGTGGCGCGCGAGCGCCAAGCGGCGCGGCGCGCCTATCTGGCGGAGCATCCGGCCGACTCGTGGGCGGATCGCAACCTGGCCGAGCGCTGCCTGGTGGGCTTCAACAGCGGTCCGCCCATGGCTCCCAGCGCGTACAACAACATCTTCCAGCTCTTCCAGACCGAGGACTATGTTGTCATCCTCAACGAAATGGTGCACGACGCGCGGATCGTGCCGATTGACGACCGGGGCCCATTGGACCCTGACATCCGGCAGTGGCTGGGCAGCTCCCGCGGCTACTGGGACGGCGACACCCTGGTGGTCGAGACGGCGAACTTCCGGGACGAGACCAACTTCCGTGGGGTGACGGGCGACATGCGGCTGGAGGAGCGCTTCACGCGCGCCGACGCCGAGACGCTGCTCTATCGCTTCACGATAAACGACCCCCGCACGTTCGAGCGGCCCTGGACCGCCGAGGTGCCGGTCGCGCGCTCGCCCAACCCGACCTTCGAATATGCGTGCCACGAGGGGAACTACGGCCTCGAAGGTATTCTAGCCGGCACGCGGGCGGAAGAACGGGAGGCCGAGGCTTCGCGCTAGCAGCCCGCAACCCGGGGTTCGCGAAACCATTCTGCGCGGCACTGCACCGGCGCGGGGCGGGGTGTGGGCCGCGCTGGGATCGAACCAGCGACACCCTGATTAAAAGTCAGGTGCTCTACCACTGAGCTAGCGGCCCAAGTCCTTTATCTATAGATGGTTAAGGAAGCTCGCCAAAGTACTGCCAGCCGTTTCCCTTGTCGCCGGACTGCAGAGGCCCTCGGTTCGCGTCATGTTCGCCATCGGTGTCAGTAGGCCTCGTAGCGGGTCTCATTGTCGCTTGCCGAGGCTCGCCCTCCCACGACCCGGCGGAATCGGATGAGCGTCGACTTGCGTGTCGTGCCACCACCCCTGGCTCACGCCCCCGTCTCCCCGCGCCGGCCAGTCCGTCGTGCTCAACACCTCGACCAAGGCCGCCCGGAGCCCCTCGCTGCGTCCGCTCTCACGCGAGGCAAGAGCGTGAGGGCGACCAGCGCCTCTCCGACATGCTTCGCGGTCAACCGGGGTCTGGTGCCAATCCAGCGTACCACGACCCGGGGGAGCCCGAGGTGTTCAGCGTCAACTACTCTTGCCGCTTGATGGACTGCGGCGCAGGGCGGCGGGGTCGGGGTCGAACAGTTTGCGATCGTCGTGTGGCATCGGCGGTATCTCAGTTGACGGCGCCCCGGGCGCGGTTACGACTCCGGCTGGCAGTTGCGTCCAGCGTGTTCGCGCCTGGCGACTGCCGGCGCCGTCAGCCGCGGCCTCGCTGCGCGGCCGCGAGGGGTGCGTCGTGCAGGCCGCTCCCGGCGGTGAAGCCGCCGTCGGTCGCCGTGCCCTCAATCGTCCGCCAATTCGTGTCGCAGGGGACGGCGACCCTCATGTCGAGGTGGCCGCGGCCAATCATTCAGGCGAACAGCTCCAGGGCAGGGCGGGGTCGGCGTCCGGCGGCGCCGGCGACAACTGCCAGTCGCGGTCGTTGAGCACCGCTCTACTCCCAGGGATTCACCGATCACGACCCCTTGCCGCGTTGAAGTGATCAACGTTACGCGTCGCCTGACAGGGGAGAGAGCGGCGGAACAAACGACGGTCACGGAGTTCGCCAAGCGCGGAGTGAAGAAACGCCGCCGGCCGTAGAGGCGCGACGGACATAGCGCTGGTCTGCGGTGACGAAGACACCGCCGTGGACGAGGGCCACGGCGTGGTACGCGGCATCATAGAACGTGACATCGTAGGCGAGAGCGATGGATAGGGCCTGCTGCCTCCATCTGATGTCGAGCCGGGCTTCCCGCAGTCCGAAGTCCACCAGCGACGAGAGCATGTCGCCTGCGTGATCGGGAAACCGCCTCGCCAGCGTGTTGCCAACTTCGTAGATCCAGAGCTGTGGGACGACCAGCTGGATGGTATCGGCGGCGGCGGCGTCGCGAAGCGACAGCGCCGCCTCGTCGTCCTGCTCGTCATCACCGGGAAGCACCCACTTGAGGAGCACTGAAGCGTCCGGAGTGACGATCACGACGTGCGCCTATCTCGGTCCTCGCGTAGCCAGCGGACCAGGTCTTCGGTGGCGACCGAAGGGAGCCGCGCGCGCAGCGAGTCCATCCGCGCAGAGGCGTCCCGGCGGGCGGAAGCGCGGGACCACTCGTGGATTGCAGAGTTCACCGCGCGGCTTCGAGCGCCGCGAGGGAGTTGCTCGAGGACGCGCCAAGCGTCATCGTCCATCATGATGTTGACTCGTCTGGACACGGCATCCTGCTCCTGTGTTCCATCGATGTGTAACTGTTCCACACTTCAGTGGTGTCGGCAAGCTCGGCGTTGAACACGGGGAGCCACGAAGTGTGGCGTCACGAGCGTACGGGCCAAAAAATTGACGCTGCCGCGTCATGATGGCGACATGGCGGAGGGCACTCTCCGTGCCATTCTTCGCGAGGCGCGGATCGACCCCGGCGACTTCCTGGCGCGCCGGTAAGCAGGCGGAGGAACCTGGAGCACCTAGCTGGCTGGCGTCGGGCGCTACGGTACGCTCACCGGCACCAGGAGGTCGAGTCCCGTCTCGGGCTCTTGAAGATGGGTCAGCGCTGTCGGCAACGGGTCGCCGTGCTCGATGCACGACTCGGCGATCTTTCGGGCGAGACCCTGCGCGATTTCGGTCGCCTCGGCGACGCTCCCGGCCTTCGGCGCGGCGCGGCGAGACAAGAGCCCCGGCGAGCGGATGGTCGCCGGCGGCGGGCACGCTGCGGTTCTCGGGGCTATCACGGCGCACACGCTGGCGAACGTCTCCGGCAGGCGCTCGGGAGCAGCCGGGGGAGTGAAGTTGCCCGGGTCCTGTTGGGGGCGGAGGAGCGTCCGCGATGCCGAAGACTAGACCGCCGTACGCGGTGGAGTTCCGGCGAGGACTTGGCTCGGGAGTTCGAACCATCGTCCCAGGCGATCCGGACCTGGGTGGCCCAGGCCGACCGCGATGCCGGCACTCGCCTCGATGGGCTGCGCACGGAAGAGCGTGAAGAGCTGCGGCGGCTGCGCCGTGAGAACCGGTGGCTGCGCGAAGAGATTCTCGGTGGAATCTATAGGAACGCGTCACGGCTGGGGATCACGACGCGCTCGATGGTCAGCAGCCGCTGGTCGACTTTGCCGAAGGCGATCTCGGCGTGGCGCAGGCGTTCGTCGATACCGTCCATCCGCGTTTCAATCCGGTCCATCCGCGTCTCGATGCGGTCCATCCGGGCGGAGAGGTCAACGCGCAGCTCGTCGATCCGCGCGTTGACATCGTCGATTCGGGCGTTCACGCCGTCGATGAGCGCGTACATCACGCCGGTCAGCAGCACCGCCAAGGCAACGCTGGTGCCGACCATGGTGAGCACGAGAGCGCGAGTGTCGCTCATCGCTCCGAGGGTACCACGTCGTGGAGCGATTGGAAACGGCGCTGGATCGTCCGCAGCGTGCCCGCGAATCCGCTGTCTGCATTCGGTTTGCGCCGGGGCGTGCGGCGAGGAGTACAATCGGCCGAATAGAAAGGATACCCCATGGCCTTGAAGCACGTCCGTCGTCTCGTCGCGGCGTTTGCCGTTCTCGTGTTCGCGCCCGGTATCGCCCACGGGCAGTTGTCGGAATCCGCGGATTGGGCCATCAGCGTGGGCCGGGATTTCCGGTCGATTCCTAACGTGACCTACCTGACCGCCAACCAGTGGGAAGGGAAGCTGGACATCTACGTGCCGCGCGACGACTCGGCCGGTCCCCATCCGACGTTCATCTACTTCCACGGCGGGGCGCACGTATTCGGCAGCAAGGAGGCGAGCTTCCTTACGTTGTTGCCCTATCTGGAGATGGGCTGGGCGGTGGTGAACGTAGAGTACCGCCTGGCGGGAGCGGCGCACGCGCCGGCCGCGGTGGAGGACTGCCTGTGCGCCGTGCGCTGGGTCATCGAGCATGCGGACGACTACAACCTGGACGCGAGCCGGCTGGTGCTGACCGGCGCCTCCGCGGGGAGCCATCTGGCGCTGACTTCCGGCATGCTGCCGGCCTCGACAGGTCTCGACCGGCAATGCCCGGGCGCGCCTATCGCGGTGGCCGCGGTGGTGAACTGGTACGGCATTACCGACGTGCTCGAGCGGCTCGAGGGGCCGCACTCGAGGCCGGGTACGGTCCGCTGGTTCGGGAGCAACCCGAACCGGCAGGAGTTGGCGCAGATGCTCTCGCCCATTCGCTACGTGCGCGCAGGGCTGCCGCCGATCATCACCATCCACGGTGACCAGGATCCCCGCATTCCGCATACCCAGGCAGTGCGTCTGCACGAGGGGCTGGACCGGGTGGGCGTGCCGAATCAACTGGTGACCATCCCGGGCGGCGGGCACGGCGGGTTCCCACCGGACGAGATGCGGCGCAGCCACGAGGCCATCCGTGCGTTTCTCGCGAAGCACGTCGCCACGAAGTCGATGATGACGCAGACGGCGGTCGACTGACGGCGGCGAGGCTCGGCCCCGCCCTGTCGACGTCTACCGGCGGGCGGGGACGGCTGCGAGGTCTTGCTCCGCCCGATCGCGGATGTAGTGGCGCAGCGCGGTGAGCTGCTGGTCGGTCAGCTCGGGGTAGGCGGGCATGCCCTGGGCGTTACGGCCATCGCGGACGACGCGGGCGAATGCCGCCGCGGACAGCACGGCGCCGGAGGCGCGCAGATCGGGCGCCATGCCGGACGACATGGCGCTGGGCCCGTGGCACGAGCTGCAGACGCCGCCGTACTCGCGTGCGCCCTGCTGGGCCAAGCCGGCATCCACCTCGAAGAAGGGCGCCTCGACGGGGACCGGGACGCGCGGCGGCGGTGACGCGGGCAGCGCCGCGCCGCCGTCGAGCGCGAACGCGATCAGGCGCCGCGGATGGACGCCGTACGACCAGCCGTGAGCAGCCTCGCTCGGGCCACCGACGCCGGCCATGGCGCCGCCCCAGCCGACCAGCAGGGCCACGTACTGCCGGTCGTCGATCGCATAGGTAATCGGCGGCGCGGAAATGCCCGAGCCGACGTGAAAGCGCCACAGCTCGGCGCCGCTCTCCGCATCGTAGGCGACGAGGTTGCCGTCGGCCCGCCCCTGGAACACCAGGTTGCCCGCTGTCGTGAGCGTCCCGGCGTTCCACATGCCCTCCAGCGGGACCTCCCATGCCTGTTCCCGGCGCACCGGATCCCAGGCCTGCAGCGACCCGATCACGTCGTCCGGGCGCGAGGAGCCGAGGCGGCGCGTCGCGACCCCCGTTCCGAATCCGCGTTCCGGTGAGCGCCAGCCGTCGAGGTCGATGCCCTCGTCCGTGAACTGATACGAAAGGTGGATGGTCGGGATGTATGCGAGGCCGGTTTGCGGATTGTACGACATCGCGTGCCAACTGTGACCGCCGATTGGTCCCGGCGAGACCTGGGCAGGGGCAGTCTCGTAGCGCGCGCCGGGCGCCTCCACGGGCCGGCCGGTGGCCAGGTCGACACCGCTCGCCCAGGTAACCTCGGTGAACGGGTCCGCGGAGATCAGACGCCCGTTCGAGCGGTCGATCACGTAGAAGAAGCCGTTCTTGGGCGCGTGCAGCAGCGCCTTCACCGGCCGCCCGTCCATCGTGAGGTCGGCCAGCACGATGTCCATGTTCGAGTTGTAGTCCCAGGTCTCGCCCGGCGTGGTCTGGTAGTGCCAGCGATACTCGCCGGTGTCTGGGTCGAGCGCGACGATGGAGCAGAGGAAGAGGTTGTCGCCGCCGCCCGGGCTCCGGATCTTCCGGTTCCAGGGCGACCCGTTGCCGGTGCCGATGTAGACGGCATCGAACTCGGGATCGTAGGTGAAGCCGTGCCAGGCGTTCCCGCCGCCGCCGTGCTCCCACCAATTGCCCGTCCAGGTCTCCGCCGCCATGGCCATCGCGTCGTTCTCGAAGCCGTCCGCGGGGTTGCCCGGCACGATATGGAAGCGCCACGCCTGCGCGCCGGTCTCGGCGTCGTACGCCGTGACGTAGCCGCGCGCGGCGCCGTTCTCGGTGCCGCCGTTGCCGATGAGCACCTTGTCCTTGAAGACCTTGGGAGCGCCGGTGATGTAGAGGGCGGCGTCCGGTTCGATGGTCAGGGTGCTCCACAGCTCGCGTCCCGTACCGGCGTCGAGCGCGTTCAGCCGCCCGTCCCACGTGGCGACGTAGACCTTGCCCTTCCAGAACGCGATACCCCGGCTGTGGTCCCAGCCTACCCGCAGGCGGCGGTCGGCATGCCCGGCGACGTCGGGGTCGTATTCCCAGAGCAGGGCGCCGGTCGCCGCGTCCACAGCCTGCACGACGTTCATGCTGCGCACGAAGTACATGACGCCGTCGACGACCAGCGGGGTCGACACGAGGCCGCGGTCGCCCGGCAGATCGACGTACCAGTCCACCGCGAGGCGGCTGACGGTGGCGGTGTCTATCCGGGTGAGGGGGCTGAAGCGCTGCTCGCTGTACGTGCGGCCGAACGTGAGCCAGTCGCCACCTGGAGCGCCGGCGGCGAGCGCGGCGTCGTCCACCACCGCCGCGGGTGCCTGCTGGGCGGAAGGGATCGGCGGGAACGCGGCAAACGCCGCCCAGGCAAGTCCGGCGGCGAGGCCCGTCCTGCGTCTGTTGGCTGCCATGCCCCACCTCCGGAACCGAGCCGGGAGCCGGTACCCCTGGACGGGGCCCGGACTCCCGCACCCGCTGGTCGAGCGGCAGGCGATGCCGCGGCGTACGATTGCGGTGACGGTCAGTCTTGGTGCACGCTGATCGGGACCGACGCGGCCATCTGGCCCCACTCGAACCCGAACTGGTCGCTCGTCAACGAGAGCGTCAACTGGCTGGCGGGTGGATCCAGGTCCGCCACGTCCATCGCGATGCGTGCCACGTCGTGGCTCGCGTCGTACTGCGTGCCCCACTGGCCGGTCTGGCCGTTGACGATCAGATGAAACTCGTCGTCCGCGTGCGCTGCCCAGAGCGTGTACTCCCCGGCCGGGACGTGGGTGTCGCGGATCATCAGGTCCTTGTCGGTGACGAGCGTGGTCGCCTCGTCGGCGCCCATCCGCCACACCATGTTGGCCATCGGCTCGACGCTCTCGCCGACCACGCGGTCCCTCAGGTACGGCCGGCCGTAGCTGATCGAGACGTTGGCGTCGTCGATCATCCAGTCGACCTGGACGTGCGGGCTACCGCCCTGGCCGGGATGCACTTCCGTTGCCTTGCCGCCGCCGAGCATCTCGGGGGTCGAGGTGGCTGGCTCGGCTGCCGTCTCGGCCTCCGGCTCGGGCATCGGGTCGGGAACGGCTTCCTCGACCGTGTCCCCGCCACAGGCGGCGGCAATGGCGAACGCGAAGAGTGTCAGAAGGAGGCGTGGTTTGCGGTTCATCGGGAGACTCCTGGCTGTCCGGCTTCAAGGGTCGCTGACGTGGTGTCCTGAGCTTCCGGTCCAAATATAGCATGCCGAACATGGCAGGCCGGGACGAACAGCTAGGGCAGGCCGGGACGGACGGCCTCCGCGACCTGCGCCGCGGCGGCGCGTCCCTGGGCAATGCAGTCGGGCAGGCCCACGCCGCCGAAGGCGGCCCCGATCAGGCGCAGTCCCGGCAGGTGGTCGAGCCGCGCTGCGATGGCGGCCAGCCGTGCCGGATGGCCTACCTCGTGCTGGGGGTTCAGCCGCGGCCAGCGATAGACGCGGGCGACGACGGGCACGCCCCGGATGCCCAGCAGCTCGCGGAAATCGCCATGGACGCAGTCGATCAGGTCGTCGTCCGCTCGCTTCAACGCGGCGCCGTCGCGCGCGCCGCCGAGAAAGCCGCGCAGCAGCAGGTGGCCGCGCGGGGCGCGTTGCGGCCACTTCGAGGACACCCACGTGGCCGCCATCAGCGACACGCCGCGCTCGACGCGCGGCACCACGAAGCCGGTGCCGCGGAGCGCGTGGCCGACGTCGGGGCGGGCGTAGCCCAGCGCGACGGTGGCGGTCGACGTATAGGAGATGGCGGCACAGAGCGCCGCGAGGTCGGCGTCGAGGGAGCGTACCAGCTCCGCCGCGACGTACGCCGGCACGGCCAGGACGACGCGCTGCGCCGACACCTGCTCGCCGGTGGTCAGTGTCAACCGGAACGGGCCGGGGCCCTGCAGCCCGGCCACGCCGGCGCGCGTCCGGATCCGGGCAGGGTCCAGCGCGCGGACCACGGCCGCAACCATTTCCCCGATGCCGCCCGGCAGCGACCGGAACAGCCCTTCGCCCGCGCCCCCGGCCCGCAGCGCGGTGAGTCCCCGAATAAGACTGCCGTGGCGCGCTTCCGCCTCGACCAGCCGCGGGAAGAGGGCGCGCACCGACAGGCGCTCGACGTCGCCGGCGTGGATGCCCGCCAGCAGCGGCTCGGCGATGTAGTCGACCACCTCCTGGCCGAAGCGGCGGCGGAAGAACGATGCGATCGACTCGTCGTCCGTGTCACTCGCCGCCCGCCGGGGCACGAAGCGCTCCAGGGCCATGCGGACCCGGCCGCGCGCCGAGAGCAGACGCGTCGCGACGAGCGGCCGCAGCCGCGTCGGCACGCCCAGCACCGAGGCGGCCGGCAACGCATGGAGTCGGCCCGCGCGCAGGACGAACGCAGTGCGGGGCTGCAGCGTCGGGACGAGGCGGCTGCCGAGCCCCAGTTCGTTGCACAGGTCTATCGCGGCCGGTTTCTGTACCAGCAACGCGTCCGGGCCGCCGTCGATGGTGAACCCGTCGACGTGCTCCGTCCGGACGACGCCGCCGAGTCGGGCGGAGCGCTCCAGCAGGACGTGGGCCACGCGGCGCGTCTGCAGCTCGTAGGCCGCGGCCAACCCGCTGATGCCGCCCCC
Source organism: Vicinamibacterales bacterium (assembly GCA_965221595.1). Taxonomy (GTDB): domain Bacteria; phylum Acidobacteriota; class Vicinamibacteria; order Vicinamibacterales; family UBA8438; genus JAAXGX01. Next base: position 1,850,949 of record OZ244900.1, read on the forward strand.
CACGACCGCGACGTCGACGTCGGTGTCAGGCACTGCGGGCGTGGACGAACTGCGCCAGGGCCTGGACGTGTTCGACCGGCGTTTCCGGCAGGATGCCGTGCCCGAGGTTGAAGATGTGCCCGGGCCGACCCGCCGCCTGCCGGAGAACCCGCTCGGCACCGGCCAGGAGGCGTTCGATCGGGCCCAGCAACAGCGTCGGGTCGAGGTTGCCCTGCACGGCCTTGTCGGCGCCGATTCGTTCCCACGCCTCGTCGAGCGGGATGCGCCAGTCGACGCCGATCACGTCGCCGCCCGCCTCGGTCATCGCCTCGAGCAGGGTGGCGGTGCCGGTGCCGAAGTGGATTACCGGTACGCCGGATGCCTCGACGGCGCGCAGGATGCGCGTCGTATGAGGCAGCGCGAACTCGCGGTAGTCGCGCTCGCTCAGGGCGCCGACCCAGGAGTCGAACAGCTGCACGGCCTGCACGCCGGCCTCGACCTGGGCCAGCAGGTAGTCGCTGACGACCTCCGCCAAGGTCTCGGACAACGCATGCCAGACGGCGGGCTCGCCGTACATCAGCGCCTTCGTGCGGGTGTAGGTGCGCGACGCGCCGCCCTCCACCGCGTAAGAGGCGAGGGTGAACGGCGCCCCGGCAAAGCCGATGAGCGGCACGCGTCCGTCGAGCGCGTGCCGCACGAGGCGGATCGTCGCCAGCACGTGAGACAGGGCCTCCCGCGGGTCGCAGCGGCGGAGCCGGCGTACGTCGTCGGCGGCGCGGACGGGACGCTCGATGACGGGACCTTCGTTCTTGACGAAATCGAACGGAATGCCCAGCGGCTCGAGCGGGAGCAGGAGGTCCGAGAAGAGGATGGCTGCGTCGACGTCGAGCCGCTGGACCGGTTGCAGAGTCACCTCGGCGGCCAGGTCCGGACGCCGGCAGATGTCGAGCAGGGTGTGGCGGGCCCTGATGGCCCGGTACTCCGCCATGTAGCGGCCTGCCTGCCGCATGAACCAGACCGGCGTGACATCGACCGGCTCCCGGCGGCAGGCGCGCAGGAAGTTGTCGTTAGCACCTGGGAGGTTGTCGCTCACCCCTGGTATGGTACTACCCGGTCCGAATGCCATACCTGCGGTTCTCGCGCAACCAGCGCGGCTACGAGCACACCTTCGTCCTCCACACCTTCCGCGGCGAGGGACAGTCCAAGCCGCGTCTCTTGTACTGGTTCCGGACGCCGCCCGGTGTCCGGGTCGGGCGTCATCCCCTCGACGAGGAGGCTATCCGCGCGATCGAGGAAAAGAACCCGAACCTCGCATTCGACTGGGGCCGGATGCTCAAGGTGCAGCCGCCGCCCCCGCCGGATGCCGAGCGGCGCGGGAAGGCGCAGCGCGCCGCCCGGTCGAACCGGCGCGCCGGGCCGGGGCGGACCCCGCGGCCCGCGGTCGCGGCCGACGAGCCACGTCCGGTCTCCAGGCCGCAGGGTGATCCGCCCGCGGCTGGGCCGGAGGCGATGCCCGGGTTCGAGGCTGACGATCCGGTTCCGGCGTGGCAGCATCCGGTGGTGGCGCTGATGGGCGACGAGATGCTCGAGCGGCTGCGGGCGCGCTACGCGGAAATCAAGGTTCGGATAGCCGAGAAGCGGCTCGACCCGGACGCGCTCGACGCGCTGCGTACCCGCGCCGAGGTGCTCAACCCGGACGGTTGGACCACCATGGAGGACGCCGTGCGCGGTATCGAGCGCTTCGAAGCGGAGGCCGAGGCCATCCGGGGCAGCCTCGGGAGGCGCCGGCCACGGACCCGCCGCGCGGCCGACAGCGGCGATTCGCCAGCCTAGAGGCGCCGGAGGCTTTGCTATAATGCGTTTCATCATGCGTACTTCCAGACGCTCGTACACACGCGCGGCGGGACGTTGGGCGTGCGCGGCGGTCGTGGTCGTCGCGCTGGGCGTGATTGCCGGCGCGCAGCCGCCGGGCCAGGACCGACTCGGCCCGGAAGACGTCGGCCGTGTCCTCACGGGCAGCCAGGCGCCCACCTTTCGCTCCGGCGTCACCCTGGTGACGACGGACGTTATCGCCCGGGACGAGAACGGCACCTTCATACCGGATCTGACCCGGGACGAGATCACCGTCTTCGAGGACGGCCACCCGCAGGAGATTGCCTCGCTGGTGCTGGTGCACGGCGGACGCGTCTACAACCAGCTCCTGCCGCCGGCGCCGGTGCAGGAAGGCATCGTGCTGCCGCCGTCCAGGCCGGTGAACGACACCGCGGGCCGCATCTTCATTCTCTTCGTGGACGATCTCCATCTGACGACGAGCCTGACGCCGAAGATCCGGCAGGTGTTCGAGACCATCGCCGACACGCTGATCCACGAGGGCGATCTGTTCGGCATCGTTTCGAGCGGGCCGTCCGCCATCAACGTCCAGATGACCTACGACCGGGCGCTGCTCTACTCGGCGATGGGCCGCATCACGGGCGACGGCTTCTCCAACCAGGAAATGATCGAGCAGTTGGCAGGCGGGCCGGGCGGGCCGAGCGAGCTGCGCTGGCGCGCACACAAGGCCTTCAAGCTGGCGCGCGACATCGTCCGCAACCTCGAGGATGTCGAGAACCGCCGCAAGGTGTTCGTCTACCTGAGCAGCGGCTACGACTTCAACCCGTTCGAGTACGAGCGCTTCCGGCAGAGCCCCATCGGCCGCGCGATGGAGGACGTGCAGGGAGCGGCCAATGCCAACGATTCCTTCTACCGCGGCATCACCGACCGCGACATCGACATGTTCAACGTGAACGAGCGGCAGGGGACCGTCTTCGCGGACAGCGACCTGGCGCTCGAGCTCAAACAGCTCACCCTGGCGGCCAACCGCGCGAACGCTTCGTTCTACACCATCGACCCGCGGGGGCTGGTGGCCGGACCTGACATCGGTTTCGACGTGCCGTTGCGGGAGTGGCGCGACCACGTCTTCCAGACACAGAACTCGTTGCGGCTGCTGGCGGAGCTCACCGGCGGCATGGCTGTCGTGAACCGTAACGATTTCGAGGACGCACTGGAAGAGATCGACGCGGAGACGAGCGACTACTACGTGCTCGGTTTCTACTCGAGCAATCCAGATCCCACGTTCCGGACGCGGCGCCTGCGGGTGGAGGTCAACCGGGACGGTGCGACCGTGCGGCACCGCACCCACTACTCGTTCCCGAGGGAGCAGGAGCAGCCGGTCCTCACGAACGCGGGAGGCTGAGCAGCGCTGCGGCATGCCTGACGAGCGGGCACGTGCGGCGCGGACGGCGAGCGCCGTGATGGGGCGGTTCGTTTCCGCGCATCGTACCGTTCAGCTCGTTGGCATTGCTGCGTTCGTCCTCTGCTTCGGGGCGGTAGGCCAGGCACCCCACGCCGGGCCGGCCGCTGCCGTGCCCGCGCCGCGGGCCGCGCTGAACCCGACCGTCGATCCGCCCCGGCTGCTTGAGGTCTCCGACTTGCGGCAGCCGCGCATCCGCGCTCGCGCGGCGATGATCTACAACCCGGCAACCCACGAGATCCTGTGGGAGTCGAACGGCTTCGAGCAGCGGTCCATCGCCAGTATCACCAAGGTGATGACGGCGCTCGTGTTCCTCGAGCGGCGGCCCGATCTCGACGGCGACGTCGTCATCTCGCGGCGCGACGTCCGGCGCGCGTCGACGACGTATCTGCGCCGCGGCGAGGTGGTGTCGCTGTACAACCTGCTGCATCTGGCGCTCGTGGCGTCGGACAATGTCGCGGCACGGGCGCTCGCGCGCGTCTCGCCGTGGGGCACTGCAGGATTCGTCGAGCAGATGAACGTCATGGCGGCCACGCTGGGCCTGCACGGGACGAGGTTCGCCGATCCGTCCGGACTCGACAGCCGCAACGTCTCGACGGCCTACGACCTGTCGCGGCTCATTGCGCACGCCACGAGGCGTCCCGTCGTCTCCACCATCCTGCGCAAGCAGGTGCACCAGCTGCGCACCAGCCGGCGCCGGCTGACCGTGCGCAACACGAACCGGCTGCTGCGCGGCCAGCTGCGAGTGCACGGCGGCAAGACCGGCTACATCGATGCGTCGGGCTATTGCCTGGCCACGGTCGTGAAGCTGCCCGACCACGATCCGTTGTCGCTCGTGGTGCTCGGCGCCGGGTCCGGGGCGCGCCGGTTCTCCGAGGTGCGGCAGCTGGCCACGTGGGTGTCGCGGAACGGCGCCGCGCTCGCCGCCTCCACGGTGCGGCCGGCCGACTAGATTGGTGCCCCCGATGCGCGACGTAATCATCATCGGGTCCGGTCCGGCAGGGTTGACGGCTGCCCTGTACGCCGCCCGCGCGAACCTGCAGCCGCTTCTCATCGAGGGGCTGGAGTCTGGCGGCCAGTTGATGTTGACCACCGCCGTGGAGAACTATCCGGGGTTCCGTGACGGGGTCATGGGGCCGGACCTGATGGCGGAGATGCGTGCGCAGGCCGAGCGCTTCGGCACCGAGTTCCTGCGCGGGGACGTCGTGAGCGTCAATCTGCAGGCGCCCCGCTTCGGCGTGTCGACCGCCGACGACACGTACCGGGCCCGGGCCCTCATCATCGCGACCGGCGCGTCGGCGCGGCTGCTGGGACTGGCGTCGGAGCGCGCGCTGATGGGCCACGGCGTGTCGACGTGCGCCACCTGCGACGGTTATTTCTTCCGCGACAAGCCGATTGCCGTGGTCGGTGGCGGCGACTCCGCGATGGAGGAGGCCACGTTCCTGACGAAATTTGCCTCGCACGTGACGGTGGTGCATCGCCGCGACACGCTGCGGGCGTCGAAGATCATGCAGGACAAGGCGCGCGGCAACCCCAAGATCTCATTCGAGTGGAACGCGGTCGTGGACGAGGTCACCGACACCCGGAAGGGCGTGGTGACCGGCATCGTCCTGCGCGATGTGAACACGGGCGAACGCAAGACCCTGCCGGTGGAGGGCGTGTTCGTCGCGATCGGACATACGCCCAACACCAGCCTGTTCAACGGGCAGATCGAACTCGATGCCGCCGGCTACATCGTGCCGCACGGCGGGGCGCGGACCAGCGTCGCCGGTGTGTTCGCGGCCGGCGACGTGCAGGACCACGTCTACCGGCAGGCGGTCACCGCGGCGGGCTCGGGCTGCATGGCCGCGATCGACGCCGAGCGCTACCTCGAAGGCCTGCCGGCCGAGTCCTGATCGCCGAGGCCCCGGGCCTGTCGGCGCCATAGGTCATTTCTCGATCCAGCCCCCGCCGAGCACCGTCGCACCGTCGTAGAACACCACTGCCTGCCCCGGACTGATCGCCGGCTGGGGGTCATCGAACTCGACGTCCGCAGCCCCATCCTGCGGGACGCTGACCGTGGCCGGGGCGGCAGCGTGCCGGTGCCGGATCTGCGCGGCTACGCGCAATGGGGCGGACGGTACCCGGCCGGCAATCCAGTTCACCGCGCCCGCGCGCAGCGTGCACCGTTCGAGCGCCCGCCGCGGACCGACCGTCACGCGCCCCGACACGGCGTCCAGCCCGGTGACATACAGGGGCGTCGGACCGGAGATGCCGAGGCCGCGCCGCTGGCCGACGGTGAAGCGATGGACGCCGGCATGGTGTCCCAGCGTCCGGCCCGCGCCGTCCACGATGCGGCCCGGCCGCACGGCGTCCGGTGCGCGGCGCGCCACGAAAGCCGCGTAGTCGCCGTCCGGGACGAAGCAGATCTCGTGGCTGTCGGGCTTGTGCGCGACCGGCAGCGAGCGAGCCTCGGCGTAGGCGCGGACCTCCGACTTGCGGCGCGTACCGAGCGGGAATTGCGCGCAGGCGAGCTGGGCCTGCGTCAGGCCGAACAAGAAGTACGATTGGTCCTTGGCGGCATCGACGCCGCGCTTGAGGAGGTACGCGCCGTCCGCCGACTGTTCCACCCGCGCGTAGTGCCCGGTGGCAACCGCCGCGGCGTCCAGCCCCTGCGCGCGCGCCAGCAGGGTGGTGAACTTCAGTTCGCTGTTGCAGCGGACACAGGGGATCGGCGTGCGGGCGGCGGTGTACTCGCGCACGAAGCGCGACACCACGTGCGTGTCGAACTGCCGCTCGAAGTTGACGATATAGTGCGGAATGCCGAGCCGGCCGGCGACCCGGCGGGCGTCGTGGAGATCGTCGAGGGTGCAGCAGCTCCCGAACTGCGGCCCGCCTTCGCGCTGATCGTAGAGTTGCATCGAGAGGCCGACGACGTCGTGGCCCTGCTCGGCCAGGAGCGCCGCGGCTACGGACGAGTCGACGCCGCCGGACATGGCGGCCACTATGCGCATGCGGAACTCGACTAGATGATGAAGTCGTCCGCCTCCAGCGTCCCGATCCGGTCGACCGGGATCACGAGGATGCGGCCGCCGTTCTCGATGCCCAACCCGATTGCCTGCCCGGGGCTGCCCACGAGCCGGTCGTTACCGCCGCCGCCGTAGAGCTGGTCGTCGCCCGCCCCGCCCTACGGAATGTCGTCATCGGGGCCGCCCAGCAGGACGTTGTCGTACATGTCGCCGAAGAAGTTCGCCATGCTCCATCTCTCCGTCCGCCGCTGCGGTAAGCGTAATGCCGATACGAGTCGGTAGTCTGCATCGCCGGGTGCGTTCGCTGCATGTCCGGGGCGAAATCATGGAGGATCGGCCCGGTCGAGAACCTGCGGCCACCGGCGGCACCCGAATCGATAGGCTCCAAGCGTAGCCCTTCGTCCGTCTCGACGAGCTGCGCGCCCGCTGGCGGCGCGAAACACCGGCCGGGCTCACTGAGCCCCGACAGGCTGGCCGGTGCGCGACAGCGCCCGCAGACGCTCGACGACCCGCGGCAGGATGGCGACTACGCGGTCGATCTGCTCAAGCGTGTTGCCCAGGCCGAGGCTGAAGCGAATCGAGTTCTGGGTGCGATGCGGCGGAAAGCCCATGGCGCGCAGCACGTGCGACGGCTCGAGCGTGCCGGACGAGCACGCCGAGCCCGTGGAAACGGCCACCCCTTCGAGGTCGAGGGCGATCAGCAGCGATTCGGCCTCGACGCGGTCGAAGCTGATGTTCGTGGTGTTCGGCACGCGCCGGCCGGGGTCGCCGTTGACGACGGAGCCCGGGACCGCCTTCAGGATCCCGGCTTCCAGCCGGTCCCGTAGGGCTGCGATGTCGTCCGCACCGGCGTCCAGCTTCGCGCGTGCGACTCGGGCGGCGGTTCCCAGTCCCGCGATGGCCGCGATGTTCTCGGTGCCCGCCCGCCGCCGCCGCTCCTGCCCGCCGCCTGTCGTCGCCGCGACCAGGCGCCGGCCGCGCCGCACCCAGAGGGCGCCTACGCCCTGCGGGCCGTTGAACTTGTGGGCCGACAGCGACAGGAGATCGACGCCGAGCCGATCCACGTCGATCGGGACCTTGCCTGTCGCCTGCACGGCATCGGTGTGGAACAGGGCCCCGCGCGCCTGCGCCAGCCGCGCCAGCTCGGCGATCGGCTGGAGCGTGCCAATCTCGTTGTTGGCCAGCATGATCGACACGAGCGCGGTCGCCGGAGTCAGCGCCGCCTCCAGCGTCTGCGGCGACACGATGCCGCGACTGTCGACCGGGAGCAGCGTCGTGGTCCAACCCCGGCGGGCCAGCGCCTTGTAGGTGTTGAGAACCGCCTCGTGCTCGATGGCGCTCGCGATGAGGTGCCGCCGTGGCTCCGCTGCCTCCGCGACGCCGCGGATCGCCAAGTTGTCCGCCTCGGTGCCGCCGCTCGTGAAGACGATCTCCTGCGGCCGCCCGCCGATCAGGTCGGCGACCGCGGCGCGTGCGGTGTCGAGCCGGGACTTGGCCATCTGTCCCAACGTGTGCACGCTCGACGCGTTGCCGAACTCGCCGCGCAGGACCGCGACGGTGGTCTCGAGCACCGCCGGCTCCAGAGGCGTCGTCGCGTTGTGGTCGAGATACACGTGCATTGGTCACGATTTTAGCATCGCGAACCGGCCGGCCGGGGTGTGCGGTGTGCGCCTGCACCGTTGCCGGCAGCTCAGTCGGCGCGCCTTGCCGAGCGGGCGCCTCGCCCGTCTCGGTGCGACGCGGGGTTTCGCCACGGGCTGCTAGACAGCATCCGGCGCCTCCCCGTATACTGCAGGCTCTGCGCCCGGTGGCCGAGGCGGTGCAGTACAGGAGCTCTAATGGCCGCGATGTGGAAGCGCGAGGAAGACAGTGGCGCGTCCGAGTTGACGATAGACCTGCAATCGGGCACGACGCCTTCCTCGAGCAAGGAACGCCGTGTGGAGAAGCACAAAGCGACATCATCCGGGCCTGCCATCGTGAGTATCGGCAAGTCGATCGTCGTCAAGGGCGAGTTGAGCGGAAAGGAAGACCTGACAATCGAGGGCCGGGTCGAAGGCAAGGTCGATCTGAGCGAGCACGTGCTGACGATCGGCGAGAACGCGAAACTCAAGGCGCAGGTGACTGCAAAGTCCATCGTGGTGATCGGCGAGGTGACCGGCAACATTGCGGCCTCCGAGAAGATCAGCATTCGCGAGGAAGGTTCGGTCGAGGGAGATATCGCCGCGCCACGCGTGGCGATTGCCGAGGGTGCCACCTTTCGGGGCAGCATCGACATGCGGCGCGGTCAGCCCGGCAAGGTGGCCGGCGGGCAGCGCCAGGGCGGGCCGGCGCAGATGCCGGGGGGCGGCGACGGGTCCAAGCCGTAGCCTCGATCCCCGACCCCGTCCGGTTCTCGAGACCGGAGTAACGCCCGGGGAGGGCCAATGATCGGCGCCCTCATGGCCAGGTTGGGGCCGCGCCGCCGGGAAGCTGTCCGCGCGGTACCTCTCAATGTCGCGAAGGTGCGGACCGCCTGCCTGCTCGCCGGTTTCGTCGATGCATTGCGCAAGCGGCCGGAGCCGCTCGTCGTCGAGCTCGGACCGGCCACCGAAGGCAACGTCGCGTTTCTGGGCGAGCACGTGGCGTGCCGGATCTTCGTCGAGGACCTGCTGGCGAAGCTGTCGAAGGCGCGGGGCGAGACGGACCACGACCTGACGTTGCCGCCGCTCGAATACGCCGACGAGAGCATCGACGGCATCCTGTGCTGGGACATATTCGACTATCTCGATCCGGCCGCAGCCCAGGACCTCGCGGACGATCTGGCCCGTATTCTCCGCCCGGGCGGCGCGCTGCTGCTCTACCACCGGACCGAGAGCATGTCGGAGTCGCGACGCGTCAAGTACGAGATCGTCGACGAGAGCCGTCTCCGGTGGCGAATCTGCAACGACGCCGTGCCGCGCCCGTCGCGGGTTCTGCAGAATCGCGAAGTCGCGAAGATGTTTCGTTCGCTGAACATCGCCGAAGCCATCCGGCTGAAGAGTCAGATGCGCGAGGTGCTGTTCCGGAAGTCGTCCGTGGCGGCCAGAGCAGTTTGACGTGGTCGAGTCTGCCGCGGGCTGGCATGGGTGGGGTTAATGGCGCGACCCGTCGTAGCCTTGTTGAGCGACTTCGGAACCCGGGATCACTACGTGGGCGCGATGAAGGGCGTCATCCTCGGCATCTGCCCCGATGCCACGCTGGTCGACATCTCGCACGACATCCCGGCGCATGACGTACTGACCGCGGGCCTCGAGCTGGCCGCGGCCTACCGCTACTTTCCCGCGGGCAGCGTGTTCCTCGTCGTCGTCGATCCCGGTGTAGGCTCCGAGCGCCGGGGCGTCGCCGCTGAGACCGGCGATTACCGTTTCGTCGCGCCGGACAACGGTGTGCTGACGGCGGTTCTCGACGCAGCGCCGCCGAGGCGCGTCGTGGAGCTGACCGAACGCCGCTACGCCAGGCCGACGGTGAGCCGGACGTTCGAGGGCCGCGACCGTTTCGCGCCCGCGGCGGCCTGGGTGGCCAAGGGCGTGCAGCTCTCGGCGCTCGGCCGGCCGGTGGCCGACTACCGCACGCTCGACCTGCCGGTGCCCGAGCTGGCGGCCGACCGCGTCGTGGGCTGCGTGCTGCGCATCGATCGCTTCGGCAACCTCGTGTCGAACATCGACCGCAAGACCTTCGATCGGCTGGCGCAGCAGGGGGCCTCCATCCAGATAGAAGTAGGCCCGCACGGCATCGACCGGCTGGTGGAGACCTACACGGACATCGGCGACGATGAGGTGTGCGCCCTGTTCGGAAGCACGGAGCACCTCGAGTTCGCCGCCAACTCGACCAGCGCGGTGGAACGACTGGGCGTCGAACGGGGCGCCGCCGTCGTCGTGCGACAGGAGTAGGAAGCGTTGACAGGAAAGCGTTCCGGATGATTGACCTGGAGCTCACGGAAGAGCAGCGCCTCCTGCAGCAGTCCGTCCGCGAATGGGGCGCCCGCGAGGTTGCCCCCCGCATCCACGACCTCGATCGGCAGCACCGGTTCGATACCGGCATCCTGTCCGGGATGGCAGCGCTCGGCCTGCTGGGCATCAGCATTCCCACCGAGTACGGCGGCGCGGGCATGGACTACGTCAGCCTCGGGCTGGCCTGCGAGGAGCTCGAGTACGTCGACACGTCGCTGCGCGTCATCATGTCGGTGCACGCGGGGCTCAACTCGCTGAGTCTGCTGAGCTGGGGCACCGACCACCAGCGTCGGCAGTATCTCGTCCCGCAGGCCCGTGGCGAGAAGATCGGCGGCTACGGCCTCACCGAGCCCGGGGCCGGAAGCGACGTGCGGGCCATCCAGTCCGTCGCGGAGAAGCGGGACGGCTACTGGGTGCTGACCGGGGAGAAAACCTGGATCTCGCTGGCCGACGTGGCCGATCACTTCATCGTCTTCGCCTGGACCGACCGCGCGAAGAAGCAGCAGCGTGACGTGTCGGGGATCAGCGCGTTCATCGTCGAGCGGACGTACCGCGGCTTTTCCAGCGGGCCGCTCGAAGAGAAGTGGGGCATTCTGGCCGGGAATACCGGGTTCTTCAAGCTCGACGAAGTCGAGGTGCCGGCTGCCAACCTGGTGGGCCGCGAGGGCGAGGGTTTCAAGATCGCCATGTTCGCGCTCGACCAGGGGCGCTACACGGTGGCGGCGGGCGCCACCGGTCTCATCCGGGCGTGCCGCGACGCCAGCGCGAGGTATGCCGGCGAGCGCCGGACCTTCGGCGTCCCGATCGGGCAGCACCAGCTCGTGAAGGAGATGATCGCGCAAATGGAGTCCGACTACCAGGCGGCGCGCCTACTGTGGCTGCGCAGCGGGTGGCTCAAGAATCGCGGGCGGCGCGACACCCGCGAGACCGGCTTGGCCAAGTGGTTCGCGACGGTCGCTTCCGAGCGCGCGGCGGGCGATGCCGTCCAGATCCACGGCGCGAACGGCTACTCCGACGAGTACCCGGTCGGGCGCTTCTACCGCAACTGCAAGGGTGCCGTCATCTACGAGGGCACCCGCGAAATCCACAAGCTGATGCAGGCCGACTACGTGCTGGGGTACCGCACGGACCGGGATGCCAGGTGCACGTTGCCGTCGTACCGCGAGGCGGAGCCGGCGGGGTAGGGCGGCGAGGAAGCACGATGCAGGCCGAGGACCTGTCACTGGCGTTTCTCGATGTAGTCGAGCAGGCGGCCATCGCCTGCGCCCACACGATGGGGCAGGGCGACCGCCACCGGTCCGACCGGGTCGCGGTCGAGGCGATGCGCGCGCGGCTCGACAACGTGCCCATCGACGGCCGCGTGGTGATCGGCGAGGGGGAGCGCGACCAGGCGCCGATGCTCTACATCGGCGAGCGCGTCGGTCGCGGCGCGGCGGGGGAGCAAGGGTTGCCGCCAATCGACATCGCCGTCGATCCCCTGGAGGGGACCAACCTGTGCGCGACAGGCGCACCGCGCGCCATCGCGGTGCTGGCGGCGTCCGAGCGCGGGGGCCTGCTCCATGCGCCCGACGTCTACATGCAGAAGCTCGTCGTGGGCGCCCAGTCGAAGCGGTCGGTCGATCTCGACGCGCCGGTCGCGCACAACCTGCAGCAGATTGCGAAGTGCCTGGACCGGGAGGTGTCCGACCTCGTAGTCGTCGTCCTCGACCGGGAGCGGCACGCGGATCTGATCCGCGAGATTCGAGCGGCCGGCGCCCGCATCCGGCTCATCGGCGATGGAGACCTTACGGCGGCCATCGGCGCAGCGGTGGTCGGCAGCGGCATCCACGCCGTCATGGGCAGCGGCGGCGCGCCGGAGGGCGTGCTCGCGGCGGCGGCCATGCGCTGTCTGGGCGGGGAGATCTTCGGGCGGTTGATTCTCGACACCCCGGAGAAGCAGGCGCGCGCGGGGGCGATGGGCATCGAGGACACCCGGAAGGTGTACACCGCGGCGGAGCTCGCCTCGGGTCAGCGGATCACGTTCGCCGCAACCGGCGTTACCGAGGGGGCCCTGATGAAGGGCGTACGGTTCTTCGGCGAGGGCTGCCGGACGAGTTCGGTCGTCATGCAGACTGAGCCGCACCGCGTCCAGTTCATCGACACGATACACGTCAAGGAGCAGGCCGGCCGGCGGGGACTGCGATTCTAGCAGCTCGTGGCAGCGTCCCCGCTGCATTCGACGGGCGCTGCATCCCGCCTGACTGCATTGCTCCTCGGTCGGCTATGCCCGGCAGGCTCCCTCGTCGAGCCTGGCGTGCCCGGCCGTAGCGCGGTCGCGCTTGCGGTGCTTGCGGCGCCGGAAAGGACGCTTCGTCTTGTCCTCGTGTGCGCCGCCCCGCTGCCGCGGCAGCGGGGCGCGCGGGCGCCGTGGCTTACGGGGCACCCGGGTTACCGCCGCCATCGCCATGCCTGATCCTACGCCGATTCGACTGCCGGTCGACCCGCTCGCGCCGGCCGCGGCCGTCGTCGAGCAGGCCGTGGGCGTGCTTCGGAGCGGCGGCCTGATTGCGTATCCCACCGACACGCTGTACGGACTCGGCGCGGACCCGCGCCGGCCGGAGGCCGTCGCACGGCTGTTGCGAACCAAGGGACGCGCAGCGGACAAGGCGGTGCCGCTGGTCGCCGCCGATCTGGAGCAGGTCGAACGGCAGGTCGGCGTGCTCACGCGCTTGGCCCGCCGGCTCGCGCAGCGGTTCTGGCCCGGCCCGCTCACGTTGGTGATCGAGGCGGCGGCCGCGCTCGACGGCCCACTCCTGGCGCAGGGCGACACCGTGGCTGTGCGGGTCCCCGACCTGGCGCTGGCCCGCGCGTTGGCGCGGGGGCTGGACGCGCCGTTGACGGCGACCAGCGCCAACCGGTCCGGCGCGCCGGCGCCGACGACCGCGGCGGAGACGCTGACAGCGCTCGCGTCGGCGGTGGCGCTCGTCCTCGACGGCGGTCCCACGAGGGCGACCGCGCCTTCCACGATCGTCGACGCGCGGGGCGAGTCACCAGTGCTGCTCAGGCCCGGCGTGGTCGCCTGGGACCGCGTGCTAGAATCGCTCCGGTGACGCGCAGTCAGGCTGCACAGCGGCACGCCCGCCCCTTGGAACGCGCCGCGGTAGCCGGTCTGGCATTCGGCACGCGTCGCCGCCACACCGTAGAAGCATCCCTCGACGAGTTGACTGGCCTTGCAGTCTCGGCCGGCGCCGATGTCGTGCTGCGGTCGGTGCAGGAGCGCCCGCGGCCCTCACCGGCTCTGTTCATGGGCCGCGGCAAGGCGCAGACGCTGGCGGCCGCGTGCGACGAAGCCGGGGTCGAGCTGGTCGTCTTCGACGACGAGCTGACGCCCGTTCAGCTTCGGAACCTGGAGGATGTGCTCGGTCGGCGCGTACTCGACCGCACCCAGCTCATCCTGGACATCTTCGCATCACGGGCGCGGACCCGGGAAGGCAAGCTGCAGGTCGAGCTGGCCCAGCTTCAGTATCTGCTGCCGCGCCTGGCGGGGGTGGGCGCCGCCATGTCACGGCTCGGGGCCGGCATCGGCACGCGGGGGCCGGGCGAGACGAAGCTGGAGAGCGATCGGCGGCGGATTCGCCGGCGCATCGCCCGCCTGACGCGGGATCTCGACGCGGTTCGGCAGCGCCGGGCCCGGTCGCGGGACCGGCGCCGCAAGGACGCGGTGCCGACCGTCGCCCTGGTGGGGTACACCAACGCCGGCAAGACGTCGCTGTTCAACCGGCTCACGCGGAACCACGCGGCCGCGTCGAGCGCACTCTTCGCCACACTGGATCCGCTGGTGCGGCCGATCAGCCTGCCGGATCGGCGCATCGTGCTTCTCGCCGACACCGTCGGCTTCATCGACCGGCTGCCGCATACCGTGGTGGCCGCTTTCCGAGCCACGCTCGAGGCCGTTGCCGAAGCGGATCTGCTCCTGCACGTGGTCGATGCCGCCCACCCGGCGCGCACCGACCGGGTTGCCGCCGTGCAGCGCGTGCTCGGCGAGGTCGGGGCCGCGTCGCTGCCGCAGCGGCTCGTCTTCAACAAGTGCGATCGGGTCGACGAGGTCGATCGGCTGCGTTTGCGGCGGACGGAAGACGGTGCGGCATGCGTCTCGGCCCGCACCGGCCTCGGCACTGACGCTCTCGTGTCGCTGGTCACCCGCGCGCTGGCGCTGCAGCACAGCCGGGTGACCCTCCACTTCGATCAGACAGCGCCGGACGATCGGCAACGTCTCGCCGCGCTCTATCGCCACGGACGGGTCCTGCGACAGATCACCGGCAACGGGCACGTCTCCGTCGAGGCCGAGGTGCCCCGGCGCCTCATCGCCCAGTGGCGCGCGCAGCTGGACGCCCGGCGCGACACCTCCGGCGCGGAGGCCGAGCGGTCGTGAAGCGGATTGCGCTCCCGCTGGTCCTGCTGGCGGTCGGCTGCGCGGCGCGGACCCCGGTGGTTACGACGCCGGCGTATCCCGAGTACCTCTTTCCGACGGTGCCCGCCGCCTGGGTAGGTTCGGACGACGCGCGGCGTCACGAGGAGGCGTGGACCTTCCTGCAGGCCGGCGAGCTGGCTGGCGCGGAACGCCGTTATCTGGCGCTGCTGGCGTCGAGTCCGGCGTTCTACCCGGCGGAGACCGGGCTCGGCTGGCTGAGCCTGGCGCGCGGCGATGCGCGCCAGGCCGTGGAACACTTCGATCGCGCCGTCACCGCGGCTGCGACCTACGTGCCGGCATGGATTGGGCGTGGCGAGACGATGCTCGTGCTCGGCGACGCGGACGAGGCGCTGCGGTCGTTCGAGGAGGCGCTGCTCGTGGACGCCAGCCTGGGGCGGATCGAGCGTGTCGTGGGCGAGTTGCGGTTCAAGCTCGTCAGCGAGCAACTTGCGCAGGCTCGCGACAGCGCGGCGGCTGGACGATTCGACGAGGCGCGGGGGCTGTACGAGCGTGTGATCGCGGCCTCTCCCGACAGCGCGTTCCTGCGCGTCGAGCTCGGCCGGGTGGAGCTGGGCCGCGGCAATCCGGACCGCGCGCGCGCGCTGGTGCAGGAGGCAATGGCGCTGGATCCGTCCGATCCGGCGGCGTTCATCCTCGACGGTGAGCTGTATCTGGCGACCGGGGACCTCGCCGCGGCGGCGGCCTCGTTCGGCCACGCCTACCGCCTCGACCCGAACGAGGACACCGCGCGCCGGCTCGCGAGCATACGTGACCGGCAGCAGCAGGCGGCTCTGCCGCCGGCCATCCTCGCCATCGCCTCGCAGGCCGAGGTCACCCGCGGGGAGTTGGCGGCGCTGATCGGCACGCGGTTCGGCGACCTGCTCCGGTCGGCGGCCCCCGGACGGACGGTGATCATCACCGACACGCGGGATCACTGGGGCCAGGCCTGGATTCTCGACGTGGCCCGGGCCGGGGTAATGCGGGTCGACGCGGCCTATCGTTTCGAGCCGGGGCGCAGCGTGCGCCGCGGCGAACTGGCGGGCGTGGTCGACGCTTTGCTCGACCTGTTCGCCGCCGTCGATCCGCTGGCGGCGGCGAGCTGGGAGGGCCCCCGGCAGGACTTCGGCGACATGCCCCCCGGGCACTTGAGCTACGCGCCGGCAGCGCGGGCGGTCGCGGCCGGCGTGCTCGAGATCCTCGACGGCAACACCTTTCAGCCCACCCGGCTCGTGGCGGGCGACGAAGCGTTGCGGGCGGTCGACCGTCTCGCGGCCCTGGCGCGCGAGCTTCGTTGATCGCAGGCCATGGCCATTCTCACGATCGCCAACCAACTGACGCTGGGACGGCTGCTGCTCGTTCCCGTGCTCGTCCTGCTCGTCATCTACGGCTACAGCGGCTGGGCACTCATCACGTTCGTCGTCGCGGGTGTCACCGACGGGCTCGACGGGCTCATCGCCCGCCGTTCCGGTCAGCGGACCAGTCTCGGGGCGCTGCTCGATCCGATGGCGGACAAGCTGCTCCTGGTCTCGACCTTCGTCGTCTTGACGATGCCGGGGCTGGCCCTGACCAACCGGCTGCCCATCTGGCTCACCGTGCTGGTCATCAGTCGCGACGTCATCATCGTGTTGACCGTGGCGGTGGTGAACCTGGCAGTGGACCGGTTCACGTTCCGCCCGTCAGTGCTCGGCAAGGTCACTACCTTCGTCTACATCCTCACCGGAAGCATCCTGCTGCTGTTCAACTACCTGGAGCGGTCGTCCATCCTGGTCGACGCGTTCATCTGGGCGTCGCTCGCAGTGACGCTCGCCTCCGGCTTTCACTACATCGTGCACGCCGCACACGCCGTCAATCGGCGACCGGCACCGGCGCGCGGCGCAGCTTCGCGCGGAAGTAATCGATCGTAGCAGCGAGGCCTTCGTCGAGCGGCACGCGCGGCTCCCAGCCGAGCACCTCACGCGCGCGTGCGATGTCGGGCCGGCGCACCTTCGGATCGTCGACGGGCAGCGGCGCGTGCACGATCCTCGACCGCGAGCCGGTCGCCGCGATGATTCGCCGGGCGAGCTGCACGATGGACAGCTCGCGCGGGTTGCCGAGGTTGACGGGCGCGGTGGTCGACGCGTGCATCAGCCGGATGACGCCGTCGACGAGGTCGCTGACGTAGCAGAGGCTGCGTGTCTGTCGGCCGTCGCCATACACGGTTACGTTCTCTCCACGCAGTGCCTGGGCAATGAAGTTCGGGACAGCCCGGCCGTCGTCGAGACGCATGCGGGGGCCGTACGTGTTGAAGATCCGTGCGATGCGGGTGTCGAGACCGTGGTAGCGGTGGTAGGCCGTGGTCATGGCCTCGGCGAAGCGCTTGGCCTCGTCGTAGACGCCCCGCGGCCCGACGGGGTTGACGTTACCCCAGTACGCTTCGGACTGCGGGTGCTCCAGCGGATCCCCGTATACCTCGGAGGTCGATGCCAGCACGAACGTGGCCCGCTTGGCGAGGGCGAGCCCCAACGCGTTGTGGGTTCCCAGGGCGCCCACCTTGAGCGTCGGGATCGGGAAGTTCAGGTAGTCGGCCGGGCTGGCCGGGCTGGCCCAGTGCAGAACGTAGTCGACCGGCTCGTCGAGGCGGATGTGGTTGGTGACGTCCTGCTCGACGAAGCGGAAGGCGCGGGCCGTCAGGTGGGAGAGGTTCCCGTGGTCGCCCGTCAGCAGGTTGTCGATGCCGATCACCGCGTAGCCGCGCGCGACCAGTGCCTCGCTCAGATGCGATCCGATGAAGCCGGCAGCGCCGGTGATGACGACGGTTCGCTTCACGGCGCTCTGTGACGGCGCAAGAGCCGCGCCGCCCGCTACTGGAGGCTGGACGCGGCATCCGCTGGCCAGCATCCACAGTTTATGCGCTGTCGCCCCGCGTGTCCAAGGGGCGTGTGCTATGTTGCGGGGTCGGTCCGGATACCTGGAGAGGGGCGAATGGTGCAGGCAGAGCGGACAGCGGGACTGGCTAGGGCAGCGGCGAGACGGCTGGTCGCTCTGGCGGCCGGCCTGCTCGCCGCCGCGCCGGCTGCCGGTCAGGTGGCGTCGGTCGATCTGCAGGATCGGGCGGTCGAGTGGCTCCAGGAGTACATCCGGATCGACACGGTCAACCCGCCGGGCAACGAGATTGCCGGAGCCAGGTTCTTGGCCGCGATCCTCGAGACGGAGGGCATCGCGTACGAGATGGTGGAGTCGTCTCCAGGGCGCGGCAACATCTGGGCGAGACTGGAGGGGGGCGACGCGCCGGATCTCGTGCTGCTGCATCACATCGACGTGGTGCCGGCGGACCCCGACTACTGGACCGTGGATCCTCTGTCGGGCGAGGTGCGCGGCGGCGTGCTGTACGGCCGCGGGGCAATCGACACCAAGGGGCTCGGGATCGCCCATCTGGCGGCCTTCCTCGAGCTCCACCGCTCCGGGGTGCCGCTGGACCGCGACGTCATCTTCATGGCGACGGCCGACGAGGAGGCGGGCGGCTTCTTCGGTGTCGGCTGGCTCGTCGAGCAGCGACCCGAGTTGTTCGCCGACGTGGGCTACGTGCTCAACGAGGGCGGGGTGAGCGCGGTCGTGGACGGCCGGGTGCAGGTGGCGGTCGAGGTAACCCAGAAGGTGCCGTACTGGCTGCGGCTCACCGCGTTCGGACGGCCGGGCCACGGCTCGCGACCGCGGCAGGCGACGGCGGTGACGCGGCTGCTGGCCGCACTCGACCGGCTGCGGGCGCACGAGTTCGAGGCGCGGATTGTCCCCGCGGTGGACGTCTACTTCCGGGGACTGGCCCCGGGCATGCCGCCGGTCTGGCGCAGCCGGTACGCCGCCATGGACGCGGCGCTGCGCGAACCCGGTGTCGCGGAGGCGCTGTTGCGGGAGTTTCCGGGCCACTACGGGCTGACGCGCAACACCTGCAACATTACCCGGCTGGGTGCGAGCGACAAGATCAACGTGGTGCCGACCGAGGCGTGGGCGGAGCTCGACTGCCGCCTGCTGCCTGACCAGGAACCCCGGGCGTTTCTCGCGGAGCTGGGTCGCATCCTGGGCCGCGACGTGGCCGTCGAGACGCAGATGGGCTTCACGCCGGCTGTCTCCTCGTCGGAGACCGGCCTGTTCCGCCTGCTGGAAGAGGTGACCCGGACGCACTTCCCGGAGGCAACCGTCGTGCCGTCCGTGACGACGGGCTTCACCGACAGCCACTTCCTCCGCGACCTGGGCATTGTCGCCTACGGCTACAGCCCGTTCGCCATCCCGCTGGCAGATCGTGCCGGGGTGCACGGCAACGACGAGCGTCTGTCGATCGAGAACATCCGCCGCGGCGTGCGGGTGATGTCGGACGTGGTCCGCGGGTGGGCGGCGGAGTAGCCGCCTCAGTACGCGTGCCGGTGAAAGAGCACGCGCACCAGCGTCAGCCAGAGGATCTTGAAGTCGAGCGATACCGACCAGTGCTCGATGTAGTACAGGTCGTACTCGATGCGCTTCTCGATGGAGGTGTCGCCCCGCCAGCCGTTGACCTGGGCCCAGCCCGTGATTCCGGACCTGACCTTGTGCCGCAGCATGTACTTCGGCACGCGGTCCCGGAACTGCTCGACGAAGAACGGGCGCTCCGGCCGCGGACCGACCAGCGACATCTCGCCGCGCAGCACGTTCCAGAACTGCGGCAGCTCGTCCAGGCTGAAGCGGCGCAGGAACCGACCGACCGGCGTGCGCCGGGGGTCGTTCGCCCGCGCCCAGACCGGTCCGGTCTCGCGCTCTGCATCGTGGTGCATCGAGCGGAACTTGAGCACGTGGAACCGCCGCCGGTCTAGCCCCATCCGCTCCTGCCGGTAGAACACCGGCCCCGGGGAAGTCCAGCGGATGAGGGCCGCGATGACCGCGAACGGGACCAGCAGGACGACCAGGGCCGCGGCGGAGACCGCGATGTCGACGGCGCGCTTGACGAAGCTGCCGAGCCCCTGCAGCGGCACGTCGTTGATGTTGATGATCGGAACGCCGTCCAGATCTTCGAGGCGTGCGCGCAGCGTGATGACGTGCAGCAGGTCGGGTGCGACCTTGACGTCGATGCATTCCCGGTCGGCCATCTCGATCAGCTCGATCATCCTGGCGTGTTCGTCCAGGGGCAGCGCGACGTAGAGTTGATCGATCCGCTCACGGCGGACGATTTCGCCGGCATCGCCGATCTGCCCGAGCAACGGCAGGCCGCGGTACCCCGTCGTGTCGCTGCCCGCGCTGTCGTCGACGAGTCCGACGACCCGGTAGCCGAACTCGCCGTGCCGGAGGAGCCTGTCGGCGACGTGGCGCGCCAGCTCGCCGGCCCCCGCGATTAGCACCCGCCGGAGGCCGAGGCCGGCCCGGAAGCGCCGCTGCATGATGCACCGCACGGTCTCGCGCGTGGAGAACGTCAGCCCGACGCTCAGGATCAAGTACAGCATCCAGACGATCCGCGACACCTCGTAGGTGCCGGCCGCCTGCTCGGCGGGGCTCGCGACGTAGACCTGGACGTACAGGGTGCCGAGCAGGCCGACCACGACGACGACGATGTTGCCGATGAACACCGCGAAAAAGTCGTCGACGCGTGTTCGGTTGCGCCGCAGCCGATACGCGCCCTGGAGGTGGAAGGCCAGCGGGACGAGCAGTCCGATGAACGGTATGAGGACGAGGTACTGCCCGAAGGGAGGCTGGCCCTTGGGGGCCGCGATGAATCCCGTGTCGAAGCGGACGGCGTAGGCCAGTCCGAAGGCGGCCATGCCGAGCAGCGCATCCGAGACCGCGTGGAACGCAGCCAGCGGCCGGGTCAGTCGGGCCGTCACGCGCGGCCGCCTCCCCGCGCCGCGAGAGTCGCCTCTATGTGGCCGCGCATTTCCTCGTAGAACCGTTCGAGGGAAAACCGCAGCGCCTGGCGGCGGATGTACTCCGGATCGAATTCGAGGGAGGCCGCGCGCGCGATTCCGGCCGCGAACGCCTCGGGACCCGCCTCGTTCACCAGGATGCCCGTGGTGCCGTCCGACACGGTCTCCGCTGCGCCGCCGCGCGCCAGGCCCACGACCGGTCGGCCGCAGGCGAGCGCCTCGACCGGGGCGATGCCGAAGTCCTCCTCGCCGGGCAGCAGCATCGCCCGCGACCCGCGATAGAGCTCGCGGATGTCGGCGTCCGAGCAGGGCCCGAGAAACTCGACCTGCGGTCCGGCCAGCGACCGCAGCCGCTCCCGCTCCGGCCCGTCGCCGGCAATGCGAAGCGGCACGCCGGCCAGACGGCAGGCCTCTATCGCCACGTCTACCTGCTTGTAGGGCACCAGCGCGGAGACGATGGCGAAGTAGGTGCCGGGCGCCGATCCGTTCGGGTGGTAGAAGGTCGTGTCGACGGGCGGATAGATGACCGCCGCGGAACGGCCGTAGTGCTCACGGATTCTGGCGGCCACGTGGCGCGAGATGGCGACGTACTGATCCACCCGCCCCGCCGTCGCCGCGTCCCAGCGGGCCAGACGGCCGAAGACCAACCGGTACAGCCGGTTGCGCAGCCGGCCGACGCGCCGTGGCCCGAAGTAGGCGTCGAACTGGTCCCAGGCGTACCGCATGGGGGTGAAGCAGTAGCACAGGTGGTGGGCGCGTCCGGGGGGGATGACCGACTTGGCCACGCAGTGGCTGGTGCTGATGACGAGGTCGAAGTCGTCGAGGTCGAACTGCTCGACGGCGATCGGAAACAGGCCGACGTAGCGCCGGTAGTGGCGCCGCGCCCACGGCAGCAACTGGACGAACGAGTGCCGTGGCCGGGTGGCATCGAGGCGCGACGAGACCGAGCCGGGGACGTGCAGCAGGGTGAACACCGCCGCGTTCGGCAGCAGCTGCGTCAGCGCCTCGAGCACCTTCTCGCCGCCGCGCATGCCGGTGAGCCAGTCGTGCACCAGCGCGACGCGCGCGCCGCCGACGTCGGCGGGTCGCACGGGTCGCTCCTGCCACTCCGTGCCGAGGGGGAGAACGTCGGCCACCACAGGCTCCCGGTCAGGCGGCGGCCAACTCCTGGTAGATCCGTCGAATCTGCCGGACCGATTCCGGCCACGAGAACGACCGCGCCCGCAGCAGGCCGCGGGACTTCAGACTCTCGCGCAGGGTGCGGTCGGTCAGCACCTGCCGGATGCCGTCGGCGATGGCCCGCGGGTCGTAGGGGTCGACCAGGATGCCGGCGTCGCCGACCACCTCCGGGAGTGACGAGACGTTGGACACCACCACCGGCGTCCCGCTGGCCATGGCTTCCAGCGGAGGCAGGCCGAATCCCTCGTAGAGGGACGGGAAGACGAAGACGTCGGCCAGCCGGTAGAGTGCCGCAAGCGTGGTCTCCGACTGGTAGCCCAGGAACCGCACGTGCTTGTGCAGGTTGTAGCGGTGCACGGCCCGCCGCAGCGTCGAGTAGCGTGAGACCTCGCTGCCGGTGATGAGGAGCTTGAGGTCGTCGAGGCCTTCCTGCCGGAGCAGCACGAAGGCGCTGATGAGGCGCTCGAGGTTCTTGTGCGGCTTCACGTTGCCGGCGTACATCAGGAACCTATCGTGCAACTGGTAGCGTTCGCGCACCCGCACGATCTCCGCCTCGGGGGGCTGCCGGTGGAAGCGCTCGTCGATGGCGTTGTGGATGACCGTCACCTTGGAGGCCGGCACGTCGAAGAAGCGCAGGATGTCGCTCTTCGAGGCCTCCGAGACCGTCAGGATCCGGCTGGCCCGGCGCACCGCGGTGGCGAACATCGCCCGCGCATAGGCGTACGAGAAGTGGCCGGGCAGGTACTCCGGAAAGATCAGGTGGATGCAGTCGTGAATCGTGACGATGGAGCGGCAGGGTGTCAGCACGGGCAGGACGTAGTGCGGCGTATGGAACAGGTTGGGTGCGGCGCGCCCGAGGCGGATCGGGACCGAGATCTGTTCCCGCAGCGTGTACTGGCCGGCGGCTTCGGGGACCACGCGAAAGTTGGCACCGAGCTCGCTGGCGAGATCGCCGTCGTCGGGCCGGCTGAGCAGCACGTACTCGGTGTCGCGGTCCAGCCGGGCAAGCTGGCGCAGGAGGTTGCGCACGTACGTGCCGATTCCGAAGTCGTGCAGCTTGCGTACGTCGATGGCGATTCGCACGGTGAGTGACTATACCAGCGGGGATGGCAGCACCTGCCGCGCGCGCAGGTAGAGTCGCAGCAGCGGCACCCACGCCGGATGGTGCTTCCGGTAGAAGACGATCCGGCTGCGGCGGTAGGCGGCCCGGACGCCGACGGACCCGCCAACGCCCGAGCGGCCGCGGTGGTGCACCACCGTGACCTCGGGGACGAAGCGGATCCGCCGCCCGCGCCGGCGCAGCGCGAGGCAGAAGTCCACGTCCTCGAAGTAGAGGAAGAAGCGTTCGTCGAGCAGACCGGCGGCGCGGGCGTCGGTGCGGCGCACGAGCAGGCAGGCGCCGCTCAGCCAGTCCGTGAACCGCGCGCGGGACGCGGCAGCCGCGATCCAGCCCGACAGACCCGGCACGCGGCGGGCCAGAAGCACTCCCTGCAGCTTGCGCCACGCCTCGCTCCAGGGGGTGACGGGCGGGCCGCACGAGAGCTCCACGTGGCCGTCGGCGTCGGTCAGGCGTGGTCCCACGGCGGCCGTATCGGCGTGCGCCCGCAGCCGCTCGACCAGCCGGTCCACAGCCCCGGGCGGCACGAGCGTGTCGCTGTTGAGCAGCAGGATCAGCTCGCTGTCGGTGGCCCGGATGGCAGCATTGTTGGCCGCGGCGTACCCCAGGTTGCGACCGGCGTCGATGACCTGCACGGCCGGCCACGCGGCGCGGACGTGGGCGACGCTGCCGTCCCGCGAGCCGTTGTCGACGACCACGATCGTGTGGCCGCAGCGCGGGGGCGGCGCGTGGAGCGACCGCAGGCACGCGTCCAGGCAATCCCGCGTGTTGTAGCTGACGATGATGATGACCAGCTCGGGCACGGACTGCCAAGTGAGGAGGTGCGGGCGCGGCTGTGGGCATCGTAGCACAGGGTGGGGTGCGTGCTATCGTTGAGGGTTTCGTGCGGGGACCGGGTCGATGAAGATCGCCGTAGTGGGAACCGGATACGTCGGACTGGTCGTAGGGGCGTGCCTCGCGGAAAACGGCAACGAGGTCGTCTGCGTCGACAGCGACGAGACCAGGATCCGGGTGCTCAACGATGGCCGCATCCCGATCTATGAGCCCGGGCTCGACGAGCTCGTCCGCCGCAACCGGCGCACGGGACGGCTCGCCTTCACCCCGCGGCTGGCTGCGGCGGTCGAGGCGTCGGCGGTCGTGTTCATCGCGGTCGGCACGCCGGCCGACGAGGACGGCTCGGCGGACCTGAGCCACGTGCTCGACGTGGTCCGCGCCGTCGCGCGGGCCATGCGCGGCTATACGGTAATCGTGGCCAAGAGTACCGTGCCGCCCGGCACCGCCGCCCGCTTGCGCGAGGTCGTCGGCCGTGCGACCACGCAACCGTTCAGCGTCGTCAGCAATCCGGAGTTCCTCAAGCAGGGCGCGGCCATCGAGGACTTCATGCGGCCTGACCGCGTCGTCATCGGCGCTGACGATCCGCGGGCCGCGGACATCATGCGGTCGCTGTACGCCCCGTTTACGCGCACCGGCGCCCCCATCCTCGTGATGGACTGCGCGAGCGCCGAGCTGAGCAAGTACGCCGCCAACGCCATGCTGGCCACCCGCATCTCGTTCATGAACGAGATGGCCAACGTCTGTGAGCAGTTTGCGGGCGACATCGATCAGGTCCGCCGTGCGGTCGCGGCCGATCGCCGCATCGGACCGGCGTTCCTCTTCGCCGGGGTGGGCTACGGCGGGAGCTGCTTTCCGAAGGATGTCCGCGCCCTGGCCGCACTCGCCCGCGACGCCGGTTGTCGCTGCCGGATCCTGGAGGCGGTGCAGGCGGTCAACGCGGCCCAGAAGCTGCGGCTGGTCGAGAAGATGGCGGCGCACTTCGGGTCGCTCGCAGGCAAAACGATCGCGCTCTGGGGGCTGGCGTTCAAGCCCAAGACCGACGACATGCGCGAGGCGCCGTCGATCGCGATCGCCGCGGCCGTGCTGGAGCGCGGCGGCCGCGTCGTCGCCTACGATCCCCAGGCCGGTCAGACGGCCCGCCGCGTGCTCGACGAGCGCGTAGTCCATGCACCTACCGCCTACGACGCACTCGAGGGTGCCGATGCGCTGGCAATCGTGACCGAGTGGAACGAGTTTCGGGAGCCCGACTTCGCGCGCATGCGCGCCCGCATGCGGTCGCCGACGATCTTCGATGGCCGCAACCTGTTCACGGCGGAGCGGCTGCGCGCGGCCGGCTTCACGTACGTCTCGATAGGCAGGTAATGGGCGCCGTCCTGGTGACCGGCGGGGCGGGCTACATCGGGAGCCACGCGGTCCGCGCGCTGCGCGCGGCCGGTCGCGACGTGGTCGTCCTCGACAGCCTGCAGGCCGGGCATCGCGAGGCGGTGCGCGGCCTGCCGCTGGTGCAGGCCGACATCGCCGACCGGGCGGCGGTCCGCGAGACGGTCCGTCGCCATCGCGTGACCGCGGCGCTGCACTTCGCCGCGCTGCTCTCGGTCGGCGACTCGGTGGCTGCCCCCGACCGCTACTATGACAACAACGTCCGGGGGACGCTCGCCCTGCTCGAGGTGCTGGTAAGCGAGTCGGTCGACCTGCTGGTGTTCTCGTCGACCGCGGCGGTCTACGGCGAGCCGCGCCGGATCCCGATTGCCGAGGACCACGACACGCGTCCGCTCAACGCGTACGGCGAAACGAAGCTGGCCATCGAGCGCGCGCTGCCGCACTACGAGCGCGCCTACGGCCTGCGCTCGATGCGCCTGCGGTACTTCAACGCCGCCGGCGCCGATCCCGACGGGCGGATCGGCGAGGACCACCGCCCCGAGGAGCATCTGATTCCGCGCGCGTTGGCAGCCGCCGGCGAGGGGCCTCCGCTGGTCGTCTTCGGCGACGACTACGCTACCGAGGACGGCACGTGCCGACGGGACTACGTGCACGTCTCCGACCTGGCCACGGCGCACGTCCTGGCCCTGGCCGCGCTCGAAGCGGGCAGGGCGTCCAGCGTCTACAACCTCGGGAACGGGCGGGCATTCTCGGTCCGCGACGTGATCGCGGCCGTCGAGCGCATCACGGGCAGGCACGTGCGCTACGAGCTGGGACCCCGTCGCCCGGGCGACCCGAAGGTGCTGCTGGCCTCCAGCGCGCGCGCCCGGTCGGAGCTGGGCTGGGAGCCGGTCTACGAGGATCTCGACGTCATCGTGGAAACAGCCTGGCGCTGGCATCGCTCGCATCCGCGCGGGTACGCGTCGTGAGCCAGCTCCGCCGGCTGTACCGCTACGGCTATCCGCATCGCGGCCGGTTCTGGGCCGCCGCGGTCGCCATGCTGGCCTACGCGGCGGCCTCCGGCGGTCTGCTGTACCTGTTCAAGCCGATCATCGACGACGTCCTGCCCACGCGCACCGGGCTCGTCCGCGTCACGTCGGCCATCATTGCGCTCAGCGTCTGCAAGGGGCTCGCGGCGTACTTCTCCGTCTATCTGATGACCGACGTGGGGGAACGGCTGGTCCGCGACCTGCGGAGCCGCCTGTTCGGCCACATCCTGGCCCAGTCCACGGCGTTCTTCGCCCGCACGACCACCGGTGCGCTGATGTCGCGCATCACGAACGATGTCGGCCGCATCCAGCAGGCGGTGGCCCAGACGCTGGGCGATCTGCTGCGCGAGTCGGTGACGCTGCTCGTGTACGCCGGCATTCTGCTGGTGCTCGATACGGGGTTGGCGCTCGTGTGCATGACGGGGGCCCCGCTGGTCGTCTATCCGCTGGCGCGCCTCGGCCGGCGCGTCCGGCGCACGACACGGCGCGGCCAGGAGGAGCTGGAGCATCTGTCGCACATCACGGCGGAGGCGTTCGCGGGCCACCGCATCGTCAAGGCGTTCGCGGGCGAACTCTACGAGCGGCAGCGGTTCGATCGGGCCTCCGGCCGCCTGTACCGGATGAACATGAAGGTTACGAGCTCGGTATCGGCGCTCCCGCCGCTCATGGAGTGGCTGGGGGCGTTCGGCATCGTCGGGGTCCTGTGGTACGGCAGCCGGGAGATCACCGCCGGGGATCTGACATCGGGCGACTTCGGGCTGTTCATCGGGGCCATGCTGTCGATGTACGGACCCATCCGGAAGCTCAGTCGGGTGAACGCCGGCATCCAGCAGGCGATTGCCGCGGCGGAAAGGGTGTTCGAGACGCTCGACACGCGCAGCGAGGCGGCCGACAGGCCGGGGGCACGGCCGCTGGCGCCGCTGCGGCGGTCCATCGAGTTCCGGGAGGTGAGCTTCAGCTACGGGGACGGCGGCGGGAACGTGCTCGACCGGGTCTCGTTCGAGGTGCCGGCCGGCCAGGTCGTGGCCCTCGTGGGCCTGAGCGGCGCGGGCAAGACGACGCTGGTGAATCTCGTGCCGCGCTTCTACGAAGTCACCGGCGGGGCCATCGCCATCGACGGCGTCGACGTCCGCGACGTGACGCTCGAGTCGCTCCGTTCGCAGATCGGCATCGTGACGCAGGACACCGTGCTGTTCGACGATACGATCGGCAACAACATCGCGTACGCGGCGCCGGACGCGTCGCCCGGGATGGTGGAGGCAGCAGCCCGCGCGGCCCACGCGCACGAGTTCGTCGCGACGTTGCCGGAGGGCTACGACACGCTGATCGGCGATCGCGGGCAGCGGCTGTCCGGCGGGCAGCGCCAGCGCGTGGCCATCGCCCGCGCGCTGCTGCGCAACTCGCCCATCCTGATTCTGGACGAGGCCACCTCGGCGCTCGATGCCGAATCGGAGCGCCTTGTGCAGGACGCGCTGGCGCGGCTGATGCTGAACAGGACCGTCTTCGTGATTGCGCACCGCCTCGCGACCGTTCGGCGTGCCGACCGCATCGTCGTGCTCGACCGGGGACGGGTACGCGAGACCGGTCGTCACGAAGAGCTGTTGTCCGCCGCCGACAGCCTGTACGCCAAGCTCTACTCCCTGCAACTGCTGGGCGTCGGCGACGCGGAAATGGTGCAGACTCGGCAAGCCGATGCCGGGAGTTCGGGGCGCAGCCCTGTCTGAACGATGCTCAAATCGATGACCGGTTTCGCTTCGCTGGCGCACGACGACGAACGGGTCAGCCTGACCGTGACGGTGCGCAGCGTCAACCATCGCCATCTGGACGCGCACGTGCGCGTGCCTCCGGCCTTCGCCGAACTCGAACGGGATCTGCGCGGGCTCGTGCAGCAGCACGTGGCGCGCGGCCGGGTGGAGCTGACGTTGACCGCACAGGTCAAGATCGACTCGCCGGTCGAGGTCGATCTGAACGAGCGGCTGGCAGAGGCGCTCGTCGCCGCGGCGGAGCAGGCGCGCCAGCGCGGCTGGCTCGGGTCGGGGCTCACCGCCGGCGACCTGCTGCGCTTTCCGCAGGCGGTGACTGTCCGGGAGCTGCCTGCCGACCGCGACGCCTGGCAGGCGGTCTGCGCAAGCGTGGTCGAGGCCGTCGGCGCGGCGCTCCGCGACCTCGACCATATGCGCCGGCGCGAGGGTGAGTTCCTGCACACGGATCTCGCGGAGCGCGCGGCCGCGGTCGGCACGCTGGTGGAGCGGATCGTTGCGGACGCCGAGACCGGCGCCGCCGCGCTACGCGAACGGCTGCAGGCGAGGGTAGGGGACCTGGGCGGGGCGGTCCCGGCCGAGCCGGAGCTTGTGGCGCAGGAGATCGTCAAGTGGGCTGCCCGATCGGACATCCACGAGGAGGTCGCACGAATGCGGGGTCACCTCGAGCATCTGGCCGAGCTGACGGCGGGGCCGGGGCCATGCGGTCGAAAACTCGATTTTCTCGTGCAGGAGATGAATCGGGAGATCAACACGATGGGGTCGAAGGCGGAGGGCCGCGAGACGGGTGCGCTCGTGGTGGCGGCCAAGGCGGAGATCGAGAGGCTCCGCGAGCAAATTCAGAACGTGGAATAGGGGATGCGGCGGGGTTTGCTGTTCATCGTGTCGGCGCCGTCGGGTACCGGCAAGACCACGCTCGTCGCGGAGCTGGTGCAGTCGGTGCCGGATCTCGTGGTTTCGCGGTCGTACACGTCACGCCCGCCCCGGCCCGGCGAGACGGACGGTGTCGACTATAATTTCGTCGACGACAACCGGTTCACGGCGCTGGTTGACGCCGGGGGCCTCCTGGAGTGGGCGACGGTGTTCGGCTGCCGCTACGGTACCGGCCGGGAGGACACCGAGCGTCACCGCCGCGCGGGTCGCGACGTGGTGCTCGTCATCGACGTGCAGGGGGCCCGGCAGGTGCGCGAGCACTGCCCCGACGCGATTGGCATCTTCGTCCTGCCGCCCTCGTTTCGAGTGCTCCGGCAGCGCCTCGTGCGGCGCAGCGGCGGCGATCTCGACGAGCAGCAGATCAGGCGGAGGCTTGCCACCGCGCGCCGCGAAGTGGCCGCATCCGGGCGGTACGACTACCTGGTGGTGAACGACGACATCGAAGGCTGCGTGGCCCGACTGCGCAGCATCGTGCTGGCCGAACGCGCCAGAACGCCGGTCGTCGACGATGCCGTGAGCAGCATCGTGGCGGGGTTCGGCGCACTCGACGGGTAGGGTTGGCGGGCCGGGTAATGGCAACGGTCGCACTGGGCGTTACCGGCGGCATCGGCGCCTACAAGTCCGTGGACGTGGCCCGTCGCCTGCAACAGGCGGGTCACGAGGTGACCGCGGTCATGACGGAGTCGGCTTGCCGCTTCGTCGGCCCCCTGACCTTCGAGGCCATCACCCGCCGGCCTGTAGTCACCGACCAGTTCGCGGCGGGCGCCAACGCCGACATCGAGCATATTGCACTGGCGTCGGGCATCGCACTGCTCGTGGTGGCGCCGGCGACGGCCAACACCATCGGAAAGTTCGCCAATGGCATCGCGGACGACTTTCTGTCGTCCCTGTATCTCGCGACCCGCGCCCCGGTGCTCGTCGCGCCGGCCATGAATAGCCACATGCTGGCGCACGCGGCAGTCCGGCGCAACCTGGCGGCGCTGACCGGGCAAGGCGTCCATCTCGTCGAGCCGGGCGAAGGCTATCTGGCCTGCGGCTGGATCGGCAAGGGGCGGCTGGTCGAGCCCGCGGAGATCGTCGCGGCTGCCCAGGCGCTGCTGCGTCCCGCGGGGAACCTGGCGGGGCGGTCGCTGCTCGTCACGGCAGGCCCGACGTACGAAGACCTCGATCCGGTGCGCTATCTCGGCAACCGGTCGAGCGGGCGCATGGGCTTCGCCGTCGCCGTCGAGGCGCTCGCGCGGGGAGCCTGCGTGCGGCTCGTGACCGGGCCGACGGCACTGGAGCCGCCGGCGGGCGCCGAGGTGACTCGCATTCGGAGCGCGCGCGAGATGCACGCGGCGGTCATGGAGCAGGTCGCCGGGGTTGACGCCGTGGTGATGGCGGCGGCCGTGGCGGACTACGCGCCAGCCGGGGGTGCGCAGCCGGGCAAGGTACCGAAGGGCGCCGACCTGACGCTCGCCCTGAGCCGCACGCCGGACATCCTGGCCGAGCTCGGCGCGCGGCGGGCCGGGGCGTCCGTGCCGGTGCTGGTCGGATTCGCGGCCGAGACGTCGGATGTCGTTGCGCGCGCGCGCCGGAAACTGACGGCGAAGCAGCTCGACCTCGTGGTGGCCAACGACGTGTCCCGCACGGACCGCGGGTTCGCGGTCGAGACGAACGCGGCGACGCTGGTCGACGGCGCCGGAACCGCGGAGGTGCCGCTCGGCCCGAAGCGGGCGTTGGCGGCGGCGCTGCTGGACCGAGTCGAAACCCTGATCGCGGCGGCGACCGACGCACCGCACGGGCAGGTGCGATGAAGCGCGCCGACGAGCTGGCCGAGCACCTGGCCTACTTCTCCGAGCTGGGTGCCGCCGGCTTCAGCCGAGACCGCGCCTGGCGCGTGCGGGCAGCCGAGGCGAGCGCCGACGCGGCCGGGAAGCTCGCGGAGGCCGGCGCCGACGTGGCCGGGGAGCCCGCTGCCCCGAAGCCGGCGGCGCCTGCCGTGCCCGCCGCGCCTGCCGTCTCCCCGCCGCCGCCTGCCGAGGACCGCGAGCCCGCGCCAGCCGCGGGCCGTGCACCCGCACAGGCGGACGACCGCCGGCCGGCGGACGCCGGCCGTCCTCTCGAGATCTCGATGTTCGATCAGGTGCCTGTGCCCGCGGCGGCGACCGCCGCCGACCGGCTGCGCCTGATTCGCGAGGAGCTCGGCGACTGCACGCGTTGCAAGTTGCACGCGGGCCGCAAGACGCTGGTCTACGGCGTCGGGAACCCTGACGCGAGGCTGATGTTCGTGGGCGAGGCGCCGGGCCGCGACGAGGACCTGCAGGGCATTCCCTTCGTCGGGCAGGCGGGCAAGTTGCTTACCCGCATCATCGAGTCGATCGATCTTCGCCGCGAGGACGTGTACATCGCCAACATCATCAAGTGCCGACCACCCGGCAACCGCAATCCGACGCCCGACGAAGTGCGGACGTGCGAGCCGTTCCTGTTTGCCCAGGTCGACGCGATCGCGCCGCGCGTGATTGTAGCGCTGGGCACGGTCGCGGCCCAGACGCTGCTGCGGATCGACGATCCCATCTCCCGCCTGCGCGGCCAGGTCTTCGACTACCGCGGGGCGCAGCTCGTCCCCACCTTTCACCCGGCCTTCCTGCTCCGGAGCCCTGCCCGCAAGCGCGACGTGTGGGAGGACATGAAGAAAGTGCGGGCGATGCTCCGGGCGGAATAGGGCGCATGCCCCGGCTCGTGTCGGTTGCCGTTCCCGTTCCCTTTCTGGGCGCCCTGACCTACCGCGTACCTCCCGAGGCCGCCGTACCCGCCCCGGGCGCGCGCGTGCGCGTCCCGCTGGGCAGGCGGCAGGTCACCGGATGTGTGCTCGGACCGGCGCCGGCGGCGGAGCCGGTGGGCGTCAAGAGCCTGCTCGACTGCCTCGATGCGGAACCCTTCCTGCCGCGGCCGGTGCTCGACCTGGCAGTCTGGGTCGCCGAGTACTACGGGTGCGGTCCGGGCGACGCCGTGGGGGCCGCCATGCCCCCGTTCGCCTGGACGCAGTCGGCGGGTGGCCCGCGGACCGCGCCGTTCAAGATCGAGCGCGCGGCCCGCCTCACCGCCACGGGGCGCCGGGCGGTGACGACGCCAACCGCATTGGGCGCGAAGCAGCGCGCCGCGCTGGCGCTGCTCGCCGCCGCGGCCGGCAGCCTGCCGGCCGCGGTGCTGACCCGCCGGGGCATCGCGCCCGCTACGCTGCGCCGACTGGCGGCGCGGGGACTGATCGCGATCGAGCAGCGACGCGTAGACCGTCATCCGGCGGCGGCAGGCGGCTTGTCGGCGGGCGCCGGCGGTGCGCAGGTCGTCCTCACGGAGGAGCAGCGCGCCGCACTGGCGAGGCTGGGGGACTGGGCGGCCGCTGCGACGTTCCGTGTGGCGCTACTGCACGGCGTGACTGGCAGTGGCAAGACGGCGGTCTATCTGGAGCTGGCCGCGCGGGTGCTGCGCCGGGGGCGGCGCGTGCTGGTGCTCGTTCCCGAGATTGCGCTGACGCCGGCCGTGACGGCCGCGTTCCGGGCGGCGGGCGGCGGCCGCGTTGCCGTCCAGCACAGCGGCCTGTCCGACGGCGAGCGGCACGACCAGTGGCACCGCATCCGCCGCGGCGAGATAGACGTGGTCGTGGGCACGCGGTCGGCCGTCTTCGCCCCGCTGGACGACCTCGGTCTCATCGTGGTCGACGAGGAGCAGGACGCATCGTACAAACAGGAGGAAAGCCCGCGCTATCACGGTCGGGACGTGGCCATCGTCCGCGGCCGGCAGGCAGGCGCGCTGGTCGTGCTCGGTTCGGCGACGCCGTCGCTGGAGACCTACCACAACGCGGTACGCGGCCGCTACGAACGGCTGGTCCTCAGCCGACGCGTGCTGGAGCGCCCGCTGGCCGCCGTCTCCGTGGTCGACATGCGGCAGGAGCTGGCGGAGCAGGGGTCCGACGTGGTGTTCAGCGCCGCGCTGCAGGCGGCACTGGCGGACCGCCTGCGCCGCGGGGAGCAGGCACTCGTCCTGCTGAACCGGCGCGGCTATGCCGCCGCGATCCTCTGCCGGCAGTGCGGCCGCACGCTGGAATGCCCGAACTGCAGCGTGTCGCTGACGTTGCATCGTGCCGCCGGCCGCGTGCGCTGTCACTACTGCAGTCATTCCGCCGCCCGCCCGGCCGTCTGCCCGCACTGCGCCGGCCCGTTCCTCGAGCGCGTCGGGCTCGGGACCGAGCGCATCGAGGCCGAGCTGGCCGCGCACTTTCCGCGTGCCCGACTCGCGCGTCTCGATCGCGACACCGTGCGCCGCCGGGGCGCCGCGCAGGCATTGCTGGACCGCTTCGCCCGCCGCGAGATCGACGTCCTCGTGGGCACGCAGATGGTGGCCAAGGGGCACGATTTTCCGGCCGTCACGCTCGTGGGGGTTATCTCGGCCGACGTGGGGCTCGGTCTGGCCGATTTCCGGGCCGCCGAGCGGACCTTCCAACTGCTGATGCAGGTGGCGGGGCGTGCCGGCCGCGGCAACCTCCCGGGCGAGGCCATCGTGCAGACGTTTCATCCCGACCACTACAGCATCGGGCATGCCTGCGGACAGGAGTACGAGCCGTTCTTCCAGGCGGAGATGCGCTACCGGCGCGCGATGCGCTACCCGCCCGTCGTGGCCATGATCAACGTTGTCGTGCGGGGGGGCACGTTGGCGGCCGCGCGGCGGGCCGCGGCCGGGCTCGCCGCCGAACTGCGGGCTGCCGCGGCCGGCTACCGGGTGCTCGGCCCCGCGCCGGCTCCGCTCACGCGGCTGCGCGGAGAGCACCGCGCGCAGATCTTCCTGAAGGGTACCCGCCGGCGCGCCCTGCGCGAGGCGGTGCGCGCGGCACTCGAGCGCCATCCGGCGCTGCAGCGGCACGTGACGGTCGATGTAGACCCCCTGACCGTCTTGTGAACCGCAAACTCAGGGCAGCAGACAGCGCTCCCAGCCGGCATTCGGATCGATGCCGTAGGGCTGCCGGCCGATCATGATGTGTGCGCGGGCAGTGCCCGGGCACATGAGCCAGGCGCGATCGGGCGTCGGCTCGACGGGCAGCCCGGTGGAGGCCGCCGTCGCGTAGGGTACGAGCGTGACCGTCAGTTGCCCGGACTCCGCGCGGCTCGGCCCCGACTGGATGAAGATCAACGTGCCCGGCGTCGCGGTGGTCAGCGTGCCGGCTGCGATGTCGGCGTCCACGGCCTCCCAGGCCGCGCGAACCGACGCGCCGCCGGCGAGCCGGGCAGTGTACGCCGCGATCACGTTGCCGGTGCTGCCGTTGATGCACGATACGGAGAAGCCGGGAGCAGGACCGTCCGGGGCGCAGGTGAGCGCCGTCCTGCCCTCCCGAATGACGCGCCGGCGGCCAGCGGCATCGGTTACGACGACGGCCGCGTCGTCCTTGAGCTGTGCTGGCAACGGCAGCGTGGCCTCCTCGATCAGGTCGGCGTCGGACTGCGCCGCAGCAACGGCCGGTATGAGCAGCAGCAGGCAGGCGAGCGTGGCGCCGCTCGAGGTCGTCCATCCTGGCATCTTGCGTCTCCTCTCGGGATGGCCGGGTCGCGCGCTCAGGGCGCGGGCACCAGGTCGCTCACCTCGATCGGCGCGGGTGTGAAACAGAGCACGAAAATGGCGGCCGCCGCAAGGGCAACCCAGCGGCGGTTGCGGTCGAGTGGCACGTCCTCGTCGGGCGTGCGGGGGTAGTGGGGGCCGAGGAATACGATCATGGCGATGACGAGCGCGGCCCAGAGCACCCAACTCGTCGAGAAGAACGCGAGGCCGACGATGGCTGCGGCCGTGCCCAGGCTGAGGAATGTGGAGCGCCGTCCCAGCGCCGCGTACGCGATGTGTCCGCCGTCGAGCTGCCCGACCGGGAACAGGTTGAGCGCGGTGACGAGCAGCCCCAGCCAGGCGGCCAGGCCCATCGGATGCAGGTTGATCGAGTGTCCCACCGGCACCTCGCCCCACACCATCCACGCCGCCAGTTGAAAGAGCAGCGGTTCGCCGAGCTCCATGCCGACGAAGTCTTCGGGCAGCGGCACCATGCGCGACAGCCGCAATCCCAGGAAGAGCGCGGGCACGGCGACGACGAAGCCCGCGATGGGACCGGCCGCGCCGATGTCGAACACCATGCGCTTGGTCGGAATCGGCTGCCGGATGCGGATGACGGCCCCCGCGGTGCCGGTCAGCGGCAGCGGCGCCGGCAGGAAGTAGGGCAGCGAGGCGTCGATGCCGTAGTAGCGGCAGGCGAAGTAGTGTCCGAACTCGTGCGTGCCCAGAATGGCCAGGAAGGTCAGGCTGTACCAGGCACCGTAGGGGAACAGCGCGAGCGAGATACCCGGAATCTCGTTGAAGTCGGCGGCGAATCCGGCGTAATGGAGGGTCCCCGCCGCCATGGTCGTCCACAGCGTGCCCAGGAAGAGCAGCAGGTGGAGCAGGGGGCGGCGCCGCCGGGGCGGCCGCGCGACAGGCTGCGGTGCCGCCGTCTCTGCAACCGGCCAGCCGGCGGGCGTCGCGAGCGGCCGGTCGGGGCTGTCGAAGGACAACTGGAGCGTCTCCGGTCAGCCTCCGAGGGCCTGGAGGTCCTTGCCCGGCTTGAAGCGGATCGTGCGGCCGGGCGGAATGCGGACTTCCTTGCCGGTGCGGGGATTGCGGCCGATGCCCCGCTTGCGGGGCTTGACCTGAAAGACGCCGAAGCCGCGGAGTTCGATCCGGTCTCCTCGTTGCATCGACATCCGCATGGCATCGAACACGGCGTCCACCGCGATCTCGGCCTTGACCTTCGTGATGTCGGCGGCCATCGATACCTCGTTGACGATGTCGACCTTGATCATGACGCGTGTGCTCCCGACACCATCTAAGCATCATAGGTACTATAATTTACAGGTGTCAAGCGACGCGCCGGCCGCGTCGCGCCGCCGCCATGCCGCCAGCCGCCAGAACGCGTCGTGACCGATCGGTCGTGCTCGTCGGACGTCCCAACGTCGGAAAATCGACGCTGTTCAACCGGATTTGCGGGGTCCGGCGCGCCATCGTGACGCCGGTGGCCGGCACCACGCGCGACGTCATCACCGCGCAGGCCGACTGGCTCGGTACGACGTTCGAGCTCGTGGACACGGGCGGGCTGTTCGGGGCCAGCACCGACCCGCTGCAGCAGTCGGTCGCGGAACAGGGGCTCCGCGCGCTCGACGCCGCGGACCTCGTCGTCCTGCTGGTGGACGGCCGCGACGGCCTCGTGCCCGCCGACCGCGAGGTGGCCGCGCGCGCGCGGCGCAGCGGCGCGCCGGTAGTGCTGGCCGTCAACA
This sequence comes from Vicinamibacterales bacterium, assembly GCA_965221595.1. Classification (GTDB taxonomy): domain Bacteria; phylum Acidobacteriota; class Vicinamibacteria; order Vicinamibacterales; family UBA8438; genus JAAXGX01. Next base: position 1,887,057 of record OZ244900.1, read on the forward strand.
AGGTGGACGACCGGCGGGCAGCCGGGCGCGTCGACGAGTTCCATGCCCTGGGCATCACGCCGCTGGCGGCCATCGCCGCCGAGCACGGTCTGGGCGTCGGTGACTTGCTCGACGCGGCTGTCAGCCGCCTGCCGGGCGGCGGCCGCGCCGACGGGGTGGCGCGGCCGGATGGGCCGCACGAGATCGGCGTTGCCATCGTCGGTCGTCCGAACGTGGGCAAGTCGTCGCTCGTCAACCTGCTGGCGCGCGCGCAGCGCGTGCTCGTGAGCGAGACGGCCGGGACGACGCGGGACGCGATCGACACGGTCATCACGTGGCATGGCGAGCCGCTGCGGCTGGTCGACACGGCGGGCATCCGGCGCCCCGGCCGCGTAGCGAGCAGCGGGCAGGTAGAGCAGGTGAGCGTGACGGTTGCCCGACGGGCCATGGCGCGGGCCGACGTCGCCGTGCTGGTGGTCGACGCGTCCAACCCGGTTGCGCATCAGGATGCGGTCATTGCCGGGGAGGCCGAACGCGCGGGCTGCGGTATCGTCATCGCCGCCAACAAGTGGGACCTGGTCGAGCGCAGCGGCGACTTCGCCAAGGCGTTCGACGCGGCGCTGCGCGACGCGCTGAAGTTCGCGGAGTTCGCGCCCATCGTGCACGTCTCCGCCCTCACGGGCGCGCGCGCGCCGAAGCTGGTCGAATCGGTGCGGGAGGTTGCCCGGGCGCGGGCCGCCCACGTCTCGACGGCCGACGTCAACCGCGTGCTCGAGCGGGCCACCCGGCGCAACCCGCCCCGCAGCCCCGGCAAGCACGAGGTGAAGATCTACTACGGCACGCAGGTGGGTGCGAGCCCGCCGCGCTTCCTCTTCTTCACGAACACTGCCTCGCGGCTGCACTTCTCCTACGAGCGCTTCCTGAAGAACCGCCTGCGCGATGCATTCGGCTTCCTCGGCACACCCATCCGCCTGCAGGTGCGAGCCAGGCGCCCGCCGCGGAAGTAGTCGGGTGCGATGCTATAATCGTGCGTCTTTCCCGGGACAATGACCTCTGCGGAGATTCCGAAGCGCACGTCGTTCAGGCCAGCCGAGGTTTGTGCGATAGCCGGCGTGCCGCCATACGTGCTGCGATCGTGGGAAACGGAGTTTCCGGCGCTCTGCGGCACGAAGAACACGAAGGGGGGGCGCCGCTACGCGCGTTCGGAGGTCGAGCTCGTCCTCCGGATCAAGGGGCTCGTCTTCGGGGAAGGCTTGACCCTCGGCGCCGCCCGGAAGAAGCTGGAAGGGGGCCTGGACGAGGATCTGCCGCGGCCCGACCTGCCGCTGGAGGACATGCTGGGTGCCGACGTCCGGCAGAAGCTGGCGGAGGTCAAGCACGGGTTGCAGGCGGTCCTGGCGCTGCTGTCGGGAAACGGCGGCGCGACGCCTGCCCTGGTCCCCGCCGTCGCGGTCGAGCCCGCGCGCCGGGGCAGGTCGGCGGCGGCGGCCGGCCGGAAGCCGCGCGGCAACTCGGTGCGCGGCAGCGCGCCGGCGGCGAAGGCGGCCGCGAAGCGCAAGCGCCGTACAGCGTAGAACGGATATCGGGATGTGGCGCAGTCTGGTAGCGCACCTGACTGGGGGTCAGGGGGTCGCTGGTTCAAATCCAGTCATCCCGACCACTACGCTCTGCCGCGGGCGACGGCGGCACGTCATCCAGTTGCCTTCGTAGCGACCGCCCCGACGCATCGGTTCCGGCAGGCCCGCGCACCTGTGCCGCGGCCGGCCGTTTTCTGCCTGCCCTGCCATGCACTCGCGTCAACCGGGGCGTGTCACCGGTGAACGCTGCGGCGCCCTCCGCCGCGGGCCAGGTCCTGACCGGTCCGTTCTTCAACGAGCCCATGCGCGTGGAGACCGTCACCGCAACGGAAACGGGCAGTTGGTCACTCGGTCTTGTCCGGAGCACGGCGCCGGGGAACCGGTTGGGCTGACGGCGTCCGCGGCACCGTAGAACGGCGAGGCGGCCTGCACGGCGCGCTCGGCGCGTCGTCAGTATCCCACCACCTGGCCGTCCTTGCGCGGGTCGGTCCCGCCGTGGAGCATGCCGGTCTCGGGGTGGATCAAGATGGCTTGGTAGCCGCCCATGCCTCCGCCGCCGGCGCGGACGACGTGGTGGCCGCGGCGCCGCAGCTCGGCGACGACGGCGTCCGAAATACCCGGCTCGACGGCCAGGGTGCCACCCGGCTGGTGACTCGGGAAGTGGCGCATGCGCGCCGCGTCGCCCGCCTCCTGCAGGTTCATCCCGAAGTCGATGATGTTCGACAGCACCTGCCAGTGGCCCTGCGGCTGCATCGGGCCGCCCATGACGCCGAACGACAGGAGCGGCTGGCCGTCCCGGGTGACGAAGCCGGGCATGTTGGTGTGCAGCGAGCGCTTGTGCGGCGCCAGGGCGTTGAGGTGGCCCTCTTCCAGCGAGAAGCCGCTGCCGCGGTTCTGCAGGGCGAAGCCGACGTCGCCGGGGACGACCTTGGAGCCGAAGCTGCCGAAGATGCTCTCGATGAGCGAGACGGCGTTGCGGTCCTCGTCGACCACGGTGAGGTAGACGGTCTCGCTCTGCTCGAACGGCCGGCCGGGGGTGACGGTGGTCGCCGCGCGGTCGCGGTCGATGAGCTTGCGCCGGGTCTCCGCGTACGGCTTGGAGATTAGCTGGCGCGTCGGCAGCGGGTTGGCGTCGGCGTCGGCGACGTACGTGTCGCGGTCCGCCCAGACGAGCTTCTTCGCCTCGGCGAAGAGGTGTAGCGCGTCGGCGCTGTTGTGGCCCATGGCGGCGACGTCGTAGCCCTCCATCAGGTTGAGGATCATCAGCGCCAGGATGCCGGAGCTGTTGGGCGGCACCTCCCAGACGTCGTAGCCGCGGTAGTTCGTGGTGACCGGCTCGACCCACACGGACGTGTGGTCCTCGAAGTCGGCCAGCGTGAAATAGCCGCCGTTGCGTTCGCTGAACGCCACGATGCGGCGGGCGATGTCTCCGCGGTAGAACGCGTCGCGGCCGCCTTCTGCCACAGCCTCGTAGGTGGCGGCGAGTCGCGGGTTGCGGAACACCTCGCCGGGCAGCGGTGCCCGCCCGCCGGGCAGGTAGGTGGCGGCGGAGTCGGGCCATGCGGCCAGCGCCGTCGCCGCGGCGTTCCACTGGCCGGCGATGATCTCGCTCACCGGGAAGCCGTCGCGGGCGTAGGCGATGGCCGGGGCCAGGACGTCGGCCAGCGGCAGCGTGCCGAAGCGTTCCAGGAGTTCCAGCCAGCCGTCGACGGCGCCGGGGACGGTCCACGTGAGCGGGCCGTCGCCCGGCATCCGCTCGTAGCCCAGGCGGACGAGCGTCTCGCGGCTGATGGCGTGCGGCGCGCGGCCGGTCGCGTTCAGGGCGTACAGCCGCTCCGTCTCGGCGTGCCACACCAGGGCGAACAGGTCGCCGCCGACGCCGTTCATGTGCGGTTCCACCAGGCCCAGCACGGCATTGACTGCGACCGCCGCGTCGACGGCGTTGCCGCCCGCCTGCAGGATGTCCAGCCCCACCTGGGCGGCGAGCGGCTGGCTGGCCGCAACCATCCCGTGCGGCGCAATCACCTCGGACCGGCTGCCGTGCGGACTCCGCGCCGGCCGGCTGTAGCCGTGGCCCTGGGCCTGCTGCTGCGCCTGGCCTGCGGGCCCGCCAGCGGCGAACGCCAACCCGGCCACGAACAGTCCGGCCGCCGCGCCCATCTGCCGGTTCGCCGTCCGCCGGGGTGCCAGCCTCATCGACGCGCCTCCTTTCGGGACGGCGGCTGTTCGCGCGCCCCCAATGCCCTGAGCAGGTCCGCGGTGCTGATTTCCGTGTCCGTGACGGGGTTTTTCGCGGGTACGCGCCCGCGGGTTCCGAGCGCCCGGTCGAGCGGCGTCTGTCCACGCGCGTTCAGCGCGTGGAGGTCGGCGCCCCGGCCGACCAGGTAACGCACGACGCTGTTGAAACCGTGATGTGCCGCGAGGTGCAGGGCGGTGTCGCCGTCGTCGTGCACGGCGTTCACGTCGGCTCCCAGCTCGACCGCTGCCTGCACGGCGGCGATGCCGCTGTTCATGAGCCGGCGCCGGTCCGGATCCTGGCTGAGGGCGAGCTCCATTTCGGCGGTGTCGATGGCCCGCCCGCGGCGGTCGTTCCCGGCCTGCACGAAACCCGGTGTGAGCATGCCCGCGGCGGCCATCAGCGGGGTCACACCGCCGGCGAGACGCGCCCGGGGGTCGGCGCCGGCCGCGGCCAGGCGGCGCATGATGTCGGCCTCGGCGTACTTGGCGGCCAGAAAGAACGGCGTGGCGCCGGTCAGGCGCATCTCCAAGGCAAAGAACTTGCCGTAGCGGGCGTGCGGGCTGCCGTTCCGCAGGGGCGCGTGTGGATCGGCGCCGTGGGCCAGCAGGGTGCTCACGAGGTCGGCGTCGCCTCTCAGGATGGCCGCGTGCAGCGCCGTGTAGCCTGCGCCCGCGGCGTTCGGGTCGGCACCCTGCTCGACCAGCCAGGCGGCCAGCGCGCCGTGGCCGCTGTGGGCCGCGACGACGAGCGCGCTGGTGCCGGCCGGCGCCGTATCGTTCGCGTCCGCGCCCGCCGCCAGCAGCAGGCGCGCCGACGCAAGGTCGCCCTGGCGGGCCGCGAACAGGAGCGGTGTGAAACCGCCCTCGTCGATGACCGCCACGCCCTCGGCCGCTCCGGTGCGGGGCGAGCTCGCCGTTGCCACCGGGCGGACGTGCGTGCGCGCGCTGACGTCGGCACCCGCCGCGAGGAGCGTGCGCACCACCGCGGGGTGGCGCTGCGAGACGGCCCACATCAGCGCAGTCTGGCCCGCCCGGGTCTCACGGGCGTTCACGTCCGCGCCGTGGGCCAACAGCGCCGCGACCGCGCCGGCGCTCCCCGTGCGCGCCGCGGTCATCAGGGCCGTCTCGCCGCCGCGAAGGGCTGCGTTCGCGTCCGCGCCCGCCGCGAGCAGACGTCGCACCAGGGTCGCATTCCCGTTCTCGCACGCCAGTTGGAGGGGCGTGACCCCGAGCTCGTTCGCCGCCTCCGCACGCGCCCCGGCGTCGAGCAGCAGGTCCGCGGTGGCGACGTCGTCCAGGTAGGCCGCCCAGTGCAGCGCCGTGGCCCCGTCGGGTTGCCGCGCGTTCACGTCGTGCCGCGAATCCAGCAAGGTGCGTACCGCGGCCTGGTCGGCGCGCCGCACCGCGTCCACCAGCCGCAGGTCGGGCTGTTGCGCGCCCGCCGGCATGGACAGCAGCAGCAGGCTGCCTGCCGCGACCCGGAGCACGGTGCTGACGGGCATGGGGATGTTCCGCCGGTCAGAGGTCCAGCACCGCGTCGAGTGTGCCGGTGCTCGTACCGAAGCGCTCGGCGGGCAGCCCGAGCTTGTCCATCAGCGTCAGATGCAGGTTGGACATGGGGGTCGCGTCGGGGCAGCGCACGTGGCGCCCGCCCGCGCCGCCCACGAGCAGAACCGGCAGGTTCTCCGAGGAATGGCGGTGGCCGTCGCTCAGGCCGCCGCCGTACAGCAGCGTCAGCTGGTCGAGCAGTGAGCCGTCGCCGTCTGGCGTGGCCCGCAGCCGGTCGAGGTAGTACGCGAGCAGGGAAGTGTGGTACGTGTTGATCTTCGCCAGCTTCGCCAGCTTGTCCGGATCGTAGCGGTGGTGCGAGGTCGGGTGGTGCGCCTCGGGCACCCCGATCTCCGGATAAGTGCGGCTGCTGAACTCGCGACTCACCATGAACGTGATGACCCGCGTCAGGTCGGTGCGGTACGCCAGCACCTGCAGGTCGAACATCAGCTTCGCGTGCGCCTCGAAGGTAGCCGGAATGCCCGGTGGCGGTGCCATCTCGGGCAGCGGCTGGTCGACCTGCGCTTCGGCGCGCTGGATACGGCGCTCGACGTCGCGGACGGCCTCTAGGTATTCGCCGAGCTTGCGGCGGTCGCCCACACCGAGGTCGCGGCGGAGTCGCGCAAGCTTGTCGTTCACCGCGTCCAGCAGGCTGCGGTTGTGCTCGATGCGGGCCAGCCGCGCGGCCGGATCGGTACCCCCGGCGTCGCCGAGCAGCCGCTCGAAGACCGCGCGCGGGTTGGTCTCCATAGGCAGCGGCGTCGTTGCGCTGCGCCAGCAGATGGTGTTGGTGTAGGCGCAGGTGTAGCCCGCCCCGCACGTGCCGACATCGTCCCCCGATTCCAGCGCCAGCTCGAGCGACCCGAGCTGCGTCTGCCGGCCGAGCACCCGGGCTACCTGCTGGTCCATGGAAACGCCGGCCACGAGGTCGGCCCCCTGCGTGCGCTTGGGGGGCACACCGGTCAGGAAGCTGGTGGCACCGGTCTCGTGGGCGTAGTCGGGACCCTTGTTGCTGAGACCTGTCACCACGGTCAGTCGTTCGCGGAAGCGCGCGAGCGGCTCGAGAATCGGCGTCAGCTCGAACCCGGCGCCCACCGCGGTCGGTGTCCACTCGTCCATCACGATGCCGTTCGGCACGTAGACGACGCCCAGACGTCGGGTGGGGGCGGCCGGCGTCCGGCCGACTGCGGTCAGCGCCGGCACCATGCCGTCCAGCAGCGGCAGGGTCAGGCTCGTACCGAGCCCGCGCAGCACGGTGCGCCGGGAGAGGGCCTTGCGGGTGATGATCATGATTCGGACCTGCGCATCTGAAACGGCATGCTGCGGGCGATGCCCAGCACGAGCGATGACCACGTGTAGTCGTGTGCGGCGGCTTCCCGGACGACCCGCCGGACGGCCGGCATGTCGTGGTGCCGGATGCCGCGTCCGAGGGCGTACGTGATGAGCTTCTCGGCGACGGTCCGGACGAACTGCTCGTGATCGTTGAGCAGGACGGTCTTCAGGCCCGCCAGGCCTCGGAACGCCGTTCCGTCGGGAAAGACGCCCGCGGCATCGATGGCGGCGCCCGCCGCACCGCTGGCGCGCCACTGGCCGATGGCGTCGAAGTGCTCGAGCGCGAATCCCAGCGGGTCCATGCGGGCGTGGCAGCTGGCGCAGACAGGGTTGTCGCGGTGCCGCTCCAGCCGTTCGCGCACCGAGGCCGGGCGCCCGCCCGCGCCGCGGTCGGGCAGAGCCGGCACGTCGGGCGGCGGGGGCGGCGGCGGGGCACCGAGGATGTGCTCCAGCAGCCAATTCCCGCGCAGCACCGGCGAGGTGCGCGTGGGATACGACGTCACCGTCAGGATGCTGCCCTGGCCCAGCAACCCGCCGCGGACGCCGTCGTCGAAACGCACTGACCGGAACCGGCTGCCGTACACGTTGGGGATGCCGTAGTGCCGCGCGAGCCGCTCGTTGACGAACGTGTAGTCGGCGCGCAGCAGGTCCAGCACGCTGCGGTCCGTGTGCAACTGGCTTCCGACGAAGAGCTTCGTTTCCTGTTCGAACGCCTCGCGCAGGTTGTCGTCGAACTCGGGGAACAGGTCCGGCGCCGGCACGACGCTCTGCAGGCGGCGCAGCCCCAGCCACTGCGTGGCAAAGCCGTCCACGAGCGCCCGCGCACGGGCGTCGGCCAGCATGCGCCGCACCTGGCGCTCGAGCACCGCCGGCTCGCGGAGCCGCCCGCGGGCGGCCACTTGCAGCAGCTCGTCGTCGGGGATGCTGCTCCAGAGGAAGAACGACAGGCGGGAGGCGAGCTCGAGGTCGCTGATCGGGTGCGCCCCGGGCGGCGCGCCTACCGGGTCGCGCTCGATACGGAACAGGAACTCCGGGTCGACGAGAATGCCTTCGAGCCCGCGGCGGATGCCGGTCTCGAACCCGCCTGCGAGCCGTCCCGCCGCGTAGAGCGCCAACAGCGCGTCCACGTCGGGGCGCGTCAACGGACGCCGGTAGGCCCGGCGGGCGATCGTCGAGAGCACCTCGCGCGCGCAGGCCTCCTCGTCCGCGGCACGCGCCGGCTCGCAGACGAGGATGCGGCGGCGGCTCGGCGTTTCCCCGGGGCCGGTGGTGTTGAAGGGACCGGAAATGCCGACCTGCTCGACGGCTGCCTCGGGCGCCTCGGACGGCGAGCTCCAGCGCTCGGCAATGGCGAGAGTCTTCGCGGTCGCGCGCGGCTGGAGCACCCCCTCGCGTTCGGTGCGCTCCCGGACGAACGCGATGCCGACCAGCCGCGGCCCGGCGCCAACCGGGATGCGCAATCCGAGGGTGTCGTCGGTGTGCAGCGTGTACTGCTCCCAGGCGCGGTCCCCGAGCACCGTGCCGGTATAGGTCTGCGGGGGAGGGGTTCCGGGCGCGCCGCCGACGGTGAACTGCGCCACGCGCCGGCCGTCGATGCGGACCTCGATCTGCTGCGGGGTCTGCAGTCCGCGGATGTAGCCGTAGAGCTGTCGGCGCAGCCGGATCCGGATGTCGTACTCGGCATCCAGGGGGAAGTGATGGCGGATCGCGATACCCCCGCGCGAGCCGAACGGCAGATCCTCGCTCATGCGGTGATCCTGGAACCGCAGCTTCGGGACCACGTACGTTTCGGTCGTCGGGACGGCGGCCGGATCGCCCAGGGCGAGGCGCGCCACTTTCCGTGCCGCGGACAGGTAGCGCTCGAGCCTCGCCGGCGACATCGACAGAATGTCCGCCATATTGTCGAAGCCCAGGTCCGCGTCGTCGGGGGGCAGCAGCGCGCGGCCGTCGATCTCGATACCCAGGAGATCGCGAATCGCGTTGGCGTACTCGGTACGGTTGAGGCGATGCGTCGCCGTGCGCCCGGGATCCGGATTGTCGGCGGCGGCGCGGTCGAGGGCCGTCTCGAGCGCGGATGCCACGGTCTCATAGGTGGCCCGGTCCGGTCGCGGTCGCCCGGCGGGGGGCATCGCCCGGGCCCGCAGCTTGCGTACGACCTTCTCCCACGTCGCGGCCTGCGCACCGACGTGCTCGCCGCCCAGCGCATCGAGGGCGAGGCCGGCCGTGCGGAGCCGTTCGTTGTGGCAGGTCACGCAATAGCGATCCAGGACCGCCCGGACCTGGGTCGGTCCGGACCCGGCGGCGGCGCGCGGCGTCTGCGGCTCGCCGGCGCGCAGCTGTGGATGTCCGGCGGCCACGGCCACCGCGAATCCCAGCAGGCCGGCCGCCAACGTTCTCGACCTGGTCGCTTGCATCGGGCGTTGGCTGCATTGTAGCGCGTGCAACCCGGGGCGTCGCTGCGCGGCGGCATGACTTTCTCCGCCGCTTGTTGTACAAGAGTGGCCGCATGTCACGACAAGTGCTCCGCGCCGGACTCGCGTTAGTCCTGGCGGCTGCCCCGGCGGCAGCCCAGGAGGAGCCGGTCTCGCTGGCCGGCATCATCGACTTCCACGCGCACGCGGGACCCGACTCCCGACCGCGCTCGCTCGACGACTTGGAGGTCGCGCGGCTCTTCAGGGCGGAGGGCCTGCGCGGCATGGTCCTGAAGAACCACTTCACCATGACGGCCGATCGCGCGGCGTTGGCCATGGCCCAGGTCGACGGGTTGGAGATCTTCGGCGGGGTGGTGCTGAACCGCTCGGTCGGGGGCATCAACCCCGAGGCCGTACGCCAGATGGTGGCGTTCGAGGGCGGCCGCGGGAAGGTCGTCTGGCTGCCGACGTGGGATGCCGAATTCAACGAGTACCGCATTCGTCCGGACGGCAGCGTCGCCGCACCCGCCCCGTCGGACCCGTTCGTGCGCGTGCTGGAGGACGGCGCACCCGTCGCGCCGCTGGTCGAGGTGCTCACGCTCATTGCCGCCCATGAGCTCGTGCTGGCCACGGGGCACCTGACGCCGGAGGAGGTGCTGCTCCTGTTGCCGGCCGCGCACGCTCAGGGGGTACGCCACATCCTGGTCACGCACCCGCTCGGTCAGCACGCCACGGTCGATGACATGCGGCGGATGGCCGCCGCCGGCGCGGTCATGGAGCTCGACTGGTTTGCCGTGCATCGCGGCAGCCACTCGATCGAGGAGTACGTGGAGGCAATTCGGGAGGTCGGGGCCGAGCACTACCTGATCACGTCCGATCTCGGCCAGGCGGGCAATCCGACCCACATCCAGGGACTGCGCGCCTTCATCCGCGCGCTGCGGGCCGCGGGTGTCTCCGAGCACGAGGTGGACCTGATGGCCCGCCGCAACCCCGCACGGCTGTTGGGGCTCGACTGAGTCGTCGGGCACTCGGCGGGCGCCGGCGCGCAGCGCGTCGATCGCGTGCGGGTGTATCCTACACAGGTGCTGCTTCAGGAGGCGAATCCATGTCCTGCAGGATCCTGTTCCCCGTCGGTCTGATCGTCGGTCTGATCGTCTGTCTGCCGCCGTCCGCCGGCGCGCAATCCGCACAGGATGCGATCCCGCGCACGGCCTGGGGTGCGCCGGACCTCCAGGGCGTGTACGACTTCGGCACCGCGACGCCGTTCCAGCGTCCCGCCGAGCTCGCCGGCCGCGCCACCTTCACGGCCGAGGAAGCTGCGGTGCAGGAGCAGATCAACGCGGCGCAGTTCGCCGAAGGCGTGAACACCGACAACCTGACGCCGCCCAACTACAACAGTTTCTGGTTCGACAACGGCTCGGGCGTGCTCACGACCCGCCAGTCGTCGCTCATCGTGGACCCGCCCGACGGGCGGCTGCCCGACTTCACGCCGCAGGAGGAGCGCAAGGCCGCCGCGGAGCGGGCCGCCGGCGGCCATCCGGTGCGGCTGCACTTCGGCGGCATCGGCACCGACGGCCCGGAGGATCGCGGCCTGGCCGAGCGCTGCCTGCTCGGCTTCAACTCGGGGCCACCGCTCATGCCGAGCGCCTACAACAACTACATGCAGGTGTTTCAGACGCCCGACTACGTGGTGATTTTCGCGGAGATGGTGCACGAGGCCCGCATCGTGCCGCTGGATGGGCGGGCCCGTCTGTCGCGCAGCATCCCGCAGTGGCTCGGTGACGGACGGGGCCGCTGGGAAGGCGACACGCTGGTCATCGAGACGGAGAACTTCCGGCCCGATCGCGGCTTCAGCATGGGTGGGCGCTCCCCCGGGCCCAGTCCGCGGATGCTGCTCACGGAGCGGCTGACGCGCGTCGATTCGGACACGCTCCTCTACGAGTACACCTACGACGACCCGGAGGTGTACAGCCGCACGTTCGCAGCGTCGCTCCCGCTGCGCCGCACGGACAACGCCGTCTTCGAGTACGCCTGCCACGAGGGCAACTACGGCCTGATGAACATCCTCGTGGGCGCGCGCGCCGAGGAGGCCGCCGCCGGCCACTGAGGCCGCGTCGCTCCGGGCAGCGTTGAACCGGTCGGCGGGCGCGGAAGCTGCACCCGAACGGATCATGACAGGGGTGTGGCGCGCGGCCGGTCTGCGGGCGTGGCTCCGCGGGCTGCCGGTCGCGGCGGCTGTCTGGCTGGCGTTCGGCTCGCCGGTCGTCGCCCAGATTCGGGCCGAGCTCGTCGGCCGCGTAACCGATCCCCAGTCGCAAACGGTTCCGGGAGCGGTCGTCACCTTGACGGACGCGGCGACCCGGCTCGGTCGGATGGCCGTGACGGACGCCACCGGCACCTATGGGTTCGTAGGGCTCCAGCCGGGTACGTATCGGCTGGTCGTGGAGCTCAGCGGCTTCCGGCGTCTGGTCCGGGAGGGCCTCGAGCTCCACAGCGGCGAGCGGTTGCGGATCGACGTCGAGCTCGAGATCGGCGGCCTGGCGGAATCGGTGGTCGTCACGAGTCGCGCCCCACGGCTGCAGACGGAGTCGGCCACGCTGGGGCAGGTGGTCTCGCAGGCACGGGTCGCGGCGCTGCCGCTGAACGGTCGGAACTTCATCGACCTTACGGTACTCGCGCCGGGCGTGGCGCGGCCGCCCGCGTCGGCGTTTCCCCGCATCAACGGCGGGCGCCCCCGCACCAACGAGTACATCTTCGACGGCATCTCCGTGCTGCAGCCCGAGCCCGGCCAGGTCCCGTTCCTGCCGATCGTCGAGGAGATCGCCGAGTTCCGCGTCGAGAGCAACAACCCACCGGCCGAGTTCGGGCGCTTCAACGGCGGCGTCGTCCATCTCACGACGCGTGCCGGCGGCAACCAGATCAGCGGCACCGGTTTCGGCTTCTTCCGCCACGAGGCCCTGAATGCCCGCAACGCCTTCGCGCCGCAGGGACCCGACGAACCGAACCCGCGCTTCCGGCGGCAGCAGTATGGGGGTGTCCTCGGCGGCCCGCTGCGGCCCAACCGCACGTTCTTCTTCCTGGCGTACCAGGGGCTGCGCCAGGACGTGGCCCGCGTGCGCATCTCCACGGTGCCGACGGCGCTCCAGCGGCAGGGCGTGTTCACGGAGCCGGTCGCCGGCGGCGTGCCGGCCATCTACGATCCGGCCACGACCGTCGCTCTGGGTGGGGGCGGTTTCTCCCGCCGGCCCTTCGCAGACAACACGCTCCCGGCCGCGCGCATCGACCCGATCGCTCTCGCTCTGCTGCAGCGCTACCCCCTGCCGAACCTCGCGGGCACGGCGAACAACTACCAGCGCATCGGCCTCGAGCAGCAGTCGCAGGAGCAGTTGAGCCTGCGGCTCGACCACCGCTTCACGGCCGGCGCGCGCGGCTGGCTGCGCGGCGTGTCGGCCAACGATCGAGTCCTGCCGGTGACCCCGCTGCCCGATGGCAGCGGGCGCATCGTGCAGGGGGCAATCGGGGATACGCGTACGCGCGCGACGCACGTTGTCGGCACGCTGCAGACCGCCGTCGGGCAGGGTCTCAACGAGTTGCGGCTGGGGTACACCCGGCGCGCCGTGAGCCGCTCGGCGGGGCAGCTCGACCGGCCGTTCGGGATCCCCGGCCTGCCGTCCGGCGCGGCGTTCCCGACCACGCTGCCGACGTTCGCCATCGCGGGCCTGCAGCAGCTCGGCCCGCCGGTCAGCGCGAACAGCGACTCCCGCACCGACGTGACGCAGGTCGTGAACCTGTTCTCGTGGCAGCGCGGCCGGCACTTTCTGAAGGTCGGGCTGGACTGGCGCTGGCAGCGGCTCGACGTCGTCCAGCCGTCCGCGCCCACAGGCCTGTTCCGTTTCAGCCCGCTCTTCACGGACCTGCCGGGATCCCCGGGGACCGGATCGGCGCTCGCGAGCTTCCTGCTGGGTCAGGTGGAGACCTTCTCCATCGATGTCCAGCCGCGCGCGCTGCGACCGCGGGCCATGAGCCAGGAGTACTTCTTCCAGGACGACTGGACGGTTTCCGACAGGCTGACGCTCAACCTGGGGCTGCGCTACACGCTCAATTTTCCGTCGACCGAGGTCGACGATCAGGGCGGCGTCTTCGACCTCGCGACCCGCCGTCTCGAGTACCTGAACCGGAACGGGTTCCCGCGCTCCGCGCGCCGGCTCCACAAGAACAACCTCGGCCCCCGACTCGGCGCGGCGTGGCGGCTCGGCCCGCACTCGGTCATGCGCGGGGGCTACGGCCTCGTGTGGATCGAGATGGCGGGCATCACAACGCCGTTCATCAACCCGCAGTTTCCGTTCATCCAGACGGTCAGCCAGCAGTCGCTCGACGGGATCACGCCGGCCTTCGCCTTGGCTGGCGGGCCGGCCGTCACGCCTCTCGCGGCCACGCCGGACGCCGGCCTGGGTCAGGGCGTCTTCACCGTGCACCGCGACCGGGGGTCCGGCTACGCCGAGCAGTGGAACTTGGCGTGGCAGCGGGAACTGCCCGCGCACCTGACGCTGGAGGTCGCCTACACGGGCTCCCGGATCACGCGGCTGGGCGTGCCGAACATCAACCTCAACCAGCTCCGCGTCGAGCAGCTCGCACTCGGCCAGGTGCTCCTCGAGCAAGTACCGAATCCGTTCGCGGGGGAGATCCCGGCCTCGTCGTCGCTGGGCGGTCCGACCCTCTCCCGCGCACAGTTGCTCAAGCCATATCCCCGCTTCACGACCGTGAGCGCCTACCGGGACAACGACGGGCGCAGTCGGTACGACGGCGTCCAGCTCCGGATCGACCGCCGCTTCACGGCCGGCGCCGCCTTCTTCGTCAGCTATACGCGCTCGCGGCTGCTCGACGATGCCTCATCGGTTTTCAGCACCACGGTCGTGACGGGTCCGGAGTCCAGCTTTCCGGTCGCGGACAGCTTCAACCGCGCGCTGGAGTGGGATCTGTCCCAGGGCGACATCACGAACATCCTGAGCGTCAGCGGCATGTGGCAGATCCCCTACGGCACCGGTCACGCGCGCCACGGTCGCGGCTGGCTGACGGTGTTCAACGACTGGGAGCTGTCGGGCGTCCTGACCCTGCAGAGCGGACTGCCGCTGCCCGTGATTCAGGCTATCAACTTCAACGCGTTCGCCGGCTTCGGAACCCAGCGCCCGAACCTGGTCGGCGATCCCGAGTTGCCGCCGGGCGAACGCGGCGCGGCGCGCTGGTTCGACACCGACGCTTTCGAGATCGCCCCGCAATTCACGCTGGGCAGCAGTTCGCGCAACCCGGTGCGCGGCCCGGGCTTTCGCACCCTGGACCTCGCGCTCGTGCGGCGCCTCCCGGTCGGCGCGGCGACGCTCGAGTGGCGTCTCGAGATGTTCAACGCGCTGAACGCCACGAACCTGGGACCGCCCAACGCCGTGCTCGGCACGCCGGGTTTCGGATCGATCACGTCCGCGCGCGACCCGCGGGTCGCGCAGCTCGGACTCAAGATCCACTTTTGATCGATACGCGCGATCGACACCCGACCGCTGGCCAATAATGGAGTCGGCTTCACGAGGAGACTGCCGATGAGAACGCCCAGGATCCGCGCACGTCGCCGGTACTGCACGATGCTGTTCGCCGCGGCGCTCGCTGTCGCGTGGCTGCCCGCCGGCGGCAGTCTGCTCGGGCAGGCGGCGAACGAGATTCTCGTCCGGGGCGGCGAGGTCGTCACGGTCGACGGCCGGCGCCGCGCGGACATCCGCGTGGTGGGCGAAACGATTGCGGAGATCGGCGCGGAGCTCACGGCCCGCGGCGCCGGTGCCGAGGTCATCGACGCGCGCGGCCTGCTGGTGCTGCCCGGCGGCATCGATCCGCACGTGCACGTGGCCGGGCAGCGGCTCGACGACTACACGTCCGGATCGGCCGCCGCGTTGGCCGGCGGCATCACGACGTTTTCGAACTTCAGCGTCGTTTCACCGGGGGAGGCGCCGGCGGCTTCCGTCGAGCGGGAGGCTGCACTAATCCGCGCCCAGTCAATCGCTGATGTCATCGTCCATCCAATCATCACCGAACCCGCGAACGCGAATGCTGACACCCTGGGAGCACAAGCCGCGGGCGGGCAGACGAGCATCAAGGTGTTCATGAACCGGGAACCGTTCGATCGGGACGTGCCGGGCTATATCGCGACCATGGAGGCGGCGCGCGACGCCGGCCTGCTCGTGATGATGCATGCCGAGGACGGGCCGATCATCCGCACGACCGCCGAGCGGATGGTGGCCGAGGGACGGGGCTCGCTGCGGTACTTCGCCGACGCGCGGCCGGTGGCGGCCGAGGTTGCCGCAACGCAGCGTGCGGTGGCGCTGGCCGAGGTGACCGGGGCGCCGGTGTACCTCGTGCACCTGTCGTCGGAGCGGGCGCTGCAGGTGGCCGAGGACGCCGCCGGTCGCGGCCTGCCCGTATACGTCGAGACGCGCCCCATCTATCTGCACCTGACGCGCGAGCGGTTCGCGGGGCCCAGCCCCGGACTGTACATCGGCCAACCGGCCCTCAGGACGCAGCAGGACCAGAACGCCCTCTGGGCCGGGCTCGCGCGCGGAGCGGTGCACGTGGTGGCGACGGATCACGTGGCGTACACCCGCGAGCAGAAGCTCGATCCGGCCCAGACGGTGGCCGACCACCGACCGGGCATGAGCAACCTGCAGGTGATGCTGCCGATGCTCTTCTCCGAGGGCGTGGCGGCGGGGCGCCTGACGCTCGAACAGTTCGTGGCGGTAGCGGCGACGAACGCTGCGAAGCTGTTCGGACTGTATCCGCGCAAGGGCACGATCGCTGTAGGCGCGGATGCCGATCTGGCACTGTGGGACCCGGACGCCACGCGCAGCATTCGGGACGAGGACATGCTCTCGCGCAGCGGCTACTCCACGTACGCCGGTACCGAGGTGACTGGCTGGCCGACGCTGACCATGCGCCGCGGCGAGGTCGTCTATCGCGACGGGGCGGTGGCGGGAGCGCCCGGCAGCGGCGAGCTGCTGCGCCGCGAACGCTGGCGCGAGCCGGCGTTCTGACGCGGGTCAGTACTCGTTGAAGATCCGCTGGATCTCGGCCCGGTCGCGCGTCAGGGTGAGCGCGAGCAGAAGCAGGATGCGCGCCTTCTGCGGGTTGAGGTTGTCGGCAGCAATCATGTCCAGCCCGTCATAGCGGCCGAGCGGGACCACGCGGCCGCTGCCCGTGCGGTTCGAGCGGACGAGCACGGGCCGGGCTTCCGGCGGCAGCGAACGTATCTGCTCCAGTGCTTCCAACTCGACCGTTGACACGATGCCCGCGCCGGTGCCGGCGAGCACGATGCCGTCGACCCCGGCGTCGATCAGGGCGCGGATCAGCACCGGGTTCGGCGCTACATAGGAGTAGACGATGTCCACTGCCGGGAGCTCCGTGATCCGGGCCGGATCGAATTCTGCATCCGTCGTATGGCGCTTCGTCGGCTCCCGGTAGAAGGTCACGGCGTCGGCGTCGACGTAGCCCAGGAACCCGAGTGTCCGGGCGTTGAACGTCTCGACGCGGTAGGTACTCGTCTTGGTGACGTCCCGCGCGGCATTGATCTCGTCGTTCATGACGACCAGCACACCCTTGCCCCGGGCGGCGGGCGCCGCGGCGGTGCGGACCGCATTCAGGAGATTGAGCGGGCCATCCGCACTGATGGCCGTCGCCGGGCGTTGTGCGCCGACGAGCACGACCGGACGCTCGTGGCGAATCGTCAGGTTGAGGAAGTAGGCCGTCTCCTCGAGCGTGTTCGTGCCGTGCGTGACGACGACGCCGGCCACGTCCGGATCAGCGGAGAAGAGCGCGTTGATGCGGTTGGCGAGCCGCAGCCAGACATCGAACGTGATGTTCGGGCTGCCGAGGTTCGCTACCTGCTCGACCCGCACGTCGGCGTGGTCGGCGAGGGCGGGCAGCGCGGCTACGAGCTCGGCGCCCGAGCGGGCGCCCACGCGGTAGTCTGTGAGGCTGGTTGCCGAGGGTCCACCGCCGGAGATGGTTCCCCCGGTGGCCAGGACCCACACAACGGGCAGGTCCCGGTTCGCCGGCGCCTGCGCGTGCAAGGGCGGCACGGCCAGGCAGGCCCCGAGGAGCACGGTGAGCCGCCGGGCGCGGCCATGTATCCGATGGTTTCGGACCGTTCTGGACGATGGCGGCATGCGGGGCGATTATGACCGTGGCGCCGGACGTGTCAAGGCGTCGGGCACTGCTTTCGGCGGCAGCGGTTGACAAGGCGCGCCGCGGATGCTGTATTGCGCAGGAACGGAGGACGATGAGATGACCAGTCGGAGCTTCTCGACCCTCGGAGTGTGTGTCACGGTGCTGCTGCTGGCGCCGGCGACGGCCGCCGGCCAGGAGCGCCGGCTGTATTCCGGTGCGGAGACCGGCCTGGACGGGCTGCTGCCTCCCGCGGCGGGCGCGCTGCCGCGGACGCCGTGGGGCGACCCCGATCTGCGCGGCGTGTGGAACAACTCGACCGACACGCCGCTGGAGCGGCTGACGGCGGCCGAGCAGGAACGCAGCCGCCGGGCGCGGGAGGCGGTCGTCGCCGCCACGCAGGGCACGGGCGCGGCCTGGATAGAGCGCTCCGGGACCATCCTGCGGGAGTCGCTCGTCGTGGACCCGCCCGATGGGCGGATTCCCAAGCTGCTGCCGGCCGCGAGGCAACGCCTGATTGACCGCGAGGAGGCCCGCGCGGGCCGCGGGGAGGCGGACTCCTGGCTCGACCGCAATAGTTGGGAGCGGTGCATCTCGCGGACCATGCCCGTGGCCATGATCCCGAACGGCTACAACGCGAACTACCAGATCCTGCAGACGCCGGACCACGTGGCCATCCTGATCGAGATGATCCACGAGTCGCGCATCATCCCGCTGGACGGGCGGCCGCACGTCGGCGACGGTGTGCGGCAGTGGCTGGGCGACAGTCGGGGACGCTGGGAGGGCGACACGCTGGTGGTCGAGACCGAGCGCTTCAACGACCGGCTGGACGGCGGCGACTACCAGCCGTCGCACATCATCCAGACCGGGCACCGCGGACCGGGCGGCACGCTACACCTCGTAGAGCGCTTCCGAATGGTCGACGCGAACTCGATCGACTACGAGCTCACGATCACCGATCCACAGACGTACGCGCGGTCGTATACGCTGTCGATCCCGATGACCCGGCGCGACACGAACGAACCGCTCAACCATCTGTTCGAGTACGCCTGTCACGAGGGCAATCACGGGATGATGAACCTTCTCAGCGCCGGCCGAGCCGATGAGCAGCAGGCGCTCGCCGCGGCGGAGCTGGTCTCCCGCCAGCGCAAGGATGCGGGCCACCCCGGGGTGCGCGAGCCGGCCGTCCCGTTCGTGGCGCAGGAGTAGCGGCAACGGTTCAACGCGGCGGCGCTGGGGCGGCAGCTGCGTCGCAGCGCCGCCACCTCGCCTGGCAGCCCGGGCCGCCGCGTTCCTGCCGCTGGTGCTCGGTGGCGTGGGCAACGTTCGCGAGGCCGGGGTGTCGCCGTGAGGGCAGGTTTGCGAACGGGGCGGTAACCCCGGCCGGCGGAAGCAGCGGAACGCCCGTCGCCTACTCCCGCGCGATGCCCATGATGACATAGCCTCCCGAGCGCTCGTCGCGATCGAGTTCCAGCAGGCCCCGTGCCTGGGCCTCTTCGAGCAGGTCGTTGAACGAGCCGAAGCCGTAGGCCGACTCGTTGAAGCCCGGCCGGCGGCGCTTCAGGGTCTGCTTGATCATCGAGCCCCACAGCTTGGCGCGGTCGCCGCGCTCCGCGTAGATCTCCTCGGCGGTCTGCACCACGAGGTCGAGTCCCTTCTGGGTCGGATCGTCCGCGGCCGGCGCCGTCTTTCTTTCATCGGACGGGCTCTCGGTCTGGGCGCCGCCCTTCGACCGTCCCCGGCCTCGGGAACGCCGGCGGGACGGCTGACGCTCGGCGACGAGATCGTCGTAGAAGATGAACTCGTCGCAGTTGTTCACCAGCAGGTCGGACGTGGAGCTCTTCACGCCGACGCCGATAACCGACTTGGCGTTCTCGCGCAGCTTGCTGGCCAGCGGCGAGAAGTCGGAGTCGCCCGAGACGATGACGAAGGTGTCGATGTGTTCCTTCGTGTAGCAGAGGTCGAGGGCGTCGACGACCATCCGGATGTCGGCCGAGTTCTTGCCCGACTGCCGCGCGTGCGGAATCTCAATCAGCTCGAACGCCGCCTCGTGCATCGTCGGCTTGTGTTCCTTGTAGCGGTCCCAGTCGCAGTAGGCCTTCTTGGCGACGATGCTGCCCTTGAGCAGCAGCCGCTCGACGATGGGCCGGATGTCGATCTTCTTGAGCTTGGCGTCGCGGACGCCGAGGGCGATGTTTTCGAAGTCGCAGAACACCGCGAGGTTGCTGTCGCCGTTCACGCACTCTCCTTGTTCTTGAGTCCTCGAGTACTCGCCGCCGGACCGGCGCCGGGGGCGGGTGAGTCCCGGACTAGCGGCGGCCGGCCTCCCGCCGCGCCTCCGTGGTGGACGCACCCATGAAGATGCGGGCGCCCTGCTCGATGCGGCGGGTCACGTCGGCGGCGCCGTTCATCGCCACTGGCAGGTCGAACTCCTTGCCGGCCGCCAGGATCGCGTCGACCGCGGCGGCCAGCGCCTGCTGATCCTGGTGGAGGGCGACGCTCAGGTCGCCGGTACCGGCCCACAGCACCGCGCCGACGTTGCGCTCGGCCAGCGCCCGCGCGATGTCGCGCACGTTGGCTACGGCCAGGCGGTTCTCGATGATGAACCAGGGGATCAGATTGCCGTGCGGGTCGAGCCGCCAGATGTCCGACTGCTCGCGATACTCGGGAACGGACAGGCCCCAGTAGCGCGCCGCCACCGCCGCACCGGACCCGCGGATGCCGACGGGCTCGACGTCGGGCGCCCCCGGCTCCTGGGGGTAGCGCATGGCGCGCACTGCGGTCAGCGCCTGCTCGGCCGTCTCGATATGGGGGAAGACCACGCCGTGGACGCCGGCGTCGAGGACGCTCTTCACCTGCCAGGTGTTGTACTCGAGTTCGCGGCCGTAGGCGGGTACGCGGGCAATGACCGTCTTCGATGCGCTCATGTCGCCGGCCCGGGTGAGCGCACCGGGATCCAGCAGGAACTGCATGTACGTCCGCATGTCCTCGACGTCAAACGGGTTGTGCTCGAGGTCGTACATCACGACGTCGAAGGTCTCGTCGGTCGAGTGGGTCATCGCGTCGACGGGGGCGTTCCCGATGCCGCCGAAATTGGCGAAGCTGCCGAAGACGATGGTTCCGGTATCGAGCAGCGCGGCAAGTCTGCTCACGCGTGGAGGGGGTGTAGCAGTCTGACCACTGGCGGCAAACGACGCCGACCATGCTGCGACGGCGCCCGCGGCGAGCAGGAGGGCGACGAACGGCAGTCTGATTCGCATGGACGCTTACCTTACTTGCAGGAGGGGCGGGCCGATTGGCAAATCGTACTCCGGGCCCGGCCGGAATTCAACGCGCGCCGCGCGCGCCGCCGATCCGAGCCCTCGCATCGCCGATGTGAACCGGGCGCGACGTTGTCACGACTGCGGCCGGTCCATCGGCAACAGTGACCTGGCCGGCGGTCCACGCCGCCCGGCAGGCGTTACCTCGACGGCAACGTTTCGCCACCGGCCAGTGGCGACGCCGAGGGAACGAGCGGCTGGTCGTGCTATTGCCGTCGTGAGCGACTTACGCGCCCTGGACCGGGGCTGCACGAGCGTGTGGTATCTTGAGGACCGAGCAATGGAAACGGCACCGATCTTCACGTCCATCGTCGTCACCGGGATGGCGATTGTCGGGCTGACCGGCCTGATGGGCAGGATGCTGTGGCTCGGCAGGAACCGGCAATTCGAGTCGGTGAACCAACGATTCGACCGGATAAACGAGCGATTCAACGGGGTGGACCGGCGATTCGACGCGATGAACCAGAAATTCGACACGGTGGACCAGCAGTTCCAGGGTGTAAACGGCCGCACCCCGTTGCGACAGGAGGGGCTGGGATGACACGGCTATGCATGACGTTGGTCGCCGCGCTGATCGCGACCTCCGTGGCGGGCCTTCAGGCACAGGACGAGCGTGCACGCGGACGCGACGCCATCCAGTGGGGGTTGCCCAGGGGATATATCCCCGGTGGCGACTGGAAGGTACAGATTCCGTTCCGGATCTTCGACAATGTCTACTTCGTCGGCAACGAGGCCGTCAGCTCCTACCTGATCACCACATCCGACGGGCTCGTGCTCATCGATGCGACGAATGCCATCATGGTCAATCGTACGCTCGACAATATTCGGCAGCTCGGTTTCGACCCGCTGGACATCAAGTACGTGTTCGTCACTGAAGCGCACGAAATCCACTACGGTGGGGCAGCCCAGATCAAGGCCGCCACGGGCGCGACGATCTGCCTGTCGCCGGCGGACTGGGATTTTCTCGAGCAGGCGGTGGCTCGCGCCGATGAGGTCGAGTTCGACTGGACGACGCAGGTGGCGCCGCCCCGTGACCACGAGATCCGGGACGGGGAGGTCATCACCCTGGGCGACGCGCAGTTCACCTTGTACACGACGCCGGGACACACCCCGGGCACGAGCTCGTTCGAGTACGTCGGCTACGACGGCGACCGTCGCTATCGCGTGTTGACGCCGGGCGGAACCGGTCTGAGCATGGGGTCGGACTGGACCGATGAGTGGATCGAAGGCCGCGAGCGGCTCAAGGCGCTGGGCCCCTGGGACGTCGTGCTGGGAAACCACCCGAACAACACCCCGGGCAACCTGTTCAAGCTCATGGTCGAGGGCGCTGATCGGGACTCCCGGGATCCACATCCCGTCGTGCAAGGATCGGCTGCGATAGACGATTGGTTCGACACGCTCCTGGAGGTCGCATGGCAGAAGGCCGAGGCCCCTTACCATGGGCATCTCCGACGACCGGGCGTCATCACCAATCAGGTGCTGCCCTACTTGATCTCACCGCGGTGACCGCACCGGGACCGGCCGCCGCTACGTAGCCGGAGCTGCCAAGGCTTTCCAGAACGACCGGATCTGCGGCTCCGTGTCGGGGATCGAGTCGACGAGGGCAAGGCCCTGCATGTCCGTCTGATTCCAAGCAAGGGCCGGGCCACCGGCGTCAATCCGGCAAGGCGAAGGCGACCAGCTCGCCGTCGCGACCGCGGTCGCTGACGGCGACCACGACGTACTGCCTCCCGTCGTGCAGGTACGTCATCGGCGCGCCGGAGGTCCCCGCTTCCAGCTCCGTCTGCCAGAGCACGCGGCCGGTCGCCTTGTCGTAGGCGCGGAACATCCGCCCGCCGGCGTGGGGCGGCAGCACCTGCATGGACCGCGAGCCGTCGCCCAGGAACAGGAGCGTCCGCGTCAGCAGCGGTGCGGCCCGGCCGGGGGCGCCCAGCCAGGGCAGCGCCAGGTTTTGGAGCGCCAGGTGGTCGCGCGGCCCGGGCCCGTTCGGGGTCATCCAGACGTGCTCGCCGGTGTTCAGGTCGATGGCGGTGATGCGCCCCCAGGGCGGCTTGACCAGCGGCAGTCCGCGCGGGCCGTCGATGTACACGTAGGGCGAGCCCTGCAGATAGCGGAACGGTGACACGTCCGGGTCCGCCTCGCGCAGCCAGATCATCGTCGGGGCGGTGATGGACGGTACGTAGAGCATCTGCGTCTCGGGGTCGTACGCCGCGCCGTTCCAGTTGGCCCCGCCGACCCAGCTCGGCACTTGCAGCGTGCCAAGGGTTCCGCCCGGCGACTCGTCGCGCACCGACGGCGGCGTGAAGAGGGGCCCCGAGCGGTACTGCCGGAAGATCTCCAGCGCCTCGGCTCTGAGCTCCGGCGTGAAGTCGATCAGGTCGTCTGCGGTGATGCCCTGCCGATCGAAAGGTGCGGGCCAGGTCGGGAACGGCTGGGTGGGGGAGAGCCGTTCGCCGGGCACGTCCGACTGCGGCACGGGCCGCTCCTCGATGGGCCACACCGGCTCGCCAGTGACGCGGTCGAACACGTAGGTGAACGCCTGCTTGCTCACCTGTACCACGGCCTGAATCGGCCGCCCGTCGACAGTGATGTCGGCCAGGATAGGCGTCGACCCCAGGTCGTAGTCCCAGACGCCGTGGTGCACCATCTGGAAGTGCCACACGCGGCGCCCGGTGTCGCACTCCAGGCAGAGCAGGCTCTCGGCGAAGAGGTTGTCGCCCGGCCGGTGGCCGCCGTACCAGTTGTGCGTCGGGGTGGCGGTCGGCAGATAGGCGTAGCCCAGCGCCTCGTCGGCCGCCCCGACGGTCCATGTGTTGCTCGCGCCGGTGTGCTCCCAGGATCCGTCCTCCCACGTTTCGTTGCCGAACTCGCCCGGCCGCGGAATGGTGTTGAACGTCCACTTGAGCCCGCCGGTGACGGCGTCGAAGCCCCGGATGAGGCCGGGCGCCTGCTCACGCCTCTCGAACTGGTCGATGGTGAAGATGCCGACGATGATGGTGTCGCGGCAGACGAGCGGTGCGGCTGTCCAGTTGTAGGTTTCGAGGTGTGGCACGCCCTCCGCCAGGTCGACCATGCCGCCGGCCCCGAACTCGCGCAGCGGATCGCCCGTCTTCGCGTCGAGAGCCACGAGCTGCTCGCCGCTCACGATGAAGATGCGCTCGTCGTCACGCTCGGCGTCGATCCAGTAACTCACCCCGCGCGTCGAGCCG
Organism: Vicinamibacterales bacterium; assembly: GCA_965221595.1. Taxonomy (GTDB): domain Bacteria; phylum Acidobacteriota; class Vicinamibacteria; order Vicinamibacterales; family UBA8438; genus JAAXGX01. The sequence continues at coordinate 1,910,867 of OZ244900.1, forward strand.
CCGCGCGGCCGGCCGGCGCCGTCCTCGAGGGCGCGGTAGACCCAGGTCGTCTCGCCCGTGGCCGGATCGATGGCCGCCGCTTGCCCGAGGTTGGTTCCCATGAAGAGCCGGCCGCCGACCATCAGCGGCGTGGCCAGCAGCGTCGGGTTGAACTGCAGCTCGGGGTCGCGGTCGGCCAGCTCGTGATCGACCGAGCGCCAGCGCCAGGCGATGCGCAGATCCTGGACGTTGTCGGGGTCGATCTGGTCCAGTGGCGAGTACTTCGAGCCGCCCACGTCCCCGGCGTAGCTGCGCCACTCTCCGCCCGCCGGGCCCTGCTGCGCGGCCACGACGGCGCCCGCAGCGAGGAAGGCCGCGCCGAGGGCGCACGTTCCAGCCAGCGACAACCAGGCTCTCCGCATCCCGTGTCTCCTTTGTCAGTGAATGGGATCGCGCGCCGTCTTACGACTCGGGCAGCGCGAAGGTCACGAGCACGTTGCTACCCATCGGCGCCTCCATCTCGGCGGCGTAGTTCGTCAGCCGGAAGATGGACGAGCCGCCCACGGGCACGGTGAGGTACTGCCGGCCGCCGGCGCGGTATGTAATCGGAAAGCCGGTGATCTGGCTGCCAAGAATCGTCTCCCACAGCACCTCGCCGGTTTCCGCGTCGAAGGCGCGGTAGCGGCGGTTCAGGTCCCCGTGGAAGACGACGTTGCCCGCCGTGGCCAGGGTCGAGCCCGCGTTCGGTGCCCGCTGGCTGTAGCGCCACACCTCTCGCCCGGTCGCAATGTCGACCGCCCGCACCTCGGTCAGGTCGCCCTCCTCCTCGTAGCCCGGCTCGGGCTGCGTGAAGCGCGGGCTCGCGCCCGAGATCGACTGGTCGTTGGCCGTCTGGTTCAGACAGGAGCGATTGATCGGAATGTACAGCAGCCCCGTCTGCGGGCTGTACGACCAGGACCACCAGCCCTTGACGTTGTGGCCGCAGATGATGAACTGGTCGCCGATCTCACGCGCCACCAGGTCCATGTTTATGAATACCTGCCCGGTGGCCGGGTCGATGTCGCTGATGACGAACCGCTCCGTGCTCTCGTAGGGCAGCGGCGTCGCCCACAGGAACTCGCCGGTCGCGCGGTCGATGACGAACAGCCCGCCCGGCTCGCCCATGGTGACGACGACCTGGCGCTCTTCGGCCGTGCCGGCCAGGCGCGGGTTGATCCACATGACCGCTTCGGGGTCGGGATTCACCACCGTGTCGATCAGCGTGCGTTCCTGGACGAAGTCCTGGTCCCAGTCGTCGCAGGGCAGGTGCTGGTAGTACCAGTCCAGCTGGCCCGAGTCCACTCCGATGGCGACCGTGGAGTTGGAGTACAGCTCGCACGGCGTGCCGTCGCCCACGTCCCAGGTGCCGCGCCGCACGATGCGGGGGTAGGGCAGGGGCACGGCGATGCCCCAGTAGACGAGGCCCAACTGCGGATCGTAGCTGCCGGGCGCGCCCCACGGCGAGACGTGCACGCGGCTGCTGGTCGGCACGTTACCCCATGTCTGCCCGCCCGGATCGTCGGCGCCGGCGGCCGTGTACACGCGCCACAGTTCGCTGCCGTCGTCCGCATCGTGGGCCGAGATGAAGCAGCGCGCCGAGAGGCTGGCGGGGCTGCAGGTCCGACCGGTGATGACCTTGCCGTCGATGATCATCGCGCCCGACGAGTGCGTGATCCCGTCCCGGTAGTCGGCCAGCTCGTTCTCCCAGGCCGCCGCGCCGGTACGCGCGTCGATGGCCACCAGGTGCGCATCGGCCGTCAGGTGGTAGATGTGATTGCCGTAGAGGGCCAGGTGCCGCGTGCGGTTGCCCAGCGTCGCGTACTGCCGCAGGTCCGCGGGTGCTTCGCGCCGGTAGTCCCAAAGCAGATCGCCGGTCGTGGCATCGAGCGCCTGCAGGTGGTCGCCGTTGTTGGCGATGTACATCACGCCGTCGTACACCAGCGGCTGGACCTGTTGCGGCCCCTCGTCCATGGCCCGCATCCAGGCCAGCTGCAATTGGTGCACGTTGTCGCGGTTGATGTCCGACAGGGGGCTGTAGCCCTGCAGGTCGTACGTCCGGTGCGCCATCAGCCAGTCCTCGGGGTCGGGGTCTAGCAGCATCGCGTCCGTGACGGGCACGAACGACCGCACCTCGCGGGTGGTGGTCTCGTTCTGCTGGGCACTCAGCGCCGCGGCGAAGACGAGGACCGCAAGGCCGCCCAGCGCCCCGGCAAACGCCGCGTATCGGTTCCGCATGGTCGCCTCCTGCTTCCTTCTGCCAAGAGCCGCCGGCCGCCTCTGCGGCTGCCCGCCGGTCGACCTCTGCGCCTGCGTGCAGCCTACCGGAACTTGCAGCGGGATCCAACGCCCGTGGTCCGCATGGCACGCACGGCGCCGCGGCGGGAGCGGCAGGGCAACGGGGACACGGCCAGCGGGCACGCGGCGGTTCCGGCGCCGGCCTGCCTGATCGTCATGCGGCAGACTCTCGGACGCCTGACGTCAAATCGACCAGATCATTCTTCCGAAAACTGATGGGATTCCAGTGGTCGACCTCCGCGCCGGACAGGTCCTCCAGGTTCCAAGCGTTCTGGTACGACAGGGGCGGCTCGCTCGTCGGCACGCACGACCACAGCGTGTCATCCTGCCTGATGGTCCACAACACCCACCTATTGCAGAAAACGCCAGAGGTAATAAAGAGCGCCGCTTGCTGTGGCTTCGGCAGGCGGCATCCGAGTGATGCGGTGCTCGATCTGCCGGCCGAGCGTGGGTCGCTCGAGGCGCGCCTCAGGGTACGGAGGCGGATGCCTCAGGGTCGTTGGCCGGCGCCGACCGAGACGCGCGATTGCCGTTCCCGGCCACATCGAGCCTCCTGCCGCCGCCCGCCGGTCAGCGCGCCCCGGCCTCGGCCGCGGCGCGCCGCTCCTGGGCGCGCGCGCCGCTGAGGATGTTACGCACCGCCTGCTGGCCCTCCTGGCAGGCATACTCGAGGATGTGGTCCGGGGCGCCTGCGCTGGTCAGCGGCAGCGCCACGGTCCAGTCGCGAACGAACGTCCGTGGGTCGTCGATCGTGACCTCGTACTCGATGGTGAAAGGGTCGACTCGCGTGAAACGCTCGACGACGCGCAGGTCGGTGCTGTGGGCCACCTGCGAGGCCTCGCCGCGCACCGGATGCAGAGGCGTCCGGCCGGTGAAGTTGCCCACCTCGACGACGAGCGTGTCGCCCTCCCAGCGGCCCCGCGAGTCGCCCATCCACTGGCGGATGCCGGCGGCGAGGGGCAGCCGGTCGTCGACCGGGATGATGCGGGCGTCGTGGATCATCTCGTAGAGGATCACCACATAACCCGGGCTCTGCAGGATCTGGTAGTTGTTGTTGTAGAAGGTAGGGAACATGGACCCGGGGATGCCGCGCGTGATGCAACGGTCCCAGGCGCTCAGATCCTGCCAGCTTTCGAACGGCATCGCGAGCCGCTCGCGGTTCACGGTGCCGATGATGTGCCGCCCGCGGGCCTCGGCAGTCAGGGCCGGCACCTGCCCGTCGGGCGGGTCCACGACCTGCGATGTGCGGTTGGAGACCTTGCCCAGATGTTCGTACCAGTGGTCGGGTCCGGCCGTCGAGCCCTCGTTCGACGACACTTCCGCGGCCCGTACCCGCTCGACGGCCTCGGCCTGCGCGGCCGCGAGTTCCTCGTCGGTCAGGAACTGCCGCTCGCCGAACTCGGCCGGCCGCTCGAACGGTGTCGAGGTGGTATTCGACCAGATGCCCTGCAGGTCCGGGTCGCCCCACGCCGTGCGGGGCGCGGCGTACGGTGCGGCGGCGTCGCCCCGGTCCTGGCCGGCCGGCGGCCCCGGCGCGAGCCACGAAGCCGCGGCCATGCCGAGAGTGAAAGCAGCGATGCGCGCACCGGTTGCAAGAGGCATCTGACCCTCCTTGGCGACGGAACGATGAGTGGACGGATTATAGGCCCGTGACGGGCGTTGTGCTGCCAGCGGGGCCGTCCGTTCCGCAGGACCGACTTGCTCGCCGGGCGGAGAGACGGGTTCCCGTTGCAGTGTTCGAGGAGCACGTGCAATACCTTCCATGTCGGATGGGTGCGCACCGCCGGCCGGCGCTCTACGTCTCCCGCAGGAACGCCAATAGCAGACGCACGGTCTCCTCCGGCTGCTCCTGCTGCACCCAGTGGCCGGCGCCGGCCAGCAGGTGTACGCCGCGCAGGTCGGTGCAGGCGCTCTCCTGCATCTGCTCCAGCCGCCCGGGGCGCTGGTAGACGCCCCAGTCGCTCGCACCGGCGATGAAGATCGACGGGATATCGATGCTGCGGCCAGCGAAGGTCAGCGGCTCGTCCGCGATGACGCCGGAGCGGTACCACTGCAGCCCGCCCTGGAAGCCGTTGCGCTCGTACTCCATGGTGTAGACGCGGAGCTCGTCGTCCGGCAGCCAGCGGTTGGCCGCGATCTCGGACGCGGTCGGCATCTCGCGGGCGACTGTCTCCGCCATGCCCATGTCGAGGTCCATGATGTAGTAGGTCGGCATCTGCGCGACCTCGGTCGCCGTCCACGCCGCCAGCCGGTGCGGGCGGTTCGCGGCCCAATCGGCGCTCTTGTGGTGGTAGTAGGCGCGCAGGAACGCGTGGACGCCCTGCGGGGCGCGCCACATGTCAGAGTTGGCTTCGCGCGTTCCGTAGTAGCGCTGGTAGTGCTTGCGCGGGCGCGGCAGACGCGCCAGCGCCACGTGTATGTCCGGCTCGGCGGGCGGAGCTGCATGCGGGCCGTCGTCCGCCGTCCCGAATGGGAACGACGGCGTGCCGCCGAACGGGGCGCTCATCAGGGCCACGGCGCGGAACACGTCCGGCCGCGCCACGGCGCACCAGGCCGCGATCGGGGAACCGAAGTCGTGGCCGATGACGGCGTCCACGGTGCGGTAGCCGAACGCCGACACGAGCGCGAGCGCGTCGCGCACGGCGTTCATGCGGCTGAACGGACGCAGGTCGCCGTCGTAGTCCGCGCTCCAGCCCGTCGTGCGACCGTAGCCGCGCTGGTCCGGCGCCAGCACGTGGTAGCCGGCGGCGGCCAGCGGCGCCATCACGTGTCGCCAACTGTAGCCGAGCTCCGGAAAGCCGTGGAGCAGTAGCAGGGCCGGGCGCCCGCCGGTCTCGAAGCCGGCCTCGAGGACGTGCATCGTGAGCCCGTTGACGCCGTGGACGAACCGCGAGCGGATGCCCGGGGGCAGCCAGTCCGGGTCGTACACGCCGACCGCTGCGGGCTGTGCACGGGACGCCGCCGACACGGCCCGGGCGGCCAGCCTCTCCGTGGGCAGTTCCCGTATGACCGCCGCGGAACCGAGCACGGCGCCGACGCCCTGCATCATGCGGCGGCGGGTGAGGGCGCCCTGATCGGTGCCGCCTGTCGTCTGCGTGCGTATGGTCATCACTTCACCTCCGTGCCGTGCGGGCCCGGCCACCACGACAGCACGGCCGCGGCGCGGGCCTCACGGTATCCCGTCTGTTATACAGTCGGGCACACGTGGAATCCACACCGCCGGCGCCTGTCGTACCGGACGGACGGGAGGATCGAATGACCAGACGCGTCCTGTTGCTCGTGCTCGCCCTGCTCGTGGCGGCGCCGGCCGCGACGGCCCAGGAGCTCCCCGTGATCCTTCACGCCGGCCGGCTCATCGACGGCGCGGGTGGTGTGCACGAGGATGTCACCATCACCGTGCAGGGGTCGCGGATCACGGACGTAGACACCGGTGGCGCCGGCCGCCGCGCTACGTACGACCTGTCGGCGCTGACGGTCCTGCCGGGCCTGATCGACACGCACGTCCACCTGACTGCGCACTTCGACGCCGACGGGCGTACCCACGACGACCCCGATGAGCCGCCGGCCCGGACGATCCTGCATGCCGCGGAGAATGCCTACGCCACGCTGATGGCGGGGTTTACCACCGTCCAGAGCCTGGGCAGCCCGCTCGACCGCGACCTGCGCGATGCCATCGCCCGCGGCACGCTGCCGGGTCCCCGCGTGCTGACCTCGCTGCGGCCCGTCACGGCCGGTACCGGCTCGCTCGCGGACATCCGGGCCTTCGTGCGCGAGCTGGCGGCCGACGGCGCCGACGTGGTGAAGGTCTTCGCCTCGGCCAGCATTCGCGAGGGCGGCGGCCTGGTGATGAGCCGGGAGCAGCTCGCGGCCGTGTGCGGAGAGGCTGCGGCACTGGGCCTGCGCACCGTAGTCCATGCCTACGGCACCGACGGCGTGACGGCCGCCGTCGAGGCGGGCTGCGGCGGCATCGAACACGGCAACCGTTACGACGATGCGACAATCGAGTTGCTCGCCGAGCACGGCACGTACCTCGATCCCCACGTCGGGTCGCTGTGGGCCAACTACTTCGAGCACAAGTCCCGGTTCATCGGCCTGGGAAACTACACCGAGGAGGGCTTCGCGCTGATGGAGGAGGCGCGGGTCGTCGGCTACGAGACGTTTCGCCGCACGCTGGCCCACGGCGGCGTGCGTGTGGTCTACGGGACCGACGCGGTGGCCGGCGCGCACGGACGCAATGCCGAGGAGCTGGTCTACCGGGTCCGTGACGGCGGCCAGGACCCGCTGGACGCCATCGTCTCCGCCGCGTCGCTGGCCGCGGAGTCACTCGGACTCGACGATCGGATCGGCACGGTGCGGACGGGCTACGAGGCCGATCTCATCGCCGTCGCCGGCAATCCGCTCGACGAGATCGCTGCGCTGCGCGACGTGCGCTTCGTCATGAAGGGCGGCGTCGTCTTCAAGAACGTCGCGCAGTAGGCCGCCTGCCGCGCGGCTACTCGTAGTAGCGCCTGTACATCCCGTGCCGGAACAGCAGGCCGCCCAGCGGGCCGAGCCAGGCCAGCACGTGGTGCATGTAGCCCAGGTCGGTCAGCTCGATCAGGTTGCCGTCCGGATCCCGGACGAAGAACAGGGTGTGGCCGCGGGGCGAACGTTCGGGGGGGCAGACGCATTCCACACCCCTGGCAACGAGGTGGTCGTACCAGTGCTGCGTGTTGCGCACGTTGAAGCAAATGTGGGTCAGGCCGACCCGGTTCCAGGGTACGTCGATCGGTGCCTGGCGCGGCTCGAACCCGAAGATCTCGATGACCGCGCCGCCCGGGACGCGAATCCACCCGATCTTGCACGACGGCGCCTCGGCGTCGACGCCGAAGAAGCCGCGCACCCGCTCGACGGGCGCGTCCGAGACACCCACCAGCGGGCAGCCGAAGACCTCCCAGTAGAACTTCACGGCTGCATTGAAATCGGACACGGTGATGCCGGTGTGGCTGAACGAACGGACCTTCACGGGACTCTCCTCAAGTCGGTTGTGACGATGTGATCGGCGACCCGCAACGCCTGCGCAGCGATGGTCAGACCGGGATTGACGGCGGCCGACGACGGAAAGAAGGATGCGTCCACGACGAACAGGTTCTCGATGTCGTGGGTGCGGCAGTAGGGATCGAGGACCGATTCGCGCGGATCCGTGCCGAAGCACAGCGTCCCGCACTGGTGGGTCGTGTTCTTCTGCGCGTGCGAGTGGCGCATCACGGCCCAGAAGCCCAGCCGCCGCAGGATGCGCCGCATCTCGGCGACCAGCCGGCGGTGGGCGGCGCGGTTGTTGGGCTGGTAGCGCAGGCGGATGCGGCCGTCCGCCTCGACGGTGACGCGGTTGTCGCGCCGCGGGAGGTCCTCGGTCAGCGCCAGCCAGTCCATGCCGCGAGCCACCCAGGCGTCGTAGGCCCAGAGCGGTATCCAGGGCACGACCGTCTGCGCCATGACACCGTGGGTGCGTCCCTGCGACTGGATCTGCCCGAGCGGATACTCGGTATCCGGGCCGCGCAGGTAGAAGTCGTTGATGGCGACCGTCTTCTGGAACACCGCCCGGTTCCGCCGCAGCGGATGAAAGCCCTGCATCATGGTCGCCAGGTGCGCCATGTAGCGTGCGCCCACCAGACCGGACGAGTTGGCCAGCCCCGCGGGATGCCTGTCGCAGGCTGAGCGTAGCAGCAGAGCGGCTGAGTTGACCGCGCCGCACGCCACCGCCACCAGCGGCGCCCGCGCGCGGACGATCTCGCCGCCGCGCTCGATCTCGACCGCCGCGACCCGCCGTCCGGTAGGGTCCGTCAGCAGCCGGCGTGCCCGCGCAGCGGTCCACAGGGTCACGTTGTCGCGCGCCAGCAGCGGGCGGACACAGCAGCTTTCCGCCTCACTCTTGGCATGGCGCCGGCACGGGAACGAGTTGCATGTGTCGCACAGGATGCAGCCACCCGGGGCGCCCGGGGCCAGCAGTCCGAGGGGTAGCGGCGACGGATGGAGGCCCTGCTGCCGGAGCTGCTCGACCACCTCCGCCATCTCGTCGGCGTGCGGGATCGGCGGGTGGGGGAAGGGGCCGCGCGGCGGCTCGGTGGGATCGTGGCCTCGCGCACCGTGCACCTCGTACAGCCGCTCCGCGCGGTCGTAGTACGGCGCGAGCGTCTCGTAGTCGATCGGCCACGCGGGCGAGAGCCCGTCGGCGTGTTCGGTCGCTTCGAAGTCCGCCTGCCGCAGGCGGTACAGCACGCTGCCCCAGAACTTCGTGTTGCCGCCCACGCAATAGTGCATGTACGGGCGGAACTCCCGGCCGGCGGCATCCAGCCAGCGCTCCGTCGTGCGGTAGCGCAGGTCCTTCCACACCGCGGCGGGGTCCCAGTTCTGCGGCTCGCGGGGCACGAAACCGCCTCGCTCGACGAGCAGGATGTGCGCCCCCGTCGGCGCCAGAGCCCGTGCCAGCGTGCCGCCGCCGGCACCGGAACCGATGACGATGACGTCGCAGGTGTAGTCGCCAGGCACGTCGCTACGGGTCGGGGGAGGTTTGGATCTGGTCCATGAGGCGCTGGTCCGCCAAGGCTGTTTCCAGGTTCATCTGCGGCGACCGGCCGGTCCGGATCGCCGCCGCAAAGTCGCGGTACATCGCCCGGTAGCCGCGGATGTCGCGCACGCCTGGCCAGAGCAGGCGCGGGCGGCCGCGGCCGCGCACGAGCACGAAGGCGCCGTTCGATTCGAAGGTGATGATGCCGCGCCGGCCGATCAGCTTCGAGAGTCGGACCCCGCGCAGCAGCGACGGTACCTCGCGCGAGTAGTACAGCGTGCCGACAGCGCCGTTGTCGTAGGTGAAGGCGGCCAGCATGCTCTTGGCGCGTCTGTCCGGACCGCCGCGGGAGGGCCGCGGCCGGTAGCCCCGGGCCGACGCGATGACCGGCCCGAGGCTGTTGGCCAGGTGGAGCCAGTGGATACCCTCCTCGAAGAACGCGTCGCCGCCGGCCAGGCGCTCGTCGTTGCGCCAGTCGTCGGCCGTCTTGAGCCGGCGCGCGAGCGTGTTGAACTGGGCGAACACCAGCTCGCCGACGGTCTCTTCCCGCAGCAGACGCCGCAGGCAGACGGCCAACGGCTTGTAGTGGTCGTTCTCGCCGACCAGTACGGCACGCCCGGCCCGGTCGCGGGCCGCACACACCCGATGGTAGTCGTTCAGGGTGAGGTAGGCGGGCTTCTCTACCAGCACGTGCTTGCCGGCGGCGAGCGCCTGCAGCGTGAGGTCGAGGTGCCAACGCGGCGGCACGGCGACGACGACCGCCTCGACGTCCGGGTCGGCGAGAGCCGCCTCGTAGTGGCCGTAGCTGCGGAACCCGCCGTACCGCCGCCGGAACGCTTCGGCCCGGCCTGCGTCACGGCTGGCGTAGCCCGACAGGATGTCGCTGCGACAGCGGCGCAGGTGGCGGCTGTGCACCCCGGTGATGAAGCCGCAACCCAGGTGGACGATCCGCAGCGGTGTCGACACAGGTCGATTATCCCCGACGGCGGGCCAGGGAAGGCCGGTTGCCCGGCGCTGCCGCGACGTGCCGGGCGGCGCGGCAGCCGCCCGCCCGCAGCGCGTTGCCTCCCGCCGCCATCCGGGTGATACTAGCCGGGAACGCTGCCCGTCCGGCGGTTGGCCGGCGGCGGCTCTTGTTCGTCACGCAGGGAGGTTTCAGATGCACAGCCGGTATCTGACGGGATTGTTGGCGGTAGCGGCCGTCGTTACGTTCGCGCCGGCGCAGGCAGCCGGACAGGCGGGCGAGGCGTCGTGGACGGTGCCGCGGACGTCGTTCGGCCATCCGGATCTGCAGGGGATCTGGTCGAACAACAGCGCGACTCCCATGCAGCGGCCGGAAGTTCTGGCGGACCGCAGCGAGCTGACCGACGAGGAGCTGGCGCAACTGCAGCAGACGGTGGCCGAGTTCCGCGACAACGAACAGGCCGGCGACCTGCTCGGCGACCGCCTCTTCCAGCAGGCGCTCGGCAACTCCACGTACCAGGACTTCGACGTCATCACCGGCAACTACAACGCGTTCTGGCTGGTGGAGCGCGAGCTCGACAACCGCACGTCACTCATCGTCGATCCGCCGAACGGCCGTTTTCCGCCCATGACCCCGGCGGCGCAGCAACGCGCGGCGGAGCGGCAGGCCTACGTGCGCGATCATCCCTCCGACGGACCCGAGGACCGAACCCTCGGTGACCGCTGCCTGCACTTCGGCGCGCCGCGCCTGGGCGCCGGCTACAACAGCTACTTCCACATCCTGCAGACGCCCGACCATGTGACCATTCTCCAAGAGATGGGGCATGAGGCACGCGTCATCCCGCTGGACGGCCGGCCGCACGTCGACGAGGGTCTGCGCCTGTGGAACGGCAACGCCCGCGGTCGCTGGGAGGGCGAGACGCTGGTGGTCGAGACCAGCAATTTCTCTCAGCAGGCTCGGTACCAGGGGGGCAGCGCGCATCTGCGGATGGTCGAGCGATTCACGCGGATTGCTCCCGGCACGATCAGGCACGAGGTGACGTTGGACGATCCGACCACCTGGACCCGGCCGTGGACGGTCGTGATCTACCTGCGGCAGACGGAGGATCCGCTGTTCGAGTACGCCTGCCACGAGGGCAACTACGCGATGCCGGGCATCCTCGCCGGGGCGCGCGCGGAGGAGGCGGCAGCGACGGACTCCGAGTAGCCACCGCCGCCGCGCTGAATCGGGAGCCGCCGGGCGACCTTCGTCGCCGGCGGCTCCGGTCCGTTGCCCGCCCGACCCGACCGGTGCAGGGGTTTGCCCCCGCCTTACGGTGCGGACGCTCGGGGGAGCGCCAGCGCTATCAGCTCCGGCGGCGCGCCGCCTACGGTCAAGGCGATGTACTGCCTGTCGTCGAGCATGTACGTCATCGGCGCACCCAGCGCCCCGCTGGGCAGATCGACCGAGGCCAGCTCCTCGCCCGTCGCCTTGTCGTAGGCGACGAAGCGCGGGCCGCCGTTGCTGCCGCCCGCCGACAGTGCCAGCATCAGCAGCGTCCTGGTGACCAGCGGCCCGCTGCGGCCCCAGTCGCCGCCGAGCGGCGGCAGATCCAGGTCGCGCAGCATGGGATGGTTGCGGATGCGGTCACCGTTGCCGGTGGGAACCATCCAGGCGTGGTCACCCGTATTCATGTCGATGGCCGTCAGGCGCGTGTACGGTGGTTTGAACAGCGGCAGGCCCTGTGGCATCTGCGGCAGGTCGCGCCCACCGTTGCCGGCCAGCATGACGTCCTCGGGCGCCCCGTGCGTGAAGCGGAGGTTGCCGCCCTGACCCTCCGGGCTGTAGAAACGGACCACCGTCGAGTGATTGGTCGACGGCACGTAGAGCAGTCCCGTCTCGGGGTCGACGCCAGCCCCCGACCAGCTCGCCGCGCCGGCGCCGGGCGGCCGGAACAGCGTGCCGCGCGTCACGCCGGCCTGCGCGCGGTCGGGCGGCGTGAACAGCGGCCCGAGCCGAAACCCTTCCACCGCCTCGATCGCCAGGGCGCGAATCTCGGGCGTAAAGTCGACCAGGTCGTCGATGGTCACGCCCTGGTACTCGAATGCGGCCGGCCGGGTCGGGAACGGCTGGGTCGGCGAGGGCACCTCGCCGGGGATGTTGGTCTCGGTCGGGACGGGGCGTTCCTCGATCGGCCAGATCGGTTCGCCGCTGACGCGGTCGAACGCGTAGAGGAAGCCCTGTTTGCTGACCTGCGCGAGCGCCCTGACCGGGCGCCCGTCGACCACCACGTCGAGCAGATTCGGGGCCGCCGGGAAGTCGTAGTCCCAGAGCCCGTGGTGCACGGCCTGGAAGTGCCACACCTTGCGCCCGGTCTCGACGTCCACGCAGACGATGCTCTCGGCGAATAGGTTGTCCCCCAGCCGGTGGCCGCCGTAGTAGTCGTTGGTCGGTGTGCCGGTCGGCAGGTAGACGTAGCCCAGCTCGTCGTCGCCGCTCAGCATCGACCACACGTTGGCGTTGCCCGAGTAGCGCCACGAGTCGTTCAGCCAGGTCTCGACCCCTTCCTCGCCCTCCTGCGGCACCGTGTGGAAGTCCCACTTGTGCTCGCCGGTGCGCACGTCCCAGGCACGGACCCAGCCCGGCACGGCCTCCTGCATGATGCGGCGGTCGGCAATCGACGAGCCGTGAATGACGACGTCGCGCACCACTACCGGCGGTGACTGGACCGAGTAGAGCATGGCATTCAGGTAGTCGCGCTCGTTGCGGTCCGCGCGCGGCAGACCGACGGTGAGATCGACCCGCCCGCCGTCTCCGAACCCGGCGCAGGGCAGGCCGGTCCGCGCCTCAGCGCAGATGAGATAGCCGTTGCCGGTACCCCAGAAGATGCGCTGCTCCGTCCCGTCGGTCCAGTAGGCCACCCCTCGTTGCCGCCAGGTGACCGTCATGGTGGTGGTGCCTTCCTCGTAGCTCTTGGGGTTGTGCACCCAGAGGGTCTCGCCCGTGCGGGCATCGATCGCGACCCCCTGTGAGAGCGCGGTGTTGAGATAGAGGACCCGGTCGACCATCAGCGGCGTTGCCTGCATGGACGAGATGCGCGGCGAGTTCCGCTGGCGGTACAGGTTCGGGTTCCGCGCTTGGAGATACTCGACGATGTTCGGCAGGCTGGACCACCACTCCCCGCCGCCGTCCGTCGTCGTGCTGACGTAGGCGTCAGCCGACTGCCAGCGCCAGGCGACCTCGAGGTCGCCGAAGTTGTCGCGGTCGATCTGCTCGAGCGGCGAGTACTTCGTGCTGCCGGCATCCGCGGCGTAACTGTGCCATTCCCCGCCGGTAGCGCCCTGTTGGGCAGCGGCGGGAGCGGCTGCGATGCCGAGTCCGGCCAGGCAGGCGAGTGCAACGACGATATGGGGCCTGAATCTCATTGGAATCCCTCGCGAACGGTTGGTGCAGCGTCGAAGTCGCTGTTCATTGTCACAGAGTCGGCGGGACGCCAGCAAGTGCGCCCACCTGGATCAGGGTACCGGGTCGGCCGGCGCGAACGCCCACAGCGCCCTGGGCAGCAGCACCCCCCAGGCCTCGTCGTACGGGTGGACCTGCGCCACGCGTACGGCACCCCGGAACACGGGCCGTCCCTCACCGGCCCAGCGAAAGATGGACCCCCGCAGGTTGACCGCATGCGCGTGGCCCATGGCACGCAGCCGCTCGACCAGTGCGGCGGAGCGGTAGCCGACCGAGCAGTAGGCGACGAGGGTGGCACCGGGCCTGGCCGCGGCGAGGCGGCCGGCGGCAGCCACATCGGAGCCGACGTGGTGGGCGCCCGCAAGATGGCTCACCGCGAACTCGCCCGCAGCGCGGGCGTCGAGCAACACGACCCCCGTCGGGTCGGCGGCCAGCCTCGCGGCCAGCGCCTCCGTGGTCAGGTCGGGCACCGCCGGGAACTCCTCGGCAATCAGCTGCTCGACGGTGTCCCAGTCGAGCGGATCCGGTTCGCCGCAGCCGGCCGCAAGCAGCAGGACCAGGCCGGCCGCCGCCGCGCGCGGGTCGGCTCTCATGCCGTCTCCGCGGCGGACTCGGCGCCGGCCGGCGCCAGGCTGGTGGCGGCCTCGCGCACGACGCGTTCGTAGAAGCAGGCGCCCACTTTCAACGCCTGCTCGTCGACGTCGAAGCGCGGACTGTGGAGCGGCACGTACTCGCCATCGGCGCCGCGCACGCCGATGCGCACGTAGCAGCCCGGGATCTCGTGCAGGTAGTACGAGAAGTCCTCGGCACCCATGCTCGGGTACTCCTGCTCGACAACTGCTTCGCGGCCGACCACCCGCAGCGCTGCCCGCCGCGCGATGGCGGTCTCACGCTCCGAGTTGACGACCGGCGGCGACCATTCGCCCATCGTCACCGCGATCTCGGCACTGTGCAGATGCGCCAGCGCGTTGGCGATGCGGTGCAGGCCGTCGACGATCTGCTGACGCGCCTCGGCGCGCGTCGTGCGGATGGTGCCATCGAGCACAGCGTCCTCGGCGATGATGTTCGGGGCGCTACCCGCACGCACCGAGCCGATGGTGACGACCGCGGGGAAGGCCGGGTTGATCGTGCGCGACACCAGAGTCTGGACGGTGGTGATCAAGATGCCCGCAATGACCACTGCGTCAATCGCTTCGTGGGGCCGGGCACCGTGCCCGCCGCGCCCGCGGACGCGTATGGTGAAGCGGTCGGCGCGCGCGGTGATCGTGCCGCGCGAGACCATCAGCTCGCCCAGCGCGTAGTGGTGTGTGACGTGGCCGGCGAAGATGGCCGTCGCGTCGGCCAGCAGGCCCGAGCGCAGCATGGCCAGGGAGCCGTTGCCGCGCTCTTCGGCCGGCTGGAAGACGAACAACGTGGTGGCGGCCGGCGGGGACGAGCGCAGCAGCGCGGCAGCACCCAGCACCATGGCCATATGGGCGTCGTGACCGCAGGCGTGCATGCGGTCCGGCACCTCGGAGGCGAACGGCAGACCGGTGTGCTCGGCGCAGGGCAGGGCATCCATCTCGGCGCGCAGAGCAACGGTCGGACCCTGCACGTCGGTCCCGACCAGGCGCCCCACCACGCCGCCGCCCGGTCCGCCGTACTCGCAGGGGATCTCGAGCCGGTCGAGTTCCGCCATGACGGTGCGCGCGGTCTCCACCTCCTCGAACGAGAGCTCCGGGTGGCGGTGAAAGTGTCGGCGCAGATCGACCATGCGCCGGAAGGTCTCGTCGGGCAACGCGGGTATCGTCACGATCTCATTCTCTCCGATCGGCACGCCTACAGTCCCAGGAGCCGGGGAAGGTCCGCCAGCAGGGCCTGTTCGGCCTCGGCCTGGGTCGCGCCCAGCGCGATGACGTCGAGCTTGCCGTGCTCCGCCAGCGGCCCGACATTGTAGAAAAGGTAGCGGCCGGTCTGCGTGGTGGCGTCGAAGGCGTGGCTTCCGACCCGCTCGAGCAACTCCCGGAAGCCGCACCCCTGCAACCGCGGGTGCACGAAGTCCTGACCGCGGTAGCGCGGGCGCGGGCCGGACACGACCCGGTCGACGAGGTGCATCGGCGTGCTGGTGCCGCCCCAGCGCCCGTTGCACTCCGTGAAGCGGATGCTGTAGTCCGCCCGCGGGTCGCCGAGCACGAGGTGGTCGAACGAGCAGCGTCCGACGTAGCCCAGGGTCTGCAGAGCCCCGGCGACGCGCCGGCCCGCGGCGGCGAGCGCCCGGTTGACCGGATCGGGCAGCGTGGACGGGCGGCTGCCCACGAACAACTGGCCGGCCCCGGCGAGGATCTGCTCGTAGACGCCGTCCAGGCGCGGCTCGCCGCCGCCCGCGGCCGGGATCCACCACTGCGTGGAGGGCGACGCCGCGGCCGTCTCCCACGCGACCACCAGCACCCGCTCGGGTGCCTGCCACTCCGTACGGGCCAGGAAGCTGCGCACCACCGCCGCCGTAGTCGCCGGCGTCTGCGCCCGGAGCGGCGCAGCGTCGAGCACGAGGTTGCCGGTCCCCGACGCACACCGGGTCCGCTTCAGGCCGACGCGCCCGCAGCTCGCGGCGAGCTCGTGCAGCAGCGCGACGCAGCCCGGCACGGTGGTCGCCTCACGGGTCTCGGGGATCCAGCCCGGGCCGAGCACGATCTCCACCAGCTCGGCGAAGAGCGCCTTGTCGTTCGCCAACCAGGTCACGGGCGGCGGCGGTCCCAGCACGGCGACGGGCACGGCGGCGTCCGCCGCCACACGCGCAGCCAGCGTCCAAACGTCGTCGGTCGCCAGATACGGGTGGATCGTCAGGCCGCCCGCGTCGCGGGCGAAGGTGGCCAGCCGGCCGCGCGCGGCACCCGCACTGCAGCCGCGCGCCAGCGCGAGGGGTGCCGGCCCGTGGTCTGCACCGATCCAGTGCACGGGACCGAGTCCCAGGCGCGTCCGGCAGTACGCCTCGTAGTCGGGATCGGGCGGCGTCCGGGTTGCGTATAGATCGCCTGTGCCGGCCCGGACGCGCGCGCGATGCTCGTATTCCTCGACACCGGCAATCTCGTTGAGAAACGGGATACCCGACACGTCCTCCAGGTGCAGCACGCACCGCGGTGCCGCCACCGGCTGCCAGCGTCGGTCGCGGTAGGACGCGAGCCGGCCGTCGAGGTCCAGACGGTCGGCGAACGCCCGCAGGTCGGCGGAGGGAGGCACCCGGACGGACCTTGGCCGGGTCAGGCGCCGCCCTTGAGGCGGTGACGCTTGACGGCGATGGCTGCGTCGGTCAGGTGGGTGTCGATGCGGCCGTTGAATACGGCGCCCTCATCGATGGCGAGACGCCGCGCGTTGAGGTGTCCGGCGACACGTGCGGACCGCAGGACCTTGAGGGACTCGAATGCCATGAGCTTGCCCTCGACCTTCCCCCGCACGGTGATGCTGCGCGCGAAGACGTCCGACTCCAGGCTGCCGTGGTCGCCGACCGTGACGCTGTGATCCGGCGCCATGATCCTGCCCTCCACGCGGCCCTCGATGAGGAGGTGCGCGGTGGTGCTCAGCTCGCCCCGGACGGTGACGCCCCGGCCGATGGTCGTGACGGCCCCCGGCGCATCGAGTTGCGACCGCAGCGACGGGTCGCTGACCGGCAGATCACCCGCCAGCGCCTCGTCGCTGCTCGCGAGCACCGTCATGGAGGTGTCGTGGGAGTTGTCGGCCGCGTCTGGCGGGTCGCGGTCTACCCGCGGCGGCGATGGCGGCGCAACGCGGCCCGCGGCGCCCGCTGCGGGCCGCAGCGGGCCGTAGACGGGACGGTGTTCAGGCGGGGGCGCGACGTCCCGCGGCGCCGGCTGCCCCGGCCCGGCGAGCTCTTCAATCCCGGCCGCAGGCGCCGGGCCCCGCTTCCTGCTCCGACGGGATACTGACCTCCGCGTCACCATCGACGCTTCAAGCATACGCCAGGAACTCGCCGAGGCGCGCAGGGCGCGCCTCGGCGGGAGCGGCGCGGGGCCGCAAGCGAACGGCGGGTATCCGAGATGCGGCCCGGTGCGAGTTCAGAACGCGTACTCCAGTCCGAAATAGCCGCTGCGGCCGATCTCGGCTATCCGCGTCCCCATGAAAGGATCGAGGGAGTTCAGGTGGTTGACGTAGAACTCGTCGGTCAGGTTGCGCACCCCGCCCCGCAGCGTGACGCCGGCGCCGAGCTCCAGTCCGGCCGACAGATCGACCGTGGTCCAGCCCGCGGTTGCCAGCTCCAAGCGCGTCGCCGCCACCCGGTCCTGCGCGGCGGTGTTGATGACCCGCACCTCGAACCAGCGGGTCCTGGACGGATTGTGGACGTCGATGGCGTACTGCTGCTCGAAGGGTGCCACGCCGAACAGCGGCTCGTCGAACAGCAGGTCCGTGGCCCGTACGAACGACCAGCCGCCGCGCAGGCTCAGCCAGGGCCCGGCGGCCGACTCCGCACGCAGGTCGAAGCCTGCAAAGCGGGCGGCGTCGGCCTGCACGTAGCGGTAGACCTGCGCCGGACTGAGCGGCAGCCGCTGGACCACGTTCGGGTCGTGCGCCACCGTGATGTAGTCGTCTATCGACCGCCAGAAGACGTCCGCTTCGAGGCTGGCCGCCGCCACGCGCAGCACCGTGCCGGCGTTGACCTCGAAGCTCTTTTCCGGGACCAGCAGCGGATTGCCGATGAACTCGGCCGCGGTCTGGAACTTGACAGCCGGGAAGCGGTCCGCGTAGCGCTCGAGCACCGAGGGACTGCGCACTGCGCGTCCCACGCCCAGGTTGATGAGCCATTGGTCCGTGATCGGCACGCTGACGTTGGCGGCGGCGCTGACGTTGACGTTGTTCTGGCCGAAGTGCTCCGCGGAGACCAGCGTCGCCGGCGCGGCGCCCTGGTTGCCCGCCCCATGGCCCGGCATGCCGCCGGTCATGCCACCCCCGGCTCCGTGACCCGGCATGCCGCCGCCGTCGTGCACCGGCGTCTGCAGATGAAACTGACCAGCCATCGTGTTCAACCCGTAGGCTGGCACGGCGTTGTCCGCGAAAAACTGGGTGACGCCGCCCACGCGCGCCTGCTCGCGGTCGACGCGGACGGTCCCGCCGAACGTGCCGCGCGGCATGTCGTATACGACCTGGGCGTAGCCGCCGACGTTGGTCATCTCGGCGTCCGGCCAGACCGGGTGCTGGTTGTGGTGGATCTGTCCGGTGTCGCGGTCGCTGACGGTCTGCGTGGCGTTCTGGAGGATCCGGTAGGTGTCCAGGCCGAGCTTGTAGCTGAGCGGCCCGGCGGCGAGCGTCGTGTGGAAGCGGCCGCCGATGGTCTCCGCCGCCGCCGGCAGGTCGACGTCGATGGCGAACGGCGGCGTGCGCTGCGGGTTGGCGACTGCCGTCGGCTTGTTGTCGTTGTTCATCAGGTGGCGCTTGTCGTTGAGGTACACCTGCGCCGCGACTTCGCTGACGAGCCCGGTGGTCCGCCGGTGCGAGAAGTCCAGCGCATGCGAATGCGTCTCGAAGAACGTCGCGTCGAGAATCCGACCCGGATAGTCGAGGTCGTTCTGCTTCTGGTAGCCGCCGCTGTACTCGAGCAGCGTCCCGCCGCCCAGGCGCCCGCCGAGGCTCCAGCGCGTGTCGAACGACTCGTAGTCGCCCTGGACCGTCGTGCCCTGGCCATCGGTATAGTCGTTGCCGGTGCGCGTGTTGTGCTGGAAGGTGAAGCGCACCCGGTCCGAACTGCCGTACAGGCTCGCCAGCGCGTCGTTGGCGTCGCTGTTGGAGGCGTAGTTGTAGCCCGCGCGCCCGCCCAGCTCGAAGGCGCCACCGGAGAAGGCGGGCTTGTACGTATCGCCGCGGATGGCGGTCAGCGTGCCCGCGCCCCACGTCAGCGCGTAGGGACCCCGCACGACCTGCAGCGACTGCAGCGCGTGCGGACTGATGTGGCTCAACGCGGAGTCCATGCGCGCCGGGCCGGCGGCGAACGTGCGGGTGCCGTCCACGAACACGCCGATCTGTTCCGCGTACAGTCCGCGGACGGACGGATCGAGGTTGATGGCGCCGCGCCGCAGCGAGGTGACGCCGGCGTGGTCGCGCAGCGACTGGGCCAGATCCTGGGCGACGCGCCGTTCGATCTGGTCCGCGGTGATGATCAGGTCGTTCGCCACTTCCGGCATCAACGCCGACACGGTGACTTCCTGCGTGAACGCCCCGACCTCGAGCGTGATGGCGCTGGAGGCACCGCTCGCCGTCACGGCGATGGGCTCCGTGTGGGTCTCGAACCCCAGCAGCGAGGCGCTGAGTACGTAGTCGCCGGGCGTGACGTTCGGCAGCGCGAAGTCGCCGGCGCGGTCCGTCGTGGTCGAGGCGACGAAGCCGCCGGCGGGGGTGCTGAGCACGACCGTGGCACCCGGCAGGGCCAGGTTCTGGGCGTCAGCCACAATGCCGGTGACCTGGGCGCGGTCCTGGGCCTGCAGCGCAGGCGTCGGGATGGCGATCAGGAGGACGAGCGCGGCCAGGAGCCGCCGTCGATTCGTATCGGTATGCATGTTGGAACCACCTCCGCACGGTGCCGCGCGGACCCGCCGCGGGCACGCGGCCCGGGTCGGCGGCACACTAAATCCTGAAACAACAAACGTCGGACGATCAGGTCGCGCCGAGTCAGGCGCGCGGCGGTGGCGCGGGCGGTGTGTGGTAGCAGGGAGTGACGAGCTGGCCGGCCTGGGGCAGGCGGCTGCTCGCCACGGGCGCGGGCGGCGGCGCGGACGACTCCGGCGTGAAGCCGGTCTGGCTCAGGAGTCCGATGAGAGCGTCATCGAACGAGTCGCACGTCTGCAGCCGGGGGATGTCGGGGTCAGTCGCTTCCGCGGCACGCTCGAGCGGGCAGAAATCCCCGCGGTGCGTGCCCTCGCAACAGGGCCGCACACCACCCTCGGCGTGGAACATGGCGTGGCAACAGAAGGCGGCGGGCAGCAATGCCAGGGCCGCCAGCTTCCAGGCGATGACCGCTGCTACGGTGCGCGTGTGGAACGTGCGGGTCGAACACATCAGAAGCCAAAACGCATTATACGGCACAGGGCCACATAATGGCGGGGCCACGGCGGATCTCCCGCCGCCCGGACAACGCCGCGGGCGCCCTGCGATAGGATCTGCGGTCATGTTATCCGTCTACGACGAGACCTACCGGCGGGCACAGGACGATCCCGCCGCCTTCTGGGCTGCGGCCGCGGAGCCGCTCTACTGGCACCGCCGCTGGGATGCCGTGCGCGACGACGCGCGGCCGCCGTTCCACCGCTGGTTCGCCGGTGGTCAGCTGAACACCTGCTACAACTGCCTGGACCGCCACGTCGACCGCGGTCGCGGCCGGCAGCTCGCGCTGATCTACGACAGCCCGGTCACCGGCACGGTCCGCCGGTTCACGTACAGCGAGCTGCGCGACGCGGTGGCCCGCGCCGCGGGCGCCATCGCCGCCCAGGGAGTCACGGCGGGCGACCGGGTGATCATCTACATGCCGATGGTCCCGGAGGCGGTGATCGGGATGCTGGCGTGCGCGCGGATCGGCGCGGTCCACTCCGTCGTCTTCGGCGGCTTCGCGCCCAGGGAGCTGGCGGCCCGCATCGACGATGCCGAACCGAAGCTGGTGCTGTCTGCCTCGTGCGGCATCGAGGTGAATCGGGTGGTGCCGTACAAGCCGCTGCTCGACGAGGCCTTGGCGCTGGCGTCCCACAAGCCGGCGCGCACCATCGTGCTGCAGCGCCCGCAAGCCGAGGCCGCGCTGGTCGGCGGTCGCGACCTCGACTGGAACGAGGCCTGCGCCGCGGCCGAGCCCGCCGCGTGCGTGCCGGTGGCCGCTACCGATCCGCTCTACGTTCTCTACACTTCCGGCACCACCGGCATCCCGAAGGGCGTCGTGCGCGACAACGGCGGCCATGCCGTGGCGCTCCATTGGAGCATGGAGAACGTCTACGGCGTCGGGGCCGGCGAGGTCTACTGGGCCGCGTCGGACATCGGCTGGGTGGTCGGCCACTCGTACATCGTCTACGGCCCCCTGCTGCGCGGCGCCACGACGATCCTCTACGAGGGCAAGCCGGTCGGGACCCCCGACCCGGGCGCGTTCTGGCGCGTAGTGGAGGACCACGGGGTCAACGTGCTGTTCACGGCGCCTACCGCCTTCCGGGCGATCAAGAAGGAGGACCCGGACGGCACGTTCATGCGCAAGCACGACATGTCCCGTTTCCGGACGCTCTTCCTGGCCGGCGAGCGCTGCGACCCCGACACGCTCGTCTGGGCGCGCGACCGGCTGGGGGTGCCCGTGATCGACCATTGGTGGCAGACCGAGACGGGCTGGGCCATCGCCGCCAACTGCGTCGGGCTGGGCATGCTGCCGGTCAAGCCCGGGTCTCCCACCCGCGCCGTACCGGGCTTCGACGTCCGAATTCTCGGCGAGGACGGCGGAGAGCTGCCCGCAGGCGACGTCGGCGCCATCGTGCTCCGGTTGCCGCTGCCGCCCGGCTGCCTGCCCACGCTGTGGAACAACGACGCCGGCTACGAGAGCGCGTATCTGTCGCGCTACCCGGGACACTACCTGACGGGCGACGCCGGCTATCGGGACGAGGACGGCTATCTCTACGTCATGAGCCGCGTCGACGACATCATCAACGTCGCCGGTCATCGCCTGTCGACCGGGGCAATGGAGGAGGTGCTCGCCTTCCATCCCGACGTGGCCGAGTGTGCCGTCGTCGGCGTCGCCGATGCCATCAAGGGCGAGATTCCGATCGGCTTCATCGTGACGAAGGCGGGCGTCAAGCGGGAAGCCGACCAGATCGTGCCGGAGCTGGTCGAGCGCGTGCGGGAATCGATTGGCCCGGTCGCCGCCTTCAAGACGGCCGCCCTCGTGCCCCGCCTGCCGAAGACGCGCTCCGGGAAGATCCTGCGCGGCACGGTGAAGAAGATCGCCGACGGCCAACCGTACACGGTGCCGGCCACGATCGACGACCCGGTGATACTCGACGAAATCAGGAACGCGCTGGCGAAACTGGGCTATCCGAAACAGCCCTGACAGCTGTCGACGCGGGGTTTCACCACGGGCCGCATGGGGTCCCCGCAAGCGAACGCCGGGGGTTTGGGGCGCCGTCCTGCCTGATTGAGACGCCCGCCGCAGTCAGCAACGGTCGTTCTCGGAAGGGACGGCGAGAAACGACGCGGCCGTCCCAGGCCGCGCAAGGCGCGGCCCGGCGGGAGCGGCGCGGGGCGCAGGGGTCCCCGCAAGCGAACGCCGGGGGTTTGGGGCGCAGCCCCATGTACTATTGGAGCGGGAGACGGGGGTCGAACCCGCGACCTTCAGCTTGGGAAGCTGACACTCTACCACTGAGTTACTCCCGCTCGCGGTCGGCCGAATCGGGACCATTGTACCAGACAGTGTTCGGCGCAGCCTCTACTGCCTGCCGCGGATGAACGACAGCACCTCGTCGCGCTTCTCCGCCATCAGCTCGGGGGTGTCGGCCTCCAGGTTGAGGCGCAGGAGCGGTTCGGTATTCGACGGACGCACGTTGAAGTGCCAGGTCGGGTACTCGATCGACACACCGTCCATGCGGTAGACGTGCGCGTCGCGGTAGCGTTCGGCGAGCGCGTCGATGGTGGCGCTGACGGCAGCCATCTCGCCCATCTCCGTGTTGATCTCGCCCGAGATGAAGTACCGCTCGCGCAGCGGCGCGAGCAGCTCGTCGAGCGTGCGTCGCTTCACCGACATCAATTCGAGGATCAGCAGCGCGGGAATGAAGCCGTTGTCCGCGAAGTAGTTGTCGCGGAAATAGTAGTGCCCGGTCACCTCGCCGCCGAACGCCGCATTCTCCGCGCGCATCCGCTTCTTGAAGAACGCGTGGCCAACCCGGTTCATCAGCGCGACGCCACCCCCGGCTGCAACGACGTCCTTCACGGCGTGGCTGGCGCGCACGTCGTAGACAATCGACGCGCCCGCCTCCTTGCGCAGGAACGCCTCCGCCAGCAGCGCCGTGATGAAGTCGCCGGCGACGAACTCGCCGCGCCCGTCGATGAAGAAGCAGCGGTCCGCGTCGCCGTCCCACGCCACCCCCGCGTCGGCGCCCTCCGTCACCACCTGCTCGACCAGGTCGCGCCGGTTCTCCTCCAGCAGCGGGTTCGCCTGGTGCCTGGGAAACGTCCCGTCGATCTCGAAGCAGAGGCGGCTGGTGCGGCACGGCAGCCGATCGAACAGCGGGGGCGCGACCAGACCGGCCATCCCGCTGCCGGCGTCGAGTACCAGATTGAACGGCCGGATCACCGACGGCTCGACGAAGGACAGGACGTGATCGATGTAGTCGTCCAGCAGGCTCGCTTCGGTGCGCCGGCCGCGGCCGCCCGCGGCGGGAAGGCGGTCGTCGAGAATCATCGCCCGGATGTCCCCGATGCCGGCATCGCCGCTGAGCGGCAGGGCCTGGCCGCGCACCAGCTTCATGCCGTTGTACTGGCCGGGGTTGTGCGAGGCCGTGATCTGCGCGCCGCCGTCGAACGCGTCGCGGGCGACCGCGTAGTAGAGCATGTCGGTACCGAGCATGCCGAAGTCGACAACGTCGGCGCCCTGCGCCAGCGCCCCGTCGGTGAACGCAGCGGCCAGCGACGGCGACGAAAGCCGCATGTCGCGCGCCACCGCAATGCGCCGCGCGCCGAGGTAGGCGACGAATGCGCGCCCGATGCGGCGGGCGAGGTCCTCGTCGAGCTGCCCCGGGTAGACGCCGCGGATGTCGTATGCCTTGAAGATGCCTGGATCGATTGTCGTCATCACACCCGGCTGTAGGCGGTGACGACCGAATCGTCACCCAGAACGGTTCCCGGCCCGACCACGGCGTGCCGCCCGATGCGCGCGCGCCGGCCGACGACCGCGCCGCGCACTTCGGCCGCGGAGTCGACCGTGCTGTCCGGCCAGAGGATGGCACCCTCGACCACCGCGTCG
This sequence comes from Vicinamibacterales bacterium, assembly GCA_965221595.1. Taxonomy (GTDB): domain Bacteria; phylum Acidobacteriota; class Vicinamibacteria; order Vicinamibacterales; family UBA8438; genus JAAXGX01. Next base: position 1,935,089 of record OZ244900.1, read on the forward strand.
CGACTGACGGTGGCGCGCGCGCCGACCACGCTGTCGGCCCGGATGGCCGCACCGGCAGCCACGCGCGCACCGGCTCCGACGAAGCACGGCGCAGCGAGCCGGGCGCCCGACTCGACCGCGGCGGTCGGGTCCACGAGCGGCGTGCCGGCGCACCCGGCGAACGGGATGGCGGCGCACCGTCCGCGCATGATGTCCCGATGGGCCTGGACGTACTTGTCCGTGGTCCCGATGTCGATCCAGTAGCCCGGTTCGACGTAGGCCACGAACGCTTCGCCCCGTTCCACGAGGGATGGGAAGTAGCCCCTTTCGATGGAGTACTTCGCGCCCGGCGGGATGCGGTCGAGGGTGTCGGGCTCGAGCACGTAGATGCCCGCGTTGATCGTATTGCAGGTGACCGCGTCGGGCGGCGGCTTCTCGCGGAAGGCGCGCACGTTGCCGGCGCCGTCCGTCTCCACGAGCCCGTAGGCCGATGGGTCGTCGACCGGCGTCAGCACGATCGTGGCCCGGGCGCCGCGCGAGCGATGCAGGGCCACGACGGCCTGCAGGTCGACGGCGGTCAGCACGTCGCCGTTGAACACCACGAACGTGCCGTCGAGGTGCGGCGCACAGAACCGGATGGCACCGCCGGTGCCCAGCGGCTGCGGCTCGACCGCATAACGGATTCGCGGACCCGTGCCGTTGCCGGTGCCGACCGCGCGCTCGATGGCGTCCGGCTGGTAGTTGAGGCTCAGAATGACCTCGTCGATCTCGGGGAGCTGCCTGAGCACGTCGATCTGGTACTGCAGAAACGGCCGATCGAAGACAGGCACGATCGCCTTGGGCGTGTGGAGGGTGAGCGGACGCAGCCGCGTCCCGAATCCGCCGGCCAGCAGGATGGCCTGCACGCGATCAGGGTACAATACGGCCGGCACGCAACACGGTCGACCGACCGGAGCGCGCGATGAACCTGCCCAACACCCTCACCCTGGCGCGCATCTTTCTCGTTCCGTTGCTCGTGGTCGTGCTGCTCACCCGCTTCGAGGGGCAGCTCATCCTGGGTGTGCCCAAGGAAGTGATTGGAGCCGCCATCTTCGGGCTCGCTGCCCTGACCGACTGGCTCGACGGCTTTCTGGCCCGCCGCCGCCGACAGGTGACGGCGCTCGGCCAGTTGATGGACCCGCTCGCCGACAAGCTGCTGATCACGGCTGCATTCATCTCGCTCGTGCAGATGGGGCTGGCGCCCGCCTGGATGGTGGCCGTTATCCTCGGCCGCGAGCTCGGCGTCACGGTGCTGCGCAGCCTGGTGCACTCGCGCGGCGTCACCATACCGGCCTCACGGCTCGGCAAGGTGAAGATGGTCAGCCAGGTGGTCGCGATCCTGCTGCTGATGCTGAGCGAGCGCGTATGGCTGTTCCAGGTGCTCGGCCTGACCGCCCTGTGGGCCGTCCTGGCGACGGCGCTCTGGTCGGCCGCTGACTACTACCGCCGCTACAGCCGTGTGCTCTCGAGCGCCAACGTGGCGAACTTCGAAGAAGCCCGCCGGCGCGCCGAGGAGTCACGACGCGCCGGCGCCCGCTGAGGCGCCGGCAGCGGGACACGACAGGCAGGGTGGGTCGACTACCAGGCGCTCGAAGGCATCGAGGAACGCAGGATCGCTCAACAATCCACGCGCGGTTTCAGTGCACAGTACGCCGGCGCCGCGGACGGATCGGATCCGCCGCCATCAGAGCAGGTCGAAGCGGTCCAGCGTCATTACCTTGGTCCAGGATGCGACGAAGTCGTGCACGAACTTCTCCGCACCGTCGTCGGCACCGTAGACCTCGGCCACCGCGCGCAGCTCGGAGTTGGAACCGAAGATCAGGTCGACCGGGGTAGCCGTCCACCGCAGGTCGCCCGTGGCGCGGTCGCGGCCCTCGTAGACGCCCACCGTGGATGAGCGGGTCCACTGCGTCGACATGTCGAGCAGGTTGGCGAAGAAATCGTTGCTGAGTGTGCCGGGGCGGTCGGTGAATACGCCGTGGGTCGAGCCGCCGGCGTTGGCGTTCAGGGCGCGCATGCCGCCGACGAGCACGGTCATCTCGGGGACCGTCAGGTTCAGGAAGGCCGCCTTCTCCACCAGCATCTCCGCGGGCGAGCGGGCGGCGCCGGCGGCGAAGTAGTTGCGGAATCCGTCCGCAACCGGCTCCAGCAGGGCAAACGAATCCACGTCGGTCTGCTCCGGCGCGGCGTCGGTGCGACCCGGCGCGAAGGGCACTGCCACGTCGACCCCGGCGCCGGCAGCGGCCTGCTCGATGGCGGCCGCGCCGCCGAGGACGATCAGATCCGCCAGGGAGACCCGCTTGTCGCCGGACTGCGCGCTGTTGAACGCGCTCCGGACGCTTTCCAGGGTCTCCAGCACGCGGGCGAGCTCGGCCGGATCGTTCGCCGCCCAGTCCCGCTGGGGGGCCAGGCGAATCCGCGCGCCGTTGGCGCCCCCGCGCATGTCCGTCCCGCGGAAGGTGGACGCCGAGGCCCAGGCAGCCCGCACGAGCTCGGCGGCCGACAACCCGGTTTCGAGAATCCCAGCCTTGAGCGCCGCCGCATCCTGGTCATCGATGAGGGCATGGTCAACGTCGGGAACCGGGTCCTGCCACACGAACGCCTGGTCGGGCGCGAGGGCGCCGAGGTAGCGCGAGCGGGGCCCCAGGTCGCGGTGGGTCAGCTTGAACCAGGCCCGCGCGAAGGCGTCTTCGAACTCTTCCGGGTTGTCGAGCCAACGCGAGGTGATGTCCCGATAGGCCGGGTCGACCTTCAGCGCCAGGTCGGTGGTGAGCATCATCGGCGCATGCCGCCGGGACGGATCGTGGGCATCCGGCACCAGGTCGGAGGCGGCGCCGTCCGCCGGCTCCCACTGGATGGCGCCGGCGGGGCTGCGCGTCTGTACCCACTCGTAGCCGTACAGGTTCTCGAGGAAGTTGTGGGTCCAGGCCACGGGGTTGAACGTCCAGGCGCCTTCAAGCCCGCTGGTGATCGTGTCGGCGCCATGGCCTGTGCCGTACGTGTTGTGCCATCCGAAACCCTGTGCCTCGATGTCGCCGCCCTCGGGCTCCACGCCCACGTAACTGCCCGGATCGGCGACGCCATGGGCTTTGCCGAAGGTGTGGCCGCCGGCAATCAACGCAACTGTCTCTTCGTCGTTCATCGCCATGCGGCCAAACGCCTCGCGAATGGCGTGGGCGGCCGCCTGCGGATCAGGGTTGCCGCCCGGGCCCTGGGGATTCACGTAGATCAGACCCATCTGCGTGGCACCGAAGGGATGCCGCAGCTCGCCGTCCGCGTTGCGGCGATCGAACGCCAGCCACTCGCCTTCGGGGCCCCAGTTGACGTCCTCGGGCTGCCAGGCATCGCTGCGGCCGCCGGCGAAGCCCAACGTCTCGAAGCCCATGGACTCCATGGCGACGGTGCCCGCGAGAATCAGCAGGTCGGCCCAGGAGATGGCGCGGCCGTACTTCTGCTTGATCGGCCAGAGCAGGCGCGTCGCCTTCTCCAGGTTGCCGTTGTCGGGCCAACTGTTGAGCGGCGCGAGGCGCTGCAGACCGCCGTCGGCGCCGCCCCTGCCGTCGAGCGTGCGGTACGTGCCGGCGCTGTGCCAGGCCATGCGAATGAAGAACGGCCCGTAGTGGCCGTAGTCGGCCGGCCACCACGCCTGGGAGGTCGTCATCACCGCTTCGAGATCGGCCTTGAGCGCATCGAGATCGAGACTCTCGAAAGCCGCCCGGTAGTCGAAGTCCGCACCGAGCGGGCTGGACCCGGGGGAGGTCTGGCGCAGTGGCTCCAGGCTCAACCGGTCGGGCCACCAGTAGTCGTTGTCCGGCGCCCGGTCCTGGGCCACCGCCACGCCAACCGGCGCGACGGCGAGTGCCAGCAGGGCGAGTGCGCAGATTCCTCTTCTCATCGGGGACCTCCTCGGTGCGGAAAGAAACCGACCGGCCCGGTTCGGGTGGCAGGCTTCTATCGATTTTCGGTCTGGTTCTCCGTACGGTTCTCGGCGTTGCCGGCAGCAGCCTCCCGGAGGGCAGCGCGCTGCCTGAGCTCCGCCATGCGCTCGGTGGCGTCTTCGATGAACTCCGACTCGGGGAACTCCTCCAGCAGCCGCTCGAACAGGGGGAGAGCTTCGTCCATGCGCGCCGTGCGGCTGAGCGAGTCGGCGAGGTGGTAGTAGACCGCGTCGCGCCCGGTGTAGCCGGGATCCTCGGCGAGGATGGTCTCGAGCCGGTCGATGGCGCCCGGATACCACTTGCGGTCGTGGTAGTACTTGCCAACGACGTAGTTGTTCTGCGACAGGCGGTCGAGGGCCTCGCGCAGCTTCGCGCGCACGTCGTTGATCAGGCGGCTGCCCGGGTAGCGCTGCAGGAACAACTCGAACTCGTTCACGGCATTGCGCGTCTCGGTCTGGTCGCGCTCGGCCCGGCGCATCTGCTCGTAGTAGACCATGCCCAGCTTGTACTGCGCGTAGTCGGCGCGGGGATGGGTGGGGTAGAGGGCCAGGAAGTCGCGGTACTCCGACAGCGCGGAGATGTACGCCTCGATGGTCCCCTCGGCCTCCAGGGTGTCGCCGATGGCCAGCCGCGTGTCGGCGCGCAGCGCGCTCTGCGGGTAGTTGTCGCGAATCTGGAGGAAGTACTCGCGGGCGGTCCGCCAGTCGCCTTCCTCCAGCGCCCGGCTGCCGCGGTCGAAGAGCAGGTTGTCGGCCCCGACAGTCGCCAGCGGGATCTCCACCGGCTCCTCGCCGCACGCGCCGGCGAGCAGTGCGCACCCCAGAACCGCCGCAAGCGGCCGCCTCAACCGGCAGCGCCTGCGTTCTGTCGCGTTGCCCCGGATAGCCATTCGAACTGTGCCTCGATCCCCTTTTCCAGCGTAACAGATGGCGCAAACCGCAGGACGCGCCGGGCACGGCTGGTGTCGGCGCGCGTGTCCCGCACGTCACCCTTGCGGAGCGCCTCGCGGCGGACGACCGGCTCACGCCCGGTACAGCGGGCCATCAGCGCCAGCACATCGTTCAGCGACACCTGTGCGCCGCCGCCGATGTTGTAGACGCCGCCGGGCTCGCCGTGCAGGCCCGCCGCGACCGTCGCGGCTACGGCGTCGTCGACATACGTGAAGTCGCGCGTCTGGGTGCCGTCCCCGTACAGCGCCACGGGAGTGCCGGCCGCGACTGCCTGGAGAAAACGGTGGAAGGCCATGTCGGGACGCTGGCGCGGACCGTACACGGTGAAGTACCGCAACGACACGGCCGGCAGCCCCTGGCCGGCCCAGTACAGTTGGCACAGGTGTTCGCCGGCCAGCTTCGTGACGCCGTAGGGCGACAGGGGTTGCGGGCGCGCGTCCTCGCGCATCGGGAGCTCGGCCGCGTCGCCGTAAACCGACGAACTCGAAGCGTAGACGATGCGTTCAAGCGGCGTGGACCGGCAGGCTTCCAGCAGCACCTGCGTCGCCTCGATGTTGCAGGCCGTGTAGGCGTCGAAGTTGCGGCCCCAGCTTTCGCGGACGCCGGCCCGGGCGGCGAGATGGAAGACATGGGTCGTGCCGGCCAGCAGCGCGGGCCAGTCCGCCGCCTGGATCGACGTCTCCAGGAATCGGAAGCCGCGCCGTGCCCGCAGCGCGGCGAGGTTCGCCTCCTTCCTCTCCCGCGCGTAGTGGTCGGTGAAGCAGTCGATGCCGATGACCGCGGCCCCCTCCGCCAGCAGCCGTTCCGCGAGGTGCGACCCGATGAAGCCCGCCGCGCCGGTAACGAGCGCGTTCATGCCAGCACTTGCCGGACGTCGGTCGGCAGGCGCCGCGGCCGACCCTGGCCGTTGACGGCCGCATGCACGGTGCGCCCCGTGGCCAGCAGCGCGCGATCGGCCTGCCGCACGACCTCGTAACGGAATTCGACCCGGACCGGCGAGAGCAGTGTTCCCGTCGTGGCAATCTCCAGGTCGTCGTCGTAGCGCGCCGAGTCGTGGAATTCGCAGTATGCCTCGGTGACCGGCAGCAGCACCCCGCGTGCCTCCAGCTCGCGGTAGGTCGCCCCGACGGCCCGCAGCAGATCGCAGCGGGCCACCTCGAACCAGACGAAATAGTTGGCGTAGTACACGACCCCCATCGTGTCGGTCTCGGCGTACCGCACGCGCAGTGTCGACGAGCAGGCAGGCACGGATTGCGGGGCTCCTCCCGGCTCCTAGCCGGCATCCGGCGGCCGGGCGGCCGCGCGCAGCCGGCGTGTGGCCGCCGTCGGATCGTCGGTGCCGAAGATTGCCGACGCCGCCACCAGGATATCCGCGCCGGCGCGGACGACCTGCGCCGCGTTGCCCGGCTGGATGCCGCCGTCGACCGCGATACTGGCCCGGCTCCCGGCGCGGTCGAGCACGGCCCGCACGGCCTCGATTCTGGCCGGGCTGCGCGGAATGAAGCGCTGCCCCGAGAAGCCGGGGTTCACCGACATGACCAGTACGAAGTCCAGCAGGTCGGCCACCGGCGCGAGCGTCTCCACCGCTGTCCCGGGGTTCAGCACCGCGCCTGCCTGGACACCCAGCTCGCGCAAGGCGGTGAGCGTGCGATCGAGATGTGGCGACACCTCGACGTGCACCGAGATCAGCGAGGCCCCGGCCCGCGCGAAGGCCTCGATGTGGCGTTCCGGCTCGACGATCATCAGGTGGATGTCGAGCGGCAGGCGCGTGATGCGGGCGAGCGCCTCCACGACCGGCACGCCGATGGTCAGGTTGGGAACGAACCGGCCGTCCATGACATCGACGTGGATGAGGTCGGCGCCGCCGGCTTCCACAGCTTCCACCGCGTCCTGCAGGTGCGCGAAGTCGGCAGACAGAATGGAGGGTGCGATGCGCAGCGTCACTGGCTGACCTCGAGCGAGATCGGCTCGCCGGGCGCGATCTGGAACCCCGCTTGAGGCGATTGGCGCAGCACGGTCCCGGGGGGCAGGCCGGGGTATGGATGATCGCCCACGACCGCGACCCGGAAACCCCGCGTCCGGAGGGTTTCGGCCGCGGCGGCCGCCGCCACGCCGATCAGATCGGGCATGACGTACGTGCGGCCGCGCTCGCCCCGATTGACGAGCAGGCGCACCGTCTGTCCGTCACCGCCCGGCGGCGGATCCTGGGCCACGACGGCGTCGGTGGGGTAGCGGCGGGAGCGGATCTCGGCCAGTTCCCGCAGGGTGAACGCGGCCTCCTCGAGGCGCCGTCTGGCGGCCACCTCGGAGGCGCCTACCAGCGAAGGTACCGTGCCTGGCGTGCGGCCCGAGCTGAGCCAGACCTTCACGTTCCGGCCGCGGCGGGTCGCCACCGACGGGTCCGGCTCCTGCTCGGCGATGCGGCCCGCAGCGGTCGTCGGATCCACCCGCCGCAGGGGCTCGACGCGCAGCGCAAGGTCGCTAGCCGCCAGCGTCGCGCGGGCCTCCTCGGGCGTCAGGTTGCCGAGATCGGGAACCGGCACCTCGCGGGTCTGGAGCGCAAGCCGCAGGCCGCCGATGGCGGACAAGCCGAAGGTCAAGCCCAGGGCGCCCAGCACGAGCACAGCCTTGCCGATCCTCAGGGCCATCGGGTAGCGGTGTCAGGGGGCGGCATCGGCCGTCAAGTGTACCGCAAGTCGCCCGCCGGCCGGCCGTCGCGGCGCAGGACGGCGGCAAAGAAAGCCTCGAGTGCATCGCGGTGCGGCAGCGTCTGCAGGCACCCGGCTGCGTCGAGGAGCGGCGCCAGCCGCCGTGCTGCCGGCGGCTCCACGGTGAAGGCAGTGGCTCGACCGAGGAAGGCCTCGACCACCTGCTGGTTCTCCTCGGGCTCGCTCGAGCAGGTGGCGTAGACGAGGCGCCCACCCGGCACCACGACCGCCGCCGCCGCATCGAGCAGGGCCGACTGCACGCGGGCCAGCGGCTCGAGTTCCTCCGGCGCCCGGCGCCACCGAATGTCGGGATCGCGCCGCAATGTCCCGAGGCCGGAGCACGGGGCGTCGACCAGCACCCAGTCGAAAGCGGGCCCGAACGGAAGTGGCCTGCGCGCGTCGAGGCGCACGATCCGCGTGCAGCGGCAACCGCAGCGGGCCAGCGTGTCCGCCAGCAGCGACAACCGCGCGGGCCGCAGGTCACCGGCCACGAGCAGGCCTTGGTCGGCCATGGCGCCGACGATGGCTACCGTCTTGCCGCCGGGCGCCGCGCAGGCGTCGAGCACGCGGTCCCCCGGCCGTGCGCGCACCAGCTCGGCGACCAGTTGCGACGCCTCGTCCTGGACCTGGAACAGGCCGCCGGCCGCCAGCGGGGTGGCCAGCGGGTTGCCGCGGGTGACGACCAGCGTCGCAGGGGACCAGCGGCCCGGAACCACCTCCACGCCCTGCTCGGCAAGCTGGGCGGTAAGGGTCTTGGGCGTGATCTTGAGCTGGTTGACGCGCAGAGCCATCGGCGGCGCCGCGTTGTTGAACGACGTCCAACGCTCGGCAGCCTCGAAACCGTGGCGGTCCAGCCAACGCTCCACCAGCCAGCGCGGGTGGGACTGGGTCGTGGCCAGGTACTCCAGCGCCTGCGTCCTATCGAGACCACTCCCCGCCGCTGCCGCGCCGGCAGGGCGGGGCGGCAGCGGCGGCGGAGCCGGTTGCGAAGCCAGTGTCCGCAGCACCGCGTTCACATAGCCGGCGGCGCGGACGTTGCCCATGGTGCGTGTCAGCGCGACCGCGTCGTCGACGACGGCATGTGCCGGAACCCGTTGCAGGTGTCGAAGCTGGTACGCCGCGGCGCGCAGCAGGTCGAGCACGTCCGGATCCAGGGTGTCGAGCGCGCGCGACGATACTCCCTGCAGCAGGTGATCCAGCGCCGCCCGCCGGCGCAGCGTGCCCAGGGCAATCTCGGTCGCGAGCGCGCGGTCGCGCGGGCCGTGCAACGCGCGCCGCGCGCGGGCTTGCGCGTGGGCGAGATCGCACCGACCGGTGTGGACATCACGTAGTACGCGGTGGGCCGCGGCGCGTGCCGGGGCGGTCATGCAGACGTCTCGAAGACCGTTCCCGGCACGAGTGTCCGGCCGGCGAGGAACGCGCGCGCCGGCAGCGCACGCCGCCCCTCGGGCTGGATCTCGAGAATCGCCAGGGCCGTCCCGGATCCGGCCGCGACCACGAGGCGGTCGCCGGCGGCCTCCAGCACCTGTCCTGGCACCGGGGGGAGGCCGTTGCCGGCCGGCGGCTCGACTACGGCCGTGCGGTGAATCAGAAACCGCGCGCCGGCGACGTGGCTGAAGGCGCGCGGCCAGGGGCGCAGCCCGCGCACCTGGTCGTGTACCTGCCCGGCCGGCCGCCCCCAGTCGATGGCGCCATCCGCGCGGGTCAAGCGGGGTGCGAACGTGGCGCGGGCGTGGTCCTGCTCCTCCTCCGCGGCCCGCCCGCCCGCCAGGTCGTCCACGGTCTGCAGCAGCGTGGCCGCGCCCAGTGCGGCCAGCGCGCGTTCAAGCGTCTCGGAGTCGTCGTCGGCGTCGATCGGGATCGCCGCGCGCCGCAGCATGGGGCCGGCGTCCATCTCGCGCACGAGGCGGATGATGGTGATGCCGGTCTCGGCCTCGCCGGCCAGGACGGCGCGCTGGATCGGCGCAGCGCCCCGGTAGGCCGGCAGCAGCGACGCATGCACGTTGATCATCCCGAGGCGCGGCAGTGCCAGCAGTTGGTCGGGCAGCATCTTCCCGTAGGCGGCGACCACCCCGAGGTCGGGAGCCAGCGCACCCAGCGCTGCGATGAACGCTGGGTCCTTCATCCGCGCCGGCTGCAGAACGGGCAGGCCGCGGGCGACGGCAAGCTGTTTGACCGGCGACGCCGCCAGGCGCTGGCCGCGGCCTCGCGGCCGATCGGGCTGCGTCACGGCCGCCACGACCCGGTGCGGCGACGCCAGCAGCCGTTCCAGCGTCGGCACGGCAAACGCCGGCGTGCCGAAAAAGACGATCCTCACCATTGGCCGGCCCGCCTGAGCTTGCGGATCCGGCGTACGATGAGGTCGCGCCGGATGCCCCGCAGCCGGTCCGGGAAGAGGCTGCCGTCCAGGTGGTCGAGCTCGTGCTGAAAGGCGCGCGCGGCCAGCCCGACGCCTTCGGCAGCGCAGGGGCGGCCCCTGCGGTCGAGGCCGCGCACGACCACGAGTTCAGGCCTGGGCACCACCGCCTCGAATCCGGGCATGCTCAGGCAGCCTTCCTCCTCCCGCTGCAGACCCTCCTCGCTCGCCAGCTCCGGGTTGATCATGACCACCAGGTCTTCCGGGTTGCGGCCCGCGGAGACGTCCGTGACGAAGATGCGCAGGTCCACACCGATCTGCGGCGCAGCCAGGCCGATGCCCGAGGCGGCGTACATCGTCTCAATCATGTCGTCGACCAGCGTCCCGATGTCCGCCGTGACCGCTTCGACCTCGCGCGCCGCACGGTGGAGCACCGGATCGCCGTAGCGGACGATGGGGCGGATCACGGCTATTCGACGACGAAACGCCCGTGCGCCACCCGGCCGACACCGCCGCGGCGCCGCACTTCCGACGGCGTATCGCCGACCGTGAACGGGAAGGTGCCGGTGCGGATCGGCGTGAAGCTGAACTGCACGGTTCCGGCCACGTCGAACTCGATGGCGCGGAAGGCGAGCGCCTGCAGGTGAACCTCTATCTCGCTGATCGTCACCAGCCGCAGATGCGAGTTGCGGAGAAGTTCGTCCACCTCCAGCCGCCACGTGTCCACGCCGTCGCTGGTCACGTTGAGCCGGTAGTACTCGCCGGTAACCAGCTCGAACTCCGTGGCGGAAAGCTGCGGCCCGTCGGACCCGGTCACGAGGTCGAGGTGGAGCTCGACGGGCGGCGCCGCGGTGAGGTTGCCGCCCACCTGCGCCGGCGGCGCCGCGGGTGCGAGCGTCAGTCCCAAGGTCGTGAGCGCGAGCAGTCGCAACATGAGCCCATGTTAGCAGCCCGAGGCAAAGGCCCGACTGCTTTCGACGGGCGATGCATCCTGCAGGGGACGCACGCCAGCCGTTATGATCGGGATCGGCGGATTCGGGGGGGGACGGAGGGTCTCATGACGGCACGACAGGTACACTCCCGGCGGTCGTTCGTGCAGCGCATCGGAGCCGCGGCCGGCGGACTGGCGTTTGCACCCGCGGCGGAGGCGGCGGCGCAGTTGCCGGCGCTGCCGGTCGAGACACCGCGCTCAGTCCATCCGACGCTGAACCGGCGGACCCGCGGCTGGCTGCGCTTCCTGTGGGAGAAGGCGACGACGCCTGACGACTGGAGCGCCGACGGCGTACCGCACATGTGGTGGGACCGGTACTCGAACCCGGTGGTCACCAGCTACCCACGCTTCGACCTGCAGAATTCCTCTTACGCGCTGCTGGTCATGGCCGACCAGACGCCGGCCTGGCGTGAGGTGTATACCCGGATCGCCGACGGGCTGGCGAGCCGCTTTCCGACGCACTGGGGGGCCGTGGACTGGCTGACCCAGATCGGCGACGATCCGCGGCGGGCCAACTATCCGCCGCATGTCATGGCGATGATCCCTGAGCACCTGCGCGGGCGCTACAACCGCATCGGTTGGACGGCGAACGGCGTGGACCCCTGGGGCCTGTCGACGGACCCGATCGGTTCGGAAGGGAATCTGTTCTTCCGCGGCTGGTTCAACCTGCTCCTGTCCATCTACAAGTACGTTTCGGGCGACGACAAGTACGAGCGCCCGTTCAAGGTGATCGGCTACCGGGACGAGGAGTTCGAGTGGGATCACCACCGCATCGCGGCCTTCCTGTCCGAGCAGTACCGCGAGCGCCCGGAGGGCCCGCAGTGCGAGAACACCAAGATCTGGTTCGTGTGCAACAGCGCCGCGGGCCTCGGGCTGCACCTCTACGATCGGGTGTACGGCCGCGACGCGCACCGCCCGGTCCGCGGCTGGCTCGAGTACTCCCGTGAGAACTACATGGGAGTCGGGGGCGACGGCCGGCTGGAATGGATCACCCAGTACTACGACCCCATCGTCAACCACAAGGTCAACCTGGGACCGGTCGGGGGAGTCGGGGTGGCGTTCCTGCTGCTGCCCCAGGAGCCGGAACTGGCGGAGTACCTGTACCGGTCGGCAGCGAATGCACTCGGCTGGAACAATCCGCGCGTGGAGATCACGCCGTCCGCCAACGGGCTCGTGCTGGCGCGCGAGTTCGGCGACCACACCGCTCTGGCACGCCTGCGCGCGGCGGCGGAGCGCGACTACGAGCCGCGCTTCTTCGGTGACCACAACGAGCAGTTCGGGTGGTGGTTCGGATTGAACGAGGCGTATCCGCGGGGACAGCAGAGCGCCAGCATGATGGTGGCCGAGGTGGGCACGGGCGACGCCTGGCGCCGTGCACTCGACGCGCCCCACCTGGACAAGTTCGAGGCACCGACCGTCGAGGGTGTCGACTTCCCGTCGCTGGGCGTCTACCAGGCGTGGAACGACAAGGTGAGCGGCACGCTGCACGTCGGCACCTACGCGGCGGCCCCCGATCGGCGCGGGTTGGAGACGAGCTGGCGAGTCACCAACCTGCCCGCCGCCGCCGACGTGTTCGTACTGTGCGACGGCGCGCCGTTCACGCGGTTTACGGTCGAGGATGCGAACACCGTCCGCATCGACGGCACGATCGACCAGCGCCACTACCAGATCTTCACCGGCTACCGGGGCCTCGGGGCGCGCGACGCCGAAGCTGCCCGCCGCCCAGCCGCCGGTGCGCGGGCGGCAGCCGCGGGGCGGACCGGTGCGGCCGGCCCGCCCGCCGTTCGCCGCCGCCTGGCGGAGGTTCGCCAGGCGACCACCAGCCTCGCCGCGGTGGATGCGCCCGGCTGCGCCTGCTGCCTCGCGTAGCAGGTGTCGGCCCGGCGGAGCGACACGCGCGCGGGGGGGAGGGCATCAGCGAGGTGCCAACCTCGCGTTCTTCCCCGACGACACGCACGCGCGCGGGGAGGGCACCCGGTTCGATACACACCCGGTCCGGCGCCCGCCGGCGCAGGACGACCCGACCGTGGCGCAGGCTGATGCGGCGCACACCCGACGGATTCCGTCCGGCGTCCAGCGGCCCGGGCCGCGCCGCCGACCGCGCGTTTCGGGCTTGCCGGCCAGGTATAATCCGGGACTCGACGGTCGTACCACAGGAGTGACACCAGGCCATCGGACGCCGAGTGGCGGACCGGGAGCAATGGACATGAACGCAAGCTGGAACGCATCGCTCGGACTGCTCGCCATCCTGACAGTGGCGGTTGCCTGCGGGGGCCAGGAGCCGCCCGCGGGCGAGGCCGCCGCCGGCCTCGCGACCGTTGAAGGCGGGTCGCTGGCCGGGACGCCGGTCGGTGACGGCGGTGTGTGGCGGTATGCGGGCATCCCCTACGCTGCACCGCCGGTGGGCGCGCTGCGCTGGCGTCCGCCGCAACCTGCGGCGTCCTGGACCGACGTGCGCGCAGCCGACCGGCTTCCGCCGGGGTGCCCGCAACCGGCATTGCCTGTGCCCCCGGGCGAGGAGCCGTTCTTCGGGCCGGGCGCGACCCGGCTCGAGGAGGACTGCCTGTACCTCAACGTCTGGTCGGCCGCCGCCGCGGACGAGCGCGTCCCGGTCATGGTCTGGATTCACGGGGGCGGACTCTTCGTGGGTGACGGTGCCACGGCGGCGTATGACGGGGCGGCGCTGGCGCGCCGCGGCGTGGTGGTCGTGACCATCAACTACCGCCTCGGCACGCTGGGCTACCTCGCGCATCCGCTCCTGCGCGAGGAATCGGTGCACGGCGCGTCGGGCAACTACGGCCTCCTGGACCAGATCGAGGCGCTCCGCTGGGTGCAGCGGAACATCGCGGCGTTCGGGGGCGATCCGGATCGCGTCACCATCTTCGGCGAGTCCGCAGGCTCGTGGAGCGTCAACTACCTGCTGGCGACGCCGCTGGCGGCGGGTCTGTTCGCGGGCGCCATCGGCCAGAGCGGCGGCGGCTTCAGTCCCCTGGCCAGCCTGGCGGCGCGGGATGCCGCCGAGGCCGAGGGCGTGCGGTTCGCCGAGTCCCTGTTGGGCGCCGGGACCGCGGTGTCGCTGGACGCCCTGCGCACAGCCGCGGTCGCCGACGTACTGGCCGTGGACACCGCGGCGCCCCGGCCGAACGTGGACGGCTGGGCGCTGACTGACGGCATCTACGACAGCTTCGCGGCCGGTCAGCAGCACGACGTGCCGGTTATCGTGGGCGCCAACGCCGACGAGGGGACTGCACTGCGGGCCCTCGCCGGCGATCAGGAGATCACGACGGTCGAGGAGTACCGGGCCTGGGCGCGCGGCGAGTACGGCGAGCTCGCCGATGCCTATCTGGCGGCATATCCCGCCGCGAGTGACGAGGCGGTCGACGCGGGTCGCATCGCGAGCAGCGGCGACGGACGCTTCGTATGGGAGATGCGGACCTGGGCACGGATGATGGAGCAGGTATCGTCGCCGGCCTATCTCTACTTTTTCACGCGCGTGCCGCCCGCGGCCGACGCCGCGCGCTTCGGTGCATATCACACGGCAGAGATCCCGTACGTCTTCAACAACCTCGGCGGCGGCGGACGTTACTGGTTCGCGAACCGCGACTACGGCGATGCGGATCGGCAGCTCTCGGACATGATGGCTGCCTACTGGGTCAACTTCGCTGCGACCGGGAATCCCAACGGCGACGGACTGCCGACGTGGCCGGCCTACACCCGGACCGACGAAGCCGTACTGGAGCTCGGCGACGTCGTGCAGTTACGGCAGGGGGTGCGGGCCGAGCGCCTCGACTTCTTCGATCGGCACTACGCCGCGCTGCGCAACACGGCGAACTGAGGCAGCCTACACTGCACCAGCCGCGCACAGCCTCTCAGGGCAGCGCCAGCGCGATCAGCTCCGGGACGTCGCCGCCGACAGTCAGCGCGATGAACTGCCTGCCTTCGTGCAGGTAGGTCATCGGCGTGCCGATGGCGCCTGCCGGCAGGTCGAGCGAGCCGACGATCTCGCCCGTCGCCTTGTCGCGCGCCACGAGTCGCGGGCCACCGTCGGAGCCGCCCGCCGTGAGTGCGCTGACGAGCAGCGTCCTGGTCAGCAGCGGCCCGCCGTGGCCTTCGCCGCCGAGGGGCGGCAGGTTCAGGTGGCGCAGCCGCGGGTGGTTGCGGTAGCGGTTCCCGTCCCCGTTCGGCTGCATCCAGGCGTGGTCGCCGGCGTTCAGGTCGATGGCCGTCATGCGCGAGTACGGCGGCTTGAGCAGCGGGAGGCCCTGCGGCATGAGCGGCTGCGTGCCACTGTCGAAGTCGGCCTGGGTGTAGCGCAGGTTGCCGCCCTCCGCAGGGTCGGGCGTGTAGTACTTGATGACCGAGAAGCGATTCTCGGACGGCACGTAGAGCAGGCCCGTCTCGGGGTCGGCCGCTGCACCGCTCCAGCTCGCGCCACCGGCGATGTGTGGGCGCTGGATAGTCCCCTGCAGGCCGCCTTCCACGCTCAGCATCGGCGGTGTGAACAGCGGGCCGAGCCGGAAGCTGCTGACTGCCTCCACTGCCAGCGCGCGGATCTCGGGGGTGAAGTCGACCAGGTCGTCGATGGTGACCCCCTGGTACTCGAACGGCGGCGGTTTGGTGGGGAAGGGCTGGGTCGGTGAGAGCACCTCGCCTTCGAGATCGGTGTCGGTGGCCACGGGACGCTCCTCTATCGGCCAGACCGGCTCGCCGGTCGCACGGTCGAAGACGTAGGTGAACCCCTGCTTGCTGACCTGCGCCAGGGCCTCGATCGGCCGCCCGTCGACGGTGATGTCGATCAGCGTCGGTGCGGCGGGGAAGTCGTAGTCCCAGACGCCGTGGTGGACCGCCTGGAAGTGCCACACGCGCTGCCCGGTCTCGGCGTCGACGGCGACGATGCTCTCGGCGAAGAGGTTGTCGCCGAGCCGGTGACCGCCGTAGTAGTCGCTCGTGGGAGTGCCTGTCGGCAGGTACACGTAACCCAGCTCGTCGTCGGCACTCAGCGGCGGCCAGATGTTCGCGTTGCCCGAGTAGCGCCACGACTCGTTGAGCCAGGTGTCGGCGCCGAAATCGTCGCCCTGCGGCACGGTCCGGAACACCCAGCGGACGTCGCCGGTCCGCGCGTCGACGCCCTTGACCCAACCCGGCGGCGCTTCCCTGCGGATGACGAAGTCGGAGACGATGGTGGGCGTCACGACCACGTCGCGCGTGATGACCGGCGGCGAGGCCACCCCGACCAGGTTGCGGCCCAGGTGGTTGGTGGCGCCGCGTACGGCTCGCGGCACGCCTGCCATCAGATCGACGCGGCCGTTGTCGCCGAAGTCCGGCAGCGGCTCGCCCGTCCGTGCGTCGACCGCATGCAGGTAGGCCTCCATCGTGCCCCAGAAGATGCGCGCGTCGTCGCCGTCCTCCCAGTAGGCCAGACCGCGCGAGCGGTAGAAATGCGTTGGGCGCCCGCCCCGGTAGGCCTGTGGATCGTGCACCCAGAGCGTCTCGCCGGTGCCGGCGTCGATGGCGGCTGCCTGGTGCAGCGCGGTCGTCAGATACAGGACGCCGTCGACCATCAGCGGCGTGGCCTGCAGGCCGTTGATCGAGACGGGCCGGTTCATCACGCCACGGTGCAGCGCAGCGGGGTCGACCTCGCGGTCGACCGACTGCCAGCGCCAGGCGATGCGCAGGTCCTCGAAGTTGTCCGCGTCGATCTGGTCCAGCGGGGAGTACTTCGTGCTGCCGTTGTCGCCGGCGTAACTGCGCCATTCTCCGTCCACCGCGCCGTACTGTGCGCCCGCGGGCTGCGCGGCGGCGATGAGCGCGGCGACGGCCAGGGCTGCTGGTAGTGCATGCATGTCTTGCCTCCAGTGGACGCGACAACGGGACGACCCATCGTAACAGCCCTTCGGGTCCGGCGTACCCGGCTGCCGGGATTGACAAAGTGACGCGCTGTCCGGGTCGACCCGGCCGAGGATTCTCCCATCCATCGGTCTATTGACCTTGGCCGGAAACGCGTCGTCGGCAGCCCGAATCCGACCTGGGCAGTCGGGCCGGATTCTTGCACTACGCCGCCCGTGGCCTTGACCCGGCCGGCCAACCCCCGGGCTGACGATGACGGGCGGGTAGTCCGCGCCCGGACACGCATGGCCAATGCCCTGGCCGTGGCCCGGGCCGGCCGCTACGCATCGGCGGAGCGCATGTTGCGTGACGCGCTCGGTGTGCTCGAGCGCCGGCAACGCTACGCGGGCGCGGCCCGCGCCGCGGCGACGTTGGGTGAGCTGCTGCGCGAGCGGGGTGAGAGCGAGCGCGCCGGGGCCGCTCTGAAGCAGGCGCGTCTGCTCTTCGACACCGCCAGGTCGGACCCGGCCGGTGCTTCCCGCAATGCCCTCGCCGGGAGCGAGCACGAGGACTACCTGGAAGCACGGGCACTGCTGAGCAGACCCACCGCCGCAGCACCGCCTGCACCGGAGCCGGGCCGCCAGGCCGCGATCTGCCTGGACCGGCTGGCCGGCGACCTGGCGACACTGCTGCGAGCGGGCGTGCCGGCGGCCGACCGGGACGCGCTCGAGCAGGTCTGCGCCTCGCTGCGGCAGCAGACGGAGGCCTGCGCCGTGGCCGTGTACCGGCTCGGCGGGCGCAACGCCGTGGTGGCATCGGCCGGGCCTGTCGAGCGCCACTTGCGCGAGTCGGTCCGGGGCGTCGTGGCCGGGGGCCGGGTCGCGCCGCTGCTGATGTGCGGCCGCGAGTACCGGACCGCCCTGCCCATCCACGACGGAGACAGCACACCCGGCGCGCTCGTCATCCGCTGGTCGCGGGCGCCGGAATCGCTCGATCAGCGCCTGGTCCTGGCGCGGGTCGCGGCCGCCGTCTGCGAGCCGGAGCTGGGCGATCGGGTGGGACGGGTCGACGACGCCGACGGCCACGCGGCGTGCGACCCCAATGCGCTGCTGGGACGGAGTCGGGAGATGGCATCCCTGCGCACCGCGATCGCGCGCGCCGCCGCGGCGCCCTATCCCGTGCTGATTGAGGGCGAGACGGGCGTGGGGAAGGAGCTGGTGGCCCGGGCGCTCCACCGGGGCGGGCCGCGGCACGCCGGCGCCTTCTGCGTGGTCAACTGCGCAGCCCTGACCGACGAGCTGTTCGAGGCGGAGCTGTTCGGGCACAGCCGCGGCGCGTTCACGGGCGCCGTGACCGAGCGCACCGGCTTGGTGGAGGCCGCGGCCGGCGGTACGCTGTTCCTCGACGAGGTCGGCGAGCTGTCGGTGCGCGCCCAGGCCAAGCTGTTGCGGGTGATCCAGAACGGCGAGATCCGCCGCCTCGGGGAGAACGCCGTGCGGAAGGTCGACGTGCAGTTGATAGCTGCGACGAATCGCCGGCTGACGGTCGAGGCGGCCGCGGGCCGGTTTCGCCAGGATCTCCTGTTCCGGTTGGCCGTCGTCAGTCTGCAGGTGCCCGCGCTGCGCGACCGGGCGGGCGACGTGGAGCTGCTGGTGCGGCACTTCTGGGCGCGGGAGTTGAAGCGCGCAGGCAAACGTGCCGCGTTGGGCGACGCGACCATCGAGGTACTGGTCCGCTACCCGTGGCCGGGCAACGTCCGAGAGCTGCAGAACGTCGTGGCGCGACTAGTCGTCGCCGCCCCACGCCGCGGTCAGGTAGGCCCGGGGCTGCTCCCTGCCGCCGTTCGCGAGCGACCCGCCGCGGCCCGGCCGACGCTGGCGGAGGCGCGCGAGGCGTTCGAGCGCGGTTTCGTGCACTCCGCACTGCGCCGCAACGACGGACGGCCGACCGTGGCGGCCCGCGAGTTGGGCATCTCCCGACAGGGTCTGGCCAAGCTCGTCAAGCGGCTCGGGATCGATGGGGAATGGTCGTGAGGATGGCGGGGTTCAAGCGGACAGGGCACCCCTAATGCCCGGCATCCGCTTGTGGAAGGTACCGCCACACCGCGGTGCGCGGCGTGGCGGTCGTCTGCCCGGACGCAATCTACTGATTGCCGCCTGGCACCTGGTCGGCAACGAACACGCGCTCCTGGAAGCGCCAGCCGGCGGGTGTCTTGACGATCTTGTCCTCGTAGATGCCCGCGACCGTCAGTCCGGCCGGCTGAGTTCGCGTGTCGACGAGCAGCAGGTAGCAGCTGCCGTCTGCGCCGTCGGCCGTCGGCGTGACGATGAGCTGGCTGTTCCAGTGGCGCGCGGCGCCGTCGAAGTTGGTGAAGAAACCCCCGGCGAACGCCTTCAGGGCCTCGTGACCGACGGTCTCGCCGAAGACGCCGTCAGCCGTGAACGTGTCGGCCCAGCCTTCCGCGTCGCCGAGATCGAGGGTCTGCGCGTACTTCGCGTAGAGCTGCTGGATCTCGATGTAGTCCTGCGCGGTGAACGTGCCACCGTCTCCCTGGGCGGCACCGACCGACGCCACCGACAGAAGGCATACGGACGCGAGGGCGATTCTCAGGGTGCGCTGCATGGTCTCGTCTTCCTCTCTTCCTCTTGCCGCCGGCGGACTGCCGGGGGCACTGCGCATCTTACTTGCGGGCCCGCCGCCCATTCAAACGCCTTCGCCGCCGCGGTGCGCCCGCGTGTACAATTGCCGGGTGCCGCGTCGACAACGCGTGCGCGGCGCTGAGTGACCGACTGATGCGCACGGAGTTCGCACGAGCAGTCGTCGGACTGGCAGCCGCTGCGCTGGTCCTGGCCGCACGCCCCGCATCCGCGCAGGAGACGCGCCTGGACGCACCGCGTCCGCACGCGCGAGGACAGAGCGTGACGCCCTCGTTCGAGGGCTGGTACCCGAACCCGGACGGCAGCTTCAGTCTGGTCTTCGGCTACCTCAACCGCAACTACGAGGAACACCTCGACATTCCGATCGGCCTGCACAACCGCATGGAGCCGGGGCCGGCAGATCGTGGGCAGCCGACACACTTTCTGCCCCGGCGTCAGACGGGTGTCTTTGCCGTAGTCGTGCCGGCGGACTTCGGGCAGCAGGAGCTGACCTGGTCGCTGACGGCGCACGGCGAGACGATCGCCATTCCCGGCCATCTGCGGCCCGAATGGCGGATCGACGCGCTGAAGGAAGTCACGAACGGTAACACGCCGCCCGTGCTGCGGTTGGCGCCGGACGGCGAGGCTGGCCAGGGTCCCCGGGGGGTCGCTGCACGCGCCCGGACCACCCGGTCGCAGCCCTTGGTCCTGTCGGTGCAGACCAGCGACGACGGCGTCCGGCGCGCTCGCGGCGGCATGCCGTGGGAGCGCGGGGTCGGTTGGAGCAAGTATCGCGGCCCCGGCCCGGTGACCTTCAGCGATCCGCAGCCGGCGCTCGACGCGGCAGGGAGCGCGACAACGCGGGCGACATTCGAGGAGCCCGGCGAGTACGTGCTGCGGGTCCTCGTCTGGGACGAGTCGGGCGGCCAGCGCGCAGTGATGGCCGGCGGCTTCTTCTGCTGCTGGACCAACGGGTACGTTACGGTCGAGGTGCGCTAGCAGCCCGTGGTGAAACCCCGCGTCGCAGGCTCCGCAAGACGCGCGCGGCGCGGCGGATGCGGCGCGCGGCGACGGGGTCCCGGTCAGCGGACCTCGGGAGTCCGGGGCACAGCCCCGCCTGATTGAGATCCGCTGACCGCTGTCGGAGGAGAAAGTAATGAGCAGGATGGCACCTGGTTGGACAGTTGCGATCGGCTTCGTGGTCGGCCTCGTTCCGCTCGCGCCCGCGCCGGCTCTCGCTCAGGCGACGCCGACATTCAGTGCGGACGTCGCACCGATTCTCCAGCGGCGGTGCCAGACGTGCCATCGCCGGGGCCAGATGGCACCCATGTCGTTGGTGACCTACACGGAGGTGCGCCCGTGGGCGCGGGCAATCCGCACCAAGGTGGCCGAGCGCTCGATGCCGCCGTGGCACATCGACAAGACGATCGGCATCCAGGAGTTCGAGAACGACATCTCGCTGAGCGAGGCCGAGATCGACACGATCGTGACCTGGGTCGACGCCGGGGCGCCGCGCGGCAATGCTGCGGACATGCCGCCGCCGGTCGAGTGGCCGGCCGACGACATCTGGCGCCTCGAGGCGCGCTACGGCCGCCCACCGGACCTGGTCGTGACCTCGCCGCCGTGGACCCAGAGCGCCGAGGGTCAGGATCAGTGGTGGCAGCCAGTCGTCGACACCGGGCTCACCGAGGATCGCTGGGCGACGGGTATCGAGATCCGCCCGACCATCGAGGCCCGCCGCGTCACACACCACTCCAACGTGTACCTGCTGCAGGAAGAGGAGCCCGGGGACCATGTCGCTGCCGTCGACGTCACCCCCCGGGGCAGCTATTTCAGCGAGTTCGCCATCGGCAAGATCGGCGACGTGTTCCGCGCTGACACCGGCAAGCTGCTCAAGGCGGGGGCGCGGTTCACGTTCGACAACCACTACCACTCGGTTGGCGAGGAAGTGGTGGCGCAGACGGACGTCGGCGTCTGGTTCTATCCGCGGGGCGTCGTGCCCAAGTACCGCGTCTACGGCCAGGCCATGGGCGCCCGGCAGTCGCAGCAGGCCATGGATCTGCCGCCCGGTAAGGTGACCGTGCACCACGCCTACATTCCGCTGCCTGCCCCGGCTCGGCTGGAGAACTACCAGCCGCACATGCACATCCGCGGCAAGTCCATGTCGATGGAGGCAATTCTCCCCGACGGCCGCGTGGAGATGCTGAACCACGTCGAGAACTTCGACTTCAACTGGCACGTCAACTACGTCTACACGGACGACTCGGCACCGGTGCTGCCGGCCGGCACGGTCATCCACATCACTGCCTGGCACGACAATACGGCCGCCAACCGCAACAATCCCGATCCGCGGCAGTGGGTGGGTTGGGGCCAGCGCAGCTACGACGACATGTACCACGCCCACGTGAACGTCACCTATCTGACGCAGGCGGACTACGAGCGGATCATCGCCGAGCGGCAGGCGCGGCAGCGCACGAACGATCAGCAGTAGAGAAGCCGGGCAGCCGCACGTGCGGGGCGCGGACGGCCGGGATTGCGATGCTGCTAAGATACGCCCTGCGGCAGAAGCCGGAGGTGCTCGAAGCCATTGAGTCGGCGCTGGCTCTGGGTGGGTAGGCGGACACCGTGGCGCATTGTCGCCGGCGTTCCGCGTGGCGCGACGTCGTCAGCTTGCCCGCGACGGAAGCCACCGCGCGGCCGGTGATGGCACGCGCGGGGCTTCGCGTCGCCAGCCGCCCCGCCCCGACGCGCCGCTGACGCATGCCGCCGCCGCGCATCCTGCTCATCTTCGCGCATCCGGACGACGAGAGCTTCATCGCCGGGGGCTTGGTGCGCAGGCATGCCGACCAGGGCGCGGAGACGGCGCTCGTGACGGCGACGCGCGGTGACGCCGGACGCGTGGGCGAGCCGCCACTCTGCAGCCGGGAGGAGCTCGCAGCGGTGCGCGCAGCCGAGCTGGAGCAGGCTGCCGGCATCCTCGGCATCGCGCACGTGTGCCTGCTCGACTACCGCGACGGACATCTTGCGGACGCGCCGGCTGCCGGCATCCGTGACGTACTGGTCCGGCGTATCCGTGAACATCGGCCGCACGTCGTGATCAGCTTCGATCCCGGCGGCATGAACGGCCACGCCGACCACGTCGCGATCGCACGCTTCGCAATCGACGCCGTCGCGGCGGCGGCCGATCCGCGCTGGGCCGGCACGGCAGGCGAGCCCTACCGCGTCCCGCGACTGCTCTGGAACGCGCCCGTCCCGCCGTGGGAGGTGACCCGGCCACGCAGCCTGGGCGCCGAGCCGGGTGTCGATTTCGTGATCGACGTAGCGCCGCAGCGGACGGCGAAGGCGGCCGCGCTGCGCGCGCATCGCACGCAGCAGGTTCCGATCGACCGCTGCTTCTTCAGCAAGCCGGACGTCGATCGGATCCTGGGGATCGAGGTGTTCAGGCAGGCCTGGGGTCCGGCGCTGCCACGCGTGCCCGCGGACGACGTGCTGGCCGGTATCGACCTGGAGGCGTGACGACACGGATCCGCCGCACGAGCGTTGGCGTCGTCGGCGGGGCAGCTCTACGAGCACGCGTGCCATGAGGGCAACTACGGCCTACGGAGGTCCAACGATGCGTCGAACCCCACTCTTGTTGCTCGTCCTGTTCTGCCCGCTGCCTGGCGCGGCCCAGTCGCCGGAAGCGGTCGACATACCGCGCACGCCCTGGGGCCGGCCGGCCCTCACAGGCGTGTGGACCAACTCGAGCCTCACGCCGCTCGAGCGCCCGGACGAGTACGGCGACCGGGAGTTCCATACGCCGGAGGAGTTGGCCGAGCTGCAGCGGACTGCGGTCCAGCGCCGCATCGACGCCTTGACAGGACCGGAGGCCTTGCTGGCGGTCGAGTTCAGCGAGATCTGGATGGAGCCGGGACCCCTGAGCGGGCGTACGTCGCTCGTCACCGGGCCGACCGGGAAGGTCCCGCCCTACACCCCGGAGGCGCAGGCGCGGCTGGCCGACGGCCTGCGCCAGCCGCTGACCCAACGGGCCGACTCCCACGACGACAGGGGTTACAGCGAGCGCTGCCTGCGCTTCGTCACCGGCGGTCCGCCGATGATGGCGTTCCCGTTCGCGCCCCTCGTCCAGATCGTCCAGACGCCGGACCACGTAGTGCTACAGACCGAGGAGAACCACGAGATCCGCATCGTCCACCTCGCCGAGCGGCCCCATGTGGACCCGCGGATCCGGCTCTGGCGCGGCGATTCCCGAGGCCGCTGGGCGGGCGACACCCTGGTGATCGAAACCGCGAACTTCAACGGGACGGGCGGGTTCCGGGGTTCGGGCCCCGAGCTGCATCTCACCGAGC
Organism: Vicinamibacterales bacterium; assembly: GCA_965221595.1. Lineage (GTDB taxonomy): Bacteria > Acidobacteriota > Vicinamibacteria > Vicinamibacterales > UBA8438 > JAAXGX01. Next base: position 1,958,858 of record OZ244900.1, read on the forward strand.
GGCTGACGCGCGTGGATGCCGACACCATCCGCTACGAGTTCACGGCCACCGACCCCGGGACATGGCCGGAGCCGTGGACGGCCGAGATGCCGCTGCGGGTGTCGCCGGCGCCGATCTATGAGCACGCCTGCCACGAGGGGAACTACACCCTGCCGCTCGTCCTGAGCGGCGCCCGGGCCCAGGAGCGCCGGGCGGCGGAGGACGCCAGGTAGTCGTCGCGTCGCGCGGGCTCGCGATTCAGGCGATGCGGACCGTGCGCGGGAACTGTTGGTGGTTCTCCAGGCCGGTCTGCTTGTAATCCAGCTCCTCGGCCGTCGGCTGCACCCGGCCCTCGACGTCAGTGGCGCGCGAGACGAGCGTGTGCTCGCCTGGGGTTGCGCCGTCCCAATCGTAGCGGAACAGCTTCCAGGAATAGGTCTCGGAAGCAGTCGACGGGGCGAGCGTCGCCGACTGCCACGCACCGCCGTCCACGCTGACCTCGACAGACTGCAGCGGTGTGCCGTCGTGAAGCACGAAGCCGTGAACCGTGTGGCGGCCGCCCGAGCGCGTCACACGGGCGATCACCGACTTGACTCGCAGGCGGGTGATCTCGGTCTCGTGATAGCTCACGTCGCCATCGATCTCCTCAGCCCACAGCGTCCGGTACCAGCGCGCCTGCCACTTGCCCAGGAAGCGGTCCTGCTGCGCGCGGATGTCGGTCAGCCACTTGACGTTGCCGACGCCGTACCAACCGGGCACGACAAGCCGCAGCGGAGAACCCTGCTCCACGGTGAGGGGCTCGCCGTTCAGCGCGTAGGCCAGCAGCGGGTCGGGTGACAACGCGTCAACGCGCGACATGCTGCGGGCGAACGGCTGATCGACCGCGTGGGTCTGCCCGCGGAAGTCGACCATCTCCTCGCCGTGGTCGGCGCCGAAGAAGACCACCTCCCGCGCGCGGTCACGCAGGCCGACGTGCTCGAGCACCGTGCGCAGGCGGACGCCGGTCCAGCGGCCGTTGCTGGCCAGCCCCTGAATCATGCGGGGGCTGTTGCCGGAGCACTCGAAGCCGGCGACCACCTCGTCGCTCCCCAGGTCGCGCAGGTCGGCCAGCGACAACTCCGCCGGCCGCTCGACCAGGCCGCCCACCTTCAGGCTGAACGCGCCGGGGTCAATCTCGGGCTTGTCGAAATGCTGAATGGTGTAGAAATCGTCCCGCGACGTGAGCGGGCCCGTGATGTTCCGGATGTCGAGGACCCGCCGCGTCGGCCCGAGAGCCGCGCTGCCGAAGTCATCCGGGACGTCGGTGAACGGCACGACTGCCTCGTCCTGGGCCAGGGCCGGCAGCGCCGACTCCGGCCATCCGAACAACCCCAGGCCGGCGGCGGCGAGGCCGCCCTTCAGTACTGTTCGACGGGTCGTCTGATTCGCCATCGGTCTTCCTTCCGCTCGGCGTCGAGCGCCGCAACCACGGCGTGCAGATTACCACAGACCGGAAGGGCGCTTCAGAAAGCGTAGCGCAGCGCGACCGAGAACCCGTGGCTGGCGAGAGTGGCGGTCGTCTCGGCCAGGGCAAGCTCCAGCGGATCGCGACTGCCGTCGCGCCACACGATGCGGCCCGTGCCGCGCCCCGAGTCGACGGCGCCCAGGTGCGTATGGCGCCAGGCGACGTCGAGCGTCACCCGCGGCCCCAGCGTCATCGCGACGCCGGCCGTCGGCATCCAGGCCGGGCTGAGACGGTGTCCGCCGGGAACCAAGGTCGTCGTGCGCGCGAACGCCATGCGGGTCTCGCCGATGGCAAGGCGGGACAGGCCGACGCCGCCGCCCACGAACGGGGCGAACGGACCGAGCGGCGGCAGCCCGAGGGCCGGCAGGTCCACGTACGCCGCCAGCATGGCCGTCAACGCAGACACGTCCGCGGAAACCTCCTGCATGCCGCGAGTCTGGAGGAAGTTCGCCTGTCCTTCGAACAGGGTCCGGGGGCGATGCATGACCACGGCTTCGAGCCGCAGGGCCGTTCCGACGGCGTAGCCGAACCCGAGCTCGTAGCCCGCCGCCGCGCCGAACTCGCCCCACGTGCCCAGCGGCATGCCGTCGATCCCCGTGCCGCAGCCGTAGAGGGCTGCCGGCGACGTGCTGGCGCAGTCCCGGTCCGTGAAGCGCGTGCGGTCGGGCTGGTCGAGCAGAAAGCCCGCACGGAGATAGGAATCCGTCGCCGCCGGCTGCGCAGACGCTGTCGGCGTTGCGCCCGCCAGAACGGCTGCGGCCAGCGCGGCCCAGAGACTCGACGCACCGCGCCTGCTGGTCAGGTTGCTCACGACGGCGAACCTCCCCCCCTTGCCGCCGGACGGGCGGGCGGCGGCGCTATAATGCCCCCTCGGGCTCGATTCCGCACGAGGGGGACATGACCATGGCGGCCAGACTCGCATGCGCGGCAATGCTGGCTGCTCTGCTCGCGGTGCCGGGGACCGCCTGGTCGCAGGCAGCCGGCGAGGACAGGCTGCCGCCGACGATCCCGCTCTTCCCGTTGCAGGACGTCGTGTTGTTTCCGAACATGTCGCGCCCCCTGCACATCTTCGAGCAGCGCTACCGTGACATGGTAGCCGACGCAGTCCAGGGCGACGGGCTGATCGGCATGGTGCTGCTCCGCCCCGGTTACGAAGCCGACTACGAGGGCAATCCGCCCATCTTCGAGGTCGGCTGTGCGGGGGAGATCGTGCAGGCCGAGGAGCTTGACGACGGTCGGTGGCTCATCCTGCTCGAGGGCACGGTCCGCTTCCGCGTGCGGGACGAGGACCGGAGCCGATCGTACCGCGTGGCCGACGTCGAGGCGCTTGCCGAGCGTAATGACGAGGACGATCGGCGGGTGCTGCGCGGCTATCGCGAGCAGCTCGTCGAGGTGTTCACGGCGCTGGCACCCAGCCGCGATCAGCCGCCCGAGGAAGTGACGGACGCGGATCTGGTCAACGCCCTGTCGCAGTTCCTGCCTCTCGCACCGGAGGATCGCCAGGCGCTGCTGGAGGCGCCCGGGCCGCGCGCGCGCGCCGAGGCGCTGTTGGAGCTGGCCGACGCCCCGGCCGGGAGACCGCGGTGAGGCCGCAGTGCCGCGTCCCCTGTCGGCCGGCCGCGACGGTGCTGTTCACTGCTCTGGTGCTGGTGCCGCTCGTGGCGGCCGCCCAGACCGGAGAGCCGGGTCCGCGGCGCACCGCCTGGGGAGATCCCGATTTGCAGGGCGTCTGGGACTTCCGCACGATCACGCCGATGGAGCGGCCGGCGGAGTTGGCCGGCCGGGCGCGGTTGACGGCGGAGGAGGCTACCGGCTTTGAAGCGCGCGAGAACCGTCGCCAGAACCGCGATCTGGTAGACCCGGAGTTGGGCGGAGCCATCTATCCGCCGGCCTCGGAGGGCGGCGTCGTACCTTACAACGAATTCTGGTACGACCGCGGCTCGTCGCTCGCAGAGGGTGGGCGCACGTCGCTCATCGTGGATCCGCCTAACGGGCGGCTGCCACCGTTGGTGCCGGGTGCGCTGCGGCAGGGGCGCGCCGTCAGCGCGGATGTAGAAGGCGAACGCCCGGTTCGGTTCCGCAGCGGCGGGATCGGGGCGGACGGGCCGGAGGACCGGGCGCTCGGCGAGCGCTGTCTGCTTGGTTTCAATGCCGGGCCGCCCGTGATTCCCGGCGCCTACAACAACACGCTGCAGGTGCTGCAAACACCGCATCACGTGGCGATTCTGCACGAGATGATCCACGACGCACGCATCGTGCCGCTGAACGGCGGGACGCATCTTTCGCCATCGATCCGGCAGTGGATGGGTGTTTCTCGCGCGCACTGGGAAGGCAACACGCTGGTGGTGGAGACGACCAACTTCACCGACAAGACGTCGAGCTTCAATCCGACCATTCAGAGCGCCGTCGGCACGGGTGCCACGCTGCATCTCGTGGAACGGTTCACACGGACCGGCGCGGACGCGCTGCGCTACGAGTTCACCGTGGACGATCCGCACACCTTCACGCGGTCGTTCACAGGGGTCATCCCCATGGCGACGGCCGACGGACCGATCTTCGAATACGCCTGCCACGAGGGCAACTACGGGATGTTCAACCTCCTCGCAGGCGCCCGCGCGCAGGAAGTGCGGGAAGTACGGTGATGCACGAACCGTGGGCCGAGCGCCCACGCCGCGGATTGCCGGCGGGGGAGGGGATGGAGCGATGAGGACGCCAACGATGCGCCGGCTGGCCATAACGCTTGCGTTGCTCGCGGCGGGCGGCCTGTTCGGCCCGCCCAGGCTCGGCCCCGCAGTCGTGGCGGGCCAGGCGGGCGCTGCCGAAGCCACCCCGTTCACCATCGACGTCGCGGATACGGTGCTCGACGATCTGCAGCGGCGTCTGGCCCGTGCCCGCTTTCCGGACGAACTCGACGGGTCGGGCTGGACGCACGGCACCGACCTGACCTTCCTGCGGCAGCTCGTCGAGTACTGGCGGGACGGCTATGACTGGCGCGCGCAGGAGCGCACGCTGAACGCATTCCCGCATTTCACCATGAACGTCGACGGGCTGGACGTGCACTTCATCCATCGCCGTTCGCCGGAGCCTGACGCGCTTCCGCTCATGTTGATCCACGGCTGGCCCGGCACCTTCTTCGAGTTCTGGAAGACGGTCGATCGGCTGGCCGATCCGGTCAGCCACGGAGGGAATGCCGAGGACGCCTTCCATGTGGTAGTCCCGTCACTGCCCGGCTACGGATTCTCGGAGCGCCCACGTCGCATGGGCCACTCGCGGCGGCGGACGGCCCGGATGTTCATGGAGGTGATGGCACGGCTGGGTTACGACCGCTACGGTGTGCAGGCCGGCGACGTCGGCGCGAGCGTGGCGCACAACATGGCCGTGTACGACGCCGACCACGTGGTGGGATTGCACCTCAACAGCTGCGGCGGCGCGCCGCCCGACGCGGACAACCCGCACGCCGGACTGACCACTGCGGAGATCGAGCGCCTGCGCGAGCGGCGCGAGTACTTCAGTGACGAGGAACGGGGCTATCAGCGCATCCAGGCGACGCGGCCGCAGACGCTCGGCTACGGGCTGAACGATTCGCCCGTGGGTCTGGCGGCCTGGATCGTCGAGAAGTATCGCACGTGGTGCGACTGCGGCGGTGATCCGGAAGCCATCTTCACCCGTGACGAGTTGCTGACCACCGTGATGATCTACTGGGTGACCGAGACGGCCACATCAGCCGCCCGCTACTACTACGAGGGCCAGCATCTTCCCGAGCCGCCGTACGTGCCGCCGACCGACCGGGTGGACGTGCCGACCGGTTGCACCGTCTTCCCGGGGGAGCTCGGCTTCAGCCCGCGGAGCTGGGCCGAGACCCGCTACAACGTCCAGCGGTTCACGTACATGGAGCGCGGCGGGCACTTCGCGGCGCTGGAACAGCCCATACTGTTCGCCGACGAGCTGCGGGCGTTCTACCGCGAGCTGCGCCGGGCCCCTGCGCCGTAGTACGGCACCGACTCCCGCGCAGGGCGCAGTGCCGTCAAGAGAGCGCGCCGGGAGGCTACCCACGCACTCATTCCATCCCGAACGCGGCGATGTGCAGCGTCGCGGCCGGCACGCCGCGTGCCGCTGGCTGCCGCTGGCGTTGGTACTGTCCTGGGCGCCGGCGGCGGCCGCCGGGCAGTCTCCCGCCGTGTCGGCGGCCGCCGATCTGCCCGTCGTCATCCAGGGGCCGGCACCGCCCGAGCCGCCGGCCGTGTTCACGCGCGACGCCGCCGGCCGCATGACCATCCGGGCCATCCGCCTCCCCGAGCCCCTGGACATCGACGGGGTGCTGCAGGAATCCCTGTACCGGGACGTGCCGGGGATGACCGACTTCGTGCAGGTCGAACCCATCGAGGGCGCCCCTGCCACCGAGCAGACCGAGGTATGGCTGGCCTTCGACGACGACAACATCTACATCAGCGGCCGCTGCTGGGACTCGGCGCCGGAGTCGCGCTGGATCGCCAACGAGCTGCGCCGCGACAGCTTCAACATCGGCCAGAACGAGTACATCGACATCGTCCTCGACACCTTCTACGATCGCCGCAACGGCATCAACTTGACGGTCAATCCGCTCGGCGGCCGGATGGACGGGCAGATCACGGACGAGCGCGACTACAGTGCCGACTGGAATCCGATCTGGTCCGTGCGGGCGGGGCGTTTCCCCGGCGGATGGACGTTCGAGTCGGCAATTCCGTTCAAGTCCCTGCGCTACCGCCCGGGCCGGACCCAGGTCTGGGGGTTCAGCCTCACCCGCAAGGTCCGCTGGAAGAACGAGCTGTCATCGCTCGTGCCGCTGCCCATCTCGCGCGGCATCATGCTGATATCGCAGGCCGCGACCGTGGTGGGCATCGAGGCGCCCGACGACGGCGGTCGCGTGCTCGAGATCAAGCCGTACGTCATCGGCGACGTGACGACCGATCGCGGCGCGGTGCCGGCACTCTCGAATGCGCTGCACGCCGAGGCCGGGCTCGACGTCAAGTACGCGCTGACGCAGAACCTGGTGGCGGACGCGACGGTCAATACCGACTTCGCCCAGGTGGAGGTGGACGAGCAGCAGGTCAACCTCACCCGCTTCGGCCTGTTCTACCCCGAGAAGCGCGAGTTCTTCCTGGAGAACCAGGGGGTCTTCGCGTTCGGCGGAACCGCGAACAACCTGTACGGGGATGCCAGCGTCAACGTGCCCATCCTGTTCTACAGTCGCCGCATCGGCCTGGAGGAGCAGGCCGGCGTCACGGCCGAGGTGCCGATGGAAGCGGGCGGGCGGCTGACCGGCCGCCTGGGGGCGTTCAGCGTCGGCGCACTGCACATCCGCACCGGCAATCAACCCAGGACCGACACGGTCGCCACCGACTTCTCGGTAATTCGCCTCAAGCGCGACGTGCTGCGGCGCAGCAGCGTCGGGGCACTGGTGGCCCGCCGCTCGGTCTCGCGCCGGGGCGCGGGAGCCAACGACACGTACGGCGTGGACGGTACGTTCTCGTTCTACGACGACCTGAACATCAACACCTACTGGGCGCGCACGGCGACCGCCGACCTGCGGGACGAGCTCAGCTACCGGGCGCAGCTCGACTACGCGGGCGACCGCTACGGTGTGCAGATCGAACGGCTCGTGGTGGGGCGCGGCTTCAATCCGGAGATCGGGTTCCTGCGCCGCGACGACTTCGAGGGGAGCTTCGCCGCGCTGCGCTTCAGTCCGCGGCCCGCGTCCATCGCGGCGATCCGGCAACTGACCTGGGAGGGACGCGTCGATCACATCGCGGATCGCGCCGGCCTACTCGAAACGCGCGAGCAGATTGCGCGCTTCGGCATCGAGTTCGAGAACAGCGACCTGTTCGATGTCTTCTACACCCGCAGCTACGAGTTTCTGAAGGAGCCGTTCCACATCGCGCCAGACGTCGTGCTGCCGGTCGACGGCTACGGCTTTCAGCAGTTGGAGGTCACGTTCGCGCTGGGCCAGCAGCGACCGTTCGCCGGCGGGCTGGGTGTGGTGCGGGGATCGTTCTACGGCGGGGACAAGACCACCCTCAACCTCTCGCAGGGCCGACTCGAGATAACGCCGCGGCTGTCTCTGGAGCCGAGCGTCTCGCTCAACTGGATCGATCTGCCCCAGGGGCGGTTCTCCACCGAGCTGGTGACGACCCGGACGACGTACACGCTGTCGCCGTCGATGTTCGTCAGTGCGCTCGTACAATACAACTCCAGCAACGCGTCACTCGGCGCGAACGTGCGCCTGCGCTGGGAGTATCAGCCGGGCAGCGAGCTGTTCGTCGTGTACAACGAGGCCCGCGATACGTTGCGGCCGGGGCGTCCCGAGTTGCGCGACCGCGCGTTCATCATCAAGATCAACCGCTTGTTCCGGCTGTGAACCTTTCAATGGAGGTCGAGATGCGACGCACGTTGGGATGTCTGGCGGCAGCACTCGCGGCGGCGGCAACGGTCGCCTCGTCGCAGGAGGGCGGGCAGGGGACCGATCCGTTCAACGGGACCTGGCGCCTCAACATCGAGAAGACGAAGGAGCTGTCCGGCGGGACGTCGCCGGTGCACGAGATCATCACGTTCAGGATCGGCGACGACGGCGTACAGCACTATCAGGTCGAGATTCAGAGCAGCGCGGACGAGCCGCTGCGTAGGGGTTGGTACGACTCGAAGTACAACGAGGCGAAGTTCGTGCCCTACAACGGAACGATCTATCCCGAAGACGCCGGCATGGAGGTCATGACCGTCAAGGTCGACGAGCGGACCCACTACCGCATTGCGCGGACCCGCGCGGGCGAGGCGCGTTACGTCATGATGCGGCGGCTCGCCGAGGACGGGCAGTCGTACATCTCGGCCGGCTTGCGGACGGACGGCTCGCCGGGGCTGTACCGCTGGATGGAGCGGGTGGCGGAGTAGTCGAAACAGCGGGAGTCCGCGCCGTGGACACGGCGCGGACTCCGACGGCTCACCAGGCGGTCGACCTGGACTCGGTCGCCCAGCGCGTCTCGCTCCAGCCCCGCATCGAGCCGCGGGTCTTGATCCGCCAGCCGTCAGGCGTGCGCACGAACGTGTCGAAGTAGTGTCCGTGCGCGACGATCGCGGGCGGCGACTGGAGGTTGTCGACCACAATCCAGTAGCCGCGCCCTTTCGCACCCTGCGGCGTGCCCTTGACGATGATGTTGGTGGTCACGTGCGTGATCCCCGTGCCTTCGGCTCCCGGCCGCTGGCGGAAGCGCGCACGAAGCCCCTCTCGTCCCTCCCAGACTTCGCCGCCGCCGGTCGTGAAGACGGCATCGTCCGCGTAGGCCGAGAGGTACAGCTCCTCGTCCTGGAAGTCGAGACCCTGGGCGTAGCGGTAGTAGAGCCTCTCGATCTCCGCGATGTCCTGCCCCGTCAACGCGTTCGGGCCGCTCCTGTCCTGGGCGTACGCCCAGCCGACGGCTGCCGCGATACCGATCAGCACGATTGCAGCCAACATACGCCGATTCCGCATGACACTTTCCTCCTGTGGTTCCGGATGTTGGATCACGGAGAGAATGCTTGCACGAAACAGGCAGCCGCGACCAGCGCGCAACACTCGCGGCGCGGGCCGTCGTGCTATCGTTCTGCGCATGCCGGAGCCACGGTGTCGGTGGATGCGGCGGCTCGTCTGCTGGGTCGCGCTGCTCGCGATCACTGCGAGTGCGCCCCGTCCCGGCGCGGGACAGGAACGAGCGCGCGGGGCCGGAGACTGGGCGGCGCCGCGCACCCCGGACGGGCAGCCGGACATTCAGGGCGTCTGGACGAACGCGACGATGACGCCGCTCGAGCGGCCGGCCGATCTCGCCGGCAAGGCCTTCTTCAGCGAGGCGGAGGCGGCCGCGCTGGAACGCGCCGCGCAGGAGCAGCGGGAGCGAGCGTTCGCGCCGGGCGCCGTCCGTGTCGAGCGCCTGCCCCCGGGCAGCAGCTTTGCCGGTTACAACGCTGCCATCTGGTCCGGCACGCGCTCGATTACACCGACCCGCCGCACGTCCATGGTCGTCGACCCGCCGAGCGGCCGCGTTCCGCTGCGACCGGAGGCAGCAGCCCGCCGCAATCACCTAGTGGCCCACCGCACCGACAGTTACGAGAATATGAGCGTCTACACGCGCTGCATCACGCGGGGCGTGCCGGGGGCGCTCATCCCGAATTTCTACAATGCCGGCAACCTGATTCTCCAGACGCCGGGCTACGTCGTGATCCTGACCGAGATGATCGGCGAGGCGCGCGTCATCCCACTGGACGATCGACCACCGCTCGACCGCGCCATCGGCCTGTGGATGGGCGACTCGCGCGGGCGCTGGGAGGGGGATACGCTGGTCGTCGAGACGACGCGGTTCACCGGGAAGGGCTGGATCACGCCCAACCAGAACGCCGGCCGGATGCACGGCGTGCCGGTGAGCCGGGAGCTGCGCGTCGTGGAGCGCTTCACGCGCGTGAGCGAGGATGTCCTCGACTGGCGCGCCACGGTTCATGACCCGTCGGTGTATACGGCGCCCTGGACCCTCGAACTGCCGCTCACGCGCGATCCGACCTACGACATCTACGAGTACGCCTGCCACGAGGGCAACTACGCGGTGCCCAACATTCTGCGGGGCGCGCGTGTCCAGGAGCGACGCACTGCGGCAGCGGGTGAGTCCAGCGGCCGGGAGTCCGCGCGGTAGCATTCCGCAGACGGCGCGGAGCGCAAGCGGACGCCGGAGGTCCGGAACGCAGCCCGGTCCGATTGAATCCGGCGGCTACCCGGCGGGCCAGTTGCCCAGCACCCGGCGCAGCGCGATGAGCTGTCCCGCGTGATAGCTATTGTGATCCAGCAGCATCAGCGCAGCCCGCAGCGTGTGATGGTCCGCCTTTTCGGCCGCGGGCACGGCGGCGAACGGGTCCAGGTCGGGATTCTCAACGAGACGTGCCATCTGTTCGGTGGCATCCAGCACGCCCCGGCAGCTCGCCGACCACGCCTCCGCGGAGGGCGGCTCCGGGGCTGCGGGCCAGTAGCCCGCGGGCCACTCGCGCGGCGCGTACTGCGGATCCCGGCAGTAGGCGACGAGATCCTCGGCCGCCAACCGCAGGTGCTCGACCTGCTGCCAGGCCGTATGCGGGTGCCCGGCAACGGCCTTGCCGGCGAGCTCCGCGGAAAAACCGTCTAGCGCAGCCGCCAAGCCGGCGTGGGCCTGGCTGTGCCGCAACTGTTTCGCAACCGTCGCTCTCAACTGTGCAGTGCGCATGGCGCAAGCATAGCGCGCCGGTCGTGCGCGGCTGATCGCCGCGCTGCGGCCGCTCTGATCGGCCGTATAATCGGGCGGTCAGCAGGCCATCGACGAAGCCAACGACAAGGAGAGCGCCATGACCTCCCGCTACCTGCGTCGCACGCTCGGGCTCGTCTGCCTCGCCGCCGGCGTTGCCGGCCACGCACAGGTCGCCTCGGCGCAGGATCGCCAACTCTTCATGCTCGTGACGGACCGCTCCGGCCAGCCCCTGCTGGACGTCCGCTCCGACGAGGTGGATCTCCAAATGGTGGGAGCCGAGTGTACGGTCAAGGACGTGCACCTCGACTCGGGGCCGATGAAGGTGGCGCTGCTGGTCGACAACAGCGACGTCGCTGCGCAGTCGCTCAATCCGCTGCGCGACGGGCTGAGCGCCTTCCTGGACGCCCTGCCCCCGGAGCACGAGGTCGGCCTGTTCACCCTCGCAGGCCAGATCCGCCGGCGCGTCGACTTCACGACCGACCGCGACGAGCTGAAGGAGCGGGCGACCGGTTTGTTCGTCGAGCGCAACCGGAGTGTCGTCTATATCGACGGGCTCGTCGAGACGTGGGAGCGGCGCTTCGACGACGACGACGCCTGGCCGGTCTTCGTCGCGCTGGTCTACGACGGTGCCGAGGGCAGCCGCAGCGTGCAGCAGGACGAGTTCAACGAGTTCGCGGCCGAGCTGCAGATGCGCGCTGCGACGGTGCACGCCGTCCTCGTCTCCACGCGGGGTGGCAACGTGCAAACAGAGGTCTCCACGTTCCTGACGCGCAGCACCGGCGGCACCTACCGGGCGCTCGCGGCGCCGACGGCGCTGGCGGATGTCTTCACCGAGCTGGGGGCGCTGATGGGCGAGCACCACCGCGCGGTGCGGGACCGGTATCGCGTTACGTTCGAGTGCGATCCGGACAATGCGGGCGGCTCGATCAGCGCAGGCGTGCAGCGCCGCGACGTGCTGGTGCGCCTGTACCCCGACCGCCGCCTCCAGCGCCAGTAGGAACCCAGTAGGGACAAGGATATGGATGTGGTCATACGACACCGGATTGTGGTCGGCCTGCTGGCGGCGCTGGCAACAGCCTGCGCAGGCGGCGACCCGGAGAGCGCGGACGTGGCGGCGGAGGGGCCCGGGATCGCGGACGGCGCCTGCGACCCCGTGGGCGAGCTCCGCTTCATTTGCGGCGTCATCAGCCCGGAGGACTTGGCCGTCGTGCCGGACTCCGACTGGGTGATCGCCTCCGGCAACCAGGCGGGCGGTCGGATTCAGCTCGTCAGCGCGAGCGGCAGGACGACACGCGTCCTGTTTCCCGGCGCGGCCGCCGCCGAGCGGCTCGACAGCCGGGCGTATCCGGGCTGCCCGGGACCGATCGACCCGGCCGAAGGCGACGACTTCCGGGCGCACGGCCTGTATCTGAAGCCGGGTTCAGATGCCGTGCACACGCTGTACGTCGTGCACCATGGCCTGCGGGAGTCGATCGAGGTGTTCCAGCTCGACGCGGGTGCAACGGAGCCGGCGCTGACCTGGATCGGCTGCGCCGTGGCCCCCGCAGGGGTGACCCTGAACGCGGTCGTGGCCTTGCCGGACGGCGGCTTCGCGACAACGGCGCCGCGCATGACCGGTGACGTGACCAGCGCGGTCTGGGAATGGCAGGCCGACAGCGGCTGGCGGATCGTGCCGGGCAGCGAGGATGTCCGTCCGAACGGCCTGGAGATTTCAAGCGACGGCGCGCGGCTCTACGTTGCCGGATGGCAGGACGAGCGCTTCATCCGCCTGTCGCGCGGGCGGACGCCGGTGGAGACCGAGGCCGTCCAGCTCGGGTTCCGGCCGGACAACCTGCGTATGGCTCCGGATGGACTGATCTACGCCGCGGGCCATACCGACTTCCAGACGCCGAACGAGGCGTCGAACGTGGCCCGCATCGATCCCGAGACGCTCGAGTTCGAGCGGATCTTCCGCACACCCTACCTGGAGGGATTCGCTGCGGCGACGACAGCCGTGCCGGTCGGCGGAGACATCTGGCTCGGGACGAACCGGGGCGACCGCATCGGGTACTTCCCGGTGCCGCCGGCGTCCGCACCGTAGCGCGACGCGTCCCGCGCCTGGAGACGGCAAGACGATGAAGTACCGGCTGCTGGGCAGGACGGGCGTGTACGTTTCGGAGTTGTGCCTGGGCGCGATGACGTTCGGCACGCGCTGGGAGGCAATCGGGGCGTTGGGCCAGGCGGAGGCCGACGCGCTGGTGCACCGTGCGCTCGACGCCGGGGTCAACTTCTTCGACACCGCGGACGTCTACTCGACCGGCGAATCGGAGACAATCCTGGGCCGCGCGCTGGCCGGCAGGCGGCACGAGGTGGTCGTTGCCACCAAGGTGCGCGGACGGATGGGACCGGGCCCGAACGATGTAGGCCTTTCGCGGCTGCACATCATCCAGGCCTGCGAGGCCAGCCTCGAGCGTCTGGGCACGGACTACATCGACCTCTACCAGATCCACCGCGGCGATGCGCTGACGGACATCGGGGAGACGCTCGGCGCGCTCACGGATCTGGTCAGGGCGGGCAAGGTACGCTACATCGGCTGCTCGAACCTGCCGGCCTGGGAACTGATGAAGGCGCTCGGAGTCTCCCGGCAACGCGGGCTGGAGGCATTCAAGACCACCCAGTCGTACTATGCGCTGGTGGGTCGTGAGCTCGAGCGGGAGACCATTCCGCTGCTGCGCGATCAGGGGCTCGGGCTGCTCGTCTGGAGTCCGCTGGCCGGCGGGTTTCTCACCGGCAAGTTCACCCGCTCGGGTGGCGCGCCGGATGCCCGGCGGTCCACGTTCGATTTCCCGCCGATCGACAGGGAGCGGGCGTTCGACATTCTCGACGTCATGCAGCCGATTGCCGCGGCGCACGGCGTCTCGATTGCCCAGGTGGGGCTGGCCTGGCTGCTGGGCAGGGAAGTGGTGACCAGCGTCATCATCGGAGCCAGGCGCAGCGAGCAGCTCGAGGACAACCTGGCCTCGGTCGACCTGACGCTCAGCGCCGGCGAGATGGAACGCCTCGACGAGGCGAGCCGGTTGCCGCCGGGCTACCCGCAGTGGATGACCGCGCTCGGCGACGACCGCCGGCCGGGAGAGTCGCGCGATCTCGAGGCGCGACTCAAGAAATAGGCGGACGGGAGACATCCGATGCACACGACCAGGAGAGCGGCGTTCAGCCTCTGCGTCCTGCTGCCGGCAGCTGCAGCCGTGGCGGTGCTGCCGGTCGGTTCCGCCGAGTCGGACCTGCCCGTCATGGACGGCGTCCCGACGGCCGCGCCCGAGGACGTCGGGATGTCCTCGGCGCGGCTGGCGCGTCTCGAGCGGGCCATGCAGGCGTACGTGGACCGCGGCGAGGTGGCCGGCGGCGTCTCGCTGGTGGCGCGCCGCGGCAGGGTGGTGCATTTCTCGGCGTTCGGCGAGCGCGTCGCCGGCGCGCCGATGACGCCCGATGCCATCTTCCGCATCGCCTCGATGACGAAGCCGGTCGCGTCGGTGGCACTGATGATGCTGCACGAGGAGGGGCGCTTCCAGCTCCGTGATCCCATCAGCCGCTGGCTGCCCGCGTTCGGCGTCATGGAAGTGGCCGAGCCGGCGACCTACCAGGAGCTGGGTCGGGCGCGCTACCGGACCGTCGCTGCAGCGCAGCCGATCACGGTCCAGCACCTGCTCACGCATACCGCCGGCTTGCCGAACACATACCGCGGCATCACGAAGCCGGACTTCGACACCATCGGCCCGCAACGGGAGCCCGGCGACACGCTCGCCGCCTTCGCGGCCCGCCTCGCGGAGCTGCCCCTGAACTTCCATCCCGGTGAGCGCTGGGAGTACGGCCGGGCAACCGACCTCGTCGGGCGGCTGGTCGAAGTCATCTCGGGGCAGCGCTTCGACGAGTTCCTGCGCACGCGCCTCTTCGAGCCGCTCGCGATGACGGATACCCACTTCCATCTTCCGCGTGCGAAACTCGACCGCTTCGCGGCCCTGTACCGGCCCGACGGCCGGGGCGGGCTGGCCTTGACCGAGGGACCGACCGCGGACAGCCGCTTCGTGCGCGAGCCGCACAGCTACTTCAGCGGCGCCGGCGGTCTGGTCTCGACCGCGCGCGACTACTTCCGCTTCAACCAGATGATGCTCAACGGGGGCGTACTGGACGGCGTCCGCATCCTCGGGCGCAAGACGGTCGAGCTGATGACTCTGAACCACACCGGCGACCACGACATCTGGCTGGTCGGTCCGGGCTATGGCTTCGGCCTGGGCTACGCCGTCGTCCAGGATCCGGGACAGGCGGCCATGCCGTACTCGCCCGGGTCCCACTTCTGGTGGGGCGCGTTCAACACCACCTTCTGGATCGATCCGCGGGAGGAGCTGACCGGCATCCTGCTGACCCAGCTTCGGCCGTACACGCATCTCAACATCCGCCAGGATCTGACCACCCTGACCTACCAGGCAATCGTCGACTGAGCCGCGGCGCCGGTGGCAGCGCAACGAGTTACGGTAGAATCGGGCTGTCGGATCTATTCCATGAGGGGACGGGCCATGAGTCATCGACAGGTCGCGGGAGCCGTTCTGTTTACCGTCGCCATCGGCGTATGGGCGCTGGCGCCCGACGCGGCGAGCCAGGAGGCCGCGGGGGCGGCCGACGACTACGCGGCGGCCCTGACGCCCTGGGGCGACCCGGATCTGCAGGGGATCTGGGGTGCCGGCTACATCTTCACCCCGCTGGAGCGGCCGGCCGACTTCGAGGGACGGGCGTTCTTGACGGACGAAGAAGCCGCGTCCCTGCAGGAGCAGCAGTTGTCGACCTTCGGCATCGGTGCCGGCGCCGGCGCCGGCAACAGGACCGGACGGCCCGAACGCGGGACGCTGGCCGATGTGCGGGGCGCCTACAACGATGCCTACACCGGCCGCGGCACCGAGCTGATCGCCACGGGCCGCACGTCGCTGATTATCGACCCGCCCAACGGCCTCATTCCGTACCTGCCCGGCGCGCGCGCACGGTGGCAGGCCGCACACCCGCGCGTGACGGACGACATGGCCGACGACCCGGAGCAGCGCACGAACGACCGCTGCATGGGCGTGCATCTGCCCGTGGCCTACGGTCAGGCTGCAACCGCAGGCGGTCACAAGCGGATCGTCCAGACGGCGGGGCACGTCGCCGTCTACTACGAGCACGGTCACCACGGCGGCGCCTACCGCAGCATCCCGCTCGACGGGCGGGCGCATCCACCGGCGCACGTCCGACAGTGGCTCGGGCATGCCGTGGGCCGCTGGGAAGGCCAGACGCTCGTCGTCGAGACGCGGAACTTTACGGGCAGGACGCGGTACCAGGGGGCAACCGAGAACATGGCGCTGACCGAGCGCTTCACCCCGACCGCGCCGGACACTCTCATGTATCACGCCACCATCGAGGACCCGGCCGTCTTCAGCGCGCCGTGGACGATAGAGGTGCCGCTGAATCGCCTCGACAACGTGGAGAACCGGATCTACGAGGCGGCGTGCCACGAGGGCAACTACGCGATGACGAGCATCCTCGCCGGTGCGCGCCTGAACGAGCAGTAGCGTTGTTGGTGCGCGGGCTGCGCCCCGGGGCCCGCCCTGGGCGCGGGGCGGACAGCTACCGCGCAGTCGAGGTCGCGTGCGGTGCAGACACGAGTGCACACGAGGAGGGACACAGATGAGGTTTCGGCATACGGCGGCGGCCTGCACGCTGGCCGCCCTGGGCGCGTTCGTGCTGATCGCAGGGGGCTCGACAGCCGGTCAGGAGCAGGCCGCGGAGGCCGACGGCTTTGCGGTGCCGCGCACATCCTGGGGCGACCCCGAACTGGCGGGCATCTGGAGCCCCGGCTACACGCTCACGCCGCTGGAGCGGCCGGCTGAATTCGAGGGCCGCGAGTTTCTTACCGACGCGGAGGTGGCCGCGCTGGAAGGCGCGCAGGACGCGTCGGAGGGCCGCAACTTCCGCCCCGGAGCCGGGACGGTGGCAGACGTCGAGGGCGCCTACAACGACGAGTTCACCGGCCGCGGCAAGGACGTCATCCGCACCCGGCGGACGTCGCTGATCGTGGACCCGCCGACCGGCAGGCTCCCGCCGCGGACGCCGGAGGCAATCGCGCGCATCGGTCCGTACCAGCCCCGTCGGGCAGCCGGCGGCGGCGAGATAGAAACCGATGTCCGCATTCCATATCCCGTGGATCCGCAGAGCGGCAGGTACGCCGACAATCCCGAAGACCGCGCCCCGGATCGCTGCATGGGCATTACCATTCCGTTCGTGCGCGGGACGTCGGGCACCTACAGCCGCTTCGTGCAGTCGCCGGAGGCGATAGCCATCTACCACGAGGACGGGCATCGGGGCGGCGGCTACCGGACGATCCACCTGGACGGGCGCCCGCACCTGCCGTCGCACATTCGCCAGTGGCTGGGGCACTCCATCGGCCATTGGGAAGACGATACGTTGGTGGTCGATACGACCAACTTCAGCACCGGCACCAGCTTCTACGGCTCCAGCGAGAACCTGCATCTCGTCGAGCGGTTCACCCGCGTGGGTGCCGATCTGGTGATGTACGAGGTTACCGTCGAGGATCCGACGGTGTGGACATCCACCTGGACCGTAGAGATCCCGCTGACCCTGGTGGACAACAAGGCCAACCAGATCTACGAGGCCGCCTGCCACGAGGGCAACTACGCGATGGTTAGCATCCTCGCGGGTGCGCGGAACCTCGAAGCGCAGGGCAGGTAGGCGGCGGCCTGCACGCCCGCAGCCGCGCGGGCGTGCAGGCGTGCCTCGTTCTCACGGCAAGCCGAAGGCGAGCACCGCATTCAACGCGGCAATCGCGACGTACTGCCGGCCGTTCACCTGGTAGGTGAGCGGGCTGGCATGGATGCTGCGCCCGGTGTCGTGCGCAAACAGCCTCTTGCCCGTCGCCGCGTCGAATCCGTAGAAGTTGCCGTTGCCCGCGCCCTGGAAGACCACGTTACCCGCCGTCACGAGGTTCCCGCCGTTCGTCGCGCCCTCGCTCTCGACGTACCAGACCTGCTGGCCGGTGGCGGGATCGTAGGCGGCCAGCGTGGAGGTCGCCGTCATCCCCGTGCCGCCGAGCTCGGCGATGTTGCCGAAGTGGCCGACGTAGCCCGGGCCGGGCTCCAGGGTGTCGCCGACTACCTTCACCTTGATGGACCAAGCGTCGTTCTTGCCGGTCACGTACAGCAGGCCGGTCCGTGGGCTGAAGGACGGCGAGCCGTAGTTTGCGCCGCCCGTGTTGCCCGGCGACGTGATGACGAACTCGTTGACCTGGTACGGATGGAATATCTGCCGCGCGCGGGGTGCCAGCTCCGGGTCGCTGATGGTCGGGTACGTGGCGCAGAACGGCTCCTGCGGGACGCCGCGCGCATCGTAGGGCACCGGCTGGGTCGGCCACACCTCCTCGCCCGGCACGTCGGTGTTGCGCGGGACGGCCGTCTCGACGATGGGATTGATCGGCTCACCTGTCGCGCGATCCAGAATGTAGACGTAGCACGTCTTGCCGAGCGAGGCGACCGCCTCGACGCGGCGCCCGTCGACCATGACGTCGAACAGGATCGGTCCCGAGGCCAAATCCCAGTCCCAGATGTCGTGGTGCAGCGTCTGGAAGTACCACGCCAGTTCGCCCGTCTCGATGTCGATGGCCAGCATGGAGTTGGTGAACAAATTCATGCCGCGCCGCGACGAGCCGTCATAATTCGGTGATGGATTGGCCGCGTTGATGTAGACCAGCCCCAGCTCGGTATCGACGGCCGGCTGCACCCACACCCCGCCGCCGTAGCGCTTGTCGGAGCTCCAGGTGCCGTTGGCGATCTCCCAGCCGGAGTCCTGCGGTCCCTGGGGAATGGTGTTGAAGACCCAGCGCATCGCGCCGGTCGTGCCGTCGAGCGCAGCCAGCAGCCCCCCGGGCAGCAGCCCCTCCGAGAAGGGCAGTCCCACGAACAGGGTGCCGCCGGAGGACGTCGGCGGGTTGGTCATCGCGAAGCCCATGGCGGTCGTGTCGACTGTGGGCGGGTAGGTGTCCGGATACTTGAACGTCAGCGCCTCGCGCGCCACCTGAAGCAGGCCGTTGCCGCCGAAGGACTCGACCAGCTCTCCTGTGCGGGCGTCCACTGCATACAGAATTTCCGGGCCGAACGCGTAGATGACCCCATCGGCGTAGGCTGGTCCGCGGCCACCGCCCGGGAACGCCGGGTCGCCCTCGAACGTCCACACCGTCTCTCCGGTCGCCGCGTTCAGCGCGGTCAGCTTCGAGCCGTTGTTGAAGTACATCACCCCGTCGATGACCAGCGGCGTGGCGGAACGCACGATCTCGCGCGGCGGCATCTCGTATACCCACTGGAGCTCGAGGTCGCCGACATTGGTGGTGTCGATCTGTTCGGGCCGCGCGTAGCGGGTGTTGTGCACGTTCAGGTTGTGCAGCGGCCAGTCGATGGTGCCGGCCGGATCGATGGTCGGCGCGGCGCTCCGGCGCACGATGCGGGCGCCCTCCTGGGCCAGGGCAGGCGTCGCCGACCCCGTTCCGAGCAGGACCAGTCCCAGCGCGCCGACCGTGAGCCGGCGTGCGATACGTACCGATTGTTTCATCCGTGTCGTCTCCTTCTATGGCCGAGTGACCATCCACGGAAGTATAGCCGGCGCCCGGTTCCCGCCGCCGGCAGCGACGGGACGCAGCTCGCCGGCGCTGCACGGGGACGCCGACAGGACACGGGGGCCGCTTGGACGCCCGCGGCGAGTCTACGAGGAGGAGTCGTCGTCGAGGCCGGCCAGCCGCCGAACGAGCGCGACCGCCTGCCCGGCGTCGTAGCTGCGGGCGACCATCTGTTTCTCGGCCTCCAGCGAGCCTTCGGCGTGCACGGCCAGCACTTCCTGGTAGGCACCGAACTCCGATGCGACGAGGTTCTTGACGAACGTGAGCGCCTTCAGCCGGGCTTCGCCGCCGACACCGTGACCAGCGTAGTACTTGCGGTAGTAGTGCGCCGTCTCCTCCGCCTCGAGGTCCTCGGCGCCCGGGCCTGTCACGAGCGCACCACCCGCGATGTCCTGCACGTGGCGGACGGCGTCGTGATACCCGTGGGCGAAGTGGTACTTGGCCATGTTCACGTACAGCGGATCGGGCGCCGCGATGCCCAGCTCGCGCGGCTTGCCCATCATCGCCGCGTAGTGGGTGAGGCCGCGCAGGGTCTCGGCGTAGCTGATGAGCTGCACGAGCTTCTCCCGCACGTGCCCGGCCCGGGCGATGCCGTTCATGTCCGCCATGACCAGGGCCGAGCCCACGAGCGCGTCGACCAGCGGCAGCTTGTACGAGATGGCCGTGAACCGGTGGTGCTCCACGAACGCGAGTGCCAGCGGCCCGGCGAACTCGTGCTCGCCCGCCAGGAACACCCGGTCCCACGGCACGAACATGTCGTCGAAGACCGTCGTGGTCTCCATCATCTTGTGCCGCCCGCTGATGGGGAGCTCGGCGGGCGAGCTCTGCGGGCCGTGCGAATCGAACGCCGAGGCGAGCAGCACCAGACCGGGCGTGTTCATCGGGACGGCGAAGCTGACCGCGTACTCCCCGTCCGCCGCACCGAGGGCGCGCGTCGGCAGGACGATCAGCTCGTTGGCGTTCGTGCTGACCGATGTGTGCGCCTTGGCGCCGCGGACCACGATCCCGTCGTCGCGGCGCTCGACGATGCGCACGTACATGTCCGGATCGTCCTGCTCGGACGGCTTGCGGGAACGGTCGCCCTTGACGTCGGTCTGCGCGACGGCCACTGCGAGGTCGTTGTCACGGCAGTACTCGTAGTAGTCCTGCACGCGCCGCTGGTACTGCGTGCCGTGCGACTCGTCGATGGCCGACGAGACGCGCAGCAGGCCGCAGAGCGCATCGGTGCCGATTTCCTTGATCAGCACGACCAGCGTGGCCCCTTCTGCAGTCGCCAGCTCGATCAGCCGGCTGCGTTGGAGCAGATCGTCCGGCGTGCGCGGCAGCTGGTAGTAGCGGGAGTACTCGCCCGCCTCGTCGCTGACGACACAGAGACTGCGGTGGGTCGGGTCTTCCGCCAGCTCGTAGTCGATGGCGGCATGGGTGGCCGCCACGCCGATGACCGGGTGCGTGGTGACGTCGGGCACGCGGCGCCCCCGGTAGTAGACCGTCCGTCCGTCTCGCAGGCTTGCGAGGTACTCGTCCGCCGTTCGCAGTGCCATGGTCGTCTATCCGAACGTTGCCGGCGTCCCATTCACGATGAGCTCGGCGCCGGTGGCCCGCCGCACCTGGTCCAGTGTCACGCCTTCGGCCAGTTCTCGCAGCGCGAACCCGTCCGGCGTGATGTCGATGACCGCCATTTCGGTGACGACCATCGTCACCACCGCAACCCCGGTCAACGGGAGCGTGCAGCGCTCAACCAGCTTGTGGCCGCCCTTCTTCGTCGCGTGCTCCATCGCGACGATGACCCGCTTGGCGCCGCCCACGAGGTCCATGGCACCGCCCATGCCCTTGACCATCTTGCCCGGGATCATCCAGTTCGCCAGATTGCCGTCCTGATCCACCTGCAGGGCCCCGAGCACGGTCAGGTCGAGGTGCCCGCCGCGGACCATGGCAAACGACTCGACGCTGCTGACGATCGACGAGCCGAGCAGCTCCGTCACCGTTTCCTTCCCGGCGTTGATGAGATCCGGATCGACCTGGTCGCGCGTCGGGTACGGCCCGATACCGAGCAGCCCGTTCTCCGAGTGCAGCGTGATCTCGATGCCGGGAGGGATGTGGTTCCCGACGAGCGTCGGGATGCCGATCCCGAGATTGACGTAGTCGCCGTCCTGCAGCTCGCGCGCCACGCGCTTGACGATGCGTTCCCGTGGATCAGCCATCCTGGAGCACCAGCCTCTCGATGCGCTTCTCGTAGTGCGTTCCCTTGATGACGTGCTGAACGTAGATGCCGGGCGTCACGACGTGGTCGGGATCGACATCGCCGGGCTCGACCAGCTCCTCGACCTCGGCGATCGTGACCTTCGCGGCCGCCGCCATCATCGGATTGAAGTTCTGGGCCGTGCGGTGATAGATGAGATTCCCGAGGCGATCACCCTTCCAGGCCTTCACGAAGGCGAAGTCGGCGTGCAGCGGTTGCTCGAGGATGTACCCCCGCCCGTCGATCATCCGCGTCTCTTTTCCCTCGGCAACCACGGTCCCATAGCCAGTGGGCGTGAAGAAGCCGCCGATGCCCGCGCCGCCGGCCCGCAGGCGCTCCGCGAAGGTCCCCTGCGGGACCAGCTCGACCTCGATCTCGCCGGCCAGGAACTGGCGCTCGAATTCCTTGTTCTCGCCGACGTAGGTGGCAATCATCTTCGTGACCTGGCGCGACTGCAACAGGACACCGAGCCCGAAGTCGTCGACCCCGGCGTTGTTGCTGACGGCCGTCAGATTGCGGGTTCCCCGGGCGTGGAGAGCGTCGATCAGGTTCTCGGGAATCCCGCACAACCCGAAGCCGCCCATCATGATTGTGGCGCCGTCCGGAATCACCGCAACGGCGCTGGCCGCATCCGGCAGCACCTTGTTCATGGATGCGGATCATACCACCAGGCCGTCGTGCCGACCCGGACGCCTGGCAGCCCGCGGGCTGCTATCATTCCGCGCATGTCGACAATCGACGTCAGCAGCCTGTTCTCGCTGGAAGGCAAGGTCGCCCTGGTCACGGGCGGATCGCGCGGCATCGGCCGGATGATCGCGGAGGGGTATCTGCAGTCCGGTGCGACCGTCTACATCACGGCGCGCAAGCAGGAAGCTTGCGACCGCACCGCCGCCGAGCTCGGCCGGCTGGGCACCTGCGTGTCGCTCCCGGGCGACGTCTCGACGGCGGAAGGCCGCGCGGCGTTGATCGAGGCGTTGGCCGCGAGAGAGGAAGGGCTGCACATACTCGTCAACAACGCCGGCGCGAACTGGGGAGCACCCTACGGCGAGTTTCCGGAGAAAGGGTTCCGCAAGGTCGTCGATCTCAATCTGACGGCGGTCTTCTTCCTGACCCGGGACTTGACGCCAATGCTGGAGCGCGCCGCCGGTTCGGCGGATCCGGCACGGGTCATCAACGTCGGGTCCATGGACGGGGTTCACGTCCCGACCATCATCCCGACCGGCGTGTTTGCCTACGCGGCAAGCAAGGCGGGCGTGCACCACCTGAGCCGGTGTCTGGCCGTGGAGCTCGGGCCACGCAACATCACGGTAAACGCCATCGCACCGGGCTACTTCGAGAGCAGGATGACGGCCGAAGTGTTGGCGCAGCACGGCGACCGAATCACGGGCGCCTGTCCCCTCGATCGGATCGGCCGGCCGGAGGAGATGGCCGGCATCGCGATCTACCTGGCATCGCGTGCCGGCGCCTACACGAACGGTGCCGTCATCCCGGTGGATGGTGGCACCTGCGTCAGTTGACGTTGACGGTCACGAAGTCGTAGGTCGACTTGCCGCCGTCGTGCGCACGGACCCGCAGGACGTAGGTTCCCGGCAGTGAGAACTCCGCCGAGGTCTTTGCGGTGCCGCCCTCTACCATCGAGAACGGCGGGTCGAACACGATGTCGGTCGGGCCGCGCCAGACGATGTAGGAAACCGACAACCCCTGTGGTGGCGTGGGCCTGCTCTGCCGGCCGCGGGCGTTGACGTTCAGGAAGGGTACGTTCTTGGGCGGCTCCGGGGTGCCCTCGGGAGCGACGAGAATCGGTGGAATCTCCTGCCCCACGGCGCGATTGCGCTGCAACTGACGCTGGCCGCGCGGCGTCGGCAGGCCGTCGTCGGTGACATGGGCGGTCAATTCGAGCCCGCTCTGCAGCGCTGCGGAAGCCGGCAGGTCGATGGCATCAATCGTCGGCGCCGCGTTCCGTTGGTTCTCCTCGCCCTGGGCCCGGCCGCCGAAGGCGGGATCGATCTCCCACTCGGGCTGCAGCCAGGCGACGGCCTGCTCCGTCCTGCCGCGTACGGTAAGCGTCCAGATCAGCTCGCGGTCGCCGAAGTCGGCAGGCACGGTGACGCTGAAAATCTGGCGGTTGTTGCGCGTGTAGAAGTAGGTCGGCTGGCCCTGATCCGGGCCGCCCGGTTCGATGTGGTTGTCCGGCCCAATCGGGATGTGCAGCTTCTCGAGGTAGTTCCGGTTCAGGTAGCCGAGATGCATCTCGAAGCTGCCGTCCGGATTGCGTGACCACCCCTGGAATATCGGCTGGACGTTCTGCCCCCGGTTGTACTTGAGCATGTAGGGGAGATGGTCCAATTGGGCCGGTGCGGCCTGCGGCAGCAGCAGCAGGCTCACACCGATTCCGGCGACCGCCGGATACCTGAATCGCATCGACTTCATGGCGACTGCTTCCCGGCTCACGCCTGCTACTGCTGGTTCTGGTTCGTCGCAGCGGCCGCTGCCTGGATGGCTCGCCGCTCGGCCAGCTCCTGCTCGTACTCCTCGTCAGTCAGGTCGTACCAGCCGAGCCAGGCGAAGGCCATCTCGTCGATCGTGCGCCCGCCGTTGCCCGTCCAGTTCTTGGGATCCGGATTGGCCCGGAACGATTCCGTATTGTCGTGCCAGCTGATGATGTGGGCGACCGTGCCGGCCGGCACGATCGGCGCCACGTCGTCCGCGTAGTTGTAGACCATGTGCCAGTTGTAGTCCCAGTGGGCACAACTGACCATCTCCGTCTCCGCCGGCGAGCCGGTCGACGGGTAGATCAACTCGAAGCACTGGTACGTCCCGAGCGCGTGCATGTGCGGCTGGAATGCCGTTATGCGCGCCGCCTTGTGGAAGTACGTGTAGCCGTCGGTGCGGACGATCTTGCCGGGCGGAATGTCCAGGTCGGTGACGTGCTGGCCGAGCTGCTTCGACCAGCGGACGTGCTGCGGCACGTGACCCTCGGGGTGGAAGACCATGCCGAGCTCGACCTTGGCGTCGACGTCTTCGCCGACGGAGTGGAGGTGGTAGTCCAGACGCATCCGGCGCCACGACTCGAGCAACAGACCGGAGTTCTCCGGGTAGATTTCGGACTGCTTTCCAGAGGCGTACTCCACCAGGAACATGGCCGCCGGAATGTCCGTCTCGCCGGCTTCCCGCATCTCCTGCTCGTCGGGATCGACCGCGAAGGAGAGCGCGTGGTGCACCACCCGGCGCGATGCGTTGTCCGGCACGCGCGTCTGGATGGCCTTGATGTAGCGGTCCCCGTCCAGATCGAGATCAGTGTAGATGTTGCCGAACAGATCGGGACCCTCTGCCGGCACCGGATAGGCCGGGAACTGGACGACCAGGTCGGGTTCGCCGATCTGCCATTCGGACGAGTCCGGGAACTCGACCGGCGGGGGCATATCCTCGGGGTTGCCCCGCGGTGCCCCGCTGTCGACCCAGTGGGCAACCAGCGCGATCTCGGCGTCGCTCAGCGAGGTGTCGTTCTTGAACTGCTGGATGCCGATGTTCTTGTCGATGTGCCAAGGCGGCATCTCGCGATTGACGACGCGGTTCTTGATCGAGCGCGCCCAGGGCCTGACTTCCTGGTAGGTGACCAGCGACATGGGAGCCATCTCGCCCGGGCGGTGGCACACCTGGCAGGAGCGCTGCAGTATCGGCGCGATGTCTTTGGTGAACGTGACGTCGTCCGACCCGGGAGCCTGGGCCGACGCCAGCGCCGGTGCGGCGACCAACGCCGCAGTAAGCGCGACGCGCGTCAATCCCTGAACGTGCTGGGACATGCGATCTCTCCTTTGCCTCTGCCTCGCGGGATGTGCAGCTTCGCCTGTACCTTCTGAATCAAATACTCTACCACAGTCATGCCTGTCGACGTGCGCGTTCACCGCCCGGCCGCGAGGGCGAGCACGTGGCGCGCCGCAGCCGGAATTGCTAGAGTAACGGGCGGGCGGTTGCGGATACGACCGGATGGCAGACGAGCTGCAGGTGTCGATCCCGGGGCGGTTGTCGGAAGTCGACGCGGTGGCGCGCCGGGTTGAGGAGTTCGGTGACGCGCACGGTCTGCCGGGCCCCAAGGTCTACGTCATCAACCTTGCCCTGGACGAATTGATCACCAACGTGGTGTCGTACGGTTTCGGGGGCGTGCCCGAGCCTGAGATCCGAATCACGCTGCGGATGGAAGGCGATGCGCTGGTGTTGATCGTGGAAGACAACGGGCAGCCGTTCGATCCGACGCAGGCGATGCCGGCCGACGTCGCGTCACCCCTGGCCGAACGGCGGATCGGCGGCCTGGGCCTGCACCTGGTCAAGAGCTTCGCGAACCGCCTGTCTTACGAATTCGCGGACGGCCGCAACCGGGTGATCGTGGAGCACGACCTGGCCTCGGCGTCGGCCTGAAGGCCGGACGGCGAATCCGGAACTGGTCCGATGGACCGGGTGGAACCATGGACATTGAAGTCGCAGAGGAACGGGACGGCGACGCCCTGGTGCTGCTGCCGGTGGGGCGTTTGCACAGCGCAAACACGCGCGCCTTCGAAGCCATCGTAATGGAACGAATCGACGCCGGCGAACGACGCGTAGTCGTCGATTTCAGCCGTCTCGACTTCATCAGCAGCTCGGGCATGCGCGTGCTCCTGCTGGCAGCCAAGAAGTTGCACGCCGGCGAGGGCACGCTGGTGCTGTGCTCGATGCAGGACCACATCGAAGAGGTCTTTCGAATCAGCGGCTTCGATCGGATCATTCCGATCCGGGACTCGCGCGAGTCCGCGCTCGCCAGAAGCTGACGCACGGCTGCTCCGCTGGAGACGGGGGCCGGCCGAGGAACGGGACTACCGTATGGACATCGAAGTTGTCGAGGAACGGAACGACGGGGTGCTGGTACTCCTGCCCGTCGGCCGGCTGGACAGCGGGAACGCACGGTCGTTCGAGTCGGTCGTCATGCAGCGCATCAGCGACGGCGAGCAGCGCGTGATAGTCGACTTCGGTCGCCTAGACTTCATCAGCAGTTCCGGCCTGCGCGTGCTTCTCCTGGCCGCCAAGGCACTGAAGGCAGATGCGGGCAAGCTGATCCTGTGCGGCATGCGGACGCACATCGAAGAAGTCTTCCGCATCAGCGGTTTCGATCGGATCATTCCCATCGAGGCGTCGCGCGAAGCGGCTCTGAACGCGGCCATCTGACGGGGGGCTGCGGCATCCGCTGCCGGCGCGCCGACAGCAGGCGCCTCATTGCTGGTACTTGCGAAGTACCTCGAGCAGCGCCTCCTCCTCGGCGTCCCAGGCCGCCTGGATCGCTCGCAGCCCGGCCTCGGCGGTGGGCTCCTGACGGGCGAGCCGGCGGTTGCGCTCCAGCAGCAGTCCCTGCGCAGTCGCCCGATCCAAGAACTCGAACAGGTGGTCGTAGTAGCCGTCGATGTTGACGAAGACGCAGGGCTTCTCGTGCAGCTCGAGCGGCTTCTGCGCCCACGTCAGCGCCTCGAACATCTCCTCCAGCGTGCCGAAGCCGCCCGGCAGCGCCAGACACCCGTGACACAGCGACTGCATCTTGGACTTCCGCTCGTGCATCGTGTCGACGACGTAGAGGCGGCTCAGATCCTCGTGGGCGAGCTCCTGATACGAGAGCTGGCGAGGGACGACGCCGGTCGCGAAGCCACCGTTCGCCAGCACGGCGTTGGCCAGGATGCCCATCAAGCCCACCCGGGCACCGCCGTACACGAGGCCGACGCCCTCGGCCGCCATCAGGCAGCCCAGCGTTTCCGCAGCTTCCATGTACCGCTTCTCGTTTCCGACCTGCCCTCCGAGGTAGACGCAGATGTGCTTCATCCCATCCGGCGCCTCCGTACCCTGCCGGTTCATGACATCACCGCGGCAGCGCACCGTCGACGTCGTACCGCACATGCGCGGCCAGGACGCGATCGTGCAGCGTGTAACTTCGAGCCTGCATCCGACGCAGGCTTCTCTCGCGCTCGTCGAGGCCGGCGGCGGCGGGTCGGGGCCCGCGGGCGCCGGCAACCAGGTCGGCGGCCAGTTCGCGCGTCCCGCCGTCCGCGCCCGGGCCCGGAGCCACGGCGCCCAGCGCGCCGGCCGCCGTCTCCAGCGAGCGAGACACCGAGCGTGACAGAAGCAGGTCGCCGACGAGCAGGTCCAGTACCTGTTGCGGGCGCAGCTCGCTGCCGAAGCGGCGGCGGTACGCGTCGAAGGCCTCGCAGACGCGCAGCAGGCCGGTCCATTCCTCCTCGGCCGGGTCGTCGCGTGTCCTGATCGCCTCGAATTGCGCCAGCAGCAGCGCCAGCGTCGACTGGGCCCGCTCGATGGCACGCCCCAACTGCAGGAAGTGCCACCCCTCGTCGCGGTACATGGTCGCCTCCATGACCCCCAGGAAGGTGCTGACATCCTGGGCGACCTCCGCATAGAAGCTCTCCGGCGCGGTCTTCCAGATATCCTGGATGCGCCGCTCGCGGAGACGCAGCCAGGCCAGGTTCAGCGACGTCCACATCTCGCCGCTGATGCAGTGGCGCGTCTGGCGGGCGTTCTCGCGGCCGTTCGAGAAGCAGTTCCTGACGGAGTCGGGGTTCGTGCGTTCGAAGGTGAGGTCGTCGGCGAGCGTGAAAGAATCGGCCAGGGCGAAGTCGTCATCGGAACCCGCGAATCCGACCGCCGGACTGGGCGGCTGCCTGCCCACCGCGGCGTAGATCCGTCGCCATCCCAAGTTGATCTCGGGGACCGGCCGGTCGACCAGAACTTCCATCTGCACGCGCAGCAGCCGGCAGGTGTGCCCGGTCCGCTCGACGTAGCGTCCCATCCAGTACAGGCTCTCCGCGCTGCGCGCCAGCATGTCAGTCCTGCAGGACCCACACGTCCTTGCCGCCACCGCCCTGACTGGAGTTCACCACGAGGCTGCCGCGCCGCAGCGCGACGCGGCAGAACGCACCCGGCACGCTGCGAGTCTCCCGGCCGGTCAGGACGAAAGGGCGCAGATCGACGTGCCGCGGCTCGGGCTGCCCGTCCACCAGACAAGGTGCACGCGAGAGCCGCAGCACCGGCTGCGAGATGAAGTCGGCCGGATTGGCGCGCATCTCGCGAGCGTAGGCCGCGCGCTCGGCCGGGCTGGCATGGGGACCCACCAGCATGCCATAGCCGCCGGACTCGCCGACGCGCTTGACCACGAGGTCCGCGAGGTGGTCGAGCGTGTATTCGAGATCGGCCGGGCGCCGGCAGAGGTGCGTGGGCACGCTGGCCAGGATGGGCTCCTCGTGCAGGTAGTAGCGGATCAGGTCCGGAACGTACGGGTACACGCTCTTGTCGTCGGCGACCCCCGTGCCGGGCGCATTGGCGAGCGCCACGTTCCCGAGCCGGCACGCCTGCAGCAGCCCGGGCGCGCCGAGCAGCGAGTCCGGACGGAACGCGAGCGGGTCGAGGAAATCGTCGTCCACGCGCCGGTAGATGACGTCCACACGCCTGAGGCCCTCGGTCGTGCGCATGTAGACGAACCCGTCGCGGGTCAGCAGGTCACGGCCTTCGACCAGCTCCGCGCCGATCTCGCGGGCCAGGAACATGTGCTCGTAGAAGGCCGAATTCCAGACGCCGGGTGTCAGCAGCGCGATGCACGGGTCGGGCCGGTCCGGCGGCGCCAGCTCCCGCAGCGTCGCCAGCAGCAGGTCACCGTAGTGCTCCACTTCGCGCACCCGGCAGCGGCGGTACAAGCGGCGCATGCTCGACTTGACCGCCTTGCGGTTGGCGACCATGTAGGACACCCCGGAGGGCACCCGCAGGTTGTCTTCGAGCACGAGGAAGCCGTCGTTCGTGCGCACGACATCGGTGCCGCAGACGGCGATCCACGTACCGTGAGGCGGGGTGAAGCCGCGCATCTCCAGGCGGTACTGAGGGCAGTCGTGGACCATCGCCGCCGGAATGACGCCGTCGGCAAGGACGCGGCCGGCGCCGTAGACGTCGCCCAGGAACAGGTTCAGGGTGCGGACGCGCTGGGCGAGCCCGGCTTCGAGCTGCGCCCACTCGGCGGCGGGCAGTGTGCGCGGCAGACAGTCGACGGGGATGATGCGCTCGTCCGCCTCGTCGTCGCCGTACACCGTGAAGGTAATTCCCTCGTTCAGGAACGAACGCGTCACCCGTTCCTGAATCTCGCCCAGCTCCGCGCTCGACAGCTCGGTCAGCGCCTCGTGCAGGCGCGTCGTATGCGCCCGCGGCCGACCCTGCGCCTCGAACATCTCGTCGTAGATGGCCGGGTCGATCTCGTACTTGCTGAAGTCCATGCGGGCCTCGGCTGCTCGCGTGCGATTGTATACCCGGCGTGGCCGGCCGCCCCGGCGCTCGACTCGACGATCGCGTGCCGGCGGGTCTCGCCCAACCTATCCCACAGCCGTGCAGCGAGTCGCCGATGAGGCGTACCTCGATCTCGCCGGCCATATCCGCCTTGCGCCTGGGCGGCGGCAGGGCACTCGGCGCAGCGCCAGCATCGACCGCAGGATGTCGGCCCGCACGAGCCCGAGCGCCTCGGCTACCGTGGTCGGCGGCGGTGCGAACACGCGCGGCATCCGTGCTGTCCACCCGCCGTTGCCGGCGCCTCTGCGTTCCGGATCCGTAGACTGCCACCTCCCGTGGTAGAGTTCAGCCGCACGGTTGGTCTCCGATTCTCCGGCAGCGGATCAGAGGAGTAACGCCGTCCCGGGCCGCGCCGGCGGGGGTGGTGTCGGTGCGCCGCGTTCGACCCGCGCGGGAACCGGCGACGGTCGCCGCCGCAGTGGATGTTCCGACTCGTCAACGGCAGGGCGTAGCACGGCGGGCCGCTGCGGGTGTCCGCGGTCGGGGGCGAACCGCGCGGACCCGCTGACGGGCGTTGCTCGCGAATTACGAGGAGGTAGCGATGAGAACGGGTTGCATCGGTGCATCGTGCATGCTGACGCTGGCAGTGCTGGTGGGGCTGCCCGCCGCGGGTGAGACACAGGCGCCCGGGACAGGCTGGACCGCGCCCCGCACTGCCCACGGCCATCCGGATCTGCAGGGGGTATGGGCCAACAACAGCGCCACGCCGCTGCAGCGGCCGGCGGCGCTGGCCGACCGCGAGACGCTGACCGACGAGGAGGTGGCGCGGCTCAAGGCCAGAGCGGACGAGCTGTTCGCGCTCGACGCCGACGATGCCGCCTTCGGCGACAGTGTGTTCGCGGCAGCCCTGGCGGAAGCCGAGGACTTCTCGTCGGCCGACACGCAGACGGGCAACTACAACCAGTTCTGGATGGTCGAGCGCAACTGGGACAATCGGACGTCGCTCATCGTCGATCCGCCGGACGGCCGCCTGCCGCCGCGCACACCGGCCGCCGAGGCGCGCCTGGAGGCGTACAACGCGGGCCGGCAGCGCCACGCGCACTGGACCGACGACCGCAGCCTCGGCGAGCGCTGCATCACGTTCGGCGCGCCGCGCCTGGGTGCCGGCTACAACTCCTACTACCAGATCTTCCAGACGGCGGACCACGTGGTGCTGCTGATGGAGATGGCCCACGACGCCCGCATCATCCCGCTGGCGGACCGGCCGCCGCTCGACGCGGACATCCGCCTCTGGCACGGCGACTCCCGCGGCCGCTGGGAGGGGGAAACGCTGGTGGTCGAGACGGCCAACTACTCCCCGCAGACCTACTTCATGGGCGCCCAGGACAATCTGCACATCGAGGAGCGCTTCACGCGCGTGGCGCCGGACGTGTTGGAGTACGAGGTCCGGGTGAACGACCCGCAGACCTGGACCGGGCCTTGGACCGCGGTCATCCGCATGAACCGCAGCGAGGACGCCCTCTACGAGTACGCCTGCCACGAAGGCAACATCGGCATGGAGGGAATCCTTTCCGGGGCGCGCGTCCTCGAGCGGGCGGAGGCAGCGGGCGAGCGCTAGCCGGGAAACTGCGCCGTAGCACGGTGTAGACGCTTGGTGGGACGGCTGGCCGGGGGCATTCGGCGCAACCGTTTACCGCGGCCGGCCGGCGCGGCGTTCAGCTGAGCAGCCGCAGTGCCGCAACGACGAGTGCGCCCACCCCGAGCATCCGCCAGGTGAGGTCAGCCCGCAGCGTCGCGATTTCGGTGCGCAGCGTCGCGATTTCGACAAGGAGCATGTCGGGCGTGACCTGCTCGCCGTGCTCGGCGGCCTGCCGAACCGCGTCCGTGATGGCGTCGGCCTGTTCGGACGTGAGCCTGGCGGCGGTCAGCGCGCGCGCGATGGCGTGGGTATCGACCACGAACCCAAGGTACTACGAGTCGTCCGCCCCGCGGCCGGGTTAGCCCGGGTGCAGCCCGGGTCTGTCCGTCAGTCGCTGCCTACCGCCAACGCACCGCCCGCGACCCGCTTCCGTCTCATCGCGGACCAGCCTGCGGGCCGCTTGCCGACGCGCGTGTCGGCCGGCTCGCGACGGCGATTATCGGCCACGCGGCTGGCAGGGTGCGACGACGCCGGCGTCGTCTTGACCGGGTCAACGTCGTGATATACAGTCGGCGCCCAAGCCCGGGGCGTACGACGCAATTGTACCCGGCCGGCGCCGCGGGGCGGCCGAACGCGCGAGGAGGCAGTGACGGATGTCGCTACGGACCGTATTCGAGTGGCTGGAAGCGATGCCGTTGAGCACGGCGTTGCGCGAGTCGATTTTCGGCTATCCGATTCTGCTGACGTCGCATGTGGTGAGCATGTGTCTGATTGCGGGTCTGCTGGTGATGATGGACCTGCGGTTGACCGGGGTGGGCAATCTGCACACGCCGGTTTCGCACATTCAGAACCGTCTGTTCAAGTGGCAGATGCTGGGGCTGGCGATGTCGGTGGTCAGCGGGGGTTTGCTCTTCTACGGGCAGCCGATGCGGTTCTACGGCAACTTCTGGTTCTGGATGAAGAATCTGCTGCTGCTGGCGGCGCTGGTCAACGCGATGTACTTTCATCGAACGATCTACCGGTCGGTCGACCAGTGGGACAACGACCCCGTGCCGCCGGTGCCGGCGCGGGTGGCCGGTGCGTTGGGTTTGGTGTTGTGGGCGGCGGTGATTGTGACGGGCCGGATGATTGCCTATAGCGGTCTGGTTCCGCAGTGGTGGCTGGACCTGGGGTTGGCGCCGTAGGCCGGGCACGACCGACTTGAGTGAAGGGCGGGGGCGATGGTCCTGGAATTTTTCGAGTGGATGGAAGGCAGCGCGCTGAGCCTGACGTTTCAGTCGGCGGTCTGGTACAGCCCGATCATTCAGGTGATGCATCTGGTGGCCGTGGCGTTCTTCTCGGGGGCGCTGCTGGTGGTGGACCTGCGGCTGCTGGGGGTGGGTCTGACGGCGCAGCCGTTGCGGCAGGTGGCCGAGGACGCGCAGCCGTGGCTGGTGGGCGGCCTGGTGGCGCTGGCCATCACGGGCACGCCGACGATGGCGTCGACGTCGATCAAGCAGTACTACAGCCCCTTCTGGTGGTGGAAGATGGAGATGCTGCTGTTGGGTCTGATCTTCCTCTTCACCGTGCGGCGCAAGGTCATCGCAGCCGACGAGGGCTCGCTCGGACCGGTCTGGCCCAAGGTCGTCGCCCTGACCTCGATGGGCCTCTTCCTCGGCGTCACCATCGGCGCCCGGCTCATCGGACTGTCCTGAGGAGAAGCCACATCCATGACAGCAAGGCGTAACCTCGTCTGCAGCGGGTTGGTGGCAGTGCTCGCGCTGCCCGCGTTCGTCCCGGCCGCCGGGGCGCAGGACTGGACGCAGTGGCGCGGACCGAACCGCGACGGCGTCGCAGCGGCGTTCGACGTCCCCGCACCGTGGCCCGACGGCCTGCACCAGCGCTGGAGCGTTGAAGTCGGCTCGGGCTACGCCACGCCGCTGCTGATAGGCGAGCGGCTCTACCTGTACGTGCGGCAGGCTGAGGAAGAGGTGCTGCTGGCGCTCGACCCGGCGACGGGCGAGACAATCTGGCGCTCGGCCTATCCGGCCCCGTTCCAGATGAATCCGGCGACCAATCCGCATGGGCCGGGACCCAAATCGACGCCGGCCTTCGCGGACGGGCGGCTGTTCACGCTCGGCATGAGCGGCATCGTCAGCGCCTTCGATGCGGACGACGGCGAGTTGCTGTGGCAGGTGCCCGGCGGTGCCGTCGAGCCGCTTTACCACACCGCGATGTCGCCGGTGGTCGAAGGCGATCTCGTGATCTTCCACGTCGGCGGGAACGACGACGGCGCGCTCACCGCCTTCGATGCGGCAACCGGCGACGTGCGCTGGAGCTGGGACGGTGACGGGCCCTCCTACGGCTCGCCGTTGGTGCTCGATATCGAGGGGGTGCGCCAGGTCGTCACCTACACGCAGGAGAACGTGGTCGGCGTGGCAGTGCAGACCGGCGAGCTGCTGTGGAGCCGGCCGTTCACGACGGCCTACGCGACGAACTCGCAGACGCCGGTTCGTTACGGGGACCTGCTGATTGAATCGGGGCAGGGGAACGGCGTCACCGCCTTCCGCGTGTTGCGCGAGGGCGATGCCTGGACGACCGACGACGTCTGGCGCACCAGCGAAGTGGCGCTGGACATGACGAACGGCGTCGTGGCGGACGGCGTGCTGTTCGGGCTCTCGCACCTCAACAGCGGCCAGTACTTTGCACTCGATCTGGACACCGGCGAGGTCCTGTGGACCGGCAGTCCGCGCCAAGCCGAGAACGCCGCAATCCTGCGCTCGGACCGGACGTTGCTGTCGCTGCAGGACGATGCCGAGCTGCTCGTGCTGAACGCCAGCCGCGCGGGCCTCGAGGAGGTCGAGCGCTACACCGTCGCCGACAGCGCGACGTGGACGCAGCCGACCCTCTCCGGCAAGCGGCTGTTCGTCAAGGACGTCTCGACGCTGACCCTGTGGACGCTCGAGTAGCGGGAAGGATGGCAGGACCGTGGCACTGAGGATCAACGACGAGGCACCGAACTTCAAGGCCGAGACCACCCAGGGAGCGATCGACTTCCACGAATGGATCGGGAACGGGTGGGCCATCCTGTTCTCGCATCCCAAGGACTTCACGCCGGTCTGCACGACCGAGCTCGGCTACATGGCCGGCCTCAAGCCCGAGTTCGACAAGCGCAACTGCAAGATCCTGGGCATCAGCGTCGACGGCGTGAGCAATCACGAACGGTGGGCGCAGGACATCGAGGCGTCGCAGGGTCACCGCGTCAGCTATCCGCTGATCGGGGATCCCCGGCTCGAGATCGTCAAGCTGTACGACATGCTGCCGGCCGATGCCGGCGACACCAGCGAGGGCCGCACGCCGGCCGACAACGCCACCGCGCGGTCGGTCTTCGTCATCGGGCCCGACAAGAAGATCAAGGCGACGCTGACATATCCGATGAGCACCGGCCGGAACTTCGACGAGGTGCTGCGGCTCCTCGATTCCTGCCAGTTGACGGCCAGCAGGAAGGTGGCAACCCCGGTCAACTGGCGGCAGGGTGACGACGTGATCATCCTCCCGGCGGTGTCGGAAGAAGAAGCCAGGCAGAAGTACCCCGATGGCTGGCGCTCGCCGCTGCCGTATATCCGCATCGTCCCCCAGCCCTGACGGGCCGCCCGAGAGCCCTACCCGCGGCGAGCGGATCCGGCGGCAGGCCCGCTCGCGGTTCCTGTGCGCGGCCGTCGTGGTGTGTCTGCCCCTGGCCGGGAGCTGTGGTGGCGCCGGCGGCGACGCTGCGGATCTGTCCACGCTCGACGACGCGCTCCCGCTCGTCACCGAAAACTGGCGCATTGCCGAGATGGCAACGGCCCACGGAGCCTTTACCGTCGAGGTCGAGGTGGGGGACGGGGTGGACACGACCGCGCTCGCGCGCGAGCTGATCCAGCCGCTGCAGGACCGCTACGCGGAAGTGCTGGTCTACTTCCACGCGCGAGAGCCCGTCGGCGATCTGCCGCGGCTGCGTGTGCAGTGGACGGCCGAGAACGGCTACGTCGAAACGCGCTACCACCCCGGCCCCGCGGAGTCCGCCCGTGGCGACCTTGCCGCCGGGTCCCGGGCCGTCAGCCGAACAGGGCGTTGACGATGAACGTGGCGGCCAGGATGCCGGCGACGTCCGCCAGCAGGCAGGCCGGCACCGCGTGGCGGGTGTCCTTGACCCCGACGGCGCCGAAGTAGACGGCCAGCACGTAGAACGTGGTCTCGGTGCTGCCCTGGTACGTGCTGACCAGGTAGCCGACGAGCGAATCGGGACCGTACGCCGTCATCGCCTCCGAGGCCACGCCCATGGCGCCCGAGCCGGACAGCGGGCGCAGCAGCGCCATCGGCAGCGCCTCGGCCGGGATGCCGACCAGGCCGGTCAGCGGCGCCGCGAGCCCGATCAGTACGTCCAGCGCGCCGGACGCCCTGAACATGCCGACCAGCACGAGGATGGCGACCAGATACGGAATGATACGGATGGCGACCTGAAAGCCGTCCCGGGCACCCTCGACGAGCGACTCGTACACGCGCACGCCGCGGATCCAGCCGTAGAGAACGAGCGCGGCGACGACGGCCGGCAGGAGCCAGGACGACGCCATGTCGCGCAGGACGTCGCCGGCCGGAACCTCCGGATCGCGGTCGATGAGGGCGCTCGCGGCCGCCAGCAGCAGCGTCGCCCAGAACAGCCAGCCCACCGCCCGGCGGCCCGCAGCGGGACGGACGGAGCTCGCGCCGGCGGCGGGCGGGAGATCGCCGGCCGTTGCTTCACTACCCGCCGTCGCGTCGGCATCCGGCGCGGCGAGCGCCGGCGGCGCCGAGGCGCGATAGCGGGGCAGGCGGGCCAACAGCAGCGCGGCGGTCACCCCGACCACGGTTGCTACCGCGGTGGCGAACCAGGTGGGCAGCAGGATGCCGGCCGCGTCGGTCGAGCCGAGCGCCGCGCGGACGCCGATCATCCCGGTCGGGAGCAACGCCAGCCCCGAGGTGTTGATCGCCAGGAACAGCACCATGTGATTCGTCGCCACCCCGTGCCGGCTGTTGTACTTGTCGAGTTCCTCGATCGCCTTGATCCCGAACGGCGTGGCGGCATTGGCCAGGCCCATCATGTTGGCCGCGATGTTCAGGAGCATGCCGCTCATGGCCGGGCTGTCGGGCGGCAGTCCCGGGAAGAGCAGCCGCATGACCGGGCTCACCAGCCGCGCCAGGCGAGCCATCAGCCCAGCGTCGGCCGCGACCCGCATGAGCCCGAGGAAGAAGGCCATCACGCCCACCAGGCCGATCGCGAGATCGACGGCGCTGCGCGCCGACGAAACGACCGCATCGGTGAGAGCGCGCATCTCCCCGGCGAGCGCGGCGGCGAGTATCGAGGCCAGGGCAACGAAGACGAAGATGCCGTTCAGCATGGTGGCGGAGGCCACCCATGGTAGCAGGACGCCGCCGGGACGAACCGCGCTATGCTGTAGCGGAACTCGTTCAACGCCAGGAGATGCCGATGCCGAACCGTTCCGTGTCCGGGCGGATGTCGCCGCTTGCGGCGCTCGCCACCGTTCTCCTCGCGGCTCTCGCCGCGCCGGTGGCCGCCCAGGAGGCCGCGCCGCAGCGCGCTTGCCCCGACTGCGCGGCGTCGCGCAGGCTGCCCGCCGCGCCGCAGGTTTTTCACACGCAGGAACAGAGCTTCCGGGTGGTGCCAATCACGGGCCTCTCGCGGCCCTGGGCGCTCGCCTTTCTGCCGAACGGCGACATGCTGATCACGGAGCACGGCGGCCGGCTGCGCATCGTACGCGACGGCGTGCTCGACCCCGAGCCGCTGGCCGGCCTGCCCGAGGTGTTCACGCCCCGCCGCAAGGGGCTGATGGACATCGCGCTGCATCCCCGCTTCCTGGACAACCAGTTCGTCTACTTCACGTACCACAAGGCGAGTCCCAAACACCGACTGGCTGCCACGACGGTGCTTGCCCGCGGCAAGTTCGAGGGACGAGGCGCGCTCGTGGAGGTGCGGGACCTGTTCGTGGCGGACGCCGACTACATGGGCGCGGCGCAGACCTCGCGCATCGCCTTCGGCCCCGACGGCAAGCTGTATATGGTGGTGGGCCAACCGGCACGCTACGAAGTCGGCTCGGCCGACCACGCGCAGGACCCCTCCAATCACGCCGGCAAGATGCTGCGCCTCAACGACGACGGGACCGTCCCCGACGACAACCCGTTCGTCGACGCGCCGGGTCACCGTCCCGAGATCTATGCGCTCGGCATTCGCAATTCGAACGGGCTGGCCTGGCATCCGGAGACGGGCGAGCTGTGGGAGACCGAGAACGGTCCGCAGGGCGGTGATGAGGTCAATATCATCCGGGCCGGTCTGAACTACGGCTGGCCGATCGTCTCGTACGGGCGGGCATACTCGGGCGATCTGACCGGGACGCATTCGGGCCCCCAGCAGACCGCCCGCCAGGCAGAGGGCATCGAGGATCCGGTCTTCTTCTGGAGCCCGTCGATCTCGCCGGCCGGACTGATGTTCTATACCGGCGACCGCTTCCCGAACTGGCAGGGTGACCTGTTCGTCGGTGCGTTGCGGGGCGCCGAGCTCCAGCGTCTGGTCTTCAACGACCGCGGACTGCTGGTGCGCCAGCAGTCGCTGCTGCGGGAACTCGGGCAGCGCATCCGGGAGGTCAGGCAGGGACCGGACGGGCTTATCTACCTGCTTACCGACGAGGCGGACGGCGCGCTGCTGCGACTCGAGCCGGTCGCTCCGTAGGCCGGGGCGGCGGCCGTGACCGCGTTGCCCAGGGCGTCGGTGGCACGGATGGCGAGCCGGTCGAGCTGATCGCGGTCGACCGCCAGGCGGAAGCGCTCGACCGTCGAATCGGCGATGCCGTCCAGCGGATACAGCACCTCCCAGCGCGCGGTGTCGAGCGAATATTCGACGCGGCGCACGGGTGAGTGTCCGTCGATGACGGCGAAAGCGACGGTGAATCGGCCCGCTTCGCGGCGCGGGGCATCGATGTCGATGCGGGGCGGCGAGTTGTCCACGTCGAACGGTTTGCTCTCGGTCACCCCGACGAGCCCCGCACCGGGCGCGTTGGCACCGGCGTCCGAGGCGATGAGCCGGACGAGGTAGCTGCCGTCGGGAACGCTCGTCGTGTCCCACGTGTAGATGGAGCCCTCGATTCCTGTCCGCAGCGCGCGCCACGACGTGTCCGTCTCGGTACGCACCAGCAGGTCGAAGCGCAGCCTGTCGTTGTTCGGGTCGCGGGCCGTCCACACGAACGTGCGCAGTCCCCGACGATGGACGCGGCGCCCCAGCGTCGTCTGCTGCGTTTCCCGCTGGGTTCCGCCGGCACCGTTACCGCCACTCGCAGCGGGCCGGTCGTCGAGACCCGCGATGGGCGGATCGCCGCTCGCGAACGGTTGCTGAAAGGCCACGCCCGGCTCGTGCACGGTCAGCGTGGCGATCTCCGGCCGCAGGTTCTGCGGCAGGTAGGCGGCGGTGACGGAGAGCAGCGTCGGGCTGTCGTCTTCACCGCGCAGCTCGGCTTTCCATTGCAGGTAGCGTGCGCGGGGGCTGCCGATCGACGAGCCGTTCGCGTCGCGGTAGGCAGCCGACCAGCGGCTCCACGCGTCGTTGGGCGTCGACGTGTTGCCCGACCGCGTGTAGAGCCGGACCGAGCTGTCACCGGGGGTGAGCGCGTGCCAGCGCAGCGCGCCCCACCTGGCGACCGTCCGGGCGTCGCGCACCTCTGACACGTACGTGCCTTCACCGGCCTGCCCGGGCAGCAGTCGATAGACCTTGCCCGGGTTAGCTGTGGCGTAGTAGACGGCGCCGCCGGCACCGGCCGCGAACCGCGTGACCTGCCTGGCGGGCGCCCGTGCGAGCAGCCGGACGCGCGGCGGGTCCGCGGAGACGTGGTAGATCCGGCCGTCGGGGCCGGTGCCGATCAGTAGACCGCCACGGCCGTCGGTCGAGACGTCATAGGGCGTGTCGCGCGCGGACTCCCACACCGTGTCCCACGCACCGTCGGCGCCGATCCGGTAGACGGCGCCCCGCCCCGCCGCTGTCGCCCCGGACGTCTGTGCCGGGCCGGCGCCGGGCGCCGGGGCCCGCCCGGAATCGGCCACCCCGACCACCGTGACCGTGGTGGACGTGGTCACACGCGGCACGCCGGGCGAAGCCGCAGCCGGCGGCGGCGGGGCAGGCGGTGTGCTGCGCTGGGCCGACTCGCCGACGGCGACCGCATAGAGCGTGCCGTCGCCTGCGACGTGGAGTGCGCGAATCTCGGCGTACGGCGAATCGAGGACGACGAAGCCACGCCCGTCACCGCCGATGCGCAGCACCTGCCCGGGCGTGCCGGTGCCAGCCAGGAGATTACCTTCGGTGTCGCGGCTCAGAGCGAGGACATGCGACGCATCCGCCTCGTAGAACAGGCTCGTCTCCCCGTTCGGAGCCAGGCGGTAAATGCGACCCTCGTCGCCGGTGGCCACGAAGCGATTGCCTGCCGGGTCGGCCGCGACGGCCCAGATGTACCGGTCGTCGGGGTCGAAGATCCGCTCGGCCGGGCCGCGTCCGATCCGGAACAGCGCGCCGTCGGGCGAGGTGCCGACCAGCGCTGCCCCTGCGTCGTCGGGGTGAACGACATGGATGTTCTGCTCCGCGGCCTCGAAGATCGTCGACGCCCCGCCATCCGGTTCCAGACGAAACACCCGGCCGTTGCCGCCGCTGCCGATCCACAATGCGCCGCCCGCCGGTGCGAGCGACCACAGGAACGGCGCGGTCGCCTCGTGGAGCAGCTCCGCGTCACGGGCCAGCGTCAGCCGCCCGTCCGCGTCTATCGATACCCCGTCGGCCGCGCCCGCGAGGAACTCCTCGTGCGTCGAGACGCGCCAGAAAACAGCCGAGGATCCGTGGAGGACGACGACCGACACGCCGAGTGCGACGGCCAACGCCGCGCCGCGGAGGCCCGTTCGCCGGCGCGGGCGAAGGGGCGTCATTCTGCCTCGACGTCCAGTGTCAGCGTTCGGGAACCGGACACCGCGTGGTCGGTGCGGATCTCCCACTCGCCGAGCGTGGCCTGGGTGAGGCGCCGGAGTCCGCTGCCGCTCCGATCGCCTTCGAGCACCGCCAGCACCGACGGCGGCAGTGCCGGCATCGGGGCACCCCGGACAACCGCGCCTGGTTGAGCGCTGAGCAGTTCGACATAGAGCCGGTTATTGCGCCGGGTCGCATTCAGCGTGCGAATGATCTGTTCGATCGTGCCGGGCGCCTGCGCCGAGCGCGACTCGCGGAGCGCGCGCGCGTTCAATCGGGGCGCATCCGACACCACCAGCTGCAACTGCCCCGTGGCATGGCGCGGTATGTCGACCGTTACGGTCTCGACCAGCTCGGCGCCGCCGTAGCCGCGCGCGAGCACATGGAGCCGCACGGCATCGCCGGGGCGGACGCGCAGCGCATCGACCCAGACACGCTCGATGGTTGCCGTACGCGGCTGTTCCGCCGACGTGATCTCGATGTCGATGCCATCGAGTGCGAGGGGAGCGATGCGGTTGTTCAACAGCGTGGTCAACGGATTGGCGATGGCCCCGGCGGCGCCGAACAGGGCGGTATCGCCACTGTAGATGTCCTCGAACGCCACGTCGGCATGGCCGCGGACGCGCGTCCTGCTGCTGAGGACATAGGTCGACGCCCCACGTTCGCGGGTCCACGACAGGAACGTGCTGAGCACGCCGGTGTAGGTCAGCAGCGGTGTGAACAGCCGGTCCTCGACGACATCGAAAGCGAACTCCCGCGTCAGATGACGCTCCGGCTCATGGAGCTCGACGCGCACGGGAACCATCGGCGGGCCCGCTCCCAGAGCGCCGAAGATGCCGGTCGAGCGATCCTGATCCAGTGTACCGACGACGGCGCCGATGGCCGCGATCTTCGACGACAGCGCGAGGCTGGGCAGCAGCGTCGTTACGGAAGCCCGGGTCATCGGGAAGCGGATTGGCCCGAGGTTGTAGAACGGGTGGCCGAAGGCGTAGACACGGCCATCGTCCACGAGCGTCACGGTGCCCGTGCCGGCCATCGTCAGGTCACCGCGCACGAGCACGGCCCCGATCGGAT
This sequence comes from Vicinamibacterales bacterium, assembly GCA_965221595.1. Lineage (GTDB taxonomy): Bacteria > Acidobacteriota > Vicinamibacteria > Vicinamibacterales > UBA8438 > JAAXGX01. The sequence continues at coordinate 2,000,553 of OZ244900.1, forward strand.
CACCCGGTTGCAGGGGCGCGGTCTCTTCCGGACCCGCAGTCTGAGCGGCACCGGCGGCCGCGACGAAGCCGCTGCCGTGGAAGGCGGCGGTCCACAACGCCCGGACTTGCGGATCGAATCCATTGAGCACGACCGGCGTCGCGATGGGCCGCAGCAGCGTGGCCAGCCGTTCACCGGCCGCCGGCGGCAGGCCGAGCGCGCGTACGTGACCGGGCTGGCCTGCGAACGGACGCGTCCGGTCGAAGGCGGCGTCGATCACCGCCTGCAGGTCGCCGGGGGTCGCCGGAAACGCCGGCGGCAGCGTCGCCGGCCGCACCACCGCTGACCGGTTGGCGTCGGACGCCGCCATCTCGCCGATGGGGGTGATGCCGGCGATTGGCTCCTTCGGAAACGAGCCGAGCGCATACGATACGGCGCCGACCAGCCGGTCGTCGACGTAGACCGGACTTCCGCTCATGCCCTGAATGACGCCGGTTTCGGCCAGCGGTCCACCGGACAGCCTGGCGACGATGACGCTGCGCCGCGGGCCCATGACGTTACGCAGGACACCCAGGATCTCGACGCCGAATTCCTCGCGCCGAGTCCCTTCGAACACCGTAATGCCGATACCGTGCATACCCGGCCGCACCTCGTCGAGGGGCATTCGGCCCGTCGCGGCCGGGAGGGCGACGGCGCAAAGGCCGCTCGCGAGCATGAGCATGGGGACGATACGGGTCATGATTGAGACCACCGGAGCGGCGCTGATAGCCGATGTGTATAGCGGACCGGAGACAGCAGGTCAAGGAGGTTCGGGCGGCAGAGCAGTGCGGATTGCCGCAAGTGTAGTCGGCCAGGAAACGCATTGACAACCTGTTGCACCATCTGCTAGGTTCTTGCGGAAATGAGTTGTCGGGCTTGGCTTTACGTCCTTTTTCCCTGCGCAGCAGTGGGCTGCGGCTGGTGGTGGCGCGGCGTGTTTAGCGTGCCCGCTGGAAGGGCTGACTGGTAGACCGCCAGGTCGACATTCAGGACGAGACGGATTCTCGAGCCTCTTCAGCCGCAGCGGTTGAAGAGGCTTTTTTTGTGGGGAACGGCGAGCAGGTGCAGGCCAGGCTGTGCGCGACGGTAACCGGCCGAACGATGGCCGAGCTGCTGGCCGGCCGCGAGGCGGCGAACGGGGCCGACCTGATCGAACTGCGTCTCGACCAGGTCCGCGATCCGGACGTCGACGCGGCGCTCGCCGGGCGCCGCACGCCCGTGGTGGTGACCTGCCGACCGAGCTGGGAGGGTGGCGGCTTCCGCGGCTCCGAGGCGGAACGCCGCAGGCTCCTGGAGCGGGCGCTGGAGCTAGGCGCCGATTACGTCGACGTGGAATGGCAGGCCGGCTGGGACGACCTCATTCGGTCCCGCCGCGGGCAGAACATCGTGCTGTCGACGCACGATTACGAGCGGATGCCCGGCGACCTCGCCGACCGCTACCGGGCCCTGCGGGCGACCGGCGCGGAGATCGTGAAGATCGCGGCCCGGGCGCACAGTCTGTCCGAGACGCTGAGGCTGCTGGAGGTGGGCGCCGGCGAGCCGGGACGCGTACTCGTGGCGATGGGGCCGGCGGGTACGGCGTCCCGGGTGCTGCCCGACCGCTTCGGGTCGGCCTGGACCTATGCCGGCGACGGTGTGGCCCCCGGCCAGATCGGCCTGCGCTGCATGCTCGACGAATTCCGCGTCCGTTCGATTTCTGACAAGACGGCGGTGTACGGCGTGCTCGGTGCGCCGGTCCGGCACTCGCTGTCGCCCGCGATGCACAATGCTGCCTTCGCCGCTGCCGGGTGCGATGCGGTCTATCTCCCGCTGGAAGCGACGAGCGCGGACGACTTCTGGACCTTCGCCAGGGCGCTGGGGCTGCGCGGCGCAAGCGTGACCGCACCCTTCAAGGAGGCCGTTCTGCCGGGTCTGGCCGCGACCGATCCGCTGGTGCGTCGGGTCGGCGCCACCAACACCTTGCGGATCGGCACGCGCGGGTGGGAGGGCACCAATACGGACGTGCCTGGATTCCTGGAGCCGCTGGCCGGCCGCCTGGAGCTGCAGCGCAGCCGGGCGACCGTGCTCGGCGCCGGCGGCGCGGCACGCAGCGTGGCGGTAGCGCTCGACGGCGCCGGGGCGCGGATCACTGTCTGCGCACGCAACGTCGAGCGGGCGGCGGGCGTGGCGGCGCTGGTGGGCGGCAGCGCCGGCGATCTGCCGCCGCGGGCGGGATCCTGGGACCTGCTCGTCAACACTACCCCGGTCGGCACGGCCCCGGACGTCAGGGACAGCCCGCTGCCGGGGGGAGTGTTCGACGGCCGGCTGGTGTACGACTTGGTCTACAACCCGGCCACGACCCGGCTGCTGGCGGAGGCGTCGGCTGCCGGATGCGGCATCCTCGGCGGGCTGCCGATGCTGGTGGCCCAGGCCGTCAGGCAGTTCGAATGGTGGACGGGCGCGAGCGTACCGCGCGAGGTATTCGCCGCGGCGGCGCAGCGGCGGCTGGCCGCGGAGGGCCACCCGAACGAGGCAGGCTGATGCACGAGACGACGTTCGACGAGTTTCGAGAGCACGCACGCGACGGTACGTTCGTGCCGATCTGCAAGGAGGTAATGGCCGACCTGCTGACGCCCGTGTCGGCGTTTCTGAAGGTCGCCGAGCATGCCGACAATGCCTTCCTGCTGGAGAGCGTCGCAGGGGGCGAGCGGCTGGCGCGCTACTCGTTCCTGGGCAAGGACCCGTTCATGGTGCTGCGGGCGCGCGACGGGCATACGATCATCGAGCGCGGTACCGAGCGCGAGGAGCGCGCGGAGCCTTTCATCGACACGCTGCGCGACGTGATGGGGCGCTGTCGGTCGCCCAGGGTGCCGGGCCTGCCGCGGTTCACCGGCGGGGCCGTCGGGTTCCTGGGCTACGGGGCGGCAGGCTGGTTCGAGCCGTCTCTCGCACGGGCCTGGGCCGAGCACGGCAAACTGGCCGCCGCCGGAGACGAGCTCGCCGCCTTCATGCTTTTCGACACGATTCTCGCGTTCGACCACGTGAAGCGTCGGATTCTGATCATCGCCAACGCTACGGTAGGCGAGGGCAAGGGGGACGATCTGCGGGGCCACTACGACTTCGCGCAGACCCGCATCCGGTTTCTGGAGCGCGAGCTGCAACGCAGACTGTCCGAGTGCGACGCCGCGACGGACGACCGCTTCGAGATACGGTCGAACACGACGCGCGAGGCGTTCGAGGACAGCGTGCGGACCGCCAAGGAGTACATCCGCCGGGGCGACATCTTCCAGGTGGTGCTCTCGCAGCGGTTCGAGGCCGACGTGACGGTCGATCCATTCACCGTGTACCGCACCCTGCGCTACGTGAATCCTTCCCCCTACATGTACTTCATCCGGATGGGCGCCCGCGCCCTCGTCGGGTCGTCGCCGGAAATGCTCGTACGGGCGGAAGGCACCCGCGTCGAGACGCACCCGATTGCCGGCACGCGCCCGCGCGGGGCCACCGAGGCCGACGATGTGCGGTTGGCGGCCGAGCTGCAGCAGGACGAGAAGGAGCAGGCGGAGCACGTCATGCTGGTGGATCTGGGACGGAACGATCTGGGCCGCGTCTGCGGCTTCGGGTCGGTGCAGGTGCCCACCTACATTGCGCTCGAGCGCTACTCTCACGTTATGCACCTGGTCTCGCGCGTAGAGGGGGAGCTGACCGCCGACCGCGACCGTCTCGACGCGCTGGCCGCCTGCTTTCCGGCAGGCACGGTGTCCGGAGCCCCCAAGATCCGGGCCATGGAGATCATCGCGGAGCTCGAGTCGACCACGCGTGGCCCGTACGCCGGTGCCATCGGATACGTCGACTTCGCCGGGGACCTGGACTGCTGCATCACCATCCGGACCATCCTCCTCGAGGACGGCAAGGCCTACGTCCAGGCCGGCGCCGGGATCGTGGCCGACTCGGACCCGGCCGCCGAGTTCAAGGAGACCTGTGACAAGGCATCGGCCCTGTTGCACGCGCTCGAAATGGCCCAGCGCGGCCGCGGGCCGACGAGTATGGGAGTAAGTTGAGCGCATGGTGCTCGTGATCGACAACTACGACTCGTTCACCTACAACCTGGTGCAGTACCTGGGCGAACTCGGCGCCGACCCGATCGTGCGGCGCAACGACGCCATCGCGTGCAACGAGGTCGGGGCGCTCGGGCCGCGACAGATCGTCATCTCGCCCGGGCCGGGACGGCCGGAGGACGCCGGGGTGACAGTGGAGCTCATCCGGGCCTACGCCGCCACGATACCGATACTGGGGGTCTGCCTCGGACATCAGGCGATCGGCCAGGCGTTCGGGGCGTCCATCGTTCCGGCTCCGGAGCTGCGCCACGGCAAGCGGTCGACGGTCGAACACGATGGACTGGGCGTCTTCGCCGGCCTCGAGCCGCGCTTCCCGGCTGGCCGCTACCACTCGCTGGCCGTCGGCGCTAATCCATGGCCGAACGTGCTGGAGATTGCCGCCCGGGCCGTGGACGACGGGACGATCATGGGGCTCAGGCACCGCGAGTTGCCGGTCCACGGCGTTCAATTCCACCCCGAGTCCGTGCTGACGTCGGAGGGGCGGCACATTCTGCGCAACTTCCTGGAGATGTAAGTGTTTGCGGGGTTCCTCGAGAAGCTGCAGCGGCGCCGGGATCTGACGGAGCAGGAGGCAGCCGCTGCGATGACCGAGATCATGGCCGGACGGGCCACGCCCGCACAGATCGCCGGATTGCTCGTCGGTCTGTCGATGAAGGGCGAACGCCCGGGCGAGATCGTGGGCCTCGCTAGAACCATGCGTGCGGAGGCGGTGGCGCTGACCCGCCCCCGCAGCGGCGTGTTCGACACCTGCGGCACCGGCGGAGACGGCCAGGGCACGTTCAACGTATCGTCGCTCGCCGCGCTCGTGCTGGCAGCCTGCGGCGTCCGCGTGGCAAAGCACGGCAACCGCTCGGTATCGAGCCGCTGCGGCAGCGCCGACCTTTTCGACGCCTTGGGCGTCAACGTCTCGGCCGCGCCGGCGGTGGTGGAGCGCTGCCTCACGGACGTGGGCATCGCCTTCTTCTTCGCGCCCACGTTCCATCCGTCGATGCGGCACGCCGGCGCGCCGCGACGCGAGCTGGGCGTGCGCACCGCGTTCAATCTGCTGGGTCCGCTCACGAATCCGGCGGGTGCAACCAGGCAGGTAATCGGCGTGCCGAGCCCGGAGTACACGGACCTGATGGCCCACGCCCTCGTTCAGCTCGGATCCGAGCACGCGTGGGTGGTGCATGGCTCGGAGGGGCTGGACGAGATCTCCGTCGGCGGGTATACGAAGGTGTCGGCGTGCCGGGACGGCGCGGTGCATACCTTCTACCTGCACCCGGCGGACTTCGGGGTGGAGCCCACGCCGCTGGAGCATGTTCGCGTCACGGACCTCGAGGAGAGCGTTGCGATGGCGCGCGGTGTGCTGGACGGCGCGCGCGGCGCCGCCCGGGACTTCGTGGCGGTGAACGCGGCCGCCGGTCTGCTCGTTGCCGGGCGGGCAGCATCGCTCCGTGAGGGAATGCGGATGGCGGCCGCCGCTCTCGACGATGGATCAGTTGCAGCCAAGCTGACGGAGCTGGCGGACGCCTCGACGGCGGCGGCGGAGTCCTGAGCATGGTGCAGCATGTCGGCGGGCAGCGGGCGGTGGGCGGCCCCGATCTGCTCGAGGCAATCGTGGCGGCCACGCGGTGCGAGGCTCTGCTGCGTGAGGAGCAGGTGAGCCGGGCAGCCCTGGAGCGGGCCGCGGCTCGCCGTTCGCCGCGCGCCGCGGCGTTTCGGGCCGGTCTGGCCGCGGGCGGCCGCTTCAATGTCATTGCCGAGTGCAAGCGGCGGTCGCCGTCGCGGGGAATTCTGCGCGCGGACTATCGGCCGGAGCGGATCGCGCAGGAGTACGCGGCCGCCGGTGCTGCGGCCGTCTCGGTGCTGACGGAACCGACGTTCTTCGACGGCAGACTGAGTGATCTCGCGGCCGTGCGGGCGGCCACCGACCTGCCGCTGCTGCGCAAGGACTTCATCGTGTCGCCCTATCAGCTGGCCGAAGCCCGCGCGGCGGGAGCCGACGCGGTGCTTCTGATCGTCGCGGCTCTGGACGAGCCCGGGCTGCGCCTGCTGCACGACGCGGCGGCAGAGTACGAGCTGGCGGTCCTCGTCGAGATCCACGACGCCGCGGAGCTGTCGCGCGCGCTCGACGCCGGCGCCCAGATCGTCGGTGTGAACAACCGCAATCTGCGGACGTTGGAGGTCGACGTCGAGGCGTCGCATGCGCTGATCGACAGGATCCCGGCGGCGACGGTCTCCGTGGCGGAGAGCGGCCTGCGTGACAGCGTCGATCTGGTCGAGCTGCGCCAGGCCGGGTACGACGCGTTCCTGATCGGCGAGTCGTTGATGACCCGCGAGAGCCCCGGTGCGGCGCTGGCAGCGCTGCTGCGCGCCGCGAGTCTGGCGGCATGAACATGGTGAAGGTCAAGGTCTGCGGCATCACGCGGCTGTCGGACGCGCTGCTGGCCAGCGACCTGGGGGCGTCAGCAATCGGTTTCGTCTTCTGGGAGCACAGTCCGCGGGCGATAGATCCGCGGTCGGCGGCGCAGATCGCGGCCCGGGTGCCGGCCGACGTCGCGCCGGTCGGCGTGTTCGTCAACGCCTCGTCGGCGTGGGTGCGCGAGGTCGTGCAGCGTGTCGGGCTGGCGGCAGTTCAACTGCACGGCGACGAGCGGGTCGAGGCCTGGGCCGACCTGCCGGCGCGGGTCATCAAGGCGGTGGGCCTGCGCTCGGCGGCCGATGTCGAGGCGGCGCTGCGACTGCCGTCGGACGTGACCGTTCTGCTCGACGGGCACGACCCCGTCCGGCGCGGCGGCACGGGACGGACGCTGGACTGGACGCTCGCCGCCGAGGTGGCTCGCGGGCGACGCACGTTTCTCGCCGGCGGACTGCGGCCGGACAACGTGTCGGCGGCCATTGCGGCGGTCGGCCCGTACGGCGTCGACGCGTCGTCGGGGCTCGAGGCGGCGCCGGGCGTGAAGGCTGCGGCCAGGCTGCGGGACTTCTTCACCGCGGTCGGGACCGCGTCGCCGGCTGGAAGGGTGGTGGACCAGACCGATGGATAATGCTGCTGACGCCTCACTGCCCGTGTTCGGACAGCGAGACCCGGACGGGCGCGGCTACTTCGGGTCGTACGGCGGCCGCTTCGTGCCGGAGACGCTGGTCGAGCCCGTCGAGCGCCTCGAGCGCGCCTACCTCGCGGCTCGTCAGGATCCTGCGTTCGGCCAGGAGCTGTCGCTGCTGCTGACGCGCTACGCGGGCCGTCCGACCCCGCTCTGGGAGGCTGCACGGCTGGCGGCCGATGCTGGTGGCGCCCGTCTCTTCCTGAAGCGCGAGGACCTCGCGCACACCGGCGCACACAAGATCAACAACGCGCTCGGCCAGGCCTTGCTGGCCGTCCGCATGGGCAAGCGGCGCGTGGTCGCCGAGACCGGCGCCGGCCAGCACGGGGTGGCCACCGCGACCGCCTGTGCGCTTCTCGGACTCCGCTGCGAGGTCTACATGGGCACGGAGGACATGCGGCGGCAGGCCCTCAATGTCGTGCGCATGAACCTGCTGGGCGCCACGGTGACCGGTGTCGAGGGCGGCAGCCGCACGCTCAAGGACGCGATCAATGAGGCGATGCGCGACTGGGTCTCGAACGTAGACGACACCTACTACCTCCTGGGATCGGTGCTGGGGCCGCATCCGTATCCGCTGATGGTCAGGGAGTTTCAATCGGTGATCGGACGGGAGGCGCGGGCGCAGTTCATGACGCAGGTCGGCCGGCCTCCCGACGTCGTCGTTGCCTGCGTCGGCGGAGGCAGCAACGCGTTGGGTATATTCGATGGCTTCGTCGCGCAAGAAGCCGTTCGGCTCGTCGGTGTGGAGGCCGGCGGTGAAGGGCTGGTGCCGGGGCGTCACGCCGCGCGCTTCGCCACCGGGACCGCAGGCGTGCTGCAGGGCACCCGCAGTTACGTGCTCCAGGACGTGCACGGCAACATCGATCCGACCCACTCGGTCTCGGCGGGACTGGACTACGCCGCGGTCGGTCCCGAACACGCCTGGCTCCGCGATCTCGGACGGGCGGAGTACACGCACGTCTCCGATGCGGAGGCCCTGGCCGCGTTCGGACGTGTGGGCCGACTGGAAGGAATTCTCCCTGCGCTCGAATCGGCCCACGCGGTGGCGTACGCGTGCCGGTTGGCGCCGGAGCTGGGCAGGGACCGGACGATCCTGATCAACCTGTCGGGCAGGGGCGACAAGGACGTGGAGACGATCAGCGGCCGCGAGGCGAACGCATCCCCGCAAACGGACGCCGGGAGTTCGCAGCGCAGCCCCGTTTGATTCTTTATGTCACGCATCGACGAGACATTCGCACGGCTGCGGACGGACGGACGGACGGGACTCGTGACGTTCGTGACCGCCGGGGATCCGGACATGGAGCGCTCGGCACTGGTGCTCGAGACGCTCGACCGGGCCGGGGCCGACGTGCTGGAGGTCGGCATTCCGTTCTCCGATCCGCTGGCGGACGGGCCGGCCATTCAGCGATCGTCGGAGCGGGCGCTCGCGGCCGGCACGACGCTGGGGTCGAGCCTCGACCTGGTGGCGCGCATCCGGTCCCGGATCGACGCCGCGGTGGTCGTCTTCAGCTACGCCAACCCGGTGCTGGCACTGGGCCTCGACCGCTTCGCCCGGCGCGCGGCCGATGCTGGCGTCGACGGTGTGCTGGTGCTCGACCTGCCCATCGAGGAAGCCGACGACCTGCGTGACGCCGCGGCCAGCGTGGGGATCGACCCCATCTTCCTGCTGAGCCCGACGACGACGGAGGCGCGCATTCGGCGCGCCGCCACGCTGGGCCGGGGCTTCCTGTACGGGATCTCGCGACTGGGCGTCACGGGCGAACGCGCTACCATTGCCACAGGTGCCCGCGAGATGGTCGCGCGCATCCGGGCCGTCACCACGCTGCCGATCGCGCTCGGATTCGGCATTTCGCGTCCCGAGCACGTGGCGCAGGTCGGCGCCTGGGCCGACGCTGCGGTGGTGGGAAGCGGGCTCGTCAACACGGTGGCGCAGGCATCGCAGGGCGGTGACCTGGCCGGCGCAGTGGACCGCTACGTACGTTGGTTGAAAGGCGGGAGCTCGACTGGCTGATGACCGACAAATCGAGGGGTCCGGCGGACCAGCACAACGCGACGGCGGATGCAGCGGAGCAGATGCGACAGTTTCGGGAGCGCATCGACCGGCTGGACGTGGAGATTGTCCGCCTGCTGAACGCTCGCGCGGAGTGTGCCCTGGCACTGGGCCGAATCAAGGAAGCGGTCGGTCTGGACACGTTCCAGCCGGCACGGGAGATGGCGGTGCTCGATCACGCGCGGGCGACGAATGACGGGCCGCTCGATGCCGGTGCGGTCACGCGCGTTTTCGAGCGCATCATCGACGAGAACCGGCGGCTCGAGCTGTCGGCCCAGGACGAGGGCACGCGCTCGTAGTGCGAGGCGCGGCGGTGCCCGCAGGCGAACACTCGCGGGCCGCAGCGCAGCCGCGTCCGATCGACACCGAATTCGACAAAGCGGAGGGTCAACGGAGCGCGCTGGGCCCCGCGGCGGACGGAGGTTGCAGAACCCATGGTCGTGGTAATGGAGGAGCGGGCGTCGGAGGATCAGATCCAGCACATCATCGCGACGCTCGTCGACAAGGGATTCGACGTGCATCGCTCGACTGGTGCGCTGCGGACCGTACTCGGCGCCGTTGGCGGGAATCGTTCATTCGACAAGCGGTTGATCGAGGTGATGGACGGCGTGCACGAGGTGCTCCGGATCACGGAGCCCTACAAGCTGGCGAGTCGGACGTTCAAGCCTGAACGGACCGTCGTGTCGATCGGCGACGTGCGGATCGGCAGCGACGAGGTACTGGTCATTGCCGGCCCCTGCTCGGCCGAGTCCGACGAGCAGGTGGAGGCGGCCGCCGCGGTACTCGCCAAGGCGGGCGCCAAGATGTTGCGGGGCGGTGCGTTCAAGCCGCGCAGTTCGCCCTACAGCTTCCAGGGGTTGGGCGAGGAGGGACTCAAGCTGCTCCGGGCCGCGGCTGACCGGCACAACCTCAAGCTGGTGTCCGAAGTGATGGATATCAGCCAGATCGAGCTTGTCGGCCGCTACGCCGACATGCTGCAGGTCGGCGCACGCAACATGCAGAACTTCACGTTGCTGCGCGAGCTCGGCCGGACCCGGACACCGGTGCTGCTCAAGCGCGGTATCTCCGCCACGATCGAGGAGTGGCTCCTGTCGGCCGAGTACGTGCTCTCCGGCGGCAACACCGACGTGGTGCTGTGCGAGCGGGGCATTCGCACGTTCGAGCGGTACACCCGGAACACGCTGGACATCTCGGCCGTCCCCGTGATCCACAAGCTTAGCCACCTGCCGATCATCGTGGACCCGAGCCACGGCATCGGGCTGCGGGACAAGGTCGCCCCGATGGCCCGCGCGGCCGTGGCCGCGGGCGCGGACGGCCTGCTCATCGAGGTCCATCCCGATCCGGACCATGCGCTCAGCGACGGGGCGCAGTCGCTGTTCCCGTCTCAGTTCGAACACCTGATGACCGAGCTCCGAATCATCGCGCCGGCCATCGGCCGCAGCATCTGCGTCGAGCCCGTACCTCGGCGCAGATGGGGTACCTGATCGCCGGCATGGCAGACACGAGTCGCCGCCTGCCCGTCATTCAACCGGGCCAGTCCCCGACGGAACCCCCGATCTTCGACAAGGTCGCGATTATCGGACTCGGCCTCGTCGGCGGTTCGATTGCGCTAGCCGCCCGCGAGCGCTGGCCGGGCGGTCTGGTGATCGGGGTCGATCGCAAGGACGTGCTCGAGCTGGCCATGGTCCGCCACGCCATAGACGTGGCGGCCGACGATCCGGTCGTGCTCGCTGAGGCGGAGCTGGTCATCCTGGCAGCCCCCGTCCGGCAGAACCTCGAGTTGCTGGCAGCTCTGGACGACCATGTCCCCGGATCCGCCGTGGTGACCGACGTCGGAAGCACGAAACGCGAGATTGTGGCGCACGCGCAGTCACTGCCGGCGCGCTTCACCTTCGTCGGCGGGCATCCGCTCGGTGGGGCGCCGCGCGGTGGACTCGGCAACGCGCGCCCGGATCTGTTCGTGGACCGGCCCTGGCTGTTCACGCCGACCAGCGACGCCGACGGCCCGGCACTGGAGCGCCTGCAGCAGTTCGTGGCGGGACTCGGCGCCCGGCCGCACCTGATGTCTCCAGCCCAGCACGATCGCCTGCTGGCGTTCCTGAGCCATCTTCCCCAGCTGACCGCCAGCGCACTGATGCATGTGGTCGGAACCGCGGCGGGCGCGGACGGCCTGGCCCTGACCGGGCGCGGACTCATCGACACCACCCGTCTGGCCTCGAGCCCCGTCAGCGTCTGGCGCGACATCTGCGCGAGCAACGCCGACGAGCTCGGCCTCGCGCTCGACGCATTGATCACGGACCTGCGGCAGTTGCGCGAGCAGCTCGAGACCGGCGACGCCGTCGACCGCGTGTTCGAATCGGCGGCGGCCTGGCGAGCCGTGCTGGCCGAGCGCGCTGCCAAGCCGCGAACCCGGTCCTGAGCCGCCGCGCCGGGGACGATTGTGCCCGTGCAGGCGACCAGGCTGACAATCCGGCGTGCCGCCGTGGAGGTCATTCGCCGACACGCCGCCGACGACCTGCCGAACGAGTGCTGCGGGCTCCTGATCGGCAGCACAGAGTCGGTCGAGCGCGCCGCGCGGGCACGCAATCTCAGTCCGGCGCCTGACCGGTACCTCGTCGACCCGGCCGATCACTGCGCCGCGCTGCGCGCGGCGCGTGCCAGCAGCCTGCAGGTCGTGGGCGTCTACCACTCGCACCCCGCCGGCTCGCTCCGCCCGTCGGCCGTCGACCGGCGGGACGCGTCCTACCGCGAGTTCGTCTACCTGATCGTGTCGCCGCGGGCAGTGACACACGGAACGGCCGACCTGGCGGCGTACCGCCTGACCGACCGCGGCTTCCAGAAAATCGCGCTACAGATCGCGGACTAGCAGCCCGTGGTGAAACCCCGCGTCGCACCGAGACGGGCGCGGCGCCCGCCTGGCAAGGCGCGACGAGGGAGTCTATTGGGCATAGTCGACCGAGGAGTAACGCAGGTAGGCGGGATGCAGCGCCCGTCGAATGCAGCGGGGCCTTTTGCCACGGACTGCCAGGTCGGGCAGGCGCCCGTGATCAATCGAAGCGACCGAAGCGGCCGCCGCGCAATTCGACGACCGTGCGGGCCGACGCCACCGTGTCGCCGCGCTTCTTCAGGTTGATACGAACTTCATAGCGCCCGCCGTAGTCGAAGCGGCGGCGCTGCGAGAAGCGGCGGCGAATCTTCGTGGTTCCGGCCTCGTACGGCTCACAGTCCGGGGTGGACTCGGACCGGGTGTCGTCGTCCCAGTCCCACTCGACGGTCGCGCAGTAGAAGTCCTCGTAGTCGTCGGCCCCGCCCCGCAGCTGTGCGACAAACAGGATCTCGGCGGGTGCGAAGGCGACACGCGGGGACGCGCGCAGCGACAGATCGGGGCGCTCGTCTCCGCCGCGCTGCGCCAAGCCGATGGATCCGGGCTGGGTAGTCCCGGCCCAGAGCAACGCCGCCAGGAGCGCCGGCAGCGCGCGGCGAACGTTGGCGGAGGCTGGCGAAGACATCGTCTGGCGTCGAGCTGCGCCGTTCGACGGCGCTGGTTCTTAGCCTACCGCAGAGCGTCCCGCGTGTGAAGCAGGAAGCGGGCGGGCGCCAACTATAATGCACGGATGCCGAGCACGCCGGATGCACGGGACACGCAGATGGAGCCTGCCGTTCGGGGAATCGCCGCGGCGCCGCCGGAGGTGGCGTGCGATCTCCTGATAGTGCCGGTCTTCGAGGACGACACGCTGGCCGACCTGGCCGGGTTGGACGAGGCCACTGGCGGGGAAGTGGGCCGTGCGCGCGCTTCACGCGAGTTCAGGCCCAGGCCGAACGAACTGTTCGTGACGCGGCTGGCCGGCGGACAATGGCGGGCCGCCCGGGTCGGCCTCGTGGGGCTCGGGGCCGCGGGTCCGGACGCGGAGGCGCGTCTGCGCGCCGGGGCGGCCAGGGCGCTGCGCGCGGCACGGCAGCAGCGTGCGCAGTCGGTGGCCTTCCTCCTGCGCGGTGCGGTCGAGCCGGGGCGGGCGGCCCGCGCCATTACCGAAGGTGTGCTGCTGGGCGGCTTCGAAGACCGTCGTTTCAAGACCGACGACGAAGATGCAGCGCCGCACGTGCTGCGCTGCGACGTCGTGTGTCAGGACCCCGTCGCCACGGACGTACAGCGAGCGGTCGAGGTCGGCCGAACGTTGGGGGAGGCCTCGAATCGCGCTCGCGAACTCGCCAACGCGCCGGGCAACCTGTTGACCCCCCGCGATTTTGCCGATCAGGCCCGCGCGCTGCTGGCGGACAGCGGCGTCACGGTCGAGGTTTTGGACGAGGCTGCCATCGAGCAGCTGGGGATGGGACTCCTGCTGGGCGTCGCCCGCGGCAGCGCCGAGCCGCCGCGGCTGATCGTCATGCGCCATGAGCCGGCCGGCGCGCCGGCGGCGCCGATGCTCGGCCTGGTGGGCAAGGGGGTCACGTTCGACAGCGGCGGGACCTCGCTGAAGCCGGCCGACGGCATGGAATGGATGAAGGACGACATGGCCGGCGGCGCGGCGGTGGTGTGTGCGATGCGAGCCATCGGCAGACTCGGTCCGGGCACACGGGTGATCGGCATCGTGCCGGCCACCGAGAATATGCCGGGCGGGCGAGCAACCAAGCCGGGCGACGTGCTGACAGGCGCTAGCGGAACGACGGTGGAGGTCATCAACACCGACGCGGAGGGGCGCCTCATTCTCGCGGACGCGCTCTGGTACGCGCGCGAGCAGGGCGCGACGCATCTGGTCGACGTGGCGACCCTGACCGGGGCCTGCGTCGTCGCCCTGGGCAAGGCCGCGAGCGGACTGTTCGGCCGGCCGCAGTCGTGGGTGAACACCGTGCAGCGGGCCGCCGATCGCGCGGGCGAGCGAATTTGGCCGCTGCCGCTATACGAGGACTACCGGGAGCAGTTGCGCTCCGCAACCGCGGACCTGATGAACGTCGGCGGTCGCGAGGCAGGCGCCTGCACCGCGGCCGCGTTCCTGCGAGGGTTCGCCGGCGATGTGCCCTGGGCGCACCTCGACATCGCCGGCACCGCGTGGGCCAGCGACTCGCGTCCGGGTCAGGCGAAGGGTGCAACCGGCGTCATGGTCCGCACGCTCGTCGAGCTGGCGAGCGCCAGCGCGAGCTGGTAGGCTTTGGACTCTCCAACCCTGCAATCTGCGACATGCCGGCCCAACCCGTGACGCCGTTCGTCTATGAGGTGGTCGAACCGACGACCGCGCAGACGACGGTGGTCGACGTGGTCGTGGGCGCCGTGGCCGTCGCCGGCGCGGTGGCTGTCGTCGCCCTGGTGCTCGGGCTGGCGTTCGCCGGCGTGATGATTGGGATCCGCAGGATGCGCGGCGACGGCGGCTTGACGGATCGCGGTCGCGAGGGAGTCCGCCTGGGCCTCGGCGGTCGGTAGGACTAGTCCTGCTGCGCCAGGCGCGTCTCGGCGTGCAGGTGCTGCCGGTAGCGGAGAATGCCCTCGGAGAGCGCGTCGGCGATGCGGTCGCGGTAGTCGTCGCGCGACAGCAGCTCGGCCTCGCGGCTGTTCGTCAGGAACGACACCTCCGCCAGCACGCTGGGCATCCTGGCACCGATGAGCACGATGAACGGCGCCTGCTTGACACCGAGGTCCGGGAGGTCCGGATCCGCCCGCCGGAGCGCGGTCACCAGGGAGCTCTGGATAACGCCCGCGAAGTCGCGGGATTCGTTCGCCTTGCTGTTGTTGGCGATCGTCTCGAGCAGGTCCCCCAGTTCGTTCATCGTGCCGCCGCCCACGTTTTCCCGCGCCGCAACGCGCTCGGCGTTGGGATCGGGCGCGAAGTTGAGGAAATAGGTCTCGACCCCGCGTGCACGCCCCTTGTGGCTTGCGTTGACGTGAATCGAGAGGAACAGGTCGGCTTGCTCGCGGTTCGCCAAGGCCGTGCGCGCCGCGAGGGGAACGTACGTATCGTCGCGGCGGGTCAGCACGACTTCGACGCCCGGCTGCATCAGGAGCCGCCGCTCGAGGCGCAGCGCAATGTCGAGCACGACCTCCGACTCGCGCAGCCCGTGTGCACGGGCGCCCGGATCGTGTCCGCCGTGACCGGGATCGATGACGATGCGCGCCACCTGCAGCCCGAGCTGGCGGGCCAACGAGAAGGCCCCCGTGTCGCCCGGCAACGGCGTGGACCACGCGGACGCGGTGTTCGCGGCGGCAGCGGGCGGCACGGGCAGCAGCGCCGGGACGGCCGCGGACCGAGCCAGCCGCAGCGCCTCGGCCGCGGCATGGAGCGGCGAACGCAAGGTGTGCATCAGCGCGCCTCGCACGGGCTGGAGGGGCACGCCGGCAAGCGTTTCGAGCAGCTTCGTACGCCGGCAGTCGACGACGACGCGATAGGGTTCGTACACGGTGAAGACGTTGCATGCGTCCGCGTCCACCGTGTCGATGACGACTCGAGTGGTCCGGTTCGGATGGCGACCGAGTCGGATCCCGTGCGCAATGCGGTCATCGTCCTCGAAGTTCAGGGTGGCGTCGCGGAGCGCAGCGAGAGCATCGGTGTAGGGAAAGTCGAAGAACAAGCGGTCAGGGTCCGCAAGCCGCTCCGAGTGAAATGCCACGTCGCGGTCGAAACGGATCGTCACCCGCACCACGTCGTCCCAGATCTCCCGCTCGATCCCGGTCAGCCGCGCGAAGCCGGTGAGCACATCCAGCTGGCTGCGGCGCTCGGCCACGCGCGCCGCAAACGGACTGCCGCGGTGGAAGCGCGCGAGCCGGCGCAGCAACCGGACCCCGACCTCCCGATCGAGATCTTCGCGGTACCGGTCGTAGGCCTCGACCGCGAGGCCCGCGGCCTGCCAGAGTGCGCGATCCTCGTATCCGCTGGCCGCGGAGTCGAGGACGATGGATTCGTACGCCGCAATGAGGTCTCGAAACTCGCGCACTGCCGGACGGGGGCCGGGCTGGCGCAGGCTGCGCTCACGGGCAAGCGCTTCCTGGTAGCGCTCGGCCGGCGTTCCGCCGGCTGCCTGCAGTGCCGGCATCAGCCACACGCCGGCTGCGACGCCGGCAATCACGGTCAGCGGAACGCGTGATCTGATCATGGGAGCGGCCACGGCAGTCCGCTGCCGCATGAGATCTATCGACCGACAACGCCCGGAACCTTAACCTCGACAGCCCGCGGCAAAGTCCCCGCTGCATTCGACGGGCGCTGCATCCCGTCTGACTGCGTTACTCTGCGGTCGACTATGCCCGCTAGGGCTAGGCTCCCTCGTCGCGCTTCGCCAGGCGGGCGCCTGGCACGTCTCGGTGTGACGCGGGGTTTCACCTCGGGCTGTCAACTAGCGTGGCTGCAGGTCGACTTCCTCGAAGTAGTCCGGCTTGACGAGCACCTCGCGCACCTTGCCGGACGCGGCCGCCGATACGAGCCCGTCGGCCTCCATCATGTCGACCAGCCGCGCGGCGCGGCTGAAGCCGATGCGCAGGCGCCGCTGCAGGTAGGAAATCGACGCCTGGCCGCTCGCTACGACGATGCGCGCGGCCTGATCGTACAGGTCGTCGCGATCGAAATCGGGAGTGCCCGTCGGCTGCTCCTCCTCCGTGATGTTGTCGTCGTAGCCGGGCTCGCCCTGCTTGCGCAGGTAGCTGGCCAGGCGGGCGGTCTCCTGCTCGGAGATGTACGGACCGTGAAGCCGTACGGTGCGCGAGGAGGACGGCGGCGCGTACAGCATGTCGCCCTTGCCGAGCAGCTGCTCCGCGCCGTTCGTGTCCAGGATCGTCCGGGAGTCGACCTTCGACGAGACGCGGAATGCGATTCGCGCCGGAAAGTTCGCCTTGATCAAGCCGGTGATGACGTCGACCGAGGGACGCTGGGTGCAGAGGATCAGGTGAATGCCCACGGCGCGCGCCATTTGCGCCAGCCGGGCAATCGACTCCTCGACGTCGTTGCCGGCAACCATCATGAGATCCGCCAGCTCGTCGATTGCGACGACGATGAACGGGAGCGGCTGCGGCTGCTCGGCGTCGTCCGAGTCGTTCGTGTTTTCCGCCTCGCGCAGCCGGGCGGCCATGTTGCGGTTGTACTGTTCGATGTTGCGCACCCCCTCGGTAGCAAGCTGCTTGTAGCGGTTCTCCATCTCCCGCACTGCCCAGCGCAGTGCGTTGGCGGCGCGCTTCGGATCGACGACCACGGGGGTGAGCAGATGCGGGATTTCCTCGTACATGCCGAGCTCGAGACGCTTCGGATCGATGAGGATGAGACGGACGTCCTCCGGAGTGGACCGATACAGGATGCTGGTCAGCATCACGTTGAGGGCGACCGACTTGCCCGTACCCGTCGAGCCGGCGATCAGCAGATGCGGCATCCGGGTGAGATCCGTCACGACGGGTTCGCCGTGGATCGACTTGCCGAGGGCCAGCGTCAGCTTCGACGGCGAGCGCCGATAGGCTTCCGACTCCAGCAGTTCGCGGATCGAGATCTCGTCGCGGATCTGATTCGGGATCTGGATGCCGACGGTCGATTTTCCCGGAATCCGCTCTATCAGGACCGACTCGGCCTGCATCGCGAGGCTCAGATCGTCGGCAAGCCGCGCCACCTTGCTGTACTTGACGCCGGCATCGGGCTTGAACTCGAACGTCGTGACAACCGGACCGGGATGGAACTGCGAAACCGAGCCGGCTACGGAGAACTCGCGACACTTCTCCTCGAGCAGCGCCGCGTTGTCCATGAGCACGCGCTCGTCGAACTTCTGGACCGCCTTCGGGGAGTCGAGCAGGGCCAGGGGTGGATGGGCGAACGAACCGTCGCGCTGCTCGGCGGAGGTCTTGAGCGGCAGATCCTCCAGGGGCAGCATAGGTGTCCTGCCGGCCGGATCCTCGGCTTCCTGCGCCGCGGGCGGCGCGGCCGGCTTCGCACTCTCGGGGCGCGGCTGGCGGTCCGGGGGGTGGCTCCTGGCCAGCACCTCGGCGCGAGCGGTCGAGGCCCCTGCCTTCTGGAGGTGCTTGCGCACGACGCCCCGCCGCTGTCGGTCACGCCGGCGCTTCGTCCACCACTGCCGCAGGACGCCGCGCGCCCTTCCCAGGCCCCGGCCGAGCGCGCGCACGGCGCGAATGAAGAGACGACCGAAGGAGAACTGTGTCACCAGGATCAAGGCCAGGGACAACAGCGCGAGCAGGACGATGATCGAACCGGTGCGGTTCAGGTACGGCGCCAGCAGCCCGGCCAGACTTTCCCCGACGTATCCGCCGGCCCCCACCGTCCGGCCCAGGAGGTCGACCGTGCCGAACGCAAGCGTCAGCAGCGTCGCGCTGCACCCGAACAGCAGGATCGACCCGACGAGCTTCGTGTACGCGGCGTCTATCGGCAGGCACCAGAAGTAGTACCAGCCGGCGACGACGAGGACGGCCGGCACGAGGTACGCTGCCAGGCCGAAGACCTGATACGAGACCTCCGCCAGGAAGGCGCCGGCCAGGCCGGCAAGATTCATCGGCGGCAGCTCACCGCCGGTGTTGAAGAACCAGACCGCATCGGTCGGGTCGTACGTCACCAGTGCGATGAGCCAGACCGAGGCAATCGCGAAGAACACGACGCCGAGGAATTCGCTGATCAGGTGCGGCAGTGCGGCTCGAGGCACGTCAGGTCTCCAGTATCACGGGCAAGACGAGCGGGCGCCGGCCCGTCCGCTTGCGCAGAAAGCGTTGCAGCTCGACTCGGATCTGCTCCCGGACAAGGCACTGATCGGCGCGATCCGCGATGCTCTCCGAAGCGAGAACACCACGGACGAACGCAGGCACCTCGTCGAGCACGGCCCCGGTCCGCTCGTCGACGACGAAACCGCGGGTGGTCACGGTCGGCTCCGCCTCGATCAGGCCGTCGCGCGGACTGACGGCGATAACCAGCACCACCACGCCGTCGCCGGCGAGATGGCGCCGATCGCGCAGCACTTCGTCGGCAACTTCGCCGGACCGCGTGCCGTCGATCAGCACGCGGCCGGCCGGCACCGTATCGGCGACCCACCCGCCCTCGGCGTCGAACCCGAGCCGGCTGCCGTTCTCCACCAGCAATACCGCGGCGCGGCCCTCCGTGACCTGCTCGGCGACCTGTGCGTGACGCACGAGGTAGCGATAGTCGCCATGAATCGGCACGAAGTAGCGCGGGCTCACGAGCGAGAGCATCAGCTTGAGCTCCTCTTCGCTCGCGTGGCCGGAGACGTGCACCGCCTTCGTGCTCGCGTCGATGCAGGCGGCGCCACGCCGTGCAACGTGGTCCTGAAGACGGGCGATCGCGCGCTGGTTGCCGGGAATGGCGCGGGCGGAGAAGACCACCACATCACCGGGCTCGAGCTTCACGTGGCGGTGCGCGTCCACGGCAATGCGGGAGAGCGCTGCAAGAGGCTCGCCCTGCGAACCGGTGACGATGCACAGAACCTGCTCCGGCGCGTATTGCTCGACGTCACGGTCTCGAATCTGGACGCCGGCCGGGATGTCGAGATACCCGAGCCGCTGCGCGACCGCCGCATTCTGCTGTACGCCGCGGCCGACCAGAGCCACCTTGCGATTGAACCGCACCGCGAGGTCCACCAGAATCTGCACCCGATGAATGCTCGAAGAGAACGGGGTGACGATGAGCTTGCCGCGGGTTCCAGAGAAGATCTCCTCGAAGGCGGCGACGACGTCGCGTTCGGATCCGGAATGTCCCTTGCGGGCGATGTTCGTGCTGTCGGCAAACAGCGCCAGCACACCCTCCATGCCCAGTTGGGCAAGGCGGTGGGTGTCGGCGGGCTCGCCGTCGATGGGCGTCTGATCGAACTTGAAATCGCCGGTGTGTACGATGGTTCCGGCCGGCGTGTGGACGGCGACCGCGACGCAGTCCGGCATGCTGTGCGTAACGCGGATGAACTCGGCTTCCAGGCTGCCGATGGCGACCCGCTCCCGCGGAGCGACCGCTACGAGCCGATCCGAGGCATCGATCGCGTGCGCTGTCAGCTTCGGCTCCAGCAGCGCCAGCGTCAGCGGTGTGCCGTAGACGGGGCCGTCCAGCAGATGCCACACGTAGGGCACGGCGCCGATATGGTCCTCGTGGCCATGCGTCAGGACGAGGGCCGACAGGCGGCGTCCCGACTGCTGCAGGAACGTCAGGTCGGGCACAATCAGGTCCACGCCCAGGTGTTCGGGGCCCGGGAGCATCGCCCCCGCGTCGAGCAGCACGGTCGTGCCGGCGGAGGCGACCGCCATCATGTTCATGCCGAACTCGCCGACGCCTCCGAGCGGAACAACCTCAAGCAGCGGCTCTCGTTCCGGCGGTGTTGGCGAAGACACTCTCGTATCGGGTGCGCGCCGTATCGACCCTGGACAGGCGTCCAGGTTCTGCAGGCTGCTGGGATTGCCTGCACGGGAAGGCGTGTGGATTATATCACGGCTGTCAGTGCGGTGCGGCCACAACGTCCGACAGTTCAGCGAGTTCCGACAGCTCGAGACGCTCCGGGCGCCGGCGCGGGTCGACCCCGGCGCGGGCCAGCAGCTCGATAGCCGGCACCGCAGTGTGCCGCGCGGCGAACGCCCGCAGGGCGTTGAGCGTCGTCTTGCGGCGCCGGCTGAAGAGCGCACGCACCAGCGCGTCGAACAGGGCGGGATCGTGGAGGCGCACCGGCGCTGGCCGCAGGCGCAGGTGGACGAGTGCGGAACGCACGCGGGGCACCGGTCGGAACGCGCCCGGGGGCAGCGTCATCAGGCGCCGCGGCACGGCGTGCAGCCGAGTCGCGATCGCCAGTGGTCCCCAGTCGCGGGAACCGGGTGCCGCCGTGACGCGGTCGGCCACCTCGCGTTGCAGCATCAGCGTCGCGTCGCTCAGGCCGGCGCCGTGCGCGCCGCAACGGAGCAGCTTGAGCAAGATTCGCGGCGATACGTTGTAGGGCAGGTTGCCCACCGCGCGCGCCGGCCGCGGGAGCGCCAGGCTGTCGATATCGAGCCTGAGAAAGTCCGCCGTAACGACGGTCACGATCGCCGGGGCGCGCGCTTCCAAATCGGCGGCGAGCTCCCGATCGATCTCGACCGCGGTGACGGAGGCGCCCTGCTCGGCCAGGGCCAGCGTCAGAACGCCGAGGCCGGCCCCGACTTCGAGGAAGGTCTGACCGTGTCCCGGACGGATGGCCGCCACCACCTTGTCGACCCACGCCGGCTCGAGGAAATGCTGTCCCAGGCGACGTTTCGAGCGCGGCCTCATCCTCTGTCTCTCGTCCAGGGCCCACGACGGTGCCGCGTAGCGGCGTTCGGGGCGGCTGCGGCTGCCCGGAAGTCGCAGTGTTCCGCCACCGCGCAGCGGTCGCAGAGCGGGCGTGGCTTGCAGATGCGCCGACCATGAAGAATGAGGGTGTCGGAGGCGCTGGTCCAGCGCGCGGGGGGCAGTGCGCGGCCCAACTGCACCTCGACGCGCACGGGATCGTCGCCGCTGGCGATGCCCAGACGCCCGGCCACGCGCAGCACGTGCCGGTCGACCGGCAGGCCGGGCACGCCCAGCGCGTGCCCCAGCACCACATTCGCGGTCTTCCGCCCCACACCCGGCAACTCGACCAGCGCGTCGATGCTGGCCGGGATCCGTCCACCGTGCCGCCCGGCGACGATGCGGGCCATGCCCGCCAGCGAACGCGACTTGGAGCGGAAGAAACCGGTCGACCGGATCTGCGGCTCCAGCTCCTCCGGCTCGGCGGCCGCCAGCGCGGCCACGTCCGGGTAGCGCGCGAACAGCGCCGGAGTCACCTGGTTCACGCGTTCGTCCGTGCACTGGGCGGAGAGGATGGTGGCCACCAGCAGTTCGTACGCATTCCGAAACCGCAGCTCGGTGGTGGCTCCCGGATGCTGGCTCGACAGCAGGTCGAGAATCTCCACCACGGCCGCGGCAGGATGCGGTGGCGGTACGTGACGCTCGTGTGCAGCCAAAGACCTAGCAGTCCGTGGCAAAAAACCCCGCTGCATTCGACGGGCGCTGCATCCCGCCTGCCTGCGTTGCTCCTCGGTCGACTATGCCCAATAGGCTCCCTCGTCGCGCCTTGCCAGACGGGCGCCGCGCCCATCTCGGTGCGACGCGGGGTTTCACCATGGACTGCCAGCAGTCCGTGGCAAAAGGCCCCGCTGCATTCGACGGGCGCTGCATCCCGCCTGCCTGCGTTGCTCCTCGGTCGACTATGCCCAATAGGCTCCCTCGTCGCGCCTTGCCAGACGGGCGCCGCGCCCATCTCGGTGCGACGCGGGGTTTCACCACGAGCTGCTAGTGAACCGGTTCCGGCGGGGGACCGATCTTGAGCGTGCCTTCACCGAACGATCGCATGTGCTCCTGGAGAGCGGTAATCAGATTGGGGACGAACTGAATGGGCACAACGATGCGGGCCCGCACCGGCGCGCGCAGCACGCGCTGGGTCTCGGCTTCCCGAACCTGCTGCTCGGACGGCGGCAGAACCTCACAGAACGTCAGCGTGAAGTCGAACGGCGTATGCGAGATCGCGCAGAAGTTGGCGTAGGTTCTGGGCGAATCACTCGTCTCGTCCGGCACAATCGTGAAATTCACCTGTTTTCGCTCGCTCATTGCTCTCCTCTGTCGGAAGGCCTTTCAGTAGCGCCGCAGGACGCCCACCACGACGCCCTGGACCTGCACCTGGTCGGCATCGACGACCAGCGGCTCCACCTTTGGGTTGGCTGGTTGCAGGCGGACCTGCCCACCAGCCAGGTAGAACTTCTTGAGCGTAACCTCGGTTCCGTTCAGCAGCGCGATTACCATCTCGCCGTTGCGGGCGGTCTTGCGGTCTTCCACGACGACGATGTCGCCGTCGCGTATCTGCTCGTCGATCATCGAGTTGCCGCGCACGCGCAGTGCGTAGGCGTCGCGGCGGCCGACGAGGTCCTCCGGCACGCCGACCGTTTCGGAGCTGACGACCGCCTCGATGGGCACGCCCGCCGCCACGGTGCCGAGCAGGGGCAGGTCGAGCGCGCGTGCGCCGACGCGGGTCGGGACCAGCTCGACGGACCGGCTGCGGTTCCAGGCACGCCGAATGACACCCTTCTCCTGCAGGTTGGTCAGGTGCTTGTGCACCGTAGCCAGCGAGGACAGGCCGAACCGGCGCCCGATCTCTTCGAGACTCGGGGCGTAGCCGTGCTGCTCGATGAACTCGTTCAGGAAATCCAGGATCTCCCGCTGGCGCCTGGTCAGCGGTTGCGTGTGCGAATGCACCCTCCGATTGTATGCAAACAAAAGGCGAACATCAAGATCGCGGTGACCGGTGATAGCATCGGCTCGTGAAGTTCCCGATCCGGCTGGGTGCAGGTGGCCACAAGCCGTTCGACGCGGTCGGGATGGGTCTGAACACGACCGATCTCCTCGTGGTCGTCGCCAATCATCCGGCGCCGGGCGCCAAGGTGCCGATCGTGGAGCTCGCATCGCGCCCGGGTGGACAGGCCGCGTCCGCCATGACGGCCGTGAGCCGGCTCGGGTGGGCAGCGCGCTACATCGGTCGTTTCGGTGGCGACGAGAACGGCCGGATCGGACAGGTCAGCCTGACCGCGGACGGCGTCGACATCTCGGCCTGCAGAATCATGCCGGGCGCGACGAACGCACTTTCCGTGGTGGTCGTCGACCAGTGCGTGGGCCAGCGTACGGTCCTCTGGTCGCGGCACCCGGCTCTGGCGCTCGATGCGGCAGATGTGCCGGTAGAGGCCGTACAGTCGGGGCGCGTGCTGCTTGTCGATTGCCACGAGACGGCCGCCGCGACGGCCGCGGCGCGCCACGCGCGGGCGGCAGGTGCGGCCACGGTCGTGGACGTCGAGCACGTCCGGCCCGGTGTCGAGGCACTGCTGGCGGAGATTGACGTGATCATCACGGCGCAGGAGTTTCCGACCGCGTTGACGGGGCAGGCGGACCTGGGCCGGGCCCTGCGGATTCTGCGCTCGTCGTTCGGGGCTGGCGTCGTTTGCACGACGCTCGGCGCGGCGGGCAGCCTCGCCCTGATCGACGGTACCGAGATCCGAACCCCGGGATTCAGGGTGGACGTAGTGGATACGACGGGCGCCGGCGACGTCTTCCGCGGCGGCTTCATCGCCGGCTGGCTGCTCGGCGGCGGGGATGCCGAGGTCGAGGATGTGCTCCGCTATGCGAACGCAGTGGCGGCACTGAAGTGCCGGGCGCTCGGGGCCCGCGCCGGAATCCCGACACCCCGGGAGGTCGACGCGCTGCTGCGCGGCGAAACCCCGTCGGCAGACTGAGGACTGTCCGGCTGGATTACCCTGACCCATGCTGTGTAGACCCGCGGTGATGCTCGTGCTGGTTGCCGGCCTGGTGTCTGCCGCGGCGCCGGGCGGCAGCCAACCGACGGCCGAGGACGGGCGGCGACTGGCCACCAAGCTCGCCCGCATCGTCGGCCTCGGCAGCCGTGATTCCGACGGGCGCCGGACGGTCGTGCTGCTGGAACGGGAGGTCAACGCGTATCTGCGCTTCCAGGCGGCGCCGCAGCTGCCACCGGGCGTGACCGAGCCGCACATCACCATGACGGGCGGCAACCGAGTGGTCGCGCGCGCGCGAATCGACCTCGACGCGGTGGCCGCCGCGCGGGAGCCGGGCGCCCTCGACCCGTTGCGCTACCTGCGAGGCAGCCTGCCGGTGGCGGCCAGCGGGACCCTCGAGGCCCGCGACGGCCGGGGGCGGATCGAGGTCGAGTCGGTGACAGTGGCCGACCTGCCGGTCCCGGCGGTCGTGCTCGACCTGCTGGTTCGGTTCCACACGCGCGGCGAGGCCCTTCCGCTCGGATTCGACCTGGCCGCGCCGTTCGAGCTGCCGTACCGCATTCGCGAGATACGCGTCGCTGCAGGCGAGGCGATTGTTGTGCAGTGAGCGACGCGCTGCAAACCCCGCTGCAATATGTCAAGGGCGTCGGCCCGCGCCGGGCGTCCAACCTCGCGAATGCGGGATTCCACGTCCTCGAAGACCTGTTGCTGCGCCTGCCCCTGCGCTACGAGGATCGGGATCGCGTCCAGCCGATCGCAGAGCTCGGCGCCGGCGACCTTACCGCGGTCGTCGGCGAGATCCTCGCGTGCGGCGTGCGCCCGACCCGACGACGGGGCCTGCGCGTAATCGAGGTGGTGGTCGCCGACGGTTCGGGCCGGATTCGGGCGGTGTACTTCAACCAGCCGTTCCTGGCTGGCGTCCTGACGCCGGGGAGCCGGGTGGCGCTGTTCGGCAGGGTGGAGCGCGGTCGCGCGCGGGGCGGCCTGCAGCTGACGAACCCGGCCTACGAGCTGCTGGCGGCCGACGAAGACGACGCCCGGGTCCATACCGGCCGGATCGTGCCGGTCTACGAGAAGGCCGGCAGCGTCACGTCGAAGATGAAGCGCCGGATCGTGCACGCTGCGCTCGCGGATCTGCCGCCGGAAGTTGCGGACCCGCTGCCTCCGGAGGTGTGCCGCGAGCACGGGCTCGTCGACCGGCGCACCGCGCTGGTCCACGCGCACTTTCCCGGACCGGGGACCTCGCCGGCAGACCTCGAACGCTGCCGCACGCCCGCACAGCGGCGCCTAATCTTCGAGGAGTTCTTCCTCTTCCAGCTTGGACTCGCGCTGCGGCGGCATGCAAACACTGCCGCGTCCAAGCCGCGGACCATCCGCGTCGATGCACGCATTCGCCGCGCGGCGCTCGACGTGCTGCCGTTCCGGCTCACCGGCGATCAACGGCAGGCGCTCAAGGAGATCGTGAACGATCTGACCCGCGAGCGGCCGATGAATCGCCTGCTACAGGGAGACGTCGGATCGGGGAAGACCATCGTGGCCCTGCTGGCGGCGCTGGTTGCCATGGAGAACGGCCTGCAGGTCGCCGTGATGGCGCCGACGGAGCTGCTTGCGGAGCAGCACCATCTCAACATCGCGCGCATCCTGGGGCCGGCCCGTTTCGGCGTGGTGCTGCTGACCGGCACCCTGGCGGCCCGCGCCCGCCGCGAAGCCTGGGAGAGGCTGGCCGCGGGCCGCGCGCAGCTCGCGGTGGGCACCCACGCGCTGATGCAGGACATGGTGAGCTTCCGGGAGCTCGGCCTGGTGATCATCGACGAACAGCATCGCTTCGGCGTGGTCCAACGCGCAGCCCTGCGCCGAAAAGGGGTGCAGCCGGACGTGCTCGTGATGACTGCGACGCCGATTCCCCGCACGCTGGCGCTGACGGCGTACGGTGACCTCGACGTTTCGGTCATGCGCGAGCTGCCCCCGGGGCGGCAGCCGGTCGCGACGCGTCTTGCGCCGGAGGCCGGGCGCCGGGAGGTGTACGAGTTCGTGCGCCGCCAGCTGCAGGCCGGCCGCCAGGCCTACGTCGTGTATCCGCTCGCCGAGGATTCGGAAAAAGTCGACCTGAAGGCGGCGACCCGGATGGCCGGGCAGCTGGCGGCCGAGGTCTTTCCGGACTTCCGGGTCGGGCTGGTGCACGGCCGCCTGCCGCGGGACGAGCGCGACGCGATGATGAGCGCCTTCGGCGCCGGGGAGGTGGATCTGCTCGTGGCCACGACGGTGATCGAGGTCGGCATCGACGTGGCCAACGCGACGGTGATGCTGGTCGAGCACGCCGAACGGTTCGGCCTGGCGCAGCTGCACCAGTTGCGGGGCCGCGTGGGACGCGGACGCCACCCCGCCGGCTGCATCCTGCTGCATCAGGACCGGCTGTCGGACACCGCCCGCGCCCGCCTCGAGGCCGTGGCCGCGACCCGCGACGGCTTCGAGATTGCCGAGCGCGACCTGGAGATTCGGGGTCCCGGCGATTTCTTCGGCACGCGCCAGTCCGGCGTCCCGACGCTGCGCGTAGGCGACCTGCTGCGCGACCAAGCAATCATGGCCGAGGCGCAGCACGCGGCCCACGACTGGCTGGCCCGCGATCCGCCGCCGGCGGCGCTGAACGCCCTGACGGCCGGCTGGGCGGAGCGCTTCGGCCTCGTGGGGGTCGGCTGAGTGCGCATCATCGCCGGCGCGCTCAAGGGGCGCCGCCTTCGTCCGCTGCGCCGGGTCGGCCTCCGACCCACGTCCGACCGCCTGCGCGAGACCCTGTTCAACGTGCTGGGCGACCGCGTGCCTGACGCCAACGTGCTCGACGCCTGCGCCGGTACCGGCGCGCTGGGGTTCGAGGCACTCAGCCGCGGCGCGCGGGCGGCGGCGTTCGTGGAACGGGACAGGCGGACGGCGGCCCTGATCGCCGAGCACGCTGCCCGCTTCGGCGTCGCCGAGCGCTGCCGGATCGTCCGGGGCGTACTCCCGGCGGTCGTCGACGACGACCGGCTGGCGGACAGCTACGAGGTGATCCTCGTGGACCCGCCCTATGACGACCCGGAGATTGGTGCGATACTGTCTGCAGTGGGACGGCGGCTGGCCGGCGGGGGCGTCCTCGTGCTGGAGCGCGCGCGCCGCGCGGCACGGCAACAGGCGACAGGTCTTGCGTGGGGCCGCGAGATCATCTCCGGTGACAGCGTGCTGGACTTCTACGGGCGGCTGCCGGGTGCCAGTCGGGACTGAACCGCGAGGCAGCATGATGCAGGGCGACCACTCTCCGCGTCTGGCCGTATACCCGGGGTCGTTCGACCCGCTGACCAACGGTCACGTCGACATCATTCAGCGGGGCGCGCGGCTGTTCGACCGTATCGCGATAGCGCTGCTCATCAATCCGGACAAGTCGGCCCTGTTCACGGTCGCGGAACGCGCCGAGATGGCTCGCGAGGTATTCGTGGGCCAGCCCAACGTCGAGATCGACACGTTCGACGGGCTGCTCGTCGACTATGCCCGCAGCCGCCGCGCGAACGTCATCGTCCGCGGCCTGCGTGCGATCTCGGACTTCGAGTACGAAATGCAGATGGCGCTCATGAACCGCCGCCTGAGCGCCGAGCTCGAGACGGTCTTCATGATGCCGGCCGAGCCCTACACGTATGTGAGCTCCCGGCTGGTCAAGGAGGTGTTCGCCCTCGGCGGCTCCGTGGCCGGCCTGGTGCCCGAAGTGGTCGGCGCCCGGCTCGCCGCCAAGCACGGTCTGGGGACGCTGAGCGTCTGACAGGCTTTTTCCACGGGCTACCCTCCCCGCCGACCGACATGGTGTCCCCGCGAACGGCCCGCGTCGCCGCGTCGCCGACGCAACAGGTCACGCTCGAGGTGGCCCGGTTGCGGCGGCAGGGCATCGACGTCATCGACCTCGGTGCCGGCGAGCCCGACTTCCCGACTCCCGAGCACATCAAGGCGGCCGGGGTGGCGGCCATCTCCGACAACTTCACGCGGTATACGCCCAATGCCGGCGTACCGGAGCTCCGCGAGGCAATCTGCACGCGCTACGGCGCGGACTACGGCCTGGCGTTCGATCCCGACGAGGTCATCGTGACGGCCGGCGGCAAACAGGCACTCTTCAACACGGCGATGGCGCTCTGCGGGCCGGGCGACCAGGTGGTCATGCACGCGCCGGGCTGGCCCAGCCTGCCGGCCCAGGTGCACTTGGCGGACGCCGAGGTCGTGACCGTGCGCACGCACCCCGAGGACGGCTTCCGGTTGCATGCCGGGGCGGTTCTCGCGACACTCACGCCCCGCACGCGGGCCGTGGTCGTCAACTCGCCCGGCAATCCGACCGGGGCCCTGGTGACCGAGCACGACCTGGCCGAGATTGCCGACGCGGCGCGCCGCCGCGGGATATGGATTGTGCTCGATCTGTGCTACGAGCGGCTGATCTACGACGATGCGGCCCACAACCTGCCGCGGGTGTTACGGGAACGCCTGCCCGGGCGGTCGGTGCTGGTGGGCAGCCTGTCGAAGAGCTACGCCATGACGGGCTGGCGCTGCGGGTGGGCGATCGGGCCGCCCGATCTGATTGCCGCGTGCAACGTCGTCCAGAGTCACGCCACGTCGAACGTGTCGTCAATCACCCAGCGGGCGGCGATCGAGGCGCTCACCGGGCCGCAGGACTGCGTGGCCGCCATGCGCGCGGCCTATCGCGAGCGTCGCGACCGCGTGCTGACCTGGCTGGCGGCGGAGAGCCGCATCCGCTGCGTACGACCCGGCGGCGCGTTCTACCTCTTTCCGGATATTTCGGAGCTGTTGTCGCCGGACGGTCTCCGCACGTCCGCCGACTTCACGCAGACCCTCCTGAACGAGGAGCATGTGGCCGTTACGCCGGGTGAGGCGTTCGACGCACCCGGCTTCCTGCGTCTGTCGTATGCTGCTTCGCTCGCCCGCCTGGAAACGGGAATAGAAAGGATCCGGGCCTTCGCGGGCGGCCTCGAGCGTGGTGCCCGCCGCGCGCCGACGACGGACGCCTGACCGCGTTCATGCTGCCGCCCGACGTCATCGAGGCCTTCGTGCAGGTCGTCGGCCCGGACCACGTCCGACGCGACGACGAGAGCCGTCGCGAGTACGGCGTCGACGCGCTCGGCAGAGGCCGTCCAGCCGACGCAGTGGTTTTTCCTGCCTCGGCGGCCGACGTGTCGGCAGTTGCCCGCGTCTGCGATAGTCGGCGGATACCCCTGACGCCGCGGGGAGCCGGCACCGGGTACACCGGCGGCGCGGTTCCAGCAGCCGGCGGCGTGGTGCTGGCCATGGAGCGGCTGGACCGGATTCTCGAGATCGACGAAGGGAGTCTGCTGGCGGTCGTAGAGCCGAACGTCGTCACTGCGCGCCTGCAGCAGGCGGTCGAAGAAATCGGACTGTTCTATCCGCCGGATCCCGCGAGCCTGCAGCGGTCGGTGATCGGCGGGAACGTGGCCGAATGCGCGGGCGGCCCCCGGGCATTCAAGTACGGGACGACGAAGCGCTACGTGCTGGGGCTGGAGGCCGTGCTGCCCACCGGCGAGATCATCCAAACCGGTGGCCGCTCCGTCAAGAACGTGGTCGGCTACGACCTGACGCAGTTGCTGGTGGGATCCGAGGGAACACTCGCGATCATCACGAAGATCATCCTCCGGCTGGTTCCGAAGCCGCCAGCCAGGGCGACAATCCGCGCCGCGTTCCGGAACGTGGAGGATGCGGTCGGAGCAGTGGGACGCCTGGTGGCCGAGCGGGTCGTTCCCGCGGCACTCGAGCTGATCGACGGCGACTGCCTCGATGCTCTGGCTGCGGCGGCCGGCCGGCGCATGACGGACCCCGGGGCCGGCGCGCTGCTGCTGGTGGAGGTCGACGGGATGCCGGAAGCCGTCGCCGCTGAAGCCGAGCGCGTGAGGGTCGCCTGCGCAGCGCAGGGAGCAACCGGGGTTCGGGAGGCCGGTACCGCGGCGGAGCGGGCTGATCTCTGGCGGCTGCGGCGGGAACTATCGTTCGCCTTGCGGGCCCAGGCGCCGCTCAAGATCAACCACGACGTCGTGGTGCCCAAGGCGAGGATTCCGGAGCTGTTTGCAGCGGTGGCTGCGCTGCGTCGCTCGCTCGGGCTCCGCATGCCGAGCTTCGGTCACGTCGGCGACGGCAACATCCACGTCAACATCCTGCTGGATCCACGGGACCGGGCTGCGCTGGCGCGGGCGCGCGAGGGCGAGCGCCGCCTGTTCGAGCAGGTCGTGCGCCTCGATGGCTCCATCAGCGGTGAGCACGGCATCGGGTTCTCCAAGGCACCCTACCTGCGGCTGGAGCTGTCGGACGACGTCATCGCCCTGATGCGGCGGCTGAAGGCGGCCTTCGATCCGCACGGAATTCTCAATCCCGGCAAGATCTTCCCACCCCGCGCGGGCGGGCCCGAGCCGGCGCCGTAGTACGACGGCATCTGCGCGGTTTCGCGGCGCAGACGTCCGGCTATCGATTCGCCACCAGCTCCACTCGCTGCAGGCGTTCCGGCCGTGGATCGAGCAGGGTGCGCAGGTTCAGCCCGCCGGTGTCCAGATACCTGACCTGTCCCAGGCGTTCGAGAGGCACGCCCAGCGCTTCCAGGCGATCCGCGTCCTCCGCCGGCAGCACGCACAGGACCCGGGCCGGGCCCCGCAGAAAGTCGGAGGCCGCCTCCAGTGCGGGCAGGTCGACGAAAGCGGTACGCGTATAGAAGACGAGGTTTCTGGCAAACACCGCGTAGCGGCCGTACTGCTCGCCTTCTGCCCGGTTGGCTCGGATCAGGGACGCCATGCGCTCGACCGGTGCCGGACCCGGGGAGGCGAGCACCACACCATGCGTCACCAGGGTCGCGACGATCGCGGCCGCGGTCAGTGCAGCGGGCGTCAAGCGACGCCGGACAACCGTGAGGCAGACGCCGATTCCACCGGCCCAGAATGCGGCCGCGACAGCCGTGGTCCACGGTGCGTCCCAGTCCACGAGCAGCAGTCGCGCGCGATAGGCCAGGATGCCCAGCAGTATGAGCACGCTGCCGGCCAGCGTCGTGCAGGTGGCGAGCAGACGGTCGGGCGCCGCGCGGCGGTCGAGGCGGGCGCGCAACGTGGCGGCGAGCAGAATGGCCAGGGGCGTCACCATCGGCAGGATGTAGCGCGGCTGCTTGCCAACTGCCAGCGTATAGAACAGGAGCGGGACCAGGGCCCACCAGAGCAGCCGGGAGGTCGCCGGGTCGCTGCAGCGCGTCCTGGCGAAGCGGCCGAGGGCCGGCAGCCACAACAGCAGGTACGGCGACCAGGGCAGCATGCCGCCGATCAGGATCGGCAGGTAGTACCACCACGGCCGGGGCTCGTTGAAGCGCGCCGTGGCGAACCGGTCGAGGTTTTCGGTGACGAAGAACCGGTCGAGGTAGTCGACGCCGTGCACGAGGGTCATCCCGATGAACCAGGGCGCTGCCACCACGAGGAAGGCGAGCGCCGCCGGAACGATGTGCGCGCGCCGCAGGTGCCACCGCGAGCGGCCCGCAAGGTGCTCCAGGCCAGCGATGGGCAGAACTACCAGGAGCGGCAGTACAAGGCCCACCGGGCCCTTGGCGAGGACGCCGCCCGCAGCAGCGACCGCCGCGACAACGAGCCAGCGCCGGCGGCCATCAGCGCCGCGGGCGGCGCCTCGCCGCAGGGGATCGAGTCCGGCCACCAGCGCGCACCACGTCGCAAGCGTGACGAGGAATGCGAGCGTCAGATCCGGAAGCGCCTGCCGCGCCATCGCGACATGGCCGAAGCTCGTGGCGGCGATCAGCCCGGCGAGCAGCCCCGTGGCCGCGTCGAACCAGCGGCGGGCAGCAAGGTAGGCGATCAGGGTCAGGCCCAGCCCGGCCAGCGCGGAGGGCAGGCGTGCGGCCACTTCGCCGACGCCCAGCAGGTGGTAGGCGCCGGCGGCAAGCCAGTAGTAGAGCACCGGCTTCTCGAAGCGGTATGCATAGTTGAAATGCGGGGTCAGCCAGTCGCCGCGCTCGACCATCTCGCGGGCGCTCTCCGCGTAGAATCCCTCGTCGGAATCGGTGATGGCCGGCAGTCCGAGCCCGGCCAGGAAGGTGAGCGCGCATACCCCGATGAGCAGGACTACGTGACGTGGCACGACAACGTCATTCTATGCGACGGGGTATACTCCCGAAGGTGGCGACGGTGGCGGTGGTCGGCGCGTCGCAGGACCGCCGGAAATTCGGCAACAAGGCGGTACGGGGCTTCCTGCACGCCGGCTACACGGTGATTCCCATCAACCCGCACGACGACATGATCGAGGGGCTGCCGGCCTATCGCTCGGTGCTCGAAGTGCCGGTCGACATCGACATGGCGACCCTCTACGTGCCCCCGGAGATCGGCGAGCGTATCGTCGACGAGGTGGCCCGCAAGGGGATTCCGGTGCTGTGGCTGAATCCGGGCAGCGACGGACCGCGCGTAGTGCAGCGGGCCCGGGCACTCGGGCTGGAGCCGGCCGTGGGTTGCAGTCTGATTGCACACGGGGAGTCGCCGGCCCGCTACTGAACCGGGCGTGTTGACATGACCGGACGTCGATCCTATACTCGCGTTTTCTTGTAGGATTCCAGCCGCCTGTCACGTCCCAACTCATTGCACATCACGCAGGTTGCGCACCTGCAAGTCGTGCCTGGCTGAACGGCAGGCTGGTGCAGGGTCTCTAATCACTCTCCCCATCTGACCTCATGCCCAACAATCAGAAACGTTCATTGCGATCATCCGCCGCCGGGCCCGGCAGCGCGGATGCCGCAGCCACCGCCGAAGCGACGAAGCCCGCGGCAACCAGGCGGCCGAGCGATGCGCCC
Organism: Vicinamibacterales bacterium; assembly: GCA_965221595.1. Lineage (GTDB taxonomy): Bacteria > Acidobacteriota > Vicinamibacteria > Vicinamibacterales > UBA8438 > JAAXGX01. The sequence continues at coordinate 2,033,899 of OZ244900.1, forward strand.
CGGCGGGCCGCCGATACACTGAACATCGGCGAGCTCAAGGACATGAGCATCGCCAAGTTGACGCAGATCGCCAAGGATCTGAGCGTCACCGGCGCGACCGGCATGCGGAAGCAGGAGCTAATCTTCCAGATCCTGAAGGCGCAGACCGAACAGAGCGGCTTCATCTTCTCGGAGGGCGTGCTCGAAGTGCTCCCGGATGGATTCGGCTTCCTCAGAGCGCCCGACTACAACTATCTGCCCGGACCCGACGACATCTACGTATCTCCGTCGCAGATCCGGAAGTTCGATCTCCAGACCGGCGACACGGTGTCGGGTCAGATCCGGCCGCCGAAGGAAGGCGAGCGGTACTTCGCGCTCATCAAGGTCGAGGCCGTCAACTTCGAGCCGCCCGAGCTGGCGCGCGACAAGATCTTCTTCGAGAACCTGACGCCGCTCTATCCCCAGGAACGGCTGCAGCTCGAGTCGGAGGCGTCGAATCTGTCCGCCCGCGTCATGGATCTGATGACGCCTATCGGCAAGGGCCAGCGCGGTCTCATCGTCGCCGCCCCGCGAACGGGCAAGACGATGTTGCTGCAGAACATCGCGCAGTCCATCGTCAAGAACCACTCCGAGGTGTACCTCATCGTGCTCCTGATCGACGAGCGCCCCGAGGAAGTGACCGACATGCAGCGCTCCGTCGACGGCGAGGTGGTCTCGTCGACCTTCGACGAACCGGCACAGCGGCACGTGCAGGTGGCCGAGATGGTCATCGAGAAGGCCAAACGCCTGGTCGAGCATCGCAAGGACGTCGTCATCCTGCTCGATTCCGTGACGCGCCTGGCGCGGGCCTACAACACCGTCATTCCGCCTTCGGGCAAGGTGCTGTCGGGCGGGCTCGACTCGAATGCGCTTCAGAAACCCAAGCGGTTCTTCGGCGCCGCGCGAAACATCGAGGAAGGCGGGTCGCTCACGATCATGGCGACGGCGCTTGTCGATACCGGCTCGCGCATGGACGACGTGATCTTCGAGGAGTTCAAGGGCACCGGCAACATGGAGATCCATCTCGAGCGCAAGCTCGTGGACAAGCGGGTGTTTCCGGCCATCGACATCCAGAAGAGCGGCACGCGCAAGGAAGAGCTGTTGCTCGAAGGTGACGATCTCAATCGCGTCTGGGTCCTCCGCAAGGTGCTCAATCCGCTCTCGCCGGTCGAGGCGATGGAGCTGCTGCTGGACAAGATGGGCAAGACCAAGTCGAACGCCGACTTCCTCGCCTCGATGCAGAAGATGGGGTAGCCGGAGGAGGATTGAACGTGGCAAAGATCACGGTGCGGCAAAACGGCCCGCTGCTCGTCGAGGGTGACGATGTCACGCTGGCTGACGCTGCGGGCGTGGAACTCCCGGTTGCGCGCCGGCCGTTCGCCCTGTGTCGCTGCGGCGCGTCGGAGAACAAGCCGTTCTGCGACGGCTCCCACAACCGGATCGACTTCGACGGTTCGCCGCCTACGCGCTGATCGACTCCCGCCTTGCAAACGCCAAGCCGCCCGTCGCGACTTCGGCGACCACGCGGTCTCCCTCGCCGAAGTCACCCTGCAGCATACGCACTGCCAGCGGATCGAGGACGAGCCGCTGGATCGCCCGCTTGAGCGGCCGGGCGCCGAACCTCGGATCGAATCCCTCGTCGGCCAGCAGCCGTTTCGCGGCGTCGCTCAGCTCGAGCGTCACGTTGCGATCTGCCAGCCGCCGGGCGAGCCGACGCAGTTGAATGTCCACGATGGCTGCCAGGTGGACTCGCCCGAGAGCACGAAAGTGGATGATCTCGTCGATACGGTTGAGGAACTCCGGTCGAAAGTGTGCGCGCAGGACGTCGTCGATCTGCCGGCGTACGTCGTCGTCCAGCTCGCCCCCAGCGGCCGCCGCACCGTGCTCGGCGATAGGCCGGCTGCCCAGGTTCGAGGTCATGATTGCCACGACATTCCTGAAGTCCACGGTGCGGCCCTTGCCGTCGGTCAACCGTCCGTCGTCGAGCAGCTGCAGCAGTACGTTGAGCACCTCCGGGTGTGCCTTCTCGATCTCGTCGAACAGCACGACCGCGTAGGGCCGCCGCCGGACTGCCTCCGTCAACTGCCCGGCCTCCTCGTAGCCCACGTAGCCGGGTGGCGCTCCAATCAGCCGTGAGACCGCGTGCTGCTCCTGGTACTCGGACATGTCGATGCGAATCAGCGCGTCGTCGGCATCGAACAGCAGCGCAGCCAGGGCGCGGGCCAGCTCCGTCTTGCCGACGCCGGTCGGACCCAGAAAAATGAAGCTGCCGAGGGGCCGGTTCGGATCCTGCAGGCCGGCTCGGGCCCGGCGAATGGCGTTCGCCACGGCGGCAACCGCATCGTCCTGGCCGACGACGCGCTCGCGCAGGCTGTCTTCCAGGTGCAGCAGCTTCCGGATCTCGCCTTCCACCAGCTTGCTGACCGGGATGTGTGTCCACTTGCTGACAACTTCGGCGATGTCCTCCTCGCCGACTTCCTCCTTCAGCATGCGGGTCTGCGCCGGCGCGTCCGGCTGGCCGCTCTCCGCCTCACGCAGTTGTCGTTCGAGATCGGGCAGGCGCCCGTACTGCAGCTCCGACGCCTCCGCGTAGTTGCCCGCCTGCTGTGCCCGGTCGATCTGGTGGCGCAGCGCCTCGAGCTGCTCCTTGAGCGTCCGGGACGACTGGATGGCATCCTTCTCGTGTTCCCACTGCGTCCGCAGCCGGGTACGCTCCTCCTTGCGGTCCGCGAGCTCCTTGTCGAGCCGTGCCAGTCGTTCACGAGACGCGGCGTCCGTTTCCTTGCGCAACGCTTCGCGCTCGATTTCCAGTTGCACGATGCGGCGCTGCGCCTCGTCCAGCTCAACCGGCAGCGAGTCGATCTCGGTTCGCAACTTCGAGGCGGCCTCGTCGATGAGATCGATGGCCTTGTCGGGCAGGAAGCGGTCGGCAATGTAGCGGTGGGACAGTACGGCGGCAGCCACCAGGGCCGCGTCCTTGATCCTGACGCCGTGATGAATCTCGTAGCGCTCCCGCAGGCCGCGCAGGACGCTGATGCTGTCCTCGACCGTGGGCTCCGCGACGAGGACCGACTGAAAACGGCGCTCGAGCGCCGCGTCCTTCTCGATGTGCTTGCGGTACTCGTCGAGTGTCGTGGCACCGATCGTATGCAGCTCGCCGCGCGCCAGCATCGGCTTCAGCATATTGGACGCGTCGATCGAGCCCTCCGCGGCGCCGGCTCCCACCACCGTGTGCAGCTCGTCGATGAACAGCACGATGCCGCCGGCCGCGTCAGTCACCTCCTTGAGTACGGCCTTGAGCCGCTCTTCGAACTCGCCGCGGTACTTGGCACCGGCGACGAGGGCGCCCATGTCGAGGGCGACAATCCGCTTCCGCTGCAGGCTCTCCGGCACGTCCTGCCGCACGATCCGTTGCGCGAGTCCCTCCGCGATGGCCGTCTTGCCGACGCCGGGCTCGCCGATCAGCACCGGGTTGTTCTTCGTGCGCCGCGAAAGCACCTGTACGAGACGGCGAATCTCCTCGTCCCGGCCAATCACCGGGTCGAGTCTGCCCTGACGCGCGAGCTCCGTGAGATCGCGCCCGTAGCGCTCGAGTGCTTCGTACTTGCCTTCAGGGTGTGGATCGGTGACCCGTTGCGATCCGCGTACCGCCGTCAGTGCGTCGTAGATCCGGTCGCCGGCCACGCCGTGCGCGTGCAGTATGCGGGCTGCCGGCGCCCGGCCGCCCTCGGCAGCCAGGGCGATCAGCAGATGCTCCGTGCTGACGTACTCGTCCTTGAGGCGCCGGGCCTCGCTGGCCGCCTGACTGATGATCTGCCGCAAACGCGTAGACTGACCGGGCGGTGCGCCGCCACTGGCCGACGGCAGCTTCGCAACCTCGGCGCGAGCTGCAGTGGTGACCGCCCGGGGGTCGACCGCGAGCCGGCGCAGGAGTCCGGGTACGATGCCGTCCGGCTGTTCCGCCAGGGCGATGAGGAGGTGTTCCGGCTCCAGCTCCGGATGTTCCGCCTGCTCGGCGAGCTGCTGTGCCGACAGCAGGGCCTCCTGCGCTTTTTCCGTTGCTCGCTGCATGTCAAGCCACCGTGCTCTTGGCCTGGCGGGCCTCCTGCTTCCCGAGGTCCGCGAGAGCCTCGTAGTGGGCGCGCTCGGCGCTGCCCAGCTCGCGGGGAATTGCCACGCGGGCCGTGGCGAGCAAGTCGCCGGCGCGGGAGCGCCGGCCGGCGCCGGGCATTCCCCGGCCCTTGAGCCGGAACACCTGACCCGGCTGGGTGGCCGCTGGAATCCTGAGGCGTACCGTCTGCCCGTCGAGCGTTACCAGCTCGACGCTCCCCCCGAGGACCGCGGTAGTCAACGGAACAGGGACCTCGGCGTACAGGTCGCGGCCGCGCAGGTTGAAGCGCGGATGGCGTGCGACACGCACTCGCAGCAGCAGGTCGCCCGCGGCAAAGCCGGCATTCCCAGGTTCGCCCTTGCCCGCGACGCGGATGAGCGCGCCGTCCGTGGCGCCGGCCGGGATGCGGACGTCGACCGGCCGCTGCCTGCGGCCGCCGCGGATCAGCAGCCGCTGCGTCGACCCGCGGAACGCTTCGTCGAGGCTCAGCTCGAGCACGTGCTCGATGTCCGCCCCCCGGCCCGGGGGGTGCGCCTGGCGTCGGCCGGGGGCAGACCGGCCGAAGAAGGTCTCGAAGAAATCGGAGAAGGGATGCGCGGCGCCGAAGCCGAAAGGGGCGCCCGCGAACGAGCCCGCACCCGCGGACTGCGCCCGGTCGTAGTGGCGCCAGTTCGCCCCCAGCTCGTCGTACCGGCGCCGCTTGTCGGGATCGCCGAGAACTTCATGCGCCTCGTTTACCTCCTTGAAGCGCTTCTCGGCCGCGCTGTCTCCGGCATTGACGTCCGGATGGTACCGACGCGCGAGCTTGCGGTACGCCTTCTTGATGTCAGCCGGCGACGCGTCGCGGGCAACACCCAGCACCTCGTAGTAGTCCTTGAACTCCATGACCGCTACAGGCCCAGCAGCCGGATAAGCCGGTCGAGCTCCCGCCGGAGCGCACGCCGGTTGTCCCGGGAGGCGCGCTCCTCGTCGACCAGCGGCCGCATGCGTTTCACGGCGTCGGCCACCTCCAGGAGCTGCTGGACGCCCGCCAGGTTGATGCCCGACTCGTCGACCAGCCGCTTGATGACCCGCAGCCGCTCGATCTGCTGACTCGAGTAGAGCCGCATGCTGCCGATGGTCCGCGTCGGCCGCACGAGGCCCAGGCGTTCGTACTTGCGCAGGGTCTGCGGGTGCATTCCCAGCTCCCGCGCCGCCATGCTGATGAAGATTACCTCACGGGTCATCGGGTTCTACAGGTTGCGTTCAGCTGAGTATATTCCTTGATACGGTCTATAGCAAGGTACGGCGCGCGCTGCTACACTGGAGAGCCCCCTCCGGGTGAGAGCATGAGGAAACCCGAGCTGTTCTCGTCGCGCTGGGCAATCATCGCCGCCGGCCTGGGCATGGCCGTCGGAACCGGCAACCTCTGGCGCTTCCCGCGCATCGCCGCCCAGAACGGCGGGGCGGCCTTCCTGATTCCGTGGGCGCTGTTTCTCGTCCTGTGGTCGCTCCCGCTGCTGATTGCCGAGTTCGGTCTCGGACGCGGCGCCCGGCGCGGGCCGATCGGCGCCTTCACCACCTTTCTCGGACACCGTCGCGCCTGGATGGGGGGCTTCGTGGTCGTGACGACGACCATGATCATGTTCTACTACTCGGTCGTCACGGGCTGGACACTGAAGTACGTCTTCGCCAGCTTCACCGGGGAACCGGGGGTCGACGCCGCCGGCTACTGGCAGGCGTACAGCCAGTCCGTCTGGCAACCGATTCTGTTCCACGCGGCCGCGCTGGCAATCGCCGCGGCCATCGTCTCCCGCGGCGTCGCGCGGGGGATAGAGCGCGCGAACCGGGTACTGATTCCCACCCTGTTCGTGCTGCTGCTGATTGCGGTCGCCCGGTCCGTTACGCTCGACGGCGCCGGCCGCGGTCTGGCGTTCCTGTTCCAGCCTGATCTGTCGGCGCTGCTCGACTATCGGACGTGGCTCGAAGCCCTGACGCAGTCGGCGTGGTCCACCGGGGCGGGCTGGGGCCTGCTGCTCACCTACGCGATCTACGTCCGGCGAGAAGAGGACGTGGTCGGCAGCGCGACGGCGATCGGCGTCGGCAACAACGTGGCATCGCTGCTGGCCGGCATGGCAATCCTGCCGACCGCCTTTGCCATTCTGTCGACCAGCGAGGCGCTGGAAGCAATGGCGGCTGGCAACACCGGGCTGACGTTCATCTGGATCCCTCAACTGTTCGAGCTGGTTCCGGCGGGCCGCATCTTCCTGCCGCTGTTCTTCCTGGCGCTCTTCTGCGCTGCGCTCTCGTCCCTGATCGCCATGATCGAGCTGGCGACGCGGGCGTTGATGGATGGCGGCCTGGCGCGGCGCGCGGCGGTCCGGGTCGTGGCCGGGGCCGGGATCGTCTGCGGCATGCCGTCCGCCGTGAGCATGGCGGTGTTCGAGAACCAGGACTGGGTCTGGGGCCTGGCCCTGATGATCAACGGGCTGTTCATGTCGCTGGCCGTGACCGGCTACGGGCAGCGACGTTTTCGTACGGAGCTGGTCGATCTCGGCCCGGATACCGGCCGCCTGGGACGGACATACGAATGGGTGCTCAAGTACCTGGTGCCCGTCGAGTTCGCGGCCATGTTCGGATGGTGGATCTACCAGGCCGTCGCCGTCTACGACGCGGCCGAGTGGTGGAACCCGCTGCGGATCTACAGCCTGGGGACCTGCCTGCTGCAGTGGGGCATTGCGCTCCTCCTGCTGCGCGTCTTCAACCGGCGCCTCGCCGCTGCCGGGGCGGGATGAGCGGGCGGCGCCATGTGCTACCCTTGGTCCGTTCTCCGGGGGCGTCGACGCCCCCGGCAGCGGGCGCATTCCGGAGTCCGTGGTCTGAAAGGAGCAGAACGTGTATCCAGAGTTCTTCATCGCGCCGATGCGTGACGAGCTGACGCGTCTCGGCGCCGTCGAATGGCGCACCGCTGCGGAGGTGGACAAGGGGCTGCACGAGACCTCCGGCACCGTCATGGTCGTCGTGAACTCCGTTTGCGGCTGCGCAGCCGGCAAGGCCCGTCCGGGCGTAGCCCTGGCGCTGCAGCATGCGGTGAAGCCGGACCTCGTCGCCACCGTGTTCGCGGGTGCCGACATCGAGGCAACCGAGAAGGCGCGGGGCTACTTCACCGGGTATCCGCCGTCCTCGCCGGCGGTCGCGCTGCTGCAGAACGGGAAACTCGTCTACTTGATGGAGCGGCACCAGATCGAGAATCAGGAAGCCGACAGCATCGCGCGCGAGCTGACCGCGGCGTTCGACAAGCACTGCACCGCGCCGGTGGCCGGCTGACGCGCGTACTCTCAGCGCGCGGGCGGCGGCGGCTCGGTCCGAGACGGCGGCACGGGCGGCACAATCGGCAGGGCGCGCCCGGCGGCGTACCGCTGCCAGGCCGTGCGGACGATGTCGGCGAGTGCGTCGAGAAACAGCGGGTGTGCGTTGACCGCCGCCGCGCGTCGCATGTCGAGCCCGACCGCGCGGCACACCTCGCCGGCCTCTGTGTCGAGGTCGTACAGCACCTCGACGTGATCGGCCACGAATCCCAGCGGACAGAGTACCGCCGCGGCCAGGCCGCGCGCGCGCTCCGCCCGCAGGTAGTCGCAGACATCCGGCTCGAGCCAGGGATCCGCAGGGTTTCCACTGCGGCTCTGATAGACGAGTGCCCAGTCCGACCGTCCGAGCTCGTCCGCGATGAGGCGCGCCGATTCTTCCAGTTCGGCCTCGTAGCGGGACTCGCGCGCCATTGCCTGCGGGATGCTGTGCGCCGTGAACACGAGCCGTGCGCGGTCCCGCCGCGGCGGAGCCAGTTCCGCCAGTGCCTGTTCGATGTGGCGGGCGTTCGCGCTCACGAAGCCCGGGTGCGCGTGCCAGCCCGGCGGGTAGGTGAGCTCGATGTCGCAGCCGCGCGTGGAGCGCAGCCAGTGCCTCGCGGTGACGGCGTTCTGCTTGTACTGACCGCAGCTCGAGTAGGTGTGGTGAGCGGCCAGCGGCACGGCGAGCGCGTGGCGCACGCCGGCCTGCGCCATGCCGGCCAGCGTGTCCTCCAGGAAGGGATGCCAGTTGCGCATGCCCACGAAGACGGGGACCGGCGGCCCGTCGGCTGCCAGCCGCGCGCGCAGGCCGGCGGCCTGGCGCAGCGTGATGGCAGTCAACGGCGAGATGCCGTCGAACCGCTCGTAGTGCCCGACGACGGCCTCGAAGCGGGCGTCGGGTATGCGGCGGCCGCGCAGCACGTTGCGCAGGAACGGTCGGATGTCCGCGCGCCCCTGAGGGCCGCCGAAGCTGATGAGCAGAACCGCGTCGAACGGGTGTGCCATGGCGGCAACATCCATGATACTGCGGCGCCCGGGCGTCGTGGCCGACGGCGTTCCCGAACGGGATAGCAGGTGCCCCGGATTCTCGTAACCAACGACGACGGCGTGCGCTCGCCCGGCCTCGCGGCGCTGGCGGAGTCGCTCGCCCCGCTCGGCGACGTCTACGTCGTCGCACCGGAAGCCGAGTCCAGCGCGATCGGACACGCGCTGACGCTCAGGCGCCCGCTGCGTCTCAGGCAGGTCGACGAGCGCTGGTTCAGCGTGGACGGGACCCCGACCGACTGCGTCAACATCGCCGCCAGCCGGATTCTGCAGGGGATTCCGGAACTGGTAGTGTCCGGGATCAACATCGGCTGGAACCTGGGCGACGACGTGACCTACTCCGGCACGGTGGCCGGGGCGCTGGAGGGTATGCTGCTGGGTGCACCCAGTCTGGCGGTATCGCAGAAGCGGGTGCGGGGAGAACCGGATTTCACGCAGGCCGGCGCAACCGCGGCCCGACTGGCCTCGACCGTCCTGGAAGTGGGGCTGCCGCCGCGCACGTTCTTGAACGTCAACCTGCCGCGTGGGCCGGCGCGCGGGATCAAGAGCACCTGGCAGGCGCGGCGGAACCACAAGACAGCCGTGACCGAGGCGTTCGATCCCCGCCAGCAGCCGTACTATTGGATCGACGTCGCGCAGCTCGACTGGGAATCCGATCCCCGCTCGGACTACCAGGCCGTGCGGGAGGGCTGGATTTCCGTCACCCCGCTGCAGGCCGACTGGACCGCGCACGGCGCCCTCGAGGCGGTCGACGCGCTGCTTTCGCACGCGACTGCCGATGCCGGCTGACCCGCGCGGGCGGACTGCGCTACAATGGTAGCCGTGTCGGGGCGTGGCTCAGCCTGGTAGAGCACTCGGTTCGGGACCGAGGGGTCGGAGGTTCAAATCCTCTCGCCCCGACCACCTTCCGTCGCAGTTCGATTTTCCTTCCTCGGCGCCCGTCCTGCTCCGGCCCGGTTGCGTAACGCCCGGATAGCCGGGCGGCGGCTGCCATTGGCGTCTCGGACGGTCATGGCGTACCATGACGCCCGACGATGATCCTGGTGCACCGGTACACCCGGGCCGGCGACAAACCCTTCCACGCGACACTCCGCATCAGACCCACTTCCCGCCTCGATCTCATCGACGTCCGCGGCAAGCTGCGCCAGGAGTTTGGACCCGAGTTCTCCCGCCATCCCAAGGCATTCTACATTTCGGACCACACCACGGCCGGCTATCTCGACCAGCGCCTGGCCGCGGTGCTGGACCACGACAGCAACAACATCCAGGACTATCTGCAGGTCTTCAACAAGCTCTTCCCGCCGGGCGCCGACTACGTCCACGACAAGGTACATCTGCGGAAAGAGCTCTCCGAGCAGCAGCGCGCCGTGGAGCCCCGCAACGCCGACTCGCACCTCGCCTTCATGGGCAGCGGGCTGCGAAACGCCACATCCTACGAGCTGCGCGGAGACGAGCCGGTCTGGTTCGTGGAACTCGACGGGGTTCACGCGGGTGGCACGCGGCAGCGGCGAACGACGGTCATCGCATACAACCGCGAGGAGGAGGTCTTCCGGGCGCAAGTCCAGGTCGATGCATCGGCACACGCGATCGACGCGCAGAACCTGCGCGATCCGCGCCTCGGCTTCATGCACCGACTGGAGGAACTGGCACGGCAGCACCAGGTGTCGTTCGGCCGTTTCGACGTGTCACTGCCGCCGGACGAGCGCAGTGCAGGCCTGACGGTGAACGAGTACGAGACCCTGCTCATGACGCACGACCTGCGCGAGGTACTGCGGGACCCGTTCCGGTTCATGGTGCAGATCGGCAAGGAGGCGAAGGAAGCGCTGCAGTCCCCGCGGGCCATACCGGCCCGGGCACTGAACTACGCGCAATACGACGCGGTCCAGCTCTTCAACAAGCTCATGGACCGCGTGGGCGTTCGCCAGTCCCTCGTGGAGCGGCTGATGAACCGGGCGCTGGCCCTCCCGGTATCGCATTTCCTGCGCATGAAGCGGGGGATCAGCCTGCCGGTGCTGGACCGCGGCGGCGACGGCCGCGGAGAGATCGGCTGGGGCACCTACCAGAGCCCGATTCTGGTCCAGTGGAAGGGCACCACCGGGGCGACCCGGGCACTGAACGTCAGACTGGTGCGTTTCGTGTAGGGATTCGCGGTGGACACCGCGGGCGTCAGCCCGACTCCGTCTGCGCCGGCATGTTCCGGAACGCCTTGAGCACCTCGCGCGTCATGTCCCAGCGGTCGAAGCCCTGACCTCCGTAGTCGAGCCCGCGCCGCACGATGACGAGGTCGTGCGACGGGACGATCACCACGTACTGGCCCCGATTGCCCGACGTGGCATAGGCGTCCCTCGGCACGTCGGTCCGGCCGTCGGGAACGAGCCAGAACTGCCCGCCGTAAAGGCTGCCGTGGCCCCGGGTGGCCGGTGCCGGCGTCCGCACGAAATCGATCCACTCCCTGGAGACGAGCCGCTCGCCGTGCCAGACTCCACCCTGCAGATAGAGCAGCCCGAAGCGCGCCAGGTCGCGCGCGTTGGTATAGACCTGGCTGCTCAGCACGAAATCGCCGAAACGATCCGTGCTCAGAAGCGTGTTGCGCATCCCGATGCGATCCAGCAACCGCCGCCGCGGGAATTCCAGGTAGGCCTGCCCGCCGCCCAGGGCGCGCTTCAGGGCGTAGATACCCAGCAGCGTGTCGTAGTTCTCGTAGTCCCAATTCGTGCCCGGCTTGCGAATCAGGCCCCGGCTGCGCGCGCCGACGACCGAGCTCGCACCTGCCCAGTACGAAAGTCCCGACCCGATGGCGTACTCGCGGCCCGCGTTGTCGACCGGCTCGAGACCGCTCGACATGTTCAGGACATGACGTAGCGTGATCGCCGCGCGGGGGTCGTGCTCGGCGGCCGGCGCCTGCGGAAGGAAGTCGTAGCCGAGGGGCTCGTCCAGCCCCAGCTTGCCGTCGTCGACGAGCATTCCGATGAGTGTGGACGCCACGCTCTTGGCGGTCGACCAGGTGCGCGTCCGGGTCGTCATGTCAACGCCGGGCGCGTAACGCTCGTGGACAATCGCCCCGCGGTGGACGACGAGCAGGCTCAGCGTGACCTGCTCCGGCGATTCGCGATCGAACGACCAGTCGGATGCCGCCTGCAGCGCGCCCGCGTCTAGGTAGGACGGCCGCGCCTGCCGCGCGACGAGATCACCATCCGGCCAGGCAATCGTCGCCGGGTCACCCGGCGGTGGAGCCAGGGTCTGAATCGGCAGGGTATCGATGTCGTCCAAGGTCTGCTCAGGCCCGAGAATGATGCAGCCGATGCCGTCGCGGAACGCAGCCCGCATCTGCGGAACGCCATGTCCGGCGCCGACTGTCACGGCCTGCCGTTCGCGGTCGATCGTGTAGTCGCCGCCGGCCGGCGTGCCGACCGGCTGCGGCAGGAAGGCCAGCTCCTGCGCGAACACCTGCTCGAGCGAGCGGTGCGACGTAAACAGGCCGTTGCACATGAAGATGGCCTGCTGGCCATGGCGCACCATCTGCCGCTGGTGCTGCCAGTAGTCGTACGTGCTCCGCAACTGGGCGCTGCCGGTCGTACCCAGGAGCAGCGCGCCGGCGGTCGCCGAGGCCAACGTCTTCCACATGGGACCCCCTCCGCCACCCGCTGCGTTGTTTGCGCCGGCCTCAGCCGCGACTCGCGGTGAACTCGCGGGCCTCGGCGACCGCCGGATCGTCGGACTTCCCGTGCCACTGTTCGATGAGCGTTGCGTAGCGGGCGTGGGCAGTCTGCGCGTCGCCGGCGGCGGCCGCCGCGCGTGCAGCCCCCAGCAGTGAGCGCATGCGCCCCGGCATGCGCAGCAACGACTGCTCGAACTTGGTCGCTGCCGCCGCCGGCTGTCCGAGCTCCAGGAGCAGCTCGCCGTACAGCTCGTACGGCGGCTTGACGGGGTTCGCGGCACCGTTGGGCGGCCGCATCGTCTCGACGACCGCGATGGCCGCATCCATCAGCGCCACCGCCTCCTCGCCGCGACCGTCGGCCAGCGCCGCCAGGGCCGCCACCTGGTTGTGCATGATCTGTGCCGGCTTGTCGCCGTCGGCCGCACGGGCCTCCAGCGCGGTGGCAGCGTGACGGACGGTGTCGGCGTCGCCGAGGCGGAACGCGCTGAGGCCGGTCGCCAGCAGCTCGTGCAGCGAGGTGTCGGCGGTGGGCGGCGCGATCTTCCACTCCTCGGTCTCGACGACGTAGCGCGCCCGGAGCAGTGCCAGCGAATCCACGGCCCGTTGCGCGCCGTCGCTCTCGTCGATCACCTTCTCCAGGCGCTCGATCCAGTTGCGCGCCCGGACGTAGTCGCCGCGCTGGAGGTCGCCGTACTGACCCCAATCGAGCGGGTGGACGGTATCGCCGACGCTGTCGCCGGGATTCCACAGCGCACGCGCCGCGTCGTAGGCCGACTGGTTGTGCTGCGAGACGAGCTCCCACATGCCGTGCTGGATGAAGATGTGCGTCGGCATGTGCCGGGCGTGTGCCACAGCGGGAGCGATCTCGGCGTAGCGCCGCGCGGCGGGCAACGCGAGCGGCGCGTGAATTGGGTCGTCGAAGGCGTGGATCGCGTAGTGCGGCGCGCCCGGGTGGTCGGGGTTGGCCCCGAAGACGCCCAGCGCGATTGCGCCCGCGCGCATCTCGAGGCGCCCCGACTGATCCCCCAGCGCGCGCGAGCCGCTGAGCAGTGACAGCGCATAGAACGTTGCCACCTCGTCGTCGTCGGGAAACTGCCGGTAGAGCCGCTCCATGGCCTGCATGTAGGCGACGCGGCGCGTGTCATAGTCGCCGTCGCCCCAGAGCGCCTCGACGGCCTGCAGGAAGCCCTTCTCCCGCGGGGTCGGCGCCTTCGCAAGCCGCTCGGCCGGTGTGGCGCCCAGGCGCGCCAGTGTGGCCCGTGGGTTGTCGTCATCGGCCGCGGTCGCGAAGAGCGGGTGGTTGTAGCACAGCGTCTCGCCCCAGTACGCGAGGGCGAAGTCCGGCTCGAGTTCCTGGGCCGCGCGAAACTGCTCGATGGCCTGCTTCCACCCGAAACTGTGCAGGATGGCGACGCCGCGCAGAAAGTGCTGCTGGGCCTCGGCCGAGCGCGCGGAGGTCGGAAAGTCGAGCGACCCGACGCTGTCGAACTGCGCGACCGCCGCAGGTCCGTGGAGCAGGATGCCGGCGAAGAGCAGGATGCCGGCACCAAGCCGAGCTGCTGAAGTCATCTGGCTTCTCCTCGTTGACGGCGCCGGCGACTCGTGCGGCGCGGAGTGAGCGTACCACAGTCCACAGACCGGGCGCGCCGGGCTGCGTGCGTCCGCACACGTGCAAGACACCGCCGAGACTTGCGCCGCCGGCGCACGACAACGGGTCGGCTATAATCGCGGACCGGTCGATGGACGTTCCGATTGCCCGACGGTACCTCGTACGCGGCATGGTGCAGGGGGTGGGGTTTCGCTTCTTCACGGAGGCGGCGGCCAGCCGGGAAGGCCTCTGCGGCTACGTTCGCAACCTGGCCGACGGCCGCGTCGAGGCGCTGGTCGAAGGCTGCGCGGCGGCCGTCGCGCGCTTCGAGCGCTGCATTCGCCAGGGGCCGCCCCTGGCGCGGGTGGATGCTGTGACGACGGAAGGACTGCATCCGACGGGCCGGTTCGGCGGGTTCGCCATCCGGAGATGAACGGCCGGCCGCAGGGGAGTGCGATGGAAGCATTGAGGCGGTTGATCAGGGAGGTGCCGGACTTTCCGAAGCCGGGGATTCTCTTCAGGGACATCACGACGCTGCTGCAGGACGCGGGCGGCTTCCAGGCGGCGGTAGACGCCGTGACCGACCCCTGCCGCGACTCGCGGCCTGAAGTGGTCGTCGGCATCGAGAGCCGCGGCTTCATCCTGGGTGCGGCCGTCGCCGACCGTCTGGGCGTGGGGTTCGTGCCGGTGCGCAAGCCGGGCAAGCTGCCGTGGCGCACGACCCAGGTCACCTACGACCTCGAGTACGGCAGCGACACGCTGGAGATCCACGAAGACGCGCTCGCAGCAGGCCAGCGCGCCCTCATCGTCGACGATCTGCTGGCCACCGGCGGAACGGCCCAGGCCGCTGTCGCCCTGGTCAAGCGCTGCGGTGCGCACGTGGCGGGACTCTCGTTCCTGGTCGAGCTGACGGCGCTCGAAGGCCGCGGGCGGCTGGCCGGCGAGCGGGTCACGGCAGCCCTGCAGTACTGACGCGGCGGGGTGACGGGAGCGTGACCGGAGCCGGGCTCTTGGCGGTCGCCGTCGTATTGGCCGCAGGCATGGCGGCCGGGCTCCTGCTTTCCGAGTTGCGTCGGCGACGGCAGGAGGCGGCGCTGCTGCACCTGCTGGCCACCTTCGGGCCGGCGGTGGCGGCCGGCCAAACCGACCCGGAGCGCTTCGTGGCTTGGTGCGCTGCGGCGCGGACGGCGCGCGCGCTGTTCCCCGAGGCGTTCGCGCGGCTCGACGCCGCGAGCGGCGGGCAGTATCCCTTCTCGCGGGAGGCCGTGGAGGCGGCCCACGCGCGGTGGACGGCCGACTGGCTGGCCTGGGAGCGGCAGCACGACCTCGAGTACAAGGAGCGCGCCGCGGCGGCGGAGGCCGCGCTGGAGGAAGCCGCGGGAGATGCCGCCGAGGCGCTGCGTGCCCGCCTGGCCGCCGTCAATCAGGAGAAGCTCCAGACCTACCAGGACCGGTACGCGCGGTACGTGCGTGTCGGCAAGGCGATTGCCGCGCTCGAGGACGGGGGCGATGCGGCCTGAGCACCACGGGCAGGGCGGCTGCGCGGGCTGACCTCTATGGATGCGGATTTGCAGGACGCGGTCGACTTCCACGCGGCGATCGTCGCGGAGGGCAGCAAGGCACTCGTCGGGTACGAGCGCGAGAAGGCACTCGCCAACATGGTTCTGATGGCGGAGATCCCCACGACGTACGACCGCGAGCAGCAGCGCCAGGTCAATGCCGGCAACCTGCTCCTGCGCGGTGTGCCCGGGGTGGGGAAGACGTTCTTCGGCGTGATCCTGGCCGCCATCAGCGGCGCCAAGTTCGCCCGCCTGCAGGGTCGGGCAGACCTGCAGCCGACCGAGGTCGTCGGATTCGAGATGGTGAACCCGGTCACCGGCGCCTTGATGACCGAATTCGGCCCGCTCGCCTCCGCGGAGGTCATTCTGCTCGACGAAATCAACCGGATCCCGCTCAAGTCGCAGAGCGCGTTCCTCGAGGGCCTCCAGGACCGGGCGGTCACGGTCGGCAAGCAGACCTACAAGCTGCCCGCATTCAGTTTCGCCATCGCCACGATGAATCCGGTCGAGCTGGGACAGGGAACGTTCCCGCTGTCGGAGGCGGCCACGGACCGCTTCGCAATCATGGTGACCATCGGCTACCTGCCGCCGGACGAGGAGCAGAAGCTCGTCGACTTCGACTTCAAGCAGGTCCGGCTCGACGGCCTGATCCGGAAGGAACGGGTCATCGAGCTGCGGTCCGCCATCACCGAGCGCGTCTTCCTGCACGAGGCGCTGGGGCGCTACATCCAGCGGCTGGTGGCCGCCTCGCGGCCGTACGACCCCGACACCGAGTGGTTCACGCGGTCGCCGTCGGAGCTGGTCGAGCGGTTCGTGGACCTGGGCGCATCACCGCGCGCGACCATCTGCTGGGGACGTTTGGCAAAGGTGTGGGCGCTGCTCACGGGCGGCCGGTCGGAAGTGTTGCCGGAAGACGTGCAGCAACTCGCCCGCTATGTCCTCGGCCACCGCGTGTGGCTCGCGCCGCACGCGGCCAACCACGGGGTCCGCGCGGAGACCGTGATCGACGACCTGGTCGAGCGCGTGCCGATCCCATGACGACGCCCGCCGGGGAACAGCTGGTCAGCTGGGAGGAGATCCAGGACCTCGAACTGGTGGTGCTGCGCCGGATGCGCGAGTACGCACTGGGCGCCCACCATAGCGTCTTCCACGGATCGGGCTTCGATCTGGTCGGACTGCGCGACTGGCAGCCGGGCGACCGACCGTCGGCGGTCGACTGGCCGCAGTCGAGCCTCACCAACTTCAGCCCGCTGATCACTCGCGAGTTCGAGCAGGAGAGCACGGCGCCGGTCATCATCGTCGCCGACACGTCCCGCTCGACGCGGTGCGGCGTCGACGGCACGCCGATTGCCAAGGTGATCGCCCGCACGGTGGCCACCCTGGTGTTGGCGGCGGCCTTCTGCCAGGACCTGGTCGGGCTCGTCGCGATGGACGGTCGGTCGCGGCGGCTGGCCGCGCGGCCGCGCACCGGCAGGAACCACGCCATGCACTGCGTGGACATCTACCAGGACAGCCTGGCGACGGCGGACCGCCGGCAAGCGCCGGAAGGGCGCGAAGACCTGGCCGGCCTGCTTCGAAAGCGCTCGCTACTGCCCGTGGTGTCTGACTTTCTCGTCGATCCTCCCGAGCTGCTGGTCGAGGAATTCGCGGCACTGAACACGCTCCACGACGTATTCCTTGTGATGGTCGACAGCGCCTTCGCGTTCGGACTGCCGCCGGTGTCGACCGGCTGGATCGAGGCGTACGACTCGGAGTCCGGCCGGGCGAGTCTGCTCTCCGCGCGTGAGCTCGAGCGCCTGGCCGAGCGGGTTCGCGACTGGCAGGATCGTTCGGCGGCGGCTGCACGGCAGCGAGGTCTCGACGTCGTCCGTGTGCAATCCGGCGGCGAGCACCGTGCACTGGCCGAATTTCTCGATAGCCGGCGGAGGCGCAAGCGATGAACCGTGTCGTCCGGCACCGCCTGCTGCTGACGATCCTGGGGGGCGCCCTGCATCTCGGCAGCGCGCCGGCCGCGGCAGCCCTCGCGCTGCCGCAGGGCGCCGGGGAGGCGGCCGACGCGCTCCGCTGTTGGCGACGGGTGGACCCGGGCGCAGTACGCGTCGGTGAACACTTCACGATGACCCTCACCTGCCGCGTCGTGGAGACGGATCAGGCCCGGGCCGTGCCGGATCCGGCCGGACTGGAACCCGAGGCGCTGGACATTCGCCCGTTCGACATCCTGCACGGCGAGCGGTTCGCCGATGTCCAAACAGGTTCCGGGCGCCTGTTCCAGTACCACTACACGCTGCGTCTCATCGGGGAGGACTACTTCGGCGCCGATGTCGAGATACCGCCACTCGAGCTCAACTACCGAATCGAGCGGCGACTGGACGACGGAGCCCTCCTGCCCGGACGTGAGCTCACGTATCTCCTGCCCGCGGAGTCCATCCGCATCACAGCGCTCGTTCCGGACGACCGGAGCGCCATCCGCGGTCTTTCGCCGGGCACGCTCGGCGACGCCGAGGCGCGCGGCTTTCGTGCGCGCCTGCTGCTGTTGGCTGCCGCGGGGCTGGGGATCTTAGCGCTCGGACTGCTGGTCGTCGGCGTCCGGCGCGCGCGGCGGGCGCGCCGCGGCGAGGCCGGCAAGGCCGGCGAGGCGAGGCCGACGCCCGCCGCGGTCGTCGCGTGGGGCGTGACCAGGGAGTTGACGGCACTGCGCGAGCTGAGCCTCGCCGCAGGGTGGACCCCGGATGCGATTCAACGGGCGCTCACGGCCCTGCGTCTCGGCGCCGCGCTCGCGCTGGGGCGCCCCGTGGCCGAGCGCACCGCCGACGCCGCCGGTCCGCTGCGGGCAGGCGAGCTGCAGATCCGCTCCGGGCTGCTGCGGACGAATTCCGTTGTCGTCTCGTCCGCCGTGACGCCCGGGCTGCTGGCGAATGCCGCCGCCCGGCACGCCGCGGGCACCGCGCCCGCGCCGTGTGCCGACGGCGATGCAGAGCGGCTGCAGAGCGCCCTGGCGGCATTCAGCGCGGCACGCTACGCCCGCGGCAGCAAACCGGACAGCGACGTGCTGGAACGAGAGCTCGACAGCGGACTCGCAGCGACGCGCCCGCTCCGCATCCGCACGTTGGCACCGGTTCGCCGGGTCAGGCAGGCGGCGGCGGCCGTCCACGACTGGTGGCGGTCATGGATACGCTGACGGCGCTGCTGGCACAGATCGGCGCGACGTGGGGCGAACTGGAACGCCTGGCGCCGGGGCAGGTCGGGTTCGGGCGGCTGCGGGAGGCCCTCCTCGTCGCGGCTCTCCTCGCGCTTGTTGCGCTCGGCATGCTCGTGGCGCGTGCGGTCACGACGGATCGTCCCGGGCGTCGCGCCATCATG
This sequence comes from Vicinamibacterales bacterium, assembly GCA_965221595.1. GTDB lineage: Bacteria > Acidobacteriota > Vicinamibacteria > Vicinamibacterales > UBA8438 > JAAXGX01. The sequence continues at coordinate 2,052,563 of OZ244900.1, forward strand.
CTGCCGGCGCTCGTGCCGGGGGCGGCGCGCCGCGGTCGCGGTGCTGTGCGCCACGGCGCGTTCCTGCTGTTCGTCGCCGGGCTGCCCTTCTTCGCGGCCGCCCTTGCGGCGCCGCAGGCGGCCCTCGTGCAGGAAGAGACCTCCTACCCGGGTCATCGGATCACGATCCTGATCGATGCCTCGCTGAGCATGAACTCCGCGTTCTCGACCCGCCGGCTCCGGGCAGGCAACACGTTCCTGGCCAACGTGGCGGCGGCCGAGTACTTCGTGCGCCGGCGCATGGATGGTCCCTACCACGACCTCGTCGCCCTCATCGAGTTCGGCAGTCGCGCGTACATCGTCACGCCGTTCACCAACGACTACGAGAACATCCTGCTCAGCATCGGCCTGATCGGGACGCCCGAGGAGTACCGCCGCTTTCCGGACCACGGCACCCTGATCATGGAGGCCATCAACCGGGGCGTGCAGCTCTATCGCACCTTCGATTTCCTGCAGGCGACCGGGAACCTCATCGTCATCTTCAGCGACGGGCAGGACACGCATGCGGTTTACGAGGACCGGTCGCTGGACGACATCCTCCGCGAGGCGTCCGACAACCGGATTCCGGTGTACTTCATTCGCACCAGCTACGACCAGCAGCTCGGCGACATTCTGCCGGACGTGGTGTGGAAGGAGGCCGTCGAGCGGACCGGCGGCCGGTTCTTCCCGGCGGCCGACGAGGACATGATCCTCGAGGCGGTCCACGAAATCGATCGGCTGGCGGCAGGCCGCATCCAGGTCACCCGCTACGTCACGCGCGATCCCCGGTTCGCGCCGTTCGCGCTGATCGCGGCCGCGCTGTGGACGGTTGCCTGCGCCTTGACGCTGGGCGTCAGGACATTCAGGAGATTCCCGTGAGCACGATGATTGAACCCCGTTGCGCGCTGGCCGCCGTGGCGGTCGGCCTGCTCGCGGCCGCCGGCGCCGCCCGGGCCTTCGTCGAGCGCGGCCTGGCCGAGGCCCAGTTCGAACTCGCGACCGCCAACCTGAGTGCCGCCGAACGCGGGTACGCGCGGGTGGACGACTACCTGCGGCCGACCGAGCGGATACCGTGGGTGCTGGCCGGGGTGCGGGCGGAGGTCGCCGCGCGGCGCGCCGCGATCCGCTACTGGCAGGGAGACTATGCCTCGCTGCTGGAGCAGCCGGACGGCGCGCCGTCCGCCGCGGCGCGGGAGAACCCCGCACTGCGCCTGGCCGTCGCCAACGCGGCCTACCGCGCGGGACAGCGGCCGGGTGTCCCCCGCGTGGAGCGGCTCGAGAGTCTCGACCGCGCGATTGCACTGTACGCCGAGTTGCTGCAGGACGACGGGAACCGGCCGGACGCGGCGTTCAACTACGAACTTCTCGTGCGGCGGCGCCATGCGCTGGCCGGCGGCGGCGAGCCGCTCCCGGCCGGGCCCGCGAATCTGCTCGGCCGGGAGGGCGGGCAGCCCCTCGACGACGAGACCGGCCTCGACGATGTCCAGATCTTCGTGCCGTTGAACCAGGACGAGCGGGACCGGATCGACGACCCGACGATGGGCGGCGATCCGCCGCTTCGGCGACGGGGATGATCGACTTCCTCCAGCCGTTGTATCTGTGGCTGCTGGTACTGCCGGCCGCGTTGCTGGCCGCCTGGCTCCGGCAGTTTGCTCACCGGCGGCAGGACGCGCGGCGCTACCGGGACAGCCGTGTGCTGCCGGTGCACGAGCGCTACGCGCCCGCGGGCGGCCTCTCGTTCTGGCTCTGCCTCATCCTCGCCGTCACCTGCCTGGTTGGGGCGCTGGCACGCCCGCAGGCCCGCGTCGGCCGCGTGCGGCAGGCAGGCATCGACTTCATTGTCCTGCAGGACGGGTCGGCCTCGATGCGTGTGTCGGATGTGCGCCCCAACCGCTGGCGGCGCTCGACGGCGTGGCTGCGCACGTTCGCCGAAACACTCAGCTGGACGGAACAGCGGGTCGCCCTGGCACTGTTCGCGTTCCGCCCGGCGCCGCAGGTCCGGCTGACGAGCGATCCGAACGCCTTCTTCTTCTTCCTCGACCACCTGGGTGACGAACCGCCGTTCCGCCTGGACGACGACACCAGCTGGGACACGAACATCGAAGAGGGAATCTTCTGGGGCGTCCGGATGGTCGACGTCGACGAGAAGCTGTACGGGCGGCGGCAGAATGCGAGGGCGTTCGTAGTCGTCTCCGACGGACAGGCCTGGAGCGGCGAGGTGAACAGGGCGCTGGAGCTGGCCCGCAACCGGGGCATCCGCGTCTACGTCGTCGGCGTCGGCACGACGGCCGGCGGGCCCATTCCCGATCTGCCGCCGCGGCGGTACGAGCCGCCGCCCCAGCCGGTCCATTCGGCGCTGGACCGCCGGTCGCTGCGGGCCATTGCCCAGGCCGGCGGCGGGCGGTACTACGAGCTGGGACTGCAGTCGGACCAGTTGACCGCGCTGCGCATTCTCGCCGACGCCCAGCGGTTCGCCCGACCCTTGGGGCGGGAAGAAACCGTCGAGGAGTTGTACTGGCCTCTGCTGGCGGCAGCGGCCGGGTGGCTCGGCCTCGGGGTGGTGTTCATCAGGGAACGCACGCAGTTGTGGTGGCAGCTCGCCGCCGGGCTCGGACTGTTCGCCGCGCTCCGGACCCTCGGCTAGCCGGTATGATTGGTGCGAGGTCCGCAAGCCGACGCCGTTCGCCATGTCGGCCCGACCGGCAGGGAGGAACCACGATGCAACAGCAACATTCGTCCCGATTCCCGTTGCGGCTCGGTCTCCGTAGACGCGCAGCGTATCTGACCCTGCTGACCGCCGCCGGGCTGGCGCTTACCGCCGGCGCCCACGAGGTGCAGCAGGGAACGCCGGCACCGATTACCGACATGCAGGAGGTGGCGGAGAACCTGTACATGCTCGCCAACGCCGACCCCGCCGACGGCGACGCCTGGACGGGCGGCAACATCGGCGTGTGGGTGACGGAGACGGGTGTGGTACTCGTCGACACCAAGCTGCCCGGCTACGGCCAGGCGATCCTGGAACAGGTTCGCAGCGTCACCGACAAGCCAGTCACCACCATCATCAACACCCACACGCATTTCGACCACAGCGGCAGCAACACCGAGTTTCCCGAAGCCGTCACCATCGTGGCGCACGAGGGAACGGCCGCGCAGATGGCGCGCGACGACTGCCAGCCCGTCACCAACTGCGAGGCGTTCCAGGGCGACAACGCCAGGTTCCTGCCCGACGTGACCTACAGCGAGCGTCTGTCGCTCTTCAGCGGCCGCGATCAGGTCGACCTCTATCACTTCGGTCGCGGCCACACGAACGGCGACACACTCATCGTGTTCCCGGCGGTGCGAGTCATGCACAGCGGTGACCTGTTCCCCTGGCGCCGTCTGCCGTTCGTGGACGCGGACAACAGCGGCGGCAGCGCCGTCGACTACGGCGGGACGCTCAACAAGGCGGTCGCCGGCATCCCGGACGTCGACAGGGTCATTACGGGCCATATCAACAGTCCCGTGGCCTGGGCGGACTTCGAGGCGTTCGCCGGCTTCTACAACCATCTGGCCGATGTGGCCCGGGCGGGGATGGAAGCGGGGCTGAGCGTCGAGGAAGCTGCCGCCGGCTATGCGGTGCCCGACGAGTACAGCGAGTACAGCGCCGAGCCGGACACCGTGCAGTCCATCATGCAGCTCATTTACGACGGTCGGTAGCGGTTGGGGATGAAGCCTTGCATTCGGCCGGGGATTCGCAGCCCAGCCCGGCTCGCTTGAAGCTCGCTCCGGCGACGCGCGTGTAGCTCAGTTGGATAGAGCGACGGCCTCCTAAGCCGTAGGCCGCAGGTTCGAATCCTGCCACGCGCGCCATTGTCCTCGTCTCTGCTGATCTGCTGCCGATCGGCCGCGCCCGCGCCGGCGGCGGCCGGCGCAGGTGGCTGTCGCCGGCCTCGGCAGCGCGGGCGCGGCGGGCCTCACGCCGCGTGCTGGAGCGTGGTCACTCCTCGGTCATCGCCGCCGGCTCCGGCCAGCGGTCGTCGATAGGCTTGGACGGATCAGCCGTGATCTTGAGATCGGCGCAGTGGTGGTAGGCGTAGCCTCCCGGCTGGTTGTACACATGATCGGCCATGAACTGGATGACCTGCAGCGTGCACTTCTCGCAGTTGATGTTCGGGATGGGGATGTCGGCCTCCCAGGGATCCATCGGGGTCTCGGGCCGGAACGAGGCGCGCTGATCGCCTTCGGGGTAGTGCCGGAACAGTCCGTCGGCGAGGATTGGGACCTGCGGTGGACTCTGAATCACGCCCCACACCGAATAGAGCCCCCGCTCCGTGTACTTCTCGACCGCGGTGGGATCCGCCGGCAGCTCGTTGCGCGAGTTCACCGAGAGCGCGAAGCGGTAGTGGCCCGAGTGGAAGATCGTCTCCTGAATCTTCACGTGCAGGTCGGAGCCGCCGGTGACCTCGGTGACGACACCGCTCAGGATCGCCTCGTTGTCACGGTTCGGGTTGCCGCCGCACGGCCCAACTTTCTGCGGGTCGCCGAGGTCGTTCACCACAATCCAGGGCGTCGGTTCCAGCAGCTTGAAGTGCGCGTGCGTCCCGACCGGCAGCACCAAGAGCGCGACGGCCAAGGCGAACAGGACAGGCTGAAAACGCTTCATGTTGTCGTCCCTCCTCTATTAGACCCGGCAAGCGGATGGATGGCGGCCCGCAGGAGCGCGGTACGTCGAGTCGCCCCGTATTGTAGCGGCGATTGTCAACCCGACGACGCGAGCCCCGGCCTCCGGCTACAATAGGTCGTGGCGCCCGCGAGTGCCAGGCACAGGAGGAAGCTCGTGCAGATACGAACGCGCACGCTCGTGTGGATCACGGCAGCCCTCGTCGCAGCCGCGGCCGGCCTGGCACCCCCCGTGGGCGCTCAGGGGCAACCGGCCGGGAACGACCGGCAGGAGACGCCGCGGACCCCATGGGGCGACCCTGATCTCCAGGGCATCTGGGATTACTGGACGTTCACGCCGCTCGAACGGCCGACCGCGCTCGAAGGCCGGGACGTGCTGACCGACGAGGAGGCTGCCGCCGTCGCCGAACAGGGTAGGCAGGCCGCCCTGGCACGGGATCGCGACGGACCGGCGGACGGCAACCCGGGGGCCTACGGCCAGGAGGTCTGGACCGAGCGAGCCCGGGCGACGGCGCTGACCCAGACAGCGTTGATCGTGGATCCGCCGTCCGGCAGGATACCGGCCTTGACAGCGTCCGAGGAACGCCGCGTGGCCCGGCACCGCGCGGCGGGCGGGCGTCCGGTGCGGACGCGCGCGGGTGGCATCGGCGCCGACGGCCCGGAAGACCGCGGACTGGCTGAGCGCTGCATCGTGGGCTTCAGCACCGGACCTCCCATGCTGCCGGCCGGCTACAACAACAACGTGCAGCTGCTGCAGGCGCCGGGTTACGTCGTATTGGTGGCCGAGATGATCCACGACGTGCGCGTGGTGCCGCTCGACGGGCGGCCGCACCTGCCGCCCCACATGCGGCAGTGGCTCGGCGACTCGCGCGGCCACTGGGACGGCGATACGCTGGTGGTGGAGACGACCAACTTCACGGACAAGATCGGGAGCTTCAGCACGACCAGCGTCACGTGGGGCACAGGTGGCAACCTGCGCCTGGTCGAACGCTTCACCCGCGTCGACGACAGCACGCTGCAGTACGAGTTCACCGTCGAGAACCCGACGATCTTCACGCGGCCGTTCACGGCGCGCTTTCCCATGAATCGCAGTGAGCTGCCGCTCTACGAGTACGCCTGCCACGAGGGCAACTACGGGCTGTGGAACATCCTGACCGGCGCCCGCGCGGAAGAGCGGAACGTGACAGCGGGGAAGTAGCGAGACGTGCGCAGAGAGGAACGGCACCACCTGAAGGAAAACCCGCTGGCCACGGGGCTGGCGCGGTTCCAGGACGTCCTGCAACACCACACCGGGATGATCGCCGCGGCAATCGTCCTGGTGCTGGTCGGGGCACTGGGTGCGGGAGGCTACTTCTGGTGGCAGCAACAACGGATCGATCGGGCCGGGTCGCTGCTGGCCGATGCTCTCTTCGTACTGGACAGCGACGTCGCGCCGCCCGCTGCGGACACGGAAGCGGTCACGGGAGACACGGCCGCCGCGTTCGCGTCCGAGGAGGCCAGGCTGGAGACTGCGATCGAGCGGCTGCTGGCCGTCGCCGACGCCTATCCGACCCTGCGCCCCGGCATCACAGCGCGCTATGAGGCCGCCGTAGCACTGGTCGGGCTGGGGCAGCCGGACGAGGCCGCTGAGCACTACCAGCGAGTCATCGATGTGGCTGCCGGCCACCTGCACGGCACGATGGCCCGCCTGGGACTGGCCGAGACCCACGTACTCCGCGGCAACTACGACGGCGCCGTCGAGCTGCTGCAGCGGGAGACCGAGGCTGAAGCCGCCGGCGTCCCGGTGGACGCCGTGCTCATGCGCCTCGGGCGTGCCTACGAGCTGGCGGGTCAGGATGCCGATGCGCTGGCCACCTTCACGCGGGTGGTCGAGGAGTTTCCATTCTCGGTGTACTCGTCCGAGGCGCGGCGCAGGGCCGACGCGCTCGGCGGGTAGCGTGCTCTTTGGCGATGGGCGCGGCGGCGTCTTCACGGCGTTCCGAGCCCGTCTCGGAACGCTTCTCAGTCGGCCTGGTCCAGATGCGCTGCGGCCGCGATCCGGAGCGCAATCGCGCGGCGGCGCTCGACGGCGTGCGTGCAGCCGCCGGTCGGGGCGCGCAGGTCGTCTGCCTGCAGGAGCTCTTCGCATCGCCCTACTTCTGCCAGTCGGAGGACGCGCGCTGCTTCGATCTCGCAGAGCCGATCCCGGGCCGGTCGACGGACCTGTGCGCGGAACTGGCGCGCGAGCTCGGGGTCGCGATCGTCGTGCCGGTGTTCGAACGCCGGGCGGCCGGCCTCTACCACAACACAGCCGCGGTCATCGACGCGACAGGCGAGCTGCTCGGTCTCTACCGCAAGCTGCACGTCCCTGACGATCCCCAGTACTTCGAGAAGTTCTACTTCGCCCCCGGCGATCTGGGCTATCCCGTGTTCCAAACCCGCGCCGCGCGGATCGGGGTGCTGATCTGCTGGGACCAGTGGTATCCGGAGGCCGCGCGCCTGACTGCCCTGCAGGGGGCCGAGATCATCTTCTATCCCAGCGCCATCGGCTGGCTGCCCGCGGACCGCTCCAGTCAGGGGCCGGCGCAGCACGACGCGTGGCGCACCGTGCAGCGAAGCCATGCCATCGCCAACGGCATCTACGTCGCGGCCGTCAACCGGGTCGGCTACGAAGGCGATTCCCGAGGCGGGCTCGATTTCTGGGGGCGGTCGTTTGTCTGCGATCCCCGCGGCCAGGTGGTGGCGGAGGCAGCCGGCGCGGCGAGCGAAGTGCTGGTGACCGAGTGCAGCCGTGCGCTGCTCGAGGAGCAGCGGCGCGGCTGGCCGTTCCTGCGCGACCGGCGGATCGATACCTATGCGCCCATCAGCCGCCGCTTTCTGGACGTGGCGGCCGGTTCCCAACCGGGCCACGGATGAAGACCCCTGACGCGGGCCTGCCGCTACTGCAACCGAGCCGCGGGTCGCCCGCGGCGGCGGGCTTCCGCATGCCGGCGGAGTGGGAACGCCATCGCTCGACCTGGCTCGTCTGGCCCCACAACCGGGATGACTGGGACGTGAAGATGCCGGCCGCGGACTGGTGCTACGTGGAGATCGTGCGCCTGCTGCTCGACGGCGAGACGGTATCGATCCTGTTTCAGGATCGCGCCGTCGAGCGGCGGGCCTGCGCCCGGTTGCGCCAGGCGGGTGTGGACCCCGACCGGGTCGAACGTTATCGGATGGCGACGAACCGCTCCTGGATTCGCGATTCCGGTCCGCTGTTCCTGGTGCGCGAAGCCCGCGCGCGGCGCAATCAGGTCGCTGTCTCCGACTGGCGCTTCAACGGCTGGGCCCGCTACCGTGCCTGGCAACGCGACAATCTCGTCCCTCGCCGGATCGCCCGCCGGCTCGACCTCGAGCGCTTCGACGTGACGCATACCGCCGGGTCCGTCACCCGCGCCGTGGTGCTCGAGGGCGGCAGCATCGACGTCGACGGGCGCGGGTTGCTGCTGACGACCGAGGAGTGCCTGCTCGGTTCGGTTCAGGCACGCAATCCGCACCTCGGCCGGAACGACATCGAGCAGGTGCTCTGCGACCACCTGAACGTGCGGCGCGTGCTGTGGCTCGGCCAGGGCATTGTCGGCGACGATACGCACGGACACGTGGACGGGGTCGCGAGGTTCGTCCCGGACGGCGCAGTCGTCGCGGCGACGGAGCCGGATCCGGCCGACGAGAATCATCGGCGACTCGCGGACAACCTGGCCCGGCTAGAGCGCATGACCGACTTCGACGGCACGCCGCTGCGCGTCATCGAGATCCCCATGCCGAACCCCGTCTGCTTCGAGGGCGAACGGTTGCCCGCCAGCTACATGAACTTCTACATCGGCAACCGGCGCGTGCTGGTGCCGACGTTCAACGACCCGCGTGACCGAATTGCCCTCGACCGCCTGGCGCCGCTCTTTCCGGGGCGGGAGGTTGTCGGCGTTCACGCGCTCGATCTCGTGCTCGGCCTCGGCACGCTGCACTGCGTGACACAGCAGGAGCCGGTCGGTCCCGAGCAGGTGTGGACGCCGCACGGCGCTGCCTCGGGTTCGTGACCCATCGGACGGCGCCCGCAGCCGCGGCATGCTGGCTGGCAGCCCGTGCCGCAAGGCCCTGCCGCGTTCGATGGGCGTTACATCCCGCACAGCACGGCGCTGGACCGTTCCACACAGGCGGTTTCACCACAGGCTGCTAGGGCTGGGAGTCCGCACCCGCGGGCGTGGCGTAGCGGCCGACGGGGAGTACCTTCCCGTCGACGACCAGCGCCGGACGGTCGAGCCTGAAGCGCGGTCGGCGGCGCGTGCCGAGCACATCGCGCGCGCTGGCCGTCAGCGCCGTCGCCAGCAGGGGAAGCGCGAGGGTGGCATCCGCATGGACGGTCACGAAGTCCGCGTCGGCCGCAACCTTGCCCCAGCTCTGCGCCTCGCCGAGCGTCGATCCCGACGCGCCGCCGAAATGCGGCACATCGGTCACGATCTGCAGCGCATACCGGTGCCCGGCGCATGCGGCGCCGAAGAAGCCGGCCTGCACACTCGCCTGGTTGATGAAGTTCTTCGGCGTGCCGCCGCCCAGGACCACCGACGCCGTGCGCGGGCACTGGATGATGAGATTGGCCGACTCCGCGATATCGCCGATGACGTCGACGCCACCCCGGTCGGGCGCCCGCTGGCGCGCCTGGGAGAGCCCCATGCCGATTGACGAGTCCGCAATGGCTGGGCAGAACAGCGGCACGTCGGCACGATAAGCCGCCGTGAGAATCCCGTCGGCGCCCGTCTCGCGCCACAGGTGCCCGCCCAACAGATGCAACAGCTCCCGGCTCGTGTAGGAACGGGGCGCGAGTTCGACAGCGAAGTCGGCGATCCACTCGTCGTTGTCGATGAACTCGTCCTCGTCGACGAGGGTGTCGTACACGCGGTCGAGGTGCGCGGCCTGGAGCGCCCGGTCGTCCGCCTGCGGCGACCCGAGGAAATGCCGCCGGCCGCGGGTCTCGTGGAGATCGTGGTAGAGGTTGGCACCCGTCGAGACGACGCAGTCGACGTAGCGCTCCGCAATCAGGTGCGCCAGAACGAGGCGCAAGCCGCCCGCGCTGAGGGCACCCGCCAGCCCCAGGAAGATCATGACCTCGTCGCCCAGCATCTTCCGCCAGACCTGATGTGCGGCCGCCAGATTGCGCCCCTGGAACGAGATGCGTTCCATTCGCCGCAGAATCTCTTCCGCAGGCAGACCGGGCTCAACGCGGAAGGGTTCGACCGGCGTCCGCAGGTATCTCGACTTGTTCGACACCATGGCGTTCCGTCAGTCCGGCGTCTCGAGCTCCTTCTTGAGCTCGGCGAGCAGTGTCAGGGCAGCAAGCGGCGTCAGCTCGTCGAGATTCGCCGTGCGCAGGCGTTCCGCGATCCGCGCGTGGCCCGGCGCCGGGGCGTGGAACAGGCCGAGCTGCAGCTCCTGCGGCACCATCGCTGTGCTGAACGCGGGCCGTCCGCCGCGCGACAGATCGTCGCTCTCGAGCCCGGTCAGGATCTCCCGCGCCCGCCGCACTGTTTCAGCCGGCAAACCGGCCAGCCGCGCCACCTGGATGCCGTAGCTCCGGTCGGAGCGCCCCGGCTCGACACGGCGGAGGAAGATGATGTCGTCCTGCCACTCGCGGGCAACCACGTGATAGTTGGCCACCCCGGGCACGGCGTCGGCAAGGTCGGTCAGCTCGTGATAGTGGGTGGCGAAAAGCGTCTTCGGGCGGGCGTGCGCGTTGGTCGACAGGTGCTCGGCGACCGCCCAGGCCAGGCTCAGACCGTCGAAGGTGGCCGTGCCCCGGCCGATCTCGTCGAGCAGCACGAGGCTGCTCGACGTGGCCGCGTGGAGAATCCGTGCAGTCTCCTGCATCTCGAGCATGAAGGTCGACTGCCCGCGCGTGATGTTGTCCGCGGCGCCGACCCGCGCGAAGACGCGGTCGACGAGCGGCACCTTCGCGCTCTTGGCGGGCACGAACGAGCCGATGTGGGCGAGCAGGGTGATGAGCGCCGCCTGCCGCAGGAACGTGGACTTGCCGCCCATGTTCGGGCCGGTGACGATGATCAGCTGCTGGGCGCCGTCGTCGAGCCGCAGATCGTTGGGGACGAAGGCGTCCGGGCAGTGGCGCTCGACGACCGGGTGTCGTCCCTCGACGATTTCGAGCTCGGCGCCGGCATGGACCTGCGGTTTCGTGTAGTTCAGAACGACCGCCGCTTCGGCCAGCGCGGCGACGACGTCGAGGCCGGCGATGGCCCGCGCCGATGCCTGGATCCTGGTCGCCTCGGCGGCGACCTGTTGCCGCAGGGCTTCGAACAGCTCCTGCTCACGGTCGAGCCGGCGCTCGTCGGCTCCAAGCGCCTTCTCCTCGTGCTCCTTCAACGCAGGAGTGACGTAGCGCTCGCCGTTGGCGACGGTCTGCTTGCGATAGTAGTCGGCAGGCACCGCGTGCAGGTTCGACTTCGAGACCTCGATGTAGTAGCCGAACACGCGGTTGAAGCGCACCTTGAGCGACGCAATGCCGGTGCGCTCGCGCTCCGCGTTCTCGAGCGCGGCGATGTGCTGTTTGGCGTCGCGGCTGATGGAACGCAGCTCGTCGAGTGCCGGGTCGACGCCGTCGCGTATGCATCCCCCGTCGTGGGCTGCGACCGGAGGATCGTCGACGAGTGTAGCCTCGATGGTATCGCGCACATCCGCCACATCGTCGAGTTGCGCCACCAGGCTGCCCGTCAGCGGCGCGCGGCAATCGCCCAGCAGACCGCGGACGCGTGGAATCACCGTCACGGACTGCCGCAACGCGACGAGGTCGCGGGGCCCCGCCGTGCGCAGTGCGACGCGCGCGATCAGCCGCTCGAGATCGTGCACAGCCTTGAACGTTTCGCGCAGTTTCGAACGCCCGGTCGCGCCGAACGCCATCTCCTCGACGGCGTCGAGCCGGTCCTGGATGGGTTCGAGCGCGTGCGCGGGACGCTGCAGCCAGGCGCGCAGCAGCCGCCCTCCCATCGGCGTCACCGTGCGGTCCATCTCACCCAGTAGCGAGCCGGTACGGCCGCCATCCACCGACTCGAGGATCTCGAGGTGCCGGCAGGTGGTGGCATCCACCAGCACGTGGTCCGCGCGCGTCCGGAATACAAGACGCCGGACATGCACCAGATCCACCTTCTGGGTGTCCTGGAGGTACTGCACGAGCGCGCCGGCAGCCCGCGCGGCGGCGGGGTGATCGGCCAGGTCGGATCCGTCGAGACTGGTCTGCAACTGGTCGTGGAGAGTCTGCCGCGCGTGGTCGAATCCGAACGTCCAGGGCTCGCGCGTCGTGACCGGGAGGTCCCGGACGTCGAGCTCGGGCAGAACCTCGGAAAGCTGCGAGTCGCGGGCCACGATGATCTCGCGTGGACGGAGGACCGACAGCTCGTCGGCGAGCGCCTGACGCCCGCTGTCGCCGGAGTACTCCGCGGCGCTGAACTCGCCCGTCGACAAATCGATCAACGCCGCGCCGTAGACCGCGCCCGCGGACCCGCGTTCCTGGTCGCGGGACGAGTCGGCCGCCGGGACGAGGGCGATGAGAAAAGCGGGCTCCTTGGCTTCCAGATAACCGGCATCCGTCAACGTCCCGGGCGAGACGACGCGGACCACCTCGCGGCGCAACGGCTGCTTGGACTTCTTCGCCGCCGCGGTCTCCACCTGCTCGCAGATCGCGACGCGGAACCCGCGCTTGACCAGCCGCGCCACGTACCCGTCCGCGGCGTGATGGGGCACACCGCACATCGGGATCGGGCTGCCGCCGCTGTCCCGGGAACGCGAGGTCAGCGTCAACTCCAGCGCACGCGCAGCCACCAGCGCGTCCTCGTAGAACAGTTCGTAGAAGTCGCCCATCCTGAAGAAGACGAGCGTATCCGGGTGCCGGCGCTTGACGTCGAGGTATTGCTTCATCGCCGGCGTGACGTGCGAGGCACGGCCTGCCTCGGTAGGGGAGGGCATCGGAGTATGGGCGGCGAGTATAGCAGCCCGTGATGAAAACCCCGCGGCTCACCAGGACACGCGAGGCACCGGGTTGACCCGGCGTGACGAGGCAGCATGGCGGCCGTATTCGCCCCCTCCGGGGAACAGTCCAGCGCCGTCCTTCACGGGCTGCAGCTCCCGTCGAAATGCAGCGGTACCGCTTGCCACGGACTGCGGGCAGCCGCCCGATTCCGCTATCCTTCTCGGCGATGCGGATTCTGGCGCTCGATACGTCCACGCCGACCGGCAGCGTCGCGCTGGCTGCCGACGGCGAGGTGACGGATTGCCGGATTGGAGACGCCGAGCGCACGCATGGCGAGCGCCTTCCCGGCGACGTCACGACGCTGCTCGCCGCGCACGGTCTGACCCCGGCCGACATCGATCGGTATGCCGTGTGTTCCGGCCCCGGGTCCTTCACGGGCCTGCGCGTGGGGCTCGCGACCATTCAGGCCCTGGCGCTCGTCAACCGCCGTCCGGTGGTGGCCGTACCTACGCTCGAGGCCGTGGTCTGCGCCGCCCTTTGGGTGCCGGCCGGCAACCAGCCCACGGACCTGGTCGGAGCCTGGATGAACGCGCATCGCGGTGAGGTCTTTGCCGCCCTGTACGATGTCTCGCGGGGCGGCAGGAGCGACGCCGGGGTTGCACCTACGGAGGTCGCCGGGCCGGTTGCCGCTCCCCCGGACGTCGTGCTCCAGGACTGGCGTGAGCGGCTCGGCGGCGACGGCCGCCGGGTGGCTGTGATCGGCGACGCGGTGGCGACCGAGCGGCAACGCCTCCGACAGGCGCTGAACTGCGGCGGCCTGCTGACGCCGCGTGTTCCGCCGCTGGCACCGATTGCGGCTCGAATCGCTGCGGCGGCAGCCCGGCACGACGCCCGGTCACCGCATGCGGTTCGTCCCGTCTACATCCGCCGTCCCGACGCCGTGTTGGCGCGCGAGCGACGGCAGGGGGCCGGCGGCGCGGGCGCTTGAAACCCCCGGGGCCGTGTGATACGGTCGCCCCTGGCCCATGGTGGCGGCCAGCCTCTGCCGAACGCTCCCGACTCAATCCGATACCAGGGAGGTGGAATGACAGGCTCGCAGCAACTGCGGGAGAGTCTCCTGCAGACGGACGAGGAGTTCCGTCAACTGGCGGCACAGCATCGCGATCTCGATGCGCGACTGGGTGAGCTCTCGCGCCAGTTGTACCGGACCGGGCCGGAGGACGTGGAACGGGCCACCCTCAAGAAACGCAAGCTGCAGCTCAAGGATCGGATGGAGGAGATTCTCCGGCGTCACGCCGCGACCCCGGCGTGACGCTGTTGGTGCCTCCCGGACACGGCCGACTGCCCGCACGCCACAGGCCGCGGCGCCCTCGCCCACTGCGTCATGCTGCGCTGAAGCAACTCCACCGCCCAGACATGATGAGAATCGACCGGGCCGGCATCCCGTTCATTGCAGCGGCGCTGCTCGGCGGGGCCGCCTGCATGGCGTTCGGTCTCGCTGCCTGGGCCGCCGCGGCGGCCGCGGCGGCCGGTTCCTTCGGGTTCTTCTTCCGCGACCCCGAACGGCGTGTACCCGTGGCGCCCGGGGTCGTCGTGTCGCCGGCCGACGGCCGCGTCGTCTTCGCGGGTGCCGCCGAAGCCGGTGTGGCGCCGAGCGGCGCGTGGCGTCAGGTGAGCGTTTTCCTCTCGCCGCTCGACGTCCACGTGAACCGTGTGCCGGTCACCGGCCGGGTCACCCGCGTGGAGCGTTCCGCCGGCCGCTTCCTGCCGGCCTACCGCCGCGAGGCCGCGGCGGAGAACGAGCGCTGCGAGATCTGGATCGAGCACGGCGCCCAGACGGTGGTCTGCCGCCAGGTGGTCGGTGTACTGGCACGGCGGATTGTCTGCCGGCTGTCCGCGGGCGTGGCCGTGGCGGCCGGCCAACGTTTCGGTATCATGAAGTTCGGATCGCGGATGGACGTGTTCATTCCGGAGGGAGTCCGTCTGCTCGTGCAGGCGGGCGAGGTTGTACGGGGCGGTGAGACCATCCTGGCCGTCCTGGAGGACATCGCGGCTCCAGAGTAGCATCGAGGCTTGGGCATGCCCAGAGTGCTGTCCGTCTTCAGCCCGCCGAGACCGGAACGCCGCTTCCAGCGCGGTGTGTACCTGCTGCCGGGCATGTTGACGGTCGGGAACATGTTCTGCGGCTGGGCCTGCATCGTCTACGCCATGCGCGGCGACTACGCGACCGCCGCCCCGTTCGTGGCTTTCGCGATGATCCTCGACACCCTCGACGGGCGGGTGGCGCGGATGACCGGTGCGACGAGCGAGTTCGGTGTCGAGTTCGATTCACTGGCCGACGTCATTTCGTTCGGCGTGGCGCCCGCGGTCCTGGTATTCACGTGGGGCCTCGAGGCGCTCGGGCGGCTCGGCTGGGCCATAGGCTTCTTGTTCGTCACCGCCGCCGCCATGCGCCTGGCACGCTTCAACATCCAGGGCAAGGGCGGGGACAGGCGCTACTTCATCGGGATGCCCAGCCCGGCCGCGGCCAGCGTGCTGGGAGCCACCGTGTTCGCCTATCCGGGCGGTCTCGAAGGGATCCGTGAAGCGGTGCTCGCACTACCGGTCGTGCTGGTGCCGGCCGCGCTGATGGTGAGCCGGATCCGCTACCGCAGCTTCAACGCACTGACCCCCGGCCGACGGCACTCCTATCTCACGCTGCTCGTGATGGCAGGCGTCATCGCCGCGATCGCGATCCACCCGCAGGTCGTGCTCCTCCTGATGGCCTACACCTATCTAGCGTCGGGACTGATCGGCGTGATCATCTCCCGTGCCCGCGTGCGGCCGACCGCCGCGGAGACCGAAGCGATTCCGCTGTCCTCCGTGCAGGACCGCTCAGCCTCCTGACGACACCGCGACCGGCAGCGTCAGCGTCACCGTCGTGCCGTGCTCCTTGCGGCTCTCGACGCCGATCGTGCCGCCGCTCAGTTCGACGTTCCGCTTGGCGATTGCCATGCCGAGCCCGGTGCCGGAAACCTTGGTGGAGAAGTAGGGCTCGAAGATGCGGCGCAGCGTCGCGGCATCTACACCGGCTCCCGTATCCGTCACGGCCAGCCGTACCGTTGCGGCCGACGCGACAGCGCGAATCTCGAGCGAGCCCCGGCTCGGCATGGCGTGCAGCGCGTTGTCGATGACATTGGTCAGCGCGCGTCCGACCAGGGTCCGGTCGACCAGTACCGCCGGGCACGCCGCCGGCAAGTCGACGGTGACCGCAATCCGATCTTCCACGCCCACCAGGTACGGCGTCAGCACACCGTGCACCAGGCCTGCGAGGTCCGTCGCCTCCCGGTTCACCGCCGGTGACGAGGCATAGCTCGAGAACTCCGAGGAAATCCGCCGCAGAATGCGGACCTGGGCCAGAATCGAGTCGACGCAGCTCTGGAGCACCGGGCTCAAGGGCTCGCCGCGATCCCGGTTCACACGCAGCAGATGCTCGGCCGAGAGCTGGACGGGCGTGAGCGGGTTCTTGATCTCGTGCGCCACCTGCCGGGCCATCTCGGCCCACGCCTCGAGCCGGTGCGTACGCTCCAGCCGACGCTGCTGATCCTTGAGATCGATCGCCATCCGGTTGAAGGCGGCGACGAGCCGCTGCAGCTCGTCGGCCGAGCGAACCGCCACCTGTGCGTCGAAATTGCCGCGCGCGAGCTGGCGGGTGGCGTGCGTCAGGCGCTTGACCGGGTCGGCAATCCGCTCGGCCAGGTAGAAACCGCTGCCCGCACCGAGCACGATGAACAGCGCCACGCCGAGCAGAATGCCGCGGTCGAGGTCGGCGATCTGATCCTCAATCTCCTGCTGCCGGGACGCCAGCGGCACCGTGAGAATCGCGTCGCGGCCACCGGCGCGAAGCGGCGTGGCGGCCACCAGGTAGCTCAACGACCCGATGGCGTCCTCCGTCACGTAGCTGGGCATGCGATCGAGGGCAATCGCGTCGTACACGCCGTCCGGCGTGCGCGTCGGCAGCAACCCGGATGTGAACAGGTCGCGCTCGCTCGTCGCCAACAATTGCGAGCCTTCGAAGATGTTGACGTCCTGGTCGATGATCTCGCTGATGAAGACGAGCAGGTCGTCGTTGATGACGGACGCCTCCGCGTTGCCCGTCTGCTGGAGTCGCGACGATTCCTCGATTACGCGCTGCGCGACTGCCGCCGTGCGGGCCGCGCGTGTCTCGACGTCGGCCCGCAGTTGAGCCGTGTAGTAGGTCCGAATTACCACAGCAAGCGCCAGGACCGGCACAACCGTTGCGGCGACGAACGCGAGCAGCAGACGCCGGTAGAAGCTCGTACGGATTTCGCGCAGCAAGGCGCGGCCGAAACGCTGCCGGGCGGCCGCCCACGGCGCCGCACTCACCAGGAGGAGGAAGAACGCGAAACACGCGACGCCGACGAAGGCCACGATCTCGACCAGACGCACCAGGTGGTCGAACAGCCCGAAGGCCGGGTAGCCGAGCGCGTAGATCCCGGCGCGGTTGTTGGTGAAGTACACCTCGTAATCCCGGCCGCTCTTGGCTCGCGTCGTCCAGAACGGTTCCCGCGAAGCGTGGACGCGCGCAAACAGCTCCTCGTCGAGCAGCCAGGCACTCGCACCCGACGTGAAGATCGGCTGCAGTCCCCAACCGTAGATGACCAGTTCCACGTCGCGTCCCACCTGTCGGTCTGCGAGCGGGCCGGCTTGTCCTCGCAGCAGCTCCGCGTACGGGTTGCGGGGCGAAATGAAGGGCAGCGCCTGATAGTCGAGGGCGAGGTGCACCACGACCGAACCGCGGGTGGCAGGGCTTACGGTATGCCGATCGACCGCTGCACACAATGCGCGGTCGCCGTGCAGGACACGGCGTTCCTCGGACCCGAACGGCGCGGCTTCCCCGAAGATCTCCCAGTCGCACGTGCCCGATATCCAACCCTGAGGCACGCCTTCGTACTCGGGGAAGTTCAATGCGAAACGGCTGACCAGATCGCCCTGCGCGCCGTACAGCTCGACGGCGGACGTCAGCCGCAGCAGCGCGAGGTCGGTGCGACGCCACACAGAGAACGCACGGTCCGTATCCGGCTGCTCGGCCTGCCGTTCGAGTGGCACCAGCGTCATGAATGGCAGCTCCGGGATGGCGTCGATCTGCGCCAGTGCCCGGCCGAGATGGTCCTGCAGCTCCTCGGGGTAGCGGGCCGCCTGCCGGGCGAACCGCGTTTCCACGAGCGCGCGCTTGGCGCGCTCCGCGTGATGCCACTGGGCGGGGTAGAGCAGCAGCGCGGGCAATACCACGGCCAGGAAGCCCGCCAACATGCGCGAGGCGTGAGATGCATGGCGAAACCGGGGCCGCACGATCGGGACGCTCAACGCCGCGGCAATCGTGCCGCCCAGCGCGGCGGCGAACGGCCCGGCGGGCTGGGCGCCGGCCGCCGCGATCGCCAAGCCGGGCACGCTCCAGGCGGCAACCGCGGCGGCGACCGGCAGCGGATCCCAGCGCGCGTGCCGCCACGCGATCCGGGTTGCCATGAGCACCATGACACCGCTCCAGAACGCACCGACCGCCGCGAGCAGAAGCCCGGCCAGCAGTGCCGCGCGCCCGGCGTCCCACGGCGACAGGGAGGTGTGCAGGAGATCCACTGCCGAACCCGCCACTGTGTCCGCGGTGGCGGCATGGAGCCCGGTCAGGATAGCCGCCAGCAGGCTCCCGCCGGCCAGGTGTGTCAACAGGAAGCCCGGCGCCCGGCCGGATGACAGGCTCCGGCGGGTGCGGCGCGACGCGCGACGAACGCGTTCCAGGAACATCGCTGCCAGCAGTGCAGACGCGACGACGAGGGCGCCGCAGAGCAGCAGATCGGCCGGGGAGCGCAGCAGACCGGGCAGGAGAGTGGAGCTGTAGACCTCCGGCGAGAACAGACGGCTCCGGTCCGGGGCCGGTGCAGCGGCGACGCGCAGCAGGAGCACGCCGCTGCCGAGTCCCGCCGCAGCCAGGCCGCCGAGCCGCAGGTTGTCTCCTGCGGTCGCTCGCCGCGGCGGGAAGATCGCCCCCGGCAAAACCGCGATCAGGATCACCAGGACCGCGTATGCCAGGCTGAGGTCGCGAACGGCCCGCCGCCAGTCGCTGCGCGCCGCCCGCAGGTCCGTGTCGGACACCGTCGCGTCCAGCAGGCGCTCCCCGTGCGGCGATCGCAGCTCGAATGCCCGCGCGCCGGGCCCGGGTAGAGAACTCTCGCCGTGGGGTCGCACGACGACGTCGGCAATCGGTGCAGCCAGACGGAATGCGTCGGCCGGCGCCTCCGCCACGCCGGGGGCCGGCGACAGCATCCGCTCCGCCGCGATGGAACCCATGCGCCTGGGGGCTGCCGCGCTGCCGGACGGTTCCAACACCGGCTCGATGTAGACGAGACGCAACCCGAGCGGTCCCGGGGCGACAAAGAACCTGCGGTCCCCCAGCACGCGGCGGGCGGGAATCTCGGACGGCCGCCCCGTCCAGGCCCGGGCGGACGCCGCGGGGCCGTAGATAGTGACGGCCGCGTCGGATACGCCACCGGCCGCCGTCGCGGCGCGCGTGGCCGCGAACAGCCTGGGCAGCGAGGCGGCATCTCCACCGATGCCGGCGATTACCTCCGGCTGCACGGCCAGACGCGCCGCGAGCGATTCGAGCGACACGGCCATGGCGGCGAAGTCGCGCGAGACGCGGCGTTCGACCCGGCGGAAGGCGGCGTCATCCGATCCGCCCAATCGGCCGACCTCGATCAGCCACCCCCCGGCATGAATGAGAATCACCCCGGCGGTGACGGCCAGCGCGGCACGCCGCAACGAGCGCAGCCTACTCATGGAAGCGCGCTCCCCGCGGCGCAACCGCCCGGACAGCGTCGTCCGCCGGCGCCTCGAACGGCAGCGCGTCGGCCACTGCTGGCGGCTCGGGGCCGGTCAGCCGCGACGGCGGCGGACCGTCGAGCGACACTGATCCCGGGTCGCTCGCCGGCCGCATCCCGACGAGGCGTCCGTCGGCGATCACCAGCACGGCCCGCAGGCCGGATCCGGCCAGTGATGCCGCCAGATGCGGCGGCGCGCCGAGCTCGTCGGCGGCCGACAGGATACCGGCCGGCCGGCCGTTCTCGAGATCGAATGCACGGACTTGTGCCGACACACCCGACACGAACAGCGTGCGCCCCCGGATCAGCGGCCCGGCACGCGGGCGGGCGGGCAGGGGGCGGCGCCATTGCTGCACGCCGCTGTTGCGGTCCAGCGCCCACAGCATGTTGTCCAGGGACGTAAAGAAGAGGCGGCTCTCGTCCACCGCCGGCAGGCCGATGATTTCGCCCCCTGCGCGCCAGCGCCAGTCCAGGCTGCCGTCCTCGAGTGACAGGCGGTAAAGATGGTTGTCCGTCGCACCGACGAACACCGCGTCGAGCGGCAGCACCTCCCGCGGATTCCCGTGCAGGGTACGCTCCCAGAGCATTGCTCCCGTCGTGAGATCGAGCGCAACGAGCCGGCCGTCGTCCACGGGCACGAACAGGCGGCGCCCCCCGGCCGAGGGCCGCACGCGCAACGGGCCATCGAGCGGCCGCCGCCAGATCTCGTGCCCGTCCGCGGCCCGGAGTGCAACCGTCTCGCCGGACGCGAGCGACGCAAACAGCCAGCCCGCGGTCCGGAGCAGGGCCGCGGAGACCGGGGATGCAAGCTCGCGCGTCCAAAGAGCTCGTCCGTCGGCGGGCCGCAGGGCTGCCAGCGTGGCGCCGGACGCGACGATGACGCTGCCGTCGGCCGCCGCAGGCGGAAATCCCGTCCGCCACGCCCTGCTCCAGATGGCTTCTCCATCAACCAGCCGCAGCGCCGCGAGCGTGCCGTCGCGGAGAGGGACATAGGCGCGCACGTCGTCGTAGCCGGGGGCGGCGGCCGGCGGCTGGCCGAGGTTCGTCGTCCAGGCGGGCTCGAGCGGCAGGATCGCGGCGTGCGCGCCGGGGGCACTGGCCCGGTCGCCGGCGGCGCCGTCCTGCGCCGCCGCGGGGAGCGCCGCGGCAAGCACGCCCGCGGCCAGGCCCAGGACGGATACCAGGGATATCTGCCTGGCGATACCACTAGATGTAGTGGTGCGACCCCTGCCCACCCCGCTATAATAGCGGCACGGGTCGGTTGATCCCGGCGGCGTGCCGCCTCCATCCACGAACTGGCGCAATCTTCGGTGGCCCATCAGACTATCCTGGTTCTGGACTTCGGCTCGCAGTACACGCAACTGATTGCCAGGCGGCTTCGTGAGCTGTCGGTGTACTCGGAGATCCTGCGCTTCGACACGCCCGCCGCGACGGTCCGGGCGCGCGGCGCGGCGGGATTGATTCTGTCCGGCGGGCCGGCGAGCGTGTCGGATGCCGGCGCACCCCACTGCGACCCTGCACTGTTCGACCTCGGCATCCCGGTCCTGGGCATCTGCTACGGCATGCAGGAGATGACGGCGACGCTGGGTGGGCGGGTCACGCGCGCGCCGGAGCGCGAGTACGGCCACGCGACGGTGACGGTGGAGGGGAATGGCGCCCTGCTCGCCTCGGTGCCGCCGGATCTCCGCGTCTGGGCGAGCCATGGCGACTTCGTGGCGAGCGCGCCGCCCGGCTTCACGATAGAGGCCACCAGTGCCAACGCGCCCGTGGCGGCGATGGAACACCCCGCCAGGAAGCTGCACGGACTGCTCTTCCACCCGGAGGTGGCACATACGCAGCATGGCGACCGCATCCTGAGCAACTTTGCCCGCAGCATTTGTGCCTGCAAAGGCGATTGGACGATGGCCTCGTTCGTCGACGAGGCGACCGCACGCATCCGTTCGCAGGTGGGCACGGACGGTCGCGTCGTGTGCGGCCTGAGCGGCGGCGTCGATTCGACTGTGACTGCGTTGCTCGTCCACCGTGCCATCGGTGACCGGCTGACCTGCATCTTCGTCGACAACGGGCTCCTGCGGCTGGACGAGGCCGAGCAGGTTCGCCGGCGCTTCGCAGGCAAGATGGCCCTGCCGCTGGTAGTCGAGGACGCCCGCCGGCTCTTCCTGGAGCGGCTGGCGGGCGTGACCGATCCGGAGCGCAAGCGCAAGATCATCGGGGCCACGTTCATCGATGTGTTCGAGCGCGCGGCGCAGACCGTCGGCCGGTTCGACTACCTGGCGCAAGGCACCTTGTACCCGGACGTCATCGAGAGCGTCGCCGTCGTCGGCCCGTCGGCCGCAATCAAGAGTCACCACAACGTCGGCGGGCTTCCCGACCGCCTGGCATTCACGCTCGTCGAGCCGCTCAGAGAGCTGTTCAAGGACGAGGTGCGCGCACTCGGGACGGCGCTCGGGCTCGACGACGAGTTCGTCTGGCGGCAACCGTTTCCGGGCCCGGGCCTGGCCGTGCGGATTCTGGGCGAAGTAACCGGCGAGCGGCTCGAGCTGCTGCGCCGCGCGGACGCCATCGTCGCGCACGAGATTCGCGGCGCCGACCTGTACCGGCAGCTCTGGCAATCGTTCGCGGTCCTGCTGCCCGTGCAGAGCGTGGGCGTCATGGGCGACGAGCGGACGTACGAGGACACGATTGCCGTGCGCGCCGTCGAGAGCCGCGACGGCATGACCGCGGACTGGGCCCGACTGCCGCACGAGCTGCTGGCGACGATATCGTCACGCATCGTGAACGAGGTCCATGGCATCAACCGGGTGGTCTACGACATCAGCTCCAAGCCGCCCTCGACAATCGAGTGGGAATGAGTACGAGCTTCGTTCACCTCCACCTGCATACGGAGTACTCGCTGCTCGACGGGGCGTGCCGGATCGGGGAACTGCTCGATCAAGCGCAGCGCCTGCAGATGCCGGCCGTGGCGGTCACCGAGCACGGCAACCTGTTCTCCGCCATCACGTTCCATGACGAGGCCCGCAAGCGCGGCATCAAGCCGATCATCGGCTGCGAAGTCTACGTCGCGAACGGCAGCCGCCTGACCCGCAGCGGTACGCCCGGTGAGACGGCGAACCATCTGGTCCTTCTCGCGACGAATCGCACGGGCTACCACAATCTGATCAAGCTGGTCTCCGCGGGCTACACCGAGGGGTTCTACTACAAGCCCAGGATCGACAAGGATCTGCTCGCTCAGCATGCGGACGGGCTCGTCGGGCTCAGCAGTTGCCTGAAAGGCGAGGTAGCCACCCATCTGCGCCTGGAGCAACAGCGCCGCGCCGTCGCCGCCGCGGCAACCTATCGCGACCTGCTGGGGCCGGGCAACTTTTTTCTGGAGATGCAGTTCCAGGGCATCGACGCGCAGCGCGTCGTGAACACCGGACTGCCCCCCATCGCACGCGAGCTCGGTCTGCCGCTCGTCTGCACCAACGACGTGCACTACCTGCGGCAGGCCGACCATCGCCCGCACGACGTGCTGCTGTGCATCGGGACCGGCAAGAACGTCGAGGACGAACAGCGCCTGC
This sequence comes from Vicinamibacterales bacterium, assembly GCA_965221595.1. Lineage (GTDB taxonomy): Bacteria > Acidobacteriota > Vicinamibacteria > Vicinamibacterales > UBA8438 > JAAXGX01. Next base: position 2,075,659 of record OZ244900.1, read on the forward strand.
GGTACCACGGGGACCAGTTCTATCTGAAGACGCCCGCGGAGATGGCGGAGCTGTTCGGCGACTATCCCGAGGCGCTGAGCAACACCGTCGGAATCGCCGAACGCTGCGACCTCGATCTCGGCACCAGCGAGAACCACCTGCCGAACTTCGACGTGCCGCACGGCTACACGCTCGACGAGTACTTCGAACACGTCGTCCGCGAGGGTTACGCGGCACGACTGCCCCGGCTGCAGGAACTGGATAGCCGCGGCGCCCTGCGCCATCCGCTGGAGGCCTACGAGGCGCGGCTCGCCTACGAGATCGACGTCATCAAGCGAATGCAGTACCCGGGCTATTTCCTCATTGTCTGGGACTTCATCCGCTACGCGCGGGAGCATGGCATCCCGGTCGGACCGGGCCGGGGCTCGGCCGCCGGCAGCCTGGTGGCGTACTGCCTGCGGATCACCGACGTCGACCCGCTGGAGTTCGATCTCATCTTCGAGCGGTTCCTCAACCCGGAGCGTGTCTCGCTGCCGGACATCGACATCGATTTCTGCGAACGGCGGCGGGGTGAGGTCATCGAGTACGTCACACGCAAGTACGGCCGGGAGAACGTGGCGCAGATCATCACCTTCGGGACGCTGAAGGCCCGCGCCGCGGTGCGCGACGTGGGCCGCACGCTGGGCATGTCGTACGCGGACGTCGACCGCGTCGCGAAGCAGATTCCGCCCACCCTCGACATGACGCTCGACCGGGCCGTCGAAGAGAGTTCGGCGCTGAAGGAGATGTACCGGCGCGACGCGCGGGTCAAGGAGCTCATCGGCGTGGCGCGGCGGCTGGAGGGCGTGACCCGCCACGCCTCGGTGCACGCAGCCGGCGTGGTCATCGCGCCGCGACCGCTGACCGAGTTCGCGCCGCTCTACAAGAGCCAGAAGGACGAGATCACCACGCAGTGGGCCATGAAGGAGATAGAGCGAGTCGGCCTGCTCAAGATGGACTTTCTCGGCCTGAGCACGCTGACCCTGCTTCACGACGCCGTGGCCCACATCCGCGAGACGGAAGGGAAGACACTGGCACTCGACCAGATTCCCCTCGACGATGCGCGGACGTACGCGCTGTTCGGCGACGGGCAGACGCTGGGTGTGTTCCAGTTCGAGAGCTCCGGCATGCGGGACACCCTGCGCAAGGCGAAGCCGAAGCGGTTCGACGATCTCATCGCGTTGAACGCGCTCTATCGGCCCGGGCCGCTGCGCGGCGGGGTCATCGACGACTTCATCAAGCGCAAGCACGGCAGGGTGCAAATCGAGTACGAAGTGCCCGAGCTCGAGCCGATTCTCGACGACACCTACGGCGTCATCGCGTACCAGGAGCAGGTAATGCGCATTGCCAGCGACCTGGCCGGCTTCACCATGGGAGAGGCCGACGTGTTGCGCAAGGCCATGGGCAAGAAGGACGCCTCGGCGATGCAGGCCCAACGCAGGCGCTTCGTCGAGGGGGCGGTCGCGCGCGGCATCGAGCAGCGGAAGGCGACGGGCATCTTCGACCTCATGGAGTACTTCGCCGGTTACGGCTTCAACAAGAGCCACTCGACGACGTACGCGCTGCTGGCGTATCACACGGCCTATCTGAAGGCCAACTACCCCCGGCACTTCATGGCGGCGCTGCTGACCATCGAGCGACAGAACACCGACAAACTGGCCATCTACCTGGGCGAGTGTCGTGAGCTGGGTGTTCCCATCCTGCCGCCGGACGTCAACAGCAGCGGCCTGCACTTCACGGTTGCCGGCGACGGCATCCGCTTCGGCCTGGCCGCAATCAAGAACGTCGGCGAGGCGGCCATCGCGTCCATCGTGAAGGCGCGGGAGGCGAAGGGACGCATTACGTCGCTCAACCGGCTGTGCGAGGACGTCGACCTGCGGCTGGTGAACAAGCGCGTGTTGGAGAGCCTCACGAAAGCCGGCGCTTTCGACTCGCTCGTGCAATCCGCACCCCGCCCGCCCGTGGCGACACTGCGGGCAGGGCTGCTGGCCCTGACGGATCGCGCACTCGATCACGGGAGTCGGCTTCAACGCAATCGGGACCGTGGACAAACGGAGCTGTTCGGCGAGTCCGATGCGGACGACCGGGTGGACAGCGCCTGGCTCGCCGTGCGCGATCAAGTGCGTCCCTGGACCGACGCCGAGCAGTTGTCGTTCGAGAAGGAGGCCCTCGGCCTGTACCTCAGCGGGCATCCGCTGGACCGCTTCGCCGACGAGCTCGAGGCTGGCGGGGTGAGGCGCATCGAGGAGCTCGGCGAGGCGGCAGCGTCCGCGGCGGTCGCGGGCATCATCGCCGGTCGCCGCCTGCTGACGACGCGCAAGGGCAGCCCGATGGCCGTCATTACGCTCGAGGACCGTGGCGGCAGCCTGGAAGCGGTCGTGTTTCCGGACGCGTACGGCAGATGTTCGTCCCTGCTCGAGCCCAACAACCTCGTGGTCGCCCGCGGTCGTCTCGAGAAGGACGAGGAAACGGCGCGCCTGATAGTGTCGGAGGTCCAACCGATCGCGGCGCTGGCCGCCGGTCCCGACAGCCAGCTGGAAATCCGGCTGGCGGCCCCGCCGCTCGATCGCCCGACACTCGAAGCACTGGCCGAGATCTTCGGACGGCACCGCGGAGACGATCCCGTCTCGTTGCGGATCGAGCTGCGTCAGCGGGACCGGCCACTCCGGCTCGTGGCCGCGTTGCCCCGGACCCGCGTGCGCGTCTCGGACACGCTGGTGGACGAGGTCGAGCGCGTCTGCGGCAAGGGCGTGGTCGCCCGGGTGTGACGTGCTGATCGAGATGTCCGACTTCGAAGCGCCGAGCGGGGTCGCGCCGAGTGGATTCGAGACGCTCTCGATGCTGCCGTGCACGCCGCAGCACCGAACCTGATGCATCCCGCAACCGTCTGGGAACACCTGCCGTGCGACGAGGACCAGGCCCGGGTGCTGGCACAGGAGCTGGGCGTCCACCCGCTCGTGGCTAGGCTGCTGGTGCTGCGCGGCCTGGGCGCCGCCGACGAGGCCAGCAGCTTTCTGAATCCATCACTCGACCAGCTTCACGACCCGTTTCTGCTCACGGACCTGCAAGCCGGCGTGGACCGCCTGCTCGCCGCCATCGCGCGGGGTGAACGGATTGCCGTGCACGGCGACTACGATGTCGACGGCATCACGTCGACCGTCATCCTGCGGCGCATGATCGAGATGCTGCACGGTGAAGTCGTGCACTTCATACCGGAGCGAGTCCGTGACGGATACGGACTGCAACCCGCAGCGATAGAGCGGTTGCACGCCATGGGCGTGCGCGTCGTAGTGACAGTCGACTGCGGGATACGAAGCCGGGAAGCGGGGCAGAGGGCCAGGGAACTGGGCGTCGACCTGGTGATAACCGACCACCACGAGCCGGAACGCGCGCTGCCTCCGGCACTGGCGGTGGTCAACCCGCGCCGCCACGACTGCGCCTATCCCGACAAGGACCTCGCGGGCGTAGGCGTAGCATTCAAGATGGTCCACGGGCTGTGTCTCAAGAGCGACCGTCTACGCTGGCTGCCGGGCTTCCTCAAGCTCGCGGCCATCGGCACCGTCGCCGACGTCGTGCCGCTGCGCGGGGAAAACCGGGTCATTGCGCGCCTGGGGCTGGAGCAGTTGACGCGCGGCCCGCATACGGCAGGACTCCAGGCGCTCCTCGATGTGACCGGCCTGACGGCCAGGAAGATCGGGAGCTACGAGGTCGGCTTCGTGCTCGCTCCGCGCGTGAACGCGGCAGGCCGCATGACCACGCCGGATCTGGCGACGCGCCTGCTGCTGGCCGCGGAACCGGGCATGAGCGGCGAGGCCAGGCGGCTGGCCGAACGCCTCGATGCCGAGAACACGAAGCGCCGGGAGGAGGAGGCTGCAGTTCTCCGTGATGCCCGCCGGCGGATCGTGAAGGACCCCGGCATCGCCGCGCAGAATGCCCTGGTGGTGTGGGCGGATGGATGGCATCGCGGCGTGATCGGGATCGTGGCATCCAAGCTCGTCGACCAGTTCCATCGACCCGTTGTCGTGGTGTCGGTCGACGGCGAGACGGCACACGGCTCCGGACGCAGCATCCGTGGATTCGATCTGCTCGCCGGGCTGGAACAATGCGCTGACCTCTTCGACCGGTTCGGTGGTCACCGGCAGGCCGCCGGTCTGACGCTGCCGGCCGCCCGGCTCCCGGAGCTCCGCACCCGGCTCGCCGACTATGCAAACGAGCGGCTCGCCCCGCAGGATCTCGTGCCGCATCTCGCGATCGACGCACGCCTGCAGTTGGCCGACATCGACGCGCGCCTGCTGGCGGGACTCGAGGCCCTCGAGCCGTTCGGCATCGGCAACCGGCGCCCGATCTTTCATGCCGGCGCCGTCGAAGTGGTCGACGGGCCGCGCATCGTCAAGAACCGCCATATCAGCATGACGGTTCGCCAGGGACGCGCCCGCTTTCGCGGCATGGCCTGGCGGGCCGCCGAGCACCAGGAATTCGTTCGCGCCCGGTCCGGCGCACTGGATCTCGCGTTCTCACTGACCGAAAATACGTTTCGCGGGAATACCTGTATCGAGCTCTCCGTGGCCGACATCAAGTGATTCCATGGCAATCCGGCGGCGCCTTCTCCGACTCGCACTGCTGGTCTTCGTGGCGGGACTCGGCACGGCCGTCCTGCTCGGTCTCCGCGAGCGTGCCGTGCCCATCAGCGGCAGCCACGTCCTGCGGACCGACCCGCACGCTATCATCCAGACGCGGGGCAGCCGGATCGTGCGGACCGATTTCCGCGGTGACGATTTCCACGTCGCCGCCGCCCGCCAGTTGACGTACCCCGACGGGCAGGTGCGCATGCTCGGCGGCGTGGAAGTGGAGGTGGGTGCAAGGGACGACCGCCAGGGGTTCGTTCTGCGCGGTGCCGAAGCCGCGATCGACGACGACCAGGCCGAGGTGCTCCTGTCCGGCGACGTGCGCTTCACCGCAGGCAGCGGGCTCGAGGCCCGCAGCGAACGGGCGTCCTACACACGTGCCGACGGCGTCGTGCGCATGCCCGCCGCCGCGTCCTTCGCGCGCGATGGCCTGCGCGCGGCGGGACGGCAGGCGGTCTACGAGCGCGCGGACGACCTGCTGCGGCTGTGGGGCGACGCTGTTGTTGCGCTGGCGGCGAGCGCGCCACCCGTGAACATCGCGGCCGACACCGCGTTGATTGCGCAGACCGACGGCTACATGACGTTCGATGGCGGGGTGGCCGTCGACGCCGACCGCTGGCGGATGACAGCGGCCCGGGCGCGGGCCGAGGTCGGCGACACGATCGCGTCGCTCGAGTCGCTGCGGCTTTGGAACGGCGCACAGGTGCGGGGCGGCGAGCACGTTCCCGGCCGGCTCCGGGCGCTGACGGCCGCCGACATCCGGCTGCAGTACGGCGACGAAGGCCGGGGAGTCGAGCGGGCCATCCTGGAGGGAGACGCCGGGCTGGCCCTGTTCGGGACCGGCGACCGGGGAACCGAGATCAGCGCCGGCTCGATGGACGTCGGCTTCGCGGCCGACGGCGACGGCATCGGCTCCCTCGCGGCGCGTGAGGAGGTCGTCCTCGACGTAGCGGACGGCGGACGCGGACCGGCGCAGCGGATCAGCGCAGATGCGCTGCACGGCACGAGCGCCCCGGGTGGGGCGCTCGAAGACGTACGATTCGACGGCTCCGTCGAGTACCGCGAGGCCGGACGGACGGCATCCGGCGCGCGGATCGGGCGCGCCGACCAGCTCGAAACGTCCTTCACGGCGGGCCTCTCGGCGTTGGCGGGCGCCACCTTTCGAGGCAGGGTCGCATTCGAGGACGGCGCGCTGCGCGGCTTCGGCGAGGAGGCCCGCTACCACCTGCGGGAAAACACCATCGACCTGACCGGAGTCGATGCCGCGGGCCGGAGCCCGCGGGTCATCGACCGGCGGGGATCGGTGCAGGCCGCAGCGATTCGTCTCGCATTCGACGGCCCGCGGATCGCCGCCAGCGGTGGCGTCGAGAGCGTGCTGCGGCCCGCCGCCGACGTCGCCGCGGACAACGTGCGGCAGCCGGGTCTGCTCGATGGCAACCAGCCAGTGCTCGTCGTCGCCGACGCGCTGGCGTACGACGGCCGCGCGCAGATCGGGACCTACACCGGCAGCGCGCGGTTGTGGCAGGGCGAGACGCAGTTCCAGGGGGACACGATCGTTCTCGACGAAGCAGTGGGGGACCTCCGCATCGAGGGCGCCGCCCGGACCCGCTTCCCGCTCGCACGGGTGGACGACGATGGGGACGGGCCACCGGAGTCGCTCTCCCGCGGGCGCGGTGCTGCCATGCGTTACGACAATGCGGCGCGGCGCGTGATCTACACGGCGGATGCCGCGCTGCAGCTCCCGCGGGGCGAGCTGACGGCGGACGAGATCCACGTATATCTGCGGGCGGACGACAACGCGCTGGACCGCGTGACGGCCGCAGGCAGCGTCACCTTTGCGTCTCCCGGCCGGCGCGTGGCCGGTGACACGCTCGTCTACCGCGCTGCGGACGGTCGCTACGAGGTGGCGGGAAATCCCGTGCGCATGATCGAGGCAGTCGACGCGGACTGCCGCGAGACGACTGGACGCAGCCTCACGTTCTTTCGGGCGACGGACGATGTGTCCGTGGACGGGCGGGCCGGAGTGCGCACGGCGACCGTCAGCGGGAAGTGCCCGGAGTCGATGTCGAGCAGCCCGCGGTGAGAACCCCGCGTCGCACCGAGAACACGGGCTGCCAGTGACGACCCTCCGGACCACCAATCTCACGAAATCCTACGGTGGCCGCACGGTCGTGCGCGGGGTCAGCCTCGCGGTCGATGCCGGCGAGATTGTCGGCCTGCTGGGTCCCAACGGCGCGGGCAAGACGACCACGTTCTACATGGTCGTCGGCCTCACGGCACCGGACTCCGGGCGCGTGATGCTCGCCGGGCAGGACGTTACCGACGACCCGATGTACGTGCGCGCGCGCAAGGGCATCGGGTACCTGCCGCAGGAGCCCTCGATCTTCAGGGGGCTGACCGTCGAGCAGAACGTGCTCGCAATCCTCGAGACGCTCGACCTCGACCGTGCCGCCCGGCGGGCCCGCGCGGATGCCCTGCTGAACGAGCTGAAGCTCGCTTCCCTGGCCAAGTCGCCGGCCCACACGCTGTCGGGCGGCGAGCGGCGGCGGGTCGAGATCACCCGCGCGCTGGTCATCTCGCCGGTGTTCATCCTGCTCGACGAACCGTTTGCCGGCATCGACCCGATCGCGGTCGGCGACATCCAGTCGATCATCTTTCACCTGAAGGCCCGCGGCATCGGGGTGCTGATCACCGACCACAACGTCAGAGAGACGCTGCGCATCACCGATCGCGCGTACATCGTGCACGACGGAGCGGTGTTCCGCAGCGGCACGCCGGACGAGCTGGCCGCCGACGACGACGTCAAACGGATCTACCTGGGTACCGATTTTCGTTTGGACTAAGATGGAAGTGCACGCGCCAACTCGCCCCGTTCCGTGATGGTCATCCAGCAGAAGCTGCAGGCCCGGCTCTCCCAGCGGCTGATTCTCACCCCGTCGTTGCAGCAGGCGATCAAGCTGCTGCCGATGACGACCGTCGAGCTGACGGACATGCTGAATCAGGAGGTCGTAGAGAACCCCCTGTTGGAGGAGGTCTCGGCGGAGGAGATGCAGCAGGCCGAAGCCCAGGCGCAGGTGGAAAAGGCGGATCCGGATCCGGATCCGCCTACCGAGAAGCAGGATACCTGGGACGACGCCGACTTCGAGTATTTCTTCGGCGACTATCTCGATGACGGCTATCGCCCGCGGGCGCCGAGCGAAGTCAAGGAGCTGCCGCCGATCGAGAACACGCTCTCCACCGCGTCCTCGCTCGCCGATCACCTCATGTGGCAGTTGTCCGTGCGCACGGACGACGAGCTGCTGCGGGAGATTGGCGTCGCCGTCATCGGCAACCTGGATGAGGACGGCTATCTCGTCGCGTCAATCGAGGAGATTGCAGCGATGGGAAGCTGGCCCGAAACGGAGGTCGAGCGCATGCTGGCGCTCGTCCAGGGTTTCGACCCGGTCGGTGTGGCCGCGCGCGATCTCCAGGAATGCCTGATGCTGCAGCTTCGCCACCTGGGCTTCGGGGGAACCCCCAGCGAGACCATCGTCCGCGAGCATCTCCGTCTGTTGCAGAACCACCAGATCCCCGAACTCGCGCGGCAGCTCGGCATCACGGTGGACGAACTCAGGCACCACGTCGAGATCATCCGGCGTCTCGATCCGCAACCCGGCACCCGTCACAATCCGTCGCAGTCGCAGTACGTCACACCGGACGTGTACGTCATCAAGGTGGACGATCAGTACGTGGCAAGGCTCAACGACGACGGGTTGCCCCAACTGCGGATCAGCCCCGTCTACCGGCGGCTGCTGGACAAGAACAACCAGAACACGGCGGAAACGCGGTCGTATGTCAAGGAGAAGTTCCGCTCGGCGCTCTGGCTCATCAAGTCGGTCGATCAGCGGCAGAAGACCATCCTCAAGGTCGCCACGAGCATCATCGCCTTTCAGCGCGAGTTCCTCGACCATGGCATCGAGCGACTGCGGCCGCTCGTGCTGCGGGACGTGGCCAATGACATCGGCATGCACGAGTCGACGGTCAGCCGCGTCGTGAACAACAAGTACATGCACACGCCGCAAGGCGTGTTCGAGATGAAGTATTTCTTCCACAGCGGCATCCACAGCTCCTACGGCCGGAGCGTGTCGTCGGTCACGATCAAGCAGCGGATTCGGAAGATCATCGACGCGGAGGATGCGCGCAAGCCGCTGAGCGACTCGCGCATCGTCGCGCTGCTCCAGGACGAGGGATTGATCCTGGCTCGCCGCACGATCGCGAAATATCGCGAGGATCTGAAGATCCCGACGTCGAGCAAACGCAAGGCACTGTACTGAGACGCGTCCGTCTGCATCATGAAGAGCACCGTCACCGGCCGGCACGTCGAAATTACGACCGAGATCCGCGGCATCATCACGCAGAAGCTGGCGCGGCTCGAGCGCCTGCTCCACGACAACGCCGTGTCGATTCAGTTCGTGTTGACGCGGACGCGCGGCAGATGCGGTGCCGAGGTGGTGCTGCACGTGCGGGGCGACCACATGCTGCACGGCGAAGACGAAGGCGGGCACTGGGAACAGGCCATCGGCGGTGCGATCGACAAGGTCCACCAGCAGGCCCACACCCTCAAGAGTCGATGGGAGACGCGCCATCGAAACAACCCGCGTTGACCCCGGGGCCGCCGCGGTTCGTTGTCCTGACCGGGCTGTCCGGCGCGGGAAAGTCCCAGGCCATCAACGCCCTGGAGGACCTCGGCTACTTCTGCGTCGACAATCTGCCGACGTCCCTGCTTCCCACGCTCGCCCGCTTCTCGGCAAGCGACGGCGCGCGCGTCACGCCGACCGCCGTGGTCGTCGACATGCGCGATCCGGCGTTCCTGGACGAATTCCCGCGGGCGCTGGCCGGTCTGCGGCGACGCCACGCCCTCGGGACACTCCTCATCTTCCTCGAAGCCGACGACAACGCCCTGGTCCAGCGCTTCTCGGAGACCCGGCGACCGCATCCCCTGGCGGCCGACCAGACCGTGCTCGAAGGCATCAGAAGGGAGCGGACGGCGCTCGCGCGCGTCAAGCAGATGGCCGACACGGTGTTCGACACGTCGGAGCTCAACGTCCACGAGCTGCGGCGGGCGTTCCAGGATCTCTCACGGGTCGGCCGCGACAAGCCGCTGGTCCTCACCGTGCTGAGCTTCGGGTACAAACATGGCATCCCGCTGGAAGCGGACCTGATGTTCGATGCGCGCTGCCTGCCGAACCCACACTTCGTACCCACGCTGCGCCCGCTCACCGGCCGCGACCGCACTGTGCAGGAGTATCTCGGGGCCGCCGAGGCAACCGGCCTGTTCATCGACAAGACGGTGGACCTGCTGCGCTACCTGATCCCGGAGTACGCCGCGGAGGGCAAGAGCTACCTAACGGTCGCGGTCGGCTGCACCGGCGGGCGCCACCGCTCCGTGGCGGTCGCCGAGGCGCTCCGGGAACGCCTGGCGGGTCTGGACGGCGTGCGCCTGCGGCTCGAGCACCGCGATGTGTTCTCGGAATGAGGAGGGCCATGCATGCCGCAAGACAACGACGCAGTGCACGTCGAAAAACCTTGGGGCTACGAGCTGCACTGGGCCAAGACGGAGCGGTACGTCGCCAAGGTGCTCCACGTGGAGGCCGGCCACGCCCTGAGTCTGCAGTATCACAACCGCAAGGATGAGACCCTCCTGTTGTGGAGCGGCCGGCTGCTGTTCGAGCTGCGCCAGGGCGGCGAGTCGCGAACCTGGGAAATGGAACCCGGCGAGCGGGTCCACATCGCGCCTGGCACGATCCACCGGATGACCGCGCTGGAGGATTGCGACGTCATCGAGGTCTCGACACCCGAGCTCGACGATGTCGTGCGGCTGGAGGACCGCTACGGCCGCGCGCCGGAAGGATAGCAGCCCGGCCCCGCCCAGTTTCAGAACGGGATGTCGTCCTCGGTGAGCTCCGAATTCTGAGCCGGCGCCGGCCCACTCGCGTCCGCCGGGCCCTCGGCTGCCGGCTCCGCGGGCGCCGAACGGCCGTAGTCCGACCCGTCACGCGGAGCGCCTCCCTCGCCTCGCCCCCCCAGCAGGACTACGCGGTCGGCACGCACGTCGATCGAGTAGCGCTTGTTGCCGTCGCGGTCGTCCCACTCCCGTGTCCGCAGCGACCCCTCGACGTAGATCTGGCGGCCCTTGCGGAGATACTCGTGGATGGACTCCGCCTGCTTGCCCCAGACATCGACGCCGTACCACTCCGTGTGTTCCTGGCGTTGGCCGTCGCGATCGGTCCAGGTCTCCGTCGTCGCCAAGCGTAGCTTCGCGACGGCCGTGCCGCTCGGCGTATAGCGCAGCTCGGCGTCGCGGCCCAGGTGGCCGACCAGAATGACCTTGTTCACGCTCCCCATATCGGCAGGGCCCTCCTGCTACTGCTGGTTCAGCCGGTCGAGCGCCTGCTGGGCCAGCGTGGCCATGGTGCTGTCCGGATAGTTCGTCACCACCAGCTCGAATGCCTGCCGCGCGCGATCGGCGTAACCGAGACGATCGAGCGCGAGTCCACGCTTGTACGAGGCGTCCGGCACGATGTCGCCGTCGGGATAGTGCAGCAGCACATCGTCGAAGGCTTCGACGGCGTCCTGGAACGCTCCGTCCGCATAGTATGTCTGCCCGATGTAGAACTGCGCGTCATCGGCCAGCTCCGAGCGCGGGTAGGTCCTGATGTAGGCCTCGAAGCCCTGAATGGAGAGCGCCCACTGACCGTTGGTGTAGTCGGCCCAGGCGGTGTCGTACATCCGCTGCGGCGACATGCCTGGATTCAGTGGCGCCGCCGCGGCCACGGGCGGCGCGGCGTCGAGCGGCAGCCCGCTGGCGGGATCCGTCCCGAGCTGCGTCAGGGCAGGGGAGAGCGGCAGGGCGACCCGCATGGCCTCGATCTCCTGCGACAGCGACGAGATCCGTACGTTCGTGTCGTCGAAACGTTCACGCAGGATGCGCACGCCGTCGGCGACCGCGCCCGCGGACAAACGCTGATCGGCAAACGCGCGCCGCGTGGCATCCGTCTGCGTATCGATCTTCGCCGAGATCTGCTGCAGGGCCTCGTTGAGCGCCGCCACTGCGAGTTGCAGACGGGCCGTGTGCTCCTGCAGCATGCGGATGTCGGCCACGATCTGCTGGTGTTCCCGATCCGCGCCGAAGGCCCCGGCCGGCGCGGCCAGCAGGGTCGCGGCGCACAGCATTGCCGTCACATGTTTCCGCGCCATGAAAGCTCCTGTGGATGGAAGGCTCTCTCCAGCTTACCCCAACGCCGGCGGCTACGCGTCACTGGTCGCTGATCACCAGATGCGCGCGTCGATTCCTGGCCCAGGCCTCCTCGTCCTGCCCGGCGGCGAACGGAAACTCCTTGCCGTAGCTCACGGTCCGCAAGCGGTCTCCCTCCAGGCCGAGCTCGATGAGGTACTGCCTGGCCGCCAGCGCGCGGCGCTCGCCCAGCGCCAGGTTGTATTCCGCGGTACCGCGCTCGTCGCAATGTCCCTCGATCGTGATGATCCAGGTCGGGTTGCTGCGGAGTACGTCCGCGTTGGCGTCCAGCACGCGGCGTCCCGCCGGGTCGAGGAGCGCGCTGTCGTAGGCGAAGAACACCGGCCTCAGCGGCGACTCCCGATTGAGCTGCTCGAGGTCCCTCGACACGATGTCGACGTCCGCTGCGAGAGGGGGTGCGATGGGCGGCGGAGCGGGCGGCGGAGTTTCGGGCGCAAGCCGCGGCGCAGGTCCCGGGCGCTCTTCTGCCGGTGGTGGGGGGGGCGGCGGCTCGGGGGCGACCGGCGGTGGATTGCGAACGCACGACACGCTCGCCAGGGCACAGAACAACGCCGTCTCCACGGCGCGGATGAACAAACGACGCGACATGTTGCTATCTCCTTCGGCTGACGAAGTTCGCGGCGAGCCAGGCCGCCCACCAGGTCGTGTCAGGGCGACCAGCTCGGCATCTCGTTGTTGCCCAGGGTGGTCAGGCGTCGCAAGCCGCGACCGTCACGGCCGATAATCCAGATCTGCTTGTTTCCGCTGCCGCGCGTCGACATGAAGGCCACATGCCGTCCGTTCGGGGAGTAGCTCGGGCTCTCGTTCGTGCCGAGACCGAACGTCAGTTGACGCACTTCGCTGGTGGCGATGTCGATGACCTTGATGTCGTGCCCCGGTCCGGTGCGCGACGAATATGCAATCTCGTTGTACGGAGCCGGCGACCAGGTCGGGCGGTCGCAGTACGACTCGAACGTGATTCTGCGCAGACCGGTTCCGTCGATGCCGATCACGTAGATCTGCGGCGACCCCGTGCGGTCGGACGTGAACGCAATCTGGTGCCCCTGCGGCGACCAGGTCGGCGTGGTGTCGATGCCCGGATGATTGGTGAGGCGCCGGACGTTCGTGCCGTCCGCGTCCATGATGTACAGCTCGGGGTTCCCATCGCGGTTGGACGTGAACGCGAGCTGGCCGCCGTCCGGCGACCACGCGGGCAGCCAGTTGTGGATGTTGGGCGTGCCGCCGGCCGGGGACTCCAGTCGCCCCTCGTAGATGTGGGATACGAAGACGTCCTGGAACCCGCGCCGCCAGGAGGTATAGGCGATGGCACGCGCGCTCGGCGCCCAGCTCGGCGTGGTGTTCAACGACCGACTGACGGTGACCCGGCGAATGTTCGCCCCATCGTAGTCCGCGAAGTACACCTCCTTGGTCTGGCGATTCTCCACCAGACCGAGCACCGACTCGCTGTCGCGGTCCGAGATGAACGAGATCTTGGTGCGGGCAACGCCTCGCAACCCGCGTTGACGGCGATGAATCTCGTCCGAGAGCTGATGGGCGTACGCGCGGACATTGCGTGCGGAGCCCGTGTACTCGACGCCGAACGCGGACGCGCGGGAGCGGGTGTTGAACAGGCGGGCGGTCACCCGCAACCGGTCGTCGCCGTCGCCGGCCACCACGCAGCTGACGACCCCGTCGACCCCCAGCTCCCGCCACCGGTCGAGGGGCACATCGGTAAGTGACCGGGCGCGAGGGATGGTCGCGTAGACGTCGCGGGCCATCATCCGGAACTCGCGCTCGAACTCGAGATCGTTCCAGAGCACCTCGGCAATCGTGCGTCCGGCGGCCGCGACCTGCCCGTCGTCGTCGGGCGTCAGGCAATCGGGAACCGCGAAGGTCGGCTGCGCACCGATGCGGTCGCCGATGATCAGGTCCACCTCCGACTGCTGGCCGGGCGGCGCTTGCAGCGCGGCCGGCACGCCGGCCCGCATCAGAACGAGCAGGCCTGCACAGAATGTCACACACCAGACCGGAACTCGCCGGAGCGGAAATCGATATCGGATCATCGTCGGTACTCGAACGTCAGGCGAACCGTCAGACTGGGTTCGGTGAACGCGGAGGGCAATCCCGGCAGCCGGTTCGTCAACAGGATGGCGCGCTGGGCGCTCATGTCCAGGGCAAAATAGCCGCTGCTGCGGTCGACCGCCACCCCGGCGATGGCACCGTCACGCTGAATTGTAAACCGGAGCACGGTCATGCCCGGCACCTGCTGGTTCGAATTCCACTGCCGCCGTATGAGCTGGAGCATCGTGTTGAGATACTCCGGGCAGCAGAAGTCGGCCAGACTAATCTCTCCGCCGCTGCCGCCCAGACCGCCGCCGGACAGGCCGACCCCGATCCCGCCGACACCCGTATCCGCCAGCGCCGTGCCTTCGAGCAGCTCGGGACCACGCGTCGGCGTTCGCCCGCGGGCCTCGGCAGGCACGGTCTCGACCTCGGTCTCGGGTTCCGGGCGGGGAGCCGCCTCCTCGACGGGCAGGATCATCTCCGGGGGCACCGGAGTCGGTGGCTGGATCCACTGCGGCCGGCGCGCTTCCTCGAGCGTCAGGAGGCGTTGAATGGGCCGACCGCCGAGCGGCGTCTGCCCCCCCTCGCCGGGTCCCTCGGGCCCACCCAGCCGGATCGCCATAGCCACGTCGGGAACACGCTCCTCCTGGGTGGCGAACCACGCTCCGGGACCCAGCATCATGGCCGCGAACGCCACGGCATGCGCCGCGACGGAAACGGCGAGCGTTCCCCGCAGCCGCTCGGGCTCGTGGCCGCGCTCCACCAGAATCTGCGATGCCGCTTCTCTCACCGTGTGTCGCCGGCGGCGCGGGCCGCGCATCGTGGTCAGGGCTCGTCCGGAAAATCTACCACGAGCCCGACCTCCGCGACGCCCCCCTGCTTGAGCCGGTCCATCACGCGCATCAGCTCGTCGTAGGTGATGGCTCCGTCGCCGCGGAGGAACACGTTGCGCTCGGTCCGGGCCTCCATCTCCACCGCGATGCGCTCGTGCAACGCGTCGAACGGCACCGGGTCCTCATCCACCTGCAGCATGCCGTCGGTACGAAAGCTCAGCGGAACCGTCACGAACAGCCGCTCGGCGGCGATCGGGTCCGCCCGCCGCGCCTCCGGCAGATTGACGTCGAGCCCGCGCTGCATCATCGGCGCCGCCACCATGAAGACGATCAGCATGACGAGCATGACGTCGACCAGCGGAATGACGTTGATTTCGGACAGCGACGTAGCGACGCGAGGACCGCGCCGCTGCCCGCGTGCCGATCCGCCGTGATTGCTCGCAGGCTGTACCTTGGGCACCGGGCGGCTCCTACGAGAAGTTGCGTTCCGTGATGTTCAGGAACTCCAGCGAGAAGTCGTCCATCGCACTCGCGAGCTCCTTCGTCTTTTGCGTGAAGTGGTTGTAGAAATAGACTGCCGGGATCGCCGCGAACAGCCCGGCAGCCGTCGCGATGAGCGCTTCCGCGATCCCCGGCGCAACGACCGCCAGGCTGGTCGATCCGGTAGCCCCTATTCCCTCGAAAGCGCTCATGATGCCCCACACGGTGCCGAACAGCCCGATGAACGGCGTAATGCTGGCCGTCGTCGCCAGGAAGGCCACGCGCCGCTCCAATTTCGCCACTTCGATATTTGCGGCCCGCAGCAGCGCGCGGTCCAGCGCAGCAAAACTCTTCAACCTGCGGCGCGCGGCCGAGCCTCGGGGCGGGTCGGGTCCGTTCGCGTCAGCCTGGCGCAACTGCGCGTTCAGCTCCACGTAGCCGGCCTGAAAGATGCCGGCCAGCGGGCTGCGCGCCAACGAGCGGCAGACGGAGTGCACGTCCGAGAACTTGCTGCTGCGCCTGAACACGTCGCGGAATCGCGTCGTCTGGCTCTCGACGCGCCGAAACTGTCGCAGCTTGAACAGAATGACAGCCCAGGAGGCTATGGAAAACAGAACGAGGATGGCGAGAACAATTTGCGCCAACAGCGACGAGCGCCCGATCAGGTCAAGCACCCCGCCGTCAAAGCCCTCCTCCGACGCGCTCATGCCGGTCGTCTGGAGGAGGGCCAACGTGAAATAGCCAAAAGCACGCACCGAACCCTCCGCAACCCGACTCCGGCGCGCCGCCGGGACAGCGCAACTTTGTGAAGGTAGCACGACCGCGGGAACCTGTCAAACGTATGATAAGATGGAGTTTCCATCGTTTCGACACCATCCTGCCGCCGCCTCGCCACCACCGCGGATTGTGTGAATGATTCGGTTTCTCAGCGTCAGGAATCTTGCAATCGTCGAGCATATCGACGTGGAGCTCGAGCCCGGCCTGACCGTGCTCACCGGCGAGACGGGCGCCGGCAAGTCGATAGTGCTCGGCGCTCTCGATCTGCTCGTCGGTGGCCGGGCAGCCGGCGAACTGGTCCGCTCCGGCGCGGCCAAGGCGGTCGTGCAGGCCGTCGTCGATACGGAAGACGGCCGCGAAGTCGTGCTCCGCCGCGAGGTGACCGCCCGGGGTCGCAGCCGCGTATTCATCGACGACGAGCTGACCACCGTGGGTGCCTTGCAGGCGCTCGGCAGCCAGCTGGTCGACTTCCACGGCCAGCATCGGCAGCACACCCTTCTCGATCAGCGGACCCACCTGACCTTGCTGGATCTGCACGGCGGGTTGACGGAGCAGGCATCGGAAGTTGCCGCGGCGTACCGCGCGTGGCGCGAGGCCGAGACCCGGCTGACCCAGGCCAGGCTGCGCGACGACGACCGGGCGGAGCGCCTCGCGCTGCTCGAGTTTCAGAGGCGGGAGATCGACGAGGTCGATCCGCGGCCCGGAGAGGACGAAGCGCTGGCCGGCACGCGGGTGCGGCTCGCCAACGCCGAGCGACTGAACATGCTGTGCAGTGACGCGTACGGCATATTGTACGAGCAGGACGCCGCCGTGCTGGCACAGCTCGGTCACGTCTGGCGGCGAGTGGAAGAGCTGGCCGACATCGATCCGGTGTTCGCACAGCATCTCGGCAGCCGGGACGCCGTCCAGGCGCCGCTCGAGGACCTCGCGTTCCGCCTGCGATCGTATGCGGCGGATGTGGAGGGATCCCCGGAGCGATTGGCCGAGATCGAGTCCAGACTGGCCCTGCTGGAACGCCTGAAGAAAAAGTACGGGCCGCTGCTGCAGGACGTGCTGGATCATCGACGCCGAATCGCGGAGGAGCTCGAGACAGCGGGCGGACACGCGGAGGAGGTGGAGCGCCTGGCGGCCGCCGCAAGCGGTGCCCGCCGGGCATTCCTGGAGGTGGCGGGGCGGCTGTCCGAACGGCGTCAGCGCGCCGGGCATACGCTCGGCGAGGCGCTGGCCCGGGTCTTGGCGAACCTGGCAATGCCGCACGCCTGCGTGCAGGTACGTTTCGCGTCCGCTCCGCTGCCGCCCGAGCGCTGGAACGCCAGCGGGATCGACGAGGCCGAACTCTACTTCTCCGCGAACCCCGGCGAGGAGGTCCGGCCTCTGGCGAGAACCGCCTCCGGCGGCGAGCTGTCCCGGGTGATGCTGGGACTCAAGACACTCGCGACGACCGACAGTCCCGGGAAGACGTTGATATTCGACGAGGTCGACGCTGGCATCGGCGGTGCCGTCGCCGACAGCGTGGGCCGCATGCTCCGCACGCTGGCCCGGCGATTCCAGGTGCTGTGCGTCACCCACCTCCCACAGATTGCGGCATACGCCGCCTCCCACTACCACGTCTCGAAGCGCACGCGGGGTGGCCGCACCGCGACATCCGTCGAGCTTCTCGGTGGACAGGGTAGAGTAGCGGAGTTGGCTCGACTGATGACCGGCGGCACGTCAGCCGCGGCACGGGAGGGAGCGCGGGTGTTGCTGATGGAAAAGACCGGGACCGAGACACCCGAGGGACGGAGCAGCGAAGGGTAGCCGTGGGGAAGAAGGCGTGTATCGAGACGTTCGGTTGCCAGATGAACGTCCACGACTCGGAGCGCATGGCCGGCCTGCTCGAACAGGCCGGCTACGAGCTCACGGACGATGTCGATGACGCCGACCTGGTGGTCATCAACACGTGCAGCGTGCGCGAGAAGGCCGAAGACAAGCTGTTCGCCCGCCTGGACGTCCTCGGGGCCCGACGCGACGAGCGGCCGCTCGTCGCGGTCACGGGATGCGTCGCGCAGCAGGAAGGAAGCCGCCTGCTGGAACGGTCCGCGCGGGTCGACGTCGTCGTGGGCACCCAGGCGCTGCGACGCCTGCCCCTGCTCGTCGACGAGGCGGCGGCGACCGGCCAGCGCCGCATCGACGTGCACCCGTACGACGACGTATCGTTTCCGCTGGGCATCGCGGCGCGGCGCGATCCGGTCAAGGCCTACGTCACCATCATCGAAGGCTGCAACGACTACTGCTCCTTCTGCGTCGTGCCGTACACGCGCGGGCACGAACGGATGCGCCCAGCGCGCGACATACTCGCCGAGGTGCGCGATGCAGCCACTCGCGGACACCGCGAGATACACCTGCTCGGGCAGATCGTCAACCACTACCACGATCCGGACCGCCGGGACCACGACTTCGCCTGGCTGCTCCATCAGGTGCACGCCGTTGACGGCGTGGAGCGCATCCGATTCGCCAGCCCACATCCGCGCCACGTCACGCGGGGACTGATCGAGGCCATGCGGGACCTGCCGAAGGTCTGCAGGCACCTGCATCTTCCGGTGCAGTCGGGATCGTCCCGCGTGCTGAAGCGAATGCGCCGCCGCTATTCGCGCGAGGCCTATCTGCAGCTCGTGGCCGAAGTTCGCGAAGCCGTCCCGAACATCGCGCTATCGACCGATATGATCGTCGGGTTCCCCGGAGAAACCCCGGTGGACTTCGAGGACACGTTGTCGCTGACCGAGACGGTCCGATTCCACGGCATGTTCTCGTTCAAGTACTCGCAGCGTCCGAACACGCTGGCCGAGAAACGCATGCCCGACACGGTGCCGGAAGGGGAGAAGACGGAGCGCCTCATGACCCTGCAGGCGCTGCAGCGCCGCATTCAGATCGCACTCAATGCCGAACGCGTCGGCGACGACGTGGAAGTCCTTGTCGACGCACGCAGCCGGCGGCGGCCGCAGGATCTGTCCGGCCGAACCACCCAGAACACGGTCGTCAACTTTCCCGGCCAGGCCGACTGGATCGGCAGGACGCTCACCGTACGAGTCGACGGCGCGGGGCCGCACAGCCTGCGCGGCACGGCAGTCTGCAATGCATGAGGGAAGCCCTGGAGAACTGGGATGCAGATAGAAATGACGATTAAGGGGCTGGTGATCGATCCGATCACCAATATGCCGATCGTCATATTGCGCGATGAGGCAGGGCAGCGGGTGCTTCCGATCTGGGTGGGCATCTTCGAAGCCAACGCGATTGCCCTGCAGATCGAGAACATCTCGACGCCGCGGCCCATGACGCACGACCTCCTGCGCAACGTGATCAGCGACCTCAAAGCAGACGTGGACAAGATCGTCGTCTGCGACCTGCAGGACAACACGTTCTATGCCCTGATCCACCTGCGCGTGAATGGGGAAGTCGTCGCCGTCGATGCCCGGCCCAGCGACGCCATCGCTCTTGCGCTTCGCGTTCGGGCGCCGATCTTCGTGGAGGATACGGTGATTGACAACGCCAAGGCGATCGACTTCACCCCCGGCAAGGACAACTCCGAGCGACTTGCCAAGTGGCTCGAGAGCCTGGATCCCGAAGATCTCGGCAAGTACAAGATGTAGTCCCTTGTCGGCCGGCCGACATTCCGCACAAGGCACTTTTTTTCAGTTATTTGCAGCGACCACCAGACAGCATGTCGAGGCCGGTTTCGCGGTTCGCCCACCTTGACAGATCCGAGAACCCTTCTCTAGAATTCGTGCGGTTGCTCACGATTTCGCGCCATTCGCGCCTGGATCAGCGGCTTCCGCACCGATGATTGTCGCCATCGCCAACCAGAAGGGCGGAGTCGGCAAGACCACGACGGCGATCAATCTCGCATCCGCTCTCGCGCTGCGCGGCCAGCGGACCCTCCTGATCGACCTCGATCCACAGGCCAACAGCACGCTTGCGTACGTAGGTCGTGAGAGGCCGGAGCGAAGTCTCTACGACACCATGGCCGACGAGTCGTGCCCGCTGTCGGAGGTAATCGCTGAATCGACGCAGAAGGGGCTGTGGGTCGCTCCCTCCAAGATCTCACTGGCAAAGCTCGAGGCCCGCCTGGTAGGGGAGCTGGACTCGCACTTCCGGCTCAAGGACAGAATCGATCCCGTTCGGGAACGGTTCTCGCATGTCGTCATCGACTGTCCGCCGGCGCTGGGGCTGTTGACGGTCAACGCCCTGGTCGCCGCGACGCACATTCTGATCCCAATCCAGTCCTCGTACTTCGCGCTCGAGGGCACCGACGACCTGCTCGAAACGATCGAAAGGGTGCGCGCCCGAGCCAATCCGAGCCTGCAACTGCTCGGCGTGCTCGTCACAATGCACGACAAACGGACATCTCTGGCCCGTGACATACGCGAGCAGATCGCCGACGTCTTCGGCGCGAAGGTGTTCAACACCGTCATTTCCAAGAGCGTCCGCCTGGAAGAGAGTCCGGCCTATCGCGAGTCGATCTTCAGCTTCGCACCGAGCTCGACCGGAGCCGCCGACTACTACAGTCTGTGCGAGGAGGTGATGGCCCGTGTCTAGGCGGGGGCTGCCGCAGGCCGCCCGCATGCGGCACGATGCCCACTACGTCGACGCACTGACTGCCACCGCCGGTGAACCGGTGGGCCGTATGGTCTCGATCGAACGGCTCGACCCGAACCCCGACCAGCCGCGCGAAGCCATGGGCGACCTGTCGGAGCTGATGGCGTCGATCAGGGAGAAGGGCGTGATCGAGCCGCTGATCGTCCGCCAGCGAAACGGGCGCTTTCAGATCATTGCCGGTGAGCGACGCTATCAGGCCGCGGTGCAGATCGGCCTGCAGGAGATGCCGGTCGTCATTCGGGAGGCAGATGATCGCGAGCTGATCGAGATCGCGCTTATCGAGAACATCCAGCGCAAGGACCTCACGCCGTTCGAGGAGGCCGAGGCGTTGCAATCGCTCGTGTCCCGCTTCGAGTACACCCACGAACAACTGGCTCGACGCCTCGGCAAGTCCCGGACGTCGATTACCGAGTCGCTGACGCTCACGGCGATGCCCCCGGAAGTCAGGCGTCTGTGCCGGCTGGCGGACATCACCTCCAAGTCGCTCCTGCTGCAGGTTGCCCGCCAGTCCGACCCGCAGAAGATGGTGGAGCTCGTCGAACAGATCGCCCAGTCGGGCATGACCCGGGCCGAGGTGCGGAAGACGACGCCGAAGCCCGCAGTGGCACGCCCCAGGCCGTTCGCCTATCGGTACGTCGCACGATCCAAGGCATTCAGTGTGCGCCTCCAGTTCAAGAAGTCGCGCGTCGAGCGCGACGAGCTGATCGAAGCACTCGAGGAGCTGCTCAGCGAGCTCCGAAGCGGCGACTGAAGCGACCCGGCGCCCGCGCTCGCCGATCCAGCCCGCGCCGCTTGGCTCAGGAGCCAGCCGGTCCAGCAGCCGCGCGACCTGCACGCACAGCCGGTCCGGATCCGCGTTAGTTAACATAACATCCCTTATTGGACCCTCCAGAACTGGCGGCGGGGCGGCCGGAGACAAGCGTCTGACCGGGCCGACCCACAGGCCGGCCCGTGGGTCGGCTTCAGGAAAACGTCAGGAAACCTTCAGTTGGCACGACGATCGACTCGGTCCATACTCGCTGACTGGGCGCGTCGGGTCGCGGTGCGACTGGCGGTCCGTGCTGAAACCCGGCGTCGCACCGAGACGAGTAAGGCGCCGGGCTGACAAGGTGCGACGAAGGAACCTATCGGCCCCATTCGACCGAGGAACAACGCAGTCGGACCGGATGCATCGTCCGGCGCATGCAGCGGGGCTTTTTGCCACGGGCTGCCAGGGAGTGCAGGTTGCCATCACGAACGACGACGAGACGACGAACTCTGGTCCGGGCGGTCGCCCTGGCCGCGATGCTGGCCGGGACGATGCAGCTCGCTGTCCGGGCCCAGGCGAACGGTTCGGTGCAGGGAACGGTGGTTGACGAAGGCAGCGGCGCGCCGCTGGCGGCAGCCGTGGTCACGATCGAGGGCACCGGGCTGTCGGCCGTCACCGGATCCGACGGGGCGTTCACGTTCGAGGACGTTCCCCCGGGCGCCTACCGCCTTACCGTCACACGGGAGGGTTTCGCTCCCCTCGCGACACCGGTGGCCGTGGCGGCCGGCCCGCCGACCCGTCTCGACCTGGCCCTGCCGGCCGCCGCGTTCGAGGAACGCGTGCTGGTCACCGGGACCCGGCGCGAGCTGGGGCTCGCCGCGGAAACCGCGACCGGCAGCCGGCTGGGTCTGCCTGCCATCGACATTCCGGCCTCGATCGACGTGGTCGACAGCGCGGTCATGGAGACCCGCGGGTACCAGCGGCTCAGCGATGCCGTGGAAACGATGCCGGGCGTGCTGGCCGGGCACAGTCCGGCCGCGCCGTCCAGCTTCTCGGTGCGCGGCTTCACGCGCTCGCAGATCACGGTCCTGCGCGATGGCATCTGGCTTGGGCCCGCCAACATGGTCATGCGGCCGCAGAACACCTTCAACCTCGACCGCGTCGAGCTCCTGCGCGGTCCCTCGTCGGTCCTCAACGGCCAGGGCGCGGTGGCCGGCACGATCAACGCCATCACGAAGCAGGCCGCGCCCACGACTGCACCGGAATGGAACGGACTGTTCTCGTACGGCCGGTTCAACACGTACCAGACGGCCATCGGCGTGAACGGGCCGATCAGCGACTCACTGTGGTACCGCGTCGACGTGAGCCGCTACGGCTCTGACGGCTTCGTCGACCGCATGAGCCCCGGCTCGTCCAACGTCACCGGCAACCTGCTGTGGCGCCCCGTTCCCCGCGCCGAGCTGCGGTTCAGCGTCGACTTCTTGGACGACGACGTCGGGTCGTACTTCGGCACGCCGCTGCTGCCGGCCGCGGCCATCCGCAACCCGCTGGACGTCATCACGACCACGACAGGCGAAGGAATCGATGCACGGACGCGCTTCCTCAACTACAACGTGGAAGACGCCGTGAACGACTCGTCCCAGCTTCTCCTCCGCGCTGACGCGGAGGTGCGCCTGACCGATCGCGTCACGCTCCGCAACACGGTGTACGGCTTCAACGCCGAGCGCAACTGGCAGAACGCCGAAGGCTTTCCGTACTGCACGGCGGTCGTCGACGTTTGCACCGCGACGGGCGAGATCCAGCGCTACTACGGCTACTTCTTCGTCGACCACGACCAGCGAATGTTCGGCGACCGCGTGCACCTCGACATCAGAACCCCGGTGGGCGCGCACGAGAACCGGGCCACGGTCGGCTTCGAGGCTTCCACACTCGACTTCGAGCGCGGTCGCGGGTTCAGGCGGAGCATTCCGCTCGCACCGGGCGACGCCGTCGACGTCTTCAATCCCGTGCCCGGCACCTACGGACAGCGGGAGCTGCGCGGCATCAGCCCGACGTACATCGATTCGTGGGCCTTCTTCGCCGAGGACTCGCTGCCCGTGCACGAACGCGTCCGGCTGACCGGCGCCCTGCGCTACGAGGCGATGGACCTCGAGCGCGTCAACCTGGACGCCGCCGGCGCCGTCGAGCCGAGCGGCTTCACCCGCGCGTTCCGCTGGTGGAGCTGGCGCGCCGGCGCGGTCGTGAACCTGCACAGCGACGTGGTGGCGTACGGTCAGGTCAGCAACGCGAAGGACCCGGTCAACGCCAACATCCTGCTGGTCAACGCGAACCAGGACTTCGACTTGACCGATGCCCGGCAGTGGGAGGTCGGTCTGAAGGCGGACGTCGACGGCGGACGCACGCAGCTCACCGCCGCCTGGTTCGACATCGAGCGCGACGACATACTCGAACGCTTCGCCCTCGACAGCGCGACCACCATCGGCGGCATCGAGTCACGCGGACTGGAGCTGGCTGTCTCGTCGCGTCCGACCGCTGACGCGCAGGTCGGCGCGAGCCTGGCCTTCACGGACGCGGAGTTCCTGCCGTCGGCCAACTTCGTGCAGCTTGCCGGGAACACGCCGCCCAACGTACCGACGGCCGTCGGCAACCTGTGGGCTAGCTACCAGCGCATCGGCGGCACCCCGCTGGAGGCAGGCGCCACGGTTCGGCTCGTCGGCGACCGGCCGGCCGACAACGCCAACACGATAACGCTGAACGGCTACACCACGGCCGACGTTTACGCCGCGCTCGATCTCGACGCCATACGCGTCACGTTCCACGTCGACAACCTGACCGACGCGGCCTACGCGTCCTGGTCCGACATCTTCTACCTGGGCCAGACCGACCCGTCGTTCATCTACGCCAACCAGGTGATGCTGGGTGCGCCGCGGACCTACTCGGTGCTGCTCCACGTGCGGTTCTGACGTCGCGGCCGCCGGCCGCGCGCGGATGACGTCCCCGGCGCCATGACCGCCTTCAACCACTGGCTGATCTGGACGCACCGCTACGTCGGCATACCGTCGAGCGTCCTGTTCGTCCTCTGGTTCGCCTCGGGCATCGTCATGATGTACACGGGCGGCATGCCGCGGCTGACGCCGGAGCAGCGGCTGGCGGCTTTGGCGCCGCTCGACGTGGCGCGGGTACGGCTCACGCCGGCAGCCGCGGCCGCGCGCGCAGGCGTTCCGCGGCCGCCACAACGCGCGGACCTGCTGACCGTGACGGGCCGGCCCGCATATCGCTTCGACGGCAACACCGTCTTCGCCGACACGGGCGGACCGTTGCCGCCCGCGGGCCCGGCCGCGGCGCGGCGCGTCGCGGCGCGCCACAGCGGCGCACCGTCCGCCGCGATCCACCACGTCGGTCTGGTCGAGCAGCCGGACCAGTGGACGCTGGTGGCACGCTCGGCGCTGCCGGCGCACAGGTTTCGTGTCGACGACGACGCACGCACCGAGCTGTACGTCTCGCAGCGAACGTCCGAGGTTGCGATGGTGTCGACACGGCGGACACGGATGCTCGCGTGGCTCGGTGCCATACCGCACTGGTTCTACCTGCCCGCCCTGCGCGTCGACCGGCCCTTGTGGGAAGCCCTCATCGTCTACACGTCGGCGTTCGGTTGCCTCGTCGCGCTCACCGGGCTGCTGCTCGGTGTGACCCGATTCCGGTGGCGGCGGTCGCCCGACGGCCGGCCGCGCATACCGTACGCCGGCTGGATGCGGTGGCACTACCTGACCGGCGTCGTTTTCGGTTTCTTCACGCTGACTTGGGTCTTCAGCGGACTGCTGTCGGTGCAGCCGTTCGCCTGGATGACGACGCGCGGAGTGCACGTCCCCGCGGACGCGCTGAGCGGCGGAGCGCTGCGCCTAGCCGACTTCCCCGCTTTCGAGCCGGCGGCCTGGGCGAAGGCCACCGCCGGACGGACCGTCAAGACCATCGGCCTCCGCCGCATCGACGGCGACCCCTACTACGACGTGAGCCTGACGGGCCCGGGCGGGCACGAGAGACTCCTGCTTGCGGCCGGCACCCTGACGCCCCGTCAGACGCCGGCGGGCATCGACACGCTCGTGGCGCGCCTGAGCGCCGCCATGCCGGCCGTCGCCGTGACGGACGCGACGCGGCTCGAAGCCTACGACGCGTACTACTACGGACGCGGCAGCAAGCGGCCGCCGCTGCCCGTCGTGCGCGTTCGTTTCGCCGACCCGCTGGCGACGTGGTTCTACATCGACCCAGCCGCCGGCCGCCTCGTGCAGACGCTCCACCGCTACGACCGGCTGCAACGCTGGCTGTTCAACGGCCTCCATAGCCTAGACTTCGCCTTCTGGTACGACCGCCGCCCGCTGTGGGACATCGGCCTGATCGCACTCAGCCTGGGCGGCCTGGTGTCGAGCGGCATCGGCCTCTGGATCGGGGCCGGGCGCATCCGCAACGCGTTCGCGCGCCGGCCGTGACGGTTCGCCGCGCGCGAACCGGCGCCGTTTCGTTGCCTCCATCGTCCGTTCCGATTGCTGCCGGCTGGAGCGACGCCACCCGGCGGGATTCGCACCCGCCGAGACATGCCCCTGGCAGCCGTGGTGAAAACCCGCGTCGCACCGAGACGGGTGAGGCACCCACCTGGCAAGGCGCGACGAGGGAGCCTAGCGGCCACCGTCGACCGGGGAGCAACGCAGTCAGGCGGGATGCAGCGCCCGTCGAATGCAGCGGGTACATTTGCCAAGGGCTGCCGGCACAGCGCACTGCCACCGGATGCTAGTATCGACAGCGGCCGGCCATGCTGCGGATCACCGACCGCTACATCCTTCGGGAAGTCATCCCGCCGTTCGTGCTGGGGCTGTTCGTCTTCACGTTCCTGCTGATGATCCCGCCCATCATGACGGTGGCCGAGGATCTCATCGCGAAGGGTGTCGACACCCTCACCATCCTGCGCATCATGGGCACGCTGCTGCCGCAGGGCCTCGGCGTGACGATACCGATGGCGCTGCTGCTCGGCGTGCTGATGGGGCTCGGCCGCCTCTCGAGCGATCGGGAAACCGTGGCCCTGCAGGCGTGCGGCGTGAGCGTCCTGCGCATGCTCTACCCGCTGCTCGTGCTCGGTGCCGGGGCGGCGGCGGCAACCTGCTACGTGTTGCTGGTGGCGCTTCCCGACGCGAACCAGGCGTTTCGGGAAATCACTTTCCGGACGGTGGCCGGCCGGGCCGAGGGCGAAGTCAAACCGCGCGTCTTCTACGAAGACTTCCCTAACGTCATGCTGTACGTGCGCGAAGTCTCACCGGCCGGCGACGGCTGGCGCGACGTTTTCCTGGCGGACATGCGGAAGGCGGAACAGCCGGACGTGTACGTCGCTGCCCGCGGGCACGTCGTCCTGGACGCGGACGCACGCACCGTCGACGTCGTGCTGCGTGACGGGACGGGGCACGTGGTCGATCCCGACGATCCCGCACACTACGAGGTCCACGCGTTCGAGGAGATCGTCATCGGTCTGGATCCCGAGACGGTCTTCCCGCGCAGCGGACCCGGGCGTGGGTATGCCGAACTCTCCCTGCCCCAACTGCGGCGCGAGGCGGCCCGCCTGCGCGAGCTCGGACTGTCGCCGCACGCCGCGATCATGGAGATCCATCGGAGATTCTCGATTCCTGCCGCGTGCCTCGTCTTCGTTCTGGTCGGCGTCGGCCTGGGAGTGACGAGCCGGAAGGACGGCAGGCTGGCCAGCTTCGCACTGGGCGTCATTGTGATCTTCACCTACTACGTCACGATGTACGGCGCCGAGGCCATGGCCAAGGGGGCCGCCGTCTCCTCGCACCTCGCCATGTGGCTGCCGAACATCATTCTCGGCCTGCTCGGACTCGCGCTCCTGGGCTGCCGTTCCCGATCCGTCGAGCGGCGCCTCGCACTCCCCGTCCCCGTCGCGCGTATGACGGGGGTCTTGCCGTCGCTCCCGTTCCGGCTGCCGCGACGGGTCCGAGGCCTGCGGATCGCCGGTGCACGGCTGCCGAACGTGAGTCTGCTCGACTGGTATGTCGCCGGACTGTACCTGCGGGTCCTGCTGCTGGCCTTCGTCGGACTGCTCGGCATCTTCTACGTTTCCACGTTCATCGATCTGTCGGACAAACTGTTCAAGGGCCAGACCACCGGACTGACGCTGCTCACGTACTTCTGGTACGCCAGCCCCCAGTTCATGTACTTCGTGCTGCCGATTGCCGCACTTGTCGCGGCCCTGGTCACCATCGGCCTGTTGACCAAGACCAGCGAACTGACGGTCATGAAGGCCTGCGGGGTCAGCCTGTACCGCGCCGCGCTGCCTGTCATCCTCGCCAGCCTCGCCTGGAGCGGCCTGTTGTTCGGGTTGAGCGAGACGGTCCTGGCCCGTTCGAACCGCGAAGCCGAGGCGCTCCGCGCCGAGATACGGAGCGGCGTCGCGCGCGAGCGAACCCGCGACGTGCTGAACCGGCAGTGGCTGGTCGGCGGGGGCGGCTGGATCTACCACTACCTGTACTTCGAGCCGGAGCGCGACGAGATCGGGAATCTCTCGGTGTACGAGCTCGGCGGCCAGCCCTGGGGGCTGACCGGGCGGACATTCGTCAGGAAGGCGTCGTTCGCCGAGGCTTGGCTCGGTCGCGGCGTGTGGCGGCGCGACTTCGCCGCGCCCGGCGGCGGGGGCCACTCACTCCCCTACCGCGCGGCAACCGAAGCGCCGCTGCCCTTTCTGGAGCCGCCCGACTACTTCGAAACCGCGCGGCCGAACGCGGAGCTCATGAACTTCGCCGAGCTTCGGACGCACATCGCGGCGCTCGATGCGAGCGGCTTCGACGCCGGGAGCTTGGCCGTCGGGCTGCACCGGAAGGCGTCGTTTCCGTTCGTGACGCTCATCCTCACCCTGATCGCCATTCCGTTCGCCGTCACTACCGGCCCGCGGGGCACCCTCTACGGGGTCGGTGCAGGCATCGCGCTTGCCTTCACCTACTGGACGACCATCAACATCTTCGCCGCCGTCGGCAGCGCCGGGCTGCTGGCACCGAGCCTGGCCGCCTGGGCACCCAACCTGCTCTTCGGGGCTTCGGCGCTCTATCTGCTGCTCGCGGTGCGAACCTAGCGGCCCGTGGCCCGGAGCGAAGCCGGGCAGGTGGGATCAGAGACCTGCGGCGCTGCGCAAGGCCTGGGCCTTGTCCGTCCGCTCCCAGGTGAATTCCGGCTCAGTCCGGCCGAAGTGGCCGAACGCAGCTGTCCGCCGGTAGATTGGACGACGGAGGTCGAGCGAGTCGATGATGCCGCGCGGCGTCAGTTCGAAGTGGTCGCGTACGAGCCCGGAGATGCGGTCCTCCCCAAGCTTCCCGGTCCCGAACGTCTCGATGAGCACGGATACCGGGTCCGCCACACCGATGGCATACGCCAGCTGCACCTGGACCCGGTCGGCCAGACCCGCCGCGACGCAGTTCTTCGCGATGTAGCGAGCCATGTAGGAGGCCGAGCGGTCGACCTTGGTCGGGTCCTTGCCGGAGAACGCGCCGCCGCCATGCGGCGCCATGCCGCCGTACGTGTCGACGATGATCTTCCGCCCCGTCACTCCCGAGTCGCCGTGCGGCCCCCCGGTCACGAACCGGCCGGTCGGGTTGACGTAGACGCGGGTGCGGGCGTCGATCAGGTTCTCCGGGATCACGCGCTTGATGATCAGGTTCGCTACGTCCTCGCGGATGCGTTCGATCGAAACCGCCTCGCTGTGCTGGGACGAGACGACCACCGCGTCGACGCGTACCGGCGTGTCGCCGTCGTACTCCACCGTCACCTGCGACTTGCCGTCGGGCCGCAGGTAGGCCAGGGTGCCGCTCCGCCGCACCTCGGACAACGCGCGCACGAGATGGTGCGACAGCATGATTGGAAGCGGCATCAGCTCAGGGGTTTCGGAGCAGGCGTAGCCGAACATGAGGCCCTGATCGCCGGCGCCGCCCGGGTCGACACCCAGGGCGATGTCGGGCGACTGCCCGTGGAGCGACGAGACGACGGCGCAGGTCTCCGAGTCGAACCCGTACTTGGCGCGCGTGTACCCTACGTCGCTGACGGCTTGGCGGGCGACACCGGCGAAGTCGCTGGTGCAGGTCGTGGTCACCTCGCCGGCCAGCACGATGAGGCCCGTCGTCACCAGCGTCTCGCACGCCACCCGACCCGCGGAGTCCTGGGCCAGGACGGCGTCGAGCACGGCATCGGACACCTGGTCGGCAATCTTGTCGGGATGCCCCTCGGTCACGGACTCCGACGTGAATACGTAACGTCCTGTACGGCGCATAGGCGGAGCTAACGCTAGCAGAGCAACGGCTGGCGGGTCAATTCGCGGAGCGCCGCTACGAGCGGGGATGGAATGCGTCGTAGAGCGCCCGGAGCCGCACTTCGAGGACGTGCGTGTAGATCTGTGTCGTCGAGATGTCCGAGTGCCCCAGCAGGCTCTGGATGGACCGCAGATCGGCGCCCCGCTCGAGTAGATGCGTCGCGAAGGAGTGGCGCATGACGTGCGGGCTCAGATCGCGCGGCAGCCCCGCCCGCCGCCCGTGGTTCTTGAGAATCTTCCAGAAGCCCACACGGCTCAGGCGGTTGCCGCGGGCGTTGACGAACAACCACGGCGACGGCCGTTCCCGGAGCAGGTCCGGCCGCCCCGCGGACCGGTAGCGGCGGATCCATCTGACGGCGGGCCCGCCCATCGGCACCAGCCGCTGCTTCGACCCCTTGCCTGTGCAGGTGAGATAGCCGCCGCGCAGGTTGAGATCGTCCAGCCGCACAGCGAGCAGCTCGGACACCCGCATGCCGGTGGCGTAGAGCAGCTCTATGAGAGCCCGATCCCGAAGGCCGGTCGGGGTGGACACGTCCGGCTGGTCGATCAGGCGATCGACCTCGTCGACGGACAGGAACTTCGGCAGTGCGGGCCAGGCGGGGGGCGCGTGCAGATCGTCGGCCGGATTGACGTGCAGATGACCGTCCCGCACGAGAAACCGGTAGAAGCCGCGGACACATGCCACGAACCGCGCCACCGACCGGGGCGCCAGGCCGGTTGCCATCAGGTCGTGGACGGCCGCGTCCAGATCGTCACGCGACAGGGTGTCCACCCGTGCCCCCCGGCCGGCGGCGAAGCGCAGCAGCGTCGCCAGGTCCCTGGCATAGCTCTCCAGGGTGTTGGCAGCGAGCCGGCGGGCCCCGCGCAGTTCATCGAGATAGCCGTCCGCCAGCGCGCGGCCGGCAGCCGTGTGCGGCGTCGCGTCCTCCGGCATTGTTCCTTAGGCGGGGCTGCGCCCCGAACCCCCGGTGTCCGCGTGCGGGGCGCCCTTCGCCCCGCGCCGCTCCCGCCGCGGCGCACCGTGCGCGCCTCGCGGTCTGCGAGGTTGTGGGGCGCAGAGCACTCCCACCGTCAGGCGGGGGTGCGCCGCGGACCTCCGGCGGCCGCCGTTCTGCAGCGCAGACTCGCCGCCGGGCGGTGCTGCCGGCCGCCGGGGTTGTATACTAGCGTAGTCGACAGGGTCCGATTGTCGCCGCTGTCATTACTCTTCTTGACGCGAGGAGCCTATGCCTCGGATGATTCGCGACAACGCCATCGCCTCCGCCCTTGTGCTTCTCCTGGCACTCCCGGCGGGGTCCGCCCCCGCCGCCCGGCAGGCCGACGAGCCGTTCAACGGCATCTCGGCTCCGCTCGACGTGCAGCTGGAGGGATACGTGCTCGCCCAGGAGGCGTTGGCCGCCGACAACTACGACGATGCAAAGGCGGCGATCGACAGCCTGGTCACGCTCGCCGATCCAATCACGCAGCCGCTCGTGCGCTCGGTCGCTGGCGCGGACAGCATCGAGTTGATGCGGGCCCGGTTCAAGCCGTTGTCCGAATACCTCGCGGCGCTCGATCTGCCGCAGGGATTCGCGCGGGCGTACTGCCCGATGTACGACGGCGGCTCGAACTGGGTCCAGCGCGACGGACCGGTGCGGAACCCGTACTACGGCTCGGAGATGCTCACCTGCGGCGTCGTGGATGCCGCCCCGGGCGCCCACATGGACCACTCCCCCCAGCACGGGGGCATCGTTTTCATGGCCCCTGACAGCTTCCACCACATCGAAGGCACGTATCCCGAGGACGGTGTCTTTCGCCTCTATGCGACCGACAACTATCGCGAGGCGGTGGACGTCAGCACGTGGGCCGGCCGCGCCGTGCTCGAGGAGGACTACGACGAGGCCACGGACGAGTTCATCGAGGTCACGGCTGTCGACCTGATTCCGTCCCCCGATGGCACGTACCTGGAAGCGCTGGTCGGCGACCTCGCGATCCCGACCGAGGTCACTGCCAAGGTCGTCTTCGTCGAGGACTTTCCCGAAGAGCGTTTCGACTTCATCTTCGCCGAGTACTCGTCGGCAGCGCCGGCAGCCGCGGTCGACGCCGACGTGGTGCGGCCGTCCACGGTCATGACCGGCGCGCCGGCATCGGTCCCGCTGGCTGCGCGGATTCGCCCGCCGATCCCCGAGCTGACGGCGGATATCGTCACGGCCATCGCAGAGCGCGACCAGGAACTGCAGGCTCTCATCGAGCGCGGCGCGTTCGCGGAGCTCTTCATTCCGGCCCTGCAGGCGAAGGAGCTGGCGTTGGCCCTCGGCGACCGGGCCGACGCGCTCTCCGACCGGGCACGTGACGACGTCAGGATCGCGGTGCGCCATCTCGTGCGCTCGGCTTGGCTGCTCGACTGGTACGGTGATCTCGGCAACCGGCAGCAGGTCAGCGGCGCGTACGACGTCTTCGGTGCCGCAGCGAGCGAGATTGCCCGCGTGTACGAGGGCGCGCCGTAGTCGAACGAACCAACCGACAGCCATACAGCATGCAAGGAGGAGAGCCCCCATGCGACGATACAGGTGGTGGCTGCTGACGCTGGCCATGGGGTTCGTCGTCGCGGCCGGATCCGTTCCCCACGGTCACACGCCAATCAATTCGCGCTGGAACTACAACGAGCACCTGTTCCCGATCTTTCGCGATCAGTGCGGAAGCTGCCACGTGGAGGGCGGCATCGCGCCCATGTCGCTCGTGACGTACCGATCCGCCTTTCCCTGGACACAGTCCATTCGGGAGGAGATTCTCGGGCTGCGGATGCCGCCGTGGCAGGCCGAGGACGGCTTCGGATCGTTCCGGAACGGGCACGCCCTGTCAGCCCGTGACATGGACATGATTCTCGAGTGGTCCAGCGGAGGGTATCCGCAGGGTCCCCGCGATCAGGTCCCGCCGGCGCCCGAGGCTTCCGAGGACTGGGTGCTCGGCGAGCCGACGGTGACGCTCGAGATGCCGGAGACGTTCACCCTCGATGCCGGCACCAGCGAGACCGTTCGCTATTTCGTACTGCCGGCAGGCACGCTCCCCGATCGGCCCGTCGACGCGATCGACTTCAAGCCCGGCGCAACGGCCGTCGTGCGCAGTGCCGCCGTGTTCGTCGACACGACGGGTGCGGCCCGGGCGCTGGACGAGGCCGACGCCGGCGCCGGGTTCGCCCCCCCGGACGCGGGAAGCTTCCCGTCGGCGCCGCCCGTGGCGGTCTGGATTCCGGGTCAGGAGCCCGTGCGGACCTCGGGCATGGGGTATTCGTTGCCGCAGGGCAGCGATCTCGTGCTGCGCATTCAATACAAGAAGACCTGGATTACCGAAGGCCAGGAATTCTCCGATCGGAGCCGGGTGGGCCTCTATGCCGCCGCCGCCGACGGGGCCAGCATCGAATCGATGCTCGTGACGTCGCCGGAGACCGTGAGCGGCCGGGAGGTGGCGTTCTCTCATGCGGTGGATCGGGATTTGAGCCTCCTGGCGCTTCTGCCGGAGGTCGACATCGAGTCGTCGGAGGTGCGGATCGAGGCGGTGCAGCCGGACGGCTCCCGCACTCCCCTGCTCTGGTTGCGCGAGCCGGATTCGGGGTGGACGACGCGCTTCTGGTTCGACGAACCGCTGGCTCTCCCGGAAGGCAGCCAGCTCGAAGTCACGGCCGTGCTCGATCCTGCGGCCGAGCGCCTGCCCTCCACGCCGCTGCTGGGCGCAGCCACCAACCCGATCCGTATCGCGGTCGACTACGTGGCGGGCATCGCCCCGGCCGATTAGCATCGTCCGCCGACGGAGCGCGGGATCCAGCCCGCGCTCCGTCGGCCGCCCGCCGCGCCGGCAGCCGCCCGGCAATTCTCTACGGCGCGACGTCCGGGTTCAGCAGGCCGTCGATCATCATCAGTTCGGCGTTGAGCACGGCCGCCCCGGCGGCGCCGCGAACGGTGTTGTGCCCCAGCACCACGAACTTGTAGTCGAGTAGCGGGCACGGCCGCAGGCGCCCGACGCTGACCGTCATGCCGTTGCCACGGTCGACATCGAGGCGCGGCTGCGGCCGGTTCGGCTCATCGAGGTACTCGACCGGCCGCAGCGGCGCGCTCGGCAGCTCTTCCGCCTGCGGCCGCCCCGAGAACGACCGGAACGCATCGACGAGCTCGTCGGCGGTGGGCGCCCCCTCGAAGCCCACCGAGACCATCTCCGTGTGCCCGTTGGTGACACCCACGCGGGTCGTGTGCGCGCTTACCGTGACGGGGTGGGGCTCGACCTGTTGATTCACGAGCGAGCCGAGGATCTTCCGGGTCTCGGTTTCCATCTTCTGTTCCTCGCCGCCGATGAACGGGATCACGTTCCCGACGATGTCGAGGGAGGGCACGCCCGGATAGCCTGCGCCGGAAACAGCCTGCAACGTCGTGACGTGCACGGAGCGCAGCCCGAACCGCCGCAGCGGGGCCAAGGCCATCGTCAGGACGATGGTCGAGCAGTTCGGATTCGTGACGATGCGGCCCGGCCAGCGCCGCGCCGCGCCCTGCGCCGACAGCAACGCGAGGTGGTCCGGATTGATCTCGGGCACCAGCAACGGCACGTCGGCGTCCATGCGGTAGTTGCGCGCGTTGCTCACCACGACGTGACCCGCTGCCGCGAACGCCGCCTCCACATCGCCGGCGACCGCAGAGTCGAGGCCCGAGAAGACGACCCGCGGCGCCCGATCCGGCACGACCGCGTCCACCATCATGTCGGCCACCGCCGCCGGCCGCGGCACCGGCAGCCGCCAGGTTGTCGCGTCGGCGAACCGCCGTCCCCGCGACCGCTCGCTCGCGGCGATCCAAGTCAGACGAAACCAGGGGTGCCCCTCGAGCCGTGCGATGAACTCCTGGCCGACCATCCCTGTCGCGCCGAGGATCCCGACGTCGATCTGCCCGGCCGGCCGGTCCGCCGTCATCGTGTCGACTCCGGCGGGAAGAACTCGTCGTGAACGGCGCGCACGGCGCGCTCGACGTGCTCGCCTCCAATCACGCAGGCCACCTTCATCTCGGAGGAGCTGATGCAGTCGATGTTGATCTCCTCCCGGGCGAGTGCGGAGAACATGCGCGCAGCCAGACCGGGAGTCGACGCGAGGCGCGAGCCCACGATGGAGATCTTGGCCACGTCGTGGTCGACGATCCCGTCGCTGGCGATCCCGGCCGCCTTCCACCGTTCGACCAACTGCGCCGCCCGCCCCGCGTACTCCTCGTCGAGAACGAACGTGATGCGCCCCCGCCCCGCCGAGCTCGCGCTCTGGATGATCAGCCGCACACAAATGTCGTCGCCGGCCAAATCCTGGAACACGCGAGCCGCCAGACCCGGCTCGTCCGGCACCTCGCGGAGCGTGATCTTGGCAATCTTCTTGTCGCTGCTCACGCCCACGACCTCGGCCTGCTCCATCACCATATCGTCGCTCCCGCGGATCCACGTGCCCTCGCGTGCGTGAAAACTGGACCGCACGTGGATCGGAATGTCGTACGCCATGCACAGCTCGGCGGCCCGGGGATGCAGCACCTTGGCGCCGCTCGACGCCATCTCGATAGCCGCCTCGTAGCTGATCTCGGGCCACAGCCTGGCACCGGACACCACGTTAGGATCAGCGGCGAGCACGCCGTCGACATCCGTGCAGATCTCGCACACGTCGGCTCCTACGGCCACTGCCACCGCGGCGCCGGTGATGTCACTGCCGCCCCTGCCCAGGGTCGTGATGTCGTGGTCGGTCGTCACACCCTGGAAGCCCGTGATGATGACGACTCGGCCGGCATCCAACTCCTTGAGAATGCGCCGCGTGTCGATGGACTGAATCCGCGCGATGTTGAACGCGCTGTCCGTGCGGATGCCGCATTGCGCAGCGGTCAGCGACACGGCCGCCACGCCGCGGTCCTGGAGGGCGAGCCCGAGCAGCGAGACGGACACCTGCTCGCCCGTGGCCAGCAGGAGATCCATTTCGCGGCCCGCCGGGCGTGCGGACACCTGATGTGCCAGTGCCACGAGCTCGTCCGTCGACTTCCCCATCGCCGACAGCACGACAATCAAGCCCCCGCCGCCGCCGAACTGGCGTGCCACGCGGTCGGCGATCGCGTTGATCCGCTCGGGCGTGGCCACCGACGTGCCCCCGAATTTCTGAACGACAATCCCGCCTCGCAACGCCGTCGAGTCTGTCACACGTCCGCCTCACTTCCGTGCCGCACGGGCTGCCGCGCGCCCGCCGCCGGGGCGTCCAGCGATTCCAGTTGAGTGGACAGCTGGTGCAGGAACAGCCCGACGTCGGTCACGATGCCGACGGTCTGCGACGACCCCCGGTCGCTGAGCTTGGTGACCACCGCGGGGTTGATGTCGACGCAAACGACGCGCACGTGGGACGGCAGCATGTTACCCACCCCTATGCTGTGGAGCATCGTCGACAGCATGACCACCATCTTGACGTCGACGAGCTGGCCGGCGTAGCGATCCTGTGCCGCGATCAGGTCCATTTCCGTGTCGACGAGCGGACCGTCGTCGCGAATGCTGCCGGCGAGCACGTACGGTATGCGGCGGACGATGAGTTCGTGCATGATGCCCGACCGCAACGTGCCGCCTGCAACTGCCGTCTGCAATCCGCCGACGCGGTTGATGGCGTTGATCGCCCGCATGTGGTTGCGATGCCCCTCGTCGCGGGCGACGCCTGCCTCGAGATCAACGCCGAGCGAGGTGCCGAACAACGCCTGCTCCACGTCGTGGACGGCGAGTGCGTTACCCGCCAAGAGCACATCCACGAAACCCCGGCGAATCAGGTCGGTGAAGTAGCCGCCACCGCCGCTGTGCACGACGACGGGACCCGCGACGAAGGCGATGCGCCCCCCCTGCGCCTTGACGTCGCGCATCATCGCCACGACCTTCGACGCGCTGACTTCGACCCGGCGCTCGGTGGACACGTCGTTCGTCATGAACGCGAACCCCAGCCGGTCGCGCTCGCGGAACTCGGGCGACACGCGGATGCCGGAAACCCCGCAGACCACCTGGTCGCCGCGCTGCACGTCCCGCAGCTTCCGGCACACCGCGCGAGCCTCCTGAACGACGATGACCGCGTCCATGCGCTGCCCGCCGACCGCCAGCCAGCGGCTGCCATGGCGGACGAACGTCTGGTGGTTCGTCGTCGAATAGAAGTCGTCGGGAACGACCCCGTCGGCCTCCGCCGACCTGAGCAGCGCGTCGCGCAGCGGCCGGGCATGGCATCCCAGCGGCATCAGGTCTTCGAGCAGCTGCCGCAGGACCCGCGCATCGGGCGCCGCGATCTTCAACACGAGACGCGAGAACTCGTCGTTGGTCCGGCCGATATCGAACTGCAGCACCTCGAACTTGGAGCGCCGCTCGATCACCTTGTCGAAGATCACATTGAGGAGCTGCGAGTCGACGAGGTGCCCCTCGGCCTCGACCGTTTCGGAGTACGTGTCCGCCGCCGGCATCTCATCCACCACCAGCACGCTGGTGGACCTCGTGCCGGTCGGCCAGGAACGCTTCGAACTCCCGCAGCGACCGACCGATGCGCCGCGGTGCCGCCACGGTGTCCGCCATGGCGTCGGCAGTCTTGTACCCGTTGCCGGTGATGCACACGACAACGGATTCGTTCCGCGGAATCACCTCGTCGCGAATCAATCGCATCGCCGCGGCCAGCGTCGTCCCTCCCGCGGGCTCGGTGAAGATGCCCTCGGTGCGCGCCAACAGCGCGATGGCGTCGAGGATCTCGGAGTCGCTGACGGCCGCTCCGCTCCCGCCGCTGCTGCGGACGGTCTGCAGCACGTGGTAGCCGTCGGCCGGATTGCCGATTGCGATCGACTTCGCAATCGTGTCGGGCCTGACCGGCTCGGGATGGTCGAGACCGTTTTCCAGCGCGTGTATGACCGGCGCGCATCCGGCAGCCTGCGCGGCGTGAATGCGCGGCAGCTGACCGGTCACCAGCCCCACGTCTTGCAGCTCGCGGAATCCGCGGCCAATCCGCGGCAGGAGCGTGCCGCCGGCGACCGGGGAGACCACGTGCTGCGGGAAGCGCCAGCCGAGCTGTTCGACGATCTCGAAGCCGTAGGTCTTCGCCCCCTCCGCGTAGTAGGAGCGCAGATTGATGTTGGCGAACCCCCACCCGTAGCGGTCGCCGACCTGGGTGCACAGCCGGTTGACATCATCGTAGGTGCCGTCGATCGCCACCACGTGGGGACCCGAAACGGCGGAGCCCAGAACCTTGCCGGGCTCGAGGTCATGCGGAATGAACACGTAGCATTCCAGACCCAGGCGTCCCGCGTGCGCGGCGACGCTGTTGCCGAGGTTGCCGGTCGAGGCACAGCCGAAGATCGTGACGCCGAGCTCCACGGCCCGCGTGGCGGCCACGGACACGACGCGGTCCTTGTACGAGAGCGTGGGATGATTGACGGAGTCGTCCTTGAGGTACAGCTCCGGCAATCCCAGCTCCCGCCCCAGGCGGTCGGCGCGAATCAGCGGCGTCCAACCCGCGTGGAATCCGGTGCGCGGCTCGCCCTCGATGGGGAGAAACTCACGGTAGCGCCACAGGTTGTGCGGTCGTGCGGCAATCAGCTCACGGGTGACCCGCCGCCTGATCCCCTCGACATCATAGGTTGCCTCGAGCGGCCCAAGGCACTTGTCGCAGACGTACAGAGCCTCTGCCGGGAAGACCTCCTTGCACAACGAACAGCGGAGACCGGTGAAGTAGCTCATGGCTGCTGCCTCGGGGTCAACACCGGCATCCACAGCGGCGGCCGGACATGAAAGTCGAACGCGGACGCCTCGTCGAGCGCGGCATGAACGGCGGCCGCGCTGCAGGCGTTCAGCGTCATGACGAACGGCAGATGCGTCTTCGACCACCCCGGCTCCTGGAGTACTGCATCGATGTTCACGCCGTGCCGCGAGAACACGCCGGCCAGCGCCGCGACAATCCCCGGCCGGTCGTCGATGATGAAACGGGCATAGTGGGGTGACACGAAGTCGCGGACGGCGCCTGCCGGCGGCCCGGCTGCAAGGTGCTGCGCGGCGTCGCCACTCCCCCGCGCGATCGACTCGAGATCCGAGACCACCGCGACTGCCGTCGGGTCGCCGCCGGCGCCGTGGCCGAAGAAGGCCGTCTCGCCGCCCGCCGCCCCTTCGACCACCACCACGTTGCGGCTGCCGGTGACCTGCGCCAGCGCCGACGTCCGCGGCACGAGCATGGGCTGCACGGCCGCCAGCACGCGGCCGTCCGCAGCGCGCTCGGCCTGCGAGACCTGCCGAATCGTGCACGCCAGCTGCTTCGCGTAGGCGAAGTCGACGGCTTCTATCGCCGCGATCGTCCGGAGGGGAATGCTGCTCGCGGCGACCGGACAGCGCAGCCCGACCGCCGACAGGATAGCCAGCTTCGCCTGCGCGTCGAAGCCGTCTACATCGGCCGTCGGATCGGCCTCCGCGTAACCCAGCTCCTGGGCCTCGCCGAGCGCCGCCTCGAACGAGACCTGATCGGCCTCCATGCGCGTCAGGATGTAGTTGCAGGTGCCGTTCAGGATCCCGAGCACACGGAAGAGGCGATCACCCGCCAAGCCCTCCTGCAAGCCATGAACGATCGGAATGCCGCCCGCCACGGCGGCCTCGAAGCGCAGACGCTGCCGCGGCTCCGCGCCAGCACCTCCAGCTCCGCGCCCTGCTCGGCAATTACCTGCTTGTTGGCCGTGACGACCGACTTGCCCGCCTCCAGAGCCCGACGAATCCAGTCCGCAGCCGGCTTTCGGCCGCCGATGAGCTCCACAACGACGTCCGCGTCCGAGTGCAGCACCGCGTCGATGTCGTCCGTCCAGGTCACGCCCGCAGGCACCCAGTCCGCCCGCTTGCGATCGATGCGGCGATTGCACACGTGGGTCAACCGCAGGCGGTCGTGCGATCCGTTGCAGAGAATGCGGGCCACCGCCTGGCCGACGGTACCGAACCCTACGAGCGCCACACCAAGCGGCGGGCGGCTCGGGCTGTGCTCAGGGCCGTGTGCGGGCATCACGCACCTGGATCTGTCGTGAACAACAAAAAAAGGCCATCACCCGGTAGCGGATGATGGCCTGTCGGGATTCCCCAATGCGGTGTCGGCTACATCACCCGCCACGCAGCACCGGCCCCGTCGGACCGGTCGTCGTCGGCATCATGCGAGCGGGCCGATCGAGCACGACACAATAGGTATACATGAACGCTGCTCGGAACCCGGGACAACCAATATTAATATATCCCGGCACGCATCAAGTCAAACGCCGCAACGCCCTTGACCTCTCCGGGCACATTCGTTACACATAACCACCGCCTCCGGACCGCTGACGGTGATGTCCAACTCCTTCAAATGGAAAGATCTGCCGACCGCGGCAATCAACCCGGCCAGCATCGATCCGGACAGGGCGTCGACGGGGGAGATTGTCGAGCTGGTGCAGGCTGTCATGGCCGACGGACGCGAGGCGTTCTTTCAGCCGCGCGAGGGCGTCGAGAACAACTGCTGAGGAAGGCACCACCATTGCGATGGTGCGCATGGGAAAGGCCTACGACAACCTGCTGGTCGACCTCCGGACGGGGTCCGAGCAGGCGCGCGACCGCGCGCGGCGCATCGTCATGACCGTGACCGGACTGGACTGCGAGGACGCCGAGACCCGGCTGCGGCAAGCCCGCTGGAACGTGCAGGCTGCCATCGTCATGCAGATGACCGGGCAGGCGTGCACCGGCGCGCCGGCCCGGCTTCGAGAGGCCTACGGATCGGTCCGGGCGGCCAGCGGTGAAGACACCGAACCGCACCCGAGCCGGCACCCCGGCGCGCGCTGACCCCGCCAGGCAACGATTGCCGCACCGCGATGCAGTTCACCGACCTGCTCGTGCTCGTCCTGTACGTCGCGGGCGTCGTCTGGCTCGGCGCCCGGTTCTCCCGTAGGCAGCGGAGCATCCGCGACTACTTCCTCACTGGTCAGCAGGTTCCCTGGTGGGCGCTGCTGGGATCGATAGTCGCGACCGAGACCAGCACCATCACGCTCATTAGCGTGCCCGGTTATGCCTTCGGCGCGGACCTGACCTTTCTGCAGCTCGCCCTCGGCTACGTCGTCGCGCGGGTGCTCGTGGCACTCCTGCTGCTGCCGGTCTTCTTCCGCACCGAACTGCTCACGGTCCACCAGCTCCTGACCACCCGCTTCGGAAGCGCCGCGGGCCGTGCCGCCGCGGCGCTGTTCCTCGCGACCCGCTCGCTGTCCGACGGGCTCCGGCTCTTCGCCGCCGGGCTGGTGCTCGCGGCCGTTCTGGCCACCGTGCCCGGGGCCACGGAGCTCGCTGCTGCCCTGGCACCCGCGGCAGGCAGCTCCACGGTGCTGCTGGTCGCCGCGATCGTCATCGTCGGCGCCGCCACCCTGCTCTACACGCTGCTGGGCGGCATGCTCGCGGTCGTCTGGACGGACGCGACACAAATGGTCGTCTATTCCGGCGGGGCTCTCCTCGCGGGCGCCGTTCTGCTGGCGGAAATCCCGGGCGGCTGGGCCGAGGTGGCGACCCGCGCCGGTGCGGCCGGCAAGTTCCGGTTGTTCGACTTCGCCCTGGATCTCTCACGCAGCTACACGTTCTGGTCCGGACTGGTCGGCGGTATCTTCATCACCGCGGCCACCCACGGCGCCGACCAGCTCCTCGTGCAGCGCTACCTGTGCTGCCGCTCGGTGATCGATGCCCGCCGGGCGCTGGTGGCAAGCGGTTTCGTGGTCTTCGTCCAGTTCTGGCTGCTCCTGCTGATCGGCCTCATGCTGTGGACCTACTACACCACCTACGAACCCGCGGCACTCGCGGCCGTGTCGAGCGGCGGGCACGTACAGACGGACCGCGTGTTCCCCGCGTTCGTGACCAACCAGCTCCCGACCGGCGCACGGGGTCTGGTCGTGGCGGCGATGGTGGCAGCGGCGATGTCGACGCTTTCGTCGTCGCTCAACTCCTCCGCGGCCGCCACCGTCGGCGACTTCTACGGGCCGCTGACGCGCAACGCCCGGTCCGACAGCCATTACCTCCGTGCCGCCCGTTGGGCCACGGTCGGGTGGGGCGTCGTCCAGATGCTCGTGGCGTTGGCCGCCATCGCCCTTTCGCAGCGGGTGGTGGACGAGGCGCTCGGGATTCAATCGTTCACGAGCGGCCTCCTGCTCGGCGCCCTGGCGCTGTGCTTCCTCGCGCCGCGGGCGGGGACGGTCGTTCCGCTCGCCGGCCTCGCCACCGGCGGCACCGTCCTGCTCGCCGTGCGGATCGCCACGGACATCTCCTGGCAGTGGTACGCGTTGATCGGATCGCTGACGACCTTCGCCGCCGGCATGGCCGTCAGCGTTATCCGGGGACGCGTCCGGGGGTCGCGAGGCTCGGCATGACGAGCCCGGATGCACCCGCGGCAATCCTCGCGGAAGGCGTGCGCGAAGGCGCCTTTCCGGCGGCTGTCGTCGAGGTGGGCAACTCGACGGCGACACTCTGGACGCAGGCGTTCGGCTCGCTCAGCGGGGCATCCGATGCACCGCCGGCCACGTCCGGCGCGGTCTTCGACCTCGCGTCGCTGACGAAGGTCATCGCAACGACGACACTGGCCATGCGGGCCGTCGAC
Source organism: Vicinamibacterales bacterium (assembly GCA_965221595.1). Lineage (GTDB taxonomy): Bacteria > Acidobacteriota > Vicinamibacteria > Vicinamibacterales > UBA8438 > JAAXGX01. Next base: position 2,118,066 of record OZ244900.1, read on the forward strand.
CGCCGGCTGCTCGATCTGGACGCGCCGTTGACACGCTGGCTGGCCGACTGGCGAGGCCGGGATCGGGCTGTCGTCACCGTAGCCGATCTGCTCGAGCACGCCTCCGGACTGACCGCCCATCTGCCGTTCTTCCGCGACTGCCGCGGCCGCGCGGAGTTCGAGCGGGCGATCTCGACGCTGCCGCTCGAATACGTTCCGCGTGCGGCGTCCGTATACAGCGACCTCGGCTTCATCCTGCTGGGCTTCATTCTGGAGGAGGTGTACGGCTCGACGCTCGACGCCGCGTTCCGTTCCGTCGCGGAGCAGCACGATTGGGGCGAGCTGCGCTTTCGCCCGCCAGCCGCCTGGCGCGGGCGCACGGCGCCGACCGAGGTCGACTCCTGGCGCGGCCGACTGCTGGTCGGCGAGGTGCACGACGAGAACGCCTGGGCGCTGGGCGGCGTCGCCGGCCATGCCGGACTGTTCGGCACGGCCGCCGCCGTAGGCTGCTTCGCACGCACGATCGCAGCCGGATTCCAGGGCCGCCCGTCGGTCATGCGCGCCGAGACGCTCCGCCGCTGTATGACGCGCTCCGCCGTGCCGGCCAGCTCCCGCGCCCTGGGCTGGGATACGATGCTGCCTACGTCGTCGTGCGGCAAACGGATGTCGAAGGCGGCCGTGGGACATACCGGCTTCACAGGCACGTCACTCTGGATCGACCCGCAGGCCGACCTGTACGTCGTCCTCCTCACGAACCGCGTGCATCCCACGCGCGCCAACGAGGCGATTCTGCGGGTTCGACCGGCGCTGCACGATGCGGTCATGGACGCGCTGGCGTGACAGCCATGTCCCTCACGCGCCTCGACTGGCTGCTCGTGCTCGGCATCGCCGCGCTCCCGCTGGCGGTCGGCTTTGCCTGCCGGCGGCGCGCCGGCGGCAGCCCGCAGCAGTTCTTCCTGTCGGGACGCGATCTGCCCTGGTGGCTCTCCGGCACGTCGATGGTGGCGACGACCTTCGCCGCCGACACGCCGCTGGCCGTAACCGGCATCATTGCGGCGAGTGGCCTCGCCGGCAACTGGCTTTGGTGGAACGCCGCCCTCGGCACGATGCTGACGGTGTTCTTCTTCGCGCGTCTGTGGCGCCGCGCCGGAATCACCACCGATGTCGAGTTTGCCGAGCTGCGGTACACGGGCCGGCCGGCCGCGTTCCTGCGGGGCTTCCGCGCACTCTACCTGGGGCTGCCCATCAACTGCCTGATCATCGGCTGGGTGAACCTGGCGCTGGCCAAGGTGCTCGCGGTCGTGCTCGGCTGGAACCGGCTCACGGCGGTCCTTGTCGGCCTCGCAGTTACCGGCTGTCACGCCGCCCTGGCCGGTCTGCGGGGTGTCGTCGTCAGCGATTTCCTCCTGTTCGCCGTCGCCATGATCGGCACGTGGGTGCTGGCGCACTTTGCGCTCGCGGCGCCCGGCGTCGGAGGTCTCGAGGGACTGGTGGAACAGTTGCCGGACGAGGCGCTGCGCGTGGCGCCCTCCGTCGGTGCCGTCGCATCCGACTCGCCCACGCTCGCCCTGTCGTTCTCCGCGTTCGTAGCGTTCCTCGGCGTCCAGTGGTGGGCGAGCTGGTATCCGGGTCAGGAGCCGGGAGGCGGCGGGTACCAGGCCCAGCGGATGATGTCCGCGCGGAACGAGCAGCACGCGCTGTCGGCGACGCTCTGGTTTGCCATCGCGCACTACTGCCTGCGGCCTTGGCCGTGGATCGTCGTCGCCCTGGCGTCGCTGGTGCTGTATCCGGACATCGCCGACCCCGAGTCCGGCTATGCGCTGGTCATGCGGGACCATCTGCCGGCCGGTTGGCGCGGCCTGCTCATCGGCGCGTTCGTCGCAGCGTACATGTCGACCGTGTCGACCCAGCTGAACTGGGGCACCTCCTATCTCGTCAACGACTTCTACGCCCGCTTCCTGCGGCCCCGGGCAGGGTCGGCCGAGCTCGTCGCGGTGTCGCGCGCCGTGACGGTCGGAATCATGCTGCTGAGCGGCGCGCTCACGTTCCTGCTCGAGAACGTCAGGCAGGCCTGGGAGTTCGCGCTGGAATCCGGCGCCGGAATCGGCCTGGTCCTCATCCTGCGTTGGTACTGGTGGCGGGTCAACGCTGTCTCGGAGATTGCCGCCCTGCTGGCCGCGGCCGCCGGCTGCGTCGGCATGCGGCTCTGGATGGCGGTGGAGTTTCCGCAGACGCTGCTGTATCTGGTGCCGTGGACCACCGCCTGGTGGCTCGCCGCGACCTGGCTGACCCCACCCGAGCCGCTGCCGCACCTCGTCGCGTTCTATCGGCGGGTGCGGCCCGGCGGACCAGGTTGGGGGCCGGTGGCGGAGCGCGCCGGGGGCGCAGCGCCGGAACGCTTGCGGCCGGGCCTCCTACGCTGGGCAGCCGGCAGCGTCCTCGTGTACGCCACGTTGTTCGCCGCCGGGGCCGCGCTGTTCGGATCGGCGGGTCGGATGTGGCTGTGGGGCGGACTGGCCGTGGCCGCGGGCGGCTGGCTCTATCGCGACCTGGGCCGGGCACAACGCGGTGCGGCCGGTTCGTAGACGGGCGCGCGGGCGGTGCACGCGCCGGCGCGGCGTGGTCACTGCGGCCGATCCGCGCTTCGGGGCCGCGCCGGGCCGAACCGCTGCGCGTTACCGACGCCGCCCGGCGCCACACCGCCGCCCTCCGGCTGCGGCGCGCTCTCGAAGCCGTCGACCGCGGGCCGGCCGGGCTGGTCCTCGCTAGCGCCGTAGACGAACACCCACTCGTTGTACTTCGTGCGGCCGTTGTAGATCCTGATGGACGCGTCCGTGCTCCGGCTGACGACACCGGCAACGCCGCCGCGCAGATTTTCCGCCGGCGGGGAATCGCCGCGGGCCGGGATGGACACCGGGGACGCTCCCGACCCGGACGTCCGCCGCACCGCCCCGCGACCCGCTGCCTGGCCCGGGCCGCCCGCCCCGCCGGCTCGTTCCGACGCCGCCGCGCCGTCTCCGAGCAGCGCGTCCACTTCCGTCTGATACACGATGCGGAATTCCCCATCCGCCACCATCGGATCGCGGTAGCGGCGACGCAGAAAACGCTCCTCGATCAGGGTCTCGATATCGGGAGGATGCGCCCCCGCGTAGACCCGCTGGTACAGCTCGACGGCACGCGCGTACTGTTCGCCCCGGAAGATGAGCTCGATCTCGCGCTCGCGCCGGGTGGCCTGGCTCCATACCGGCAGCGCCATCGACGTCATGATGCCCATGACGGCCAGGCCCGTGAGGAGTGCAGCCAGCGCGTAGCCGCCGTCGGCCAGCGGCGCGCCGGACAGCCTACCACTCGCTGTGCGGCGTGCCATCGAGCGCGGTTCCCTCGGACCCGCTGCGGACGTCGTATATCCCCTCGACGAAGGGGTTCGCGGGATCGAACTCGGCCGCCTCGGTCTGCCACGAATCGGCGGAGTTCGTGAACGGATCCTCCGGCACTGCACGCAGGTAGCCCCCAGTCACCAGGTCGGCGAGGCTGGCCGGATACGCGCCCCGGTCGGCATAGTGCTGGTCGATCGCGTCGCGCATGCGGAACAGATCCTCCTGCAGAACCGCCTCGCGTGCGCGCGTCAGCGCGTTGCGGTAGCCGACCAGCGCAATCGCGGCCAGGATGCTGATGAGCGATATGACGATGGTCAGCTCGATCAGCGTCCATCCGTCGCGCCGTCGTCGGAGACACCCTACCAATCGCGGTACCTCGTGCCGTCGAGCGCCGTGCCCCTGGACCGCGAGTACACGTCGTAGACGTTGTCGCCACCCCAGCGAGCCGCGTCGGGCTCGTCTTCGTACGATCGCAACCCCCACTCGCGGTTGCGGGTGAACGGATCGAACGGAATGCGGCGCAGGAACTTCACCCTGCGGCCGGTGACATCGCCGAGCGCCTCGACGCCCTCGACGAGGGTCTCGAGATCGGGGGGGTATCCCGCGTTATCGGAGTCGACGTCGTCACCGCCGATGACACCCAGATCCACTGCGTCCTTGTAGCGATCGATGGCCGTGCGCATCTCGCGCAGCGCGCGCCGCAGCTCGATCTCCCGTTGCCGCTGCACCGTTACCGACGCCAGTGGCAGAACTGCCGACGCCAGGATGAGGAGGATGGCGCTTACCACCAGCAGCTCGACGAACGAGTAGCCGTCGCTGCCGTGTCGCCGCGCCGCCCGGCGGAGGGGCGCCATGGGGCCTCCCGACTAGCGCACCATCACGGTGGCCGGATCGAAACCAAGCACCAGCGGCGCACCGCCCGGCGTCAGGCCCACTCCACTGGGCGTGAGTGTGACCTGTCCCGGCCGCAACGGTTCCACCACGACCGCCGCCAGCAGGCCCGATCCCGAGGCTCCCATGGAATCGCCCGCCCGGGAAAGGGTCAGGTCAACGCGACCGCCGCGGCCGTCGACTGCCCGGGCGAACATCACGTCGACGCCGTTCTGCCGCATGAAGTCGCCTTCCTGCACCGCGCTCACGCGCAGCACGCTCGGATCGTACTGCAGGCTGAGCGCAAGGGTCGACACCTGCGACGCACCGTCGACGGATATGGGCACGGTGTAGGGGCCGCCCCCCATCTGGAAACCATGATCCGGCAGGTCGAGGCCGATCCGCGGTCCCACGGCGAACACGTCGGCGGCAGCCGTGTCCGCTATCCGCGGCGGCCCCGGCGGCTTCCCGACCGCCCCTGCCGCGGACGGCGTGACCATCGCCGCGTCGTCTTGCACGGCCGCGGGCGTGTCGACCCGGGGCCGGAGCCGGCCGCCGGCACCGAGCGCGGGCTGTGTGTCGATGCGTACGGGGCTGACATCCTCCTGCGTCAGCTCGTGCGTGCGCACGATACGCGGCGTGAGGAGCATGATGATGTCGGTCTGCCGGATGGTGTCCTCGTTGGCGGACAGCAGCTGCCTGATCACCGGCAGGTGCGCGATGCCGGGGAATCCGCGGAGCGACCGTCGATCCACCTCCCGCAGCAGTCCGGCCAGCAGATTCGACTCCCCGTCGCGCAGCCGGAGCCGGGTAATCACCCGGCGCGTGCCGAACGTCGGCAGCGGCTGCCCCGCCACGTTCACGCTCGGGCCGAGCGTGCTGTTCTCCACCTCGAGGTCGAGAATGATCTCGTTGCTGTACGTCACTCGCGGCGTCATCTCGACGATGACGCCGATCGGCCGGTAGTCGAACGATGTCAGGGGGTTGACCGTCGCTCCGCCCGCGGCAATCGGGGTGAAGGCCGTAGTCGGCACCGGAATGTCGTCGCCGAGATTCAGCGTCAACGTCGCGCCCTCCTGACCACGGAGCTGCGGCTTGGCCACGACGCGCGTCTCGTCGTCGCTCTCGAGAAAGTCGATGGCGACCGACGGGATGGAGAAGAAGAAGTTGCCGGCGGCGACCGGGGGCGGCGTGGCGAACAGATTGCCGCCGGCGGCGACCGCCGCTGTATCCGGCGCGTAGACCGAGCTGACCGAGTACTGCGCCAGGTCGAGGCCGAACTCGCGGGCCCGCTCTCGGTTGACCTCGAGGATCTCGATGTCGACGATGATTTCGGCCCGCGGCTTGTCGTTGGCCGCAATCACCTGCTCGATGACCCCCATCACGGCCGGCGTGGCGCGCACCGCGATGGTGTTGGCGGTCACGTTCGGCACGATGGTCGGCTGGACGCCCACCGGCGAGCCGCCGCGGATGACCTGGTTCAGCACCGTGGCGAGCTCCTGGACATCGGCGTTGGAGATGTAGAAGGTGCGAATGATCTGCTCTTCGTACTGCACCCGCTTCTGTGGCGTCTCCGGCACCACGATGAGGCTGCGTGGGCTCAGCACCTTGTAGAAGTGCTGGTTGGCGATCAGAATCTGGTCGAGAGCCTGCTCCAGCGTAACCCCGTCGAGCTCGACCGTGTAGACGCGATCCTGAAACTGCTGGTCGTAGCTGATGTTGATCCCGGTCGCGTTGCCTAGGAAGTCGAGAATGTCCTGCAGGCTCTGGTCGACGAACCGCAGACTCAGCGGTTCCCCGGAGGTCGGATCGAGCAGCGGCGGCTCCGTTTCGCGCCGCGCGACGTCCTGCATCCTCTCGATTGGCGACTGTGGGCGCGAAGCCTCGAGGCGATCGCGGATGTTGCGCTCGAGTTCGAGCGCGCGTCCCGCCGCGTACGAATTGCTCGGGTCAAACCCGCTGGCGATGCGATACTCTCGCACGGCATCGGCCAATGCGCCGTCCGCCTCCAGCGCTCGTGCCCGGGACAGGTGCACCCGTGACGCGTTGAGCATCGCCCGCTGCAGTGCCGCGCGATAGGCCGCGTTCCGCGGCTCTTCCTGGACGGCCATCCGGTAGTGCTCGACGGCGCGGTCCCAGTCCCCGCTCCGCGCCGCTTCCTGTCCGTGCCGGAACGCGGCCCCGGTGGCACAACCCGCCACCACGCATGCGGCCGCGATCGAAACGAGTACGCAGCGCCACTTGCCGCGATTCACACACAAGCTCTTCACGTCGTCCTGCAATCAGCGCAGCCCATCCAGCCTCAGGACCTCTCGCCCCCCGGAGATCAACCGTTCGATCTCCACGGTGTCGCGTGCGATGCCGGTAATCCGATAGCGGCCGTCGACCGTATCGCCGACCCGCCCCTGAAAGACATCCGCGCCGTCCGCCAGCACGGCAATCAACCCCGCGCTCCGCGGCGCGTTCACGACCCCGATGAACCGGAGCCGCGGCCGCTGGCCCGCGGCCGGCCGCGTTTCGCGAGCCGCCCCACCGACCCGCCCCGGCACCGTCGGCACGCGGACGGTTTCCGTTCGGCCGAAGCGGAACGGGTTTCGACGCGAAACCACCCGGGCGGGTCGCCGCTCGGCCAGAACGTCCAGGCGCAGATCGAGCTCCCCCTCCTGTACCGTATCGGCCGCAGGCCCGCCGCGCATGTCCGCTGGTTCAATCCGGTCCGCCGGTCCCCGAAGCTGGCTCTGGCAACCCGGGCTGCCGCCGACGGCGAGCGCAACGATGAGCAGGAGGCGGTATCGCACGGGCTACCCTCCATCCTCCCCAGGATAGTACGTCGACAGCCCCAGCGTGAGCACCAGCCGCGCATCGGACGCAGCCTCGCGCTGGCTGAGCACGACCTCCTCGATGACGAGGAAGTCCGCCGCGGTCTCCAGCGTCTCGATGAAGCGCCGGATATCCGAGTACTCCCCGGCCAGCAGCAGGTTCGTGCGCAGCCGCGCCAGCCGGCCGGCAGTGCCCGGCTCGCCGGCGCTCGTCCGGCGCTCCAGGACGAGGCCCAGCCGCGCGGCGAGCGCCGCGAGCCGCGGGTAGGTGATCGACCGTGCCGCGGTCAGATCCTGCGGCAGGACCTCGTCGTAGAAGCGGCGCAATTGCTCCCCGGCACGCGTCCGGCCTGCCAGGCGGGCCTGCGCCGCGCCTGCGTCGGCTTCCCGCTCCGACAGCGCCACGGATGCCGCTGCCACCCGCGCATCCGCCCGCGCCACCGCGGCCCGCAGAGGACGAACCGCCAAGCCGTAGAGCAACACGTCGAAGACCAGGACGCTACCGACGACCGCCAACGCGATCTGTTTCTCGCGCGCCACGCGCCGGACGAGGCTCATCGGTCCCCTTCGGCCGCGGCGCGCGCAGCCCCCATCGAGTCCGGCAGATAGCGCCCGACCAGCAGCGTGCGGTACGTGCCCCCGGCGGTTGCGGATTCCTCGCGCGGCAGCATGTCCGCAAAAGCCCCCGTGGCTTCCAGCCGGCCGATGAACACGTCGATATCCGCGACCCCGCGCCCGATCACGCCGATTGCGACCGTGACGTCGCCCGCGGCGATTTCCGGCCGCACCGAGGTCAGCATCACCCCGCCGGGCAACGTCTGCTCGATGCGGTTGAAGAGCGTCGTCCAGGAGAACACGCGCTGCTCGATGAGCGCGTTGGCTTCGCTCGTCGCCTCCGTCAGCCCCTGCAGATCGCCCTCGCGAACCTGTCGGCCGAACCCGGCCGCTGCGGCCGCGGCCGCCTGCAGCGCGGCCTCGTCTCGTTCGGCCGCCGCCGTCAGAACCGCCCGTTCGCGCGACAACGCTGCGACTTCCAGCAGGCCGGCAACGAACGCCGCACCCGCCGCGAGGCCCACGACCCCCAGCACGAGATGCACCGCGCGCTCGTTGTAGAACGGCCGGGTCGACAGGTTGATGTGAATCATCTGATCACGTGCTCAGGCTGCGTTGTCCCGGTCGTGGACCAGCAACCCGACGGGGGCAGCGAGCGTCTCGGCCGCCGCCCGATCCGCACCCGGTGGCGGCACCACGGCGGCCAGGGTCAGGGGCTCCACCAGCACGCCGAGCCGCTGCCCGAGCCGCCCCGCCAGCGTGTCGTGCCCATCCCCCGTGCCACTGTCGCTGCGGCGAGCCATGCGGACAACCTCGATGCCCTCACCCTGCAGTCGATCCTCGTAGTACATCACCGTCTGATGTACGAGATCCAGCAGCTCTCCGGCACCGTCTCCCGGGCGGTTGCGGAAGCAGATGAGATGCTCACCGCGCAGGATGGCGACGGAGTTGTAGCCCGCAGCCGCATGCACCAGCAGCCAGTCTCCTGCCGGGGACGGCGAACGGCCGGCCAGCACGCCGTTGACCAAGCCGAAGGCCGCCAGGCCCACGAGTCCGGGCCGGGCACCGGCGGCGATACACGCCTGCTCGTACTCCGTCACGATTGCCCGCCGCGCCGCAACGACGACATACTCGCGCCCACCGTCCGCGAGCGGCGTCGCGGCGGAGTACGCCACCAGCGCCTCCTCCGGCCTGAACGGCAGCGAGCCCCGGACCTGCCACCGAATCATCCGCTCCAGGTCGGCGGTGCGCCTGGGCGCCGTCGTGAAGCGCACGAGCGACACCTTCGCGGCGGCATCGGGTATGACGAGGCCGATGCGCGCAGGACGGTGCGGCAGGCGGGCGAGCACGTCATGCACGGTCTTTGCGACGGCTTCGCGATCCGCCAGGTTCGAGGACACGACGCCGGGCGCGATCGCGCCGGACGGCAAGGCCGCGCGAGCGTGTGCTAGGACCCTCGGCCCGGAGCGTTCCCGGCGGAGTACGACGGCCGCCACGCAGTCGGGCGCAATCTCGACGGCCGCCGTCGGGGCGGGTGTGGTCAGCCAGGCGCGCGCCGCTCGCCACGGTATCATGCGACGAACGTCACCTTGTTGATCTCGCGCAGCGTCGTGATCCCGTGGAGGGCCTGCTCCACCGCCGATTCGCGCAGGAATCGCATGCCCTCCGCGCGAGCTGCCTGCTTGATGTCAGATGTCGACCGCCGCGACAGAATCAGCTCGCGAATGTCGTCGCTCAGGTCGAGCAGCTCGCAGATCGCGGTCCGCCCGCGGTAGCCCGTCCCCCCGCATTCGATGCAGCCGCCTCCCTCGTAGAAGGTGTGCTGCCGCGCCAGCGCCGGGTCGAGCCCGGATTCGTCGAGCTCCCGCGGCGCCACCTCCACCGGCCTGCGGCAACCCGGGCAGATCGTGCGGACCAGCCGCTGCGCCAGCACGCAGTTGAGCGCTGACACGAACTGGTACTCCTCGACACCCATGTTCAGGAAGCGGCCCAACACGTCGATCACGTTGTTCGCGTGGACCGTGGTGAACACGAGGTGTCCCGTCAAGGCCGACTGGATGGCGATCTGCGCGGTCTCCGGGTCGCGGATCTCCCCGACCATGATCTTGTCCGGGTCATGTCGCAGGATCGACCGCAAACCGCGCGCGAAAGTCAGGCCCTTGCGCTCGTTGATGGGGATCTGAGTGACCCCCTTGAGCTGGTACTCCACGGGGTCCTCGATCGTGATGATCTTGTCCTCGGGCGTCTGAATCTCGGATAGCGCCGCGTAGAGCGTCGTCGTCTTGCCGCTGCCCGTCGGTCCGGTGACCAGCACCATGCCGTACGGCTCGGCGATGTATTTGCGGAACCGTCGCAGCTCGTCGCCGGGAAACCCGAGTACGTCGAGCCGCAGATCGCGAAACCGCTCGCTGATCGACTCCTTGTCGAGGATGCGGATGACCGCGTCCTCCCCGTGCACGCTCGGCATGATCGAGACGCGGAAATCTATCGTCTTGCCGGGCATCCGCATCTTGAACCGCCCGTCCTGCGGCACCCGCTTCTCGGCGATGTCAAGCTCGGACATGACCTTGATGCGGGACAGGATGGCGCCATGAAACTGCTTGCCGATCGGCCGCATCGCCACCTGCAGCACACCGTCGATGCGGTACTTCACGCATACCGCGTCGTCCTGCGTTTCGACGTGGATGTCGCTCGCACGGCGCTGGATGGCCGTGTACACCATCGAATCGACGAGTCGGATGACCGGGCTGGTGTCGCGCGTGAGTCGCTCGACGGTCAGGCTGTCCTCGCCGTCCTCGTCGTCTCGCAGCAGCTGCAGCTCGAAGCTCTCCGTGGCCTCGTCGAGAACCCGCTGCGACCCCTCGCTCTTCTTGAGAATCGACTCGATGGCCGAGGCCGCACCCACTGCAACGGTAGTCGGCGAGCCCAGCAGCAGCGACAACTCGTCGAGCCTGGGCAGATCGGTGGGATCGGCAACCACGACCACGAGGGTGCTTCCCTCGCGGCGATATGGCACGAACCCGTACCGCAGCATCAGATCCGCCGGGATGGACCGGAACAGATCCTGGTCGATATGGAACTGGTCCATATCGACGTACTCGAGACGATAGCGGTCGGCCAGAAGCCGGGCCCGGTCGGCCTCGGACGCCCTGTCGGGCACGTCGCCGGCGCCGCGTCGGGGCTGCAGCAGCGTCTCCGAGTCGCCGTCCTCCGGCGCCGGCCGCCGCCGGTCGGCCGCGGGCCCGGTCACTGGACGAGCGCCCCGAGTTGCAGCAGCGGCATGTAGAGCGCCAGGAGCATGCCGGCGATGACGAGACCCATGACGACAAGCAGGATCGGCTCGAGCAGCGTCATGAACCGGGCGAGGGTCGTATCGATTTCCTCATCGAAGAAATCGGCCACGCTGTTGAGCATGTCCTGGAGGGCGCCGGTCGCCTCCCCGACCTCCACCATCTCGACGGCGACAGCGGGAAAGATGCCGCGGGCCGCCAGCGATGCCGACAACGCCTGCCCTTCCCGAACCTCCCCGGACACGATGGCGAGCTGGCGGCAGACGTGGCGATTGGTAAGCGAGCGGCCCGCGACGTCCAGCGCCGCGACCAGCGGGATGCCGCCCCCCAGGAGCGTGGCCAGCGTGCGCGACAGCTGTGACGTCGCGTACTTGCCGGCCAGAGCGCCCGCCAGCGGCACACGCAGGAGGAGCCGATCGACCATCGCGCTCCGATCAGGCTTGCGCATCCAGCGCCAGAGCATCGCCCCGGCCGCCGTCAGCCCGAGGGTGATCGGCAACAGGTAGCCGCGGACGACCTCCGACAACGTCATGATGGCCCGCGTCACGAACGGCAGCTCCGCGCCCAGGCCCGCGTAGAACCCGGCAAACTCCGGTACTACGCGCAGGACGATGATCGCAACGACCAGCAGCGACAGACCGAGGAGAATCGCGGGGTAGATCATGGCCGATATCGTCTTCCGCCGGACCTCGGCCATGGTCCTGGCGTGAGCCACGTAGCGCCGCAGCACCTGCTCGAGGCTCCCGCTCTTCTCGCCCGCCGACAGGGACGCCGTATAGACGCCGGGGACGGCGCCACCCTGCGCCTCGAACGCTTCCGACAACGCTTCGCCGCCCCGGACGCGGCGGTGCACGTCGTCCAGCAGCGCGCGGAACGCGGGCTTGTCGACCCGCTGCCTCAGAATACCCAGCGACTCGACCAGCGGCAGCCCGGCCCCGAGCAGCGTGGCGAGCTCCTGGTTGAAGACGATGAACTCGCGGAGGGCAATGCGGCGACCCCGTGTTGCACGGACCGGCCGACCCCATCCGCCGCGACGCCGCAGCGAGAGCACGAGCAGCCCCTGCCCTTCCAGCTCGCGCCGCAGGTGCGCCTCGTCCGGCGCGGTGTACACGCCCTCGACGATCTTGCCCGACGCCATCCCGAGTCTGCAGCGGAACTCCATACGCGGAGCAGCGGTACCGGTCCGGGCGCACACGGGGCGCTAGCAGGCGGTCGCAGAAGTCCCCGCTGCATTCGACGGGCGCTGCATCCCGCCTGACTGCATTGCTCCCCGGTCGAACAGGCCCAATAGGCTCCCTCGTCGCGCCTTGCCAGGCGGGCACCTCGCCCGTCGCGGTGCAACGCGGGGTTTCGCCACGAGCTGCTAGCGGGCGGCGTCGAGGATCCGGAGGACGCGTTCGACGAAGCGGCGGGTTTCCGGATAGGGCGGCACGCCGCCGAACTTGCGGACCGAGCCGGCGCCCGCATTGTATGCCGCCAACCCCTCGCGTATGCCGAACTCGTCGAGCAGCCCGCGGAGATACCGTGCACCGGCGTCGATGTTGGCGGCCGGATCGAAGGGGTCGCGCACGCCGTAGCGTGCCAGAATGTCCGGCATCAGCTGCATCAGCCCCTTCGCACCCAGCGGCGACTCGGCATCCGCCCGATAGCTGGATTCCACCTCGATCAACGCATGCAGCAGCGCGTCGGCCAGACCATGCCGGTCGGCGGCGGTGCGAATCAGGGCCGCGTGCGGCTTCTCCGGCAGCGGTCGGGGTGCAACCGCCGGCGGGGCCGGCGGGGGAACCGAGGGCAGGCTGGTAACCGACTGGAAACGTTCGATGAGCCGTGCATCGAACAGCACCTCGCCGCCGCCCTTCAGCGTCAGGGCCGCCGTCTCACCGTCCACGCGGTGCCCCTCGATGGCCAGCACCTGTCCCGACGCAAAATGGACCAGCTCCGTCGGCACCGGCGCCACTGCCAGCGGGGAGTAGCAGAGACCGGCCAGGCACACGCCCAGCAGACCGTTCTTCAGCACGCTCATCCGCCTCTACCTCATGTCGCGGTCGTCACAACCCGCCTGCCGCCCGCCGGGGCCGGCCGGCAACCGCAGGCTGCCGCGAAGACTGTGTCGCCTGGGAGTGCGGAACACGGCGAAAAAAGAGATCGATGATAGCGTGGTGGCGCGTTGAATAGCAATATGTTACAGTCCGGCGCGCCCGGAGCCCGCTGCCCGCGGAGACCCGGCCGCGGAGGACCCGGATGACGCTCGAAGCGCTTGGAATGGTCGAAACCAAGGGTCTGGTCGGCTCCGTCGAGGCCGCGGACGCGATGGTCAAGTCGGCCAACGTCGTCCTGGTCGGCAAGGAGTACATCGGCGCCGGCTACGTCACGGTGATGGTGCGCGGCGACGTGGGCGCCGTCAAGGCCGCGACCGATGCAGGGGCGGCGGCAGCGCGCCGGGTCGGTGAACTCGTCGCCGTGCACGTCATTCCACGCCCCCATGCGGAAGTCGAGAAGATACTGCCGCACCTCGAGGAGGCGTCGACGTAGCGCCCCACGTCCTGTCGTTCACCGATCCCACCGGCTGAAACGCGTGCCACGGAGCCATGAGTCGAGCCTCCGACCGCGATCTGCACTCGATTGGTGAGGCGCGCAGACTTGCGCGGCAGGCCAGGGCGGCGCAGGCCCGGCTCGGCGAGCTGACCCAGGACCGGATAGACGCCATCGTGGACGCCGCAGCCGGGGCCGCGGGCGCGGAAGCCGAGCCGCTGGCGGCGCTGGCGGTGGAAGAGACCGGTTACGGCATCGTGGCGGACAAGGTTCGCAAGAACCTTTTCGCCGCCCGCGACGTGCACCGCTTCATCCGTCCGATGAAGACCGTCGGCGTGATCCGGCGGCACGAGGAACGCAGGGTTCTGGACATCGCGGAGCCGTTCGGCGTCGTGGCCGCCCTGGTGCCATCCACGAATCCGACGTCCACTGCCATCTACAAGATCCTGATCGCCCTGAAGGCGCGTTGCGCCATCGTGATCAGCCCCCACCCGGCCGCCGTACGTTGCATTACGCGTACCGCCGACCTCATGGCGCGCGCCGCCGCACGCAGCGGCGCACCGGCGCATGCGGTGGGCTGGATGACGTCCGTCACGCTGGAGGGCACCCGGGAGCTAATGCGCCACCGCGATATCGCGGTCATCCTGGCAACGGGCGGCATGGGGCTGGTGCGAGCCGCCTACTCGGCGGGCAAACCCGCGTACGGTGTCGGGCCGGGCAATGCGCCCGCCTACATCGAGCGCTCCGCCGACGTCGCCAAGGCGGTCCGCGACATCATCGCCGGCAAGACTTTCGACAACGGTGTGCTGTGCTCGGCGGAGAACTCGGTCGTGGTCGACGAGCCCATCGCCGGCGAGGTGCGGCGCGAGTTCGGGGCCCGCGGCGGCTACTTCCTGTCCCCGGTCGAGTGCGAGGCGCTGGCGAAGGTCCTGGTGACTCCCCAGGCCCTGCCGAATCCGGCTCTGGTCGGCCGGCCGGCGGGTGAGATCGCGAAACGGGCCGGCATCGAGGTGCCCGCCGACACCCGTGTACTGATCGCGCCGCTCGACGGGGTCGGCCGCGACCACCCGTTGTCGATCGAGAAGCTGTGCCCCGTGCTGTCCTTCTATGTCGTCAGCGACTGGCGGGCCGGGTGTCAACGTTGCAAGGAGATTCTCGCGTACGGCGGGATGGGCCATACCATGTCCATCCATTCGCGCGACGACGCGGTCGTCCTCGAGTTCGGCCTTCGCAAGCCCGCGTTCCGCGTCGTCGTCAACACGCCGACGACCCACGGCTCGATCGGCCTCACGACCGGGCTCGACCCGGCCATGACGCTGGGATGCGGCGGTTACGGCGGCAACATCACCTCGGACAACATCTCGCCGCTGCATTTGCTCAACATCAAACGCCTGGCCTACGGGATTCGGCCGGCAGCCTCCGCGCCGGCCGCGCACCCGCCGTCCGACGCCCGGCTTCCCGAGCCGCCGCCAGCGCCGGCGGCGCCGGGGGTCGACGGCGACACGCTGGCGGAACGCGTGCACGCGTTCCTGGCCGACCGCGGCGTGGGCGGACACCCCCCGCGCCCGGAGCCCGAGCCGGCGCCGCCGACACCCGCGCCGACACCCGCGCCCGCGGCTTCGCCGCCCCCGCCCGCATCCCCCGCGGACGAGCC
Source organism: Vicinamibacterales bacterium (assembly GCA_965221595.1). Taxonomy (GTDB): domain Bacteria; phylum Acidobacteriota; class Vicinamibacteria; order Vicinamibacterales; family UBA8438; genus JAAXGX01. The sequence goes on from OZ244900.1 coordinate 2,133,139, forward strand.
CCCAGCGGCCGCCGCCTTCGTCTGCGAGGACGACGTGCGGCAGGCTCTGCGGCACGCACGCTCGATAGTCATCGACGACCGCACCATCGTCACGCCCGCGGCCCGCGACCTGGCCGACCGGCACCGCGTCTTCCAGCACGCGCGACTTGCGCCATAGATCGCCGCAGTCGCCCGACGGCTCCGTCCGGGCGCCCGGCCGCCCCGGCCGGAGCGGGCGTCAGAACCGGAACAGCCGATTGATCTTGACGATTAGGGCGCGGTTCTGCAGGGGGAACCGCCGCGGCATCAACAGCGTGTCGGCGCGCTCCTCGTTGTAGACCACGAACAACTCGCTGCCGGCGTGATATTCCCAGCGGAGCCGCAGGTTGGTGCTGACGCTGCGGGTCGCGGAGTTGTACTGCACCAGGGCGCTGACGAACATCAGCGGGTTCAGCGCATAGATGGTCCGCGTGCTCACGAGCTGCGTATTGAAGGCGCCGAAAGGCAGGTCGATCCAGTTGAACGACACGTTGGGCTCGATGGACAGTTGCGGCGTCAGCTCGACGCGTGTGCCGAAGAACCCGCTGCCGAGGCCGAAGTTCACGCTGGTCTTCGTCCCGCCGTAAAAACCGCCATGCTGAATCGACGCGCGCCCGTTGACGCGATTCTGCTGCCCGAGCTGGTAGCCCACCTCCACGTCGTCGAAGCGGTACCCCCCCACGGGGACCGTGACGCCGGGTGCCAGCGGGAACGGCAGGTGGAGGTACTCGTAGTTGCGGTTGTAGATGACGTCGAACAGGTTGCTGTTCTCGAAATCGATGGCGAAACGCCCGCGGGCCTGCCGCGTCTCCAGCACGCCCCCGCGATCCGTGATGTAGTCGATCTGCCCCTCCCAGAAGAACTGCCGGATGGACTCGATGGACCGCGGCCGCGGGCTGAACCGAAACTTGCCGAGGCTCTGCTCGAAACCCCGGCGGCGCAGAAACCCGATCTCGGGATTGAAGTCGCTGCCGACGACCAGCCGCTCGAGCATCACGCCGTAACGGTCGCCCGTGTAGTCGAGCTGCGCGCGGTGGCTCGACTGGTCGTCCCCGAGGTCGGACCCCGAGGTTCGCGTCTCCGCCCAGTAGGTGCTGATGTTGAGGTTCTGGTAGAACGAGAACAGGCCGTCGACGCCGTAGACCTGGTTGGACCCGGTGCCCTCCTCTGACACCGAACGATCGGTGAACATGACCCCTACGTTGCTGCGCCGGAACAGGTCGCGCCGGACGCGGAGGACCGAGAAGCTCGTGGCGCGCGCAGCGGCGGCCGGCGCGTCGGCAGTCCGGATGTTCAGCATCCCGAGACTGAAGCGGCCGACGCGGCCCGTCATGCGGCCGCCCACGTCGATCGGCACCTCCGACCCGCCGCTCAGCCCAATCCGGCGGCTGTAGAACAGGATCGGGGTGTTGCTGATCCCGGCAAACTGCCCGGCGCCGACCTCGCCGCCGAAAGCGAATACGCCCTGGTTCTCGAGGAAGAACTCGCGCTTCTCCGGAAAGAACAGGCTGAAGCGCGTCAGGTTGATCTGCTGCTCGTCAGCCTCCACCTGGGCGAAGTCCGTGTTGACGGTCAGGTCCGCGACGAGGTTCTCCGTGAAGCCGTACTTGATATCGAGACCCGCGTCGCCGGTCGCCACGTTGGCCAGGCGCGGTTCGGTCGTCCGCACGCCGTTCATCTCGGCAATGGCGTACGGCTTGAGCTCGAGGCTGAGGCCGGCGTCCGGCACCTCCAGGCCGACCAGCGTGGCGGCCTGCGAGACCTGCATGATGGCACTGTAGCTCCGGGACGCCGGGAGCGGCACGAGGGCCGAGTACTCGTTGTTCCAGACCACACGCCGTTCGACGTTGAAGCCCCACACCTGGCTCCGGCCCGGACGGTAGCGCAGCGACTTGAACGGGATGGCGGCCTCGAACGTCCAGCCGCCGTCGAAGTGGCCGACCCGCACGCTCCAGACCGGGTTCCAGTCTCCGTTCCAGCCACGCTCGTTGGTTATCTGGCCGTCCATCCGCCCGCCGAGCGGGTTGACGACGAACTCGACGGCGTTGCGCCGGTCGTGGAACGTGTCGAGCACGATGCCGACGTACTGCCCCAGCCCCGTGCCGTCGCGGCGCATGTCGCTGGCGACCCACTCCGACGGCGGCGCCGCGCTCAGGCAGCGCGCGGATACGTAGAGGTCCGTGTCGTCATACGTCACCCAGATCTCGGTCTGCTCCGTGGCAATCTCGCCCTCGTCGGGCATGACCTGGACGAAGCCGGAGGCCGGCGGCAGGTCGCGGTAGAGCCGCTCGTCGAGCACGCCGTCGAGATCGAGCGGCTCCGTCAGGCGGACCGCCCGGACCGTCGCCTGATACGCCTCGTCGCGTGCGATGAGCGCCGGCGGCACCGGCGGCGGCGGGCCGGCGGGAACCGCCTGACCGGCCAGGGCTGTTTCGGCGAGGATCGTCACGCCCAGCAGCGCCGCGCCGGCGGAGAGTCCAAACGCGGCAAGCCGCGGGTGCCGGCGCCTGCGGCGCGGCGCGCCGTCGGCGACTCCGTTCGGGAGATGATCGGGTCGCCGCCTCACAAGTCGTCTCCAGCGGCGCTCAGGGTCAGCCTCGATTCTTCGCAAGGATAGCAGCCCGTCGCCATGCTCCCTCGTCACGCCCTGTTCCGGCCGTGCGCGCCATTGTCACAACCGCGTCTCGGTGCGACGTACGGTGTCACCACGGGCTGACGGCGGATGCACGCCGGTACGCAGTTCCGTCCTGGTGCCGGATGCGTTGGGTTGGCACTACCTGCCTCCGCCGCCCCCGACGAGCGGGCTTCCGCTCCGGGTCGGTTTCCCAGACCGCGGTATCCATCCGCTGCCCGTGCCGGGCCGGCTGCTGGAGCGAAACTTGCGATGCTCTGCTGCGTGCTGGCCCGCCTCTGGTCCGCAGCCCTCTTCGGTGTGGAAGCCACGCTGGTCCGCGTCGAGGTGGACGTCTCGTTCGGGCTCCCCGCATTCAGCATGGTGGGCCTGCCCGATTCGAGCGTCCGCGAGAGCCGCGACCGGGTGCGCAGCGCCATCCGCAATTCCGGCTTCGAGTTTCCGGCCCATCGCATCACCATCAACCTCGCGCCGGCGGACGTTCGCAAGCGCGGCACGTCGTTCGACCTGCCGATAGCCCTGGGTGTCCTGGCGGCGAGCGGCGCCATCAAGCAGCGCGAGTTTACCGAGCTGCTCGTGCTTGGCGAGCTGTCCCTCGATGGCCGCATCCAACCGACGCGGGGCGTGCTGCCCGTCGCGCTGACGGCCCGTCGTCATCAGCTCTCGTTGCTGCTGCCGGCATCGAGCGGACCCGAGGCGGCGGTCGTACCGGATCTCGAGAGCGGCGTGGTCTCCTCGCTGGCCGAGGCGGCGGCCGTGCTCAACGGCGAGCGCACCGCCGAGACGCCCGGGCCCGCCGCGTGCCAGCCGCCCGCTGCCGATACCGACCGCGACCTCGCCGACATTCGTGGCCAGCGCAACGCCAAGCGCGCGCTGGAGATTGCAGCGGCCGGTCAGCACAACCTGCTGCTGGTGGGTCCGCCGGGCGCCGGCAAGACGCTGCTGGCGTGGAGCCTGCCGGGTATCCTGCCGCCGCCCAGCTTCGAGGAAACCATGGAGACCAGTGCAATCCACTCCGTACTCGGACTGGTACCGGCCGGAGGCGGACTCGTGCGCGGCCGGCCGTTCCGGGCGCCCCACCACACGGCCTCCGAAGCGGCGCTGATCGGGGGCGGCGCCGAGCCGCATCCGGGCGAGGTGAGTCTGGCCCACAACGGCGTGCTGTTCCTCGATGAGATCGCGGAGTTCGATCGGCGGGCTCTCGAGGTGCTCCGCCAACCGCTCGAGGACGGCTCCGTCAGCATCGCCAGGGCCGCGGGAATCGCGACCTTCCCGGCCCGGTTCATGCTGGTTGCCGCCATGAACCCCTGCGTCTGCGGCCATCTGGGAGATCCGCTGCGGCCATGCCGCTGCACGCCGATGCAGATCAGCCGCTACCACGGGCGGCTGTCGGGACCCCTGCGTGACCGGCTGGACATCGCCGTACCGCTGGCCGCAGTGCCGGCCGGGACGTTGATTGGTCCCCGCGATGGCGAATCGTCACACGTGGTCCGCGCGCGCGTGGTGAGCGCGAGGCAGCGCCAGGTCGAACGCTACCGCGGCCTGTCCTGGCTGACGAACGCCGGTCTGCGGGGCAAGCGACTGGCGGCCTTCTGCGCGCTGGGCCCCGACGAGCGGCGTCTGCTCGAACACGCGGTGACGCGCCTGGGGCTCTCAGCGCGGGCCTACGATCGGGTGCGCCGCGTCGCGCGCACCATCGCCGATCTGGAGGGTTCTGCCGTCGTCGAGGCGCCCCATCTCGCGGAAGCGCTGGGTTACCGGAATGAACAGGGCTGACAGGCGCGGGCGCCGCGTGGTAGTCTCTGCAGGTTCCGTGCAACACTCATCGTCCATGCCGCGCTCGCGCCGCTTTCCTGTCCCGGCCAACGGTCGCAAGGCGTCCCGGCGATTCAACCTCCGGACGCGCCGACTCGTCGCCCTCGTGGGCGCGTTCCTGGTGGCACCGTTCGCCCTTGGCCTGTACGACCTGGGGTCGACGGTGCGAGCCACAATCGACGATCTCCGGGCGCGGAACGCGCAGCTCGCGTTGGATGCCTCCGTGCATCGCAAGGCTGCCGAACACCTGAACGGGCAGTTGCCGGCGTTGCTTGCGGCGGTTGAGGACCTGGCCGAGCGCATCGGCATGGACCCGGCCGTGCGCACCGCCGTCGAGCATCTGCCCGACGCCACGCAGGCAACTCCCGGACGACCGGATTCGGACGAGCTGGACGCGGCAGGCGAGATCTTCGAGCAGCTGCGCGACCTGCTCGAGTCGCTGCAGGACGCGCTGGATGTCGTCACGCTGGGCGTGGCGCACCGCGAAGCGCTCGCCGACGCCACCCCGACCATCTGGCCGGCCGACGGCTGGATCTCGGCAGGCTACGGCTATCGCGACGATCCGTTCACGGGTCAGCGGGACTTTCACCCGGCTGTCGACATCTCGACGCGGAAGGGTCAGCCTGTCTATGCAACAGCAGCCGGCCGCGTCACCCGCGCGTCCCGCAACGGGGCGTACGGTAATCTCGTTGAGATCAACCACGGATTCGGCCTGACGACCCGCTACGGGCACCTGTCGGAGTTCATCGTCGCCGCGGGCGACACGGTAGTGCGCGGCGACGTGATTGGGTCCGTCGGCGCAACCGGAAGAGCAACCGGGCACCACGTGCACTACGAGGTCCGCGCGGACGGGCGCGCGATCAACCCGCGCCGGCTCCTGGTCGACGCGCACGCCACGGTCACGGACTAGTCGAATTCGATCTCATGCCGCCTGTCGCGAGGGTCCGTCGGCCGGGACCATGCCGCGGCGCGCATGACTGCCGGCGCTGCCCGCCGGTGCACGCACCGGTCCCAGCGTGATGCTCCAGACCATCCTCAAGAAGGTTTTCGGCACCGAGAACCAGCGCCTCCTCAAGCGCCTGCAGCCGCGCGTGGCGCAGATCAACGCGCGCGAGGCCGATGTGCGGGCGCTCTCCGACGACGAGCTGCGCGCCAGGACCGCCGACTTCCGGGAGCGTGCGGCGCGCGGGGCGCCGCTCGACGACCTGTTGATCGAGGCGTTCGCGGTCGTTCGGGAAGCCGGCCGGCGCACGCTGCAGATGCGCCACTTCGACGTGCAGCTCATCGGCGGCATGGTCCTGCACCGCGGCACCATCGCCGAGATGAAGACCGGCGAGGGCAAGACGCTCGTCGCCACCCTGGCCGCCTACCTGAACGCGCTCGGCGGCAAAGGCGTGCACGTGGTGACCGTGAACGACTACCTGGCCCGGCGCGACTCGGAGTGGATGGGTCGCATCTATCGCTTCCTGGGCATGACGGTGGGGGTCATCCAGCACGACATGCAGGACGCCGAGCGCCAGGCGGCGTATGCCTGCGACATCACCTACGGGACCAACAACGAGTTCGGATTCGACTACCTGCGCGACAACATGAAGTTCGAGATCGCGCGGTTCGTGCAGCGCGGGCACCACTTCGCCATCGTCGACGAGGTCGACAGCATCCTCATCGACGAGGCCCGGACTCCCCTCATCATCTCGGGGCCGGCCGAGCAGTCCACCGAGCTCTACTACGAGGTGGACCGGGTGGTGCCCCGCCTCAAGCCGGGAGCCGTCACGCAGGGCAACGTCCCGGCGGAGCGGCGGGCGGAGCTGGAGACGACCGGCGATTTTCTGAAGGACGAGAAGCACAAGACGGTCTCGCTGACCGAGACCGGCATCGCGAAGGCGGAAGAGTTCCTCCGGCACCGGCTGCAGCCGGGTGGGCTGTACGACCCGGTCAACATGCCCCTGCTGCACCACATCAACCAGGCGCTGCGCGCCCACGCGCTGTACCGCCGCGACGTCGACTACATGGTCAAGGACGGGCAGGTTGTCATCGTGGACGAGTTCACGGGACGGCTCATGCCCGGACGGCGCTGGAGCGACGGGCTGCACCAGGCGGTCGAAGCCAAGGAGAAGGTCAAGATCGAGCGCGAGAACCAGACACTGGCCACCGTCACGTTCCAGAACTACTTCCGCAAGTACGACAAGCTCTCCGGGATGACGGGGACGGCCGAAACCGAGGCCCCGGAGTTCGCCAAGATCTACGAGCTCGACGTCGTCGTTGTGCCGACCAACCGGCAGCTGGTGCGGCTCGAACTGGCAGACTCCATCTACCGGACCGAGGGCGAGAAGTACCGTGCGATCGTGGACGACATCGTGGAGCAGCAGGAGCAGGGACGGCCCGTGCTTTGCGGCACCGTCTCGATTGCGAAGTCCGAGCGGCTCTCGGGCATGCTCAAGCGCCGCGGGGTCCGCCACGTGGTGCTCAATGCGAAGTACCACGAGCGGGAAGCCGAGATCGTCGCCCAGGCGGGCCGCAAGGGCAGCGTGACCATCGCCACCAACATGGCGGGCCGCGGGACGGACATACTGCTCGGCGGCAACCCCGAGTACATGGCGCGCCAGCAGGCGCTCAAGGAGGACGTGGCCCGCGAGGTCCCGAAAGCCGACTTCCACTTCGTCGACGACGAGTCGTTCGTCTACTTCTCCCACGAGGACCGCTACTACCGGACGCCGCGTCCGGACTGGGAACGGGTCTTCGACCACTTCCGGGCCCGGACGGACGCCGAGCACGACGAAGTGGTGGGCAGCGGCGGCCTGCACATCATCGGCACGGAGCGGCACGAGGCGCGGCGCATCGACAATCAGTTGCGCGGCCGCGCCGGCCGCCAGGGCGATCCCGGTTCGTCGCGCTTCTATCTCTCCCTGGAAGACGATCTGATGCGCATCTTCGGGTCCGATCGGATCGCCGGCCTCATGGAGCGGCTGGGCATGGAGGAGGGCGTTCCGATAGAGCACAAGATGGTGACACGCGCCATCGAGCGCGCCCAGAAGCAGGTCGAGGCGCAGAACTTCTCCGTCCGGAAGCACCTGCTCGAGTACGACGACGTCATGAACAAGCAGCGCGAGAACGTCTACGCGCTGCGGCGGGAGCTGCTCGAGGGCACGATACGCCTCGACGAGGACTCGGAGACGGACAGCCGCGAGGTCGATACCCGCTCGTACCTCATGACGCTGGCCGAAGGACTCGTCTACGAGCAGGTGGAGACCGTCTGCGGCCCGGACGTCGACCCGGAAGATTGGGATCTGGATGCGGTCAAGCGCTACGCCGGCGAGCTCTTCGGCCTCGACGCCGAGCAACTGGCGCTGATCGATCTGCAGGACCTGGGCACGGACGACATCAGCCGGGCGCTGTGGACGGCCGCGACCGACAAGTACGAAGCGAAGGAGGCCGAAATCGACCCGGTGCTCCTGCGCCGCGTCGAGCGCGACGTCATGCTGCAGGTAGTCGATGTCCAGTGGAAGGACCACCTCTACGGTCTGGACCATCTCAAGGAGGGCATCAGCCTGCGCGGTTACGGCCAGCGCAACCCGCTCGTGGAGTACAAGCGGGAGAGCTTCTCGATGTTCCAGGAGATGAAGGACCGCATCGACGAAGAGACGGTGAAGTACCTGTGGCGTCTGCGCCCCGTCGCCCGGGACCGCGGTGCGCCGGCGGCGGCGCCGCAGCTCCGGCGCGCGGCGCCGGTCTCGTACAGTGAACCTGGCGAGGCGGTGCCGGCCTTCGCGGCGGCGGCTGCCGGCGGCGCACCGCGCCCCGCGCGCACGGGCGGCGACGACGCGGCGGTTCAGACAATCAGGCGCGACATGCCGAAGGTGGGTCGCAACGCTCCGTGCCCCTGCGGGAGCGGCAAGAAGTACAAGAAATGCCACGGGGCGTAACGCGATGGAGACACGGACTCAAGTTCCCCGGAGCCGCCTGACCGGCGCGACGATTGCCACCGCGCTCACCTTCGACGACGTGCTGCTCGTACCGCGCCACTCGCGCGTCGTACCTAGCGACGTCGACGTCTCCAGTCGATTCACGCGCAACATTTCCCTCAAGGTGCCGCTGGTCAGCGCGGCCATGGACACCGTGACCGAATCGCGCATGGCCATCGCCATGGCGCAGCTCGGCGGCATCGGGATCGTGCACAAGAACCTCGACATCGCCGAGCAGGCGTCCGAGGTCGACCGCGTCAAGCGGTCGGAGAGCGGCATGATCGTCAACCCGATCACGCTCTCGCCCCGGAGCAGCGTCCACCAGGCGCTCGAGCTGATGAAGAAGTATCGGATCTCGGGCGTTCCCATCACCGAGGACGGCCGCAACGAGGGACGCCTGGTAGGCATCCTGACCAATCGCGACCTGCGCTTCCAGGCCGACATCCAGCGGCCGATCGCCGAGGTGATGACCCGGGACGATCTGATCACGGTGCCGGTCGGCACCACGCTCGATCAGGCCAAGGATATCCTTCACCACCACCGCGTCGAGAAGCTCCTGGTCGTCGACGAGGCGTTCAACCTGCGCGGGCTGATCACGGTCAAGGACATCCAGAAGATGATCAAGTACCCGGCGGCCAGCAAGGACGGGCTGGGGCGACTGCGCGTCGGCGCAGCCGTCGGGATCGCGCACGACACGATAGAGCGCGCGGAAGCACTCGTTGCCGCACATGTCGACGTGCTGGTGCTCGACAGCGCCCACGGCCACTCGGAGAACGTCATCGCGATGGCGCGCAGACTCCGGCGCGCCTTCCCGTCCACCGATCTCGTGGCCGGCAACGTGGCAACGGCCGAGGGGGCCGAGGCGTTGATCGACGCGGGCGTCGACGCCGTGAAGGTCGGCATCGGATCGGGCTCGATCTGCACGACGCGCATCGTCGCCGGCATCGGCGTGCCGATGGTCACCGCGGTGGGCGACTGCGCCGAGGCCGCCGGCGGCAGCGGCGTGCCGATCATCGCAGACGGCGGCGTGCGCTACTCGGGAGACATCACGAAGGCGATAGCCGTGGGTGCGAGCAGCGTCATGATCGGGAGCCTGTTTGCCGGTACCGACGAGAGCCCGGGCGAACTGATCCTGTACCAGGGCCGCAGCTTCAAGGAGTACCGCGGCATGGGTTCGATCGGGGCCATGCGCCGCGGCAGCCGCGATCGGTACTTCCAGGACGAGTTCGAGCTGTCCGAAACCCCTGCCGACGAGGGCACCCGGAAGCTCGTGCCGGAAGGCATCGAAGGCCGCGTGCCGCACAAGGGCAGCGTCGCCGCGATGATCCACCAACTGGTGGGCGGCGTCCGCGCGGGCATGGGCTATTGCGGCGCGCCGTCAATCGGCGATCTGCAACGTGAGGCTCAGCTCGTCCGCATCACACCCGCCGGCGTCCGCGAAAGCCACGTCCACGACGTGGTGATCACCAAGGAAGCGCCGAACTACCGCAGCGAGTAGCCCTCCCGCGCCGCCCGTTCCTCAGCCCGTGCGCCGCGCAGGATGTTCTCCATGCCGTAGTTGCCTTCGTGGCAGGCGTACTCGTGCAGCTCTCCGGCCACCCGGGTCAGCGGCACGATCGCCGTGAACCGGTCGGTAAACGTCGCCGGATCGTCGATTGTCCACTCGTACTCCACGGTGTCCCGATCGATGCGGGTGAACCGTTCGGTCAGCACCTTGTGCGTCGAGGTGCCGAACGCGCCGAAGCTCTTGGTCAGCCCGTTGAAGTTGCGGGTCTCGACCACCAGCGTGTCGCCGTCCCAACGGCCGCGCGAACTGCCTGACCACAGCCCGATCCTGGCGTCGAGCGGGGGCTGGTCGCCGAGGGGAACGATGCGTGCATCGTGAACCATCTCCGTGATGATCGCCACGTGAGCGAGACTCTGCACAATCTGCACATTGTTGTTGTAGAGGCTCGGCACGAAGGGTGGACCGGCGTTGAAGCCCACCAGGCAGCGCTCCGACAGACCGCGATCTTCGGGACCGGCGGTGCCGATACCCCCGACCACGAAACGCACCGGGCGCTCGCCGGGAACGTCTGCCAGGAGCCCCCCGGCGACCGTGTCGACGCCGTCCAACGGCGCGGGCAGCCGGCCGTCGAGCGGGTACACGATGTGCGAAGTACGGATGTGATCGGTGATGCCGGCCCGCTCCACCCAGAAGTCGTTGTAGCCGCCGGGTCCACCGAGCCCGGGTATCGCCTCGTCCGAGGCCGCGTCCGAGGCCGCCAGGCGCGCACGCAGCTCCGCCACTTCCTCAGCGGTCATGAACTCGCGGTCGCCGAACCGTTCCGGCCGCTCCAGCGGAATGTCGGACGAGAAGTTCCAGACTCCCTCCAGCGACGGCCGGCCCCAAACGTCGCGTGGAATCTCGTTGCCGGCGGACGGTTGCGCCGCCGGGGTCGCGGTCCACGCAATGAGCAGAACGCCGATTGTCAGCAGTGTCTTCATGGGTCCTCCCGGGCAGATGCACTCTCGGCAGTTCCGGACGGTCGGGGCCGCGGCGTTCGATGGACGCGCCTCACCGTTGCGGCGCGCGTCCGGCCGGCGCCACGTCCGCGCGCTCGACGCGGATCGTCCGGATATCGCCTCCCCCGTCCTCGATGTGGACTCGAATCGCGCCGCCCGGCGGACGGGAAAGGCGGTCGGCCCACTCGATGGCGACGATGCCGGACGCGGACGCCAATTCGTCCAGACCGAGATCGTCTACCTCCGCGGGCGAAAGCCGGTACAGATCGACGTGCGCCACCGGCAGGCGGGCCGCGTAGTGTTGGATCAGGGTGAATGTCGGACTCGACACGTCCTCCGGCACGCCGCCCGCACCTTCCAACAGGCCTCGCACGAATGCCGTCTTGCCGACGCCGAGCTCGCCGAACAGCAGGACGACGCTGCCGGGAGCGAGCCCCGCCGCCAGTTGGCGCGCGATGCGGGCCGTCTCCGCCTCACACCGACTGCGGATCAATCGTCTCCTCGACCGCCCGTCCCAGCGCCGCGACCAGGTCGGACGCAGTCAGCGCGACCTGCCCGCAGCTCTCCGCGGCCAGATCGCCGGCCAGCCCATGCAGATGGACGCCCGCGGTGCAGGCCGCGCCCGCGTCGCCGAGCTGTCCCAGCCACGCAGCGACCACGCCCGTCAGCACGTCGCCCATCCCGCCGCTCGCCATGCCCGGATTCCCGGTACGGTTGACGTACACGACGCCGTCGGGCTGCGCAACGAGCGTGCGGGCACCCTTGAGCACGACATGCACCTGCCGTTCGGTCGCGAGACGGCGTGCCACGCCCAGTCGATCGGCCTGCACCTCCGCCGCCGCGGCGCCGCACAACCTGGCCATCTCGCCGGGATGGGGCGTCAGGACGACATCGGCCCGCCCCCGGCGGTCGAACCGCGACAACTCGCCCGCGCACACGTTGAGCGCATCCGCGTCCAGCACCAGCGGTACCCTGGCGCGCTCGAGCAGGCCGTGCACCAGCCGGGCCGAACCGGGCCCCGCGCCCAGCCCCGGACCGACCGCGATCACGTCGCAGCGTGCTTCGAGAACGACCTCCAGCGCCTCCCCGCTCACGGTTCCGGCGGCCGTCTCGGGGAGCGGCAGCGTCATGTACTCCGGTGCTCCGGAGGCAACGGTCCGAACGCAGGAGCCGGGGGTGCCCACCGTGACCAGACCTGCTCCCGACCGCAGGGCGCCGGCGCCGGCCAGACGCGCCGCCCCGGTCTTCCCGCGCGACCCGGCCACGATCAGCACATGGCCGCAATCGCCCTTGTGGGCGTCCGGAGGGCGCTCGGGCATGAGACGACGGATGCCGGCAGACGTCAGCAGCCGGAGCCGCGGGCCTTCGACGGCGTCGATGACGGCGTCGGGAATCCCGATATCGGCGACCACCAACTCCCCCGCGCGGGCAGCGCCGGGCGGCAACACGAGCGCAACCTTAGGCGCCCCGAGGGCGACCGTGACCGCAGCCTGCACGGTCGGACCGAGCGGCTGGCCACTGTCGGCGGACAGGCCGCTCGGCAGGTCGACCGAGACGATCGGCACGTGCGCCGCATTCACATCGTCGACCACATGCCGCAGCATGCCATCCAACGGCCTGTCCAGTCCGGTGCCGACCAGCGCGTCGACGATCAGGTCGTACTTGGCGATAGCCGATCCGTGCCGCGCCCACGAGGTGCTGTCGGGCACTGTGAGGACCCGCGCGCCGATGCCGCCGAGGATTTCCAGGTTGGTCCGCGCATCGCCCTGCACGGCGTTCGGCGCGGCGAACAGGAAAACCGTCGGGTCGAGGCCGCGGCCCCGGAGCAGACGCGCGACGGCGAGGCCGTCGCCACCGTTGTTGCCGCGACCACACAGCACGGCCACCCGGCGTGTGCCGAGATCATCGAAGGCCGACTCCATCGCCTCCACGACTCGTTGTCCGGCATGTTCCATCAGCACGATCGACGGGATCCCGATCTCCTCGATCGTGCGACGTTCAGCCTCGCGCATCTGCGCGGCGTCGAGCACACGCATCCACAACTCGTTGGTACACTAGCACAGGGGCCGGTTGGCCCCGGCAGCTGCCATGCAGAACGCCACGGTGAACGTGAACGGACGGATCGGTGACGGAACCTCGGCAGTCGTGCCGGTGTTCGATCACGGCTTTCTCTTCGGCGAGGGAATCTACGAAACGCTGCGTACCTACAATCGACGACCCTTCCTGCTCGACCGACACCTGCGGCGGCTGCGCGCCTCCGCCGCCGCGATAGGTCTCCCCGTCCCGCTCAGCGATCCGCAGTTCGTGGCCCGCATCGACCAGACGATGACCGCAGCGAACGACGCGCACGAATGGTACGTCCGCCTGCTCGTGACCCGCGGCGTCGGTGCGCTCAGCTACGACCCGGACAGCTGCCCTGAGCCGACGGTCGTCATCATCGTACTGCCGCACACCGAGCTGCCGGCCGAGCTCCGCTCCCGCGGCATCGCGATCGTCCGTTCCTCCGTCATCCGCAACCACCCTGGTGCCCTGGACCCGCGCATCAAATCCAACAACCTGCTGAACAATGCCCTGGCCATGCAGGAGGCGCTGCGCAAGGGCGCGCGCGAGGCACTGATGCGCAACCACCGCGGGGAAATCTCCGAGTGCGCGCAGTCCAATTTCTTTCTCGTGCGGCAGGGCGAGGCGCTGACCCCCTCGCTCGACTCGGGCCTGCTCGAAGGAGTCACACGGAACTTCCTGTTCGAAGTCGGCCACGCCGTAGGGGTGCCCGTGCGGGAGGCGATTCTGACGGACGCCGACCTCGCGACGGCCGAGGAGATGTTCATCACCAGCACCACGCGAGGCGTGCTGCCCGTGACGCTACTCGACGGCCGACCGGTTGGCTCGGGTCGGCCGGGTCCCGTGACCGGCGTGCTCGCCGCAGGGTACCGCCGGCACGCTCACGAGCTCACGGCCACGTAGGCTTCGACCGGCGGGCAGGCGCAGACCAGGTTCCGGTCGCCGTGGGCATCGTCGATTCGGCCCACGGGGGGCCAGTACTTGCCGGCGCGCACGAACGGCAACGGAAATACCGCCGTCTCCCGCGAGTACGGATGGTCCCAGTCCGCCCGGGCAATCTCCTCGGCCGTGTGGGGTGCGTTCTTCAGGACGTTGTCGGACCGATCGGCGGTGCCGTCGATGACCTCCTGAATCTCGCGGCGAATGTTGATCAGCGCCTGGCAGAAACGGTCGAGTTCGTCGCGGGGTTCGCTCTCGGTCGGCTCGACCATCAGGGTGCCGGCGACCGGGAACGAGACGGTCGGCGCGTGGAATCCGTAGTCCATCAGCCGCTTGGCCACGTCCTGTTCCGTGATGCCGGCCGCCGCGCGGAACGGCCGCAGGTCGAAGATGAGTTCGTGCGCGACGCGGCCGGCCGAGTTGGCGTAGAGCACCTCGAAGTGGGGCTCGAGCCGCGACTTGATGTAGTTCGCGTTCAGGATCGCGATGCGGCTCGCCTCGGTGACGCCGTCCCGGCCCAGCAGGTGGATGTATGCATGCGAGATGAGCACGATGCTCGCGCTGCCCCACGGCGCCGCCGAGACGGCCGGAATGGCCTGCCCGCCGCCCACGGGAACAACAGGATGCCCGGGCAGGTACGGCGCCAGGTGGCCGGCCACCGCTATCGGACCCATGCCCGGCCCGCCACCGCCGTGCGGAATGGCGAACGTCTTGTGGAGGTTGAGGTGGCACACGTCCGCGCCGATGGCCGCCGGACTGGTCAACCCCACCTGCGCGTTCATGTTTGCCCCGTCCATGTAGACCTGCCCGCCGGCGTCGTGCACGACGCGGCAGATCTCCGGCACGTGCTCCTCGAAGACGCCGTGCGTCGAGGGGTACGTAATCATCAGCGTGTTCAGTCGGCCGGCAGCGGCCGCCACCTTCGCCCGCAGGTCGTCGAGGTCGACGTCGCCCCGGCCGTCGCATGCGATGATGACGACCCGCATGCCCGCCATCGCCGCGCTGGCGGGGTTCGTACCGTGCGCCGACGCCGGGATCAGCACGATGTCGCGGTGTCCCTCGCCGCGGGCCCGATGGTAGGCCCGAATGACCATCAGCCCGGCGAACTCGCCCTGGGCGCCCGAGTTCGGCTGCAGCGAAACCGCGGCCAGACCCGTGATGGCGCGCAGGGCCGCCTCCAACTCCGCGAAGACCGCCTGGTAGCCGGCGGCCTGCGCGGGCGGCGCGAACGGGTGGAGCGCGCTGAACTCGGGCCACGTGACGGGCCGCATTGCGGTCGCCGCGTTCAGCTTCATCGTGCACGAACCCAGCGGGATCATCGACCGGTCCAGACCAATGTCCTTGCGCTCGAGCTGCTTCAGATAGCGCATCATCTGCAGCTCGGACTGGTGGCGCCGGAAGACCGGGTGATCGAGGAAGGCGCTCGTCCGACGAACGTGCGGGGGCCAGCCGGCAGCGGGCGCCGCGTCGTTCCCCCGCGGTGACCAGGCCGCACCGCGCGCCGCGGCGAAGACATGCAGGATGCGGTTCACGTCCTCCGGGCAGGTAGTCTCGTCCAGCGCGATCCCGACGTCGCGGTCACCCGCGTAGCGCAGATTGAACCCCTTGGCCTCCGCCGCTCGTCTGATCCGGTCGCGCGCGGCGGCCGAACCGGCGTCGACCCGCAGGGTGTCGAAGAAGCACGCGTGCCGCGGCGCCAGGCCGAGCTCGGCCAGCCCGCGCGCGAGGCGCCCCGCGAGCCGATGCACGCGCTCGGCGATGGCGGTCAGGCCTTGCGGCCCATGGTACACAGCATAGAAGCCGGCGATATTCGCCAGCAGCGCCTGCGCCGTGCAGATGTTCGACGTGGCGCGTTCGCGGCGGATGTGCTGCTCGCGCGTCTGGAGCGCCATGCGCAGCGCAGGCCGGCCGGCGGCGTCGACGGAGACGCCGATCAGGCGACCGGGCATGTGCCGCACGTGGGCCGTCCGCGTTGCGAAGAAGGCCGGATGCGGTCC
Source organism: Vicinamibacterales bacterium (assembly GCA_965221595.1). Taxonomy (GTDB): domain Bacteria; phylum Acidobacteriota; class Vicinamibacteria; order Vicinamibacterales; family UBA8438; genus JAAXGX01. The sequence goes on from OZ244900.1 coordinate 2,149,068, forward strand.
ACCGTAGCCCAGCGGCACCCCGAAACGCTGGGCGCTGCCGACGACCACGTCGGCGCCCCGCTCGCCGGGTGGCACCAGCAGCGTCAGGGCCAGCAGGTCGGTCGCCACCGCGGCCAGCGCCCCGGCCTCGTGCGCCCGGGCAATCGCCGGGCCGGGATCCGCGACCGCCCCGTCCGCGTCCGGATACTGCAGGAACACCCCGAACGTCGTCTCGTCGATCGGCAGGACGGCCGGATCGCCGACCACGACCCGCAGGCCCAGGGGCTCGGCGCGCCCGCGCAAGACCGCCAGGGTCTGCGGGAAGCACCGCTCGGATACGACGAAGCGGTCCGCCCGGCCCGCTCCCCGGGCGCGGATGCGATGCAGCATCGTCATCGCCTCGGCCGCCGCTGTCGCTTCGTCGAGCAGCGAGGCGTTCGCCACCTCCATGCCCGTGAGATCCTCGACCATCGTCTGGAAGTTGAGGAGCCCCTCCAGCCGTCCCTGCGCCGCCTCGGCCTGGTACGGCGTATAGGGCGTGTACCAACCCGGGCATTCCAGCACGTTGCGGAGAATGACGCTGGGCGTGATGCAGTCGTAGTAGCCCAGGCCGATGAACGAGCGGAAGCGCCCGTTGCGTGCGGCCAGACCGCGCAGCCGATCCAGGAAATCGGCTTCCGTCTCCGGCGACGGCAGGTCGAGCGGCCCGGTCAGCCGGATGCGGTCAGGTAGCGCGTCGTCGATCAGGGCCTCGAGCGACGGCGCGCCGACCGCGGCCAGCATGTCATCGAGATCGGCGACCCGTGGACCGAGGTGGCGCTGCTGGAAGCTGTCCGGCGCGTCGGGCGGCATCTATTTCACGAGCTCGCCGTAGCCGTCCGCGTCGAGCAGCGCGGCGGCCTCGTCCGGATCGCTCATCCGGATCGCAATCAGCCACGTCCCGTAGGGATCCGCGTTCACGCGCTCCGGCTGCGCGACGGCATCCGCGTTGACGGCGACGACCTCGCCCGCAACCGGACAGTACAGGTCCGATACGGCCTTGACCGACTCGATGGCGCCGAACGGGTCGCCCTGGGCGAAGGTGCGACCGACTTCCGGCAGGTCGACGAAGACGACGTCGCCGAGCTGCTCCTGGGCATAGGCCGTCACACCGACCTCGCTGCGGTCGGCGTCGACCCGCAGCCACTCGTGGTCTCTGGTGTAGCGCAGCTCCGGCGGGTGCATGGCTGGTCAGCTCCTGTCGCGCTTGTAGAACGGCATACGGACGACGCGGGCGAGCCGCCGCCGGCCGCGGATGTCGACGGCCAGTTCACTGCCGGGTCGGGCGACCTCCGGCGGCACGTAGGCCATGCCGAGCGCCTTGTCGAGAAACGGCGTGTGCGTGCCGCTGGTCACGCGGCCCACCCGGTCACCGGCGACGAAGACTTCATATCCCTGGCGGGCGATGCCCCGCTCCAGCATCTCGAAGCCCACGAGCCGGCGGGCGAGCCCCGCCGCCTGCTGCCGCGCGAGCGCGTCCCGGCCGTTGAAGGCGCCCTTCGCCCAGGCCACGATCCAACCCAGACCCGCCTCGAGGACCGTCGTCGTCCCGTCGATGTCGCTGCCGAACAGCCGCATGGCCGCTTCCAACCTTAGCGTGTCGCGAGCGCCGAGTCCGGCCGGCTGCAGCCCCGCCGGTGCGCCCGCCTGCAGCAACGCATCCCACACGCGCCCGGCCGCCTGCGGCGCAACGAACAGCTCGAAGCCGTCCTCGCCCGTATAGCCCGTGCGCGAGACCGTCGCCCGCACGCCGGCCACCTCTCCACTCGCGAACCCATAGTACCGGAGTGCCGCCAGATCGACTCCGGTGAGCGGCTGCAGGATGTCTTCGGCAGCCGGCCCCTGCAGCGCCAGCAGCGCGTAGCGGCTGCTCGCGTTCACCGCGACAGCGTCGCCCGCCGGCCCGATCTCCCGCCTGATCCAGGCGCAGTCGGTTTCGATGTTCGCAGCGTTGATCACCAGCAGGAAGTGATCGGCGGCCAGCCGATAGACGAGCAGGTCGTCGACGAAGGTCCCCTCGTGGGTCGTCAGGGCGGAGTACTGCGCCCGGCCGACCTCGAGAGCCGCCGCGTCGTTGCTGCAGATCCGCTGGACGGCTGCCAGTGCGTCGCCGCCGGCAATCTCGACCTCACCCATGTGACTGACGTCGAACAGCCCGGCGCGCTCGCGGACGGCCCGGTGCTCGGCAGCGATGCCGGCGTACTCCCGCGGCATCTCCCAGCCGCCGAAGGCCGTCATCCGCGCGCCCAGGGCGGCCTGACGTTCGTAGAGCGCTGTGCGCTGCAGTCTGGTCGACGTAGTCGCTGGCATCCTGGCGGGCACCGGGGGCTGGCTCGCCGCGAACGGGCGTAACCGTACTATGCCGCCCGAGCGCCGGTCAAGACGGACGCGAGGCCCGAAAAGCCAAGTCTCACTGCCTCGTTTTCGGGCCCTCGTAGGTCAAGTACGCCTGCAGCGTGTGGTAGCTGATGCCGAGCGTCCGGCACGCCTCGCGCTTGTTGTGCTTGCACCGATCGAGCACCACTCGCGCGTAGCGGCTGCCCCACTCCCGCATCGTATCGCGCTGGCGCAACGACGGCCCGACTATCTCCTCGTAGGTTCGACTGACCGCCGGCGGCAGATCTTCAGCCGTGATCTCGGTCGATGTCGCCAACGCCACCACGCGCTCGATGACACGTTCGAGTTCCCGGACGTTCCCGGGCCAGTCGTACGTGAGCAACGCGTCGATGGCGCTCCGGGAGAACTGGACCTGTCGCAGCGTACGGTGTCGGCCCAGAAAGTGATTTGCCAAGGCCACGATGTCTCTCCGGCGGTCCCTGAGCGGGGGCACCCGGATCTCGAGACCGCCGAGACGATAGTACAGATCCGCGCGGAAGCGGCCGGCGGCAACGAGCTTGCGCAGGCTCTGATTGGTTGCCACGATCAGACGCGCATCGACTGCGCGGGTCGTGTGGCCGCCGACCCGCTCCACCGACATCTCCTGGATGGCCCTGAGCAGCTTGGCCTGCGCCGCCGGCGAAAGGTCCGACACCTCGTCCAGAAACAGGGTGCCGCCATCCGCCAGCTCGAACTTGCCTCTGCGGCCCCGCACACCGGTAGCCGTCCGATCCTCGATACCGAAGAGCTCCGCTTCGAGCAGGGTCTCGACGAGCGCGGCGCAGTTCACCCCTATGAAGCGTCCGGAACGCCGATCGCTCTCTTCGTGAATGCGCCGGGCGACGAGCTCCTTTCCCGAGCCGCTCTCCCCTTCGATCAACACGGTGAAGGCCGTGCCGGCCACCCGCGAGATCTCGTGGCGGAGCCTGACCATGACCTCGGCGGTACCGACGAGCCGCGGTGAGTCGAGGGACGGATTCGTGAGCCCCTCCTCCGGGCCGGCAGCGCCCTCTGTCGCGGCGCTCAGTGCGAGGCCGGCTACCCGCGCCGCGGCCAGCAGCCGCTCGCGCCCGCCGGCCTCCAGAGACTGCCTGCGACCAGGCATGACCTCCAAGTGCAGTGCGCGCCGGCTTGGCACCGGCAGCGCAATCCGCAGGACATCACTCTCCACCCGCATGGCGTCGACGCCCGCCGGAAGACCACCCTCGCGGATGGTCACGGCTCGCGCGTTCAACGCCTGCCGCAGTGCGGCCTCCAACTCGGCCCGCCGTCCGCGCGGACCATGCGGGCTTCCGATGCAGGTCACCGCGCGCGCGATCAGCCGCGACAGCCCCCGGGTCGGGTCGGCGTCACCTTCCCAGGCCCTCGGATTCTCGCCACTCATCGGCGCGGCGCGATCGCACGCTGCAGCCGTCCCGGTGCCGGTCGTATGCCGAGATCTGAGCAATTCCAATGACATATTGCCAACCCCCCTGTTTCGACCGACGTGAGTGGCAACTACCCGAATTTCACGATAGCACGCCTGCGTTCACCGCCCTACGGATAAATACGACTGCCGTGCCGATGCTCACGATTCAGAGATCGAGCCGCTCGTCGAACGCCAACCTGGCCCGATAGCGCACCTGTCCATCACTTCCAATCGCGGCGACGTACCCGCGGACGACCTGTCCCCGAGCCGCGATGAGTCGGTCCCGCACGCGGAGCTCGAGCACTACGACGCGTTCCGGCGCGAGACTCAGCGCCGCCTCGACGAGCGCGCTCCGTTCCGAGAGCTCGATCAACGTCGCTTCGTGCGCCGGCCGAATGCGGACCGACTCGATCGAAGACGACCCGGCGCGTCTGCGACGGGGCTCGTCGCGCGCGGTAGCGCTCACCGGTGCCTCCACGCGCCGGCCGCGGCGTCGAAGTACAGGACTCGCACCCGCCCGGTGGCCCCGAGCACGCGGATGGCATATTGCTCGTGCGATCCTCGCAGATAGAGCGTGCCGCTCGTCGCCGTCCCGAGCGGGCTGAACGTGAGCGTATCGCCGCGTCCGAAGCGGATGGGATCCGCGTCCGCCCCTGCAGGCCGGCTCGAACCGAACGGTGGAACCGACGCCAGCAGTCCGAAGCTAACGGACGGATACGCATCGCCCAGTTGCCAGGCGGGTCCCAGACGCCGGTCGATGCCGCGAGAGATATCGGTGGCCCGGATGCCGTCGCCGTTACCGTCCACGTAGCCGGCGACTCGAACAGCACCCGCGTCGGATTCGAACCGCAGCCCGACCGCCGCCCCGTGTTGCACCGCGCGGGAGCGTGCGAGCATGGCCTGTGCCGAGAGATGGGCCGCGGCCGCCGACACCTGCGACCGGTCGGCCCCTGCCATCAGGAACGGAACCGCCATCCCGGCGAGCAGGGCGACGACCGCGACACCCACCACGCTGTCTACGAGCGTCATCCCCGTGCAGTCTCCGTGCTTCATGTCCGTGCTCCCGCTGCGGCGAGTGGAGCACTTGGGCCCCACTCGCCGCGGATGCTATTGCGGGTCCTCCGTACCGCCGACTCGAATGAGGTCCCGGAGGCGAAGGAACGTTCGTTCGCCGATACCTCGAACGTTCATCAGATCCTCGATTTTCTCGAACCGACCGTTCTGCGTTCGATGCTCGATGATGCGCTCCGCGGTGCGCGGGCCGATACCCGGCAGCTCCTCGAGTTCCATCTGGTCGGCGGTATTGATCTCCACCTTGTCGCGGGACTGCTCCCGGGTCGGCATCTCCTCACGATCGGCCGACTGCGCCAACCCCTCTGCGCCCGCCGCGCCAACCAGTCCGCAGACGATCACCAGCACGCCGACCGCGATGATTCTCCGCATGACATTGCTCCTCCATCAGGTAGCCAGCGTCCGCTGACGCCACCTGCGCCCGACCGTTGAGCGGCCCCGCCTCGATTGGCGGTTGCAGTGGAGGTCGGGCACGGCACCGGACGCTCTCGGCGGGGCCGTGGGACAAGGGAGCAAGATGCACGCCACCACTGCGACGATCGGGTGTTGCACGGCCAAATCCGTGAAGAGGAAGGGGAAGCCGCAGCGTGCCCGCCCGGGTGCCGACGGCCGGCCGCGTGCCGCCGGGGAAACCGTCAACGCCGGTGGCGTCCCGACGCCGGCGGGGAACGCCCTCCGCCGTGTCCCCGGCCCGTCGGGTAGACGCTCGGCACTATAATCGCGCCTGTCGCCCGTTTCCCTGGAGGATGCAATGCGCCGTCTAATACTGTGCGTGGCGCTCGGGATCGCGGTGAGCACCGTCATGCCGGCGGCCCAGCCGCCGGCCGCGGGCCTCGACATCTACTGGATCGACGTCGAGGGCGGCGCCGCCACCCTGGTTGTCACGCCCGGGCGGCAGTCGATCCTGATGGACGCCGGCTGGGCCCGGTCCGACGCGCGCGACGCCCTGCGCATTCAGCACGCCATGCAGGATGCCCGGGTCGACCGCATCGACTACTTCATTGCGTCGCACTTCCACGGCGACCACGTCGGCGGCCTGCCGGCGCTGGCCGCCCGTGTGCCGATCGGCCGATTCATCGACCACGGCGACAGTGTCGAGCAGGCCAGCGAGCGCGGCCTGGCCTCGTGGGATGCGTACATCGGCGCGGCCGAGGGCCGCCGGCGCACCGTCACTCCAGGCGACAAGTTGCCGTTGCGCGACGTCGAGTTCTCGTTCGTGCTCGCCCGCGGCGTGACCCCGGCGCAGCCCCTCATGCCGACCGGCCCCAACCCGCACTGCGGCGGCACCTGGCCCTACCCAGACGACAGCGGGGAGAACTCGCGCAGCGTCGGCTACCTGGTTTCGCTCGGGGCCTTCCAGTTCCTGAACCTCGGCGACGCCACCCTCGGCGTGCAGTCCGAGCTGGCGTGCCCGCAGAACAAGCTCGGCGAGGTCGACGTCTACCAGATCCCCCACCACGGCAACGGCGTCGCGCCGCAGCTCACCTGGGCGCTCGCGCCGGCAGTGGCTGTCATCAACAACGGCCCGCGCAAGGGCGGCAGCGCGGAGGGCTTCCAGGTGGTGGCCGAGAGCCCGCGACTCGAGGACATCTGGCAGTCCCACCGCGCGCTCGACACCGATCCCGCCTACCGCGCGGCGGACAACCTGACAGCCAACCTCACCTCCGAGGAGGACTGCCGCGGCCACTGGATCAAGGCCACGGTCGACGCCGACGGCCGGGCCTACACCCTGTCGAACGGCCGCAACGGTGTCAGCCGGACGTATCTGTCGCGGTAGCGGCGCGCGTCTCGCCGCGACGTAACGAGCCTGAAGTCCTGCGGGAACATCAGGGCTCCTACCGGCACGACACCGTCATCCGAGACGACTCAATCGTCGGCCGACGGCGCGCCGGACGGCGGGCTGCTCCGCACGCGGCCGACGGCGCGCCGCCAGCCGGCGTACAGGCGGTCGCGTTCGGCCGGCAACATGTTCGGCTCGAAGAGGCGCTCACGGCGCCGCAGATGATGGAGCTGTGCCGGGTCTCGCCAGAACCCGACGCCGAGCCCGGCGAGCAGTGCCGCGCCCGTGGCGGTGGTATCCAGGATTGCGGGCCGGTCCACCGGCAGATCCAGGATGTCGGCCTGGAACTGCATGAGGAACCCGTTGGCGGCGGCGCCCCCGTCCACCCGCAGTTCGGTCGGCTCCACCCCACTCTCGCGCATCGCGTCGATGACGTCGCGCGTCTGGTAGGCGATGCTCTCCAGCGTGGCGCGGACCAGGTGCCGGCGGTCCGTGCCGCGGGTAAGGCCGACGATGGCGCCGCGCGCGTGCATATCCCAGTACGGCGCGGCCAGGCCGTTGAAGGCCGGCACGAAGTAGACGCCGCCGGTGTCGGGAACCGAGGCGGCGAGTGCCTCGGTGTCCGCGGACCGGTCGATGATCCGCAGCTCGTCGCGCAACCACTGGACCGCCGCACCGGCCGTGAAGATGGCACCCTCGACGGCATAGGCGGGCTTGCCGGCCGCATTGCAGCAGATGGTGGTCAGCAGGCCGTGGCCCAGGATCGGGTGCCGTTGCCCGAGGTTGAGAACGACGAACGCCCCGGTTCCGTAGGTGGTCTTGGCGAGGCCGGGCTCCCAGCAGAGCTGTCCGTAGAGCGCGGCCTGCTGGTCGCCGGCCAACCCGGCGACGGGGATGCCGGCCGCGAGGCCGTCGATGGCCGCCGTCTCGCCCAGCACGCCACAACTCGGTCGCACCGCGGGCAACATCGCCGGCGGCACGCCGAACAGCTCGAGCAGGTCGGGGTCCCAGCACCGATCATGGATGTTGTAGAGCAGGGTGCGGCTGGCGTTGGTCGGATCGGTGGCGTGGACCCGGCCGCCGGTGAGCTGCCAGAGCAGCCAGCTGTCCACGGTACCGAACAGCAGCTCGCCGGTCTCCGCGCGTTTCCGCGCCTCCGGATGGCGCTCGAGCAGCCAGACAATCTTCGAAGCGGAGAAGTACGGATCGAGGACAAGCCCGGTGCGCTCGCGGACGGCGGTCTCGGCGCCGGCCTGCCTGAAGCGCTCGCAGATGGCGGCGGTCTGGCGACTCTGCCACACGATGGCGGCATGCAGCGGCTCCCCCGTGCGCCCATCCCAGAGGAGTGTCGTCTCGCGCTGATTGGTGATGCCGATGGCCCGGACGTCCGCCGGCCCGCAACCGGCCGCCTGCAGCGCCTGCACCATGACCTCGCGGCCGGATGTCCACAGCTCGCGCGGATCCTGCTCCACCCAGCCGGGCTGCGGGTAGCGCTGACCCACCTCGGCGTAGCCGCGTCCGACGAGGGTACCGTCGGCGGTGAAGACCAGCGCCGTGCTGCCGGTGGTGCCCTGATCCAGGGCCAGGATGACGCCGTCCACTATAATGCCGCGGACATGAGGGAACGGTCGGCGCACCGCATCGGTGGCTGGCTGCGCGGCGGCGCAGCGGCGGTGGTCGTGGGCGCTTGCGCCTGTGCGGGCGCGAGCGGTCCGACGGTGGAAGAAGCGGAAGCGTTCATCGCGCGGGCCGAGACGCGACTGCTCGACCTGTGGATCGACGCCGGTCGGGCGGCGTGGGTCCAGAACAACTTTATCACCGACGACACGAACGCACTCGCGGCCGCAGCCAACACCGCGGTCATGGCGGCCACGACCGAGCTGGCCGCCGCCGCCGCCCGCTTCGATGCACTGGATCTGCCGCTCGAGATGGAGCGCAAGCTGCTTCGCCTCAAGACATCGCTCGCTGCCGTCGCCCCCTCCGACCCGGCCCTGCAGCGCGAACTCGCGCGCATCATGACCGAGATGGAGAGCATGTACGGTCGGGGCGAGTACTGTCCGCCGGGCGGAGGCGAGTGCCTGGATCTGCCCACCATGGAGCGCATGTTCGCCTCCGTGCGGGACACCGACGAGCTGCTCGGGATATGGGCCGGCTGGCGCGCAGTGGCGCCGCCGATGCGCGCCCTGTACGAGCGGTTCGTCGAGCTGTCGAATGCCGGCGCCCGGGAGCTCGGGTTTGCCGACGTGGGCGACATGTGGCGATCCGGCTATGACATGTCGCCCGACGATTTCCGGGCCGAACTCGAGCGGCTGTGGCAGCAGGTGCGGCCGCTCTACGAGGCGCTGCACTGCCACGTGCGGGCCCGGCTGGGCGACGAGTTCGGCACGGCGGTGGTGCCGCAGGACGCGCCGATCCGGGCGCATCTGCTCGGCAACATGTGGGGCCAGAACTGGCAGAACCTCTACGAGAGCGTCGGCCCCGCAGGGTCCAGCGGCAGCTACGACCTGACGCGGCTCCTCGAGCGCGCCCGGGTCGACGAGCGGGAGATGGTGCGCTACGGGGAGCGCTTCTTCAGCTCACTCGGATTCGAGCCCCTGCCCGCCACGTTCTGGGAGCGCTCGCTGTTCGTCAAGCCGGCCGACCGCGACGTCGTATGCCACGCCAGCGCCTGGAACCTCGACTTCGAATCGGACGTGCGCATCAAGATGTGCATCGGTGTCAACGACGAGGACTTCGTCACGATTCATCACGAACTGGGTCACAACTACTATCAGCGGGCCTACCAGGGTCAGGCGCCGCTCTTCCGCGACAGCGCGAACGACGGCTTCCACGAAGGGTTGGGCGACACAGTCGCCCTGTCGATCACACCCGCGTATCTCGTGCGGGTCGGTCTGCTCGACAGGGTCCCCGATGCCGACAGCGACATCGGCCTGCTGCTGCTGCGGGCCCTCGACAAGGTGGCCTTCCTGCCGTTCGGGCTGCTGGTGGACCAATGGCGCTGGCAGGTCTTCTCCGGGGAGATCCCGCCTGCAGCCTACAACACGGCCTGGTGGGAGCTGCGCGAGCGCTATCAGGGAGTGCGCCCCGCGCTGCCGCGCAGCGAGGAAGCCTTCGATCCGGGCGCCAAGTTCCACGTGCCGGCCAACACGCCCTACACACGCTACTTCCTGGCCCAGATCCTGCAGTTTCAGTTCCACCGCGGCCTGTGCGAGGCGGCCGGCGTGGAGGGCCCGCTGCACCGCTGCTCCATCTTCGAAAGCGCGGCGGCCGGGCGCCGGCTGCGCGCGATGATGGAGATGGGCGCCAGCCGGCCCTGGCCGGACGCGCTGGAGGCGATTGCCGGCACACGGGAAATGGACGCCACCGCCATCCTCGACTACTTTGCCCCGCTCGCAGCCTGGCTGGAGGAGCAGAATGCCGGCCGAACCTGCGGCTGGTGAGCCGCCGCCCGCTGCGCGTCAGGTCGCGCCGAGGTAGTCGGCGTCGCTGACCTTCGCCAGCCAGGTGGTGGCGGCCTCGATGTTCAGCGCCACGTGCGTCATCGGCGCGTCCGGCGACGCGCCGTGCCAGTGCTTCTCGCCGGGCTCGATGCAGACCACGCCGCCGGCTGCCACCTCCTGCACCGCCTCATCTTCCCGCTGCAGCCTGCAGCGGCCCTCGACGACCAGCAGGAGCTGGGGCCCGCTGTGGATGTGCCACGCCGTGCGCGCGCCCGGCTGGAACGTGACGCGGTACGCGTTGACGGCCGGCGACCCGCACACGGCGTCCATGCGCGCCATGACGGCATCACCGGTGAAGTTCGCCGGGTCGGCCGGCCGCGGCGGGTGCGCGGCCGGGTGGAACAGCCTCACGGCTGGCCCGCCTGTAGCGGGCGGTCGCCGTAGCGCCCGATGAGCCAGGCGGCACCGGCGCCGATGGCCACGACCAGCACCGAGCCCGCGTTGATCCATCCGGCCTGGGTGTACAGCACGAGGAAGTAGCCGACCGAGCCGGGCAGCAGCGCGTAGTAGACGAACGGCAGTATCGTCATGCGGATGACTGCGCCCTCCTTGCCGAGCAGCCCGACCACGGCCGAGGCGGCCACCACGTTGTGCACGCAGATCATGTTGCCCGCAGCGCCCCCGACCGCCTGCAGGGCGACAATCCAGGTCGGATCGACTGCGATGCGCTCGCCCATCTCGAACTGAAACAGCGAGAACATCATGTTGCTGACGGTGTTGCTGCCGGCCACCGCCGCACCGATGCCGCCGATGAACGGAGCGAAGAGCGGCCACGCCGTGCCGGCCAGCGCCGCCACGCCGTCCGCCAGGGCGATAGGCATGCGCTCGAAGCCGGCGCCGCCGCCGCCGCTGTTGATGAACACCTGCACCATCGGCACGGTGAAGAGCAGAGCCACCGAGGCGGCGGCCGTGACGCGCAGCGACGAAGTCCACGACTGGCGGTACGCCGCGATCGGAATCCGGTGCATGCGCCACGTGGCGAGCGAGGCCACGATGAAAACGGTGCCCGGCAGGAACAGCGGCTGCACGCTGGCCGAGACGTCCGTGCCGAAGATGTTGGGCCAGCTCACGGTCCACGCCTGGAGCCAGCCGCCGAACGGCAACTCGCGCAGGCGGGTCAGCAACAGCAACGCCGCCACCAGCACGTACGGCGACCAGGCCTTGGCGAGGCTCATCGAGCCGCTCTCGGGCGCGACATCGCGGGGCTGGACGGAGCCGGTCCAATCGGCCGGCCATTTCTCCCGCTGGTCGAACTCCCAGCACTCGTTCGGCCCCGGCATCAGGAATCCGGCGCGCGCCGCCGTCACGACGATGGTCAGGCCTGCCAGGCTTCCCAACAGCGCCGGGAACTCCGGGCCCAGAAGGTAGGCCGCGGCCACGTAGGGCAGCGTCATCGCGAGCGCTGCGAAGAGCGCGAACTTCCAGACCTGCAGCCCCTCGGCCAGTGAGCGGTTGGCGCCGAAGAAGCGGGTCATGGCCGAGACCAGGATCAGCGGCACCAGCGTGCCGGCCACCGCGTGGAGAACCGCCACGCGCAGGCCGATGAGCGCCAGGAACGAACTCCAGTCGGCAAAGCCGCGCTGCAGCGCGTACTCCGCGATGGCCGGGTCGGCCGACAGCCCGGTGTTCACGCCGACCAGTATCGGCGTGCCGGCGGCGCCGAAGCTGACCGGCGTGCTCTGGATGATCATGCCGGCCACCACGGCGGCCATGCCGGGGAAGCCGAGACCGACCAGCAGCGGGACAGCCACCGCGGCGGGCGTGCCGAAGCCGGCCGAGCCCTCGATGAACGAGCCGAACAGCCAGGCGATGATGATTACCTGCACCCGCCGGTCGGGCGTGATATCCGTAAAGCCCTGCCGGATGGTCTTCAGGGCGCCGCCTTCCTGCAGCGTGTTCAGCAGCAGGATGGCGCCAAAGATGATGTACAGGACGGTGAGCGCAACCACCAGGCCGTTGATCGACGCGGCCGCGACCTGTACGACGGGGACCTGCCACACGACGAGCGCCAGCACGATGGCGACGCCGTACGACAGCGGCATCGCCCGGCGGGCCGGCCAGCGCAGCCCGACCAGGAAGACGGCGACGGTGATGATCGGCAGCAACGACAGGATGGACAGCGTTGCGATGTTCATGGCGGGCGCCATTCTACCGCAAGGCGCGCACAGCCGCCGCGCAGCGCGGGCCGCACGGCCGACGAGCACCCCGACCTCAGGAGAGCCAGCGGCCGACGATTGAGTCGTCCCGGATGATGGTGTCGTGGCGGTCGGAGCCGGTCGAGACAACCGCAACCGGGACGCCGGTGAGCGCCTCGATGCGCTCGATGTAGCGCACGGCCTCGTCCGGCAACGCTTCGAAGCGGCGCAGCCCGGCGGTTGGGCGCGACCAGCCCGGCAGCGTTTCCAGCTCCGGCGTACAGCTCGCCAGCCGCGACATGCTGGCCGGCACACTGGTGAGCGTCGCCTCACCGCAGCGGTAGCCCGTGCAGATCTTCACCTCGGACAGCCCGTCGAGGACGTCGAGCTTCGTCAGCGCCAGCGCCTCGAGACCGTTCACGCGCGCGGCGTAGCGTACGACGATCGCGTCGAACCAGCCGCAGCGTCGGGGGCGGCCGGTCGATGCGCCGTACTCCTCGCCGCTCTCGCGCAGCGCCGCGCCGAACTCGCCGCCGAGCTCGGTGGGGAACGGGCCGCCCCCCACACGCGTGGTATACGCCTTGGCGACGCCGAGCACGCCCCCGACCAGGCGCGGTGCGATGCCCAGACCCGCGCACACGCCGCCGATGGTGCCGTTCGATGAGCTGACGAAGGGATACGTGCCGTGGTCGACGTCGAGCATCGTGCCCTGGGCCCCCTCGAACATGATGCGCCGGCCTGCTCGCGCCCCGTCGTCGAGCAGTTGCGACACGTCGGCGACCAACGGCGCGAGCCGTGGCCAGTACGCGCGCGCGTCCTCGAACACGGTCCGCCAGTCCAGCGGCTCGGAACCCACCGCGCGGTTCCGCAGTGCCACGTTGGCGCGCACCAGGTCTCCGAGCCGCCCGTCCGGGTCGGCCTCGGCCAGATCGACCAGCCGAATGCCGCGACGCGCGCTCTTGTCTTCGTAGCTGGGCCCGATACCCCGCAACGTGGTACCGATCCGCTGCTCGCCGCGCCTGCCCTCGGACGCCTGCTCGATATCGCGGTGGTACGGCAGGATCAGATGGGCCCGCTCGCTGATGAACAGCCGCCCGTCGGCCTCGATGCCTGCGCGCTGCAGCTCGTCGAGTTCAGCGAACAGCGCCTGGGGGTCGACGACCAGGCCGTTGCCGATCACGCACGTCACGCCGTCGTGGAGAATGCCGGACGGGATCAGGTGCAGGATGAACTTGCGGCCGTTCACGAGGACGGTATGACCGGCGTTGTGGCCGCCCTGGTAGCGCGCCACGATCGAGAACGACGGGGTGAAGAGGTCGACGATCTTGCCCTTGCCCTCGTCGCCCCACTGTGTCCCGACGATCGCAACATTGACGGTAGCCATGTCTGCCTGCTGTCCAAACAGCCGATGATAGCAGAACCGCACTCCTGGGCGGTCGGTGCTCGCGGGGCGAGCGAGCCGGCGAACCCGCCAAAAAAGGGATTGACACCTCTTCGCCGTTTCCTTAACCTTCGGCGTCGCACGCACACCACGCACCGTCACCGCGACTACGCGCACCGTGGTTCCGGAACGCCCCGCCATCGAACGCAGGATTCTGGCTGCCTGCGATGCGACACCGCCCCGCATTCCCGTGCTCGTCGGCGGGTGCGGCAGCGGGCGCACGTCGCTCCTGCTACGCATCGCGGCCCGCACGGAACCTGGCCGCAGCCAGTACATCGACGCCGAGCGGGCGGCGTCGACGCCCGAGGAATTCTGGGCCGCGATCGCTGCCGCCAGCCCGCACGTGGCGCCGGCAGCGGTCGATCCGCCGCGGGCGCGCGGCTCGACCCGGGTCGCCTTCGACGGACTGCTGGCGTTCTTCGAGCATGCGCGCGCCCAGGACGGCACCACGCCGACCTTCTTGATCGACGGCCTGCTGGAGTTCCGCACGTTCGAGAACTTTCCGGGACTGCGCGACGCCCTGCATGAGACCGTCGCCGCGCTCACGCGCAGCGCCAACAGGTTCGTATTGGCCACGCGCTACGCCAACCGGGCGCGCCGCCTGCTGAGCGGGGCAGGCGACCGGATCGAGGTGATCGACCTGCCGCCGCTGTCGCTCGCGGAGACCGCGGCCACGTTGCTGCAGATCGGCGCCGTCCGCGATCGCCGTGACCACACCGAGCTCGCTCGGCTGCTCCACGCGCTGGCGGACGGCCGGCCGGCCTACGTGCGGGCGCTGGCCGCGGCGTTGGACGCAACGGACGGCGGCAGCGATCCCGTGGCGGCGCTGGCAGCCCAGATGGCGGTTGGCGCGCCGTTGTCTCTTCTGTGCCGCCTGTCCTACGAGGCCCGCCTCGGCCGCGCGCGCGGCTACGGGGCGCTGAAGGCCGTTCTCCACGTGCTGGCGGACGAGGAGCCGCTGACGCTGACGGAGATTGCGCGCGGGTTGAGCCGCACGCCCGGGTCGACCAGGGACTATCTGCTCTGGCTCGAGGACGTCGATCTGGTGCAGGTAGACAAGAAACGCTACAGCTTCCGCGATCCGCTGCTGCGGTTGTGGGTCCGCCTCCACAGTCGTCCCGTGCCGCCCGACCGGGCCGACCTGCTTCGCGAGGCGCAGGAGTACGCGGTGTCCCGACTCCCCTTCATGGAGGACGCGGCGCTCGCCGACCCGCTCTTCCCCGCGCGTCCGCCGGCCCGCAGCCAGCGCGACTGGAGCATCATCGAGATCGACTGACGAGCCGCCGCAGGGCCTCGGCCGCTGCCATCTGCTGGGCTTCCTTCTTGCTGCGCCCCTCTGCGCGCGCCACCGCTTCGTCGCCGACATGCACGTCGACCACGAAGACCTTCCGATGGTCTGGACCATGCGTCGCAGCCACCGTGTACTGGGGAAGGGGCCGGCCGCGCGCCTGCAGCCACTCCTGGAACGACGACTTGTGGTCGTCGACGAGGCCGGAGACCTGCTGCCCGGCGCGCAGCTGGGCCAGCGCCCGTCGGAAGTGGCGCTCGATGAAATCGTCGGCCGCCGCGAGACCCCCGTCGAGGTAGATGGCGGCCACGACGGCTTCGAACGCATCGGCAAGCAGAGACGGTTTTCGTCTCCCACCGCTCTTCTCCTCGCCGCGTCCGAGGAGCAGATCGTCGCCGAGACCCAGTTCCTCGCCCAGCCTGGCCAGCGACGGGGCCGAGACGAGCAACGACTTGGCCTTCGACTTGCGGCCCTCGTCGTAGTCGGGAAACTCGCGGAACAGGCGGTCCGCAATCACGAGGCCGAGCACGGCGTCGCCGAGGAACTCGAGCGACTCGTTGTCGGCCGCGACCGCCGCGGTGTCCTCGTGCACCCGGGACCGATGCGTCAGTGCCTGGTCCAGCAGGCCGCGATCACGGAAACTGTAGCCGAGCCGCGTCTCCAACGTCGCAGCGCCGGCGTCGTTCCGAAAATCACGGACCGCGCGCCAGCCCGCGGCCACGATCTCGCCGACCTTGCGTACACTCATAACGAGGTTGCCTTGCCGAGATCGATCCTTGCCGCCCCGCGCCGTCTCTACGATTGGACGCTCCGGTGGGCCGACACCCCCCAGGCGCTCAACGCGTTGTTCCTGGTCGCGCTGACGGAGTCGTCGTTCTTTCCGATTCCCCCCGACGTTCTGCTCATCGCGATCGTCGCCGCAAGGCCCGCCGGCTGGCTGCGGGCCGCCGCGTACTGCGTCAGCGGCTCATTCATCGGGGCTGCGATCGGCTACGCCATCGGCGCGGGGCTCATGACCGCTATCGGCGATCCGATTATCGCCTTCTACGGTGCGCATCACCACTGGGACCGCTTCGTGACCCTGGCCGACAGGTGGGGCAGCTGGTTTCTGGCGGCGGCGGCGTTCACGCCCATTCCGTTCAAGGTGGCCACGATCGCCGCTGGCGCGACCGCGATGCCGTTTCTGCCGTTCCTGGCCATCAGCCTCATCGGGCGCGCGGCCCGCTTCTTCCTCGTTGCAGCGATCCTGCGGGTTTTCGGCGCGCCGATCCGCCGATTGCTGGAGCGGCACTTCGACGTCGCGTCGATTCTCTTTCTGCTGCTGCTGGTGGGCGGATTCCTGGTGCTGCGCCTGCTGTAGCACCAGACAGACTGCCGCCGCGGTTTGCCGGCAGCCCGAGGCAAAGTCCCCGCGGCATTCGACAGGCGCTGCATCCCGCCTGACTGGGTTGTCGCGCCTTGCCAGGCGGGCGCCGCGCCCGGCTCGGGTGCGCCGCGGGGTTTCACGACGGGCTGCTAGAGTTCGCGCCCGGCCCCGGTCGCAAACGCCGTGGACGCACGGATCCAATCGAGGTAATCCCGGCTGCCGCCGACGATCGGCAGGACGAGAATCTCCGGCACGTCATACGGATGGAGCTGGCGAATGCGCCCGACGAGGGGCTCCACCCGCTCCCGCGTCGTCTTGACGAGCAGCTGCTGCTCGGTTTCCGTCTCGACGCCGTCGCGCCAGCGATAGACCGAGCGCACGCCCGGCAGCGTGCTGACGCAGGCCGCCAGGCGTTCCTCGACCAGGGTTCGCCCGAAAGCCGCGGCGTCGGCGCTCGCCGGCAACGTCGTGCAGACAACCACGCAACCCGTGTCGGTCACCGCCTGCCCTCCGCACGGTCGGCCGGCCGCGACGCGCGATCGCGCAGCTTGCCATTGACCGCGTGCGGACGGCATGTTAACATCACTGCTACAATTCGACGCGGGGTGGAGCAGTCCGGTAGCTCGTTGGGCTCATAACCCAAAGGTCGGGGGTTCAAATCCCCCCCCCGCAACCATCCCCCCTCTTCATGGTTTGGGCTGCCGGCATCGCCCCGGTCATCTGCGCCATTCTTCTCGGAGTCTGGACGACCGCGGTGCACGGCACGGGTCAGGATCCGGCTCTTCTGCGGGCCGCTGCCGAACGTGGAGAGGCCGAGGCCCAGTACCAGCTGGGACGCGCCTACCAGCGGGGCGACGGCATTCCCCGCGATCGCGCGCAGGGCGTCCGGTGGTTGAGACTGGCGGCCGACCAGGGCCACGTCGAGGCCCAGAACGACCTCGGCAACGCCTATGCGAACGGTGCCGGCGTGGTCCAGGATGCCGCGCAGGCCGTGCACTGGTTCCGCCTGGCCGCCGACCAGGATTTCGCGATAGCCCAGGGCAATCTCGGGTTGGCCTACGCCAACGGCGTGGGCGTGCTGCGGGACGATGTCCAGGCCTTGCGCTGGTTCCGCCTCGCGGCCGAGCAGGAGCTCGCGATCGCACAACACCATCTCGGGCTGGCCTACGCCAACGGCCTCGCTGTCGAGGACGATGCCGCCCAGGCGGTGCATTGGTTCGGCCTCGCCGCCGACCAGGGTCATCCCGACGCGCAGTACAATCTGGCCGTCGCGCATGCCAACGGCCTGGGCGGACTGCCTCAGGACGCGGCTGAGGCGGTGCGCTGGTTCGGCCTGGCCGCCGACCAGGGCCACTCGGCCGCGCAGGGCAATCTGGGCATCGCCTACTCGAACGGACTCGGCGTCCCCAGGAGCGCCGTGGAAGCAGTCCGCTGGTATCGTCTCGCCGCCGAGCGCGGGTACGGAGCAGCGGAATTCGCGCTGCCCGAACTCGAGGCGATCATGACCAGCGAGGAGCTGGAGGAAGCTGAGCGGCTGGCGCGCGAGTGGCGGCTCGACTTTCGGCAACGACGATTGGGACGACGCTGACATGTACCGAACTCCCGCCCTGCTCTGCACGCTCGCTCCGCGTTGCTCGACTGAGCCCGCGGACGCTGCGCTCCCCGCTTCCCTGCCGCATCGATGAAACCCCGGACGACCGCATCGGCTCTGGTTCTGACCCTTGTCGCGGCAGCGGCGGCTGCCCGGCAGGCGCCGCAGGTCCCGGTACCCGACGAGATCGTCGCAACGCTGCCCGCCGGCGTGCCCGACCAGCCGGTAGTGCTCAGCGCGGACGGCCAACGGTTCCGGGTCGTGCCGATCAAGGGACTGGTCCGGCCCTGGGCACTCGCTGTCCTGCCGAATCTCGATGTCCTGGTCACCGAGCGGGAGGGCCGCCTTCGCATCATTCGGAACGGGGTCCTCGATCCTGCGCCAATCACCGGCTTGCCGGAAATCAACACGGGGGCCGTGAACTCCGGTCTGATGGACATCGTCCTGCATCCACGCTACGCGGAGAATCAGCTCGTCTACTTCACCTACTCGAAGCCGATGCCGGGCAACCCGCACAACGACTTCCAGGGTGGACCCGGCGGCCCGCCCATCCAGCGCGATGCGGCCACCGCCACGCTGGCGCGGGCCCGCTACGACGGGGGCGGTGCCCTGGAGGATGTAACGGACGTCTTCGTATCCGACGCGTGGTCGCAGGGCACATCGGGCGCGCGAATCGCCTTCGGCCGTGACGGCCGCATCATCATGACCGTCGGCATGCCCACCCGCCACATGATCGGCACGGCCGACGACGCGCAGAATCCGGCGAACCACGCGGGCAAGGTGCTGCGACTCAACGCGGACGGCTCGGCGCCGCGCGACAACCCGTTCGTGGGGCGGGCAGGCTACCGGCCCGAGATCTACGCTCTGGGCATTCGCAACGCACTGGGACTGTACGTCCATCCGGATACCGGACGGATCTGGGAAACCGAGAACGGGCCGAGGGGCGGTGACGAGCTGAACGTTATCGAGGCCGGCCGGAACTACGGGTGGCCTGTCGTCTCCTACGGCAGCGACTACACCGGCAACAAGCTCGGCGGCCTGTCCGGAACCACGTCGGAGCACCCCTGGGCGCCCGGCATGGAGGAGCCTTTCGCGTTCTGGATGCCGTCGCCCGCGCTGGCGGGCATCACCTTCTACACGGGCGACCGGTTTCCGACGTGGCGGGGCAACGCGTTCATCGCCGCCATGGGACGAGGCAACCTGGGCAGCCGCCAGCTGCACCGGATCGTATTCGACGCCGAAGGGCGCATCCAGCGCAACGGAATTCGTCCCGTGCTGGCCGAGCTCAAGCAACGGTTGCGCGACGTGCGGCAGGGGCCGGACGGCCTCCTGTACCTGACCGTCGACGAGGCAGACGGAGCCGTGCTGCGGCTCGAGCCGCTCGGCGAGTCCTGACCGCCGGTGCGACCGTCGGCCTGCAATCGGCGGCGCAGCGACAACGTCGATCGGCCGCTCGCCGGGGCTCCATACCTGCCGGAGCGGCCTCTTTGTAGGCCCGCGACAGTGTTGTATAGTGCCCAGTCGCGGCGCCGGGCCCGGGCCCGGGTGTTCCAGGCGCCTCATGCCCCGCAAGAGAAGGAGACGAGGATGAAGCTGGTCACTGCGATCATCAAGCCGCACATGCTGGACGAGGTTCGGGACACGCTGTCGCGAGTCGGAGTGGCTGGACTGACAGTCACCGAGGTCAAGGGCTTCGGCCGCCAGAAGGGCCATACCGAGATCTACCGCGGCGCCGAGTACTCCGTCGATTTCGTCCCGAAGATCAAGATCGAGATCGTGGTAGCCGACGACCGTGCCGCGGCCGTGGTCGACACGATCAAGTCGTCGGCCCGGACCGGGCAGATCGGTGACGGCAAGGTCTTCGTCAGCGACATGGAGCAGGCCATCCGCATCCGGACGAGCGAAGCGGGCGACGACGCCCTCTAGCGACCGCAGTCGAGGAGGAACGACACCCATGCAACTGCTCAGCAGCCGGCTGATTCCTGTTGGCATCGTCCTCTTCGTGCTGGGCACGCCGTATGCGGCGTGGGCCCAGGACGACGCACTGAACACGGGCGATACGGCGTGGATGCTGACCGCGAGCGTCCTGGTCCTGTTCATGACGATTCCCGGCCTCTCGCTCTTCTACGCGGGTCTCGTGCGGGCCAAGAACGTCCTGTCGGTGATGATGCAGTGCTTCGCCATCACCTGCCTGGTCACCATCCTGTGGACGCTGTACGGCTACGGCCTCGCATTCGGTGACGGCGGCGCCCTCAATGCCTTCGTGGGCATGGGCAACCTGTTGCTGTCGGACGTGGGCGTGGACACGGTATCCGGCACCATTCCGGAGTCCGTGTTCCAGATGTTCCAGCTCACTTTCGCCATCATCACGCCGGCGCTCATCGTCGGTGCGTTCGCGGAACGGATGAAGTTCTCCGCGATGCTCTGGTTCATGGGCATCTGGATGACCCTCGTCTACGCGCCCGTCGCCCACTGGGTCTGGGGCGGCGGCTGGCTGGGAGACCTCGGTGTCCTGGACTTCGCCGGCGGCACGGTCGTGCACATCAACGCGGGGATGGCCGCGCTCGTGCTCTGCCTCGTACTCGGCAAGCGGGTCGGCTATCCCGAGACGCCGATGGCGCCGAACAGCCTGGTGCTGACCGTGGTCGGCGCGTCAATGCTGTGGGTCGGTTGGTTCGGCTTCAATGCCGGCAGCCAACTGGCCGCTGACGGCGTGGCCGGGATGGCAATGGCCGTCACGCACATCTGTACGGCGACGGCCGCGTTCACGTGGATGATCGTCGAGTGGCTGCGCCACGGCAAGCCGAGCGTCCTGGGGATCGCCACCGGGGCGGTCGCAGGCCTCGTCGCCATCACGCCGGCGTCCGGCACGGTCGGTCCGCTCGGAGCGATACTGATCGGGATCGCGTCCGGGGTCCTGTGCTTCCTGGCCGCCAGCAACCTGAAGCGGGCGATGGGCTACGACGACTCTCTCGACGTGTTCGGGGTCCACGGCGTCGGAGGTTTCGTCGGCGCGATACTGACGGGCGTGTTCACCGCCGAGGTGTTCGGCGGAGCCGGCCTCGACAACGGCATCGGGACCCAGCTCGGGCTGCAGTTCCTCGGGGCGGCGGCCACCATCGTCTACAGCGGCGTGCTGACCTGGATCATCCTCAAGGTCCTGGATGCCGCCATCGGGCTGCGCGTCACGGCCGCGGAGGAAGAGGAAGGACTCGACATCGCCCTGCACAACGAACGCGGGTTCAGCCTGTAGAGTCTGCGGGCCGGAGGACTGGCCAGCAGCCCGTGGCAAAGTCCCCGCGGCATTCGACGGGCGCTGCATCCCGCGTGACGGGGTTGCTCCGCGGTCGACTATGGCCGATAGGCTCTCTCGTCGCGCCTGGCCAGGCGGGGGCCTCGCCTGTCTCGGTGCGACGCAGGGTTTCACCACGGGCTGCTAGCGGACGGCACCCGCGGCCCGCAGCTCTGCGACCTCGCTGTCCGAATAGCCCGCTTCGCCCAGTACCTCCGTCGTGTGCTGGCCCAGCAGGGGCGCGGGCCGGCCGGCTGCGAGAGGCGTTCGCGACAGCTTGAGCGGCGTGCCCAGGGTGCGCAGCCTCCCCAGCGTGGGGTGGTCAGTGTCGACCACCATCCCGCGCGCCACAATCTGCTCGTCCGTCAGCGCCTCGGCATAGCTGTTGATGGGGCCGCAGGGAATGCCCTCCGCCTCGAAACGCGCCAACCAGTGCTTGCGCGCACGGGTGCGGGTGACCTTCTCGATGCGATCCGCCAGCACGCGGTGGTTGGCCACCCGCGCGGTGTCGTCCGCGAACCGCGGATCGCCGACCCACTCCGGATGCCCGAGCAGCGCGCTCAGGCGTGCGAACAACCTGTCATTGGCGGCGCCGACCGTGATGTAGCCGTCCGCGCACTCGAGAGCCTGATACGGCGCGCTCATGCGGTGCGCCGAGCCGAGCGGCTGCGGCACACGGCCGCTGGACAGGTACTCGGTCGCCTCCC
This sequence comes from Vicinamibacterales bacterium, assembly GCA_965221595.1. Lineage (GTDB taxonomy): Bacteria > Acidobacteriota > Vicinamibacteria > Vicinamibacterales > UBA8438 > JAAXGX01. The sequence continues at coordinate 2,171,041 of OZ244900.1, forward strand.
AGACAGACAGGGCTACGCCGGCCTCGACCAGCGACGTATCGACGTGCTGCCCTGCATCCGTCCGGTGGCGATCGTGCAGCGCAGCCAGAATGCCGGCCACGGCGAACAGGCTGGCGCCGAGGTCGGTCAGCGGAACGCCGGCCTTGACCGGCGGCCCGTCGGGCTCGCCCGTCACCGACATGATGCCCGACACCCCCTGCGCCACGAGATCGAAGCCGCCGCGCGCGCCATGTGGCCCGGTCTGGCCGTATCCGGAAATCGACGCGTAGACGAGCCGCCGGTTGACCCGCCTCAGCTGCTCGTATCCCAGACCCGCCCGCGCCATCGCGCCCGGTCGGTAGTTCTCGACGAGAACGTCCGCTGCGGCCGCAAGGCGCGCGACGACCTGGCGTCCGCGCTCGTGCTTGATGTCGACCACGATACCCCGCTTGCCGCGGTTGACGGCGTTGAAGCCGGGGCTGTCACCGCCTCGGGCGCCGGCCATGCGACGGGTCGAGTCGCCCGCCGGCGGCTCGACCTTGATTACGTCGGCGCCCATGTCGCAAAGTAGCATTGCGCAGTACGGCCCCGCCATGACCTGGGTGATGTCGAGCACTCGGATGCCGCTCAGTGCATGCTGCATCGGTTACCTTCCCGCGTGCTGCAGCCAACCTCGACCAGGGAGATACGACTCGTGCCGACCCCCCACGTGCTGTACGAACCAGCCGGAGCCGTTGCCTTCGTCACCTTCAATCGCCCGGAAGCACGCAATGCGATGACCTGGGAGATGTACCAGGCGCTGGTCGACTACTGCGACCGCGCCGCGGACACGTCCGAAGTCCGCGTCCTGGTGCTGCGCGGGGCCGGCGGCAAGGCATTCGTGGCCGGCACCGACATCGCCCAGTTTCGAGGATTCACGTCGGCGCGGGACGGCACGGACTACGAACAACGGCTCGATGCCATTATCGACCGACTCGAGCGTGTCCCGATAGCCACCATCGCCCAGATCGACGGCGTGGTGACCGGCGGCGGATGCGCCATCGCGGCGGCCTGCGACCTCCGGGTCTGCACGCCGGCCTCGCGCTTCGGGGTGCCGATCGCCCGCACCCTCGGCAACTGTCTCTCGGCCGCCAACCATGCACGCTTCCTCGACTTGATCGGCCCGACGCGACTCAAGGAGATGCTCTACACCGGGCGCCTGTTCAGCGCCGGGGAGGCCCTGGCGGCCGGCCTGGTGAACCGCATCGTCCCGACCGCAGAGCTCGACCGGGCCGTCGGTGAGCTGGCCGCAACAATCGCCGGTAACGCTCCCCTGACAGTCAAGGCCACCAAGGAGATGATTCGGCGGGTGCAGGCCGCGCGGCGTATCGAGGCCGCCGCGGGGCACGACCTCATCACCCGGTGCTACACGAGCTCGGACTTCCGGGAGGGCGTCGAGGCGTTCCTCGCGAAGCGGCCGCCGCGCTGGCAGGGGGCATGACCGGCAGGGGGCACAATAATATGTGGCAAGTATCCTCCACGCGAGCCTGGGAGCAGCGAATGTCCGAATGTCGTTCACGAACATGGCGTGTCGTTGCATGCGCCTGCGTCGCACTCGCATCGAACACCGGCCTCGACGCCGAGGACTGGCCGCAATGGCGCGGCGTCCAGCGGGACGCGGTGTGGCGGGAGAGCGGGGTCGTCGAGCGCTTCCCCGCGGGGGGCCTCCGCGTGAAATGGCGCACGCCCGTGCGCGGGGGTTTCGCCGGCCCGGTGGTCGCCGAGGGCCGAGTCTTCGTCCTCGACTACGAGGAGACGGCGGGCAGCCGCACCATGGACGGAACGGAGCGCCTGGTGGCGCTCGACGAGGAGACCGGGGCCGTACTCTGGAGCCGGGCGTGGCCGGCCGCGTACCGCAACCTGCAGTGGAAGTTCGCCACCGGCCCGCGGGCCACGCCGGTGGTAGCCGGGGACCGCGTCTACGTGCTCGGGGCCGCCGGCATGCTGTCGTGCTTCGACACCGCCACGGGTGGACTGGTCTGGCAGGTCGACACCACCGTCGACTACGACGTCACGGTGCCGGTCTACGGCGTATCGCAGTCGCCCCTCGTGGAGGGCAACCACCTGATCGTCCTGCTGGGAGGCGAGCCCGACGCCAAGGTCGTCGCCTTCGACACGGAGACCGGCGCGGAGGCCTGGCGCGCGCTCGACACAACGTCCGAGGCCGGCTACTCGTCGCCCATCGTCATCGACGCCGGCGGCGTCCGCCAGCTCATCGTCTGGCACGCCACCGCCGTGACGTCGCTCGATCCCGAGACCGGCGACGTCTACTGGAACCAGGACTTCGCGATCGGCGGGGGGATGGCCATAGCGACACCGGTGCACAACGGCCGCTACCTCGTGGTGAGCCAGTTCTTCAACGGCTCGATGATGCTGGCGCTCAATCCGGACCGACCGGCGGCGCGCGTCCTCTGGCAGGGGCGCAACCGGGGCGAGCTGCCGCACCAGACCGACACGCTGCACGCGCTCCTGTCGACGCCGATCGTCAGCGGCGACTACCTGTACGGCGTCGGCAGCTATGGGGAGCTGCGCGGCATCGACGCGACGACCGGCGAACGGCTGTGGCAGAACGGACGGATGACCGTCCAGAAGCGGTTCGGGACCGCCTACTTCGTACGCCACGGCGACCGCCACTTCGTGACGAACGACGAGGGCTTCCTGATCATCGCGCGCTTCACGCCCGAAGGCTACCGGGAACTCGATCGCACCCTGCTGCTGCGGCCGACGACCCGGACGCGCGGCGGAGCCTCCGGCCGCTGGGACGACCGCGCCGTGCTCTGGGCGCACCCCGCGTTCGCGAACCGGCACGTCGTGGTGCGCAATGACGTCGAGGTGGTCCGGCTGTCGCTCGCGGCCGACGACTACGAATAGATGATGAACTCCAGCAGGTTGCCGTCCGGGTCGCGGATGTAGCGGCTCGTGCCAGTATCCCTGCCGCCGTTGCGTCCGCCCTCGCGCGGCGCCGGCCCCTCGATAACGGGGGCACCCACGCGTGCCAGCGTCTGCTCGAGCGCGGCGGCACTCCCGCCCCAGACGAAACAGAAGTCGCCGCACGGCGGCACCGCTGCCTGCCCCCTGAGCGTGAATTCCGGGTTCTCCCACACCTCCGGACGATGGAAGTTGATCTTGTTGTCCCCGAAGTGGACCGAGCAGATGCGGTCGCCCTCTCGCACGTGAAAGCCGAGCGCGCGGTAGAAGACGACCATTGCGGCCGTGTCCCGCATCGGGACCGCGACGTGATCGAACCGCACGATGCTCGACGACGCCTGCGCGGCACTGATGCCGCGTTCGAGGCCGGCGGCAGCCAGTGCGGCGCCGGCTCCGACGGCCCCCTTCAGGAAACGACGACGCTCGGACATAGCGCAGACCTCCTGGACAAGAATGGCAGCACACGCGCGCTACTGCAAGCGGGCCGCCAGGTCGGCAAGATGGCCCAAGCCGTCGCGCAGGCTCCCCGCCACGTGCAATCGCAGCACACGCCGCCCCCGGGCTGCGAGTACCCGCAGGTCGCCGCCCGCCTGCGCCGCCTTGACCACCCCGAAGCTGTAGCGTCGCCCTGGCACCGGTACGTCGACCGCATCGTCGCAGGTTATCTGGATGAACACGCCGCTGTTGGGCCCGCCCTTGTGAAGCTGACCGGTCGAGTGGAGAAACCGCGGCCCGAAGCCGACGCAGGTGGCGACGCGGAATCTGCTCCGCAACGCCTGCCGCACGCGCTGGAGCGCCTCCTCGTTCTGGGCCGACATCTCGATGTAGGCGAGCAGCGCCAGGTAGTCGCCGGGGCCCGCCTGTCCGCAATGCGCCGCGAGCAGTGCCGCCACAGAGCCGCCCGGCGCTTCGCCCCCCGGGGCACTGCGCCCGGGCGCCGCGTACAGCGAGAGTCGGCCGGCGCGAGCGAGCGGCTGCCCTTCAGGCAGCGCGTGGCCGGCTTCGTACGCGGCAGTGAGCCGGCGCGTCTCGACCTTGCTCGCCTCGACATCCGGCTGGTCGAACGGGTTGATGCCCAGCACCGAGCCAGCCACCGCGGTCGCCAGCTCCCAGCGGAAGAACTCCGCAGCCAGGTCGTACGGATCGCGCAGGCCGAGACGGACGACCGGGTGACCGGCCCGCTCCAGGTCGGCGACCGCCAGGTCCGTGGCGGCGTCCGCCGCCGCCTCGTCGCGCAGATGCACGAAGATCCGGTCGTCGCCGTACACGTCGCCCCGCCCCACCGTTTCGCCGTCGACCGGAACGATCCCGGTCCCGTTCTTGCCGGTCGACTCGGCCAGGAGCTGCTCCAGCCAGGCTCCCAGCGCCTGGTACGCGGGCGCGCTGACGAACGTCACCTTGTCGCGCCCCGCCCGCACGGCCGCTCCCAGCGTCAGCCCCAGCATGGTGGCGGGATTCTCCCGCAGCGGCCTCGACGGCAGGCAGGCCGATCGCATCGCCTCGGCGCGGCTCAGCAAAAGCCCGACGTCGAGTCCCATGACGGCTGCCGGCACCAGTCCGAAGTCGGACAGCGCGGAATAGCGACCGCCAATGCCCGGAACACCATGGAAGACGTGTCGAAACCCCTGGTCGACGGCCAGCCTATCGAGCGGCGAGCCGGGGTCGGTGACCGCCACGAACCGCCTGCCGACGGGCCCGGGCAGCCTGCGCGCACGCCCCGCGAAATAGCTCAGGAAGATGTCGGGTTCCAACGTCGTGCCCGACTTGCTCGACACGATGAAGAGCGTGCGCTCGTAGTCGACGCCGGACTCGACGGCCCTGACCTGCGCGGGATCGGTCGAGTCGAGCACGCGGAGATCGGGTGCCTCAGCCGGCCGGCCCAGGCTGCGACGCAGCACCTCGGGACAGAGGCTCGATCCGCCCATGCCCAGCAGCACGGCGTGCTCGAAGCCCTGGCCGATCACGTCCTGCTGCAGCGCCCGCAGCTCCCCGACGCGCGCACGCTGGGCGGCAACGACCTCCAGCCAGGCCAGCCACGCACCCTCGTCGGTGCCCGTCCAGAGCGACGCGTCGCCCGCCCACAGCCGGGTCATCCGGTCGTCGGACTCCCAGGCCACCGCCAGACGTTCGACCGCGTCGCCGAGGCCCTCCGGAACGAAGGTCACTGCGTCCGGCGTCAATCAGGCAGGATTCCGCCTCCGGTGCCGGCACCCCGGGCAGCCCGTGGCAAGAGCCCCCGCCGCATTCGACGGGCGAGGCGGGTTTTCACCACGGTCTGCTAGTTGCCACTCAGAGGGCTCGGCCCGCCGCGGAAGGTCAGCAGATAGTCACGGACCGCCTCGATCTGCCGGACTGCGTCCCCTTCGAACTGCGGATAGAAGGATCCGGGGTACTCGGTCCAGAACATGGGCATCCGCGTGCCGGGTTGAATGTCGAGCGGGGCCACCAGCCAATCGAGAATCCAGTCGGGTTGCAGCCGTTCCTGTGCCATCCGCAAGTCCGGCGCCAGATTGTCCGTCGGCTGATCTTCCGGAATCGTGTCCAGCACGTGACACTGCTGACAGCGCAGCAACTCGAACAGCTCCTCGCCCGTGCGGGTCACCTCCGGCGCCGGGACGGACTCATGGGTCCGGAACGGCCCAATCGACTCGGAGACGGCGGCGAAGTAGTCGAGCACCTGGTTCCAGTGCGCATCGTCGAGCCCGAACGTAGGCATGCGCACGTCCAGCCAGGGTCGAATGGTAATGGGGCCCCGCAAGAATGCATACAGCCACTCGGGCTTGACCTTCGCACCCTCCGGCGTCAGCAGGGGCGGCGCCAGGCCCGGGTCGTCCACGAGCTCTCGGTAGTTGCCGCCGTCGGCCTCGATCTCGTGGCACGAGATGCAGTTGCGCCGCCGCACCAGGTTGCGGCCTTCCCGCAGCGCGTCGTTCCGCGCCGACCCCGGAACCTGCGACACAAGCGGCTGGACGTCGCTCTGGAAGCTCATGATCGCCGTCGCGAGCAGCGTCACCTCTTCCTCGCTGAAGCCGTAGTCCGGCATCCGGAGCTTCTCGAGCGGCTGCAGGACGCGGCTGCGGTCGAAGCTGCGCGGGTCGCGCAGCTTCTGCTTGAACCAGTCGACCTTCGTGTGCGGAATCTCGTGCACGAACGCAAAGTCGAGGCGCGGCAGCAGCTTGCTGCCTTCCTCCGACAGCTCGATACCGATCGGCTGTGTCTCCTCGAAGCCCGCGATCTCGTGGCAGCTGTAGCAGCCGTAGCGCCCGATGGCGCGGCGGCCGAGCTCGAGCTGCCGCTCCTCGGGCGACATCGCGGCAACGGTCGCCCGGGCTTCGTCGGTGGGCACGATCGCCCGCAGATAATCGGTGAGGATCTCGCTCACATCGTCGGCGGTGTAGGCCGCCCGCGCGCCTTCCCCATCCGGGCCGTCGAGCGTGGCCAGGTACGCGGCGATGTCGCTGACCTCGCTGTCGGTGAGCCGCAGGTCGGGCATGTAGGTCTCTGGGCTGAAGTGCCGCGGATCGCGGACCCAGTCGTAGAGCCATTCAAACGATGTCTTGTTGCCGATGTTCTGCAACGGCTGGCCGAATGTCCGCCGGGGTCCGGCCTCGAGGCGGCTCTCGTCGCCTGTGACGTGACACGCGAGACAGCCGACCGACTCGACCAGTTCCTGCCCGCGCGCCGCGTCACCACGCCGCGGGAAGCGGACGGCGAAGCTGTGGTCGTCGGAGTTCGCGAACAGGTAGGCGACCACGGCGTCGATTTCGGCCTCGTTGCGAACCGCGTCGACGGGCTCGCTGGTGTTGCTGTTGTACCAGATGCGCGGCATCCAGGTACTGGCCTTCATCGCGCGCGGCTCGCGAATCCAGCGCGCCACCCAGTCCGGTTCCAGCTTCGAAGCAATCTTCGTCAGATTCGGACCCGGGCGGCGCTGCTCCTCGAAGCCGCGCGTCTTGTGGCAGGCATTGCATCCGGCCCGTTCGTACAGCCCGTAGGCCAGGCTCAACTTCGGCCCCTCGGGAATGAAGACCGTCTCGCGATGACACTTGGCGCACGATGCCTCGGTCATCTCGGTCGGCAGCATCGGATAGTCCCACAGGTGGGGCTCCTCCCAGCCGAAGTCGTGTTCCCAGGCGAGCGTCTGCGCCTCGCCGACGGGCGTATGCGCGGCATGCCGGAAGGTCAGCGACTGCCCCATTCCCTCGTGACAGACCGTGCAGCCGAAGCCCCCCACCGGGTGCGGCGACGCACTGCCGACGTAGGCATCGAGGTTCGAGTGGGTCCGAAACGGCTGCGGATACTCCTCGTACCCCTCGCGGTCGATCGCCAGATGGCACGTCGTGCAGCGATCCATCTTGGCGACCCGCGTGAAGTTCACGTCCTCGACGATCTGCGGTGTAATGACCTGGCGGACCGTGATGGTGGGCGCCATGAAATCCAGCAGCGGCGCGTTCAGAATCAGGTCGTTCACCAGACTGGGCTGCAGGTCGGCCACCCGCGTCGCGAGCCGTTCCGTCTCGGAGGTCAATTCCCGCAGCTGGGTGTCGACCTCCACCGCCCGGTTCGTGAACACGCCGATCTGGCCGCGCAGCTCGTCACGCTGCGCCGTCAGGCGCTCGACTTCCAGGCCCAGATCGAGCCAGCGCTGGTACATCTCGTCGATCGGGGCGCGCTCGCCCGCAGCACGTTCGGGGTCGGCCTCCTGCAGCTCCTCGAACTCGTAGCGTTCCGCGTCGTAGACGGCCTTGGTCGACTGGAACTCCTGGTTCGCCAGGAACAGATCGGCCTCGATGTCCGCGAGCTGCGCCTGCAGCTCGTCGATCTGGTCCTGGCTGGCGGCTGCCTCCTGTTCCGCCTGCGCCAACTGGCCCTGCAGCTCCGCCACCTGCGCCGGGTCCACCTGGGCGGCGGCAGCGGCCAGGTTCGCCTGCGTCACCTCCATCTCGAGCTGGACGAAGCGGCGCTGGTAGTCCTTCCACTCGCGGTCGTAGTCGTCCCAGATCATCAGGATCGTCGTGACGAAAAGGAAGATGCTGGACGCGGCGAAGACCACGTTGAGAAAGTCGACGTTGTATGCGTGCCCGACAGACTTCTTGTCAGCCATCTACTCTGTGCTCGCTATATGTTGAAGAAAAACTCCGGTATCGACACGACATACTTCAGATTGAACACCCACCGGGTCAGCATCTTGACGGGCAGCGACAGCATCATCAGCAGCAGCACCGCCGTCACGTAGAAGCGCGTCGCGCCCAGCAGATCGTAGTACCGCCTGAACACCCTCGCCATGAGCGGCGGCAGGGCGGCGACGTAGATCAGCGTGAGCACGATGCCGAAGAACTCGCGCACGAACCAGTTGTCCGGCAGCGGCTGCCCCAGCAGGCGGACCCAGATGAAGTCGGAGAGCTGCACGTTGGTGAGCGGCTCGAGCTTGTGGATGTCCCAGTACTCGAACGGCCCGAAGAAGTTCCAGTTCGGCCCCCGCAGGAACGTGCCGAGCACGATGAGCGACGACCACAGCACGAGGAAGCCGAACAGGAAGATCGTGATCTCGGCCTTCCGCTCACGGAACGTGTAGTAGCCGTTGCCCTTCGGGTTCGTGTCCACGTAGGGAATGGCCATCAGACCCACGATGATCAGGCTCGGCAGTACGACGCCGGCCAGCCAGGGGTCGAAATAGACCAGCATCTCCTGCAGCCCGAGGAAGTACCACGGCGCCTTCGACGGGTTCGGGGTGTTCGCCGGGTTGGCCGGCTGCTCGAGCGGAGCCTCCAGGCCGACCGACCAGACGACCAGAATCGCCGTGCAGAGAATCAGGGCGATCAGCTCCGTGTACACGAGGTCGGGCCAGACCCAGACGCGGTCCGACTCCTCCTTCTCGATGGGGTCGTCCCCGGCGGCCATCCGCTGGTCGTTTCGCACACCCTCGCGAATCGCGTACCACGTGAAGAAGATCACCAGGAAGATGAGCGCCACGATGGGTACGTTGTCCGGCTTGACGACAATCAGGCGGAAGTTCTCGTCGAACAGGCCGAACGTGAAGAAAACCGCCAGAAAGCCCATCATGCCGTAGCCCACGGCATTCTTCGAGAAGGTCTCCCGCTTCCAGACGATGAGCACCAGGGCTATCACCGACAGGATGAAGAACAGCCGGGGATCCGCAAACAGATTGACGAAGCCTTTGATCGCGTCCATGACGTCCCTTGCCGCCGGTGGCCGCTAGAGCGGACCGGAAATACCGCCGTCCTTCCGGACCCGCCAGAAATGAACGGCCATGAGAAACCCGATGACGAGCGGCAGCCCGACGCAGTGCAGCACGTAGAAGCGCAGGAGCGCGCCCTCGCCGACGAAGGTGCCGCCGAGCAGCGCGAACCGGGCGTCGTCGGCCGCATGAATCAACTGGACGTCCCCGAGCGCGAGCAGGGCGGCGCCCGGCCCCTCGTGGCCGAGGAACGGGGTCGCACGCGCCATGTTCGAGCCCACCGTGATGGCCCAGATCGCGAGCTGATCCCAGGGCAGCAGGTAGCCGGTGAACGACAGCAGCAGCGTCAGAACGAGCATGATGACCCCGATGTTCCAGTTGAACTCACGAGGCGGCTTGTACGAGCCGGTCATGAACACGCGGAACATGTGCAGCCAGACCGTGATGACCATCGCGTGCGCGCCCCAGCGGTGCATCTCGCGCATGATGCCCAGCGGCACATGCTCGCGCAGGCCGACGATGTCGGAGTAGGCGTACTCCAGCGTCGGCCGGTAGTAGAACATCAGCAGCAGTCCCGTGAACGTCAGCACCAGGAACAGGAAGAAGCTCAGCCCCCCCATGCACCAGGTGTAGCGCAGCCGGACGCCGTGCTTCTTGAGGCGCACCGGATGCAGATGCAGGAAGACGTTCGACAACATCACGAGCACGCGATTGCGATCGTTGATGGGCGCGTTGTGTCGGAAGATCGACGTCCAGATCTGCGTCGCGGTCAGCCAGTTCCAGGCGCGGACGAGCGCGCCCTCCTTCGGCTTGATCGTCTCGGTTCGGGCCATAGCGTCGTCTACACCTCGAGAAACGACTCGGGATCCGTCCACTGCCCGAGTTCACTCTGAAACTTCCGGCTCTTGTCGACCAGTATCTGACCGTCCTCGGCCAGGACGATGCGTGCGCGCTCCAGCGGCCGTGGCGCCGGACCCTCGAAGTTGACGCCGGTCGGCCGGAACCCGCTGCCGTGGCACGGGCATTTGAACTTGTTCTCCGCCGACAGCCAGTTCGGCGTGCATCCGAGATGGGTGCAGATCGAGAACAGCGCGTAGAAGCCCGAGGATTCGTGGACGATGTCGAACGGCGTGCGGATGATCCAGATACCGAAGCGGTCCTTCCAGCGCTCGTCGACGCCGTCGGCATACTCGTCCGGGAAGCCGATCGTGAACTGCTGCGGCGGCTCGTTGAGCACGTTGGGAAACATGAAGCGCCCCGTTGCCGCCAGGCAGCCAGCGGTCGCCGCCGTGAACGCCCCCCAGGACAGTCCGAGCCAGCCCCGACGCGACATCAACGGCGAGGTGTCGTCCGCCGCCCGCGACGGCTTGGCCGACGCCCTGGCTGCGGCGGCGCTGGTCGTCCTGCGCGCCAGCGCTGGCTGCGGCGGCGCCGGCGCTGTCGGCCCGTCCGCGGGGGTTGCTTGGGGTTTCTGCTCGTCAGCCATTTCGGTCGTCGTCCTCCAGCACGCGGTGTCTCAACCGTGGTTTCCTGCTGCACTGCCGTCCGCCACCGCCGGATCGAGCAGTTCGAGCGTGCGCAGCGCCACCTCGCGCACGCGCAGGCTCGCATCGCTGCGGCTCAGCTCGGCCACCCGGTCGTGAAGCTGCGATGCCTTGAGTGCTCCGACGGCCTGCAGCCCGCTGATCATGACCTCGGCGACCGGATCCGCGCCGCCGTCCGGGCTGGACGCGCGGTCGATGTTGCGCTGCAGATAGTCGCGATCCAGCATCCTGCCGAGTACCCGCAGCCCATCGCTCCGGCCGTGGCGCGCCAGGGCCACGGCGGCGTTCCACTGTACGTCGGGCACGGCGTCGTCCAGCGCGTTGCGGAGCGTGGCGGCACGCTCGTCGGCCGGCAGCACGCCGAGTGCATACACCGTCATCTTCCGAACACCCGCGTCCTCTGAAAGGTACATGGCCTCGATCTCGTCGACCACCGACGGGTCGCCAATCGACGCCAGAGCCCAGATGACGCTGATGCGGGTCTCCGAATCGGGATCTTCCAGTGCCTCGACCAGCGTCTCGAGTGCGCCGGGGGGCTGCGTCCGCAGCCGACCCACGGCGAGTGCCAGATAGCGGCGCACCCGGGGGTCGTCACCAACCGAATCGGCAAAGGCCTGCACGACCGCCGGACCGAGATCCGGATGCCGGTCCTCGATCCCGGGCGTATCCAACAACCGCGACAGCTCGTACGCTGCCGGCCAACGGCGATCCCGCCCGCCGACCCGCACGTCGTTGAGAAACTCCTCGGGCGTTCGCGCGTCGGTTACGAGCATGCGGAATCCGCCGTAGATGAACACGACCGCGGCTACGACGGCCAGCGGGATCAGGAAGAACTGAACGGCAAGCGCGGGCGCCTTGGCAAGCGGACCGCGGGCGGGCGCAGCTTCGCGCTCGTCGAGCTCGTTCATCGGGTGTCGGCTATCCGCGCGACTGAGGATGTGGAGGCCGGGTGCGTGCCCTCCGAGTTCCAGCGTACTACGGTGTCCGAATGCCGGTCAAGGCAGCCGCTTCCCGACCTGGTCATCTCGATTCTCCGGGCAACCCCGGCCAGAGCCACGCTGCCTTCGACGGGCGATGCTTCCCGCGAGGAACGGGGCTGCCCATCCTCGGCAGGATCGAAAGTGGTCAACATATCCCCCGTCACGCCTGGCTCCCGCCGGGAGCGGCATTCAACCGCGTCTCGGTGTGACGCGGAGTTCCACCACGGGCCACTACCGCCTCACGAGCAGCGTGACGAGCGAGAGGACCACGCTGGCGAGAATGCACGTTGCGATCGGCACGTAAATCGTCGTCCCCGCCCTCCGGTACACAATGTCGCCCGGCAGGCGACCGAGCGGCACACCGACCATCACCAGCGCACCGGCCCCGGCCAGCAGCAGACCGACGAGCAGCAGCGTCTTCCCCACCCCGGTGAGCCGTCTACCCGCGGTCGGATGCCGAACCGGGAAAAAAGTAGTTCAACTCGAATGCCGCCGTCTCGAGCGCATCCGACCCGTGCGTCGCGTTCTGCTCGATCGTACGCCCGAACTCCCGCCGCAGCGTTCCACGCTCGGCTTGCGCCGGATCCGTCGCTCCCATCAGCCGCCGCCAGCGCGCGATGCAGTCGGGCGCCTCGAGCGCGAGCAGCACGAGCGGGCCGGACGACATGAAGCTGGTCAGGCTATCGAAGAACGGCCTGTCACGGTGCACGGCGTAGAACCCCTCGGCTTCCGACTTCGTCAGCTGCGCGAGCCGCATCGCCCTGATACGCAGCTCCGCCCCCTCGATGCGATGGATGATCGCACCGACGAGCTGACGCTCGACCGCGTCGGGTTTGATGATGGCCAGCGTTCGTTGCATGGCGATGCAATACTCCTCGCCCGTCGGACGTCGCGTTGGGCCTCGACCCGGCTCCTACCGCAGCGACTCCATGATCTCGGCAAGCACGGCCTTCGGCGGCCTGGTACGCTCCTGTGCAAGCTGCGCGAGCGGCTCGTCCACGAGATTGAGCATGGTCAGGAAATCGTCGCGGTCCGGCTCGACATAGATGACTCCGGTGGCGAACTCGCCGCGGCGCCGCGTCTCGTGCAGGACGCGCAGGGCCTGCAGCCGGTCGAGCGGATCGTACTCCTCGTCGACCTTCGTGAGATACAGCGTCGATCCATCGTGCAGCGGTACGGCCTGCGTCGTGCCCGGCTCGTAGTCGACGGAGATGTCCTCGAAGAACGGCACGAAGCTGATGGCCTCGAGCGGGTCCTCATGCGCCTTGGCGTAGGCGTAGCTCTTCGTGGAGCCCTCGTGATCGTTGAAAGTGACGCATGGCGAGAGGACGTCGATCATGGCCGTTCCGCGGTGAGCCAGCGCGGCCTTCAGAATCGCCATGAGCTGCTTCTTGTCACCCGAGAACGAGCGCGCGACGAACGTCGCCCCCAGCTCCACTGCCAGGGCGCAGGTGTCGATCGGCGGCAGGTCGTTGACCACGCCCGTCTTGAGCGTCGAACCCAGATCGGCCGTCGGCGAGAACTGGCCCTTCGTGAGACCGTAACACCCGTTGTCCTCGATGATGTAGATGATCGGCAGGTTGCGCCGCATCAGGTGCACGAACTGGCCGATGCCGATGGCCCCGGTGTCGCCGTCGCCGCTCACGCCGAGCGCAATCAGCTTGCGGTTTGCCAGGAGAGCGCCCGTGCCCACGGAAGGCATCCGGCCGTGCACGGCATTGAACCCGTGCGCCGAACCGAGAAAATAGGCCGGGCTCTTGCTGGAACAACCGATGCCGGACAGCTTCACGACCCGGCTCGGATCGACCCCCATCTCGTAGCAGGCGCCGATGATTCGCTCCGAAATCGCGTTGTGGCCGCAGCCCGCGCACAAGGTCGTCTTCGTGCCCCGGTACTCCTTCGATACGAGCCCGATCCTGTTGACGTTCTTTCGCGGTTCCGGTGGTGCGACGCTCGCCACGGTATCTTCCCTCCGAATGCCCTACTCCCCGCCCACGCCGGCGCTGCGCGGCAGCCGGACCGGCTCGGCCCCGGCCTTCTCGGCGCGGTAGCCCTCTTGAATCAGGATGCTGTCGGTAATCGTGCGCGCGTCGACCGGGTTGCCCGTGTAGTGCAGCACGCTGCGCAGCCGGCTGGCGAGGTCGGTCGGCACGTCGAGCTTCATCAGGCTCAGCATCTGCGCGTCACGGTTCTGCTCCACCACGTAGACGCGGTCGTAGCGCTCGATGAACGACGCCAGCGCGGTGCGGAAGGGATAGGCGCACACCCGGAAATAGGAAGTATGGAGGTCCGCTTCGGCGAGCAGCTGGTCGCGGCTCTCGACGACGGCCCAGTGGGTGGTGCCGTAGGCGACGATGCCGATCGAGGCATTCCGGTTGATGGTCACCACCGGCTCCGGCAACCAGTGCCGCGCCGTCTCGAACTTCCGCGCCAGACGCTCGATGTTCTTCTGGTAGTCGTCCGGCCGCTCGCTGTACTGCGCCCACTCGTTGTGCCCGGACCCCCGGCAGAAGAACGCGGGCATGCCATCGCCGGGAATGCTGCGGTAGGCGATACCATCGCCGTCGACATCCCTGTACCGACCGAACTTGCCAATCCGTTCGAGCGCCTCGTCGTCGAGCACCTTGCCGCGATCGAGCGGTTTCGAGGGGTACTCGAAGGGCCTGGACATCCAGGTGTTCATACCCAGGTCGAGATCGCTCATCACGAACACCGGCGTCTGAAAACGTTCGGCGAGGTCGAACGCGTCGATCGCCATCGAGTAGCACTCCTCGACCGACGCCGGAAACAGCATCAGATGCCGCGTGTCGCCGTGCGAGAGGAACGCAGTGGCGAGCACGTCGCCCTGGGCGGTGCGGGTCGGCAGCCCCGTCGACGGGCCCACCCGTTGCACGTCGAAGATGACAGCCGGCACCTCCGCGTAGTAGCCCAGGCCGGAGAACTCGGCCATGAGCGAGATGCCGGGACCGGAGGTCGAAGTCATGGAGCGTGCGCCTGCCCAGCCTGCGCCAATCGCCATGCCGAGCGCCGCAATCTCGTCCTCGGCCTGCACGACGGCAAACGTCGCCTGGCCGGTTTCCTTGTCGATACGGTACTTCCGCAGATAGTCGATGAGTGTTTCGCACAGCGACGAAGACGGGGTGATCGGATACCACGTGACCACGGTCACGCCAGCCATCATCGCACCCAGCGCGGCCGCAGCGTTCCCCTCGATGAGGACGAGCCCGTTCGTCTCGTCCATCGGCTCTACGACCAGCCGGTCGCGCTTCTCGAGATGCTCCGCCGCGAACCGGAAGCCGGCCTCGAGCGCCCCGCGATTCAGCGCCACCGCCTTGGGCTTGCGGCCCAGCTGCTTCTCGAGGGCGGCCTCCATGTGCCGCATCTCAATCTGCAGCAGGTTGGCGAGCACCCCGTCGTAGATCATGTTGCGCACGAGGCGCCGCAGCTTGGCGTCGGTGCAGACGCCCGCCACGAGCTTGTCGAACGGGACCGGATAGAAGATGAGATCGTCGCGCAGCTCGTCGAGCCCCAGCGGCTCGTCGTAGACGACCGCGGCGCCCGGATCGAGGGCGAGCACGTCCTCGCGCGCCGTTTCCGCGTTCATTGCCACGAGCAGGTCGATGCCGGCCTTGCGGGCGATGTAGCCGTCCTTGTTGGCCCGAATCGTGAACCACGTGGGAAGACCGGCGATGTTCGAAGGAAACAGGTTCTTGCCGGATACGGGGACGCCCATCCGAAAGATGGAGCGTAGGAGCACCAGGTTGGCCGTCTGGCTGCCCGAACCGTTGACGGTGGCAACCTGAATGCTGAAATCGTTGACGATCCGCTCGGTGAGATGCGTTGCGGGAGCGTCGAGTACGGCTACGTCAGAAGGCGCCATTCACGGCCTCGCCATCCATGGAAACGAGACATGGAAACAGAAAACTCCCTATTGTAGCACGGACTTAGCCGAGGCGCTTGGCCACCGCCGCGCCGATTCCGGCCGGGCTGCGGACTACCGTCACCCCCGCTGCCTCCAGCGCCGTCATCTTCTCGGCCGCAGTTCCCTGGCCGCCCGAGATGATGGCGCCGGCGTGCCCCATGCGCCGCCCGGGCGGCGCCGTCTGGCCGGCGATGAAGCCAACCACCGGCTTGGCGAATGCCGTACGCACGTAGGCCGCGGCTTCCTCCTCCGCGGTGCCGCCGATTTCGCCGATGAGGACGACCGCCTCCGTGGCCTCGTCCGCGGCGAACAGCTGCAGCGCGTCCACGAAGCTGGTCCCGATCAACGGATCGCCGCCGATCCCGATGCAGGTGGTCTGCCCCAATCCGAGGCGCGTAAGCTGGTGCATCGCCTCGTAGGTGAGAGTCCCGCTCTTGGAGACGATGCCTACGCGGCCCTCGCGGCAGATGTGCCCGGGAATGATGCCGGCCTTGGCCGCCCCGGCCGAGATGATTCCAGGACAGTTGGGACCGATCAGCCGCGTCGGGCGGGTTTCGAGAAAACGCACGACGGACAGCATGTCGAGGGTCGGAATCCCCTCGGTGATGCAGACGACGAGCGGGATCGATGCGTCGGCCGCCTCCAGAATGGCATCCGCCGCGACGGCGGGCGGCACGAAGATGACCGACGCGTTCGCGCCAGTCTCGCGCACGGCCCGCTCCACGGTGTCGAAAATCGGCCAGCCTGCGTGGGTCGTTCCCCCTTTGCCCGGCGTGACGCCGCCGACCACCGTGGTGCCGAACTCGGCCGCCTGTCTGGCATGGAACGTGCCCTCCCGCCCGGTCAG
The DNA here is from genome assembly GCA_965221595.1 of Vicinamibacterales bacterium. Lineage (GTDB taxonomy): Bacteria > Acidobacteriota > Vicinamibacteria > Vicinamibacterales > UBA8438 > JAAXGX01. The sequence goes on from OZ244900.1 coordinate 2,187,479, forward strand.
CCCCTGGACGAGAAGGCGGGTACTGCGATCGATGAGGACGGACATCGGCAGCGTTCACCCCGGCGCGCTCAGCGCGCCGTACCAGCCGCGCCGGCGAGCGCAACGACCCGCTCGGCTGCTTCGTCCATCGCGTCGGCGGTCGTGAAGTTCAGACCACTCTCGCGCAGTATCTGCTTGCCCTGTTCCACGTTCGTGCCCTCCATGCGAATGACGACCGGAACCGACACCGCCAGCTCCTGCACGGCGGCAATCACGCCCGCGGCCAGCACGTCGCAGCGCAGAATCCCGCCGAAGATGTTGATGAGCACCGCCTTGACGTTCCCGTCCGACATCAGGATGCGAAAGGCATTGCGGATCTGTTCGGCATTGGCACCCCCGCCGACGTCGAGAAAGTTCGCCGGCGTGCCGCCCGCGAGCTTGATGATGTCCATGGTCGCCATCGCCAGTCCGGCACCGTTGACCATGCAGCCGATCGTGCCGTCGAGCCGGATGTAGTTCAGGGCGTGCTTCGAAGCCTCGATCTCGAGCTCTTCCTCTTCCGCGAGATCACGGAGGTGCCGCAGCTCCGGATGCCGGAACAGCGCGTTGTCGTCGAGGGACACCTTGCCGTCGAGCGCCAGCACGTCACCGGTCCCGGTGACGACGAGCGGATTGATCTCCACCAGGGAGGCGTCGTTCTCCCGGAAGACCGTCCAGGCCGCCTGCATCACGCGCACGGCCCCGGCTGCCGTCGGGCCCGTCAGGTCCAGGCTGTACGCGAGGCGCCGTCCCTGAAACGCGAGCAGTCCGACACCGAGGTCGATTTCCTCCCGCAGGATGAGTTCCGGCGTGTCGGCCGCGACCTGCTCGATCTCCATGCCGCCGGCCGCACTGGCCATGATGATGGGCCGCGTCGTGGACCGGTCGATCAGCAACCCCAGGTACAGCTCGCGCTCGATATCCAGCGCCTCCTCGACCAGTACGCGCGACACGCGGCGACCCTCGGGGCCGGTCTGCGGCGTGACGAGCGTCATCCCGATCAGCGCCTGCGCCGCCGCCTCGGCCTCCTGCGGATTCGCGACCACCTTCACGCCGCCACCCTTGCCGCGCCCCCCCGCATGGATCTGGGCCTTGACGACCGCGCGCCCCCCGAGACGCTCCGCCACCCCGCGCGCCTCGGCCGGCGTGAACGCAACCTCGCCGCGCGGGACGGCCAGACCATGCTTCGTGAACAGGATCTTCGCCTGGTACTCGTGAATCTTCACAGTCGTCGCCCGCCCAATCGCCGTCTGCCGCCCCTCCGACCCGCCACGAAATCAGCGCCGCTGCGCGGCGCACACGCCTACACGCGTATGACCTGCACCAGCTCGCGCACGGCGGCAGCCGACTTGTCGAGCGCCGCCCGCTCCTCCTCGGTGAGCTCGATTTCCACGATCTGCTCCAGGCCCCTGGCGCCGAGCTTGACCGGCACCCCGACGAAGAGGTCCTGGATGCCGTACTCGCCCTGCAGGAAGGCCGCGCACGGCAGGATCTTCTTCTTGTCCTTCAGAATCGCCTCGACCATCTCGACCACCGCGGATCCCGGGGCGTAGAAGGCGCTCCCCGTCCCGAGCAGCTTGACTATCTCGGCGCCGCCGCCGGCGGTCCGTCGCACGATGGCGTCGATGGTCGCCGCGTCCATCAGCTCCGTGATCGGCACGCCCGCCACGGTCGAGTAGCGCGGCAGCGGCACCATCGTGTCGCCGTGGCCGCCGAGCACGAAAGCATGCGTGTTCTCGACCGACACATCGAGCTCCTGCGCGATGAAGGTGCGCATGCGGGCCGAGTCGAGCACACCGGCCATCCCGATGACCCGCTCACGGGGGAAGCCGCTGACGCGGTAGACCACCTGGCACATCGCATCGAGCGGGTTCGTGACCGGCACGATGATGCAGTTCGGCGAGTGCTCGACCACCTGCTCGGTGACACTTTTGATGATCTGATAGTTCTTCGTCAGCAGATCGTCGCGGCTCATGCCGGGCTTGCGTGCGAGTCCGGCAGTGATGACGACGATGTCCGAGCCGGCCGTGTCCGCGTAGTCGTTCGTGCCCAGCACACGCGCATCCGAGCCTTCGACCGGGCACGCCTCGAGCATGTCGAGCGCCTTGCCCTGAGGGACCCCTTCCAGGATGTCGAGCACCACCACATCGGCCAGCTCCTTGTCCGCCATGCTGCGGGCGGCAGTCGCGCCGACGTTTCCCGATCCGATGACGCTCACCTTCCTGTGCATGACGTCTCAGCTCCTTCCTGGGTATCGATCCCTGCGTGGTCCCGATGACGGCAGCAGTGTGCCGAACCGGGACCGAGCCGCTCGTTTAGGTCACTTCCCTGCGGCCCACGACGAGATCTTCAACAGAAATTGTGGAAAACCTTGTGAAAAAATGGCCCGTCGGACGCCGGCAAGCCGCATCAAACGGACGGGTTTAGCGATTTGCACCATCGTGGTGCGGCAGGCACTACCGTGACCGGTCTCCCGCAGACGGGGTGAGATTATACTGTACGGCCTGTGCGGCGTCCGGCCCCGCGTGTCATGAAAATCGTCATCGCCGACCCCCTCCCCGCATCCGTCGCCGATCTGCTGCGCCGCGAAGGGTGGACGGTGGACAGCCGGACCGATCGTTCCCGCGGCGAGCTCGAGGCGGCCCTGGCGCATGCCGACGGCGTCATCGTCCGCAGTGCCACACGCGTGGACGCCGCGCTGATCGCGGCCGCGCCGCGCCTGCGTGTGGTGGCCCGAGCCGGCACGGGCGTCGACAACGTCGACCTGCAGGCCGCCAGCCAGCGGGGCGTGCTGGTGCTCAACGCGCCGGGCGCCAACAGCATCAGCGTGGCGGAGCACGCCTGCGCCCTCATGCTGGCGCTCGCCCGCTCCGTGACCCGGGCCGATGCCCTGATGAAGGACGGCCGCTGGGAGAAGAAGTCGCTGCAGGGCGCGGAGCTGCGCGGCAAGACCCTGGGCCTGGTCGGGCTCGGCCGCATCGGCCGCGAGGTCGTGCGGCGCGCGCGAGCCTTCGAGATGCGGATCGTCGCACACGATCCGTACATCACGTCGCAGGTTGCCAGCGACCTCGACGTCGTGCTCGTATCACTCGACGAACTCTGCGAACAGGCCGATTTCATAAGCCTGCATGTGCCGTCGACCAGCGGGACCCGCCAACTCCTGAACCGCGCGCGGCTGGCACGCTGCAAGCCCGGCGTCCGCATCGTCAACACCGCGCGGGGCAGCCTCATCGACGAGTCGGCACTGGCCGCGGCGCTGGCCTCCGGCCACGTCGGCGGAGCCGGGCTGGACGTGTTCGAGACGGAGCCGCCCGCGTCGAACGTCCTCACCGGCCTGCCGCAGGTGGTGGCGACGCCGCACATCGCGGCCTCGACGCGGGAGGCCCAGGAGCTGGTGGGGCTCGAAGCGGCCACCGCCGTCCGGGATTTCCTGCGCTCGGGCAGCGTCCGCAACGCCGTCAACTTTCCTTCCGTGTCGCCGGAGGACTTCAAGCGCCTGCAGCCGTACATCGGACTCGCCGAGCGGCTGGGCAGCTTTCTCGCCCAGCTCACGGAGGAGCGGATAGAGAGCGTCGGCATCCGCTACTACGGCGCGCTCGCGGGCACGAGCCACGACCTGCTCGTCGGTGCCGTGCTCGTCGGGCTGTTCCGCACGGTTCTGTCCTCCACCGTGACGCTCGTCAACGCGCGCTCGCTGGCACAGCAGCGCGGCGTGGAAATCGTGGAGTCCCACAGCTCCCGTCCCCGCAACTTCACGAGCCTCATCTCGATCAAGCTGCACACCAGCGGCGGCGAGCACTGGGCCGAAGGCGCGGTCTTCGAGCCCAGCGAGCCGCGGCTGGTGCTGCTCGACGGGGTCGAGGTGGAGGCGCCGCTGACCGGCACACTCGTGGTCATCCGCAACAGCGACCAGCCGGGCGTAATCGGCGAGGTGGGCACAATCCTCGGGCGTCACCGTCTCAACATCGCCACGTTCGCTCTCGGGCGCGCCAAGGCCGGCGCCGTCGGCGTCGTCAACATCGAGACCTGCGACGCGGACGCCACGCCGCCGCCGGCCGCGATCGACAGTGCACTGCTCGAAGAAATTCGACAAGTGCCAGCCGTTCGGGACGTCGGCCTAGCCCGACTCTAGCAGTCCCTGGTGAACGCCCCGCGGCTTCCGCTCCCGGCTTCCAGGGGGCAAGGCGGCGCGAGGCGTGCCTGGCGGTGTGCTACCATCCGTCGTGCACCCTGCCGCGCTCCGGGGCACTCCCCATCCGAGTTCCACGGCTTCCGCCATTGCCGTCATTCCGGCCCGCTATCGGTCGTCGCGCCTGCCTGGCAAGCCGCTGGCCGACATCGGTGGGCGGCCCATGATCGAACACGTCTACCGGCGCGCCCAGGCCGCGACTTCCGTGCAGGCCGTGCTCGTCGCCACGGACGACGCACGCATCCGCGACGCAGTCGCAGCGTTCGGCGGCGAAGCGTGCATGACAGCTGCCGAACACCGCAGCGGCACCGAGCGTCTCGCCGAGGCCGCCCGCGACGTACGCTGCGACATCGTCGTCAACGTGCAGGCGGACGAGCCGCTCGTGGACCCGCGCGCCATCGATCTCGCGGTAGGGGCGCTGGACGAGAACCCCGGGGTGCCGATGTCGACCGTGCGCTGCCCGCTGGTCGGGGTCGGCGAGCTCGCCGACCCGAACGTCGTCAAGGTTGTGGTGGATGCCGGCGGGTTCGCCCTGTATTTCTCCCGCGCCGCCATTCCGTACCAGGGCAGCGACGGCGCCGCCGATCCGGTAGCGGGGACCTACCGGCACGTCGGCCTGTACGCCTACCGCCGCGCCTTTCTGCTGCACATCGCTGGGCTCGCGCCGACCCCGCTCGAGCAGGCGGAGCGTCTCGAGCAGCTGCGTGCGCTCGAACACGGCTACCGCATTCGAACCGTCGAGGTGGCGGGCGTGCCCGTCGGCGTGGACACGCCCGGCGACCTCGACCGCGTCCGCCGCATCGTGGCAGGTGGAGCAGCCTGATGCCAGAACCCGTTCGCAACGCGGCCGGTCACCCCGTGAAGTACATCTTCGTCACGGGCGGCGTGGTGTCTTCGCTCGGCAAGGGCCTCGCGGCCGCGTCCATCGGCTGCCTGCTGGAGGGACACGGCTACCGCGTGACCCTGCAGAAGTTCGATCCCTACGTCAACGTCGACCCGGGCACGATGAGCCCTTATCAGCACGGCGAGGTGTACGTCACGGCGGACGGCGCGGAAACAGACCTCGACCTGGGTCACTACGAGCGCTTCACGAACACCCTGACGACCTGCGATCACAACTGGACCACCGGCAAGATCTACCTCTCCGTCATCCAGAAGGAACGCCGTGGCGACTATCTGGGCCGGACGGTGCAGGTGATTCCCCACATCACGAACGAGATCAAGGCCAGTCTGCGGGCAGTCAGCGCCGATGTGGACATCGTCCTGGTCGAGATCGGCGGCACCGTCGGCGACATCGAAAGCCAGCCCTATCTCGAGGCGATCCGCCAGTTCCGCCGGGATGTCGGCCGCGATCACACGCTCTACATTCACCTCACCCTCGTGCCGTTCATCGGCACGGCGGGCGAACTCAAGACCAAGCCCACACAGCACAGCGTGCGGGATCTGCGCTCCATCGGCATCCAGCCCGACATTCTGCTGTGTCGGACCGATCGGTTCCTCCCACAGGACATCCGGCACAAGATTGCCCTCTTCTGCGACGTCGACGAGCAGGCGGTGATCACGGCGAAGGATGTCGACAGCATCTACGAGGTGCCGCTCGTACTCGGGGCCGAGGGACTGGACCGGATCGTGCTCGGCGGTCTGCGCCTGCCGGACGACACCGAGTGCAGGCTCGACGAGTGGCGGGCGCTGGTCGACCGGATCAAGAATCCGGCCGACACGGTCACCGTGCACGTCGTGGGCAAGTACGTAGGCTACGAAGACTCGTACAAGAGCCTCACCGAGGCGTTGTCCCATGGCGGCTTCGAGCACGGCCTCGAGATCAACGTCAAGTGGGTGGAGGCCGAGGCGCTGGAAATGCCCGGCGGCGAGCGGCTACTGGCCGATGCGCACGGCATCCTGGTACCCGGCGGGTTCGGGGACCGCGGCAGCCGGGGCATGCTGGAGGCAGCCCGCATCGCCCGCGAGCGCCGCGTGCCGTACCTGGGCATCTGCTACGGATTTCAGTGGGCCGCCGTCGAATTCGCGCGCCACGTGTGCGGCCTGGTCGACGCCGATTCGACGGAGTGCCACGAGCATGCCCCGCACAAGATCATCTACAAGCTGCGGGACCTGCTGGGTGTCGACGAGCTGGGCGGCACCATGCGTCTGGGAAGCTATCCGTGTCGCCTGGAAGCAGGCTCACTCGCCGCACGCGTCTACGCGACCGCGGCCGTCAGCGAACGGCACCGGCATCGCTACGAGTTCAACCGGGACTACGAGCAGTCGCTCGCGGACAACGGCCTGCGCATCTCGGGTCGGTCGCCGGACGGCAAGTTCGTCGAGGTCATCGAGCTGCCCGATCATCCCTGGTTCCTGGCCGTCCAGTTCCACCCCGAGTTCCAGTCGAAGCCGCTGCGGCCGCACCCGCTCTTCGCCGGCTTCGTGCGGGCCGCGTACGAGCACGCCGTCCCGGCACGGGCGACGGCCGATTCGCTCGCCTGACCGCATGGCAAGAAGCCCGCTGCATTCGACGGGCGATGCATCCCGCCAGCGACGGCGCTGGACCACGGGCTGCCGAGGGTGGACGGGCCGCTGTCTATAATCGGGTGGTGCCACAGGTCGTCGCCGGCGGCGTCGCGGTCGGTGACGGCCAGCCGCTCGCGCTCATCGCGGGCCCCTGCGTGATCGAGAGCGAGGCTCACACCCTGGCCATGGCGCGGGCAATCCGCGCGTGCGCCGTGCGCTGCGGCTGCGGGTTAATCTTCAAGGCGTCGTTCGACAAGGCCAACCGCACTTCGATCCGTTCGTTTCGCGGTCCGGGCCTCGATTCGGGGCTCCGCATCCTGGCTCGGATCAAGGCGGAGTGCGGCCTGCCGATCCTGACGGACATTCACGAGCCGCAGCAGGCCGAGCCCGCAGCGCGCGTGGCCGACATCCTGCAGATTCCGGCGTACCTGTCCCGCCAGACCGATCTGATCCTGGCCGCGGCGCGGACCGGGCGCGTGGTCAACGTCAAGAAGGGCCAGTTCCTCGCACCCGGCGACATGCGGCACATAGTCGAGAAGATCACCTCGACCGGTCACGACCGGCTCATGCTCACCGAACGGGGCTCGTGCTTCGGGTACAACAACCTGGTGGTGGATATGCGCGCCCTCCCGATCCTGCGCGGCTTGGGGTACCCGGTCGTGTTCGATGCCACCCACAGCCTGCAGCTCCCGGGCGGAGGCGACGGGGCCACGGCGGGCCAGCCCGAGTTCATCGAGCCGCTCGCCGCCGCCGGCGTGGCCGCGGGGGCGGACGCCGTGTTCATGGAGGTGCACGACGCTCCCGCGACGGCGCTCAGCGACGGGGCGAACGCACTGCCGCAGGAGCGGCTCGAACCGCTTCTGCGGCGGCTGCTCGCACTGGACCGCGTCGCCCGCAGTACGCGGGCCACGCCGGACACGCCGGCACGATGACAGGCAGCACAGCGGCGGAGATCGACCTCGAACTCGCGCGCACGGTGCTGCGGACCGAGGCCGCTGCCGTACGGGCACTGAGCGAGCGCATCGACGGGCACTTCATCGACGCCGTGCGGCTCCTCGTCGACTGCGGCGGGCGGGTCATCGTGACCGGCATGGGCAAGTCCGGCATCATCTCCCGCAAGATTGCCGCCACCCTGTCCAGCACGGGCACGCCGGCCTACTTTCTGCATCCGGTGGAGGCGGTGCACGGAGACCTCGGCGTCATCCGCGACGACGACCTGGTGATCCTCCTGTCGCGGAGCGGCGAGACACCCGAGATTCTGCGCCTGCTCGAGACGCTGCGGCGCATCGGCGCGCGCCTCATCGCCATTACCGGGGCACCTGCGAGCACGCTGAGCCGCGCCGCCGACGTCGCCCTCGACTGCCGGGTCGACGCGGAAGCCTGTCCGCTGAACCTCGCCCCCACTGCCAGCACCACCGCGGCGCTGGCCCTCGGCGACGCCCTGGCGATGACGCTCATGGTACGGAAGGGGTTCGGCGCCAACGACTTCGCCGACCTGCACCCCGGCGGGCAGCTCGGCCGGCGCCTGCTGGGCGTCGACCGTCTGATGCACGCCGGCCGACAGATCCCGCGCGCAGCGCCCGACGCCCGGCTGCCCGAGGTCGTTGCGACGATGTCCGCCAAGGGCCTCGGCATGACCTGCGTGACGGCGGACGACGGCGCGCTGCTCGGCGTCATCACGGACGGTGACCTCCGCAGACACCTCTCCGCGCACCCCGATTTGATGACGCGCTCGGCAGCCGACGTGATGACGCGGGACCCGATCACGATCCCGCTGTCGGCGCTGGCCGCCGAGGCCCTGAACATCCTGGAGGCACGGCGCGTCACGTCGCTGGTCGTCGTGGACGACGCACGCCGCGTCGCCGGCGTCGTGCACCTCCACGATCTGTGGCGGACCGAGCTGTTTTGAGACGCCGCACCCCTCCCGCCGAGGTGGGTCAGCCGAGCTCAGTCCGATGACCGAAACGCTCATCCTGCTTGCCGCGCTGGTGGCGCTCTTGATCGGGCTGACGGCCGGCAAGGCCTGGGAGCGGTACAAGCTTCGCGACGGTCGGTGGATCGACCGGCGCAAGGCGCGCGAGTCGGCCCACTACATTCTGGGATTGAACTTCCTCGTCTCCAATCAAATCGACCTGGCGATCGACGAGCTCACCAAGGCCGCCTGGCTCGACGAGGAAGCCCTGGAGATTCACCTCATCCTGGGCAACCTGTACCGCGAGAAGGGACAGGTCAGCAAGGCCATCCAGGTCCACCAGCGCCTGCTGCGCAAGCCGCGCCTGACGACCGCCGAGCACGCGCATGTCCTGCTGTGCCTCGGGCTGGACTTCAGGCGCGGAGGCTTCGTGGACCGCGCGTTCGAGACCTTCTCCGAGGTGGTGCGTCTCGACCCGGACAACAAGCATGCCCTGCTCAACCTCGAAAAGCTGCACGAGGAGCAGCACCAGTGGCGCGAAGCACAGGTGCTGCGGCAGCGCATGGCGGAAGCGGCAGCCGACGCCGAGAAGCCCCGGGACCAGGCCATTCTCGCCTTCCTGGAAAACGAGCTCGGCCTGCAGGCCATGCGGGACGGGCAGCCCGAGCAGGCGGTCAGGCACTTCGAGGCAGCCACCCGGCTGGACGAGCGGACCGTCCCCGCCTATCTCAACATGGGTGACGTCCGACTGGCCCAGGGCCAGCCGCAAGCGGCCGTCGAGATGTGGGAGACAATCATCCAGGTGGCGCCGGAGCGGGCCTATCTCGCCTTCTCGCGGCTGGCGAGCGCGTACGCGGACCTGGGTCTGCCGTCCCGCTTCCTCGACCTCTGCCGGCGGCTCATCGAGGCCAATCCGCAGGACTGGCGGGCACGGCTCGCACTAGGCCAGCACGTCGCCGCGCACGGGGAGCCCGCGCGCGCTCTGGACCTGCTCTTCGAGTCGCTCGTCCACAACCCGCACGCCCTGGCCATTCACCAGGCGATCTGGCGAGCGCTCACGGCGCTGAACCTCAACGAGACGCTGGTCGGACGCTATGTCGCCTTGACCCGGGAAGCCGTCTTCTACCTCGACCCGCACGTCTGCATGCGGTGCCGCTATCGCAGCACGGAGCTGCTCTGGCAGTGCCCCCAGTGCCATGAATGGAATACCTTCGTCGAAGAGCGGATCGCCCCGGCGGAAGACGGCGAAGAGACGCCGGCGGAGGCTTGACAGCCTGCCCGGACCGCGGCCCAAGCGATGCTGAGGGTGGCACTGACCGGCGGCATCGCCACCGGCAAGTCCGTCGTCCTGGCCCGCTTCGCCGCGCGGGGTGTTCCCACCATCGACGCCGACCGCCTCGCCCGCGAGGTCGTCCAGCCCGGGCGTCCAGCCTGGACCGCGCTCAGGGCCCGCTTCGATCCCGCACTGTTCACCCCCGACGGCGGTGTCGACCGCCCGCGGCTGGCTGCCCTGGTATTCGACGACGCGGCCGCCCGCGCCGACCTCGAGGCGATCGTGCACCCGCCGGTCCGGGCGGCAATCGACGAGTGGTTCGAACGCCTGGCGGCAGCCTCCACCTCGCCGTTCGGTATCGCCGACATCCCACTGCTCTTCGAAACGGAGCGGACGGGAGAGTTCGACCGGATCATCGTCACCGCGTGCGATGCCGCGACCCAGCTCACCCGGCTCGCGCGACGCGACCGGCTCGCGCCGGAGGCGGGTCGCAAGCGTCTGGCGGCACAGTTGCCGACCGCCGTCAAGGTGGACCGCGCCGACTTCGTCGTGCAGACGGGCGGCTCGTTCGACGAGACCGACCGGCAGGTGGCATCCATCTGCCGCGCGTTGACCGCGCAGGCCGGCTGACAGGTCGGCGGACAGGACGGTCTCCCGACCCGCCGCCGCGCTACCCCGCGGGCGAACGCCGGGAGGTGCGGGGCGCAGCCCCGCCCGATTCACGCCAGGCGCTTCTCGGCTGCCCGGACCGTGTTGGACAGGAGCATCGCGATGGTCAGCGGGCCTACTCCGCCCGGCACCGGCGTCAACGCGCCGGCAACGGTCGCGACATCCGGGTGCACGTCCCCCGTCACGACGGAGCCCCGCTTGTGAAACGCCGCCAGCTTGCGTGATCCCGCGCCGAACAACGCTTCTATCCGCGCACCGTCCGTGAGCCGGTTCATCCCGACGTCGATCACCGTGGCGCCCGGCTTCACGAAGTCGCGCGTAACGAACGCGGCCCGGCCGATAGCGGCCACGAGGATGTCCGCCGACGCGGCCACAGCCGGCAGGTCGGCGGTGCGCGAGTGGCAGATGGTCACGGTAGCGTTGCGGTGCAGCAGAAGCATTGCCAGCGGTTTGCCGACGATATCGCTGCGCCCGATGACCACCGCCCGGGTGCCGGCAATCTCGATCTGCTCGCGGTCGAGCAGCTCGATGATGCCGGACGGCGTGCAGGGGGCCAGCGCCGGCCGTTTCTGCACCAGACGGCCCACGTTCGCCGGCGTGAATCCGTCGACGTCCTTGGCGGCGGCGATGGCGTCGAAGACGCGCTGCGCGGCGTCGGCGCCCATGCCTGCCGGCAGCGGCGATTGCACGAGGATGCCGTCGTGCGTGTCGCTTGCGTTGAACTCCGCGACGACGGCCAGCGCATCCTTCAGCGACGCGGAGTCGGGCAGCCGCCGGAGGTCGCTGTCCATGCCCAACTGCTCGCTGTTTCGGATCTTGTTGCGGACGTAGATCTCCGAGCCCGGATCGTTGCCGGCGAGCAGAATGCCGAGCCGGGGGGGGCGTCCCGCGCGCCCTGTGAACGACTCGATTCGCGGCCGGAGTCCCTCGCGGATCTCGGTTGCGGCTGCGGAACCGTCGAGCAGGCGGGCAGTTGTCTGTGATACGGTCACGCTCTTCCTCAGTGTCGTGCTGTCTCGTCCTGCCTTGTGCCGGCTGTGCGCGGCGTTGTCAGGATCGCGTTCCGTGGCGACGCGGGGTTCTCATCAGGGGCTGCCGGCAGCCCGCCTGCGCAACATTCTATCCGCTGGCTGCCGCCCGCGGCACGCCGACCCGCCGGCTGTCGAACCGCGCGTTTCGGCTGGCAGCCGACTTTCGGTAGAATGCAGCCGTCATGTCTGACCGGGGCAGTTGGGGCACACGTGCGGGATTCATACTGGCTGCCGCCGGCTCGGCGGTCGGTCTGGGCAACATCTGGGGCTTTCCGACCCGTGTGGGACAGGGCGGCGGCGCGGCGTTCGTGCTCGTCTATCTGACCTGCATCGCGCTCATCTGCCTGCCGATCCTGGTCGCCGAGATCGCGATCGGGCGCCGCACGCAGCAGTCTCCCGTCCGCGCGTTCGCCTTGCTGCAGCCCCCCGGTTCGCGCTGGTGGCTCGTGGGCGGCCTGGGCGTCGCGGCCGGGGCGGGCATTCTCGCCTTCTACTGCGTCATCGCCGGCTGGACCGTCGCCTATGCGTGGTTCAGCCTGAGCGGCGGTCTGGCCACGGATCCACAGGCGGCCGGGGTGTTCTTCGCCGACTTCACCGCCGATGGGTCCGCCAGCCTCCTGCTGGCGCTGCTCGTCCTGGCCGTGACGGCGGCCGTCCTGCTCGGCGGCATCCGGTCGGGCATCGAGCGGGTCACCAAGGCCCTCATGCCGGCGCTCATCGGCCTGCTGGTCCTGCTCGCCGTGCGGGCGGTTACCCTGCCGGGCGCCGCGGAGGGCCTCGGCTATTACCTCCGGCCGAACCTGTCCAGCCTGCTCGACGCATCGGTCTACAACGCGGCGCTGGGCCAGGCGTTCTTCTCGCTCAGCCTCGGCATGGGCTGCATCCTCACGTACGGCAGCTATCTGACCAGGCAGACAGGTATCGCGGCGTCGGCGCTGTGGATCGTGGCCCTCGACACCGGGATCGCCCTGTTGGCCGGCTTCATCATCTTCCCGGCCGGTTTCTCGCTGGCGGGGTTCGACCCCAACAGCAGCGGGCCGGAGCTGATCTTCGTCGTGCTGCCCCAGTTGTTTGCCACCCTGCCCGGCGGCGGCCTGTTCGGCGCCGCCTTCTTCCTGCTGCTGGCGACGGCGGCGCTGACTTCCGCGATCTCGCTGCTCGAGGTGCCCGTGGCGCATTTCGTCGACTCGCGCGGCTGGTCGCGGCGGCGCGCCGTCGGCACGGTGACGCTGGGCATCTTCGCCATGGCGATTCCGTGCGCGCTCGGCAACGGCGCCGTGCCGCTGTTCACCAGCCTGCCGGGGCTCGGCATCGACTTCCTGTCGCTGATGATCACCGTCTGGAACGACTTCGCGCTGCCGATCGGGGGCTTCTTCACGGCGCTGTTCGTCGGACGCGTCTGGGGGGTCGATCGGGCCCTCGAAGAGCTGCGCCGCGACGGCGCCTGGCTGCCCGCCGGCGGCGCCTGGGCGCAGCTCATCCGCTGGGCCTGCCCCGTCGCCATCGGCCTGATCATCGGCTGGACCCTCTACGCCATGTTCTGATCTTCCGCACGAGGCGGGGCTGCCCTGAACACGCTCACCGAACGCATACAGACGGTCGACAGCTTCGTCTGGCAGCCCTTCGCGATGCCGCTCGTGCTGGTCGTCGTGGGCGGCTTGGTGACGCTCGCCACCGGGCTCGTGCAGGTCCGCCGGTTCCCGCTGGCCGTCCGCTTCGTCATGGCGGGAGCGTTCCGCAGGCGGACGGACCAGGGCGAGGGCACGATAACCCCGTTCCAGGCGCTCTCGACGGCCCTGGCCTCGACCGTCGGCAACGGCAACATCGGCGGCGTGGCGACCGCGATAGTAATCGGCGGCCCCGGCGCCGTGGCCTGGATGTGGGTGACCGCAACCGTCGGCATGGCCACGAAGTACGCCGAGGCCGTGCTGGGCGTGCACTACCGCGTGCGCCGCGACACCGGCGAACTGGCCAGCGGCCCCATGTACTACATAACCGGCGGGATCGCCGCGCCGCTGCCGGCAAAGAGTCTCGGCTACGCCTTCGCGTTCTTCGGCGCCTGTGCCGCGCTGCTGGGCACCGGCAACATGGCGCAGTCGAATACCGTGGCCCGGACGTTCGTCGAGGCGGCCCGCACGATTGCCGGCATCGAGGTCCACCCCATCGTTCCGGGCCTGCTCATCATGGTGACGGTCGGGCTGGTGCTGCTCGGCGGAATACGGCGGATCGCGGCCGTCGCCGAGCGGCTCGTGCCGACGATGATCCTGCTCTACGTGGCCACCACGCTCGCCTTCCTGGTCATCCATATCGATCGCGTCCCGGAGATATTCGGGCTGATCGTCGGCAGCGCGTTCGCGCCGACGGCGGCGCTGGGCGGCTTCGTGGGCGCCTCGGTGTCGCAGGCCATCTCCGCCGGCGTGAGCCGCGGCGTGCTCTCGAACGAAGCCGGTCTGGGCAGCGCTCCCATCGCGCATGGCATCGCCCGGGTGCGACACCCGGCCGAGCAGGGAGTCGTCGGCATCTTCGAGGTCTTCGTCGACACGATCGTGCTCTGCTCGCTGACGGCGTTCGTCATACTCGCGTCGGGCCTGTGGACGGAGCCTGCCTACCAGAACGCCAGCGGCGACCTGACGGCCGCGGCGTTGTCCACTGCCGTGCCGCTGGCGTCGCTGCTCGTGGCCGCCTGCTCGTTCCTCTTCGGCTTCTCGACGCTCCTCGGATGGTGCTACTACGGCGAGAAGTGCATGGAGTTCATGTTCGGTTCACGCGTAATCAGGCCATACCGGGCCGTGTTCACCGCGCTCATTCTGGTCGGTGCCGTGGCCTCGGTCCCGCTCGCCTGGGCGGTCGGCACGCTGCTGAACGGCTTCATGGCCTTCCCGAACCTGATCGGGCTGCTGATGCTGGTGGGCACTGTCCGCAAGCTGACGCTGGACTACTTCGGCGGGGCCGCCAGCAGGGCGACGTAGGCGGCAACGCGGCGGGCCGGGTCCCCGCCGCGCAGCAGATCCGAGATGACGGCGACAGCCGACGCGCCGGCGGCCGTCACCGCACCCGCCCGCTCCAGGGTGATGCCGCCGATGGCGACGACCGGCCGCCGCTGCACGCGTGCCGCCTGGCGCACGAGTTCGAGACCGACCCGCGCGTACCCCGTCTGCTTGGTCGACGTGCGATAGACCGGCCCGACCGCCACATAGGTCACGCCGTCGCGCGGCAATCGATCCACCTCGCCGACCGCATGCGTCGACACGCCGACGATGGCCGCGCGCGGCAGCACGCGGCGCACCGCCTCCGGGTGCAGATCGGTCTGGCCCACGTGGACACCGTCAGCGTCAGCGAGCAGCGCGATGTCGGCCCGGTCGTTCACCACGACCCGCGCCCCACAGCGCCGGGCGGCTGCGACGATCTCGTCGCACCAGGCCAGCATCCGGCCACTCCCGGCGTCCGCGACACGCAGTTGCAGCCAACGCGCACCACCCTCCAGGCAGGCCCGCGCCAGCGCGGGTGGCTGCCAGCCATGCCGCTCGGCAGTCCGCTGGTCGACGATGGCGCACAGGCGCGGCAGAATCATGCGGCAGTGAAGCGATTCATGAAGGCCGTGCTGAGCTCGCCGCGCCGAAAATCCGCATCGTCGAGGATCCGCCGGTGCAACGGCACCGTCGTTTCGATGCCTTCGATGACGGTCATGTCCAGTGCCCGGCGCATCCGCGCGACGGCTTCCGCGCGGTCGATCCCGTGTGTGATGACCTTCGCCACCAGCGAGTCGTAGTAGGGCGGGATGGTGCAATCGGCGTGGGCGGCCGTGTCGATCCGGATGCCCGGTCCCCCGGGCAGGTTGAACACGCTGACCACGCCCGGACTCGGCCGGAAGGTCTCCGAAGACTCGGCGTTGATGCGGCATTCCAGCGCGTGGCCGCGCCACGTAATGTCCCTTTGCCGGAACGATAGCGGCGCGCCGGCCGCGATCCGAATCTGCTCCTTGACGATGTCGGTACCGGTCACCATCTCGGTGACTGGATGCTCCACCTGCAGGCGGGCGTTCACTTCCAGGAAGTAGAAGCGCCCCTTTTCGTCCATCAGGAACTCGAACGTGCCCGCGTTGCGGTAACCGACGGCGCGCGCGGCGTCGGTTACGAGCCGACCCAGCTTGCGGCGCCGGTGCGGCGTGAGCACGGCCGAAGGACACTCCTCGACCAGCTTCTGGTGGCGGCGCTGAATGGAGCACTCGCGCTCGCCGAGATGGACGACGCGGCCGTGGTGATCGGCCAGCACCTGGAACTCGATATGCCGCGGCGCCGCGACGTACTGCTCCAGGTAGATGCTGCCGTTACCGAAGGCCGCCGCGGCTTCCTGCTGCGCCGTCGTCCAGGCCGGCCCCAGCTCGTCCGGCCCCTCCACGATGCGCATGCCGCGCCCCCCACCGCCCGCGGTCGCCTTCAGCATGAGGGGGTACTCGAGCCGCGCCGCCGCCCGCAGTGCTTCGGCCGCGCTCGCGGGCGGCTCCTCGGTACCGGGCAGCACCGGCAACCCCGCGCGTTGCATGGCACGGCGCGCCTGCGTCTTGTCGCCCATCAGCCGCAGCACGGCGGAAGGCGGGCCGATGAACGTGATCCCGCAGGCTTCGACTGCCTCGGCCAGGTCGCCGCTCTCCGAGAGGAACCCGTAGCCGGGATGGATGGCGTCGGCCCTCGTGATCTCCGCGGCGCTGACGATGGCAGGAACGTTCAGGTAGCTCTCGATCGGCCGCGGCGGGCCGATGCAGACCTCCTCGTCGGCGAACCGCACGTGCAATGCGTGCTCGTCGGCCTCGGAATAGACGGCGACCGTCGCGATGCCTAGCTCCCGGCAGGCATGGATGACCCGCAGGGCGATCTCCCCGCGGTTCGCGATGAGGATCTTCTTGAACATGAATCGTGGCGGGGACCTCGAGCAGCCGTGGCGCAAGCCCGCGCCGCTCCCGCCGGGGCACACGTTGGGGAGTCCACCAGGGCTGCCGTGCAGACTCCTAGGCGGGCTTGATGGCGAACAGTGTCTCGCCGTACTGCACCGGTTGACGATCTTCTACGAACACCTCCAGGACCTCGCCGTCGTGCCCGGCATCGATCTCGTTCATCAGCTTCATCGCCTCGATGATGCACAGCACCTGCCCCTTGCGCACGGCGGAGCCGACCTCCACGAAGGGCCGGGCGCCCGGCGCCGGCGCGCGATGGAACGTGCCGACGATGGGTGCCTTGACCAGCACGCGTCCCTCGTCCGCGACCTCGCCGCCGGCGTGCGGCGGCGGCGCAGGCGGCGCCTGGGCCAACGCTTCCGCAGCCGCCGGCACGGCACGCGCCGCGGCGGCCCCGCGCGGACGCTTGCGCAGCCTGACGTGCAGGCCTTCGCGTGCGATTTCGAGCTCTTCGAGGTCGCGCGCGTCCATCAGGTCGAGCAGTCGTTCGATTTCGTCGAGCTCGGTCATCCCGTCCCCGTCGACTCCGGCACCCTCCATCCCTGCCGGCCGCCGATCCCGCTCAGCAGATGGTCAGGTCCCGCGCGACGTCGGTGAGAATCTCGCACCCCGAAGCGGTCACCAGCACGTCGTCCTCTATGCGGACGCCCCCGCGGCCCGGCAGATATACGCCGGGCTCGACCGTGAACACCATTCCCGCCTGCAGCACGACATCCGAGGCGACACCTTGCAATCGGCGCGGCGAGGCAATCCGGGGCGCCTCGTGCACCTCGATGCCGAGCCCGTGGCCGGTTCCGTGGCCGAAGGCTTCCGCCAGCCCGTGCTGATCGAGCACGGAACGGGCCGCCGTGTCGACCTGGCTGGCCGAAATCCCAGGGCGGACGGCGGCAATCGCGGCTGTCTGCGCCGCGAGCACCGCCGCGTGGAGTCTCGTCGCCTCTGCAGTGGACCGACCGACGCAAGCCGTACGCGTCAGATCCACGCAGTATCCGTCGTATACGCCGCCGAAATCCACAACGACGAGGTCGCCGTCACCCAGCCGGCGCCCGCTCGGCCGCGCGTGCGGCAGGGCGCTCCGCGGGCCCGAGGCCACGATGGTCTCGAATGCCCGATCATCGAAGCCGGCAGTTGCCAGTGCGTGCTCCACGTCGGCCGCCACCTCCCGCTCCGTGCGGCCGGCGCGCACCCTGTCCAGCGCGGACGGCACAATCCCGGCCAGCAGGCGGCCGGCGGTGCGCAGGCGCTCGCACTCCGCGGCGTCCTTGACCAGCCGCTCGTCTTCCACGACTCCCTCGGTCGGCACCAGCGTCGCGTGGCCGGCCAGGCTGCCGCTCAGCCACTGCCAGCGCGCCAGGGTCAGGTGACCGGCCTCGACGCCGACGCGCGCGAGGCCGCGCTCCCGCACGAGATCCCGGATGGCCTCGTCGTACGACCCGGGCACCCGGGTAACGACCAGACTCGCCGGTGACGCAGCCGAGTCCGCCAGTGCGCGGGCCGCCGTCTCGTACCGCGCATCCGTCACGAGCGTGACCTGCCCGGCATCCACGAGCAGCGCGGCTGCGCTCGCGCGCAGGCCGCTCAGGTAGTAGACGTTGGCGAGGTGGGTGACCAGCAGGCCGTCGACGCCCAGCGCCGAGGCGCGGTCGCGAACGCGGGTGATTCGAGAGTCGATGGCAGCGCCCGTCGTCTGCATGGGCAGCATGAGCATGACAGCAAACGCCGTCTCGCGTCACGTGCGCAGGGGCTGCCCGGTAGCCGCCACGCCGCGTTCAGGGCACGATTCGAGGGGTGAGGAAGATCAACAACTCGTCCGTCCGCCGCCGATCCGCCCTGCTCCGGAAGAGCCATCCCAGCAGGGGGATGCGATGCAGGATGGGCACCCGGTTGTTCAGCGAGCTCTGTTCGCTCTCGAGAATCCCGCCGATGACCGTCGTGCCGCCCGAGACAACCTGCACCGTCGTGCTCGCGCGCTGCGTGACGATCGGCGGGAAGCCGTTGACTTGGCGGCCGAAGTCCGCGTAGCCGTTCTCGATCTCGATCTGCATGATCACGGTCTGGGCGGCGGTAATCTGCGGCGTCACGCGCATCGCGAGCGCGGCATCCTGGAACTGCACCGTCACCGTGTTGTTGGCAACGACCTGGATCGGTATCTGATCACCCTGCACGATCTCGGCCTGCACGTTGTTCTGCGTCGTCACCCGCGGATGCGAGAGCAGCTTGACTTGGCCGTCGACCTCCGCCGCCGACAGAACCACGTCCAGATTCAGAGCACCATCGACCGACCCGAGGGAGAGCCCGAGCGCCGCGGCGGCAGTCGCGACCGGCAAATCGACAACCGTACCCACGTTCTCGGTCGACGGCGCCTGCCCGTCGGCGGCCGCTGCCGCGGGGCCCTGCGTCCCGAGGCGGCCGCTCACACTACCCCGGCCGGGAAACGCCCGCGGCGCGGCGCCGCCGGGCTGCGGGACGACCCGGCCGGTCACGCCCCACTGCACGCCGATGGCGCGCGCGAACTCCTGGCCGGCCTGGACGATGCGCGCCTCGATCTCCACCTGGGGCTGTGGCCGGTCCAGCTCGTCGAGCAGCCGCTCGGCGGACGCAACGCGTTCGCGGAGGTCCGTGACGATGAGCGTATTGGTCCGCTCATCGGTCTGGACCTGGCCGCGCGCCGAGAGCAGCGGAGTCACCAGGTCCGCCATGGACGGCGCCCGCGCGTAGCTCAGCGTCCTGGTGCGGACCACCAGCTCCCCGGCCAGCGCGCGTGCTTCCGCCAGCTCGCGCCGCTGCGCCTCCTCGTCGGCCAGAACCGCGAGCGGCGCAATACGCACGACCGTACCGTCTACCGCGTAGCCGAGTCGATTCGTGCGCAGGATGACGTCGAGCGCCTGGTCCCACGGTATGTCGGTGAGGAATACGTCGACAACGCCGCCAACCTGTGGATCGATGACGACGTTCAGGCCGCCGATCTCGGCAAATGTGCGGAGAACCGCGCGCAGATCGGCGTTCTGGAAGTCCAGCGATACCGCCTCCCCCGTGAACGGCGGCTGCGGTCGACCGGACGGCGGCGCCGGCGCGGCACCCGCGGCCGCAACGCACGGGCCGACGCTCACACCGAGAAGCGATACCAGTCCGATGCGGGCGAGAGCTCGCAGCACTACCTTCCCTCCTGTGCCCGCGCGAGGACCTTGCGCACTTCGCGCCCCGCCCCGTCACGCGCGGCCTCGTCGAAGACCACGGCATCGTATGCGACCGCCCGCACGACGCCGTCGAGCAGGCGCTCCCCGCCGCGAACGAGGTACGTCCGCCCGCCGGGCGCCTCCAGCACGCCCAGGCGGCGCCCCCCGGCCAGCACCAGCCCCCGCAACGTGAGCTCGGCGACACGCACCCCGGCCAGCCCCCGCGGGCGTTCGACGACACCCGGGAGGCCCTCGCGGCCCCGGCGCGGGTCGACGAAGGGGTCGCGGCGCCCGCGCGGGTCGTACGTCGACCGCAGCCCCTCCGGCGGCGCGGCCAGCGCCGGATGGAACGTCGTGACGAGGCAGGCCGCAGCGATCGTGGCGCCGGGCACGGGCGGCTCGATCGCACGCAGATCGAGCTCACGAATCCGGACCATCCGCGGCAGCCTGCCTACGTGTTCGAGGAAGCGAACCAGGTCATGAAACGTCCCACTCAGCTCGAGCCGGCTGCCCCGCTCCTCGTAGAGCTCCCGCAGCTCCGCCGCCTGCGGCGCAAAGCCGCGGATCGCCAGACTCGACGCGCTCGCCAGGGTCTGCAGTCGCCGCAGCAGCGCGCCCGTATCCCACGCGTCAGCGGCGACGCTTCCCCGCCGGTCGATGCGTCGCTCGCGCGCCGCGATCCGCGCCGCGAGCTCCGACCGCCGCCGCTCGGCCTGCCGGGCGGCGGCAATTTCCTGGCGCGTCCGTGTCAGGTCCTGCTCCCGGCGCACGATGTCGCGGCGCGCGGGCACGATCCACGCGGCGTGGAATAGCAGCACCCCCAACCCGGCAACCACCAGCAGGGCACCGGCCCAGCCGTACCGCCGCAGCCCATCCAGTCGCTGCCTCATCATCCCTGCTCCTCCCTACGGCGGCGGCGCGCCGAAGCGCACGCGCAGCGCGAATCGCAACGTTTCCCCCGCCGGCGCGTCCGTGGACTGGCTGTCGATGATCTCGACGCCCGGCAGCACCTGGCCCGACTGCTCCAGGTTGGTCACGAAATCCGAGAGCGCGTGCAGGCTCGCGGCATGCCCCTCCACGACGACGCCGTCCGCCGATTGGCTGAGGGTGGCCAGCCACAAACCATCGGGGACGCTGCCGCCGATTGCGTCGAGCATGCGGACCGGAGCCGCCCGCGCCCGGCGCAGCTCCTCCAGCAGGGCCTCCCGGCTCTCGAGGCTCGCTCGGCGAGCCTCGAGAGCCGCCAGATCGTCGGCGACCGGTGTCAGCCGCCCCAGCGTCCGCTGCGCGGCGGCCAGCTCCTCGTCCAGCTGCGACGCTCGCAGGTGCAGCGACCGGGCGTGCCAGCCGCTGGCGGCTGCAGCCACCAGCAGCAGCGCGACGCAGCCGAGCGCCAGCGGCCGGGGGACACCGGTGGCGGCAGTCCGCTGCCGCGGGACGCGGTCGCCGGCCAGCAGGTTGACGCGGATCATCGGTCCCCGACCCGGCGCAGGGCGAGCCCGGCGGCCACGACGGCAAGCGGCCCGAGTGCCCCCCGCTGCTCCTCGCTGACGCGCCCCTCCAGGACCGTCATGCCCTGGAACGGATCGAGCGGAGCGACCGGCGCGTGGAGTGCACTCTCCAGCGCGCGCGCGAGCCCGGCGACGCGGGACGTGCCGCCGCTGAGCAACAACGCCCGAATTCCGCTCGCCGGATTGGCCGCCCGAAACAGATCGAGAGTCCGAGCGATCTCCATGACGAGGTCGTCGGTGACTGCGCCCAGGACGGCTTCCGCGTCGCGGTACGTGTGCCCGGCAACCGGCGTGCCCGCCTTCAACCGCTCCGCATCGCCGAAGCCGAGGTCGAGCGCCTGCTGCAAGGCCTCCGTATACGCGTTGCCGCCGATGGCCACATCCCGCGTGTAGACGGGTTGGCCGTCCTGGACGACGCTGAGGTTGGTCGCAGCAGCGCCGGCGTTGAGCAGCACGACGGCAGCGCCGGGTTCGGCGCCGTGGCCTCGCTCGTAGGCGTTCTGGAGCGCGAAGACGTCGACATCCACCACCACCGGGATACGGCCGGCACGGGTGACGGCGTCGGTGTATTCCGCAATGCGATCCCTCCTGGCAGCCACGAGCAGCACCTCGAGCGTGCGCTCGCCCACCACCGCCTCCGCGGGCGGGGTGAGCACCTGATAGTCCAGGTTGACGTCCGCCACGTCGAACGGCAGGCAGCGCTTCGCCTCCCAGTAGATCGACGTGCGCAACTCGTCGGGACTCATCCCGGGCAGGGTGATCCGCTTGACGATGACGGCGTTACCCGCGAGCGAGACGGCCACGCGCGGATTCCGGATCGCATGGTCCGCGAAGACCTTGCGGATGGCGGCCGTCACGGCGTCGGGGTCGGCGATGGCGCCCTCGACGATTGCGCCGCGCGGCAGCGGCTCGATCCCCAGCGCCACGATGAGATGAGACTCGCCGTTGCGGCGAAGACGTACGGCCTTGACCGCGGTCGTACCGATGTCGAGCCCTACCAGCGAAGTGCCGCGCCGGCGACGGCGCCGGCGGGCGCCGGGACGTGCGTCCGACCGCGTGCGGGTGTCGCGAGTGTAATGATTGCTCACCGTGCCGGCTCCCCGGGTTGCCGCCGCTGCCGCCCTGCCGGGGCGGCCGATTCTTGACTCTCCGTCGCCAAGCTCTGTAAGATTGCCGCTTGGCTGCGCGCCGGATACGTTCACGGTGCGCCCGATTCGATTACAGATGGCAACCTTCGTACCAACCCGCAACGACCGGCAGGACGTCTGGCATGTGATCGATGCCGGGTCGCATGCGCTCGGGCGTGTCGCGACCGTCGCCGCGCGGCTGCTGCAGGGCAAGCACAAGCCCAGCTACACGCCGTTCCTGGACCTCGGCGATCACGTCATCATCGTCAATGCCAGGCAGGTGCGACTGACCGGCCGCAAGGAAAACCAGAAGCTCTACCGCCGGCACAGCGGCTACCAAGGCGGCCTGCGAGAACAGCAGGCCGCCACGGTGCGCAGCCGGTATCCGACCCGCATGGTCGAGCAGGCGGTGCGCGGAATGCTGCCCAAGACCCGGCTGGGCGCGGCCATCTATCGGAAGCTGAAGGTCTACGCCGGACCCGATCATCCGCACGGAGCGCAACGACCCACCACGTACGAGGTGCGTTGAGGATGGCAGTCGACTTCTACGGCACCGGCCGGCGCAAGACGTCGACGGCCCGCGTGTTTCTCAAGCCCGGCACGGGCACGATCAGCATCAATCGCAGGACCCTGGAAACCCACTTCCCCACTGCGTCGGTCCGCACGCGCATCACCGAGCCGCTCGAGCTGTGCGAGGTCGCCGACAAGTTCGACGTGCGCGCGACGGCGGCCGGTGGTGGGGTCGCCGGTCAGGCCGGCGCACTCAAGCTCGGCATTGCACGGGCGCTGGCGCTTGCCGACCCCGAGCTGCGGCCGCGCCTGAAGAAGGCGGGCATGCTCACGCGCGACGCGCGGGTCAAGGAGCGCAAGAAGTACGGGCTGGCGGGCGCCCGCAAGCGCTTCCAGTTCAGCAAGCGGTAATTCATCGGATGGAGGCAGCTTGGCGCCGATCACGCTGAAGGAACTGCTGGAGTCCGGAGTCCACTTCGGCCACCAGACGCGACGGTGGAATCCGAAGATGAAGAAGTACATCTTCGGCGAGCGGAACGGGATCTACGTCATCGACCTCGGCAAGACCGCCAGGCTGTTCACGAAAGCGGAGGAGTTCGTCTCCCGCCTCGCGAACGACGGCCGCAAGATTCTCTTCGTCGGCACCAAGCGCCAGGCTCAGGACCTGATTCAGGAAGAGGCCCAGCGCTGCGGGATGTACTTCGTCAACCAGCGCTGGCTGGGCGGCCTGTTGACGAACTTCATGACGATTCAGCGCAGCATTGGACGCCTCCGCGAGCTCGAGTCGATGGCCGAGGACGGCCGTTACGAGTCGCTCTCGAAGAAGGAAATAGCCCGCATCGAGAAGGAGAAGCGGAAGCTCCACAAGAACCTCGATGGAATCCGCCAGATGACCCGGCTGCCGGACGCGGTCTTCGTCGTGGACACCCGCAAGGAGAAGATTGCCGTCGACGAAGCCCGCACGCTCAAGATTCCGGTGATCGGGATCGTCGACACCAACTGCAATCCGGACGATGTCGACTACATCATCCCCGGAAACGACGACGCGCTGCGGTCGATTCGCCTCTTCGTGACCCGCATCGCCGATGCAGTCATCACGGGTCGCGGCCTGCGCGAGGCCGCGCAGGAGGCTGCCGGAGGCGATAACGGTGCGCGTGACCGTGCCGGATCCGCACCGGCGCCCAAGGCTGCGCCCACGCAGGCGCACTCCCCCGCCTCGGTCTGACGCGTCCGAACTTGACCATGCCGATCAGTGCGACACAGGTAAAGCAACTCCGAGACATCACCGGCGCGGGCTTCATGGAGTGCAAGTCGGCGCTCGGGGAAGCCGACGGCGATCTCGACAAGGCCGTCACGGTGCTGCGCACCCGCGGCCAGGCCAAGGCAGCCAGGCGCGCCGGGCGGACCACCGCCGAGGGACTGGTCGGCCACTACGTGCATCTGGGCGGCCAGGTCGGCGTGCTGGTGGAGGTCAACTGCGAGTCCGATTTCGTGGCCCGCACGGACGACTTTCGGACGCTCGTCAAGGAAGTGGCGATGCACGTCGCCGCAGCCAACCCCACGTGCGTGCGCCGCGACGAGGTGCCGGCCGACGATCTGGAGCGGGAACGCGACATCGTCCGCGCACAGTTCGCCGACTCCAACAAGCCGCCGCAGATCGTCGACAAGATCGTCGAGGGCAAGCTCAACAGCTACTACGAGCAGGTGGTCCTGCTCGATCAGCCGTCGATTCGGGATCCCAAAACGACGATCGGCGAGATGGTCAATGCGGCCATCGCCAAACTGGGCGAGAACATAACCATCGCCCGCTTTGCGCGCTTCAAGGTAGGCGAGTCGCCCACGTAGCGTCCGAGCGGTCCGTGGCACGAGTCTCGCTGCTTCCGGTCAGCAACGCGTCGGGTGCGGGCGGACGGCCCACCGCAGGGGCCCGAAGTTGACCGTGGCCGCCCCCTATCGGCGCGTCCTCCTCAAGCTGTCGGGTGAAGCCCTCATGGGCGATCAGGCCTTCGGGATCGATCCGCCGGTGGCGGATCAGATTGCCCGCGAAATCGGCGAGATCCAGTCGCTCGGCGTGCAGACGGCCGTCGTGATCGGCGGCGGCAACTTCTTTCGCGGCCTCGCGGCCAGCGGGCGCGGTCTCGACCGGGCGACAGCCGACTACATGGGCATGCTCGCGACGGTCATCAACGGCATGGCCCTGTCGGACGCCATCGAGCGGCAGGGAGTCGAGACGCGTCTCGTCACCGCGATCGAGATGCGCGAAGTGGCCGAGCCGTTCATCCGACGCCGTGCGATCCGGCATCTCGAGAAAGGTCGCGTGGTCGTCTTCGCGGCGGGCACCGGGAATCCGTACTTCACGACCGACACCGCCGCCGCCCTGCGCGCGATGGAGATCCGTGCGGAGGTGATCCTGAAGGCCACGAAGGTCGACGGCATCTTCACGGCCGATCCGCAGCTCGACCCGCAGGCGACGCGCCTCGACTCGGTATCCTACCTGCAGGTGCTCGAGCAGCAGCTCAAGGTAATGGACGCCACCGCCATCTCGCTATGCATGGACAACAAGCTGCCGATCGTCGTGTTCAACCTGCGCGTGCACGGGAACATCCGGCGGGCCGTCCTCGGCGAGCAGATCGGCTCGGTCGTGTCCGCGTGAGCGTGTTCCCGCCGAGGTGAGACCATGGACATCACAGACCCCCGATCGGCGGCGGCGGAGGCCCGTCAGCGCATGGCCGGTGCCGTCGAGCACGTACGTCACGAGCTGGCCGGGGTGCGCACGGGACGCGCCTCGGTCGGCATCCTGGACTCGGTTCTGGTCGAAGCCTACGGGACACGCGTGCCGTTGAACCAGGTGGCGAGCCTGGCAGTTCCCGAGCCCACGCTCATCGTGGCCACGCCGTTCGATCCGTACCAGATGGCCGCCATCGAGCGGGCGATCCGTAGCGCCAACCTGGGTCTGAACCCGAACAACGACGGACGCGTCGTCCGGATTCCCATCCCTCCACTGACGTCGGAACGCCGCAAGGAGCTCTCCAAACTCGTGCACAAGCTGGCCGAGGAGGGTCGGAACAACGTGCGCCAGGTGCGGCGCGACGTCAACGACGCGCTCAAGAAGCTGTTGAAGAATCACGAGCTCGGCGAGGACGACGAGCGGCGGGCGCTCGACGAAATCCAGAAGATTACCGACACGCACGTCCACCAGATCGACGATCTGCAGAAGACCAAGGACGCGGAACTGCTCGAACACTAGCTCCGCCATCTGCGGCACGCGACGCGACGCGCGCCAGCGGCTGCCAGCATGTCCTCGCCGACCTTTCTCGAGTGCGCCGCCGCCTGCGGTGCGCCGACCCGCGACCCCGATACCCCCCAGCACCTCTGCGCCTGCGGTGCGCCGCTCTTCGCCCGCTACGACCTCGCGTCGCTGGCCCACACGTGGTCGCGGGACACGCTGCCGGGTCGCGAACGGACGCTATGGCGCTACCGCGAGGTGCTGCCGATCGCCCCCGGCGGCACGCCGGTCAGCCTCGGCGAGGGTTACACGCCGCTCGTCCACGCGGTGCGGCTGGGACGCGCACTCGGTATGCGCTCGCTCTACGTGAAGGACGAGTCGCTGAACCCGACCAACTCCTTCAAGGCCCGCGGGCTGACCGCGGCCGTGACGCGCGCGCGCGACCTGGGCGCGCGCACGCTCGCCGTCCCGTCGGCCGGCAACGCCGCCAACGCGCTGGCGGCCTACGCGGCGGCGGCCGGGCTGTCGGCGCGGGTCTTCATGCCGCGCGACGTCAAGCAGCCGTTCATCCGCGAGTGCGAGCTCTACGGGGCCGACGTCACGCTGGTCGACGGCCTGATCTCGGACGCCGGGCGGGTTGCCGCCGAGCACGGCGCCGAGGCCGGCTGGTACGACGTCTCGACGCTGAAGGAGCCCTACCGCGTCGAGGGCAAGAAGACGATGGCCTACGAGCTGGCGGAGCAGCTCGGCTGGCGCTGGCCGGCCTGGATCGTCTACCCCACGGGCGGCGGCACCGGCATCGTCGGCATGTGGAAGGCCTTCGAGGAGTTGGAGCAGCTCGGCTGGATGCCGGCGGGTGCGCGACCCCGCCTCGTTTCGGTGCAGGCGGCCGGGTGCGCGCCGATCGTGCGCGCGTTCGAGGCGGGCGCGGACCGTGCAGGCGTCTGGACCGACGCCCGCACGGTCGCCGACGGACTGCGGGTGCCGGGTGCGATCGGCGACTTCCTGATCCTGCGCGCGCTGCGCGAGAGCGGGGGCGCAGCCGTGGCGGTCGAGGACGACGACATGATCGCCGCCATGCGCGAGCTCGGCCGGCGCGAAGGCATCAGCGCCTCGCCCGAGGGCGGCGCCACGCTCTGCGCCCTGCGGACCCTCCTGGGTCGGGGCGTCGTCGATCCGGACGCCTCCGTCGTGCTGTTCAACACGGGCGGGGCACTCAAGTACCTGGAGCTGCTGCAGGACTGAGGCGGCCCGCGCGGGCGCGCCACCCGCCGCTGGCAGGCCGCCAATGCACCGATACCGCGGCCGTGTTCGAGGCCCAGAAACCATTCCGGGACGCGAGTTTCCGGGAGGGTGCCGGTGGCGGCGTGTACTTCATCCCTCCCCAATTCGTTCCCCCGGTATCGGTCGATGTGGCGCACGACTTCGCCGGTGGGGTGCGCGTCCATGCCAGCGTCGGCTTCGGGTTCTGATTGCCCGTGCCCCCGGCTCGGCCGGCTGCCTGCGCCGTCGACCGTGGCCGGTCCGGCGGGGCCGGGTTCCGGCTTGTATTCTCGGGGAGCGTCGTCCAGAATGGCCGCGGAGGAGGTCGAGATGCCGAATTCCCGACGGAACGGGTCGGTCACGTCGCCGCTGCCGAGGCTGCTGGTGGGGGCCGCGGTGGCAACGGCCGGCGCGACCGTTTCGCCCATGGCGGCGGCCGGGCAGGCCGCTCCGAGCGAGCCGGTGACCTTCACGAAGGATGTGGCGCCCATCCTGCAGCGCAGTTGTCAGCAGTGCCACCGGCCGAACTCCCTCGCGCCGATGTCGCTGCTGAGCTACGAGGAGGCCCGCCCCTGGGCGCGCTCCATCAAGTACCGCACCGGACTGCGCACGCAGCCCGGTGCCATGCCGCCCTGGTACGTCGAGAAGGACATCGGCATCCAGGACTACAAGAACGACCCCTCGCTGACCGATGCGGAGATCGCGACGATTGCCGCCTGGGTGGACGGTGGTGCGCCGCGCGGCGACCCGGCGGACCTGCCGCCGCCGCTGACGTTCTCCGACGAGGACGCGTGGGAGCTCGGCGAGCCCGATCTGGTGCTGACGACCGACAGCGTGGAGATTGCCGCCGGGGCGCCCGACTGGTGGGGTCCGTTCGGCGAGATTCCGACGGGCCTGACCGAGGACCGCTACGTCGCGGCAGTCGAGATGCGGGAGATCAACGATCTCGCCGGCCGCCTCGGCGGTCGGACGGTCGGCGGCCGCTTCGTCTTCCACCACCTCTGCTGGGGCACCGTCGCCGCCGACGGCGAGACCCGCACCCGCTATCCGTGCCACGAGGTGGGCCGCAACGCGGACATCTTCGATCCCGCCGCGGGCCGGCCGCTGGGCATCGACTCGAAGGCCGAGATCTACTCCATCCACCTGCATGCGAGCAGCGAGGACGCCCGGGCCCACGTCGAGATCGGCTTCAAGCTGCATCCCCGGGGCTACGAGCCGACCCGGCCTCACAGCCGCATGGCCCTGTTCGGCAACAGCATGAACCTCGACATCCGGCCGCTGGAGGACAACCAGAAGTTCGAGGCCTTCACCGTGCTGGAAGACAACGTGCGGATTGTTTCGTTCGAGCCTCACATGCACGCCGCCGGGGTGCGGATGTGCATGGACGCCATCTGGGGCCGGACGACCCAGATCGAGACGCTGAGCTGCGTCGGCTACGACCACAGTTGGGTGCGGACGTACAACTTCGCCGACCACGCGGCGCCGCTCCTGCCGAAGGGCACCATCCTCCGCATGACCGGCTACTTCAACAATACGCCCACGAACCCGAACGTGACCGACCCCCGCAACTGGTCCGGCCTGGGGCACCGGTCGATCGACAACATGATGAATCACCTGGGAGAGGTCGTCTACCTGACGGACGAGCAGTTCCAGCAGGAGATGGCCGAGCGGCGTGTGTCCCTCGGCTTGCAGAAGGGGCAGCGGGTGGTCGGGTGCCCCCTGTGCGGCGCGGACCCGGCGGCCTGGGGAGGCCAGGGCAGTGATGAGCAGTAGGTGGGCGCGCGCCGCGGTCTTCGTCGTGGTCGGGATGGCCACCGGTGCGGCGCAGGCCCAGGTGGCGTACCCGCGGGGCCAGAGCGTCGTCCCCGTCTACGAGGGGTGGGAGCGCAACGCCGACGGATCGTTCAACCTCGTCTTCGGCTACTTCAACCGCAACCACGAGGAAGCGCTGGACATCCCGATCGGCCCGGCCAACTACCTGGAGCCGGGTGCTCCCGACCAGGGCCAGCCGACCCGCTTCCATCCGCAGCGCAGCCGGTTCCTTTTCAAGGTCCGCGTGCCGGCGGACTTCGGTGACCGGGAAGTGGTATGGACGCTCACCAGCCACGGCCGCACCGCGCGCGCCTACGGTACGCTCAAGTCGGACTACTTCATCGACGACATCGTCGTGATGAACAACAACGGCGCCGGCGGCCAGGCCGGCGGCGGCTACGACTTGTTCGACAACAGCGCACCCACGCTGCAGGTCGCGGGCGCGGCGACGCGGCACGTGCGGGTCGGCGAGCCGGTCGTCCTGACGGCGACTGCCGCGGATGACGGGATACCCGCGCCGCGCGCCGTGTTGGCCCCGGAGGGCATCGGCGCGCGCTGCTGCCCGGATTCCGCGACCGGGCTGCGCCTGTCCTGGTTCGTCTACCGCGGGGCCGGGGAGGTCACCTTCGATCCACCGCAGTTCGACGCCTGGGAGAACTACCGGGACTGGGCCGACTCGCCGTATGCGCTCGGCTGGGAAACCCCGCCGGTTCCGCCCGGGGGCGAGTGGGTCGTCAGCGCGAGCTTCGCCGCCCCGGGGACGTACGTGCTGCGCTGCCTGGCACACGACGGCGGCCTCATGACGTCCGAAGACGTGACCTTCGTCGTGAACGAATAGCACGAGGCGACCATGATCCAGCGACGACTCGGCTACGGACTGCTGTTGTGCGCGGTCGGCGCGGCCCTCGGCGTCGGCGCGTCGGGACTGTCGGGCCTTGCCGGTGCGGCTGCTTCACAGGCGGGCGACGAGGGGGCGCCGAGCTTTGCGTTCGACCCGTCGTGGCCGCAGCCGCTGCCCGACAACTGGACGCTCGGCAACGTGGTGGGCGTGGCGGTCGATTCCCGTGACCACATCTGGATCGTGCACCGGCCGGGGAGCCTCACGCCGCAGGAACGCGGCGCCGACGCCAACCCGCCGCTCGCCGAGTGCTGCCGACCGGCGCCGCCGGTCATAGAGTTCAATCAGGCGGGCGACGTCGTGCAGGCCTGGGGCGGCCCGGGCGCGGGCTACGAATGGCCGCAGTCGGAGCACGGCATCTTCATCGACCACCTGGACAACGTGTGGCTCGGCGGCAGCGGGCAGGACGACTCGCAGGTGCTCAAGTTCACCCGCAACGGCAGGTTCCTGCTGCAGATCGGTTCTCAGGGCCAGGGCCGGGGCAGCAACGACACGGCGAACTTCGGCCAGCCCGCCGAGATCCACGTCGACCCGGCCGCGAACGAGGTCTACATCGCCGACGGCTACGGCAACCGGCGCGTGGCGGTGTTCGATGCGGGCAGCGGGGAGTACAAGCGGCACTGGGGCGCGTACGGCAACGTGCCGACCGATGCCCCCTACACCTACGACCCGGACGCGCCGCCATCACAGCAGTTCGGCCGGCCGGTGCACTGCGCCACGCTGGCTGCGGACGGCCGCCTCTACGTGTGTGACCGTGTGAACAACCGCATCCAGGTGTTCGAGACGGACGGCACGTTCGTCGACGAGGTCGTGATCGCGCCGCGGACGCTCGCCTTCGGGGCCGCGTTCGACGTCGACTTCTCGCCCGACGCCGAGCAGCGGTTCCTCTACAACATCGACGGGATGAATCAGAAGATCTGGGTCATCGAGCGCGCCGACCTCTCGATCGTCGACTCGTTCGGCTTCGGCGGGCACCAGGCCGGCGGGTTCACGGCCGCCCACAGCCTGGCAGCCGACTCGCGCGGCAACCTCTACGTCGGCGAAACGCTCGAAGGCAAGCGCGTGCAGCGCTTCCTCCGCCGCCCGCCGGCTAGCGCCCGGTGAGCGGATCGACGCCGCCGGTGCCGGCGCCGCTCGTCGCGGTGTCGCGCGTGGCCGGATCCGGGCCGCGCCCTGCGGCAAACTCCCGCTCCTCGACGCGCGAGCCCACCAACTGTGCGGGCAGACCGTAGTTCCCCTCGTGGCAGCGAGGCTCGTAGTAGATGCGGTTGGCCTGACCGTCCTGGATGATGAGCTCCTGCCGCACGGTCCAGGGGCCCGTCCAGGTCGTCGGATCCTCGACCGTCACGATGTACTCCAACGTCCCCACGTCGAGCCGTGTCCAGCGCTCGACGAGACGCAGATTCTCGCGAGAGCCCCGGTAGTCCGTCTTGGGACTGAAGTTGCCGACCTCGACCACCAGCGTCCGGCCCTCCCAGCGCCCGCGCGAATCGCCCCACCACTGCCGTACGCTCGATGAGACATGCGGGCGGGTGGTGATCGGAATGGTGCGCTGCCAGCCCTGGCCCTGCCCGACGTCGTAGAAGACGGACACCGCGTCGGGCGACTGCACGATGCGCCGGTAGCCGCTGAAGTCGGGCAGCAGGGCCCCCATGCAGCGCTCCGAGAGGCTGCGGTCCTCGGGACCGTCGTTGCGGTTCAGCCGGTCGGTGTTGTAGTAGGGCGGCTGTTCCTCGCGCAGCGGCGATGGCGGCCCGTACTCCCAGCCCGCGCAGGCCGGCTCCTGGTCGCGGCACGTCGCGGTAGCCTGGAGCAACGCGAGCCGGAACTCGCGCTGCGCGGTGATGCGCTCCCGGGCCGCGGGCGTCAGCGGGGGAATGCGGCCGTCCGGCGGATCCACGACGAGCGACGTGCGCGGACCCGTCGGGCGTATCGACTGGAAGACGGCATTGTAGGCGCCGGCCACGTCGCGTTCGGTCCCCACCCCCTCGCGTGCGTCCCGGCGCGGCAACGCCACGCGCTGCTCGTCGAGATCCGCCCGCTCCTCGGCCGTGAACTCCTCCCGGTCCCCGAACCGGGCCGGGCGTTCCAGGGGGGTGGCGAACGGGTCCGTCCAGATGCCCTGCAGATCGGGGTCGCCCCAGGCGGTGACGAGTCCCTGCGCCTCGACGGCATGGCGCGGCGGAGCCAGCTCCAGCAGGCCGACCACGGCTGCCAACACGACCGCCGCCCCGACGATCTCGAAGGTTCGGGTCCTCATGGTCGCCCCCCCCATTGCCCCCGGCAGGGTTCACGCCGGCGCGGCGTCCCGGCTATTGCTGATCCTGCGACGTCGCGAACACGGGCGTCCCGCCGCGCGCGGCGAGCTCCGCCTCGAACTGCTCCTGGGTCATCGGCACCATGCGGGAGATGCCCGACATCATGTCGTCGATCGAGCGGTTGCCCCAGCCCTTCCAGTTGCGCGGGTCGACCACGTTCTTGTTCGTGGCCGAGTTGTTGTACCAGGCCATCACGTGGATGACCGTCCCGGCCGGCAGCAGCGGCGCGACATCATCCTCGTAGACGTACACCTTCGCCCAGTTGTGGTCGTAGTCGGCGCAGCTCAGCATTTCCCGCGCGTTGTTCGGATAGAGGGCCTCGAAGCACATGCGCTTGCCGCTCGAGTGCAGGTGCGGCTCGAACGTCAGCAGCTTGGTCGGCTCGGTCAGCCGGTGGAAGCCGTCGCGCATGACGTTGTCGTCGTTCGAGGGAATGTCGAACTCGTAGTCGTACTGCGTCGCCCGGCGCAGGCTGGTCGCACCCAGCTTGTATTTCGGATCGTACCCCTCGGGGTGCAGCGTGAATCCGACGTCGAGGCGGGCCCGCACCTCGCGGCCGATCGAGTGCAGATGCATCGAGTTGAACGTGATGACCGAACCGGCCGGCAGCAGGACGCCCACCTCGTCGGGATAGACGGTCGGGTTCTGGCCCAGCTCGTGCACCAGGGTGAACTCCTCGTCCCGCTCCCCGCAGAACGTCTGGGCGCCGCACGCGGCCGGGCCGCTCGGGTCCTCGGGCGACTCGGCGGTCAACACCGCGTGATGCACGACGAACAGGCCCAGCGCGGCGCGGCCGGTGTCGTCCACCTCGCCCTCTTCCTCCCAGAGCCTGACCTCCTTGACCTCGATGGCCTTCACGTAGCGGTCCTCCGTCAGGCCTGTCGGGCTGTGCCCCCACTCGCCGAACCAGTCGGCCGCCTCGGCTTCGATGGTGCCCTCGGGGGACGGGACGACGAGATCGGGGGTGCCGTAGGTCCAGCCGTCGCCCGGCCACTCGATGGGCGGCGGCAGATCGGCCGGATTGCCTCGCGGCGCGCCGTTGTCCACCCAGGCGCCAATCAGCTCGATCTCGTCATCGCTGAGTGAGGGATCGTCCTTGTAGCGCTGGATGCCGATGTTCTTGTCGATGAACCAAGGCGGCATCTCGCGGGACTGCGTCCGGTTCCTGATGGAGCGCGCCCAGGGCCGAACCTCCGCGTAGGTGGTCAGGGCCATCGGCGCGCCGCCCTGTGGGCGATGGCAGTTCTCGCATGACCGCTGCAGAATCGGAGCAATGTGCTTGCTGAACGTCACCTCGGCCTGCGCCTCGGCGCCGGCGGCAGGTACGGGCACGAAAACCAGGCCGACGAGCACGAATCCGGCCAGGCAGCCGGCAACGGACAGACGCACATCCCAGGCGGTCTTCCTCATCGCGATACACCTTTCGGTTGGCGTTCCAGACGGACTTCCTTCCCAGCCAGAGTAGCACTAAGCGCGATTGTTGCAAACCCCTCGGATGCGGCGGTCCGCCGGGGCCTCGCGCGCAAAACATCATTCATCGCCGCTGGCCGCACGCGAGCACGATCCTGTAAAGTGGAGAGTTTCCGCCCGATGGGCCGCTAGCTCAGCTGGGAGAGCGCCGCGTTCGCAACGCGGAGGTCGTGGGTTCGAATCCCATGCGGTCCACCACATCGCCACCACCGTGAACCCACCGTTCGCACAGGGTCGCGCCGGCGGCGCTCACTTTGCCGTCCGGCCCCACCGCGGTTGGTCGCCGCGCGACTCGGTCACCCGTCTGGCGCGCAGACGGCTCGCGTTGCGGCCGCTCCGCCGGGGCGCAGGCGGCGCGTCGTCCACGTCGCTGGTCTCGTCGCTGGTGAGTGAATTGAGCAGCTTCCGCAACAGGCGGGCCAGCGCGTCGCGCTCGTCCGGCTGCAGCGCCTCGTCGAGCACCTGATTCTGGTGCTCCAGGTAAGCGGTCGTCACCTGGTCGACGAGCTCGCGCCCGCGCTCGGTCAACTCGATGCGGATCCCCCGCCGGTCGGTCGGGTGGGCCTGGCGCTCGACCAGGCCGGCCGCTTCGAGGCGGTCGATGCGGTTGGTCAAGCCACTGGAAGTCACCATCAGCGAGTCGAGCAGGTCACGTGGCGAAGGATGCTGCTCGGGCGACATGCGGATGGCGGCCAGCAGCAGGAACTCGACCTCGCTGAGGTCGAATCGGCTCAACGCCGCCTGGGCGTTCTCCTCGGTGACCCGGGCCAGGCGGCTCACCCGCGCGAGCACGGCCAGCGAGGAGACGTCGAGGTCCGGGCGTTCGCGCGCCCAGTGCGCGATCATCATGTCGATGGCGCCTTTCTTCATGCCGGGAATCTACGCGACAGAAAGAATATTGTCAACCGACTTGACATCAGGTGTCTTCGTGTTACTATTCTCTGGTCAGGCTGAGATTGACAGCCGGGAGGCAACACATGACAAGGAGACGACAGCGCAACCTCAACAACCCCATGGCCCGCAACGCGCATCCGCGCCTGCGACTGGTCGACGCCGCGCCGAAGCGGAACCCCTACGAGACGGTTCGCCGCGCGCGAGCGGCGACTCCCGCGCTGGACCCGCGGGCCGACTTCCGGCGGTTCGTGCGGCGCCTCTGGCCGGCGGCCGCCTAGGGTTCTCGCCTGAACCGGTGGCAGCCTGGCCACCGGAAGGCACGTGCACCACTCACGCAGTACCAGAAAGGAGCCGGAACGATGTTGAATCCCAGCAACGCCCTTCGCACGACCGCGGCCATCACCGCTCTGACCCTTTTCGGGGTGAGCGGCGCAGCAGCCGACCAGGCCTCCGGGACCTACACGTGGTCCGCCGAGCTGGTGGCCTTCGACGAGGCCGAGGCCATGGCGACGGTCAGGGCCCGATTGGTCGAGGGTAGCCTAGCCGAGCTGGACGGTCTGAACGCCGGCGACCCGATCGTGCTCACCTGGTCGGGCGTCTATTCCGCCGCCGCGGGCATCCTGACCATCGAGCCCGGCCAGACGGCGTCGGAACGCTTCGAGATGCCCGTCGAGTTCGTCAGTCTCGAGGGCCGCTACCTGACGTTCCGTACACCGCTACCGGCCGACTCGGTTGACCAGGTCGCGGGGCTTGCGCCGGGCCAGTGGGTGACGGCGACCTCGCCCCACGCCGCCTGGAACCGCAGTGCCGTCGTCCTGGACATCCGCGGCTTCACCGCCATTGACGGCCGCGGCGCCGACCTCGGCGGCGTCGATGCGGCGCTGCCCCGCAACGACATCCAGTCCACACAGCTCATCGACGTCGAGAGCTTCAACGACCTCGGCTAGCACCCCAGCCGGGTTGTTCGTTCATCCACGCCAGCGTTATCGAACGGCGCGGACGCCGGCGGGAGCGGTTCCCGCCGGCGTCCCTTTTCTTCCTCCCTGCCCTCCCCCTCCGCGCAGCTGCCACACCCGCGTGCCTGGCCGGCACAACAGCCGGATGCGCGCCAAGGCCACCGTCCGCGGCGTGTACCAGCAGGCGCTCGCCGAGCTCGAAGCAGCAGCGCGCTGGCAGGTCGCCGCGCTGGACGTCCGCACGGCGCCGCCGCAGGTGCGTGACGACCCGGCACCGCCCCTGCAGGTCGCGGGCACGTCCGGTTGAGCACTCAGAACGCCTGGCCCAACGATATGAAGAGCCGGCCGCGGGGCTCGTTATCCCGGCGGCCGAGCGGGGATCCGTAGTCGGCGCGCAGGAGCCCGAGCGGAGTGTCGAAGCGGAGTCCGAAACCCGTTCCGACGCGGAGGTCGCGCAACGTGATGTCGCGCACGGATTCGTACGCGGCGCCGGCATCGATGAACGCCACACCCGAGACGTGCCACCACAGCGGGAAGCGCACCTCCTGGTTCAGGACCACGAGCGCGCTGCCGCCCCACGGCCCACCGCCCGCGTGACGTGGTCCCAGGCTGTCCTGCCGGTAGCCGCGCACCGTGTTCCCACCGCCCGCGAAGAAACGCTCGGTCGGATGCAGCGGGCCGCCGAAACCGGTGGCCAAGCCGACGCGCGCCGCGGACGCGAGCACCACCCGGCGCCACCGGCGGTACGCGAACTGCTGGCCGAGGTACTTCAGGTAGCTGGCCGGCCGTCCCAGTTCGCTGCCGTACTCGACGTTGGACGAGTGGAACATGCCGGCGGTCGCGTCGAACAGGTCGTCCCGGGTGTCGGCGACGAGACTCCCGTCGAACCGCGCCACTCTGCCGCGGGAACCGGCCGGGACCTGCGCGCGGACCGCAGGGTCGAACGGGTCGCTGAAGTCCAGGTTGGCGCTGTAGGCAACGGTCACGTCGGCGCGCGGCCGCACCCGCTGCTCCAATGTGAAGGTCGTCGTGTCGGTGACGACACCGGCCTCCTCTCGCGCGATCTGCGTGCGCCGGCGGGCGACGAACAGGTTGGTTTCCAGAGCGCGGCCGAAGAGGGTGGGAACGGTCAGGAACGCGCGCACGGCCTGCTGCCCGCGGTCGACGAGCGCGGAAACGCCGGTGGTCAGTCCGCGGCCGAAGAGGTTGCGCCGGGTGAGGTCGCCGCCGGCGCCCACCCGCAGCGTACGCCCGGTCGACTCGCCCAGGGCCGCCGCCTCGTCCGCCAGACGCAGGCCGTAGCGCAGGCGGTACGGCGGCCATTCCTCGAGGGTCACCCGCGCCTCCACGGGCGTCGATCCGTCCCCCTCCGCGTTGCCGCCGGCGCGCCGCTCGCGGGCGGCGATGTCCACGCTGCGGAAGACGCCGGTCTGGTACAGGCGCCGGCGGGCCAAGTTCCAGGCCAGCGGGTCGACAGGGGTACCGGGCCGCAAGTCGAGCGCCCGCGCGACAAGCGTGGGATGGGTCCGGAGCGCCCCCTCGACGACCACCCGGTCGAGCACTTGTCGCAGTCCTTCGACGACTTCGAACTGCACCTCGACCGTGCGCGAGTCGTCAGCCGCCACGCTCGCCGCCGCCACGCGGACGTCTGCATATCCCGCACTTCGATAGCTCGATTCGATGCGCCGCCGCGCTGCAACGACCGCCGCTTCCGTGTACACATCGCCTGGGGCGATGGCGGCGGCTGCCCTGGCGGCTGCTTCAGAACGCCGCTGCGTCCCTGCGATTCGGACCCGACCGACGCGATACAGCGGGCCCGCCGTGACCCGGACCGGCAGTTCCGCGGCGCGGCCCGGAAAGCGCGGCTCACCGGCTTGGACGCTGACGCGCAGCCGGCCCTGGCTGCGGTACCAATCGAGCACGGCCGTCACAAGCGGCTCCGGGTCTGTCCAGGCGGTCACGTCGAGCCCCCCGGCCTTCGCCAGCGCCTGCAGCTCGCCTGCCTCCCCGGCCGTGACGCCCTCGAAGGCCAGGCGCCGCTCGTCGCTGCGCGGGCCGCGCTCGATACGGACCACAATCTCCTTGACACCCGCTTCCGCGCCGTCTGCCGGACCGGCGGAGCCGGTCGTCCGTACGTCGACCGTCGCGCGCAGATAGCCTTCTGCGGCCAGATAGGCGGTGATCCGCGCCGCGAGCTGCGCCATCCGGAACGTGTCGAACACAGCGTTCGTCCAGATCGCTTCCAGATCGCGGCGCACACCGTCCGGAACGGCGTAGCCACTGACCGTCAGCCGCGTCCGGGGACCGCGTTCCACCTGATAGGTCAGCACCACCGTGCGCTCGTCGGGACCGAACGTGCGCCGCGACCGGACTCTCGCCTCCAGGAAACCCTGTCCTTGCAGGCGCCCTGCGAGCCGCGCGCGGTCGTCCTGCCAGCGGCGGAAGTCGAACGTGTCGCCGGCGCCAAGTGAGAGCAGGCCGCGCAGCGCGACATTGTCGACGCCCGACGCGCCGTCGAACTCGACCGCGGTCACCTCCGGCCGTACCCGCGCCCCGCCGCGCGACCCTGCGCCGCGCACGGACGCGCCCGCCGTGACCACGTGCTTGAACTCGTACGCGCGCCGCTGCTCGTCATCGAACAGCGCCCGCAGCTCGATGTTGCGGCGGGGCAGGTAGTCCACCAGCCAGGCCATGTCGTCGTCGCGCAGGCCGCGCGAGAACACCAGACGCACGTTCTCACCCAGGTCGCGTCCTACCGTCAGCCGCGAGGCAGGATTCAAGTGGGTGGCGATCAAGCTCGGATCCAACAGCACGTCGCTGCCGTAGGCGAGATCGTCCGCGCCGAAGTGCACGTCCACACCGAGGCCGCGGCCCACTTGTGCCAGAAGCTCGCCCGAGGCGAGCCCCAGGGCCAGCTCGCGCGCATCGGCGGCGACGACGCCCGGGGCCTGGTCGAGCGGCCGCCCGGTGAGCAGCACGGACGCGATATCGGATTCCGGCAGCGGCGGCTCCGAACGCAGACTCGTCGTCCATTCCCCCGCGCTGCCGGCGGCCTCCAGCGTAATGTCGTAGCCACCCGCCCGCGTATGGGCCTCCAGCGTGAGCGCGGGCACGATGCCTCCGGCGTCGACGAAGTCGACCACCCCGGTGTCGATCTCGTAGACACGCGTACCGAAACGCACGCGTCCGCCCTCGCGCAGCACCGCACGCCCCGTCACGGCCGGCGCACTCAATGTCCCGCCGACACGCAGGTCGCCGCCGAGCGCCGCGTCGACGTAGTTGTTGGCGATCAGGATGTCTTCGCGGGCAGTCACGCGCAGGTCGAGCCGGACGTCCGGCGCCGGGCCTCCGCCCGCCACCGACGCTGCAACACCGGGCTCGCGTCCGAGCAGCTCGAGCACGCCGCCCGAGAGGACGAACGGCTCGCGGTACGCGCCGCGAAGGAGGTCGACCCGGCCCGTCAGGACGAGGCCCCCGCCGTCGCCCGCCAGCGTCACGTCGACGTCGGCCTCACTGCGCAGGCCGCTCGGCGTGTCCAGCGCGAGGCTCTCGCCGGTCACGGTGAACCGGTTGCCGTCGGCGGGGCCTGCCAACGACCAGCCTCCACCTATCGCCACGCGGCCTCCGTTGGCGCTACCCGTCAGGTCCGCGACCGTCACCCGGTCGTCGGCCAGCAGCAGCGTGCCGGCGAGGTCCGTGAGCGCCAGACGCGCCTGCGCCACCTGCAGCTCGACGCCCGCAATGTCCACGCGGCCGCTGACACCGGGCTGTGCAAGCGGTCCGGTGAGCCGCACGTTCACGCTGGCCGAACCCGCAGCCGCCGCGCCTTGCACGCCAAAGGTTGGCAGCAGCGCATTGACGGTGCGGAGGTCCAGGCGGCCGGCAAGCGAGAGGTCGGCGCCGGCGTCCGCATCCAGCGGCAGGTGGCCGCGGACGACCACGTCGCTCGTTGCGTTGCCCCAGTCGAACGCCCTGAACGACACGCGCCCACCCTCGAGGACCAGCTCGGTCGCTCGCCGCTGCGCAAGCGGAATGCCGGCAACGACGAACGACGCCTCCGACAGCCTCATCCGTCCACGTGCAGCGGCGAGGTCGGGCGTCGGCAGCTCGAGCTCGATGGTCGCGTTCGCGCGGCCCGCCAATTGGTCGAGCCATGCCGCGTTGAGGAAGCCCGCGAGCACGCCCGGGTTCAGCGACGTGACCTCGACGCGTGCGGCGGCCGACCGCCGCAGCGGCGTGGAAGCTGCTGCGACTGCGCCCGGCAGCCAAGCCAATCCCAGCTCGAGCGGCAGTTCGGCGGCACCGTCGATGGCGGCGCCCGCCCAGTCCGCCCACAGCGACTCGACGCGCAGCATGCCGTCCGCGAGCTCCGCGCGGACCCTGATGCCATTCAGGACGGGGTGGTCGCGGAGCGCAAACGCACCGCCCTCGACCAGCAGGCTGCCCGTCAGATCGAAGGCGTCGAGCGTCCCGGTCGCAGCCAGGTCCAGCGCGATTTCCCCGTCCAGCGCGGCGGGCGGCAGGACACCGAGGGGCGCGGCCACGGCCGCCAGGTCGGCGGCACTGCCGGACAACGCCACCGTCAGCGTGTCGACCCCGTCGAGCGGCAGGCCGCCGTCGATCTCCAGGCGGCTGCGCCCGAACGTCAACTCCAGGTCCTCCGTACGCAGTCCGGCGGCGTCCAGGCTGACCACGGCCGGGCCTGCCAGGCTGACCGCCCGCCCGCCCACACCGGCCATGGCATCGTCGATCCGCAGCGCCAGTGCGGACGCCGCCAGGTTGTCGAGTGGTCCGTCGGCGGCGAACGCCAGCGTCACGCGGCCCGTGAGTGGAACAGCCGGCAGCGACAGTCGCGCGAGGTCAACGTGGATCGCCCGGCCACGCAGGCGGAAGCGGCGCTCGCCGGCCGCACCGTGCAGCGATGCTTCGACGGTGGCGCCGAGCGCCGGCACGCGCAGGTCGGCGCGCAGAGCTTCCCCGGCAACCCACACGACCCTGCCGTCTACCTCGCCGAGGTCCCGTCCGGACACCTGCACGCCGTCCAGGAAGTACGCGGCGGTCGCCTTCACCTGCGGGAGCGTGCCGCCGATGGTCGCCTCCGCCCACCCGCCGCCGGCCAGCACCCAGCCCGCCGCCGGCCGCCGGCGCAGCGCAGCCAGATCGGACACGGTTGCCGTGAACGCGCCGTCGAGCGCACGGCCGGGCAGTTGCAGCCGCAACCGGCCCGTGGCGGTGTTCGGGCCGACGTGGATGCGCACGCTGTCGGCGCGAATCTCGTTCGTGTCCGCGTGGAGCCGTGCTGCCAGGCCGGTCGCTGCAGCGGAACCTGCTGTCGGTCCGGATGCCTCCAGCCGTCCGCTTGCCACCGGCCGGCCGAGCGAGCCGGCGACATCGAGACGGACGCTGACGGTTCCGCCGAGCAATGCGGACGTCGCCGCGGGAACAGCCCCTGTGACGAATCGGCTGCACCGGCCGAGGTCGACACAGGTCAGTTCGAGGCTGCCGGCGAGGGGTGTATCGAGCCACCTGTCATCGGTGCCGGCAGCCGTACCGGGCCTCGCGTCCAGCGCGCCCGACATGGAGACGACGTCCGCCAACGTCTGGTCTAACGTCAAGCGCCAGTGGCCGTCATCGGCGTCGAGCCGGATGCCTGCGCCGCGTGCGCCACTGCCCAGGAGTCGCGCCCCTGCCGACGCCGTGATCGAGCGGGGGTCGAGCGCGGGCCAGCGCGCCGCAAGCGACCCGTGGGCTGTGGACCGAAGCACCAGGGGCGGATCGGCCAGAACCACGGCCAGCAGCCGGTCGACGTCCAGTCCGCTCCACGTTGCCTCGAGCCGGCCCGGCCAACCGGGCGCGCGGTCGACGCGTCCCGCCGCGGACACGCTGCCGCCGGCCAGCTCGACCCGCAGCGCCTCCAGCGAGACGTCGTCCGGCGTCAGACCCAGGGCGGCGTCGATGCGTTCAACCGCCACGCCGGCCAGCGCAATGCCGGCCCCGGCCAGCACCGACGACAACTGCAGCCGGTCGGGGGTCCCCGTGACGGCGCCGGCCGCCGCCAACCGGCCGGCAGCCGATGGCGCGGCGTACAGCGCCGCGACCCAGGCCAGGTCGAGGTCCGCCGTGTAGGTCAGCGCCAAGCGCGGCTCACCGAGCACGGTCGTCACGCGGCCGTCGAGGGTGAGCGCGAGGTCGGGACCCGACAAGGCCAGTCGGCGCAGGCCGACCGTGGAACCCTTGAGCTCGACCTCGCCCGCCAGCCGTGTAAACTGCGTCGCGGTGCCGCGCCACGAGGCATGGGCGACGCCGTCCATCAGGACGGTCCCGCCGCTGCCGCCCCGGCGCGGGGCGAGATCGACGGCCGTGGGCGGCAGGTGGACGGCGAATCCGGCTTGCTGGTCCCGCCAGTCGACGGTGAGTCCGTCGACCTCCAACCGACCAATCGGCACCGCGGGCGCGGGCAGGAGGCCGCCGGCACCCGCGCCGATGCCGGGCCCGGACGTGGCTCCCGCTGCGCGGGCAGGCAGGTTCGAGCGTCCGTCGCTGCGGCGAATCACCGCGACAGCGGCGCGGCGCAGCACCAACTCGTCGATCGCCGGGCCGTCCCGGATAGCACTCCAGGGCAGATCGACACGTGCTTCGCCGACGTACAGAAACGGTTCCTGCGGATGGTCGCGCGCAGCAAGCCGCAAGCCGACGATCATGACGCGCAGCCGCCACACATCGAATTCCACCCCATCGACGGTCCCGAGGATGCCGTACTGCCGTTCCAGGAACGCCACGCCGGCATGACACAGCAGGCCCGCCGGCAACGGGGTGAGCAAGGCGACCGTGAGCAGCAGCGTACCCGCCAGCGCGGCGCAGACGGCCACACGCCGGCGCCACGACCAACCGACGCCGAATACCCGGGCAGGCACGGTACTGGTCGAGCGACAGCCCCTGCGTGGTCAGGAGCCGAAGGAGTAGCGAAGCAGGACCGACTGCGTCACCTGGTTCTCCGGACGGATCTGCGGCAGACGGAGGACGTCCAACTTGTAGTCGATCGACACGTCGCTGGTCAGACGGACGCTGACCGTGTTGCGCCAGTCGACCGTGGCCTGCAGCTCATCGCTCGTGAAGGCGAACCCGTCGCTGCTGGTGCCGAACAGGTTGCCGAACAGGTCGAAGTTGGTGTTCAGGAGCAGAAACCGCAAGCGCGCCGTCGCGACGACAGTCGTCTCGGCGCCGCCCTCGTTGAAGCTGCCGGCCTCGCTATATTCGAGTTCCGGCGTCAGCGGGTCGTCATCGAAGTACAACGCCCTGTTGAACCGATTCTGGCGAAAGCCGAGCCCGCCGCGCCAGTCCACCCTGAGCGCGCGCCGACGCAGTAGGCGCAGGTTGATGCCGCCGCCCTGGCGCCACAGGTGGGGCGAGAACGCCTCGCCGGTTCGGAAGTTGGAATTCCCCGGCACCGCAAACGTGTCACGGGAGCCGTCGGTCCGCTGCACCGTCACCGCCGAATCCTCGGTGACCAGGCTGCTCGACGCCCTGGCGTTCGTCAGCAGGCCAAAGCGGGCGTAGGGACCGAGCCTGGGAGTCAAGAAGCGGGTGTAGAAGAGATCGGCACGCACGCGGTCGCGCGTCTTCTGCAGCGGAGGCGGCGGCGTTCCTTCCGGTCTGATCTTGAGCACGCCCTGCTCGACCTCGAACGTCCCGCTCAGGAAGTCCCGGCTCCGCTGGTAGGTCAGATACGCATCCAGGAACACATCGACCGCGACCGATGTCTGATTGGGCGCGCCCACCACGTTGCTCGTCGATGTGTAGGGTAGCGATACGCCGACGGCATAGATCCTGCTCCAGGGGGTCGTGTCGCTGACGACGCCGATCTCCTCCGGGCGCACGACACCACCCCCCAGCAAGCTGCCGGTCGTCCGATCGAGCACGAGCTTGAAGTGCACGAGGTCACCGGCGCCCACCTGGACGGTCGAAAAATCAGTCCGTGCCCGATAGTTCTCTCCGCGCCGAACGATGCGGTAAACACCCGCGGGAAGCAGCAGGGTGGGGAGGCGTTCGCCGCGCAGGGTGTTGGCGCCGAAACCGACCAGCAACTGACGCCGGTCGGCGGCGCGGAACAGTTCGAATGCTCCCCGGTGCGGCACGTTGTTGTCGTCGACCACCTCCACGCGCAGGCCGCCCCAGAGTACGGGGACGACGGCCGTTTGCCCGGCGGCGACACGCACCGCCATCTCCACACTCTGCGCCGCCGGTCCACTGCCGACGCGGACCGTGTAGGCCCCCGGCTCCAGCAGCAGGCGCGAGCCGTTCGGCCCCGACGCGACCTGCCGGGCGCCGGCGAACACGGTGGCATGCGGTTCCGAGTCCGGATCGGAGAGCAGGGGCACGAAGATCGCCCCGCGACCGGGCGGGACCGTCGTGGTATCCGCTGCCAGCTGCACTTCCACGGGCGGCGCCAGCCAACGATAGAAAGGTGCAGGCGTTTCCTGCTGAGCGACTGCCGCGGATACGACACCCCACAGCGCCCCGACGCAGACAGTCAAGGGGATGACAACGTGGTGCGACCGCAGCGCGGGCTTCGGATTCGCGTGCATTGTTCCGGATTGATCCTCCCTGGGACGCATGGACAGCCAGCGAGCCGGCACCGCTGCCGCTCGTCAGGCGCCAGGTTCGCCAGCCAGTCTACTCGTGCAGAGCGTCGATGCACGCCAGGGCGGTTCGCAGCGCCTTCAGCACGCGCCGCCGTTTCTCGACGTCGGCTGCAAACGGCGCGCGCGAAAGCTCCAGTTTGCACCCACGGCATTTCCACGCCGTGAGAACGTGTGATGAAGCCTCCCCGGAACGGCTCGTTGACGGTGACGCGCGGTCCGAACTGCTCCCGGAAGCTCCGCTCCAGGCAGGCCAGCCACTCCTCGGGACACGTGCCGTCGGCGTTGCCGGAACTCGACATCGAAGGCGTCTATCAGACCACGTGGGGCCAGCAGTTGGCGGTCACCGCCGCACGCTACGCCGCCGCCGGACACTCGACAGACACGACGAAGGTCATGATCTGGACCACGTTCGGCTTCTAGCATTAGGCGGAACGCTCCCGATACAACCCGTTCGTCCGGCCGGCGCGAGCCCGTTGGTGCGGCCCGCACCCGCGGC
The DNA here is from genome assembly GCA_965221595.1 of Vicinamibacterales bacterium. Lineage (GTDB taxonomy): Bacteria > Acidobacteriota > Vicinamibacteria > Vicinamibacterales > UBA8438 > JAAXGX01. Next base: position 2,232,329 of record OZ244900.1, read on the forward strand.
CCGTCAAGGCCGCCGCATCCTGGGGCGCTCGCCGTAGGTCAACGAGCGCCAGATCCACTCGGCCGGACCGAAGCGATAGCGCTGCAGCCAGAGCGGCGAGGCGACGAGCTGCAGTGCCCACACGAGAGTCACGACGCTGAACTGACCCGCGCGGTCGACCGACCCGAACCACCCCAGGCCGTGACCGTAGAAGATAGTCGTGCAGAGGACCGTCTGCAGCAGGTAGTTGGTCAGCGCCGTCCGTCCGACGGCCGCCAGCGTGCGGGTGGCACTGCGCAGCACCGCCGCCCGGCACGCCAGCATGACGAGTCCGACGTAGCCGAGACTGACTGCGATGCTGGCCCAGTAGTTGAACTGCTTCCCCTGGAAGAACGACCAGATGTCCCAGCCGTACCGGAAGTCGAGGACGACCCCCCAGGCCTCGATCGGCAGTCCGAGCAGCAGCCCCGCGGCGGCGAGCGCGCCGTAGAAGCCTCGCGAGCGCCGCGCGCTGAAGACGTCGAGCTTGAAGAGCGCCATCCCGATGAGCATCAGGCCGCCGGCCCGCCAGACCCCCCACGCGAGCGCGACGAACGTCTCGAAGCTGAGCGCCATGGCCGACCGGACGGGAAGCTGGTCGAGCCATCCGCCCTGGTAGGCGCCCACCTCGGCGGCGAGCATCGCCGACGTCGGCTGCCAAGTCTCGGCGATGAACGCGGCCCGCGCGTCCGCAGGCCAGGCGGGCAGCGACGCCGCAGCGGCCAGGGAGATGGCCGCTGCCACGCCCAGGGTGGCCGTGCCGACGAGCAGCAGCCGTCGCGGCGACCACCCGCGGCACGGATACACCAGCGCGCCGCAAACGGCGTAGAGGAACAGGATGTCGCCGGCCCAGAGCAGATGGCCGTGCAGCAGGCCGCCGAGTGCCAGCCACCCCATGCGGCGGTAGTGCACGCGGCGTGCCTCGGCGGACGGCTCGGCGCGGCCGGCCATCAGCACGATGCCGGCACCGAACAGCATCGCGAAGAGGGTCATGAACTTCTGATCGCCGAGCAGCCGGGTCCAGAGCCAGACCTGGAAGTCGGCCCCCTGCAGGTCGCCGAAGACGGTCGGGTTGAAGTAGGCCGCCGCCGGCATCGCGAAGAGCTGGATGTTGACGGCCAGGATGCCCAGCAGGGCGAAGCCCCGCAGCACGTCCAGCGCATCGATGCGGGCCGAACCGGAGACGGGGCCGGCGCCCGCGGCAGGGCCCGTCATCGACCGCCGCACCCCTCGGTGCCGGGTCCGTTCGCACCAGGACCAGGTGGCATGCTGCAACTACCTTCTGTCGGGTACGCTTCCCGACGATGATCGTCGATCCGTACTTCTACGTCGCCGCGGCCCCCGCGGTGCTCATCGTGGGCATGGCCAAGGGCGGGTTCGGCGGAGGCGTCGCCGTCGTCGGCGTGCCATTGATGGCCATGGTGGTGGACCCGTTCCAGGCCGCAGCCGTGATGCTGCCCGTTCTGATGATAATGGACGTCCTTGCGCTGCGCGTCTACTGGAACCGGTGGGACCGGCGCAATCTGCGGATCCTGCTGCCGGCGGCCCTGCTCGGGACGCTCCTCGGCTTCGCCGCCGCGCGCGCGATCTCCGCCGACGGACTCCGCGTCCTGGTCGCCGTCGTCGCGCTCGCCTACGCGCTGCAGTACTTCCGGCGCCGCGCGGGCGCCGCCGACCGTCCCCCGCATGCCGGCCTCGGCCTGCTCTGGGGCGCCACCGCCGGGTTCACGAGTTTCTCGATCCACGCCGGCGGGCCGCCGCTGCAGGCGTTCCTGCTGCCCCAACGCATGCACCGGACGACGTTCCAGGCCACCAGCGTCCTGTTCTTCTTCGTCGTCAACTGGTCGAAGGTCGGCCCGTACTACTGGCTCGGCCAGTGGACCCCGGACAACCTGCTGACGTCGCTGGCCCTACTGCCCCTGGCGCCGGTCGGGGTCTGCCTCGGGCGCTACCTGCACGACCGCGTCGACGACGAGATTTTCTTCCGCGTCGTCCACTTGTCGTTGTTCGTGATCGGCATAAAGCTGCTGCACGACGCTGCGGTTGCCTAGCAGCTCATGGCAGTAGTCCCCGCTGCATTCGCCGGCGCTGCATCCCGCTCGACTGCGTTGCTCCTCGGTCGAACAGGCGCAATAGGCTCCCTCGTTGCGCCTTGCCACCGTGGGCGCCTCGACCGCACCGCACCCCGCCAAATCGCCGCGCGCGATCTGCTTGCGGCCGATGCGTCAGACGTGGTTCAGGAGCGCCAGCTCCTTGGGATGCGGGTTCAGGTAGCTTTGGTCGAGCAGATACTCGACCTCGAGCCGGCGCGCGTGATGGCGCACCAGGGTCAAGGGCACGATGCGCGGCACCAGACCGGCGCGGTAGTCCTCCAGTACGGCCAGCATGTCGTTGCGCGACGGCTGGTCGAGACGCCGCTTGAGGTGGCCGAGGGCGTGCATGAGTGCGTTCGTATGCCGCGCCCGCGTGGCCCGCAGGCGCATGGCCGACATGAACTCGTCCTCGTAGCGGCGGCATAGCTCGGCCCGCGGAATCTGACGCGCCTCGGCCACCAGGCGGCCCAGCTCGCGGTACCGGACCGGCGAATGAGCCATCAGGGTCAGCTTCTGAGTGGTATGCCAGCGCACCAGGGTGCCGACGCTCCAGCGCGCGGAGAAGAGCACTCGCAGGCGCTGGTAGGCGAATACCCGTTCGAAGAAGTTCTCACGCAGCACGGGATCGTGCAGCCGGCCTTCCTCCTCCACTGGCAGGTTCGGGTACTGCCGCAGCAGCTCCGCTGCGAAGATGCCGCGGCCATTCCGCTCCGCGGCCCGGTCGGCACTGTCGTGCCAGACCTTCACCCGCTCCATGCCGCAGCTCGGCGAGTCCTTCTTCAGGATGTAGCCGCTCAGGCCCGCCTTGGCCAGCGCTCGGAGGCGGCCGCGCGCGAACCGCTGCATGCGACCCGTGAGCTGCGTGCCGCTGCGACTGACCAGCCGTACGCCGTCGCTTCGACTGGTGTCGCGCACCAGCCGGATGGGTTCGCGCGGCGTGCCCAACCCGACCTCCACCTCGGGGCAGACGGGCACCCATTCGACCAGCGGGCCGAGGGTCTCGACCAGGTGCGCGTCACGCTTGTGGCCGCCGTCGTGCCGCACGGTCTCGCCCAGCAGGCAACTCGAGATGCCGATGCGCGGCGGTGCGGCGGCCGTCATGCTGTCCGTCCCGAAGGTGATGGACCGGCCGGGGTCGGTGGTGCGTAGTGACATGGAATGTTCATCGATGTACAGTTTGTGACTGTTGTCACTCTTCCCGCGGAAGGAGCGTCGAACCGCGGAGTTGCTGGCGAGGCTGGCCTGCAGCAATCCGTTCGACGCCGAGTTCATCGAGATCGAACGGTCGATTCTCGGCCCCGACCAGGTTCCCCGCGGGGCGGTCTGGAGTCTGCAGGCGGGCTACCAGGGGAATCCGGCCCTGGAGAAGCTGGCGTCGCTCGCCGAGCGTGTGGCGCGCGACGCCCGCGATCGACTGCTCCGGTCGAGATCCGCCTCGACGGAAGAGCTCGCGCTGTACTCCTACGTAGTGGCCCAAGCGCTGTACTGGCGCTACGAGCCCGATCTGCACCAGGTCCACGTCGACTCGCAGCGCGGCAGCCGGCGGCTGGCCTGCTACCGGCGGTTCTGCCGCGAAGCGCAGCACTATTTTCACCTCGACGGGATCCGATCCCCGTGGGACGTGGAACCTGCACACCTGTTTGCGTGCTTCTTCCAGGTCCGGCGCGCGTTCGACCTCATCTTTCGCCACATCATCGGCGCGTCGAAGCCCGCCGCGAAGCTGCGCGGGGACGTGTGGCAGTCGATATTCACACATGACATGCGTCGCTACCGGCGCTCGCTCTACCAGCGGATGCACGACGTTACCACGCTCGTGACCGGACCGTCGGGGACCGGCAAGGAGCTGGTCGCCCGGGCGATTGGCCTCGCACGCTACGTCCCGTTCGACCCGCAGCGGGAAGTGTTCGTGACGAACCTCGAGGGAGCGTTTCACGCCCTCAATCTGTCCGCGCTGTCGCCGACCCTCATCGAATCAGAACTGTTCGGTCACCGCAAGGGCGCCTTCACCGGGGCACTCCAGGACCGCGTCGGCTGGCTCGAGTCCTGCCCGCCGTTCGGAACGGTGCTGCTCGACGAGATCGGCGAGCTCGACGCGTCGATTCAGGTCAAGCTGTTGCGTGTCCTGCAGACCCGCGAGTTTCAGCGGATTGGGGAAACGACGCCTCGCGAGTTCAAGGGGAAGCTGATCGCCGCGACGAACCGGGACCTCGGCATCGAGATGCGCGCCGGCCGTTTCCGGGAGGACCTGTACTACCGCTTGTGCGCCGACCTCATCGAGACGCCGTCACTCCGCGACCAGTTACGCGACTCGCCCGGCGAGCTCCGCAACCTCGTCCTGTTCGTCTGCGAGCGCGTGGTCGGTGCCGACGAGGCGTCCGACCTGGCCACCGAGGTACTGGACTGCATCGAGCGGGACCTCGGCGCCGACTATACCTGGCCGGGCAACGTGCGGGAGCTCGAGCAGTGCGTCCGCAACGTGCTCGTGCGCAAGCGGTACACGCCGCGGATCGCTGCCCGTACGCGCGACACGGCCGACGACGTCGCGGCGGCATGGCGCGACGGCGGACTGACGGCGAAGGAGCTCCTCCGGCGCTACTGCACGTGCGTCTATGCGACGACCGGGAGCTACCAGGAAACGGCCCGCCGCCTGGATCTCGACCGACGGACGGTGAAGCGGTATATCGATCCGGATCTGCTCGAACGCCTGAGGACCGGCGACCCCGACCGCAGCCCGCGGCTTCCGGGCCGGGGTCCGGCGAGCGGACCCGGCAGCCCGTGGTGAAACCCCGCGTCGCACGGAGACGGGCGAGGCGGCACCTGACGGCGGACGGCTGGAGCAACAGTTGCCCGGCGAGATTCGCAGGCGCGGAAAAATGGCGCTGCGCGCAGCGCACTGCCACAGGACGCCAGCTTGACTAGGGCCGCCACGAAATACCGACCCCGAGACGGGACGACGCGACGTCGATAGGCAGCATGGCCCCCGACAACGTACCTCTGGCCGCCTTGACGTTCAGATCGAGGGCCCACGACTCGGACACGTAGACAGCAAACCCGCCGCCGACGCCGAGGGTCGGCACGCTCCTGAAGTCCGTGGTGGTGCGGTGGCCGTTCCGGAACACGTCGCTGACTCGCCGGAACGTGAGCGCGAGATCGCCGTAGGGTACCCACCGGCGGCGGCGAGTGAGGTGCAGCCGCACACCGAGGTCGACGTGGCTGAACGTCAATCTGTCGAATGCCTCGAGCCCGCGGCTCCTGATGTCCATGTAGGTCCCCTCCAGGTATGGCGTGACCACCCGGTCGAGGCGGTAGCCTGCCCGGAGGCCGACGAGCGTGGCCGCGTCGCCCGGACCGCTGCCGAGGGCAACGGTCGCGACCCCGGTGCCCAGACCGAACGTCCACCCTCGCGTCGTGGCCGACTGCGCGCCGACCTCGACAGCGGATGCGAGACACAGCAGCACGGGGAGCAGGATGCGTCGGCCGGCTCGTTGACGGGGTGCCTGCGGACCCGGCGACGCGAGACAAAGCAGCACCGGGAGCAGGATGCGTCCCTTGTGCGGGCTGCCCGACGGCACGGCTCGCGCCCCGGCCCGGGGCGATACGGAATGCGGCACCCCCAGGACGTTCGGAGGCACCGCCGCAATAGACGTCACAGGCCGCGGTCCGGATCGGCCCGCAACCGGAAACAGTGGCGCCCCGCTTCGTGCCGGGAGAACGGCGGCCCGCGGCGGAGGTCCCGCCCCACGGTGGGCCGCTCGAAGGTGGCGCACAGCTGGTAGGCGGTTCCTGCTCCGGCCTCGTAGGTGTACGGCGTTTGCGTCACCGGGTCGGTGACGGCGACCTGCACGTCGGAGCGCTGCCGCAGCTCGTCCAGAGTCGCGGGGAGCCGCTCGTGTGTCGCCGTGTAGCGGTCGATGGCCCGCGCGATGGCGTCGAGGTCCTGCGCACGCCGCGCGTCCAGGCGCTCGAGGCGCTGGCCCGCCGGCGGACCGAGCGTCACCAGACCTGCGACGAGTGCCGCCGTGGCCGCCACGCCGACGACGACCGGAAGCGGATCGCGCCGGCGCATCGCCCGTGTCGCTTCAGGGTCCCGCTCCGCGTCGCGCAGATCCCTGCGGTAGCAGCCGCACGCACCGCCGGCAATCGCGGCCACCGTCAGGGACTTGAGCACGAAGCGCAACGTCAGCTCGCCCCCGAGAAAGCTGTAGACCAGAGCCGTGACGGCCCCCACCAGAACGCAGCAAGCGACGAGCAGGGTCAGGTAGGTGAGCTGCAGCCGGATGCGCGACACGCGGGACCCGGGTTGGGCCTCGACGCCGCGGCGCACCACGCCGGCGACGAAGACGAACACGGGGCCCGCCACCACGAGCGCCGACACCGCCAGGCGGAGGAGTTCGCGGTCAACCTCCGGGGACAGACTGGCAGCGTCGGGCAACGCGAGATCGATCAGGCTGAACAGCACCGCGCCCAGGCTGAAGGCGCTGACGAACAGCGCCATGAACATGACGACATACAGGAACGCCTCGCGCGGCCTGGTGGAGACCGTCGGCCTCGGGACCGGGATCGGCGACTCGATTTCGGCGAATCCGGCCAATGCCCGCCGCACCTGATCGGCCGGCCAGCCCGCGCGGGTCAGGATGTCCGCGATCTGCGTCCGCGGGAGCGCCCGCCCGAGCCCTTCCCTCACGAAACCGGCGAGTTCCGTACTGATGGCCATGCTCGTCCCTCCTCGACTGCCGCGATCGACTCTCGACAATGCACGGAGGGTGCCAGCCGGCCGACATCCCCGCAAGCGCCTGGATCACAACCGGTTGGGTCGATCAGAGAGGACGATCTGCTCGCACTGCCCACCCCGCACGTCAGGACATTTTGTGTCGTCAGGCGCACATTTTATGTACAGGAGGAGTGATTCCCTGGCAGGTGACCCACAGGAATCGGCGCCGTGAACCACGCCGGCGCGCGTGCTATTCGCCGTCCGCAAGCCCGAAGAAGAGCACCAGCCAGCCGTGCAGGTCCTCATGAGCCACGGCCTTGCCGGTCGAGTGGAGGTAGGCTCTCATGTTGTCGGAGAATCCGGGCCCCGCAAAGACGACGATCCCGGGAATGGGCCACGCCGCGATGTCCTGGATGGTGGCTGGGATTTTCTCCTCGGCGGAGCCGCTGACACCCTGGTACTTGCACTCGATGCCGAGACTTCCTCCCGAATCCGGGTGACGCAGCACGAGGTCGATGTGACGCTCCGCGCCCCAGAGCCTCCGACCCACCCGGATCTGCCTGCCGACTCGCAGCCCCAGCCTGCCCGCCAGGCTCGCCACCTCCCGCTCGAGGTCGGCACCGCTGGATGTCGCCATCTGGCCGCCGGACATCCAGCGTCAGGCCATCCGCCGCGGCAGGTTGGTGATGACGTACTCGTTGACGCCGCCCCGGCGGGCGGCGTTCGAATTGATGGCGCGGCGGGCGGGCACGATGTGGGCGCGGAGGCCGGCTCGCTCGGCATCAGGGTTGCCGTCGTAGAGGTCGGCGATCGCCGGCGCCGTCGAGTTGCTGAGGAGCACGTGGCAGCCCCGCTCCGCCAGCTCGATGACCACCCGCTGGAGACGGCGCTGGTCGTCGCCGTCGAAGCCGCCCGCCGTGTACGACGTGAACTCCGACGTGGCGCTGAGCGGGGCGTACGGCGGATCCAGATAAATGAAGTCGCCCGCCCGGGCCGCGCGCAGCACGGCGTCGAACGCGGCGTGCTCGACGGTCACGGACGGTGCCGCGAGCGTCTCCGACACGCGCCGGAGGTTGTCCTCGTCGCAGATCCGTGGGCTCTTGTACTTCCCGCGCGGCACGTTGAACCCCCCGTCGGCGTTCAGCCGGAAGAGACCGTTGAACCCCGTGCGGTTGAGGTAGACGAACATCGCGGCCAGGTCCGGCGTGTACGCCTCGATCCGCGTGCCACTCCCGTTCCGGATCGCGGCGCGCGCCCGATTGAACTGGGCCCTGACGCGGTAGTACCGCGAGCCGGGGGCGGCCTCGTCGGCTTCGAGGGAGCGCAGGCCCTCGACCATCGCGTCCGGGGCGTCGCGCAACTGACGCCAGCAGCCGATGAGGTCGGCGTTCACGTCGGTCAGGCGGACCTGCCGGTCGACCAGCCGGCCGGCGTTGGCGATGTCGAAGAAGACGGCGCCGCTGCCCAGAAAGGGCTCGTGGTAGCTCCCGAACGCCGCCGGATAGAACTCGCGCAGCCGGGGCAGGAGCTGCCGCTTGCCGCCAGCCCACTTCAGGAAGGGCCGCAGGGGTCGGACGCGTCCCCGAGTCTGGCCCCGGTCCTGGGACAGGTTCTGGCCACGGTCCCGCGTCGGGGCGAGCGTCGGCACGGGGTGAACGCGGGAGTCGGGTTGCGGAACCGAACCCATCGGCATCGCGAAGCTGGAGACGCATCATCGTAGCACGCGCTTCGGCCCGTCTTCGGCGGCTGGCGCGCCATCACCATCACGATCGGAGTTGCCGTTGCGAAAAACGAGCTTCATGGCGGACAATCGTTCCGGCACCGACGGCAACGGCAGCGGCGCGCCGGCAACCCTGATGCGAATCTGGACACTGCACCCGAGATACCTCGACGCGCGGGGACTCGTCGCCGTGTGGCGTGAGGCACTGTTGGCGCAGGCGGTACTGCGGGGCGCAACCCGCGGTTACCGCCACCACCCTCAGCTGGTCCGTTTTCGGCGGCGGCGCTCCCCCAGCGGTGCCATCGCGGAGTACCTGCAACACGTGCACGCGGAGGCGCTGGCGCGCGGCTACCGGTTCAACCGCGAGCTCATCGGACCACCGGACGCCGATGGCCCGCTGGACGTCGCCCGCGGCCAGCTGGAGCACGAGTGGGCGCACCTGAAGGCCAAGCTCGCGCTGCGCGATCCGGAACGGGCCGCTCGCTGCGCGGCGGTGGCGTTCCCCGCGCCCCATCCGTTGTTCCGCGTCGTCCCCGGCGGCGTGGAGTCGTGGGAACGACCCGGCGCGGGCCGCTGACGCTCGGGACGACGCCGTCAGTCGGGCCCGCCCAGCTCGACGGGAGCGACCGGCCCAAGCGTCACCCGCACCCGAATCTCATCCACCTGCGCCGACAGGTCCGCCCTCAGCCCCGCCCGCTGTTCGTCCACCAGCGCCGTCAGCTCCTGCTGGAACTGCTCGCGGGTGAAGTACTCGTCCGCGAGGATCACGAGAGAATCGAGGAGCAGCCACGTACCGGCCCCGACACCGATGCCGAGCAGGCGGCCCATTCCCGGCAGCAGCCGCCTGGATAGTCGGGCGGACAGGCCCCTCATGAGCGCGCGGGCTGCGGATGCGGTACGCACGCCGGCGGCCACGGACAGGATGCCCGTCGGGGCGGCGGTACCGGTGAACCGCCGGATGGTGTCGGGCACCGCCGCCTCCAACAGGGCCTCGTAGGCCCGCTGGATCCGTTCCGGCACGGGACAGGCACTGTCAGCCCCTGCGTCGGCACCGGCCGGGACCAGTTCCGCTTCGTTTTGGATCCGGCGGTCGATCAGTGCGCGCATCTCGGCTCGCATCACGCGCTCGACTTCGTCGGACGCCCGGCGCACTCGATCCGACAGGCCGCTGAACAGCCGCTCGTCCACCTGCAACCTGAAGCGATCGAGCTGTTCGACGGCTGACGCGGCCAGTGGTTCGAGGCCGGCCAGTCGTTCGAGCGTCGCCCGCGTCGGTTCCCAGCCCTGCAGCCACTCGAGGAGCGCCGCGATCAGTGCGGATCCCGCCAGACGCTCGACGAGCACGCGCGGGAAGCCCCATTCCTGCAACCGCGCCGCGACGGCCAGGGCCAGTTGGGTGTACTGGCCGGGCACGGAATAGTGCCAGTCGAGAAACTCCGGGATGTGCACGTAGACAGGCGCGAAGGCCTCCTGCACGGCAGTATCGATGGCCTGCCCGGTCTGCGGCAGTGGCCCGCCGCGCAGGTCCGCCTCCACGGTTGCCCACCACCGCTCCGCGCGCTGCTCCAGCACGATGTTGGACAGCCAGGCGCAAGGAGGCGGAGGCGGCCACGGCGGTCCGGCAGGCGGCGGCGCGACCGGCGGTCGCGGATCGACGAATACGGCGGCGACCACCACGAGCGACAGGAGCGTAACGGACGCCGCCGCCAGCGCGGCCCGGCCGCCCCGGCGCATCCTCGTCGCGCGCCCGGCGGGCGACCGCGTCTCCGGCGCGTCGAGCGGCTGCGCGGGGTTTCCGGGGCCGACCGCGCCGCCGGAGGCTGGAGCGCTCTTCGACATGCCTACCGCCTGGGACGACGGGCCACCACGTGTTCAACCAGCAGCATGGCGCCTTCGAGGCCGCGGACGAAACCGCCGAACGCCAGCGCGGCGTTGCCGAGAAAACCGACCCACAGGAGCAGCCGCAGCCCGTCCTGCATCCAGGGCGCCGACGACACGGTCGTGACGAGCCACCAGGCCAGCCCCTCGATGCGGGTCGAGACCGACAGCGTGTCGGCCACGACAGGGCACGCCGAGCCCGCCCGTCCGGCGAACGCCTGCAACGTCCGCTCGAGGGAATGGGGATGGATGAGGTCGCCGGGGACCGGGATCCAGTAGTAGCCGAAGTAGACGTAGGCACCGAGCAGCCCGGCCAGCGCCACCCAGCCCGCGATGCGGGCGGCCAGTACGTCCCGGAGCGACGGCCCCGCCGGCCGGTCGGCCGCGTCATCGCGAAGATGGGCGCCCGGCCAACGCCCGGCGCCGACGAACAGCAGCGGAACCAGGATCGCACCGGCACCGAGGAAGTACCAGTCGGGCGGGTCCGACAAGGCGACGAAGACGGACAGGAATGCCGTCAGCCCCGCGGCCTTGAGCAGACTCAGGGTCACCGCCACGGCCGGCCGCCTGAACCACCGGCGCAGATGCGACCCGGCGGCAAGGTAGAACTCCAGCACGAACCGTCGGCGCTGCAGGTGGTACAGCAGCAACCCGTGGGAGATGGCGCACCAGACCAGCAACGGCAGCACCAGGAAACCGCAGGAGCCGCCGGACGCGAGACGCCACAGGCCGAGGAGCGTCAGCAGCAGGGCGCACGCCAGGAGCGCACGGAGCAGCCGGTCCATGTGCCGGATCGGGAGAGCGCTCCCGGGCGTCTGCGACGCAGTACGGCGCAGACGCCCGGGCGGGTCCATTGGGTGCCAGCCGGAGCCGCCAGGCGACGATTGGCGGGCTATCGAGCCGGGAAGCGCGCGATCCGGTCGCCCTCGGCGACCTGGCCGACCCAGATCTCGTCGCCCACCTGAATGGCGACGGTGCCCAGGATGAGCAGATCGTTCGAGCCGTAGTTGACGACCTCGCGGGCGGTCATCTGCCGCGGATCGACCTCCGCCACCCGCGAGCTCACGCCGTCGCAGGCGCCGTCGCGGATGCACTCACGGATGGCCGCGCGCGTCGGACCGATGTGGCCGGCAGCCAGCAGGTTCTCGTCCTTGCCCCAGCGGACGTTGTCGATGTGGAAGCCGACCTCCACGCCCTCCTTGCGGATGGGCGTCAGTCCCCGCGACAGGCGGATCAACGACTGCGCGCCGTAGCCCCCAACGTAGTACCACTGGCCGTCGCGCGAGATCTCCAGCCCGTTCGGGCCGATGTCCTCGCTGCCCGGCACGAGGCTCCAGCCGGCGCCGGGCTGCCACTGCCAGATGTTGCCCGCAGCCGGGCTCGTCGAGGCGAAGCCGCCCTCGGGCAGCGCGACCACCGAGTTCAGCCCGATGCCCTCGGGCGCCACTGCGCAGCCGATCCACGTGACCGTCGGCGGCCCGTCACCCGTGTGCAGGTCGAAGACCTCGATCGACTCGCGCGCCCCGTGTCCGACGACGAGCAGCGTGTGGTTGATGCCGTCCGAGTCGCGCAGGTACAGGCCGTGCGGCCGGAAGTCGCTCGTCAGCGGGCCGGGGCAGTCCGCATAGGTCTCGGTGTCGTGATCGGACTGGCCGGTCGCGGGCGAGTAGAGGGAGGTCGCGGTGTTGTCCCGGGTGTCGGCCAGGTACAGATCCCCCCCGTCCACCATGCTGGAGACGACCACCCAGGGCGAGTTCGGGATCGGCGCGAAGTCCTCCGGGCTCACCGGCCCGCACAGGAACTCGACTTCTCCGTCCGGGTCGCAGCCCTGCGCCTGCGGGCCGCTCACCCCCAGCAGCACCAGTGCGCCCGCCATGAGCATCCCGAGCAGCGTTCGTGTCGTCATGAGCTGTCCCCCTTCGGAACGGTTGAAGCGTGTGGACATCTTAGCAGCCCCCGCGCGCGCTCACGCGCCCCTCTAGCGCGGCGGGTAGCCGCCGATCCAGATCGGGCTCGACCAGGCCATGGCACCGTCCACCTGGCGGACCCGGACGTGATAGTAGTCGCCCTGCCGCGAGTTGTCGCCGTCGGTGTGGCTGAAGCTGACGTCGCGCGGCGCGTTGCGGAGCAGCCGGCGCAGCGTGATGCGGTCGTCCGGATAGTCGTCGGTCGGCAGCGCTCGCTCGACGCCGCCGGCGTTGAGGGTGAGTCGCAACCGCCGCGCCGGAATCTCGGCCGGTGGCCGGAACCACGGACGGGTCGCGGCCGTCTCGCGCGTGGCCTCGAGTTCGATCGTGATCGACGCGCTCGGCCGGATACCCGAAAACGTCATCCGCAGCGAGCTGGTATCGCCGCGGGTGTGGGTCGCGAAGCGGGCGCCGTTGCGCCCCGGTTCGAACTCCACGTGCTGCATCGTCGGGTTCGTGAAGTCCGTGCCGGCGATGCGCTCGAGCACCGCCCCGCGCACGCCGAGCTGCCCGCGCCAGTGTCGCCAGCCGCGCGGCGCGTCGCCCGGATGCAGCGCCGCCGCACCCGAGCGGAACGAAAGCAGCCACTCCTCCACGTCGGCCGGCTGCCCCCGGCCGACGCCGTACCGCTCGCTCCAGATTCGCTCCGCGTTTCTCCACAGCACGATCGACTCGATGGGGGCCGTCCCGATCACGCGGCCCGCGACGGTCCGGCTCTGCGCGTACTCGCCGCGCTGGCCCATCGCCGTGCCGTTCACGCTGACGTCGAGGATGATGCGCTCGCCGGTCGTGGCGTACGTCCGTCGCGCCTGCAGCGCGTCGAACACCGCGTCGCGCGAAAGCGTCGGCGCCAGCACCGCGCCCAGGCCGCCGCGCTGCCCCGCCCGACCCGCAACCGGGATGCCGCGGCCGGGATGCGACCGCGGGTCGTCCGATGCCGCGACCAGCCCCACCTGGTGGCCGCGCGACAGATACTGGCGGGCGAACGGCTCGAAGGTGCCGCGCATCGACCGGATCTCGACCAGCGACTGGAGCCGCGGGTCGGACTGCCGGGGGTCGCCCGGGTCGTGGGCATGCGGAATGACCAGGACGTCAACCGGGTCGTAGCGTGCGTGCAGGCCCTGGTACAGCTCGGAGAGGGTCGGGTGCTCCAGCGAGGACACCCGGTCGCCGCCCGCCGCACTGCGCAGCAGCACGCTGTGCCGCCCCCCGAAGCGGGCGGGCCGCGTCCACTCCCAGCCGAGGTAGGGGACGAAGCGGCCCGGCTCGTCGAAGGCCTGCACCGCGCGCCGGGACGACTCCCACTCCGCAGCATCCAGCCGAGCATCGTGCGCCGTGTGGCCCACGAAATCGAGCCGCGCGTCGTCGCGGGCGAACGCCATGAAGAAGTCGAGGGCGCCGCGCCCCTCGGCGTGCCCGGAGCGGCCGTGCGTATCGCCCCAGTAGATGCGGCGGGCCGGACGCGCCTCGACGAGCACGGGGTGCGCGGCGCTGCGGATGGCGCCGTCGGCGGAACGGACCTCGATCCAGTGTGCTCCGGGCTCGTCCAGGATCAACTCCACGACGCCGAGGGCTTCCGTGCCGGCCGACGTCACGGCCCGCACATCGCCATCCACGAGGATCTCGAACGCGGGAATGGCGCCGGTCGCGCGGTTGAGGAACGCGTCCTCGGCGCGCACCGACAGCTCGAACGCCTCACCCGGTTCGACCACGCTGGGCGCAACGGCGTGCACCCCGGCCACATCCGTGCCGCGGACGGCGAACGGCAACAGCGGGAGCGGGCGCCACTCGCCGGACGCGTCGAGATCGACGTCGAGCGGTAACGGCACCCGCGGGCCGGAGGCGGCGGCCATCAGCAGGCCCGGACCGCCGCCGCGCGTGTCGCCGTAGGTGATGGTCACGGCCTCGCCGGCGTCGACCCGGCCCGAGACGACCCGGAAGACGAGTCCCGGCGCCGTCGCGCCGGGCTCGCCTGGCAGCCCCCCGGGTGCGTCCACACGGGCCTCGAACACGGCGTCGCCGGCGCTGGTCGCGATGGTCACGTAGCCGGCGCCGGCCGGGTCGTCCGCCTGCAACGGACCGTAGTCGACCGCGGCGTGCCGCGCCACCCGGAAGCCGCCCCCGGTCGTCACCGGGCGCGTGCCGGCCGTCCAGGTCTGGCGCAGGGTCTGGTACGTCCGCGCCTCGAACGGGCCGAGCGACTCGGCCCGCAGCGTGCCGAGCGCTCCGGGCTCGTCGTGCAGGGCGAACTGCCGCACCAGCCGGTCGATGGTCGCGCCCGCCTGCAGCGCCTCCGATCCCGTCGGGGGCCACGTCGCTTGCAGGCGCACTTCCGGTCCCTCGCGGCCGACTTCCCCGCCGGCGCGGGCGTACGCATCCACCCAGTCGGCGAGGATTCGCGCGCGGGCAGCCACCGTCGTCGCGTCGGTCGGACTCGCCGCGACATCGGCCACGAGCCCCTCGACGGCGGCCCGCTGCCCGGGGGCGAGGTAGTCGTCCGGCCGGTCCTCGTCCGGCCCGCTGCCGCAGCCCGCCGCGGCGACGGCAAGCAGCAGCAACGGCAGCGCGCAGCGGCGCAGCGCGACCCGCCCAACAGCGGGTCGCCACCGGCCCGTGGCAACGCGCGCCATGACCACGGACTGCTGGAAGGCCGCGCTCCTAGGCCGGCGGCACGAACGCGAGGAAGCGCCGCGGGTTGTCGACGAGGATCTTCCGGATCGTGTCCTCCGGAACGCCCGCGTAGCGCAGCTTCGGCACGAACTGCATCAGTACCGACGCCCAGCCGTGGCCGTAGTAGCGCTTGAACTGGCGGACGTTGCCCTGGTCGGACGACAGCAGGATGTGGTCCTCCAGGCCGGCGTCGAGCAGGTCCTGCACCATCCGCACCTTGTCGGCCTCGGGGATGTCGGAGCGGCCCATCTCGTGGCCCAGCGTGTCGAGACCTACGAAGGCGCCGCGCCGCGCAATGGCGGTATGCGTGGCCAGGGGGTCGTGCTCCGGCTTGATCGTGGCCATGTGGCCGATGACGACGCGCGAGAGGTCGACCCCCATCCCCTCGATGACGTCCATCTGCTCCAGGGCGCAGCTCGGACAGCTTTCGTGCGGCGTATGCGTGAAGATCGGCAGGCCGGTCCGCAGGTGGGCGCGCGCAATGGCCCGGTGCACCTTACGCTCGTCGGGCCGCATCTCGAGTGACGAGGCGATCTCGCCGAACGCGCCCCAGCGCTGCGCGGCGGCGTCGGCCACCAGCTCCTCGACCAGCTCGTCCTCCGACATCTCCGCCACGCGCACCGGGTAGATGGCGAAACCGATGTCCTCGAAGTAGCCGCCGGCCATCACGATGCGTACCTCGCTGCGCGCGGCGATGGCGTTCAGGTGCTCCACCTGCTGCGGCGTGCGCCGACCGGTGGCCGCGTCGACGATGCAGCCGAGGCCGTCGAAGGCGCAGGCCTGCAGCTCCTCGACCGCGAGGTCGACGTCCGCGCGGCCCACGTGCTCGTGAAACAGCGTGGCCCCGTCGGCCAGCGCAGCCGGATCCAGGTCGCCCTGCAGGGTGCGGATGACGGCCCCCGCCGCGAACTCGGGCGGGTCCACGCTCGTGAAG
Organism: Vicinamibacterales bacterium; assembly: GCA_965221595.1. Taxonomy (GTDB): domain Bacteria; phylum Acidobacteriota; class Vicinamibacteria; order Vicinamibacterales; family UBA8438; genus JAAXGX01. The sequence continues at coordinate 2,248,320 of OZ244900.1, forward strand.
CGCTGCTGCGCGCGCAGCGGCGGCAATCCGAAACCGGAGACGGCGGCCCCGGCCACGGCGGCCGTGCCGAGCAGGCCCAGGGCTTCGCGCCGCGAGTAGCAACGCTTTCGTGCGGTGGAATCGATCATCGGTGGTCCTTTCGAGTGCGCGCGGGTGTCCCGCGCGTGAGGCATCCTACTACACGCTACAGGGCTCGCGGCGGCGCCTGGCAACCGGCCCCATCAAGCCGTTTTTCCGGGTAGCGCGTCGGGTGTGGATCTGCGCACGCATCGTTGCCGACCCTGGCGCTCGGCGTCGTCATCCCGTGACCAGCGCGTCCAGACGCGCGAGCAGGGCGTCGTAGTCGGCCACCCAGGCCGCGATCGCTGCGGCTGTCTCGTCCGGCAGACCCATGCGTTCCGCCAGATCGCGGAGATACTGCTCTTCCTCCGCGCTCATTTCATCAGCCAGCGCCAACGTCACCGCGTCCCGGTAGACCAGCACGCGCGTGGCCCAGGGCAGCGTCGACAGGTCGCGGGGCACGGCGGGAAGGTGGTCGAGATCGACCCCGAAGTGGGCGGCGTGCGCGTCGAGGAGATCCTGCTCGGCCGGATGGAGCCCATCCACGTGCGCGATCTCGGACAACGTCGCCAGATACAGCGACGGCGACAGGCCGTCGAGCGGATCGCGCAGCGGGTCCATGTTCACCCCTGGATGAAGGCGTCGACGTCCCTGGTCGTACGGAGAATGCGCTCCTCGGGCACGCCGACGGCTTCCGCAACCCGGACACTGGCGTCAAGCAGGGTGCGGTTGCACTCCACATCGAACGCAGTTGCCGCCAGGCGCTCCAGGCTGCCGAACCAGGCGTCCAACCGCTGCACGAGGGCACCGTACTCCGCGTCGAGCTGCGCCCGGGCGTACCGCTCGTACGCGTCGAGCCGGGCGGTCAGGGCGGACGCCGATTGCCCCAGGCCATCCCTGAGCGCCGACGCGACGATCTGCCCCGCGAGGCTTCCGAGCAGCGCGCCCAGCAGCGGGATCGGCACCAGCGTCTGGCCGGCGGCGGCCGCCAGTCCCGCGACGGCGGCATCCAGCGCGACGACGTGGGACAGTTCGACGAACTGAGCGCCGTCTATCGCGCCGGCACCATAGGGCTGCAGGAGCGCGCCGATGCCCAGGAGCGCGCCGACCAGCGAGCCGGCCGACGGGGCGGCCAGCGCGGTGGCGTTGGTCAGGCCGTAGACGGCGCTGCCCGCGACGGCGCCGCTGCCGGCACCCATCGCCGCCACGACCCCGACGTCCCGCCAGTCCTGCCTCGAGAATTCTCCCCGGAAGGGGTTCCTGCCGTCGCGGCATTTGACCCAGATCGCCTGCGCCAGGCCGACGCCGCCGCCGGCCGCGGCGCCGACCGCGGCCGCCCTGCCCAATCCGGCCCATGTGGGGCCGTGTTCGGCCGCCGCCGCCTGGCGCAGGTCGTCGTCCGCGCGGACGAGTCGGTTTTCGCGGTCCTGAAGGGTGTCGTGCACCCGCCCCCGCTGCACCTCGGCGTAGCTGGCATCACCCGGCTCGATCAGGTCTTCGGCCGACCGCCCCGTCGCCCGTTCGAGATCGTCGACTCCACGTTCGACGACGGCGGCGCGCCGGTCGGCCCAACCCGTCACGCTGCCTGTCGCGCGCTGCTCCTCCAGCTGCCGGTACTGGTCACGGGGAATGTGGTAGCGGCCGCCCGCGCCGACGAAGTCCGGGTTCTTCCCGGCATGGGACGCGACAGCTTCCAGCGTGTTGCGCAAGCCATTGTGGTACTTGGACTGGATGTCGATGCCGGCCACCCGGTAGTCCACCGGGCCGGTGCGCAGAACCCCGTCGAACGTCGCCGCCGGCGGCCGGCCGTGGAGCACGTCCAAGGCACGGCTCACAGCCACATTCACCTGCTCGGCGATCTCGCCGTGTTTGGTGTCCGTGCGGCCGAGGATATTCGCGGGCGATCCCACGAAGTCCCGGACGACCTGCAGTTCCCGCAGCGCGCCCAGGAATGCCCGGTCCTGCTCCCGCAGCGCGGCGGCAAGCTCGCCTCCGCGCTGCGCGGCGTCCAAGGCGCTCCACGCAGCGGCAACCTGCGCCGCGACGGGCGCCACGGCGCGAGCGGCGGGAGGCGGCTTCACAATACGGCTTCCTTCCGAATCAGTTCGCTGAGCGAGCCGATGCAATTGATGAGGGCACCGAGACGTTCCTTCTGTCCGGCATCGAATTGCCGGTAGTCGCGCGGAGCGCCTTGGCGGAGCCGGTCCAGCAAGGCCAGCGTCCCTTCGGTGTACATCCGCGTACTCGTCTCGAGCCCCGTAATCTCCCGGTGGGCCACCCGCAGCGCGCGGATCTCTCCTTCGACCTGAACCTGCTGCTGCAACGCCTGCTGCGCGACGACACCGTTGCGGTAGTGCAGATAGGCGCCCGAGCCCACGAGCGCGAGACCGCCGATGGTCCACCCGACGGGCCCGGCCAGGGCCAGCAGGGCGTTGCCGGCCGCCATGCCGCCGCCGCCGGCCGCGAGCGCGCCGCCGCCCAGCCAGGCGAGCGCCGCGTTGGTGGCCGCGGCCCCGGACAGCATGGAGATGGCCGTTCCCGTCGAGGCCGTACCGAACGTCGTCGCCACCGCCAGGGCCGCGGAGGGGCCGAACGCCGCCAGGCCGACGCCCGCCGCCGCCCCGGCCAAGCCTACGCCGCTCCCAATCGTGTCGACCTGCGCGGCTTCGCTCTCGATGCGTTGCACCGCGGCATCGAACCGATCGATCGCGATTCGAAACGCGCGCACCGACTTGTCGAACGCCTTCGGAACGTTCGCCAGTCCGTTCACATACGCCTCGACCGGCGCGATGACCTCGGCGACGACCCGCTGCCGTTGCTCCAACAGTCGCACGCTGGCCTGTTCGACCTGCTCGCGAAGGGTTTCGTGTTCCGCAATCGAAGCCCGAAGCTTCCCGAGCGCCGCGCTGCGCGCAGACACATTGAAGACGCTGGCCCCGACCTGCCCGACCGCGTCGCGAACCGCCCGTTTCCGGATGAAGTCGGCACGGTCCGGCTTCACGCCGGCGTCGGTCGCTGCGCGCGCGGTCGCGCTGGGGTCGGACACCGCGCCATCGTAGCACGGTGCCCACCTGGCTCCGCCCGGCCCGCGGCGCCGTCAAATCCGCCGCGCGATGACCACCCAGACTTCCGCGCCGGGCGACCACTCCGCGCCGGCGTAGTCACCCAGGACAGCGTCGACGCGGAAGCCGGCGGCCTCGAGGCGCTCGGCCAGCTGCGGCACCGTGACCGTGCGGAAGGCGAGCGAGAAGCGGTGCACGGTCCGCCCGGAACCGTGCCACTCCTGGAACTCCTGGTCGAAGACCGTCAGGCCGTGCTCGCGCACCTGCCGCACCGACTCGATCAACGCAACCCGCCGCTGCCGGCCCAGCGGCCCCCGCAGGACTACGCGGCGGCGATACTCCTGCCACTTCGGCAGCTCCGCCACCAGGTCGATGCCGAACATCCCGCCGCGCGGCAGCACACCGGCCGCCGCCTCGATCGTCGCGGCCAGGTCCTCGTCGGAAAGCAGCGACTGCAACATGCCGTACGGCGCCATGACCAGGCGGCAGCGCCAGCGCCGACGGAACGGCAGGGCGCGGATGTCGCCGCGCACGAGGGACGCCCGGCCGGCCAGGCCCGCCCGCCGCAGCCGCGACCGCAGCCGGCGCAGCATCGCCTCCGACCGGTCGATGCCTACGAAGCGGGGCACGACCCGCGCCACGGCCACGGACAGGCGGCCGGTGCCGCAGCCCAGCTCCAGCACCGGTCCCGCCGCGCGCCGGGCCAGATCGGTCCAGAAGCGGACGTCGCGGCGGCCGATGGTACGCCGGTTCTCCCAGTCGTAGAACGGTGCGTAGGTGTCCCAGCCCCGCCAGCCGGCGGCGCTGCTGTCGGTAGTTTTCACAACCCGTTCCGCCGTGGTAGCCGTAGTATAGGGAAGCGAATTGAAGGGAGGCTGCCCGCATGCGGTTGCTGCTGATTGCATCCATCGTCGCGTCAGTCGCCGGCGGCGCCGCGCGCGTCCACGGCCAGCCGGCCCAGGAGCCCTGGCAGACCTACGGCACCGCGGACGGCGAGTGGCGCAGCTACGCCGGCGACATCGCCGGCACCAAGTACTCGCCGCTCGACCAGATCGACGCCGGCAACTTCGGCGATCTGGAGATCGCCTGGGAGTGGACGTCGGTAGACAACTTCGTCAGCCGGACCACCCCCGGCGGCGGCGCATGGTGGGCCCCGCTGGACACCGTCGTCGAGTCGCTGGTCGCGGAGACGCCGGACCTCTACCGCAGCAGCCAGCCGCCCAACCCGTCGCGCCTCCAGGCGACGCCGCTGATGGTGGGCGGCGTGCTGTACTTCAACACGCCGCTGTCGCAGGGCGTGGCGGTCGACGCAGCCAGCGGCGAGACGCTGTGGGTCTTCAATCCCCGGAGCTACGAGGAAGGCACACCGAGCATGAGCTCGCCCTGGACGCAGCGCGGCGTCGCCTACTGGACCGACGGCGCGGGCGACGAGCGCATCTTCTGGGGCACCGGCAACGGTTACGTGGTGTGCGTCGCGGCCGCGACCGGCCGGCCGTGCCCCGACTTCGGGCCGGACGGCAGCGGCATGGTAGACGCGATGGTCGGCATCCCGCGCGTCGAGCGCGAGGCGCGCGACTACCTCAACGCCCTCCTCTACTCGATCAACTCGCCCCCGATCGTCGTGCGCGACCGGGTGATCCACGGCTCGCAGATTGCCGACCGGCGCATCACGAAGGAGGCGCCGCCGGGCTGGGTGCGCGCCTGGGACGTGCGCACCGGCGAGCACGCCTGGGACTTCCATACGGTGCCGAACAGCCCCGACGAGTTCGGCGCGCAGACCTGGCTCAACGACTCGTGGCGCTACTCGGGCAACGCCAACGTGTGGTCGATGCTGGCCGGCGACAACGAGCTGGGCCACGTCTACCTGCCCACCGGTACAACCACCAACGACTACTACGGTGCCGACCGGCCCGGCGACAACCTCTTCTCGGAGTCGATCATCGCGGTCGACGTCGAGACCGGCCAGCGGGTGTGGCACTTCCAGGCCGTCCACCACGGCCTGTGGGACTACGACTTCCCGACGCACCCCAACCTGGTGGACGTGGTGGTCGACGGGCGCCCGATCCGGGCGCTGGTCCAGGTCAGCAAGCAGGCCTTCGTCTACGCCTTCGACCGCGTGACCGGCGAGCCGATCTGGCCGATCGAGGAACGCCCGGTACCGCAGGAAACGAACATGCCGGGCGAGGTGCCGGCGCCGACGCAGCCGTTCCCGACGAAGCCGGCGCCGTTCGACTACCAGGGCGTGACCATCGACGACCTGGTCGACTTCACGCCGGAGCTGCGCCGGATGGCGATCGAGGTGGTCGACAATTACCGGATCGGGCCGCTGTTCACGCCGCCCGGGCGGGCCGTCCCGGGCGGCACGCAGGGCACCCTGATGCGGCCGCCGGACTTCGGCGCAGCGGGCTGGGCCGGCGCCGCCGTCGACCCCGAGACGGGGATGCTCTACATCCCGTCGCGCAACGTAGCCGTCGCCATCCCCCTCTACACGCCCGACCCGGCCCTCGGCGCCACGATGCGCTACACGCACGGCGCGCCCGAGGCGGAACGGCTGCGCCAGTTGCGGGCGGGGCTCTCCTACCAGGCGCGCATGCCGCAGGGCCTGCCGCTGCTCAAGCCGCCCTACTCGCGGATCACCGCCATCGACATGAACACCGGCGAGCACGCCTGGATGGTGCCCCTCGGCAACGGCGACCGCATCCGCAACCACCCCCGCCTGCGCCACCTGAACCTGCCGCCGCTCGGCGACGGCACCATCGGCGGGCCGCTGCTGACGAAGACGCTGCTCATCAGCACCGTGCCGACCGCCGGCAGCACGGGCGGACCGGCCCTGGTGGCGTGGGACAAGCAGACCGGCGCCATCCGCGGCACGGTCGACCTGCCCGCCGGCACCATAGGCACGCCGATGACCTACCTGGTGGACGGCCGGCAGCACATCGCCGTCACCATCGGGGGCGGGCCACGGCTGGTGGCCTTCGCCCTGCCGGCGGACTGACGGCAGGGGCCTTGTCAGCCGGGCGCCGGGCGCCGGGCCCGGCGCGGGGCGGGGCGGGGTTGCACCGCGGGCTGCCGAGGATGGAGTCCGGCGCGCAGCCCGGTCCGCCGGCAGTCAGCCGAAGACCCGCGCCACCGCGCGGCGCCGGTATTCGAAGATGGCCCGCAGGTCGGCGAAGACCCAGCCGAGCAGGAATGTCCGCGCCAGCGGACGGCAGTACATGTCGAACAGCACCACGTCGTTGATCAACGTACCGCCGCCGAAAACCTGGAACGTGTGCGTATGACGCCACGTCCGGAAGGGTCCGCGCACCTGGCGGTCGACGAAGCGGTAGGGCGGCTCCCACGCGTCGATGCGCGTACGCCAACGGACGGGGAGACGGTGCAGACGCAATGCGTAATCGATGCGGGCACCCGCTGCCAACGGCTCCGACGAGACGTGCAGGATGCGGAAGTGCAGAAAGGCGGGCGTGATGTGCTCCAGGTTGCGGGCCGTCGCAAAGAAGGGAAAGACCTCGGCCAGCGGCCGCGGCACGTGCTGCGTGCACGTCAACTGCCAGCCGGCGGCGGCCGGCTCGATCGCAATCCCCCCTGTCGTCAGCCTGTCCATCGCCAGCCGGGCGTCCCGGCAGTTCACGCGTCGTCCCGGCGCGCCGCCCGGCACCCGCCCGGCGCGCTAGGCGCCCAGGTCGTTCCACGGCGCGGACGCCTAACGCTACTGTAAGCTGAACTCGAGATGCAGTCTACGGACCATGTGCACCGCAACCTCGCCTCCCGTCACGTCGCATCGCTCGACCGCGCCGCAACCGGGCGCTGTGCCGGCGGTCGCGCGCTTCCCCCGCCCGTCCGGCCGCAGCCTCTGCCGGTGCCCGCGGCGGCGGCGAAGCCATGAGCGGTCGCTGCCGGCGCGCCGCGGACATGCCGGTGGCGGCCGACGCCCTCTTCGAGTGGCACCGCCGGCCGGGTGCGTTCGAGCGGCTGGCGCCCCCCTGGCAGCGCGTCGCGGTCGTCGCGCGCAGCGGCGGGAGCCTCGAGCCGGGCAGCCGGCTGACGCTGCGGCTGCACGCCGGGCCGCTGGCCGTGGACTGGGTGGCGGAACACGGACCGCTCGAACCCGGACGTTCGTTCGTCGACCGCCAGCTCTCCGGCCCCTTTCGGGCCTGGACGCATCGGCACCTCTGCGAGCCCCGCGGCCCGGACGCCTCGATGCTCGTCGACGACGTGCAATACGAGCTGTTCGGGGGTCCCGTCGGCGCGCTCGGAGACGGCTACGCACGACGCACTATCGAGCGCCTGCTGGCGTACCGGCAGCGGGTGACCGCCCGCGATCTGGGCTGGCATAATCAGTACGGAGGACAAGCGATGAAAGTGGCCGTCACCGGGGCTACGGGGTTGATCGGGTCGGCGCTCGTGCCGTTCCTGAAAAGCGGCGGCCACGACGTGGTGTCGCTGCGCCGGGCACCTGCGGCGGGGGACGGGGCACCGAGCTGGGACCCGGCCAGCGGCGCCGTTTCCGCCGGCGCACTCGACGGCGTGGACGCCGTCGTACACCTGGCGGGCGAGAGCGTCGCGGGCGGGCGCTGGACGGCCGCGCGCAAAGCGCGCATCCGCGACAGCCGCGTGGACGGGACGCAGCGGCTGGCCGAAACGCTGGCCGGCCTCGCGGACCGGCCACGGACGCTCGTCGCCGCCTCGGCCATCGGCTTCTACGGCGACCGCGGCGACGCGCGGCTCGACGAGGCGGACGCACCGGGCAGCGACTTCCTGGCCGATGTGTGCCAGGCCTGGGAGGCGGCCGCCACACCGGCGCGCAACGCCCGCATCCGCGTGGTGCACCTGCGGATCGGCATCGTGCTCACGCCGGCGGGCGGCGCGCTCGGACAGATGCTCCTGCCGTTCCGGCTGGGCGTCGGCGGGGTGATCGGCTCCGGTCGGCAGTACATGAGCTGGGTGGCGTTAGACGACGTGCTGGGGGGCATCCTGCACGCGCTGCGGACCGACGACCTGGCCGGGCCGGTGAACATGGTCGCGCCCAACCCGGTCACGAACGCCGAGTTCACGAAGACGCTGGGACGCGTACTGCGGCGCCCCACCATCCTGCCGCTGCCGGCCTTCGGCGCGCGCCTGGCGTTCGGCGAGATGGCCGACGCCCTGCTGCTGTCGAGCGCTCGCGTGGAACCCGCGCGCCTGCGGGAGAGCGGCTTCGAGTTCGGCTACCCCCGCCTGGAGGATGCGCTGCGCCACGTGCTCGGCCGGGCGGCCTGACGCCGCCTGGCGGGCCCGAAGTCTGCACCGCAGAACCCTGCAGACTCCGCAAGGCGCGCGCGGTGCGCCGCGGCGGGAGCAGCGCGGGGCGCAGGAGTCCCCGCAGGCGAACGCCGGGGGTTCGGGACGCAGCCCCGCCTGAAGCTAGAGCTAGACCCGCAGGCTCCGGTACCAGGTCTTCAGCGCCGCGCCGATGGCGTGCGGGCGGTCCTCCTGCACGAAGTGCAGGCCCGGGCCGATGTCGACCGCGGTCAGTTTCCGCATGTGCGCGCGGCACCAGTCCACCAGTTCCTTGCGCAGGATGGCGCCCGGACGCGCGTAGAGCAGCAGCTTGGGAACGTCGCACGCCCCGAGCCAGGCCGCATAGGCGTCGACGATCGCGGTCACGTCGGCCGGCTCGCCGTCGATGGGGATCTCGTTCGGCCAGCGCCACACGGGCTTGCGGCTCGCCGGGTCGCGGAACGGCTCGCGGTAGCGCTCCATCTCCGCCTCGCTCAGCTTCCGCTGGATCGCGCCCGGCAGCACCTGCTCGACGAATGCATTGCGGTTCACCACGAGGTCCCAGCCCACCTCCGGCGTGCGGAACGCCTCGAACAGCGGCCGCACGGTGCGTGGCCACTCGTCCCAGGTCATCGGCCGCACCACCGCCTCCATGAATGCCAGGCCCCGCACGTTCGCCGCGTGACGCCGCGCGTAGTGGAAGCCGAGGGCCGAGCCCCAGTCGTGGAGCACCAGGGTGAGCCCCCGCAGGCCGAGCGCTTCGATGAAGCCGTCCACGTAGCGGGCGTGGTCGACGAAGCGATAGGCGAGATCGGGCTTGTCCGACCGGCCCATGCCGATCAGGTCCAGCGCCACGCAGCGCGCGTCGCCCGCCAGGTGCGGGATGACGTTGCGCCAGAGGTAGCAGGACGTCGGATTGCCGTGCAGGAACAGGATCGGCTCGCCCTCGCCCGCCTCGACGTAGTGGATGCGGGAGCCGGCCACGGTCACGAACCGCGACTCGCAGGACATGTCCGCCGAGATGGTCTCTTCGGTCATGGCCCGGTGCTGGCAGGTTGCGGATGCAGTGCTTCGTGGAGGCCCGCTACCGGAGGCAAGCCGGCAGCCGCCGCGCGGAACGGCGAAACTCGAACGGGGCGCAGCGGCGGGAGGGCCGGCAGCCCTCCCGCCGCTGCAACAACCTGCTACTGCTGATTGTCGTTGGCCAGGTTCTGCTGCGACGGGAACTCGGCCTGGCACAGCGGGCAGCCGATGAGGTAGTCGTTCTTCGAGAGCTGCAGCCGCTCGCGGCGCTCGGCCATCTCGCGCTCGAATTCCTCGTCGGTCAGTGCAAAGCCCTGCCCGATGTTGATGAACATGTTCGACACCGACCGACGCCCGCCGCCGGACCAGTTGCGCGGGTCGGCCACGTTGCGGTTGGCCGCGGTGGTGTCCAGCCAGCCGATGATGTGCAGGATGGTCCCCTTCGGCAGCAGCGGGGCGTAGTCGTCCTCGTAGATGTACTGCTTCACCCAGTTGTGGTCGTAGCCCGCGCAGGTGAGCTGCTGGACATTGTGCCCCCAGATGGCCTCCAGGCACATGCGCGTGCCGGGCGCGTGCTGGTGCGGCTCGAACAGCACGATCTTGGTGTGCTCCTCCAGCACGCGGTAGGCATGCAGCTCCTGGCCAGCCACGTTCGGCTTGATGTCGATGTCGACGCCGTTGCCCAGGACGTTGCTCGTGTACCGCATCTCGGGCTCGTAGCCCCTGGGATGCAGCTTGAACGCGAACTTCAGGTGCGCCCGGGTCTCGCGGCCGTTCGAGTGCAGATGGGCGTTCTCGAGGTTCAGCCGCGAGCCGGCTGCGAGCAGCCGCCCGGCAGCGGGCGGGAACACGTCCGCGTTGCGGCCCACTTCGTGCACGGGCCAGCGCGTCGTGGTCTCGCCGTCCTCACCCTCGGGCGCGATGGTCTCGTAGGTCATGTGGTGGAACACGTAGCGCCCGCCCACCGTGTTGCTGCCCTGTATCCGCGGTACGTCGTTGAACTCCTTGACCTCGACCGCCGCCACGTAGCGATCCTCGTCCAGGCCGATGGGAATCGTGCCCAGCGACGTCCACTTGTCTGGCGCCGCGGCCGGCACCACGACCTCGTTCGATTCGACGATGAGATCGGGCTCGCCTATGGTCCACTGATCGGGGCCGGCAAACCGGCGCGGGGGCGGCAGGTCGGCCGGGTTGCCGAGCGGAGCCCCGTTGTCGGCCCAGATACCGATTGCCTCGATCTCCGCCTCGCTGAGCGACGGATCGTTCTTGTAGTGCTGGATGCCGATGTCCTTCTCGATGAACCAGGGCGGCATCGCGCCGCGCTTGTTGCGGAGCGCGGTGCGGGCCTTGATGGCGCGCGCCCAGGGCCGGACCTCCTCGTACGTCAGCAGCGACATCGGCGCCACCGAGTCGGGCCGGTGGCACTCCTGGCAGCTCCGTTGCAGGATCGGCGCAATGTCCCTGGCGAACGTGACCTGGCCGGCTGCGCCCTCCGTCGCGGGCTGGGCGATTGCGGCGGCCGGCACCAGCACACCGACGAGCAGAAGTCCGAGCCGATGCATGCTTCTCATCGCAACTCCCTTCGAGATGGGGCGGAACGGTCGCCCCTAGTATCTCCGCAAATCGCTTCGGCGGCAACGGCTGCGCGGGCTTCAGCCGGCCGGCTCGATTCTGAAGAGCACCGCCTCGTCGGCGTCCGTCAGCACGTACAGCAAACCATCAGGCCCCTGGCGCACGTCGCGGATGCGCTGGCGCAGCTCCGTGAGCAGCCACTCGCGGCGCTGCTCCTCCCCGTTCTCGTTGAAGACGATGCGCTCCAGATGCCCCGTGTTGCGGATCCCGCCGGTCCGCAGCGCGCCGACGAACAAGTCGCCCACCCACTGCGGGAACCGGTCAGCGTCGTAGAAGACCATCCCCGACGGGGCCACCGACGGCAGCCAGACGATCTCGGACTGCTCCATCCCCGCCTGCCAAGGTCGCGATGCCACGCGCGGACCGGCGTATTGCCGGCTGTAGGAGACGACCGGCCAGCCGTAGTTCCGGCCCGGGCGGATGATGTTCAGCTCGTCGCCGCCGAGCGGCCCGTTCTCGTGCGCCCACAGCTCGCCCGTGCCGGGATGAAACGCCATCCCGAGCTGGTTGCGGTGTCCCAGCGAGTAGATCTCCGGGCGGTGGCCGCCGCGGTCCACGAAGGGGTTGTCGTCGGGGATGCCGCCGTCGTCGCGCAGCCGCACGACCTTGCCGACGGTGTCGTTCGGATCCTGGGCGCGGCCGCCCTGCTCGCCGAAGGCACCGCCGACGGTCAGCAGGAGCTTGCCGTCCGGCGCGAACACGACTCGTGAGGCGGCCCCGCCGCCGCCGTCCAGCAGGTCCGAGACGAACAGCGTCTCGACGTCGGCCAGTGCCATCCCGTCCAGCCTCCCGCGCGCGAGCGCCACCCGAACCCCGTCGTCGCCCGGACGCGAGTACGTGAGGTACACCCAGCGGTTGTCGCCGAACCGCGGATGCAGCGCCACGTCCATCAGGCCGGCCGCACCGACCGCGTGGACCGCGGGCAGCCCCGCAACCGGGCGCGGGTCGAGGACGCCGTCGCGGATCAGCCGCAGGCGGCCGGCCCGCTCCGTGACGAGCAGGCCGCCGTCGGGAAGGAAGGCCAGCGCCCACGGATGCGACAGGCCGCGCGTGACGGTCACCAGCCGGATGCGCGCCTCCGCGGTCTCGATGACCAGCGGGCCGGCCGGCAGGGGCACCGGCGGCAGTCCCGGTGTTGCCTGCCCCGCCGCGGCCAGGGCCGGCGCCAGCAGGCATCCGGCCACGGCTGCCACGCCGGCGGCACGTGCGCCGGCGCGCGGCAACACGCGGGCACCGGCGGCCCCGTCCGTACGCCGGCCGCGGGCCGCGCTGCGGACAGAGCGCAGTCCCGCCGGCCTACTGCTGCGCTGCGGCATCCTGGACGCGCGCGCCGGCCAGCATATTGTAGAGGCCGTAGTTGCCCTCGTGGCAGGCCTACTCGAACACCAGGTCACCGCGCTTCATCGGCAGCAGCGCGGTGAACGGCCGCGTGAAGGTCGTCGGGTCGTTCACGGTGTACTCGTAGTGCAGCGTGTCGTCCGCCGCCAGGCTGAAGCGTTCCGTCAGGTGCAGGTACGTCCCATCCCCGACCGCCTGGGCCACCGACGGATTGAAACTCGCGGTCTTGGTGCTGAAGTTGGTCGACTCGACCACCAGCGTGTCGCCGTCCCAGTAGCCGCGCGAGTCGCCCATCCACTGGCGGATGCCCGCCGGCAGGTGTCCGCGCCCGTCGAGGGGCACGATGCGCGCGTCGTGCACCATCTCGTGGAAGATCACCACGTAGTCGGACGTCTGGAAGATCTGGATGTTCTGGTTGTAGCCCGTAGGCACGATCGGCGGCCCCGAATTGAAGCCCAGCAGGCAGCGCTCGGCCAGGCCGCGGTCCTCGTGGCTGTCGGTGCCGATACCGGCCGCCCGGACGCGGACCGGAAGCGTGCCGCCCAGGTCCGCGGCCAGCGAGAGCTGCTGCATCTCCGCGCCCGGCTGCAGCGCGGGCAGGCGCCCGTCGGGCGGATCCACGATCAGCGACGTCCGCTGGTCCGCAACTACACGGGCGCCCTGGTCCACCCAGTAGTGGTTGTAGCCGCCCACGTTGCCGCCCACGGGCAGCAGCTCGTCGCGATTCGTGGTCGGCGCGTTCAACTCGGCGCTGCGCGCCGCCGCCTGCGCGTCGATTGCGGCGGCTTCCTCGGCCGCCAGGACCGCCTGGTCGCCGAGGTCCGCGGGCCGCTCGAGCGGCGTCAGCGTGCGGAAATCCCAGACGCCCTGCAGGTCGGGCCTGCCGTCGGGCAGCCGCGGCGGGTCGAATGCGGTCTGCGCACCCGCCGGGCCGGCACCCAGGGCCAGCGCAAACACCAACGGTGCGGCGACGAGAACTCTGCGGCTCATGTCATCCTCCTGATCGAATCGCACGGACCGCCGGATCGACCGGCGCCGGTCCCGGTTCACCACTGTCAGTCTACCCCGTACCTGCCACCCCGTACCTGCCACTCTCCGCACCCGGCCGCGGCAGAGTGCGACGCTCACGGTGGCGGCAGGCAGGCCGGCAGCGCACATGCCGGGCCTGCCGTCCGACGCGCGATCCGTACGTTGAAGGGTCCAATTCACTCGACTTCGGGACGGCAAGTTGGCATCCTTATGCAGGATGCAGGGCCGTTGCCCCGGGAGGCTGCGCATGCGGTTCTTCGAGTTCGAGTGGCGGCAGTCGGCACCCGCGCGGGTCGTCGGGATCCTCGTGGCGTCGGCGGCCCTCGCGGCGCCGGCGGCGGCCGGGCAGGCCCAGCGCGCCGGCGAGGACGCGCAGGCAGCGGAGGCCCTCATCGAACGCTACTGCGTCACCTGCCACAACGCGCGGCTGCGCACGGCGGGGCTGGCACTCGACGGCCTCGACGCGGCCAGGCCGGACGCCGACGCCGAGCCGTGGGAGCGCGTCATCGGCAGGCTGCGAGCGGGCTCGATGCCGCCGCCCGGACGACCGCGCCCCGACCCGAGTACGTATCGCGCCGTCGCGGGCTGGCTGGAAGCGGAGATCGATCGGGCCTGGGCCGCCAACCCCGCACCCGGCCGCATCGGTGCCGTCCACCGGCTGAACCGCACGGAGTACGCCAACGCCGTCCGCGACCTGCTCGCGATCGACCCGCGCAGCTTCGACGTGCGGCCGCTCCTGCCCGGCGACGAGACGGCCGACGGCAGCTTCGACAACTTCGCGGGCGTCCTCACGGTCTCACGAGCCCACCTGGAACGCTACCTGTCGGTCGCCCGGCAGGTGACGCGGCTCGCGACCGGCCTGCCCCCGGTGGCGCCGAGCATCGAGACGTTCGAGATTCCCCTGCACGTCGTGCAGGACGAGCGGCAGAGCGAGGATTTGCCGTTCGGCTCGCGGGGCGGCATCGCCGTCCCGTACCACTTCCCCGTCGACGGCGAGTACCTCTTGAAGGTACGCCTGCGGAGGCAGTACCAGGACTACATCATGGGCATGGGCTGGCCGCAGCGGCTCGAGGTGCGCCTCGACGGTCGGCTGCTCAAGCGCTTCGTGGTCGGAGGCAACGCGGAGGGCCGACCGGTGGCGGCCAGCTACGCCGGTGCCGGCGAGCCCGGCTTCGCCGGCGACCCCCGCTGGGAAGAGTTCATGCAGGTGACCGGCGACGCCGCACTCGAGGTGCGCGTGCCGGTGGAGGCCGGCCCGCGGGTCGTCGGGGTGTCGTTCGTGCGGGACATGTGGGAACCGGAAGGCCTCCCGCAGCCACTGCAGCGCGGGCGGGTGCTGACGAACGATCAAGTCTACATGGGCTACGCGGCGGTAGGCGCCGTGCAGATCGGTGGTCCGTACCAGAGCGGCGGTCGGTCGCAGGACACCCCGAGCCGCCGCAGGATCTTCCTCTGCATCCCGCGCAGCCCGGCCGAGGAGCAGCCGTGCGCCGAGCGGATCCTGTCCACGGTTGCCCGCCGCGCCTATCGGCGGCCGGTCACCGCGGCCGACCGCGAGTCGCTGCTGGCATTCTTCGACGCGGGCCGGCGCGAGGGAGGCAGCTTCGAGGCCGGCGTACAGTACGGTCTCGAGCGCATCCTGGTCGATCCGGACTTTCTGCTGCGCGTCTACCGGGAACCGATCGACCTGCCGCGCGGCCAGCAGACCTACCGCCTGAGCGACCTCGAAGTCGCCTCGCGCCTGTCGTTCTTCCTGTGGAGCAGCATCCCCGACGACCCCCTGCTGGCGCTGGCCGAGGCGGGACAACTCGCCGATCCGGCCATCCTGGAACAGCAGGTGCGGCGCATGCTGGCCGATCCCCGGGCCGAAGACGCGCTGGTGCGCGATTTCGCCGCGCAGTGGCTCAACCTGCGCCGCGTCGAGGAAGTGGTGGTCGACCCGCACCGCTACCCGCACTACGACGAGACGCTGCTGCAGGCGTTCCGCCGCGAGACGGAGCTGTTCGTCGCCAGCACGCTGCGCGAGGACCGCAGCGTCACGGACCTGCTGGACGCCGACTACACGTTCGTCAACGAGCGGCTGGCGCAGCACTATGGCATAATGGGCGTCCAAGGCAGCCGGTTCCGGCGAGTCTCCCTCTCGAATCGGGAACAGCGCGGGGGCCTGCTCGCGCACGGAGCGGTTTTGGCGACCACCTCCTATCCCGACCGGACGTCGCCCGTCCTGCGCGGCAAGTGGCTGCTGGACAACATCTTCGGCCTGCCCGTGCCGCCGCCTCCGCCCGGCGTGGACACCAACCTGGACGCCACGCCCGCGGCGCTGCGCCTGCCCATCCGCGAGCGTCTCGCGCAGCACCGCCGGAACCCCTCGTGCGCCAGCTGCCACGCGGTCATCGATCCGCTCGGATTCGCGCTGGAGAACTTCGACGCCATCGGGGGCTGGCGGACCATCGACGAGGCCGGAGCGCCGGTCGACGCGCGCGGCACCGCGGCCAGCGGGGCGCCGGTCGAAGGCCTGGCGGGGCTGCGCGCGCTGCTGCTGGAACAGCCCGAGCAGTTTCCCCGCACGCTCACCGAGAAACTGATGACGTATGCCTTCGGCCGGCGGTTGGAGTACTACGATCGGCCGGCCGTCCGGCAGGTCGTCCGCGCCGCCGCCGCTCACGACTACCGCTGGTCGTCGATCGTCGCCGGTATCGTGAAGAGCCCCGGCTTTCTGCTGCGCGCCACCGGTGCGGCGGCCGGCGCCAACTGAACGAGAGGAACCGCAGACCATGGCAATCCTGACGACGAAACCGTTGGCGCGGCGGACGGTCCTGCGCGGCCTCGGCGCGACCCTGGGGTTGCCGCTACTGGATGCCATGCTGCCCGCGTTCGCGTCGCGTGCGCAGGCCGCCGTGCCGCCGGCGCACCGCTTCCTGGCGTTCTACGTGCCAAACGGGATGGCCATGGAACACTGGCTCCCGACCACCGAGGGCCGCGACTTCGAGCTGACGCCCATCCTGGAGCCGCTGGCCCCGTTTCGCGACCAGATGATCGTGCTCTCGGGGCTCAAGTCGAGCTGGAACTATATCCACGCCGGGGCGTCCGGCTCGTTCCTGACCGGTACAACGCGCGGCGGCCGCAACGAGGTGGAGATCCTGGCCGACGTGTCGATGGACCAGCTCCTGGCGCGACATTTCGCGGACCGCACGCAGATCCCGTCGCTCGAGATGGGCATGGACCAGCCGAACAACGCGGGCGCCTGCAGCGGCCAGTTGAGCTGCGTGTACACGCACACCATCGCGTGGCGCAGCCCCACGCAGGCGTTGCCCATGGAGTGGAACCCGCGGGCGGTGTTCGAGACGCTGTTCGGCGACAGCGGCAGCACCGACTGGGCGGCGCGCGAGGCGCGGCTGCGGCAACACAGGAGCCTGCTGGACGCGGTGACGGCGCGGCTGGCGGACCTCAAGCGCGAGCTCGGGCCGCAGGATAGGGTCAAGGTGGACGATTACACCGAGGCCGTGCGCGATGTCGAGCGGCGCATCCAGCGCACCGAGGAACAGCGCGAGGTCGAGCTGCCGGTGGTGGCCCAGCCGCAGGGCGCGCCGTCGAAGTTCGAGGATCATCTCGCCCTGATGCTGGACCTGCAGTTGCTGGCTTTCCGGTCCGATCTCACGCGCGTCATCACCTTCATGATCGGCAAGGAGCAGAGCGCCCGCCCCTACCCGCAGATCGGCGTGCCCGAGGCGCACCATCCGCTGTCGCACCACAACAACGACCCGGCACTGGTGGCGCATATGGCGAAGATCAACCGCTATCACACGCGGCTCTTCGGGGACTACCTGGCGAAACTGCGGGCGACGTCCGATGGCGACGGCACCCTGCTCGACCACATGACGATCCTGTACGGCTCCGGTCTGTCCAACAGCAGCCGCCACTCGGGCAGCAACCTGCCCCTGCTGCTGGTCGGCGGCGGCGCGGGGCGGCTCGACGGCGGCCGCCACGTGCACTACGCCGACGAGCCTTCCATGGCCGACCTGCTGTTGACCCTGATGGACAAAATGGATGTCCCGGTGGAGCGGATCGGCGGCAGCACGGGCAGGCTCCGGCTCGATGCCCTGCCGGGGGTGTGACACCGCCATGCGAGGGCTGATTGCGCTGCTGGCCGTGCTGCTCGCCGCCGGGGGCGCGGCCGCCGGCGAGGCGCCGCCGCTGGTCGCCGCGGCCCGCAACACCGATACGGCGGCGCTGCGGGCGCTGCTGGGGGCTGGCGCACCGGCCGGCGCGGTCGACGTGGACGGCACGACCGCGCTGCACTGGGCGAGCTACCGCAACGACCTCGAGGGCGCCGACCTGCTGATCGGGGCCGGCGCCGACGTGAACGCGGCGACCGACCTCGGCGTTACGCCGCTCTGGCTCGCAGCCGAGAACGCGAGCCCCGCCATGGTACGCCGGCTGCTGGCGGCCGGCGCCGATGCGAACCGGTCGCTCCTGGTCGGCGAAACGCCGGCGATGGTCGCCGCCCGGGCGGGCAACGCGGATGTCCTCGGGCAGTTGCTGGCGGCCGGGGCCGACCCGGAAGCGCGCGGCGCGCGCGGGCAGACGGCGCTGATGTGGGCGGCGGCTCGCCAGCGGACGGCCGCCGTCGAGGTGCTGCTCGCCCACGGCGCCGACGTGCACGCCCGCTCCGACGTCTGGAGCCAGGTGATGGCCGTGCCGCCCCACGGACGGCCCGAGTACAACGGCGACATCCCCCACGGGGGCAACACGGCCCTGCTGTTTGCGGTACGTGAGGGCGCGCTTCCCGCCGCGCGGCGGCTCGTGGCCGCCGGCGCCGACGTCGACGATGCGGACGCCTGGGGCGTCAGCGCAGTGGTCCTGGCCGCCCACGCCGGACACGTGGAGATGGTCGAGTTCCTGTTGGCGGCAGGCGCCGACCCGAACGCGGCGGGCGCCGGCTTCAGCGCGCTCCACCCGGCGGTGATGCGCCGGGACGTGCGGCTCGTCGGCGCCCTGCTGGCCCACGGTGCCGACCCGAACGCGCAGCTGCGCACGTGGACACCGACCCGGCGCGCCTCGCGGGATTTCCACTTTCAGCCGGCGCTGGTCGGCGCGACGCCGTTCTGGCTGGCCGCGCGCCTGGGCGAGCCGGGCATCATGCGCCTGCTCGCGGAGCACGGCGCCGATCCGCGTTTCGTGCATCATGCCGAATACGTACCCTCGCGGCGCGGCATCCGGCGCAGGGAGGCCACGACGGCCCTCATGGCGGCGCTGGGCATGGGCGGCGGACGGCGCCTGCGGGCGTGGACTCCGGCCGCCGACGGCGAGCCCGAGGCCCGGGTGCTGGCGACCGTGAAGGCGGCCGTGGAACTGGAGGTCGACGTCAACGCGACCGACCTCGACGGGCGCACCGCGCTGGACGCGGCGACGGACTGGGCCTACGCGACGGTCATCGAGTATCTCGTGAAACGCGGCGCCGAATCTGGAGGTTCGTCATGAACAGGCGACTGATCGAGTCGATCGGCGTACTGGCGGTGCTCGTCGCCGTCACCGTTTTGCTGAAGCTGGCGCCCGTCGCCGGCCAGGGACCGTCTGCGACCGAGCCGCAACCGGCGGCTCTCACGGCCTGGGGCGAGCCCAACCTGGAGGGCATCTGGACCACCAACTACCAGACGCCGCTCGAACGGCCCGCGCGCTACGCCGACCGGGAGTTCTTCACCGAGGAGGAACGGGCCGCCATCGACGACGAGCGCGCACGGGTGCTCGCCCTCGACCGGCGGCGCGACGCTCGCGGCAGCGAGCAGGACGTCGGCGGCGCGTACAGCGCGGCGATCTTCCTGAGCCACAAGCACCTGGGCCGGCGGACGTCCCTGATCGTCGATCCGCCGAACGGCCGGCTGCCCGAGTTGACGCCGGAGGCGGCCCGCCGCCGGGACGAGATCCGCGAGTATCAGTTGGCGCTGCTGCAGGCCACCAACGTCTGCCAGGACAACCTCCCGGCCTGTGCGGGCGGCGAGTACGGGCCGCCGTCGCCCCGCCGGTTCGAGCCGCCGCCGCACTACCCCGCCACGGGGGCGGCCGCCGGCGGCTCCTTCAACCGCTCCGACGGCCCGGAGGACCGCGGCCTGTCGGAACGCTGTCTGGGCGCCAGGCTGCCCGACTTCGGCGGCGCCGCCGGCTTCTTCCTGCAGGTGGTACAGGCGCCCGGCACCGTCTCCATCTTCTACGACACCGGCCAGGGACAGGGTTGGCAGCGCGTCATCCCGGTGACGGACCGCCCGCACCTGCCGTCCGACCTGCGCCAGTGGTGGGGCGACTCGCGCGGCCGCTGGGAGGGCAACACGCTGGTGGTGAACGTCACCAACTTCACCCCCAAAACCGACTTCCACGGCTCCCGCGAGAACCTGCACGTCGTCGAGCGCTGGACGCGGACCGCTGCGGATACCCTGGAGTACGTCGCCACCATGGAGGACCCGACCACCTGGACCCGGCCGTGGACGGTGGCTCTCGAGTTGAGCCTGCAGGACAACCGGGCCAACCGTCTCTACAAGGAACCCCGCTGCCACGAAGGCAACTACGGCATGCCGGGGCTGCTGGCGGGCGCCCGCGCCGACGACCGGGCCTTCGCGGAGGGGCGCGGCCCCGATCCGGCCACGCTGTGCACCGCCGGCTGCGGCGGGTTCGCAGCCGGGTTCGCCGAGTCGGGCGACGAGGTCGATCCGCTACAGCGGTGAGCGGCGCGGCCGGCGCCCGGCCCCGGCGACGAATGACGAATGACGAAATCGACTAACCGGTCACCGCAAGCAGCGGGAGAATGAAACCATGCGCAGCAAGCTGATTGTCGGCACCCTCGGAGCGGGTCTGTTGCTGGCGGCGTTCGCAACGCCGGCCGCGGCACATCACGCCTTCGCGGCCGAGTTCGACGCCAACCGTCCCGTCAACTTCTCCGGCACCGTCACCCGGATGGAGTGGGTCAACCCCCACGTCTGGATCCACATCGACGTCGAGATGGACGACGGGTCGACCCAGAGCTGGGCATTCGAGGGCGGGACACCGAACGTGCTGTTCCGGCGCGGCTTCACCAAGGAGTCGCTGTTGCCGGGGACCGAGATCCACGTCGACGGCTACCAGGCCAAGGACGGCACGAACCGCGCCAACGGCCGCGACATCACCTTCCCCGACGGCACGAAGCTGTTCCTCGGCTCGTCCGGCACCGGGGCCCCCTACGAGCTGCGGCCCGAGAACAACGCGCCGCGGGGCGTGCGATGAGGCAGCGGCCGTCCGTCGGCTGAACCGATTCCAGTACACGCACGCCGTCCGCGACCTGCTCGCGCTGAACGGCGACGGCCGGGCACTGCTGCCGACCGACGAGTCCGGCTACGGCTTCGACAACGTCGGCGACGTGCTGTCGTTCTCGCCGGGACTGCGGTCCGTTGCGACGTGACGCCGGCCGCGCCGCCGCGGTGCGGGTCGCGTCAGTTCTGCGTCGGGCCCGCACTGCGCCGCGCGCGCTCGACGAGGAGGTCCGCGTCGGCCCGCAGCAGCAGGCGCTCGGCCACCAGGGCGTCGGCCGCAGCGGCGACCGCCGCCACGTAGGCGGCATGGTCGGGGTAGCGCGCCGCGAGCGACGGCCGGGGGTCGCCCGCCGCCGTGCGCTCGGCCTCGGTCGGCGCGAACGGAACGAACGAGCCGGCCCCGGCGCACTGTGCCCCCTCGGCGAAGCCGGCGCGCCGCAGGTTCCAGCCAGTATACGTGCCGATCGGCGCCGCCAGGTTGGGGTGCCGCACCCCGTCGACCATGTTGCCGTCGGCGTCGGTGCGCCCGACGAGCACCGTGTAGGCGTCGCCTTCCAGCGCGGGCATGAAGCGATGGTCGGCCACGTGCAGCGGATTGTACGACCCCGAGTACGTCACACCGGGAATGCCGGGAAACCCGGTGTCGTGGGCGCCGACGAGCCCTCCTCCGGCAACGGTCGGGAAGCGGCTCGGGGGCGGTTCGATGCCGTGCGCGACCCACTCGTGGAGCGCGATGCTCAGGGCGGTGCGCACGTCGGCCACCGGCAGCGGATTGGTCAGGTTCTGGCAGATGCCCCGGCCCGGCGGCCGCGTGTGGACGCCCGGGCCGCCGCCGTGCTGCGTGCCCGCGAGCAGGTAGACGCGGACGTTCTCGGGCAACTCGATGTGCCGGCCGAGCGGGTCGGTCACCACGAGCGACGCACGTGCCTGCCACAGCTCGGCCTCGCCGTCGCTGTGCACCACCCGGGGGCAGGTGTCCGAAGCGCGGCAGCGCTCCAGCAGCCCGTCGGTACGGCCGGTCAGCGGATCGGTGAGGGTCGTGTAGGTGAAGGGGAACTGGTCCCCGGGGTATACGTGGTCCTCGTGCTGCTTCTGCCAGCGGCCCGGCTGGCCGAACGGGTAGTTGGTGAACGTCTTGCGCGAGCCGGCGATGTGCGGATGGATGCCGTCGAACACGATGCGGCCGGCGACGTCCTCGTTGAAGCCCTGGTAGACGAAGTCGCGCAGCATTCGGCCGCTCTGCGAGATGCCGAGCGAGACGGCCGTGCGGGCCAGCTCGCCGTCCAGCGCGAGCGGGTTCGGGTTGCCGGCGCGATCGGCCGCCTCGTAGCGCAGGAACGAGATGGCGTCGCGCATCGCCGCGAAGCCGAGCCCCAGCACGAGCGGGTCCTTCGCCTCGTAGATGAACTCGTAGATCGCCCCGCCGTCGAAGCCCGCCGGGCGGCTGATTGCGATCTCCCGCTCGTTCACGTAGCGCCACTGCAGGTCGGCGGGCCGCTCCCGTCTGCCGTCCTGCGTGCGCCGAACCGAGAGCATCGCGGGCGCGTCGAGCGCGGCGGCCGGATACGTCAGCCGGCCGCGCGAGCGGGACTCGGCGTCGTTGAAGATGAACTCCTCGAGCGCCGGCCCGACCAGCGGGGAGCCGTCGGGATGCAAAGCAACCGGCAGGTAGGCGACGACGTTCGAGGCCGTGGGTGCCAGGTCGCCCTGCCAGCCGACGCGCACGAAGGCGAATCCGCGCTCGAGCAGCGCCGGCTCGGCCGCCCCCGCCCCACCCCGGTTCGAGACCGTGTGGTAGAGCGCCCGGTTCCAGCGGCGCATGTCGAGCGGTCGGTAGATCTCGACCGTGGCCTGATACTCGACACGCCCCGCCGCGTTGCGCGGCGCGCGATCGAGGTTCACGATGCCCTGGTGGCGCGGATCGGCCGGGTCCACCTCGCCCGCGACGACCCCGCGCAGCCACTCGTACTGGCCGGCCTCGCCGAAGTGCCGCCCGCCCAGGGCCGGCGACTCGACCACCTGCAGGTCGAAGCCGGTGATCTGCGCCCTGGCGCTCCCGGCCAGTAGCGGGGCGGCGACGACCGCCGCCAGCAACGTGCAAACCGATCTGCTCATGATGCCTCCGGCTTCATTCTGACGGGGCTGCGCCCCGCACCCCCGGCGTCCGCGTGCGGGGCGCCCTGCAGCTCGCCGCGAAACCCCGCGGCGCACCGAGACACGGTCGTGACAATGCCGCGCGCGACTCCGCGCCGCGCCCGCTACGGCGCGCCGCCGTCGGTGGGCGCGGGGGCGGCCGGCTCGTCGCCGCTGTCATCCGCAACCCACGGCAGGTACGCCGCATAGTCGATATCGGCGTCGGGCGGCTCGCCGCCCGGGCCCTGCAGGTAGTGCTCCATCCAGCGCAGCGTGCGCAGCGCGTAGTCGAGCCGCGCCGCTGACCGGGCGTTGCCGTGGCCCTCGCCGGGATAGAAGACGAGCCGGACGGGCGCCTGGCCCAGCACCTTGAGCTGCCGATACAGCTCCAGCGACTGGCTGGGATGCACGCGCGGATCCTCCTCGCCGTGCAGGATCAGGGTTGGCGTGCGGTTGCGCGTGACGTAGTAGATGGGACTCGCCTTGGCGAAGTACTCCCAGTCGTCCCACAGCCACTTGCGATGGTGCACGTCGTACATTTCCTGCGGGATGTCGGTCGTCCCCATCTTCGAGATGGCGTTGCTGATACCCACGAACGGGATCGACGCCGCGAACCGCTCCGAGTAGTACGTCGTGCCCCAGGCCGAGGCGTAGCCGCCGTACGAGCCGCCCGTGATGCCGACCCGCTCCCCGTCTACGAGACCGCTCTCGATGAGGTGGTCGACCGCGTCCACCAGGTCGTCGAACTCCGGTCCGGTGGCGTCCGCCTGACTGATCTTCGAGAACTCGACGCCGCGGCCGGTGCTGCCCCGGTAGTTGGGGTACAGCACGAAGAACCCGCGGGCCGCGGCCACCTGACCCGGCGCCGAGTAGCCGGTGAGCCAGCCGTTGCGGTCGTGAGCCTCCGGTCCGCCGTGAACGGACAGGATGAGGGGGTAGCGCCGACCGGGCTCGTGGTCGAGCGGGTGGATGAGGACGCCTTCCAGCTCCAGTCCGTCCCGGGCCGCGTAGCGCATGACCGTCTGCTCGGCGAAGCGCAGGTCGGCCAGCCAGTCGTTGCTGGTGGTGCGGCGCTCCGCGTCGCCGCCGGCGGCAGGCAGCGCGTACACCTCGTTCGGGTGCTGCGGCGTCTGCGCGACCAGGGTCGCCGCGCCCGTGCCGGCAACATCGACGGCGAGCACTATCAGCTCGCCGGCCGGCAGCAGCGTCCGGCGGTCGGATCCATCGACCGCGATCGACCCCACCTCGGTTTCGGTCCCGATGTCGGTGACGTAGACGAGGGTGCCGTCGGCGCGCCAGTCGAAGGTCGCCACGTGGGCCTCGAGGCCCGGCAGCAGGTCGCGCGGCGTCCCGCCGGCCGCGCTCACGACCATGAGGCGGCCGGGCGCCGGATCGTTGCGGTCGACCGACCCCACCAGCGCGATATGACGCCCGTCCGGGCTCCAGTCGGCACGGCCCAGCTTGCCCTCGATTGCGATGTCCGCCTGCACCTGCCCGTCGAGGTCCACCACCTGCAGCCGGCGTGCCACGAACCCGTCGTCGACGAGCGGCGTCGGGGTCGACCCGATCAGCAGCCGCTCCCCGTCCGGGGCGAAGCGCAGCGACCGCAACGACCCGTCGATGTCCAGCGTCCGCACGTCGCGGTCGTCCGGCCCGGTTCCGGAATGGAGGTCGGCGATGTGCAGCCGCGTGAACGTCAGGTGCTCCTCGAAGATCTCCTGGTTGAAGCCCTGCCGGCTGAGCGCCGCCCGTTCGGCATCGCGCTCGTCCGGCGCCAGGAAGGCCAGCCAGCGTCCGTCCGCGCTGACGTCGAAGGCGCCGATGCTGGTCGCATGCTCCAGCAGTTTGCGGGCCTCGCCGCCCCGCGTCGAGATGCGGTATACGGCCCGCTGCGCATCGCCCTCCCGCCGTGTGCCGAACGCCAGCTCGTCGTTGCCGAGCCAGACGGGACGCCCCACCGCGACCGCGCCGGTGACGAAGGGCACCTCCCGACCATCGGCGTCGAGCAGGTACAGCTCCACCCACGCCCGGCCGCTCTCGTCCTCCAGCGCGCGTCGCGGGCTGGTACGCAGGAACGCCGTCCGGCTTCCGTCCGGTGACGGAACGGCTGCCAGCACGGAGCGGTACATCACTGCGTGCCAGGGCTGAAACGTGCCGTCGGCCGTCTGCGACTGGGCGGCCGCCGGCGCGGCCGCCACCAGCACCGGCGCCAGCAGCCCGACCGCGATTGACACGAGCCGGCGCCAAGAGGCTCCCTCACGCTGTGCGCGTCCCCTTCGCATCGTTTACATCCTCCCTCCACAACCAGACCGCCGCCACGCGCACGACATGGCCTGGGCAACTGCTGACAGTCTACCGCGCCCGCCCGCCGGCCCGCCCGCCGCGACGGACGGCCGTGCGCTCCTCCTGTCGCAAGCAAGCACTCACTTGCCGCCGCTGTCACGAGGGCGGCGCCGGCCGGGCAGCAACGTCAGGCGCCGAAACCGGCGCCTTGTGCAGGCGTAACCGGTGTGACAGGATCTCGTGTCGCGAGAAATGTTGCGGTCGAGTAGCGAGCAGTTGCTCACCGCTGTCACCGTGATCGACGGAGGAGGGGTTCATGAGACGTAGGTGCGGCAGGTTGCAGTCGGTCGTCGGGTTGCTGCTGGCGGCGGGCGCCGTGGTCGTGCCCGGCACGGCAGGCGCACAGGACCGTGCGGGTCTCGCCGGCACGGTCGAGGACGGGACCGGGTTGGTGCTGCCGGGCGTCACCGTGTTGGCCGAGAGCCCGGCCCTCATCGAGCGCAGCCGCACGGTCGCCACGGACGGCGCCGGCAACTACCGCATCATCAATCTGCCGGCTGGAACCTACGCCGTCACCTTCAGCCTGCAGGGGTTCCGCAGTGTCGTGCGTGACGGGGTCGTGCTCGAGGGCGCGTTCACGGCCAACGTCGACGCCACCCTGGAGGTAGGTCAGATCGCCGAGACGGTGACGGTGTCGGGCGAGGCCCCGCTGGTCGACGTCGTCAACACGCGCGAGCAGACGGTGTTCAACACCGACGAGGTCAACGCGCTGCCGGTGGCGCAGAGCATCATCAGCGGGATGCAGTACGCACCGGGCGTCGACGCGCGGAACAACTTCCTCGCGACAGCCGGCACCCTGGACGAGCGCGGGCCGACCGTGCACGGCTCCACCGGCGCGGACAGCCAGGGGCACGTCGACGGCGTCGAGACCGGCACGCAGCTCGGCAGCCGCAGCCAATCCGTGGGCGGCGTCGGGCTCGTCACCGACGAGGCGCAGATCGCGGAGATCGTGTTCGACACGGGCGCGCTGTCGGCCGAGTACCCCCAAAGCGGCGTCCGGACCAACCTGATTCCCAAGGCAGGCGCCAACACCTTCTCCGGGGAGCTGTTCCTCGACGGCACGCGCGATACGTTCGCCGACAGCAACCTGACGCCCGAGCTGGAAGAAGCCGGGTTCGCGTTCGCGCCCACAGCGTGGAGCTACGGCATCAATCCGGCGTTCGGCGGCCCCATCCGGGAGGACAGGCTGTGGTTCTTCGGCTCGTACGTGCGCAACCGCAGCAAGACCTTCCGGCCCGACATCTTCTTCGACCCCGCTGAACCGTCGACGCCCGACGGCCTCGGCGACGACCTGCGGGCGTTCGGCGAGGGCACCAGCAGCGTGCAGAACATCCGGATCACCTGGCAGGTCAACCAGGCGAACAAGGTCACGTCGGCGTTCACCGGGCAGCAGAACGACTTCGGCCGCGTCGTTGGCACCGGTTTCGGTCGGGTCTCGGCCGAGGCGCTGTTCAACGGCACTTCGGACCCGAACTACATGAGCACGACGCGCTGGACGGGGACCTGGACCGACCGGCTGCTGTTCGAGGCGACCTTCTCGTACCAGCGGCTGGACCTCAAGTTCCTCGACTTCGAGGAGAACGGCGTCGGCCGGGTGTCGTTCCAGGACGTCGCCACGGGCCTGCAGTCGGGCACCAGCTTCCTCCAGGACTACGCCAGCGAAGACCACCGGCGCTTCGCGAACGCCTCGATTTCGTACGTCACCGGCTCGCACAACTTCAAGGCCGGGTTCCAGTACGGCGGGCACCTGCAGTACTTCCGCTGGAAGAACAACGGCGACATTTTCCAGGCGTACACCTTCAACGGGTTCCCGCTCTACCTGCTGGTGATGGGCAACGGGGACGCGGAAGACCTCCGGAAGCAGAATTGCGAGTGCGGGTTCTACGCGCAGGACGCCTGGACCCTGGACCGCTTCACCGTCAACGTCGGCGTGCGCTACGACTGGTTCAACAGCTCCCTGGCCGGGGGCACGCGGCCCGCAGGCTTCTTCACGCCCGAGATCACCGCCGACCCCATCGGCGACCTCCCGAGCTGGCAGGACTGGAGCGGGCGCTTCGGCGTGGCCTACGACCTGTTCGGCGACGGCCGGACGGCGATCAAGGTGTTCGCGGGACGCTACGTGGCGAACGAGGCCCTCGGGATCACCTCGACGTTCAGTCCGTTCGGCCTGAACATCGACTATCGCACCTGGGTCGACGCCAACGGCGACGGCACGGCGCTCAACCCCGACGGGACGCCCCAGTACAACGAGATCGGCTCGTCGTTCAACCCGAACTACGGCACGCCGACGACGGCGAACCGGCTCGACCCCGACGCACTGCGCGAGAGCAACTGGGAGTACAACGCCGGCATCGAGCACGAGCTCGGCAACAGCTGGTCGGTCAGCGCGAAGTGGATCCGGCGGGAGTTCGGCAATTTCCGCTGGGCGGACAACACCGCGGTCGACGCCAGCCACTATTCCCCAATCGCGTTCACCGGGCCGGTCGACGAGCGCCTGCCGGGCGGCGGCGGCCAGCAGCTCACGCTGTACGAGTACGCCGACCCGGACTTCGGGTATTCGACGGGCGACATCCTCTATACCCGTGCGCCCGACGATTCGCGGAGCTGGAACGGGTTGGAGGTGATTGTGGACGGCCGGCTGTGGCGCGAAGGCTTCGCGCAGGCGAGCTGGACGGGCGGCCAGGCCAGCGGCAACTTCTGCACGGAACCACGGCTGGACAACCCCAACGGCAACCCGGCGGACGACAGCCCTGCGTTCGGCCTCGACTTCTGCGACAACTCGCGTGGATTCCGCAACAACTTCAAGTTGTCGGGCGGCATCCCGCTGCCGTTCGACACGATGATCTCCGGCCTGTTCCAGGTGTTCGCGGGCAACGAGATCCTGGCCACCTACCAGGTGGACGCGGTCGACCTGGGCCGGCCGCTCGTGTCCCCGCTGGACACCAGCTTCCAGCCCGTATTGGAAAACGTCGATGTCGCGCTGATCGAGCCGGGCACGCAATTCGAGGACATCACCACGCAGCTCAACATCCGCTTCCAGAAGATCATGACGCTGGGCGGCGGCATGCGGGTGCGGGCGTTCATGGACGCAAGCAACCTGTTCAACACCCTCACCGTCTTCACGCGAAACCGGTTCTTCGGCGGAGGCGGGACACTCAACGACGACTTCTACCGGCCGATCCAGTTCAACCAGGGCCGGGTGCTGTCGTTCGGCGCGCAGGTGTCCTTCTAGCCGGCAGCCCTTGCCCCGGGGAGCCTCACCGCTCCCCGGGGCGCCGCATGCCCTTGCGACGCCGCGCGGCCACAGCTGCTGGCCGCCGGCACGCACGCAACGTGCCAAACGACGCGCGCACCGATCCCGTTACCACCCAGGCGCCGAAGTCCGGCAACCGGATGTCCGGTCCCGAGCGCAGGGCCCAGATCATCGACGCGGCCATCGCCCTGTTCGGCCGGCACGGGTTCAAGGGCACGACCACCAGGGCCCTGGCCCAGGCGTCCGGCGTGAGCGAGGCGACGATCTTCAAGCACTTCCCCACCAAGAACGACCTCTACAAGGCGGCGTTCGACCGCCGGACCGGCGTGGGCACCGAGCAGCTCATCGCCGAGCTGCAGGACTACGTCGAGCGGGGTGAGGACGAACGGTTGCTGCGCACGCTCATTCGCGCCATCTTCTACGGTTACGAACACGATCGGGATCTGCATCGCATGCTGCTCTACGCCTGGCTGGAGCAGGAGCCGTCCGACAACCAGCACCTGTTCGAACAGATGCAGAGCTATCCGCTGTTCGTTTTCCTGCGGGACTACGTCCAGCGGCGGCAGACCGAAGGGGCCTTCAGTCGGGAAAGCAGCAGTCTGATCGCGGCGGCCCTGACCGCCCTGCCCGCCCAGGAGGCCATTCGCCGCAAACTGTACGGCCTCGACACGGGCTTCTCCGACGACATGGTCGTCGAGGCCTACGCCCGCCTCCTCCTGAACGGCCTCAAGATCCGACCCGCGCGATAGGCTGCGCTCGGACCTGTCAGCACTTGGCGTGGTCGCGGCGGCTACGCTGTCGCCCGCACCCGCATGCTGCGGCGCCCGCAGCGCGTCGTGCTGCGGCTCAGCGCCCCGCGTAGATGTGGTTGACGATGCTCGTCACGCTGAACGTGCCGCTTGCCGGCGCGTCGTAGTCGCTGAAGCGCGCCGGCTTCGTGTAGGCGGCAATGGTCTCGTCGGCGCTGCGCCCCGCGTCGATGCCCGCTTGGGTCTGGCGGACCACGTCGGCGTAGAAGTCTCGATAGTCGACCAGGTCGCTCCAAGCGAGCGGCGTCTCCCAATGCCCGGTGATGATCGTGTCCACGTCGGAGATGCCGGCGATCGCCCGGGTGAGCGTCCGGCCGAACTCGATGGCGCTCCCGCCGTTGCCGTTCGCGGCGTCGATGAACGGCAGCAGCTTGCCCTGGAACATGTCACCCGTGTGCATCGTGCGCGCGGCCTTGAACACGACGAAGGTGTCCCCGTCGGTGTGGCCGCGACCGAAGTGGTGGAGGTCGATCTCGTCAGGACCGCCGGCGAAGAGCGTGAGCCGGTCCGAGAACGTCGTCGACGGCAGGTACTTCGCGTTCTCGCCCTGGAAGTCGTCGCAGTTGGTCGGTATCGGCTGGCAGTCGGTGCGCGCCATGTGACGCCGAATGTTCTCGTGCGCCACGAAATGCACCGTCTCGGGGAACTCGGTGTTCGAACCGCTGTGGTCGAAGTGGACGTGGGTGTTGATGATCGTCGTCACCGGCTTGTCGCTGAGACGCCGCACGTGGTCGAGAATGTCCTGGCCGTACCCCTCCAGCTTGGTGTCGACCAGCACGACGCCTGCAGCAGTGATGAAGACCGCCGTGTTCCCGCCCGTCGTGGTCCCCGAACCCAGCATGTAGAGGGCATCGGTGATCCGCTGGACTTCGATGGGCGGGCGGGGCGCCTGCGCGCCGTGCGTTCCGGCCGCCAGGATCAGACCGAGCGCGGTAACACCCGTCAGGACGACGCTGCGTGGCATCCGGCCCGCAGTATACGCGAGCATAGGCGCTTGCCGCGCCTGCAGTCGGCTGTCCCGAGCTGCACGCCGGGGTGCCCGCCGGAGTTGCGGCCGCGGCTCCTGTCACCTGGCCGGCGCACGATTGCATGATGAGCAGACACTCACTACGCCCGCCGGAAGCCGTGCC
Source organism: Vicinamibacterales bacterium (assembly GCA_965221595.1). Classification (GTDB taxonomy): domain Bacteria; phylum Acidobacteriota; class Vicinamibacteria; order Vicinamibacterales; family UBA8438; genus JAAXGX01. The sequence continues at coordinate 2,278,668 of OZ244900.1, forward strand.
TGCAACACGACCCCGAGCGGGAGCAGGTCACGGGCCACGGCCTGCTACGATAGGTCGATGCGAAACATGCACTGGCTCGTTCTTGTGACACTGCTCGCCGCCTCCGGAGCGGCGACTGCGCAGACCGTGGACGCCGGACGCGGCGCCCTGCCGGTCACCGTGCCCGCCGGATACACCGGCGAGGCCCCGATGCCGCTCATCATCCTGCTGCACACCTACGGCCGGACCGGCGCGGTGCAGGACGAGTACATGGGACTGAGCGCGCTCGCCGACACGTACGGCTTCATCTCGGTGGCGCCGGACGGCACACCGTCCGACGCCCAGAACAATCCCCGGTTCTGGAACGCGTCGGCTGCCTGCTGCAACTGGGAGGGCAGGGAGCTCGACGACTCGGCGTACATCATGGACATCATCGCCGGGGTGCAGGCGCAGTACCACATCGACGACCGGCGCGTCTTCATCATCGGCCACTCCAACGGGGCCTTCATGGCGCACCGGCTGGCCCACGACCACCCGGGTGTCATCGCCGCCATCGCGAGCTTCGCCGGGGCCGACCAGACGGCCAGGCGGCCCGTTCCGCCCCATCCCGTGCACGTGCTGCAGATCCACGGCGACGCCGACAGCGCCATCGCGTACGACGGCGGCGAGATCCAAGGGGCGTCCTATCCGGGCGCCCGGGAGTCGGTGGAGAACTGGGCGACCCGCAACGGCTGCGCCGCGGCGGGCGCCGAGACCGGCCGGCTGGACCTCGTGAGCACGTTGCCGGGCATGGACACGACCGTGACGCGCTACACCCGCGGCTGCAAGCCCGGCGGGTCCGCCGAGCTGTGGACGATAGAAGGCGGCGCCCACGTGCCCGAGTTGTCCGAGCACTTCACGCGTCTGACCGTGGAGTGGCTGCTCGCGCACCCCGGACCCTGACTGGTAAGTGGTTGCTCACTTTGGTATAGTCGGGCCTTCTGCAAGGTTGGAACATGCGCATGACGAACGTCGGACGCAAAATAGGTGTCGTCGCGGCTGCGGTTGTCGCAGCGGCCGTACTGGCCTGGGCCGTGCAGGGAGCCACCCTGAACGTGACGGTGAGCTACACGGGTCCGGGCGACGTCGATGGGATGCACGCCCTGTACCTCGCGCTCTACGACACGCCGGACATCGCAGGCGGCGCCGTGCCGATCGCTGCGCAGATTGCCACCGAGAACGGCCAGACGGTGGAATTCGCGAACGTCACAACCTCTCCGGTCTACCTGTCCGCCCTGTTCGACAGCAACGGCGGCTGGGACGGACTGAGCGCGGTGCCGCCCGGCTCGCCGGCCGCAACCTGGCGGCCCCTGCAGCCCACCCCGACGCCGATCGAACTACCGGCGGGAGCGACCGTCGACCTGGAGTTCTCCTTCGACGCCGCGTTCCGCATGCCGTAGCGCCATCGAGGATGTGAGTCATGGCCAGATGTAGCGGGTTGCTCTTCGTCCTGCTGGTGCCCGGACTCGCGTCCGGCCCGGCGGCGGCGCAGTCGTTCGAAACCGACGTGACGCCGCTGCTGGAGACCTCGTGCCTGCAGTGCCACGGGCCGCGCACGGCGACGCCCCTGAACCTCACCGATCTCGGCTTCGATCTCACGGACCACGACACGTTCCGCGCGTGGCAGCGGATCTACGAGCGGGTCGAACAGGGCGAAATGCCGCCGCCGGCCGCGCGAAGACCGAACGCGGCCCTCATGGATACGGCGCTCGACGCACTGAAACGAGCCCTCGTGTCGGCCAACCTGGCGGCCCGCGGTGAACAGCGCACGCCGCTGCGCCGGCTCACGCGGCTGGAATACGGTTACACCCTGCAGGATCTGCTGGGGATCGACGAGTACATCGCGACCGATCTCAGCCTGACGCTGCCCGCGGAAGCCGACTCCGGCGGGATGGATACGGTCGCGGCAAACCAGAGCATGTCGCCGCTGCACGTACGCAGCTACCTGGAGGCGGCCGACCGGGCGCTCGACGCGGCCCTCGTGACCGGGCCGCCGCCGCCCACCGAGCCCTATCTCATCGACTACGCCAAGTCGCAGTACCTCTATTTCATCGGCCAGGCCCAGGCGCTGGGGCTGGGCAGCGTCAAGCAGCTCGACGACGCCTTCGTGCAGTTCTTCGATTTCACCTCGACGTATACCTTCCACAGCAGCTCGGAAGGCTTCGGCGTGCCCTATCCGGGCCGCTACCGCGTCACGATTGACGCCTACCCGTACCAGGCGGACACGCCGGTCACGCTCATGGTGTACCGCGGCAGCCTGTCGGGCGTGGCCGCCTCGCTCGACGATCTGATCGGGTCGTTCGACCTGGAGGGACCGCGCACGATCGAATTGACCCCGTTCATGCGCCCGGGCCACCTCATCGGCGTGTCGCCCGCGGACCTCGACATGCCACCGGACGTCAACCCCTACGCGGAGTTGACGGACCCGTCGAAGGGCTACGCGCACGTCATCGACGACTGGCCGAGCGAGGGCATCGCGTTCAAGTCGATGACCATCGAAGGGCCGCTGTTCGACACGTGGCCCCCGCCGAGCACGCGCGCGCTGCTGGTCGGGGTCGACTTCGACGAGGACGGCGGGATTCGACTCACGAAGGACCCGTACGAGCACGTGGCGGACATCGTCGCGGCGTTCGCGCCGCGGGCGTTCCGCCGGCCGGTGGGCGACGACGAGCTGGAGGCCTACGCCAGCCTCGCCCGTCCGCTGCTGGCCGCGGGACGGCCGTTCGTCGAGGCCGTCCGCGTGCCGTTGCGCGCCATCCTGAGCGCGCCGCCGTTCCTGTTCCACGCCGGCGCGACGGGAGAGCTGGACGACTTCAGCCTGGCGACGCGGCTGTCCTATTTCCTGTGGCGCAGCCTGCCCGACACCGAGCTGTTCGACGCGGCACGTGGGGGAAACCTGTCCGATCCCGTGGTCCTGGGCCGCCAGGTCGACCGCCTGCTCGCCGACGCGCGCAGCGAGCGCTTCGTCAAGGACTTCGCGGGGCAGGCGTTCCGACTGTACGAAATGAAGGCCACCTCGCCGGACCCGGGCCTCTATCCGGAGTTCGACGACCGTCTGGGACAGGCCATGGCACGGGAGACCGAGCAGTTTCTGGCCGAGCTGATCGCCCGGAACCTCGGCGCGGGGCACCTGATCGACGCCGACTTCACGTTCCTGAACCGCCGTCTGGCTGAGCACTACGGGATCCCCGACGTCAGGGGTCAGCAGATGCGGAAGGTGCAGTTGCCGCCGGACAGCCCGCGCGGTGGGCTGCTGGCGCAGGCGAGCATCCACAAGATTACGGCGAACGGGACGACCACGTCGCCGATTCCGCGCGGCAACTTCGTGCTGGCGAACCTGCTCGGCCGGCCGGCACCGCCGCCGCCGGAGGCGGTCGGCAACATCGAACCGGATACGCGCGGTACGACCACCATTCGCGAGCAGCTCGATGCACACCGCAATACGCCGGTCTGCATGAGCTGCCATCGCCGGATCGACCCGCCCGGATTCGCCCTCGAATCGTTCGACCCGATCGGCGGCTTCCGCACGCACTACCGTACGTCTCCGCAACAGCTCGAGGCGCCGGGCGGTTTCACCTATTTCGGGCAGTACGGGGAAGGGCGCGCGGTGGACGCGAGCGGCGTGACGCCCGAGGGCGCCGCCTTTACCGGCATCGAGGAGTACAAGCAGCTGCTGCTCGCGACCGAGCTCGACCAGGTGGCGCGGCACCTCGCCTCGCAGTTGCTGGTGCTGGCGACCGGCGCCGAGATCGAGTTCGCCGACCGGGACAGCGTCCAACAGATCGTCGACGAGGGACGCGCGGCCGGTCACCCGGTCCGTACGATGATTCGCCAGGTCGTGCAGAGCGACCTGTTCAGGAGACAGTAGGCATGACAAGCAACGGACCGCTCGACCGCCGCACCTTCCTGCGCGCGTCCGGGGTCGCGCTGGCGCTGCCGCTGCTCGAATCGATGCACCCGGCGCTGGCGCGCGCGGCGGCCGCGTCGCCGAAGCGCCTGGTGACGATCTGCAGCACGCTTGGACTCTACTCGGATTCCTGGTTCCCGACGACGGCCGGCACCGACTATGAGGCGACCGAGTACCTGCGACTCATCGACGGCCACCGGGCGCGGTACTCGCTGTTCACGGGGTTCTCGCACGAAGAGCAGAGCGGCCGGCAGCCGCACAACTCGGAAATCACCTGGCTGACGGCCGCCCGGCGGCCCGGCCTCGACGGGTTCCGCAACACCATCTCGCTCGACCAGGCAGCCGCGAACCACCTCGGGTACGTCACGCGGTTTCCTTCGATCGTCCTGGCCACGGCCACCTCGCAGAGTCAATCCTTCACGACAAGCGGCGCGATGGTCCCGGCCGAGACCAGCCCGGCGCGCCTGTTCAGGAACCTGTTCCTGCAGGGCACACCCGAGGAGGTCGAGCGCGAGGCGCGGAGTCTCAACGACGGCGGCAGCATTCTCGATCGGCTCAAGTCGCAGACGGCGGCGCTGCGCCGCCGCGTCAGCGCGATCGACCAGCAGAAGCTCGACGCGTACTTCGAGGCGGTGCGCACGGCGGAGTTGGAGCTCGGCGAAGTGCAGGCCTGGCAGCAGCGGCCCAAGCCGGCCGTCGCTGCGGAGCAGCCGGAGGACATCCCGAACCCCGCCGATCTCATCGGACGCATCAAGGTGCTGTTCCGCATGCTGCCCCTGATCCTGGAGACCGACTCGTCGCGGGTCATCAGCCTCATGATCCAGGACCACGGCGTCGTGCCGCAGGTCGCGGGGGTGACCTCCGATCAGCACAGCCTGTCGCATCACGGCCAGGACGAGGCCAAGATCGCGCAGCTCAAGAGAGTCGAGGTCGAGATTGTCAAGGCATTCGGCGGCCTGTTGACCGAGCTCACCGAGCGCAGCGACGCCAACGGTCCGCTCCTCGACCAGACGACGGTTCTGTTCGGCAGCAATCTCGGCAACGCAAACGCGCACACGCCGGTCGACCTGCCCATTCTGGTCGCGGGCGGCGGCTTCTCCCACGGACGGCATATCGTGCACGAGGGCGAGCACAACGCACCGCTGTGCAACCTGTACGTGACGCTGCTCCGGAACATGGGCGTGGAGACCGACGCGTTCGGCCAGAGCACCGGGACGCTCACCTGGGCCTGATCGGCATCTGCAGACAGACACGAGGGGAAGCGTGCGGGCCAGTACTCGACTGCCAGCCATTGCCGTTATCGGGTTGCTGCTGTCGGTGCCCTGCCTGGCGTGGGCGCAGACGGCGGGTCCGCCCCGCACACCCTGGGGCACGCCGGCGCTGGGCGGGCTCTGGGACTACAGCAGCATCACGCCGCTGCAGCGGCCGGAAGAGTTCGCGGACCAGGAATTCCTCACGGAGGAGCAGGCCGCAGCGCTGGAGCAGGCCGCCGTCGACCGCGAGCAGGCCATCCTGGCAGCGCCGGCGCGGCGCGCCGAGGCAGGTGACGCCGCGGGCGCCAACAGTCATGCCTGGCAGTGGGGTCTCGACTTCGGCACGCGGGTGGTCGCCGACCGGCGCACCTCCCGCATCATCGATCCGCCGCACGGCCGGTTTCCGGAGATGACCGCGGCTGGCCGGCGCGACCAGGCGCGGCGCAGGGGTTTCGGCGCCATCCTGCCCGCGGACGACTACCGCGACCTGGGACAGGGCGACCGCTGTCTGGCGCTCCACGGCCTGCCCATCTCGCCGCTGCCCTACAACAACCTGGTCCAGTTGCTCCAGACGCCCGACCACTTCGCAATCTACGCCGAGGCGTTCCGCACCTGGCGCATCGTGCCCATCTCCAATCGGCCGCACGGCGTCATCCGGCAGCGCACGGGCGATGCGCGTGCGCGCTGGGAGGGCGACACGCTGGTCGTGGAGACGACGCGCTTCTCGCACCGCCTGCAGCAGGTCGGCGCGGGCCGCAACATCCGTCGACTCGTCGAACGCTTCACACGCGAGCGCGAAGACCTCATCCGCTACGAGTACACCGTGGACGACCCCACACGCTGGACTGCCCCGTGGACCGCGGCCCTCTCGCTCCGGGCGACCGCCGGTCCGCTGTTCGAGGTGGCCTGCCACGAGGGCAACTACGCCATCGAGAACATCCTGCGCGGCGCCCGCGCACAGGACGGCACGCCGAAGGCCCCGGTAGCCGAGCCGGGCGTCATCTGCTGGGACTGCGAAGCGCAGCACTGACAGCTGCCGGCCGACGGGCCGCTCCTCCGCAACCCGCGCGGACCGCACCGCAACGGCCGCGTACGTCCCACGCCTGCCCGCGGTCGAATTCGCCTAAGATGGGGTCATGCTGCCGAGATACGTCGGCGCGGTTCTGCTGGTCGCTCTGGGCGCCGGTGGCGCTCTGGTCTACCAGCGCGCCATGCCGACCGGCGACAGCGGTCCGGGGCGGGCGGGCGGCGGGCCGCCGGGCGGGTTCCGCCCGGGCGGGGGCCGGGGCGCGTTCGTCGCCCAGCCGCTGCGCGTGGATGCGGCGGGCGTCGTGCGGACCGACATCGCCGAGCAGCTCCAGCTCGTGGGCAACCTGGTGGGTGCCGCCAGCGTCGAAGTCGCGCCGAAGATCAACGGTCGACTGCGGCGCATCGACGCACGGCTCGGCGATCCGGTGGCGCAGGGGCAGGAGATCGCGCGGGTGGAGGACGACGAGCTCCGCCAGCAGGTGAGCCAGGCCGAAGCCTCGTACGAGGTGGCGCGCGCGACCGTGCGGCAGCGCGAGGCCGACCTGGTTCTGGCGCGAACGAACCGGGAGCGTTCGCAGGACCTGTTCGCCCGCGCGCTGCTGTCGCGCCAGGACCTCGACGATGCCGAGGCCCGCTACCAGGCGGCCAACGCCCAGCTCGACCTGGCGCGCGCGCAGTTCGACGCGGCCGGCGCCCGGCTCGAGGAGCTGCGCATCAACCTGGAGAACACCGTCATGGTGTCGCCGGTCGACGGCTTCATCGGACGGCGGTATCTGGATCCGGGCGCGTACGTGACGTCGAACACCGCCGTCGCGTCCGTGGTCGACATCAGCCTCGTCCGCCTGGTGGCCAACCTCGTCGAGCGCGACCTGCGGCTCGTGCAGGAGGGGCTGACGGCCCGCATCGAGGTCGACGCGTTCCCGTCCGAGACCTTCGAAGGCCGCGTGGCGCGGATTGCCCCGATCCTGGATCCAGCCACCCGGACGGCAGAGATCGAGATCGAGGTTCTCAACCCCGACTTCCGCCTGAAGCCAGGCATGTACGCACGCGTCGCACTCGTCGTCGGCAGCAAGAGCCGGGCGTTGGCCGTGCCGCGCGAGGCGGTGGTCATCCGCAGCGCCGCCCGCGGAGCGTTCCGGGTGGACGACCGCGGCGAGGCGCCGACGGCGCAGTTCGTCGCCCTGGTGACCGGACTCGAAGACGAGCACCACGTCGAGGTGCTCGGCGGCCTGGCGGAGGGCGACTGGGTGGTGACCACCGGCGCCGCAGGCCTGCAGCACGGCGACCCCATTCGACTGACGGCGGCCGGCAAGCCGGGCCGCAGACCGGCCGGATACCGCGCGGCGGAGGCGGCGCTGTCCGATCGCCGCCTGCGGGCGGGTGCCGCCGCCGACCGCCGCGCCCCGGCGGAGGTGGCCCCGGACCGCGCCGAGAAGGAGATTGAATCCCCATGAGCCTGCCCGGCGTGGCTGTCCGGCGGCCGGTGACGATGTCCATGATCAGCATCGCGATCGTGCTGCTCGGCATCGTGGCGCTGTCCCGCCTGCCCGTCGATCTGATGCCCGACGTGACGTTCCCGAGCCTGACGGTGACGGTCGAGTACCCCGACGTCGGCCCGCTGGAGATGGAGGAGCTCGTCACCCGGCCCCTGGAACAGGCCGTGGCCGCGATCGCGGGTCTCGAGGAGGTGGTTTCCACCTCCCAGGAGGGTACGAGCCAGGTGCGCCTGAACTTCGGTTGGGGCACCGACCTGAACGAGGCAGCCGACGATCTGCGGTCGCGGCTGGACCGCATCCGGGGACGGCTGCCCGAGGACGCGGAGCCGCCGGTCGTCTTCAAGTTCGACGCCGCCAACGCGCCCATCATGTTCCTCGGACTGGAAGGTGACCTCGCGCCGGTGGCGCTGCGCGAGCTGGCCGAGAACGACCTCTCGTCGCGCCTGGAGCGGGTGCCCGGCGTGGCTGCGGTGACGGTGCGGGGCGGGCTGCGCCGGCAGATCCGCGTCGAGCTGGCCAAGGACAAGATCACCGCGCTCGACCTCGCGCTGAACGAGATCATCGACCTGCTGCAGACCGAGAACCAGAACGTGCCGATCGGGGAACTCGACGACGGCGACATGACCTACCTGTTGCGGAGCCCGGGGCAGTTCGCGAACCTCGACGACATCCGCAACGTGGTCGTGATGACGCGCGGCGGGGTCCCGGTCTACCTGCGCGACATCGCGGAGGTGACCGACGGCACGGAGGACCAGGAGGAACTGATCCGCATCAACGGACGGACGGCCGTCCAGATGGCGGTCAGCAAACAGTCCGGGCGTAACACCGTGGCGGTTGCGCGGGCCGTCCGCGCCGAGATCGATCGCATCAACACGGAAATGCCCGGGGTCCGCCTCATCACGCGCATGGACTCGGCGGTCTTCGTCGAGCGCTCGATCAACGCGGTGCGCAACGTCGTGCTGTGGGGCGCCGTGCTGGTCGTGGTGGTCCTGTTCGCCTTCCTGCGCAACGTGCGGACGACGCTCATCGTCTGCGCCGCCATCCCGATATCCGTCATCGGGACGTTCGCGCTGGTCTATTTCGCCGGCTTCACTCTCAACACGCTGACGTTCGGTGGACTGGCGCTCGGCGTCGGCATGATCGTCGACGCCTCGATTGTCGTGCTCGAGAACACGTTCCGGCACATGGAGGGCGGCAAGCGCCGCGCGGCCGCCAGCGTGGACGGCACGGAAGAGGTCAGCGGGGCTATTACGGCGTCGACCCTCACGCAGGTGGCGGTATTCCTGCCGCTGCTGTTTCTGACCGGGATCTCGAGCATCGTGTTCGGGCAGCTCGCCGTCGTCGTGATGATCGCGCTCGCCATGTCGCTGTTCGTGGCCGTGACCCTGGTCCCGGTGATGACGTCGCGGCTGCTGCGCCTGCCGCCGCCGGCAGACCAGCGCAGCGGCGTCTACGGCCGGTTGCTGACGCTCAGCGAGCGCGGCCTGGAGCGGATCGACGACGTCTACCAGCACGCCATCCGCGCGGCGCTCGCCCACCGATTGACGGTGCTGGCCACCGCCGGCGCGCTCGTCTGGGCGGCGGTGATGCTGGCGCCCGCCATTCCCGTCGAGCTGACCCCGGAGGTCGACGAGGGCGAGCTCCGCATCTACGCGGAGCTGCCGATCGGAACCCGCTTCGAGCGGACCCGCGACGTCATGCTGACGCTGGAGGAGCGCATCAGGACGGAGGTGCCCGAGTCCGTCAACGTCACCACCCAGGTCGGCGGCGGCCGCGGGCCGTTCGGGGGCGGGTCCAGCCACCGCGGATCGATGACCGTGACGCTCGTCGAAAAGATCGCGCGGGAACGGACGAGCAACGAGATCGCGATCGCGCTGCGCCGCTCGTTGAACGACCTGCCCGGCGTCATCGTCAGGACGCGGGCCTCCGGCGGCAACCGCATGATGACGCGGCTGATGCGCAGCGGCTCCGGCGACGACGCGCGGCTGGCGCTGGAGATCCGCGGGCACGACCTCGAGGACGCCCGCCGGGTGTCGGAACGGGCCGTGGCGGTGATGAACAACACCGTCGGGGTCGCCGACGCGGAGGTGGCAACCGAGCACGGACGTCCGGAGCTCGCGGTCCAGGTCGATCGGGCCAAAGCGGCGCTGCTCGGGCTCCGCGTGTCGCAGGTGGCCGACGCGCTGCGCACCGGCGTGGCCGGCACCGAGGCCGCCTTCTACCGCGAGCGGGGCGACGAGTACCCCATCGTCGTGCGGCTCCGCGAGGCGGACCGGGTGCGGACGGGCGACATCAACGATGTCCCGCTGCGCACGCCGACGGGGATGGTGATACCTGCCCGCACCGTCATCGCCGTGCGGGCCGACTCCGGCCCCGGGCAGATCGAGCGCAAGAACCAGGAGCGGATCGTCCGGGTGAACGCGGAGATCGAGACGACGCTGAGCGAAGCGGTCGCCGCCGTCAACGCGCGGATCCCGGAACTGGAGGCACCGACCGATTTCGCAGTCGGCTTCGGTGCCGAGGTCGAGGAGCAGGCTCGCTCGTTCGGGCAGATGGGACTCGTCCTGATGCTGGCCATGTTCCTCGTCTACGCGGTGATGGCCGCGCAGTTCGAGTCGCTGCGCGACCCGTTCATCATCCTGCTCTCGATCCCGCTCGCCGGCATCGGCATCGTCGGGTCGCTGCTCGTCACCGGAACCCCGTTCAGCATCCAGGCGTTCATGGGCGTCATCGTCCTCGGGGGGCTCGTCGTCAACAATGCCATCCTGCTCGTCGACTACACGAACATCCTGCGGCGCCGCGACGGGCTGGCGCTGCGCGCGGCCGTGGAGCAGGCCGGTCGTACGCGGCTGCGCCCGATCCTGATGACCACCACGACCACCCTGCTCGGGATGCTGCCGATGGCGCTGGGTATCGGCGAGGGATCGGAGCTGCAGGCGCCGCTCGCCCGTGTGATAATCGGCGGGCTGGCGTCGTCGACGCTGGTGACCCTGATCGTGGTGCCGGTCGTCTACACCCTGTTCGAGGAAGGCCTGGGCGCGCTGTCGCGGCGGCCGCGGCAGGCGCCGGCGCGGGCTGCGCCGTGACCCACCCCGTCCCCCCGGTGTAGCATTGGCGCATGCGCCGGCAGCACGCGCTGCTTCTCGCCTGCACCGCGTCACTGGCGGTCGTCCTCGACGCGCCCCGCCTGCAGGCTGCCGGACCGCAGGCATCCGGCGGCGCCACTATCCGCTCGGCGGAGGCGGCCCGCGCAACGCTGGACCGCTATTGCGTCGGTTGCCACAACGCGCGGCTCAAGGACGGCTACGGCGGCCTGACGCTGGACGCGGTCGCCGTCGATCTCGCCGACGCCGGGGCGCACGCGGCGGTGCTCGAGCGGGTCGTGCGCCGGGTCCGCGCCGGCCAGATGCCGCCGGCCGGTCGGCCGCGCCCGCCGGATGCGGTGCGCGCGTCGCTGGCAGGCTGGCTGGAATCCGAGCTCGACCGCGCGGCCGCCGCACATCCGAACCCGGGCCGCAAGGAACCGTTCCACCGGCTCAACCGGGCCGAGTACCGCAACGCCGTGCGCGACCTGCTGGCGCTCGACGTCGACGTGGCCGCACTGCTGCCGGCGGACGACGCGGGCTACGGTTTCGACAACATCGCCGGCGTGCTGCGCATCAGCCAGTCGCAACTGGAGCAGTACCTCGCCGCCGCACGCAAGATCAGCCGCGAGGCGCTGGGGCGCGAACTGCCGGCGCCCGCCGTGACCGAGTACCGCGTTGCCGAGACGCAGCCGCAGTACGACCACCTAGAGGGACTGCCGTTCGGCACGCGCGGAGGCCTGCTCGTGCGCCACCACTTCCCGCGCGACGGGACCTACGAGATTGCCGTCGACCTGCTCTGCCGCATCCAGGGCGAGTGCGACGGCAGCGTCGGCTTCGCCGACCGGCACGAGCTCGAGGTCGCCATCGACGGAGAGCGGGTGGCGCTGTTCACCCTGGAACCCCGGGCCGCGTTCCGGCCGCACGCGGAGCGCACCTGGCGCGTGCGTCTGCCGGTGGCCGCCGGCCCGCACGAAGTCGGCGTCGCCTTCCTCAAGCTGCCGTCCATCCGGGAGGCCGACTCGCGGGTGGAGCGGTTCCTCAAACCCCACTACGTGACCGGGGTTGTGGGCGAACCGAGCCAGATGATCTACCAGCCGTTCGTGGACCGCGTGACCGTCGCCGGCCCGTTCGACAGCGCGGGCGCCGGCGACACGCCGAGTCGGCGGGCCATCCTCACCTGCCGGCCGGCAACCGCGGCCGACGAGGCGGCGTGTGCCGAGGCGATCCTGTCCCGACTCATGCGGCGTGCATTCCGGCGGCCGGTGACGGCGGCCGACGTCGCCGCGCTGATGCCGGCCTACCGGGTCGGCCGGGAGGTGGGCGGTCACTTCGAGGGCGGCCTCGAGGCCGCGCTGCGGCGGCTGCTGGTCAGCCCCGAGTTCCTGTTCCGCATCGAACACGACCCGGCCGGCATCGCGCCCGCAACGAACTACCGGGTCAGCGACCTGGAACTGGCGTCGCGCTTGTCGTTCTTCCTGTGGAGCAGCATTCCCGATGACGCGCTGCTCGACGCGGCGGCGCGCGGGGACCTGAGTCGGCCCGACGTCTACCGCCGAGAAGTGCGGCGGATGCTCGCCGACGCGCGGGTCACAGAGCTGGTCCGCAACTTCGCCGGCCAGTGGCTGCAACTCCGCAACCTGGACGCGGTGGAGATGGACTGGGCGCTGTTCCCCAACTTCGACGACGGCGTGCTGCTGGGGTTCCGCCGCGAGACGGAGCTGTTCGTCGAGAGCGTCCTGCGCGAGAACCACGGCGTCCTGGCGCTGCTGACGGCGGACTACACTTTCCTCAACGAGCGCCTGGCCCGGCACTACGGCGTGCCCGGCGTGTACGGCGACCGCTTCCGCCGTGTTGCGGTGAGCGACCCCCGCCGGCAGGGACTGCTGGGCCACGGCAGCGTGCTGACGGTCACGTCGCGCCCGAACCGCACGTCGCCGGTGCTGCGCGGCAAGTGGATCCTGGCCAACCTGCTCGGCGCCCCGCCGGCCGACCCGCCGGCCGACGTGCCGGCGCTGGAAGAAGATGCCGTGGGCAACCACAGCCGGGCGGACACGGTGCGCGCGCGCCTGGCGCAGCACCGGCGCAATCCGGTCTGCGCCGGCTGCCACGCGCAGATCGACCCGCCGGGGTTCGCGCTGGAGAACTTCGACGCCGTCGGGCGCTGGCGCGAGGTGGACGACCGGTTTCGGCCCATCGACGCCTCGGGCACGCTGCCGGACGGCACCGCATTCGACGGGGTCGTGGGCTTCCGCAACGCGCTGGCGAGCGATCCCGAACGGTTCGTCACGAACGTCACCGAGAAGCTGCTGACGTACGCCCTGGGCCGCGGCCTCGAGCCGTACGACCTGCCGGCCGTGCGCCGCATCGTGCGCGACGCGGCACCGGACTACCGACTCCAGGACGTGCTCCTGGGCATCGCCGACAGCGTGCCGTTTCAAATGCGGCGGTCGGCTGCCCGGGAGGGGCAGGGGTCTCCGCAAGCGAATGGCGGGTTGCGGGACGCAGCCCCGTCCAATTGAAGCACCGGAGCCACTCATGATCATCACCAGGACAGCCCTTCCGCGGCGGACCTTCCTGCGCGGCGCCGGCGCGGCGCTCGCCCTGCCGCTGCTGGACGCGATGGTGCCGGCGCTGTCGGCCCTGAGCCGGACGGCGGCCGCGCCGCCGGTGCGCCTCGGCTTCGTGTTCGTGCCCAACGGGCTGATCCTGCGGGAGTTCCTGCCGCAGACCGCGGGACGCGACTTCGACCTCCCGCGCATCCTCGCGCCGCTGGCGCCGTGGCGCGACGACCTGACAGTCGTCAGCGGCCTGGCGAACGCGGCCGGTGACGCGCTGGATGCCAGCAGCGGCCCGCACTCACGCGGCAGCGGCTGCTGGCTGAACGGCATGCGCGCCAGACGGACGGAGGGCGCCGACATCCAGGCAGGCAAGACCATCGATCAGTACGCCGCGGATGTCCTGGGCCGGGAGACGCCGCTCGCGTCGCTGCAGCTCGCCCTCGAGCCGAACTTCATGACCGGCAACTGCGAGGGCGGCTACAGCTGCGCGTACATCAACACGCTTTCCTGGCGCACCCCCACGCTGCCCCTGCCGATGGAAACGAATCCGCGCGTGGTGTTCGAGCGGCTGTTCGGCGAGCCGGGCGACGCCGGGGCCCGTCGGGCGCAGCGGCGCATCGACCGCAGCATCCTCGACGGCGTGACGGCGGACCTGGCCCGGCTGCAGACTTCGCTCGCCCTCGCCGACCGGCGCACCGTCGACGAGTATCTCGACGCCGTGAGAGACGTCGAGCACCGCATCCAGCAGACGGAACAGCGGGCGGCCGAGGCCCCGGAGATCGAGGAGCACGCGCCGCTGGGCATCCCGCCCGAGTTCGAGGACCACGCCAGGCTGATGTTCGATCTGCTTCTGCTCGCCTACCGGGCCGACGTCACGCGCGTGGCCACCTTCCAGATCGCCCGCGAGCTGAGCCACCGCGCCTACCCCGAGCTCGGCGTGCCGGAGGCGCACCACGACATCTCCCACCACGGCAACCGGGCCGAGGCGATGGAGAAAAACACCCGCATCAACGAATTCCACATGGGGCTGTTCGCGCACTTCGTCGAGCGCCTGCACGCCACGCCTGACGGCGACGGGTCGCTGCTCGACAACATGGTCCTGCTCTACGGTGCGTCGTTCGGCGACGGCAACCTGCACGTGCCGCACAACCTGCCGGTCGCCCTGCTCGGTCGCGCGGGCGGGCGCCTGCGGCCCGGACGGCACGTCGAGGCGACGTTCGACACGCCGTTCATGAATCTCGGCCTCAGCCTGCTCGACAAGGTGGGCGCCGGCCGCGGCGTGGAACACATCGGGGACAGCACGGGACGCCTCGCCGACATCTAGATCGGGACCAGCAGACCAGGAGCCCGGCATGGGAATTCTCCCGCGCGCCAGCGTGTTGACCCTGCTGCTGCCGGCCGTGGCCGGTGCGGCGGCCGCCCCGCCTGCGTCGCCGCTCATCGAGGCCGTCAAGACCGGGGACCGGCCGGCCGTGAGCCGCCTGCTGGCCGCCGGGGCCGACCCCGACACGGCGCAGGCGGACGGTACGACGGCGCTGCACTGGGCGGCCCACCACGACGCCCCGGCTCTCGTCGACATGCTCCTGCGCGCCGGGGCGGCCGTCGACGCCGCGAACCGCTACGGCGTCGAACCCCTCTCGCTCGCTGCCGCCCGCGGCCACGAGCGCGTCGTCGAGCAGCTGCTGGCCGCCGGGGCCGACCCCGACACGGCGCTGCCCGGCGGCGAAACGGCACTGCTGTCCGCGGCGCGTACGGGCAGCGTCCCTACGGTCGCGGCCCTGCTCGCCGCCGGCGCGCAGGTGAACGCCGCCGAGGCGACCCGCGGGCAGACGGCGCTGATGTGGGCCGCCGGCGAGGGTCACGCCGAGGTCGTACGGCTGTTGCTGGCTGCCGGGGCCGACTTCGACGCCCGTTCGCGGGCCCCGGCGGAGGCCGCAGTGGCGGCCGGTACCGGAACGTATACCCGCCGCGTCGAGCGCATCGATGCCTTCACCCCGCTGCTGTTCGCCGTGCGGGCCGGCCGCATCCAGGCCGTGGAGGCGCTGCTCGCCGCCGGTGCGGATGCGAACGAGACCGCGTCGGACGGCACCAGCGCACTGGTGATTGCGGCCGCCAACGCGCACTGGGAGCTCGGCGCGCTGCTGCTGGACGCCGGCGCCGACCCCGACGCTGCCGCCCAGGGCTGGTCGGCGCTGCACCAGGTGGTCCGCACACGGAATCTCAACATCGGCTTCTTCCCGCACCCGGAGCCCACCGGGCGCCTGAGCAGCCTGGCGTTCGCCCGCCTGCTGCTCGCGCGCGGTGCCGACGTCGAT
Source organism: Vicinamibacterales bacterium (assembly GCA_965221595.1). Classification (GTDB taxonomy): domain Bacteria; phylum Acidobacteriota; class Vicinamibacteria; order Vicinamibacterales; family UBA8438; genus JAAXGX01. The sequence continues at coordinate 2,294,330 of OZ244900.1, forward strand.
GCGCGCATCACGCGGCCCATCGTCGACGGCTTCCGCAACTTCTGGACCCAGGTCGGCGCGACGCCGATGCTGTCCGCCGCGAAGGGTGCCGACGCCGCCATGATGCGCCTCCTCGCGGAGCACGGGGCCGACGTCTCGCTGGCGAACGCGCGCGGGACCACGCCGCTCATGGCAGCCTGCGGGGTCGAGATGTTCAATCCCGACGAGGACAGCGGGACCAACGCCGAGGCACTCGAGGCGTTCGAGGTGGCGCTCGCACTGGGCGGCGACGTGAACGCCGCCAACGACGACGGCGACACGCCGCTGCACGGTGCGGCCTGGCGCGGCGCGAACGACATCATCCTGCGGCTGGTCGAAGAGGGTGCCGAGCTGCACGTGGAGAACCGGCGGGGCTACACGCCACTCGAGATCGCCAACGGCGAGGAGGAAGGCCGCGTCGCGAACATCAACATCCGGCCCTGGACGGTCGCGCTGCTGCAGGACCTGCTGCGGGCGCGCGGGCTGCCGTGGGAGCTGCAGCGGGGCCGGGAACGCTACGCCTTCGAAACGGCGCCGATCGACACGCGCAGCCGCGAGGAGGCCCTGCGCGAGCAGCTCGAGCGGCTGGGCATCCGGCCGCCGGCCGCGCCGGCGGAAACCCCCGCTGCACGGGAGGCGGGGCCGGCCGACGGACGCGGGGGACGCTGACCGGCGGCGGCACCGGAAACACCCCGCGCGAGACCTGGCTGCGGCCCGCCGCCTCGTTGGTCCGCGGCGGCGTGCGCGCCGTGACAAGGTCGCGGCCGTTTGTATAGACTGCCTGCCGATGCGACGCACCCTATTCGTCATCACCTGCCTGCTGGTGGTCGGGCTCGCCGGCCTGTCGGCGAACGACGATCAGTGGCCCCGGTTCCGCGGCCTGCACGCGGGCGCGGTGCCGGACGACCCGTCCCTCCCCGAGACCTGGAGCGAGACGGAGAACGTCGTCTGGAAGACGGCAGTGCCCGGACTCGGCTGGAGCTCGCCCGTCATCTGGGACGACCACGTGTTCCTGACGTCGGCGGTCGCCGCCGGGGCCGAGGAAATCCCCGTGCCCGGGCTGTACGACGAGCACGACCACATCAGTGCGAACACGGTGCACCGCTGGGTGGTGTACGACTTCGACTTCGAGACCGGCGCCCTCCGCTGGGAGCGGGAGCTGCATCGGGAACTGCCCCGCCTCCGGCGCCACATCAAGAACAGCTACGCGTCCGAGACGCCGGTCACCGACGGCGAGCGCCTCTACGTCTACTTCGGGAGCATCGGCCTGGTCGTCGCCCTCGACCTGGACGGCGAGGTCGTCTGGCGCCGGCAGATCGGCGTCTTCAACACCCTGATCGAACTCGGCACGGCGGCGTCGCCGGCCCTGCACGGCGACCGGTTGTACATCGTGAACGACAACACCACCGCATCGTTCATGGTGGCGCTAGACAAGCGCACTGGCGAGGAGATCTGGCGGGTCGAACGCGACGAGCGGGGCAACAACTGGTCCACGCCGGTTGTCTGGGAGAACCGGGTGCGGACCGAGATCGTGACGGCCGGGAGCGACGGCGTCCGCTCCTACGACCTCGACGGCAACCTGCTCTGGGAGCTCACGGGGATGTCCAACCTGACGACACCGTCGCCGTTCGTCAGCGAAGGACTCGTCTACATCAGCTCGGGCTACCCCGGCGGGGCCCTGCGCCCGGTGTACGCCATCCACCCCGGCGCCGAAGGCGACATCTCCCTGTGGGCCGACGCGGAGAGCACCTGGTCGCGGCGCTTTCCGGGCAACCGCGCCTCGTCGGAGTACATCGCCTGGGCGTACCCGCTGCTGGGCACCTACAACACGTCGGCCCTCGTGTACCGCGGCTACTACTACACGCTGCTCGACCGCGGCCTGCTGCTGAACCACAACGCGCGCACGGGCCGGGAGGTCTACGGCCGCCAGCGCATCCGCGTCGGAAGCGGCTTCACCGCCTCGCCGTGGGGCTACAACGGGAAGGTGTTCCTGCTGAGCGAGGCCGGCGACACGTACGTCATCCGGGCCGGGCCGGAGTTCGAGGTACTGGACACCAACCCGCTCAACGAAATGACGCTCGCGACGCCCGCCGTCGTGCGCGGCAGCCTGTTCATCCGCACGCAGTCGTCGCTCTACCGCATCGCGAGGTCGGCGACGCCATGAACCGGCGCGGCACGACGGCGCACGTCGCCTTCCTGCTCGGGCTCGGCTGGTGGCTGGTCGTGACGCCGACACCGGCCGCGGCGCAGACACTGGCGTTCGAGGAGATCGCCCGGCTCCCGGGTCCCGCGGACCTCATCGAGGCCGGCGCAGGGCGGGCCTACGTGGCTGCCGAACGCACGCTGACGGTCTACGACCTGTCCGACCTGTCCACCCCGCAGCGCCGGGGTTCCTACACCTTCCCCGAGAAGATCTGGGGGTTCGTCGTGCGCGACGAACTGGTCTACGTAGCCGCCGACTTCTTCGGTCTGGGCATCGTCGACGTGTCGGACCCGGCGACGCCGCGGCTGCTCGGCTCCGTGAAGACGCCCGGCCAGGTCAAGGATGTCGACGTCTCGGGCGACCGCGCCGTGCTTGCCGACCACATGTCCGGGGTCGACCTGGTGGACATCTCGGACTTGCGCGCGCCGCGCGCCCTGGGCTCCGTGTACCTCGACGGCTACAGCCGCGACGTCGCGACGGCCGGGCCCCTGGCGTACGCCGTCGACGATCCGTCCGGGTTCTACGTGCTGGACTTGGCGGACACCGAGTCCTGGGAGCCGACCGTCGCCCTGCAGTCGGCCGACGGTCCGCGCATGGTGGAAGTGACGGACACCGCGTCCGGCGGGCTGGCCGTGCTGCTCGGCCACGGCGCCCTGCAGGTGTACGACCTCGCCGACCCCGCCGATCCCGTCCACCGCGCGACGTACGCCACGCCCGGCGGCGCGCTGCGCGTTGCGCTGGACGGCCCCCTGGCCTACGTGGCCGACGGGCTGGAAGGCCTGCTGGCCGTCGATCTGACGGCACCCGACGCACCGCGCATCGCCGGCAGCCACCAGCTCGCGCAACCGGTGCGCGACGTGGCCGTCAGCGACGATCTGGTGCTGCTGGCGGTAGGCCCGCTGCCGACCGGCATCCGGCGCTCGGTGGGCGGCGGCGAGGTACTCGTGCTGCGCCGCCTGGCTACTCCGTCACCGTGACCGTGACGTTGTAGCTGTCGTACCAGTCGCCGTCGTAGGCCACCGCGCGCAGCAGGAACGTGCCCGGCTCGCTGAACGCGGCGGTCGTGACGGTGGCCAGCTCCACAGGCCCCGGTGCCTGCGGAAACGGCGAGCGCGACGGGGCGAACGTGACCTGCCCCGGCCCGCGGTAGTGCACCCAGCGCATTCCTGACGTGGCGCGCCGCGCCTCCATCTCGCCGTCGTCGCTGACTGCCGCGCTGAGCGTGAGCGTCGCGGGCAGTACGACCGAGGCGGTCGAGGTCTCCACGGTCAGCCGCGGCGGCGTGTTGTTGCCGCGCGGCCCGGGCAGCTCGTAGATGGGCAGGAACAGACCGACGGCGTGGTCGGTCCTGCCATTCGCCCGCACGGTCCAGACCATCTCGTCGTCGCTGGTCCAGTCGTCCGGGACGCGGACGCTGAACACCATCGTCTCGCGGCGCTCCACTGCCCGCCCGAACCGGCGGCGCGGCACGAAGACGGTCGGCTGCCCGTGATCCGGGCCGCCGGGTTCGATGTGGTTGTCCGGCCCGACCGGCACGTGCAGCGTCTCTTCCCAGTTGCGATTGAGATAGCCGAACCACAGCTCGAAGCTGCCGTCGTCGTTGCGCGTCCAGCCCTCGTAGATCGGGGCGACGTGCATGCCGCGGTTGTACTGGATCTGCGTGTCGGGGATGTCGATTTCCTGGGCGGACGCGGCAGCGGCCGCCGCCAGCGTGACGGCGGCCGCTACGAGGACTGTCCGGATGCGCACCGGGTTCACGGCTCTCGCTCAAGCAGCAGGCGCCAGCCTACTGGTTGTCGGTGCTGCGCGCATTGCGGGCGGCGACGCGCGCCTTGTACTCTTCGTCGTCGATGTAGTAATAGCTCACCCACGCGAACGACATCTCGTCGATCGTCCGCTGGCCGTACACCACGTTGTTGCGCGGGTCGGGGTTGACGCGCAGCGACTCCGAGTTGTCGTGCCAGGTGGAGACGTGGATGACGGTGCCGGGCGGCAGGACGGGCGCCGCCTCCTCGGCGTAGTTGTAGACCAGGTGCCAGTTGAAGCGCCACTGCGGCACGCAGTTGAGCGTCACCTGCCGCATCAGCGGCGCGGGCGAGTGCCCGGGCGCCTGCAGCAGCACGTTCCCCTCGTCGTCGGTCTGCGGAATGATGGCCTCGATGCACTGCGCCTGCCCACGTGTGTGCAGATGGGGCTGGAACGCGGTGACCACGGCCGGCCGGGTCAGCATGGTGTAACCGTCGGTGCGCACGTTCCGCTCCCCGGCGGGAATCAGCAGGTCGTCGTCGTCGCCCATGTGCTGGCTGACGAGCTGGTACTTCGGCACGTACCCTTCGGGATACAGCTTCATGCCGACGTGCACCATGACCGGGAGCTCCTCGCCGTAGGGGTGCAGGTGGAGCCCGAAGCGGATCTGCGTGCCGGCCTTGATCAGCCGGCCGGTGTTGTCGTCGAAGATGTCGCCGTTCTTGCCGACGGCGTACTCGTTGAGGAAGTTGCCCTTGGCCAGATCCTCGTCGTAGTCCGTCATGGTGGTGATGACGTGGTGCACCGCCTCGAGGCTGTTGGCGTCCGGCTTCACCTCGACGGCCTGGATGTAGCGGTCGGTGGTCAGGCCGGAATCGGCGAGGATGTTCGGGAACGCATCGGGCCCCTCGGCCGGCAGGATGTACGGCTCCGGCATCGACACGACGAGATCCGGCTCGCCGATGCTCCACTCGTTCGGATCCAGGAACTCGAGCGGCGGCGGGGCATCGGCCGGGTTGCCGCGCGGCGCGCCGGCGTCGACCCAGGCCGCGATGGTCGCGATCTCCGCGTCGGTCAGCGACGGATCGTCCTTGAAGTCCTGGATGCCGATGCGCCGGTCGATGTACCAGGGCGGCATCTCCCGCGTCTCGACGTTGCGCTTGATGGAGCGGGCCCAGGGCCGCACGTCCTCGTACGAGATCAGCGACATGGGCGCGATGGCGCCGGGCCGATGACAGCCCTGGCAACTGCGCTGCAGGATGGGCAGCACGTCCTTCGTGAAGGTCACCTCGCCGTCGGCGGGCGCGGCCTGCGCCGGCGCGGAAGTCCCGCCCAGCAGGAGCAGCAGGGCCGCGCATCCGAACAGACGGAACGCCGCGGTCCCGCCGTACCAGTTCGCACTCTTCACATCACACCTCCCGCAACAGGGCTGTCCGACACGGACATCCTGCAAATTATAGCAGCCCGGCGCGCCGAGGCGCTCCGGGTCCCCGCCAGCGGACACCGGGGGGGTATAGGGCGCACAGCCCGTCCGACGGATGCCGGCTACAGGTCCCAGAGCCGCGCGACGCGACCCGTGCTGTCGCCCAGCCGCTCGGCCGGCACGCCCATCCGGTCGAGCAGCGTCACCCACAGGTTCGTCACGGGCGTCTCGTCCGGATAGCGCACGTGGCGCCCGCCCCGCAGCCCCGCCGCCCGGCCGCCGACCAGTGCCACCGGCAGATTGTCGTGGAAGTGCGTGTTGCTGTCGCTGATGCCCGCGCCGTATACCAGCAGCGACTGGTCCAGCAGCGATCCGTCGCCGTCCGGCGTGGCGGCCAGCCGGTCCACCAGGTGCGCGAACTGCTCCATGTGGAAGCGGTTCACCTGGCCCAGATCGTCGATCTTGGCCGGGTCGTTCTCGTGGTGCGACAGCGGGTGGTGGGAGTCGGAGATGCCGATCTCGGGATACGGGCGGCTGCTCACCTCGCGGCCGATCATGAACGTGGCGACCCGCGTCAGGTCGGTCTGGTACGCCAGCGCCAGCAGGTCGAACATCAGCTTCGCGTGCGAGGCGAAGTCGTTCGGGATCCCGGCCGGCTGCTCAACGACCGGCAGCTCCCGGCCGGCCTGTGCCTCGGCCATCTGGATGCGCCGCTCCACGTCGCGCACCGCGTCCAGGTACTCCGTGAGCTTGACGCGGTCCCCGGGATGGAGGCGCAACTCGAGCGCCGCCGCCTTGTCGGAAACCGAATCGAGGATGCTGCGGTCGCGCCGCAGGCGGGCGCGCCGGGCGGCAGGCTCGGTGCTGACGGCCGTGCCGAACATCCGCTCGAACAGGGCGCGCGGGTCGTTCTCCATCGGCAGCGGCGTGGTCGGCGTGCGCCAGGCGATGGTGTTGGTGTAGGCGCAGGCGTAGGTGCCGTCGCAGGCACCGAGCAGCTCCACTGATTCGAGGGCCAGTTCCAGCGAGGCCAGCTGCGTGTCCGCAGCCAGTTCGCGGGCGGCGATCTGGTCTGCCGACACCCCGGCCAGCACATCCGCCGCCGACGTACGCTTGATGTGCATGCCGGTCAGATAGGAGCCGGCGGCACGGGCGTGGTCGCCGCCGCCCTCGCCCGGACGCGGATAGGCCTCCATGGCGGCCAGACCCGACACCACCGTCAGCTCACCGCGATGCGGCGCCAGCGGCTCGAGCGTCCGCGGCAGCGCGAACCCGGTCCCCTCGGTGGCGGGCACCCAGTACTTCATCGCCATGCCGTTCGGCACATAGAAGAAGCCGATGCGCCGCACGGGCGCAGCGGCGGTGCGGCCCAGCGCCGTCAGCGCCGGCACCATCCCGTCGAGCAGGGGCAGGGCGAGCGAGGCGCCGACGCCTCGCAGGAACGTACGCCGGGGCAAGTGCTTCCTGGTGATGATCATGACTGCGGCACCTTCCGCATCCGAAACGGCACGCTCCGCGCGATGCCCAGAACGATGTCCGACCAGCGATAGTCGGTGGCGGCCGCGCCGCGCACGATGGCCCGCACGGCCGGCGCGTCGTGATGCTCGACGCCGCGCCCCAGCGCGTACGTCAGCAGCTTCTCGGTGAAGTTGCCGACGAACTCCTCACGCCGCTCCAGCAGCGACCGGCGGAAGGCCACCGGCCCGACCACCGTCGAGCCGTCCGGCAGGTCGGCGCTGGCGTCGATGGGCAGGCCGGCCTCGGCGTCACGCCAGCGGCCGATTGGATCGAAATTCTCCAGGGCGAAGCCGAGCGGGTCCATCCGCGCGTGGCAGCTCGCGCAGACCGGATTCGCGCGATGCTGCTCGAGCCGCTCGCGGACGGTCGTCGGCGTGGTCCGCGAGCCTTCCTCCAGCGACGGCACGTCGGGCGGCGGCGGAGGGGGTGGCGCGCCCAGCAGGTTCTCCAGCACCCACTTGCCGCGCAGAACCGGCGAGGTCCGATTGGGGTAGGACGTCACGGTGAGCACGCTGGCGTGTCCGAGCAGGCCGTGTCGCCGCTCGTCCGCGAGCGCCACCCGCCGGAAGTGGCCGCCGTAGACGTCGGGAATCCCGTAGTGCTCGGCCAAGCGACTGTTGACGAACGTATAGTCGGCCCGCAGCAGGTCGAGCACGCTGCGATCGCGCCGGAACTGATCGTGGAAGAAGAGATCGGTCTCGCGCGCCAGCGCCTCCCGGAGATCGCCGTCGAAGCCCGGAAAGAGCGCGCGGTCGGGCTCGGCGAAGCGGACGTTGCGCACCAGCAGCCACTGGCCGGCGAAGTTGTCGACCAGCGCCGCCGCGCGGGGGTCGGCCAGCATGCGGCGCACCTGGGCCTCCAGCACCTCCGGCCGGCCGAGCTGCCCGCGTTCGGCCAGCGCCAGCAGCTCGTCGTCGGGCAGGCTGCTCCACAGGAAGAACGACAGGCGCGACGCCAGTTCGACGTCGCTCAGTGCATGCACCGTTCCCGGCGCCAGCCCGGGCGGGTCCTGCTCGATGCGAAACAGGAACTCCGGGTCGACCAGCAGGCGCTCGAGCGCGGCCTGGATGCCACCGTCGAACGTGCCCGCGGCGGCCCGGCCGGCCGCAAAGAATCCGAGCAGGGCATCGACGTCGGCGACCGTGACGGGCCGCCGAAAGGCCCGTCGCGCCAGAGCCGACAGGATCTCGCCGGCGCAGGCCACCTCCTGCGCGGGCCGCTGCGGACGGCACGTGAAGATGCGCCGCCGGCTCGGCGTGTCGACGGGCGGCGACGCGTCGTAAGGCCCCAGTATCTCGACGGACGCCACTGCCGGACTGCGGTTCAGCCGGCCGCCGGCCTCCGCTACGCCGGCGTAGCGGGCGAAGGCCACGCCGACGACGCGCGTGCCGGCGGCCACCGGCAGCCGCACCTCCAACCCCTCGTCGGCGGTGTTGTCGTAGATCTTGCGCCGGAGCAGATCGGGCCGGTCGGGCGGTATCGGCTCCTGGCTGTCGTAGGTCAGTCCCTTCAGCTCCGGATCGCCGCCGACGGTGAAGGTCCCGACGCGCCGGCGGTCGAGGCGGATCTCCAGCCGGTCGCCCCGGTCGAGTCCTGCGATGCCGTAGTCGCCGTCCCGCCGCAGGCGCACCCTGATCAGGTATTCGCCGTCGAGCGGAAAGGTGTGGCGCACGGACAGGCCGCCGCGGGTGCCGAATGGCAGCGCCTCGCTCGTCCGCTCCGCCTGCCGCGCACGCCGGGGCAGGTCGTAGCGGGTGCCGGACGGGCGCAGCAGCGGGTCGCCGACGGCCAGCCGGCCGATCCGGGTGGCTGCCGCCAGATAACGGTCCAGGAGCGCCGGCGACATGGTCAGCACGTCGGCATTGTTGTCGAATCCGAAGCCCGAGTCGTCCGCAGGCAGCAGCGCCCGGCCGTCGATCTCCAGCGCCAGCAGGTCGCGGACCGCGTTGACGTACTCGGTGCGGTTCAAGCGGTGCACGGCCGGGCGGCCGGGGTCGGGGGATGCCGCGGCCACGGCATCGAGGGCGGACACCAGCTCACGCGCAAAGTGTCCCGCCGCGGCGGCGGTCGGACGCGGGCGGCCTGCCGGCGGCATCTGGCCGCCGCGGACCTTGCGCAGCACCTTCTCCCAGACGGCCGGGTTTGCAGCGACGTCCGCGGCGTCGAGCGCCGACGACTCGAGCACCAGCCCGGCGGTCTCAAGCCGCGCGTTGTGGCAGGCGATGCAGTAGGTGTCCAGCAGGTCGCGGCGATCGCCGGCCTCCGACGCCGCCGCGGCGGCCGGCCGCGGCAGAACGGTGATGACGAGCAGAGCGACAGCCAGGCAGGACGTTCCCCACCGCAGCCAGCAGGCTCTTGCGTCCATGGAACCCCACGAGTCTACCCGCACTGCGACAAAGTTTACAAGTCGCTTCGGATTCGGCTATCGTAGCCGGAAGATCAATATTCACAAGGAGTTGGCTGTGATCTCGACTTGTCGCGACGGAGGACGCGCGATGCTGGCCGCGGGGGCCGTCGCGCTGCTCGCCGTAGGCGCTCCGGCAGCGAGCGACGGTCCGCACCTGGTCGCCGCCGCCGAGCGCCAGGACTGGCGGTCCGTGGACGCCCTGCTGGCGGCCGGGGCCGACGTGGACGCGGCGCAGGCCGACGGCGCCACGGCGCTGCACTGGGCGGCACACTGGGACGCGCGGGCGGCGCTGGAGACGCTGCTGCGGGCGGGCGCGGATGTCGACGCGGCCAACGACCACGGCGTCACGCCCCTGTTTCTCGCCGCCGAGAACGGCAGCGCGCCAGTGGCCGAACGCCTGCTGGCGGCCGGGGCCGACGCGTCCGCGACTCTGCCGGCGGACGGCGAGACCGTACTCATGCGGGCGGCGCACACGGGGAGCGCCGCCATCGTGAGGATGCTCCTCGACCGCGGCGCAGACCCGCACGCACGGACTGCCCGCTCCGGCCAGACGGCCCTGATGTGGGCCACGGCGGAGGGCCATGCCGACGCCGCCCGCGAGCTGATCGCGCGCGGCGCGGACGTGCGTGCCCGCTCGCACGGCCACTATACCCCGCTGCTGTTCGCCGCCCGGCAGGGCGACGTGGGCAGCGGCGCGCTGCTGCTGGCGGCCGGTGCCGCGGTGGACCGGGACGGGCCGGGGCCCGCGCCCCTGGTGGTGGCCATCGAGCACGGGCGCGTGCCGTTCGCCCGCTTCCTGCTGGCGCATGGCGCCGCTGCGGACATCGTGATGCGCAACGGCAGCACGCCGCTCGCGGCCGCCCTCGCCATCGGCGGACGCCAGCTCGGCTACGACCCCGACGCGCCGGTGTACGAGCCGCCCGACAAGCTGGACCTGCTTCGCGACCTGCTGGCGGCCGGCGCCAAACCCGACCGACGCCGCGGCGTGCCCGAGCCCGGATCGCGCGTCTACTCCCCCGACGGGCAGGCGTCCGGCTTCGACCGCGGTCCGACCGATCCGGACAACTTCGGCGTGGGGCGCAGCTGGATCGGCGCCTCGCCGTTCTGGGTCGCGGCGCACATGGCGGACGTCCGGCTCCTGGAGTTGCTGCTCGACGCCGGTGCCGATCCGACCGTGACCACGGACGACGGCACCACGCCGCTGATGGTCGCCGCCGGCCTCGGCCATGCGGGTGACCGCTACGAGAAGTTCTGGTCGTTTGCGGCCGCGCGCGAGGCGGTCGAGTTTCTCGTGGAGCGGGGCGCAGACGTCAACGCAACCAACGCGGCGGGTTTCAGCGCGCTGCACGGCACCGCGTTCGTCGGTGCGGAGGCCGCGGCCGAGTATCTCGTCGCGCAGGGCGCGGCGCTGGACGCACAGGACTTCGCCGGGCGCACGCCGTACCGGATCGCGCAGGGCCACAAGGGGGGCGGCATGTCCTTCGTTTCGCGCCCCGGCACGGTGGCCCTGCTGGCGCGGCTCGGCGCCGACACGACCCTGGGGCCGCACTTCAACGATACGGAGCGCGAGGCAGGCCTGCAGGTCCGCTGAATGCCGGTTGCTACCGCTGCTGCTGGAAGGCGGCGCTCAGAATGTGCGCGAGGCCGTAGTTGCCCTCGTGGCAGGCGTACTCGTAGATGACGTAGCTGTCGTCCCGGATCAGCGGGATGGCGAGGGTCCACGGACGGGTGAACGCGCGCGGGTCCTCCAGCTCGGCCCGGTAGTCGATGGTGTCGTCGTCGAGCAGCCGGAAGCGCTCGACGACGCGCATGTCCCGCCCGCCACCGCGATACGAGCCGAGCGGCTGCTGCGTGCCGAAGGTCGCGTCGGAGAAGTTGGTCACTTCGACGACGAGCGTGTCACCCTCCCACCGCGCGCGCGAGTCGCCCCAGAGCTGGCGGATGTTCTCGTGCAGCGGCGGCCGCCCGTCGAGCGGGATGATCCGCATGTCGTGGATGATCTCGTAGCGGATCAGCACGTAGTCGGGCGTCTGCATGATCTCGTAGGCGTTGTTGTAGCCCATCGGTGCCATCACCGTCGGGAAGCCCTTGGTGATGCACCGATCCCAGAGATCGAGATCGGTCCACGACGTGATGCCGATGCCGTAGTGCGTCGGCCCCCAGTCGTCGACCGCCTGCTGCATTTCCGCCGTGACCGGAATCCGACCGTCCGGCGGATCGACCACCAGCGACTCCCGTTCGATGCGGCGCACGGTCTCCGGTTCGTCCCAGACGATGTTCACGTCGCGATTGGGCTCCTGCTGCTGGCGCAACGCTTCAGCCCTTTCGCGGCGCGCGATGTCTTCGGCCGTGAGCGTCGTCTTGGGGCGCTCCACCGGCACGCCCACCACCGCGTTGCTGGTCCAGATGCCCTGCAGGTCCGGGTGCCCCCACGGTGTCCGCGGCGGCTCGTAGTCGTCCTGAGCCCCGACGCCGACCGCGGCTGCCGCGGCAACGACCGCCGCGACGCACAAACCCGCCCCGAACCGCTCAGTCATCGCTTCCTCCCCCGCTACCGACGCCGGCCGCCGGCTACGGCCGCCGCCGCAGGTGGCCGTACAGCAGTTCCTCGGAGAACTCCACGCAGCGGAACTCCAGGAGCTGCATGTTCTCCTCCATGCGCCGGTACAGCGGCAGGCTGATCGTCCACGGCCGCGTAAACGTGTTGGGATCCTCGATCGTCGCCTCGTACTGCAGGTGATGCCGCGTGACCGGCGTGTAGCGCTCGACCACGTGCAGGGCGCTGCTGTGATGGTTTCCCGCCCGGTCGAACCAGGTCTGTCCGTTGAACGCAGTCACGTCGACGACGAGCGAGTCGCCGTCCCAGCGGCCGACCGAATGGCCCATCCAGGTGTCCACCGGGCTCTCCGGCACTGGGTCCATGTGGATGACGCGGTTGGCGCTGGCGAACTCATAGGCGATGAAGATCTTGCTGGTACCCTGCACGATCTGGAAAGGAAAAGGCATGTAGGTGGCGCGCGGCACGCCCGGCAGGTAGCACTTGGCTTCGGGATCCTCGGTGCGGCGGTTCTCGAAGTTCTCCTGGCGTCGAGCGATCGCCTCGGGCCGGTAGGGTATCGTGCCGCCCTCGACGATGCCCAGCCCGCCCGGCGCGGCGCCGATGGCCCCGGTCTCCGCCAGCCGCCCCGCGTAGGCTGCGTGCGGCTCGATGTTCCAGTGCGCCGAGCTGACCGCCTGCCAGATGCCGCTGAGGTCCGGGCGGCCGTCCGCGGCGCGCGGAAACTCGTCCGATTGCGCCCGGCCCGCAGTCGTCAGCAACCCCAGGCAGAGCAGGCCTGCTGCCGCCGCCGCACCCGTCTTCTTCGTCAGATCACACCACCGCTGTGACATCGGTTCCGTCTCCTTGCGAAGTACAGCGGGTGCTGGCCTCTTGCACTCCGCACCGCTCCCGCCGTGGCGCGCCGTGTGCAGCTCGACTAGCGCTCCGTCGGGTCGCGGCCGTCGCGCGGGGCGCCGGTACCTGAGGAACCCACGAAGAGCTTGGTGCCGTCCTCGAAGGTGATGTCGCGCCCGTTGGCGCGCATGGCGCCGTCCTTGGCCTGATAGCCCTCGACCTGGATGATCGTGCCTGGGGGCAGGGAGTTCTTGTTGAAGCCGCGGCGCAGCAAGGCGTTGGGCGCGCCGCCCTCGACCATCCAAGCCTCGGTCGTGCCGTCGTCCTTCTCCACGTCGATGTGGATCCAGGCATGCGGGTTGACCCACTCCATGCGCGTGACCGTGCCCTGCAGGGTCACCGGCATGTTGGCGTCGAACTCCGCCGAGAATGCGTGATGCGCCACGGCCGGCGCCGCCGCCGCCAGCATGCCGACTGCCGCCACCAGACCTATCGCCAGACTCGCTCGCATCCTCTCACCTCCCGCCTTTCCGGACCAAAGCTGTGATGCCCACAACTGCGGAAAATACTCCCCGTCAGCGCCGCCTGTCAAGATTCCGCGGGGCCGTCAGCGCGACGCGATCCGCAACCCGGGCACGACGGCCAGCTCGACGTACGACGGCCGGCTCGCGTCGTGGTGAATCGTCTGGCGGGCCGTCTCGAAACGCCCGTCGCGGGCCGGATGGCCCCCGGTGTTGTGGTTGCGGGCCAGATGCGGAAACGCCGACGACGACAGGTCCAGCCGCACGCGGTGCCGCGTCCGGAAGACGTTTGCGGCGTACCCCAGATCGACGTCGTATTCGTACGCCCGGCCCGGCTCGATCAGCGACGGGGTGGACTTCGAACCGTGCCGGAAGCGGGCCCGCACGACCCGGTCGAGCACGTTCTGCGCGAAACCGTCGGGGTGCACGTCGACGAGCTTCACCGTGAAGTCGGTGTCGCCGGCAGACGACGTGGCCCAGAACTTCACGCGGACCGGTCCGATGACGGCCAGGTCCTCGGCAAGCGGCTCGCTGGTGTAGACCAGGACGTCGTCACGAAGCTCGATTGTGGACTGATCCTGGACGCCCGACCGGAAGTAGAACCCCAGCGTGAGACAGCAGAGCCCGCCGCCGAGCGCCGGCACGGGATTGCGCGGGTCGTAGACGAAGGTGTCGTCCGGCCCCTGCGACGGGGCCGTCCTGTCGAGCACGCCGTCGCCCCAGCGCGTGTTGGCGCGGCCGCCGCTGCCCAGGTTGAAGCGCACCGTCTCGGTGCCGGCGAGGGGGAACGCGTCGTCGGTCACCCAGAAGCCGCTGCCCTGCGCGCCGCTGTCGGGCGGCACCTGCACGAAGAGCTGCACCCGCGGCTCACGGTCGATGCCGTTGTCGATGCCCTTCACGTGGTGGTCGTAGAAGCGGAGCTGCAGGTGGCGCAGGTTCATCTCCCCCGCGCTGCCGAAGCTCAAGGCACCCTCGCGCCCGTGGCCGCCGCCGCCGGTCATGACGAGCCGCGTCCCCCGCCGCGCGACCTCGGTCCCGCCGTTGGCGCGCAGGCCGGCGAAGCCGCGCACGGAACCGATATGGAACAAGTCGCCCCAGGCGCCGGTGACCAGCGCCGGGACCCGGATGCTGTCCCACTGCGCCTCGACGTCCACGCTGGCCCAGTAGTCGTCGTAGGCGGGGTGCTCCAGCCACTCGTAGTAGTAGGGCGCCAGCGTCCGGAAGTCGGCCAGGTCCTCCAGTGGGACCCGCGCGATCCAGTCGCTCGCGATCTGCCGCTCGCCCGCGGCCAGGTAGCGCTCGGCGGCACGGCGCGCCTCGCCCTCCGACGCGCCGCGCGCCAGCTGCGCGCGGCGCACGGCGTCGGGCGCGAAGAAGGCGAGCGGCCAACTCTGCCCGAACCACAGGTCGAACACGCCGTTCACATACGTCCAGTGATCGTGGTAGTCGGTCGCGGTCTGGCCGGGTGCAATCGCGACCAGATGCGGCGGCGCGGCCAGCGCGGCCTGCCACTGCGTCACCCCCATGTACGAGCTGCCCGTCATGGCCACCCGGCCGTTCGACCAGGGCTGGGCAGCCGCCCACTCCACCGCGTCGTAGCCGTCGTGCCGTTCCTGGAAGATGGGCCGGAACTCGCCCTCCGAACGGAACGTGCCGCGCGCATCCTGCGCGACGGCAACGTAGCCGTGTTCCGCCCAGAACGCCATCCCGCCGCTCAGGCCGGGCGCAAAGCAGCCCTGTCCGAGGCGCAGGCCGTACGGTGTCCGCAGCAGGATCACGGGATAGCGGCCGGGCGCGGCGGGACGGTAGACATCGGTAGCGAGCCGAACGCCGTCGCGCATCGGCACCCTGACCGTCTCGCACGTCACCCCGCGGGTGTCCGCGGCAAGGGCCCGCTCTTGGACCGTGGGCACGCTCCCGCCGGCGATCGCCGCGCCGGCCGCGGCTGCCAGAAGGACCGCGAGCGGGACTTCCCTGCGCACCGTCATGCATCCCATCCGTCCACCTCCGCAATACCCCGACCCGGGTAAACTCTAGTTCAGATGGCCTATCGCGCGGCTTTCCGCTGCATAGCCGGTTGCGCCGGGGAGCACCCGCTGCTCGAGCCGCTGTACCGCTGCCCGACGTGCGGGAACCTGCTCGAGGTGGCCCACGACCTCGACGCCCTCCGCCAGCGTGCGGCCGGCTCCTGGATGCGTCTGTTCGACGAGCGCTACAAGCGGACCACCTGGCCCTACGGTTCGGCAGTCTGGGGCAAGAAGGAGTGGGTCTGCCCCCTCGTCGACGACGACAACATCGTGTCGATGGACGAAGGGGGCACCAACCTGTTCTGGGCCGAGCGTTTCGGCCGCGAACTGGGTCTCGACGAGCTGTGGGTGAAGCTGTGCGGCAACTCGCACACCGGGTCGTTCAAGGACCTCGGCATGACGGTCCTGGTCTCCGTGGTCCGCCAGATGATCCGCGCCGGGCGCGAGATACGGGCCGTCGCCTGCGCCTCGACCGGGGACACGTCCGCGTCACTTGCCGCCTACGCAGCGGCCGGCGGCATTCCGGCCATCGTCATTCTGCCGCGGGGCAAGGTGTCCAACGCCCAGCTCGTGCAGCCCCTGGCGAACGGTGCAACGGTGCTCGCCCTGGACACCGACTTCGACGGCTGCATGGCCATCGTCAAGCAGCTTGCAACCGAGGAGGGCATCTACCTCGCGAACTCGATGAACAGCCTGCGTCTCGAGGGCCAGAAGACCGTCTCCGTCGAGATCGTTCAGCAGTTCGACTGGGAGGTACCCGACGTCGTCGTCATCCCCGGCGGGAATCTCGGCAACGTCAGCGCCCTCGGCGCCGGATTCGACATGCTGGCCGAATTGGGGCTGATCACTCGCCGGCCGCGCATCGTCGTCGCCCAGGCACAGGCCGCGAACCCGCTGTACCGTGCCTACCGGAACGATTGGCGGTTCGAACCCATCGCCGCCCGGCCGACACAGGCCTCGGCCATCCAGATCGGCAACCCGGTTTCGATCGAGAAGGCCGTCCGTGCGCTGCAGCGCTTTGACGGCATCGTCGAGCAGGCCAGCGAATCGGAGTTGGCCGACGCGGTCGCGCTGGCGGACCGCACGGGCATGTTCAACTGCCCGCACACGGGCGTTGCGCTGGCCGCGCTGATGAAGCTCCGGGCGCGCGGCGAAATCCAGGGTTCGGACCGCGTCGTCGTGATCTCGACGGCGAGCGGGTTGAAGTTCACCGACTTCAAGCGTGCCTACCATGAGAGCCGGCTGCCCGGGGTGGCGTCCGCGCACGCGAACCTGCCCCTGGACCTGCCCAACGACTACGACGCCGTCCGGCGCGCCGTCGACGCCGTGGCCGATCGCTGAGCGTGCCCGCGCGTCGGCGGCCACGTGGCACGTGCTATCATGACCCACTCCATGGCGATTCCCCGCATTACCAAGGAAGAAGTGAAGACACGCCTCGATGGTGACGAGTCCACTGCGCCGGTCCTCGTCGACGTCCGGCTGAAGTACCCCTACGAGCACAGCACCGTCCAACTGCCCGGCGCCGTGCGCATCGCCCCCCCGGAATTCGATCTGCCCGAACTTCCCAGGGATCGCGACATCGTGGCCTACGATTCGGACCCCGGCGAGCTGGTCAGCGCCCACGTGGCAGCCCGCCTGATTCGCGACGGGTACCGGGCCAGTGCGCTCAAGGGGGGGATCGTCGAGTGGCTGACTGCCAAGTTCCCGACCGAGGCGAAGGACGCACCCAAGCAGAAGCCCCCGCAGGCCGGCGCCCTCAAGGGCTAGCAGCCGTTGCTGTCCTGGCGCTCGCCGCGCTGGCGGTTTTGCCGCTGCGCGGTCAGCCCGCTCGCCCGCCCATCGCCGAGCTCGTCGCAGCGCTGCAGGCCAAGTACGATTCCGTCCGCAACTTCTCGGCCGCGTTCGAGCAGACCTATACGGGCGGCGTGCTGCGGACGACCCTGGTCGAGCGCGGCACAGTGCTCATCGCGAAGCCGGGCAGGATGCGCTGGCACTACACGTCGCCGGAAGAGAAGCTGTTCGTCTCGGACGGCGTCACGCTGTACTCGTACATCCCGGCCGACCGCCAGGTCATCGTCGGCCGGGTGCCGCCCGGGGACGACGCACCCACACCGGCGCTCTTCCTGGCCGGACGGGGCGACCTTGCCCGCGACTTCGTAGCCGCCTACGACGACAGTCTCGACGCGCCCACGCACACGTGGGCCGTCGAGCTGATCCCGACCCGGCAGGACGTCGACTACACACGCCTGACGCTGGTGGTCGACCGCGTCAGCCTGAGCCTGCTCCAGTTGCGCGCCACCGACTTCCAGAACGCCGTGTCGGCGTTCACGTTCTCCGAGCTGGAAGAGAACCGGGAGCTGCCGGACGCGCTGTTCGCGTTTCAGATTCCCCGCGGCAGCGAGGTCATCACCGGAGACGACCTCGGCCGCTGACACGGGTCGCGCGCAGCGGTCGGCCGGGGCTGCGTCCCGCACACCCGGTGTCCGCCTGCAGGACCCTACGCGCCGGTGTCCGCCGGTTCGATCGCCACCCGGGCACCGACGCCCGCCAAGCGCTCGACCAGGTTGGCGTAGCCCCGCTCGACGGTCTCCAGGGGTCCGACACGGCTGGTGCCCTGCGCAGCAAGCGCCGCCGCGATCAGCGCCATGCCCGACCGCAGGTCGCGGGTGTCGAGGTCGCGGCCCTTCAACCGCCGCGGCCCACCCACGATCATGCGATGCGAGTCGCAGAGAAAGAGGTCGGCCCCCATGCCGCTCAACTGCTCGAGTGCGAACAGGCGCAGCTCGTACATCCAGTCGTGGACCAGCGTGCGGCCCCGGGCCTGGGTGGCCAGGACGCTCACCAGGCTGACCATGTCGCTCGGAAAGCCGGGCCAGGGTGCAGTCGTGACCTGGCGGATTGCCGCGGGCCGCGACGCGCCGACCACAAACCGATCTCCCGTGACGGAACAATCGACGTCCATCCGCCGCAGGACCGACGTGATCGGTTCGAGGTCGGCGGCGGAGGCGCCGCATATCTCCAGCTCGCCGCCGGTCACCGCCGCCAGGACCGCCCAGCTGCCCGCCTCGATGTAGTCGCCGCCCAGTCGCCGCGACGCCCCGGCCAGCGGCGCGCCGCCGACAATCCGAATGCGGGGCGTGCCGTCGCCTTCGATGTCGGCACCCATGCTCCGCAGGAAGGCGCAGAGCTCCACGACATGGGGTTCGCAGGCGGCATGGCGGATCTCGGTCGTTCCGGGGGCGGCGGCGGCCGCCAGAACCGCCGTCTCGGTGCCCGTCACCGAAGCCTCCTCCAGGTAGACGGAGGCCGGCTCGAGGCCGGCCGGAGCCTCCAGCTCGTGCGCGTCGGCAGACACCTCGCGCGCGCCCATGGCCCGCAGCGCCTGCAGGTGCACGGCGATGGTCCTCCGGGCGGGAAAGTCGCCGCCGGGCGGGGCCAGCCGCGCGCGGCCGAGGCGGGCCAGCAAGGGGCCGCACAGCAGAACGGAACCGCGCAGCAGCCCAACGAGGCGCGGATCCGGTTCGGCCGTCGTGACGCGCCGGCAGCAGATGTCGAGCGTGGAGCTGCCGACGCCCTCGACCTCGGCACCCAGACCCTGCAGCAGCTCCACCATGACGCTGACGTCCCGGATGCGCGGCACGTTGCTCAACCGGCACGGCTGATCCGACAGGAGGCACGCGGCGAGCAGCGGCAGCGCCGCGTTCTTGTTCCCGTCCACCTCGACGCGGCCTGCCAGCGGGTGTCCGCCCTCGACGACCAGCGTCGTGCCTCGCGCCCGCGGCTTCGTCATGTCGTCCACCCGCGGCCCGCCGGGTGTGGATCGACCTGGCGGCGAAATGCCGGCCACTCGAACTCGCCGAGGTAGACGATCTCGTCCCGCAGCAGCACGCCGAGCCGCTCGTACACGGCAGTGCGACACTGCTCGATCAGGCGGCGCACGTCGCTGGCGGTCGCGCGGCCATCGCTGACGATGAAGTTGCCGTGCAGGCGCGATACCGTCGCCCCGCCGACCGCAGTGCCCTTCAGACCGACGCGATCGACCAGCGCCCCTGCGAACGGCGGCACACCGGCGGGCACCTCGTCGCAAGCCGGATCGGGGTTCCGGAAGATGCAGCCCGCGCTGGGAGCCGCGAGGGGCTGGGTCCGCTTGCGGTACGCCAGAGACGCGCACGCCCGTTGCCGGAGCGCGGCCGGCTGCCCGGGGGCAACGGCGAACTCGGCCCATAGCACCGCCTCGCCGGTGCGCTGGAGGCGACTGCGGTCGTACCCCAGCTCGAGCTCGGCGGCGTCGACCTCGAGCTCGCGACCGTGCGAGTCCGCAAGACCGGCGCGGACGAGGCGCTGCCCGAGCAACGCTCCCTGAAAGTGCGCGTTGCCGTGGAGGCCGCCGCCCACCGTGCCCGGGGTCCCCGCCCACTGCTCGAGACCGGCCATGCCCCGGCTGACCGTCCAGCGCACGAGGCCGTTCAGGGTCACGCCGCCCTCAGCGCGCACGACGCCCGGGCCGACGGTCTCGACGGTGCCGTGCCGCAGCCGCACGACGAGCCCCCGCACGCCGCGCTCGCCCACCAGCACGTTCGACCCGCCGCCGAGCAGCGTCACGGGCAGGCCGAGGCGGCGGCTCACCCTGATGGCGCGCACGGCCTCGCGGCTGCTCCGCGTCTCGAGCAACCAGTCGGCCGTGCCGCCCGTGCGGAACGTCGTGCGCGTGTCCAGCCTCACTTCGCACCCGACCCGATCCGCGCCGAGCGTCTCAGCGAACGCAGCGCCTACTTCCCTCCGGTCGGAATGGATCATGCTGCAACCCGCGTGCGGCTCACGGTGCCCTACCCCATCAGCCTGCGCTCTTGCGCAATCAGGGCCCGCAATGCGACCTCCAGGGTGCACGCCTCGAACTCGATCCAGTCCGACGGGGCGAGCTGCGCCACCACCGGCACGTCCGCGCTGATCACGGTCGCGATGCGCGGGTAGCCGCCGGTCGTCTGACGATCGGCCATGAGGACGATGGGCTCGCCGGAGGGGGGCACCTGCAACGCGCCCGTGGGCACCGCACTCGAAATCAGATCGCCTGCCGCCGTCTGCTGCTCCAGCGGCGGACCCGCCAGGCGGTAGCCCATCCGATCGGATTCGGCCCTGACGCGATAGCGGCCGGCCTGCAGGGCGGCGATACCGCGCGGGCCGAAGCGGTCGTCGTGCGGGCCCGGGATGATGCGCACCCGGGCGCCCCCGTCGGCCACGCGCACGAGGCCGTCCCGCGCCTCGCCCGGGCGCGCGAGCCGCTCGAGGTCGGCGGCGAGCGCGAGTCGATCGCCCGCCCGCAGCGCCCGGCCGTCGAGGCCGCCCAGCGCGCTGCCGACGTGGGTGGCGCGGCTCCCGAGCACCGGCGGCGACTCGATCCCGCCGGCCAGGGCCAGGTACGCGCGCGCACCGCAACGCCGCGGCCCGAACGCAAGCTGCTGCCCGGCGCGGGCCGCATGGACGGTGTTCATCGCCAGCCCCGCGCCATCCAGGGCCAAGTCGAATTCGGCTCCGGTCACGGCGAACAGCACATCGCGGCCGAACGCGATCCGCGGCCCGAGCAGCGTCACTTCCAGTGTCGCGCACGAGGCGCGGTTTCCCACGAGCAGGTTGGCGAGCCGGTGCGAGCTGCGATCCATCGGCCCGGCGACCGGCACGCCGACGTGCTGGTAGCCCCAGCGGCCGCTGTCCTGGATGGTGGTGAACAGCCCCGGCTCCACGACCTCGATCACGGCGCCGACTCCACCCGCCGACTGTACTCCGCTTCCGTGATCGGCTCGAACCGGACCCGGTAGCCGACCCGCAGCCGGAACGGCTCGGTCCGCTCGAGATCGAAGATCCGGACCGGGCAGCGGCCGATCAGGCGCCACCCGCCGGGCGCCTCGAGCGGATACACGCCGGTCTGGAGACCGGCGATGCCCACCGCACCGGCCGGCACCCGCAGCCGCGGACTGCGCCGGCGCGGGATTGCAATCCGCGGATCGACGGAGCCCAGGTAGGCGAATCCCGGCAAAAACCCCAGCATGTAGACCCGATACACGGCGCCGCTGTGCAGCCCCACGACCTCGTCCGTGGTGCAGCGCGCAAAAGCCGCCACGGCTTCCAGGTCCGGACCGTGGCGGCCGCCGTAGCACACCGGCAGCGCAACCTCACGGCTGGCCATGGCGCCCCCGCGCGCGCACTCAGCAGCGGTCTCCAGCGCGGCGGCGACGCGCTGCACGTCCGTTCGCAACGGATCGAATACGACCGTGACGCTGCAGAACCCCTCGATCACGTCCAGCACGCCCGCGTGGCGAGCGTTCCGCAGCGCCGCGGCGACGGCCAGCGCCCGCGCGTTCACGGCCGGGTCGATTCGCTGCTCGAACTCGACGGCGAGCGCGGCGTCACCCACGCGCGCCAGCGTCCACTCGTTCATCGCCTGCCCCGGCCGGCGTCGCGAGCGCCGCCAGCACCCGCTCGTGAACCCCGCCGAAGTCGCCGTTCGACATGAGCACGACGCGGTCGCCCGCGCGGGCCTCGCGTGCCACGATGCCGGCTATCTCCGCGGCGCCCGGCACGTGACGGGCCGCCACCCCGCGCTCCACGAGATCCGCGGTGAGCCTGCCTTCCGAGAGGCGCTCCGGCGCCGGGAGCGTAGCGCGGTAAACGTCCGCCACCAGGACCTCGTCCGCGAGCTGCAGGGCGTCGGCGAACGCGCGTTGGAAGACCCGCCGGCAGGCCGTCGCCGAGCGCGGCTCGAACACCGCCCACAATCGTCCCGTCGCGCCGGACGCCCGGAGCGCCTGCAGCGTCGCGCGGACGGCAGTCGGATGGTGGGCGAAGTCGTCGTACACGGTGACGCCCCGCACCACCCCACGCACCTCGAGCCGGCGCCGGACGCCGTGAAAGCGGCCCAGCGCGGCGAGTGCGGCAGCCGGCGGGGCACCCGCGCAGACCGCCGCCGCCACGGCGCCGAGCGCGTTCCGCACGTTGAAGGCCCCCAGCAGCGGCAGCGCGACGCTGCCCACTGGACGCCCGCCGTGGGTGACCTCGAACGCCGTCGCGTCCGACTCGTAGCGGATGTCCTGCGCGCGCCAGTCCGCAGCGGCCGCCAGGCCGAACGTCTCCACAGTGCAGAGCGCCTCCGCACCCAGCGCCGCCGCCTCCTCGTCGTCGGCGCACAGCAGCAGACGGCCGCGGCCGGGCAGCAGGCGCACCAGGCGCCGGAATGCGACGCGCAGCTCGTCGAGGTCGCGGTAGATGTCCGCGTGATCGAACTCGATGGCATTGACGACGACGATCTCCGGCAGGTACTTCAGGAACTTCGCCGTCTTGTCGAAGAACGCGCTGTCGTACTCGTCGCCCTCGATGACGAACGGGCCGTCGCCGGATCCCAGGCGCCCGCCGGTCCCGAAGTCCCGCGACACCCCGCCGATGAGGAACCCGGGGTCGGCGCCGGTCTCCGCGAGGATCCAGGCCGTCATGAACGACGTCGTCGTCTTGCCGTGCGTGCCGGCCACGACGATGGGCCGCGTCCGCCGCAGAAACTCCTCGCGCACGATCTCGGGCAGCGAACAGTAGCGCATCCGCCGATCGAGGACGGCCTCCACCTCGACGTTGCCCCGCGACACCGCATTCCCGATGACAACGAGGTCCAGGTCGTCCGCGATGTGCTCCGCGCGGAAGCCCTCGAGCGGCCGGATGCCGTGACGGTCCAGCAGCTCGCTCATCGGGGGATAGGTGTGCTCGTCCGAGCCGCGCACATCCAGCCCGCGCTGCTTCAGCAGGACGGCGACGGTGGCCATGGCCGTGCCGCAGATGCCGATGAGATGCACCTTCCTCACGCGACCGCCGCCTCCTCCACGATCAGGCCGGGTCGCCGCCGGGCGGTCACGGTGACCGTCACGCCCAGCGGCAGCGTCAGCGTGGGACCGGCGGTATGCCCGGAAGGAAAGCCGAACAGCACGGGCCCGGGAAAGTCGGTCAGCATCGCCGCCACCACCGACCGCGCGTCGCGCCCGGTACCATCGCCGCAAGCCGGAAACTCGGCGCAGACGACGGCGGTCGCGCCGGCGAGCAGGCCGGCCTGACGGAACTGGGTGAGCATGCGGTCGATGCGGTACGGCCGCTCGCCGACGTCATCCAGGAACAGGACATAGCCGCCGGGCGGCGTGAAGGCGAACGGGGTGCCCAGCGACGCCAGGAGCTGCGTGAGGGTACCGCCGAGCAGCCTGCCGCGCGCCTCGCCACGCTTGAGAATCTCGATGCCCGGGGGACGCAGCTCGCCCAGCGGCGCCGGTGCGGTCACGCAGCCCAGCAGCGAGCGCCGGTCGTAGCCGGCCTCGCGCTCCGCCAGATTGACGAGCATCGGCCCGTGAAAGCAGACGGTCTCGCAGCCAATCACCAGGTAGGAGAGCAGCGCGGTTACGTCGCTGAAACCGACCAGCGGCTTCGCGCTGCGCCGCATCTCCGCGCCGTCGAGGAGCGGCAGGATCTGGGCACTCCCGTACCCGCCGCGCACCGCGAAGATGGCGGCTATCTCCGGGTTCACCCAGGCCGCCCGCAGCGCTGCCGCGCGCTGCGCGGCCGGCCCCGCAAGATACCCGCTGCGCGCGAACACACCGGCGTCGAAGACCGGCTCGAACCCGAGCGCCCGCAGCTCGCCGACGCCGCGCTCGAAGACGTCCCGCTCGAACGGGCTCGCCGGCGCCACGACCGCGACCCGATCCCCGCGTCGGAGCGCACGGGGCCTGCGCAGCGCCGGCACTAGTGCGCTGTCTCCATGGCCGCGGCGATTCCCGCATGCTCATCACAGCCCAGCAGCGCGCGCAGTTCGACGGACCGCGGCGGGCGCCACGCGCGGGCGCCGGCGAGGAAGCGGGCCTTGACGCGCTCCTGCCGTGCAAGCGCCTCCTCGACGCGGGCGCGGGGCAGCCGCTCCTGCTCGACCGCGTGGATCAGGGCCTCGACCGCGGCGGCGTGGCGGTCGCCGTCGGCCCCGCACAGCAACACCATGTCGCAACCGGCCTCGACCGCGCGCACGACCGCCTCGTCCGCAGCATAGTGGCGCGCGATCGCGGCCATCTCCAGGTCGTCCGTCAGCAGCAGGCCGTCGAACGCCAGTTCCTCCCGAAGCACGTCGAGGATGCGCCGTGACAGGGTCGCGGGCAGGCTCTCGTCGAGCGCGGGATACAGCACGTGCGCCGTCATGATCGCGCCGACGCCCGCCGCCGCCGCCGCGCCGAACGGCTGCAGCTCGACGGCGCGCAGGCGGTCCACCGCATGAGGCACGATGGGCAGCTCCGCGTGCGAGTCGGCGTCCGTGTCGCCGTGCCCCGGGAAGTGCTTGCCGCAGGCGGCAACGCCGCCGGCCTGCAGCGCCTCCACCACGGCCACACCCAGGCTGGCCACCTGCCCGGCCTCGCCGGACAATGCGCGGTCGCCAATCACGGGATTGTCCGGGTTCGTGTCCACGTCGAGCACGGGCGCGTAGTCGAGCGTCACGCCGACGGCGCGCAGCTCGCGGGCCATGGCCCGGCCGAAGCGGGCGGCCAGCCCCGGGTCACCGCGCCCCAGCGCGCGCATCGGCGGCCAGCGCGTGAACGGCGCCCCGAGGCGGGCCACACGTCCGCCCTCCTGGTCGATGCTCACCCAGGGCGGCAACTCGCCCGGCAGGGCCTGCGCCGCGCACGCCACCTCGGCAATCTGTTCCGGTGATTCGATGTTCCGGCCGAACAGGATGATGCCGCCGAGCCCCGCGTCAGCGGCCAGCGAGCGCAGCTCGACCGGAATCGACGTGCCCCCGAAACCGGCAATCACCAACTGGCCGATGCGGCGGCGAAGGGAGCTCGACATGGCAAGCGCGCCGCGCGTCGGGGAAGGGATCGGGCGCAACGGCGCTGACATTATAATGCGCCCGTGCAGGTTCGTTCATCGGCCCCTGCCAGGCTGGATCTGGCCGGTGGCACACTCGACATCTGGCCCCTCTACCTCCTGCACGAGGGCGCGCGGACCATCAACGTCGCGATCACGCTGCGGGCTGAGTGCGTCGTATCGGAGAACCCCGCAGGCGGCCTGCACGCAACCTCGCGCGACACCGGGGCCGTGCTGCGGGCGGCCCACTGGTCCGCCCTCAGCGGCGAGGAAGAACCGCGGCTCGCAGCCCGGCTGCTCCGCCACTTCCAGGCCGAGAACCTGAGCGTGGTCAGCGGGTCGCAGTCTCCCGTCGGCGCGGGGCTGGCGGGGTCGTCGGCGCTCAACATCGCACTGTGTGCCGCGCTGGCTGCCTGGCAGCAGAAGTCGTACGCCCCCGAGGCATTAATCGACCTGGCTCTGAACCTCGAGGCGCAGGTGATTCGTGCGCCCACCGGAGCCCAGGACTACCGGCCGGCGGTCTACGGCGGCCTCGCGAGCATAGAGCTGGGCCCCGCAGGCGTCCGGCGCCGCGCCCTGCCGATTGACCCGCGCGAGCTGGACGCGCGGATCGTCCTGGTCTACACGGGGGACTCGCGCAACTCGGGTGTGAACAACTGGGAGATCATGCGGCGTCACCTGGACGGCGAGCGGCAGGTCGTCGACGCTCTCGGCTGCATTCGTGACGTCGCCGTCGCCATGCAGAGCGCGCTCGAGCAGCGCGACTGGCCGGAGGTCGGCCGGCAACTGGCGGAAGAGTGGAGCATCCGCAAGCGCCTGGCACCCAACGTGTCGACGCCGACCATCGACGCGCTCGTCGACGCGGGCCGCGGCGCCGGCGCCCAGGCTGCCAAGGTGTGCGGCGCCGGCGGCGGCGGCTGCGTACTGTTTCTCGCGGATCCGCCCGCCGTCCCGGCTGTGCGCAAGGCGCTGGCGGCTGCCGGCGCGCAGATCCTCGACGTCCGGGTCGACACCGAGGGCCTCCGTGTGCAAAGCGAGTGAGCGTCCGCCGGACATCTTCAGACGGGGTTGCGGCCCGGCCGCGCCGCGTCCGCGCGCGGGGACCCCTGCGCCCCCGCGCCGGTACCTCGGCCGGCCGCCCACGCGGAGCGGATCGCCGCCACCAGGCGGCGGAACTCGGCCGGCGGGGCGTCGCCCAGCGCGGCAAACAGGCCGATGGCCGCGAGCCCGGCCGCGCCGCTGGCCGCAACCGCGGGCACGCGCTCGAGCGTAATGCCGCCGATGGCCAGGACGGGCACGGAGAGCGTCTCGGCCGCGCGCTGCAGCGCGCCCGGACCGAGCGGCGGCTGGCCCGGCTTCGAGGCCGTTTCGAAGACGGTACCGAGCAGCACGTAATCGAGCCCCGGCGTAGCAGTCACCCGGACGCCCTCGTCCAAGCTGTGGATGGAGCGCCCGACGATCCAATCGGCCGGCGTCCTCGCCCGCACCCGGGCCGCGGCAAACGAGTCGCTCTTGAGGTGTACGCCTGCCGCGCCGTGCGCCAGCGCCACGTCGACGCGGTCGTTGACGACGATGCGCGCGCGCGTGCCGCGCGTGCGCTCGACGGCGCACCCGACGAGCTCACCGAGGGCCCGGTCAGAGAGGCCCGGCTCCCGGATCTGCACGAGGTCGACGCCGGCTGCCGCCGCCGCGCCGATGAGCGCCAACAGCGGCTCCGGATCGTCCCGATCCGCCCTGCCGATCCGCGGGCCGGCAGTCACCAGACAGATCACGGGTGGCGTCAGCACCGGCAACAGACGGCCGGCTCCCACCCCGGGCGGCTGCGGCAAGGCTCAGGACTGGCGGGCGGCAGCGGCCCACAGCGATCCGCCCGCGCCAGCCGGCGGGCGCGAGAAGACTCTCGCCACGGCGGCGGCCACGTCGACCAGCGCCGCGCCGGCGCAGAGGATGCCCACGCCCGTGACGGCGCCCCGGACCACGGGGCTCGTCAGAACGGGCTGCAGGACCGGCAACAACTCGACGAAGTAGTTGCGGTCCCAATACACCGTCCAGGGCGCGACGGCAAGCACCAGTCCGACCTCGGCGAAGTAGACGACGAAAAGGACGTGGAGGAAGCGCGTGATGTCACCCTCCCGGGCGGCCTGCGGCGCAACCCGGCCGGAGATTCAGCGCCGCCGGCACGCGTGGAACCGTTCCACACCAGCTGCCGGCAGGGCCACCGTGCGGTGGCGCTGCCCTCATCGGCCCATCGTATCAGACAGCGATCGGGGCCGGAACGAGCGTCGGTGGGCCGGCGAGTAGCCGAATCGCCGCAGGGCTGCGAGGTGCCCCTGCGTCGCATAACCCTTGTGCCGGTCGAAGCCGTAGCGCGGATCCGTCAAGTGCAGCCGGCACATCTGCCGGTCGCGGGTCACCTTCGCCACTATCGAGGCCGCGGCGATGGCGGCGCAGCGGCGATCGCCGCCGCGGATCGCGCGCTGGCCGACGGCCAGATCGGGTATCGGGAAGCCGTCGACCAGGACGAAGTCGGGTGCCGGCACCAGCGCGGCCACGGCGTTGCGCATGGCCTGCAACGAGGCGCGGTGGATGTCGAGACGGTCGATCTCGCGCGGGTCCACGGCCGCGAGCGCCCAGCCGGCAGCGCGCGCGATCACGTCGGCGTACAGGCGTTCGCGCGCGGCCGGACTGAGGAGCTTCGAGTCGCGCAGCCCGCGCACGGGACGACGCGGATTGAGGACGACGGCGGCCGCGACGACCGGACCGGCCAGGCACCCGCGCCCGACCTCGTCCACGCCGGCCACGTGCTCGAACCCCTGTCGCCGCAGCGCGTTCTCGACGGTGCGCCGCGCCGCCGGCCGAGGCACGGACGCCTATCTGCGGCGGCGCTCCCGCATGCGGGCGGCCTTGCCGCGGAGCTTGCGGAGGAAGTAGAGCTTGGCGCGGCGCACCCGCGCCGAGCGGACCACCACTATCTTGTCGATGATCGGAGAGTGCAGCGGGAAGATCCGTTCGACGCCCTGGCCGAACGACACCTTCCGCACGGTGAACGTCGCACGGGCACCGCCCCGGTGCTGGCCGATCACCAGTCCCTCGAATACCTGGATGCGCTCCTTGTCACCTTCCCGCACCTTGACGTGGACGCGCACGGTGTCACCCGGCCGCATATCGGGCCGTTCGCGCAGCTGGGGCCGTTCGACCGCCTCGATCGCGTTCATGCTCCTGCTCCTGCCTTGCGAGCCTGCACGGGCCCTTGCAGGTCCTGCAGGATCTCGCGTTCTTCTTCGTCCAGAGCGCACTGCTCCAACAGCTCCGGTCGACGCTCGATTGTCCGGCGTACCGCGGCTTGCTTCCGCCAGCGCCGAATCTCGGCATGGTTGCCCGAAACCAGCACCTCCGGAACCCGGCATCCGCCGAGATCCGCCGGCCGGGTGTAGTGCGGCCAGTCGAGCAGATTCCGCGCGAACGAATCCGCCCGCACGGACTCCGCAGCGCCGACGATGCCCGGCACCTGCCGCGCCACGGCCTCCAGGACGACCAGCGCCGGGAGCTCGCCGCCGCTCACGACGTAGTCCCCGATCGAGAGCTCCTCGCTGGCCACCTGCTCGCGCACCCGCTCATCGACCCCCTCGTAGCGCCCGCACAGCAGCGCGACATGGTCCAGCCGGCTCAGGCGGACCGCCTCGGCGTGCGTCAGCGGCACACCCTGCGGCGACAGCAGCACGACGGCGTCCGGGGCACCTCGCTGGCGCCGCAGGTGCTCGACGGCCCGCACGAACGGCTCCGCCATCATCACCATGCCCGGCCCACCCCCGTACGGCACGTCGTCCACGCTGCGCCGGCGGTCCCGCGCGAATGCCCGCAGATCGTGCACGGCGACGTCGAGAATCCCGCGCTCCGCCGCGCGCGCGATCAACCCTTCCGACAGCAGGGCGTCGACCATCCGCGGGAAGATCGTGACGATGTCGAACTTCACCGTACTTCACCGCCGACGATTCAGCTCCAGCAACCCGGCGGGCGGATCCACCACTATCAGCCGCTGCCCGGGATCGACTCGCACGCAGATCGACTCCACCAGCGGCACCTCTATCTCGGCCTCCGCAGCGGTTGCCGCGCCGCCTGGGCGAACCAGCAGGCGATGCGTGCCCGCGGCGCCTTCGACTGACGTCACCGTGCCGACCGGCACGCCGGCGGTGGTCCGCACGGTGCAGCCGATGAACTGGTGGTGGTAGTACGTGTCGGGCGGCAGCGGCGCGAGTTCAGTCTCGGGCACCCGCAACTCGACCCCCGCCAGCGTCTCCGCCTGCGTCATGGTATCGACGCCCTCGAGCAGCAGGAGCGGCCGCCCGGCGTGGAACCTCGCAGCGACGATGCGGAACGACCGCGCCTCGCCGTCGAGGTTGGCGTACAGCACGTTGCCGTCGCGGAAGCGCTGCTGCGGAAAGTCCGTCTCGGGGTTGATGATGACCTGGCCGCGGTTCCCGTGGGCCCGTGCGACGCGCCCCACCACCGCCAGCGCATCCCACGCCACCGCCTCGACCTCATTCATCGCCATCCAGGAAATCGACGCGCGCCAGGCTGCCGTCGAGCTCGGCCGCGGCCGACGCCAGCGCGCGGATCGCCTCCGCCGTGCGCCCCTGACGGCCGATGAGCTTGCCCAGATCGCCGGGCTCGGTCCGCAACGCCACGCGCGTCCCGTCCCGCCGGTCCGTCTCCGTCACGTCCACCGCGTCAGGATGCTCGACCAACGCACGCGCCACGACCTCGACCACGTCGCGCGCACGCGTCATGCGCCTGCCTGACCGGCCGTGGGTGCGTTCGGGGTTGGCGGCGGCGGCGCGCCGTCCTCGCCCGCAGGGGCGGGGTGCCGGACCAGCAGGGTCCGCACCGTGTCGCTGGGCTGCGCGCCGCGGGCCACCCAGTGCTCCAGCCGTTCCCGGTCCAACACCAGCGTTTCCGGCTGCGCAGTAGGGCTGTAGTGGCCGAGCACCTCCAGCGCGCGCCCGTCGCGCGCGGTGTGTGCCTCGATAACCACCACCCGGAAGAACGGCCGCTTCTTGGTCCCTACCCGCCGCATTCGAATCGTGAGCATGCCTGTTACTCCCTACCCGCCCGTGGCAAAAGGCCCCGCTGCATTCGCCGGGCGCTGCATCCCACCTGACTGCGTTGCTCCGCGGTCGACTATGCCCAATAGGCTCCCTCGTCGCGCCTGGCCAAACGGCTGCCGCGCCCGTCTCGGTGCAACGCGGGGTCTCACCAGGACCGCTAGCCGGGCAGCCGGCGGCGGCCGAACGCCGCCGGGCCCGCGCGGCCGCGGCGGGCCTGCGACTTGCGCTTCCGCCCGGCAACGCCCCGCACGGTCCTGAGCATCTTCCGCATCTGCGCAAACTGTCGCAGCAGGCGGTTGACGGCCTCCACCGAAACGCCGCTGCCGCGCGCGATACGCTTGCGCCGGCTGCCGTCGATCACGACTGGCCGGCGGCGTTCCTCGGGCGTCATCGAGTCGATGATGGCCGCGGTCCGCGACAGCTCCCGTGGATCGACCTCGGGCCGCCCGCCCGGCAGCGCGCCCAGGCCCGGCATGAGCCCCAATAACTCGTCGAGGGGCCCCATCCGACGGACCATGGTCAACTGCTCGCGCAGATCGTCCAGCGTGAGTCGATCGCGAAGCAGCCGCTCCTCCACCTCCTGCGCGCGTTCCCGCGTGACCGCCTGCTCCGCGCGCTCGACCAGGGTCAGGATGTCACCCATGCCGAGCATGCGCGACACCACGCGCTCCGGCCTGAAAGCCTCGAAGTCGTCGAGCCGTTCACCCACGCCGCCGAAGACGATGGGCACGCCGACCACGGCCACGATCGACAGCGCCGCCCCCCCGCGGGCGTCACCGTCCATCTTGGTCAGCACGATCCCGGTGATGCCGATGCGCCGATGGAATTCGCCGGCGCTCTTGACGGCATCCTGCCCCGTCATCGCGTCACCGACGTAAAGCCGGTCCGTCGGCTCGACCGCGGCCGCGATCGACTCGAGTTCGCCCATCAGCGAGTCGTCGACGTGCAGCCGGCCCGCGGTGTCGACGACCACGACGTCGCAGCCGAGCGCCTGCGCCTGCACGACCGCCGAGCGGGCACGCTCGACGGGATCGGGCGCCTCCACCGGATCGTGAACGCGCAGGCCGGCCCCGCGGCCCACGACGGCGAGCTGCTCCAACGCCGCGGGGCGACGCACGTCGGTCGACACCAACAGCGGGTGGCGTCCCTGGCGCGTCAGCCAGCGCCCCAACTTGGCACACGTAGTCGTCTTGCCCGACCCCTGCAGGCCGAGCAGCAGGACCACCTGCGGCCGGCGGCCCGACGCGGCGAGCGGCGCCGCCTCTTCGCCGAACAGCGCGAGCAGCTCCTGCCTGACGATACCCACCACCTGTTGCGCCGGGGTCAGGCTGGCGAGCACGGTCCGGTCGATGGCCCGATCCCGCACGCGATCGACAAAGGCCTTGACGACCTTGAAGTTGACGTCGGCCTCCAGCAGCGCCAGGCGGATCCCGCGCAGGGCCGACTCGACCGCCTCCGGCGTCAGCCGCACCTCGCCCCGCAGGGTCGAGAACACGTCGCGAAAGCGGTTGCTGAGAGCGTCGAACATGCTGGAACCGGATGCGATAGATGGCTGCTAAGCGACTGAAAAGCAGCCGCTTATCCTAGCCTGTGCGCGGCTGCGATGTCAATGTGGCGAGGCGCCCGACGGGGGGCGGGGTGCCGGCAGGGCAGGACGCGCTCATACCGACGAGAGCTTGTGTCCGAGCTTCTCCTTCTTCGTCCTGAGATAGGCCCGGGCGAATGCCGATGTCGACACCTCGAGGGGCACGGTCCCGCTCACGGACAGCCCGTAGCCCTCCAGCCCGACGAACTTCCGCGGGTTGTTGGTGAGGAGCCGCATCGCCTGCACACCGAGGTCGCGCAGGATCTGGGCACCAATCCCGTAGTCGCGCTGGTCCGCCTTGAACCCGAGGCGCTCGTTTGCCTCGACGGTGTCGAGGCCCTGATCCTGCAACTCGTAGGCGCGCAGCTTGTTGCCGAGACCGATCCCGCGCCCTTCCTGGTTGAGATACAGGAGCACGCCGCGGCCCTCCGCCGCGATGCGCTGCATCGCCGCATCGAGCTGCCGACCGCAGTCGCAGCGCGACGAGTGGAACACGTCGCCCGTCAGGCAGCGCGAGTGGACCCGCACCAGGATGTCCCGCCCGTCGCCGATGTCGCCCTTGACGACGGCCACGTGGGTCTCCCCGTCGATCACGCTCTCGAAGGCATAGGCCTGAAACGCGCCGTGGTCGGTCGGCAGCCGCGCGGAGGCTATCCGCTTGACGAGCCGGTCGTTCCGTATGCGGTACTTGATCAGGTCCGCGATCGTGATCATCGCCAGCCCGTGGCGGCGCGCGAAGCGCGTCAACTGCTTCACGCGCGCCATGGTGCCGTCGTCGTTCATGATTTCGCAGATCACGCCGGCCGGATAGAGCCCGGCCAACCGCGCCAGATCGACCGCCGCCTCGGTCTGCCCGGCCCGGACGAGCACGCCGCCGCGGCGGGCACGCAACGGGAACATGTGCCCCGGCTGGGCGAGGTCGGACGGCTTCGTGTCCGGATCGATCGCGGTCCGAACCGTCGCCGCGCGGTCGGCCGCGGAGATACCGGTGCTGGTCACGCCCTTCGCCTCTATCGACACCGTGAAGGCGGTCTCGTAGCGGGACGTGTTGCGGTCGACCATCATGGGGATTCGCAGCTGCTCGAGACGCTCCGCCGTCATCGGCAGGCAGATCAGCCCGCGGCCGTGGCGCGCCATGAAGTTGATGGCCTCCGGCGTTACCTTTTCCGCCGCAATCGTCAGATCGCCCTCGTTCTCGCGGTCCTCGTCGTCGACCACGATGACCATCTCGCCCTGCTTGACGGCCTCGATCGCGTCGCCGACCGGCGCGAACGGCCCGCGGCGGCGGGCCACGCGCCGGGGCCCCGGCCGCGGTGTCCGATCCGGCATCCGTGCTGTGCTCAACCTTGGTCTCCGGTCGAAGAGGGCGGGCCTGCCGCCGGCATCTTCCCGCCCCGGACGGTTTCCACCGCCCGGAGCACGTACTTCCCGATGATATCGCACTCGAGATTGACGGCGTCGCCCACGACTGCGGCGTGCAGGTGCGTCTGCCGCCACGTATGCGGCACGATCTGGACGTCGAACCGGCCACGGACCGGAGCGATCACCGTCAGGCTGATGCCGTCGACGGCAATCGACCCCTTGTCGACGACCAGTGCCTGCAGGTGCGGCGGCAGCCCGACGCGGATCCGGTGGCAGTCGGACTCGGCGCGGATTGCCTCGATCCGGCCGACGCCGTCGACGTGGCCGAGCACGAAGTGCCCCCCCACACGACCGTCGGCACGCAGCGGTCGCTCGAGGTTGACGAGCGCGCCCGCGGTCGCGTGCCCGAGCGCCGTGACCCGCGCCGTCTCGGGCGAGATGTCGGTATCGAAGCAGCGACCGTCGGCGCGGACGACAGTGAGACACACGCCGTTGACCGCAATGCTGTCTCCGACCGAGAGCTCGGCCGCCAGCTCCGTCGCCACGCTCAGGGCGCGCCCGGACGGCTTGGACGCAACGGCCGCTACCCGGCCGACAGACTCAATCAGGCCGCTGAACATCACCTTGTATCAGGACATCGGGACCGTGCCGCTCAACGCGGGCGGCGCCCAGTCGGGCCACCGCAACGAGGTCGTCCAGCCACGGGACACCGTCGCCGCCGAACGCTTGCGGGGCGATGTAGCGTTGCACGCGGTCGACGACGCGCGACGTCCAGGCGGCGCGGTGGACCATTGCGCCGCCCTCCAGCAGCAGCGACGTCACCTCGAGCTCGGCAAGCCGGGTCATTGCCTCCGCCAGCGTGCCGGCGTCGACGGCCTCGAGCGCCGCGCCGGCCGCCCGCAGCCGGTCCGCGGCGGCGGGCTGTTCAAGTAACGCCCGGCGCGTCGTGAAGATCAGGACCGGACCCGCATCCAGGGTGCGCAACAGCCGGGCGGCGGGCGGGGTGCGCAACCGCCGGTCGAGTACGACCCGCGTCAGCGGACGGGCCCGCGGCGCGCCCCGGGCGGTCAACAGCGGGTCGTCGATCAGGACGGTGTTCGAACCGACGCCGATTGCATCGACCTCCGCCCGCGTCCGATGCACGGCCGCTTCCGCTTCCGCGCCGGTGATCGAGGTCCGGATCCCCGCACGCATCGCTATCCGCCCGTCGAGGCTCGTGGCGATCTTCACGATCACGAACGGCCGTCGCTGCGTGGCCCAGGTGAGGAACACCTCGTTGAGACGGGCGGCCGCCAGCCGCCGCACGCCGACGTCCACCTGCACCCCGTGCGCCCGGAGGTAGGCCACGCCGGCACCGGCCACCCGGGGGTGCGGGTCGCCGACTGCAATCACGACCCGCCGGAGCCCGGCCTCGACGATGCGCGGGGCGCACGGCCCGGTGCGCCCGGTATGGGCGCAGGGCTCCAGCGTGCAGTACAGCGTCCCGTTGCGCGCCCTGCCGCCGGCCTCCTCCAACGCCCGCACCTCCGCGTGCGGCCCGCCCGCCCGCGCATGGAACCCGCTGCCCACCACCACGCCCTCGTCGGACACCACGACCGAACCCACCATCGGGTTCGGGCTGGTCCGCCCGCGGCCCCGCGCGGCCAGCGCGAGGGCACGATCCATGTGCACCTCGTCGACGCCGCCCCGCACCGTCACTACCATGACGTGGCGAACAACGCCTCGACGTAGGCGTCGGCGGCGAACGGGAGCAGGTCGTCGAGCGACTCGCCGACGCCGACGTAGCGGATCGGAAGCCCGAGCTCGGACGCGACGGCCACCGCGATGCCGCCCTTCGCGGTCCCGTCTATCTTCGTCAGCACGATGCCCGTCACGCCGGCGCGGTCGAGAAACTGCCTGGCCTGCAGCAGTCCGTTCTGGCCCACGGTCGCGTCCAGCGTCAGCAACACCTCGTGTGGCGCCCCCGCCACTGCCCGTGACGCGACCCGGCGCATTTTGTCGAGCTCGGCCATCAGATCGGCGCGGGTGTGCAGTCGGCCGGCCGTGTCGACGAGCACGACGTCGCGCTCCCGTGCGCGCCCGGCCTCGATCGCGTCGAATACGACCGCCGCCGGATCGCCGCCCGCGCGCGCGCGCACGATGTCGACGCCGGCACGTTCCGCCCACACTTGCAGCTGGTCTACGGCGGCCGCCCGAAACGTGTCGGCCGCACAGATGAGCGGCCGGCGCCCGTCCCGCCGCAGCAGACGCGCGAGCTTGCCGACCGTTGTCGTCTTACCGGAGCCGTTGACGCCGACGACGAGGACGACGCGCGGCAATGTGCCGCTGACGGCGACCGGCTCCGTCCCCGACAGTATCCGCAGGATCTCCTGCTTGACCAGCTCCTGCAGCCCGGGCCTCCCCGGCGCTGCAGGCAGTCGGCTCAGTCCGGCCGTGATGCGTTCCGTGGCGGCCACCCCGACATCCGCCTGCAGCAACACCTCCTCGAGCGCCTCGATCGTTTCGCGCCCGCCTGACTGCCCGGTTTCCCCGCGTCCCGCATGGACGATGCCGTCCATGCGCTCCCCCAACTCGGCTGCGGTCCGGCGCAGCCCCGCACGCAGTCTGTCGAGCAGCCTCACCGGGCCTCCGCTTCGGACCGCTGGCGCCGCAGCATGAGCTCTTCCACCGCCTGCCGCGGCGCCTTCCGCCCCGCCAGCACGTCGGCCATCTGCGACGCGATGGGCAGCTCGACCCCGTGGCGGGCCCCGAGGGCCAGCGCCGCGCCCGTGGTTCGGATCCCCTCCGCTACCGTCTTCATCTCGGCCAGGATTTCCGGCAGGCGGCGGCCCCGGCCCAATTCGATGCCGACCGACCGGTTGCGACTGAGCCTGCCGGTGCAGGTCAGCACGAGATCGCCGAGGCCGCTCAGGCCGGCCAATGTCTCCCGGCGCCCGCCGACGGCCGACGCCAGCCGCGACGTCTCGGCGAGGCCGCGCGTAATCAGTGCCGAGCGGGCGTTGTCGCCCAATCCCAGCGACTCGGCGGCGCCGGCCGCAATCGCGATGACATTCTTGAGCGCCCCGCCGATCTCCACGCCGACGACGTCGTCCGTGGCGTACAGGCGGAAGTAACGGGCCCGGAACTCGCGCTGCACGGCCGCCACCGCCGCCCGGCTGCGCCCGGCCACCGCGACCGCCGTCGGCGCCTCGCGAGCGAGTTCCAGCGAGAAGCTCGGCCCGGACAGCACCGTGATCGGTTGTCCCGCCTCGAGCTCCTGCCCGAGCACCTCGGACATGCGGAGCAGCGTCTCGACCTCGAGCCCCTTGGTGGCGCTGACCACGATGGTGTCGCGTGCCAGCAGCGGGCGGGCCCGCCGAATTACGTCGCGTGTGCCGTGCGAGGGCACGGCCGAGACGACGCACGCCGCCCGGCGCAGCGCATCCGCCAGATCGGCGGTCAGCCGGATCGACTCCGGCAGCTCGACACCGGCCAGGTACGTGCGATTCATGCGGGTGGCGGTCAGCTCGGCGACCAGCGCGGCGTCCCTAGCCCACAGGGTGACCTCCTTGCCGAGCCGCGCCAGATGGACCGCCAGCGCGGTGCCCCAGCCGCCGCCTCCCAGCACCGTGACCCGCTGCATCACCATGTGGACTCGCTCGATTCTCGCACCGGCCGCGGCATGCCGCCCAGCCGCACCTCGGCGACGACCCGATACGCGGCGCCCGCGGACGACAGCCGGCTCTCCATGAGCACCACCCGGTCCACCACCCAGACTGCGGGCGACGGTGTAAGCGCCCCGAGCGCGGCCTCGAGCGCTCGGCGGGCCGCCGGCCGCCCCGGTCGCAAGCGGCCGATGGTCAGGTGCGCCCGATACGGGCGGCCGTCCGGCTGCCAGCCCAGTGGCGCGAGGTGCCGCCCGACCGCCTCCCGCAGGGCAGTCAACTCCGCGCACCCTGCGCCAATCCCCAGCCACAGCACGCGCGGCGGGCCCTGCGCGGGGAACAGACCCGCCGGGCCGAGCCCGGCACGGAACGGCGGGCAGCTGCCTGCCGCGCCGAGCGCCGCGGCGACTGCCGCCGCGCTCTCCGGGTTCGTCTCGCCCAGAAACTGCAGTGTCACATGGAGATTGTGCGGCGGAATCCAGCGGACGGACATCGTCCGCAGCACCTGCAGCCGGCGCACCCGGTCGATCGTGTCGGCCACGGCCGCGCGGGTCGCGGCAGCGAGCGGCGCGGCGACGAAGAGGCGCATCGTCTACCGCAACAGCGCCCGCCGCAGCAGGTCGAGTGCGGCCTGCGAAGCCTGAAACTTCACCTGTTCCCGCTCGCCGTACAGACTCAGCCGGCGCACCCTCTGCGATCCGTCCGGGACGGCCAGCGCCACGTACACGGTACCCACCGGCTTGTCGGGCGAGCCGCCCCCCGGGCCTGCGATACCCGTGACCCCGATGCCGTAGTCCACGCCGCCGCGCTCACGGGCCCCCGTTGCCAGAGCCCGCGCCACCGGCTCACTGACGGCACCCTGCGTCGCGATGGATGCGGCGTCCACGCCCAGCAGCGCGACCTTGGCCGCGTTGCTGTAGGCAACCCACCCGGCCTGGAACCAGGCCGAGCTGCCGGGCACGTCGGTCAGGCGCGACGCGACCAGCCCGCCGGTGCACGATTCGGCCACCGCGACGCGGCAGCCGCGCTCCCGCAGCATGCGCCCCACGACGGCCTCGAGCGGCGATCCGTCGCTGCTCACCAGATCGCGTCCCAGAACCCCTGCCAGCTCGGCGGTCGCGTGGTCGAGCGCGCGGACCGCGGCGTCCTCCGCCGCGCCGCGGGCCGCCAGGTGCAGCTCGATCTGCCCCAGCGACGCGAGGATGCTCGTCTCGATCGGCACCGGTGCCGACCGCCAGCGCGAGTAGACGGGATGGGCAACCTCGTCCACATGCGATTCGGTGCGGCCGGTCACGCGGATCACGCGCCGGAAGATCCCGCGTCCGCCGCTCCGCGGCGCGATCCGCTCGCGTGCGACCGTGTCGAACATGGGCCGCAGCTCGCGAGGCGGACCCGGCAACGCCACGCACGCGACGCCGGATCGTTCGATCCACAGTCCCGGCGCCGTCCCCTTGGCGTTGGCGAGCGCAACGGTCCCCCGTGGGACGAGCGCCTGGCGGCGGTTGATCGCGGGCATCGGCAGCCCGCGGGCGGCGAACCGGGCGCGAATGGAAGCCACCGTGTCCGGATCCTCTTCCAACGGGAGGCCGAAGACGGCCGCGACCGTCTCCCGTGTGACATCGTCGTCCGTCGGACCCAGGCCGCCACTGGTCACGACGAGCTCGGCCCGCGGCAGGGCCAGCCGCAGCGCATCCGCCAGCTCGTCACGATCGTCGCCGACAACCGCCTTGGAGCGCACGCGCACGCCGAGCTCGTTGAGGCGCTCCGTCACGTAGAGCGAGTTGGTGTCGATCCGCTGCGGGGTGAGCAGCTCCGACCCGACGGCGATGATGACCGCCTGCGACATCCGGCCCGCCGCCATCAGAACACCGCGGCCGGGCCCGTACCCCAGAGCAGGAGACGCAGGACCAGATGTGCGTACACGCCGGCTATCACGTCATCGGCCATGATCCCCCACCCGCTCGGCAGCCCTTCCGCCCACCGCGCGGGAAACGGCTTGACGACGTCGAAGAAGCGGAACGCCAGGAATCCGGCCAGCGCACCGCTCCAGCTCACCTGGAGCCCCAGCAGCGTGACGAGCATGCCGGCGACTTCGTCGATCACGACCGCGCCGGGATCGGTCTCGCCGAACTGGCGCTCGCTCGCGGAGGCCGACCACACGCCGACCACCAGCACCGCGGCGCACAACCCGCCCTGGACGAGCATCCCGCCTAGCAGGCCGGCGGCGCCGTACAGTGCGAGCCCCACGATCGATCCGGCCGTCCCCGGAGCAATCCGCACGTATCCGACATATCCGCAGGTGGCAATCGAGAGGGCGGGGCTGCGCATTGCTCAGGAACAACCGACCAGCCGATACGGCGCTCCCAAGGGCATGCGGAAGCGTGATTATACCGTATCGTCAGGGTCGCCACGCTGCCGGAATGCGACCGCAGTCCATGACACAGCTCGTCGAAACCGTGCCGAACGTCAGCGAAGGACGCCGCCGAGACGTCGTGGAGCGACTGGTCCAGGCTGTCGGCGAGGTGCCCGGCAGTCGCCTGCTCGACTGCTCGTCCGATCCTTCCCACAACCGCACCGTCCTCACTCTCGTCGGAGAGCCGGAGGCACTGCTGGCGGCGCTGTTGCGGCTCTACGAGGTGGCGACCGCCGCCATCGACCTGCGCACGCAGCGCGGCGAACACCCGCGTGTCGGTGCGGTGGACGTGGTGCCGTTCGTGGCGCTCGACGGCGCGTCGACCGGGGACTGTATCGCGCTCGCCCGGCGTCTGGGACACACGGTCGCGGAGCGCTTCGGCATTCCCGTGTTCCTGTACGAGGACGCCGCCACGCGGCCCGAGCGCCGCGCGCTCGAAACGATTCGCCGGGGGCAGCTCGCGGGCCTGGCGCAGCGCATGGCGCACGCCCCCGCTGCCTGGCGTCCGGACTTCGGGCCGCCGATGCCGCACGTCACCGCGGGCGTCTCGGTGATCGGTGCCAGGCCCATCCTCATCGCGTTCAACGTCAACCTCGACACGGACGACGTGCGCATCGCCCGCCGCATCGCCCGCACCGTCCGCGCCCGGAACGGCGGTCTCCCCCATGTCAAGGCAATCGGCGTGCAGCTCGCCGAGCGCGGCGCGGCGCAGGTGTCCATGAACCTCACGGACTACACGAAGACCCCGCTCCACCAGGTGTTCGCGGCCGTCGAACGCGAGGCCCGCCGGCTGGGTGCGGGCGTCGCCTGCAGCGAGGTCGTGGGACTCGTGCCTGCCGACGCACTCAGCGAGTCGGCCGTCAGCGCTCTCCGCCTCGATCGCTTCCGACCGGCTCAACTGCTCGACGTGCGCGCCGGGGCGGCGCCGGACACTCAGCGCTCCTTGGCATCGAGCAGCCCCCGCAGCTCGGTCATGAACTCGGAGACATCCCGGAAATGCCGATAGACCGAAGCGAACCGCACGTAGGCGACCTTGTCCAGCGCCTTGAGCTCCTCCATTACCAGAACGCCGACCTCCGTTGTGGAGATTTCCTTCTCGGGCCGCTCCTGGAGGCTGGCCTCCACCCGATTGGCGACCGCCTCGAGGGCTGCAACGCTGACCGGACGCTTCTCGCAGGCCTTCAGCAGCCCCGCGATCACCTTCTCGCGCCCGAAGCGTTCACGGGAACCGTCCTTCTTGACGACCATGTACGGAATGTCGTGCAGCCGCTCGTAGCTGGTGAACCGCCGGCCGCAACCGCCGCATTCCCGCCGGCGGCGGATGACATCGCCTTCCTTGCTCTCCCGCGAGTCGACCACCCGGTCCTTGAGATGACCGCAAAAGGGACACTTCATGGCGCGTGCCCATCCTCCGCGCGGGCCGGCCGGTGGTCCGCACCGCTGCGGAGGACGGCGGTCGCGGACGGTGCCCGGGGCGGCACGACCTCGTCCCGCCGCAGGCTCTGCAGCCCGCCGAGCCGCACGCCCTCCTGCCCCATGCAGGCGATTCCCACCGCGGTGACCGGCCCGAACCACAGCAGATGCAGGACCAGCGCGGCGCCCACGGCCTGGTCCACGGTGGCCCCGTAGAGCACCGTCGCACCCAGCTGGTACGCGGCATGATAGCCACCGACGCCGGCCGGCGTCGGCACGGCCAGGCCCACCATCGCCAGCGTCGTGAGGATCGCCGCCGCGGCCGGCTGCATGTCGATGCCGAACGCCCTCGACACGCACCAGAGGCTTCCGACGACGCACGCCCAGATTGGAAACGACCAGGCCAATGCCGTCCCGAGCCGGCCGCTGCCGCGCGTTGCCGCCACGGCCGCGAGGAACCGCTGCAGGGTTTCCGCGACCCGCTCCATTCCGCCGCGCGGCAACCGCGAGAGCAGCCGCCGCGCCCGGTCCCCCATCCGCTCGGGATCGCCAGCCGCGCCGAGCAGGAGGCCGAATGCGGCCACCGCCAGGAGGCCGGCGCCGAAGGCGGCCGTCCTCAACGCCGCCAACAGATCGGCACTCGCAGCCGAGAACCGCGGACTGCCGAACGACACGAACACGGCGAACATCAGGCAGAGGACCAACAGGTCGAGCAGCCGTTCGATCACGCTGGTGGCGAAGACCGCGGCCACGCTCAACCGCTCCCGGCGGGCGAGGACGTACGGCCGCAGCACCTCGCCCAGGCGTCCGGGCAACAGGCTGTTCACCGCGAACCCGATGACCGTGGCCCGCAGGGCTGTGCGGAAGCTCGTCCCGCCGACCGGCTGCAAGAGCCGCCGCCAGCGTTCGGCGCGCACCAGATAGGAGGCCAACGCCAGCCCGCCACCCACCGCCAGCAGATCGGGCCGCGCGTTGCCGAGTTCTTCCCAGACGCGCCGGATGTCCGCGCTGCGCAGAAAGAAGGCCATCAGGCCGAATGCGAGCGCGGTGACGAGGACGGTACGGACGTGGCGCGCCATATGCTGCGACCGGAACGGCGGGTGGCGGCCACTGTACTACAGCCGGGTCATTTCGCCCTTGCGGCCCGGCCCCCGTTGCCGTTAAGCTGAGGTCCTTTCCCACCCGCGAGGTTGGCATAGTGTCTACGGCTTCTCCTATTTTTGAGACTTCGTTCGGCGACCTGACGGTGCACCGTCGAGGCAAGGTCAGGGACATGTACGAGGTGGGCGACCACCTGCTGATGGTCGCCACCGACCGCATCTCGGCGTACGACGTCGTGCTCGGATCCGCGATACCCGACAAGGGCCGGGTGCTGACCCAGCTCTCGGCCTTCTGGTTCGGGCGCACCCGCGACATCGTGCCCAACCACATGGTGTCCGTCGATCCCGCCGAGTACCCGGCTTCGCTGCAGGCCGCGGCGGAGACGCTGCAGGGGCGCTCCATGCTGGTGCGGCGCACGACGCCGATCCCGATCGAGTGCGTTGCGCGGGGATACCTGGTGGGGTCCGGATGGCGGGAGTACCAGGAAACCGGCCGGGTCTGCGGCGTGGAGCTGCCGCGCGGCCTGCACGAGGCGGACCGCCTCCCGGAGCCGATCTTCACTCCGGCCACGAAGGCGGAGACCGGTCACGACATCAACATCAGCGCGGACGAGGCGGCGCAGCGCATCGGAGCCGAGTTGACCGAGCGCCTGCGGAGCCTGACCCTGGAGCTGTACTCGTACGGCGCGGCGCACGCGGAGGCGTGCGGCATCATCGTCGCCGATACCAAGTTCGAGTTCGGAACCACCGGGCCGGCCGCGGGCGGCGAGGTCATCCTCATCGACGAGGTGCTGACGCCGGACTCGTCGCGGTTCTGGCCGCAGGACCTGTACACACCCGGCCGGGCCCAGCCGAGCTTCGACAAGCAGTACGTGCGGGACTACCTCGACGGCATTCGCTGGAACCGGCGCCCGCCGGCTCCCGAGCTTCCGCCGGAGGTCGTGGAGCAGACCCGAGCGAAGTACCGGGACGCGTATCGTCTGCTCACCGGTAGCGCGCTCGATTGAACCGGCGGCTCGCCGGTCGAATGCAGCAGGGCCTTTGCCACAGCTGGCGGCGGGGCCGCAACCCCGCGGTTGCGAGAGGACGGACGCGTGCGGAAGGAACTCGACCGGTTGATCGACGAAATGCTGAGCAACGGGATCAACTACGACGATGCACGGCGAATCATCGAGCGGCGCTTCATCAACCGGGCGCTGACACGCACGAACGGCAACCTGGGACGCACGGCGGATCTGCTCGGCATGCACCGCAATACGCTGAGCCGGAAGCTGGCGGCGTACCGTCTCAAGCGCTCGGCCTGACAGCCTCCCCCCGACGCGGCGGCGCCTTGATCACAAGGCCGCTTGCGCTATAATTGGCAGTCGGACCGAGTGACTGCCAGCCCCGCACGGGGTTCAGGCCGCGCCGGTCGGGATCGCAACTTTCCGTCAACCATTTCGAAGGGAGCATGACGTTCATGGCTGTCAAGGTTCGCCCACTCCACGACCGGCTCATTATCGAGCGCATCGAGGAAACCGAGCAGATGGTGGGAGGGATCATCATTCCCGACACCGCGAAGGAGAAGCCCCAGCAGGGGAAGGTGATCGCCGTCGGCAAGGGCAAGGTCAAGGACGACGGCA
Source organism: Vicinamibacterales bacterium (assembly GCA_965221595.1). Taxonomy (GTDB): domain Bacteria; phylum Acidobacteriota; class Vicinamibacteria; order Vicinamibacterales; family UBA8438; genus JAAXGX01. The sequence continues at coordinate 2,337,701 of OZ244900.1, forward strand.
CCGTGAGCCCGCTCGACGTGCAGGCCGGCGACAAGGTGCTGTTCGGCAAGTACTCGGGCCAGGAAATCAAGCTGGACGGCGAGGAGTTCCTCATCATGCGTGAGGACGAGATCCTCGGCGTCCTGGAATCCGACTAGTCTTGCGATTGGAGTCTTGAGGAATGGCAAAGCAGATTGTGTACGGTGAAAACTCGCGTCGGAACATCATCCAGGGGGTGAATCAGCTCGCCGACGCGGTCAAGGTGACCCTCGGACCGAAGGGTCGCAACGTCGTCCTGGACAAGAAGTTCGGCTCGCCGACGATCACGAAGGACGGCGTGACGGTCGCCAAGGAGATCGAGCTCAAGGACCCGCTCGAGAACATGGGTGCCCAGATGGTTCGCGAGGTCGCCAGCAAGACCTCCGACATCGCCGGCGACGGAACCACCACGGCCACGGTCCTCGCGCAGGCAATCTACCGGGAGGGAGCCAAGAACGTCGTCGCGGGCGCCAACCCGATGGAAATCAAGCGGGGCATCGAGCGGGCCATCGAGACGGTGGTGGGCGGGCTGCGTTCGATGTCGAAGTCGGTCAGCGGCAACATGATTGCCCAGGTCGGCACCATCTCGGCGAACAACGACGAGACGATCGGCACGATCATCGCCGAGGCCATGGACAAGGTCGGCAAGGACGGGGTGATCACGGTCGAGGAAGCGCGCACGCTCGAGACCTCGCTGGAGGTCGTCGAGGGGATGCAGTTCGATCGCGGCTACCTGTCGCCCTACTTCGTTACGGACCCGGAGCGCATGGAGGTCGTGCTCGAGAACCCCGTCATCCTGATCCACGAGAAGAAGATCAGCTCGATGAAGGACCTGCTGCCGCTGCTCGAGCAGGTGGCCCGCCTCAGCCGCCCGCTGCTGATTGTGGCCGAGGACATCGAGGGCGAGGCGCTCGCCACGCTGGTGGTCAACAAGCTGCGCGGCACGCTGCAGGGCGCGGCCGTCAAGGCGCCCGGATTCGGCGACCGCCGCAAGGCCATGCTCGAGGACATCGCGATCCTGACGAACGGCAAGGCCATCACGGAGGATCTCGGGCTCAAGCTCGAGAACATTCGCGTCGAGGACCTCGGCAAGGCCAAGAAGGTGACGATCGACAAGGACAACACGACGATCGTCGAGGGCGACGGCACCCAGCAGGCCATCGAGGGCCGCGTCAAGCAGATCCGCTCGCAGATCGAGGACACGACCTCGGACTATGACCGCGAGAAGCTGCAGGAGCGGCTCGCGAAGCTGGTCGGCGGCGTGGCCGTGATCAAGGTCGGTGCGGCTACCGAGACCGAGATGAAGGAGAAGAAGGCGCGGGTCGAGGACGCCATGCACGCCACGAAGGCGGCGGTCGAGGAAGGCATCGTGCCGGGCGGCGGCGTTGCGTTGCTGCGGGGCGTCCAGTCTCTCGACAGCCTCGATGTCGGCGGCGACCAGCAGATCGGCGTCAACATCATCCGCCGCGCCCTCGAGGAACCGATGCGCTGGATCGCCCAGAACGCGGGCTACGAGGGCTCGATCGTCGTCCAGAAGGTGCGCGAGACGACCACCCGGGACGAGGGCTTCAACGCCCAGGCCGAGCGGTACGAGAACCTCGTCGAGGCGGGCGTCATCGATCCGACCAAGGTCGTGCGCACCGCGCTGCAGAACTCGGGCTCGATTGCGTCGCTGTTGCTGACGACCGAGGCGCTCGTCGCGGAGATCCCCGAGGAGAAGCCGGAAGCGCCTGCCGGCGGCGGCCACCCGCCGGGCATGGGCGGCGGGATGTACTAGTCGGCACGAACCGCGTCGTTCAGGCCCGCCGGCAACGCGTGCCGGCGGGCCTCCCCTCCCCCTGGGGATATGCCGTCGGACGCCGGGGCCGCACGCCGGCTCAGCGGAGATTGAAGTCGAGCGCGAGGTTCACCAGAACGGCGACCGGCTCCCCGAAGCGCGTCCCGGGCTCGAAGAGCCACTGTTTGGCGGCCTTGATGGCCTCCTCGTCCAATCCGAAGTACGTGTCGAGCGAGCGGGTGATCCGCACGTCGCCGACCGTGCCGTCGGGCAGAACGACCATCTCGAGATAGACGGTCCCGGTCTTCTTGGCGCGCAGCGCCTCGGCCGTGTACTGCGGTCTCACCTCGCGGAGCAGCCGGGGATTGACGATGCCCGCACCCGGCCGGTAGACGCCGCCGCCGACTCCGCCGCCTTCGCCCGGACCGAGACCCGGCCCGGTACCCGATCCACTGCCGGTCCCCTCACCCGCGCCGGCGCCGCCGCCACTGCCGCTGCCGCGGGATGCCGAGGCATCCGCGGTGAGGCCGTCGAGGACCCCGCTGCGCGTCTGCGGCGCGGCAGCCATCGAGACGGCGGGGATGTTCATGGCCTGGGTGTCGAGCACCTCCGGTTCGATCTCGGGCTCGACGAAGTCGGGTTCCTCCTGCACGGGAACGCTCAGCGGCGTTTCCTCGGCGCCCTGCACCTCGATGGCCGGAGGCAGCTCGAGGGACTCGTTGCCGCCGCCGCCGCCGCCGCCGCCCGGCCCCTCCTCGGGTATCCAGACGATGCTGTAATGCTCCCGATTCGGAATGATGAGCTCGAAGACGGGCGCCGGCGTCAGGCTGATGATGAGCGCCAGCAGCCCGCCCGCAACGATGTGGCTTCCGAGCGACGCCGTGAGCGCACGACCCATCCGGTCGCCGGCTGCGCCCACGAGGAAGCGCACGTCGGTAGGCCCGAACGCGGCCGGACGAATGGTCAGCTCGGCGAGCCGCGAGCGCGGACCCGATTCTTCGCCGGCGGCCCCGGCCCCGGGTGCGATGAGCGGATCGGCTGGCGTCCCGCTGAAGCGGGCAGACACCCGGCCGGCGCGCCGGCGGCGCACCCACGGCGAGCGGTCCGGCGAGAACGGAACGCGACCCAGGTTCAGGCTCATCGTCGCGGTGCAGTGAATAGCGGCTGCCCGGACCGCTCCCCGAGCGAGTTGCCGGGCCGCCGACCGAGTACCCCCTAGACCCGGCCCGTCCAGGCGCCGATCGCGGCGTTGCCGCCGCCGTACGCATGCATCACGGTCAGCGCGTCCGCGGCGAGCGCCTCGCTCTCGACACCCACCAGCACGCCGCCGCGGGCCGTGAGCGTTTCGAAAATGAAGCCGTCGTGGGCCTGGAAGCCGGCTCTGCGAATCGTGGCGGCAATGCCCGTTCTGCCGAGGCCCTCGTCGCCCCCCTGCAGGGCGTCGACGAGCGAGCCGCGCGCGATGGCGTTCCCCAGCCCGCTGATGTCCACCGGCGTCGTCGCAGCCGCCAGCACGCTCTTGACCAGCCCTGCGACCGCCTCGCTGTGCTTCGCGACGACCGACAGCGAGTCGGCAGTGAAACCGCGACGCTTGAGGGCCTCGAGCCCGCGCTCGGCCCAGGCGGGGTCCTGGAAGACGCCGACCGTGAAGATGCTTCGTTCCTCGTTCTCTGACATGCCGAACCTCGCGTAGCTGCAAGTCCAGTGTACACCAGCATGCAGCATCCCCGGCGCCGGCCGGATGCGCTCACAGCACGAGCCTGACGTCGCCCACGCGACGCGTGATCCGCTCGCGGTCGAGATAGCCGAGGAGCGGGATCGCGTACTTGCGCGTGACGCCGAACCGCTCCTTGAACGTCCCGACGTCGATGCGCACCGGCTCCGAGGCTCCGGACTTCAGACCGCTCACGCTCGCCCGCAGCCGGGACAGGTGCTCCGCATGAAAAAACAGCGCCTCGACCTTGACGAGCTGGCCCTCGCGGACGAGCAACTTGAGCAGGCGTTCGGCCAGCTCGGCGCTCACGTCCGCGGCCGACGCCACGCTCCCGGCGCCGGGCGGCATCAGTCCGGACGCCCGGAACAGTTCGGCCAGTCGGTCGCGGGCCTGCGTTTCCGCGGCCGACAGCGCCACCTCGTGCGAGGCGAGCGCCAGGTGACCGGTCGCCACCAGTGCGCCCTCCGCGGCCAGATCGGCGACGACGCGGTCGAACACCGCCACTGCCGTCCGATCACCGAGCCGCTCGCGCGCCTCCTCCCGGGGCAGTCCGGGTTCCAGGGGGTGCGCCGCGTGGAACTCCGCAGCAAGCTGCAGCAGGCGGCGCCGAACGGCCTGCAGCTCCTGCGGCGCCACCAGCAGCCCGCCCACGACCGTCACCTGCCCGGCCGCCGCGACCCGGTCGACCGCCCGGTCCAGCACCGTTGCGCCGACCCCCAGGCGCGGGATCAGCGCCGCACGCGACACGCCGCGCCCAGCGCCTTCCTCGGTCATGACCGCGACGCACCCGGCCAGTCCGCCCGCGCTCAGGCGCTGCAATCTGTCGACGCCACGCCGCGACCGCAGGCGCCCGCGCGGCGGCAGCGGGTCGAGCACCCGCCCCCCGGCAATCGTCGTCGGCGGCGAGTAGGCGCGCAGCACGAAGCGGTCGCCGCGCGTCAGGGCCAGCGGCGCCTCGAGCCGGACGCGCACGAAGGCCTCCGTGTCGGGCTCGAGGGCGTTCGGGAAAACCGGCTCCGCGTCGTCCGCCAGCGTCGTCGGCCCGCATACCGACACGCGCGCCAGCGCCTCCGCCGTGCCGTGGTGACACCGCACACGGGCACCGTGCCTGAACGCGCGCGCGCCTGCCAGCACGGTCAGCGCCGCGTCGAAGCGCCGCGTCGTCTCCAGACTGGCGTGCTCGACGAGGGTGTCGCCGCGGCGGAGGTCGGCAACCTCCACACCCTGCAGGTTGACGGCGACGCGTTGTCCGGCGCCGGCTGCCTGCGCCTGCCGGCCGTGCACCTGCAGCCCGCGCACCTTGACGCGGCGGCCGCCCGGCAGCACGTCCAGATCCATGTCGAGGCCCAGCGTCCCGGAGCCCAGCGTGCCGGTCACGACGGTCCCGAACCCGCGGACCGTGAAGACCCGGTCGATGGGCAGCCGCGCCGCCCCGTCCGCCGCGCGGACCGGGAGTGCAACCGCCACGTCGTGCAGCGCCGTCCGCAACCGGTCGAGCCCGGCGCCCGACCGCGCCGAAACGGCGACGACCGGCGCCTGCGCCAGGGGCGTACCCGCGAGCAGCTCGCGGGTCTCGAGCTGCACGAGTTCGAGCATCTCGCTGTCCACCAGGTCGCACTTGGTCAATGCGACGACGCCGGTCGTCACGCCGAGCAGCCGGCAGATGTCGAAGTGCTCGCGGGTCTGGGGCATGACGGACTCGTTCGCCGCCACCACCAGCAGCACGGCATCGATGCCGCTCGCGCCAGCCAGCATGTTCCGCACGAACCGCTCATGGCCGGGCACGTCCACGAACGCGAGGTTGACGTCCTCCCGCGAGTAGTGCGCGAACCCCAGGTCGATCGTGATCCCGCGGACCTTCTCCTCCTGCAGGCGGTCGGGATCGACGCCGGTCAGCGCCTGCACCAGCGCGCTCTTCCCGTGGTCTATGTGACCCGCGGTACCAACGACCACGTGTCTCATGGCACCCGTCTCCCACACCTCAACGGCGGCGGCGCGCGCGCCGGCCGGCCGCCGCCGCCACGCCGCGCCGCCGCGGCGGCCGGCGCGGACGTCCCTCCGCCCGTCGCACGCTGTCGAGAATCTCCACCAGCGCCAGTTCCAGCCGGCGGTGGTCCCGGTCGACCCGCACGAGCTGCACGTGCACGGGATCGCCCAATCGGTAGACCTTCCGGGTGTTCTCGCCGCGCAACGCGTGCCGGCCCTCGACCTGGCGGTAGTAGTCGTCGGCCATGCTGGAAATGTGCACGAGCCCCTCGACGAAGTGCTCGATCAGCTCGACGAAGAGGCCGAACTGGGTGACGCCCGTCACGTACCCCGTGAACTCGTCGCCGACCTTGTCGGCCATGAAGCGCACCTTCTTCCACTGTGCGATCTCGCGCTCGGCTTCCTCCGCGCGACGCTCCCTGGCCGACGTGTGGCGGGCCAGCTCCGGCAGGTCCTCCAGCCAGCCCTCCCGCACGTCAGCGGCGGGCGTCGCCGCCCGCGACTCCCGCAGCGCCCGGTGCACGTGCAGGTCGGGATAGCGGCGAATCGGCGACGTGAAGTGCGTGTAGGTGGGCGCGGCCAGCCCGAAATGACCGAGATTAGCTGGGTCGTAACGGGCCTGCTGCATCGTCCGCAGCATCAGGAGTGCCACGGGCCGCTCGGCGGGCTCGCCCCGCAGACGCGCGAGCAGGCGGCGAAAATCCGCCGGCGTGACGCGGTCGGCAGGCACGCCGAGGCTGAAACCGAGTGCGGCCGTGAAAGCCTCGAACTCGGCGACCCGCGACGAATCGGGCGCCTCGTGCACGCGGTACAGCGCCGGGACGCGGGCGCGTGCCAGGTGGTCCGCCACCGTCTCGTTGGCCACGAGCATGAACTCCTCGATCAACCGCTGCGCGAGGTTGCGCTCCGCGGCGACAATCGCCTCGACACGCCCCTGGTCGTCCATCAGGAACTCGGCCGCCGGCAGGTCGAAGTCGATCGAACCCCGTCGGCGACGCCGCCCGTGCAGCGCCTCGCAGAGCTCGGCCATCGACTCCAACAGCGGCACCAGCGGCTCGCGCGCCGCGCGCACGGCAGCGTCGCCGTCCGCCAGGATGGCGTTCACCTCTCCGTAGGTCAGACGCGCGTCGCTGTGGATCACACCGTCGTGGATCTCGTAGCGCAGGACCGTCCCGCGCGCATCGATCTCCATCAGGCACGACTGCACCAGTCGATCGACCTGCGGCCGCAGACTGCACACGCCGGTGGCCAGCGCCGCGGGGAACATGTGCACCGCGCGGTCCGGAAAATAGACGGACGTGCCGCGCTCGAGCGCGGCGGCGTCCAGCGCACCGCCCTCCGGCACATAGTGCGCGACGTCCGCGATGTGCACGCCCAGCCAGTAGTTGCCGTTCGGCAACCGCTCCAGCGTAACGGCGTCGTCGAAGTCCCGCGCCGTGTCGCCGTCGATCGTCACCGTCGGCCAGCGGCGGAAGTCGCGCCGCCCGACGATGTCGGCCGCCCGCACCGCAGCGCTGCAGCGCTCGGCCGCAGCGACGGCCGCAGGCTCGTGCTCGTCGGGCAGGTGATGCTTGCGGATGACGAGCTGCGTGTCGACGCCCGGCGCGTCGATATCGCCAAGCACTTCGCTGACCCGCCCGACCGGGCCGCGCGTGGCGGTCGGCCAGCGGGTCAGCTCGACGGCAACCATGTCGCCCGGCGCCGCAGTCGCCGCCTCCGCGGCGGGCACGTGCACCTCCATGACCAGCCGCCGGTCGAACGGGAGCACGTAGGCGAGCCCGGCCTCGTCCACGTCGTAGCGGCCGACGAGACACTCGGCGGCCCGTTCGAGAACGCGGACGATGCGTCCCTCGGCCCGGTCGGCCCCCGGGCGGCTCTCGATGCGGGCGACCACGCGGTCGCCGTGCATGGCCTGGTTCAGATTGGTCCCCGCGATGTAGAGGTCGCCGGCCAGGCCGTCGACGGGATGGTCCGGCTTCACGAAGCCGAACCCGCGCGGATGCACGTGCGCGCGCCCGGTCACCAGGCGCATCCGTGCCGGGAGTCCGTAGCGGTTCCCGCGCACCTTGATCAGTTCGCCGGCGCCGACCAGGGTGGCCAGCCGCCGCCGCAGACTGACGCGCTGCTCCCGCGGCAGGCCGAGCTTCTGCATGATCTCACGGACCGTCGCCGGATGGTCCAGCGTCGCGCGGATGTCTTCGAGAATCCGTTCGGGGGTCAGCATCGTCATGCGATGAGCAGCACCTGCAGGTCGCCGACGTTGGCGCGGGTCGGACCGAGACGTACCAGGTCGCCGAGCCGGTCGAGGAACGGATAGGCATCGTTGTCGGCGAGGTGGCGGCGCAGCGCCGAGCGCCCCGCGGCGCCGGCCCGCACGAGGGTCGTCGTATCGACGATCGCGCCAGCGGCGTCCGTCGGGCCGTCGACCCCGTCGGTTCCAACGCTGAGCAGCGCCGCGCAGTCGAACCGCTCGCCGAGCAGAGGCGCCGCAGCGAGCGCGAACTCCTGGTTGCGCCCCCCGCGGCCGTCCCTCTTCACCGTGACGGTCGTCTCGCCCCCGGATACCACGCACGTCGGGCGCGCGCGCGCCGCGCCGATCCCCGCCACCCGCCGCACGTACGCCTCGGCCGCGACGCGGGCCTCCCCGATCACCGGTTCGGCCAGCTTCTCGACGTGATAGCCGAGGTCGGCTGCCCTGCCGGCCGCCGCGTCCAGCGCGTCCCGGCGGCTGCCGATGACGCGGACGCGCGAGCGGTCCAGGCGCGGATCGCCCGGCTTGGGCGTCTCCGGGAGCAATCCCCGCTCTCCGCGCGCGAGCGCCTGCCGGGCCGCCGCCGGGAACTTCGCGCGCACCGCGCCCGTGTCAGCCACGTCGAGCGCGTCGGCGAAGGTGGTCGGATCCGGCGCGGTCGGGCCCGAGCCGATCACCGCCGGGTCGTCGGGAACCGGGCCGACCACGTCCGAGACCGCGAGGGTGACGACATCCGCGGCCGCGGACGCCGCCAGCCAGCCGCCCTTCACCGCCGAGAGGTGCTTGCGGACGCAATTGATCCGGTCGATGGCAACCCCGCCGGCCAGCAGCGCGCGGTTGGCCTCCATCTTGGCGTCGAGGGTCAGGCCGGCGACGGGAACCGCCAGCGCAGCCGACGCCCCGCCCGACAGCAGCACGACCAGCAGGTCGCCGGCGGGGGTACGACTCGCGAGCTCCAGGGCGCGCCGCCCCGCGGCGACGCTCTCCGCATCCGGGACCGGATGCCCGACCCGCCTCCGCTCGAGAGGACCGCTGGGCTCTCCAACGGTTGGCGCCGCGACGAGGCCTGTCGTCACCGACCGGGGATACAGACGCAGGAAGGCCGCGGCCATCGGTTCCGCTACCTTGCCCGCGGCGACCAGCGTAATCGCCCGCCCGCGCAGCTCCGCACCGAGCGGGGTCCGCGCGAGCGCGCGCGTGACCAGCCGCGCCCCGGATACGGCGGTGATGGCAGCGTCGGCGATGTCGAGCAGGTGGCGCCGCAGGGCGGCAGTCGCGTTCTTCAGTGGGACTTCTTCTGGTCGGGGTCGGACCAATCCGAGAGGCGCGTGACGCCGTCGATCCTCCGCAGCAGCCGGCTCACGAGCAGCGCCCCGTTCTCGCGCGCGCACAGGCGGTCGACCTCGGATATCAGGCGCGTCAGTACCGCCTCGATGTCGCCGATGGTCTTTGCCGAATAGTACTCGCGTTGCCGTTCGAGACACCGGCGATGCTTGAGCAGCTCGTCGCGGTAGAAGCTGGTGCGGCCGGAGAAATCGGCCGGGCGCCGGGGCTCGCGCCCGAGCAAGCCGTCGTGGTTCGATGGCGGCATCGATCTCGGAAGTTCAGTGTAGCCGTCACCCTTCGCCGGTGTCAATTCAACGACGCCCGGGCCCGCCGACCCGCCGGCGATCCGTGGTGCAACGCCGCGTCGCACGGAGCGCTGGCCGCGGCCGCACGGCCGGAACCGGCGCGGTCGCCGCCCGCCAGCGGTCCGCGACCCGCTACGGCGCCGGCTCCGGGCGTTCGCTCCCGCCGTCCAACGCGCTCTGCACCATCGCGCGCACCAGGCGCGGGTTGGCCTGGCCGCGCGTCTGCCGCATCACCTGGCCTACCAGGAACCCCAGCGTGCCCGTCTTGCCCCCACGGTAGCTGGCAACCGCCTGCGGATTGGCCTCCAGGGCCGTCTGCACCGCGGCGTCCAGCACCGCCGCGTCGTCGATCTGTGCGAGCCCTTCGGCCTCGACGACGGCCTGCGCCGACTCCCCCGACGCGACCATCCGCTCGAATACGGTCTTGGCGACCGAGGCGCTGATGGCGCCCTGCTCCACGAGCTCGATCAGGGCGCACAGGCCGGCCGGGTCGACTCGCAGCTCCCCGATATCGATGGCGTGCTCGTTCAGGTGCCGGCGCACCGGCCCCATGATCCAGTTGCCGGCGGCCCGCGGGTTCCGCGAGCGCCGCGCGGTCTCCTCGAAGTAGTCGGCGATGCTCGCCGACTGGGACAGCCACGCGGCCTCCGGTGCGGTGAGGCCGTACTCGCTCAGAAAGCGGCGCTTGCGCTGTTCCGGCAGTTCCGGCAGTGCCGCCCGGATGGTCGCGACCCAGCTCTCCGGCACCTCGAGCGGCGGCAGATCGGGTTCCGGAAAGTAGCGATAGTCGTGCGCCTCCTCCTTCGTCCGCATGGGCAGCGTGGAGCCGCTGGCCGTATCCCACAGGCGGGTTTCCTGGACGACGACGACGCCGCGTCGCAGCAGGTCGGCCTGCCGCTCGAACTCGTAGTCGAGCGCGCGCTGGAGGAAGCGGAAGGAGTTGATGTTCTTCACCTCCACCTTCACCCCGAGCGCCTCGGTCCCGGCCGGCCGCAGCGAGACATTCGCATCGCAGCGCAGACTCCCCTGCTCCATGTTGCCGTCATTGACGCCGATGGCCCGAAACAGCGCCCGCAGCCGGCCGAAGAAGTCGGCCGCCGCCGCACTGGAGCGCAGGTCGGGGTGGGTCACGATCTCGATCAGCGGGACACCGCTGCGGTTGAAGTCCAGGTGGGTGGCGCGGTCGGGGCCGGAGACGCCCTCGTGCAGCGACTTGCCCGCATCCTCTTCGAGGTGCACGCGGATGATGCGCACCGCGACGGTTTGCCCGTCCGATTCGTACTCGACGTGGCCGGCAGTGGCCAGCGGCTGCTCGTACTGCGAGATCTGGTAGCCCTTCGGAAGGTCCGGGTAGAAGTAGTTCTTGCGCGCGAACAGGGATGTCGGCTGGATCGTGCACCCGAGGGCGAGCGCGGCACGCACCGCCAACTCCACGGCCCGCCGGTTGAGCACAGGCAGCGCGCCGGGCAATCCCAGGCAGACGGGACAGACGTGCGAGTTCGGCGGTGCGCCGAACCCGGCGCTGCAGCCGCAGAAGATCTTCGTCTCGGTGAGGAGCTGGGCGTGTATCTCGAGGCCGATGACCGGTTCGAAGTCCATGGCGCGGACGCCGCGGCCGACCGTCACGCGCGGGGGCCGGCAGTCCTGATGTCGTCGGCAGCCTCGGCCTCGAAGCGCTTGAAGTTCTCGGTGAACATTCCCGCGAGTCGGCCCGCCTGGGCGTCATAGTCCGCCGCGTTGTCCCACGTCGCGCGCGGCGTCAGCACCCCGGAGGGAACGTCCGGGCAGCTCATGGGCACGTCGACGTTGAAGCGCGTGTCGGTCTCGTACGCCACGTCGTCGAGCGCCCCCGACAGCGCCGCCGTGATCATCGCGCGGGTATGACCGATCGGCATCCGCCGCCCGACGCCGTACGCGCCGCCGGTCCAGCCGGTGTTGACGAGCCAGACCTGCGAGCGGTGTGTCGCGATGCGCTCGCCGAGCAGCTTGGCGTAGACGGTCGGGTGCCACACCATGAACGGTGCGCCGAAGCAGGTGCTGAAGGTGGCCTGTGGCTCGGTGACACCCTTTTCCGTCCCGGCCACCTTCGCGGTGTAGCCGGCCAGGAAGTGGTACATCGCACCCGCCGAGCTGAGCCGCGAGATCGGCGGCAGGACACCGAAGGCATCGGCGGTCAGCATGACGATGTTCGCGGGATGCCCGCCCTGCCCCGACGGCACCCAGTTCTCGATGAACGAGATGGGGTACGCGCCGCGCGTGTTCTCGGTCAGCGTGCCGTCGTCGAGGTCCAGCCGGCGCGTCTGCGGGTCGAGCACCACGTTCTCGAGCACCGTGCCGAAGCGGCGGGTCGTCGCGTAGATCTCGGGCTCGGCCTCCGCGGACAATTCGATCGTCTTCGCGTAGCAGCCGCCCTCGAAGTTGAACACACCCCGCTCGCTCCAGCCGTGCTCGTCATCGCCGAGAAGGCGGCGCAGCGGGTCGCTGGAGAGCGTGGTCTTGCCGGTGCCCGACAGGCCGAAGAAGAGGGCCGTGTCGCCCGCCGCGCCGATGTTGGCCGAACAGTGCATCGGCAAAACGTTCCGCAGCGGCAGCAGGTAGTTCATCACCGAGAAGATGGACTTCTTGGTCTCGCCCGCATAGCTGGTCCCCCCGATCAACACGAGCCGTTCGGCCAGGTTCACCAGGATGAACACGCCGGAACGGGTGCCGTGCAGCGCGGGATCGGCCTGCATAGACGGCGAGTTGATCACCGTGAACTCCGGCGTATGCTCCGGATCCACGGTGCCGGCCGGGCCCGAAAGGAACATCGTGCGCGCGAACAGGCTGTGCCACGCCAGCTCGGTGATGATCCGCACCGGCAGCCGGTACTCGCGATCGGCCCCGGCGTAGCAATCCTGGACGAACAGGTCCTTGCCCCGGAGCGACGCCAGCATCGCCTGCCTGACAGCCTCGAACTGACCCGGCTCGATGGCCCGGTTCACGGACCCCCACCACACGTTCTTCTCGCTCGACGGCTCACGGACCAGGAACCGGTCGTTCGGGGATCGTCCCGTGTGCACACCCGTACGGCACACGAGCGGACCGTGCTCGGCCAGCACCCCCTCGGAGCGCCGAATCGCGTGCTCGTACAGAGCCGCGGTGCCGAGGTTGCGATACACGTGGCGCGGCTCGGTGATGCCGTGCGCGGCGAGGCTGAACGTGGGCGCGGCGTCTTGCATGTCTGCTAAGGTCTTGTCGCGGGCAGTCGGGTGCCGAAGGAACGAAAAATCGTAAACGCCGGTACTTCGGAAAGTCAAACGCGGCAGGGCTTTCCGGGGCTGGCGGCGGGCGCCCCCCGGTCCGATACCTCCTGCAGGACGGCATCGCTACCCTATCGACGGTGACTCGACGAATGAACATGCACATCCCGCCCTCCCCGGCACGCCTCCGCACGGCGAGCTGCCTTCTCATCTGTACAGCGCTGCTCGCGGCCGCGTGCTCCGGCCCGCGACGGGTCGCGCGCCCCGACTTCGCTCCCGGCGCGGACGTCTCCGGCATCGAGCTCCGCATCCGTACGCACGACGGCAAGCGCCGGCGCATCGCATTGGACGACTACGTGCGGGGCGCGATACTGCCCGAGGCAGCTCTCACGAACCTCGATTCCGGCGCCGCCCTCCGCGTGGCCCAGGTCCAGGCGATCCTGGCGCGCACGTACGCGCTCTCGAATCTCGGCCGGCACGCCGACGAGGGCTTCGACCTGTGCGCGACGACGCACTGTCAGGTCTACCGTGATCTCGAGGATTGGCCGTCGCACCTCGTGCGGCTCGCCGAGGAGGCCGTGAGCTCCACGAGCAATGTCCTCGTCACCTATGCCGGCCAGCCCATCAACGCGGTCTTCCATGCCGATTGCGGGGGCCATACGAGCGCGGCCGACGTCGTCTGGTCCGGCGCGGCGCCGGCCTATCTCCGCGGGACGCCGGATGCCTTCTGCGTTCTCGACGGCTCCAAGCCGTGGCGCTTCGAGACCACGGTGTCCGCGCTGCGCCGGGAACTCAACCGTAGCGACCGCACGCGCGTCGGCGGACGCCTCGACGAATTGGTGGTGACCCGCCGCGACCCGGGCGGGCGGGCCGAGCGCGTCCTGCTGCGCGGCGAGCACACCGTCGAGGTGCGCGGGGAGCATCTGCGTGCCGCCGTCGTACCCCGCTTCGGACCGCGCTCGGTGAAGAGCACGCGGTTCACCGTGCAGCGCACGGGCGACACCGTCGTGTTCGAGGGGCAGGGCTTCGGCCATGGGGTCGGGCTCTGCCAAATCGGTGCGCGGGCGCGGGCACTGGCTGGTCACTCGGCGCGCGCCATCCTGGAGCACTACTACCCCGGGACGGCCGTCGGCATGCCCCGCAGTCGCCTGACCCAGCCGCGTTGACCGCGCTGCGCCTGCGCCGGGCGGCTGGTCTATCATTGAGACAGAGGAAGCGGCGCCGGCGACCGGATGCCCGCGCGGGCATCCGCCGGCCGCGGCCCCATCGAGCATGCCCGACGTGCACCTCGCGGCCAGCGCGCCGCCGGCCGACGAACCGACCAACACGGTCCTGGTGCGGCAGGTCAAGACCCTGCTGGCGCGCGGCGACTCCGCCGCGGCGCAACGGCTCTTCGGAACCCTGGTCGAGCGCTACCAGCGGCGCGCCGCCCGCCTCGCGTATCACTACCTGCGCGACCCCGTGGAAGTCGAGGAGGCCGTGCAGGACGCCTTCCTGAAGGTGTTCGAGCACTTGCCCGAGTGCCGGACCGAATGGCGGTTCGACCTGTGGTTCACCCGCATCGTCGTCAACGGCTGCCTGGATCGGCTGAAGGCACGTACACGGCGTCAGCGGTTGCTCGTGGCGGCCAGCGCGGAGGGCTGCAGCCTGCACGCGGGCCGCGCGGCGGACAGTCCGTCTCCCGAGGGCGCGCTGCTCGCCCGCGAGACGCGGCGGCGCCTGCTGGAGGCCGTCGAACGCCTGCCGGATCGGCAGCGCTCTGCCGTGCTCCTCACCCGCTTCGAAGGACATTCGCCTCGTGAGGCCGGCGCCATTCTCGGATTGAACGAGGCAACGGTGCGGGTGCATCTGTTTCGCGCCGTGCAGACGCTGCGCGCGCGCCTGCGCCGGCCGCGGCCCGCCGGGCGCGGCCAGGCCGAGAGTGCATGAGCGTGCGGCTCCTTCCCGGCTCGCGGCACCTGACCGATGCGGACGTGCTGACCGTGCTGTTGCCCTCTTCCGCCGCTGATCGGCGCCGGTCCGCCGCGGCGCGGCACGTGCGCCGCTGCGCGGCGTGCGCGGCGCGCCAGGTGGAAATCGGACGGTTGCTCGACGACCTCGCCGCGGCTCACGACGAAACGTTCGAGGCCGCCTTTCCGCCGGGACGGTTGGATGCACTGCGCGACCGCGTCCTGCGCAAGCTGGAGCGGGCCGGCGACAATCGCGCCCCGCGAGCCCGCATTCTCCGTTTTCCGGACAATCGGCGCCGGCGCCCGTGGACCGCGGCGACCCGCCGGCTACGGTCGCGCAACCGCGTACTGCTGGGCGCGGCGGCGGCCGCGGTGCTGCTGATCGCCCTGGGTCTGGTGCACCTGCCGCGGCCCGCGCCGGCGCCTGGGGCGGCGGCCGGAGCGGCCGGCGCAGCGTCCGACGAGGCGTTCCTCGACGCGGTCGACAAGGCGCTGGACGGTCCGCAGGTACCCGAGCTCAGCACCCTGGACACCCTCACGCCGCAGGTGCGTGAAGCGGCGATCGATCTCTGGTGAACCCTGCCCTGCAAGCCATGTCCGGAACCGTATATCGCAAAGGGTTGGACCTGAAGCAGGACGTGGCCGGGGCCATTGCGAACGACTACCACAGCCGGCTGGTCGAGACGATGCGCGCGGCGGGCTACGCCTCGCAGGCCGGTCGCCTGACCGTCCGCCTGCCGCGGGAGTTCGGCTTCTGCTACGGCGTCGATCGCGCGGTCGACTACGCGTATCAGACGCGGCGTCGGTTCCCGGACCGGCGCGTCTTCCTGGCCGGCGAGATCATCCACAACCCGAACGTCAACGGCCGGCTGCGGGCAGCCGGCGTTCGTTTCCTGGACGACCTCGGCCCCTCAATCGACCGCCTCGACCCAGCCGATGTCGTCATCATTCCGGCGTTCGGCGTGACCGTGGAGGCGCTCGAGCGTCTGCAGCGCCGGGGCTGCACCCTCGTCGACACGACCTGCGGCTCCGTGCTCAACGTCTGGAAGAACGTCCGCCGGTACGCGCGCGACGGCTATACGGCCATCATCCACGGCAAGGCGCACCACGAGGAAACGCGGGCGACCGCGTCGCAGGCCGCGGACGTCAACGCCGGGAGCTACCTCATCGTTCGCGACCGGTCGCAGGCGGAGATCGTGTGCGGGCAGATCCGCGGCACGGTCGACCGCGAGCGGTTCCTGACCACATTCGCGGACGCCTGCTCGCCCGGATTCGATCCGGACCGCGACCTTGAACGCGTAGGCCTCGCCAATCAGACGACGATGCTGATGACCGAGTCGATCGAGGTCGGCGAGATGATTCGGCTGGCGATGATCGAGCGGTACGGCGCGGCCGGGCTGGCGCGGCACTACCGGGCGTTCGAGACCATCTGCAGCGCGACCCAGGACCGCCAGGACGCCGTGGTCGAGCTGCTCGACGAACACGCGCTCGATCTCGCGGTCGTGATCGGCGGCTACAACAGCAGCAATACACGCAATCTGGCCCGCATCTGCGCGGAACGCATCCCGACGTATCACATCGCCGACCCGGCGTGCCTCGTGTCGGCCGCGGAGCTCCGGCACCGTCCCCTGTCGGCAGGTGCAAGCGCCGACCCCGGCGCCGGGCAGGTGACGGCCCGTGCCTGGCTCCCGCCGGGCGGCGCGGTCGCGATTGCGGTGACCGCCGGCGCGTCGACACCCGACAGCATCGTGGGCGCGGTCATCGAGAAGCTCGTCTCCTTCGCCGTCGACCGCTGAGTCCGACGGCCGCGGTAAACGAGACCACCGCCGGCGCCGTCTCCAAGAACACAGGCACGCCACGACGGAGGACCCGCATGCATCGAGGCTGCACCGCCACCCTGGTCGGTCTGCTTGTCGTTCTGCTCGTCGGCGACGCCGCCGCGCAACGGCGGCACAAGTGGTGGCAATCCGACGAGGTGCGGGCCGAGCTGGAGTTGACCGACGCGACTGCAGCGGCGCTCGAAGCGATCTTTCAGACCGCGCGACCGAAACAGCACGCGCTGATGCGGGAGCTCCGCCGGGAAGAGGCGGCCCTCTCGCGCGTGATACGCGCGCCGGAGGCCGGCGAGGCGGCTGTCATACGGCAGATCGACCGGGTGGAGAGCGTGCGCAGCGCACTGAGCCGGGGGCGGATCCTGATGCTGTACCGCATGCGCCGCGAGCTGACAGCCGCACAGCAGGACGCGCTGCACCAGTGGATGCGCCGTAACCGAGTCCATCGGCAACCGCCCATGTGCCGCTGACGGGCGGGGGTAACGCAATCGCGCCGGCGGGCCGCACGGCACCGACGGCACACTCGAGGAGGATGGAGACGCAATGATCGCAACACGAGGGCGTATCTGGTCCGTGGGCCTGCTGGTGCTGCTGGTCACCGCTCGCGGTGCGGCGCAAGGCCCGACCTTCGACCTGGCGCGGCTGGATGCAGCGAGCCCACTGCTGCAGGCAGACCGCGTGTTCGACCTGACGGTGGACGATGCGCTCGAACGCGCACTCGACCGCAATCTCGACATTGCCGTCGAGCGTCTCAACCCCCAGCTGCAGGACCTGTCCATCGCCGAGGCGAACGCGGCGTTCATGCCCAACCTCAACTCCAACTTCGATCTCGGCCGCAGCGTGACCCCCTCGCGGTCCCAGCTCGACGGGCGCCTGTCGCAGTTGCCCGTCAACACGGAGACCGGAGGGGCCGGCGTCGGTGTCGAGCAAGCCGTCAAGTGGTACGGTGGCCGATACTCTCTCGACTGGGACAACGGGCGCACCGAAACCAACAACGTCTTCTTCAGCTACAACCCGAGCTTCCGGAGCTTCGTCGCACTCTCCTACACGCAGCCGCTGCTGCGCGGGCGGCGTATCGACGCGCCGCGGCGCCAGCTGCTCGTCAGCCAGCTCAATCGGGACATCTCCGACATCGACCTGCGCGAGACGATCACCAACACCGTGGCGGAGGTCCGCCGCGCCTACTGGGACCTCGTCTACGCGAAGGCCAGCGTCGACGTCCAGCTGCAGGCGCTCGAACTCGCCGAACAGCTCGTTCGCGACAACCGCGCACGGGTCGAGATCGGCACGCTCGCGCCCATCGACATCGTGCAGGCGCAGTCCGAGGCCGCGCAGCGCCGGCAGGCGGTCGCCGAGGCCGAACAGAACCTCCGCACGGCCGAGCTGCTGCTCAAGCAGCTCATCGTCGGCGGCACGGACGACGACGTGTGGGATGCGGAGATCAACACGGTCGATCGGCCGGTGCTGGACTTCGGCCCGATCGACGTGGACGCCGCCATCCGCACGGCGCTCGATGCCCGCACGGATATCGCACGCACCCGGCGTCAGCAGGAGATCAACGACGTCACGCTGCGCAATCTGGCGAACGACACGCTGCCGTCGCTCGACCTGGTCGGCTCGTATCGACTGCAGGGCCAGGGCGGCACGCGGCTCGTCCCCCAGACCTTCGGCGACCTCCCGGTCCTCGGCGGCAGCACCGTCGACGTGATTCCGGGCGGGTACGCGGATGCTCTCGCCCACCTGGCCGGCGCCGACTTCCCGGACTGGACGGTCCAGCTCCAGCTTTCCTACCCGCTCGGACAGAGCGCCCAACGGGCGGCGCATGCGCGCGCACAGCTGCAGATCCGGCAGACTCGCGCGCAGCTCCGACAGCTCGAGCTGCAGATAGCCACGGAGGTCACGAACGCGGCGGTTCAGATCCGGAGCGTGCAGCAGCGCATCGACGCGGCGCGCGCGGCGCGTGAACTCGCGGAGGAGCAGCTGGCGGCCGAGGAGAGCAAGTTCGAAGTCGGCACGTCGACCAATTTCTTCGTCGTGCAGGCCCAGCGCGACCTGGCGACGGCCCGCGACAACGAACTGCGGGCCATCCTCGACTACCAGAACGCCGTCATCGAGTTCGAGCGGGTCCAGCAGACGTCGCTGGACCGGGCCGGAATCTCGATCATTCCGTAGCAGCCGTGGCAATGGCGTGTCGGTCACCGTCGGGGACATCGTCGACACGGTGGCCGCGACCGGCTCGCTCGAGGTCGTTACGATGGTGCAGGTCGGCGCGTCTCGACCCGATCGAGTCGCTGCGGTGCGAGTAGCGGCGCGCAGGCGTCCGCCGCGTCGAGCTGCGCCAGCAGCGCCCGCACGCTCATGCCGCTGACCGGATCCACCAGGTCCGGCGCCACCTCGACCAGTGGTGCGAGTACGAAGCGGCGCTCCCTGAACCGTGGATGCGGCACCTCGAGCACGGGCGTGGAGACAGTCAATCCGCCCATCAGGATGAGGTCCAGATCCAGCGTGCGCGGGGCGTGGCGGAACGGACGCCGACGTCCGCGGGCGTTCTCGATCTCGTGCAGCCGCGCCAGCAGGTCCGCCGGCGCAGCCGCCGACCGGCCCACCATGACCGCATTGAGATAGCGCGGCCCGCCGACCGCGGCGCCGCCGCAGGGTGCCGTGTCGATGAATCCGGAAACGACCGGCGCCTCGAGAAGGGGACGGAGACGGGCGACGGCGTAGCGCAGGTGGGCCTCGCGGTCGCCGAGGCTACTGCCGAGGGCGACCGCGGTCGGGAGCAGACGGGCACGCATGCGGAACGACTACGGGGCTCATCCCTGCTGCTTTTCCTTGCACCTGATGCAGACGCGGGTCCAGGGAATCGCTTTCAACCGCGCAGGAGCGATCGGCTCGCCGCAATCGCTGCAGATGCCGAACGTCCCCTGGCTCATCCGCCATAGGGCCTCCTCGATTGCCTTCATGATCTTGGCGTCGGTCTGGCGCACCTTGAGCTGGATGTGGACCTCGTTCGTACCGTCGGCCTGGTCGGCGAGATCGCCCTGGCGCGTGTTGTACTCCATCGACGTCTGGAACGGCCGGATTCCACCCTCGGCCAGGATCTCACCGCGCTTGCGCAGCAGTGCCGCCTTGTATGGCGTCACGTCCATGGTGTTCCCTCGGTCGCCGGCGCGCACGCCCCCCTCCAAAACTCGATGATAGCACGCGGTCCCGGCCGGACCGACCGCGCCGCTACTCCGCGCGCAGCGTCGCCAGCGGCCTGCGGCGCAGCACGTCGAGACTCGCCGCCACGCCTACGCTGCCCACGACCAGCGCCGTCACCAGGGCGCCGCCGACGTTGGCGAGAAGGGACGGAAACCAGGCGATCTCGAACACCTGGCGGGCCAGCGCCCACGTCAGGATCAACGCACCGATGGAACCGACGCCGCCGGCAAGCAGACCCAGGACGCCGTACTCCAGGATCAGCATCAGCGTCAGCATCCGCGCGCTGGCCCCCAGCGTCTTGAACACGGCCGCCTCGTGGAGGCGCTGGAACTTCGTCATCGCCACCGCCCCGACCAGGATCAGGCCGCCGCTGAACAGCGCAATGCCCCCGACGACGGAGATGGCCAGCGTGACGTAGTCGAGCACGCGCCGCACTGTCTGCAGCACGGTGAGGCCGTCGATTACGGACACGTTCGGATAGCCGGCCACCAGGTCGCGCTGGAGTTGCGCCCGCGCGGCGCCGTCGGCCGGCCCCTGCATGAACGCGATGTACGTGTGAGGTGCGTTGCCGAACGATCCGGGCCGGAACAGGAACATGAAGCCGCCGCTGCGGGTATCGTCCCACTGCACCTCCCGCACACTCGTCACGCGCGCGGCAATCTCCCGGCCCAACACGTCGAACCGGACCGTATCGCCCAGCTCGATCCCCCGCTC
This sequence comes from Vicinamibacterales bacterium, assembly GCA_965221595.1. Classification (GTDB taxonomy): domain Bacteria; phylum Acidobacteriota; class Vicinamibacteria; order Vicinamibacterales; family UBA8438; genus JAAXGX01. The sequence goes on from OZ244900.1 coordinate 2,358,016, forward strand.
GTCCCGCAAATCCTCCTCGATCGATATCTCCGGTTCCGCGGCCGGCGCAGCGTCCCAGAACCTGCCCGCTATGACCCGCTCGTTATCCGCCAGGCCGGCCCGGTAGGTGACCGTGTACTCGCGCCCCAGGCCCGCGCGGCGCGCGCCGCGCGGACTGTCGAACGACAGCCGGCGTCCGTCGACACCCGTGACGCGCGCCCGCAGCACCGGAATCAATGGCGGCGCCTCGCCCAGGGCGGTTTCGAGAAGCGCGCGCACGCCCTCGGCCTGGTCCTGCTGGATGTCGATCAGGAACATGTCGGGCGCATCGTCACGCAGCTCCCGGTCGAAGTTGCCGAGCAGGTTGGTCTGCATCGCGCGGACGCCGATGATGAAGAAGCTGCCCAATCCGACGGCCAGCAGAATCACGCGCGTCTGATTGCCCGGACGTCCCAGACTCAGGGCGGCATGCCGCAGCGCGAACCAGGGCGTGCGCTCGAGCGGCGTCACCGCCTTCACGAGGCCGCGCCCGATGAGGTGCAGCGCGGCCGCCACCGCGGCGAACCCGCCGCTCACGTACAGACCGACCTCCACCGAGGCCGCCTGCCAGACGGCCACCGCCACGAGGCCGGCGCCCACCAGGCTGATCACCGCGGCCCGCGTCCAGTCGATGCCGGCCGGCGGGCGCACTGCGTCCCGGCGCAACAGCAGCAGCGGCTTGGCGTGGCGCACCTCCAGCAGCGGCACCAGCGCGAAGAGCACCGAGACGAGCAGGCCGACGGCCGCCCCCTGCACCATCGCCGATCCGGTCAGCTCCGTCGAGACGGTCGTCAGCCCGGCCGCGGTCGCCGCCTGCGCGGTCAGCGAATCGGGCACGGCCGCCAGCGCCACGCGCGCCACGCCGATGCCCAGCAGACTCCCGCCCAGTCCCAGCAGACCAATCTGGGTCACGTAGACGGCCAGCACCCGGCCGCCCGTCGCGCCGAGGCACTTGAGTATCGCCACGCTGCGCAGGCGCTGCTGGACGAAGACGCGGGTCACACTCCAGACCCCGATGCCGCCCAGAATGACGATGACGAAACCGATCAGGCTCAGGTAGTCCTCGGTCCGTCCCAGATTGCGTTCGATACGGCTCTCCTGCCCGCGATACGAGCGGACCCGGGCCATCTCCTCCTGCAGGTCCTCGCGCAGCAAGGCCACCAGCGGATCGATGACCGGAGCCTCGACCTGCAGCAGGATCTGGCGGGTGGCGCGGCTGGCGAACCCCAGCACCCCGGTCTCCTCGACTCCCGCATAGTCGACCAGCACGCGCGGTCCGAAGCTGAACGCCCCCAGGCGCCGGCCCGGCTCCGTGAGGATGGCGCCGCGAATCGTGAACGCGACGTCCCCGATCAGGATGTCGTCGCCCACCGCCAGACCGAGCTGCGCGAGCAGCTCGGGTGCAACCAGTGCACCGTGGTCCCGGAGCAGATCGAACGAGTAGGCGCCGCCGTCGGCCAAGCGGAACCGCCCGTAGAACGGAAAGTCGGCCTGCACGCCGCGCAGCTCGACCACCTTCGTCCGGGGGGCAGCCCCGGCGGCGGCCCGGACCATGGTCGTCGTATCCACAATCTCGGTGCGCCGCAGCGGTTCCACGTCCGCCAGCCGCCCGTCGATGATGCGCCGTACGTCGTCGGACCACGGGCGGTCGGTGCGGATCGAGACATCGCCGGCGAGCAGGGTCCGGGCTTCCGCAGCCAGGGCCACGCGCACATTCTGTATCAGCGAGCGCAGCGCCACGATGGCGGCTACGCCGACCGCGATGCAGACGAAGAAGAACGCGACGCGTCGCCACGACGACCGCAGCTCCCGGCCCGCCATCCTGAGGATGAACCGCATCGGCCCGCTCAGCACGTCCGCCCGTCGCGCATCGAGAGCACGAGGTCGGCACGCTCCGTCAGGTCGGAATCGTGCGTCACCATCACGATGGTCGTCTGCCGTTTCCGGTTCACGTCGACCAGCAGATCGACCACGTGGCGGCCGTTGGCGGTGTCGAGGTTGCCGGTCGGCTCGTCGGCCAGCAGGATTGGCGGATCGTTGGCCAGCGCGCGCGCGATCGCGACGCGCTGCTGCTCGCCACCCGAAAGCTGCGAGGGATAGTGATGCCCCCGGGCGGTGAGCCCGACGTCCTGCAGCAGCTCGGACGCCTTGTCCGCAGCGCGCCCGTCGCCCGCGATTTCCAGCGGCACGAGGACATTCTCGAAGGCGCTCAGCGACGGGATCAGATGAAAGAACTGGAACACGAAGCCGATCTTTTCGCCGCGCAGCCTCGCCAACCGGTCTTCGTCGAGCCCCGTGATCTCGACGCCGTCGATCGCGATCGCGCCGCTCGACGGCGTATCGAGCCCCGCGATCAGGCCCAGCAGGGTGGACTTGCCGCTACCGGAGGGCCCGACGATGGCAACGAACCGGCCCGCCGGCACCGACAGATCGAGCGGGTGGAGGATCGTGAGGGGACGACCGCCGCTGAGCACGGTCTTCGACACTCCGCGCAGCTCGATCATCGTCCTGCCGGCCGATCGTGCATCGCGCGGCTGCTCCCCATCTCCCCCAGCAGCGGCTCGAGCGCTGACCAGACGTGAGCCGCGACGCGCTCGGCGCCGCGGGCGTTGGGATGGATGCCGTCCGCCTGGTTGAGATCCGGCACGCCGGCCACCCCTTCCAGCAGAAACGGCAGAAACTCCACGTCGTACTTCGCCGCGAGCTGCTCGAACACGCCCCGAAACGCATCCGTGTAGGTAGCGCCGAAGTTGGGCGGCGACTCCATGCCCGCGAGCAGCACGCGGATGCCGCGCGCGCGAGCGGCCGCTATCATCTGCTCGAGATTGTCCCGCATCTGATCGATCGGCAGCCCGCGCAGGCCATCGTTGCCCCCGAGCGCCAGAATCAGGATGCGGACGTCACCGTCCAGCGCCCACTCGAGACGCCGCAGGCCGCCGGCCGTCGTCTCGCCGGACACGCCGGCATTGACGATCCGCAGGCGGTGGCCGGCACGGTCGAGGTGCTCCTGCAGTCTGGCCGGATAGGCCTCCTCGGAGAGCAGCCCGAGGCCGGCGGTGAGCGAGTCGCCGAACGCGACAATCAGCGGCGCGTCCGGCGGCCGGCCGACCGGCCGGTCCGCGCCGCCGACGCGCGCGGCGGATGCCGCGCGCTCCCCGCCGTCCGTGGCCGCGGGCGCACAGGCCGAACCCCACAAGCAGCCGAACGCCGCGACGCAGGCGACCGCACGCTGCCACGGGCCGCCGCGCTGCCCTGCGTGCCTCATACGATCCTTCTATCCTACACGCCCCGGGCAGCGGCCTTCGACCGGCTGCGCTGCCGCCGGCGGTGCCCGACCCATGCATACGCGGCCGCGTTGAGCACTATCACGGCGCTGCCGAGCACGATCTGCCCGCTACGTGTCAGGCCGGCGGGGTACAGCAGGGCCACCACGTAGCGCTCGACGAAGTCGCCGCCGTAGCCTTGCCCGCCCGCACGCGCACGCAGCCAGTTTTCCAGAGGGGTCAGCGGACAGATGGCCCCGGACCACTCGATGGCCACGCCCCAGGCCGCGGCCGGCAGGTGCAGCCAGGCCAGCCGCGGCCACCAGCGCACGCCCAGGCCACCCAGCACGACGAAGGCAACGAAAGCGAGATGCAGCAGCACCACGGCATCCGCCAGCAACGACCACGGCAACAGCCTTCCTCCCGTGCGCAGGCAGCCCGACGCGGCCGCATCTCCAGGATAGCCGGACGGGCACCTGCCGTGACGGCTCGTGGTAGCCGTCGCCACGCTTTTCGGGTACGATTTCCCGCACCTTTTCGGAAGGCGACATGACGCGTGTCCTTGCTCTTGGTCTGCTTGCGGCGAACGGGGTGGCCGTGGCCGTAGCGTTGCCGCCGCCCGCCGCGGCGGACGGCATCACCGCCATCGAGGGCATCCGGGTCGGACACCACACGCTCGCCGACCGCCCGACCGGCTGCACGGTCGTGCTGACCGAAGACGGGGCGGTCGGCGCCGTCGATGTCCGGGGCGCGGCGCCCGGCACGCGCGAGACGGCCCTGCTGGACCCCATGCACACCGTGCAGGAGGTCCACGCCGTCGTGCTGGCGGGGGGCAGCGCGTTCGGTCTGGCCGCGGCCGATGGCGTCATGCGCTATCTGGAGGAGCGTGGCATCGGCTACGCGACGCAGGCGGCCAACGTGCCCATCGTGCCCGCTGCCATTCTGTACGACTTGGCCGTCGGCGGCGACCCGTCCATCCGGCCCACGGCCGATTGCGGCTATCGCGCCGCGCTGGCGGCAACCCGTGAACCGGTCGCCGAGGGCAGCGTCGGCGCCGGTGCCGGCGCCACCGTGGGCAAGCTGGCCGGCCCGGGCCGCGCCATGAAGGGCGGTATCGGCAGCGCAGTGGTCGAGCTGTCCGACGGCATCCGCGTGGCGGCGCTCATGGCCGTCAACGCGGTCGGCGACGTCTACGAGCCGGCGACGGGCACCCTGCTGGCCGGCGTACGAAGCGGCGACGGCCGGCGACTCGCGGGCGCGCGGGCGCTGCTGCGGCAGCCGGCGCCGCAGGCGCCGCAGGGGGAGAACACGACCATCGGCGTCGTCGCCACCAATGCGGCGCTGGACAAGGCCCAGCTCGGCATCGTCGCCCGCATGGCGCACGACGGTCTGGCGCGGGCGGTCCGGCCGGCGCACACCCCAGTGGACGGGGATGCCATCTTCGCGCTGTCGACGGGCGCCGTGACGCACCCCGCGAGCCTGTTGCGGATCGGCGCCCTGGCGGCCGACGTCACCGCGGAGGCCATCGTCCGCGCGGTCCGCGCGGCCAGCGGCGTCCCGGGCTTCCCGGCCGTCCGCGACCTCAAGGAGAACACACCATGAACGCTGTCGTTCTCGCGGTTGTCGGCCTGATCGCCGTCTTCGCGGGCTACCGCTTCTACTCGAAGTTCATGGCCGAGCGGATCTATCGGCTCGACCCCGACTTCCAGACCCCGGCGCACGCCATGCGGGACGACATCGACTACGTCCCGACGAACCGCTTCGTGCTCTGGGGGCACCACTTCACGGCAGTCGCCGGCGCGGCGCCCATCATCGGACCCAGCATCGCCGTGGTCTGGGGCTGGCTGCCGGCCTTCCTGTGGGTCGTCATCGGCACCATGTTCTTCGCCGGCGTGCACGATTTCGGCGCCATCTGGGCGAGCGTCCGCAACCGGGCGCTGTCGGTCGGCTCGCTGACCGGCGAGGTCGTCAGCCACCGGGCGCGCAACCTGTTCATGATCGTCGTCTTCTTTCTGCTGCTGATGGTCAACGCGGTCTTCGCGGTCGCCATCTCCAACGAGTTCATCAACACGCCGGCTAGCGTCATCCCCGCCTGGACCGCCGTATTCGTGGCGGTCGGCATCGGCATCCTGCTCTACAGGGTGGGCGTCGGGATCACCTGGCCGACAGTGGCCGGCACGGTCATCCTCTACGCGGTCATCTATCTCGGCGAGCTGTTCCCGGTCTCGCTGAGCGAGGCGGCCGGTATCGCGCCGGCGGCACAGTGGATCCTGATCCTGTTCGCCTACGCGGCAGTGGCCTCGATGCTGCCCGTCTGGCTGCTGCTGCAGCCACGCGACTACATCAACGGCATCCAGCTCTTCGTCGGCCTCGGCATCCTGTACGGCGCGGTCTTCATCGCCGCCCCGACAGTGGTCGCGCCGCCGGTCAATCCGAACGTTCCGCCGGCGACGCCGCCGATCATGCCGCTGCTGTTCGTCACCATCGCCTGCGGCGCCATCTCCGGCTTCCATGGCCTGGTCAGCTCCGGCACCACGTCTAAGCAGCTCGACCGGGAGACGGACGCGCGGTTCGTCGGCTACCTCGGATCGCTCGGCGAAGGCGCGCTGGCGATCGTCGCGATCATCGCGGTCACGGCTGGCTTCTCGCTGAGCGAGTGGCAGTCGGCCTACGTAAACGCGGAGAGCTTCGGCGCAGTGGGGGGCATCAGCGCGTTCGTCGAGGGCGGCGCGCGGATCGCTGCCGCGGGGCTCGGCCTCCCGCTCGGCTTCGCCCAGACGTTGCTCGCGGTGATGGCGGTCCTGTTCGCCGGAACCACGATGGATGCCGGGGTTCGGCTGCAGCGCTACATCGTGCAGGAGTGGGGCACCATCTACGACATTCCGGCCCTCCAGAACGGCTACGTCGCCACCGCCATCGCCGTGGGAGCCTGCCTGGCCCTGGCGTTCGGCGCGGGTGGGGCCGACGGAACCGGCGGCATGATCATCTGGCCGCTGTTCGGTACGACGAACCAGCTCCTGGCGGGGCTCACGCTCCTCGTCATCAGCGTCATGCTGGTCAAGCTGGGGCGGCCCGCGCGCTACACGCTGATCCCGATGGTCTTCGTCACGACGATGGCGCTGCTCGCTGCGCTCTACCAGCTCAGCAGCCTCTACACCGACGGCAACTACCTGCTGGTCGCCATCGACGTCGTGATCATCATCACCGCCATCTTCGTCATGCTCGAGGCAGTGTCGGCACTCATGCGGGAACGCCGCGCGGCCGCGGCGGCGGCAGGCTAGCTGGGCGGGAGGCTGACGCCGCCGAGGACACTTTATGCGCGAACGCTGGATACACCGGTTCGGGGCACGGCTGGCCGCCGCGCGCGCGCTGCTCGGCGAGTTCTACACGGCGCCCTACCGGGGCGCCGTGGCGCGCGCGCGGCGCGACGAGGACGACCTGTTCATGCTGTTCGTCTACGCCGAGCTGATGGGGGTGCCGAATCCCGCGACCTACTACACGCTGGAGCTCCAGCCGCTCCTGCTGGAGCGCTTCCACGAGTGGCACACCCGGGCGGGCCTCGAACAGTCGCCCCTGGACCACTTTCGCTGCTGCTAGCCGCCCGTGGTGAAACCCCTCGTCGCACCGAGACGGGCGAGGCGCCCGCCTGCCGAGGCGCGGCGAGGGAGCCTATCGGCCATAGTCGACCGCGCAGCAACGCCGTCAGGCGGTATGCAGCGCCCGTCGAATGCAGCGGGGCCTTTGCCGCGGGCCGCCAGGCCGGGCTTCCGGGGCGCAGAGGTCCCCGCGTGCGGACGCCGGGGTTCGGGGCGCAGCCCCGTCTGAACATGCTCGACGACCTGCTGGCGCACCAACTGGTGTTCGTCGGCGGCAAGGGCGGCGTCGGCAAGACGACCATTGCCGCGGCAACAGCCCTCAGCGCCGCCGACCGGGGGCGGCGCTGCCTGCTGGTCTCCACGGACCCGGCGCACTCGCTGGGGGACATCTTCCGGCGCGAGATAGGTGATCCGCAGCAGGAGCTCGGACCGCACCTCTGGGGCGTGGAGATCGACCCGGACCGCGAGGCGGCGCGCCACATCGACGCCGTGAAGTCCCAGATGAAGGCGCTCGTGCATCCGCGCCTGTACGGCGAGGTGGACCGGCAGCTCGACCTTGCCCGCGACGCGCCCGGCGCCGCCGAGGCCGCACTGCTCGAGCGGGTCGCGATGCTCATGGGTCAAGACGGCTCGCGCTACGACCTCGTCGTCTTCGACACCGCGCCCAGCGGCCACACGGTACGCCTGCTCTCGCTGCCCGAGGTGATGGGCGCCTGGATGGACGGCCTCCTGCGCCACCGGCAACGCGCGGGCCGCCTGGCGGCCGCCCTGGGCCGGCTCGGCGACGGGCCGGCCGGGGGCGACGAGCTGTCGCTCATCGACAATCCGGCGGACCACGAGCCGGGCAGCCGCAACGCACAAATTCACGAGCGTCTGCAGGCCCGGCGACGCACGTTCCTGGTGGCGCGCGAGCGGCTGCTCGACCCGACGACCACGGCCTTTCTGCTGGTGACGAACGCCGACAAGCTGTCGATTCTGGAGAGTCGGCGGGTCCGCGACCTGCTGTCCCGGTTCGACGTCGGCGTCTGGGGGGTCGTGGTCAACCGCGTGCTGCCGGGCGCGGCCGGCGGCGAGTTCCTGGCTGCGCGGCGGCGCCAGGAGCAGGCCTACCGCACGGAGATCGACCGTCTTTTCGCGCGCCTGCCGCGGGTGGCGGTGCCGCTGCTCGAACACGACGTCCACGGCACGGACGCCCTGCGGCAGGTCGGCGAGCTGCTGCGGCGCGGCTGGGAGGCCGGCCGGTAGGCCCCGAAACCGTCGTGGACGTTTCTCCTGCGGCCGTTGCGCTGTTGGCCTTCGGCGCCTACTGGGCGGCCTACCGCTTCTACGCGCGGCACCTGGCGCGGCGGCTGTTCGCACTCGACGCCGCCCGGCCCACGCCGGCGCACCGGCTGCGCGACGAGGTCGACTACGTACCCGCCAACCGCTACGTGCTGTTCGGGCACCAGTTCGCGTCCATCACGGGCCTCTCGCCCATGCTGGGCCCCGCCATCGCGGTCATCTGGGGCTGGCTCCCGGCGCTGGCATGGGTGGTGCTGGGCGCCGTCTTCGTCGGCGCCGTGCACGACTTCGGCGCGCTGGCAGTCTCCATCCGCGCCCGCGGCATGTCGCTCGGCAAGGTGACCGAGAGCCTGGTCGGACCGCGCGCGAAGACGTTGTTCCACCTGCTCATCTTCTTCCTGATCGCCCTGGCCATGGGCGTGTTCGTGCACATCGTGGCCACGCTGTTCTCCCCCGCCTTCTACCCGGAGTCGGTGCTGCCGACGGCCGTGCTCATGCTCGTCGCGGTCGGTATCGGCCTGGCCATCTACCGACTGGGCTGGGACATCCGGTTGCTGACCGCCGTCGGCCTGCCGGTGCTAATCCTGCTCGTTCTGGGCGGCATCCGGTACCCGGTCATCGGCCCCTCGTTGGCGCAGTGGAAGTGGCTGCTGCTGATCTACGCGTTCGCCGCCAGCGTGCTGCCGGTCTGGCTGCTGCTGCAGCCCCGCGACTACCTGAACAGCCTGCTCCTCTACGCGGGCGTCGCGGCGATGTACGCCGGCTTCTTCCTGACCAATCCGTCGTTCGCCGCCCCCGTGCTGGACGTCGACCCGGCAGGAGCGCCGGCGATGTTCCCGTTCGTCTTCATCGTGATCGCCTGCGGAGCCGCCAGCGGCTTCCACGCGCTGGTCTCGTCGGGAACCTCGGCCAAGCAGCTCGACCGGGAGACCGACGCCCCGTTCGTGGGGTACGGCGCGATGCTCGGCGAGTCGCTGCTGGGTATGATGGCGGTGCTGGCCTGCACGGCAGGCTTCGTGTCGCGCGAGGAATGGCTGACGCGCTACCAGAGCTGGGAGACGGCCGACAGCCTCGGCGGCAACATCGCGGCGTTCATCGCCGGTACGACGCGGTTCCTGACCGCGCTGGGCTTCTCCGTCGAGCTGGCGACCGTCGGCGTCGCCGTGCTCGTCGTCTCGTTCGCCCTGACGTCGCTCGACTCCGCCACGCGCCTGCTGCGCTACAACGTCGCCGAGATCGGCGAGACGCTGGGCGCTCCCGTGCTCGGGAACCGCTACGTGGCCTCGACCGTCGCCGTCGCTGCCATCTGGTTCTTCGCGTTCTTCCAGGTGCAGGGCGAGTTCGCCGGGCTGGTGCTCTGGCAGCTCTTCGGGACGACCAACCAGATGCTGGCGGGACTCGCACTGCTCGCCGTGACGGTCTACCTGCTGCGGCGCGGCAAGCCGGTCGTCTACACCCTGGCGCCGATGCTGCTGATCCTGGTCTCCACACTGTCGGCCATGAGCATCAACCTCGCGGCGTTCCGGCAGGACGCACAGTGGACGCTGCTGGTCACCGGGAGCGTCATCCTGGGGTTGGCGGTCTGGCTCACGGGCGAGGCCTGGCTGGCCGTACGCCGCTTCCGGCACCGCGGCACGATCGAGCCGCTGGAGGTCGGTTTCCAGCCGGCGCCGGACCCGCCGTTTGCCCGCCGCGGCAAACAGACTCTAGAATAGGGACGGTTTTCACGGAGGTCGAACGCTTGAACCCCTGGCTGGCAGTCCTGATTACCGGCATCCTCGCGTTCGCGGCACACATCGTCTTCGTGCTTGCCGTGCGCAGCAAATAGCCGACCCGGCGGATCGCGCACGGCATACTGCGCCGGTCGCCCGCGCGAATCGCCTGCAGCAGACGGGGCTCCGCCCCCCGAATTCGCGGCGTCCGCCTGCGGGAGCCCCTCTCGCCCGGCGCGGGGCGCGCCTTGCTGCCGCCCGCCCAAGGCTTCCTGGCCCGCCATGCCGGCGACGTCCGCCACGACTTCGGCGACGGTCAACGCGGCGAAGTCCGAGCCCGCGAGCGCCACGGACAGACCGCTGGATTGGCGCCTCGACGGCTCGCCGGGAGTCGTATCCGCCGTCGCCGGCCCCACGCCCCCCGGGCCGCTGTCGCGGCCGGCCCGTGTGCCGAGCGTCAGTCAGTCGCGCAGGCCGAAGACGAAGAGCACGTTGCCGGCCGCGGCCGCGACGTATTGCGTATCGCCCACCTGATAGCTCATCGGCCCGTTGTGGATGACGCCGCCCAGCGCGGTCCGCCAGAGCAGGTCCCCGTCAGCCGCATCGAATGCGTAGAAGTAGCCTTCCCGGCCGCCGGTGAACAGCACGTCGGACGCCGTGGTCAGGATGCCGCTGGTCGTGACGTCGGTCATCTCGAACTTCCAGCGCTGCTCGCCGGTGCGCGCATCGAGCGCGATCACGGCGCCGGTCCCGGCCGCCTCCGTCCAGCGGTTGACGTGGCCGCGCGTCAGCGCGGGGGGCGCCGCCGCGCCCGGGATGGCGGGCATCGGCCGGCCGCCGAGAAACAGCTGGCCCTCGCGGTACTCCTCCGGCTCGGACGCCGGCTCGAAGATCGCTCCGTAGTTCTCCCAGGCCGACAGATAGAACAGCCCGGTGCCCGGGTTGTAGGACGGCGAGTACCAGTTCGTACCGCCCTGCACGCCGGGATAGGTCACCTCGCCGGGCGCCTGCGGTGTCTGAATCGGCCGGCCGCTGTCGTCGAGCCCCTCGGCCCAGTTGACCGTCACGAACGGACGGCCGTTGATGAAACGGCCGGTGGTGCGGTCCAGGGCATAGAAGAACCCGTTGCGGTTGGCCCACAGCATGACCTTGACCACCTGCCCGTCGGCGGTCTCGATGTCCGCGAGCACGGGAATCTGGACGGCGTCGTAGTCGTACGGGTCGTTCGGTGTGAACTGGAAGTACCAGCGCAGCTCGCCGGTGTCGGCATCGAGCGCCACGACGCTGTCCGAGTAGAGGTTGTCGCCCCGCCGCTGCGCGGGGTTCCAGTCGGGCCCGGGGTTGCCGATGCCCCAGTACGTCAGGTTGAGCTCCGGATCGTAGGACCCGGTCAGCCAGACAGAGGCACCGCCGGTGCGCCACGAGTCGCCCGCCCAGGTATCGTTCCCCGGTTCGCCCGGACCCGGAATCGTGTAGAAGCGCCATGCCTCCGCGCCGGTGGCCGCGTCGTACGCCGCGATGTAGCCGCGGATGCCGTACTCCCCGCCCGCGACGCCCACCACGACCTTGTCATCGATGACCAGCGGGGCCACCGTCATGGCGTAGCCCTGCGACGGCTCGCCGACCTTGGTCTTCCAGACCGGCCGGCCCGTGACCGCGTCCAGCGCGATGAGCTGGGCATCGATCGTGGCCATGAACAACGTGTCGCCGAGGATGGCCACGCCGCGGTTGACGCGGCCGCAGCAGGGCCGCGACTCCGGCGACGGCGTGTATTCGTAGACCCAGAACACGCGCCCCGACGCGGCGTCGAGCGCCACCACGTCGTTGGGGGCCTGGGTGACGTACATGACGCCGTCCACCACCAGCGGCGTCGCGGTGAAGTTTTCGAGCGACCGGGCCTGGAACACCCACTTGAGCTCCAGGTCCTCGACGTTGGACGGCGTGATCTGGTCCAGGAGGCTGTGACGCATGCTGGAGTACGACCCCGAGTAGGTCAGCCAGTTGTGCGGCTCGTCCTGCGCATTGCGCAGACGGTCGGCGGTGACCTGCGCATCGAGGCCGACGCCGAGCAGCAGCGACAGGACGCACGTCAGAGCAACGAATCGGGCCATGGTCAGTCCACCCCTTTGAGAGAGAGGAGATAGGCGAGCAGATCGGAGAGTTCCTGCTCGCCGAGCTCGTCCGCGTAGGACGGCATCGGCGACGTCGTCAGCACCGTGTACTCCTGCAGGTCGGACTTCTCGAGCGAGACGAGCCGCTCGTCCTGGTCGATCAGCTGCACCGTGAAGGTGTCCTCGTTCAGGCGCCGCCCGCGCACCTCGCGCCCGTCGCGCGTCACGGCGCGGACCGGGCGATTGACGGGCAGCATCGAGCCGCTCGGGTCCAGCAGCGACCGCTCGAGCGCGCCGGCGGAGCGCACGACGCCGATGTCGGTCAGATCGGGAGCGATGCGTGAACCGCGGCCCGCCACCCGGTGGCAGCTCAGGCAGTCGCCCTTGCCGGCGAAGACAGCCTGGCCGCGGACGGCGTCCCCCACCGTGAGCGTGGCCGGATCGACCGCGCCCATGGTGCGGATGAAGGCCACCAGGCCGGACAGCTCGGCCGCGGTGTACTCGCCGGGCGGCATCGCGGTGTCCGGCAGCCCGTTCGCGATCACCGCCTGCAGCTCCGGGTCCGAGGCAGCGTTGCGGAACGTCCCGCTGCGCAGGCTCACGCCGGCAATCGCATCGCCTTCCGAACCGTGACAGGCCGAGCAGTTGTCGGCGTAGAGGCGCGCGCCGAACTCGATGTCGGCCTGGGCATACTGGCCGGCATGCTCCTGCGCAAGCGGCGCGGCTCCGGACGCCGCGAGCAGGACGGCCGCCACCAGCGCCAGGAATCCTGCGTGTCGTCTATCTTGCATTCTGGTCTCCACCCGGAACAGGTGCCCATTGTAGTGCAGTCTCTCTCGTCGAGACCTGCGGCCGGTCCCGCGTCGGCTGCCCGAACGGGCCGTCAGCACCTATAATGCCCGCATGCATGCCTGTCTGCGCGCTCCGCTCGCCGTGACCTCCATTCTGCTGCTGGCTGCCTGCACCGATGCTCCGCGGCAGGCCGAGCGCCCCCCGGAGCCGGATGCCGACGGCCTGCGGGCGTCCTTCGCAGCGCAGATCGCCGCGGTGGACGGGGTGGGCGACGTCGCAGGCGACGGAACCGAACTCGCGTTCTCCGGGCCGGACGGCGCGGGCGGACAGGTTGCCTGGCAGGTCCGCATCGATTCGGCAGTCGTCGCGGCGCAGGACGACCCGGAGTACCCGTACCGCGGGAACATCCTGTCCTCGTGGTACGCGGACGGCGAAGCGGTCGTGCCGGTGGGCAACATCTCCCATCTGCCGTCCGACTTCCTGAATGCGGGCATCGCGCAGGACTGCTGGGGCCTGTGGTCGGCGGCGGAGAGTCGGTGGACCTGGTAGCGGGCGCGGCGGTTCGGGTGCAGCCCAGGCGGCGGCGCACGTCGCCATCGGCACATCCCTACAGGCACGTCCCTGGCAGTCCGTACTGAAAGCGGGGGCTGCCATGCATTATGTTGGCCGCAATCCGACCCATATCGGGCTAAAATGGCTCCCTGCAGCCGCCTGATGCCGGGAGACGGCAGCGGGGCGGCCGGGGGGAAGTAGAGGACGAACATGCTGCAACGCGTCGGAAGATTGTGTCTGGCTGTCGCGCTCGTCGCCGCGGCCGCCGTGGCCCTGTGGCCGGCGGAGACCGCAGGCCAGGACGAGGCCTATCGTGCGCCGCGCCTCATCGGCACGGACCACCCGGACCTGAACGGCATCTGGCAGGCGATGGGAACGGCGCACTGGAACGTAGAGGACCATTCCGTCGATGCAGGACCGTTCCCGACGTTGCTCGGCACGTGGGGCGTCCAGCCCGCCGGCCGCAGCGTCATCGTCGGCCGCGGCCGGATCCCGTACCAGGACTGGGCGCTGGAGAAGCGGCGCGAGAACTACGAGACGCGGCTCACGATGAATCCGGACGAGCTCAGCACGCAGGGCGACCCCGAAGCCAAGTGCATGATGCCGGGGATTCCGCGGGCGACCTATCTGCCGTTCCCGTTCCAGATCATTCAGGTGCCGAACAAGATCCTCGTCGCCTATCAGTTCAACGTGGCCAAGCGCACCATCCACATGGAGAACCACGTGGAAGCCCCGATCGACTTCTGGATGGGATGGTCCAATGGGCACTGGGAGGGCGACACGCTGGTGGTGGAGGTCACGGGCTTCAACGGCCTGACCTGGCTCGACCGCTCGGGCAACTTCCACAGCGAGGCACTGCGCGTCGTCGAGCGTTTCACGCCGACCGGCCCGCATCACCTGCTGTACGAAGCCACGCTCGAGGATCCCAACGTCTACACCGAGCCCTGGACGATCCGCATGCCGCTGTATCGCCGGCTGGAGGAGAACGCCCAGCTGCTCGAGTTCCGTTGCGTCGACATCGTGGAGGAATTCATCTACGGCAGCCTCGTCAAGGGCGCCCAGCCGTAGCGGCCGTAGCCGAGAGCACGACAGGAGGCTTTGAGATGCGCAAGCTGAACTTCGCGGCCGGGGCGGCGGCAGCCGTCCTCGTCATGGTGGGGCTGGCAGCGATGCCGGCCGGCGGGCAGGCCCAGGAGGAGACCGCCTACGAGGTGCCGCGCACCGCCTGGGGCGACCCCGACTTCCAGGGTTCGTGGGAGAACCGCACGCCCACGCCGCTGGAGCGCCCCGTCGAGTTCGGGACGCGCGAGTTCCTCACCGAAGAGGAAGCGGCAGCCCGCGCGGCCAACCGCGTCGGCCTGCCCGACGGCGAGGAAGGCATCATCGCGGACGACCTGGTGGCTGCGGACGTCCAGCGCGTCGCGCGGTCCAACGACATCGACCCCGACCGGCCTGGGCAGCGGATCTCCGGGGCCGAGTACAACGCGTTCTGGAACGCACCGGTCAGCCCGCGCCTCGCGTCACGGCGCACGTCACAGATCGTCGATCCCCCGGACGGCCGGCTACCACCCTATACGCGCGCCATTCTCGAACAGTGGGACGCGCGAGAGGCGGCGCGCGCCCACCGCGGGGAAGCCGACTCGTGGGCGGACCGCAACGTCATGGAGCGCTGTCTCCTCCGCACCGGCCTGGCGATGGGCGAAATGAACGTGCCGAAGGACATCTACCAGACGCCCGGCCAGATCGTCTTCGATCTGCAGTACGGCGTGGTGCGTATCGTCCCGCTCGACGATCGCCCGCGCCTGGGTTCGGACATCACGCAGTGGTGGGGCGATTCGCGCGGCCGCTGGGAGGGCGACACGCTGGTCGTCGAGACCACGAACTTCAACACCATGCAGAACGGTGGTCCCGTGATGCCCTCGCACGGGGGCATCTACGGGCACAACCACGCCCACTACCACATGGGTTCGGGCGAGGACCTGACGATCACCGAGCGCTTCCGGCGCACGAGCCCCGACACTATCGAGTACGCCTACACGGTCAACGACCCCAGCGTGTACGTGGCGCCGTTCACGGCCGTCAACATCTGGCACCTCGATTCCAACGAGCCGGACGTCTACGAGTACACCTGCCACGAGCACAACTACGGCATGGTGGGCCTGCTCAAGGGCGGCCGGGCGAACGAGCAGATCGCGATGGACGAGGCGGCGCGGGAGATCAACGACCGCGCGCCGCAGATCGCCGCCGAGTGGGCGGAAACGGAAGCCTGGGAGGCGGCACAGGGCCGCTGAGAGTCGGGAGGCCGTGTTGCCGAGTTCCGCAGGTTCGGAACCAGGCGAGTTGAACAGGAGGAGATTCAGATGCGAGCGAAAGTGGCCATCGTCGGTTGCCTGGTCGGTCTGTTCGCCGTCGTGACGGCGGCGCCGGCCGTGGCGCATCATGCGTTTGCGGCGGAGTTCGACGCCAACAAGCCGATCTCTCTGCGCGGCAACATCACCCGCATGGAATGGGTCAACCCGCATTCGTGGCTGCACATCGACGTCACGCGGGAAGACGGCACGGTCGAGGCCTGGATGGTGGAGGGCGGACCGCCGACCAGCCTGCTCCGCCGCGGCTTCACCAAGCGCGATCTGCCCATCGGTGACGAGGTCTTCGTCGAGGGCTACCTGGCGAAGGACGGTTCGAACAAGGCCAACGGCCGCGACATCACGTTCGGAGACGGGCGCAAGCTCTTCATGGGCTCGTCCGGCACGGGCGCACCGCGCGACGGGCGCGACCCGACCGAGCGGTAGCTCGCGGCTCGTCGCCTGGCGGCTCCGCGCGGTGGCCGACCACCCTGCAGGAGTGCGCCGCGTCTCATGACGCCGCCCGGCCCGCGCATGTGCGCACCGGGCGGCGCTGTTCGCCGGTGGCGGCCCACCCGGCCGGGGTGTGCCAGCAGGTGCGACGCCAGCCCGCCGGTTGGCCGCGTCGACCAGGAGGAGGCAGCAGCCGATGAAGATGCTCACGGGGACCCTGGCATTGCTCGTCGTCGCCCTCGGTTTGGCGGCGACCCCGCCCGCCGAAGCCCAGGAGGCCGAGGCGGAAATCACCTACAGTAGGCATATCGCCCCGATCATCCAGCGGTCGTGCGAGAGCTGTCACCGGCAGGGCGGATTCGCGCCGATGTCGCTGATGACGTACGACGAGGTGCGGCCCTGGGCGCGGGCGATCAGACAGCGAACGGCGACCCGCGAGATGCCGCCCTGGTTCATCGAGCCCGACGTAGGTGTCCAGCACTTCAAGAACGACCCATCCCTGAGCGCGGAGGAGATTGCGCTCGTGGCACGCTGGGTCGACGGCGGCGCCCCGCGCGGCAACCCGGCCGACATGCCGCCGCCCCGCGAGTATCTGGACCGCACGCAGTGGGCCATCGGCGAACCGGACCTGATCGTCGAGGGACCGGAAGTGCTCGTCGAGGCCATCGCCCCCGACTACCACCGCGAGCTGGGACCCGTGGCGACCGGCCTGACCGAGGACCGCTACATCGCTGCCGTGGAGGTGAAGGAAACCCGGCTCGACGGCAGCGCGTTCAGGAAGGAAGAAGAGCAGGGCATGAACCTCTTCACCCTGCATCATGCCGGGATCCGGGAGCTCGGGTTCGACATGGACGCGCCCGACGGGTTCTACCTGATCTACGAGGTCGGGCAGAACGAGACCGTCTATCCGGCGGACACCGGCGTGCGCCTGCGGGCCGACTCGGCGCTGACCTACACGGTGCACATGCACTCGGTCGGTCGCGACATCCCGGTGCGCGTCGACGTCGGGTTCAAGTTCCACCCGCGGGGGTACGAGCCGAAGTACAGCCAGTCGGGCTACAACGCCGGACTCGTCGGCGGCAGCAACGTGCGCGAGGACCTCGCGCTGCCCCCCGGGAACGATTCCATCCGTTACGACAACTTCCAGACGATGAGCGCGCCGGGCATCCTCACCACCTTCGAGCCGCACCTGCACATGAGCGGGGACCGGATGTGTGTGGAAGCCCAGTACCCGAACGGGTACCGGGAGATCATCAACTGTTCGGGGTACGACCACAACTGGGTCAGGACGTACGTCTACGAGGACGACTACGCGCCGCTGCTGCCGCGGGGCACGATCCTGCACATCATGGGGTGGTACAACAACTCCGCGACGAACTCGAACAACATCGAACCGCGCAACTGGAAGACGGGCGGCAACCGTTCGGTCGACGAGATGTTCGTGTTCCTGCCGAAGATCACGCTGCTGACCGACGAGCAGTTCGCCGCAGAAGTGGCGCGCCGCGAAGCGTTGCAGCTCGGCGCCGCCACGAACCAGCAGGACTAGCGGTCATGCGTGCTCGTCTTCGGCGTCGCTCGGCATGGCGCGGGGCCGCGGCGGCCGCGCTGGTCTGCGTGGCCCCGGCCCTCTGCGCCGCCCAGGACAACCTCATCATGAAGCGCGGGCAGCGCATCGCACCCATCTACGAGGGGTGGATGGCGAACCCGGACGGCACCTTCGACCTGATCTTCGGCTACTTCAACCTCAACAGCGAGGAGATACTCGACGTCCCCGTCGGCCCCGACAACAACATCGAGCCCGGCGGGCCCGACCAGGGCCAGCCAGCCCACTTCTTCCCGCGGCGGAGCCGCTTCACGTTCCGTGTGACCGTGCCCGCGGACTTCGGCGAGCGGGAACTGGTCTGGAAAATCACCGCCAACGGCAAGACCGAGTACGCCTTCGCCACGCTCAAGCCCGACTACATCATCGACGACCGCATCATGATGATGAACAACGGCGGGTTCGGCGGCCGCGGCCAGCGGCTCGGCGAGCCGGACAACGTGCCGCCGCGCATCCGTCTCGATGGCCAGCCGACACGGTCAGTGCAGGTAGGAGAGCCGCTCGCCCTGACAGCCTACGCCAGCGACGACGGCAACCCGCGCGGCGGCATCGGCGGCTCCAACGACCTCGGCCTGGGCACGGGCTGGTTCGTCTACCGCGGCCCGGCGGCCGCGATCGCGCTGGAGCCCGCGCAGGAGCATCCGGAGTACCGCCGCCAGAAGGCGACCGCGGCACGGCTGCGCCGGACGGCGTTTTCGAGCGTCGCGCGGCCGCGCGTGGCCACGGCGGGCGGCGGTGCCTCGCAGGTGGAGCTCCCGCCGCCCGCCGTCGTCACCGATCAGCCCGTCGAGGTGACCGCCACCTTCGGCGCGCCCGGCACCTACACGCTGCGAGCAATGGCCCACGACGGCGGCCTGCACGACGCCGTCGACGTGACCGTCACCGTCGTGCCATAACCCAGCCTGCGGGCCTGTAGACAGGCCGCGCGGCCGGCGGTCATTGTTGATCGCCAGCGTCCTGCGGTGCGCCGTCTTTGCCCGTCTCAAGGGCGAACCTGCCCGGGAGCACCGACAAGCTACTCAAGGGCGAGGCCACCCCACAGTCCGCGTTCTCGCGGGCGCTGGGCGTGGTCAACCAGTACTTCCTGCCCTCCAACTCGTTCGCGGTGAACCGCATGCTCATGGAGACGGAGTGAGCGCGGAGACCTCGCCGCGCCTACCCGACGACCTCGTCCACGCGGCTCGCGTCGAAGGCGAGGCGGTCCCGCACCAATTCGGCCTCTCGAAACGTCTGCTCGTAGCTCCACACCGCGTCGTGGATTTCGCCGCCGGGGCCGTCGATGACGTAGTAGGTGGCCAGCCCCTTGAACGGGCAGTACGTCGTCTTGCCGCTCCGGCGCAGCCGCGTCATGTCGATGCCGTTGCGGGCCAGGTAGTAGCGCGTCGGGCAACCGTCCTCCTCCAGCGCCACGACGTCGGTCGTTGCGGCGAGCGGGGTCCCGCCGCCGATCTCGACGGTCACGCGCGCATGCCGCGGCACGAATGCAATCCGGTGCGCCGGCGCCCGCGGATAGCCGGGGCCAGGCGTGCCGGGCGGGATGGTGGTCGGTCGCTCACCCATGGTCGATCCCCCTGCCGGGCGTCTGCGCCTTCCGTGGCGCCGACGCCTACTGCACCGTCACGGCATTGATCACCACCGGCGTGACCGGCACGTTCTGGTGCGGGCCCTGGGCGGCGGTCTCGACACCGGCGATGGCATCGACGACGTCCATGCCGTCCGTCACGCGCCCGAAGACGGCGTAGCCGTACTCCGCAGGCTCGGTGCCCCGGTGGTCGAGGCCGCGCCCCGCGTTGTCGCTGTGGTTGATGAAGAACTGCGCAGTGGCGCTGTCGACAGCGTTGGTGCGCGCCATCGCGATGGTGCCGCGCGCGTTGCTGAGTCCGTTGGCGGCCTCGTTGCGGATGGGCTCACGGGTGATCTTGTTGATCAGGTCGGTGCCCATGCCGCCGCCCTGGATCATGAAGCCCTCGATGACGCGGTGGAAGATGGTGTCCTCGTAGAAGCCGGCGTAGGCGTACTGCAGGAAGTTGCCGACGGAGATCGGGGACCGATCCTGGAAAAGCTCCAGCGTGATGTCGCCTCGCGTCGTCGCCATGACCACGGTCGGGTTACCCGGAATCAGGCCTGCGGTGGACAGCCTGATGCGGTAGACGCCCGTGCTCGCGGTCATGTAGAGCGTCTGCCCGTCGTCGCCCCAAGCGACGTTGGCGGTCACCTCGGGCATCAGGATGGTCCCCAGGTGTACGCCGTCCGGCCCGATCACCCACACGCCGCCCGGCCCGGTGGCGAAGAGGTTGCCGCGCAGGTCGACCTTCAAACCGTCGGCCGCGCCGGGCGCCGTCTGGTCGTTCACGTCGTAGAAGACGCGCCCGTTGGATGCGCCGTCCGCGTCGAGGTCGTACGCCATCCACACCTTCTGGTTCTCGTCGGAGTTGGCGACGTACAGCGTCGACTCGTCTGGCGAGAGCGCGATGCCGTTCGGCCGCGTCTGGTCACGGACGAGCAACGTCAGCTCGCCGTCGGGATCCAGCCGGTAGATGCCGTTGAAGTCCAGCTCGCGCAGCGGCGACTCCTCCAGTCCTTCGAGGCCGTACGGTGGATCGGTGAAATACAGCGACCCGTCGGCGCCATACGTGGCGTCGTTGGGGCTGTTCAGGCGGTTGCCCTCGAAGCTGTCGACCAGCACCGTCCGGCTACCGTCGGCCTCCACGCGCGAGATGCGTCGGTTGCCGTGCTCGCAGATGACCAGCCGCCCCTCGGTGTCGAGGGTCAGGCCGTTCGATGCGATCGACCGCAGGCCCTCGCGGTCGCCTTCGAAGACCGGATCGATGAACGGGCTGGCGCCATCCGCCGCGGTCCACTGGTGGATGGCGTTGGCCCGCACGTCCGAGAACAGCAGGCGCGATTCGCCGCGGACCCAGACCGGACCCTCGGTGAACACGTAGCCCTCGGCCACCTTCTCGATGGTGGCGCCGGCGGGCACCAGCGAGTCGAGCCGCCTGTCGATTCTGAGAATCGAGCCCTCGCCGGCGGCCTCCGGGGCCGGACCGGCGTCCATCTCCTCCTCGGGCGCCTCCGGGGCGCCACCGCAGGCCATCGTCCAGGCCGCAAGCGCAGCCACCAGCAGCAGGGTCGGTTTCGTCATCCTGAGTCCTCTCGCTCCTTCGCGCGGTGTCGTGGTCTCGCGGGTCGCAGGCTGCGCGGTCAGTGCCGCGGCCGGTGCGCTCCGCGTGCGAACGGGGCCGTCTGCAGTGCAACCGTCTCGTATGCCGGCTCGTCCTCCGTGATCCGAATGAACCTATCGACCGGCACGGCAGTGAACTTCTGCGTCAGACCGGTGGCAGGCCAGAACACGTCCAGCTTCTCGATCCGCGTGGCCCGACCGAGACCGAGCGTCTGCCGCAGGGGGTTCGCGCCGAAGCTGCCGCCGCTGTTGACGTGCCGATAGACGACGCGCCGCGTGCCACCGTCGGCGATTTCGGCCCGGATGCGGGCGCCGATGGCCGAGCGGTTCGAACGCACCCCGACCAGCCGGATCGTAATCCAGTGGTTGCCGAACCCGGGATTCCGGTACAGCGCGTTGCCGAACCGGTCCCCCGGATAAGCCCCCCCCATCTGCTCGAAGACGTCCTGGTCGCCGTCGTGGTCGAGGTCGGCGAAGAACACGCCGTGGCCCTTCTGCAGATGGCCGAACCCGCCCGCGTAGGTCACGTCGACGAAGCCCCGGCCGCCCTCGTTGCGGTACATCACGTTGGGCATCAGGCTGTGGTACGGCGGATAGCCGGTGCCCACGTAGAAGTCGAGGTAACCGTCGTTGTCCAGGTCGCCGAAGTTGGCGCCCATGGCGGCGTTCGGACGCACCAGACCGTAGCGGTCCGCGACCTCCTCGAAGCCGCCCGCCCCCGTCCCGCGGTAGAGCCGCGCCCGCTCGATGTCGAGCGGCAGGCCGAGCGCGCTCGCCGCCAGGTGCTCGGTGCGCGCCATGTAGGCCGACACGTAGAGGTCGAGCACGCCGTCGTTGTCGACGTCCCAGAACCAGGCCGGGAAGCTGGCGAGCGGCCTCTCGACGCGTAGCCGGCGGGCCATGTTGGTGAACGTGCCGTTGCCGTTGTTGCGGTACAGGCGGTTCCGGCCGCCGTGATTCGACACGAACAGGTCCGGGAACCGGTCGCCGTCGTAGTCGCCCCAGACCACGCCCTTCGCGTAGCCGTGGTTGAGCACGCCGGCCGCGGCGGCCACGTCCGTGAACGTCCCGTCGCCGTTGTTGCGGAAGAGCTGGCTCGGCGCCCGCTGCGCCCGCGAGCTCTCGTTCCCGACGTAGAGGTCGAGATCGCCGTCGTTGTCGTAGTCCGCCCAGGAGGCGGTCTGCGTCGGATAGTGCGCCTCGCCGAGGCCGGCGGCGAACGTCACGTCCGTGAACGTCCCGTCGCCGTCGTTGCGCAGCAGCGAGTTCGGATACCGGCCGTGCTGGTGCAGCCAGGCGCCGCGCAGCACCAGCAGGTCCACATGGCCGTCGTTGTCGTAGTCCGCCTGGATGATGTTCAGGCCGCCGAACAGCCCGCGGAGTCCGGCCTCGTCCGTCCGCTCGGTGAACGTCCCGTCGCCGTTGTTCCGGAACAGGCGAAGCTGCCCCGCCGTGTCCCAGGTCGACGTTGCGATGTCCAGGTAGCCGTCCCCGTCGAAGTCGTCGGCCGCGGCGCCGCCGCTCATGTCGAAGACGTCCAGCCCCAGGTCGGGCGCGACGTTGGCGAAGCGGGGCAGCTCGCCGACCGCGCCGAAGACCTCGGCCGGAATTACGTAGGCGGGCGGTACGCGGTCCGGATACCCGCCGACCGTCATGTACGCGATGTTGAGCAGCCAGCGGGCGGAGAGATGCAGCGCGACTGCATCCTCCTCCAGATTGTCCGCCGTCGGCGCCGGTGTGCCGTCCAGCACCGCGGTCAGGGCTGCAATTGCCTGTCGCGAGGGGTCCTGGTCGCTGTGGATGCCGTCGCCGCGCAGCGGCAGGATGCAGGCCTCGGCGTTGGGGTGGTGCGCGCAGTTCAGCGTTTCGCCGAGGCGCAGATACGCCACCCCCAGGCGGTAGCGCGTCTGGTTGCGAATGTCGGTCGCCGCGGGCGGCACGAGGTCGAGAGCCTGTTCGATGAGGCGTATGGCCTCTGTCTCGTTGCCCAGCCGCAGTTCGTGTTCGGCCAGTTCCATCGTCCGGCGCCAGCGCACCGGTCCGGCCGCCGACGGCGGCAGCGCCGCCAGTTCGCGGCGGGCCCGGATTGCCGGTCCGGCGCCGATGTAGCTGTTGGTCTCCGTTGCGCTGTCGGCAATCTGTGCGAGGGCCGCAAGCATCCGCTGGTGGCTGTCGGCTGCCGGCGGCGGGCCGGCCTGCGCCAGCACGGTAGCGGGAACGAGCACCGCCGGAGCCAGCGCGGCCAGCAGCCCGCAGGAGGTCGGCACGCGTCGCGGCCCCATGTCGACTTCGAATTCTTCAGGATCGGACAGTATGCCTCGGCGCCGCAGGCAGGCGATCACGGCCCGTCGAGGTTCGCCAGCTCCCGAAGCGCATCCGCGTTGCCCGGATCGAGCCGCAGGGCCTGCTCGTAGGTCGTCCGCGCGGCCTCCCGCTCGCCCTGCGCCACGTGCACGCGCGCCCGGCCCATCCAGGCGTGCACGGATTCAGGTGCGACCGCGACGGCGCGGTCGAAGGTGCGCGCCGCCAGCGCCAGCCGGCCGGACAGCGCCGCGGCGGTGCCGAGCTGCACCAGCACCGCGTCGTCCTCGCCGAGCACCGCCAGAGCCTCCTGGAAGTCGCCGACCGCCTCGGCCGCCTGTCCCGCGAGCAAACGGGCGCGGCCGGCCTGGAACCGATCGCGTGCCCGCTGCCGCCGCCAGGTCTGCCCGATCTGGTACAGCCGCCGCGGCTCGAGTTCGGCCAGCCGGGTGTAGTAGTCGCTCGCCTGGGCGTATTCCCCACCGGCCATGTGCGTTTCGGCCAGCAGCCGCAGCGCCACCTCGTTGACCGCCTCGTCGCGGAACGACGCCAGCAGCGTGTCGAGCACGGGCCCGGTCACGGCACCCCGGAAGAGCCGCCGCAGCCGGCCTTCGCCGTCGAATACGAACGTGGACGGGAGCGCCGCCTCGTCTTCCGTGCCGAAGAACTGCGCCATGACGTCCTCGTCCGCCAGGAACTGCGAGTACGGGATGGCGAAGCGTTCGATCGACCCGCGCACCGAGTCGAGATCCTGCAGCTCGACGCTCAGACCGACGAAGTCGACCTCGTCCTCGTAGCGTGCCGCGAGCTCGACGAGCTGCGGCAGTTCCTCGTTGCACGGCGCGCACCAGGGCGCCCAGAAATTGAGCACCGCCGGCCGGGCGCCGGCCACGGACGCGGACTCGCCGTCCAGTCGTTGCGCGACGACTGCGGGCGAGGGCGCGGCGGCGGTCAGCGTGGGCCGCGTGCCGTCCGACCAACGCTCCAACACCTGCGCATCGACGTCCGCGGCGCCCTCGCGCACGAGCAGCAGGCGGTCCACCGGTAGGTCGTTCCAGACCTCGACGGCGCCGGACGGCCAGCGTACCTCCAGTGCATCGACCGTCGTCGATTCTCCCAACCCGAAATGCAGGTCGAGCGGCACCTGGGCGCGGAAGCCCTCGGTGATCTTGACGAAGTCGCGGCGCTGCTCGCCGCCCGCGGTCAGCACGACCTCGGCGCCGAGCGCGTCGGGCCGCGAGCGGGTCGCCGTCAACCGGACGCGTGCGAAGCGGCGCGGCGGCGACGTGTTCTCGAAGAGCCGCAGCCCGCGCAGTGTGAGCAGCGCGAGGTCGAGATCGCCGTCCCCGTCGATGTCGACGGGGGTGGCCGCCCGGCCGTCGTGGTCGGCGTCCAGCCCGAACACGTAGGCGCTCCGCACGAACGGCTCGTCCGCACCGTCAGGCCGGTAGAAGAGGTGGTCCCGCTCGTAGCCGCTGAACGACCCGCGGAAGCCGTCGGCCTGCTCCACGAGCACCGGCTCCGGCGGCGCCTGCTGCTCGAGGCCCTCGGCGTCGGCGACAACCTGTCGCCAGAAGAACGTTCAATAGTCCGGCGCTGCCGGATCCACGTGGCTGGTGTTGCCGTTCGTGACGAAGATCTCCTTGTCGCCGTCGTTGTCGAGGTCGAAGAAGTGCGAGCCCCAGGCCCACCCGGCCTCGTTGACGCCCAGCGGCACGCCGCGGTCGCCCGACGCGCCGCCCCCCGGCCCGAGCGTGAAGAGCTGGTTGCCCCGGGCCAGCACGCCGAGGCGGGCGTGCATCGTCTCGCTCACCGACTCGGTCAGCCTGACCACGCGGTGCCCGGCGTGCGAGTACATGTTGGACAGGTACACGCTCCACTCGCCGCTGTTGTCCCAGTCGGCGATGGTGATGCCCATGGTGAAGGCGCCGTCCCGCGCCAGCGGATGATCGTCGAGGGACCGGAACGTACCGTCGCCGCGATTGCCCCACACGACGTTGCGGCCGTAGTCGTTGCCCTCGAAAAGGTCGACGTCGCCGTCCCCGTCGAAGTCGAAGAACTGTCCCACGTACGTGTAGCGCGTGCCCGTGATGCCGCGGCGTTCGGACTCCTCCGTGAAACGCAGGCCGCCGTGGTTGATGAACAGGAGGTTGTCGTCGCCGTCGTTCGCGTCGACCCGGTTGAAGCGTCCGCCGGCGCCCGATCGGTTGTTCTGGTAGCCCCCGACGAAGATGTCGAGCAGCCCGTCGCCGTTCACGTCGCCGGCCGTCAGGAACTGCGATTCGTGGCGCCGCACGCCCGGGGGGTTCTCGAATTCCAGGGCGCGCGGAATGAGCCGCCACTCGCCGCCGCGGCGCGTGTAGATGCCCATCCAGCCCCGCGCGCCGCGGTAGACGACGCGCGTGCCGACGAGTTCCTCGAGGCCATCGCCGTCGAGATCCACGAACAACAGCTGGCTGGGGATGAGCCGGTCGTCCCGGAAGGGCAGCGCCTCGCGCACGAAGCCGCCCCGGCCGTCGTTGAGGAACAGCACCGCGTGGTTGGCCGCCTCCGTCGCGAGGATGTCCCAGAACCCGTCGCGGTTCCAGTCCACAACGTTGAGCGCGGAGTCGATGAGGCTCATGCCGCCGTTCGCCGCGTCCTGCCGAATCCGGATGTTCGCCGCGGAGCGGTTGAAGTGCAGACCGACCGCGTCCGTAATGTCCAGGAACGGCCTCGCCGGATTGCTCACGCGCGTCGCTGTGACGGTGTCGAGGCGGCGGATGCGCCACCCGGAGTCGGCCGCCGCGACCAGCTCGACCGCCAGCGTGGCGTTGAAGACCGAGCGGGCGCCGACCGCGTCCGGGCCGCCGAGCTGCACGTGGGCCAGCGCGAACGCGCGCTGGCGGTCCGGGGCCAGCAGGAACTCGAACATCTGCCACGCCGCGCGGTCGACCGAAACCCAGGCGTCCACGTGGGCGCGCAGCGCGGCCAGCAGGGCGTCGCGGCCGAGCGGCGCCAGTCCGTCCGCGACGTAGCGACGGATGGCGAGCGTCGAGTCGGCAACCACCCGCCCCTGACCGGGCCGCGGAAAGCGTCCCTCGAAGTCGGGTGTGAAGGCGCTGCCGGCCAGCGTCCAGTCGAAGCGGCGCAACCCAGCCAGCAGCGACGCCTGCAGATCGTCCTGCACGCGCGACTGCGTGTCCTCGGATTCAGCAACGTCCGTGACGTAGCTGGTCGGCGGCGCAAGCGGGAAGCCCGACGGATCGGACTGGGCGCCGTCGGCCGGCGTCGGCAGCGCGTACAGGACCGCCAATCCGGCGGCTACGGCGGCCGATCCGCGGAGAACGCGCCGCAGGTGGTCCGCGGCTCGCATCGTCAGCGATCCCATGACGTGGCCTGCCCTTCCGGCAGGCAGTATAGCCAGACGCGGCACCGCGCGCCAGACCGCGGGGACCGCCGGCGCGGGCTCTTGGCACTTGACACCCTGTTTCGTGGGCGTAACATGCACGCTACGCACGGCATCGTCAAGGTGGCTTCGCACGGCGGATCGCCACCGTTCGGCGAACCTCGTCGGCGCAGCCAACTCGCCGTCATCAGCGGCAAGGAGGCATCATGGCGAAACGAGGCGTTCGCATCGTTTGTCTGCTGTCGGCGTGCGTATTCCTTTCCACCGGCGCTGCGGCGCAGACGGCCCGCATCGGCGGGAGCGTCGTGGACGAGACCGGCGGCGTGCTGCCCGGCGTGACGGTCGACGCCGCCAGCCCGGCGCTCATCGAGGGCAGCCGCACCACGTTCACCGACGCGTCCGGGCTGTACACCATCGACGGGCTGCGCCCCGGCACCTACACGATCACGTTCACGCTGCCCGGATTCAACACCTTCGTCCGCGAAGGGATCGAGCTGACGACCGGGTTCACGGCCAACGTCGACGTGACGATGGGCGTCGGCGCGGTCGAGGAGACGGTGACCGTCTCCGGCGCCTCCCCCATCATCGACGTCCAGAACGTCGTCCACCAGGAGAACATCTCGCGCGAGACCCTGGACGCCATTCCGACCGGCAAGACCTACTGGGGCTACGCCGCGCTCACGGTCGGCGCGACCACGGACATCCTCGGCGGCGGCCAGGACGTCGGCGGCAGCGTAGGCGATACGTGGGGCCACGTCCTGGTGCACGGCAGCTCGAACACCGACGGCGACATCCTGTGGGACGGCATGTCGATCAACGCCTCGGTCACAGCCGGCGGTGGCACGGGCAAGATCTTCTTCATGAACCAGGCTGCCATCCAGGAGGTGGTGATGTCGACCGGCGGGATGGACGCCGAGACGTCCACCGGCGGCGTCGGCATGAACGCCATTCCCCGCGAAGGCGCCAACGCGTTCAGCTACTACGTGAACATCAGCGGCACCAACGAGCACCTGCAGAACCTGAACTGGGACGACGGTCTCGGCCAGCGCGGGATGCAGGAGGAACAGATCAACGGCATCAAGGACATCTGGGACTTCGGCGTGGGCGTCGGCGGGCCGATCGTGAACGACCGCCTATGGTTCTACACGGCCCATCGCTGGTGGGGCACCGAACGGTTCGCGCCCCGCAGCTTCAACAACCTGGCGCCGCGCGTGCCGTCCACCGGGTTCGCGGTCGACTACCAGCCCGACTACAACAACCCGACCGTCATCGAGTCCCGGCAGCGCGACAACTCGCTGCGGCTGACCTGGCAGGCCTCCGAGCGCAACAAGATCACGTTGACGCGCCACCAGCAGACGAGCTGCTTCTGTCAGCAGTGGGCCGTCTTCGGCCTGGTCGACTACAACGCGGCGGCCGACTACTTCCAGGACCCGGTGTCGCTCAGCCAGGTCAAGTGGACCATGCCGGCCAGCAACCGGCTGCTCTTGGAGGCGGGCGTGTCCTACGTGTTCAACACCTCGACCCCCAGTCCGCAGCCCGAAGTGCTGCCGGGCGACATCGGCGTGTTCCTGGTCGACCCGCTGATCTTTCTCAACGTGCAGACCTTCTCGCCGAGCACGCCGGCGCTCTACGGCTACGGGCACAACTTCCCGAACCTGACGGGACACGGCGCGGTGTCGTACGTCACCGGCTCGCACACGTTCAAGGCCGGCGTCGAGTACTCCCACTACTGGGAGGAGCACGAGTACGCCACGATCTACAACAACCTGCAGTACGGCTTCGTCACGCCGGGCGTCTCCTTCCGGGTGCGCCAGTACGGCACGCCGCGCAACTCGTTCATGCAGGCCGACGACATCGGCATCTTCGCCCAGGACCAGTGGACGATCGACCGCCTGACCCTCAACCTCGGCGTGCGCTACGACTCCATCAACGGCTACGTGCCGGCGCAGACGCACCCGACCAGCCGCTTCGTGCAGTCGTTCTCCACCCCGCTCATCGAGAACAAGCCGGACTGGCGCGACATCAACCCGCGGCTGGGCGTCGCCTACGACCTGTTCGGCGATGGCCGCACGGCACTCAAGGCGAACCTGGGCCGCTACGTCTTCGCGGTCGGCACGTCGATTGCCCAGATCCACAACCCGATGGAGGCGATCCAGATCTTCTCGGACCGGACCTGGAACGACAATACGTTCGAGGCGTTCGGGCTGCCGCCCGGCAACGGCGACCTCAACCCCGACTGCGACTTCGACAACTTCGCGGCCAACGGCGAGTGCGGCGCCATCATCAACCCGGAGTTCGGCACGCCCATCATCACGAGCCGCTTCGATGACGACGTGCTGGAAGGCTGGGGCAAGCGCAAGTACAACTGGCAGTTCTCGGTCGGCATCCAGCACGAGATCACCGAGGGCTGGTCGATCGACGTCGGCTACTTCCGGCGCGCGAACGGCAACTTCGTCGTGCTCGACAACCTGAACGTCGGCCCCGCGGACTTCGACGAGTACAGCATCACGGCGCCTGTCGATCCGAACCTGGGGCCGGTCAGCGGTCAGGTGCTCTCGGGGCTGTACACGATCACCCCGGAGGCGCAGGCCCGCGGCACCAACAACGTGTTCTACTTCGCCGACCGGTACGGCGACATGAGCGAGACGTTCAACGGCATCGACGTCGCGTTCAACGGCCGTCTGGAGAACGGCGTCACGCTCACCGGCGGCATGGCCACCGGGGCGATGAGCTTCAACGAGTGCTTCGTCGTCGACTCGCCCCAGCAGCTGCGGCCGGGCTACTGCGACGTCTCGCCGTCGTGGTGGAAGTACGGCACCCAGTTCAAGCTGAACGGCTCGGTGCCGCTGCCGTACGACACCGAGGTGGCCTTCGTGTTTCAGAACCTGCCCGGGCTGCAGCGGCGGTCGATCTACAACGCCGGCGCCGACCCCGCCGAGCGGGCGGCGATCGAGGCGCAGCTGGGCCGACCGATGGCCGTTCCGTCCGAGGAGATCGCGCTGTTCCCGTCCGGCGTCGGCTTCTACGAAGATCAGCCGTCGTCGTCGCTGCCCTACAACGGCTTCGTCTTCCTCGAGAACAGCACGGAGTTCGAGCCGCGTCTGACGCAGCTCGACCTGCGCTTCACGAAGATCGTCAACTTCGGCGGCGCGCGGGTGCGCGCCTGGTTTGATGTCTACAACCTCTTCAACGCCAACGACGCGACCAACATCGTGGCCAACTACGTGTCCGGCGGCGCCTTCCCCGCCATCTCGGACATCATGAACGGCCGCCTGTTCCGCTTCGGCGGCCAGTTCGACTGGTAGCATCCGGCCGGGAGTCCGCGCCCGCGCGCGGCGCGGACTCCCGCTCGTCAGACGCATCCCGTTCACGCCCGCCGCGCAGCCACATCGCAACCCGTCGCGTCAGGGCCGATGGTACGATCCGCCCATGGCACGCGACGACAGCGTCCTGCCGGCCGGCCATCGGTTCTCGCACTACCGCGTTCAGCGGGTCCTTGGACGCGGCGGCTTCGGCGTCACCTACCTCGCGATCGACGAGCGCGGGGGCCGGCAGGTGGCGGTCAAGGAGTTCTTTCCCGGCGAGTGCGCCGTACGCCGGGACGGGCAGGTGCTCGCGCGGCCCGGTGCCGAGCACGAGAATGCCTTCCGGTGGGGACTGAAGCGTTTTCGCGACGAAGGACGCGTCCTGGCTCGCTTCGATCACCCGCACCTCGTGCGGGTGATCGGTGATTTCGAAGCGCACGGCACCGGCTACATCGTGATGGCCTACGTCGAGGGCAAGACGCTGTCGACGCGACTGGCCCGCGAGGGAACGCTGGACGAAGCGCGGTCGCTCGCCCTCGTCCTGCCCATCGTGGACGGGTTGGAGCAGGTGCACGCGGCTGACTACCTGCACCGCGACATCAAGCCGGGCAACATCGTGATCGGTGCGGACGGATCGCCGGTGCTGCTCGACTTCGGCGCGGCACGGCGGGCGCTCGGCGACCGCACGCGCAGTCTCACCGCGATCGTGTCAGACGGCTACGCGCCGATTGAACAGTACGCCCGCGACTCGCGGCAGGGGCCCTGGACCGACATCTATGCGCTGGGCGCCGTGCTGTACCGCTGCCTGACCGGTCAGCCGGTACCCGAGGCGCCCGCGCGCGCCACCGCGGACGAACTCGTGCCGTTGGGGGAGGCAGCGCCCGCGCCGCCGAGCCAGGCCATCCAGGAGGCCGTGCATGCGGCGCTGGCCGTCAACGGCCGCGACCGCCCGCAGTCCCTGGCCGAGTGGCGGGAGATGTTGTCGGCGTCGCCGGCCGCGCCGGCGAAAGACAACGTCGCGGAGCGTAACGTGGCGGAGCGGGACGCCGGCGGGGCGGCGGCGGACGACGTGGCGGAGCACGACATCGGCGGAGCGACGGCGCGCGACGTGGTGGAGCGGGACACCGGCGGAGCGACGGCCGGCCCGGCGCCGGAGGCTCGGCGCGAGTACGCGGACGATCTCGCGGGGCAGCGGCAA
The DNA here is from genome assembly GCA_965221595.1 of Vicinamibacterales bacterium. Taxonomy (GTDB): domain Bacteria; phylum Acidobacteriota; class Vicinamibacteria; order Vicinamibacterales; family UBA8438; genus JAAXGX01. Next base: position 2,389,115 of record OZ244900.1, read on the forward strand.
CGACTCGTCGACTGGGTGCGACACCAACTCGTCGGCCCCACCGACCCCGACGAGATCCACGGTTCGCCCGTCGAGCGCTTTCCGATCGGCGTGCTGCACCCCATCAATCCGGACGGCTCGGGCGCGACCGGCGTCGACCCTGCCGAGCCGGAAGTGAACCCCGACAGCCGGGGTTCCGGAGCCGCGGCGTCGTCGCCGGACGGCGCCGACCTGACAGCCCCGCCGGCCGACGACGAGGACGACGAATCGCACGACGGCGACGAAGGTGGATCGCGCAGTGAGGTGGCGCGGCCGGTAGGTCGCCGCCGCTACGCGCCACCGTCCTCGGTTGGAGTGTCCTTCTATGTGCGCGGTGAAGCCCAGTTGCGTATCAGCGCGTCGGCCGCGAGCTATCGACGGGTGACCAACCGAGGCGAATCGGGCCGTTACCAGCGTCAGACGCCGGACAGCGATGCAGTCGGCGCCGGACGAACCCCCGACAGCGCTGGCCGCCGTCGGGATGAGCGCGGCGCGGGCACCGCGCCGACCTCTTTCGACGCGGAGGCACGAGCACCCGAGGACGCCGCCCCGGGCGGCGGCGCGCGCTACCAGCGGACGGCCATCGAATGCGGTCTGCTCTGGCCCTCGGGAGAGGGCGAGACGCCGACCGGCGTCGAGCGGGACGTGCGGCGCCGGCCGTACCGGGGCGGTGACGCGCTGACCGCCGCCTTCTCGCAGGCGGAGGCGGTCGGGTGGAAGACGCAGCTCGACGTGCGGCGCCGCCCCTACGGAGACGGGCACATCCTGACCGTGGTCTTCGCCAACCGGCAGCGCGAAGCGCCCCCCGGCACGGAACGCGCCCACCGCCGCCTGTTCGAGGTCCAACTGGAGTGCGAGGTCGAGGCCGGGGAGCTAACCGAGTACCCGCGGGTGGACCCCGCCTTGCTCACCGATGAGGAACAAGAGATCGAGCTGCAGCACCGCCACCGACCCATCTACGCTATCGGCCACGGCGTGGCCGCGGAGTGGTCGATCGCGGGGCGCCGGCGGCCGCGCATCTGGACCGACTGCATGCCCACGGTCGAAGTGCCGGTGGTGACCCAGGAAATCCCGGACCTCGACCCGGACCTGCTGGTCCTGCTCGACCTCGCCGAGGCGCCGGCCGGGACGGTCCTCGCCCGCCTGGAAACTTTCGTGAACCGCTACGGCGAATGGGTGGACGGGCAGCGCGCGTCGGCGGAGAGCTTCGTCGGCGGCGAAGGCGAGGCGGCGCGACGAATCTGCGCACGGATGGACGCGGCAAGCGAACGGATGCGGGGAGGCGTGGCCCGCTTGCGTCGCAGCGACGAGGCCCTGGAGGCGTTCCGGCTGGCGAACCGCGCGATGTTCGACCAGATGTGCCAGGACCGCGTGCAGAAGAAGCTGGATTCCTCCTCTGACGAAGGCTTCGACCACCAAGTGAACCGCGTGCGCGAGGAGCGCGATGTCCGCCGGTATCGTTGGCGTCCGTTCCAGTTGGCGTTCCTGCTGGCCGTCATCGAATCGACGATCGACGAGGCGGATCCTTGCCGGGGCGTGCTCGACCTGATCTGGTTTCCCGCCGGCGGCGGCAAGACCGAGGCCTATCTCGGGCTGTTCGCCTTCCTCGCGATGTGGCGGCGGCTGCGATACGGCGAGGACGGCGGGGGCGTCGCGGTGCTCATGCGCTATACGCTGCGGCTGCTCACGCGGCAACAGTTCGAACGGGCGGCGCGCATCGTCTGCGCGCTCGAGTTGCTGCGGCGGCGGGACGAAGCGAGACTCGGCGTCGAGCCGGTCTCGGTCGGGCTCTGGGTGGGCGGCGCGGCCAGCCCCAACACCCATGAGGAGGCGGCGGCGAAGGTGGCGGACATGGTGGAGGCTGGGTCCGCCGCCGGCGCCCACGACCTCGTCCTGCAAGCGTGCCCCTGGTGTGGCCGGCCGTTCAACGCCCCCGACAGCTACCGGACCGGGCCCGCCGAGTTCCACTTCCTGTGCCGGAACTCCGCGTGCGACTTCGGCACCGGGGAGCCGCTGCCCTGCAACGTCGTCGACGAAGCGTTGTACGAACGGCCGCCGACGCTGCTCGTGGGCACGATCGACAAGTTCGCGCGGCTGGCCTGGGAAGAACGCGCGGCCGCGTTCTTCGGCCGTGGCGGCCGGCGGCCGCCGGAACTGGTGATCCAGGACGAGCTGCACCTGATCGCGGGTCCCCTCGGTTCGGTGGCGGGCCTCTACGAGGCGGCCATCGAAACGGTGCTGGAGCGGCGGGGCGCCCGACCCAAGTATGTCGCCTCGACCGCCACCATCCGCATGGCCCGCGAACAGGTCGAACGCCTGTACGGCCGCACGATCGCAGTCTTCCCACCGCCAGGCCTGTCCGCCGACGACTCGTGGTTCGCGCGCAACGACGTTGCGCAGCCGGGACGGCTGTATATCGGCCATCTCGCGCCGGGGCTCGACCAGCAGCACTGCCTCGCCCCGCTCGCGGCGACCCTGCTCGCCGCCCCGCCGATCCTGTTCGCCGACCAGCGGGACGCCGCCGACCTGCTCGACGCGTGGTGGACGCTGGTGGTCTACCACGGGAGCCTGCGCGGCGTCGGCACCAGCCATATTGCCTTCGAAACGGACGTGCGCGACTTCCTGCGGCGCCTCGAGGCGGAGCGGCGCCAGGCCACCCGCGAAGGCCGGGAGCCGGACACGCCCGGCGGCGGCCGCGACGAGGCGCGCGGCGAGCCGGTCGTTGCGCAGCTCACGAGCCAGTCGTCGCCTCAGGAGAACGCGCGCACGTTCGACAAGTTGGCGGCGCGGCGCAGCGCGGCCGACTGCCTGGACGCGGTGCTGGCTACGAACATGATCTCGGTGGGCGTCGACGTCGACCGCCTCGCCGTCATGGTCGTCAACGGCCAGCCGTTCACCACCGCGGAGTACATTCAGGCCAGCAGTCGCATCGGCCGCGCCCTGGTGCCCGGCCTCGTCTTCGCCAACTACTACCGCCACCAGGCGCGCAGTCTGTCCCACTACGAAAATTTCCGCCCCTATCACGAGTCGTTCTACCGTTTCGTCGAGCCGACCAGCGTGACGCCGTTCACCTACCAGGTGCGCAAGCGTGCGCTTCACGCAGCCCTCGTCATTGCCCTGCGCCATGGCTGCCAAGACTGGCGCCCCAACGACGCCGCCGCCCGCTTCGACCCCGACCACGCGGGGGCCAAGGCGGTCGTCGAGGCACTGAAGCAGCGTTGCCGCAAGGCCGCGGGCGCGGCGGGAGACGAGACGGCGGCGCACCTCGACCGGCTCGTCGGCGAATGGCGCGATGAGGCAGCGCGGTGCAAGAGCGAGTGCCGTGGCCTGCAGTACCATTGCCGCGACAAGTCCCAGGACAGCCTGCTCGTTGCGTTCGACCGCGCGGAGCGGGGCTGCTGGAAGACACTCCATTCGATGCGCAACGTCGAGGACACGGCGGTGTTGCAGGCCGAACGGCTGGCCCGCCACGGCACGTCCGGGAGTGGGGTCCGGGAAGCGTGGCGAGATGGCCGATGAACCCGTGCCGGTGCGGCTGTCCCACCTGCTGCGTGAGTGCGCGGTGGGCGCGGTGGTGCGCGGACCCGACTACCTCCTGACGGTCAAGGACACGCAGTCGTGGCCTCGCGGGGACCATCGCGACCTCAGGCACGTCAAGCAGGTGCGGCACGTCCTCGGTATCGACAAGGCCCTGCGGTCGCCGCCCACGGCGCGGATCGAAGAGGGCGGCGCTGTGAAGGGCGCATCCATTCCTGCCATGCGGTTCCCGGGCTGGACGCGCTGCCCCAGGTGCGGGTTGCTGCACTACCGCCCGTGGAAGCGGGTGGACACGGCCGGGCCGGAGCCCGGATTCCGGGCCCGACGCGGGGCGTGGACCTGTGAGGCACACGAGCACGGGAAGGACTGCGGCGGAAGACTGGAGCAGGTGCCTTGGGTGCTCGCCCACCGCGACGGCTACCTGGCGGACGTGCCCTGGCACAGCGTGGCGCATGCCGACAGCCGTCGCGCCGGCGCACAGGCGTGTCGCCCCGACTGGCAAAGTCCCTACCTGCAGGTGACGCCGCGTGGGCGCGGTCACGAAGTCCGGTGCCGGAAGTGCGAGGCGCGGGGCGGGTTGCCGCAGCGCTTTCCGTATGGCGAGGACACCTGGCAGCAGCCCTGGTTCCGCGAACCGCCCCCGGAACCGTCCGCCGAACTGGCGTGGGTGATCCCCATCAACGACGTGCGCGTCCACACCCCGGACACAGCGAACGCACTTGTAATCCCCCCGGAGTCGCGCATCCGCCAGGGAACGGTCGTCGACCGTCTCTACGGGAGCAGCGAGAAGCAGCGGAGACTGCGCGACGCCCGACCGGGCCTGCCACGGAAGGCCGCCCTGAGGATCATTGCGCAGGAGTTCAACTGCACGGGGGACGAAGTCGAAGCGGCGTTGACGCAGATCGACAAAGGCTATCCCTTCGTCGATCCGTCCGGCTTCGCCGGCAACGCATGGCGCGGCGAGTACCGCGCCCTCGGGGAGGAAATCTCCGACCTGCGCGAGGACGAAGACTTCGTGACCCGCCATCTCCGCGCCGACTGGGATGCCCTCGTGCAGCGCCTCGAGGACGCGCCGCGCTGTATCGCCGCCGCCGTCGACCGGCTCGTGGCGGTCGATCGGCTCAAGGAGATCATGGTGCTGAAGGGTTTCCGCCGGCTCGGGGGCGAGGCGGTAACACCTCCCGACTTGACCGGCGAGAGCACCTGGCTGCCGGCACTGGACCTCTACGGCGAAGGCGTGTTCTTTACTCTGCAGGAGGAACGCCTGCGTCGCTGGGAGTCGGCGGAAGCTGTGCAGCACAGGGCCCGGGTATTCAGTGACCGTCTCGCCGGCGGCCCCGTGCGGCTGTCAGCTCAGCTGCAAGTCTCACCCCGCTTCCTGTTGCTGCACACGCTGGCCCACCTGCTGGTGCGCGAGCTCGAGACGGCGGCGGGCTATCCCGCGGCGTCGCTGAAGGAACGCATCTACAGCCACGCCGGAGACGGGGCTGAAGGGCCGCCGATGGCCGGTATTCTCGTCTACGTCGCGGTGCCCGACACCGAGGGCTCGCTCGGCGGTCTCACCCAGCAGGCGGAGCCGCCCCGGTTCCTGCGCCTGCTCACGGCGGCGGTCGACGCGGCCCGCTGGTGTTCGTTGGATCCGGTCTGCGGCGAGCAGGAGGGCCACGGCCCCGGTCTGCTCAACCGGGCCGCCTGTCATGCCTGCGCTCTCGTGCCGGAGCCGAGCTGCGCGTACGGCAACGTGCTCCTCGACCGCGCGTTCGTGGCGGGGGACGCGGACGGCCGCTGCCCCTCGTTGTTCGGGGCGCAGGCGCCGACTGGCGGTGGCGTGTGACGCTTGCGAGGCTAGAGTGCAGGGGACCGATCGAGATGGAAGGAACCGGGAGGGCGAAAGAGTGGGCACGTCAACCGCCGCGTGGACCAGCGTCGCCCGAGCCGGACGGTGAGCTGCCGGGCACTCGGGACTTGATCATGGAATGGATCAGAAGGGCGATAGACCGGGCACGTACCGGCGGCGCTGAACGTCAGGTTCATCCGCCTGAACGTCCGCAACCGCCGCAGCCACGCCCAGTGGGCGATCGAGGGAAACGTGAGATGGCGAAGCGCAGGTTCGAGCTGCCGGGCATCCAGGACCTGAGCAAGGACCAGGACCGCGTGCTGGAACTGCCCAAGGAGGGACAGCACCTCGTCGTCGGGGGCCCCGGCACCGGCAAGACCATCGTGGCCCTGCTGCGCGCCCGCCGCCACGAGCGAGACGGCGATTGTTACGAGTTCCTGGTCTATAACCACCTGCTGAAGGGGGCCAGCACCGGCCTCTTCGGCGGCGAGTTGTCGGGCAACACATGGACGGCGTGGTTCTTCCGGCAGTTCCGCGAAATCACCGGGCAGGCGGTACCGAAGAGGCCGGCGCCGAACCCGGGCGCGTTCGAGCCGATCGACTGGAACGGTATGGCCGAGATCGTCCGTGGCTGCCACCCCATCACCGATGCGCCGTTCCTTGTCATCGACGAGGGCCAGGACATGCCGCCCCAGTTCTACCACACCCTCGTGGACCTCGGCTACGAACGCTTCTTCGTGGCCGCGGACCAGAACCAGCAGCTCACTGAAGAGCACAGCAGCGTCCAGGACATCGCTGCGGCGCTAGCCATTGAGCCCGGCAACATCATCGAGTTAAAGGAGAACTACCGCAATAGCAGGCCCGTCGCGCGCTTGGCGCAAGCGTTCCGCACCGGCGACCCCACCAGCCCGCCGGTCGACCTGCCGACGACGTCCGGTGCTGCGGCCGTGCTCTACGACTACGCGCCGGAGGGGTTTGCGGACTGCTGCGGGCTCATCTTGAAGTTCGTCGACCGGGATCCGGCGAAACTGGTCGGCGTGATTGCCCCGAACAACAAGGTCAGGCAACGCTACGTTGACGGACTGCGGGACGCAGCCCGCTGCCTGGACAACGGTGCGCCCCGAATCGAGACGTTCTTCGGTGAGCATCGGCCGGCGGTACGGTGGGACGAGGGCGGCGTCCTCGTCATCAACGCGCAGACCTGCAAGGGGCTCGAGTTCGACGTGGCGGTGCTTTCCGACATCGACGCCCACTACGCGCCCGATCTCGACGCGCTGAAGAAGCGGTTCTACGTGATGGTAGCGAGAGCCCGCAACCAGGTGCTTCTGCTCCGCCGCCGGGGACGGAGCAGCGACGTCGACAGCAGTCTGCCGAACGACAAGGGCGTGCTGAAGCGCGAAGAGATCGTGTAGCGCAGGTAAAGGAAGTAGGATGCCCACGCCGAAGCAGCCCGGCCTGTTGGGCCGCGTTCAGCCCGAGCCCGACCCGCGCGATGCAGGCGCGAGCCTGGACGCCGGGCGGCAACCTGACCGCACAAGCGGCACCGCGGCGGCGGCAGGCGCTACCGACGAGGCGCCCAAGCGCGGCCGCCTCGTCACGAATCACCTCAACCTGCTCTACCTGCTGGCGGCCGGGCTCTTGCTGCCGCGGAGCGGTTTCGGCACGAAGTACTATCAGGACACGCTCGACGCCTGCCCGGGCTGGATCCCTTTGTTCACGGGCCTGCCGGGCCCCGCCGCCGTCGACCAGGCGACCGCCGAGGCTGCGCATCTCAGGTCGTGCCAGGTGATCGTCTCGCTGAACGCCTGTGCTGGGCCGGTAATGGTCCCCACAACCGCCGGCGTCGAGGAGCGCCGTTGGCCGGATGAGGCTCGGGACGCCCCGCTGATCTTCGTCCCCGCGCCGCTCCCGCTCTCGGCCGTCGAATCGATCGTGTTCCGGTCGCAAGAAGACAGGGAGGCCTGCCGGGACCGCGCGCGGGACGTCGGCAACGTGCCACTCGACGATTTCGAGGTCCGTACCATCAAGCGTTTTTCGTCCGCCGGGGGGCCACCGTGGCCGCCCGCACACATGCCGCCCGAACGCTCCGCGCCGCTTGCAGCAGCCCAGGCCGCCGGGGGCATGCTGGCCATGCTGTTGAAGCTGGCGCATGAGGACCGAGGCAGAATTCTCGCGGGAAACGACTCCCGGGAGCTGGCCGCCTGCCGGGCCGCGTTCGATCCCGCGAACGACCCGCCGCCCGTCTTGGCGGGGACGGTGGCGGCGGCGCTGGCTGACTGGATGCGTACGGGTTCCTCCGCCGTGCCCCCGGACGCTGCCCGCCCGGGCATCGACCGCGGCGACGCTCGGCGACTCGTCTGGGGAGCGGTCGACACCCTCGCGGAGCGGGCCGGCGTGGCTGGGGTGGACGAGGCCAACGCTCTGCTGCTCGAGTACCTCGACCGCGAGTCGAAGGAACTCGATGAGCCGCTGCGGAAACACGTCATCGAGCTGCGGGCGACGCTCGATTCCCTGACCGGGCTGGCGGACCTGACCGCGTCGGACCTGTTCGAGCGGTTCAGCACGCCGTTCCCCCGCGCGATGTGCCTGCTGTTCCTGCGCCGGACCTGCGCCGAGCTGCTCGAGTTCGAGCACGCAGCACTGACCGCCGAGGACCGGCTGGCCGCTGCGCTGCTGTTCGGCGCCCGCGCCGGCTGGCTGGCGTTGCCGCTGTCGCTCCGCGGCGGGGCGGCGGCCTCCGCCGCGGTCTCTCACCGCATGGCGGCGCGGAGCCACCGCCTGGCGGGAACCGGCTTCGAGCTGGGCCCGGCCCCGGCGCGTCCGAAGGCGCTGGCCGAGCTGTTCGCCGGCGAGTGGGGCGCTCCTCAGCGGGATGCTGCAGTCGAGCTTGCCCGCAGGCAGAAGTGGACCGACTGCCTTCAGACGCGGGTCAAGCTCGGTACGGGGGACTACGTGTTGAAGGTCGGACGCGGCGGGACGGAAATCATCTTTCCGGGCGAGGCGCGCGCCGTCGAGACCGTCGTGGACCGTTCCCGGTTTGCGACGCGGCTGGCGGCGGACTCCGTCGATCCGAAGCATGAGAGGGCGGTCAGAGTACTGCTGGCGGGCGGCGGGAGTGCAGCACCGGGCAGGCGCCGGCGCCGCGGCCGCCCGGGGGGGCAGAACCGGGCGGGTTGAGGAATAGAACCCTGCCGGTCGTCGCGGCCGTACGGCTTCAGCCCGCCTCGGGCAATCTCCGCGGCGGCGGTTGAGTTCGGTCGGGGTGCCCGCTCAGATGCCTCGCGAAGTCGAGGCAGTGATTCCCGATCCTTCTCCAGTCACCAGCCTCCGAGGCAGAAGACCACGCCGGCGCCGCCCCTCAGGCTGATGGGTGAGCCCCGCCCGGCACCTACGCGGCGAGGAACCGCAGGATTCCGAACGTCAGCGCCGCCGTGGCCAGGACGGTGCCGACCATCCAGCGGATGAGCCGGGTTTCGAGAGCGGCGATCTCGGTGCGAACCTCGGCAATCTGCGTCGAGAGTCGCGTGTCGACGGCCGCGATCTCAGTACGAACCGCGGCAATCTGCGTCGAGAGCCGCGTGTCGACGGCCGCGACCTCGGTGCGGACCTCGGCAATCTGCGCGGAGAGCCGCGTGTCGAGAGCCGCGATCTCGGTGCGGACCTCAGCGAGACCGGCTTTGAACTGGTCGGAGGTGACGTGGTCGCCCTGCCGGGCGAGCCTGTGCATGGCCGTGGCGATGACTTCGGCCTGGCCACGGTCGATGCCGCCGGCGGTCAGCTCCTGGGCGACGGAGAGCGTGTCGAGCATGGGGCAACATCCTGCGACCAGGCGGCCGCGCGCGACGGTTGCGGGAGACCACCCCGGTGATCGCAGCGGGCCAGGAACTGCCCGAATCGCATCAAATGACACTGTAGCATGAGCGCATCAGCGGACGGACAGGGGCGAGGAACACCCCGTTTCCGGGCGGGACGGTCCGGACGGGTGACGCGTCTGTCGGGACGCGCGGCAGGGTGTCTGGTACCGAGGGTGGGGATCGAACCCACACGGCCCGTCAGGGCCACGGGATTTTAAGTCCCGTGCGTCTGCCAGTTTCGCCACCTCGGCCCACAGACGGATGCAGTCGGCGCATGCTTCACGTGCCGGCTGCGGTGCCGCACCCGGACCGGACGGGGCGACTGGACGGACGCGGCCGCCGGGCGGACACCCTCTGCTGTGCGCAGCATACCGCGGAACCCGGGCGGATCAGGATGCGGCGCGCGGCGCTATAATCGGCGCGGAGGAACCGTGCCTGCATTCCGGCGTCCGCAGCGGCGTCCGATGGGCGTGCGGGTTGCCCTGGTCTTCCTGCTCGCGCTCGCGGCGGCAGGTCCCGCCGCTCCCGCGGCACCGAATGCGCCGGCCCTCGAGGCCGCGGCGCGCGCGGCCCTGCTGGAGCACGCCGCCGCCCTACCGCGCCTGCGCAGCCTGCTGGTATCCGTGCACGGCCGGCGCATCGAGGAACACTACTTCCACGGCGCGTCGGTTCGCGGCCAGGCCAACCTGAAGTCGGCGTCGAAAACGCTGATCTCGATACTGGTCGGCATCGCCATCGACCGCGGGCACCTGGCGGGCGTCGACCAGCCGATTGTCGACTTCTTTCCCAACGAGCTTGCCGACGCCGAGCCTGCCAGGCGCTCGATCACCGTCGGCGACCTGCTCACGATGCGGTCGGGGCTCGAGACGACCTCGAACCGGAACTACGGGCGCTGGGTACAGAGCCGGCACTGGGTGCGGCACGCCCTGTCGCGGCCCATGGTCGACCGTCCCGGCGGGCGGATGATCTACAGCACCGGCAGCACACACCTGCTGTCGGCCATCCTGACGCGGGCGACGGGCTTGAGCACGCTGGAGTTCGCGCGCAGGCACCTGGCGGCGCCGCTCGGCATCACGCTGCCGGCGTGGCTGCGCGACCCGCAGGGCATCTACTTCGGCGGCAACGAGATGACGCTGACCCCGCGCGCCATGCTGGCCGTGGGCGAGCTGTACCTGCGCGGCGGTTCGAGCGCCGACGGGCGCCGGGTGGTCTCGGCCGAGTGGGTACGCGAGTCGCTCGTGCCGCGCACCGTGTCGCGGTATAGCCGCCGGCAGTACGGCTACGGATGGTGGCTGCGCACGCTGGGCGGCCACGCCGCGTACTACGCCTGGGGCTACGGCGGCCAGTTCATCTTCGTGATTCCCGAGCTGGACAGCGTGGTCGTGGCGACCTCGTCGCCGAACCCGGGCGCCGGACGCCGCCGGCACCGTCGGCAGCTCGACGAGCTGATCGATTACCGGGTCGTACCGGCCATCAGACAGGCAGTACAAACCGCGGACCAGGAAGCTGCGCCGTAGCTGCGACAGGCGGAGTCCCGGACCATCGTGACCATGCGGCCGCGCGGGGCGCGACACCCCCACCGCCGCGGCAGGAGCCCGAGCCGGGTGCCGCCGCTCGATTGACACGGGCGCCGCCGGAGTCCATACTACCGGCTGCCTCGGGAGACGCTCGACATGACCGAAAAGACCAGCCTGCTCGACAGGATCAACCTCTGGGTGCTGGGCAGTACCCTGTTCCTCTACATCGGCCTGCTGCCGAACGTGCTCTACTCCCGTTACCTGGACGACGGCACGGTACACCGCTACACGTACGGCACCGTCGCTGTCGCGCTGGTGCTGTTCTGGATCCACTCGAAGTTCAACGACGCCCCCACGCGCATCCTGACGCTTGTTTTCGGCGTCGGTCTCCTGCTCTGGGTCTGGTTCACGATGCCGGCGATCGGCTAGCGATACACCACCAGCTAGTGCACGCGGTCGCCGGTCACGGCCGGCGCGGCCATGACCCGTTTGATAGCCTGGGTCAACCACTCGCGGTCGATCTCGAACGGTCCGGCGACAATCGCTGCGCTGGCACTCTCCATCGCAATCGCCACCCCGCGCTCCAGCGGCGTCACGATCCAACTCAGGCCCCGCAGCTGAACGACACGAGACTCCGGGCCCGGGTTCTGCACGCGTTCGAACTCCCGCAGGGCCAGATGCAGCACCTCGCGCACATCGTCGTCGGTCCACGCGTCCGTGTCCACGCCGTGCTCCACCGACTGCGCCACCACGTCCTGCCGCCCCTTGAGCAGCACCTCGACCGTGAACGTCATCCCGCAGCCCTCCCCAGCGCGTCGAGCTGGTCCTCCAGCACGTCCGGATCGTTGGTCGGCTCCCGGCACGCAAAGTCCGCGCAGACGTAGGCCGTCGCCCGACCGCCGCGCTGGCGCAGCGAAGCAACGAACGGCAGCAGCTCGCCGAGCGCGGCCTGCGCGGCGCCCGGCTCCACGTTCACGCGCACGGCGAACGGCAGGTAGCGGGCCGCCACGCGGCGGCGAAGCTCGATCGCGTCGGGGTGCATGCGCTCTCCCACCACCACGATCTGCGTCGCCCGGGCGTGGTAGGCCGAGACAACCGCAGCCAGCATGGGCATGGCGCGCGCACCCTGCCCGAGCCCCGGTCCCAGCCGCCCCAGCGCCTGGTCGAGCCGCTCCCGGAAGCCTGCGTCGCCCGTCAGACGGGCCAGCGTCAACAGGTTCATCGCCGAGACGGATCCCGCCGACGGCTCGGCGCCGTCGTAGTCCTCCTTCAAGCGCAGGAGCACGGACGGGTCGTCGCCCGTCGTGCTGAACCAGCCCCCGCCGTCCGAGTCCCAGAACAGCTCGTCCTGACGAGCCTGCAACTCGAGTGCCCAGCGCAGCCAGCCGGCGTCGCCGTCGACCTGGAACAGCTCGAGGAGTCCCCATATCAGGCACGCGTAGTCCTCGCCGTAGCCGGCAATCGACGCACGGCCCTCGCGAAAGCGCCTGAGCAGCACCCCGGCGGAGGAATCCCAGAGCGTCGCCTGTGCGAAGCGCGCGGCGCGCGCGGCCGCCTCGAGCAGCACCGGGGCGTGCACGCCGCCCGTGCCGTCGCGTTCCGCATCCCGCGCTTCCAGCACCTGCGCGGCGCGCGCAAGCGCGGCAATCATGAGGCCGTTCCAGGCCGTCAGCACCTTGTCGTCCAGATGCGGACGCGGCCGGTCGGCGCGCGCTGCCCGCAGACGGTCGAGAGCGCGATCGAGCGCAGCCTGCACCTGCGTGGCGGGCCGACCGGCGTGTCGTGACACCTCGTCGACCGAGCGCGCCAAGTACAACTGGTTGCGACCCTGCAGCTCCCCGGTCGGATCCTGCACCGCGTTGCCCTCCGCCTCGACACCGTAGCGAAGCACGGTGACGGCAGCGTCCTCCCCCAGCAGCTCCTCCAGCTCAGGCTGCGTCCACAGGTAGAAGGCGCCCTCCGACTTGGTTGCGCCCCCGGCCGCCGCACCGTCCGGTGCAACGCTGTCCGCGTCCTCGGCCGACAGGAACGCGCCCTCCGTTCCGGTCAGGTCCCGGAGCACGTAGGCCAGCGTGTCGCCTGCTACGTCGAGGAAGCTGCGGTCGCCCGTGGCCTGACCAGTCTCCAGGCAGGCCAGCACGAGCTGCGCCTGGTCGTAGAGCATCTTCTCGAAGTGCGGGATGCGCCAGCGTGCATCCACCGAGTAGCGGTGAAACCCGCCGCCGACGTGATCGCGCAGGCCGCCGTCCGCCATCGCGCGCAGGGTGTCCGCGGTCATCGCCAGCGCCTCGCGGTTGCCGGCGCGGGCATGCTCGCGGAGGAGAAACAGCAGCTCCGCCGGGCGGGGAAACTTCGGCGCGCGGCCGAATCCGCCGTGCTCGCCGTCGAAGGCCTGCCGGAACTGGTCCACGCCCTGCGCCAGCGTGTCGACGCCGGCCACCTGCGCGGCTGCGCCGTCGGCCGCGGCCGGCCGCAGGGCACGGAGCCTCTCCAGCAGCGTCTCGGCCGACTGCAGCAGCCGGGGCCGCTCCTCGCGCCACAGGCGGGCGGCCTCGCGCAGGATCTCGGTGAATCCCGGACGCCCCCAACGCGACGCAGGCGGGAAGTACGTGCCGCCGAAGAAGGGCTTCAGCTCCGGCGTCAGCCACACGCTCATCGGCCACCCGCCCGCACCCGTCGTTGCCTGCACGAACGTCATGTAGACCCGATCGACGTCGGGACGTTCCTCGCGGTCGACCTTGATGGCAACGAAGTCGCGGTTCAACAGCTCGGCCACGTCGCGGTTCTCGAACGACTCGTGCTCCATGACGTGGCACCAGTGGCAGGTCGAGTAGCCGACCGACAGGAAGATCGGCTTGTCGTCGGCACGCGCCCTGGCGAACGCCTCCTCACCCCAGGGATACCAGTCCACCGGGTTGTCCGCGTGCTGCAGCAGGTAGGGGCTCAGCTCGGCCGCCAGACGATTCGGCATGACTGGCTCGACGGCCGCCGCTACGGCTCGCCCCGGTCGGGCTCGCTCCAGGCGGGGTACGACCCGAGCGTGCGCACCGACGGCGCGAACTCCGCCAGGTTCATCAGCGCCCGCGCGCAGCGGAAGTCCTCGCGGTTGGTGGCCAGGTCGGCATAGAACAGGAACTCGAACGGCCGGTCCGGTATGGGCCGCGACTCGAGCTTCGTCAGGTCGATCCCGCGCAGTGCGAAGACGCTCAGCGCCTTGAACAGGGCGCCCACCTCGTTCGCGACCGCGAACACGATGGTCGTCTTGTCGGGTGTCCCGAGGGGCACCGGCTCGCGGCCTATCAGGAGAAAGCGGGTGAAGTTGTCGGCGTAGTCCTGGATCCCGGAACGGAGCACCTGCAGGTCGAAGACGCGCGCCGCGCGCTCCGACGCGATGGCCGCGCTTTCCTGCAGGTTCTCCTCCTTGATCATCTTCGCGCTGCCTGCCGTGTCGTAGGTTGCAACAATCTCCACGTCCTGCAGCGTGCGCAGGAAGCGCTCGCACTGCGCCAGACCCTGGGGATGCGAATAGACGCGCCGCACCTGCTCGAGCGTCGTCCCCTCGAGCACGATCAGGTGATGGACTATCGGCAGCTTGACCTCCCCGACAATCGGCAGATCGTGCTCCAGCAGCAGGTCGTAGTTGCGGTGAATCGTACCCCCGATCGTGTTCTCGATGGGCAGGATGCCGTGCGTCGCCTCGCGTGCCGCGACCCCGGCGAAGACTTCCTCGAACGACGGCCGGGGCACCACGTCGGCCGCCGGGTTGAGGCGAAGCGCGGCGGCCTCGCTGTACGCACCCGGCACTCCCTGATAGGCGATACGCATCGATTTCGGGGGCGGCCCCGTTCAGCATGATACACGGGCCCGGGAGTCGGCCTGTCGCTACCAGCCCGATTCGCCTCGCAGCGGCACGAAGACGCAGCCGACGCTCTCCTCCTCATCGAAACCGGCCCTGCTGCGACGAACCACTGTCAGCGTCTGCTGGTGCCGGCTGCCGCGCGGCAGCACCAGTCGCCCCCCGATGGCCAGCTGGTCGAGGAGCGGGGGCGGCGCGGCCGGCGCCCCGGCGGTCACCATGATCCGGTCGAAGCACCCGCCCGGCGCCCCGCGGCTGCCGTCGCCGGTCGTCACGCGCACGTTGGCGATTCCGAGCCTGGCCAGCGTCGCGCGGGCCCGCACGGCCAGCTCGGGCACCCATTCGAATGTGCGCACCTCCGCCACGAGCTGCGCCAGCACGGCCGCCTGGTAGCCGGATCCGGTCCCGACCTCCAGCACCCGGTTGCCTGTCGCCGGTTGAAGCGCCGCGGTCATGACCGCGACCATGTAGGGCTGCGAGATCGTCTGACCGTAGCCAATCGGCAACGGCCGATCCTCGTACGCCGCCGGCGCCGAGGCTGCCGGCACGAACTCGTGGCGCGGCACCGCAGCCAGCGCGCGCAGGACGCCGGCGTGCCGCACGCCGCGCGCGCGGATTTGCGTCTCCACCATGCGGCTCCGCTCGGCTGCCCGGGCGCGCTCCGATTCCGTCGCCATGCTGGCGGGGGCCGGCCCCTCCCTCCGCCGATGGTAGCAGCCCGCCTCCCACGGCGCAGTCTATAATCGCGGGATGCCGGAGCCGACGACGCGTTCCCCGCAACCGCCCTCCCCCACCGCCGGCAGGACCGACGAGACAGTCAGCTGCGAGCGGTGCGGCGCCGGCATGTTCCGCATGCATGCCGTTTGGCGCTGCCCGGCCTGCGGATACAAAACCGACTGCTGCGGCTGGTAGTCACCGCGGCGGGGGTGCCCCCGATCCATGGCCGTGATCGAGTCCCGGATTCGCACCGATACGCCCGAGTTCCGGGCGAACCGCGCAGCGATGCAGCGGCTGGTCGGGCAGCTCGATGCCCGACTCGATGCCGCGCGCGAGGGCGGCGGCGACGACGCGCAGGCGCGCCATCGCGAGCAGGGCAAGCTGCCGGTGCGCGAGCGGATCGACCGGCTCCTCGATCCGGGGTCCCCGCTGCTCGAGCTCTCGCCGCTGGCGGCGTTCGGGATGTACGAGCAGACGGTGCCAGCCGCGGGACTGGTCACGGGGATAGGGCGGGTGGCGGGGCGCGAGGTGATGATCGTCGCGAACGACGCGACGGTCAAGGGCGGCACCTACTTCCCGGTGACTGTCAAGAAGCACCTCCGCGCCCAGCAGATCGCGCTGGAGAACCATCTGCCGTGCGTCTACCTCGTCGACTCCGGCGGCGCATTCCTGCCGCTGCAGGCTGACGTCTTCCCCGACCGCGAGCACTTCGGGCGCATCTTCTACAACCAGGCCCGGATGTCCGCGCTCGGCATCGCCCAGGTGGCCGTCGTCATGGGCTCCTGCACCGCGGGCGGCGCCTACGTACCAGCGATGTCGGACCAGGCGATCATCGTCAAGGGCACGGGCACCATCTTTCTCGGCGGCCCGCCGCTGGTAAAGGCCGCCACCGGCGAGGACGTCAGCGCGGAGGACCTCGGCGGCGCTGACGTACACACGCGGCTGTCGGGTGTCGCCGACTACCTCGCGGACGACGACGATCACGCGCTCCGGCTGACGCGGTCGGTACTGTCGGCCGTCCACCTGGCGCCGCGGGGGATCCCCGATCGCGCAGCGCCCGAAGATCCGCGCTGCGATCCGCAGGAGCTGCTGGGCATCGTGCCGACCGATCTCCGGCAGTCGTACGACGTGCGCGAGGTCATCGCACGGCTGGTCGACGGGTCGCGGCTCGACGAGTTCAAGGCGCGCTACGGCGTGACGCTGGTGGCCGGCTTCGTGCGCGTCCACGGCATGCTCGCAGGCATCCTGGCCAACAACGGCGTCCTGTTCTCCGAGTCCGCGCTCAAGGCCGCCCATTTCATCCAGTTGTGCAGCCTGCGCAAGGTGCCGCTGATCTTCCTGCAGAACATCACCGGCTTCATGGTTGGACGGGAGTACGAGCAAAGGGGCATCGCAAAGGACGGGGCGAAGATGGTGCACGCGGTCGCCAACACCCCGGTGCCGAAGCTGACCGTCATCATCGGCGGCTCGTTCGGCGCCGGCAACTACGGCATGTGCGGCCGCGCCTACGACCCGCGGCTGCTGTGGACGTGGCCGAATGCCCGCATCTCCGTGATGGGCGGCGAGCAGGCAGCCGGCGTGCTGGCGACGGTCAAGGGCGACCAGGCGCGCCGGGCGGGACGCGCGCTGTCGAGCGCCGAGGTCGAAGCGATCCGCGCGCCGATCCTCGACAAGTACGAGCGGGAGGGGTCGCCGTACTACGCCACGGCCCGGCTGTGGGACGACGGCATCCTCGACCCGGCCCGCACGCGGGCGGCGCTGGCGCTGGGACTGGCGGCCACCTGCAACGCCCCGATTCCCGACGCCTCGTTCGGCGTGTTCAGGATGTGATGTTCCGCCGCCTGCTGATTGCCAACCGCGGGGAGATCGCGGTGCGCATCGTGCGCACGTGCCGGGCACTCGGCGTCGAGACCGTCGCCGTCTACTCGGACGCCGACGCCACGGCGCCGCACGTCGCCGCCGCCGACCGCGCGGAGCGCCTCGGCCCGGCGGTGCCGGCCGAGAGCTATCTCGCTGGCTCGCGGATCATCGACGCGGCGCGCCGCGCAGGCGCCGACGCCGTCCACCCCGGCTACGGCTTCCTGTCCGAGAGCCCTGCGTTCGCGGAGGCCTGCGAGCAGGCCGGGCTGCGCTTCGTCGGGCCGTCGCCCGAAGTCATCGCCGGCGCGGGCTCCAAGCTGGACGCCCGGCGGCTGGCCGTCGCGGCCGGCGTGCCGGTAGTGCCCGGCAGCGAGCCCGGGGACCAGACCCCGGCGGGCGTGCGGTCCGCGGTCGCGGCCGTCGGCTACCCGGCGCTGCTCAAGCCGTCGGCAGGAGGCGGCGGCAAGGGCATGCGCGTGGTCCGCGCGGCGGAGGAGACGGCAGCCGCCATCGACCAGACCCGCCGCGAGGCTGTTGCGGCCTTCGGCGACGGGACGCTCTACGTCGAACGTCATCTGCAGTGCCCCCGTCACGTCGAGGTGCAGGTGGCCGGCGACCGCCGCGGGCGCGTCGTGCATCTGTTCGAGCGCGAGTGTTCCATCCAGCGCCGCTACCAGAAGGTGATCGAGGAGAGCCCGGCACCCGCGTTGCCCGCCGCGTTGTGCCGCGAGCTGACCGCCGCCGCCTGCGCGCTGGCGCGCAAGGCGGGCTACGACAACGTGGGGACCGTGGAGTTCCTCGTCGAAGGCGACAGCTTCTACTTCCTGGAGATGAACACGCGCCTGCAGGTCGAACATCCGGTCACGGAGTTGACGACGGGCGTCGATCTGGTGCGTGGGCAGCTGCAGATCGCCGCCGACGGCCGGCTGCCGTGGACCCAGGCCGCGCTGCGCCGGCGGGGCCACGCCGTCGAGTGCCGCGTGTACGCCGAGGATCCGGCGGGCGGCTTTCTGCCCCAGGCGGGCCGCATCGAGCTCTACCGGGAGCCGGCGGGCCCGGGCCTGCGCATCGACAGCGGGGTCGAGGAAGGCAGCCTGGTGCCGGTCCACTACGATCCCCTTCTGGCCAAGGTGGTGGCCTACGGCGAGCGTCGCGAGTGGGCGGTCGCGCGCCTGGTCGAGGCGCTGCGGCGCTACGCCGTCCTCGGCATCGAAACGAACCTGCACCTGTTGCTGCAGGTGCTGCGCCACCCCCGCTTCGTCCGCGGCGACCTCGACACCGGCTTCCTGGACGCCGAGCGCGATGCGCTGCTGCAGCCGCCCGGCGGCGCGCCGCTGGCGGCGGCGCTGGCGGTCGCGGCCGCGAGCCGCCTGCGCGGCGGCGGCGATCGGCCGCGGTCTGCCGCGGTGCCGGCGGTCCGCGCAGCCGATCCCTGGACGGACCTGCCGGGCTGGCGGCTGACCCACCCATGACGCCCGCGAGTCGACGCCTGCGCATCCGCAGCGGCACGGCCGCCTACCGGGTCGACGTCCCGACGGACGGGCCCCTGCGGGTCGAAGGCGCCGCCGCGCCGGTGGACGTGATCCGCTGGAGCCGACGCAGGTTCCGGGCTGTCGTCGACGGACGGCGCGTGCCGGTGTGGATAGTCGACGACGGCGACCGCTGCCGGGTGTTCGCGGACGGCTGCACGTTCACGTTCGAGCTGGATCTCGACGTCACCGAGCCGGCCCGCACCAAGCGGCCCGACCACGACGAGGCACTCGCCGCGCCGATGCCGGCCACCGTCACGGCCACGCGCGCGGTGGCCGGGCAGGGCGTACAAGCGGGCGACGTCCTGATCGTCCTCGAGGCGATGAAGATGGAGCTGACGATCCGGGCGCCCCGCGACGGTGTGGTCGATCAAGTGCACTGCCGGGCGGGCGATCTGGTCCAGCCCGGCGTCCCGCTGGTCACGCTGCGACCGCATCGCGGCACCTGACGCGCGTGGCACGAAGCTTGCTGCAGTCGTCCGCGATGCCTACCGTCTGCCGGCGTCGTGCCTCGGTTCGACTCTGGCCGACAGGCTCCCTCGTCGTGCCTGGGCAGCCGGGCACCTCGCCTGTCTCGGCGCGACGCAGGCTTGCCGCGCGCCGCCGAGGGCAGCAGGACCGCGCGCGGGCGCGCATCGAGAACGGCGGCAAGAGACCGCGGGTCGGAAGAGAGGAGCTTCGACGATGCCAAGGATGCACCCGGACGAGCTGGTGCGCCGATTGAAGGCGCTGAAGAAGGCGCTGAACGTGGATGAACAAACCGCCTGCAGTCTGTTCGGGCTCCTGTTCGCCAGGCACCTGGAGGCTAACAACACGGAGGGTCGGGCACCGAACGCCGTTGGAAGACGCGCGGGGCTGTCGGGTCCGGACGTCAACACGGGCTTCAAGGTGGCTCGCTATGTTCGCGTTGAACTGCGTGAGGAGTACGCCCGACGCGCGGATGACGCGCTCAAGGACAGCTAGCCAGCGGGAGCCGGTCGCCACCATGCTCCCGGTCGAGCGCCGTGTCCACGGCCCGCCGGCCCGGCAGCCGCCCGGCAAAGGGCGTCGGGTATAATGGGACCCGTATGTGGACCAAGCTCATGAACCGGCCCCGCAAGCGGGCGCCGAAGAGTATCGCCGTCATCGACCCGGATCGCTGCTTCGGGGCGTTCGCCTGCTCGATCTGTCAGGCGGCCTGTCCGGTCGAGGATTGCATCGTCGAGGAACAGGACGCAAACGGCCGCTGGGTGTGCGCGGTGCGCATGGACAAGTGCATCGGCTGCGGCCTGTGCGTGACGCTCGGCAACCCGACGGCGCCCCAGCCGCGGGACTTCGGCTGCCCGCCCGACTACGACGCCATCAACATGCTGGCGTTCGACGATGTCGTGCGACTGGTCGAAGGCGAGCCGGAGGCCGAGGCCGCGCAGGAAGCGGCCGCCTCCCCTACCTCCTAGCGCAGGACCTCGCTCATCGGCGGCCCCGAGTAGCCGGTCATCTCTAGGTAGCCGCGCCCCTGTACCGGCCGCCCGTCGCGTGTGCCCGCGGCAACCACCGCCCCCTCCCAGTAGGTGACCCCGGTCGACTCCCCGGTACTCAGCTCCTGGCGGTCGACGACCGCCTCGACGCGCAGCTCGAGACCGGCGCCCGGCACCGCAACCTGCCATTCGACCGGGTAGGCGGCCCGACTGACGGGCGACGACCACGTTCGGCCCGGGACGAGACGGAAATCGCCTGCGCCGAGCGCGGTCGGCGTGCCTGCGGCATCGACCAGCGTTCCGGCCGAATGGGAGTCGATCGCACCATCCCGCCGCCTGAGCACGTACACCATCAGATCCGTGCCATCGTCGAGCTGTAGCGAGAACCAGTCCCAACCCTGTTGTGACGGCTCCAGGAAGCTCGTGCCGAACTCGTGGTCCATCCAGCTCCAGCCGTCGACGTCGATCGTCTCGCCGTCGAGCAGCAAACGGCCGCGCGTCTCCAAACGCGTGAGCGAGTAGTAGTGCGAGGCGTTGCCCGGCTGCGAACCCTTGCGACTGAAGCCGCCCCGGCCGTGGGCCACGGCCGGCTTGGCGGGCGTCAGGCGCAGATCGACCCCGAAGCCTTCGCGCTCCTCGCGCGCCCGCAGCCGGTGCGTCGCGCCCTCGAGCGCGACGCGCCAGTCCTCGTTCCATACCGCCAGCGCGTCGGTCGCGGCGCCGGCCCATCCCACGCCGGCCCGATTGAGACGCTCGGCAGTCAGGTGTCGGCGGCCGTCGATGTCGGTCACGGCCAGGTGCGCCATGTACAGATCGCGCACGGTCCAGCGCGACGGGTTGACCGGGCGGCGGTCGACGCCGACGCGGAAGAACGTCACCTGGTAGCCGAAGCGGCGGCCGTCGGCGGCGGCCAGGTTGCCGGTGTAGTACCACCACTCGATGCGGTAGTCCGGGTGGCTCGCGTGGTCCGCAGGCAGTTGCAGAACGTAGTCGGGCGTGGCCTGGCGCCAGCCGGTCTCCTGCGCGGCGGCCGCTCCCGGGAGGCAGCCGCCGGCCAGCAGCGCCGCGGCCGCCGTGCGCGCCACGGGCCAACGGGGCCGCGTCACGCGTTCACTCCCCGCTCCACCAGATGGAAGCGGCCGGCGAGCCGCGCCGGGTAGAGACCGGCCAGCGCGGCGCCGGCCACGACCAGCGCGCCCGCGCGCAGCAGGAATGCCAGGGGCAGGTGGTACTGGATGGTCCATCCGAAGCTCTGCACGTTGATGACGTAGATCAGGATCAGCGACAGCAGGACGCCGACGACCAGTCCGATGCCGAGGCTCACCAGCCCGAGCACGACCGCCTCGATCAGGATCATGCGCCGCAGGTGGGTCCGTTCGGCACCGAGCAGCCGCAGCATGGCGAGCGGTCGGCGCCGTTCGAGCGCCAGTGTGAGCAGCGTCGCCGCCACGCCGAACAGCGAGACGCCGATGGCAATCGCCTCCAGCGCATAGGTGATCGCGAACGTGCTGTCGAACACTCGCATCACGCTCTGCCTGAGCGACGCATTGGTGTCGATGAAGACGGGCCGGCCGGGACCCAGCGCCGCCAGGACTTCCTGCCGGACCCGATCCGCGTCCGCGCCCGCGGCCAGGTACGCGGTGAGTCCCGACGGCCGGCTGTCCCCGTAGTATGCCGCGAACGTCGCGTTGTCCATGACCACGAGGCCCCGGTCGGTCGAGTAGTCGTAGTAGACGCCGGTCACGCGGAACGGCTGCTCGCCGCGGGCAGTCTGCAGCGCGATACTGTCGCCGACCGCCGCACCGAACCGCAGCGCGAAGCTCTCCGAAACGACGACCGCCGGCCGGCCCACCGCAGCGGCCAGCGCGCCCCGCCCGTCGGAAGGCGCCTTGAACAGCAGGTTGCCGTGCTCGAGCATGACGTCGAACCGCCCGGCCCCGACCACGATCAGTCCGTCGCGGTACGGGAGGTCGAGGCTGCGGAAGCTGTCGACGGCCAGCACCGCATCGTGCGCACGCAGCGCGGCCTCGACATCGGCCGAGACGGTCGCGCGCGTGCCTGCCGGCGACCGGCCCGCCGCAACGAACAGGTCCGCCTGCAGCGTCTGCCCCACCCAGTAGGCGACGGTCTCGCGGAAGCTCCCGATCATGATGGCGATCGCCACCATCATCGCCAGGCTGACCGCGAGGGCGGCCACGGAGATGGAAACGCGCCGGATGGCGCCACCGAGGTTCGTGCGCGCCAGCTCGCCCTCGAGCGGCATCCAGCGCCGGGGGCCGCCGACGCGCTGCAGCAGGTACAGGGTCGGCGGCACGAGCAGGGTCGCCGCGAACACGACGGCCAGCACGGCCAGCAGGCCGAACACCGGCAACCCCGACACCGCCGGGCGCGTCGCGCACCAGGCCGCGGCCGCCAGCAGGACTCCCGCGCCCGCCAGATGACGGCCCGGAAGCCGCCCGTCCGGCGCCAGCCCGTCCTCGTTCCGCAGCGCGCCGACCGGCGTCAGACGTGCCGCCTCGCGGGCCGGTACCACCGCCGCCAGAAGCGCCAGCGACACGCCCACGGCGAGAGCCAGCCCGGCGTCTCCCGGTGCGAGCGGCGGGACCTGCGCGGCCGCCGCGACCCAGAACGTCGTCACGGTCGAGGCCGTCATGCGCACCGCCGCCTGCGCCAGTACCCACCCGAGCGGCACCCCCAGGACGCAGCCGACCAGCGCCAGGGCGGCCGCCTCGCCCAGGAACAGCGCCAGGATGACGCGCCGCGGCGTACCTACGGTGCGCAGCATGCCGATCTCCGCACGGCGCGTGATGACCGTGACCGAGACGGTGTTGTAGACGAGGAACATGCCGACGAGCAGGGCGATGTACGACAGCGCAGCGAGGTTGAAGTGGAAGGCGGCCAGCATCTTCTCGACCTGCGCGCCGCGGCGCGCCGGACGTTGCACCGTCAGGCCCGGCGGCAACCGTGCGGCGATGGCCTGCTCGGCGGCGGCCACGTCCAGATCGCCGGCGATGCGGACATCGAGGCGGTCGACGCGGCCCAGCCGGTCGAGCGCCGACTGCGCCGCGGCGATGTCCATGAGGATGAAGTTGCCGTCCAACACCTCGGCCGGCCCCTCGCGCCCCAACAGCCCCTTGACGATCAGCTCGACGCGGCGGTCCCCGGTGATCAGGTCGACCGCGCTGCCGACATCCAGTTCGCGGCGGCGCGCCAGCTCCTCGGTCAGCACAACGGCCCGCGGGTCGGTGAGCAGTGCGAGGAACTGCCTGGTCGTGAACGCGCCCGCGTCGGCCGCGAGAACGAGCGGATAGTCGCGAAACGGCCTATCGCGCAGGATGTCCACCCCCAGCAGCCGCACCAGCTCGGCCTCCTCGTCCTCCCCGCCGCGCGTATCGAGCAGCACGTCACCCTCGATGACCGGGCTCACAAGGCCGTACTCCCGCAGCCAACCCAGCTCCGCCACGAGGTCTTCGTCCACGCCGCTGCCGGCGCCGACAATCTCGAGGGAGGTCCGGCCCGACATGGCATTCAAGGCCGTCTCGAAGCCGAGGACCGAAGAGGCGTTGGCCAGTCGAATGGCGATGACGACGGCGATACCGACCGCGATCCCCGCCACGGTCACCGCCGTACGCAGCAGATCGCCCCGCAACGACCGGAGGATGAACCAGCGGAACAGGCTCACCCGGCGTTTCCCCGCGACGCGACCGCCCGCTCCGGCTCCGCGGCCGCGTCGCGGACCACCACCCCGTCACGCATCTCGATAACGCGCCCGGCCTGCGCAGCCACCCGCTCGTCGTGCGTCGCCAGCAGCACGGCCGTCCCGAGCCGGGTGTTCAGCTCGAGCAGCAGATCCAGGGCGCGCGAGCCGTTCACGGAATCGAGATTCCCGGTCGGTTCGTCGGCAATCAGCAGGCCCGGACGGTGGATGACGGCGCGGGCGATGGCCGCCCGCTGCGCCTCGCCGCCCGAGAGCTGCGCGGGAAAGTGGCGGGTGCGTTCCCCGAGCCCAACGCGCGCCGCGAGGTGCTGCGCCTGCTCGGTCGCGGCGGACGCCGGCGTGCCGGCCAGCAGCAGCGGCAACGCAATGTTCTGTGCCACGGTCAACGTCGGCAGCAGGTTGAAGAACTGGAAGACGAAGCCGACGCGCCGGCGGCGCAGGCGGGTCAGATCGTCGTCGTCCAGCGACTCGAGCAGTTCGCCGCCGAGGCGCACCGTCCCGCGGGTCGGACGATCCATGGCGCCGCACAGATGGAGCAGCGTGGACTTGCCGCACCCGGACGGACCGGTCAACGCGACGAATTCGCCGGCCGCGACGGTGAAACTGGCGCCGCGCACGGCAGCGACTGCCAGCCCGTCCCGACCGTAGAGCTTGTGAACGTCGACGAGTTCGAGCACCGGCATCGGGCTACCGCTGGCCGTCCGACGCTGCGACGTAGCCCCGCCGCGCGCGCACGTGGAGGCCGGGCTGCTTGACGCGAACCTGTATGCGGTGGTACCGCCCGTCGGCCGGGCGACCCGGGCTGTAGCCGAGCATGTACTGGTGGTTCAGCTCCTCCGCAATACGTTCGGTCGCCGGCACCAGGTCCGGGCTGTCGCGGATGACCTCGGTGTAGCCGCCGCTCTCGTTCGTCATCGTGTGCAAGGCGCGCAGATCGATGCGGTCGTTGATCGGCCGCGACTCGGGGGCGTCGATGGCCACCGCGTACACGAAGGCGTCCGCGCGCCGCAGCGCGCGCAGGACGTCGCCGCTGCCGATGTCGCTGGCCGTGTCCGAGCCGTCGGAGATGAGCACGAACGCCGCCCGCTGGTGCGAGCGGCCGGCGAGCAACGGCAACGCCATGGCCATGGCGTCGTAGATGGCCGTCGCGCCGTACGGGCGGACATCGCGGAGCCGTCCTCCCAGACGCGCGGGTCCCACGGTCCAGGGTTCCTCCAGCCGGGCATCGTGGTTGAACACGATCAGGAACACCTCGTCGGTCGGCTCGAGCAGGTCGACCAGGAAGCGATCGAGCGCCAGGCTCGCGTCGCCCATCCGCTGTCCGTACATGCTCTCGCTGACGTCGAGCAGGATGCCCAGACTGACCGGCACACGGCCGCGCTGGAACTGGGTGACCTTCTGCGGAACGCCGTCGTCGAACACCTCGAAGTCGTCGGCACCCAGGTCACCGACCAGCCGCCCGCCGGCATCGCGGACCGTGGCCGTGACCTGCACCACGTCGATGCCGGAGCGGAAGACCTGCGGCTGCGCATGGCCGGCGGCGACCAGCACAGACAGCATCGCCAGCAGGCCGCCGATTGCTCTCGGATCAGGATGCACGTCCCGGTTCCCCGCGGGCAGGCAGCGCCGCCTTCCATTATAGTGTCGGCAACGAGGCTGGCAGCCGATGGCGAACGCACCCTCCTACGTTCGCGGCGCGACCGATGCGCCGCTGTCGACGGAGACGATCGGTGCGATGCTGCGCCGCACCGTCGAGCGCTGCGGGGCGCGCGAGGCGCTCGTCGTTCGCGCCCAAGGCTACCGGGCCACCTACCGTGAGCTGTGGGACGCGACGACGACGCTCGCCAAGGCGCTGATGGCGCGCGGCGTCGACGCGGGGGACCGCGTCGGCATCTGGTCGCCGAATCGCTACGAGTGGGTGATCACCCAGCACGCCACCGCCCGCATCGGGGCCATCCTCGTCAACGTCAACCCGGCCTACAAGTCGCGCGAGCTCGAGTACGCGCTCAACCAGTCGGGCATCGGTCTGCTGCTCATGGCCCGCGGCTTTCGGACGACCGATTATCGCGTGCTGCTGGACGAAGTGCGCGCACAGTGCCCGCACCTGACGCAGGTGGTCGTCATCGACGACGACTGGGACGCGCTGCTCGACGAAGCCGCGGCGGTCGACGACGCGGCGCTGGCGCAGCGCGAGGCCGGCCTGGACTGCCACGACCCGATCAACATCCAGTACACCTCGGGTACGACCGGCGCACCCAAGGGCGCGACCCTGTCGCACCACAACATCCTCAACAATGGCCACCTCTGCGGCGAAATCCTGGCCTATACCGAGGCGGACCGGGTGTGCATTCCCGTACCCTTCTATCACTGCTTCGGCATGGTCATGGGCAATCTGGCCTGCGCCAGCCACGGAGCCTGCGTGGTCGTGCCGGGCGAGGCCTTCGATGCCGGACTGACCCTGGAGACCGTGGGCGCCGAGCGCTGCACGTCGCTCTACGGCGTGCCCACGATGTTCATCGCCCAGCTCAACCATCCCGACTTCGAGCACACGGACGTCGGCAGCCTCCGCACCGGCATCATGGCCGGCGCGCCGTGTCCGGCGGAGGTCATGCGGCAGGTTCACGACCGGATGAACATCCGCGAAATCACCATCTGCTACGGCATGACGGAGACCTCCCCGGTGTCCACCCAGACGCGGCGGGGCGACTCGTTCGACCGGCGCGTTTCGACGGTCGGCCGGGTGCACCCGCACGTCGAGATCCGGATCGTGGATCCCGGAACGGGCCGCGTCGTCGAGCGCGGGACCTCGGGCGAGCTGTGCACCCGCGGCTACAGCGTCATGCTCGGCTACTGGAACAATCAGGAAGCCACCACCGCCGCCATCGACGCCGACCGCTGGATGCACACGCGCGACCTCGCCGTGATGGATGAAGACGGCTACCTGCGCATCGTCGGGCGGCTCACCGACATGATCATCCGCGGCGGCGAGAACATCTACCCCCGCGAGATCGAGGAGTTCCTCTACACGCACCCGGCCATCGAGGATGCGCAGGTCATTGGCGTACCCTCGCCGCTCTACGGCGAGGAGGTCATGGCCTGGGTCAAGCTGAAGGCCGGCGCCGTGGTCGACGACGAGGCTTTGGCCGCCTTTTGCCGCGGCCGCATCGCCACCACGAAGATCCCGCGCTTCTGGAAGCGCGTCGACACCTTCCCCATGACGGTGACCGGCAAGGTCCGGAAGTTCCGGATGCGGGAGCTGGCGGTCGCGGAGCTGGGCCTCGAGAGCGGTCCCGGTGAGACCTTGTAGTCGGTTTGACCCCGATCCGGGCGTGGTGTACGCTTGCGGCTCGTTTGGGCTCCTCGTTGTCGGCCGCAATCAACGCGAGGAATTCAGGATTTCTTCAGATCTTCGGCGCCTACGGCGCTGATAGGATACGAAGCAGTATGTTGGGAGGTGTAGTGTGAGACGACTCGCAAGCCTGTTCGTAGTGTCTCTGCTGCTCGCGCCGGGCGCTGCCCAGGGGCAGGGACTCACCGAGGAACCGATCGGGACGCTGGCGCAGCTCATGCGCGGCATCATGTTTCCGAACGCCAACAAGCTGTTCGACGCCCAGGCGGTCGAGCCGGGCGGCGAGTTGATCAGAATGAACGAGCAGTTGGAAGAGATCGTCGGCGACGTCCTCGCGGAGAGGTTGATCAATCAGATCAACAACGCCGCCGCCGACTCGGTGTCCTCGCTCGTGGGATCCACATCCGCCCGCTTCGCGGCCATCTACCGCGGCTGGCCGGAGGTCGAGGGCGCGGCGGTGGCCCTCGCGGACGGTGCCAAGCTCGCCATGATGGAAGGGCGCCTGTGCGACAACGGCGTAACAGCCCCGGTCGACCGCGCCGACTACATCGAGGGCGCCCGGCTCCTCGAGGAATCCGCAGTCAGGGTGCTCGACGGCGCGCGCGCCCGGGACTACGACGCCGTCTGGGACGCGATCAACTACGTCAACGACTCGTGCACTTACTGCCACAAGACCTATCGCGACGGTCCCGACAGCCGACAGGAACCGCGCTGCCAGTAGGCGGGCGACTGCAACCGCCGGCAGCTGGCCGGGAGGCGCGCCCAGGACAGGAGCCAGTGACGGATGTCCTTACGGACCGTATTCGAGTGGCTGGAAGCGATGCCGTTGAGCACGGCGTTGCGCGAGTCGATTTTCGGCTATCCGATTCTGCTGACATCGCATGTGGTGAGCATGTGTCTGATTGCGGGTCTGCTGGTGATGATGGACCTGCGGTTGACCGGGGTGGGCAATCTGCACACGCCGGTTTCGCACATTCAGAACCGTCTGTTCAAGTGGCAGATGCTGGGGCTGGCGATGTCGGTGGTCAGCGGGGGTTTGCTCTTCTACGGGCAGCCGATGCGGTTCTACGGCAACTTCTGGTTCTGGATGAAGAATCTGCTGCTGCTGGCGGCGCTGGTCAACGCGATGTACTTTCATCGAACGATCTACCGGTCGGTCGACCAGTGGGACAACGACCCCGTGCCGCCGGTGCCGGCGCGGGTGGCCGGTGCGTTGGGTTTGGTGTTGTGGGCGGCGGTGATTGTGACGGGCCGGATGATTGCCTACAGCGGTCTGGTTCCGCAGTGGTGGCTGGACCTGGGGTTGGCGCCGTAGGCCGGGCACGACCGACTTGAGCGAAGGGCGGGGGCGATGGTCCTGGAATTTTTCGAGTGGATGGAAGGCAGCGCGCTGAGCCTGACGTTTCAGTCGGCGGTCTGGTACAGCCCGATCATTCAGGTGATGCATCTGGTGGCCGTGGCGTTCTTCTCGGGGGCGCTGCTGGTGGTGGACCTGCGGCTGCTGGGGGTGGGTCTGACGGCGCAGCCGTTGCGGCAGGTGGCCGAGGACGCGCAGCCGTGGCTGGTGGGCGGCCTGGTGGCGCTGGCCATCACGGGCACGCCGACGATGGCGTCGACGTCGATCAAGCAGTACTACAGCCCCTTTTGGTGGTGGAAGATGGAGATGCTGCTGTTGGGTCTGATCTTCCTCTTCACCGTGCGGCGCAAGGTCATCGCAGCCGACGAGGGCTCGCTAGGACCGGTCTGGCCCAAGGTCGTCGCCCTGACCTCGATGGGCCTCTTCCTCGGCGTCACCATCGGCGCCCGGCTCATCGGACTGTCCTGACGCGGCACGGGCAGCCCCGGTAGTCCCTCTCCCCGGGGGGCGCCGCCCAGCCTCGCAGGGCGGCGCCATTCGCCGCTTCACCATCCTGCTGCAAACAGCGTCTCAGGTTCGACTCTCGTGGTCGCCCGTCCGGTGGCCGCGGTGCGTTGCAGGCCCCGCACTCCGTTCTCATGGATGGATGGGGAACCGACCTGGCAGTTCTCATGCCGCCTGCGGCGGCGGGCCGGCCCTGACGACAGCCGTGGCAAGAGGGCCCGCCGCATTCCCACGGGAGAGCCGGAGCGGGGGGCGTGGGCCGGGGTTACGTCGTCCGCGCTCGCGTACAAAGCAAAGGCCCCGGACGCCACCTGGGGCGCCCGGGGCCTTTGGTGAAACAGCGCAGACTCCTAGCGCTCCGTCGGGTCGCGGCCGTCGCGCGGGGCGCCCGTGCCGGACGAGCCCATGAACAGCTTGCGGCCGTCGGTGAACGTCAGGTCACGGCCGTTGGCCTTGTTCGTGCCGTCCTTGGCCTGATAGCCGTCGACCATGATCTCGGTGCCGACCTGCAGCGAGTCCTTCGTGAAGCCGCGGCGGAACAGCGTATTCGGCGTGCCGCCCTCGACCATCCAGTCCTCGCCTTCCGCGGTCCTGATGTGGATCCACGCATGCGGATTGATCCACTCCACCCGCGTGACCTCGCCGGCCAACTGCAGCGGACGGTCCGCATCGAATTCCGCCGAGAAGGCGTGATGCGCGACCACCGGCGCCGCCGCCAGCGCCACCAGACCGACCATGACCAGACCAACGATTGTTCTTGTGCGCATTGGCTCCTACCCTCCTGATAACGTCGAAATGCCTCTTGAGTCCGTTGTCACCAGCCTGCGACCGCGGTCGGTCGGGCCTACCGGTTGGGCCACAGCGGGGGCAGACCGGTGCGGTCGCCCTCGTAGCCCTTCCGCAGATGCCCGTACATCAGCTCCTCGACGAACTCGACGCACTTGAACTCGAGCAGCTGCATGTTCTCGTCGATGCGCCGATACAGCGGGGTCCTGATGGTCCAGGGCCGCTCGAAGATCTCGGGATCGGTGATGGTCGCCTCGTACTGCAGATGATACTCGCTGGTCGCCGTGTACCGCTCCTCGACCCGAATGGAGTTGCTCTTGTAGTTGCCCGAGCGGTCCAGCCAAGTCTCCGGCACCTGGCTCGTGACGTCGATCACCAGCGTCTCGCCGTCCCACGTGCCGCGTGAATGGCCCATCCAGGCATCCGCGGGCGCCTCGAAGTCGGGGCGGTTCATGTAGACGATGCGGCTTGCGCTGGCGAACTCGTAGGCGAACAGGATGTACTCGGGCGTCTGCACGATCTGGAACGGGAACGGCTGCAACGTCGCCCGGGGGATCCCCGGCATGTAGCAGCGGACGGCCGGGTCGTACAGCAGCTGGTTCTCGCGGTTGGCCACGCGCTGGGCCAGCGCCTCCTGCCGGTAGGGGATCTCACCGCCGACCACGACCCCGAGACCCGCGGGGACGCCGCCGAGCGCGCCCATCTCGAGCGAGGGCGAGAAGTCCGCGGCATGGGGCTCGAGATCGTAGTGGTGGGAGCCGAGAGCCTGCCAGATCCCGTTCAGATCGGGGCGGCCATCGGCGGTTCGCGGCGCCCGATAATCCTGGGCCGGCACGGACTGCACGGCCAAAAGGACCATGAACGCCGTGACAGCCACCACGCCCGTGATGGTGCCCCTGTTGCTGAGCCGATTTCGCATACTGGTTCTCCTCCCTGGACTCTCTCTGAACGGTGCGGTTTCGCCGCCGGCCCCGCACAAAACGGTCCCGGCATTCCTGTGCGGACTGTCTTATACCCTTGCGGCTGCCGCGCTGTCAACAACCGCGGCGGCCTCCTCCCCCGTCGGCAGGTCGGCCAGGCCGGCCCACCCGGCTTGGCGGCTATTGCCCTTCCGCGGCCTGGATCGTAACAGCGCTCAACCCGTCCTGGTCTGCCGGGAGCTCCTCGCTACCCGCCGGAAACTCGCTCTTCTGCAGCATGTAGGCAATGACGTCGACGTACTGCGCCGTGTCGAGCGAGCCCGGGTTGTCCTGGGGCATGGACACGCTCATCACCGTCAGCAGATCCCCGAGCGATAGCCCGTCCCAGAACCCCACGAACGAGCCGCCGGCCAACTCGGGCCCCATCTCGTTCCCACCCAGATTGTCGCCGTGACACAAGCCGCAGTTGGCATTGTAGATGGTCTCCCCCCGCGCGGCCTGCGCGTCCGTGTACACGCCGCTCCAGGTCGACTTCGCTTCCTGGGCGGCGAGACCGGTCGCAACCAGCACCGTACACGCCAGCCCCGCGGCAGAGAGGCCGAACCATGTCCTTCCATGCGTTTTGATCACACCCTGCCCCCTTGTCGTTCCCGATCCGCTGCCAGCCTTGTCGAACCTCCATCAGGCGGCGCAGCACCATAGCTTACCACCGCTACCGCCTCGGCCGCCTTGCCGACAAGAAAAAAAGCCCTGGGTGCCATCCGACACCCAGGGCCCCAGTGAATCACGCGCTGATGGTCTCAGCGGGTCCTGCGTCCTAGCGCTCCGTCGGGTCGCGGCCGTCGCGCGGGGCGCCCGTGCCGGACGAGCCCATGAACAGCTTGCGGCCGTCGGTGAACGTCAGGTCACGGCCGTTGGCCTTGTTCGTGCCGTCCTTGGCCTGATAGCCGTCGACCATGATCTCGGTGCCGACCTGCAGCGAGTCCTTCGTGAAGCCGCGGCGGAACAGCGTATTCGGCGTGCCGCCCTCGACCATCCAGTCCTCGCCTTCCGCGGTCCTGATGTGGATCCACGCATGCGGATTGATCCACTCCACCCGCGTGACCTCGCCGGCCAACTGCAGCGGACGGTCCGCATCGAATTCCGCCGAGAAGGCGTGATGCGCGACCACCGGCGCCGCCGCCAGCGCCACCAGACCGACCATGACCAGACCAACGATTGTTCTTGTGCGCATTGTCCTACTTACCCCCTGCGAGTAGTTTACCCGGCCTGCACGCGGTGTCAAGTCGCGATATCGGGTCCGCCGCGCCGCCGCGCACCACGAACGGCGCCGGCGCTCAGCGTGCGCAGTCGAGCTGCCACTCCTCGGTGGTGCGGCGCACCGACAGCCCGTCCCGCGGTCGCTCGAGTGCGAGCATCAGCAGGCGGTACTGACCGGCGTCCCGCCCGGGATTGCCGCAGACCGTGAGCCGGTCGCCGGGGCGCAGCGTTCTGCTGTTCACCCCCAGTTGCCGCAGTTTGGTGGCTCCCTCGAGCTCCACGGCCCAGATCAGCCCGCGCCCACGGCGGCCGGGCACCTGCAGGTGCACGAAGGAGTGCGGATCCTGGTAGACGAAGCGGTCGACACGACCCTCGATCGTCGCCGTGCGGCTGACGTCGTAGACCTCGGTAATCACATGATGCGAGCCGGCCGGCACACTGGCGACGGACCACCCCACAAGCATGACGGCTGGCGCCAGTGCGTGGCCCCTCATGGCTGCTGCCTACTGTATCAGCCCCGCTCCGAGCATACTAGCAGCCTGTACCGCCATTCTGCGCCGCACCCGCGCAGATGCCGACTGCGTTGCTCCTCGGTCGACTATGCCCAATAGGCTCCCTTCCTCGTCGCGCCCTGCCAGGCGGGCGCCGCGCCCATCTCGGTGCGACGCGGGGTTTCACCACGGGCTGGCAGCAGCCCGTGGCAAAAGGCCCCGCTGCATTCGACGGGCGCTGCATCCCGCCTGACGGCGTTGCTCCGCGGTCGACTATGCCCAATAGGCTCCCTCGTCACGCCTTGCCAGGCGGGCACCGCCCCCGTCTCGGTGCGACGCGGGGTTTCACCACGGGCTGGCAGCAGCCCGTGGCAAAAGGCCCCGCTGCATTCGACGGGCGCTGCATCCCGCCTGACGGCGTTGCTCCTCGGTCGACTATGCCCAATAGGCTCCCTCGTCACGCCTTGCCAGGCGGGCGCCGCCCCCGTCTCGGTGCGACGCGGGGTTTCACCACGGGCTGCTAGACTGGGAAGCGCAATCGATGTTGGCCGGAGAAGACATTTTCACCGGATCCACCGCGCCTGGACGCCGCGACCGGCGGCAGCGGCTGCTGGTCGTCGAGGACGAGCAGAAGGTGGCCGAGGCCCTGTGGGAAGGCCTGGAGGGCGAGGGCTACGACGTAACCGTCGAAACGACGGGGGAGGCGGCGTTCTTCCGGAGCAGTACCGAGAGCTTCGACCTCGTCCTGCTCGACCTGGGGCTGCCCGGACGAGACGGGCTCGACATTCTCAGGGCGCTCCGGGACGGTGGCGTCGACACGCCCGTACTGATACTGACGGCGCGCGACACGGTCGCCGACCGGGTCGGCGGCCTGAACACCGGCGCCGACGACTACCTCGTCAAGCCGTTCGCGTTCGAGGAGCTGCTCGCGCGCATCCAGGCCGTGGTCCGGCGCGGGCGCGCGGTAGCCCCCTTGCACCTGGGTATCGGCGGCCTGCACATGGACCTGACGACGCGACGGGTCGTGCGCGACGGCCAACCCATCGAGCTGACAGCCAAGGAATTCGACCTGCTGGAGTACCTCCTGCGGCACCAGCGCCGGGTCGTCTCCCGGGAAACGCTCGCGCGCGAAGTCTGGCGGGACACGTCCCGCAGCACGACGCTGGACAACGTCATCGACGTCCACGTCTCGCGGCTGCGCCGGAAGGTCGACCGCGACGAGCTGATTAAGTTGATCCACACGGTGCGCGGCGTCGGTTTCGTCGCACGGGAGGGTGAGCCATGACCCGCTGGTGGTTCCCGCGGAGCCTGCGGGTGCGCCTGACCGTATCCCACGTGGCAGCCATGCTGCTGGTGCTGATGGTGTACGTCGCTGCCGTCTTCGCCCTGGTCGCCCGCAATGCCTCGCAGAGCCTCGACGACCGCTTGCGCGGCGACTTCCGGTGGGCCGCCGAGATGGCCCAGCAGGGCCCGGACGGCACGCTCACCTGGTTCGAAGGCGAGGACTGGGCCGAAGACAATCCGTGGCTCATCGTCTCCAGCGAGGCCGGGGAGCCCGTCTTTCGGACGGCGGTGGCCAGACGCCTGCCGGTGCCGGGCAGCGAGGCGCTCGCCCGTGATCCGGACGGGGGCGTCGCCGCGCTGCCGACCGAGCTGGTCCCGTTCAGAATCCTCAGCGGCCGGGCGACGGTCGCCGGCCAGCCTGTCGTCATTCAGGTCGGCCGTTCCGAGGCCTTGATGCGGGAGGAGCTGGGCGGGCTCATGCTCGTTCTCGTCCTCGGGCTCCCGTTGAGCGTAGCCGTCGCCGGCCTGGGCGGCTACTGGCTCGCCAGGGGCGCGCTCGCGCCGGTCGAACGCATGGCGGAGCGCGCGCGCGCGATTACGGCGGAGCGGCTCGGCGAGCGCCTGCCGGTCGACAATCCCCGCGACGAGCTGGGACGGCTGGCTGCGGTGTTCAACGCGACGCTGGGGCGGCTCGAATCGTCGTTCGATCAGATGCGGCAGTTCACCGCCGACGTCTCCCACGAGCTCCGGACACCGCTGACCGCCATCCGGAGCGTCGGCGAGGTGGGGCTGCGCGAGCAGCGGGACGCAGCCGAGTACCGGGCGATCATCGGCAGCATGCTCGAGGACGCAAGTCGTCTCGCCAGCCTCGTCGACCGGCTCTTGACGCTCTCGCGCGCCGACCTCGGCGAAATCGAGCTCTCGACCGAGGCAGTCGACCTGGGCGAGCTGGCCGAGAACGTCGCCGCGGACGTCGGCGTGCTTGCGGAGGAGAAGAACCAGTCGCTGACGGTCGACCGGCCGGCGGCGGCCCGCTGTCTCGGGGACCGGCTCGTGCTGCGCCAGGCGCTGATCAATCTGGTGGAGAACGCGATCAAGTACACGCCCGCCGGCGGGCGCATCGACCTGCGCGCCTCGGCGGCACGCGAGCAGGCGGTGATCGAGGTCCGCGACACGGGCCCCGGCATCCCCGCCGAGCGTCGGCAGCGCGTCTTCGACCGCTTCTATCGCGGCAGCCAGCACCGATCGGGCGAAGCGGGAGCGGGTCTCGGACTGGCGATCGCGAGGTGGGCCGTCGAAGC
Source organism: Vicinamibacterales bacterium (assembly GCA_965221595.1). GTDB lineage: Bacteria > Acidobacteriota > Vicinamibacteria > Vicinamibacterales > UBA8438 > JAAXGX01. The sequence continues at coordinate 2,424,267 of OZ244900.1, forward strand.
CAACGGGGGCGAGCTGACGTACGAACCGGCCGCCGGCGGCGGCAGCCGCTTCTGCATCCGACTGCCCGCCGCGCACCCGGACCGTCACGCGGGGCAGTACGCCGTCCGAACGGCCTGAGGAGTCTTCCGCCGCCGGCAACCGCTACGGATCGGCGCGCACGCGCCCCCGATCCTCGTCGCCTACCCAGTAGAGGTTGTGGCAGCGGTCGCACGAGCGGTACAGCGTCTCGCCGAGCTCGAAGACCAGCTCGGCGTCCCGAGCCTCCACCGCCTCGTGCACGAGCAGTGCCGCGGCGGACATCTCCTGCGAGAGCCGCATCCAGCCCTCCTGATCCCGGGCGCGGTCGCCGATCATCAGCAGATTGGCCCCCTCGATGATGGTCATTGCCCCGTTGGCGACGGCGGCCCAGTCCTCATCGGTCTCGGGCTCCCACTCGTGACGGCCCTCGGCGGTGATGATCGTGCCGGACGAATCCCATACGGCATCGGCTGCCGGATCGAGAATCATGCTCATGAGCTGGCTGACGTCGGCCACGGGCCGCAACGGCGGTCCGCTCGGCTCGGAGCCGCAACCCGCGACCAGGAATGTGCCCATCGCCACCACTATCAGGAACCTTCGCATGTTCGTTTCCCCATCCCCGTTCGTCACGACTCCGATTCAACGCGGCGGCACAGGCAGCCGGCCGCCGCGGAAATTGTACACTGGCGAGTCCGTCGGGCAACCACGCCTCCGGGGGGGAGCAAGCGTGACCGGTTACAGCCTGTCTGCGGGCGCCGGGCGGCGAGTGCGCGGCGCCGCGGTCGCCCTGTTGATTGCCCTGCCGGCGGTCGCCCTGCCGCTGCCCGCCGCCGCGCAGGGCGCCGCACGCTGGGTGGGCACGTGGGCCGCCGGCCTGCAGGCCCAGACGCCGCCCGGTCCGGCGGCGTCGAGCCGACCGGGCCAGGACCTGTTCCAACCGCTGGCACGCGTCCGCCATCAGACGCTGCGGCAGGTCGTCCGGACGACAATCGCCGGTGAGCGCGTACGGGTCGCGTTCACCAATGTGTTCGGCACGGAACCACTCGAGATCGGCGCGGCCCACGTGGCCGTACGGACCGCCGGCGCGGCCATCGAGCCGGCCAGCGGAGCCGACCTCACGTTCGGCGGCCGGCCGGCCGCTACCATCGCGGCGGGGTCGACCGTGCTCAGCGACGCTGTCGACCTCGCGGTGCCGGCGCTGGGGCACCTGGCCGTCGACCTGTACCTGCCGCGCGACAACTGGGCGTCGGACTCGCCCGCGTCGACGCTGCGCGGCGCGTGGACGACGAGCTACCTCTCGCCCGCCGGCAACCACAGCGGTGCGGCGGAGATGCCGGTCGAGGCCACGCTGCACTCCTGGCTGTATCTGGCGCGGGTGGAGGTCTTCGCGTCGCCCGCGACGCAGGTCGTGGTGACGCTCGGCGATTCAATTACCGAAGGCTTCGGCTCGACCCGGGATACCGATGGGCGCTGGCCGGACGTCCTCGCCGCGCGACTCGCCGCCGAGCTCGGTCCCGATGCCCCGGCTGTGCTCAACGTCGCGATCTCGGGGAACCGCCTGCTGCGCGGCAACGACGGTGCACCCGGGATGCCGGCCGACAGCGACGCCGGGGCGCCGAATCCGAACGCCGGCTTCGGGCCTAGCGCCCTCGACCGCTTCGATCGCGACGTGCTGCTCCAGCCGGGGGTGACGCATGTAGTGGTCCTGGCGGCGATCAACGACATCGGGATGGCCGGGGACGCGGCGGCGCCGACCGTGGCGGAGCTCATCGCCGGACACCGCGCGCTGATCCAACGTGGGCGCGCGCACGACCTCACGATCTACGGCGGCACGCTGACCCCGTTCGAAGGCGCCCGGTACTTCACCGAGGCGGGCGAAGCGAAGCGTCAGGCCCTGAACGAGTGGATCCGCAACAGCGGCGAGTACGACGCGGTAATCGACTTCGACGCCGTCGTCCGGGACTCGGCTCAGCCGCGCCGGTTCCTGCCGCTGTACCACCCCGGAGACTGGCTCCACCCGAACGACGAGGGTTACCGGGCCATGGGCGATGCGATCGACCTGACGCTCTTCGCCGCGCCGCGCTGACCGCCTGCCTGTCGGCGGCGGCGCACGGCGGGCCGATCGCCCGGACCCTCGCGACCTCGGCCCGCCGACCGCCCGGGCGCCCTTACCGCTCCCGGTTGCTCTCAGCTGCCGGCGATCCGGAACTTCTGGACCCGCCGGTTGCGCCCCACCTCGGCGCCGAACACATTGCCCCGCGAATCGACGGCGATATGGTGGAGGTTCGTCAACTGGCCCGGCTCGCTCCCCGGCGCCCCGAACTCGCCGACCGTTTCGAGGGTCCGGCGGTCGATCAACCACACCTTGCCGTTGTTGAAGTCGTTGGCGTAGAGGAGCCGCTGCTCGGGATCGGGTGAGAACGCAATCCGCGCCACGGTGCTGGGCCCCGGCCCGGCGCGATTGACGAAGCCCTGCATCACGTAGTCCCCGGCCACGGTGAAGACCTGGATCCGCCGGTTGCCGCGATCCGCCACGTACACGTGGCCGTCGTTCGACACGCCGAGGCCGTGGACGATGCCGAACTGCTCCGGTCCCACGCCAGTCGTCACCAGGGGGTCTTCACGCGGCGCCGGCGCGGGCCGCGCCACGCCGATCTCGTAGGCATCCTCCGCCTCGTTCCCGAAAGCGCCCCACTGGCGCTTGAAGGCGCCCGTGTCCGCGTCGAGCACCCAGACCCGGCGGTTGCCGTAGCCGTCGGCGACGAACGCCTCGTTCGTGGGGGCGTACACCGAGACGTCCGCGGGCTGGCGCGGATTGTCGGTGTCGGCGTTCCCGCCGCTCGCGCTGTAACTGCCCTTCTGGAACAGGAACTCCCCGTCGCGGGTGAACTTGAGGATCATGTCGTCCGCCCGGTCCGACACGTTGTTGCCCGCGCGCGGGTTGATGCCGGTGATCCAGACGTTGTTCTGGTGGTCGACGAAGATGCCGTGCTCGGTGTCCGGCCAGTCGTAGCCAGCGGCCGGGCCGCCCCAGGCCTGCACGAACGCCCCGTCCGCGTCGAACTCCATGACCGCCGGGGCCGCGTTCTCCGCCTGCTCTTCGGGCACGGTCCGGGGCCGCGAGAGCACCCATACGTGGTCGCGCGCGTCGACCGCGACGGACGTGGGGACGCCCATCACCCAACCCTCGGGCAACGCCGGCGGGAACGACGGATCGAGCTCGTAGGTCGGCACGCCGGCCGACGCACCCTGGCCGGCCTCGGCCGTGTCGCTGCCGCCGCCGGCCGGTACGAGCACTGCGGCGACCACGAGGGCAATCCCTGCCGGGCGCACCGTCCACGTCATGCATTGGGACATTCTTCTTCTCCTGCTTCTTCTCCTGAGCTGCGGTTGTGGGCGCGCGCTCGCCCGAGCAGCGCCCGATACTATAGAATACCGCCCCGAAAGCACGGTCCCGTTCACAGTCAGGATTCCCCGTATGACGCGCTACGTTGTAACCGTCGCCCTGCTGTCCCTGTGGGCTGCGCCGCTTGCTGCCCAGCCGCCCGAGGGCATGATCGAGTGGCCGTACGTCGGCTCCGAGCAGGCGCACACCAAGTACTCGCCGGCTGACGAGATCACCGGCGCCAACGTCGGCGCACTGCAGATCGTCTGGCAGTGGGAGCCGAACGAGATGCCGCTGCCGGAGTACGGCACGCGGCCGGGCGCATTCCAGGCGACGCCCATCATGGTCGACAACGTCTTGTACCTCTCGACCATGTACACGCGCGTGGCCGCCCTCGACGCCGAAACGGGCGCCGAGTTGTGGACCTTCGATCCCAGGGCCTACGAGGGTGGGCCGCGAGGCGCGGGGCCGGGGGGGTTCAAGCACCGCGGCATCGCCTACTGGCGTGACGGCGACGCCGCCCGCATCTTCCTCAACAGCCGCGACCGGCTCTACGCCATCGATGCCCGGACCGGCGAGCTGGACGCGGACTTCGGCGCGGGCGGCAGCGTCCTGCTGACCGAGGGCCACGGGCGGCCGGTCAGCCGCTTCGACTTCGACCAGACGTCGCCGCCGGTGGTGTTCGAGGACCTGGTGATCGTGGGCAGCCGGGTGCCCGACCGGGTGCAGCGCCGCTTCGACCCGCCGGGGACGGTGCAGGCCTACGACGCGCGCACGGGCGAACGGCGCTGGGTGTTCTTCACCGTCCCGCAGTCGAACGACGACTTCGGCGCCGACACGTGGGAGAACGAGTCGTGGCGCTACACGGGCCACGCCAACGTGTGGGGACTGATGTCGCTCGACGCCGAGCGCGGGCTGCTCTACGTGCCGACGAGCACGCCGAGCGGCGACTACTGGGGCGGCCGACGGCTGGGGGCGAACCTGTTCGCCGAGTCGCTGGTGTGCCTGGACGCGCGCACAGGCGAGCGGCAGTGGCACTTCCAGGCGGTGCACCACGGGGTGTGGGACTACGACCTCAACTCGGCACCGAACCTGGTGACTATCACGGTGGACGGGCGCGTGATCGACGCGGTGGCGGAGGTATCGAAGCAGGGCTTCACGTATGTGTTCGACCGGGTGACGGGCGAGCCGGTGTGGCCCATCGAGGAGCGTCCGGTGGACACGGTGACGGACGTGCCGGGCGAGGTGCTGTATCCGACGCAACCGTTCCCGACGAAGCCGCCGCCGTTCAGTGGACAGGGCGTGTCGCTGGAGGATGCCAACGACCTGACGCCGGAGATTCACGCGCTGGCGGTGGCCGAGATGCAGCAGTTCCGGCTGGGGCCGCTGTTCACGCCGCCGAGCCTGCGAGGCACGCTGATGCGACCGACCACCAGCGGCGGGGCGGACTGGGGCGGCGCGGCGTTCGATCCGGAGACCGGCCTGCTGTACGTACGGACGTCGGAGGGCACGGACACGAACCAGGTGTGCCTGAACACGGGCGACGATCCGGACGTGGATGTCGAATACAGCAACAACTGCCCGCACGGTGCAGCGGCCATGATCTTTCAGCTCGCCGACCGGCCGGGTGCGGCGCAGGTCGCGCGGAGCAGGCTCGGTCCCATTCCGCTGATCAAGCCGCCTTACGCGTATCTGGTCGCAATCGACCTGAACGCCGGCGAGATTGCCTGGCGGGTGCCGTTCGGCGAGGGCAGCCGGATCATCCGCAATCATCCCCTGTTGCGCGGCGTCGAGCTGCCGGCGCGGCTCGGCACCCCCGGCAACCCCGGGCCGCTGGTGACGAAGGGCGGCCTGGTGTTCCTCGGCGGCGGGGACCCGTATCTGTACGCATTCGACAAGGCGACGGGCGACGAGATCTGGCGCGGCGCGACGCCGTTCCGGACGAGCGCGAACCCGATGACCTACCGGGCACGGTCGGGCCGTCAGTTCGTCGTCATCGCGACGGGCGCTGGGCCGGACGCCGCGCTCGTCGCCTTCGCGCACCCCGAGTAGCCGCGCACGTGCCGACCACGAAGAGCTGGAGGTTCCCTTGATGACGAGTCACCCGCGGAAGAGAACGATGCGCCTCGTGACAGCCTGCTGGCTGATCGGTCTGCCGGCTGCCGCGCCCGCCGCCGAGGCCCAGGAGCACCCCGGCCAAGCCGCCTACGAGCTGGTCTGTGCGACCTGCCACGGGCCGGAAGGCGCCGGCGGTCTGGCGCCGGCCATCGCGCCGCTGAGCTACGACGCCGACTACGTGCTGGCCATCGTCCGGGAGGGATACGGGCAGATGCCGCCCATCTCGGCCCGCGAGCTCTCCGACGAACAGGTGGCACAGGCCGTCGAGTATCTGCGCGCGCCCGGCGCGACCGCGGAGCCCGCCGCGGTGGCGGCCGGCCAGGAGGCAGCCGGGCCGGAGCATCCGGATCTGAGCGGCATCTGGCAGGCGCTCAACTCGGCCTCGTGGAACCTCGAGGACCACAATGCCGAGGATGGCGTACCCGCCGGCCTGAGCGTGGTCGTCGGCGGCTCCATTCCGTACCGCGACGACGCGCTGGCGCAGCGCCGGGCGAACTACGAAAATCGGCAGACCGACGACCCGGTCCGCCAGTGCTTCCTGCCCGGTGTGCCGCGCATCATGTACATGCCGTTCCCGTTCCGGATCGTCCAGACGCCCGACCACGTGGTGATGACCTTCGAATTCGCCCATGCCGTGCGGATCATCTACACGGACGGCAGCCCGCACCCGTTGCCGAACGACTTCTGGATGGGGGATTCGCGGGGCCACTGGGAAGGCGACACCCTGGTCATCGACACGACCCACTTCAACGACCAGACCTGGTTCGACGCCGCCGGCAACTACCACAGCAACCAGCTCCACGTGGTCGAGCGGCTCACACCGCTGGGTGAGAACCACATCATGTACGAAGCGACCATCGAGGATCCGGAAGTGTTTACGGAGCCCTGGACGATTCGCATGCCGCTGTACCGGCGTCTGGAGGAGAACCTCCAGATTCTCGACTACGACTGCGTCGACTTCTTCCTCGACTCGCTGCTCGAGGGCGACGCGGGTCAGCCGTAGGGGCAAGTCGGACGATGAGTTGCCGCATCCCGGTGCCTGCCGCCCGCGCCGCACTGGCGGCGCTGGCGGTGCTCGTTCCAATCACCGCCGCCGGCCAGCAGGTCGACATTCTCGATACGCAGATCCAGTACAACCGCGGTCAGAACGTCGCGCCGCTGTACGAGGGCTGGATTCGCAATCCGGATGGCACCATCGACATGTGGTTCGGCTACCTGAACAGAAACTACGAAGAGGTACTGCACGTCCCGGTCGGACCCGACAACCGCATCGAACCGGGCGGACCCGATCGTGGCCAGCCGGCCGTGTTCGTCCCGCGCCGCCGCCAGGGCGGGGCGGTCTCGCGGCGCGAGAACTACGTGTTCCGGGTGTCGCTGCCCGCCGACTTCAGCGCGGACGACGAGGTCGTCTGGACGGTCACCGCCCACGGGAAGACGGACCGGGCGGTCGGCACCCTGCTCGACCTGTACGTGCTGGAGAGACCGCCGGGCGGCAACGCGCCCCCGACGGTCAGCCTGGCGGCCGATCGCGCGTCCGTCGGCATCGGCGACGTGGTCACACTGACCGCCACCGTCAGCGACGACGGGTTGCCGGAGGATGCGCGCCAGCCGGGCCACGTGCGGTGGCTCCGCTACCGCGGACCCGGAGCCGTCCTGTTCGATCCACCACGGTCGACGTTCCCCGACGCGGGCGTTCCGCCGGCCGGCATCGACCTGGATACCCGCGCCACGTTCACCGCGCCCGGGACGTACGTGCTACAGGCCGCCGTCAACGACGGTGACACGAACCCGGCCGGCTGGCCGCGGGTTCCGTCCACGACGTTCGCATCCGTCACCATCGAAGTCCACCCCCGGGAGTCTGCGCCGTAGGACGGCGTAGACTCCCGGCAGGACGCCAGGCACGTGCGACGACGTCCGCCTGCCGCGGCGCCCTCTTCGATCGACTGCGGTCCCGCCGGACCAACACACTCGACTCGCTGACAAGACCTACCGACCCCGACACGGCCGCGCTCTGTCGGGGAGCCAGCGATGTACGCCACAGGCCGCCCCACCGGAACCGCCGCTGCGGCGGGACCATGTGGCCCGGGCACATCCACCCAGCAGCTCACGGAGGGTGCGGTGATCGTTCGACGGTATGACCATGGCGACGCCGGCCATCGCCGCCGGGAGCCTGCCGTGGGCGCCGGCGACGATCCCGCCCGGCTCCCCGGCGTCCTGATCCTGCGCCTCGGGGACCAGGGGTCTGCACCGTAGAACGGGTGCAGCCTGCGCACCTAGGCCACGGCAACCGGCAGGTCACGCGGCGTTTGCCGCGTGCGCAGCCGCTACGCGCTCCGGGCACGTCGAGCCGCGGTCTTTGTCTGACGAACGCAGGGAACCTTTCGGGTCCGACCCGCGTCTATTGATGTAGTGAGTCATATGCACTCATGTAATATGAGTTGCATGATACACAACGCACGGCGCCGACACACAGAGCGCCGCGCAGGACGCACCGGAAAGGAGAACCGACCATGTTGAGCATGACCCGTTGGAACCCCCTCGAGGAACTCACCGGACTGCACCGCCAGATGGACCAGGTGTTCGGCCGCTACGTCGGCGACGAGCGCGCAGGCACGCCGGGCGCGGCCTGGATCCCGGCCACCGAGATCCACGCGAACGACGACGGCTGGAAGCTCCGCGTGGCGCTGCCCGGCATCGACCCCGAGCATGTGCACGTCGACCTGCACGGCAACAGCCTGACCGTTTCCGGCGAGCGCACGCGCAGCGAGCAGGATGGCCAGGGACATACCTCCGAGTTCCACTACGGCCGCTTCGAGCGGGCGTTCACCCTGCCGTCCAACATCGACGGCGACCACGTCGTCGCCAACTACGAGCACGGCGTGCTCGAGCTGACCCTGCCGCTGGCCGAGGCCGCCAAGCCGCGGCGCATCGCCATCGGCGCGGGCAGCAACGCGCGGGTCGCGCACGCCGCCTAGCCGGCGTGCCGTGGCCATCCCGCCCCGGAGCGGCTCGGTACCGGGTCGCGCCGGGGCGGCGGCGCTTGCGAAGCGGGCAGCGTCTCCCGCTGGAGCGCTGCCTGCGCAGCATCTGTTGACCAGCGCGGGGCGCCGTCCCCGCAGTGCGGGGCAGGCGTCCCGCAGGAGGAAAGGACAGAATGTCGAAATCGACAACCGCAGGCGTTTCGGTCGTTGCCCTGGCGGCTCTGGTCGTCGGGATGCTGATCGGGTCGCACGTCGACCTGGTGCCCTCGCTGACCGCGCGGGGCATCGAGCGGCCGGCGTCGAACGACGCTCCCATCAGCGGCAACGTGACCGCCACCACGTTCCGCGACATCGCCAAGGCCCAGACGGCGATGGTCGTCACCATCTGGACCGAACAGACGGGCCGGCAGGTCGACGCGAGCGGCTTCTTCCGCGGCGGCGACGAGTTCTTCCGGCGCGGAGAGGAGTTCTTCGGCGGCGACGAGTTCTTCCGCCGCTTCTTCGGCAGGCCGCCGGGGTTCGACCGCGAGCCACGGGGCGATGACGACGAGGACCGCGGGGAGCCGGAGAGCACGCCACTGGCCTCGACCGGCACCGGATTCGTCATCGACGAGGCCGGCCTGATCCTGACCAACAACCACGTGGTCGAGAACGCGACCCGCATCGAGATCCAGTTCTACGGCGATGACGAGCGCTACGAGGCGCGCGTGCTCGGCGGGGACCGGCTGACCGACAGCGCGCTGCTCGAGCTGGTCGAGCGGCCCGACCGACAGCTCGTTGCGGCCCGGTTCGGCGACTCGAGCCGCATGGCCCCGGGCGACTGGGTCATGGCCATTGGCGCGCCCTTCGGCCTCAACCACACGGTGACCGTCGGGGTCATCTCGGCGCTGGGCCGACCGCTGCGACCGGTGCCGGGCCGTACGAACGAGATGCTGCAGACCGACGCGGCAATCAACCCGGGCAACTCCGGCGGCCCCCTGCTGAACATCCGCGGCGAGGTCATCGGCATGAACACGTCGATCATCAGCGACCGCGGCTCGAACGCGGGCGTGGGCTTCGCCGTGCCGATCAACACGGTGCTGGACCTGCTCGACGAGCTGCGCCACGGCAAGGTGACGCGCGGCGTCATCGGCGTGCAGATCGGCGACGTGCCGCGGGACGACTATGGGTTGCTGGGCCTCGACACGCCGCGCGGCGTCGTCGTCTCGACGGTCGTCCCCGAGGGGCCCGCCGCCGCCGCGGACATGCTGCCGGGCGATGTCATCGTGGCCTATGCCGACGAGCCGGTCGAAGACTCGCTCGACCTGCAGCGCCGCGTGGTCGCCACCCGGCCCGGCACGCGGGTCGCCGTCGACGTCATCCGGGACGGCCGACCGCTGAGGCTCGACGTCACGATCGGCGACCTCGACCTCAACGCCGAGGGCGGCAGCGTGACGGCCGCCACCGAGCAGTCCAGCGAGGGCTTCGGCATGCGCCTGCAGGACCTCACGCCCGGGGCGGTGAGCCGCCTGGGCGTGCCGGCGGATACGGCCGGCGCGGTCGTAACCGACATCGCGCGGGGCAGCACCGCCGAGGCGGGCGGCCTGCGGTCGGGCGACGTGCTTCTCCGTGTCAACCAGGTCGCCGTCGGCTCGGCCGGCGAGGCGGCCGCGGCACTCGATGCGGTCGAGACGGGCCGCACCGCGTTCCTCCTCGTGCAGCGCGGCGACACGCGCGTCTTCCTGCAAGTGCGGAAGGGCCGCTGACGGACGCAGCGGTCCGGCCGACCCGGGAGTCTGCGCCGCAGAACGGGTGCAGACTTCCGGCCAGGCTCGGGTCGTGCGCCGATTGGCGGGCTGGCAACACCCCGCGGGCGTGGCGGCAGCGGCCGGGTGCGCGCGCACCTGGTCGAGACCGCCGCGCCCACGGCGTTTCAGGGCAGGAGCCGCAGAGTCGCGCCGGCGGCGCTCACTTTGCCGTCCGGCCCCACCGCGGTTGGTCGCCGCGCGACTCGATCACCCGTCTGGCGCGCAGGCGGCTCGCGTTGCGGCCGCTCCGCCGGGGCGCCGGCGGCGCGTCGTCCACGTCGCTGGTCTCGTCGCTGGTGAGTGAATTGAGCAGCTTCCGCAACAGGCGGGCCAGCGCGTCGCGCTCGTCCGGCTGCAGCGCCTCGTCGAGCACCTGATTCTGGTGCTCCAGGTAAGCGGTCGTCACCTGGTCGACGAGCTCGCGCCCGCGCTCGGTCAACTCGATGCGGATCCCCCGCCGGTCGGTCGGGTGGGCCTGGCGCTCGACCAGGCCGGCCGCTTCGAGGCGGTCGATGCGGTTGGTCAAGCCACTGGAAGTCACCATCAGCGAGTCGAGCAGGTCACGTGGCGAAGGATGCTGCTCGGGCGACATGCGGATGGCGGCCAGCAGCAGGAACTCGACCTCGCTGAGGTCGAATCGGCTCAACGCCGCCTGGGCGTTCTCCTCGGTGACCCGGGCCAGGCGGCTCACCCGCGCGAGCACGGCCAGCGAGGAGACGTCGAGGTCCGGGCGTTCGCGCGCCCAGTGCGCGATCATCATGTCGATGGCGCCTTTCTTCATGCCGGGAATCTACGCGACAGAAAGAATATTGTCAACCGACTTGACATCAGGTGTCTTCGTGTTACTATTCTCTGGTCAGGCTGAGATTGACAGCCGGGAGGCAACACATGACAAGGAGACGACAGCGCAACCTCAACAACCCCATGGCCCGCAACGCGCATCCGCGCCTGCGACTGGTCGACGCCGCGCCGAAGCGGAACCCCTACGAGACGGTTCGCCGCGCGCGAGCGGCGACTCCCGCGCTGGACCCGCGGGCCGACTTCCGGCGGTTCGTGCGGCGCCTCTGGCCGGCGGCCGCCTAGGGTTCTCGCCTGAACCGGTGGCAGCCTGGCCACCGGAAGGCACGTGCACCACTCACGCAGTACCAGAAAGGAGCCGGAACGATGTTGAATCCCAGCAACGCCCTTCGCACGACCGCGGCCATCACCGCTCTGACCCTTTTCGGGGTGAGCGGCGCAGCAGCCGACCAGGCCTCCGGGACCTACACGTGGTCCGCCGAGCTGGTGGCCTTCGACGAGGCCGAGGCCATGGCGACGGTCAGGGCCCGATTGGTCGAGGGTAGCCTAGCCGAGCTGGACGGTCTGAACGCCGGCGACCCGATCGTGCTCACCTGGTCGGGCGTCTATTCCGCCGCCGCGGGCATCCTGACCATCGAGCCCGGCCAGACGGCGTCTGAACGCTTCGAGATGCCCGTCGAGTTCGTCAGTCTCGAGGGCCGCTACCTGACGTTCCGCACACCGCTACCGGCCGACTCGGTTGACCAGGTCGCGGGGCTTGCGCCGGGACAGTGGGTGACGGCGACCTCGCCCCACGCCGCCTGGGACCGCAGTGCCGTCGTCCTGGACATCCGCGGCTTCACCGCCATTGACGGCCGCGGTGCCGACCTCGGCGGCGTCGATGCGGCGCTGCCCCGCAACGACATCCAGTCCACCCAGCTCATCGACGTCGAGAGCTTCAACGACCTCGGCTAGCACCCCAGCCGGGTTGTTCGTTCCTCCACGCCAGCGGTATCGAACGGCGAGGGCGTCGGCGGGAGCGGTTCCCGCCGGCGTCCCTTTTCTTCCTCCCTGCCCTCCCCCTCCGCGCAGCTGCCACACCTGCGTGCCTGGCCGGCACAACAGCCGGATGCGCGCCGCCCATCCCGTTCGCTACCCGCATGCCGCCGGACGGGTCAGGCAGCCGCGCCGACGAGAAACGGCGTAGACTTCCAGGAAGGAACGGCAGTTCATGAACCCGACACGCACCGTTATCGCGGTCATCGGCCTCGCGGCAGCGCTGACATTGGTCGGCCAGGACCGGGCAGCCGCGCAATCGGCGGCAGGTAATCCCCAACCGTCGGTCGCCGCCATCAACCAGCGGCTGTTCGAGACGGCGCAGGATCCGAATCTCGACGAGGCGGCCAAGGCCACCGTCCGCGGCGTGTACCAGCAGGCCCTCGCCGAGCTCGAAGCAGCAGCGCGCTGGCAGGTCGCCGCGCTGGAATTCGCGCGCCGAACAACGGACGCTCCCGCCGTGCTGGAGCAACTGGAGGCGGCAGTGGCCACGCCGCCGGCCGCGGCGGCGCCTGTCTCCGCTTCCGACGACCTCGACGCGCTCGAACAGCAGCGCGCCGAGGTGAAACAGCAGCTCGATGAGGCGGCGTCGAGACTGGCAGAAGCGGACGCCGAGCCACTCGGCCGCACCTCGCGGCGCGCCGAGATCCACGACGCGCTCGCGGGCACGGCCGAGGCGGCGGTGCAGGTCGAGAGCGGCCTGGAAGCGCCGGCCGAGGGAGACGCGAGCCCCGCGGAGGCCGCCGCGCGCCGAATGCTGCTCGCGGCGCGCCGGCTGCAAGTGGAGAGCCGCACCGTCTCCTTGCAGCGCGAGCTGGCGGCCTATGACGCGGAGCGGCCGCTGCTGCCGCACCGGCGCGAGCTGGCCGCGCGGGACGTCGCTCACCTCCAGGAGCAGTTGTCCCAGCTCGACGCCGCCGTCGAGACGCTGCGGCTCTGGGACGCCTCGCAGCAGGCGAACGACGCACGCCTGCGCGCCATCCAGCTCGGCATCGCCGTCGGAACGGATCCCCCCGACGGAACACGGCAGGTCCTGTTGACGCTCGCAGCCGCCAACAACGACGTGGCCACCCGGCGGCAGTCGGTCGTCAGTCAACTGGAAGCGGCCGAGGGAGACCTGGACGCGGAGCGCGCTGCGCTGGCCGACCTCGACGACCGGTTCACGCGCACGCGGGAGCGCGTGGAGGCCATCGGCCGGACCCGCGCGGTCGGACTCCTGCTGCAGCGACACCGGGTGGGGTTGCCGGACGACAGCGACCGTTACCGGGCACAGCGACGCACAGTCGAAGAACGGACGCGGCTCGTCCAGGAGGAGATGTTCAACCTCGACGAGCAGCGGTCGGCCCTCGCCGACATCGGGGCGCGCGCGACGGCACTGCTCGCCGCAGCGGACGGGCAGGACAGCGAGCCGGACGAGGAGGTCGTTGCGGCAATCCGCAGCATGCTCGAGACCCAGCGCACCTACCTCGGGCTGTTGTTCGATGATCAGGCGCGGTACTTCGATGTCCTGGTGCAGCTCGAGACGACGTACCGTGAGCTCCAGGGCATGGCGGAGGCGTTCCTGCGCTTCATCGATGAACGCGTCCTCTGGACGCGCAACGCCGACCGGATGACGTGGTCCGACCTGCAGCAGGCGCGGGAAGCCGCCGTCTGGCTGGGACAGCCGGAACAGTGGACCGCGGTGGCGCGTGTGCTGGCCGCCGATGCCGCGACGGGTCCCTGGCGCTACCTGCCGCTGCTCGCCGTGCTGCTCGCCATGCCGCTGTTCTGGCGGCGCGCCCGTAGCGCCCTGATCGGGTGCGGCGAGCGTGCGGCCGCGAGCACCGCCAGCCGCTATGCCCTCACGGCTCAGGGCGCACTGCTCACGCTCGCGATCGCGGTGCCCGGACCGGCGGCCGCGTGGCTGCTCGCGGGCCACATCGCGACGGCCGACGAGTCGGCCTTCGGGCAGGCGTTGGCGGCAGGACTCGCAGCTGCAGCGGCGACGTACCTGCCGCTGGAGATCCTGCGTCAGTCGGGCCGGCCGCACGGGTTGATGGCCGCGCACTTCAGATGGTCCGCGCGGGCCGTCAACTTCCTGCAGCGTCACCTGCGTTGGTTCGCGGCCGCAGCCACGCCGCTCGTCTTCGTGTTCGCGGCAGTGGCTTCCCAGGAGAACCAGGCCTGGCAGCATGGGCTCGGGCGGCTGGCCCTGATCGGTCTGCCGCTGGCGGGTACCGTGTTTCTGGCGCGCGTGCTGCATCCGGGCCGGGGGGTCGTCGCGGAGTTGCTGGCGGCGAACCGGGGCGATTGGCTGGAGCGCCTGCGCCACGTCTGGTACGGGGCCGCGGTCTCCGTCCAGGTCGGTCTCGCCGGCTTGGCGGTGGCCGGCTACCTGTACGCGGCTGCCGAACTCGCCGCCAAGTCCCTGGAAACCTTGTGGCTGGCGACAATGGCCGTCCTCGTGTACGGCATGGTGTCACGCTGGGTGCTCGTCAGCCGCCGCATGCTCGCCTTCAGGCAGCGCCGCGAACGCGCGCTGGGCGGGCACGAGGACGCGCTGGAGCCGGAACCGGACCTTGGCCAGATCGACGCACAGACGCGCCGGCTGATCCGGACACTGACCACCGCGGGCGCGCTCGGCGGCCTGTGGCTCGTCTGGTCCGACATGGTCCCGGCCCTGAGCGTCCTCGACCGGGTCGTGCTGTGGCCCGTGGGGGCGCCGCCGGAGGCGGAGGGCGCGTTCACCCTCGAGCACCTCGTCCTGACGCTCGTCCTGGCGGTGCTGACGGCGGCCCTGGCCCGAAATGTGCCGGCGCTGCTGGAGATGCTCCTGTTGAGGCTCCCGATCAGCCCCGGTTCCCGGTATGCGCTGACGAGCATGAGCCGCTATGCGCTGATACTGGGCGGGGCGTTGGCGGTCTTCGGCGTGCTGGGCGTCACCTGGTCCAGCGTGCAGTGGCTGGTGGCGGCCGTCGGCGTCGGCCTGGGCTTCGGTCTCCAGGAGATTTTCGCGAACTTCGTCTCGGGTTTGTTGATTCTGATCGAGCGGCCGGTGCGCGTCGGCGACACCATCACCGTCGGCGGCGTGACGGGCACCGTGACGCGCATCCGCATTCGCGCAACGACCATCCAGGACTGGGACCTGAAGGAGCTGGTGATCCCGAACAAGGACCTGGTGACGGGTCACCTGCTGAACTGGACGCTGTCGGACGCGGCGAACCGCGTGACGGTCTTCGTCGGCGTCGCCTACGGGTCCGACGTGGAGCAGGTGTCCCGTGTCCTGCGGGAGATCGTGGCCGCCACCCCGCTGGTCCTGGCGTCGCCCGAGCCCGTGGTCACGTTCGAGGAGTTCGGCGACAGCGCGCTGAAGTTCTCCATCCGCGCCTACGTTCGCGAAGTGGAGGACCGGCTGCCGGCCATCCATGCCCTGCACACGGCGATCGCCCGCCGGTTCGGTGACGAGGGCATCGAGATCGCCTTTCCTCAGATGGACATCCACGTCCGCACGGCGCCGCCGCAGGTGCGCGACGACCCGGCGCCGCCCCTGCGGGTCGCGGGCACGTCCGGTTGAGCACTCAGAACGCCTGACCCATGACATAGAGAGCCGGCCGCCCGCTCGTCCTCCCGGCGGTCGAGCGAGCATCCGTAGTCAACGCGCAGGAGCCCGAGCGGACTGTCGAAGCGAAGTCCGGAACCGGTTCCGACGTGGAGGTCGCACACCGTAATACCACGCACGGATTAGTAGACGGCACCGGATAGCAGGCGCTCGACCGCCGGAGCGGGAACTTGGACACCTGTACCTGCGTCTTAATTGATATAGAGTAATTCGAAGGAGGACACGGTAGATGTCAAATACGCTCCAGCCCACTGCCGTCACTTCAGGTATGCCGCCGACAACGTCGCGCCGAGCCTTCGGAACACAACTTGGCCTGTCGGCCGCCGGACTGGCCCTGGCTGGATGCTCCGCATCTGAGTCCCAGTCCTCGGCCGACGCCGCGCCCGCCCAGGCGGCAGTCGACCAGGGGTTCGTGCCGGCCCAGGATGCCGAGTCACAGGCTGCCGTCACACCGGACGCCGCCCTCACGCTCCTGGCCGACGGCAACGCGCGATTCGTCGCCGGCACTCCTGCCCGTCGCGATTACAGCGATCAGATTCGAGCGACCGCCGCCGGGCAGTATCCGTTCGCTGTCGTGCTCGGGTGTATCGATTCACGAGTTCCCATCGAGACAGTCTTCGATCAGGGTATCGGGGACATCTTTGCGGCCAGGATCGCCGGCAACATCGTGAACACCGAACTACTCGGCAGTTTGGAGTTCGCTTGTCGACTTGCCGGGGCCAAGCTCGTGGTCGTCCTCGGGCACACCTCGTGCGGCGCCGTAAAGGGTGCCATCAGCAGCGCCCGGCTCGGCAATCTCACGCAGCTCGTGCAGAAGATCGAACCAGCCGTGGAGGCCGCTGAAGGCGAGCGCGATGTCGATAACGACAGCTACGTCGACGGGGTTGCCGAAGAGAACGTACGCCTGGTGATCGCCGAGATGCGCCGGGAAAGCTCCGTACTGGCCACGATGGAGCAGGAACAGGAAATCCGCATCGTGGGCGGGATGTACGACGTCTCCACCGGCGTCGTGCGCTTCATCTAATCACATGCTGCGCGTGTTGATCGGCGTCCTTGTTGTTGCCGGCACGCTGCTGCTGCCCGCTGCAGCCCTGGCTCAGACGCCGGTCGATTGGAACCAGCCCGGCGCGTGGTACATGCTGTTCTGGTCGACTCGCTTCGACGACACGTCA
Source organism: Vicinamibacterales bacterium (assembly GCA_965221595.1). Taxonomy (GTDB): domain Bacteria; phylum Acidobacteriota; class Vicinamibacteria; order Vicinamibacterales; family UBA8438; genus JAAXGX01. Next base: position 2,441,160 of record OZ244900.1, read on the forward strand.
TGGGGATTACAGGGTGACGTACAGCACCGCAACTGGAATGCAGGAACCGACCTGGAGCAGTTGCTGATCCGGGCCGGCCTGTTCTACGACCTGCCTGCATCTCCTGTGCGCGTAACCGGGGGTCTGGCGCATGTCACGAGCGGCGCCTTCGGCGACAGCGACGAGACCAGTGCCGAGCGGCGTGTGTACCAGGAGGCATTGGTTCGTCAGTCTTTTGGGCAGGTCGTTTTTCTGCGCCACCGCTATCGTTACGAACAGCGTTGGGTTGACGGCCAGGACTTCCGGACACGGTTCCGCTACGCCCTCTTCAGCGATGTCGCACTGAATGGACGGGGAACAGGAAACGGGTCGATCTACCTGGCACTATACAACGAAGTCTTCGTAAACGGAGAACTCGAAATCGGACAACAGAGAACTGTAGAGCGCTTCGACCGCAACCGGTTCTACACCGCACTTGGCTTCGGAGTCAGCGACCAGTCCCAGGTCCAGGCCGGCTACATGATCCAGACGGTACCCGGTGGCTCGAAGGGGCAGTTCCAGGTCAGTTTTCACACATCCTTCTGAATTGGCTGGCCGACCGCCTGCCGCGGTTAGCGGCCCGGCGTGCGTATACGCATCTATCGCATCAACCCATGGCCGCCCGGCCTTCCGGGCCGGGTCTCCCGCGCGAACCAGGTGATGGCTCGAACTCCCGAGCCATCACCCCAGGCGTGTGCCCCGCCCCATACCAGCTCGACCATCTGCTGCCGGAGCTCCGCCGCGTACGGCGGTCCTCATCTGCGGCATCGCGGAGCTCCTCTCCCCAATAGGATAGGTGGCCGCGAAACCGGGCAACTTCAGACCGCCGAGGTCCCCCGAGCCTCCTGCGGCGCTGCAGACTCCTGGCAGCCCGTGGTGAAACCCCGCAGCGCACCGAAACGGGCAAGGCATCCGCCTGGCAAGGCGCGACGAGGGAGCCTAGCGGGCATAGTCGACCGGAGAGCAACGCCGTCAGGCGGGATGCAGCGCCCGTCGAATGCAGCAGCGGCTCTTGCTACGGGCTGCTAGCCGGCGAACCCGGTACCGCCTGCCTCGGCACCACTGCCTTCGCTGCCGGCTGCGGGCGATTCCGCCCCGGACCGCCGCCCCGCGTACAGCCCGCCGGCGAAGCCGATGACGGCGAAGAAGACGTTCGCGAACACCTGCCGCAGCTCGGCAGGCAGGCTGCCCGATGCCAGCAGGATGCCCCCCGACCCCACCACGAGCAGCAGCAGCAGGGTGCTGGTCGAGGCACCCGAGAATCCCGACTGCTTCGTGAAGAAAAATCCGATCAGCGCGACCAGATTGATGGCCACGACGGACACCAGCACCCACTCCTGAAACTCAAGGTTCATCGGCTCCCTCCTGCTCCGAAAATACCACGGAAGATTGACGACCTCCCCATAAATATGGGAATCTGCCCGCGTGAAGACTACCATCGAGCTGCCCGACGCCCTGTTCCGGCAGGCGAAAGTACTCGCGTCCAGCCGCGGCATAACGCTGAAGCAGCTCTTCACCGAAGCGCTGAACGACAGGCTCCGCCGGGACGCGGCCGAGCGCGGGAGGCTGCGTCGGGAGGCGCCGTGGATGGCCGGCTTCGGCACGCTGGCCGATCTCGCAGCCGAGAACCGCCGCCTGACCGGCGTCATCGAGGAAGAGTTCGAGACGCTGGCGCCCGACGACATCACGTGATCCTCGACACGAACGCCCTGTGGGCGTGGGCGGAGGGACTCCCGGCGGCGGGTGCCGCGCTGCGGTCCGCCAGACGCCTCGTGGTGCCCGGCATCGTCCTCGGCGAGTACTACTTCGGCATCCGCCAGTCGCGGCATCGCCGCCGCTACGAGGACTGGCTGCGCCGCTACCTGCCGCTGACCGACATCGCCGTAGTCACGCACGCGACCGCGAGCCTCTGCGCCGACCTGCGCCTCGAGCTCAAGCGCGCCGGCAACCCCATCCCGACCAACGACGCCTGGATCGCTGCCCTCGCCCGTCAGCACCAACTGCCGGTGTTGAGCAACGACGCGCACTTCGACGCGGTGCCGGGCGTGGAGCGCATTGCCTTCTGAACAACATTCGGGACTGCCGGCGCGCAGCCGCGGCGCGGCCCCGACCAGACCAGCGCATGACATGCGCACCAGCGGGCGCCTCGTCCTGAAGCGACAGTCCCCGAGCCGGGCAGCGATTGGAGGCACACCGTCGCATGTGCCATGATCGGGTGCACCGGCGCGGCACGACGAGGCTGTCGGGACACGCGGGCGCACACGGAGCGGCGAAGGTAGAGCACCGGAGACAGAGCAGATGACGCGCATGCACCGTTTCGTTGGCGGATGGGCGCGCCCGCGGCGCCGGGCGGCGGCGCTGGCGGCCGCCTGGGCACTGTGTGCGGCCGCGGCGGCGCCCGCGCTGGGCCAGGACGGCGCGCCCGGCGAGTGGCGCCACTACGCGGGCGACGTGAACGGCCACAAGTACTCGTCGCTGAACCAAATTTCGAAGGCGAACGTGCACCAGCTCCGCGTAGCGTGGCGCTACCCGTCGCCTGACCTCGCGTTCCAGGACGACCCCGTCCTCCGCCGGTCGCGCAACGAGGACACCCCGCTGATGGCGAACGGCCGGCTCTACAGCATCACGGGCCTCGGCATCATCTCCGCGCTGGATCCGGCCACCGGCGCAGTGCACTGGGTGTACGACCCGCAAAGCTACGCGCTGGGGCGTCCGAACAACGGCGGGTTCCTGCAGCGCGGCATGGGCTACTGGACCGACGGATCCGCGGAGCGGCTGCTGATCGGCACCGCCGACGCCTACCTGCTGTCGCTCGACGCGCGGACCGGCCGGCCCGACCCGGACTTCGGGGACAACGGCCAGGTCGACCTGACCATCGGCATTCGAGACGTCGTGCGCAGCACCAACTTCTCGGCCCGGCGGCCCTTGGTCGCCGGCGACGTCGTCGTCGTCGGCAACTCCATCGGCGACTCCTCGCGCACGCGGCGCATGCCGCCCGGCGACGTGCAGGCCTACGACGTGCGCACGGGTCGCAAGCTGTGGACCTTCCACACCATCCCGCGGGAGTACGAGTTCGGCTACGAGACCTGGCTGAACGGCTCGGCCGAGTACACGGGCAACGCCAACGTCTGGGCCGGCATGGCGTACGACCCCGAGCTCGACTACGTGTACATGGCCACATCCACGCCGACCAACAACTTCTACGGCGGCGAGCGGCCCGGCGACAACCTGTACGCCGAGAGCATCGTCTGCGTGGAGGCCGCGACCGGCGCGCGTGTCTGGCACTTCCAGGCCATCCATCACGGCATCTGGGACTACGACTTCGCGGCCATGCCGGTGCTCGGCGACATCACCGTCGACGGACGCACCATCAAGGCAATCATGCAGGTGAGCAAGCAGGCGTTCACCTACGTGTTCGACCGCGCCACCGGCGAGCCGGTCTGGCCCATCGAGGAGCGGCCGGTGCCGCCGTCGACGGTGCCCGGCGAGCAGGCGGCGCCCACGCAGCCCTTCCCCACCCGCCCGCCGGCGTTCGACCTGCAGGGCACGACCGAGGACAACCTCATCGACCTGACGCCCGACCTGCGGCGGCGCGCGCTCGAGAAGCTGCAGCAGTTCGACTACGGACCGCTCTACACGCCGCCCACCGAACGCGGCACGCTGATGCTGCCGGGCCTGATCGGCGCGGCGAGCTGGGGCGGCGCCGGCTTCGACCAGACGACCGGCATCCTGTACGTGCCGTCGCGCACCTCGCCGTCCATCGCCCGGCCGACCCGCCCCGGCGAGCGGCGGCGCCGCATCCCGCTGCGGGTCGGTGCCGACACGACGGTGGAGGGCATTCCCCTCTTCAAGCCGCCCTGGGCCCGGCTGACGGCCATCGACATGAACCGGGGCGAGATCCTGTGGGTCAGCCCGCTCGGCAACGGACCCCGCAACCACCCGTTGCTGCGCGATCTCGACCTGCCCCCGCTGGGCGACCACATCGACGGCCAGAGCGTCCTGGTGACGCAGGAGCTCGCCTTCGCGGCCGTCTGGCGTCGCGACCGCCGCGACGGCAGCCGCCTGACGCCGAGCTGGGACCCCTGGGGCGATCCGGACGCCGGGCGCCAGCTGATCTACGCTTTCGACAAGCAGAACGGCGAGCTGCTGCACGTCGTCGAGCTCGACGGCTTCGCCGCGTCAGCGCCCATGACCTATCTTCACGAAGGTCGGCAGTACATCGCGGTGGCGGTCGGCGGCAACGAGGACAACGCGCTGGTGGCGCTGAGCCTGCCCGACTGAACGAACCGACAACCGACGGACAACCCTATGCCAGGCATCTCCCGCACCCGCCCGCCGGTCCGCCTGCCGCTCTTCGCCGTCGCCGCCGCGCTGGTCGCCGGCCTCTCGGCGGCCGGCGGCGCCCAGCAGTTGCGCACCGTCTGGGACGGCGTCTACACGGAGGCGCAGGCCGCGCGAGGCGAGCAGGTCTATCAGGACGAGTGCACGTTCTGCCACCTGGACGATCTGCTGGGCGACGCGTTCGCCACGCCGCTCATCGAAGAGGCGTTCACGTTGCGTTGGACAGGCAGCACGATCGGCGACCTGATGACGGTCATCCAGGTCACGATGCCGGCCGACCGCCCGGCGACGCTCAGCGACGAGGCCGTCGCCGACGTCATCGCCTTCCTGCTGAAGATGAACGAGTACCCGGCGGGCGAGGCGGAACTGGCGGCCGACCAGGCCGCGCTGGAAGCCATCGCCATCGTGGCCGAGTCCGAGCGCTGAGACCGGGCTGCGGACACCGGGCCGGCAGCTACTCGCGGTGCCGGGTTCCGGGGCGCAGTCCCGTCGGGTGCCAGCAGCCCGTGGCAACAGTCCCCGCTGCAGTCGACGAGCGCTGCATCCCGGCTGACTGCGTTGGCCCTCGGTCGAACAGCTAGTCGGTGGGCCAGAGCACGCCCTGGCTGTTCGTACCCTCGGCGCCGGCCGGAATCGGCCCCATGCCCTGGTAGATGAACTTCTGCACGCGCGAACCCTCGTAGGTCTCGGTCGTGTAGATGTTCCCGTCCGAGTCGACGGCGATGCTGTGCACGGCGAAGAACATGCCGGGCTGCCGGCCGCCGTCGCCGAACGCGGTCAACACCTCCAGCGTCTCCCGCAGAAGAATGTAGACCTTCATGTTCTGCCCGTCGGCCAGGTAGAGGTACGTCTGCTCCGGATCGTGCGAGAAGTCGATGTCCCAGGTCGACCCCTGCGAGAGAGTGTTCGGCGCGACGATCGCTTCCGTGACGAACGTGCCGTCCTTCCGGAACACCTGAATGCGGTCCTCGGCCCGGTCGCAGACGTACACCAGGCCGTCGTTCGAAATCTCCGAGCAGTGCACCGGCCCTCGGAACTGCGGCGCGGGCTCCGAGCCCGGCACGTACCGACCGAGGTCGACGCTGTCGTCGGGCTCGTTGCCGTACGCGCCCCAGTAGCGCTTGAGCTCACCCGTCTCCATGTCGATGACGGCGACCCGTCGATTCAGATAGCCGTCGGCGAGGTACGCCTCGCCCGCGTCCGGGTCGATCCCAATCTTGGCCACGCGCCCGAAGCTGTCGGCGGCGTGGCTGTCGCGCTCGAACCGCGGCTGCCCGTCCTGTTCCCCGTCCGCCCGTGCGCCGAACGCCCCGAACTGCATCAGGAAACTGCCGTCGCGCGCGAACTTCAGGACGTGGGAATCGGGTCCGCCGTTGCCGCCGATCCAGACATTGTCCAGGTGGTCGATGGTGATCCCGTGGTTCGACACCGGCCAGGTGTAGTCCCCGGTCTCGGTTCCGGGACCGCCCCAGCTCGAGACGAGGTTGCCCGCCTGGTCGAATTCGAGGACCGGCGGCGCCGGCGCACAGCACTCGCTGAGCGGGGGATCCTGGACCAGGCCGATCTCCGTCCGGGCGACGAACTGGTCCGGCGTGTTGCGGTGGACGACCCAGATGTGGTCCCGCGAATCGACGTCGACGCCGATGGTCGCACCCATCAGCCAGTGATTGGGCAGGTTCTTCGGCCACAAGGGATCGACCTCGAACCTGGGCGCCAGGCCGCCGCCGCTCTCCAGGGCGGCGAGCTGCTCCTCCGCGGCGTCCTCGACGATGGATGAGCCGACGCCGCAGGCCACTATCAGCCCGAGCAGGGACGTGCCGACAAAAAGATTGCGGGTGCTTCGCATCGAGTTCCTCCAGCAGGCCTCTCTGGCCACGGGCCGCTACGCGACGATCTGCGGTATCGGCACGCCGTGGACGTCGGTCAGCCGCATGTCGCGGCCGTTGTAGCGGTATGTCAGCCGCGTGTGGTCGATGCCGAGCAGGTGCAGGATCGTCGCGTGCAGGTCGTGCGACGACACGCGCTGCTCCACCGCCCGGTAGCCGAAGTCGTCACTGGCGCCGATGACCTGCCCGCCGCGGATGCCGGCGCCGGCCATCCAGGCGGTCATGGTGCCCGGGTTGTGGTCACGTCCGACGCCGCGCTGGGAAATCGGCATGCGGCCGAACTCGGCATGCCACACCAGCAGGGTCGAGTCGAGCAGGCCGCGCGCCTTCAGGTCCGTCAGCAGGCCGGCGATGGGCAAGTCGGTCTCCGCCGCGTGCAGCGTGTGGTTCTCCTGCAGGTTGCTGTGCGCGTCCCAGGTGTCGGTGTTCTGCTGGCCCAGTCCGCCGTGGAAGAGCTGCACGAAGCGCACGCCGCGCTCCACCAGGCGCCGCGCGAGCAGGCACTGGCGGCCGAACGGTTCGGTGAGCGGGTTGTCGAGGCCGTAGAGCTGCTTCGTCGCCGTTGACTCGCCGGAGATGTCGACCGCCGCGGGCGCGCAGCCCTGCATGCGGTAGGCGAGCTCGTACGATGCAATGCGCGCGGCCAGCTCGGAGTTGCCCGGATTCTTCGCAAGATCGATCGCATTCAGCTTCGCCAGCGTGTCGAGCCGCGCGCGCTGCTGCGCGACGGTCAGCCCCTCCGGCGGCTGCAAGTCGACGATGGGATCGCCGACGGCGCGGAACAGCGTCCCCTGATAGGTAGCCGGCATGAAGCCGGCGCTCCAGTCGTTCGGCCCGCCCAGCGGCCCGCCGCGATGGTCGTTCATCACGACGAACGCCGGCAGGCTCGCACTCTCCGAGCCGAGCCCGTAGGTGACCCATGACCCCACGGCTGGAAAACCCATCCGGATCTGGCCGCTCTGCATCTCGTAGGTGGCCTGGATGTGATCGTTCGAGCGGCCGTAGATGGAGCGGATGAACGCCAGCTCGTCGACCTTCCCGCCGAGGTGGGGGAAGATTTCCGAGACCTCGATGCCGCTCTCGCCGTGCCGCCGGAACTCGAACGGGCTCGGCATGAGCGGGCCGGGATGCCCCTGGCGCACCACCACGGAGTCCGCCAGCGGCTGGCCGGCATGGCGGGCCAGCGCCGGCTTCGGATCGAACGTGTCGACCTGGCTGACGCCGCCGCTCATGAAGAGCGAGATGACCGCTTTCGCGCGCGGTGCGAAGTGGGGCGCCTTCGGCGCGAACGGGTTGCCGGCCAGCGGCGCCGCGCAGGCCTCGGGCTGCGCGGCGCCAGCCGCGAGCAGCCCCTGCCGGCCCAGCAGATCGGCCAGCGCCAGGCCGGCGATGCCGCCACCCGACTGGAAGAGGAAGTCGCGCCGTGACCAGAACGTCCGCCGGCGGCAGTGGTGGTGATGGCTGGGCATCATCCCTACCTCAGGTACAGGAACTCGTTCAGGTTGAGCATCACGTGCGCCAGATCGCCCAGACCGCGCGCGGCGGCCAGCTCGCGCGCGATGTCGGCCTCCGCGGCGGTCGGCGGGCGCGTCAGCGCGATGCGGTAGGCGAGGTCGACCTGCGCCCGCAGGTCCCCCGGCGCCGCGCGCTCCAGCCGCGCGGCGAACAGCCGCGCCTGGTTCAGCACGAACGGGTTGTTCATGAGGGTCAGCGCCTGCGTGGAGACGGTCGACACGTTGCGGGCCGCCGCCGTCTGGTTCTGGTCCGGCAGGTCGAATGTCTCGAAGAACGGGAAGGCCAGCGAGCGGCGCCGGTAGACGTAGACGCTGCGGCGCCACACCTCGGGCCCGTCGGGCTCGACGCACCAGATGCCCTCGTGCGGCACCTCGACGCGCCGCCCATCCGGCGGGCTGCCGCACCAGAGTCCCTTGCCTCCCGACGTTCGCAGGACGTCCTCGGGGACGTGCGGAAAGACGGGCGGACCGCCGACTGTCAGATTGATACCGCCGCTGACGGTCATGATCGCGTCGCGCAGAGCCTCGGCCTCGAGCCGCTGCGGGCGGTAGCGCCACAACAGGCGGTTGTCGGGGTCCGCCGCCGCGCCGGCCTCGTGCGAGTAGGCCGATGCCATCCGGTAGGCGGCAGACGTCATCAGCAGCCGATGCATCGCCTTGATGCTCCAGCCGCGGTCCATGAACTCCACGGCCAGCCAGTCGAGCAGCTCCGGATGCGTCGGCGCCTCGCCCATCCGGCCCAGGTTGTCCAGCGTCCGCACGATGCCGCGCCCGAAGTGGTGATGCCAGATGCGGTTGACGATGACGCGCGCGGTGAGCGGGTTGTCGCGCGAACCAATCCACTCGGCGAGCGCGAGCCGACGCCCGGAAGTGCGCCCGTCCGGCCGGGGCACGACCGTCGGCGGGTCGCCGTAGGTCGCGGCGCTCAGAAAGCCCGGCGACATCTCGGAACCCGGGCTGAACGGATCACCCCGGATCAGGAAGTAGCTGGGGGGCGCCTGGTACGCGGGCCCGCCCGGCTCGTGCAGGAAGGTTCCCGGCTCGTCCGGCGGAAGGCGGCACTCCGGGCAGCCGACGACCTGATCGCCGGGTCCGTCGGGCGCGAACCGGTAGTCGCCGTCGGTGACGATCTCGGCCATGGCCGGCGCTGGCGGCCGACGGGCGTCGAGCGTGGCGAGCCGCGTGCGCAGCGTGTCGACGCGAGCCCGGTGTTCCGGGCTCATGGCCGCGGCGACGTCCCAGCGCGGCGAATCGATCGCGAGCACCTGCGCCGCCAGGAGCTGCTCGCCGGGCGTGCGCTCGGTCTCCGGCTTGAAGGCCGCCGCCTGCACATGCGCGGGGAACCGCTCACGGATCAGATCGTTCCGGAACCGCTCGCGGTAGGGCGCCTCGATGACCGCGATCTCGTCCTCCAGCGGGCGCTGGAGGCGGTCGATGGCGGCGTTCTGCGCGCGCCACGCGTCGGCCGCCGCCCGGTCGAGGAGCGGCCAGTCCGTCTCGACGTAGCCGAAGATCGACGCCTGCAGGCGGTAGTAGTCCCGCTGCGGAATCGGATCGAACTTGTGGTCGTGGCAGCGGGCGCACTGGACCGTCATCCCCAGCATCCCGCGTCCGACCGTCTCGAGCACGTCGTCGAGGTAGTCGTGCCGCCGCTCAGGGTTGTCCTTCTCGCGGAACTGGACACGCGGTCCGGCCCGCAGGAAGCCCGTAGCGATCAGCGTCTCGTCGGTGACGAGGTCGAGCTCGTCACCCGCGATCTGCTCGCGGATGAACTGGTTGTAGGGCTTGTCGGCATTGAAGGCGTCGATTACGTAGTCCCGGTAGCGCCAGGCGTTCGGCCGCGTGTAGTCCTGCTCGAAGCCGGCCGAGTCCGCATAGCGCGCCACGTCGAGCCAGTGTCGGCCCCAGCGCTCGCCGTAGTGCGGCGAGGCCAGCAGCCGATCGACGAGCCTCTCCCAGGCGCCCCGCGCGGTGTCGGCCAGGAACTCGTCCGTCTGCGCCGGGGTCGGGGGCATGCCGGTGAGATCCAGGTAGGCGCGGCGCAGCAGCGTCAGCCGGTCGGCGGGCGGCGCAGCGCTGATCCCCGCCGGGCGGCGGGCCGCCTCGAGAAAGCGGTCCACCGGGTGGGTGAACTCGCCGGACACCGGCACCGGCGAGCGTATCGGACGCCGGAAGGCCCAGTAGTCGCGGGCGTCGGGCGGCAGCTCGCCGCTCTCCAGCGCCGCCAGCGCAGCGGCGGCCGTCGGCGCGCCGCCGGCATCCCAGTGCGCTCCCTCGTCGATCCAGGTGCGCAGAACTGCCACCTCGGCGGCGCTGAGACGCTCGCCGCCCATCGGCATCGGCGGTCGATCGAGGCCGGCCACCATCCGGAAGAGCCGGCTCTCCTCCGCGCGGCCAGGCACCAGCGCCGGTCCCTGCGTGCCGCCCTCGAGCGCGCCGGCGCGCGTCCGAAGGTCGAGACCGGAAAGCTGCGCGGCGGCGCCGTGGCAGTTCCAGCAGGTCCGCTCCATGATGGGACGGACGTGCTCCTCGAACGTGATGGGCGCAGTCTGGGCTGCGGCCGCGGCAACGAGCGCCGCCGTGGCCACGGCCGTCAGACCGGCTGTGACCGACGGTCCTGCACCGGGCATGGGTCCCCCGTCACTCCAGTCGCGCGAAACACGCAGCCCACACGATAACATCTTCACCCCGCGTTCACCCCGCGCCGGGCTTACTTCACTCGGGGCTGCGCCCCGACCCCCCGGCGTCCGCTTGCGGGCGCCTTTCGCCCGCGCCGCTCCCGCCGCGGCGCGCCGTGCGTGCCTTGCGCGGCAGGTGAGTCCGGAGGCATGATTGCATGGCACATGGGCTTGTTCCGTAGCGGAACGCACAGAGGAGGACAGCGATGAGATTGCGAAGTCAGTCGGCGGCCGTTGCCGTGCTGGCGCTCGGGGCCCTGCTGCCGGCGCTCGCCGCGGCACAGTCGGCGGTGCCCACCACGCCGTGGGGCGATCCCGACATCCAGGGCGTGTGGGACTACCGCACGCTCACGCCGCTCGAGCGGCCCGTGGAGTTCGGGGACAAGGCGTATCTGACCGAGGAAGAGGCGGCCGAGCTCGAGCGCGAGACACTGGCGCGCAACGAACGCCTGCTCACTCGCGAGCGGCAGACCACCACCGCCAGCGATCAGGTCGACCGGCGCGCGGACGGCACGCCCGGCTTCTACAACAACTTCTGGCTGGACCGGGGCACCACGGCCATCGGCACGCGCCGCACGTCGCTGATCGTGGAGCCGTCCGATGGCAGGCTGCCGGCCCTGACGGGGCCCGCCGCGAACCGGGCCGCGTCGGCGGAAGCGGCGCGCATCGCCGCGGTCCGCCGCGGCATGCTGCCCGCCGCGAGCTGGACCGACCTCGACGCGGGGGACCGCTGCATCCAGCACGCAAAGGCCGGGCCGCCCCTCAGCACCGGCGGCTACAACAACAACGTGCAGATCTTCCAGATTCCCGGCTACGTGGTGCTGCTGGCCGAGCAGAACTACGACGCGCGCATCATCCCGCTCGATGGCCGGCCGCACGTGGAGCCGGGAATCCGGCAGTGGATGGGCGACTCGCGCGGCCGCTGGGAAGGTGACACACTGATCATCGAGACCGTCCACTTCAACGGCAAGCACGACCAGATCGGTCGGCCGCTGCTCAGCTCCGGCGAGAACTTGCGACTCATCGAGCGCCTGACGCGCATGGACGCCGAGAACCTGATGTACGAGTACACGGTCGAGGATCCGACCATCTGGACGAGCGCCTGGACCGCCCAGCATCCGATGAAGCTGAATCCGGACCCGCTCTACGAGTTCGCCTGTCACGAGGGGAACTACGGGCTCGAGGGCATCCTCGCCGGCTCCCGCGTCGAGGAGGCGGAGGCGATGGCGGCGTCGAAGTAGCCGCTGCGGTTGGTCAGGCGGGGTGGTCGGAGCCGCCCCGCCGCCCCTTCTCGCCGGTCAGCCGCCGGCGTCGAACAGATCCTGCATCACCACGTAGCCGCCCAGGCGCATGCCCAACGCCGCGTAGGCGGCCTGGGCGCGGGCGTTCCCCTGCTCCACGTACAGCCGCACGCCCACGACGCCGGCCGCCGCCGCGCGCGCCCGGATGTGCTCGTAGAGCGCGCGACATACGCCCCGCCGCCGGTGGTCGGGATGCACGTACACGCTCTGGATCCACCAGATGTCGCCGTTACGCCAGTCGCTCCATTCGTGCGTGTGCATCATCTGACCGACGATGCCCGGTGCGCAGGCCACGTAGTAGGCGCCGCGCGCGGCATCCGCCAGCAGGCCCCGCACGCCCCGGTGCACCGTCCGGCGATCCAGGCGGATATCCTCGCTCTCCGCAGCCAGACGGATGTTGAAGTCGACTATCGTCTCCAGATCGTCGAGGGTGGCCGTGCGGACGACGAGCTTGCTCATGGAGGCATCTCCGGTTGGGGATCCGACGCGCAGGCGACCGCGTCCGTCAGTCGCGACCGGTCAGCGGCTGCAGACCGGTCGCGGCGACCGTCGCGGCCACCGCCGCGGACGACAGGTAGTCGATGAGCCGTCGCCCGCCCGCCGCGTTCCGCGCCTGCGTCATGACGCCGGTCGAGAACGTAGTGATCCGCTGGTACTCGGCCGGGATGGGACCGGCGTACGCCGCCCCCGCGATGGACAGGATCTCGCTCACCTGCTGGAAGCCGACCTCGACCTCGCCGCGCGCGACGACCGCGGCCACGCGTTCGCTGACGATGCGGCGGCTCTTCGGCGCGAGCTGCTCGGCCAGACCGAGCCGCGGAAAGAGCTCCGTGGCCAGGTACGTGCCGCTCACGCTCGCCGAGTAGCCGATCGACTCGGCGGCGAGCAGCGCCGCCCGGAAGGCCGCCGGCGTGCTGATGTCCGGCACGGGGGCGCCCTCCCGCACCGCCATGCCGATGGACGAACTGGCCAGATCCACGCGCGAGTCCGGTCGCACGAGGCCGCGCGCGGTCAACTCGTTCAGCCCGGCCTGCGACATGATCAGCACGTCGTGGCGCTCGCCGCGCGCCAGCCGGGCCGGGATCGAGTCGGGCGCACCGCCCGTGGACGCGCCCTGCGCCGTGACCAGCCGCGCGCCGGTTGCCGCTTCGAAGCGCGGGGCCAGCACGTCGTACGCCGCGGCGAAGCCGCCCGACGTGAGCACGTGCACCTGGCCCTGCGCGTGCGTCTCGTCCCCGGCCCGCTGCGCGCGCAACGGTGCCGCCGCCCACGCGGCGACCGTCGCCGCCAGCGCGAACGCCAGCGCTGCCGCCCACCCCCGCGGGCTGCGACCGTGTCCCATGCCAACTGATAGTATCAGCACACCGATGCACCCGGGCCGCACGTACGACGTCCTCGTCGCGGGCGGCGGCAACGCGGCCCTCTGCGCGGCCCTGACGGCCCGCTCAGCGGGCGCGAGCGTGCTGCTGCTCGAGTCCGCCCCCAGGCACTTCCGCGGCGGCAACAGCCGGCATACCCGCAACCTGCGCTGCATGCACGACGGGCCGGCGCATCCCTTGACCGGCACCTACTCCGCGGAGCAGTACTGGCGGGACCTGCTGGACGTGACCGGCGGGCAGACCAGCGAGAGGCTGGCCCGGCAGGTGATCGCCGGCACGGCGGGCTGCCGCGAGTGGATGACCGCCCACGGCGTGCGCTTCCAGCCGGCGCTGGGCGGCGCCCTGCATCTGTCGCACACCAACGCGTTCTTCCTGGGCGGGGGCAAGACGCTGATCAACGCCTACTACCGGGCCGCCGCACGCCTGGGCGTCGAGGTCGAGTACGACGCCGAGGTCCGCGACCTGGACGTCGAGCAGGGCCGGTTTCGAAGCGCGTGCGTCGCGCGCGACGGCCGCCTCGAAAAGGTCCGCGCCAGAGCCTTCGTGGCCGCGTCCGGCGGCTTCCAGGCCAATCTCGACTGGCTGCGGGCGGCGTGGGGCGAGGCGGCCGACAACTTCCTGGTCCGGGGCACGCCGTACGACACCGGTCGCGTCCTGCGCGCGCTGATGGACCGCGGCGCCCGCACCACGGGGGATCCCACCCAGTGCCATGCCGTGGCGATAGACGGCCGGGCGCCCCGCTTCGACGGCGGCATCGTGACCCGCGTGGACTGCATCCCGCTCGGCATCGTGGTCAATGCACGCGCCGAGCGATTCCACGACGAGGGCGAGGACCTCTGGCCCAAGCGCTACGCCATCTGGGGCCGGCTGGTAGCCCGGCAGCCGGGGCAGACGGCATTCGTCATCTTCGACGCGCGTGCCCGCGGGTTGTTCATCCCGCCGATGCTGCCTCCCGTGGAGGCGCCGTCCATTCCCGCGCTCGCCGCCGAGCTGGGGCTCGAACCGGGCGTGCTCGAGCGCACCGTCTCCGACTACAACGCCGCGGTACGGCCGGGCACCTTCGATCACACGGGGCTCGATACCTGCTCGACGGCCGGGCTGACGCCGCCGAAGAGCCACTGGGCGCGGCGGCTGGACCATCCGCCGTTCTGCGCCTATCCGCTGCGACCCGGCATCACGTTCACGTACCTGGGGGTGGCGGTCGACGCGCGGGCCCGCATCATCTGGCAGGACGGAACACCGGCCGAGAACCTGTTCGCTGCCGGCGAGATCATGGCCGGCAACATCCTGGGGCAGGGCTACCTCGCGGGGCTCGGCATGTCGATAGGCACCGTGTTCGGCCGCCAGGCCGGCGAGGAGGCGGCGCGCCGTGCCCGCGACTAGCAGCCGGACGTCGGACGCGACGCGGCTGCCCCTGCCGCTCGTCGAGGAGGGACGCCACGCGGCCCGCATCTGCAACGCCTGCCGCTACTGCGAGGGCCTCTGCCCCGTGTTCCCCGCGATCGAGCGGCACCTCGACTTCGGGGAACGGGACCTCCGCTACCTGGCGAACCTCTGCCACGACTGCGGCGAATGCCTCGACGCCTGCCAGTACGCCCCGCCCCACCCCTTCGGGGTCGACCTGCCGCGCACGCTCGCCGCCCTGCGCCGCGCGTCCTACCGCACCTACGCCTGGCCGGCGCGCATCGCCGGGCTCTTCGAGCGCAGCGGTCTGGCGCTGCTCCTGGGCGCCGCGGCCGCGCCGCTGCTCTTCGCCCTGGTGCTGGCCCTGGCGGTCGGCGGCGACGTCCTGTTCGCACCACACGCTGACGAGCAGGGCGCCTTCTATCGGGTCATGCCCCACACCGCGATGGTCGGCGTCTTCGGCGCGCTGGCGTCGTTCGCCGCGGCGGCCCTGCTGGTCGGGCTGCGCCGCTGCTGGCGCGACTTCGGCCTCGGCGCGGGCGCGGCGCCGAGGCGCGGCGCACTGCGGCAGGCGGCACGGGACATGGTGACCCTGCGCCATCTGGCCGACGGCGACCCGGACGGGGGCGCGTTCCGACGCGGCTGGCATCACTGCACGTTCTACGGCTTCCTGCTCTGCTTCGCTGCCACCACGGTGGCTGCCGTCTACCACAACGTGCTGGGCTGGCCGGCGCCGTACCCGCTGTGGAGCGCACCGGTGCTGCTGGGCTCCGTCGGCGGTGCGGGTCTGCTGATCGGCCCGGCCGGCCTGCTGTGGATGAAGCTGCGCCGTCCGCCGGAACGGCAAGACCGGGCGCAGTTCGGCATGGACCTGGTGCTGCTGGTGCTCCTCTTCGAGACCAGCCTCACCGGGTTCCTGCTGCTGGCGGCGCGCGAGTCGGCGGCCATGGGCACGCTGCTGGGCGTCCACCTCGGCGCCGTCGCGGGGCTGTTCCTGCTGCTGCCGTACGGCAAGTTCGTGCACGGCCTGTACCGCTTCTGCGCACTCGTCCGCTGCGCGCTGGAGACCAGGTAGCATGCGTCTGCCGTGCGCCGCCATGCTCGCGGTCGTGCTGGCCTGCACCGGACAACCGGTCACGGGGCCGGCGGTACTGACCATCCTGGCGCCGGCGGCCCCCGGCGGCGGCTGGGACCAGACGGCGCGTGCCCTGCAGGCGGCGCTGCAGGACGGCGCGGCGGCCGGGGGCGTCCGGGTGGTTAACGTCGCCGGCGCCGGCGGCACCATCGGCCTGGCGCAGTTCGTCAACAACAACGTCGGGCGCGGCGACGTGCTGCTGGTCACCGGCCTCATCATGGTCGGCGCCGTACTGACCAACCGCTCGGCGGTGACGCTGGAGGAAACGACGCCGATAGCCCGCCTGACCGGCGACTACGAGGTGCTGGTGGTCCCCGCCGATTCGCCGTACGACCATCTGGACGCCTTTCTCGAAGCGTGGCGGCAGCGCCCCGGCGCGCTCGCCATCGCGGGCGGGTCGGCCGGCGGCACCGACCACATGCTCGCCGGCCTGCTGGCAGCGGAGGCCGGCATGGACCCGACCGCGATCAACTACGTGCCGCATTCCGGCGGGGGCGAGTCGATCGCCTCGATTCTGGGCGGCCAGGTGGCGGCAGGCATCAACGGCGTCAGCGAGCTGGCAGCGCTGATCGATGCCGGCCGCCTGCGGGCGCTGGCCATTTCGAGCGCCGAGCGCCTGCCGGGTCGCGCCATCCCGACCTTCCGCGAGCAGGGGGTCGACCTGACGCTGACCAACTGGCGCGGCGTCGTCGGTCCGCCGCGCCTGTCCGACGAGCAGCGCGCCGCGCTGACCGTGCGGATCGATGCGCTGCGCGGGTCAGCTGCCTGGCAGGCGACCCTCGCGCGGAACGACTGGATCGATCTGCACCTCTCGGGTCCCGCGTTCGAGGCGTTCCTGGACGCCGAGCGGGCGCGCGCGGCCGGCGTGCTCGCGTCGATCGGGCTGACGCAATGACAGCCCGCGCCGACCTGTTGCTCGGCGGCGGCGCCATCCTGCTGGGTCTCGTGCTCGGTGCCGGCGCGGCGCACATCGACACCGGTTTCGGCTACGACCGTATCGGGCCGCGCACGGTGCCGTACGGCGTCGCGCTCGCACTGCTGCTGCTGGGGGGCGCCCTGGTCGCGCCGACCCTGCGCGCAAGCCGGCGCCCCGACGGGCCGGCAGCCGCCCCACCGCGCTGGGCCGCGCTGGGCTGGCTGGCACTCGCGGGCGTGCTGTTTCCGGTGCTGGTCGGACGCGCCGGCTTCATCGCAGCCGCGAGCCTGCAGTTCTGGCTGGTCGCGCGCGCCTTCGCCGCGGGCCGTCCACTGCGCGACGGTGTGGTGGCCGTGCTGCTCGCCACGACCGTTTACGCCGCCTTCGCCCGCGGCCTGGGCTTGGCCCTGCCGGCCGGACTGCTTGAAGCACTGCTTTTCTGATACCGGACGGCGCGCCGCCCGCATCCCCGGCGCCGGCTCGCGGGGACCCCGGCGCGCAGACTCCAGTCCGGTTTTTCGCATAGAATCGTCGGCGGTCAGCAAGAGAACCGGTCGACCCGCGAGGGTTCCGCCAACCAAGGAGGCAGGAATGTGCGATGAACGAACCGATGCCGACATCACGAGGTATCTGGAGGCGAAGAGGCTGACGCGGCGGCAGTTCGGAGCCGTATCGGCCGGGGCAGGATTGGCGCTGCTACTGCCGCGACCGGCAAACGCCCAGGAGGTGACGGAAGCCGAGATCGACGTCACGACGCCCGAGGGCGTGTGCGACAGCTACTTCGTGCATCCCGCGAGCGGCGCCCATCCCGGCGTCCTGATCTGGCCCGACGCCTTCGGCCTGCGCCCGGCGAAGCGGCAAATGGCCAAGCGCCTCGCCGAGTCGGGCTACTCGGTGCTGGTAGTCAACCAGTACTATCGGTCGCAGCGCGCGCCGATCGTCGAGAGCCGGGACTTCGCCGCGGTGGCCGGCACGCTGAGGCCGCTGATGGGGACGCTGAACGCAGAAACCCACATGGCCGACGCCCAGGCGTTCGTGAGCTTTCTCGACGGCCAGTCGTCGGTCGACAGCAACCGCAAGATGGGCACCATGGGCTACTGCATGGGCGGCCCCATCACCATGCGCACGGCGGCGGCCCTGCCTGACCGCATCGGCGCAGGCGCGTCGTTCCACGGCGGCGGTCTGGTGACCGACCAGCCGGACAGCCCGCACCTGCTGGTGCCGCAGATGACGGCGCACTACCTGTTCGCCATCGCCGAGAACGACGACGAGAACGAGCCGGAAGCGAAGAACGTCCTGCGCGAGGCGTTCGATGCGGCCGGGTTGCCGGCGGAGATCGAGGTATACGAAGGTGCTCTGCACGGCTGGTGCCCGCCCGATACGCTGGTGTACCACGAGGCCCAGGCCGAGCGTGCGTGGAGCCGTTTGCTGGCCCTCTTCGAGCGCGCGCTGTAGCGCGCGCGAGCGGGCAAGTCGCGCGCTGTGGCGGACGCCTCGCGGCCTCGACCGCCGTGGGGCGTCCGCCGCAGGTCCGTCGGGAACGTCCACCGAGCTGCTCCCCGGGCGGCCCCGGCGGCGGCAGAACGAAGCGTTCGATGGCGAGAAGTCAAGTCTGCAGCATCGCACACACCCGCCGCGGGTCGTAACGCGACGCGGTCTGGACGCCGGCCCGTGCTGCAGCGTCAGTTCAGGTCGGGCACGTCCCGGACCCAGGCCGTCGGGCCATCCTCCCACTTGTTGTGCGTCAACCGCACTACGGTCCGGTCCGCCAGGCGGATGGCATGGAGCTCGCCATACGGCTGGGGCTGGAAGATGACGCGCAGCAACGGCAACTCGTCGCTGAACTCGCTGCGCTGCGACGTGAAGAGCACCCACTCGTCGTCGGGCGAGAACTTCGGGTGCATGTCGTTGCCCGGGTTCCACGTCAGGCGCTCGGGCGGGCCGGGTTGCCCGTTCGCATCGAGCGCGATGGTGTAGATCTCGAAGTTCCCGTCCCGAAACGACGTGAAGGCGATGCGATCGCCGCCCGACGAGAAAGCCGGCATGGTGTCCGTCGCCGCATGGTGCGTCAGGCGGCGTGCATCCGTGCCATCGGCATTCATCAGGTAGATGTCGGCGTTGCCGTGGCGCAGGCTGCGGAAGACGATGCGCCGGCCATCCGGTGCGAAGTCCGGGAACGCCTCGTTGGTGTCGGAATCGGGCGTCAGGTTCACCGGGCCGCTGCCGTCGCTGCGAATCTTCCAGATGTCCACATCCGACGCGCCCGAAGCAAACGGTGGGCCCACGGCGAATGCCAGCCAACCGCCGTCGTACGACCACGAAGGCCCCCAGGCCGAATGCGGCCCCCGATACCGATGCGCGCCGGCGCGGTCGACCAGCACGCGCTTGCCGCTGCCGTCGGCCCTGGACGCCACCAGCCTCGCGAACGCCTCGCTGGTGGCCACCTCGCCGGAGGTACGGTCGATGGCCGGGATGTAGCCGCGGATGCCGATCAGCGAGACCCGACGGTCCGGCAGGCGGACCGCCACGGGTGCATGCACGGGAAACGCTCCGGGCGCGTCGCTCTCGAAGTGGGACGCCGGCTCCTGCGGTCCAGGCCCGTGCGCCAACAGGCGTCCGGAAGCCGGGTCGTACTCCGGCGCCCAGTAGTCGCGCGCGGTGTCGCTGGCCACCCGCACGTCACCCCCATTCGACCGTGCGGTCACGATCGTCCAGCGGTCGTCGCGCCGCACCGTGAACGCCAGGCGCCCGTCGGGGCCGAAGGTCGGTGACAGCGCCGGCTCGCCGCTGGCCGAAATCGGCTCGGTCCCGGAGCCGTCGCTGCGGGTGCGGTATATGCGCGGCTCGCCGTCGCGCTGCGAATAGAAGACGACCGCCTGGCCGTCGGGCGTCCACGCCGGCGCCCCGTCCCAGCTCTCGTGCCGGGTCAGCCGCTGCACCTCACTCCCGTCCGCCTGCATCACGTACAGCTCGCTGGCCAGGTAGGTCGGCGGAGGGCCCGGGCCGGTGCTCGTCGAGACAGCCGTATGGCGGCTGCTGGAGAACAGAATCCGCGTGCCATCGGGTGAGAACACCGGGTTGTAGTCGCCCGCGGCGTGGCGCGTCAGATTCACGGCCGCGCTCGCGGCCGACGGGTCCTCGGGTCGGAACGGCATCACGAAGATGTCCGCGTTGCCACTGCGCGTGCTGACGAACAGCACGTGCCTGCCGTCCGGCGATATGTCCGCCGCGTCCTCGAGCGCGGGACCGGTGATCAACGGTCGCGGCGGCGCACTGCCGTGCAGGTCGAGCACGTACAGGTCCGGGCTGCCGCTGCGTTCGGACGTGAACACCACCCAGCGCCCGTCGGGCGAAAAGGCGCCGTTGTAGTCGAGCCCCGGATCGGTCGTCAGTCGCCGCGGCTTCGTGCCCGCTGCATCGAAGAGGAACAGGTCCCAGTTGGATGGCTGGATGGTGCTGTAGACGATGGTTTCCCGTACCGGCTCGGCGTCCTGCGTGCCCTGCGCGCGATCCGTGGCGACCGCAACGACGACGAGGACCAGCAGGACTGCCACCGCCGGCGCCCGCCCGCTCTTCAAGACCTGCATCGCTTCGGCCCTCCTCGCCCCCGCCAGGCCGGCGCGGGGCTTCCTGCGGACGGGGCTGCGCCTCGGACTCCGGCGCATGCGCGCGCGGGGACCTCTCTTCCCCGCGCCGCGCTCGGCTCCAGACTACACTACAGTCGCCTCCAAGGCGTCCATCCCATGGAATCGCTCGCGGCGCTCCTGCAGGGATTCGCGGTCGTGCTCCAGGACGGGAACCTGCTGTGGGCGTTCCTCGGGGTCGTGCTGGGCACCGTCGTCGGCATCCTGCCCGGCATCGGACCGGCCCTGACGGTGGCGCTGCTGCTGCCGGTGACGTTCCAGCTCGGGCCGGTGGGAGCATTCATCATGTTCGCCGGCGTGTACGCCGGCGCCATGTACGGCGGATCGACCACGTCGATCCTCATGAACACACCCGGTGAGAGCGGCGCCATCATCACGGCCATCGACGGACATCGGATGGCGCAGGCCGGGCGGGCATCCGCCGCGCTGGCCACTGCCGCCGTCGGCTCGTTCGTGGCGGGCACGCTCGGCATCGCCGGCCTGACCCTGGCCGCACCGGCACTGGCGGAGATCGCGCTGCGGTTCGGTCCGGCCGAGTACTTCGCGCTGATCCTGGTCGCGTTCGCGACGGTCTCGTCAGTGCTGGGCACCTCGCCCTTGCGCGGGCTGGCGAGCCTGCTGCTCGGCCTGGCGCTGGGCCTGGTCGGCATCGACCTGCAGACCGGCCAGGCGCGCTACACCTTCGGCATCCCCAACCTGCTCGACGGCATCGACGTCGTGGTGGTGGTGATCGGCCTCTTCGCCGTCGGTGAAGTGCTGCTGATGGCAGCGACCCCGGCGGCGGCCGCCACGGCCGCGCGCGTCAGCGGCTGGACGTGGATGACGCGCGCCGATCTCCGGCGCTCCTGGAGGCCCTGGCTGCGGGGCGCCTGCGTAGGGTTCCCGCTGGGGGCGCTGCCCATCGGCGGCGCCGAGATCCCGACGTTCCTCTCCTACTGGATGGAGCGGCGGCTCGCCGACCATCCCGAAGAGTTCGGTCGCGGCGCCATCGAGGGCGTGGCCGGACCGGAGGCGGCCAACAACGCGTCGGCGGCCGGCGTGCTCGTGCCGCTGCTCACCCTGGGTCTGCCCACCTCGGCCACGGCTGCCGTCATGCTGGCGGCGTTCCAGCAGCACAACCTGCAGCCGGGACCGCTCCTCTTCGCCTCGCAGCCGGAGCTGGTGTGGGGTCTGATCGCGAGCCTCTACGTCGGCAACGTCATGCTGCTCGTGCTGAACCTGCCCCTGGCGCCGGTGTGGGCACGGCTACTGGCCATCCCCAGGCCGCTGCTGGCGGCCGGCATCGTGCTGTTCGCCACGGTGGGCACCTACAGCCTGAACGGCTCACTGTTCGACGTGGGGCTGATGTACGTGATCGGCCTCGCAGGCTTCGGCATGCGGCGGCTGGACGTGCCGGTGGCGCCCGCCGTCATCGGGCTCATCCTGGGTCCGCTGGCAGAGCAGCAACTGCGGCGCGCGCTGGCAATCGCCGAGGGCGATGTCGCGGTCCTGTTCACCCGGCCCCTCTCGGGGACGCTCCTGGTGCTGGCCGCGGCGGCGCTGCTCGTCCCCTGGCTCCTCCGCCGCGGCCGCCGCCGTTGATGTTGACGCCCGCGGCTCAGCGGCCCAGCAGGCCCGCGAGGGGTGCCGAGAGCGCGAGCCGGGCCTCCTCCGGCAGGTAGCACACCGTGTCGCTGCACACCTGGTAGTCGACGACGACGTCCAGATCGACCGTCTCCCGACCCGCGGCGAACAGGTCGGCCATGGCCGTGACCGGAATCGCGATGTCGGCCGCCCCCTCATAGACGTTCAACGTCACGTCCAGTGCCTCGAAGCGCATCGGCATCGTCGGCGGGTAGACCGCCTCCCCGATCTCCAGGCCGCTGACGGGCTCGAGTCGCACCGTCGTCGGGTAGTAGTCCTCGGGCAGGGGCCGTGCGTAGACGTGGTAGCCCTCCTCCGTCTCCACCCGCACGTTGAGCGTGCTCGTCACCTCCAGGGTGAGCTGTGGATCCGACAGGAAAGCGCTGAACCTGACCCGCGGCGCGCCATGGTCCGCCGTGGGCGCCTCCTCGTGGCGCAGCGCACGCCCCAGGGCCGAGTCGAGGATCGTGCCTGCCGACGTCCGCGTCGCGTAGTGCTCGTTGAAGAACTTCTCGGTCACCACGCCGTCCTCGTCCACGACGTACGTGCCGGGGAACGGGAGGCCGTAGAAGCGATCGGCCAGCGGCCCCTCCGGCTCGATCAGCGTGTTGAGGATGCCGAACTGCGTGATCACCGCCGAGTCGTCGTCGGCCAGCAGGTCGTACTCGATACCGTGCTGGTCGCAGAATGCCGCCAGCTCGGAGACCGAGTCGTAGCTGATACCGTAGATCTTGAACCCCGCCGCTTCGAAGTCGTCCAGTTGTCCCTGCAGCTCGACCAGCTGCGTCTGGCAGTAGGGTCACCACACCGCCGAACGGTAGAACACGACGACTGCCGCGTGTCCGTCCCGGTCGGCGTGGAAGTCGATCAGCTCGCCGTGCTGGTTGGCCAGCGTGAAGTCCGGGAGGCGCTCGCCCAGCGCGGGCCCGGTCGGAAAATCGGCCGAAGCCGGATAGCGCCGCGCCGGGAAGTCGATCGGGAGGCCTTCGACCGTCAGCCCCCGTGTGTCGGTGAAGGTCGCCTGCGGGTCGTCGACCGCCTCGTGGGCGCCGCGCACCACCGGCAGCGTCTCGGCGGCCTGCTCCGCATCCCCGGCCGCCGGCGCGGACGGCTCGGGGCTGACGCATCCGGCTGCAGCCAGGGCCGCGAGCACCGTGCCGCACGCCGCGCCGTGCCAGCCGTGCCGCCGCGTATCACGTTGCATCTGCATCCTCCGTTCCGCTCCCGGACCGCTTGGGAGCACCAATCGGCAGCCTGACGGACAGGCGACGGGCCTGTCGTTGCCGCTACGATAGTGTCAGCCAGCCCACCTTGTCCAATGCGCCGCCGGCCTAGCACGCACACCGCCACGTGTCCGCTCTGCGAGGCGATGTGCGGCTTGCTGGTCGACGTCGACGGTCGGTGCATCCGCGCGGTCCGCGGCGACCCGGACGACGTCTTCAGCCGCGGTCACGTCTGCCCCAAGGCGCCCGCGCTCGCCGATCTGCACGACGATCCCGACCGCGTCCGCACGCCCCGGTTGCGCCAGGGCCACACGTGGCGCGAGGCTGCCTGGGAGGAGGCCCTGGAGAGGGCGGCCGCGGGTCTCGCGCGCGTCCGCCGGCGCCACGGCCGCGACGCGGTCGCCGTCTACTACGGCAACCCGGTGGCCCACAACCTGGGGCTGATGACCCACCTGCTGCCGTTCACCCGCGCCCTCCGCACCCGCAACGTCTACTCGGCCAGCTCCGCCGACCAGTTGCCGCAGATGCTCACGGCGCTGCGCATGTTCGGACACTTCGCCCTGATCCCCGTGCCGGACATCGACCGGACGGACTTCTTTCTCGTCCTCGGCGCGAATCCCCTGGTGTCCAACGGCAGCCTGATGAGCGCGCCGGGCATGCGGCGGCGCCTCGCGGCCGTGCGGGCGCGAGGCGGCCGCGTGGTCGTCGTCGACCCTCGCCGCACGGAGACCGCGGCGGCAGCCGACGAGCATCTCGCCATCCGGCCCGGCGCGGACGCCCTGCTGCTCGCGGCGCTGCTGCACGTCGTCTTCGCCCGGCGACTGACCCACCTCGGCCGGCTGGCCGGGCGCATCAAGGGACTCGGCGCACTGGCCGCGCTCGTCCGCGAGTTCCCGCCCGAGCGGGTGGCCGCGCGGACCGGCATTCCCGCGCCGGTGATACGGCGGCTGGCCACCGACTTCGCGACCGCCGGGCGGGCCGCCGGCTACGGCCGCGTCGGGCTCTGCACGCAGCGCCACGGCACGCTCGCGGTCTGGTTTCTGCAGGCGCTCAACCTGACAACCGGCCGCCTCGACGAAGCGGGCGGCCTGCTGCTGACGACTCCGGCGGTCGACGGCGTCGGCGGCCTCGCACGGGCCGGTTTCCGCGGCACGTTCAACCGCTGGCGCGGCGGCAGGCAGCGACTGCCCGAGTTCACCGGCGAACTGCCGGTCGCCGCGCTCGCGGACGAGATCGAGTCGAGCCGCCACGGCGCCGTCCGGGCGCTGGTCACCGTGGCGGGCAACCCCGTCCTGTCGGCGCCGAACGGGCGCCGCCTCGACCGGGCGCTGGGCCGCCTGGAGCACGTCGTCGCGATCGACCCGTACCTCAACGAGACCACGCGCCACGCGCACGTCCTGCTGCCACCCGCCCCGCCGTTGACCCGCCCCCACTACGATCTGGCGCTCAACGCGTTTGCCGTCCGCAACGTCGCGAAGTACGTCGCGCCCGTCCTGCCGCAGGCACCGGGAGAACGCCACGACTGGGAGATCCTGACCGCGCTGGCCGCGCGCCTCTTCGCCCCACGCCCGCTCCGCACCGCGGCCGCCCGCGCCCTGGCGCAGCTCACGCCCGACCGCATTCTCGACCTCCTGCTGCGTCTCGGGCCACACCGGTTGTCGCTGGCCCGCCTGCGCGCGGCGCCCCACGGCATCGACCTCGGCCCGCTCCAGCCCGGCCGCATCGGCAGCCTTGTCGCCACGCGTGACGGTCTCGTCGACCTCGCCCCACAGGATTTCGTGGAGGAGGCGCGTGCGCGCCTCCTGCCGGAGGCCGACCGCCGCACGAACGGCCGACTGGCGCTGATCGGCAGGCGCGACCTGCGCAGCAACAACTCCTGGCTGCACAACAGCCCGCGCCTGATCAAGGGCCGCCGGCGCTGCACGCTGCTCGTGCACCCCGACGATGCAGCGGCCCGCCGACTCGCAACCGGCGACCTGGCCGAGGTCACGTCGGAAGCCGGCAGCGTCACCGTCCCCGTCGAAGTGACCGACGCCGTCCGCTCCGGCGTCGTCAGCCTCCCCCACGGCTGGGGTCACGACCGCGCCGGCATCCGCCTGGCCGTCGCGGGCAGGCAGCCGGGCGCGAGCGTCAACGACGTCACCAGCGAGCGCCACCTCGACACGCTCAGCGGCAACGCGGCCTTCAACGGCCTGCCGGTCACCGTGCGGCGTCGGGCGTGAACGCGACGCCGCCGGGCGCTCGCGAGCCGGACGCACCTACGGGTCAGCGCCAAGGTAGGTAGGCACCGGCCACACCAGTGAACCGGCACCTTCGAACCGGCTCACCCCCTCGGCAGCCTCGGCGAGCAGGCGGCAGCTTCAGAACCTACACTCACTGACTAACTATGTGGCACACTACGTGTTATACTAGCTGTCGCGTCGCGGAGGAGGTGCAATGATGAAGATGGAACTGTCGTCCCATGCAGCCCGGCGTTGCCAGGAGCGCAGGATCCGCCAAACGGAGATCGACCTTGTGCTTCGCTACGGGGTATGCCGACCGAACGGTCGTGGCGGCGCGGTCGTCGTCGCAATGACAGCCGCGGGACGGGCCGAGGCACAAGCGGATCTTGGACCTGAGTACGACCGCGTTATGAAGCGGCTCGACATTGTCTTGATCCTGGTGGACGGGGTGTTGGTAACCGTGTATCGCCGTCGCCGACGCCTGAAATTCGGCAGTCGGCACCGACCGCGGCGCGGCCGGTGCCGGCCCTGCGCAATCAACCAATGTGGGCAGCAGCTTGACGCGGCAATGGAACGCTATCGCATTCATGTATAAAGGGTTCTACTCCCGGATCCGTCGGCGCACTGCGGCCGGGGACAGCTACCGGGCGGCCTCGCCACCCGGTGTTGTCGAACAGCCGGCCGGCGTGAGCACGGTCGCGGAACACGCCGGTCGTTGCCTCCACCACAGCCGTCTACACGACCGGGCCGTGGGTGCGGCGCCCGAACGAGTGCGTTCAAGGCTCTATGGTTTGCGTTCCCCCGCCCCGCCGGCGCCACAGGACGCTGACGGCCCAGTCGACGTCGAGCCGCTCGCCCCGCCAGGCCGGTGTCGCCGTGTGCGGGCCGAGGCGGATGCCCGCGCGCGCGAGCCGCGCCGTCACCTTCGCCAGCGGCGTGTCCGCTACAGTCGGCAACGCGGGCGCCTCCGGCAGCGGCTGGCCGTCGGGCCGGACGAAGTGTGCCTCGCCGTCGTCGCCGAGCGTGACCCGGAAACCTTCCTCGTGCACGGCGCGATGGTGCCGCCGGCACAGAAGCACCAGGTTGTCGAGCGCCGTAGCCCCGCCACGTGCCCAGTGGCGGATGTGGTGGCCATCGCAGCGAGTGGCGGTGCACCCGGGGAAGCGGCAGTGCCGGTCGCGGGCGGCCAGCGCGCGGCGCAGCGCCGGCGAGAGGGTGCGCGTCCGGCGGCCGACGTTCAGGAACTCGCCGGCCGGCCCGTGGTGCAGGGTGACCCTGGCGGCGTCGCAGGCCAGCCGCCGGGCCGCCTCGGCGGAGACGCGGATGCCGCCGTCCTCGTCGAGCGCGGACTGGCCGCGGGTTGTGGCAGCAGGAGCGGCGTCGGGCTGCGCCGTCGCCGGCAGCTCGGCGAGCGATATGGCGCGACGGGTTGTGAGCCTCGCTCGCGTCGGGGGCGAGGCGTCAGCGCACGCCAGAGCAGCGGCTTGTGCGGCGGCAGGGGCCGTCTCGTCGGCGGCCTTGTCTGCGCTTGTTTCGCTCTGCCCGTACGTTCCCGCGGGAACGTACGGTGCCGGCGGCGCTGGTTCGTCCGGGGTATTCGCGGCCTCGTTCCTGTCGCTTTTGCAGTCCGTCAGACGCGGCGACATCTGGGCGGCGGGTTCGTCGCCTGCCCTGGTGCCCGCGTTGCCGGTGCCGTTGCTCGAACATGGCGCCGTCGCGGCCGCCTCGGGCCGGTCGGCGTCGTCGGCAGTCAGGGTGTCGGCGTCGACGTGGACGACCACCTGGTAGCGGTCGCCGGCCGTGCCCTTGTCGAGGCCGCCGGCCAGCGCGCACTCGGCCACGGTGCCCAGCGCGTCGGCCCGCCGCTGCGAGACACTCGGCGCCATGCCGTCTGCCGTGTCCGTGGCGGCCCCGTCCGCATCCACCGGGCTCGGCGCCGCGTCCATTGCGGCGTCGAGCGCCCGCCGCAGCACGGCGCCCACCTCGGGCGTCAGCCGGCCGCGGACCACGACCATGCCGTCGTCGTCCACCCAGGTGTCGAGGGCGCGCGAGTCGTGCTGCTGCCGGTCGTCTGCCGCCTCGGCCGCGCGGTCCACGCGGCGCCAGGAGCGGACGACCTGCTCGACGTGGGCTGCGGTGCCGGCGAGGGCGAGGTCGAGCAGGTCCTGCTCGGTCTCGGGGGTGGCCACGCGGGTGACGGCTCGTACCTTCGAGTAGGAGACCTTGCCGTGCTGCATGGCGGCGCTCAGCTGCGGCAGGTCGGCGAGGGCGCGCGCCACGCGGACGTGCTCGCGGGCCGGACCGGGTGCGAGTCCGATGCGCCAGCTCAGCCAGTGGGCGCAGGAGGCGAAGCCTTCCCAGCCGGCGCGCTCGTCGAACTGGCGGATGAGGACCAGGAGTTCGTAGGTGGCGGCCTGGATGCAAGCGGCCGCCTCGGCGATGCGGTTGCCGAGGGCTTCGTTGCTCGGCTCGGGCTCCTGCACGGGCATGAGAGGCGGAAGCGGCGGCCCGGACAGGCTTGCCGCAGTGGCAGCCGGCAGCGGGGAAGACGAGGCAGATGCGGGGCTGGAAGCAGCAGGCATGCGTTCATTGTAAGCCCCACTTTCTGAACCGCTTGTACGGCCTCAGGACGACCGATCGGGCCGCGTGGCTGCGTCGCGCCCGCCCCGGGCGGCGAACGGCCGCCAGCGCATGATCGAGGTGCTCAGAAGGGCATGTTCCACGTGGCGTCGACCGCGAGGCGGCGGGCTCGGCATGAGGCTGTCAAGTGAAAAATGCAGGAATGTGAGGTGAATCCCATGACAGACGGCCTGGAGTGGTCGGCGTGGATACCCTGGAACAGTGTTTCGTCAGGCAGGATTCGACCGCCGGAACAACCTGGCGTCTATGAAGCGAGACGTCGGCATGAGGAGATCCGGCTCACGATAGGCGAAACGAACTGTCTGAAGAGACGGGTTTCCTACCTCGTCCAGGAGAACGGTCCCCACTCGGCCGGGGAACGAATCCGAGCGAGTGAGAACGTCGCCGAAATCGTGGTGCGGTGGGCAGTTGCCGCGCGACACACGGACCACGAACGCAAGCTGCACCGAGAGCACATGGCAGCGCACGGATGCCTGCCCCTATACACCAGGAGGTAATCATGAACAGCAAGTACGCCCCGCTCGAATCCCACCTGCGTGATTCCGGACTTGCGCAGGTTCCCATGACTTTCGACGAAATCGAGCGCGTCATCGGCGCACGACTGCCCCCGGCGGCCTTCAGGCACCGTGCCTTGTGGTCCAACAATCCCGGCAACTGGGTCATGACGAAGGCCTGGCTTGCCGCGGGATACGAGACCGCGAGAGTGGACATGGCGAACCGCAGGCTCGTATTCCGAAGGACGGCACCGGACGTGCCCGATCCCGCTGCCGGCGGCGAGTCGGCCGCGGTCAAGCGCCGGGGTTCCCTCGCGGCCGTCCTCGGCGTGCTGAAGGACACCATACGGATCGCGCCCGGCACGAACCTGACGGGCCCGACCGACGACGACTGGAACGCTGCACGCTGAGGGTCCGGTGACCGACTATCTGCTCGACACCTGCGCGGTCATCTGGACGGCGCACGGCGATCCCTTGCGTGAACCCGCCGCAAGCGAGTTGCAGGACGCCTACCGGCGCGGAGGACAGTTGCTCGTGTCGCCCATCACCGCGTGGGAAATCGCGACGCTCGCGGCGACGGGCGGGATCGCACTGGCGCTCGACCCCGAAATCTGGTTCCAGCGCTTCTGCGAGTTGCCCTCGGTGGCGCTGACCGCGATGCCGACGTCCGTGCTGGTTTCAGCGACCCGCCTGCCGGGACGGCCGCCGCGCGACCCGGCGGATCGCATCCTCATCGCCACCGCCCGTGCGCTTGCGTGCGTGCTGGCGACACGGGACGCCAGGATCCTGGAGTACGGCGCCCAGGGCCACGTGCGGGTCATCGAATGCTGATGCGAACAACGACCAGGGCGACCTTCCACACGGCTCGACCGCCACTGCCTCCCCCACGGCGCCCACGGGCACGCCTCGGCGGGAGCAGCGCGCGGCGCGCGGAGTCCCCGCCAGCGGACGCCGCGGGTGCGAAGGTGCAGCCCGGTCCGCCGGCAGCTAGCGCGGTCGCGGCTCGTTGTCGTAGGGCGCGCCGGTGCCGGACGAGCCCATGAAGAACTTGCGCCCGTCCTCGAACGTCAGGTCGCGGGCATTGGCACGGGCCGTGCGGTCCTTGCTCTGGTAGCCGTCGACCACCACGACCGTGCCCGGCTGGACGTAGTCCCGGCGCAGGCCGCGGCGCAGGAGCGTGTTGGGCGTGCCGCCCTCGACCATCCACACTTCCGTGGTGCCGTCGTCGTTGGTCACCTCCAGGTGTATCCAGGTGTGGGGGTTGACCCATTCCACGCGGACGATCGGGCCTCGCAGGAGAACCGGACGGTTCGGATCGAACTCGGCGCCGAAGGCGTGGTGCGCGGCGACCGGGACGCTGCCGGCGGCAACCGCAAGCAGGACCGCGGTGAGCAGGCAGGGCATGGTGCATGAGGAACGGCGCAGCTTCGCGTGCATGAGGCCTCCGATTCTGCTTTCGCGCTGGCGGTTTTCCAATTCCGATGCTTCGGACGCGCCGCTACCGGGGCGGCTCGGGCACCCGTCCTTCGCGCACGTCCTGCTCGAGAATCCGGGCGCCCCCGAGGATGCCCCGGAAGGAGTAGTTCGCCTCGTGACAGGCGTACTCGTAGACCCGGTCCCGCGTGGCAGGCCAGACGTACTCGCCGCTCCACGGCGCGGTCCAGACCGTCGGATCGTCGACCGTGAACTGGTAGAGCAGCGTGTCGGCGTCGATGCGCGTGAAGCGCTCGACGACGTGCAGGTTTCGTGAGGCACCGCTCAGCGCCGGCGTGTCGTTGAAGTTCGTCGTGTCGACGACGAGCGTGTCGCCCTCCCAGCGGCCGACCGAGTCGCCGAGCCAGCTGCGGATCTCGGGCGGCGCGTGCTCGTCGTTCATCCGCACGATGCGCGCATCGTGCACCATCTCGGCCAGGATCAGGACGTGGTCGTCGGTCTGCACGATGCGCTTCAGGTTGTTGTACAGCACCGGCAGCATCGGCGGGCCGGCCGTCGACCCGAACCCGAGCAGGCAGCGTTCCGCGAGCGGTCGTATTTCGGGATCGTCGTAGGGGCCGGGCGCGTCGAGCCCGTTCTCTATCAGCCACCACGCGGTACCGGTGTTCGGACGGAGGAATGCGGCCTGCTCGGCCCGGCGCGCCTGCGCCTCGGCCGTCAGCGGCGGCTGTCGGCCGTTCGGCGGGTCGACGATGATCGACGTCCGCCACTGGCCATCGATCCGGAACCCCGCGCTGCCGCGGTCCATCCAGAAGGTGTTGTAGCCGCCGACTGCGCCGGCCGCGCCGGTCGAACCATCGCCACCGACCGGCGGGGCTGCGCGCGGCACGGCGCCCTCGACGTTGCGCTCCTCGGGGATGCCGAACGCGGCGGCGAGTGCCACCGGCTCGCCGGCCGCGATGGCAGCCGCCTCCTCCTCCGTGAGCGTGAGACGGTCACCGAGCTCGGCGGGGCGCTCGAGCGGCGTCAGGGTCGCCGTGTCGTAGGTGCCCGACAGATCCGGGCGCCCGCCCGCAGTGCGGGGGAACTCCTGCGCGTCGGCCGCACCGGCCGCCGCCACCAGCAGGCCGAGTGCGAGTGCCGCGCGGGTCGCGAGTCCGTAGCGGATCGACATGAGCATCTGAACCTCCCGGGACCGCTCTGGCGGGCGGCCGTTCACTAACGTGGCAGCGGGTTGCGGCGGAGATCGCCGTAGAGCAGCTCCTCGACGAACTCGACGCACTTGAAGTCCATCAGCCGTGCGCCCGGCTCAATCCGGCGATAGAGCGGCATGCTGATGGTCCAGGGCGCCGTGAAGACGTTGGGATCTTCCATCGTCGCGTCGTACTGGATGTGGTCGGGTCCGATCAGCGTGTAGCGCTCGATGACGCGCAACTGGTTGGTGTGGTGGTTGCCGGCACGGTCGAACCAGGTCCGATCGTTCTGCCCGGTCACCTCCACCACCAGCGTGTCACCCTCCCAACGCCCCACGGACTGGCCCATCCACGAGTCGGTCTCCGCGGGTCCGATGTCCGTCAGATAGACCTCGCGGACCGCACCGGCGAACTCGTAGGCGATGAAGATGCTGGTCTCGTTCTGCAGGACCTGGAACGGGAACGGCATGTAGGTAGCACGGGGGACGCCCGGCATGTAGCACTTGATCTCCGGGTCGCGGTCGAGCCAGTTGGCCTGGTTCTCCACCTGCAGGGCCCGCGCCTCCGGGGTGTACGGAATGCGGCCGCCGCCCGCGATGACCCCCAGGCTGCCCGGCACGGCGCCGACCGCACCCAGCCGCAGGACCGGAACGTCCGGGAGCAGGCTGCGGGGGCCCTGTCGCAGCTGCAGGGCCGGCCTGGCGACGTGGGGCTCCACATCGTAGTGCGCCGCGTTGAGCGCCTGCCAGATGCCGTTCAGGTCCGGGTTGCCGTTCGCCAGACGGGGCGGCTCGAAGTTCGCCGATTGAGCGGCGGTCTGCCCCCCCGCCAGCAAGCAGAACCCGGCCAGCGCGGCCAGCGCGGTGGCTCCCGTCATCGTCGCCTTGGACATCACCCGCCTGTCCCTCCATCCGCTCCGCTGCCTCGCCCTGGAGACGGCCGCGCGCGATGTGCTCGCGGCCGGCGTCACCCTTCCCCGCCGAGCTCGGCGTATACCGCGGTCAGAAAGCGCTCGGGGTCGCCCCACCTGGCCTCGTACGCCGCCGTGGTCCCGGCCGCGGCCACCTGATCGTAGGTCATCCCCTGTCCGACGAGCGCCTCCACGCGCCCGGCCACGTCGATGACCATGTCGCGGAACTCGACGACGTCTTCCCGCGTGGACACCTCGCCATGGCCCGGCACGATGAGCGTGTCGGGTCCGGCCCGCCCGGCGATCACGCCGAGCGTGTCGATGGTGCCCGGCAGGCTTCCGCCGTTGTTGAGGTCGATCACCGGGAACGCGACCGTGCGGAACACGTCGCCCACGACCATCACGTCGGAGTCCCGGAAGTGGATGACGCTGTCGCCGTCCGTATGGGAGGCCGGCACCGGGAAGATATGCACTTCCTCGCCGTTCAGGTGCACCGTGACGTCCTCGCTGTAGGTGACGGCCGGCAGCGCCACCGCGGGCAGCCGCTCGGCCAGCCGCAGGCGCACGCGGTCCTGCGCCATGATCAGGATGCCCCGGCGGCCGAGGTTCTCGTTGCCCCCCACGTGGTCGCCGTGTACGTGGGTGTTGATGACGAAGCGGATGTCGCCGTTCGAGATCCCCCGAATCGCCTCCAGGATGCGGTCGGTCAGCGGAGCGAACTGGTCGTCCACCATGAGGACGCCGTCGTCGCCCACCGAGAGACCGATGTTGCCGCCGCGGCCGGAGACGTAGTGCACCGTCCCGCGCACGTGATGCGTCGCAATCTCCACGGCGTCCCAGTCCACCTGCTGCTGGGCCCTGGCCGCGGCGACGGAGAGCAGAATCGCCGGAAGGCCCACCACCAGTCCCAGGCGCGCGATAGTCGAGCGTATCTGCATGTCGAAGCTCCTCTTCCCGAACGGCCGGGTCAGCCCAGTCCCCGGCCGACCGCCACGGCGGCGCACAGCACGAGCAGGACGGCGGGGACCGCCACGGGCTCCCGCCGCCGCAGGTGAAAGCGGATCGCGAGAACCATGACGATGCCCAGCCCGACCGCCGCCAGCGGGGTCAGGGCGGGCAGCACGCCGGTGCCCGCCGGCAGCACCAGCCCGAGCGCGCCCGCCACCTCGCTCCCACCGATGAACGTGACCAGCCCGCGGGAGAGTCCGAGCTCCAGGTCCGGGTTCTGCCGCCCGACCTGCTCGCGGTAGCGGTCCTGGGCGAACAGCTTCATGCCGCCCGCCGCCAGGAACACCAGCGCCAGGAGCCCCTGGAGGATCCAGAACGCCAAGTCCGTCGCCACTCCCTCCGTCCCCGCCGGCTACAACTGGAACAGCCGGTTGATCTTGACCACCAGGCCGCGGTTGCGCAACCCGGCGTAGCGGCTCGGCCGCAGCGCCTCCAGATCGCGCTCCTCCGTGTATACCACGAACAGCTCGCTGCCCGGACTGTATTCCCAGCGCAGGCGCAGGTTGTTGCTCCAGCGGTCGGTGCTCGAGTTGTACTGCACGAGCCCGCTGAAGAACATGCGCGGGTTGAACGCATAGTTGAGGCGCGTGCTCACCAGCGTGGTGGTGAACGCCCCTTCCGGCAGGTCGATGGCGTTCAGCGAAATCGTCGGCTCAATCGAGAACCGGTTCAGCACGTTGATGCGGCCCTGCCGGTACTCGACCGTGCGGATGTCGCCGCTCCAGAAGCTGCCGGCCGTAAGCGCCACGCCGCCGCTCGCCCGGCGCTGGCCGCCGAGCGTGTAGGCCACGGTGCCGGTCGTGAACGCGTAGCCGCCTACAGGCAGGTCGACGTCCCGCGCAATCTCGAAGGGCGCCTGCAGCAGCTCGTACGAGTTCGTCAGGTTGGCCTCGAAGAGGTCGCTGTTGTGGAACTCGACCGCGAAGTCCAGCGTGCGCTCCCGCGTCTCGACCAGCCCCTGGTCGGCGGTCGTGAAGTAGTCGACGCCCGCCTCCAGCGAGTAGCGCCGGACGTGCTCGCTGGCCCGCGGGCGCGGGCTGAAACGGCCCGACAGGTTCGAGCGCCGGTAGTTGTCGCGCTGCAGGAAACCAATCTCCGGCAGGAAGTTTTCCTCCACGACGAGGTGGTTGACGGTGAGGCCGTAGCGGTCGCCGCCGTAGTCGAAGCGGCCCTGGTAGCTGGCGTCGCGGCCCGTCCCCAGGGGCGTCCGGGTGCGCGCGTAGTAGGTGACGAAGTCGAGGTTCTCGTGGAACGAGAACGTGCCGTCGACGCCATACGCCTGGCTCGCGCCGGGTCCGACGAGCGAGACGGACCGGTTCGTGTAGATGGCGCCCACGCTGCTCCGCCGCAGGATGTCGCGCCGGATGCGGAGGACCGTGAAATTGGTCGAGGCGGTGCCGGCCTCCGGCGACGCCTCCGTCTGGATGCTCAGGGCGCCGACATCGAACGCGCCCGCCTTGCCGGTCATCCGCGCTCCGCCGTGGATCGGCACCACCACCGGCGCCCGCTCCGCATCGCCCTCCAGGCCGATCCGCCGGCTGTAGAACAGCGTCGGCGCGTCGTTGGGCTGGCCCGGGCTGCCGGCTCCCACGCCGGGGCGCGCGAACCCGAAGATGCCGCGGCCCTCGAGAAAGAACTCCCGCTTCTCGGGGAAGAAGAGGCTGAAGCGCGTCAGGTTCACCTGCTGCTCGTCCACCTCCACCTGCGCGAAGTCCGTGTTGTAGGTGAAGTCGGCCGTCAGGTTCCGCGTGATGCCCAGCTTCACGTCGGCGCCCACCGCTGCGCTGCCGTCGTTGTCGCGGCTAGGGATCGCGTAGCGGTCGGTCGTCAGGCCGCCGATGGCGTAGGGCTTGATCTCGACGAGCCGGCCGGCGGCGGGCGGCTCGAGCCCCACGAGCGTCGCCGCCGCCGAGACGCGGAAGATGCCCGCCGAGCCGCGGCCGCCGCCGGCCGAGATCGGGATGCGGGTCAGGTACGTCCACTCGTTCTTGCGGCGCACGGAGCGCCGCATC
This sequence comes from Vicinamibacterales bacterium, assembly GCA_965221595.1. GTDB lineage: Bacteria > Acidobacteriota > Vicinamibacteria > Vicinamibacterales > UBA8438 > JAAXGX01. The sequence goes on from OZ244900.1 coordinate 2,476,135, forward strand.
TGCACGCCCCAGAGCTGCGGGGAGCCCGAGCGGTAGCGGAGCGTCTTGAACGGGATCTCCATCTCCACTGTCCAGCCCCCGTCGAAGCGCCCCGTGCGGACGTCCCAGACCGGATTCCAGTCGCCGTTGGGGTTGCCCTCGTTGGTGAACTGCTGGTCGGCGCGCGCGCCCAGCGGGTTGGTGTAGAAGTTGTAGCCGTTGCGGCGGTCGTAGAACGTGTCGAAGAAGACCGTGAAGGTGTCGTTCTGCCGCAACTGGTTGGTGTCCCGCCGCATCTCGTTGGCGATCCACTCGCTCTCGGGCGCCGAGTCGTGCACGCGCGCCGAGACGTAGATGTTCGTGTCATCGAACAGGATCCAGGCTTCCGTCCGCTCCGTGGCCGGCGCGCCTTCCACCGGCACCTGCTGCAGAAAGTCCGTGATGGGCGGCACCGTGCGGTACACCTCTTCGTCGAGCGTGCCGTCCAGCCGGATCCCCGCGGCAAGCCGGATGGCGCGCACGGTGGTCCGCCCGGCCGCGTCGCGGTTCATCACGGCCGGCGGGACCGGCGGCGGCGGGCCGTCGACAGCCGCCGCGAGCGCCGCGTCGAAGCCGACCGGGCCGGGCGCGGCCTGGCCGGGTTGCGGGTCCGCGGACGCCGCGGCGGCGGCCCGGGCAGCGCCCCGCGCCTGGGCCGCGAGCGGCGCGACACCCCCGCCCGCCGCCAGGCACACGGCCAGCACCGCCGCGGTCCCTACTGTGCTACCCTGCGTTCGAACAGGCAGATCATCACCCCCGGGCCGGATTCCGCCCCGAGGATCATACGGCCACCGGCAGGCAGGCGTCCCGTTGGCGCCGCAGGAGGTACTCCGATGCACTCCCACCGAGCCGCTCTCGCACTCGCGGCCGTTGCCGCGCTGGCCGCGGGGCCGGACGGCGCCCTCGCGGCCGACTACCACCACGTCCACATCACGGCATCGAGCCCGGCCAGGGGCGTCGACTGGTACGTCGAGCACCTGGGCTGCGAGCCGGTCGCCGACCGCGACGACGCCGCCACGTGCGACGGCGTGGAGCTCGTATTCGTCCCGCAGCCGACCACGGGTGGCAGCCAGGGCACGGGCGTGAACCACATCGGCTTCTCGTACCCCGACCTGACAGCCAAGATGGCCGAACTCGAGGCCGTCGGCGTGCGCGGTACGGGCGTCCGTCTGCAACGCTTCGAAGACGGTTCGACGGTGCGCGACATCCCCGGACTGTTCAAGATCGCCTTCATCTTCGACCCGTGGGGGACGCGCATCGAGCTGGTCGAGGATGCGGAGCGGCTCGGCTTCCACCACATCCACCTCAGCGCAACCGACCCCGAGGCCACCCTCGCCTGGTACCGCGACGTGCTGGGCGGCGAGCCGGCCACGCTGAAGGGTCGCGTGGATGCCCTGGCGTTCGGTGACATCCTGCTGCTGGCCGCGGCCCATCCGGAGGGCGCAGCGCCCGCGTCCACGCGCGGGCGGGCCATCGACCACCTCGGCTTCGTGGTAGCCGACCTCGACGCCGAGGCACCCGGCCTGCGCACCCGGGGCGTCCGCTTCGAAGCGGAGCCGGCCGTGCCGGAGAATGCACGCACCGCGGCACGGCGCGCGTTCGTCAGTGGCCCCGACAACGTGCGCATCGAGCTGGTCGAAACCGGCTTCGCGGGCGTCGGGGGCGAGCTGGCGGCCGCCATCCGCACCACCGACGCCCTTGCGCCCTACGACGCGCCGCGCACGTCGTGGGGCGAACCGGACCTGACGGGCATCTGGACCGGCAACCCGTCGCACGGCATCCCGCTCGAGCGGCCCCTCGACGTCGACGCCGACGAGCTGACCCCCGCGGAGGCCATCGCGCGGCGCGAGGACGGCACCCTGGGCAGCATCTGGGGTTACGACCGGGAGTGGCGCGACGTGACGCTGAGCTACGGCCACGCGGCCGTCTCCACCCAGGTGGCGATGATCGTCGACCCGCCGGACGGGCGCCTGCCCGCGCGCACCGAGTACGGGCAGGCACTCTACGAGCAGGTGCTGGGCAACTACGAGTCGCGCCCCTATGCCGGCCCCGAGAACGTGCGGCCGGCCGCACGCTGCCTCACGCGCGGCGCGCCCGGGATGATGATGCCGACGGTCTACAACAACGGCCTGCAGATCGTGCAGGGACCCGGCTACGTGGCCATCACCAAGGAGATGATCCACGAGACACGCATCATCCCGACCACGGAGCGCCCGCGGCTGGGCACGGACCTCGACCTGTGGCTGGGAGACCCGCAGGGCCGCTGGGAGGGCGACACCCTCGTCGTCGAGACGACCAACTTCGACGACCGCATCGCGTCAATCGGGCGCCCCGTCTGGGCCTCTTCCAGCAGCGCGCTCACGCTGACCGAGCGCTTCACGCGCGTCGGACCCATGACGCTGCAGTACGAGTTCACGATCGACGATCCGCGGATCTGGACGCGCCCGTGGACGGCCATGTTCCGGTTCGACCGCGACGACACGCAGTACGAGCTGGTGGAGTACGCCTGCCACGAGGGCAACTACGCCATGACCGGCATCCTCAGCGGCGGGCGGGCCGTGGAGGCCGCGGCGGCAGCGGAAGCAGGCCGGTAGGGGCTGGCGCCGGACCGTCCCGCCGTTGTGGGCCGGGTCGCCCGGCAGGGTGCTCAGCCCGCACGGCTCTGCGCCGGCTCGGCGGCGGCTCCGTAGCCGCGGCTCGCCGCCGTCACAGGGCGCGTGTGCCCCGCCGGCGGGGGCACGAGGCTGATGTCCTGGGCCGTCAGCTCGCCCGCCTTGGTCGGCGACGGCCGCAGCGCGAACTCCAGAATCAAGCGCCGGCTCGGCAGGTGCGCCGTGTTGACGCCGGCCTTCTGCAGCTCGCTGCTGTGCACGAAGGTCGAGGCGTAGGGCGAGTCCTCGCGCGTCGTGTCGGTCACCCACAGCGGGCCGGCGAACGACTTCAGGTAGCGGATGAAGCCGAAGCCCTTGACCGCGTCGTACCAGTGGCACAGGCCGCGCACGCGCGAGCCCTCGGTGCCCCAGTCGGGTCCCTTCGACTCGCCCGGCAGCAGCCCCGGAATGAGGTAGCCGGAGACGAACAGGTCCGCCTCGCGCCGCAGGTCGCCCGACACGTTGTCGAAGGCCACCACCTCCACGCGGCAGCCCATGTTCTGCAGGGCGCGGGCCACCTTGGCGAAGTCCCCGTCACCGGTGGCCAGCAGCACCCGGTCGATGTTGCGCGCCTCCAGCAGCACGTCCACCGCCATGTCCAGGTCGCTGTTGGCCTTGCCGAACCGCTTGCCGTCCTCGTTCACGTACCACTTGACCGGCTTGACGATGACCTTGTAGCCGAAGTCGCGCAGCGCCTCGTGGAAGCCCTGTACGTTGCGCTGGTAGGTGTCGTCGGTCGTGGCCCGGTCGTCGTCGAACGACGTGTAGGAGTTCAGCCGCAGGGCGTCCGCCCCGTCGCGGCATGCGAACTCCCGCAGCACGTCGTAGCGCAGGCTGCGTCCCCCGTTCCGCGTGATGTTCTCCGTGTCGACGTATACCCCGACTCGCACGATGCCTCGCCTTCCGCGCCGGCAGCGCGGGCCTCCGGAAGCGCAGCTACTCCGCCGCCAGCCGGCGCGCCGCGATCCACACGGCGTCGATGGCGCGCGTGTGGGTGATGTCGTCCAGCGGGTTGGCGTTCAGGACGACCAGATCGGCCCAGTTGCCGGGCTCCAGCGACAGCGTGACACGCCTCATCGTGCACCTCCGGATACCGTTTCGCTCCCAGCAGACGGGGCGACGCCCCCGACGCCGGCTGCCAGGAGCGGTCCCAGGTCCGTGAGCGACGCCACGACGTGATCCGCCGTGAACCCGAGCTCCTCCGGCGGCTCGGCGGCGGCGCGCTGAATCCAGAACGTGTTCAGCCCCGCGGAGGCGGCGCCGTTGACGTCCCACGAGTTGGACGAGACGAACCCCAGCGCCGACCGGCCCACCCCGAGCCGCTCCAGCCCGAGCTGGTAGACACGCGGGCTGACCTTGAAGATCTTGACCTCCTCGACACTGATGATCGTGTCCAGCAGGTGGTCGATGCCCGCGCTGCGCGCCGCCGCCGCCAGCATCCGGGGCTCCCCGTTGGAAAGGATGGCCAGCCGCAGGCCGCGGCTGCGCAAGGCCTCCAGGCCGGGGCGTACGTCGGGGAACGCCGCCAGCGACAGATACGCCTCCATGAGCCGCTCGCGACGCGGCGCGGTGAGGTCCAGGCCGAGGCTGCGCGCCGCGTAGACCAGCGCGTCCGCCGTGACCAGCCAGAAGTCGCGGTGGCGGCCCATGAGGCTGCGCAGCAGGCTGTACTGGAGCTGCTTCGCCCGCCAGCGCTGGGCCAGGGCGTCGCCCCGACCGGGGAACAGCTCCTCGCACAGCGCCGTCACCGAGAACACGTCGAACAACGTGCCGTAGGCATCGAACGCAAACGCCTCGATGCCCGCCGCGCCGCCCGGCTGGAAGGCGGCCGCGCGCGCGACGCCGGTGCGCGCGACGCCGGCACCGGCCGCCCCTGCCCCGAGGGTCCTGACGAACGCCCTGCGACCGGTCCGCATGCGGCTCCCGACCGGCCCGCCTTACAGCTCGCGGATGCGCACGTTGCGGAACTTCACGACGCCCAGGCCGTACTGCAGTGCGATGGGGCCGTCCGTGTACGTCGAGTCCTCCATGTCCACGGTCTGCGTGCCGTTGAGCGTGACCGTCAGCCGCGGGCCGTCGGCCCGGATCTCATAGGTGTTCCACTGGCCGCCGGCGTTGATGACGGCCGTCGGCGCGGCGAAGTGCACGATGCCCCCTGTGCGGTAGGTCTGATCGGCCCGCGTGTCGTAGATGTTCACCTCGTACGAGTTGTTGTCGCGGACCGCCTGCGAGTCCTGGCAACGAATGAAGATGCCGCTGTTGGCGGGCTCGTCCACCCAGAACTCCAGCGTCAGCACGAAGTCGGCGTACGACCGCGGCGTGACGAGGAAGCCGCCGCCGCTGTCGGCCTGCACCGCGCCGTCCGCGAGCTCCCAGTTGGCGTCGCCGAGGACGTTCCAGCCGTCGAGGGTCGAGCCGTCGAACAGCGTCACCCAGCCGTCGTCGTCCTGGCCCGCCGCCGCGCTCTCGACGTGCAGGCCGGGACTCCCGACCGCAAGCAGCCCGATTCCAAGCAAAACGATGGTTGCGTGCTTCATCTCTATTCTCCCTGGTGCGATTGGCGCCCCGTTCATCTTCATCAGCGGCCGTCGCCCGCCCGCTCCTCTTCCTGGCGCGCGCCGGCCAACTGGTTGTACAGCCCGTAGTTCCCTTCGTGGCACGCGTACTCGTACAGCGTCCCGCCCCGCTTCATCAGCAGCACCGCGCTGAACGGGCGCGTGAACGTCGTCAGGTCGTTCACGGTGTATTCGTACCGCAGGGTGTCCTCGGCCACGAGGCTGAAGCGCTCCGTCAGGTGCAGCGTGGCGCCGGTGCCGGCCGCTATCGCCACCGTGGGGTTGAAACTGGCCACCTTGTCGGTGAAGTTCGTGGTCTCGACCACCAGGGTGTCGCCCTCCCAGTAGCCGCGCGAATCGCCCATCCACTGGCGGATGCGCCCCGATACGTGTTCGCGCCCGTCGAGCGGCACGATGCGGGCATCGTGAATCATCTCGTGAAGAACGACCAGGTGCCCGGCGGTCTGGAAGAGCTGGATGTTCTGGTTGTAGAAGCCGGGCAGGATCGGCGGCCCCGTGTTGAACCCGAGGATGCAGCGCTCCGCGAGACCGCGAGCCTCGTGGCTGTCGGCGCTGATCCCCGCCGAGCGGACGCGCACCGGCAGCGTGCCGCCTACGTCTTCCGCGAGCGACAGCACCTGGTTCACGGCCCCGGGTTGCAGCGGCGGGACGCGTCCGTCGGGCGGATCGACGATGAGCGACGTGCGCTGATCATCGAGGATCCGGGCGCCCTGGTCCATCCAGTAGCTGTTGTACGCGCCGACGTCGCCACCGACCGGCAGCCTGGACCGCTCCGTGGTCGGCGCCAGGGCGGCGGCGCTCTGCGCCGCGGCCTCGGCCTCGATGGCGGCGGCCTCCTCCGCCCGGTAGACCGCCTGGTCGGCGAGGTCCGCAGGCCGTTCGAGCGGCGTCAGCGTGCGGAAATCCCACACGCCCTGCAGGTCCGGCCTGCCATCCGGCAGCCGCGGCGGATCGAACGGCGTCTGGGCCTCGGCCGGCGCCGCGCCGGCGGCCAGCAACGACAGGACCGCCGCAACAACGAAGACTGCGCTGGTCATGGTGTCCTCCTGCCTTCCTGCTGTGTCCACGCTGCGAGGGTCTACCGCCTGAACGGGAACGATCATACCGCCGCTTCCGTCCCGCCGTCCCGCTCCGGTGTGACCGGCGGGCATGGGCCGCCAGGACCGCGCCGCGGGCAGCCGGGTCGGCCGCGGGCCTCAACGCGTGTCCGGCTGCTCCCAGCTCGCCGCGGTGCGGGGTCCGAACTCGCGCGCGGCGCCGAGGATGCCCAGCATGATGCCCGCGTTGCCCTCGTGGCAGGCGAACTCGTAGATGGCCGCCTGCTGCCGCTTGAGGGTCACGACGGCCGTCCACGGCCGGGCCCAGGTCGTCGGGTCGTCGAAGGTCAGCTCGTAGCGTATGGCGTCGGACGCCACGCGGGTCAGGCGCTCCTCGAGGCGCAGATGCCCGGCGGCGCCCAGGAAGTTGGTCTTGGGCGAGAAGTTCGCGGTCTCGATGACCAGCGTGTCGCCCTCCCAGCGCCCCACCGAGTCGCCGTGCCACTGGCGGATGCGCGGGGACGGATGCGGCGCCCCGTCCAGACGCACGATCCGCGCGTCGTGGTTCGTCTCCATCACGAGTACGAAATGGCCCGGCGCCTGGAAGATCTGGTAGTAGCCGTACAGCGGGTCGCCGCGGGGTCCGGGGCCGATGCGCGGCATCCCCGGCGTCACGCAGCGGGCGCGCGTGTTGAGGTCCTCCGGGCCGGCCGGATCGACATCCCGCGCGGTCAGCGCCGCCCACCGCGCAGCTGCCGCGGGCAGCAGCAGCGGCAGCCGGCCGTCGGGCGGGTCCACGATCTGCGCCGTGCGGTTGTCGAACTCCCGTTCCACCATGAAATTCGAGCTGCGATTCGCCCCGCGCCGCCGAAACGCATCGACGTCCGCCAGCGCGGTCAGAAACAGCGTGTCGCCGATGGCGAGGTCCGCATCGTTCTCCTTGAATATGCGCTCCGCCCGCCGCGACAGCTCCGCGACTTCGTCGTCGGTGAGGAACGCCCGCCCCGCGAGGGCCGCCGGCCGCTCGAAGGGCGTCGCGCTCGTATTCAGCCAGACGCCCTGCAGGTCCGGCTGGCCGTCCGGTGTGCGCGGCGCCGTCCAGGAGCCGGCCGCCACCGTCGACGGCGTCTCCCCACCGGCCGCGCGTTCCTGGGCAGCCCCGGGCCGGGGTGCCGGCGCGACGACAACGAACGCGACGATGGCCAGGGCGCTCGCGAACGCGGATCGCGTATCGTGCATCTTCCTATCTTCCTTCTCCCCTCCGGCACCGCCCATCTTACCGCCGCGGCCGGTCGCCGTGACACCGGCCCGCGCAGCATGCTGATCGGCACGCGCGCCGGGCAGGACGGTTACAATAGGCCGAATGTTGTGCAGCCGGCTCTGGACGGACGATAGCCGAGGGCCGGCGCGTTTCCGGGAGGCGACACCGTGAAGACACTCCAGATTCGTTTCCACCCCTGGGCCGGGGCCGCGCTGGTAGCGCTCTGCGCGTCCGCCGTACTCGCCGCTGCCGGCAGCGAGCCGGCCGAGGCCGACCGCGCGGCGCTGCGGGCGTCGCTACCGCCGGTGAGCGCACTGCCGGCCGGCTTCCCGGCCGCAGGCGAGCTGGCGGGCCGCGGCGTCCTGCATACCGCGGGGGGCCAGTGGTCGTTCCGGCAGCACGACGGCGGCGACACCCACGGCTCCGACTCGCTGCCCCTCTGGGAGGACCGCCTGCGGGGCGGTGCCCACACGCAGGGCGCAGTGTTCGGCGTCGAGGACGGCGCGGTCGTCTCGACCGGCTACCTCGTCCGCCAGGCGGATCTGGCCGCCAACAACAGCTTCCGCAACCTGAGCCTGCGGGGACTGGACTTCCCGGCGCCCCAGCACCTGACAGTCGACTTCATCGCAAGCGAGGCCGGCGTCGAGAACGCGTACCTGCTGCTGTGGCACTTCCTGCCGCTGGAGGGCAAGGCCGGCGCGACGCTGCCGGTGGGACCGCTGCCGCCGGTCACCAGCCTGCCGCCGCGGTTCAGCCTCTACGCGTGCGAGGAGTTTCCGGACGACTTCTGCCCGCGCATGGGCCGCCATCACCGGGATCCGTCCGGGGGAGCGACCCGCCATCCCACGGCCACCGGGGACGACGGGGTCATCTACGGCGAGGCCGCCGGCAAGCTGATCTTCATCGAGTACGTCTTCCGGCAGCAGGACCTGCTGGACGGCGTCTCGTGGCCGGCAATACCGCTCAACGGCCTGCCGATCCCGCCCATCGACAACCTGCACCTGCTGCACTACAACGGCGAGGACGGCGCGCCGGGACGGTACACCGCGCACATGTACTTCGTGCCCGAGAAGACCTACCTCTCGTGGGACCGGCAGCCGGCCGAGCTGAAGTAGCCACCGGGAGGAAGCGATGCTTCAGGGCGCACGACTCGCGGCGGCGGCCGGCCTGCTGGTCGCCGCGCTCGCCGGCGGCGGTCCGCAGCTCGGCTCCGCCCGGGCGCAGCCTGTGGCAACCGACGGCGGGGACTTCACGGCGCCCCGTACGCCCTGGGGCCACCCGGATCTGCAAGGCATCTGGAGCACCGGCTACATCGAGGTGCCGCTGGAACGTCCCGACGCCTACGATGGTCGCGAGCGCCTGACGGCGGCCGAGGTGGCCGCCGAGCGCGAGCGGCTGGACGCTCAGCAGGACCATTCGACGGGCGGCACGCTGCCGACCACACCCCGCCCGGGCGACACCGGCACCTACAACACGGTCTTCAGCGGCCGGGGGCGGGACGTCATCCGCACCCGCCGCACCTCGCTGATCGTCGATCCGCCGGAGGCCCGCATCCCCTGGCGGCCGGGTGTGCGCGAGCAGGTGGCCGCCGAGATCTCGACCGCCGCAGGCGTTCGGGGCCGGTTCCGCCAGGAAGGCACCGACGGCCCCGAGGATCGGCCGAACGACCGCTGCCGGGGGGTCGTGCTGCCGCACCGCTTCGGCACATGGGAAGCCGGCGGCGGGCACCACCGCATCGTGCAGACCCCGGATGCCGTAACCATCTACTACGAGTACGGCCCGCACGGCGGCGCCTACCGCACCATCCCGCTCGACGGCCGCGCCCACCTGCCGGGCCACATCCGGCAGTGGCTGGGGGACGCGAGGGGCCGCTGGGAAGGTGACACCCTGGTGGTCGACACCGCCAACTTCACCGATCGGACCAGCTTCGAGGGCGCGCGCGACAACCTGCGCCTCACCGAGCGCTTCACGCGCGTCGGGCCGGACTTCGTCCTGTACCGCGTCACCGTCGAGGACGATACGGTGTTCACGCGGCCCTGGACGATGGAAATCCCGCTCACGCTGCAGGACGCAAGCGAGAACCGCATCTACGAGGCGGCGTGCCACGAGGGCAACTACGGCCTGACCGGCATCCTGTCCGGCGCCCGCGCCGAGGACGCCGGCCGCCAGTCTCGCTAGCCGGCGCCCGACCGGACGAGGGTTCGAGACCATGCTCATCAAGCGCACGCCGGCCATCCCCTCGTCCGCGATTACGGACGAGCGCGACTACCTGCGGCGGCGCGACTTCCTGAAGGTCGCCTCGGGCGCGGCGCTCGCCGCGGCGACGGCCGCCGGGGCCCTGCCGGGCCGGCCGCTCCGCGCCGCGAGCGCGCAGGAACCGCTGGCGCCCATCACGCCCAGCCCGTTCAGCACCGACGAGAAGTGGAACTCGTTCCGCGACATCATCAGCTACAACAACTTCTACGAGTTCGGCACCGAGAAGGAGGACCCGGCGCGCCACGCCGGCCAGCTGCGCACCAGCCCGTGGACCGTCCGCGTCGAGGGACACATCGGAGTGCCCGAGGCGGACTACGCGCTGGAGGACATCCTCCGGCCGCACGCGCTGGAAGAGCGCGTCTACCGGCTGCGCTGCGTCGAGGCGTGGTCGATGGTCGTGCCGTGGGTCGGCTTCCCGCTCGGCGACCTCATCGACCGCTTCGCGCCGACGTCGCGGGCGCGCTACGTCCGCTTCGAGACGCTGTTCCGGCCCAGCGAGATGCCCGGCCAGCGGCGGCCCATCCTGCAGTGGCCGTACGTCGAGGCGCTGCGCATGGACGAGGCGCGGCACCCCCTGACCATCCTCGCGGTGGGCCTCTACGGCAAGACGCTGCTCAACCAGAACGGTGCGCCGCTGCGCCTCGTCGTGCCCTGGAAGTACGGCTTCAAGAGCATCAAGTCGATCGTCAAGATCCAGTTCGTCGAGAACCGGCCGCGCACGTCGTGGAACGTCTCGGCCCCCAGCGAGTACGGCTTCTGGGCCAACGTCAACCCGCACGTCGACCACCCGCGCTGGAGCCAGCGGAACGAACGCCGCATCGGCCGCTTCTTCCGCCAGGAGACGCGCATGTTCAACGGCTACGCCGACCAGGTGGCGCACCTCTACGCCGGCATGGACCTGCGGCGCAACTACTAGGAGCCCGGGGACAGGATGCCCGCCCCCGGCATCCCATGCGGCTGCTGAAGCCCCTCGTCTTCGCGGCCTGCCTCGTGCCGCTGGCCCTGCTGGTCTGGCGCGGATTCAGCGGCGGTCTGACCGCCAATCCCATCGAGTTCGTCACCCACCGCACGGGCGACTGGACGCTGCGGCTGCTGCTCGTCACGCTCGCCATCACGCCGCTGCGGCGGCTGACCGGCTGGCACGCCGTCATCCGGCTGCGCCGGATGCTGGGGCTGTTCGCCTTCTTCTACGGCAGCCTGCATCTGCTGACCTACGTGGTCCTCGACCACTTCTTCGCGTTCGGCTCCATGCTGGAAGACCTGACGGAGCGGCGCTTCGTGACCGCCGGCTTCACAGGCTTCGTTCTCATGGTGCCGCTGGCGCTCACGTCCACGCAGGCCATGATGCGGCGGCTCGGCGGCCGGCGCTGGCAGGCGCTGCACCGGCTGGTCTACGTCAGCGCGTGCGCCGGCGTCGTCCACTACCTCTGGCTCGTCAAGGCCGACCTCCGCCCGCCGCTCGTCTACGCGGGGGTGCTGGCGCTGCTGCTGGGGTTCCGGTTGTACCGGGCAGCCGCTTCACGCGGATGAGTGACACGGACCGCACCGACCGGCCCGCACCGGGGACGCCGCCGCACATCAAGCCCTGGGCCGCCTGCGCCACGGACGCCGAGCGGCTCGACAGTCGTGCCGGCCAGCGGCGGCTGCTACGCGCTGCAGCTTGTGTGGTCCACGCCGCTCCGCAGGGGAATGAGCCGTTGCGAGCCGGCTCGCCGGCGCCGGCCGTCGTCAACCGTCAGAAATTGAGCTGCATGGTGAGCTTGACCAGACGTCCCAACTGCACGCCGACCGGCTGCAGGTAGTTCACCAGCGTGTAGCGCTCGCGCGCGACTGCGTTGGCGTTGAATACGTTGTAGAGGTCGAAGCTGGCCCGCAGGTTCGTCGTGCCGCCCATGTCGATGATCTTGGCGATGCGCAGGTCCAGCTGGTTCAGACGGTCACCGTAGGCCGAGCCGGGCGTGATCACGTTGACGGCGATGGAGTCTTCCGTCGGCGGGCGCCCGAGCGCCGCCTCGGCCACGGCGTTGGGCACCGGGATGACCGCCAGGCGGGGCGTGCCGGCGCGGGAGAAGAACGTGCCGGAGAAGACGATGTCGTACGGGAACGTGTACGAACCGAAGAGCGAACCCTGCTGAATCCACGGCGTCTCGGTGGCACAGTGCTCCACCGGCACCACGCTGTCGCCGCCGCCGGTGAGCCCGCCGGCGCCCTCGTTGATCCGCTCGGGCAGCGCCGCATTGACCGCGCACGCGTCGGTCGTGGTCTTCCCCGTGGCGTAGCCGCCCTGCAGCAGCACGCCCCCGACCCGGGCGGTGAAGTTCAGGTCCACGCCGTGCCACATCTCGCTGCGGCCGCCGTAGGCGTCGGCATTGCGCGTGAAGTTCTGCGGCACGGTCACCGCAGCCGGGTCGAGGTCGACCAGCGTGAGCGGATAGCCGCCGCCGTTCGGCAGCCGCGGGTCCTCGGGCACCATGTAGACCCACTGGTCCCAGTCCTCCGCCCGTGTCGCCTCGTTGTCGACCACCGCCAGGTTGACGTAGTGGCGGCGGAAGTACCCGCCGTCCACGGTGACCCCGGTCGTCACCTCATGCTGCACGCTGCCCGAGAACGCCCAGTTGGACTCCTTCCTGCCCCAACCGAAGGCGTAGTCCGGATCGAAGCGGTCCGTGATCTCGGGGCTCGCGAAACCCGGCGTCGGATTGAAGCTGAGGATCTCTCCGTTCGGGAAGTTGAGCAGCGGGTTGCCCTGCACGATGCCGTCCCCGGGCACGCAGACCGCCGGGTTCAGGCAGACCCGCCCGTCGAGCCAGCTGCGGCTCATCAGCACGTTGTTCGCCACCGGATTGACCTCGCCCGCGAGCGCGATCGCGTTGCGCTCCCCGTAGCGCGAGGCCGACGCCTTGAGCGCCGTGCGCCCGTCGCCGGCCAGGTCGTACACCACCCCCAGCCGCGGCTGGAGGTCCTTCCAGCTCGCCACCGTCGCGCCCGGAAAAGTCCGCGGGGTCGGCGACCACGTCATCGGCTCGGTCGTCTGGTCGGGGTAGCCGGCCTCAAAGTAGTCGAAGCGCACCCCCAGGTTGAGTGTCAGGCGGTCGATGGTCCACTGGTCCTGAGCGTAGATGCCGATGTTGGTCAGCTCGTTCGTCTCGTTGGGTCGGGCGTGGAAGCGGGCCTGCACCGGACCGCCGCGGAACGTGATCTGGTTCGTCCAGGTGTTGCCGCTGCGGTAGCTCTCGTTCTGCCCCTTCGCGTTGTACTGGACGCCGACCTTCAGGTTGTGGCTGCCGGTGACGTACGACATCGCACCGCGGGCGGACGTGTTGCGCGTCGAGAAGTGGACGTCCGTCCCGCCGAAGAAGAACCCCATGTTGCGGATCATGTCATTCGTGGTCGCTTCGAACGAGCCGTACAGATCCGTCCGCGCGTTGTAGATGTTGTCGTTGCCGCGGGCGAGCTGCGTCTGCGCGTCGAGCGCGAACAGAGTCGTGTAGTTCGGTTGCATCGAGACCGCCGCCTCGAACAGGACGCGGTTGGTCTGCGGCCGGACCCAGCTCAACTGGTAGGTGTACACGCCGCCGTCCGACTCGCTGCCGGCCTCCGGCGAGATGAATATCGGGTCGAGCGCGGACCCGCTCAGGTTCGGAGTGCGGGTGGCCGAATACTGCCGCCAGTAGGCCTGCACCTTGTCTCTGGACGTCGCCTGCCAGGTCAGCCGCAGCGACCCCTCCTGGCGGTCGGACGTGTTGATCGCCCGCTCGTCGGCGCTCGGCAGATAGCGCGGCCCGGCGGTATCCTCGTTCAGGAACAGTCCGGCGGGCAGCTGCGCAGCGCGGCGGAACGTGTACGTCGTGAAGAACCACAAGCGGTCGCGCGCCAGCGGACCGCCGAACGACGGCGCGAACCCCCAGGCCTGGTCGAGCGCCGGGCCGCCCTCCACGCCGCCCTGGATGCCGCGATCCACCAACTCCTGGTCGATGTTGTTGGCCAGCCAGCTCGCATGGGCCAGATCGGCGAAGAACCCGCCGCTGAACGCGTTGCTGCCTTCTTTCGGGATGAGGTTCAGCCGCACGCCGCCCGTCTCCACCTCGGCGGAGCTGCCCGAGTAGTCGTAGACGAACTCGGCAATTGCCGTGTCGAACGGGCTGCCCGCCGGCGCGCCCTCGTACGCCACCTGGTTCGTGTCCATGCCGTCGATCTCGACGACCGAGTCGGCATCCCGCGAGCCATGGATGGACAGCCGGTTCGTACCGCCCCCGGTGATGCCTCCGGTGTCGGCGGAGACCGACGTCGTCGGTCCGCCCTGGATGTTCAGCGCCGGCACCAGCAGCGCCATGGCGTCGTAGGACCGCGCCGTGGGCAGTACCTCGTACACGTCGCGGTCCATCGTCTCCCGCCGTTCCACGCTCTGGACGTCGATCTCCGGGCTAGCCTGGGTGACGATGACCGTCTCTTCGAGCGCCCCGACCGGCAACTCGATGTCGACGTTGGCCGTGAATCCCGCGCTCAACTCCACCGCGTCGCGCACGACCGTGCTGAACCCCGGCAGGGTGAACGTCACGGCATACTCGCCGGTCTCCAGCGCGACGATCAGGTACTGGCCGCTGCCGTCGGTCACGGCCGTGCGGACCTGCTCGATGAGCGCCGGGCTGCGGGCTTCGACCGTCACGCCCGGCAGCACGGCTCCCGTGGAATCGGTGACCGTGCCGCCGATTGCCTGGGCGTAGGCGCCGGCGGGCACCAACAGCAACAGAGCGAATACGGCCGGAACGAGTGCAACGGTGCCTCGTGCGCTGGGCATGCTCATCGCCTCCTCCACGTGGTTCGCTGAACGCGTGTCGAACGTATCGCCTCCAGGAGTCGCTTGCCGCCTGCCTGCGCCGGTGACGAGACCGACGCGACAGCCGATCAGCCACCGTCGGCTGCGCCGACGAGCAGCCCGGACGGGACCGCGACGACCCGGCCGCCGGCGTCCGCGCAGGCCGCCTCGCCCGGCGCCGCGTCGCGCGTGCAGCGGTACAGCGGCCGGCCCTGGTAGACCCACTGCGTCACGCCGTCCGCGCGCGGCGCAACCGACCAGTCGCCGAACGGCACGGCGGCGGCGGGCGCCCGCAGCGGCGTCCAGATGCCCGCGCAGGCGGACCGGCAGGCAGCCGGCGCGGCGTACAGCGTCAGGCCCTGCGCGTCGGCCAGCACCACACCGTGGGACGTCGCCCGGGCCGCGATGCCGGGCGGCGCGCCCCGCACCTCGAAGCGCGTCTGCCGCGCGCCGGCCCGCAGGTACGAGCGGCGGCGCCCGCCGTGCTCCGGAAACGGATCGACGGCGGCTATCTGCCACACGTTGCCCTGGCCGATGGCCCAGTCCCGCTCCTCCTCGTGCCGATAGCGGTAGAGCGGCCGTCCCCGGTACGCCCACTGCGGCGCGCCGTCGCTGCGCGCGACGAGTGACCAGTCGCCGAACGGCTGCGCCCCGGCGGCCGCCCGCACCGGCGGCCAGACCGCGGCGCAGGGCCCGCGGCAGGTCGACACGCCGGGCTCCACGTCGCGCCGCGTCACGTACAGCGTGTAGCCCTCGGCATCGGCGAAGACCGGCCCAAGGGGCGTGCTGCCGAACGTGATCGCCGGCGGCGTCGCGGGCAGCGCCGCCGGCTGGGCGCCCGCCGGCGGCGGCACCAGCCACGCCGCACCAGTTGCCGCCAGTGCCATCACGACCAGACAGCGTCCACTCCGCATCGCCATGCTCCCCGCTGCAGCGCCGGCCCCTACGCGACGACCTCGCCGACGGGCTGGCGGGTCTCCATCGACCCCGTGCCGAAGGTGTCGACCGGCACCCCCATCACCTGCATCGCGGTCAGGGCGATGCGCGAGACCGGGTCGGACCTGCCGATGACGCTCAGCCCCGAGCGCACGCGCCCGCCTGCACGTCCGGCGAACATGACCGGCAGGTTGTCGATGTTGTGGTCCTTCGCCAGCTCGGTCTCCGAGTGCGCCACGACGAGCATGCGGTCGAGCAGCGTGCCGTCGCCCTCCGGCATGCCGTCGAGAATGCCCAGGAAGGTGCCCCACGCCCGCATGATGTCGGCGACGAACTTCGTGGATTCGGGCTGGTAGCCGAGATCGGCGTCGATGGGCTCGTCGTGCGTCAACTGGTGGTGCGAGGTCGCGCTGCCGCGGCGCGTCAGCGACGAGGCGCCGTTGTTGAAGCTCACGTTGAACACCTTCGTCTGGTTGCAGGCCAGGGCCATGGCGAGCAGCCGCACCAGCACCTCGTGGTTGGCGCTGACGTCCTCCAGTACGTTGGCCACCTCCCGCTCCCCCGCAGGCGCCGCCGGCGGCTTGCAGGCGACCAGCGGCTGTGGCTTCTGGAGCTGCAGGGCCAACTGGCTCTCCACCTGCCGCACGCCTGTGAAGTACTGGTCGAGACGCGCCCGGTCCGCCGCGCCGAGTTGCCGCTCGAGCGCCCGGCGCTGCTCGCTGACCACCGACAGCACGCTCCGGCGCGCCAACGTCACCGGATCGGGCGTGAAGGCGGCCGCATTGGGATCGACGAAGCCCTCGCCGAAGAGGCGCTCATAGAAGCGCGCGGCGGACGTCTCGACCGGGTTCATCTGCCCCGCGCCCTGGCCGCTCAGGGTGTTCCTGCGGTCGCCGATGGCCGACACGTCGAGCGTGCGGAAGCGCGTGCCGCCGCCGATGTGCGCCGCGATGAGACTGTCGAACGACGGCGCCGGCAGCGTGCCGCCCACGCTGGGCGCCACGCCGGTCCGGAAGCACGGGCCGGCGGTCGCGTGCGGGAAGTTGGGCTTGCCGTCCGTCAGGCAGTCGAAGCCGCCGAAGATGGTGACCTTGTCCTTGTACGGCGCCATTGGCTCCGTCTCGGGCAGGATGTCGTAGTCCGGGCCGGACCGCGTCGGATGGAAACGGCCGGGCGTCACGCCCAGGCCCCAGAACCACGTGCCGAAGCGCACCGGCAGCGGCGCACCCGCCGCCAGCGCCGTCCCGTTGTCGTTCAGGAAGCAATCCAGGTAGGGCAGCGAGACCGCGACGGTCGCCCCCCGGCAGAGGCCACGCAAGACGGTGCGCCGACTGATTCCGGACTTCATCGTGAGACCTCCTCACCCGTTCGGTTGTCGCCTGTCGGCTGCGGCGCCGCCAGGAAGGCCGGACTCGCGGCGACGGCGCCCAGCAGCGCCGGCAGTCGATAGTCCGCCTCCGCGAATCGCGACGCCATCTCCACCACCCACGGCAGGTCGCCGGGCGCGAGCGACCGCCGCAGCGCGTACTCCGCGACGCGGCGGGCCAGGCAGCGCGGCAGCGCCGGGTGGCGGCTCACCGCCGCGCCCAACGCCACCGGGCCGGCAACCGCGGTGCCGTCGAGCTCGCCGCTGACGTCGATGGGCGCCCCGTTCTCGCGTGTGCGATAGGCGCCCACGCCGTCGAAGTTCTCCAGCGTCAGCCCGATGGGATCCGTAATGCGGTGGCAGCCCGCGCAAACAGGGTTGCGGCGGTGCACCGCCAGCCGGTCGCGCGCCGTGCGCAGCTCGACGTTCTCCGTGTCTTCCAGCAGCGAGAAGTCCACGTCGGCTGGCGGATCCGGTACGGCCTGGCACAGCAGCAGCTCCCGCAGCGCCTGGCCGCGCAGCGTCGGCGAGCTGCGGCCGTCGTGGGAAAACGCGGCCAGGAAGCTCATCTGGGTCAACAGCCCGGCGCGTTCGCCGGCGGCCGGCAGCTCGTAGCGCACCCACGGGTCGCGGCCGGGCCGGACTGGCAGCCCGTAGACCTGGCCCAGAGCCCGCGTCATGAACGTGGTCCGCGACGTGAAGAGCTCGCGATAGTCGCGCTCCTCGCGGACGAGCAGCTCCACGATGGTGCGCAGCGTCTGCTCCGGCATGTCCGCCTTGACCTCGCGCACGAACTGCGGGTAGAGGACCGGATCCTTCGCCAGGTCCGCGATGCGCTCGAAGCCGAGCATGTCGGCGAACAGCGTCCGCACGGACGCCTCCAGACGGGGCGACGCCAGCAGGCGGTCCACCTGGCGCGCCAGGCCCTGCTCCGTGTGGAGCTCGCCGCGTGCGGCGGCCTCCAGCAGCAGCGTGTCCGGCGTGGTATCCCACAGGAAGAAGCTGAGGCGCGCCGCCTTCGACCACGCATCCAGGCGTACCCGGCCGGGCCGCGCGGGATCCGGCTCGGTGACGTCGACGTCGAAGAGGAATCGCGGCGAGACGAGCATCGTCTCCAGCGACAGGGCGAGGCCCGTGTAGAAGCTCCCGCTCAGCCGGGCGCCCTCCCCCGCCGCCGCGACCTGCCGTGCGAGGTCGGCAGGCGCGAGCGGCCGCCGGAACAGCAGCCGGCCGACCCGCCCGAGGAACGCGCCCGCGCAGGCGTCGTCCGCCCGGTCCTCCGCAGCGGGCCGGCAGCCGACCAGCAGCGCGCGATGGTCCTCGTCGACCACCTGCGCCGCGATGGCCCGGGCCATCTGCGTGTACTGCTCGAAGCCGGCCGGCGAGACCGAGATGGTGCTCGCGTTGGATGTCTGCAGGCCGTGCGGCGGCCGCACCAACGGATCCAGCCGGCCGGCCACCTGGATGTCCGTGCCGAAGATATCCGCGACGGCGTGGCGGTACTGCGTCTCGGTCAGGCGGCGCAGCGCCGTGGCGGGGTCGCCGGCGGGCTGCGCGGGGGCCGGGCCCGGCAGCATCAGCATCACCATCGTCAGCGCGATTGCCATCGGCACGGCACGGGGTAGACGACGCCGGCAGCTACCGGGCATCGGCTCCCGTGCCGTCGTCGTGGATCACGAAGGCGGGAATGCCGGTCAGCCGGTGCGCGGCGGAGATGGTGGTGCACTGCCCGGTCCGCGGGTCGGGATCGCCGTCGGCCATCAGCACGAACGTCTTGTATTCCGAAGCACAGTCCATGTTGGCGGTCGATGCCGTTGCCCGGCAGCAGTAACCCACCGTGGAGATGTTCATCAGCGGCCGGTAGCCGCCGAGCAGCCCGGTCAACCCGCCTTCCGGCCCGAGCCGGAGGCGGAGGCGGACGCGCCGGAATTCCTGGGAGTACGCGTCTGCGAACGCCCCCCACGTGAACAGGCGGTAGCGCAGGTACAGCCTGTCGACATCGTCGACCAGCAGCTCGCCGTCAACCAGACGGCCGGTCGCCTCGTTGCGCCAGTGTGGGTTCGACGAAACGCGGAACGACTGACCGGGGAGCGGCTCGCCCGCGGGGGTCCTGAGGATGAGGTCGGCCAATTCCAGCGAGTAGATGCCCACCTCGACATGGTCGTCGTTGCGCAGGTCGTCCAGGCCGCGGATCTCGATGAGAAACGGGTTGAGATCGCCGCCCGCCTGCTCGCTCGCGGCCGTGCCCCGCCGGCTCTTGTAGCACCCGACGGCGCGATAGAGCTGGTTGTCCACCGCGGGCTCGCCGTCCAGCCCCTCGAACTTCGGGTGTTCGCAGGTCAGCGGCGTGGCGCGGCCGTCCGGCGTGCCGTCCAGATTGAGGCCGTAGGCCACCCGGCTCTGCACCCCGCGGTGGGGCGGATGGCGCGGATCGTCCAGGAACGCCTGCGGGTTCTGGCAGACGTTCTCGCCGCCGGGCCCGTCGATGAATCCGCCCTGCCAGGCAGCGGCGTACTCCTCGGCGTTCTCGGGCCGGAGAAGCCGCTCGCGCTCTTCAGGGCCGAGCGTGGCGAGGAAATTCTCCTCGACGGTCCGCTCGAACCCTCCGGGACAGTCCGACTCGAACGGCCCGTAGTGCATCGCCAGCCGCGAGTCCACGACCAGGAAGCCCCGCGTGCTCCCCTCCTGGGCGCGGACCCCGCCCCCGAGCGACGCGACCACAAGCGCGGCCAGCGCGGCGCCGCCGAGCCGCCAACGCACCGGATGGTTCCGACCCATAGTCGATCCCTCCCTGCTCCGTTCAACGCGGGTCCGGCGGCGGCCGACGCGGGCCGCGCGCCTGGAACAGGCGCACCACGCCGACGTGGTTCGCCATGGCTGCGTAGGTCCACGCGGTGCGGCCGACCTCGTCCCGCGCGTCCAGATCGGCACCCGCCTCGAGCAGTGTGCGCACCGCGGCGACATGGCCCGCCGAGGCGGCCTCGATCAAGGCCGTTCTGCCGCCGGCGTCGGCCGCGTTGACGTCCGCCCCCTGCGCCAGCAGGAACCTGATGGTGTCGAGGCTGCCGCTGGCGGCGGTCGCGATCAGCGCGGTCGCGCCGGCGCCGTCGCGCGCGTCGACCTCGATCCCCTGTTCCAGCAGGGCCTCGACGACGCCCGCGTGGCCGTCGCGCGCGGCAAGCACCAGAGCCTCACCGCCGGCCGCGCCGGCGCCCGCGAGCGCCAGCGCCTCCATGATCTCCACGTGACCGTTCGCCGCGGCGTAGATGACGGCCGAGCCGCCGTAGTTGTCCTCGCGGGCCGCGTCTGCGCCGCCGCGCAGCAGTGCCTGCACCACCTCGACGTGGCCGTTGAGGGCCGCCGCCATCAGCGCGGTCCGCCCGTCGCTGTCGCCGGCCTCGACGTCGGCCGCGGCGGCCAGCAGGAGGCCGACGCTGCCGAGCGCACCGCCGAACGCCGCGCCCATCAGCGCCGTGGAGCCGGTGGAGGTCGCGGCGTCCACGGCCACCCCGCCCGCCACGAGCGCCGCCACCGCTTCCGGGTGGTCGGACGCTGCCGTCGCCATCAGCACCGTCACCCCTTCCCGGTCCCGCGCATCGACATCGGCGCCGGCGGCCAGCAGCCGCCGCACCACGTTCGCGTGCCCCTGCCCGCCGGCCAGCGCCAGCGGCGTCAGGCCGCCGCTGTCCCGGGCGTCGGGCTCGGCGCCTGCGTCCACGAGCGCGCCGACGATGTCCGCGTGCCCGGAGAACGCGGCGTGTGCCAGCGGCGTGCGACCACCGCGGTCGGCAACGTGCAGCGCGCCGGAGCCGCCGCCCAGCAGCACCTCGACGACCTCCCCGTGGCCGTTGCCGGCGGCATGTATGAGTGGGGTGAGGCCGAGGATGTCGGCCACGCCGGCGTCCGCGCCCGCCGCGAGCAGCTCCCGCGCGATGCCGACGAAGCCGCGCTGCGCCGCATAGGTGAGGGCCGTCGAGCCGGAATCGTCCGTCGCGCCGACATCGGCGCCGGCACCGAGGGCCGCACGGACCGCCGCCGCGTCGCCGGCCGACGCGGCCTGCAGGAGCCGGGTATCGACCGGCCGCTGCTCACCGGCCGCCGGCGCCTGGCCGGCCGCCCCGAGCCCGGCGCCCGCGAGCACGAGCGCAATCACCAGCAGCGGCACCGCGAGGCTCCTCCGTCCCTCTAGCGCTGCGCCGCGGCCCGCTCGTCGGCCCGCGCGCCCGCCAGCATGTTCGCCAGCGAGTAGTTGCCTTCGTGGCAGGCGTACTCGTAGAGCACGTCCTCCATGGCTGTCATCGGCACCAGCGCGGTCCAGGGCGCCGTCAGGCGCGGATCGTGCACCGTGATGCGGTAGTCGATCGTGTCAGCGTCCGTGCGCGTCAGGCGCTCGACCACCCGCACGCCGCCGTCCTCGCTCACCCCGTGCCGCAGATTCACCGTCTCGACCACCAGCGTGTCGCCCTCCCAGCGCCCAACCGAATCGCCCATCCACTGTTGGAAGCCCGCGGGCAGGTGGCCGCGCCCGTCGAGAGGAATGATCCGCGCCTCGTGCACCATCTCGACCAGAACGACAACGTGCTCCGGCGTCTGGACGATGTGGTAGTTGTGGTTGTAGAAGCCGGGCAGCATGCCGCTCGGCATGCCGCGCGAGATGCACCGGTTGTAGGTGCTGAAGTCGAGCCACGAGTCGCGCGGCCGCTCGCCGCCGCCCTGGCGGGCGCGCACCGCGGCACGCCGTTCCTCCTCGGCCGCCGTCGGCGCCGGGAGCCTCCCGTCCGGCGGGTCGACGATCAGCGACGTGCGCATCGAGAGCTCGCCCTTCTCGAGCCAGAAATCGTTGTAGGCGCCGGTCGGGCCGGCGTTGAACGCCGAGATACCCGAACCCGGATTGCGCTGCGCCCACTCTTCGTCGGTCAGGAACTCGCGGCCGGCCAGGTCGGCGGGGCGCTCGAGCGGCGTGGTCGTGGTATTGGTCCAGAACCCCTGCAGATCCGGATCGCCCCACGCCGTCCGCGGCGCAGCGTCCTGGGCGACCGCCGGCGGGGCCAGGACGAATCCGAGCGCAGCCGCCAGGGCCACCATACTCACGGACCGAAGGACGCGCTGAGTCATGTCCCCCTCCTTTGCCGCGGTCACCCAGCCAAGGAACCGGGCGCCGACGTCCCGGTCACCGGGCTGCCCGCAATCGATGTCATTCTACGCCGAAGCCCCCAGCAGTGAGCACGTTATCTGACGGCCGGACCGTCCATCCCGTCGCAACGTTCATCGATGAAATGGGCCGCGTGATGCGCCGGGCGGCGTTGACCGAATGCCTGCGATTGTGCTAATTTCCGCCGCTCACCCGAAGGGAGACCGATGAAGGAAGCCCTCCTCGCCCAGTTGGACGTTACCCAGGAGTACTTCGACCGCAGCACTGCGAGCCTCACCGAGGCCGACTCCACGTTCGCCCCGGCCGATGGGCTCTTTAGCGTAGCGCAGCAGGTGGCGCACGCCGCCCACACCATCGACTGGTTCTTCGCCGGGGCCTTCGACCCGAACGGCTTCGACATGGGTTTCGAAGACCACGACCGGAAGATTCGCAATGTGCGGTCGCTGACCGAGGCCCGCGCGTGGCTCCAGCGCGCCCTCGACAACGGCCGCGCAGTCGTGCGGAGCAAGAGCGAAGCCGAGTGGTCGGCGCCGATCGTTCCCGGCGTCGTGATGGGCGGCATGCCACGAACCACGATCTTCGGCGGCATCACCGACCACACAGCCCATCACCGCGGCGCCCTCACCGTCTACGCCCGCCTGCTCGGCAAGACGCCGCCGAACCCCTACGTGTAGGGTGCCCGGCGGGCGCACCGCGGTGCCGTCAGCCGGTCGAGACCATCGGCCGCGCAGACCGTAGCCGGGCACCCGCCGGCGATACAGCGCCCCTCGCTCCAGCCAGGGCGCTTGTCGATTCCTGCAGCGTCGGCGCACCGCGGGTGAACTCGCGCTCGCGCCCACGGGGAGAGAGTTGCACTCGACGACGCTTCGAATGAGGCCGCGGGTATCCCCGCAGAAGACCCGCCGGGTCTGCCAGCAGATGCACCGCCTGCCCGGTTGACCTGGGCGTTCCGCGGCTTCCAGACGCGTCCGTAGCGGCGGAAGACCTCTTCGGCGACGCTTTCGAAGAGCGGTTCCGGTGCGTGGTATGGTTTGCCATATGAAGACGACCCTCAACATCGACGATTCCGTCATGCAGCGTCTGCGGGAAGAGGCGGTGCGGCGGGGGACCACAATGTCCGCGCTCGTCGAGGCAGGGCTCCGGCGCGTGCTTGCGGCCCCGGAGTGCATGAATGCGCCGGAAGCACTACCCCCGCTCCCGTCATGGAACGGCGGCGACGAACTGGTCGACATCTCCGATCGAGAGGCGCTCTACCGGGCGATGGAAGAGGAATGACGTGCTGTTGTTCGACACCAACGTCCTGGTGTACGCGGCCAACCGAGACTCGGCATGGCATCTGCCGTGCCGCGAGCGGCTCGGAGAAGCGCGTCGGGATCCGTCACCGACATTCCTCACCTGGAGCGTCTGTTACGAGTTTCTGCGGGTGACCACCCACCCGCGTGCGCTCCGATCGCCGTGGCGCACACAAGACGCGTATCGGTTTCTCGCGGATCTGCTGGCGTCGCGGGGATTCGACCTGCTGGTGGCGACGCCTCGTCACGCCGCGGTACTGGAGCGGACGCTGACGGAACTGCCCGACTTGCGCGGCAACGTGCTGCATGACGTGCACACGGCAGTGCTCATGCGTGAGCATGGCGTCAGCCGCATCTGTACCCGCGATGCCGGGTTTCGCCGGTTCCCTTTTCTGACGGTAGTTGATCCACTCGACCGAGCCTGACGGAGTTAGCGGTGACCACTTTCCGCGGGCGCAAGAAGCTGATTAAGGTGGCGCTTCCGCGCGTGGCAAGAAACGGTCAAGACCTGCCTTCAATGAGGCCGCGGGTATCCCCCGCGGAAGACGACGAGAAGCGGCGCGCGGCGGGGCTCTGCCTGGAGGTGCTTCAATGAGGCCGCGGGTATTCCCCGCGGAAAACTCCAGCAGCAGCCCGGTGTCCGACTGCACCGACCGCCGCTTCAATGAGGCCGCGGGTATTCCCCGCGGAAAACAACTCGGATGCCCGTGAGCGGCCTGTCTGCGCGCCCAGGGGCTTCAATGAGGCCGCGGGTATTCCCCGCGGAAAACGGCGTACAGTGCTACCTCGACGGTCGAATCGAAGTAGCTTCAATGAGGCCGCGGGTATTCCCCGCAGAAAACGTCGCCTTGCTCCGCGGGCAGGTCGACATGGGGTGGCTTCAATGAGGCCGCGGGTATTCCCCGCGGAAAACAAGCAACTCGCGGCGCAGCTCAAGCAAGCGCAGTCGGAAGGCTTCAATGAGGCCGCGGGTATTCCCCGCGGAAAACGTTGGCTAACGCCTTGATGCACCTTCGCGAGAAGGTGCTTCAATGAGGCCGCGGGTATTCCCCGCGGAAAACAAGTCTTGATCATAGCCTGTAGCCTTCCTTGATGTTGCCGCTTCAATGAGGCCGCGGGTATTCCCCGCGGAAAACGCAAGGCGAGCAAGCCGGGGTTCATCGACGGTCTCCAGGCTTCAATGAGGCCGCGGGTATTCCCCGCGGAAAACTCTGGGACAACATCAAGGGCGCATGGTCCGGCCTAGTGGCTTCAATGAGGCCGCGGGTATTCCCCGCGGAAAACACACGAAGAACTAGAGTCGATTTCATGAATCTAGCAGGCTTCAATGAGGCCGCGGGTATTCCCCGCGGAAAACGACGCAGGTTGTGGATACGTGTTTGGCCGTGCCATTGAGCTTCAATGAGGCCGCGGGTATTCCCCGCGGAAAACACGCTAAAGGCAGCTCAACATCGGGGCGCGGCTGCTGCTTCAATGAGGCCGCGGGTATTCCCCGCGGAAAACTGCCAAGGACAACCTGTTGATGCACGGGTTCACGGTGCGGCTTCAATGAGGCCGCGGGTATTCCCCGCGGAAAACGAGCGCGGCGCGAATCTCGGGAGCGGTGATCATCTTGCTTCAATGAGGCCGCGGGTATTCCCCGCGGAAAACTCCTTCCGTTAGCACTTCCTGAATATTCACCGGTTGCTTCAATGAGGCCGCGGGTATTCCCCGCGGAAAACCTGATCAGGGGGGCGACGGCAAGCGACACACCCCCGCTTCAATGAGGCCGCGGGTATTCCCCGCGGAAAACTCGCCACCTCGTAGAAATAGATCACCGTGCGCTCCGCTTCAATGAGGCCGCGGGTATTCCCCGCGGAAAACTACCGCGATCAGGGTCACGCGATACCAGCGCACGCCCGCTTCAATGAGGCCGCGGGTATTCCCCGCGGAAAACCCACGATCTCGGAGTTGGAGATCACGCGGGGCCTCACGCTTCAATGAGGCCGCGGGTATTCCCCGCGGAAAACTGGAGCAGCAGCACGGCGAAGACGATCACGCTCGACCAGCTTCAATGAGGCCGCGGGTATTCCCCGCGGAAAACGACGATAACACGCTCGGGACGCAGGTCGGTAAGTCTCTCGCTTCAATGAGGCCGCGGGTATTCCCCGCGGAAAACTCGGGGCGCCCGGCCGGGAACACGATCAAGTATCTGCTTCAATGAGGCCGCGGGTATTCCCCGCGGAAAACAGAAAACCCTCTTTATACCCCCCCCCCCTTCCCAATCAGCTTCAATGAGGCCGCGGGTATTCCCCGCGGAAAACGTGTCTCCCCAGTGCCGGGGTGCACGGACGGCGGGGTCATGGTGCTTCAATGAGGCCGCGGGTATTCCCCGCGGAAAACCGCTGCTCGTGCGCTTCTACCGCAACCCGGTCGACGAGCTTCAATGAGGCCGCGGGTATTCCCCGCGGAAAACGTCCGCACGCTGCGGAGCGTGGCAGACGAGGTGCAGCTTCAATGAGGCCGCGGGTATTCCCCGCGGAAAACAGACGGCGGTCTGGAGGGCGGTTCCGGTTCTCGCTCGCTTCAATGAGGCCGCGGGTATTCCCCGCGGAAAACCGTTGGCAGGGCTGGTAGCAGGCGGGCTGTCGGGGCAGCTTCAATGAGGCCGCGGGTATTCCCCGCGGAAAACCACCGAACGCCCAATCGTTGCTCGGCAGCTTGGACGCGCTGCTTCAATGAGGCCGCGGGTATTCCCCGCGGAAAACCCCGACAGGTTTTTGCCGTTGGGCAATTTGCTGTCGCCGGGCTTCAATGAGGCCGCGGGTATTCCCCGCGGAAAACCCTTGCCATTGGCTTCTACATGTCGAAGTACCTGGCGAAGGCTTCAATGAGGCCGCGGGTATTCCCCGCGGAAAACGCGCGCCGGCGTGAGCTCGTGTGGCGTGCTGGAATGGCTTCAATGAGGCCGCGGGTATTCCCCGCGGAAAACACGTGTTCTTTCTGTTGGCCCTGCACCGCTGGATTCCGCTTCAATGAGGCCGCGGGTATTCCCCGCGGAAAACGTTTTATCCTGAAGAAGTATCTCGCTTTCTTCACTAGCTTCAATGAGGCCGCGGGTATTCCCCGCGGAAAACGGCAGGCGAACCAACTGTCGGACGCCCGCAAGCAGGCTTCAATGAGGCCGCGGGTATTCCCCGCGGAAAACGCATAGGGAGCCTTTGGACCGCCAAACTCAATCTTGGCTGCTTCAATGAGGCCGCGGGTATTCCCCGCGGAAAACTTCGTCGCCACCGAAGACAGCATCAGTATCCAAAAGGCTTCAATGAGGCCGCGGGTATTCCCCGCGGAAAACAACGTGGGCAGCTCGGAACGTCCGAACGCGAAACGTCTGTGCTTCAATGAGGCCGCGGGTATTCCCCGCGGAAAACTTCTTTGAGACTGCCGAGGTACTCGCCGTCGAGGTCGCTTCAATGAGGCCGCGGGTATTCCCCGCGGAAAACGGTGGGGTGGCCGAGTCTGGTTTATGGCGACAGTCTCGAGCTTCAATGAGGCCGCGGGTATTCCCCGCGGAAAACGCGCATGGAGACCAAGGGCGTCGACACCGAGAAGGTCACGCTTCAATGAGGCCGCGGGTATTCCCCGCGGAAAACGGACCGCTTGCAACCCGTTGCAATTATAGGACGTTCGCCACGGAATCGCGAGCGGTGACGCGATGTCGAGGAACGAGCGGTTGCTGACGCAGTATGGCCGGCCATGAACGGACCGCAAATATCCAGTTTTCAAGTACCTACGACCATGCGAGCCCTCCCCGGTGTCCAGGCGGCACCGGAGCGCTCGCGCGGATGCGGCAGCAGGCATCACACGATGACCGGCTCACGGCGCACGGCCTGGAACTTCTTTCCGAGGCTCACGATGCGCGGCTCGACGCCGTCAGCGGTACCGATGTCCACCAGGACGACGTGATCCTCTGCATGATCGATCATCGCGTCGAGACGCGCAACCAGACTGGCGTGCCGGCGACCGCTCAGGCGGCACTGGAAGACCGAGAGCTGGACCCACTCGCCGTAGCCCCGCATCAGCTTGAACACCCGCCGCCACCGCTTGGGGTCGCTGATGTCGTAGACGACGATGTAGAGGTGCTCCATGCGATCAGCGCGTCGTGAAGTTGGGATACTCCGGCAACTCGCCCAGCAGGAAGCGGCCGAACAGCCGGGCCTGCATCTCCATCAGGCGGCGGTAGCTGACACGGTAGCCGAAGAGCGGGTGGACGACCTCGTGCCCGAGACGACGCTCGTAGGCGGAGATGAATCGCCGCCTGCCGTCGGTCGTCAGATTGACGCTGCCGGCCGCGGTCTTGAAGTCGCTCGGTCGGACCTCGCCGTTGTTGATCACCTGCACGACTACCGAGTCGGCGACCAGCGGGCGGAACGGCTCCATCAGGTCCAGCGCCAGCGCCGGGCGGCCGTAACGCGGTTGATGGTAGAGCCCCCGGTAGGCGTCGAACCCGACCGCGGCCAGCGTTACCGTCCAGGACCGGACGAGCAGGGAGTAGGCGAAGGAGAGCAGCGCGTTGACCGGATCCCGCGGCGGACGCCGGTTGCGGGTCTCGAAGTCGAACCGGAACCGCGCGTGCGAATCGGCCGCGTTCAGCATGGCGGCAAAGCAGCGGAAGTAGCGCGCGCCGGCCGTCCCCTCGACGCCGAGCAGCTCGGGCAACGAGGCCGCACGATGAGCCCGGCGGCTGTCGCTCTTCAGGTCGACGACGACGGGATTGCTGCTCTCATCGCGCTTCCAGTTGCGGCGCAGCAGCGTGCGGCAGTTCTGGATCTTGGCGCTCACCAGGCTGCGGGCGAACCGCAGGCACGCGCGCTCGTCGAAGCTGGCCCGATACTGGGCCGTGCGCAGCTCGACATTCTTGTGTCCGTTGCCCGTCGTGTGACCGAAGAACCAGCCGCCGTAGCTGTGCCAGGTAACGGGAATCCCGCGCCACATCAGCTCCTGCAGACAGGGCGTCGTCACGTAGATGTTGCCCATCACGACGACCTGCGACGTCTCCTCCAGCCGGGCCGTAGCCACCTCGGCATCGTCGACCGTGACCACCAGGGTTTCCCCCGCCTTGGAGATCTTCGCCCGATGCGCCTGGACGTACAGCGGCAGCGCATCGGTGCAGGGCACGGCGATGGGACGTGGCGCCGCGTCCGCCCCCTTCAGGTGGTGGACCTCGTCCGGGAGGCAGATTTCTACCAGCGAGCAGCGCGGACACTTCGGACTGTCTTCGAGCGGCGGCGGGATGACCCCCTCGTCGGCAACGCGCCGCAGCCCCTCGACTGCCCGCTCCGTCAAGGCCACCAGCTCGTTGTCGAACGCGACACGGACCCGTTCGCGGCTGCCCACGAAGTACAGGGCGCCCTCGTCGCAGGCGTAGCCGTGTTCGCGCAGCAGGAGCCCCTGCACACAGAGCTGCACCCGCTCGGGATCGTAGGCGCCGCGCTCGACGTGCGGGCGCTTGCCGCGCTTGTAGTCAACGGGCGTGACCTTGCCGTTCCCCGACTCGATCAGGTCCATGCGGGCAATCATGCCCAGGCGTTGCGAGGAAAGGGTGATCGACCGCGCGTGCAGCTTCTCGGCGTCGTCCACGTCCGCCGGCGCCGGCAGCCTGCCGCCGTCGCGGTTCACGCGTCGGTGGGCGTGGCGGCCCTCGACCGTGTCGGACGAGTCGACCCACTCGCCCTGCACCCACTCCAGGTAGGCGAGCCGCGGGCAGTAAACGTATTCGTTGAGCATGCGTGCCGGCACCAGCGGCGGTGCGGCGGCGGAGACGGGCTGGACCGGCGGTTCGCGCAGTTCCGGGGTCGACACGGCGGCAACCTCCCGTTTTTCAGCGGCAAGGGATCGTTTCGGACGATCCAGCGCGGAGCGGTAGGTGCACCGGGAACGGGTCGTCTCATCGTGAGGGCGACACGACGCGGCGGGATCATGCTGTGGAGGCTTCGCCGTCCATCCTGTACACTTCGGGTGTACATCTGATACCCAGTGACGAAACAGGCGACGAAGACCATCGGGGCAGCCGAGTTCAAGGCGACGTGTCTCCGCGTCATCAAGCAGATGGAACGAGACGGACAACCGGTGACGATTACCAACCGTGGTGAGCCGGTCGCCGTGTTGTCACCGGTGCCTACACCCGGTGCAGGTCCCTCGATCGTCGGTGCGATGCGCGGCTCCGTCCTGGGCTATGACAACCCGTTCGCGCCGGCAGCCGACCCGTCGGACTGGAACGCGGCGCGGTGATCGTCGTTGATACGCACGTACTGATCTGGCTGGTCGACGGCGACGCCCGCCTTGGACACATCGCCCGTGCCGCTATCGAGGAGGCGGGACGTACGGACGGCATCAGTGTTTCGGCCATCACGCCCTGGGAGATCGTCCTGCTGGTGGAGAAGGGGCGCCTGCGTCTTGCGTGTGACGCCGCAGTGTGGATCGACACTGCGCTCGACCTGCCCGGCATCCACCTGGTGCCCATCGTGCCAGCCATCGCGATAGACAGCGTGCGCCTGCCGGGTAGCTTCCACGCCGACCCCGCCGATCGCTTCATCGTCGCGACGGCCCGCCATTGCCGCGCTCCGCTCCTCACGGCTGACAGCGCCATCCTCGGGTACGCCGCACAAGGCCACGTCCAGGTCTTCGACGCGTCACGGTGAGGCTTGCCGCCGCGGAACAACTCCGTCGCGCACGCAACCGCTCGCGGCCGCAAGCAGCGCCCCCCGGAACACGGTCGCATTCGTCGTCCGGTGGTCGTTGACCACGGCGTGCGGCGACCAAGGCGATTGAGCCGACTGACAGGATCTGACAGTCGTGCAGACTAGACTTGCTGGTCTGTGAGGCCGACCGCGTCTGAGAGGCCCCAGGAGTGTGCACGTGGACGCCGCGACTCTCTATCGACTGACACTCGGCGCTGACAGGCAGCCGGACCCGTGGCAGGCTGCGCTGGCCACCGACGCGTGGCCGCAGGTCCTGATCGCGCCGACGGGCTCGGGCAAGACCGCCGCGGTCACGCTCGGCTGGGCCAGTCACCGCCTGCGCAGCCCGGAAGCCACGCCCCGGCGGCTTGTCTGGTGCCTGCCCATGCGCACGCTCGTCCAGCAGGTCGCCGAGGCCGTACGGGAGTGGTTCGGCCTCCTCGAGCACGACACGCACGGCGACGATCGCCTGCCGCGGCCGGACGACGTGCACATCCTGATGGGCGGCACGGATACCGACGACTGGCTCGATAGGCCGGAGCGTCCGGCCGTGCTCGTCGGCACCCAGGACATGCTGCTGAGCCGGGCGTTGATGCGCGGCTATGCCTCGTCACGCGCACTATGGCCGATGGAGTTCGCGCTGCTGCACGGCGACGCGCAGTGGGTGTTCGACGAGGTGCAGCTCATGGGCGCAGGCCGCGCGACGTCCGCGCAACTCGAGGCGTTCCGGCGCTTCGAAGCGGATCGAGCCCGACGAGAAGGTCGGGCGGCCGTCGTGCCGTCCCGCAGCCTCTGGATCTCCGCCACCCTCGATCCGCGCTGGCTCGCCACCGTGGACCATCCCGAACCGCCGCCGACGGCGGTCCTGCGCGTCGACCCTAATGCCGTCCCGGACGGCAGGCTTGCACGCCTGGCACGCGCCACCAAGAAGCTCATCCGTTCCCAGGTGGTGCCGGCGTCGTCGAAGAAGGACGACCTCGCCGATTACGTCGGGCGGCTGGCGGATGCGATTCTCGACGCGCACCGTGCCGGACAGCTGACCCTGGCCATCGTCAACCGGGTGGACCGCGCGCAGGCACTCCGCGATGCACTCGACAAGAAGCTCGGCAAGTCGCCGACCGCGGCGCCGACGCTGGCACTCGTCCACTCGCGCTTCCGCCCCGCCGACCGCGAGCGGGAGATGGATAAGGTCCTCGGCGCCGGCGACGCGCATCCGCACGGCCGCATCGTCGTCGCCACGCAGGCAGTCGAGGCCGGCGTGGACATCTCGGCCGCCGTCCTGTTCACCGAGCTGGCGCCCTGGTCGTCGCTGGTGCAACGCTTCGGCCGCGCCAACCGCTACGCGGAGTTGTCCGCAGACGAAGGTGCCGACGTGCGCTGGATCGACCTCCTGACGGGGGCCGTGGACGGCGGCGCGGCGGACAGGGATGCCGAGGAACTGGCCAAGCCCTACGAAACCTCGGAACTGCAGGCGGCGCGGGCTCGATTGACGAAGCTGACGGACGTTGCGCCGGTGCACCTTCCTCCGCCGGACGATGTCACGCCGCCGCGCCGGGTGATTCGCCGCAAGGATCTCGACGACCTGTTCGACACGGACCCGGACCTGACCGGCTTCGATGTCGACGTTTCGCCGTACGTCCGTGACGCCGACGACACCGACATCCGCGTCTTCTGGCGGCA
This sequence comes from Vicinamibacterales bacterium, assembly GCA_965221595.1. GTDB lineage: Bacteria > Acidobacteriota > Vicinamibacteria > Vicinamibacterales > UBA8438 > JAAXGX01. The sequence goes on from OZ244900.1 coordinate 2,507,895, forward strand.
TCCGACGGTCGCGGACGGCGATCCGCCGCGCCCGCGACGGGACGAGTTGTGCGCGGTATCGATCAGCGCGGCCAGGACGTGGCTCGCGAAGCTGCGGAAGCAGCCCGAGAGGGGCAGGAACCTCCTGTTCCAGCGCGATCCGCAGTGGCGCCACCGGGACGGCCAGACCGGGATGCCTCCACCCGGATGGATGCCGCTGCAGAGCGAGCCCTGGCCGGGGCTCGTGCTCCTGGCCGATCCCAAGGCAGGCGGATACCACGAGACCGCCGGATTTACAGGCGATCCGAAGCACGTGCCCGAACCGCTCCCGAGTCCTGTGGAGCCGCCCGGCTCCACCCCTGTGACAGAGCAGGCCGACGTTCCGTTGGCGCACGAGACCGAGGGTCACGACGAGGACCTGCTCAGCGCACACCATGAGATTGTGTCTCTCGCGGACCATCTCCGGCATGTCGCCGCCGAGACCGAGTCGTTGTGCACGGCTCTCGATGCGGAACCGGTTACCCGGAACGCGCTGGTGCGTGCCGCGCGCTGGCACGACCTCGGCAAGGCCCACGAAGTGTTCCAGGACACCATGCGGCGGGGTCTCGACGGGCAGGCTGTCGGGCCCGACGTGCTGCTCGCCAAGACCGCGGGCCGGGCCCGCCACACCAGGGCCTATTTCCGGCACGAGCTCGCCTCCGCGCTGGCGTTCCTGACCCACGAGGGCTGGTCGCGGGATGCCGATCTGGTCGCCTACCTGATCGCCGCCCACCACGGGAAGGTACGGCTCAACCTGCGTGCCCTCCCTCGGGAGGCGGCGCCGAAAGACGACCGCGCCGGCGCGCGCTTTGCCCGCGGCGTCTGGGAGGGCGACGCGCTGCCTCCTGTCGAGCTGGAAGGCGGCGACTGCTGGGCGGGCGGCAACCTGCGGCTGTCGATTATGGAGCTCGGCTGGGACGACGTCTCCCGCGAGAGCTGGACGGAACGCACGCGCGAGCTGCTCGCCGGGCTCGGACCGTTCCGGCTCGCCTGGCTGGAGACCCTGCTGCGCGTGGCCGACTGGCGGGCATCGGCGAAGGAACGCGGAGATCAAGATGACCGGTGAGCCCATCGCTCTGCCCGGATGCACCCCGACGCCGCTGGCGTCCTACCTGAAGGCCCTCGGCGTGCTGCGCCTGATTTCGTCGCCCGCCAACCATGTGTCCGGGGCGGCGGCCGATCCGCATGCCCGCGGCTGGTGGGAGAACGAGTGCTTCCACCTGCGGACGACACTCGACCGCGACGCCCTGCTGCACTTCTTCCTCCACGACTACGCGCCGAGCCCCATCATCGCGCCGTGGAATGGGCGGGCCGGCTTTCTGGAGGGCGATGCGGGTGAGACGTCGAGTCGCGGCGGCGCCGTTCTGATGCGCGCCGTCGAGGGCAGCGAGTGCCGACGACTGGAGCTGCTGCGCCACACCGTCGGCTCTCTGCGCAACAACCCGCACCTCGGCGAATACAACCGGCTTCGCGCACGCGCAAAGCAGTTGCAGGATGCCTCAAAGAGGCTCAAGGGTGACCAGAAGAGAGACAACGACGCCGAGAAGAATCGGGTCGACAAGGAAGCCAAGGCTGTCAAGAGCCTGCTGCTGCCAAGCTTGAGGGCGGAGACGCACGCACACCATGTGGGCTACATAGACGCATGCTACGTGCTCACGACGGAAGAAGCCGCCGCTCCCATCCTCGGGTCGGGCGGCAACGACGGCAGCCGCGACTTCGGTGTGAATTTTGCGGAACGAGTGCAACAACTCGTCGATTTCGGCGACGGGAGCCCGACTCCCCGCGCGGGGTCCGAACTCGAATCGGCGTTGTTCGGTGTTGTTCGCCGCACCGAAGCGCACGGTTCAATGGGCCAGTTCAGTCCAGGGCAAGGGGGAGCGAACGGAACGACGGGGTACGAGGGAGACAACCCCCTGAATGCATGGGATGTCGTCCTGGCGCTGGAGGGCACGCTGGTGTTCGCCGGCGCCCTGACTCGGCAGTGGGGCGCAAGTAGCGGCAGTCGGGCCGCCTTCCCGTTCACCTTCGAGCCCGTAGGCGCGGGGACGGGAAGCCTGTCATCCGAGGATCCGAACAGACCGCGCGGTGAGGTCTGGACGCCCATCTGGTCCAAGCCAGCGACCATCACGGAAACGACGGCCATCTTCGGGGAGGGACGCCTCACCCTCGCGGCACGCTCGGCCCGAACGGGGCTGGATGCGGCACGGTCTGTGACCCGCATCGGGGCCGCACGCGGAATCCAGAGTTTCGAGCGGTACTCCATGGTCCAGCCCGACAGCAAGATGCCGTACCAGGCAACGCCGCTTGGCCGGTTCCACACACCGGATCAACCGCGCCGGGACTTTGTAACGGACCTTGATGCAGGCGACTGGCTCGGCCGCGCCAGACGGCTGGTCGGGAACAAGAAGGCCGCGCCGGCACGAGCGCGGCAGGCGATGCGCCGACTCGAAGACGCGCTCTTCGAGACGACCGTCGCGAATCGCGAATCACAAGGCGCCCGAAACGCACTCACGGCGCTGGGGAATCTTGTCAGTTGGCTTGTGTCGAACGCCAAGGCCCGCACGGACCTCAGCCCACCGCCGCTGATCTCCTCCGCCTGGATCCACGCAGCGGATGATGGCAGCGCGGAGTTCCGTGTGGCGGCGGCGCTCGCCGCCATCGGGTTGCCCGACCTGCCGCCGCCCGCGCAGCCGGGTGACGTGCCCGCCTCCGGGCCTGTCCAACCCGCCAACCAGGACGGCGAAGACAAACCGGGGCATGACGACCGACAGACAGAGCGGGACGATGAAGCGTCCGCGTCTTCCGGGCCGTCCACCGGCGATGGCATGACTCCGGCGTCGCGACCTGCGCCGCCGATGGCCGCTCACCTCGCCCCCATCAATGAAGAACGCTTCTTCTACCGCGGTCGGCCGAGCAACCGCCGCACCTGGGCTGCCGATGGCGCACCGCCCACGGTGGTCTGGGGCGCCGGCCCGCTGGTTCCGAACCTGATCGCCGTGCTCGAACGGCGACTCGTGGAAGCGTCGACCCGCGGCCTCAACGACAAGCCGCTGTCCGGCGCCACGGCGGCTCGCCTCGCGGATGTAGCGGCGTTCCTCTCTGCCGACTTCGACGACGCGCACTGCGCGGCGCTGCTTGCCGGTCTGGTTTGGGTACGGCCCACGCGACTGCGATCGGCTTCCGGGCGGACCGGCGGCGCGTCTGTTCCCTTCGCGTACGCGGCCCTCAAGCCCCTGTTCACGGCCGACGCCGCGCTGCGCTCCGCCGGGGTGCTGGCCCAGACCGCTCGACTGCCGATTCCGCCGGGGCTGTTCGCGCGTCTGCGCGCCGGAGGCGACAGCCGGGATGGGCGGGCCACCGACACCGCGGTGCGGCTGGCCCTGGCGCGTGCCCGCGCATCAGGCCTGCCGACGCCCTTCGATTCCGGGCTGCCGGGCTCATGGCGATCGACCTCCGAGAGCGGTCGCATGGGCGCCGGCGTCCGGGCCGACCGCCTCGCTGCTGCGCTCCTGATCCCCATCGGCGACCGGGACCTGTCCGCACTGATCGAAAGGGCATACCCGGCCGCTCCGACCGACGACGACTACGCAACGACGGAGGATGCGACCCATGGCGCTTGACCTGACCGCACTCGACAACGCCCCCCGCCTGCTCATCGAGGCGCGACTCCAGCCGGTGCAAGGCACCAGATTCCAGCCGACGGGGTTTCCCAATCTCGGGCATGCCGTCTACGACTCGCCGGACGGCCGCGGTCGCACGGTGCTCGTCGAGAGCGCGCAGTCGATGGCGAACCGCCTCGAAGCGGTGTGCTGGGACGAAGTCGCCGACGACTGGGTGACGCCGCTGCGGGGCTTGCCTGTGGTGATGGTCAAGGACAAGGGCGGCACGCTGCTCACCAACTCCGTGCTCGAAGCCCATCGAATCAACTCGGAGTACATCGCACGCGCCAAGGGATTCGAGCAAATCACCGAGAAGATGAACTTCGAGAAGGGTCGCCCGTTCGATGTACGTAGCCAGCTGGTGCCGGCACTGCTGGAGTTCGACATCAATTCACTGATACACGGTGTATTCCTAGAGGAGGTTGCCGGGATCATTCGGCTTCCCCGAACGCTCTCCGCGTTCATCGAGGCCGATCGCGCCACGGTCGCACCAAGCGGGGGCGTGAAGTTCAATCGAGTGGATCCGACTCTCAAGGAAGGGGAAGGCAACGTGCCCTTCCCACGCGACGAATACGTCGCAGAAAATACCACCGCCTACTTCAACCTCGACCTGCGCCAAATCCGCGCCTTCGGCCTGGGTGACGACGTCGAGCGGCTGCTGATCCTGATCTCAATGTTCAAGATCCGCAAGTTCCTCGCCGAGGGACTGCGGCTGCGCACGGCCTGCGATCTGGACGCCGCCGGAGTTGCCGTCACCCGACCCGACGGCTTCGACCTGCCGCCCCTCGACGAGATCGAATCGGAGCTGCCGGGGCTGATCGAGGCGGTCGGTTCGAAGGGACTGTTCGGCGAGAGCCGCGTGCTGACCGTCACCTACGAGAAGTGAGCGCATGTTCGCACTCTCCTTTCGCTTCCCCGCCCACCGCTACCACGCAACGCCGTGGGGTCGCAACGTCAACGAGGCCGACGTCGCCTGGCCGCCGGAGCCTTGGCGTCTGTTGCGCGCGCTCATCGCCGCGTGGTGGCGCAAGGGCGACCGGGCGCGCTGGTCCGAGGACGATCTCGCGCGACTGATCGACACGCTCTCGGAGTCGCTGCCCGAGTACTGTTTGCCGCCCGGCGCCATCCATGCCCACACCCGCCACTACATGCCGACCGGCGGTCTCGACAAAGGACGGCCGAAGACGACGCTTGTCTTCGACGCCTTCGTACGGCTGCCCGAAGGCGCGACCCTTGTTGCCGCCTGGTCGCGGGTAACGCTCGCGGCCGAGGCCTTTGGGTTTGCTTCGCACCTCGCCGACGCCGTCGGCTACCTCGGCCGTGCCGAGAGCTGGACGGAGTGCGAAGCGCTGGCAGAATGGGAGGGGGCGGTGAACTGCCGTCCGCTCGACGGCGCGGCCGAGGGCGATCGCCTGCGATTGCTGGCGCCGCACCCCCCCGATGCCTATGTGGCGGAGCGGCAGCGCATCCTGGATGACATGAGAAGTCGGGTACTCGCGACGGCGAAGCAACGCCTCACGGAGCAAGCCCTCGCGAAGCAGCTCGACAAGGCGCTGCGCAGCAAAGGCCGTCAGGCCCATACGCTGCCCGCAAGCCTGCTCGAAGCGCTCACTCTCGACACCGCGGATTACCAGGACCGCGGCTGGAGTCGCCCGCCCGCCGCCCGCGAGGTCGTCTACACACGCGCGCCGGAGGCCGCGCCCGGCGTGGTCGCCCGCCCGGCCGGCCGGCGCCGTCCGGCCGCCACCGGGCATGATCTCCCCACGGTTGCTCGCTTCCTCGTCGCCGGGCGACCCCTGCCGCGCGTCGAGGACGCCGTGCGGATAGGCGAGCTGCTGCGCCGGGCCGCGCTCGCGCAGTTCGGGTGGCGGCGCGACGAGGCCGCGGACCGCTGGATTCCGCAGGCCCCGTGGGAGATCTCGGGGCGCGACGCCGACGGGAAACCGCTGCGCGATCCGTCCCACCGGCACGCGTTCTGGTTGCCCGAGGACGCAGACGGCGATGGCTGGATCGACCACCTGTCCGTGTACGTCGCCGGCGGCATGGGTCGCGAAGTTCAGGCCGGCCTGGACCGCATCACCCGGCTCTGGTTGCCCCCGAGACAGCGGTCGGAAGATATCGACGCCGAGCCGGGCGCCGTGAAGGAATGGCGGCTGGCGCTGGAAGGCTTCGGGCGACCGGCCGATTTCGCCGGCGGTGCGCGCATCTTCGGCACATCCACGCGGTGGCGCAGCGTGACGCCGTTTCTGGCGTCGGGTCACCTGAAGGCTGCCGGCTACGCGGGCGAGGTGCGGCGCCTGCTGCAGCGCCGGGGCCTGAACGCAGCCGACGCGGACGTCACGTGGCGGGAGTCCATCGAGGTCGGCGGCTCCCCACGCCGCGCCATCCACTTCCACCGCTTCCGGTCCCGCGGCCGGGAAGTGCAGCGCGATGCCGCCGGAGCCCTGCTCGACATCGCGCTGCCGGAACCGCTGACGGGACCGCTGGCCATCGGCTACGGCAGCCACTTTGGCTTGGGGCTGTTCGCGGCCGAGCCTGACGAGAAGCCCGGTGCAGGCAGATAGCAACCGCCTCATAACGAAGCGCAAGCTCCCCATCGGTCTCCAGACCTTCCGCGAGGTCGGCGGCGGGGACTACTACTACGTCGACAAGACGCCGCACATCCGGCGGCTGGTGGACGAGGGTAAGCACTACTTCCTGTCCCGCCCGCGACGCTTCGGCAAGAGCCTGCTGCTCGACACGCTGAAAGAGCTCTTCGAGGGCAACGAGGCGCTGTTCCGGGGGCTCGCGATTCACGACGACTGGGACTGGTCGGTGCGTCATCCCGTGCTGCGCCTGAGCTTCGGCAGCGGGCTGTTTCAGGAGCCCGGGGGCCTGCAGGCGGAAACGGCGTCGATGTTGCGGGCCATGGAAGCGCGCGCCGGGATCACGGCGCACCCCGACGACTCCGCTCCGGGGCGCCTGCGCCGCCTGATCGCAACGCTGCAAGACCGCGAGGACCGCGGCGTGGTCGTGCTGGTGGACGAGTACGACAAGCCGATACTGGACGCACTGGAAGGTGCGCCGGACGTCGCCCGGACCAACCGGGACTACCTGCGCGGGCTGTACGCGGTCATCAAGGACTGCGATGCGCAGCTCCGGTTCAGCTTCACGACGGGGGTGAGCCGGTTCTCGAAGGTGAGCCTGTTCTCGGGGTTGAACAACCTGACCGACATCACGCTGGACCCGCAATATGCGACCGTCTGCGGTTACACGGAACGGGACCTCGACGAGGTGTTCGCGCCCGAGCTGCCGGGCCTGGATCGGGAGGCCATCCGCGACTGGTACAACGGTTACGGCTGGCTGGGCGCCGAGCGCGTCTACAACCCCTTCGACATCCTGCTGCTCCTGCGCCGCCGCGAGTTCCGGGCCTGGTGGTTCGAGACGGGGACGCCGAAGTTCCTGGTGGAGACGCTGCGCAGGCGGGGCGTGAGCGCCCCGACGCTGGATGCGCTGGTGGCCGGCGACGACCTGCTGTCTGCCTTCGACGTGGACCACATCGCGACGGAAGCACTGCTGTTCCAGACGGGCTATCTGACCATCGTCGGCGAGACGAACCGGGGCGGCAGGATCCGCTACCGGCTCGGCTATCCCAACCGCGAGGTCTACCAGAGCCTGAACGGTAGCCTGCTGGGGCATCTGGTGCGAGACAGGACGCGCCAGACGGCAAACGAAATCCGGCTCTACGACCTGCTGGAGGCGAACGATTTCGCGGGGCTGAAGGACGTGGTCCACGCCTTCTTCGCCAGCATCCCGTACGAGTGGTACACGAGCAACGACATCGCCCGCTACGAGGGCTACTACGCCAGCGTGTTCTATGCCTACTTTGCGTCGCTCGGCCTCGACATCACGGTGGAGGACTGTACCAACCACGGCCGCATCGACATGACCGTGCGGTTCAACCGCAACGTCTACATCTTCGAGTTCAAGGTGGTGGAGCTGGGCGGCGAGGGCTCGGCACTGGCGCAGTTGAAGGCGAGAGGCTACGCGGAGAAGTACCGGTCCGCCGGCGAGCCCGTGCACCTGATAGGCATCGAGTTCAGCAGGGAAACGCGCAACGTGGCCGCGTTCGACGTGGAGCGGGCCTGATCATGAGCCACACCTGGCCACCCGCTTGCGCGCGATGCCGGGCCGCACCGCCGCGCGTGCTGCGATGAAGCCATCCTCACAGGACATCCCGGTGCCCGATACGACCATCGAGGCCACCCATCGCTGGACCCGCGCCGAGTACGACCGTGCGGTTGCGGCAGCCTCTTGAGCATGAGCGCGTCGAGACTGCGGTTGAGCACGCGGGCGTCAGCAAACGCGAGCGACGTCTCGGCGTAGACGATCGGGTTGATCCCGACGTCACCTGCTACGAGGGCGTCGCGGACCGCCATCTCCGACCACGACCGCCAACTCGCGTCGTCGGTGAAGATGTCGAGCAAGACGTTCGTGTCAACGAGGAACACTCATTCGTCCCCGCGCGTGAGCCGCATCACCTCTTCCGTGCCCGGGCCGCCGACAGCGACCCCGCGTGCGTCTCGGAGCCGCGCCTCGACGAGCGCCTGTTTGCTCCGCACGGGTTGCAGCACGACGCGGCCATCAACCTCCTCGAAGACGACATCGGTGTGGGGCAGCAGGCCGAACTTCACCCTGAGCCACTGGGGAATGGTCACCTGCCCCTTGGTGGTGATCCGCACCAGCACGTGGCAAGAGTCCCGAGCGCCAGCGATCAGACGCTGGCGACCGCGCCGGCGTCGGCCCTCGGGAACGGCGCCGACGACGGCAGCGCCGTGATGCTCTCGTCGATGACGTACCGGACTTCCCCCGGGTACACGACGTAGAGTGCGTCGAGCCGCAGGTCGTCGCGGGCAACGACCATCGAGCGTGTCCGTCGCGGCGCGTCCACGCGCTTGACCTCGACGCCGACCCGCCGGCCGGCGGTCAGCAGCAGCAGGTCGAGCTCGGCGCCGTTGTGGGTGGCCCAGAAGTAGACCTCGTCCGGCTCCACCTCGGCAATCACCTTCTCGACAACGAATCCCTCCCACGACGCCCCGATGCGCGGGTGCATCTGCAGGGCGTCCATCGTGTCGACGCCGATCAGGTGGTGGTAGACGCCGGAGTCGCGCAGGTAGACCTTGGGGCGCTTGACCTGCCGCTTGCGCAGGTTCTCGTGCCACGGCGGTCGGCCAGCACCCGCAGGACGGGAAACAGATCGGGGCGATGCTGCACCTCGTCGATGACGACGGTGCCGGTCAGGTTGCGAAGCGCGACGAGCCGCTGGTCCAGCCGCGCCAGGCTGACGGGATCCTCGAGGTCGAAGTAGTTGGGCGAGCCGGCCGAGACCAGTTGCCGGGCCAGGGTGGTCTTGCCGCACTGGCGGCTACCCATCCATCCATGATAATCCTCACTTCAAGTGGCATTTTTCATGGATACAGCCCCCTGCGCGGTGCCGGGAGGTTTCCGGAGTTTCCAGGGCTTGCGTGCCTCACGGACCCCTGTCGCGCCACGTCGCACGGCGAGCGATGCTGCGCAGGAGCCCTCGGAACAGGAGGACGTGGACCGGGTAGAGGGCGTGCCAGTAGGCGCGGCCCGCGAGGCCGGCTGCGTCGAACACCGCGGTCTGCCGCACCCGCGCGCCTCCCCCGTCGCGCGGCGTGACGTCGAACTGGAGCCAGCCGCGGCCCGGCAGCTTCATCTCGGCGGCGAGTCGCAGCTGGACGTCGGGCTCGCAGGCGTCGACCCGCCAGCAGTCGAGCACGTCGCCCGCGGCCAAATGCTCGGCGTCGCGCCGGCCGCGGCGCATGCCCACACCGCCGAGCAGCCGATCGACGAGACCACGCAGCTGCCACAGCCAGTTGCCGTAGTACCAACCGTTCGCGCCACCGATGCGGCGGATGGGCGCGAAGGCGGCGGACGGCGCCGCGGGCACGTCGACCGCGCACGAGTAGATCAGCCGCGTGCCCATGCGGAGGCCGCCCCACCGCAGCCGGGCGCCCGCTGACAGCGCCGCCTCCGACCAGCGGACGGCAGCGAACACCGCGTCTTCCTCCTTCAGCGCCTGCGCAATCGCCTGCCGCAGCCCGAGGGGGCGGACAGCGGGGATAGTGCGCCGGGCGGCGTCGTCGCCCGCGACGGTCGCCGTCCGCAGGCCGTCGACGAGCTCGCGGCCGACGCGGGCGTAGACCGGCGTGGTCAGCCCCAGCCACAGGCTCGACAGGCGCGGCGTCAGCAGCGGGACGGGAATCAGCCAGCGGCGGAGCCCCCGCTGCCGGGCGTACTCGCGCATGATGTCGCCGTACGACACCACGTCGTCCCCGCCGATCTCCAACGCGCGGCTCTCGTCGCCGGGCAGGTCGAGCGCGGCCACGAAATACGCGACGATGTCGGCTAGCGCAATCGGCTGGGTGGGGGTGCGGACCCACGCCGGGCAGACCATGACCGGAAGCCGCTCGACGAGGGCCCGGATGAGCTCGAACGAGAGGCTGCCGGCACCGAGGACGATGCCGCTCCGCAGCTCGACGACGGGCACACCCGACTGGCGCAGCAGCGTGCCGGTCTCGTGCCGGCTGCGCAGGTGGCGCGACAGCCGGGCCTCGCCGCCGAGGCCGCCGAGGCCGCCGACGTACACGATGCGGCGCACGCCGGCCGCCCGCGCCGCCGCCCCGAAGTTGCGCGCCGCTGCGCGGTCCTGCGCCTCGAAGTCCGCGCCGCCGCCCAGCGAGTGGACGAGGTAGCAGGCGCTGTCGACACCCGCGAGCGCGGCCGGCAGCGAGGCCGCGTCGAGACAGTCACCGTAGACGACCTCCGTCCGCGGAGCCACCCGACCCGCCAGCAGCGCCGGCCGGCGCGTCATGCAGCGCACGGCCCGACCGCGCCCTTCAAGGGCCCCGAGCAGCCGCCCGCCGATGCAGCCGGTGGCCCCGGTCAGCAGTATCACCGGCGGTTGCTCCTTCGCTGGCAGCCCGTGCTCTTTCTCAGTGCCATGGATGCACCCCTTGTCGGCCCTGTCCGGCGCCGGTGCGCCGCGCGCGCCGGCAACCGCGCCTTGCGCGCAACGGTGACCTGATCAATCATGTCTTGTACCAGTCTTGTACCCGGATGGGTGTGAGCAATTCAAGGCAGATCGAAGGAGGCAGAATGATGATTCAGCGCAGTCCAGCGGCGGTGTTCGCCCTCGCCGCAGTCCTCGTGCTGACGCCACTGGCGGCCGGCGCGCAGCCGGCGGAAACGGCCGAGGTGCCCCGCACGCCGTGGGGAGCCCCGGACCTGCAAGGAGTCTGGGACTTTCGTTCCCTCACACCGCTCGAGCGCCCCGCGGACCTCGCCGACCGGGCGTTCCTGACGGAGGAAGAAGCGGCCGAGCTCGAGCAGAACGCGCTCGCCAGGAACGAGGAGCTGCTGAACCGGCCGGCGCGGCGCACAACCGTCACCCAGAGCGTGGATCGCGGCGAGGACGGTGCGCCCGGCTTCTACAACAACTTCTGGCTGGACGGCGGCACGTCCCCCGTCGAGACGCGGCGCACGTCACTGATCGTGGATCCGTCGGACGGCCGCAAGCCCGCGATGACGGCTGCGGCGCAGCAGCGGCAGGCCGCGATCGCGCGGGAGCGGCAAGGCATCGGCATGCACGCGCCCACGCCCGGCGGCTGGGTCGAGGACTTCGGCAACGAGGGGCTGCAGCTCCGCTGCATCACAGGCTTCAACTCGGGTCCGCCGATGACGCCCGGCGGCTACAACCAGAACGTGCAGCTCTTCCAGACACCCGATGAGGTGGTGATGCTCAACGAGATGAACCACAACTTCCGGGTCATTCCCCTGGACGGGCGCCCGGTCACGGGGTTGCCGCAGTGGACCGGTGAGTCGCGCGGCCACTGGGACGGTGACACGCTCGTGGTCGAGACGACCAACTTCCTGCGCGAGACCAGCTTCTCGTCGGGGCAGACCGACCAGTACCTGCAGCTGACCGAGCGCTTCACGCGCACGTCGCCCACGACCCTGATGTACGAGGCGACCGTCGACAACCCGACAGTGTGGGTGACGCCCTGGACGTACGAGATTCCGATGCAGTGGAACGACCAGCCGCTGTACGAGTACGCCTGCCACGAGGGCAACTACGGCCTCTACAACATCCTGGCCGGCGCGCGCGCCGAGGAGGCCGCCGCGGCGCAGGGCTCCGAGTAGTTCTTCCCCGCTTGCCGGCGCTTTCCGGAGCCGACCCCGCCCGCGCGGGGCCGGCTCTCTTCTTTTGCACGGGGCTGCGCCCCGAACCCCCGGCGTCCGCTTGCGGGGGCCCCATAGCCCCGCGCCGCTCCCGCCGAGGCGCGCTGTGCGCGCCTTGGGCGTAGGCCTACGGGTCGATGCGGTAAACGCGGTTGTCGCGGTACGCCGATACGAAGAGCGCGCCGTCGGCCCCGACCGCGATGCCGGCCAGCTCGCCGATGGACGTTGCCGGGCCGAGTGCCCGCCGTTCCGGGCCGCTGAGCGCCAGGCCGTCGACGACCGGGGCCGCTGCGCCGGACGCGGGATCGATACGCGTGACGCGCCCGGCCTCGACCTCGACGACGTACAGCGCACCGTCGTCGCCGGCGGCGATGCCCTCGGGGCCGGCCAGGCCGGCGGCCACCGTGCGCGCGGGCTCGACCGTCTCGCCATCGTCGAGAACCTGGAGCACGCTCCCGCTGCGGTCCGCCACGTACAGGTCGCCGCCGTGCAGCGCCAAGCCCGCCGACTCCGCCAGTCCGCCTGCCAGCAGCGTGCGCTCGTCCGGCGTGTCGGGATGGAAGCGCAGCACGCTGCCTGTGCCGTACTCGCTGACGACGAGGTCGTCGCCGTACGCCAGCGCGTCGACCGCCTCGTCGAAACCCTCGAACCGCGCGACGACCGCATCCACGTCCGGATCCCAGACGGTGACCATCGAAGGGCCGCCCAGGCCGGGTCCCGACAGCACGAGGTGGTCGCCGTGCGGATGGACCGACGACACCTGTCCTACATCGGTGACCATGGCGCCCGCGGTGTGGAGGTTGGCACCGGTCGCCGGGTCGAGCTCCCGCAGCGCTCCGCCGTCGGCCAGGAACAGGCGGCCGGCCGGCGTATAGGCCAGGCCGCCCGGGGAGTTGACGCTGCTCGGCAGCACTACGCGGTTGGTCTCGGGGCCGGTGACCTCGACGATGGAGCCGTCCAGGAAACTGGAGACGAAGATGCGGTCGTCGGCGTCGAGCGCCAGGTTGTCGAGGCCGACGCCCGGCCGGCCGACCACTTCCCGTGCGTTGCTCGCCAGGTCGATGCGCACCACCTCGCCGCGCTGCGTGTCGAGGACGTGCAGCCGGCCCTGCGAGTCGAACTTGACCGCCGCCGGTATCGCGAAGTCGGTGGCCACAATCTCCACGGTGCCGCTGTCCACGTCGACCCGCGCGACCTCGCCGTTGAACCAGCGCGGCCCGTACAGCCGGTCGTCCGGCCCCCAGTCCATGCCGTTGAGGCCGCAGCCCGGCCCCAGCTCGTCGTTGATCAGGCGCGGCGGCTCTGCGCCGTCGGGGTCGATCTCGAACAGGTGCGTCCCGAGGAAGCACTGCGATACGAACAGGCGGCCGTCGTCCGAAAACGTGATAGGGTTCGCGCCCGGACCCGGCGCGCCGACGATGCTCGTCGTCCCGTCGGGCGTGCGCCGGCCCACCTCCCCGCCCGCGATGTCGGTCCAGTACAGCGAACCGTCCGGGCCGAAGGCCAGGTCGTCGGGTCCGTTGACGCCCTCCTCGGGGCCCCAACTGTCGACGGTCTCGCCGCTCTCGGGGTCGATGGCGAGTATCTGCGAACTGACGACGCTCGCAATGTAGAGGTTGCCGTCGGGACCGAACATGATCCCGTTCGATCCATGCAGCGGTCCCCCCTGGGCCAGCACCGTCACCGTGGGACCGGGCGCGCCGGACGTCCCGGCAGCCTCCTCGGAACCGCCGCAGCCGAAGGCGGCGGCAATCCCCGTTAGTAGAACGCCGAGGGCGAAACGCGAAACGCGAACCGAGCAACGAATTGAAGCATGTGGCATGCGGAATCTGTCCTCCGGAAGCAGGAATGCCGCGATGATAGCAGGCTGGCGTCGTGCCTGCCGCACCCACGCCGGCAGCGGCGTGGAGGTATGATCGCCGTTCCGACCTGAAGGAGGAACCATGCGCAGGAACACGTCGTTGCTCGCCATCACGCTGCTCGCCCTCGTCGCCGCCGCCGGCTGGCTGCACGGGCAGCCCGAGGCCGCCGCCACGCTGACAGCCGAGGATCGGGCCGAGATCACGCAGCTCTACGCCACCCTGTACCAGGGCTCCGACTTCCGCGACGCCGACCTGTGGCTCTCGGCGTTCGTGGAGGACGCGGTGTTCGTATTCCCCACGGGGGATCGCATCGAAGGCCACGACGCGCTGCTCGCCTGGCGCCAGCGCAGCTTCGGCGGTCGGACGGGCGACTCCGGGCGCCGCCACCACGTGCCGAACATCCGCATCGTGCCGACGGCCGACGGCGGGGCGACCGCCCGCGCCTACTGGATCGAGCTCGATGTCGCCGCATCGCCCGCGGTTATCAAGAACACCGGCACTGCAGACGATGTCTTTGTGAAGACGGCCGCCGGCTGGAAGTTCGAGCACCACGCGGTCCACCTGGACGTGCCCATCAACTGACACCCGGGCGCGCGGGGCACACGCACGGCCACCGCCGCCCTGCCGGGCGGCGACGTCAGTCGCGGAACGGCGCCGACTCGCTGACCTGCACCTGGAAGCGCCGAAAGTCGGTGTAGGTGGCCGTGCCGTCGACGCGCGAGCGCTGTCGGCGGTTCTCGAAGCGCTCACGCATCTCGGCCGGCACCAGGTGACCCAGCCCGTCGTCCAGCCGGTAGCGCACCGCGATGGTCGCTTCGACCTCGGCGTCCCGCACGTCGACCTCGGTGGCCAGCACGCGGCCGGTCGCGCGCTCTATCCAGAAACGGCCGCTGGCCGGCAGGTTGCTGCGCTCGCGCCCGCGGATGAGGGTGGTCGGCCAGTCTTCCCGGTAGGCAACGGCCCACACCTCGCCGTCCCCCGCGGGGCGGTCCAGCCCCAGCCGCGGCTCGTCGTCGCCCGTCCGCTCGAAGTCGAAGCGCGACCGGTTGTCCGGGTGCAGGAAGAGCAGCGCGAGCGTCGGGATGTTGAAGTTGCGGCGCACGTCGCCGATGTTGTAGCGGGCGCTGTCGCGGACGATGCCGCGAATCTGCCGGTCGGCCGTCGCGGACGGATCGAGAAACAGCGCGGTCAGCCGCTCCTGACGGTCGCGCACCGGCTTCCCGTCGACCTCGAAGACGTCGCGGAATCCGTAGTACCACCCGGAGTTCCGCGGCCTCACGAGGAGGTAGTCCGAGCGCAGCGTGCGCCGGTAGAAGGCGCTGCGACTGCCGCCGCGCCCGACGCGGCTGTCCGCCCGCGTCGTCGCGCGCTGCTCGTAGCGCTCCTCGGCCACCGTACCCGACAGTCGGGCGCTGAGTTCGCTGACGTAGCGGGTGGTGCGGTCGAGCACATCGACCAGGCCCGGCTCCTGCGCGCCGGCGGCAACCGGCACTCCCAGCAGCGACAACCCCAACAGTGCCGCCGCGGCGCGCCTGCCGGGCGGGGCGCGCCTCACGGCTGGCCCCGGCCCGCCTCGCCAGCCGCGCCCTGCGGCGCGATTTCGTTCGCGCCGGGCGGCACGTACACCACCACCACCGAGATGCGCGTGCGGACGGCCTGACCGTTCAGCTGCACGGGGCGGTACCGCCGCTGTTCGAGTGCGGCCACGGCCCCGGCGTCGAGCTCCGTCACCCAGGCTGGCGCCACGCGGCCGGGCGCCGCCCCCGAAAACGGCTGGGAGCGCACCACGTCAGCCTCCTCGACCGTCCCGTCCTCCTCGATGACGGCCGCGAGCTCGACCACCCACGCCTCGTCCATGTCCGGCGGGTACGCGGGGGGCACCGTGCTCACCAGCGCAGGCACGCCCGGTCCCACGTCGTCGACGACCTTGACATCCTCGCCGTCCGGCACCACCCGGTACAGTGCCGACCCGTCCAGGACGTAGAGCGCGTCGTCGCTCTGGGCGGCCGCCGGCGTGCGATACCCGGAGCCCGCCACCATGACCGTCAAGGCGGCGGCCACTGCTGTCCGAGCTGTCATTGCTGCCCCTCTCACGGGCGACTGCCACGTTGCCGGGAGTTCCGCGGTGCAGACGTTCGGCTAGCGCGACTGCTGCCCGGCCGCGGCGGCGCGCTCGTCGGCCCGCGCGCCGGCCAGGATGTTCCCGAGCGCGTAGTTGCCCTCGTGACAAGCGTACTCGAACAGCGCGTCCTGACTCTTCTGCATGGGAATCGACGCGGTCCAGTCACGCGTGTCGACGGTCGGGTCGATGACCGTGAACCGGTAGTCGAGCTGGTCCTCGCCGACGCGCGTGAAGCGTTCGACGAGACGCGCATGCTCGCCGCCCGAGAACGTCAGGAAGAACGGTCCGATATTCGTCCTCTGCTCGGCCTTGCGGGCGAAGTTGCGGGTCTCGACCACCAGCGTGTCGCCGTCCCAGTAGCCGCGCGAGTCGCCCAGCCACTGCGGAATGCCCGACCGCGGTTGCGCGCCCTTGTCCAGCGGAACGATGCGCGTGTCGTGAATCATCTCGACCTGCAGCACGACGTAGCCGGGCGTCTGCAGGATGAGGTAGTTGTGGTTGTAGAAGCCGGGGATCATGGCCCCGGGCAGGCCGCGCGTGATGCAGCGGTCGTACAGGTTCATGTCCTGCCAGGAGTCGGGTGGAGCCATCCAGCGCGCCAGGAACGCGTTGCGGCTGCGTTCCGCGCCCGGCGTGAGGGCGGGCAGCCGGCCGTCGGGCGGATCGACGATGAGCGACGTCTGGCGGATCAGGTTGCCGCGCTCCACCCAGAACTCGTTGTAGCCGCCCACGTTGCCGGGAGCCGGCGGCCGGTCGAAGCTGACCGCCGCCTGGACCTCCGGGTCGCGCACTGCGCGCTGCTCCTCGGTGAGCGTCGCCTGCGCCGCCAGGTCGTCCGGCCGCTCCATGGGTGTCGTCGTGGTATTCGTCCACATGCCCTGCAGGTCGGGGTCGCCCCACGGCGTGCGGTCCTGGGCGGCCGCCGATGCCGCACCCGACCAGAGCAGGCCGGCGACGATGGACAATACGACCAGCGCCGTTCGTGCTCGCAAACTCATCTTGCCACCTCCCTGTCGACGGCTTCCGGGCTACCGCTCGCACGCGCCGGCGTCCGAATCCGGTGCGCGCTGCGTCCAGCCTCGTGATCGTATCCCGTCAGGGCCGGTTCCGGGCGACGGAAGTCGAGGCTGCACGTTGACGACGGATGCCGCCTGCGGCACGATGGTGCGTGAATCGAGTCGGCCGCCCGTGTCGGCCGGGAACAACGGGACCATCCGGAGTCGCTGATGCCTGATCCTCGTCGGCCGTCCGCCGTGATCGCGGTGCTGGGCTGCGCCGTCGTCTGCTGTTCGACCGTCGTGCTGAACGCCGAGGACTGGCCGCAGTGGCGCGGCGTCGACCGGGACGCCGTGTGGCGCGAGAGCGGCATCGTCGAGCGCTTCGCCGCGGACGGGCTCATCGTGAAATGGCGTACCCCCGTGCGCGCCGGCTTCGCCGGGCCGGCCGTCGCCGACGGACGCGTCTTCGTCCTCGACTACCAGGAGACGCCGGGCAGCCGCACGATGGACGGCCACGAGCGGCTCCTGGCGCTCGACGAGCAAAGCGGCGAGGTCCTCTGGACGCGGGAATGGCCGGCCACCTACCGCAACATCGTGCCGGTATTCGCCACCGGACCGCGAGCCACGCCCACCGTCGACGGCGACCGGGTCTACGTCCTCGGGGCGGCCGGCATGCTGTTGTGTTTCGGCGCCGCCACGGGCGACCTCCACTGGCAGATCGACACGGCGGCCGACTACGGCGTCACCGTTCCGGTCTACGGCGTGGCGCACTCGCCGCTCGTGGAGGGCGAGCTGCTCATCACCCTGCTGGGCGGCGAGCCCGACGCCCTGGTGGCCGCATTCGACAAGACGACGGGCGCCGAAGCCTGGCGCGCGCTCGAGACGGTCTCGGAAGCGGGCTACTCCTCGCCGATCGTGACTGCCGCGGGGGGCGTGCGGCAGCTGATCGTCTGGCATCCGGCCGGGGTCACGTCGCTCGACCCGGCAACCGGCAGCATCTGGTGGGAGCACGACTTCCCGCTCGCGAGCGGCTTGACGATCGGGACGCCGGTCCGCAGCGGGCCCTACCTCCTCATCACGCAGGTGGAGAACGGCGGCCTGATGCTGGCCCTCAACCCCGACCGGCCGGCCGCCCGCCCGGTCTGGACCGGCGCCAACCCCAACCGCACCGACCGCCCCGTGCAGCGCTCCATGACGTCGACGCCCATCGTGGTGGGCGACGCCATCTACGGGCTCAACAGCTACGGCGAACTGCGCGGCGTGGACGCCGCGACCGGGACGCGGCTGTGGTCGAGCGACCGGCTCGTGCCGGAGGACCGCTGGGCGAGCTCGCACCTCGTGCAGCACGAGGACCGCTCGTTCATCTCCGTCGAGACCGGCGACCTGGTCATCGCCCGCTTCTCGCCGGCCGGCTACGAGGAGGTCGACCGCACGCACCTGCTGACACCCACCACGCGCACCCGCGGCGGCGGCTCCAACCGCTGGCGGAACCACGACCGCGCCGTGCTGTGGGCGCACCCCGCGTACGCCAACGGCCACGTCGTCGCGCGCAACGACGCCGAGGTCGTCCGCGTGTCGCTCAGAGCCGCGGACTACGAATAGGCGGGCACGGCCCATCCGCCGGGCAGCGCCGGCATCCCGTCATGGCCGAGTTCCCGGCGCCGCGCGGCCCGGCGCATTCCGTGCGCAGGCTGGTCGCCGCCCACGCGGTCCTGCTGGTGCTGCTGCCGCTCGCGGCGCGTCCGCGGGCGACCGACGACCTCCAGTTCTGGACGGACGTCGAGCTGCGCGTCCTCGACGCGGGCCGCATCGCCTGGACGGTCGGGGGCGTCGCCCGCCTGCGAGATGCGCTCGGCAGCGCGTACGACCGGCGGGTGCAAACCGACGTGGACGTCGCGCTGGACGACCGCCTCACGGCCACGTTCGGCTACATCCTGCGGGACCACGTGCCGGCCGGCTCCGGCTTCCATCGGGACCACCGGCTGCACGCGGCGCTGCGCTATCCGCTGCTGGAAGGCACCGTCCGGGTGGAGGGCACCACGCTGTACGAGCGCCACAGCGGCCGGCCGGACGTCCCCGCCTTCAACCGCTACCGGCAGCAGATCGACGTGGAGCACCCCCGCGCCCGGGTGTCGCCCTGGATCCACCAGTCGCTGGCGTTCGAACGGCGGGGCTTCGTGCGCTCCCGATCCCGCTGGGGCGTCCGCTGGCGCGTCGCCGCCGGCCACGCGATCCGGGGCGCGTACCAGTACGAGTCGATCCGCGCGGGCGCGGGCTGGCGGCCGCGGCACGCGCTCTACTCGGCGTGGAGTGTCGATCTGACCGCGCGCGAACCGGCCGTGTCGCACCGCAGCGGCCCGCGGTGAAAAACCCCGCGGCGCACCGCGACCCGGAAATCCAAAGCGATGGATGGATCCAACGGATTGAATCGGACTGCCGCTGCGCTGGTATGCCGGCGCCGTTTTTCCAGGGCGCGCCGCGTGCTCAAAACCAGCACGGAATTTGCATCACGCAGCGCAGGCTTGGAGAACGCGTAAACCTGCCTGGGCCGTGTCGCCGCCGGGTCGCAGCATCGCACCCGGTCGCGCGGCACCGCGCAGGCTCGGGAAGCGGCTGGGCAGCAGCGCCAGCCCCCATCACCCGGGAGGGAACCGTGAACCGGAGAGGCGTTCTAGTAGCGGCGGCTTCGTTCGTATTGTCGATTCTGCTGCTTCCGGCGGGCGCAGCGGCCCAGACCGGGAGCATTGCGGGACAGGTGGTGGACGAGACGGGCGGCGTCCTGCCCGGCGTGACGGTGGAGGTGACCAGCCCGGCGCTCATCGAGGGCGTCCGGACCACCTTCACCGACGGCGCGGGCCTGTACGCGATCGAGGCGCTGCGCGTCGGCACCTACTCGGTCACGTTCACCCTGCCCGGCTTCAACACCCTGATCCGTGAAGGGGTGGAGCTGACCACCGGGTTCACGGCCAACATCGACGCCACGATGGGCGTCGGCGCGGTCGAGGAAACGGTCACCGTCTCGGGCGCCAGCCCGATCATCGACGTGCAGAACGTCCAGCACCAGGAGAACATCTCCCGCGACACGCTGGACACGCTCCCGACCGGGCGCACTTATTCCGGCTACGCCGCGCTGACGGTGGGCGCCCAGACCGACGTGCTGGGCGGCGGCCAGGACGTCGGCGGCAGCGTCGGCGACACCTGGGGCACGGTCATCATCCACGGCAGCTCGACCTACGACGGCGAGATCAACTGGGACGGCATGTCGGTGACGGCCTCGGTCACGGCCGGCGGCGGCACCGGCAAGCTTTTCTTCGCCAACCAGGCGGCGGTGCAGGAGGTCGTGATGTCGACCGGCGGCATGGACGCCGAGACGGGCTTCGGCGCGGTCGCCATCAACTACATCCCCAAGGAGGGCGGCAACGCCCTCAGCTACTACGCGGCCGCCAACGGCACCAACGAGAACCTGCAGTGGAGCAACTTCGGGCCCGATATCGCGGCGCGCGGACTCAACGAGCAGCAGGTGCGGGGCCTGAAGAAGACCTGGGACTTCGGCGGCGGCCTCGGCGGCGCGCTCGTGCAGGACCGGCTGTGGTTCTATACGGCGCACCGCTGGTGGGGCACGCAGCCCTATACGAGCCTCAGCTTCCCGAACCTGGCGCCGCGCCAGTCGTACGGCGCGACCGACTATCAGCCCGACTTCGACAACCCGGTCGTGCAGGACAACCACACGCGGTCGAACAACCTGCGCCTGACCTGGCAGGCCAGCGAACGCCACAAGATCACCGTGTCGCACGACAACCAGTCGCACTGCCTGTGCCAGTTCTGGGCGGTATTCGGCGTCGTCGACTACCTGGCGTCGATGGACTACAACTACGACAACATCGTCAACTCGCAGGCCGCCTGGGTGTTTCCCGCCAGCAACCGGCTGCTGTTCGAGGCGGGCGCCTCGCACACGCGCCCGTCGGGCAGCCCGGCCCAGCAGCCCGAAGGCCTGCCCGGCGATATCGGGGTCCGCATCTTCACGCCGTCGTTCATCAATGTGAACGCGCAGGTGTTCTCGCCGAGCACGCCCGCGCTGTACGGCACGAACAACAACTTCCCCAACTTCAGTACGAAGGCGTCGATGTCGTACGTGACAGGGTCGCACAACCTGAAGGTAGGCCTGAATACCCGCCACCTGCAGGAAAACCACCCGCGCTCCTTCATCAACAACGCCCTCAGCTACGACTTCTCCTCACCCAACGTGCCGCTGCAGATCAACCAGTTCGGCACGCCGCGGAACTCGTTCCAGCGGGCCAACATCCTGGGACTGTATGCCCAGGACCAGTGGACGATAGACCGCCTGACGCTGAATCTCGGGGTGCGCTACGACCACCTGAACGGCTACGTCCCGGCGCAGACCCACCCGGCCAGCCGCTTCGTGCCGAGCTTCTCCATCGACCGCATCGACAACCTGCCCAACTACCACGACATCAACGCGCGGCTGGGCGCGGCCTATGACCTGTTCGGCACCGGCCGGACGGCGCTCAAGTGGAACATGGGCCGCTACGTGAACGCCATCGGCACCAACCTCGCGCAGGTCAACAACCCGATGGAGTCGATCATCCTCTCGTCCAGCCGCCTGTGGAACGACGCCAACGGCAACCTGAACCCGGACTGCAACCTGGACAACTTCGCGGCCAACGGTGAGTGCGGCGCCATCATCAACCCCGAGTTCGGCAAGCCCATTCCGACCACGACGGCGCGCGAGGACGTCGTCACCGGCTGGAATACACGCCGGGCCAACTGGCAGAACTCCGTGGCGATCCAGCACGAGCTGACGGACGGCTTCTCGGTCGAGGTGGCGTGGTTCCGCCGCTCGAACATCAACTTCACCCTGATCGACAACCTCAACATCGGGCCGGAGCACTTCTCCGAGTTCAGCATCACCGCGCCGGTCGACCCGAACCTGGGTCCGGTCAGCGGGCAGACGCTCACCGGGTTGTACACCATCACCCCCGAGGGCGCGGCCCTCGGCACCAACAACCTGATCATCCCGGCCAGCGAGTACGGCGATACCAGCGAGATCTTCAACGGCATCGACGTCGCGTTCCAGGGCCGGCTGGGCAACGGCATCACCCTCGGCGGCGGCGTGGCCACCGGCGCGGTGGAGATCAACGAGTGCTACGTGGTCGACGACCCGACGCAGGCCCGGCCCGGCTACTGCAACTACGCGCCGAGCTGGGGCGACGGCACGCAGGTGAAGTTCAACGGCCTGGTGCCGCTGCCCTACGACCTCGACTTTTCGTTCGTGTTCCAGTCGCTGCCCGGCGTCATCCGGCGGTCGAACTATCAGGCCGGCGCCAATCCGGTCGAGCGGGCGCTGATCGAGGAGCAGATCGGTCACCCGATGGTCACCGGCTTCGAGGAGATCTCGCTGTTCCCCTCCGGCATCGGGTTCTACGAGGACCAGCCGTCCGCCTCGCTGCCCTACCTGGGCTTCACGTTCCTCGACAACTCCACGCAGTTCGAGCCGCAGCTCTACCAGCTCGACCTGCGGCTCACGAAGTCGCTGCCCGTCGGCGGCGGCCGCGTGCGGTTCGACTTCGACATCTTCAATGTCTTCAACGAGAACGCCTTCACCCGCATCCTGGACAACTACTCGACTGGGGGCACGTACCCCAGGCCGACGGCCGTCATGAACGGCCGCCTCATCAAGTTCGGCATGACTATGGACTTCTAGTACGCGGACCGGGATCCGAAGCGGAGGTTCACGGGGCGGGGGGCTTCCCCCGCCCCGTTTTCTTTTCCGGCACCCCCCGAGGGCACCCCTGCCCGCTCCGGCTGCTGCCTCCTGCTCCGCGCAGACTCGCCTGCGGTTCTTTTTCGCTTGACGTAAGGGCACAACAGACACACACTGGCCGCCTGCGGGGGCGCGACCACGCATCGAGCGGCGATTCGACGCCGTGGCGAGGCCGGGTCGCAGCCCTCGGGAAGTCGGCGGCGGCGGCGTGCGGGTGGATGCGGCGTTAGTGAACCGGCTGGGCAGCAATGGCCGGCCAGCCATAACGCGGGAGGCACCGTGCACCGAAGAGTCGCTCCGGCGGCGGGTTCGTTGGTTCTTTCCCTGCTCCTACTGCCGGCTGTGGCGGTCGCCCAGACCGGCAGCATCTCCGGGGAGGTGGCGGACGAGACGGGCGGCGTCCTCCCCGGCGTCACGGTCGAGGCGAGCAGTCCGGCACTGATCGAGGGCGTGCGGACGGCCTTCACCGACGGCTCGGGCCTGTACACGCTCGAGGCGTTGCGGCCCGGCACCTACACGGTAACGTTCACCCTGCCCGGCTTCAGCACGTTCGTCCGCGAGGGCATCGAGATCGCCACGGGCTTCGCGGCCAACGTGGACGCCACGATGACCGTCGGCGCGGTCGAGGAGACGGTCACCGTCTCGGGCGCCAGCCCGGTCATCGACGTGCAGAACGTCGTGCACCAGGAGAACATCTCCAACGAGACCCTGGACATCCTGCCCACCGGGCGGACCTACTCGGGCTACGCCGCACTCACAGTCGGCGCGCAGACGGACATCCTGGGCGGCGGCCAGGACGTGGGCGGCAGCGTCGGCGACACGTGGGGCACGGTCATCATCGGCAGCGCGACCTACGACGGCGAGGTCATGTGGGACGGCATGTCGGTGACGGCCTCGGTCACGTCCGGGGGCGGCACCGGCAAGATGTTCTTCGCCAACCAGGCCGCGGTCGAGGAGGTCGTGATGGCCACCGGCGGCATGGACGCCGAGACGGGCTTCGGCGCCATCGCCATGAACTACATCCCCAAGGAGGGCGGCAACGCCTTCAGCTACTACGGCATGGCCAGCGGCACCAACGAGAACATGCAGGCCCTGAACTGGACCGAGGAGCTCGGGGCGCGCGGCCTCGATGAACGCCAGGTGCAGGGGCTCAGGAAGAACTGGGACTGGGGCGCCGGCTTGGGCGGACCCATCGTCCGCGACCGGCTGTGGTTCTACACGGCGCACCGCTGGTGGGGATCGCAGACCTACGCGACGGGGAGCTTCCACAACGGGGCGCCGCGCGACATGCCGTACGGCGCGGCGTTCTACGAGCCCGACTTCGACCGGCCGACGGAACAGGAGAGCACCACGCGCGACAACAGCGTGCGCTTCACATGGCAGGCAAGCGAGCGCAACAAGATCACCTTCTCGCACGCCGACCAGAGCCACTGTCTATGTCAGTTCTGGGCCGTCTACGGCACTGTCGACCACAACGCCTCGCTGGACTACGACTACTCGGACATCCGCAACACGCAGGCCTCCTGGACCATGCCGGCCAGCAACCGGCTGCTGTTCGAGGCGGGGGTCTCGTTCACCCGGCCCGCGGGCGACCCGAAGCCGCAGCCCGAGGTGCTGCCCAATGACGTCGGAGTGCAAATCGGGAGCCAGGGCATCAACATCAACGCGCTCATGTGGCTCGGCGCGAACACACCGGCCATCTACGGACAGGGCAACAACTTCCCCAACTTCACGTCCCGCGCCTCGATGTCATACGTGACCGGGTCGCACAACTTCAAGGTGGGCATGACCCGCACCCACGTGGGGGAGAACCACCCGGAGTCCTACATTCAGAACCACCGGGCCTACCGCTTCGCGTCGCCCGGCGTTCCGACTTTCGTCTATCAATACGCCTCCCCGACAGCGTCCTACCAGGAGGCGGTGCTGACGGGTATCTACGCGCAGGACCAGTGGACCGTCGACCGGCTGACGCTCAACCTCGGGGTGCGCTACGACCACCTCAACGGCTGGGTTCCCGCCCAGACGGCCCCGCCGGGCGCCTACGTGCCCGCCATCTCGACCGAGCGCCTGGACAATTTTCCCAACTACCGCGACATCAACGCGCGATTGGGTGCCGCCTACGACCTCTTCGGAGACGGGCGGACGGCGCTGAAGTGGAACTCGGGCCGCTACGTGAACGCCATCGGAACGATTCTGGCACAGGCCAGGAACCCGCTGGAGTCGATCATACGCAACACGGCTCGGACCTGGAACGACCTGAACGGGGACCTGATTCCGGACTGCGACTTCACCATCCTCCATTCCACGACCGGCGAGTGCGGACCGGTTTTCAACCCGGAGTTCGGCACACCCCGCGTGACCCGCTCGTTCGCCCCGGGTGTGCTCAGCGGCTGGAACAACCGGCGGGCCAACTGGCAGCACTCGGTCGGCATCCAGCACGAGCTGATGGATGGCTTGTCGGTCGAGGTGGCCTACTTCCGCCGCGAGAACATCAACTTCCTCGTGGCCGACAACCTCAACATCGGGCCGGAGCACTTCACCCCGTTCACGATCATCGCGCCCGAAGATCCGGTGCTCGGAGCGTACAGCGGCCAGGTGATGGAAGGCCTGTACACCATCAGCCCGGAAGGCGCCGCCCTGGGCACCAACAACCAGATGGTTCATGCCAGTGAATTCGGGGACATGTGGGAGACGTTCAACGGGATCGACTTCATCTTCGACGGGCGGTTTCCCAACGGCATCACGCTCGCCGGCGGCGTCGCCACGGGAGCCTCGGAAGTCTACGAGTGCTTCGTCGTCGACAACCCGATGCAGGCGCGAGACGGCTACTGCAACTACGCGCCGGCCTGGTCCGATCGCACGCAGTACAAGCTCAACGGCTCGGTGCCGCTGCCGTACGACATGGCCTTTTCGTTCGTGTTTCAGAGCATTCCGGGCGAGCGCCGGTTCTCCAACTACAGCGTCGACCGCCAGCTCGCTTTCGTCGAAGCCCAGCTCGGTCACCCGCTGCAGGAAGGAAGCTTGCAGATCCCGCTGTTCCCCGGCGGCATCGGGTTCTACAGCGACGCCAGGGGCGGCACCCTGACGACTTCCCGCTACGTCGACAACTCCGTCCAGTGGGAGCCGCAGGTGAACCAGATCGACCTGCGACTCACCAAGATGCTGCGGTTCGGCGGCGGGCTCATCCGGGCCAACTTCGACGTCTTCAACATCCTCAACGCGGGCGCCGTCACCCGCGTGATCGACAGCTACACCACCCCCGGCGACTACCCGCGCGTGACGGGGATCATGAACGGCCGCCTGTTCAAGTTCAGTGCCACCATCGACTGGTAGCAGGACGCGACCGAGGATTCGCAGCGGCAGTTTAGCGGGGCGGGGGAAAACTCCCCCGCCCCGTTTCTTCTCGCGCCCTTCCGCCTCCTGCGCGAGTCATCCAACCGCACCGTCGCCGCCGCCTGCGTCCGGCGCCGTCCGACGAGCGCTGCCGTCCCCGCACGACACGCCGGCGCTCTCTTCGCCCCCACCGACGGCGCCACCTGGCACACGACCGCCTGCAGATTCCGGCGAGACCGACGGCACACCCGTGCGGTCGCACGCGACTGCAGCGTCCTCTCGCGCCTGCCCCGGCTGCAGCGCACGCCGGGAATTGTTAGAATTTATGGAACTCTATATTCCATTTTTCGAGGTTAAATGGAATTCATCAGCCGATTCTTCCAGGTACCCGCGCAGAGCTGCTTCCTCTTCGGTCCGCGCGGCACCGGCAAGAGCACGTGGCTCCGCCACCGCCTGCCCGCGGCGCTGCACCTGGACCTGCTCGACCCGCCCCTGCACCGCAGCCTGAGCGCACGCCCCGAGCGCCTGCGCGATCTGCTGGCGGGCGCGGCGCGGCCGCGGACCGTCATCATCGACGAGATCCAGCGCATCCCCGAGCTGCTCACGGTGGTCCACGCCGTTCTGGAGGAGCCCGCGCCGCCGCGCTTCATCCTGACGGGGTCCAGCGCCCGCAAACTCCGCCGGGGCGGCGTCGATCTGCTCGGCGGACGCGCCCTGCACCGCACGCTGCATCCGTTCATGGCCGCGGAGCTGCCCGCGTTCAGCCTGGCCCGCGCGCTGCAGGTCGGTCTGCTGCCACTGGTGGCGGGCGCGTCCGATCCCGCCGCGACCCTGGCCGGCTACGCCAGCCTGTACCTCGATCAGGAGGTTCGTGCCGAGGGGCTGACCCGCAACGTGGGCGGCTTCACGCGCTTCCTCGAGGCCGTCAGCTTCACGCACGCGGCGCAGCTCAACGTCGCGGCCGTAGCCCGCGAGTGCGAGGTCGAGCGCAAGGTGGTTGCCGGCTACGTCGGCATCCTCGAAGACCTGCTGCTGGCCTTCCGGCTGCCGGTCTTCCGCAAACGCGCCAAACGTGCGACCGTAGCCCACGACAAGCTGTACCTGTTCGATGCGGGCGTGTTCCGCTCGTTGCGCCCCGCGGGCCTCCTCGACCGGGCCGGTGACATCGACGGTCAGGCACTCGAGGGGCTGGTGGCGCAGCACTTGCGGGCCTGGGCCGCGTACTCCGGCCGCGACGCGGAGATCTTCTTCTGGCGCACGCGCGCGGGGACCGAGGTCGACTTCGTCGTCTACGGCGCGGCGGGCCTGCAGGCCTTCGAGGTCAAGCACGCCGCCCGCGTGCAGGCCCGCGACCTGCGGCCGCTGCGCGCGTTCCGCGCGGACTATCCGGAGGCGGAGGCCGCACTGCTCTACCGCGGCCGGGAACGCCTGCGTATCGATGGCATCTGGTGCCTGCCGGTCGAGGACTTCCTGCGCCGGATGGTGCCGGACGCAGGGCTGCTGGCCTGGCTGTAGCGCCGCCGCCGGCCGGCGCGGACGTTCGACATCCGCGGCGAGCAGCGTGACGGATTGGGCCGTTGGATGGCGACCTGCATCGGATCGTGGCCCGCACCGGACGCGGCGGTGGCGCGCGGGGCCTGCCAGCCTCCTACGTCTCGCCCAGCGGCGCGTGTTCGAGGCCGTGCGCCGCGGCCACGGCGGGGTGTGTCACCTGGCCGTCGACGACGTTGACGCCCTTCGCGAGCGCGGGGTCGTGCTTCGCGGCGGCGCGCCATCCGCGGTCGGCCATCGCCAGGGCGTAGGCCAGCGTGGCGTTGGTCAGGGCATAGGTCGACGTATGGGGCACCGCGCCGGGCATGTTCGAGACGCAGTAGTGGACGACCCCCTCCTCCACGTAGCGCGGGTCCTGGTGGGTCGTCGGCCGGCTGGTCTCGGCACACCCGCCCTGGTCGACCGCCACGTCCACCAGGGCCGACCCGGGCTCCATCTGCGCCAGGTGCGCGCGGGTGAGCAGGCGCGGCGTGCGGGCGCCCGGGATGAGCACCGAGCAGAGAACGAGATCGGCCGCCGCCACGGCACCCTCGATGTTGGCGGCGTTCGACATGAGCGTCGTGACGTGCCCCTGGACGACGTCGCGCACGTAGGCGAGGCGCAGCGGGTTGATGTCGATGATAGTGACGTCGGCCCCGAACCCCACGCCGACGACGCACGCGTTCAGGCCGACGACGCCCGCGCCGAGAATCGCCACCCGGCCGCGCCGGACGCCCGAGACGCCCGGCAGCAGCAGCCCCTTGCCGCCCGCACGCCGTTCGAGCGACGCGGCGCCGGCCTGGATCGACAGCCGGCCGGCCACCTCCGACATCGGGACCAGCAGCGGCAGCGTCCCGTCGGCCAGCTGCACCGTCTCGTAGCCGATGCCGACGACGCGGCGATCGAGCAGGTGCGTCGTCAGTGCGCGCGAGGCCGCCAGGTGCAGATAGGTAAAGACGATCTGGCCGGGGCGCATCCGGTCGAACTCGGGCCCGAGCGGCTCCTTGACCTTGAGCACGAGGTCGGCCTGCGCCCACACCTCGTCGGCCCCGCCGGCCACGGCGGCGCCGGCCGCCCGGTAGTCCCGATCCGGGATCGCGCTGCCCACTCCCGCGCCGGCCTCGACGACCACTTCGTGCCCGCGCGCCGCAAACGCCGCCACGCCTGACGGCGTGATGGCCACGCGGTTCTCGTCCGCCTTGATCTCCGTCGGGATGCCGATGCGCATGCTACGACGCTACCACGAAGCGGCGCGGGGTCTGCGCACCGCGCGTCGTCGCGGATCCGATTGCAGGCGACTCTCCCCAGGTGTATTTTGTGCTTGCTCAATACACATTGTCTTCGACAGGAACCGTCTCATGCGCACGAACATCGTCATCGACGACAACCTCCTGGAACGCGCCATGCGCGCCACCGGCGCGAAGACGAAGCGCGAGGCCGTCGAGCGGGGCCTGGCGTCACTCGTCCGGTTGAAGGCGCAGGAGGAAATCCGTGGCTTGCGCGGCCGGCTGCGGTGGACCGGCGACCTCGACAGGATGAGGCGCGACGGGTGACTTTGGTCGATTCCAGCGTCTGGATCGACTACTTCAACGGGCAGCTCACACCTGCCACCAACTACCTGGACGGCCTGCTGGGCAACGACGTGCCAGCGACGGGCGACCTGATTCTCGTGGAGGTGCTCCAGAGCTTCCGAAACGACGCCGACCTGGCGACGGCGCAGGACGCAATGTCGAGGTTGCCGTCCTTCGATCTGCTCGGGCGCGAGCGGATGGACCGCGCGGCAGGCCGCCATCGTGCGCTGCGCGCAGCCGGCGTCACGCCCCGCGGGACAGTCGACGTACGCCCCCCTATGCCGTGAAGACGGCAACAACCGTCCAGCAGACTGCGGCCAGGGCGGCCGCGACCGACGCCTGGGGGATCTGCGTCCTGACGTGGTCCATCAGGTCGCAGCCAGTACAGACCGAGCTGAGCACGGTCGTGTCCGAGATGGGCGAACATTGGTCGCCGTAGACGCTGCCGTCCATGACCGCGGCGAAGCAGAGCGTCATGAACAGCTCGGGGTGCGCGAGGCCCTGCGCGCCCGCCACCGCCCACGCGAGCGGCATGGCCAGCGGGAACGCCACGGCGTAGGTGCCCCAGCTGGTGCCGGTGGAGAACGCGATGACCATGGTCATGAGCTGCAGCAGCACCGGCAGCAGGAAGTACGGCACGCTGTCGCCGAGCTGGTCCACCAGGAAGACGCCGCCGCCGGTCTGGGTGCTGACGCCGCCGATGGTGATGGCCAGCAGGAGGATGACCGAGCCCAGCACGACGCCCTTGATGCCGTCGTGGAATCCGGCCATCAGGTCCTTGAGCGCCATGCCGCGGGCCAGCGCGGTGCCCGCCGCCAGCAGCAGCGCCGCGCCGAAGGCCCACTGCACGTTCGGGGACCCCGTGGCGACGAAGGTGCCGACGGCGACGCCGATGAGCAGGCCGAGCGGCAGGAAGAACTCCAGGACGTGCGGCGTGTAGCCGGCGGGCACGCGGCTTGCCTGCAGCTCACGGGCGCTGAGCGGCGCGGCCCCGTCGGCGTCCAGCCGACCCGTCGTGCGGGCACGGGCCATGGCATCCGCGAGGCGCCGGCCGAGGAACAGCGGCTTCTCGATGCTCAGCAGGAACGTGCCCAGCACGGCGAAGATGGCGTAGAAGCAGAACGGCACGCTGCGGAAGAAGAAGGCGATGCGGTCGGTCTCGGTGGCCAGGAAACCGACTCCCGAGACGAAGATGAACGCCTGGACGTAGCCGGGCCACGCGTTGAAGGCGAGCTGCGACGCGATGGGCGAGGCGGTCGAGTCGACGATGTAGGCCAGTTCCTCGTGGCTGATGCGCTCCTTGTCGGCGATGGGCTTGACGGTGGTGCCGACCACGACGGTGCTGACCGTGCCGCCCTGGAAGAAGACGATGCCGAGCATCCAGGCGACGAGCTTGGCAGTGCGCGGGCCGCGGACGAAGCGCGCGGTCATGAACTCGGCGAACGCCTGCGCCGCGCCGGTCCGCGACCAGACCCCCATCAGGCCGCCGAGCAGCCACAGGTACAACAGCAGGACGCCGGCCGAGTCGGTCGTCGCGAGCGACGGGATGAGCACCTCGCCGGTGATGTCGTAGCGGCCGAGCAGGAGGGCGCCGGAGACGATGCCGGCGGCCAGCGCGGTGACCGGCTCGCGCGTGAGCCAGCACAGCACGACCGCCACCAGGGCCGGCAGCAGCGACCACCACCCCCAGTGAGCCTGCGCCCGCAGCTGGTAGTAGACCGTCTCCGTCCGCCCGTTGCGGATCTCGACCGCCGAGACGAACTCCACCGTGACCGGCGGCCGCGCCTGCGTGCCGTCGACAACCGCGGGATTGAGGCGCGCCCGGTCCAGCGGTACCGCCTCGAAGTACGTGGGGCGCCCCTCGGACAGGTAATAGAGTCGACCGGCGTCGTCCCGCCGGACGTCCAGGGTCACCTGGTCGACCTGCCAGGTCGGCGGGACCGTGGCGCCGACGATCCACGAGACGAGAATTGCCAGCGCGAAGACGATGAACTTCCGGATGCCTGCGGTCATGGGGTGTAGGCCGTGGCGCGCCGCACGCGCCGCTGCGCATCGACGCAGGTGCGGACTCTGGTAGTCTACGGCGAACCGCCGCGGAGGTGCCATGGAACCGAAACGTGACCGGATGAACCTGCTGCCCGTGCTGGCCTGCGCGCTGCTGTTGCTCGCGGGCGCCTGCGGCGGCGCCGAGACCCCACCGGCCGAACCGGAACAGCCGCCGGAGACCGCGGCCGACACGCCGCCGACGTTCGCCTACGACCCGTCGTGGCCGCGACCGCTGCCCAACAACTGGGCGCTCGGCGACGTCTGGGGCGTGGCGGTCGACTCGCACGACAACCCCTGGATTGCGCACGCCGACAGCGACCGCATCCAGGCGCTGCTCGCTGCGGAGGGCAAGGTGCTGGCGCCGCCGATCATCCAGTTCGACCAGGAAGGCAACGTCCTCCAGGCGTGGGGCGGCCCCGGCGAAGGCTACGACTGGATGGTGGACACGTTTGCCGCCGAGCACGGGATGTTCATCGACCACGAGGACAACGTCTGGGTCATCGGCGGCGGGACGCGCGCCGACGGCGGCGTCGTCCTCAAGTTCACGGCCGACGGCGAGTTCCTGCTGCAGATCGGCGAGAACGGCCGCACCAACGGCAGCCTCGACGAGCGTCTGCTCGGCGGGCCTACGACCGCCGCGGTGCATCCCGACACGAACGAGGTCTTCGTCGCCGACGGCTACACCAACCAGCGCGTCATCGTGTTCGATGCCGTGACGGGTGAGTTCAAGCGCCTCTGGGGCGCCTACGGCCGGCCGCCCGATGACGGTCCGACGCAAGAGCTCACCCCGAACGGCCCGCCGCCGGAGCGCTGGGACCCGACCCACTGCGTCCGCGTCGCGCGTGACGGGACGGTCTACGTCTGCGACCGCGGCCACAACCGCGTGCACGTCTTCGAAACGGACGGGACATTCGTCGAGGAGGTGTTCATCGAGCGGGCCATCCCGGCGCCCTGGCGCTTCGATCTCGAAAACAACCTCTACCTGCCGCGCGACGAGCCCGGCCCGGGTGTCGGGTCGGCCTCGATGGTCGCGTTCTCGCACGACCCGGCGCAGCAGTACCTGTACGTCGGGTCGGCCACCAGCTACCGCAAGGTCTACATCCTCGACCGGCGTACGTTCGAGCGGGTGGGCGACGTCGACACGCGCGGCGGCAACCACGAAATGGCAGTGGACTCGGCCGGCAACCTCTACACCGTGGATGGCTACTCGCGGTGGCCGGAGCGTTACCTGATCGCGACGGCGCCGTGACCGCCAGGACAATCCGGGCCTGTAGTACGATGGCGCCTTGCGCCCGCATGGGAGAACCCCGATGAGACGACTGTTCGCGCTCGCCAGCGCGGCCTCCGCCGCGCTGGCGGTCTTCGCTGCCCCGCTCGCCGCCCAGGACGCGGCCGACCGCCTGGTCGAGTGGCCGTACGTCGGCGGAGACCAGGCCCACACGAAGTACTCCGCGCTGGCCGACATCGACCGCGCCAACGTCAGCGACCTGGCGATAGCGTGGCAGTGGGACCCGAACGAGATGCCGCTGCCGGAGTACGGCGCCCGGCCGGGCAGCTTCGAGGCCACGCCGCTGATGATCGACGACACGCTCTACTTCCCCACCATGTACTCGCGCGTCGTCGCGCTCGACGCCGCGACAGGGGCCGAGAAGTGGGTGTTCGACCCGCGCGTCTACGAGCTCGGCGGGCGCGGCTCGAGCCCCGGCGGCTTCAAGCACCGCGGCCTGGCATTCCGGCGCGAGGGCGACGCGCTGCACCTGTTCCTCAACAGCCGGGTGCGCCTCTACGCCCTGGACGCCGCCACCGGGCAACTGATCCCCGATTTCGGCGACGGCGGCAGCGTCCTGCTCACAGAGGGCCACGGGCGCGAGGTGCGCGAGGACGACTTCGACCAGACGTCGCCGCCGGTCGTCTTCGAAGACCTCGTCATCGTGGGCAGTCGCGTGCCCGACCGCGTGCAGCGGCGCTTCGACACGCCCGGGTCGGTGCAAGCCTTCGACGCGCGCACGGGCGAGCGGCGCTGGATTTTCTTCACCGTGCCGCAGTCCAACGACGCCTTCGGCGCCGACACGTGGGAAGACCAGTCCTGGCGCTACACCGGGCACGCCAACGTGTGGGGCCTGATGTCGCTGGACGCAGAACGCGGGCTCCTGTACGTCCCGACCAGCACACCGAGCAGCGACTACTGGGGCGGGCGGCGGCTGGGGGCGAACCTGTTCGCCGAGTCGCTGCTCTGCCTGGACGCGCGCACCGGCGAGCGGCAGTGGCATTTCCAGGCCGTGCACCACGGGCTGTGGGACTACGACTTCACCTCGCCGCCGAACCTGGTCACCATCACGGTCGACGGTCGGACCATCGACGCCGTGGCCGAGGTCTCGAAGCAGGGCTTCACGTACGTCTTCGACCGCGTCACCGGCGAGCCGGTCTGGCCGATCGAGGAGCGCCCGGTGGACACGACCACCGACGTGCCGGGCGAGGTGCCGTGGCCCACACAGCCGTTCCCCACGAAGCCCCCCGCGTTTGCCGGCCAGGGGGTCACGCTGGACGACGCCAACGACCTGACCCCGGAGATCAACGCTCTGGCGCGCGAGGAGATGGGGCGCTTCCGGATCGGGCCGCTGTTCACGCCGCCCGCGCTGCGCGGCACGCTGCAGCGGCCGCGCATCGACGGCGGGGCCAACTGGGGCGGCGCCGGCTTCGACCCGCAGACCGGGCTGCTGTACGTGCGCTCGTCCGAGGGGACCAGCGCCAACCAGGTGTGCGAGGTGCTGGGCGACGATCCGGACGTGGACGTCGAGTTCAGCAACAACTGTCCGCACGGCGCGGCCGGGCAGATCTTCGCCGGCCGTCCCGGCGCCGCCGAGATGGCGCGCAGCCGGCTGGGACCCATTCCGTTGATCAAGCCGCCCTACGCCTACCTGACGGCCATCGATCTGAACCGGGGCGAGATCGCCTGGCGGGTGCCGTTCGGTGAGGGCAGCCGCATCGTCCGCAACCACCCGCTGCTGCGCGGCGTGGACCTTCCCGAGCGGCTGGGCACGCCCGGCGCCAACGGGCTGATGGTGACGGCCGGGGGGCTGGTCTTCATCGGCGGCGGCGACCCGTACTTCTACGCCTTCGACAAGGCGACGGGTGAGGAAATCTGGCGCGGCGCGACCCCGTATCGCACCAGCGGCAACCCGATGACGTACCGCACGCCGTCGGGGCAGCAGTTCATCGCGATCGCGACCGGTGCCGGCCCGGACGCCGCCCTCGTCGCCTTCGCGCTGCCCGAGTAGCCACACGACGCACCACCGAGACCCTCGAGGGAGATTCCGCATGGCCCGTCCGATACTCGCGTGCCTCATCGCCGTTGGCCTGCTGGCCGGATTCGCGGTCGCCGCGACCGCGCAGCTCGGCAGCTTCGAACCCGTCACCGACGCCGAGCTCCTCGACCCCGACCCTGGCGACTGGATCAATTGGCGCCGGACGATCGACGGCCAGGGGTACAGCCCGCTCGACCAGATCGACCGCGAGAACGTGGGCAACCTGCAGCTCGTCTGGTCGTGGGAGACGCTGGCCGGCACCGACCAGGTGACGCCGCTTGTCCACGACGGCGTCATGTACATCCCGAGCCGCAGCGGCGTCGTGGCGCTCGACGCCGTCACCGGCGACGAGCTGTGGGCGCACCGGCGCAGCGGCCGGCCGATGCCCTCTAGTCCCGATCTGCCGTCCAACGAGCAGCCGGGGCTGGCGCGGCGTAACATCGCCCTCTACGACGACAAGATCTACGCCGGCACGAGCGAGGCGCAGCTCGTCGCGCTCGACGCCCGCACCGGCACGGTCGTCTGGGAGCAGCAGGTGGCCGACCACGAGCTCGGGTACCGCTATACGAGCGGCCCGATCATCGTGAAGGGCCTGGTGGTCGCGGGCATCACCGGCTGCGAGTACTACAAGAACGACGTCTGCTTCATCTCGGCGCACGATGCGCAGACCGGCGCCCAGGTGTGGCGCACCTCCACGGTGGCCCGCCCCGGCGAGCCCGGCGGCGACACCTGGGGCGACCTCACGCTCACCTTCCGCGCCGGCGCCGACGCCTGGATCCCCGGCAGCTACGACCGCGACGCGGATCTCATCTACTGGTCCACGGCGCAGCCCAAGCCCTGGGCCAGCGCGCAGCGCGGCACCGAGGGCGCAGCGCTGTACACCAACTCGACGCTGGCGCTGGACCCCGAGACCGGGGAAATCGTGTGGTACTTCCAGCACATTCCGGCCGAGACGCACGACCTCGACGAGGTATTCGAGCTCGTCGTCGTCGACCGCGGCGACCGCCGGGCGCTGTTCAAGATGGGCAAGATCGGCGTCCTGTGGGAGCTCGATCCGCGGACCGGCGAGTACCTCGCCGCGCACGACCTCGGCTTCCAGGACATCGTGGACCTGCATCCGACCAGCGGCCAGGGCATCCTGCGCCGGGAGCGGATCCCGCAGCTCGACGTCCCGGTCGACTACTGCCCCGGCCCGGGTGGACTCAAGAACCTGTGGGCGATGGCCTACCACCCGCAGACCGAGGCGTTCTACATTCCGGTGATGCCCGGCTGCGCCCACTCGACCTTCCAGCCCATGCCCGAGCCGGCGGAGATCGGCGGCGGCGGGGTCGGCCCGGCCGACCGGCGCTTCCTGGCTCACCCGCAAAGCCCCGAGCACCTGGGCATCTTCGTGGCGCTGCACAGCCGCACCGGGGAGGTGCTGTGGCGCCGGCCCAGCAAGCTGCAGTACGGCACGTCGGCACTGACGACAGGCGGCGGCCTCGTGTTCGTCGGCAACCTCGACCGCCACGTCTACGCGCTCGACGCCGCCAGCGGCGACGTCCTGTGGCAGACGCGCCTGCCGACGGCCGCGGACGGCTTCCCGATCACCTATGCCGTCGACGGACGCCAGTACGTCGCGATACCCTCCGGCCCGGGCTGGTTCCTGGCCTGGCGCAACGCCCAGCTGGTGTTCGACGACGTGCGCCGGCCCCGCACCCGCGGCTCCGTGATGCACGTCTTCGCGCTGCCGGAGTGAGCCGAAAGCCAACCTGCAAGCCGTCTAGTTTCGGTCAGCGCGCGGGATCCCGCGCGGCTGCGGCGGGCTCGTACCCCGGGCAGGCCAGCACCGGGAGCGCAGGGTACTTCGGGTAGCGCGGGTCGCGGGCGGACCGCTCGCAGCGGTAGTAGCGGTTGTCGGCGCGCGCGGTGACGACGTGCACATGCCGGCAGCCGCGGCAGAGGCCCACCGGGTCCTCCGGGTCAGTGCGCGG
This sequence comes from Vicinamibacterales bacterium, assembly GCA_965221595.1. GTDB lineage: Bacteria > Acidobacteriota > Vicinamibacteria > Vicinamibacterales > UBA8438 > JAAXGX01. Next base: position 2,544,338 of record OZ244900.1, read on the forward strand.
CGGCTCCATGCCAGTATCGCCAGCCCTGGCCCTCGTGGCCGAAGTCGCAGCGTCCGGGGTGCAGGCACTCGGCCAGGATCTCCGCGGACTCGACGACGCGCGGACCCGGCCGATTGAAGTACTGGTTGCCGTCCATCATGACCACGCGCCCGTTGCGGACCGCCGACAGCCGCGGCCAGTCCGGATGCGCGACCAGCGGCGCCATCTCGCGGCAGGCGCGCTCGATGTCGAACCCGCACGGCATGACCGCGATGACGTCCGGGTCGGCCGCGACGAGCTGCGCCATCTGCAGATAACCCGAGTGCTGTCCGGCGACCCCGAAGAGGTCCGCGCCGCCGGCGCAGTCGACGAGCTCGGGGACCCAGTTGGCCGCCCCCATCAGCGGGTCGATCCACTCGATGCAGGCGAGAGACGGCCGCGCCCCGCGCGCGTCCGCGGCAGCCCGCACCGCCGCCAGCCGGTCTGTGAGGCGGGCGACGAGCGCATCGCCGCGGGCCGGCGCGCCCAACGCAGACGCGACCGTCCGGATGTCCTTCCAGATGTCGCCCAGCGACAAGGGCTCGAGCGACACGATACGCGGTCGCGAGCCGACGAGCCGGCACACGGCGTCCTCCACGTCCTTCAGGCTCACCGCGCAGACCTCGCACTGCGTCTGCGTGACGATGACGGTCGGCGCGAGGCGGTCCAGCAAGTCGGGGTCGACGCGGTAGACCGACAGGCCGTCGGCGACGATCGTCCGCACCTGCCTGTCGATGGCGCGACCGGCGGCGTCGATCGCCACCTTGGAGCTGGAACACACCGGCAGCTCGGTGATCGAGGTCGGGTGGTCGCATTCGTGCGAACGCCCGACCAGCTGCTGCTCGAAGCCCAGCTCGCACACGATCTCGGTGGCGCTGGAGATGAGCGAGACGATCCGCTGCGGGCTGCCGTCGCCGCCGGCCGGGAATGTAGTCACGTATGCCTCCTCCGGGAGCCGCGGCGTCGCCCGACGATTTCAATCAGGGCAATCCCGCCCGCTCACGCGCTCCCGGGATCAGCACTGATCATAAAATGGTACGTCGCACCCGGCAGAACGGCGCGCAGGCCGGGGGTGCGAGGTGCCCGGCTGATTAACCCAGCGGTCTGCGTCGCGCCACCGTGCAGACCGCAAGGCGCGCACAGCGCGCCTCGGCGGGAGCGGCGCGGGGCGAAGGGGTCCCCGCAAGCGGACGCCGGGGGTGCGGGGCGCGGCCCCGCGTGAAAAATGGAGGGCCTACGATGAGATTCCGTCACTCCGCATCGATAGTCGCAGCGGGCGCCCTGACCACAGCAATCCTGGCCGCGTCGCCCGCGGCAGGCCAGACTGCCCGCACCGCCTGGGGCGATCCGGACCTGCAGGGACTCTGGAACATGACGCACGGGACGCCGCTGGAGCGACCCGAGGGCGTCACGGCGGCGGTGCTCAGCGAGGAGGAGCGGGCGACGCGCCGCGCCGCGCGGTCGAGCGCCTTCTTCACGCCGCGCGACGGCGACCCGGGCTTCTACAACGAGTTCTGGTTCGAATGGGGCAAGGAGGACAACCGGACCGCCATGATCGACGATCCGGCCGATGGGCGCATCCCGATGCATCCCGGCGTACGCGAGCGGGAAGATACGTTGCGGGCCGCGCGGCGGGCCAAGGCCGAGTCGCCGGACACCTGGCTCGATATGTCGGTCTACGACCGCTGCATCACGCGCTGGGCGCTGCCGGCGCTGCCCACCAACTACAACAACAACTGGAACATCCTCCAGACACCCGACTACGTGGTCATCTTCCAGGAGATGATCCACGACGCGCGCATCATCCCGCTCGACGGGCGGCCGCACATCGACGCCGGCATCCGGCAGTGGCTGGGCGACTCGCGCGGGCGCTGGGAAGACGACACGCTGGTCATCGAGACCACGCACTTCAACGGCAAGCACAACTTCAACGGCGCACGGGAGGGTCTGCACCTGGTCGAGCGCATCCGGCGCGTCGACGCCGACAACCTCGACTGGCAGTGGACCATCACGGACCCCTCGGTCTACGCGCAGCCGTGGACCGGCTCGCTGCCCCTGACGAGCACCGCCGGGCCGCTCTTCGAGTTCGCCTGCCACGAAGGAAACTACGGGCTGTACAACATCCTGGCCGGGGCGCGGGCCGAGGAGGCGCGCGCGCAGGAGAAGTAGCCGGCCGCCGCACGGAACGCGCGGGACCGGCCCGGGCGGGCCGGTCCCGCCGACTCCGCCGCCTATTCCTGCAACTCGGCGTAGATCGTTTCGAAGGCCGCCTGCAGCCGGTCGGTGCGGTAGTCCGGATAGCCGTCGGACAGGTCGAAGGCCGCCATGGCCTCCTGCGCCGACTGGCCGCTTTCGAGCCCCGCCCGGGCAGCCGCCAGCACGTCGGCATTGAAGCGCTGATAGCGCACGAAGTCCGTCCACGACGTCATCGGAATGTGGCCGGGGATCACGGTGTCGACGCCCGAGATGCCGGCCACCGCCCGGGCCAGCGTCTCCGGGAACGCCACGCCGCTGCCGCCGTTGTTGCGGTCCATGAACGGCGAATCCTTCCAGGCGAACATGTCGCCGGCGTGCATCACGCCCAGCGCGGGGAAGACGATGAAGGTATCGCCGTCGGTGTGGCCGGGGCCGAAGTGGTAGAGATCGATCCGCCCGTCACCCGACCCGATTGACATCTTTTCGCTGTACGTGGTGTCCGGCAGGAAGCGGGCGCCATCGCCCTGGAAGGCGTCCATGCCCGTCATATTCGCCTTCGTGTTCTCGTGCGCGATGATGTTGACGCTGTCCGCGAAGGCGCTGTTGCTGCCGACGTGGTCGCCGTGCGTGTGGGTATTGATGATGGCCACCACGGGCTTGTCCGTCACGGACCGGACCCGCTCCAGGATGGTTGGTCCCCACCCCGGCAGCTTGGTGTCGACGAGGGTCACGCCCTCGTCGGCGATGAACACACCGATGTTGCCGCCGCTGAACGCGTCGCGGTTCCAGGGCCCCTCGCCGGCGATGTAGTACAGGTTGTCCGCGACCTGCACCATGCCGGCCGCGCCGAGCTGAGCCTCCGACGGCCCCTGCGCCGCGCCGACCGCCAGCGACACTGCACCGACCCCGAGCACGACGCCCAGCAGCACTGCTCGCCTCATCGCAACCCCTCCCTCAGAAAAAAACGCGTTCCACGAACCAGAACGTGCCGGCCAGGATGACCACCACGGACCCGCCGACGGCCAGGCGGCGCCCGGCGACCTCGCTCCAGTTCCTCAGCGCAGCCAGCAGCCACGCCGCCACCACCACGATGGCGATCTGCCCGATCTCCACGCCGACGTTGAACGACAGCAGCGACCAGGCCACGTCGCGGGTCGGCAGCTCCATGGCCCGCAGCACGGAGGCGAAGCCGAACCCGTGGATCAGGCCGAAGCCCAGTGCAATCCAGGCCCGCATGTCGCGGCCATCGCCCACCAGCAGGTTGTCCGCCCCCACGCAGACGATGCTCAGCGCGATGGCCGGCTCCACCAGGTGCGCCGGCGGGTTGAACAGGTTCAGCACGGCGGCCGAGAGCGTGATGCTGTGCGCCAGCGTGAACGCCGTGACCACGATGAGCAGTTGCCGGATGGAGCCGCCGAGCAGCAGCAGGCCGATCAGGAACAGCACATGGTCCGGACCTATCAGGATGTGGTGCACGCCCTGCGGCACGAACTTCCCAATGACGGCGCCGGTCCCCTGCCAGGTGCCGGTGAAGTACTCCGTCCGGCGGTGGTCGGTGTCGAGAATGGCCTGCGTCCGCAGATCGTCGCCCTCGTACACGTTGAGGAAGGTCTGGTGCTGCGGATCGTAGGGAAACAGGTCGGCGGTGACGGTGAGACTGCCAGGAACCTGCTCCAGGTCGTACGCGAAGCGCAGCCGCACCGACTGCCGCTCGCGCAGCACCTCGGGCTCCGCCCAGACGGGTGTCAGCGCCTGCCCCCCGGTGGCGAGCTCGAGCCGCGACCCCAGAATGCCGGCGATGTCGTCGGCCCGCCGCGCGGCTACCCCGGGCACCAGCAGCCGCTCGGGCTCGTCGATGCCCAGCTCGTGGGCGAGGTCGATCATGTGGGCGACGAGCGACGCCTCGATGGTCTCGCCGCCGATGCGCAGGTCCAGATAGCTGAACGGGATCGGGTGCGCCACGGCCACCCGCCCCGAAACCAGCCACAACGCGGCCAGCAACCCCACGAGCCGCCAGCGCCGGCCGAAGACATCTCGCATCCTGATCCCCACTCCCGGACGCCAAGCGTCGCCCGCCGGCTCCGCCCGGCGCCCAACCAACCTGCAGGAGTCCGCGCCGTTCCAGCAGCCCGCGGCACGAGTCCCCGCTGCATTCGACGGGCGCGGTATCCCGCCTGACGGCGTTGCTCCCCGGTCGACTATGCCCGACAAGTCCCCTCGTCGCGCCTTGCCGGGCGGGCGCCGCGCCCGTCTCGGTGCGACGCGGGGTTCACCATAGGCTGCTAGCGTGGAGACGCCGCGGGCGCCTCGCGGTACGCCGACCGGGCGGCCGCGCCTATCCAGCGCGCTCCCGTCCAGCCCGGATAGGCGGCCTGCATGGCGCCTGTCACCCTCTCGGCCGTCTCGTCGACGGACTGGCCGGCGGCCTTGAGCCCGCGCACCTGGGCGTTCAGCGTCTCCAGGTAGGTCCGCTGCTCACCGATCAGCGAGCCGTCCCCGAGCAGGCCGTGACTCGGCACGACGTGCCGCACGTCGAGCGCCGCCAGCGCCTCGAGCGCGGCCCGCCAGGCGGCCACGCTCGATGTCGGGCCGATGAAGACGGGGAACTGCCGGTTCATCACGACGTCGCCGGCCAGCAGCACGCCGTCCTCCTCGACGTACACCAGCGTGTCGCCGCGGGTGTGGGTAGGCCCCAGGGCCAGCAGTCGGACGCGCACGCCGCCCAGGTCGAGCACATGCTCGCGCTCGAAGATCACGTCCGCCGGGCGATACTGCACACCGGAGAGCAGCTCCGCCACGAGCGGCGAGAAGGTCCTGAACCGCAGCAGTCCCTCGGCGCCGAGCTCGTCGATGTCCTGCTGCTGAGCGCGCGCACGCACGATGGTCGCCGAAGCCGGAAACGCCGCCTCGCCCGCGGCATGCTCCGCGTGGTAGTGGGTGCTGACCACGAACAGGTCCGGTCCGCGGCGCAGCCGGGCGACTTCGCGCAGAATGGTCTGGGCGTTGATGGGCCCCAGGCCGGTATCGACCACCAGCGTTGCCCGGCTGCCCGCGACGATGCCGACATTGGGCACCAGCCGGGCGCCGTTGTCGGGAATCACGTACACGTGCGCCGAGAGCCGCTCGACGCTGCCTTCCCGGATCAGGCCCTCGGATCCGCCGAACGGCTGCGCGCCGACCGCCGCCGCCAGCGCCGACCACGCGACCACCGCGGCCAGGCGCCGGTGCCCTCGCGAGGGCCGCCGCGTCCTGCCGGCCGGGACCTGCTCACGTCCGGAACCACGGGCATGGCAACGCGGGCCGGCCTGCGGCTCGCTCCTGCGGCGGAGACTCGTGGCCCGCTGTCCGCTGGCGGTTGTCCCGTGCATCGTGCTGGGCAAGGTCGCCGAACGGTAACATGCCCGGAATCGCGGTTCAACAGTCCCCCGCGTTCGCGGCGCGGCGGCAGAACCTGCGACGCTGACAGCGGAGCGCCCCTGCGCTAACATTACGGTCAGAGAACAGGCCAGGGCCGGTCCGGGAACAGTTGCAGAGGCCGCGAACCGTGAAGAGCCACGCCTACCCGCCCGGCGACCCCGACGCACAGCGCGCCGGCCGCCCGCTGCCCGGCGGCAGCGCCCGGTGCCCGACCGACCCGGCGGGAGCCCACGCCGTATCACCGCGCACACGCCTGGCCGCCACGCTGGCAGTCACCGGCCTCGCGGTGTCGGCACTGACGGGCCCGGCCGCCGCACAATCCGTGTCTCCCTCCCCGTCCGCCGGCCCCGACCGCCGCCTGGTGGACGCCGTGCAGCAGCGTGACTTCGAAGCCGCCCGCGAACTGCTGGCTGCCGGCAGCACCGTGGACGTGCCGCAGGGCGACGGCGCCACCGCCGTGGCCTGGGCGGCACACTGGGACGAGGTCAACCTGACATCGGCACTGATCGGCGCGGGCGCCGACGTCGACGCAGCGAACGACCTGGGCGTGACGCCGCTGATGCTGGCCGCCGCCAACGGCAGCCTGCCGCTGGTCGAGCTGCTGCTCGCCGCCGGTGCCGCTCCGGACGCCGCGCGTCCCACGGGCGATACGGCCCTCATGTTCGCGGCGCGGGCCGGCAGTGTCGAGGTCGTGCGGCGGCTGGCCGCGGCGGGCGCGGACCCCAATGCCCGGACGACCGGCGGGCATACCGCCCTGATGTGGGCAGCCGCCGAGGCGCATGCCGACGTGGCGCAGGCCTTGCTCGACCACGGCGCCGCGCTGGTCGACGCCCGCACGGCGGCCAGGGCCTTCGTGCCGCGCCGGCGACGACCGCGGCGAGGTCCCGTCCTGCTGCGCGCCGGCGAGGCCGCCAACCCCGCGGAGTTTCCGCGCGACGGGGAGACTGATCCGCCGCGGACGGCGGGTGGCTTCACGCCGTTGCTATATGCGGTGCTGACCGGCGACCGTGCGACGGTGCAGGTGCTGCTCGACAACGGCGCGGACGTCGACGATGCGTCGCCCGACGGCGTCTCGGCGCTCATGCTGGCCCTCACGAAACGGCACGAGGATCTGGCGCTGCTGCTGATCGAGCGGGGTGCCGCCCCGGACTACGACCGGCGGCAGGCACTGCGGGGCGAGCGGGCGCAGCCGGCCGGACCACGCAGCCGTGCTGCCGGGGAAGCCGCCACGGAGGCGGTCGACTTCGCCGGCTACACCGCGCTGCACGTCGCCGCCGCGACGGGTCAGCACCGCGCCCTGCGCGCCCTGCTGGCCGCCGGGGCCGAGCCGGATGCCCGGATGGAGCGCCCCAAGCGCTTCACCGACGCCTTCGAGGTGGGCGTGTTCGCCTCCCCCGGCGCGGGTCGCCTGACCCAGGTGGGTACCACACCCTTCCTGGTGGCGGCCAAGACGGTGGACGTCCAGGCGATGCGAATCCTCGCCGCAGCCGGCGCCGATCCGTTCGCGACGACCGACGACGGCACCACGGCATTGATCCTGGCGGCGGGACTGGGCAAGCGCGCCGCGCAGGACATCACGTACTACGACTGGAACCAGCACAAGGCACTCGCTGCGGCGCGCCATGCCCTCGAATTGGGGCTCGACATCAACGCAGCCAACACCTGGGGCGCGACGGCCCTGCACGCCGCGGTCTATCACGCGGCCGACGACCTCATCCGGTTCCTGGTCGCGAACGGCGCCGACCTGGACGCCACCGACTGGGAAGACCAGACCCCCCTGCGGCTCGCGCGCGGTCACATGATCTGCTGCACCACGTACGTCGAGCATCCCCGGATTGCGGAGCTCCTGCGGGAGCTCGGCGCCGACCCGCTGGCCGGCACGCGCGTCACCTTCGGCCTGCTGGGCTATCACGCCGACGAACGGGAGGGCGCCGGCACCGGGGCCGCGAGCCCGGGTCGGCAGGGGTCTGCAGAAGATACAGACGTCAGATGAAACTGCGCGCAAGGTCCGTTACGCTGACGCTGGCTGCCGGAATCCTCGGCCACGCCGCCACGGCGGCGGCCCAGCCGCCCGCGGACGGCGCGGACGGGCCGCACGGGGCGGTGCTGGAACGCTACTGCATCGGGTGCCACAACGAGCGGCTGCTCACCGCCGGCCTGGCGCTCGACACCGTCGACATGACCGACGTCGGCGCACACCCCGAGGTCTGGGAGAAGGTGGCCCGGAAACTGCGTTCGCGCACGATGCCACCGCGCGGGCGTCCGCGGCCCGACGCCGCGACCTACGACGCGCTGGCCGACCATATCGAGGCGGCGCTCGACCGCACGTGGGCCGCGAATCCGAATCCCGGCCGGCCCGCCGTGCAGCGCCTGAACCGCTCCGAGTACGTCAATGCCGTTCGTGACCTGCTCGCCCTGGATGTCGACGGGCGCGCGCTGCTGCCGGCCGACGAATCCGGTTACGGGTTCGACAACATCGGCGACGTGCTCTCCATGTCGCCCGGGCTGCTGGAACGCTACATCCTGGCCGCCGCGAAAATCAGCCGCTGGGCGCTCGGCGACCCCACGCTGCCGGCGGCCACCGCGCTCTACAGAACGTCGCCCCTGATGCTGCAGGACGGCCGCGTGAGCGACGACCTGCCGTTCGGGTCGCGCGGCGGCCATTCAGCGGAGCACCACTTCCCGCTCGATGCCGAGTACGTGCTGCGCGCCCGGCTCGGGCGCGGCCGGCAGGGCTCGCATCGTCTGGAGATTCGTCTGGACCGCGAGCGCGTCGCGACGTTCACCGCCGGGCGCGGCAACCGCGGCCCGTTCGAGATCCGCCTGCCGATCCGGGCCGGAACGCGGGTCGTCGGGGCCTCGTTCGTGGGCGACCTGAGCCAGTCGCTGGCCGTCGACGGCCGGCCGCCCCGCCCCTCCGTCACCAGCTACGCGTATGCCCTCTATCCCAAGCCGCCGATGGTGGCCGCTATCGAAGTGGTCGGCCCGTTCGATGGTGACGTGCCAGCCGCCACCCCGACGCGGCGGCGCCTATTCGAGTGCCGTCCGCGGGTCGCCGCCGAGGAGCGGCCGTGTGCCGAGCGGATTCTGCGTTCGCTGGCGCGGCAGGCGTACCGCCGGCCAGTCCGCGACGACGACATCCGTCCGCTGCTGGCGTCGTTCGATGCCGGCCAGCGGGCGGGCGGCGGGTTCGAGGACGGCATCCGCTGGGCGCTGGAAGCCCTCCTGGTCTCGCCGAAGTTCCTGTTCCGTATCGAGCGCGATCCCGCCGGCGCCGAGCCGGGCCGACCGTACCGGATCAGCGACCTCGACCTGGCGTCGCGCCTCTCGTTCTTCCTCTGGAGCAGCCTGCCGGACGAGGAACTGATCGCCCTGGCGGCCGCCGGGCGGCTCGGCGATCCGCAAGTTCTAGACGGCCAGGTGACCCGCCTGCTGGACGACCCCCGCTCGCGGGCCTTCGTGGAGAACTTCGGCGGCCAGTGGCTCTACCTGCGCAACCTGCGCACCGCAGCGCCCGACCCCGCACTGTTCCCCGATTTCGACGACAACCTGCGGCAGGCGTTCCGCCGCGAGACGGAGCTGTTCTTCGACGATCAGCTGCGGGGCGACCGCAGCGTGCTGGACATGCTGCGGGCCGACTACACCTACGTCAACGAGCGGCTCGCCAGCCACTACGACATGCCGAACGTCTACGGGAACCATTTCCGCCGCGTCCGCCATGCCGACGCGCGCCGGGCGGGCCTGCTGGGACACGGCAGCCTGCTGACGGTCACCTCGTACCCGCATCGGACGTCGCCCGTCGTGCGCGGGAAGTGGCTGCTGGAGAACCTGCTCGGCGCGCCGCCGCCGCCGCCGCCGCCGGACGTGCCCGGGTTCCCCGAACGCGGGGAGGGCGGCCGGCCGGCGACGGTGCGCGAGCGGCTGGAGACGCACCGCGCCAACCCGGTCTGCGCCAGTTGCCATGCCCCGATGGACCCGCTCGGCTTCGCCCTCGAGAACTTCGATGCGGTCGGTCGCTGGCGCACGGTGGACAGCCAGGTCGGCGCACCCATCGAGAGCGCCGGCACGCTGCCGAACGGTACGCAGTTCGCCGGCGTGACGGAGTTCCGGACTGCCCTGCTGCAGGCACCGTGGGCAGACCAGTACCTGGCGAATCTCGCGTCGAAGCTGTTGACCTACGCCCTCGGTCGAGGCGTAGAGTATTACGATTGGCCTGCGGTCCGGCGGATCGTGCGCGAGGCGCAGGAGTCCGGCTACCGCTGGTCGGCGCTCATCCGCGGGGTCGTGCACAGCGCGCCGTTCCGGATGCGCATGCCGCGCGCGGTCGACACGGCCGCAGGCGAGGAGAGGCGATGATCGTCACCAAGAAGCACCTGCCCCGCCGCACGATGCTCCGAGGCCTCGGCGCCGGGCTGGCCCTGCCCTTGCTCGACGCGATGGTGCCGGCCCTCTCCGCACTCGGCAGGACCGCGGCCAACCCCATCCGCCGCTTCGGCGCCGTCTACGTGCCCAACGGCATGGAGATGCGGCAGTGGACCCCGACCGGTGCCGGGAATGCCTTCGAGTTCTCGCGGATCCTGCAGCCGGTCGAGCCGTACCGCCGCCACCTGAACGTCCTCAGCGGCCTGGCCGACAAGCCCGCGATTCCCCGCGAGGGTGAAGGCGTCGGCGACCACGCCCGGGCGGCAGCGACCTGGCTGACGGGCGTGCACGTGAAGAAGACCGAAGGGCCGGACATCCGGGGCGGCCAGTCGCTCGACCAGCTGATCGCGGAACGGGTCGGCCGCCAGACCCAGCTCTCCTCGCTGGAGCTCGCGCTCGACTCGGTGGAGGTGCTCGGCGCCTGCGACCAGGGCTACAGTTGCGCGTACGTCAACACCATCTCGTGGCGCACGCCCACCACACCGCTGCCGATGGAGAACGATCCGCGCGCGGTGTTCGAACGCCTGTTCGGTGCCGCGGACAGCACCGACAGCGCCGCACGGTTGGCCCGGCTCCGCGAGGACCGCAGCGTGCTCGATTTCGTCGGCGCGGAAGCCAAGGCCCTCCGGCAGTCACTCGGAGCGGCCGACGGCGCCAAGCTCGCGCAGTACCTCGATGCGGTGCGCGACGTGGAGCGCAGGGTGCGCACCGCCGAGCGCCAGGCCGACCGGGAGATGCCGGTCTTCGAGCAGCCGGTCGGCATCCCCGACACGTTCGAGCAGCATGCGAAGCTCATGTACGACCTGTGGCTGCTCGCCTTCCAGACCGATCTGACGCGCGTCGGCACGTTCATGATCGGCAAGGAGGTCAGCGGCCGGTCCTACCCGGAGATCGGCGTTCCCAACGGGCACCACGGCGTATCGCACCACCAGAACGACCCGCAGCGGCTCGAGGCGCTGGCGAAGATCAACACGTACCACATGCAGATGTTCGCCTACTTCCTGGACCGGATGCAGGGCACGCCGGACGGCGACGGCTCGCTGCTGGACCACACGCTGCTGCTCTACGGCACGGGCATCAGCGACGGCAACCTGCACTTCCACCTCGACCTGCCGATGCTGGTCGCGGGCGGCGCCGCCGGTCAACTCAAGGGCGGACGGCACCTGCAGTACCACGACGACACGCCGCTCACGAACCTGTACCTTGCGGTGCTCGACAAGCTCGGCATGCCGGTGGAGCAGTTCGGCGACAGCACCGGCCGCATCGACTACCTGACCGACGTCTAGCTAATGAGGTGCCAGTCGGCCGTCGCGCACCCAGACGTCGCCGCCGACCGTGACCGTGGTGTCGGTGAAGAAGTTCCAGCGGACGTAGCCGCCGGTTACCGCCCCGCCCAGCTCGGAGTTGTCGCCCAGCGACAGCCGCACGATCCCCGCGCCGTAGCCGTAGTACGGGATCCAGGGGCGGCGCGCCGGCACGGCCAGCAGCGGGTTGAAACCGAGCGCGAACTCGCGAAACGCCCGGGCCTCGGCCGGAACCCCGGCCAACTCGGCCTCCACGGCCTCCTGCCCCGATTCGGCAGTCACCCCGGCCACGCGTCCGTCCTCGATGCGCAGCGTGAGCCCGGTCACCGGGCGGCCGTCCCACTGCGACGGCGGAAAGGCGATGACGCCGTTCACGCTCGTCTCGATCGGCGCCACGCGGATGGCACCCGCCGGCAGCTCGATCTCGCGGTCGATCAGGATGACGCCGCGGTCGGTCCGGGCCTTCGAGGCGTCGCCGTCCCCCAGATTCACCGGCCGGTCGCCGATGCGGAAGCGCAAGTCGGTACCGAGGGGTGACGTAACACGCACCTCGGCGCCGCGCAGTGCGTCGACGAAGCGGTTCTGCACGGCGGTCAGAGCGGCGTAGTCGGTCTCGAGCACCGCCCGCTGGTAGACCGCGTCGATGACGTCCCGGCCCGGGAGCGGCTGCCCCGGCAACGGGAACGCGCTGCCGTTGTGCGTCCAGTGGAAGTGGATTGTCCGCCCGCTGCCGGCGCGGAGCAGGTCCTGCAGCGCGGCGTAGACGGCGTGGTCGGGCCGCGCGCCGGGCAGCATGATCGCCCCGTCGATGTCGCTGAGCATGTCCCGGTAGACGACCCGCGCGGCCTCCCGGGCGCGTGCCAGCGCGGCGCCGTCCCAGTCGACGGGATAGGGCTCGGCGATGACGTCGACCACGCCGAGGTCGATCGCGCCGGCCTGCAGCAGCGCGTAGCGCAGCGGCGGAATCAGCTCCTCGAACTGCCCAGGACGTGCGACCAGCAGGATCTTCTCGCCCGGCGCGGGTGCAAGCTGCGTCACGAGCCGCCCGGCCAGCGCCTCCCAGTCCATGGTCAGTCGCGGCTGGGCGAGCCCGGGGACGGCACTCGACAACAGGATGGCCAGCAGGGTGGTGCCGATTCGTCGTGCGCCGCGTTTCATGCGACTCTCTCTCCGGATCAGCGCGCCGGCGGTCCCGCCGCTCCGCGGGCGACGTCCATCACCATCCGCGTGAGCAGGTACAGCCGCGGTACCAGCGAGTCGAGCTCCACGTACTCCCGCGCGTCCGAGTGGGCGCCGTAGCCGACCAGTCCGAAGCCCTCGATGACCGGCGCATCGGTCTCGAGCGCGGCGAACGCCGCGTCGGTGCCGCCGCCCGCCGCCTGCTCGGTCACGCCCAGCTCGCGCCCGAGCTCGCGGTAGACGGCCTGCGCATGCGCGGCCAGCGCACGGGAGGCAGCGTTCGTCTCGAGCGGCGGGCGCCGGCGCTCGAACGACACCGCCACGGTGGTCTCGGGAACGAGCTGATCGCCGATCCGCGCGCGCACCCTCCGCTCCACCTCGTCGTACGCCGCCACCCGCAGCACGCGGAAGTCCGCCGTGGCGCGCGCGGTCGCGGGAATCACGTTGCGGGCCGACCCCGCCGACGCCAGCGTCCAGTTCAGCTTGATGCCCGCCGCCGCGTCGCCGAGGTCGCGCATCTGCAGCACCTGGTGCGCCAGCTCGTACAGCGCGTTCCAACCCTGCTCGGGCGCGCCGCCGGCGTGCGACGCGCGGCCCGTGACCTCCAGCAGCACGGCGCCGATGCCTGCGGTCGTCAGCGCCAAGCGGTCGGATGCGCCGCCGCCCTCGCACGAGAACACGGCGTCGTGCTCGGCCCCCAAAGCGGTGATCAAATGCCGCGAGCCCGCCGAGCTGACCTCTTCGTCGCCGTTTATCAGCACGGTGATGAGCTCGTAGTCGTCGAAACCAATCGCGCGCAGCACGGCCAGCGTGTGCAGGATCAGCGCCACGCCGCTCTTGTCGTCCGCGATACCGAGGCCGTACGCCCGCCCGTCGCTCACGCGGAACGGCTGCTCGGCGAGCTGCCCGCGCCGATAGACCGTGTCCATATGGGCCAGCAGCAGGATGCGCCCCCGGCCACGCCCCCGGAAGCGCCCCACGACGCTGCTGCCGATCTCGTCCGGCGTGTCCACCATCACGTACGGATCATCGTGGGCCACCAGCTCCACGTCGCCCCCGAGCGCGCGCAGCCGTTCCGCGATCGTGTCGGCAATGCGGCGCAGTCCTTCCGCATCCCGGCTGCCGGACTCGATCGACACCAACTCGCCCAGCGTCTCGAGAAACGGCGCCTGCTCCTGCTCGGCGGCGGCCAGGACGTTCGCCGCCACCTGGGCACCCGGCTGGGCGGCAGCAACCGCCGCTCCGCACAGCAGGAAGCATCCGGCCGCGAAGACTGACTGTGTGTGCATGACGTGGGCGATCATAGCCCGCCCGTGACGACCACGCGGCCGGCCGGCCGTGCAGTCGTCGCGGTCTGCGGATCGTGTACGATAAGTGGTTTGTCGCGGCCGCAAAGAAGCTCGCACACAACCGGGTTGCGGGAGTGCACCGGCGGGCGCGGGCGACGTGAACCTGGTGGGACGCATTCGGGGGCACCATGTCAACTGCGAGAATCACGTGGACGAAGATCGACGAGGCACCGGCGCTGGCCACGTACGCGCTGCTGCCCATTGTGCGCGCGTTCGCGAAGGGCACCGGGGTGGACATCGAGCTGCGCGACATCTCGCTCGCCGGGCGCATCATCGCCGCGTTTTCCGACCGGCTGCACCCGGACCAGCGCATTCCCGACGAGTTGAGCGCCCTGGGCGAACTGGCCAGGACGCCCGCCGCCAACATCGTCAAGCTCCCCAACATCAGCGCGACCGTCCCGCAGTTGCGGGCCGCCATCGCCGAGCTGCAAGGCCACGGCTACGACGTTCCCGACTATCCCGCCGAGCCGGCCGACGACGCCGAGCGGGCGGTCAAGGCCCGCTACGCGGGCGTGCTCGGGTCGGCCGTGAACCCGGTGCTCCGCGAGGGGAATTCCGACCGCCGTCCGGCCGCGTCCGTGAAGCGCTTCGCCCAGAAGCACCCGCACCGGATGATGAAGGACTGGCCCGACTCCGGATCGAAGGCGCGCGTCGCGCACATGGACGGCCGCGACTTCTTCGGCAGCGAGCGCTCCGTCACTGTCGGCGCGGCCTGCGCCGTGCGGATCGAGTTCGTCGGCACAGACGGGAGGGTCGAGGTTCTGAAGCCGTCGGTGCCGCTCGAGGCCGGCGAGGTTATCGACACGGCGGTGATGAACGTGACGGCCCTGCGCGCGTTCTTCGCCCGCACAATCGAAGAGGCGCAGGCGGACGGCACGTTGCTGTCGCTGCATCTCAAAGCGACGATGATGAAGGTGTCCGACCCCATCATGTTCGGCCACTGCGTGTCCGTCTACTACGAGCAGGCGCTGGGCAAGCATGCCGACACGCTGCGTGAGCTGGGCGCGAACGTCAACGAAGGGCTGGTCGGCGTGCTCGACAAGCTCGACGCCCTGCCTGCGGACAGGAAGGCGGAGATCGAGGCGGACATCGCGGCCGTGTACGAGCACCGGCCACCGCTCGCCATGGTCGACTCCCGTCGCGGCATCACCAACCTGCACGTGCCGAACGACATCATCATCGACGCCTCCATGCCGAATGTCGTGCGCGACGGCGGCCGCATGTGGAACCAGCACGATCAGCTGCAGGACACCGTGGCGATGGTGCCCGACCGTTCGTACGCCGGTGTGTACCAGGCGATCATCGAGGACTGCCAGCGCCACGGCCAGTTCGACCCGTCCACGATGGGCAGCGTCACCAACGTCGGCCTGATGGCGCGCAAGGCGGAAGAATACGGGTCGCACGACAAGACCTTCACGGCGCCGTCCGCCGGGCTCATCCGCGTTGTCGACACGGCCGGAAGGGTACTCCTCGAGCAGGACGTCGAGACGGGCGACATCTTCCGCATGTGCCAGACCAAGGACGAACCCATCCGCGACTGGGTGAAGCTGGCCGTCACGCGGGCGCGCTCGTCCGGGGCGCCCGCGGTGTTCTGGCTGAACGAGCAGCGGGGCCACGACGCCGAGATCATCGCCAAGGTGCAGGCGTACCTGCCCGCGCACGACACGGACGGCCTCGACATCCGCATCCTGAAGCCGGTGGACGCCATGCGCCTCTCGCTGGAGCGCATCCGGCGGGGCGAGAACACGATAGCCGTCACCGGCAACGTACTCCGGGACTATCTCACGGACCTCTTCCCCATCCTCGAGCTGGGCACCAGCGCCCGCATGCTGTCGATCGTGCCGCTCCTGAAGGGCGGCGGCCTGTTCGAGACCGGCGCCGGCGGGTCCGCCCCCAAGCACGTGCAGCAGATGTTCAAGGAGGGCCACCTGCGGTGGGACTCGCTGGGCGAGTACTGCGCGCTGGTGCCATCGCTGGAGCTGGCCGCGGCACAGACCGGCAACCCGCGGGCCGCGCTGCTGGCCCGCACGCTCGACCAAGCCATCGAGACCTACCTGGAGAACGCCCGCTATCCGTCACGGAAGGTGAACGAGATCGACAACCGCGGCAGCACGTACTACCTGGCGCTGTACTGGGCGCAGGCGCTCGCGGCGCAGGACGCCGACGCCGAGCTCAAGGAGCGTTTCACGGGCCCGGCGGCCCGACTGGCGGAGAACGAGTCGACGATCACGGCCGAGCTGCTGGCGGCGCAGGGCGCCCCGGTCGACATCGGCGGCTACTACCGCCCGGACGACGTGCGGGCCGAGCGCGCGATGCGGCCGAGCCCGACGTTCAACGCCATCATCGACGCGCTGTAGGCGCCGGCCCCGCGGTGCGCACCGCGCGCACTGCCGGCCAGGCACGCGGAACTGGAACGTTGCCCGGATCCCACCCGTCGAAGGCAGCGCGGCCGCTTGCCGCGGGCTGCTACAAGGCGAGCAGCGCGGGCTCCTCGATGCAGGCGCGGAACGCGGCGAGCAGCGCGGCGGCGGTGGCGCCGTCGATGGCGCGATGGTCGGCGGACAGCGTGCACGTGGCCACCGTGCGGACCGCCACGCGGTCGCCGTCGGCAACCGGCCTTGGCCGCGCAGCCCCGACGCCGAGGATGCAGCTCTGCGGCGGGTTGACGATGGCGTACAGGCTGTCGACGCCGTGCATGCCGAGGTTCGAGATGGTGAACGTACCGCCGGCGTACTCGTCCGGGGTCAGCTCCCCTGCCCGCGCGCGCGCGGCGAGCGCCTTGAGCTCCGCCGAAATCGCGCGCAGCCCCTTGCGGTCGGCCTGACGGACGACCGGCGCGATCAGTCCCTGCGGCGTGTCGACGGCCACCGCGATGTCAGCTGACTCGTGCAGGCGCAGCTCCCCCTCGACCCACGATGAGTTCGCGGCCGGGACCTCACGCAGCGCCAGGGCCGCGGCGCGGACGACGATATCCGTCAACGTGAGGGCGAGCTCCGTGTCCTGCCGGTTGACTCGCGTGCGAAGCTGCAGCGCCGCATCCATGGCGCAGTCGGCGGCCAGGTAGAAGTGCGGAATCGTACGCTTGGCCGCCTGCAGCCGCTCGGCCGTGACGCGCCGCAGCGCGGACAGCGGCTCCGCGCGTGAACCCGCCGGCGGCGCGGGGCCCGGGGGCTCGACAACGCGCGCGGCGGCAGCGTCCGGCGGCGTTGCCCGCGCGGCCAGTGCGCGCTCGACGTCGCCCTTGCCGATGCGCCCGCCGCGCCCGGTCCCGCGCACCTGGCCGAGATCGAGACCTGCCGCGGCCGCCATCCGCCGCGCGAGGGGCGTCGCTGCGGGCCCCGGCCCCGGAGCCGATCCCGGGCCTGGCCGGGGCACCTCCGCCGCGGGCGCGGCGCCCTCTGCCGCGGCCGGTACCGGGGCAGGTCGGGACGGCGCCGGCCCATCCCCGTCGTCGGCGATGACGGCCAGCAGCGCACCTGCCTCCAGCCCCTCCGTCCCCGCCGCCACGTGTATCTTGCGGATGACGCCAGCGGCCGGCGCCTCGATCTCGACGTTGGTCTTGTCGGTTTCGATCTCGACGACGGGCTCGCCCGCCGCGACCGCCTCGCCTTCCTGCTTGAGCCAGACGGCCAGCTTCGCCGAGGCGGCGGTCTCTGCGAGCCGGGGCAGCCGAAGCTCGATGGACACGGGCGGCGGCCTCACAGCAGGCGCCGCACGGCGAGCCGCGCGGCCGCATCCAGGATGGCGTCGGCGTCGAGACCGTATGCACGATACAGGTCGGGGAGGTCGCCGGACTGTCCGAACCGCTCGACGCCGAGCGGCAGCACCCGGTGGCGCGCCACCGACCCCAGCCACGACAGCGTGGCGGGATGCCCGTCGAGCACCGTCACCAGGCCGGCGTCCGGCGACAGGGGCCGCAGCAGCGCCTCGATGTGGGACGGCGCACCATCCGCGGCGCCGCGCCGCTGTCGGCTCCATGACTGCTGGAGCCGCGCCGCCGAGGTGACGACCAGGAGGCCGGCCCCGGGGATGTCCTCGGCGACTCGCCCGTGCGCCTCCAGCGCCTCCGGCACCACGGCTCCGGACGCTGCAATGGCCAGCTCGGCCCCCTCGGTCGGCGGGATCAGCCAGTAGCCCCCCTCGATGATCCCGGACCGCAGCGCCGACGAGAGCTCGCGCTCCGGCTGATCGATCGGCCGGGTGGAGAGCCGCACGTAGACCGCCCCGCCGTCGTCCGCCTGCATGTGGTCGAAGCTCCAGCGGAGTATCTCCGCCAGCTCGTCCACGTAGGTGGGCTCGAACATCGTCAACCCGGGCTGCCCGATCCCGATCAGGGGCGTCAGCACCGATTGGTGCGCACCGCCTTCGGGCGCCAGACTCAACCCCGAGGGCGTGGCAACCAGCAGAAACCGCGCGTCCTGGTAGCAGGCGTAGTTGAGCGCGTCGAGTCCACGGCTGATGAACGGGTCGTACAGCGTGCCGACGGGGAGCAGCCGCGCCCCGAACAGCGGGCCGGTCAGCCCCAGCGCGGCCAGCAGGATGAACAGGTTGTTCTCGGCAATGCCGAGCTCCATGTGCTGGCCGGCGGGCCCCATCGTCCAGTCCTGGGCCGAGAGCGTGCGCTCCTGGCGAAAGGCATCCGGCTGCCGGGACGGCGCGAAGACGCCGCGGCGGTTGACCCAGCCGCCCAGGCTGGTGGACACGGTGACGTCGGGGGACGCGGTGACGATGCGATCCGCGAGCGCCTGATGCCGCCGCGCGATGTCGGCCAGCAGGCGGCCGAAACCCTCCTGCGTCGACTGGCGTCCGGCAACCGGCGCGGCCAGCGCGGAGGGCACCGGCACGCGGGGCGCCCGGTACCGCCGCTCGACCGGCTGGTTGAAGGGAACCGCCGCGAGATAGTCCTCGACCACCCCCGCCGGCAGATCGCAGCCGGCCAGCGGCTCCCACTCCTGGCCCTCGGCGATGCCCATTTCAGCGCGGAGGGCCTCGATCTGCTCCGGCGTCATCAGCCCGGCATGGTTGTCCTTGTGGCCCGCGAAGGGCAGACCGAAACCCTTGATGGTGTAGGCAATCAGGCAGGCGGGGCGCTCGTCCTGCGCCGCCGCGTCGAACCCCTCCAGGACGCTGTCGATATCGTGTCCGGCGAGGTTCGTCATCAACGCCGCCAGCGCCGCGTTGTCGTGCTCGTCGAGCAGCGTCCGAATTCCCGCGGTGTCGCCGAGATCGCGCTCGAGTCGGGTCCGCCAGGCTGCCCCGCCCTGATAGGTCAGCGCCGAGTACACCGGATTGGGGCAGTCGTCGATCCAGGCCCGCAGGGCATCGCCGCCGCGGCGGCGGAACGCCGCCTCCAGGAGCTTCCCGTACTTGAGCGTGACGACCCGCCACTCCATCGTCTTGAAGACCGTATCCAGACGGTTGAAGAAGCGGTCGGCGACGATGGCATCGAGGCTCTGGCGGTTGTAGTCGATGATCCACCAGACGTGGGTGACCTGGTGCTTCCATGCCTCGAGCAGGGCCTCGAAGACGTTGCCTTCATCGAACTCGGCGTCGCCCGCCACCGCAATCATCCGGCCTGGCGGCCGGTGGTCGCTCGTGATCTGCTTCTTCCGCAGGTACTCCTGGGCGAGCGCGGCAAAGCTCGTCATGGCGACGCCCATGCCGACGGACCCGGTCGAGATGTCCACGTCGTCCCGGTCCTTCGTACGAGAAGGGTACGACTGGGCTCCGCCGAATGCACGGAAGCGTTCGAGCTGCTCCCGGCTCTGGCGGCCGAGGAGGTACTGAATGGCGTGGAACACCGGGCCGCCGTGCGGCTTCACGGCAACGCGGTCCTGCGGGCGCAGAACTCCGAAGTAGAGCGCCGTCATCAGCGTCGCCATCGAGGCGCACGATGCCTGATGACCGCCCACCTTCAGACCGTCCCGCTTCGCCCGGATGTGGTTCGCGTGGTGGATCATCCACACGCTGAGCCACAGCACCTTCCGCTCGAGCGCCGCGAGGCACCGTCGCTGCAGGTCCTGCCCGGCGACCGGAGTGGCCGACGACAACGGAACGGCCGGGATAGCCATAGGGGACTCTGATGTTGCGCCGCTCGGTCCAGACAGACTATTCTAGCCGAGGGTGACCGTACCGACATTGCGATTTGACCCGCACAATCGGCCGTGCACGCAATATCGTTGCGCTGCCGGTCGGCAAGACCCATGCCGCTGACCACGCCGCCTGCACTCGACGCGATAGACCGGCAGATCCTGACCCATCTCCAGCGGAACGCGCGCATATCGAACGCGCGGCTCGCCGAGCGGGTCGGCCTCTCGCCGGCGCCGTGCCTCCGCCGCGTCCGGGCGCTGGAGGAGGCCGGCATCATCCGCGACTACGTCGCGCTGCTGGACTCACGCGCCGTCGACCGGGCGGTGACCGTGTTCATCGAGATTCGACTCGACCTGCAGGTGAAGGACCGGCTCGACATCCTCGAGCGTGCGATCCGGGAATGGCCCGAGGTTCTGGAGTGCAACCTGATGACCGGCGACGCGGACTACCTGCTTCGCGTCGCCGTCCCCGACGTCGACGCGTACGAGCACTTCCTGCGCGACAAGCTGACCCGCCTCGAAAGCGTCGCAAGCATCAAGTCGAGCTTCGCCCTCAAGCAGGTCAAGTACACGACTGCCTTGCCCGTCGGCGGGGGCCGGTAGGCCGCTGCGTGCCCCTGCGCAGCGGGGAGACAGCCATACCGGAGGCGTCTACCCGCGCCAGTCCCCCTGCGGCCGCTGCAGGTATTCGACCGGCGGATGCCCCTCACCCGGACGTGCGGCGTGGCAACGGCGGGAATGCGGGCGCGGCCTCACCGCCGGCAGCCGGCGCTCACTGCCGCAGACGCCACGCCAGCAGGACGCCCGCGGCGCCCAGCATGAGCCAGACCGCGGGATCCACTTGTCGGCCGCCGACGGTCAGGCTCACGAAGAAGATGACCGACAGCACGAACACCGCAGCGAGGGTGACGACCGGCCACCGACGCCGGGCACGCCCGACCGCCGGACGGCGCTCGGGCGCCTGCGTGGCCTCGCCGCAGCGGAAGCAGATCAGGGCGTTGTCGGCAATCTCCGTTCCGCAGGTCCGGCAGTGCATTCGTCAGCGACCGGTCGTGACAGCGCCGCGGCCCGTCGCCGTGCGCTGCCGGATCTCGCGCGACACCCGCGCGAGCTCGACCAGCACCTGCTCGAGCTCGTGCGCGTACTCCTTCGCCTGCATGGCGGCCTTGCGCGACCGCAGTCCCGCCACCCGATCGGCGAGCACCTCTCGCCGGGCGACGAGCGGCGCGAGGGTTGCGTCGGCCGCCGGGGCGGGCCGGTCAACGCCGGCTCCCACGAAGCGCCGGGAGGCCAGATGCCCGTCCGCTCCGGGCTGCTCGGCATCGCCGCCGACGCCGTCGCCGGAGTCGTCGAGCACGGCCCGCTCGGTGGCGAGACGCCCCGCCTGCTCGTACCAACGCCGCACCTGCGCACTGGACGACGCGAAGGCCTCCCAGACCGACACCCGCCCGTCCTTGTCGAGATCGGCCTCCGGATCGTCGAACGCCCCGACGAAGAACCGCGGGAACACCGTATCGTAGCGCTGGACGGGCGACGCCGTGGCCGCAATCACGACGCGCCCCTCCCGCGCCAGCGCGGCGACGAACGGGAAGCTCGACGCGGTCGTGTTGACGAAGACGGCACGTCCCGGCAGTGAATCGAGCAGCCGGCGCCAGTCGGCCGCCGCGAGATCCGGGCCCACGAGATTGAACCTGGCATCGACTCCATCGTACGTCCCGTGGCCCAGCAGGACGACCAGCAGCTCCGACTCGGCCGTCATCCGTCGTCGCAGCGTCTCGAAGGCCTCCGTCACGCCCTCCCGCGACGCCCTCCCGACACCGGGAGCGGGAGTCTCCGCCAGCACAATCAGGTGCTCGTCGCGAAACTCGGCCTGCGCACGCAGGCCCTCGACCAGCGTCTGGCGCCACGACTCGTACGTCTCGACATAGTGCGCCCCGCCCGACGCGCCGCTGACGACGAGGCTGTAGGTGTCCCCGTGCGCCGCCGGGGACACCAGCAGGGCAGCCGCCGGGACCGCTGCAGCGACAAGGCCGATCCGCATCGTGCCGGCCAGCACTAGCGCAACCCCCAGGCGCGCCGCAGCGACCATTCCGCGGTCAGGAGAACCAGCACCAGCGCGAAGCTCCACGCGCCGTGCCACAGCGGGCGGACCTGCGGCTCGGATGCGGGCACCGCGGCCAGGAGCAGGTCGCGCAGCCTGCGCACCTCGCCGGACGCCAGCAGCGTGCCGCCGCTGGCAGTCGCGAGGCGGTCGAGCAGGTGCGCGTCGGCCCGGGGATCCGCAAACTCCGCATCGGCGCCGCCCACGAGGAACCACTCGGTCACGGACGGGAGCTCCGTGCCGGCCCACGCCTCGACACGATAGACGCCGTCGGGCTCGGCGTGCAGCCGTGCCACGTAGCGACCGCGGTCGCGATCCGCCAGTATGGCATCCAGCGTGTGTGTGACGCCGGTCGGCGTCGTGACCTCGATGACCGGGGCTGCATCCGCCACGGCACGGTACTCGGCGTCCAGCACATCGAGTCCGATCTCCACCACTTCTCCCGGCACCGACGCCGGCGTCACCGCCAGCGTCAGCCGCGCCGGGGCGTCCGCCGTGAGCCACCGTGCAGTCTGCCGCCAGAACGTGTCGTACAGCCGGCTGTCGGACGGCAGCAGCATCTTCCAGCGCCAGGCCGCTTCCCCGGCGAACACCATCGATCGACCGCGGCCGTAGCGTTGGACCGCGATCAGCGGACCCGAGCCGCCCTCGGGACGCCCGACCAGCGCCAGCACCGACGCGCCCGCCCGCGCCGCCCCCAGGGACGTGCTGCCCGCCAGCGGCGGCACCTCGCTCCAACGGCGGCGTGTCTCCTCGGCCGTGGCGCCCAGCTGCATCAGCGGATGCACGGCTCCCTCGTTCGTCAACAGCAACCGGTTGCGATCGGTGAAGCGACCCGCGGCGCTCACGGAACGCCCGCGGTCGGAGAGCGCCAGCGGCACGACGGCCTCCAGCGCCGAGCCGCGGAGGCCCGGCGCGGCCAGCGACTTCGCTCCCAGCAGCAGCAGCCCGCCGCCGCGCTCCGCGACGAATTCCGCGGTCATCGCGAGCTGCGCCGGCTGGAAGAAGCCGGCGTCGATGTTCGCGAAGACGACCGCGTCGTAGTCGAAGAGCGCCCGGCGATCGCGCGGGTAGCCCTCGGACAGTGCCGGCGTGCGCCGCGGGTCGCCCTGGACGTAGAAGGTGTGCCGGCCGCGGGCGTTCTGGCCCTTGCGTACCACGGCATCGAGCGCGATACCCGGATCGGCCAGCCAACTGCGCTTGAGGAAGCTGTGCTCGTGCCCCGGCGAGCCCTCGATCAGCAGCACACGGCGAGGCCGGCCCGGCGGCTGCACCAGCACGCTCCGGCGGTTGTTCTCGAGCACCGGCTCGGCCGCGGCGGCGGCGACCTCGACCGTGTAGCGCGTGGCTGCGTCGGGCCGCGGCGACACCCGGAACACGGCCCGCGCGGGCAGGCCCTCTCCGGGCGAAGCAATGCGGCGCACCTCGACGAGCCGACCGTCCTCGAACAACCGCAGGACGCTCGCATCGCCGGCGCGACCGCTGAGGACAACCTCGGCGCTGAGCTCGACGATGGAGTCGACGACCGCGGCGGCCCCGGCCGTCAAGCTGACGATCGCGCGGTCCGGGAACATCTCCCCCAGCCCGATGCCGACCGCGTAGACAGGTCCGACGCCGGTCTCGGCGAGCAACTCGAGATCGCGGCCGCTGGTGTCGCCGCCGTCGGACAGCACGACGATCCCGGGCACCGAACCGCCGCCGTAGCGCCGCGCTATCGCTTCCAGTGCCGCTGCCAGGTCGGTCCGGGCCGCGGTGGGCTCGACCGCATCCGGATCGGCAGACACGTCCGGCGCAGCGAGGGTTGTCACCTCCACGTCGAAGCGGTCACCGAGCGCCGGCAGGATGGCGTCGCGCAGCAGCGCGGCCGCGTGGTCGATCCGCCGCATCGAACGCCCGGCGGGCAGGCGCATGCTGCGCGAGTTGTCCAGCAGCACCGGCACGATCGCAGCGTCGGCGGGACCCGGTTCGGTGGCCACGGGCTCGAGGAGCAACAGCAGCAGGAGCAACAGCACGGCCAGACGCAACGCCGTCAAGACGATTCGCCGCCCGGCCGCCAGCGGCACGATCGGGCGGGAATACGCGGCGCAGGCCGCGGCGGTTGCCGCGCCGACGAGGACCGCGACGAGCCACGCAGGAATGCCCGTGGCCAGAGACATGACTCAGCGGGTCGTGGAGTGCGCAGCGAGCGAGCGATAGTAGCGGTCGACCAGCCGGCGGTACGACTCCGGCGGCGCAACACCGGCTCCTGCCTGCAGCCGATCGGCGATCTCGTCCGCCGCGAGCGTCCGCGAGCGGGATGCCTCGAGCGCCTCCAGCACGTAGCGCAGCTCGCCGTACAAGGCCGGCCAAGCGGAGAAGTCCTGCTTGTATGCCGCCGCGCCCGGCGCCGCGCCGCTCCGCCAGTCCCGGGCCCAGCGCTCCAGGTCCCGCGCGAGGTCGGGGCGCTCCGCCCCGAGCTGCTCCAGCAGGTCGGCGAGCTCGCCCAACCCGGTGCCCACTCCGCCGTCCCGGCCTTCCGGCCGCGCGCCGGAGCGCTCCGCGGACGATGCACCCGCGAGTTGTTCTTCGATGGCGGCGAGGCGGTCCTGCAGCTGCTGGGACTCGGCCAGCTCGGCGGCCAGGCGCCGCGTGTCCTCGTCGGGCGCGCCCGCGCCGGCCAGGTCCGTCGCCACCCGCTGCAGTGCCGCGGCGAGCTCCGCCGCCAGCCCCGGTTCGAGCGCATCGCGTTCCGCCCCGGGCGTGCCGTCCGCCTCGCGCAGGGCCGCCGCTACCGCGCGCATCCCGTCCGCTACGTCCGCTTCCTGCAGCTCGCGCGCCGTCGTCTCCAGGGCCGCCTGTTCGACCGGCGACGCGCCCGGCCGCGACTGCTCGATCCGCTCCGCGAGAGAATCCACCCGGCCGGCCAAGTGGTCCTCGCGCGCGGCGAGCTCCCGCCGGGCCGCGAGGTCCGCGCCGCGGCTGCGGGCGGCAGCCGCCACCTCGCGCTGCGCCGCGGCAAGCTGCTGGGCCTCGAGCTGCAGGTCGCCCGGCCGGCCCGGCCCGGTCGGGCGATCGCCAGCGAGTCGCCGCCCCAGGCGGCGCAGACCGCCGAGCGCCTCCCGACCCGCCTGCGCCGCCCGCGAGACGTCGCCCTGCCCCAGCTCCCCCGCGGCGCGCTGCATCCGCTCGACGGCGTCCCGCATGGCCCGTTCGACGGCCTGCCCGGAGTCGCCTTGCGGGTCGCCCGGGCCGCCTGACTGTGCCATCGCACGCCGCAGGTCCTCGGCCCGCTGGCGGATCTCCTCCTGCTCGCGCGCCAGCCGCTCGAGGCGCCGGCTGCGTTCTTCGGCTGCGAGCGCCGGTTCACGCGCCAGCGCCTGCTGCTGCCGGTTCAGCGCGGCCTGCCGCTCGGCGAGGGCGCGCAGCCGGCGCCGGACTTCGTCGTCCTGCCCGGGCTCTGCGGAGGACTCGGACGACGATCGATGCTCGTAGTTCGTCTGCTGGTCGCGCTTGAGGTCGCGGTCGAACAGCGCGGACAGGTCTTCGCGGGCACCCACGCCACCGCCCGGCCCGCGCCGGCTCGCCTGCTGGCTCACCTGCGTTCGGCCGGTGCTGGCCTGCGCCCGGAGCAGGTGGTTGAACGCCGTCATCTCCCACGGAATCGCGGCCGCGGTGCGCAGATCGCGCAACTCGGCTTCGGCCGCCGCCATCGCATCGATGGCCCGCTCGAGCGCGGCGTCGGCCGGCGCGTCCGCGGTGCCCACCTGCGGAATCGGTCCGCGCAGACGGGCCGCGAGCCGGCCGGCCGCAAGCTGCAGATCGGCCTGCGCGTCCGCCACCGTCTCCACGTCGTCGCGGGACCGCGCGGCGGGGGTCCCGCCGTCGAGCTTCCAGGTAGCGACGATAATCTCCTTCTGCACCTCGGCGAGCCGCCGCAGATCCTCCGTCTCCGGACCGGCTTCGCCCTGGCTCGCTGCCGCCTCGAACTCGCGGTCGAAGGGACGCACCTGCAAAAAGTAGATGTCGCTGCGGACCTCGGCAGCGGCATCCCGCGCCCGCACGTGATAGGTGATGAAGTCGCCGGGCTGCAGCTGCAGGTCCTCGCCGAAGATCGTGTGGGTGCCGGCTGCCCGCGTGGCGCCCGTCGGCACAGCCAGGCTGACGACCCGCCCGGGTTGCCCGCTGACGCCGTACACCAGTTCGAAGCGCTCGAGCCCGAAGTCGTCGACGGCGCGCGCCTCGACCGTGACCTCCTCGAGCGGCGTGATCTCCCGATCCCCCCCGGGGCGCAGGATGTCGACCGCCGGCGCCCGGTCCGGCACGGTCCGGATGAAGTAGTCGCCGCCGCGCGGGTTGACCAGACCGTCCGCATCCCGAACCCGGACGCGGTAGGTGTCGTCCGCGAATACGTCGAAAGAGGCCGTCAGCACGCCGTCGACCGCTTCCAGCGGCAGGCGCGCGCCCGCGCCCAGCTCCAGCCGGCCCTGGTCGACCGCCTTGCTGGTGTGCACGAAAACGGTGGCGCGGGTGCCGGCCGGCGCGTGGATGTCTCCACCGTCCGCCTCGACGCGCGGCGCCAGCCCGGTGTGGCCAGGATACCGGTACGCCACGTCGATGCGAGTCACCCGCGGGGGGAAGACGGCGGTGACCGCATAGTCGTCCGACGTCAGCGACGCCGCCTGCACGCGGTAGGTAAAGCTGGCGTCGACCGCCGGCACGTCGAGCCGGTACGCGTCGCGATCGGCGGTCATCTCCAGGGCGCGCGACGTCCCGTCTCCGGCCGTCAGGGTGACGACCGGCAGGGACCGCACGGGCCCGCCGACCCCGGTCCGCAGGACGGCCCGCACTTGCACCGCCCGCCCCGCGACGACACGCGCGTCGCCCGGCTCGACCTGGAGCACCGCGCCGTACGGGAAGGCGTGCAGCCACGTCGTGCGCGCGACGCGGCCGAGCGGACCGCCGCCGAAGACGACGAGCAGCAGCAGCGCCGCGACCCCCAGACCGGCCGCGGCGACGGCCAGCAGGAGTTCCCGCCGCGGCACCACCCGGTCGAGGTCGACCACGCGCGCGGTTCGCGCCGCGTCGCCCAGGAGCAGGTCTCGAAGGACCGAGGGCCGACCGCCGGCCACCAGGTCCGCGGCGCTGACCAGACGATCGTCCAGCACCGGACACCGCTCTTCGATGTAGCGCGCCACCTGCCGGTCGCCGGGGCCGCGGCGGAGCCGCCACAGCGCGCGTCCGGCCAGGCCCGCCGCCAGGACGACGACGGCCGCGAACAACCAGACCATCACGGTGTCCGCCGGCCGCAGCGCACGATCGGTGAACAGAACCAGCAGGAAGAGACCGGTCGTCGCGCCGGCAACCCGGCCGGTCGCCCGCAGTGCACGTCTCGTCAGCCAGCGCCGACGCACCCGCGCCAGGAGCGCACCGAGGTCCCCGAGAGCGGTTTGCTGCAAGTCCATCGGACGGCGCTGCACCTTGCGCGCCCTCATTCTGTCATGCCGCGGTGCGCCCGAGCCAGGACTCGACGACGAGGACGACCGCCATGGCCAGCAGAAGGTACCACCAGTAGCGCTGCCCGGCCTCGCGGGCGGCAGTATCCTCGGGTTCCGGCACCGGGCCGCGGCCGGGTGCGGCTGCCTGCCGGACGCGCGATCGGAACTCGTCCGGCGACAGCCGCGACGGATCGGACTCGCGCGGATCGACATTGAGCACGAGCGGACGGCCGGAGGCGGGCTCCACGGCTGCGCCAGGACGCGGCTCGACCCCGGGCGGCGCATCACCGACCAGCAGATCACGCACCGGTCGGCGGTGGCGGGCGAGGTAGCGGACGACCTCGTGCACGAACGGTACGAAGGTCGGCTGCCTGGGAAAGTCGTTCCAGTCGTTGTCCAGATCGGACGCGAAGACCAGCACGCGGCCGCGGCCCGCGGACCGTTCCACCAGCGCCGGCGTGCCGTCCGAGAACGCGGCCAGCACGCGACCGTCGGTGCCGCCTATGCGCGCGGCACGGCGGAAGCGTACCTGCCCCAACGCGCTGGCCAAGCCATCGAACGGGATGAACAACGGGTGGCGCGTCGCCGTCACCGACCAGGTCAGCGCATCCGCGCTGTCGGCGGACGCCACCGCCGGCGCCGAGCCCGTGCCGAGCCACTCCTCGACCAGCGCCGGATCCAGACCTGGCCCGACGGCGATCAGCAGTCCGCCGCCCGCTTCCACGTAGGCTGCCAACTGCGCCCGCGGCGACCGCCCGAGACCGGCAGTCTCGAGCAGCACGACGACGGCGACGTCCTCCAGTGCACTCGTCGAGAGCCCCGCCGGTGCGAATGGGTGCACGACGAACGGGCTGTCCTCGCCGGCAGCCAGGAGCGCCTGTTGCAGGTAGAACCCGCCCGTCCCGGAGCCCGCCCCGGTGGCGACGAGCCCAACCGGGAGCGGCGGCGGCCGGTCCAGCAGATGATAGCGGCGGTCGTCCGCCGGCAGGCCACCGGGATCGTCGACCGCAACTTCGAGTACGCCCGCAGTCGGGGGGGCGGCGTCGAAGCGCACGCGGGTTGCACCGGGCGCCAGCGTGACCGCCGCCGACTCCACCACCGTTCCGTCGACGCGCAACGTGACCGTGCCCGAGCTTGCCTGCGCGCCCGTGTTCGTGACGACGGCCGCCGCGCCGGCCGGGCCGATCTCCAGCGCCGTCACCGCCAGATTGGTACCGGGCGCCCCGACATCGACGACCCTGACGGTTACCCCCGGCGGCACCACGCCGCTGCCGGCGGCCTCCCAGCCGCTGCGCTGCAGGTCGGTGACCACGACGATGCGTCCGTCCCGCGACCCGATTGCGCCCGCGCCGGCCGCAAGCGCCGCGGCATAGTGGGTCGCGCCGAAGCCGGGTGCGGCGCGCGCGAGGGCGGCGATCGCGGCTGCGCGATCGGCGGCCGGTTCCGCAACCACCTCGGCGCGGTCGTCGAACGTCACCAGGCCCACCAGGTCGCCCGGCGAGGCCGCGCTGATGGCGCTGCGCGCCGCGGCGCGCACCCGCTCGAAGCCGCCCGGCTGCCCCATGCTGAAGGAGCGGTCTACGGCCACGATGGTCACCGGTCGGCCCGCCAGGCCGGTCGCGTCGAAGACGGGTCGCGCGAACGCGAGCGCCAGCAGCAGGAGCGCGGCGATGCGGAGCGCCAGCAGCAGCCACTCCCGGATGCGCCGGCGGCGCGCCTGCATGAACGGGGCGCGCTGCAGGAAGCGAATGTCGCTGAACGGCAGGCGGGGCGCGGCCTCGCGCCGGGCGAAATGCAGGATGATCGGAATGGCAATCGCCAGCGCGCCGGCCAGGAACGCGGGAAACAGGAACGTCATGTCAGGCGCCCAACCGGGCCTGCCGGGAGTCTACGCCGTCCTGCGGCGCAGACTTCTAGTGTCGGCGACTCCGCGCCGAGAGGTACGCGTGCAGCGCGAGGTCGAGCGGCTGCGACGTATCCACCAGGCGGTAGTCGATGCCGGCGAGCCGCAGCTCGCGTCGGTACAGCGCCAGCAGGGCGTTCAGCTCCCGCAGGTAGTGTCGGCGTACGAGCGGCGGCACGGCGGCCACCTCGGCGTCCGTCTCCAGGTCGCGGAAGCGCGCGGCGCGTTCGAACGGGAACGTCAGCTCCGCATGGTCCAGCAACTGAAACACGATCACGTCCGCGCCCCGGAACCGCAGATGCCGGAGGCCGCGCACGACGTGCTCCGGCTCATCCAGCAGATCCGAGATCAAGACCACCAGCCCGCGTCGAGAGAGCGCCTCGGCCAGGCGGTCGAGCGGCTTCGCCACGTCCGAGCCGCGACCCGCCGCCAAGGTATCGAGCGTGAGCAGCACCCGGCGCAGATGACCCGGTCCGGTGCGGGCGGGCAGATGCCGGACGACCTGCTCGTCGAACGCCAGCAGCCCGACCGCGTCGTGTTGGCGATGCATCAGATACGCAATCGCGGCGGCCAGGAAGGCACCGTACTCCTGCTTGGTGACGCCGGCCGACCCGTAGCCCATCGACCCGGATACGTCGAGCAGGACGTGGCAGTCCAGGTTGGTCTCCGCCTCGAACTTCTTGACGTAGTGGCGATCGGTGCGCGCGTACAACTTCCAGTCGATCAGCGACGTGTCGTCGCCCGGCATGTACTGCCGGTACTCGGAGAATTCGACGCTGAAACCCTGATAGGGGCTGCGATGCAGGCCGATCAGGAAGCCCTCGACAATCGTCCGCGCCCGCAGCTCCATCGATGCGATGCGGCCGATGACGGCCGGATCGAGATAGCGCAATTCGTTGGCGCGGGGCGCGGTCGCCATGTCACATGCCGCTGGCGGGCAACGGCACGGCGTCCAGCAGACGGGAGATCACCTGCTCGGTGTCGATGCCTTCGGACTCGGCGAAGAAATTCGTCACCAGTCGATGGCGGAGCGTCGGGTGGGCCAGCGCACGCACGTCGCCGACCGACACGTGGTAGCGGCCATGCATCAGCGCGCGCGCCTTGCCGCCCAGCACCAGCGCCTGCGACGCCCGCAGGCCGGCGCCCCACCGCACCCACCGCTCGACGAAGTCGGGCGTGTTGGCCCGTCCCGGCCGGGACGCGTCGACCAGGCGTACCGCGTAGCGCGCCACCTCGTCGGACACCACCACCTGGCGCACC
This sequence comes from Vicinamibacterales bacterium, assembly GCA_965221595.1. Classification (GTDB taxonomy): domain Bacteria; phylum Acidobacteriota; class Vicinamibacteria; order Vicinamibacterales; family UBA8438; genus JAAXGX01. The sequence goes on from OZ244900.1 coordinate 2,575,050, forward strand.
AGGCGCTGAAAGTCCAGGATGTCGGCGCCGTCGAGCACGCGATCAGGGGTCTCGCCGGCGTCGGACGTGGTCGACGTCACCACCCGGACCTCCTCGTCCTCGGGGAGATAGGACATGACGACGTTGAACATGAACCGGGACAACTGCGCCTCCGGCAGCGGATAGGTGCCTTCGAGTTCGATGGGATTCTGCGTGGCAAGCACGAGAAACGGGCGTTCCAGCTCGTACAGCCGGCCGCCCGCCGTCACGTGGTATTCCTGCATCGCCTCGAGCAGGGCGGCCTGGGTCTTCGGGGGCGTGCGGTTGATCTCGTCGGCCAGGATGATCTGCGCGAAGACCGGCCCCTTGACGAAGCGCAGGGCGCGCTGGCCGTCACGCTCCTCCAGCACCTCCATGCCGGTGATGTCGGCAGGCATCAGGTCGGGTGTGAACTGGATCCGCTTGAACGTCAGGTGCAGCACCTGCGCCAGCGTCTTGACCAGCAGAGTCTTCGCCAGGCCGGGGACTCCGGTGATGAGACAGTGGCCGCCGGTGAAGAGCGCGGTCAACACGAGGTCGAGGGCCTCGTCCTGACCCACGATGACCTTGTGCAGCTCGGTCAGGATCCGGTCGCGCCCGGCCACGACACGTTCCGCGACCTGCGCGGCGGTTGTCGAGTCCATGATCGGTCGTGTCGGGTGCGTCGGTGCGGGCGGCGGGCCGCGTCAATGGGTGAGCGCGTACACGATCTCGTTGATGATCATGCGGTACGACTTGGCCGTGTACTGCACGTAGCCGGGGTACTCCTCCGCGTTGGACCACTCCCAGCCGTCGCCCATGTCCGTATTGAAGTTGGCGAGCACCATCGCGCGGCCGGCGTCATCGAGCACGGCGTGGAGCTGCGGCCGGTAGCCGCCCTTCTCCCACGTCACGCCGTTGAAGAAGGACCCGAGGCCGGCAATCTGCGGGTACTCGTCGAGCACGTAGAAGCAGCTGAACACGGGATGGTCGGGCGTCAGCTCCACGAGCTCGCGGGCGGGAAACACCCGTGCGAGCTGCTGCTCGAACAGCTCCCACTCGAGCGGCCCGTGAAAGTCGTCGAAAGTCGCCGTGCCCCCGCGCAGCAGGAACTCGCGCAGAATCCCGGCCTCCGCGCCGGACCACTCGATGTTGGCCGGCTCGACGAAGTAGATCCACGGATACTCCCAGAGGCGCCGGTCCGTCAGCTCCATGACGAGCGGCTCGTTCACGTTGACCGACGTCACCCGTCCCATCCGGCGCGACAGGTTCTGCTCCGCAGCCGGGCCGTCGATGGCCCACGGATCGCTCCAGTAGCGGCGGCGAAACTGCGCGAGCCGATCCGGTTCCGAGCCGTATCGAATGCGAACGAACGTCCAGTCGAGGCCATCGAGAGCGGGCGGGACGAGCTGCGCGGCGCCGGTCACGGCGGCCCCCACCAGCACCGTCGGCGCGACGAGCCCGGCCAGCAGCAGCGCGGGGCCGAGTCGCCCCCGCTGCGCCGCCCTCACTGCTCGGCCTCGACGGCGCGCAGCAGCAGCTCCTGGGCACGCTCGTAGGTTGGCGCCATCTCCAGTGCCGCCAGCGCCGCGCGCTTCGCCGGCCCGGGCTGGCCGGCCAGCAGATAGCTCTCGGCCAGATCGCTGTGCGCCGAGACCCGATCCACCGGCCCGGCCGCCAGCGCCACCTCCAGCTCCAGGATGGCCGTGGCGGCGTCGTTGCGGGCCAGTGCCAAGCGTCCGAGCGCCAGATGGGGCAGCGGATCGAACGGATCGATGCCGACAATCCGATCGTAGGCGAGCGCCATCCGCTCCTCGTCCCCGGCTTCCTCGGCCAGCGCCGCCAGCTGTCGTGCCGCCGCCAGCGACGTCTGGTCGAACTCGAGCAGGCGCTCGAGTTCGACGAGCGCCCGGGCGCGGTCCCCCTGCGCCTGGGCGATTGCGGCGATCACCCCGCGGGGACTGTCGATGCCGGTGGCCATGGGCGCCAGCATCGACGCGCGCTCCAGCGCCGCCAGGGCGTCGTCGAACTCGCCGGCCTCGCGCAGCGCCTTGCCCAGCTCGAACTGCACGGAGAACCTGCCGGGGTACTCCGCGGCCAGGCGCCGCAGGGCAGCCAGCCGCTCCGCCGCGTCAGGCTCGCGGGCGCCGGCGTCGGGGCCATCCGGAGCGGCAGGAGCCTCACTCTCGATGGGCCGGAGCGCCTCGCGCAGCGCGCCGAAGCGGACCTCCACCGCCTCGTCGAAACTGGCCTGCAGCGTGTCGAAGTCGAGACCCACGCCGGCCAGCGCCGCCTCCGTATCGAGTCCCTCGCCGTAACTCGTGATCAGCGCGTGCAGTACGTCCTCGCCGTAGCGGCGGACGATGTGGTCGACCAGCACCGAAGCCTGAAAGTACGCCAGCGAGATCGTCTCGGGCCGGGAGAAGCCACCGTTGAGGTCCCTCAACGACAGCACGGTACCCTCGTTGAGCGCGCGGGCGAACGCCAGCTCCTGGTCGCGTCCCCAGGCAGCGCGCGCCCGCTGTTCCTCGTACACGGACACACCCTCGGTCAGCCAGCGCGGCACCCGCTGCTTCGACATCTGCAGGGTGATGACGTGGGCAATCTCGTGCCACAGCGTCGCCCGCCAGTTGAAGTCGCCGGGGGGGCGCGCGCGCGGCGAGTCCATGGTGACCACGCGACCGAAGCAGGCGCCCAGCGCACCGATCATGCCCGGCAGTCCAAGGTTGCGCACGGCGAAGTCGTCGTGGCGCGGAAACACCTCGATCAGGATTGGTCCCCGGACCTCGACGTCGTAGATCGCCGCCAGGGTATCGAGCGCCTCCTGCGCGAGAGACAGCACGTACTCCTTGAGTATCGGCGCCTCGGTCGGATGGAGGCGCACGATGAGGTCGCCGCGCTCGAACGTCTCGAACTCGTCGAGCGTGTCCATCATCTCGAGCAGGTTGTAGGTGATGACATCGAACGGATCAGCGGCGAACGACTTCTCCAGCACCTCCCGCGCGCCCGCTTCGTCGCCGGTGCGCAGCAGGTGCATGCCGAGCTCCGCCAGCGCGCGGGTGTTGTCCGGATCGATCTCCAGGGCGCGGCGCACCAGGGCGGCTGCCTCGTCGAAGCGGTACGCCCGGGCGGCATGACTGCCCGCGATGCGGTAGACGTCACCGTAGGCGGGGTTGATCGCGAGCGCGCGGCCGACCTCCGCCTCGAAGTCGGCCGTACGATCCTCGAGATAGGCCATGGCCGCCACGAGCGCCCGCGTCTCCAGGCTGGCCTCGTTGACCGCGAGCGCCCGGTCTATCGACGCGCGGGCCGCGGCCGTGTTCCGGTCGCCGAGCTCCTGCTCGGCCAGGAACAGGTGTGCCGCGACGTTGTCGGGATCGATTTCCAGGGCGCGCTCGACCGACCGGCGGGCGACGGGCGGGTTCTCGTTTACCAGCGCGCGCGCCATCCCGAGATGAGCGGGAGCCCATTCGTCGTCCAGCTGCAGGGCCGCGGTGAACGACTGTACGGCGTCGGCCCGGTTGTACTTCTCGAGAAACAGCTCCGCCCAGGCCGTGTGGATGGCCGGGTCTTCCGGAGCCCCGATCGCCGCCGAGCGCAACAGGCCGTTGGCCTGGCGGTAGCGTCCCAGTGCGCGGGCCGCGAGACCGCCGCGGTACTTGTCGACGGGCTGTCTCGATCGCAGGCCGCGCGCCAGCACCGCCTCGAGATACGGCCCCGCCTCCGCGCTGCGGCCGATACGCTGGAGCAGCCGCCCCAGCTCCAGCCCTGCCGCGCTGGCCGGCGCCTGTTCGGCCACCGGCGCAAGCCGCGCCCGGGCTTCGTCGTGCAGGCCGCGCAGCACGAGCGTCCTCCCGTGCACGGCGGCCGCCGCCGGATCGCTCGCGGGCCGCGCCGAGGCCAGTGTGACGGCTTCGTCCAGCTGCCCGCGCGCGAGCGCACGCGTCGTCTGCTCGTGAAACTCCCGCTCGGCGGTGGCGCTATCCACCTGCTGCGCGAGCGCGGCCGGCGCGTCGAACACCGCCGCGCCGAACCCCAGCGCGACGGCGAGCACGGGTGCCAGGACGGCGGGTGTCCGTGCGAACCGGCCGGTACAGGCTCGCGGTGCCACCAGCGGCATTTGCCCCGATTATAGCAGTCCGTGGCGAAAGCCCCGCGTCGCACCCGGAGCGGCCAGGCGCCCGGCCGACAAGGCGCAGAGAGGGGAACGGTGCGGAATGCCGGGCGGCGGGGTCGAGCAGCAAGCGGGCGCAGGCGACGTTGGCCGGGCGCGGGCGGGATGCAACGCCGCTCGCCTGCAGCGGGCACCCTTGCTACGAGCTGACGGGACTGGTGGACGGGTCAGAAGAAGGCGAGGTTCTGGTGCGAGGGGATCTCGAAGCGCCGGCGGCACTTCCCGCACACGACCGTATCGTCGACCCGCACGAGATAGTTGCGGAGCTTGGCAAACAGGGCCCGGTCCCGCTCACCCGCCCCGCGCGGCAGGCGGTCCTTGCGGGTGCGCCGAATCCAGCGCACCGCGTAATCCCCCCGGAAGCCGCAGCGCGGGCAGGAATAGGTGCCGGACTTGGTCTCCGGCCGTTCGTTGAAGAACTCGCGCTCGTGCACCGCGGCGCGCCTCAGACTTCCTTGCGAAACGTCACGAGCGACCAGATGCGGGGAATGTTGACCTTCTCGATGGAGATCGGCTCGAATCCAGTCTGCTCGAGGAACCCAGGCAGGTCGAGGTCGGCCTTGAACCCGATGTGCACGGTCAGCGGCGACAGGATGCGCTCCACGCGCGCCAGCAGCCGGTTGCGGCTCCGGAAGTGGTTGAGAACGACGACGTGCCCACCCGCGCGGCAGACGCGATGCATCTCGCGGGTGACGCGCACCGGATCGGGCACGACGCTGATGACGTACGGGGCGTAGACGATATCGAAAGATTCGTCGGCAAACCGCAGATCCGCGGCGTCCATCCGGATCAGATCCACGTTGCGCACGCCGTGCGCCTTGATGCGCCGCCCGGCCTTGGCGAGCATCGAGGCCGAGAAGTCGATGCCGGTCACGAAGCAGTCCCGCGGGTAGAGGGGCGCGTTGATCCCGGTTCCGATGCCGACCTCGAGGATGCGGCAACCGGGGCGCAACGGCAGGCGCCGGATCGCCTCGAGCCGGCCGGCGTGCAGCGTCGGCCCGAAGAACAGGTCGTACCAGGACGATATCTTGGTGTAGACGTCCTCGACGAAGTCGTTCTCGACCTCGGTGACGGACAGCGCGCGAGACACGGCGTCCCGGTTGGCGGCGATCTTCTCCCGGCGGGGAGACCCGGGTGGATCGAACAACGAAATCAACAGTAACTGCTTTCTTGCGTCCGGCGACCGTGCTCCGCCCCCGCAAACGCCGCCATGGAACGGAGAGCACGCGGGCAGGCCCTGGCCGCGCGGCGGCAGGGGCATTGTAATACATTTGACGCCGCCGGCCTGCGGAAGATCCGCAGTCGCGGGCGGGCGCGGGCGCCGACATGCCGGTATAGTTGACAGGACCGATGCCGGTCGAGGTGAAGCTGCTCTCGGCGACGCAGTTCCTGCTGACGACGCTCGTCGTCAAGCTGGCGGTCGTGGCGGCGCTGGCCACGATGCTGGTCCGCTTCCGGCAGTTCCGCCGCATCCTGCTGACCGAGCAACGCGCGTGGCGCGAGCGGCTGGTATTCGCCGCGGCCCTCGGCCTGCCGCTGTGCGGTGGCGTCACGGCGCGCCTGCTGCTCAACTACAACGCCAGCGACCTCTCGCTCGCGGGACCGTTCCTCGGGGGGCTGATCGCGGGGCCGTATGCCGGCGCAATCGTCGGCGCGCTCGTGGGCGCGCCCGCGCTGGTGGGGGGCGAGGCAATCGCCATGCCCTTCGCGGTCGGGTGCGGCTTCTGCGGCGGCGGGCTGCGGGAGGTCTGTCCGAAGGACGCCATCTGGCGCTTCTCGCCGCTGACCATCGCCGACCTGCACCGCCACGCGTGGCGCATGCTGAGCCGCCTGCGACTCGACTGGCATGTGGTGCTGCTGGCGGCGCCGGTGGGTCTCGAGCTGCTCCGTCTCGGTCTGGGCCTGCGGTTCGGATCGCACCTGTTCCACATGCAGCCGCCGAACGCGTGGCTGGCGGTCGTGGTCATCCTGGCGACCGTGCTGAGCGTCACCATCCCGATCAAGATCTGGAACACGGCCCGCATCGAGCATCGCCTGCAGGAACAGGAGAAGCTCCTGCTGTCGACGCGCCTCGAGGCGCTCGCGAGTCAGATCAACCCCCACTTCCTGTTCAACACGCTGACGTCCATCTCGTCGCTCATCCGCTCCCAGCCGGAGACGGCGCGCACCCTCGTCAGAAAGCTGTCCGGGTTGCTGCGGCGGCTGTTACGCAGCCAGGAGCACTTCGTGACACTGCGCGAGGAGCTCGAAGCAATCGACGAGTACCTCGACATCGAGATGGTCCGGTTCGGCCCGACGCTGCTGGTCGAGAAGCAGATCAGCGCCGCCAGCCTCGACGTCGTCATGCCCAGCATGCTGCTGCAACCGCTCGTGGAGAACTCGATCAAACACGGGTTGACCCACAAGGTGGGCGGGGGCCGCGTCACGATCCGCGGGCGGCGGACCGCAGACCACGCGGTGATCGAGGTAGCCGACGACGGCACCGGCATGAGCGACACGACCCTGGCCGGCAGCCGCACCGGCGGCATCGGTCTGCGCAACGTGGACGAGCGACTGCGCGTGATCTACGGCGAGAACTACCGTCTGCAGCTCGTGAGCACGCCCGGCCAGGGCACCTGCGCGCGCATCGAGATCCCGCAAGGCGCACAGGGCGCACAAGCCGCGTCTGACCGAAGCCCATGACGAGCCTGCGGGTGCTGGTGGCCGACGACGAACGCCCGGCGCGGCACGAGCTCTGCTTTCAGCTCGAGCGCCTCGCCGGGATCGAGGTGGCCGGCCAGGCGGGTGACGGCGTGGAGGCGCTCGATCTCGTTCAACGGCTGCGGCCCGACCTCGTGTTGCTCGACATTCAGATGCCAGGCCGCACCGGATTCGAGGTCGCCCGCCAAATCCTGGCCCGGGACGTCGACACGCGCGTCGTGTTCGTCACCGCGTACGACCAGTACGCGCTGGAGGCATTCGAGGTCAACGCCGTGGACTACCTGCTCAAGCCGATCGAGCCTGGACGGCTCGCCCGGACGGTGGAACGCGTTCGGCGGCAGCTCGCCGCCGAGCACCGCGCAGGCGACGGCGCGGCGCCGGTGGCCAGGGACGAGCTGCAGCGCATCCTCGAGTATGTCGCCGAACGGCAGGGCCGCCGCGAGCAGGTCGCCGTCAGAGTCGGGGACCACTTTCGGCTCATCTCGTCGAGCGATATCATCTTTGCGTCGCTGGCGGACGAGGTCGTCACCGTCGTGACCGGCAGCCTGACCGGCACGTCCAGCTACCGCACGCTCGACGAGTTGCACTCGACTCTCGATCCTGCGGTATTCTGGCGGGTGCATCGGTCGCACCTCGTCAACATCAACAAGATCAAGGAGATCGTGCCTTGGTTCAGTCGGAACTACATCCTGAAGATGCAGGACGCCAAGCGGACCGAGATCCCGGTGAGTCGAGCCCAGACGAAGCGGCTGCGCGACCACCTGAATCTCTAGGGCCGGCCGAATGGCCGGAGCCGGCCGTGCGCGACGCCGGTGCGGTGGACGCGGGCGACGCTCCGGCAGTCGGCCACGACGCGCAACCGGGCGGGCCGGGCCTGCCGCCGCCCGCTTCGCAGCCGACGATGCTGCGGCGCTTCGGCGAGGAATTGCTTACGTGGCTGAAGACCTTCGCGTCGGCGGCCGTCTACGCGACGCTCATCGTCACGTTCGGGTTCCAGGTGGCGCGGGTCGAAGGCCGGAGCATGGAACCGACGCTGCAGGACCAGGACCGCCTGATTGTCAACAAGGCCGTATACCAGTTCTTCGGCGAGCCCCAGCCCGGCGACATCGTGATGCTCTACTACCCGCGCGATCCGGACAAGTCGTTCGTCAAGCGCATCGTCGCCAAGGAGGGCGACACCGTCCGCATCGAGAGCGGCAAGGTGTTCGTCAACGAGGTGCCGCAACCCGACCTGTACGTGCCGCCGGAGTTCCGCAGCTACGAGAACCACGGCCCGGAGATCGTGCAGGAGTCTTACTACTTCGTCATGGGCGACCACCGGAACAACAGTTCGGACAGCCGCCACTGGGGCCAGGTGCCCCAGAAGTACATCATCGGCCGCGTCCAGTTGCGGTGGTGGCCCCTGACGGACATGCGCCTGTTCTGATTCGGGATCAGGCGTACAGCGCCTCGATGTAGTCCCGCCACTTCTCCTCGACGACGCGGCGCTTGACCTTCAGGGTCGGCGTCAGCTCGCCGCTCGCGATGCCCAGTTCGGCCGGCACGAGCACGTGCCGGCGCACCTGCTCGTGCGGGGGCAGATCGGCGTTGACCGCATCCACGATGCCATCGAATCGACGCTGGACGTCCGCGCGCGCCACCAGCGCGGCATGGTCGGCGGCCGCCGGCTCTCCCAGGGTGGCCGTCAGGGCCGCGAAGTCCGGCATGATCAGAGCCGAGACGAAGGGTCGGCGATCACCGACGAGCACCGCCTCGGCGACGAGAGCGTGCTGCTTGAGCTGCTGCTCGATCGGCTGCGGCGCGATGTTCTTGCCGCCCGCCGTCACCAGCAGTTCCTTCTTGCGGTCGGTGATGATGAGATAGCCGTCGTCGTCGAGCCGCCCGATGTCGCCCGTGTGAAACCAGCCGCCCGCCAGCGCTTCCGCCGTCGCCTCGGGCTGGTTGTGGTAGCCCCGCATGAGGTTCGGACCACGGGCGAGGATCTCCCCGTCCGCGGCCAGACGCAGTTCGACGCGGGGCAGCACCTGGCCGACGGTCCCCGTCCGCGGCGCGCGCTCGGGATTGACCGTCAGCACGGGCGCCGTTTCGGTCAGGCCGTAGCCCTCGAGCACCGGAATCCCGACGCTGAAGAGGAAGTCCCCGACCGCGGTGGGCAGCGGCGCGCCGCCGGACACGGCAAAACGGAGGCGTCCCCCGGTGCGTGCCCGCACCTTGGACAGCACGAGCCGGTCGGCCAGCGGCAGGGCCAGGCGGGCAGGCAGCGAGGGCCGCGTGCCCGCGAGCGGCGCCGCGCGGCAGGCGTGTCCGACGCGCAACGCCCAATGGAACAAACCCCGCCGCAGCGCCGATCCCTGCGCCACCGCCTCCATCACGCGCGCGTGCACCTTCTCGTAGACCCGCGGCACGCCAGTCATCACGGTCGGCCGGACCCGCAGCATGTCGCGCGCGATGGTATCCAGCGACTCCGCGAACGTCACTGTGGTGCCCTGCAGCAGGTACAGGTAGATGACCAGGCGCTCGAAGGCGTGACTCAGCGGCAGGAACGACAGGGCCTCGTCGTCCTGACCGATGCTCACCATGCTGCGCACGTCCTCCAGGTTGGCGACGAGGGCGCCGTGGGCAAGCATCACCCCCTTGGGGTCGCCGGTCGTGCCGGAGGTATAGATGATGGTCGCCAGCTGGTCGGGCGCGATGGCCGCCACGGCTTCCTTGTACCGCCGCGCGAGTCCGTCTTCCCGCAGCAGGCGCTGGTGGCCGCGCGCCTGGACCGCCGCGCACGTCATCTCGCGCCCCGTGGGCGGCGCCTCCGCCGGCGCGTCGATCACGATCAGCGCCTGCAGGTCCGGCAGCTCCGGCCACACGGCACGCACCTTTGCCGCCTGCGTCTCGTCGGCTGCCACGACGACCGTCGCCCCCGCGTCGGCCAGGATGTACCCGACCTGCGCCGCCGGCAGCGTCGGGTAGAGCGGCACCGTGACCGCGCCGCAGGTGAGGATCGCCAGGTCGGCAATCACCCACTCCGGACGGCTTTCGCTGAGCAGCCCCACCCGCCGTCCGGGCCGGACGCCGAGCCCCGTCAGTCCCAGGCTCAGGTCCCGGACCTGATCGAGCAGCTCGCGGCTCGCGTAGCTGTCGTAGGCGTCGGCCGTGCAGCGCCGCAGCAGCGCCGGCCGGGGGTAGCGGCCGGCCACGTGGAACGGCAGATCGGCCAGCGTCGAAATCGTCGGCTCGTCCATGGCATCACTCGGCCCGATAGGCTCCCGACCGGCCGCCCGTCTTCTCGACGAGGCGGATCTCGCCGATCACCATCGTGCGATCGGCGGCCTTCATCATGTCATAGACCGTGAGCGCAGCGGCTGACACGGCCGTCAGGGCCTCCATCTCGACGCCGGTCGGGCCGGTCGTGGTGACGCGCGCCTCGATGTCGTATCCGGTGGCCCGCTCCTCGAGGTCCACGGCCACGTGTGACAGCGGGATGGGGTGACACAGTGGAATGAGTTCCGCCGTGCGCTTGGCGGCCAGGATGCCTGCGATGCGGGCCGCCTGCAGCGGGTCACCCTTCGCCACCGCGCCGCGCCGGACCAGACGCAGCGCCTCGGGACTCACGCGGATGTGGCCGCGCGCGACCGCCACCCGCGTGGTCGCGGTCTTGCCGCTGACGTCGACCATGCGGACGCGGCCGCCGGCGTCGACGTGCGAGAGGGTGCCGGCGGCCTGGGCAGCGCTCGTCGTTGCGGGTGTCCGGCCGCGCTCGGTCATGACGGCTGGCCGCGGCCCGCCTCGCTGGCCAGATAGAACGAGAGGCTCTCGAGCGAGACGGTGAGATCGACGCTCTTCAGTTTGACGTGCGGCGGCACGCGCAACGCGCCCGGCGAGAAGTTTAGAATCGCCTTGATTCCCGCCTGCACGACGGTCTGCACGACATCCCGCGCGGATGCCTCCGGAACCGCGATGACCGCAATCGTGATCCCCTCGCGGCGCGCCACGTGCTTCAGATCACGAATGTCGTAGATGGTGACTCCGCTGCGGGAGATGCGGCCGACCTTCTCCCGCAGATTGTCGAACAAAGCGACGATCCGAAAGCCTTCCTGGCGAAATCCGGGATAGTCGGCCAGTGCGAGCCCGAGATTGCCGGCCCCGACGATGGCCACCCCCAGCCGGCGGTCGAGACCGAGTATCGACCGCAGTTCCCTCCGGAGATCCTCCACCACGTAGCCCACACCGCGGACGCCCAAATCACCGAAGTTCGACAAGTCCTTGCGGATGAGGGCCGCGTTCAGGCCGAACTGCTCCGCCAGCATCCTCGACGACACCGTCTTCACGCCCCTGCCGTCGAGCTCGTTGAGGAAGCGGAGGTACAGCGACAACCGGCTTGTCGTGGGCTCCGAGATCTGCTCCGGCATCGGACACTGGAACGGGCAGCGATTCTATGGTTCCCGCCGGCGCCGGTCAAGGCACACAACCGCCTGCCGCGTGCTAAGATGCGGCAGGGCTGCGATTTACAGTCCGGGAGCATTCCGGTGCACCGATCCCCATGGTCCGCCGTCGCCGTCGCGATCAGCATCGCTGCCTGGAGTCTCCCGTGGGCGGGCCACGCCCAGATCGCCGGCCGGCGCGCCGCGACCCTGGCTGCGCTGGCCGGCTCCCCCATCTTCTTCCACGGTCAGGAAGTGGTGGTGCATGCGGACGCGGTACGCGACGGGGTGTTCACGTACCTGGTCGACGGCGAGAATCGCCTCGTGGCGCTCGACGTGCCGCCGCCTGCCGGTACGGGCGAGCGTTTCGAGGTGTCGGGACGGTTCTACGACGTGGGCCGGCTCGAGCCCGGCGACTCGCGCACCAGCGGCCTGCCGTTCACGCGGCTCTCGGAGACGCTGCTCGGCAAACCCTGGCCGGGCGTCGGCGAGCTGCTCGTACTCGCGGCGTCGGCCACGCGCGACGTGGCCGGGACGCCTGCCGTCACGCTGCGAACGCTGGCGCTCGACCCGGCCGCGCACCTCGACCGGGTCGTTACCGTGACCGGCCGCTTCCGGGGCCGGAACCTGTACGGCGACCTGCCCCGCCCCCCCGGGCGGAGCCGCTGGGACTTCGTACTCGCGGCGGTCGACGCCGCGGTGTGGGTCGTCGGCAAGGAACCAAAGGGTGACGGATTCGAGCTGGACACCCAGGCGCGCATCGACACGGGGCGCTGGCTGCGGGTGTCGGGACGCGTCGAGTCGCACGCGGGCATGGTGGTGATCGACGCGACCGAGCTCGCCCTGGCCGATCCCCCCGCGACGGCCCGGCCGCGGCCGCGCGCCGCAACGCGCCAGGGTCCCCCGCCCGAGGTCATCTTCAGCGCGCCGCTGCCGGACGACACCGACGTCCAACGTGACACGACGGTCCGCATTCAGTTCTCGCGGGACATGGACCCCGACTCGTTCGAAGGACGCGTCGCCGTGTCCTACGTCGGCCGCGGCACGGATCCGGGCGCCGCGGGCATCGCGTTCGAGACCGCCTACCGGCCGCGTAACCGCGTGCTCGAGATTCGCTTCGACCAGGAACTCGATCTGTACCGGGCGCTGGACGTGCGGCTGCTCGACGGCATCGCCGCAACCGACGGCCAGCCCCTACAACCCTGGGCGCTGTCCTTCTTCGTCGGGGGCTGACGGCTCCGCCGCCAGCAGGGCCTGCACGGCGGCGCGGGTGCGATCGATCAGTCGATCCCGCTCGGCCAGGTCCTCCGTCTCGACCTCTACCGGCGGTCCGATGCGGATGCTGACGGTGACCGGTCGGATGATCGCGCTCCCCTTGCGCATGGCGCCCCCGGCGCCGGTGATCGCCATCGGCACCAACGGCGCGCGCCCCTTGATGGCCATGATGAAGCCACCCTTCTTGAAGCGCTGCAGCCGGCCCGTCCGGCTCCGGGTACCCTCGGGAAAGATGAGAAACGAGGCGCCCGCGCGCAGCCCCGTGGCCGCCCGCTCGATGGCCTGCATGCTCTGCTCGCGGTTCTGCCGGTCGATGGGAACGAAACCGGCGATGTCGAACGCGCGGCCGAGCACCGGCAGCTTGTGGAGCTCGGCCTTGTAGAGAATCCGGAGCCGCGGGTGGAGCACCGCCAGCGCCATGTATAGGAGCGGCGGCTCCACGTTGCTGGAGTGGTTGACGCAGTACACAGCAGCCCGGCCGCGCTGGATGTGCCCGCTGCCGACGACCCGGCAGCGGATGCCGGCGGCAGCGATGCCGAGCCGCACGCCGCCCCGTCCCAACCAGTAGAGGACGTTCGGCCGGTTGAAACACACGGCGAGCAGCATCCCGGGCGGCCCCAGGACGATAACCCACAGGCTCACGCCGACGTAGGCCGCCGCGGAGCGAATGGCCGCGACTACCGTACCCGCCAACTCGGCCATGGGCGTTACGGCACTGCCTGGAGGAGCCGCCCGACCCGGGGGCAGGAGAGATCGTGCCGCGTTCGTCGAAGAAAAGGGGCGCTACGAAGCCTGCGCCGTGCGACGCCCGGCGACGCGGGCCGCGGTGTTCTTGACGCCGGCCTTGGCCGTCTTGGACCTGGCAAGCTGCCGTTCACGATTGGCCAGACACCGCTCGAGTGCCTTGTTCACCCTTTCCTCGACCGCTTCGGCAGACTGGCTCGTCACCTCGGACACCTCGGACACGACGAGGAACTTGGCCCGATCGAGCATGCGCTTCTCGCGAAACGAGAGGTTCTTGGACTGACTGAGAAGATTGAGGCTCTTGAGAACATCCACCACGTCGTAGATCGAGCCGGTCCGCATCTTGTCGGAGTTGTCCTTGAACCGGCCCTTCCAGTTCTGATGGTTCTCGATCTTGCCGTTGCCGAGCAGCGTGAACAGCTTCTTGACCTCGTGGTCGGCAATCGCCCCGCGGAGTCCCACGCTCTCCACGTTGTCGATCGGCACGAGGACGGTTGTGTCGCTGGACGTCATGCTCAGCGAATAGAATCCGCACGTGGTGCCGAGGATGGTCTTGGTTTCGATCCGCTTGACCACGCCGATCCCGTGATTCGGATAGATGACCTTGTCCCCGACAGCAAATTGCAACGTGCCCTCCCGGAGTAGGCCAGAAGCGCGCCGTGCCCTCGCGGGCAGAGGGCCATTGTAGCGCAAACCCCGCGGCTTGACAACCGGAAACTACTCAAAACAGGCAATTTGCGGTCCTGGCCGCCGCTCCGCGCGGCCCGCCGGCATTCCGCCGTGCCGCTGCGGAGCGACGATCGCGGGCAGCGGGCGACCGTGTCGCCTGCGTCCTGTTGTAAAGTAGGCACGCGCAGAGGAGTTGCGATGATCCGACGTCTGAAGGTGCTGGGGCTGGTGGCGACGCTGACTGCCGCGGCGCCGTGGGTTCCCGGCGAGCCGCTGCAGGTGGCGGCCCAGGAGGCCAACCTGGCCCCCTTCGTCCCGACGCCGCAGGATGTCGTCGACCGGATGCTCGAGCTGGCGGGGGTCACCGCGAACGACGTGATCTACGACCTCGGGTGCGGCGACGGCCGCATCGTCATCACGGCCGCGCGGCGCTTCGGCGCGCGGGGTGTCGGTATCGACATCGACCCGCGGCGGATAGCCGAGTCGAACGCCAACGCACAGCAGGCCGGCGTGCAGCACCTGGTCCGTTTCGTCGAGCAGGACGCGATGACGGTCGACGTCTCCGAGGCTACCGTCGTCACGCTCTATCTGCTCTCGTCATCGAACCTGAAGCTCAGGCCGTTGTTGACCTCGCAGCTCCCGGTCGGCGCCCGCATCGTCTCGCACGCCTTCAGCATGGGAGACTGGCCGGCCGACGAGGTCGACCGGTTCGAGGACGTACGCGGCAACACCCGCACGCTCTACCTGTGGAGGCACGACGGCAGCGTGCGGCCGTAGTTGCAGCAGCCCCTACCACCGGTCGCCCTCTGCCGGAGTGGCGAAATTGGCAGACGCGCTGGACTCAAAATCCAGTGAGGTTCACCCCTCGTGTCGGTTCGAGTCCGACCTCCGGCACCACCAGCCTGATTGCAGACGGGGTGGCACCCCGAACCCCCGGTGTCCGCTGGCGGGGACGCCGTGCGGAGCCGTCAGGCGACGGTTGGCGAGCTACCCGGCGGCCTCGAGCAGCGTGCCGCCGCCGAAGCTGAGGCGCTGTGGCGCGGGACCACCGCTCGTCACCCGGATGGCGCAGTACTTGAATTCCGGGATCTTGCCGAACGGGTCGAGCACCGGATTGGTCAGCATGTTCGCCGCCGCCTCGTAATAGCAGAACGGTACGAACACCGCGCCGCGCGGCGTGCCATCGTCCGCCCGCGCATACAGCGACACGCTTCCCCGCCGCGACTCGATCGTGATCGTCGCGCCGGGCGCCACGCCGAGTTCATCCAGGTCCAGGGGGTGCACCGAAGCCACCGGCTCGGGCTCGATGTAGTCCAGCACCGACGCGCGCCGCGAGATGGCACCCGTATGCCAGTGCTCGAGCTGCCGTCCGGTGATGAGGACCATGGGGTACTCCTCGTCCGGGCGTTCGTCGGCGGAGATGAGATCCGCGGGCACGAACCTGGCGCGCCCCGTCGGAGTCGGGAACTTCTCGACGAACATCACGGGCTGCCCCGGATCGCCCTCCTTCACGCACGGATAGGTGACGCAGGACTCCCGTTCCAGCCGCTCCCAGGTGATGCCGGCAATCGTGTCCATGCAGCCGCGCATCTCTTCGAACACGTCGCGCGGATGTGCGTAGTTCCAGTCCAGGCCGATGCGCCGCGCCATCTCGTTGATGATCCAGAGATCCTCGCGCGCGTCGCCCGGCGCCTCGAGCGCCTTGCGGCCGAGCTGCACCATGCGGTCCGTGTTGGTTACCGTGCCGTCCTTCTCGGGCCAGGCCGTGGCTGGCAGCACGACGTCGGCCAGGTAGGCCGTCTCGGTGAGGAAGATGTCCTGAACGACGAGGTGATCGAGCGTCGCGAGCGCCTGGCGGGCGTGGTCGACGTCCGGATCGGACATCGCCGGGTTCTCGCCCATGATGTACATGCCGCGGATCTCGCGCCGCGTGGCGGCCTTCATGATCTCGACGACCGTCAGGCCCGGGTCGGGATCGAGCTCGACGCCCCAGAACTTCTCGAAGCGCTCCTTCGACGCGGGCTTGGCGACCGCCTGATAGTTCGGGTAGACCATCGGGATCAACCCCGAGTCGGAAGCGCCCTGCACGTTGTTCTGGCCGCGCAGCGGGTGCAGGCCGGAGCCCGGCTTGCCGATCTGGCCGGTCGACAGCACCAGCGCGATCAGACAGCGCGCGTTGTCCGTGCCGTGCACGTGCTGGGATATGCCCATTCCCCACATGACCATGGATGCCCTGGACGTGGCGTACAGCCGCGCGACCTCGCGGATCGTCGCTGCGTCGACGCCGCAAATGGGTGCCATCGCCTCGGGGGAGAAGTTCTTCACGTTCTCCACGAGGGCTTCGTAGCCCTCCGTACGGTCGCGGATGAAGCCCTCGTCGACCAGCCCCTCCGCGACGATCACGTGCAACATCGCGTTGAGCAGCGCCACGTCCGTGTCGGGATTGAACTGGAGGTAGTGGGACGCGTGGCGCGCCAGCCCGGTACGGCGTGGATCGGCGACGATCAGCTTCGCCCCGGCCTTGGCGGCGTTCTTCATCCAGGTCGCAGCGACCGGGTGGTTCACGGTGGCGTTCGAGCCGATCACGAAGATCACCTCGGCCTTCATCACGTCACGCACCTGGTTCGACACGGCGCCCGAGCTGATCCCCTCCATCAGCGCGGCGACGCTCGACGCGTGGCACAGGCGGGTGCAGTGGTCGACGTTGTTCGAGCCGAACCCGGTGCGCACGAGCTTCTGGAAGAGATAGGCTTCCTCGTTCGTGCCCTTGGCCGAGCCGAAACCGGCGAGTGTCCGCTTCCCGTGCTGGTCGCGAATGGCCCGCAGGCCGTGTGCGGCCACGTCGAGCGCCTCTTCCCAGCTCGCCTCGCGAAACACCGTATCCCAGGCGTCCGGGTCGACCGTGAAGTCCTTGTGCTTCGCCACGCCCGACTTGCGGATGAGAGGCTTCGTCAGACGATGCCGGTGCTGCACGTAGTCGAAGCCGTAGCGGCCCTTGACGCACAGCCGACCCTGGTTGGCCGGACCGTCCCGGCCCTCGACGAAAAGGATGCGGTTCTCCTTGACGTGGTAGGTGAGCTGGCAGCCGACGCCGCAGTACGGACAGACCGAGCCCACCTGCTTGTCGGCCTCGATCATGCCGACGTTGCGGGCGGGCATGATGGCCCCCGTCGGACACGCCTGCTCGCACTCGCCGCACCCCACGCAGGTGGAGTCGCCCATCGGGTCGTCGAGGTCGAAGACGATCTTCGAATGCTCGCCGCGGAACGCGTACCCGATGACGTCGTTCATCTGCTCCTCGCGGCAGGCGCGCACACAGCGCGTGCACTGGATGCAGGCGTCGAGGTTGATGGCAATTGCCGGATGCGACAGGTCCTGCAGCGGCTGCTCGCGGGCCGGGAAGCGCGGCTCGCCGACGGACAGCCGGCGCGCCCACCGGTCCAGCTCGGAGTCGAGCGTGTAGGAGCGGTCCGCGATATCGGACAGCAGCAGCTCCAGCACCATCTTCTGGCTGGTCACGGCCCGCGGGCTGTCGGTCGTCACCTCCATGCCCGCCTGGGGCTGCCGGCAGCAGGAGGGGGCCAGCACGCGCTCGCCCTTGATCTCGACCACGCAGGCACGGCAGTTGCCGTCGGCACGCAGGCCGTCCTTGTAGCACAGGTGCGGAATCTCGACGCCGTGGCGCCGCGCCGCCTGGAGAATGGTCTCGTCCCCGCTGCCGACGACAGCCCTGCCGTTCAGCGTGAACTCGACGGGCGTGGCCGCCGTTTCCGTCCCGACGTTCTCACCGTTGATCCTGATGTCGATCGCCATCGTCGCCCCTCGGGCTGCCCGCTGCGCGGGAGCAGCCGTTACTGGATCTCCTGCGGGAAGAACTTCACCACCGAGCGGATCGGATTCGGCGCCGCCTGCCCCAGCCCGCAGATCGATGCGTCCTCCATCGCCTGCGACAGCTCTTCGAGCAGCGCCTGGTCCCAGCGCGGCCGCTCCATGAGCTTGAGCGCCTTGGCAGTGCCGACGCGGCACGGCGTGCATTGGCCGCACGACTCGTCCGCAAAGAACCTCATGACGTTGCGCGCGGCGTCCGTCGCGCGGTCCCGGTCCGACAGAATGACGATCGCCGCCGAGCCGATGAAGCAGCCGTGTTCGTTCAGGGTGTCGAAGTCGAGCGGAACGTCTCCCAGCGACGCGGGCAGAATGCCGCCCGATGCGCCACCGGGCAGGTACCCGTAGAACGCATGTCCAGCAAGCATCCCGCCGCAGTACTCGTCGATCAGCTCGCGGACGGTGATGCCGGCCGGGGCCAGATGCACACCCGGCTGCCGCACCCGTCCACTCACGGAGAACGAGCGCAGTCCCTGACGACCGTGACGGCCGTGGCCGCTGAACCAGTCGGGGCCTTTCTCGAGGATGTCGCGCACCCAGTGCAGCGTCTCCATGTTGTGCTCGAGAGTCGGCCGGTCGAACAGGCCGACCTGGGCCACGTAGGGTGGCCGCATGCGCGGTTCGCCGCGCTTGCCTTCGATGGACTCGATCATCGCCGACTCTTCGCCGCAGATGTAGGCACCGGCACCGCGGCGCAGATGAATCGGCGGTACGGGACACGGCGGGCTGGCCTGCAGCGCCGCGATCTCCCGTTCGAGTATCGCCCGACAGCCGTGATACTCGTCGCGCAGATAGACGTAGATCTCGGCGAGTCCGACGGCCCAGGCCGCGACCAGGGCCCCTTCGAGGAAGCGGTGCGGATCGCGCTCGAGATAGTATCGATCCTTGAACGTCCCGGGCTCGCCCTCGTCGATGTTGATGGCCAGCAGGCGCGGCGCCGGCTCGGCGGCAACCAGCTCCCACTTGCGTCCGGCCGGAAACCCGGCGCCGCCCAGACCCCGCAGCCCGGAGTCCTGCATCGCCGCAACGACTTCCCGGCGATTCCGCACACCGTCGCTGCAGTCCTTCACCAGCCGGTAGCCGCCCTGCGCCCGGTAGGCCGCGTAGTCGACATGGCCGGGCGTGACGATCTCGATATGCGGGTGCAACTCCCCCGCTGCCGGATGGGCCGTCGCCCCGGCCGCGACCAGATCCGCAATCTTCGCCGTCGTCGCGTGCGGCACAGGGTTCTGGCCGACCACGGCGGCGGGTGCCGTCTCGCAGCGTCCGATGCACGGCGCGGGGAGCACGCGGACGTCGCCGCCCAGAGTCCCGGGCAGGCCGGTCAGCAGATCGCGTGCACCCGCGAGCTCGCACGCAAGCGAGTCGCATACGCGCACCGTGACCGCCGGGGGCGCAGGATCCCCCTCCTTGACGACGTCGAAGTGGTGATAGAACGTAGCGACCTCGTAGACTTCCGTCATCGCCAGGCCCATCTCCGCAGCGAGCGCGACGAGATGCGGCGCCGACAGGCAGCCGTAGCGGTCCTGGATGCGGTGCAGGTGCTCGATGAGAAGGTCCCGGCGGCGCGGCGCGTCGCCGAGCAGCGCCGCCACATCCCGGCGTGCCTGAGGATCGACCTGACGCCCCTTGGGCGTCGCGCGCAAGCGGACCGGCGTGGCCGGCTGTTCTGGGCTCATATCCTTGCTCGATCGCGACCGGGCAGAGGCTCGACCCCGGCTCAAGCGGTTTTGCAAGGATAGTGAAACGCTTCACCCCGACGCAAGCGGCGCGCGGCGCCGGCGGGGCACGGTGCTATCATGGCGGCAGTGATGCGTGTCGAGTTGCTCGGCATCCCGCGGCAGCGCGCCGGCGTGGCGCAGCTCGAGGTCGAGGCGGCCACACTGGGGCAGCTCCTCGACGCGCTGGTCGCGCGCCATCCGCCCCTGGCCGACCTCGTCTCCGCCGGCCGGCCACCCCGGCTCGGGCCCTTCGTCGTCGCCAACCTGAACGGCGACCGGTTCGTGAGCGATCCGCGCACGCGGCTCGCGGACACGGACCGCGTGCTGATTCTCTCGGCCGACGCGGGAGGCTGATCGGAGCGCCGCGTGCCGTCCGGCTATCACGGCTGCTATCTGCGGATCGACGTTTCCGACGGCTGCGCCGAGCGCGTGCCGCTGCCGGCCGGCGTGCTGCGCCGGTTCATCGGGGGCGCCGGGCTGGGCACGTGGCTGCTGGCGGAGGAGAGCGGGTCGTGCTCCGACGCGCTGGCAGCCGGCGCCCCGTTGGTCTTCGTCTTCAGCCCGCTGGTCGGCAGCCCGCTGACCACGTCCGCCAAGTTTGCGGTGGTCAGCCGGAGTCCGCTCACCGACCGCCTCAACGATTCGCTCGCCGGCAGCGGCTTCGCGCTGGCGGGCAAGCGCTGCGGCTGTGACGCCATCGTCATCGTCGGCCGGGCGGCCGAGCTCTCGGTGCTGGTCATCGACGACGGCCGCGTGCGGCTCGATGCCGGCGACGACCTGCGCGGCGCCGCGTGCGGCGTGACGGAGGCGCGCCTGCGGGCCCGGCTGGGGCCCGACTACAAGATAGCGTCCATCGGGCCGGCCGGGGAGCGGCTCGTGCGCTACGCGACGATCTCGCATGACGGCCGCCACGCCGGACGCGGCGGGAGCGGCACCGTGCTCGGCAGCAAGAACCTGAAGGCCGTGGCCGTGCGGGGCACCCGCTACGTCGACTGGGCGTCCCCCCGGGAGCTGACCGAGCGCAGCCGGCAGCTCTCGCAGCGCTCCTTCGGTCCGGCCACCGCCAAGTACCGCGAGCTGGGCACGGCGGCCAATCTCCTGACGTTCAACCGCTTCGGGGCCTTGCCGACGCGCAACTTTCAGACCGGGACCTTCGAGGGCGCCGCCCGCGTTTCGGCCGAGGAAATCCGCGCCACCCACACGCGCACGCGCGCGAGCTGCGCGGCCTGCACGATAGGCTGCGAGCACATCTACGCGATCGAGGACGACGGGGGTACCCGGCTCGAGTACGAGAGTCTGTTCGCGCTAGGTCCCCTCTGCGGCGTCGACGATCCGGCCGCCGTCCTGCGCGCGTCGCAGCGCTGCGACCAGCTGGGGATCGACACGATCAGCGTCGGCGGCACCATCGCCTTCGCCATGGAGTGCGTCGAGCGCGGCTGGCTGGACGCGCCCTGGCTGACGTTCGGCAGCGGCGAGTCGGTGCTGCGCGCCATCGAGCTCACGGGCCGGCGCGAGGGCGTCGGCCGACTGCTCGCCGAGGGCAGCCGCCGGGCCGCCGCGGCCATCGGTCACGGGAGCATCGACATCGCGCCGCAGGTGAAGGGGCTCGAGATTCCGGGATACGAGCCGCGCGCGTTGCAGACGATGGCGCTGGGCTTCGCCGTCGGCACGCGCGGCGCGGACCACAACCGCAGCGGCGCGTACGAGGCGGACTTCTCGGATGCCGTCGATAGACGCCACGTGACCGTGGATGCCGTCCGGCACGCGATCGACACGGAGGATCGGGCGGCCCTGATGGATTCGCTCATCCTCTGCAAGTTCCTGCGCGGCGTATTCGACGACTTCTACGGCGAGGCCGCGGAGATGCTCAACCTGGTCACGGGCTGGGACACCAACGCCGCCGAGCTGCGCCGGGCAGCCAAGCGGATCGTGCACGCCAAGCGGCGCTTCAACCGGCGCGCCGGCTGGACACCGGCCGAGGATACCCTCCCGGCGCGCTTCCTCCAGGGAGCGCTGCCCAACGATCCGGGCGCGGCGCTCACCCGCGAGCGGCTCGCCGCCGTCGTCGCCGAATACCACCGTCAGCGGGCACGCGAGGAGTCGAGCTCCGCCGTCGACAACGCCTCGGCATAGTCCTCGGGCGAGTTGACGTTCCTCAGCGTGAGCAGCCGCGGGTCCACGTCGGCGACCTCGCGCGGTGTGACGCGGCGCGTGCGTGCAGCCTCGAAGAGGAAGACGGGACGCAGGCGGTCCGCCGCGAGCAGCGCCTCGATCTGCGGCAGCGTCCGACGTCGATAGACTGCGGCGAGCGGGTGCGCGAAGCCGTCGGTTTCCATCACGGCCACGTCGTAGCCGTCGGCCAGCTCGACCATGCGGCGCACGAACCCGGGCACGAGCAGCGGCACGTCGCAGCTCGTGACGTAGGCGGCGTCTACGGTGTCCGGCAGGGCCGTCAATCCCGCCCGCAGACCTTCCAGCGGCCCACGCCCCTCGCGTTCGTCGCGCGCGACCGTCGTCGCCGCCGGCAGCCCGGGCAGCGGCTGTCCGGGCGCGGCCACGACGACGATGGGCGCGACGACCGCGTCGAGCCGCCGGACGATGCGCTGCAGCATCGTCTCGGGGCCGAAGGCCAGCAAAGCCTTCGGCGACCCCATGCGCGTCGACCTGCCGCCGCACAGGACGACGCCAGCCGCGGACGTGCGGGCCGCTACAGTCGGACCTCGCATACGGGGACGGCCTCCAGCGCGCACGGGTGGTGCGCGGCGACGACCAGGGCCGGCTGACCGGCTTCGACCGTGCTCAGCGCGCAGGCGCGCCAGGCGGCAATCGCTTCCTCGTCGAGCCCGCCCTCGGGTTCGTCCACCAGCAGAATCGACGGGCGTCCGAGAATGGCGCGGGCGAGCGCGAGTCGCCGCTGCTCGCCGTGCGAGAGGGTGGCAGCCTTGCGCTGCAGCAAGGCCGAGAGCCCGAACGCATCCGCGATGCCCTCCAGGCGTTCCGGCGGCGGCTGCGCGAGCTCCAGATTGCGCCGCACGCTGCCCGCGAACAGGTAGGGCACGGAATGGACGTAGATGGCGCCCCCGCTGCCCATCCCGCACGGCCGCTCGACCCGCCCCGAGACAGGCTGCAGGAGACCGGCGAGCGTCTTCAGCAGGGCGGTCTTGCCGGAACCGTTGGGCCCGGTGACGTGCCAGACGACGCCGCCGGCCAGATCGAGGTCCGCAACCCGCGCGGCCGCCTTGCCCGCGTAGCCCACCGTCAGCTGCCGCGTCCGCACCACCGGCGGCAGCAGCGCACTCATCGTTCCACCAGCACCGCCTGCATGAGGGAATTCGTCAGCAGGGCGACGGTGAGCAGGATCAAGCCCACGGCGATGGCCCGCGCGTCATCGCCGCGGTTGTACTCGAGCGCCACGAACGTGGTCAGCGTGCGGGTCGCTCCCCGAATGTTCCCCCCGACTATCAGCGCCGCCCCCAGCTCCGTGAAGGCGCGCGCGAACGCCAGCAGCGCACCGGTCACGATGGCCGACCGGACCTCCCACAGCAGCCAGCGCATCTGCCGCGTCCACGCCACGCCATGGGTGGCCAGCGACTCGCGCGCCGTCGGGGGGAGCCGGTGGAGCGCACCGAGGACGACGGCCACGACCATCGGGAGGGCGAGCACGAGCTGGGCCAGCGCCATAGCCGTGCGGGTGTACAGCAGCCTCGTCCACCCCAGCGGACCGCTCGCCGACAGCACGAAGTACAAGGTCAGACCGACGACCACGGTCGGCAGCGCCGCGAAGCCGTGGGCCACCCACAGGCCGATTCGCGTACTCCGTGGGCCGGCCGCCGCCAACAGATACGTCGCCGGCAGGCCCAGCGCGACCGCCGCGGTCACCGCCGTGACGGAGACCCCGAACGAGACGCCCGTGACCTGCCAGACCTCTACGTCCCCGCCGACAATCAGGAGCAGCGCTCTGCCAATCTCAGCGAACATGAGGTCGATAGCCTGGTTGGTCGCGCGGCGAGCCGGCCGGCCAGACGCGGAAGACCGTGCGGCCGTTGATCAGGAAACCCGCGATGAGGCGGCGGCCGCCGCCCTCGGCGAGCCAATTTACCAGGGCGGTCACCAGTGTTCTTTCGGCTCCGACCAGGCCCGCCCGCTCGAAGATGGCATAGGTGTTCACCAGCTCGGGGCCGCCCGCGCACAAGTCCGTCAACGCCAGCCGGGACCGCAGCTGCTCGAACGTCGCGCCGTCCGTCAGGGTGTAGGCTGCGTGCTCGCTCGCCACCCGCAGCGTCGCCGCCATGCCCTGGCCGGTCTCGAGCAGATCCTCCTGCAACGGCCGCCGGCCCGCCAGCGCCCACAGCTCCTGCTCGCGGGCGTAGGTACCGGATGCGTCGCCGCGGGAGACGAAGAGGACCCGGCTGTCCACTATACGGCGCAGGGCGTCCACGGTGTCCGACGCCTGCCCGACAGCCGCGGGATCCGCGGGCGGCCCGACGATCAGGAAGCTGTTGAACATGATCTTCCGGTAGCCGCTGATGACGCCCGCCTCGAGCGCGGCGGCTTCGGCCCGCGGATCGTGCGTCAGGGCCGCGGCGGCGTCGCCGCGCCGCAGAAGGCCGAGCGCCCGGCCGCTACCGATCGGCAACGCGTCGATGCGGACGTGGTGCTGTCGTTCGAAGGCCGGCAGCACCGCCGCCAGCAGCCCCGAGTTCTCGACGCTGGTCGTCGTAGCCAGGCGTATGCTCGGCCGCGTGTCGCAGCCGGGCGCACCCGCCAGGCACAGCATGAGGGCCGCGACCGGGCGCAGGCGGCGGCATGTCATGTGTCGAGCTTGCAGGGCCTGCGGCGTCAGCCTGCCTGCAGTACGGCGCCCGGCTCAGGACGCGCTGGCCTCGGGAGCGGGCGGTCGGACGATGAGCGGGATGACGGCGCTCACCAGCATGAGGCCGGCGATGATGTACAACGCCTGGTCGTAGCTGCCCGTGCTCTCGCGCAGCGTGGCGATCAGGGTCGGGCCCAGGACGCCGGCCGCGCTCCAGGCAGTCAGCATCAGGCCGTAGATCGACCCGACGTGCTCGGTGCCGAAGTAGTCGGCTGCGAAAGCCGGCATGGTGCCGAATCCGCCTCCGTAGCACAGGAGGATGATGAGCGTCAGCACGGAGAAGGTCACCAGGGCGCCGGCCGCAGGCAGCAGCCAGAAAGCGAGGGCCTGCAGCAGGAACATGCCGAGGAACACGATCCGCCGGCCGATGAAGTCCGACAGCCAGGCCCAGAACAGGCGCCCGACACCGTTCGCGATGGAGATCAGCCCGACCGTGGCGGCGGCCACCGCGGCGGTGGCGCCCGTGATCTCCTGCGCCATGGGCGCGGCCTGGGAGATGATTGCGATGCCGGCGGTCGTGTTGAGGAACAGCAGCATCCAGAGTCCGTACCACTGCCAGCTCCGCAGGGCGCCACCAAGCGTGTAGCCGGCTGCCTGCCGGCCCCCGGCGGCCGACGGCTCCCAGCCGGCCGGTCTGTACCCCGCCGGCGGATCCTGCATGAAGAGCGCGGCGCCGACGATCATGACGAGGTAGGCGACGCCCAGCGCCGCAAAGGTGTTCAGCACGCCGATCGTCCCGATCAGGCGCGTCGCAATCGGCGCGGTGATGAGCGCCCCGGCCCCGAAGCCTGCCACGGCCAGGCCGGTGATCATGCCGCGCTTGTCCGGAAACCACTTCACCAGCGTCGCCACCGGCACGATGTAGCCCAGGCCCAGCCCGATGCCTCCCAGCAGGCCGTACGAGAAGTAGAGCCACCCCAGGCTGCTGGTGAAACTGGCCAGAAAAATACCCAGTCCGTACAGCACGCCCGCGGCCAGCGCGACCACCCGGGGACTCGAGCGGCGCATCCAGATGCCGCCACCGAACGTGGCGAAGCCCACCACGAAAATCGCGATCGTGAACGTGAGCGTGACCTGGGATATCGTCCAGCCGAACTGTTCGACCAGCGGCGTTCGGAACACGCTCCAGGCGTAGATCGCGCCCAGCGCAACCTGCATGACGACGCCGGCGGCCGCGATAGTCCAGCGATTGGGGGTGGGCTGCGACATAGGCGCGAAGGATAGCAGATCGCCCGCACCCGGAAAAGGGCGCCGAAACCCGGGCGTCACGGGCGGCTGCCGCGCCGGATGAAGGCGTTTTCGTGACCGCAAGGCGCGCACGGCGCGCCTCGGCGGGAGCGGCGCGGGGCTATGGGGTCCCCGCAAGCGGACGCCGGGGGTGCGGGGCGCAGCCCCGGCTATAGCGGTCTGCGCCGCGCAACCAGGCAGACCGCAAGGCGCGCACGGCGCGCCTCGGCGGGAGCGGCGCGGGGCTATGGGGTCCCCGCAAGCGGACGCCGGGGGTTCGGGGCGCAGCCCCGGCTATGTGGACGCTACTGGAACGCCTGCGCGAACGAGCGGCGCTGGTCCAGGCTGCCGAGCACAAGCAGTTCGCCGTCGCCGGGGAGGACGGTGTCGACCGTCAACGGACGGATGAACCGGTCGTTCTGCTGCACGGCGACCACGCTCATGCCGGTCCGCGATCCGATGCCGGATTCCTGCAGGGTGCGGCCCGCGAGCGACCTCGGCACGCCCAGCGGGAACAATCTCACCTCCTCGCCCAGCAGCACGGGCTCGTAGCCGTCGACCAGCGACATGACCGCCTCGACGCCGAGCGTCGTGTCGCTCAGGACGAAGTCGGCGCCCGCGCGGTGGATGGCCTCCACGTTGCGCGTCACCCGACTGACGATGTGCACGGCGGGATTGAGGCGCCGGCAGTAGACGGCCAGATAGCTGTTCATGGCATCGTCACTGGTCGTGAGCAGCACCGAGCCGGCGCGCTTGACGCCTGCGCGCTCGATCAGCTGGCGGTCTGCGGCGTCGCCGGGAAAGACCGCGTGCACGTCGTCCCTGATTGCCGCAAGCATGTCGCGGTTGCGATCGATGGCGTGCACGACGGCCCCCCGGCGGCGGAGCGCGCGGGCGGCAGCCTGGCCCACCTTGCCCACGCCGATCAGCAGTACCGGCCCGGGTGCATCCGCGCCGGCAGGCAGCAGGCCGGCCAGATCCTCCAACTGCGGCGCGGTGCCGATCACCACGACGATGCTCTCCTGGCTGATGACCGTGTGCGGGTACGCGGGCTGCAGCGAGCCGCGCTGCCACAGGCCCACGATGCTGAGTCCCGTGCGTCGCCGCAGGTGCGTGTCGCGGATGGTCGACTGCGCGAACGACGTACCGCGCGCCGGAAACTCCGCCACCTGGAGATCGCGGATCGACCCGACGACATGCGCGGCGTTGCGGCCCGTATGCACGCGATTGGCCAGGTACTCGCCGAGCTGCTGTTTGAGGGGCAGCACCGTGTCGGCCCCGCTGAGCTCCAGAACGTCGATCGAATCCTCCTCCTCGGCCACGGCGGCGACGGACACGGCGGCCGACACCTCGCGCGCGATCAGGGTGATGTTCGTGTTCTCGGTGTCCGTGCCATTGGCGAAGACCAGTCGGGCCCGGCCGGTCTGCAGTCGTTCGTAGGTGAGCTGGCTGTCGTTATCGCCGACGACCACCCGCATGCCCCGCTCCATCAGGTCCGCGGCCCGCGTCGGATCCGGCTCGATCGTGAAACAGGGCACCCCCTCGGCCTCCAGCCGCTGCGCCAGCCCGTCCGCAATCGGGTCGTACTCCGCGATGATCACGTGTTGCGCGGTCCCGCGCGGCACCTCGCGCGGAACCCGGGTCCGCTCGCGAGCCTCGACCCAGGGCACGTACAACAACTGCACGAGCAGAAAGGGCAGCATGACCAGCAGGAACACGAGCCCCGACCCGAGCACGAGCAGGCTGAACACGCGGCCGACGTCGCTGGCGAAGGTCACGTCGCCGAAGCCCAGCGTGGTCATCACCACGAGCGTCCAGTAGAACCCGGTGATCCAGGAATGGCTCTGCCCCTCGACATGCCGCATGATGACCTGGAACAGCACCGCGTAGGTGCTGACGAGGAGCGCGAGAAAGCCGAGGTACCGCAGCAGCCGGGCGAGGTTGGCGCGTGTCTCGCGGCGGC
Organism: Vicinamibacterales bacterium; assembly: GCA_965221595.1. Classification (GTDB taxonomy): domain Bacteria; phylum Acidobacteriota; class Vicinamibacteria; order Vicinamibacterales; family UBA8438; genus JAAXGX01. Next base: position 2,602,693 of record OZ244900.1, read on the forward strand.
TCGTCCAGTGGGCCAACTGGCGGGCGAAGAGCGTCATGGCATGCGGCGCGTCAGAATCGCAAGAGTCGCGTGAACTTGACGATGAACGCGCGGTTCTCCAGCAGCGGCAGCCGGCCGGGACGCAGGGTCGTGTCACGCTGGTCGTTGTAGACCACGAACAGCTCGCTGCCCGGGCTGTACTCCCACCGGAAGCGGACGTTGGTCCCCATCTGCTCGACGGCGGAGTTGTACTGCACGAGCGCCGACAGGAACATTCGCGACGTGAACGTGTAGGTCGCACGCGTCGTCGCCACCGTGGCCGTGAACCGCCCCTGCGGCAGACTGATGCGGTTGATCTGCACCGTCGGCTCGATAGACATCTGCGGCGTCACGCCGATGCGCCCCTGGCGGTACCCGAACGCGTTGATGTCACCGCCGAAGAACTCGCCGCGCTGCACGAACGCGGTCCCCGACACCCGCCGCTGCTGGCCCATCAGATACGACACGAAGACGTCCTGGAAGCCGTATCCGCCGATTGGAATCGCCACGTCCGTGGCGACCTCGAACGGCTCGACGAGCAGCTCGTAGCTGCGCATGACGTCGACGGTGAACCGGTCGCTGTTCTCGAGCTCGGTGACGAACTGCCCGCGCGCAGCGCGGGTTTCGAGGTCGCGCGCACCGTTCTCGATGTAGTCGAGGCTGCCGCCGAACGTGAACTGGCGGATGGCGTCGATCGCGGGTCGCGGCCGGTAGTGGGCCGCCACGAACGAGCGCCGAAAGTCCTGGCGCCGCAGGAAGCCCACCTCCGGGTTGAAGTTCTCGCCGACGAGCAGGTGATCCACCTGCAGGCCGAACAGATCCGCGTCATAGGTGAACGCCGCCTGGTAGCTCGCGTCGTCGCCCTCGCGGCCGTACGTCCGCGTGCGGGCGTAGTAGCCGTTGAACGTCACGTTGTCGTAGAACGCGAACGAGGCGTCGGCGCCGTAGACATCGTTCTCGCCGTTGCGGTCCAGTGACACCGAGCGACGGGTGAAGATGGCGCCGATGCGGCTGCGGCGCAGGATGTCCTGCTTCACGCGCACCACCGTGAAGTTCGTCGCCAGCGCGTCCGCGTCGGGCGCGTCGGCGGTCTGCATGTTGAGCGCGCCGATGCTGAGGCGGCCCACCTTGCCCGTCAGCCGGCCGCCGCCGACGATGGGCACCGTGCGCCCCTCCTGCAGGCCGATGCGCCGGCTGAAGAACACCAGCGGTACGTCGCTGCCCGCGCGCGTGCCGGGCGGACCCTGCAGGCGCCCGCCGTTGTTGCCGCCGCCGGTCCCGAGCACGTTGGGCCCGGCCCCGAAGTCGAAGATGCCGCGCGCCTCCAGGAAGAACTCGCGCTTCTCGGGGAAGAACAGGCTGAAGCGCGTCAGGTTCACCTGCTGCTCGTCCACCTCCACCTGCGCGAAGTCCGTGTTGTAGGTGAAGTCGGCCGTCAGGTTCCGCGTCACGCCCCACTTGGCGTCGACGCCCGCATCGCCGTCGCCGCGGTTCGTAAAGGGGGGACTGGCCGTCAGGTCCGTCGCCGACGAGCCGATGGCGTAGGGCTTGACCTCCAGTCGCCGGTTCTCCGAGGCCACCTCCAGCCCGACCAGCGTGGCGGCGGCCGACAGGCGGAACATGCCAGGTCCTGCCGCAATCGGCACCGGCGTCAGATGGGCCGTCTCGTTCTTGCGGCGCATGCGGCGTCCGAACTGGATGCCCCACAATTGCGAGCGCCCCTGCTGGAAGCGCAGCGACTTGAACGGCATCTGCATCTCGACGGTCCAGCCGCCCTCGAAGCGGCCGGTGCGCAGGTCCCAGACCGGATTCCAGTCGTTGTTCGGACTCCCCTCGTCGCTGATCTCGTAGTCGAAGAAGCCCCCGATCGGGTTGACCAGGAACGCCAGACCGTTGCGCCGGTCGTAGAACGTATCGAACCCCACGCTGAACCAGTCGTTGTTGATGAGCTGAAATCCGTCGCGCTGCATCTCGTCGGCAATCCACTGGTCCTCAGGTGCCGAGTCCCAGCAGCGGGCCGTCACGTAGATGTTCTCGTCGTCGAAGAACACCCAGACCTCGGTCCGCTCCGTGGCCGGGGCGCCCTCCAGGGGCAACTGCTGGACGAATCCGCTGACCGGCGGTATTTGCTCGTAGATGGTCTCGCGCAGCGCGCCGTCCAGATTGAACTCTCCACTGAGACGGAACGCGCGCAGCGTCACCCGGCCGTCCGCGTCCCGCGTGAAGACCTCGGGCGGCACCGGCGCCGGCGGCCCGTCGATTGTCGCAGCGGAGACCACCGGCGCGAAGCCGCCGCCCCCCGCCGCCTCGCCGGCACCGGGCCCGGGCGACGGGTGCACCACGGGCGGCGCCGGGGGCAGGCGCCGGGCTTCCGCAACGGCCGGGTCGACGACGGACACCGCGTCGTCCTGCACGAGCGCGGCGGCCACGCGGTCCTGGAGCACGAAAAGCTCGTCGAGCGCGCCGGCCACGTTGGCCGCGCGGGTCACCGTCCCGCCAGCTACGTCCACGAGACGCGCCGTTATCCTGATGCGGTCGCCGATCCGCTGGTAGCCGCCGGCTACGACCCAGGGCGTGCCGAGCTCACGCCCGACCTCGACCGCCGACCGACCGACCGCCGGGCCGACGTCGACCGCCGCGAGGCTCGCCACGCGCTCGAGGTCGACCGCCACGGTCTCGGCGATGCCCGCACCGATCCAGTCGTCTTCCGGCGCACCGGTGATGTTGACGAAGGAAACGACGGCCACGCGGTCGCCGGCCCGCGGCAGGCGGCGGTCCGGCGCCGCGGGTTCCTGGGCGGCCGACGCCGCAGCCGAGGCGACGAGGAGGACGACTACGAGTGCGAGGCTGCAGGCAGACAGCGACCGCATGCGATCACATCGAGACGAACGGCGGCGGGAATTCGCCTGCCCCAAGCCGTTCCGTCGAACGGAATCCCGTTGAGCTGGTACGCGCATCGGGCTATCGTTGTCGCCGAGACCGAACCGATGCAGCGCCTGGCATTGATGACCGTCGGCTTCATCGTGGTGTTCAGCGTCGTCCCCTCGCTCCTGCCGCTAGAGGCCGTGGTAGTCGTATTCGTCTGCTTCGCCGGCTACCTGGCCTGGCGGGTTCGGCCCCGCTGAACCGGCGCCGACCGGAGCAGTCGGCCGCCGGCGCCATCCGTAGCGCAGACTACCCGAAAGGCGACGGGTGCGCCAGCGTCGCGCCTTGCCAGACGGGCGCCTCGCCCGTCTCGGTGCAACGCGGGGTTGCGCCACGAGCTGCTAGAGCGCCCGGCCCCGCCGCCGCAGAATCTCGTCTCGCCGCCGGTGCGCGTAGGTGCGCAGATCCGTGATCTGATCGAACTCGTCGACTATCTCGCGGCCGATGAGCTCCTCCAGCACATCCTCGAGGGTGACGATCCCCACGAACGCGCCGAACTCGTCGATGACCGCCACCAGGTGCTGGCGACGATCGAGGAACGTTCGCAGCAGCTCGTCGAGCGGTGTCGAGTCGACCACGAAGTGCAGCGGCCGCATCATGTCGTCGAGCGTGACGTCGAGCCGGTTCCTGGCGACCGCCGCCAGCACGTCCTGACGGTGCACGACGCCCACCAGATCGTCCGGGTCGACGTCGAAGACCGGCACCCGGCTGTGCTTGCCCAGGTCGTCGAGCGCGGCGGCCTCACGCGCGCTGACCCCGGCGGCCAGCGTGAACACGACCGGCCGCGGCGTCATGACGTCCTTCGCCGTGCGGGTCTCCAGCGACAGCACGTTGCGGATGACGCTCGCCTCGTGCGGCTTGAGCGTGCCCGAGCGCAGACCCGACCCGACCAGGGTGAGCAGCTCCTCGTCGGAGACGCGGTGCTCCTGGTGCCCCTGCGAGACGAGCTTCGTCACCACCCGCGTCAGGGCCACGAGCGGCCGGAACGATACCACCAGCGCGTGCAGCGGGTAGGCGATCCAGGTTGCGAGGCCGCTGGCGTGGACGACGCCCACCGTCTTGGGCAGGACCTCCGCAAACAGCAAGATCGCCAGCGTGAAGGCCGCTGAGAAGTACACCACGTTGCCATCTCCGAACTCGCGCGCGGCAATGGCGCCCGCGAGCGCGCCGCCACCCGTGTTCGCAATCGTGTTCAGCGCCAGGATGGCGGCGATCGGACGGTCCACCTGGCCCCGCAGACGTGTGAGCAGGCGGCCCGACCCGTGCCCCGCCCGCTCGAGCACCGCGATCCGGCTGGCGGGAACGGAGTACAGCACGGCCTCGAAGAGGGAGCACGTGGCCGACGCGACCACGACGAATCCGACGACGAGCATCAGCTCGGGCATGAGAGACTTCGCCTCCGTCAGGAGAGTCTACCTGGCGGTTGCGCAGCGAACTTGCGACAATGACCGCCGACCATGCCTGCACACCGATTCTTCACGGACGTCTCCCACTACTTCGATCGCGCGGCCGCCCTGGGCTCCCATCCGCCCGGTCTCCTGGACCAGATCAAGCGCTGCAACAGCTTGTACCGCTTCGACTTCCCGGTCCGTCAACAGGACGGGACGCTCACCGTGGTGCGCGCCTGGCGCGCCGAGCACAGCCACCACCGGCTGCCGGTCAAGGGTGGCATCCGCTACAGCGCCGAGGTGGACGAGGACGAGGTCATGGCGCTGGCGGCGCTGATGACCTACAAGTGCGCCATCGTCGACGTGCCGTACGGCGGCGCCAAGGGCGCCATCCGGATCGACACGAGGCAGTACACGACCGAGCAGCTCGAACGCATCACGCGGCGCTACACGCACGAGCTGATCCGCAAGAACTTCATCGGCCCCGCGGTCGACGTGCCGGCGCCGGACCTCGGCACGGGCGCGCGCGAGATGGCCTGGATGGCGGACACGTACCAGGCGGTCCGGGGCGATCAGATCGATGCCCTGGGCTGCGTGACCGGCAAGCCCGTGCCGCAGGGCGGCGTCGCCGGGCGCACCGAGGCGACCGGCCGCGGGCTGTACTACGTGCTGCGCGAGGCCTGCAGCCAGGAGCAGGACATGCGGCGGCTCGGCCTCGGTACGGGGCTCGACGGCAAGCGGATCGCCGTGCAGGGTTTCGGCAAGGTCGGCTTCTGGGCCGCGAAGTTCTGCCACGCCGACGGGGCACGGATCGTCGGCGTGGCGGACCGGACCGGCACCATCGCCAATCCCGCCGGCCTCGATCCCGACGCGGTGCGCCGGCACATCGCTACGACCGGCAGCGTGGCGGGGTTTCCGGACGCCAAGGTGCACGACGATCCGCACGCCGCGCTGGAGCTGGATTGCGACGTGCTCATCCCGGCCGCCGTCGAGAACCAGCTCACGGCGGAGAACGCCGGCCGCGTTGCGGCGCGCATCATCGTGGAGGGTGCCAACGGCCCGACCACGCCGGAAGCGGACGCCGTCTTCAACGCCAGAGGGATCCTGGTCGTTCCGGACGTCTACGCCAACGCGGGCGGCGTCATCGTGTCGTACTTCGAGTGGCTCAAGAACCTCTCCCACGTGCGCTTCGGTCGTCTCGAACGCCGCTACCAGGAGCGTGCCGACAACCGGCTGCTGGGGGTCATCGAGTCGGTGACGGGCACCACGCTGAGCGCCGGCGAGCGCGCGCAGGTCGTGCGTCCCATTCACGAGCTGACCGTGGTCAACTCGGGCCTCGAGGAGACCATGATCAGCGCGTACCACCACATCCGCGAGACGCAGCAAACGGTGAACGGGATCGAGGATCTGCGCACCGCCGCCTTCCACCTCGCCATCGAGCGCGTCGCCCAGGCCTACCTGCAGAGGGGCGTGTTTCCGTAGACGGTCGGGGCGTCAGGGGCGCAGGTCCAGGCAGGCGAGCGTGTCGCCGTTGCGGACGTAGAGCAGCCCGTCGGCGATGGCCGGATAGGCCCGGATCACCGGCGGCAGGACCGGCGCCCGCGCCAGCGGCTCGAACCCTGCCGGGGAGGCCGCGGCAATCACGAGCTCGCCGGTCTCGCGGACGATGACGAGCCGGTCACCCGCCAGGGTGACGCTGCCGGCCCGGAATCCGTCGACGGACCACTGCACGGTCCCCGTCCGCAGCTCGACGGCCCGGAAGCTCGGACCGTACTCCTGGCGCCCATGGAACCCGTAGAGGTAGCCGTCGTGGTGAACGCTCGTCGCGTAGTGGTTGGAGAGGACTTCGTCGGACGACCAGAGCGGCTGCAGCCCGGCGCCGACCACCTGGAACACCGCGGCGCCCGCGCCGTACGAGGCGGAAACGAAGACCAGGTCACCGACCACGAGCGGGGTCGCCGCGTTGACCGAGGCCCGCAGCCGCGACCTCCAGCGCTGCTCGAAGCGCACCTCCCCGCTGGCCGGATCGAGCCCGACCAGACCGTTGCGCGTGAAGAAGACGGCATGCCGGACGCCGCCCAGATCAGCCGCCACCGCCGACGAGTAGCTGGCTTCGTCGGAGGTCGCGGTCCACAGAACGGCACCCGATGCGGCATCGAACGCCACGATGCCGGCGCCGTTCCCGCCGATGTTGGCTATGACGCGGCCGCCGTCGACGAGCGGCGAGCCCGCCGCGCCGAAGAAACCCTTGCGGAAGCCGAATCGGGACTGCGTGTCGACGCGCCACAGGGGCGCACCAGTCTCCAGGCTGACCGCCTGCAGCTGCCCCTGCGCACCGAACGTGAATACGCGGCCGCCGGACACCACCGGAACGGCGCGCGGACCCTCGTCGAAGCCGAAATCGTCGCGGTAGGCTGTCGGGTAGTCGTGACGCCACAGGGGACGGCCCGTCAGCGCGTCCAGTGCCTCGAGCACCTCGCGGTCGCCCACCCGGTGGAACAGGAGCACCCGCTCCTGCGCGACGACCGGCCCGGCGAAGCCCTCGCCGACGGCGCGGCTCCACAGCGTGGGTGGCCGGTCGCCCGGCCACTGGGTGCTGAGGGGGGGTCCGCTGTAGTGCCCGTCGCGTGCGGGCCCCAGGAACTGCGGCCATTCCTGGGCCTGGGCCGCAAGCGGCCCGCCGGCGAGCAGGCAGACCCAGACCACCAACCGCGATTGCGTCCTGTTCATCGGCGCGGACCGTCTCCTTTCGAGCCGGCCGCCGTGGTCGCGGCCAGGGGCCGCACGGCGGCTGCGGGCCATTCGCGGGCCAGCATCGCGTAGACGACGTGGTCGACGAAGCGATCGTAGAGCCACTCGGCGTCCCGCAGCAGGCCCTCCTCCGTGAAACCCAGACGCGTCGGGACCGCGCGGCTGCGGTGGTTCGCAACCGCGCAGCGGATCTCCACGCGGTTCAAGCGGACGTCGTTGAAGGCGTGGGTGAGCAGGGCGCGGCAGGACGCGGTGACCAACCCCAGACCCTGGTAGTCCTCCCCCACCCAGTACCCCAGGGACGTCAGGCGATTCCGCCAGTCGATGGGGTGGCAGCCCACGATGCCGGCGATGCGGTCATGGCGGCGAATGGCGAGCTGCAGCCCCTTGCGGCTCTCGGAGTAGCTGCGCGCGGCCTGGATGAACGCCCGCGTATGGGTGACGCGCTTGATGCTGTCGAGCCACGGCAGCCAGCGTCGCAGATAGGCGCGGTTGGCGTCCGTCAGCCGGAACAGCTCGCCCGCGTCCTCGATCCGGAGCGGCGCAAGCGTGACATTCTCGGCGACGGCAATCGGTCGCATGACTGGCGCGCCCCCTATGCTGCCGGCGCCCCCGCGCCTGCAGGCGGCCGCGAGGCTGGCGGCGATTATAACCGTGACCTCGGGCCCGCGGGGCCGCCCGGCCGGCGCCGGCGCGGCAGAGCGCGCGGCGTTCAGCGCGGCGAAGTCGCGTCCATGATCCGGTACAGGCGCGCTGCGGTGCGGATGAAGAGACTGCGGTGGGCGATGGCCGGCGTGGCCATCGTGAACTCGCCCAGCGGGTTGGTAGCCAGGATCTCGAACTCGGGGCCGGCCTTGATGACGAAGGTGTCGCCGTCCTCGCTCAGTGCGAAGATCTTGCCGGCGTACGCCCAGGGCGAGGCGGTGAACGCGGCGCCGACCGTGATCCGCCGGCGGCCGTAGACCTCCGCGCCGGTGCGGGCGTCGTGGCAGGTGAAGTAGCCGCGGTCCAGCAGCGTGTAGTAGTAGTCGCCGTAGACGATTGGCGACGTGTTGTAGGAACCGGCACGGGGCCGGAACCAGGCCACCCCCGCGGGCAACGGCTCGCCCTCCGCCGCCGTCAGGTCGCCCCGCGCGCCGGACCGCACGGCATACACGGGTCGCTGGCGGTCGCCGATGTAGCCCGAGCTCAGGTACAACAGGCCGAACCGGGAGAACGGCGTCGGCGCGACGATCGACGACATGCCGGTCAGCTCCCACAGGGGGTTGCCGGCCAGGTCGTACGACCGCACCTTGTCCGTGCCGGTGGTCACAATCTCGGTGCCCTCGGCGTGCTCCCAGACGTAGGGGGTGGACCAGTTGGTTCCCTCGTCGCGATTCACACGCCACAGCTCCGCCCCGGTCTCCCGGCTCAGCGCAACCAGATAGGACTGCTCGTCGTTGTCGTTGACGATATAGATGCGGTCGCCGTGCAGCACCGGCGACGCCGCGGTACCCCAGCCGGCCCGGGTCGCCACCGGGTCGAACCGCCGGGACCACAGCAGCCGACCGTCGAGCGTCAGAGCGAAGAGCCCCACGTTGCCGAAGTACGCGTAGATGTGCTCGCCGTCGGTGACCGGCGTCTCGGACGCATAGGTGTTCTTCAGGTGGTGCGAGGACGGCGGAATCCCGCGGTGCACCTCGCGCTCCCAGCGGGTGGCGCCGGTCGACACGTCGAAGGCGTACACCATCCAGCGATGCTCGTCGGCGGGCACGCCCCGCTCGCCGCCCAGGTACAGCCCGCCGAGCGGTGCCTCGACCTCGCCCGTGCTGATGACGGTCGTCAGGAACACGGTATCGTCCCAGACAATCGGGGAGCTCCAGCCGAAACCCGCGATATCGCGGACCCAGGCGACGTTCTCCGTGGTGCTCCACGTCTCCGGCAGTCCGGACTGCTCCGACACACCGAGTGCACCCGGGCCGCGGAACCGCGGCCAGCGCTCCTGCGCGGCGGGTGCCGCAGCGAGGACCGCGGCGATGATTGTGGCGGCAACCGTTGTCGTTACGCGCACCATGGCCATCCATTCTAGCGCCATTGCCCGCCACCTCGCGGCGGCCGGGCACTCCGCGCGCACCGGCACGACGACAGGCGGTCGCGTCGGACCGCGCCTGCAGCTATAATCGGCAGGTAGGTTTACGCGCGGCCCGTACGAATCCGGGAGTCTGAACCGTAGAGACCATGCCGACCCCGCCAGGCGCGCACAGCGGGCCTCGGCGGGAGCTTTCGTCCACCATGCACCTCGTCCGCCTCGCCATCGGGCTCGCCTGCGTGGCGGCAGCCACGCTGCACGCGGGCCGGCCGCAGCCCGCCGCGGAGGAGCGCTTCGGCGGCCGCCTCTCGAGGCTGCCGGTGGACCTGGTGACGACGCACACGGTGACCGGGTCCGGCGAGGTCAGCGCCACGCTGGACGGCAGCGAGCTGACGATCGTGGCGACGTTCGAAGGCATGAGCTCGCCCGCGACCGCGGCCCATGTGCACGAGGCGCCGCGCGCGCGGCGCGGACCGGTGGCCTTCGGCATCGACGTCCCGGCGGCGGCGGGCCGCATCGAGGCGACGGTAGCGCTCACCGCCGAGCAGGTCGCAGCGCTCCGGGGCGGACGCTACTACCTGCAGATCCACACGGCGGGCAACGCCGCCGGGGAGCTGCGCGGCTGGCTGCTGCCGCGCCGGCGCTAGCGGGATGACTCTTCACGGCCTGGACGAGACGCTGCCGCCGGACGACTCCCCGCCGGCAGACAACCGGAACCTGATCCGGCTGGCGGCGTTGGGGGTGAGCATCGCCATCGTCGCCCTCGGCATCGGGGCGTACTGGCTGCTCGGCAACGGCGACCCGGACCCGCCGGCCGCGGCACCGGAAGCGGTCGCGGAAGCCCCCGCGCCGGAGCCGGTCGTCGAGCCCGAGCCGGCGGTTGTCGAGCCCGAGCCGGTCGCCGTGCCGGCGCTCGACGAGAGCGACTCGTTCGTCGGTGCCGTCGTCGGCGGCCTGTCCTCCCATCCCGGTCTGGCGGCCTGGCTCACCGGCGAGCGCATGATCCGCCGCTTCGTCGTCGCCGTGGACAACGTCGCGAACGGCCGCAACCCGGCGCAGCACGTTCCGTTCATGCGTCCCCGGGCGCGTTTCAGCACGACCGGCGAGGCGCCCGCCACACGCATCGCCGCCGCCAGCTTTCGGCGCTACGACGTCCACGCCGAAATCGTCGATTCGCTCGACACGGACGGCGTCAGTGCTCTGTATGGCCTGCTCGAGCCCCTGCTCGATGCGGCCTACTCCGAGCTGGGCTATCCGGACACGCCCTTCAGCAGCGCGCTGCGGCGGGCCATCGACCACCTGCTCGAGGTCCCCGTGCCGGACGGCCCGCCGGCCGTGACACGCGGCATGGTCTTCTACGAGTACTCGAGCGAGCGCCTCGACGCGCTTACCTCCGCGCAGAAGCAGTTCATCAACATGGGCCCCGACAACGTGCGGATCGTGCAGGCCAAACTGCGTGCGATCGCCCGGGCGATAGGCCTCGCGGGCGGCCGCTGACCGGCCGCGGCGGCGCGCAACCGTTCGTCCCGGCGAATGGTATGGTGGGGCGCATGGTCCGCCTAGCGCTGTGCCAGGCCAACCTGCCGGTCGGCGACATCGACGGCAACCTGGAGCGGCTGCGCACCCGGATCCGGGAGGCGCGGAGCCGCGGCGCGGACCTCGTCGTCTTCCCCGAGCTCGCGCTGACGGGCTATCCGCCGGAAGACCTCCTGCTCAAGCCCGGCTTCGTGCGCGACGCCGCGGCCGCGCTCCAGGATCTGGCCGCCGGGGTCAGCGGCATCGTCGCGCTGGTCGGCGCGCCCCATGCCGCGGCCGACGGCGGCGCGGCGCGGCGTGGCCAGCCGGCCCTCCACAACGGCGCCGCCGTCCTGGCGGACGGCGGCATCGCCGCCTTCTACCACAAGCACCACCTGCCGAACTACGCCGTCTTCGACGAGCGGCGCTACTTCACGCCGGGACGGCAGGCCGTCGTCATCGAGCTCGCCGGCCGCCGCCTCGGCGTGACGGTCTGCGAGGACATCTGGGTGACGGGCGGACCGGCCGAATGGGTTGTGCATGAGGGTCGCGCCGAGATCATCGTCAACCTCTCCGCATCGCCCTACCACCGGGCGAAGGGTCGGGAGCGCGAGCGGCTCTTCGCGTCGCGCTGCGTCGACCACGGCTGCTTCCTGGCGTTCTGCAACGCAGTCGGCGGCCAGGACGAGCTGGTCTTCGACGGACACAGCCTGGTGATTGCTCCCGACGGCAGCGTGGTCGCCCGCGGCAAGCAGTTCGAGCCGGACCTGCTCGTCGTGGACGTCGAGCCGCGTGCCCCCGAGCGGCGGACCGGCGCCGAGCGCCCGCGGCGGGGGGCGGCCGACGCGGGGAACGACCGGGCGGCGGCAGGGGCAGCCACGCGGCCCGCCGCACGCGTGTCGGTCGTGCCGCTCTCCCGGCATCGGCCGCGCGGCGGGCCCCCGCTCGAGCCCCGACCGGCTGCGCGCCTGCTCTGTCCCGAGGCGGAGGTGTATCGGGCTCTCACCCTCGGCACGGCCGACTACGTTCGCAAGAACGGGTTTCCCGGCGCCGTGCTGGGCCTGTCGGGAGGCATCGATTCGGCGCTGGCGCTGACCGTCGCGGTCGACGCGATCGGGCCGGAGAGCGTGACCGCCGTGTCGCTGCCGTCGCGCTACACCGCGGCCATGAACCGCGACGACGCGGCAATACTGGCCGGCCGCCTCGGCGTGCGCCTGATCGAGCTGCCGATCGAGGCGCTCGCCGCGGAGTACCGCGCCCTGCTGGCCGAGCCCTTCGCGGCCACGGCCCCGGACGTCACCGAGGAGAACCTGCAGGCGCGGATCCGCGGCAACATCGTCATGGCGCTGTCCAACAAGTTCGGTTGGCTGGTGCTCACGACCGGGAACAAGAGCGAGATGAGCGTCGGCTACGCCACCCTCTACGGCGACATGGCCGGCGGCTTTGCGGTGCTCAAGGACGTGCTGAAGTCCTGGGTGTACCGGCTGGCCGTCTGGCGCAACCGCGACGGCGAGGTGATTCCGCAGCGGATCATCGACAAGCCGCCGACCGCCGAGCTGCGCGAGAATCAGCTCGACTCGGACAGCCTGCCGCCCTATGACCTGCTCGACGGGATCCTCGAGGCCTACGTCGAGGCGGATCGGGGCCCGGAGGAAATCGAGGCGCTGGGCTTCGAGCGCCAAGTCGTGGAGCGCGTGGTGCAGCTGGTCGACCGCGCCGAGTACAAGCGGCGCCAGGCCCCGCCCGGCGTCCGCATCTCCACACGGGCGTTCGGCAAGGACCGCCGGCTGCCGATCACGAACGGCTACGTTCCCGGCCGCCGCTCACATCCGGATCAGCGTTGACCGGCGCCGCCGAAGTCCCCGCGGCAGTACCAGCCGCCGCCGAACTTCCTCGACCGGCTCGCTGCCGCGGTCCGCGTGATAGGGTTGTTCGGCAGGAGGTTCAACGATGGCCGTCACGGTAGGACAACCCGCTCCCGAGTTCACACTGCACGAGACCCCGGACCGGCAGCACAGCCTGCGCGACTACCGCGGCAGGAATGTGGTGCTCGTCTTCTTCCCCGGCGCGTTCACCGGCGTGTGCACCACAGAGATGTGCGCCCTGCGCGACCGCCTCGATCAGTTCAGCGCCCTGAACGCGGAGATAATCGGTGTGACGGTCGATGCACCGTTCGTCCAGCAGGCCTGGAAGGCCGCGAACAACGTGGGCTACACGTTTCTCAGCGACTACAACCGCCAGGTCGTCGCCGCCTACGACGTTGCCTTCCCGGCACTGGCGGGCATGGAGGGCTACGTCGCCGCCAACCGCGCCGTGACGGTGATCGACCGGGACGGCGTGGTGCGTTACCACTGGGTGGCCGTGAACCTGGGCGTCGAACCGGACTACGAGGCGATCCGGGCGGCGGTGGCCGCGCTGGCGTGAGCATCCGCCGCGGGGCGCCCCGGTCGGCCGGCGACATCCCGCCCGACGCCGGCAGCAGCGCGGCGGGAGCGTCAACAGACTGTCCGGCGGCCGCTGCACGTCGAACGCCCTTGAGCGTGTAGTTCACCAGCGGGTGGTGGCCGACGAGGCCCGCGAAGTCCATCAGGCGCTCGTTGCCGAAGAGCCGCTGCGCGGCCTCGCACGCTTCGTTGCTGCGCTTCGGCGCGCGGATCAGCTCGCGCACGACCATGCTCTCTCGCCGCCGCCGGGCGGGGCAAGGCGGCCGGGCCCCGTTTCCGGCCCGACCCGCGGCATCGGCACGGCCGCGGCGAGGCGTCTCCCGCGCTATTCCGAGCGGCCGCTCCGCCCGAGATCACTGACGTGAAGCGCATCCCCGAGATCTACGCCGCGAAGCGCGCCGCGGGCCGGCCCGTCGTCTCCATCGAGTTCTTCCCGCCGAAGACGCCGCAGGGCGACGAGAGCCTGTTTCAGCGGGTGCTGCCGCGCCTGGCGGCGGCACGGCCCGACTTCTGCTCGGTCACCTGCGGCGCCGGCGGCGACGGCGTGCGCACCCGGACGCTGCAGATCGTCGACCGCATGCAACGGGTGCATCACCTGACCGCCATGGCGCACGTCACCTGCGTCAGCTTCACGCGCACGGAGATGGACGCCTTCCTCGACGAGGCAGCCGGCCTCGGCATCTGCAACATCCTGGCGCTGCGCGGCGACCCGCCCGCCGACCGACCCGACTTCCGGCGGCCGCCCGGCGGCTTCGACTACGCCTACGAGCTGATCGACGTGCTGCGAGCACGGGCGAACGAGTTCGCCATCGGCTGCGCCGGCTTTCCCGAAGGCCACCCCGAGTGCGCGGAGGGACGGCACGTCGACTGGCAGCGGCTGCGCGACAAGGTCGCGCACGGCGCGGAGTTCATCCTCACGCAACTCTTCTTCGACAACGCCGACTACTTCGCGATGGTCGACTATCTGACCGGCAGGCTCGGCGTCACCGTGCCGATCACCCCCGGCGTCCTGCCGATTCTCAATGCGCGGCAGGTGCAACGCTTCACCGCGCTCTGCGGCGCGACGCTGCCCGCGTCCCTCGTCGCGCAGCTCGACCGGCTCGGCGACGACGACGAGGCGGTGACGGAGTTCGGCATAGACCTCGCCACGCGGCAATGCGAGGCGCTGCTGGCGGGCGGCGCACCCGGCCTGCACCTCTACGCCCTCAACCGCTCGCGGTCGGCGCTCGCGATACTTCGCAACCTGGGACTGGCCTGAAGAAAAAAGGCGCGCCGCCCGTGACGACGGACGGCGCGCCGTGGCGAGAGCGCGTCAGGCCGGAACGACGGGTTCCGGGCGCGCCGGACTCACTGCTGCTGCTGGTTCTGCGCCAGTTCCCCGGCCGGCCACTCGTCGACGCCGCACAGCGGACAGCCGCTGGCGACCTGCCCGGCGGCGAGCCCCAGCCTGGCGCGCCGGCTCTCGACCTCCGCCCGGAACTCCTCGTCGGTGAGATAGACGCCACGCATCAGGTTGATGAACATCTGGTCGACCGAACGGTGTCCCCCGCCCGACCAGTTGCGCGGATCGGGCACGTTGGGGTTCGACGGCGAATTGTTGAAGTAGCCGGTGATGCGCAGGATGGTGCCCTTCGGGAGCAGGGGCGCCGCGTCGTCCTCGTAGTTGTAGACGCGCACCCAACTGTGATCGTAGCCCGCGCAGTTGAGCGTCTCGACGTTGATGCCCCAGATGGCGTCCAGGCACATCCGCACGCCGGGCGCGTGCATGTGCGGCTCGAAGATCGTGATCAGCGCGTTCTCCGGCAGCGTGAAGTAGGCCTCCATCTGCTGATCCGGATCCATCGCCTCGATGTCGAGGTCGACGCCGTTGCCGAACGACATCCGCACCCACTTGCGCGTCGGCTGGTAGCCCCGCGGGTGGAACTTGAAGCCCACGTTCAGATGGGCCCGCGTGCGGGCGCCGTTGGCGTGCAGGTGCATGGAGTTGAACACGAGCTTGGAGCCGGCCTTCATGATGCGACCCGCCTGGGGATCGAAGAAGTCGGCGTTGCGCCCCACCTCGTGGGTGGGCCAGCGGCGCTGCGCGGCGAGCGGGTCCACCTCGTCGGGGTCGGGCTCGGGGTCGGTCACCGCCAGGGTCGCGTGGTGCACCACGAACAGGCCGCCGACGGTGTTGCGCGGCGTACCCTCGCTGGACTCGGTGATCTCCTTGTACTCGAGCGCCGCGACGTAGCGATCCTCGGTCAGCCCGGTCGGCACCTCGCCGATAGACCCCCACCAGTCGGGCGCGTCGGCCTCGACCGTCACGCTCGGCGACGAGACGATCAGATCGGGCTGCCCGATCTCCCACTCGTCCACGTCGATGAACGCCACCGGTGGCGGCAGGTCGGCCGGGTCGCCTTCCGGGGCGCCGTTGTCCGCCCACCTGGCGATGAGCGCAATCTCCTCGTCGCTCAGCGACGGATCGTCCTTGAAGCGCTGGATGCCGATGTTCTTCTCGATGTACCAGGGCGGCATGACGCCCGGCTTGTCCCGGAGCCCCGTGCGGTACTTCATGGCCCGGGCCCAGGGACGCACCTCGTTGTAGTCGATCAACGACATCGGCGCCAGCGATTCCGGCCGATGGCACTTCTGACAGCTGCGCTGCAGGATCGGCGCGATGTGCCTGCTGAACGTCACCTCTTCCTCGGCCGCCGCCTGCGCAGCCACCGGCGCCGGAGAGGCGACGATTGTTGCCGCCGCCGCGCCGAGCAACACCTGCCACGCGAACGCCCGCCACCGGTCTCGCATCGTCGTCATCTGAAATCTCCTCGATGCCAACGCGGTCTACAGTCCATCGGGAACCGTGTCATTCTAGCGACCCGCCCGGGAAACGGCAATCCGGCAAAGCCGCGACCCGCGTGCCGGCAGCCTGCAGACGCGTCCCGGTGCGTCGCGGGGTTTGGCCACGGGCTGCTTGACATTGCAGGCCGGATTCGGTTGTACCTGAACCGTTCCGGTGCCCGACTGCGTGCCGCGGGCCACCGGGCGAGGGGAGAAGATGCGATGACCAGGCGACTTGTCGAGTTCATCAGCCTGGCGGCGGCGTTCGCAGGCCTGATCGGTCTGCTGAACCTGGCGGCCGCCGCGGGCGGCGGGCCGGCCGCGATCGGCGCTGCGACGGTCTGGGCCGCGGGAGCCGCGGGCGCGGGGCAGGCGGCGGGAAGCGGGCTCCGCACGCCGTGGGGCGACCCTGACCTCCAGGGCATCTGGAACGACCCGTACCAGATCCCGCTGCAGCGTCCGGAGCAGTTCGCGGACATCGAGGTGTTCACGGACGAACAGCGGGCGGCGCTCGATAGACAGCGCGGCGCCATGCTGCGGCGGGACGAGCGGGCGCCGATCGGGACGGAGCGCGACGTCCGGGGCGCCTACAACGCGGTCTTCGAGTCGATTCGGCCCACCGGGGACCGTACGTCGCTCATCGTGGACCCCCCGCACGGGCGCATTCCGCCGTACACGCCGGCAGCGCAGGAGCGGCTGCGCACGGAACGGGAGTTCCGCCTGGCGCTGCTGCAGCCCACCGAGACGTGCCGCCTGCAGGAGCCGGCCTGCGCCGGCTGGTCGTACGGACCGCCGTCGCCGCTGCGCGAGGAGGTGCCGCCGTTCTACAACACGGGACGGCTGAACCGCAACGACGGGCCGGAAGACCGCAGCCTCACCGAGCGCTGCATGGGCGCCGGGCTGCCTGTCTTCGGGGGATTCCGCCGCCTCGTGCAGTCGCCCGGCGCCGTGGCCGTCTTCTACGATGTGGGCCAGGGACAGGGTTGGCAGCGCGTCATCCCGATCGGCGCGGGCGAACACCTGCCGAGCGGCGTCCGCCAGACCTTCGGAGACTCCCGTGGCCGCTGGGAAGGCGACACGCTGGTGGTCGACGTCGCGAACTTCTCCCCGAAGGGCAGCTACCGCGGCTCCCGCGAAAACCTTCACCTGGTCGAGCGCTGGCGCCGACTCGACGAGACGACGCTGGAGTACGTGGTCACGATCGACGATCCGACGACCTGGACGCGGCCGTGGACCGTACGACAGGAGCTGGCACTGCAGGACAACCGGGCGAACCGGATCTACTACGAGCCGCGCTGCCACGAAGGCAACTACGGCCTGCCGGGACAGCTTCTCGGGAGCCGCGTCGAGGAGCAGGCGTTCGCGGAGGGGCGCGGTCCGGATCCCGCTACGCGGGACACCGCCACCGGCGGCGGCACTATCGACGACCCGCTGGGCCGCTAGCTGGGGCAGCCCGCGGCAGAAGTCCCCGCTGCACCGGCAGTCCGTGGCGCTGCAGCGGGGCTCTCGATTGCCGTGCGGCGGCGGCAACGCGACAGCGCCGCGCTGCCGCCGTTCCGTCAGGCCAGGATTCCGTCGACGACCTTCCCGTGCACGTCGGTGAGGCGGAAGTTCCGACCCTGATACGGGTAGGTCAACCGCGTGTGATCGATGCCGAGCACGTGCAACAGCGTGGCATGCAGATCGTGGATGTGCACCGGATCCTTCACGATGTTGAACGCGAAGTCATCGGTCTCACCGTACGTCATGCCCGCCTTGACGCCGCCGCCGGCCATCCAAATGGTGAAGGCCCGCGGGTGGTGGTCGCGCCCGTAGGTCTCCTCGGTGAGCCGCCCCTGGCAGAAGATGGTGCGCCCGAACTCACCACCCCACACGACCAGCGTGTCGTCGAGCATCCCGCGTTCCTTGAGGTCCTGAATCAACGCCGCCTGCGGCTGGTCGACGTCCCTGGCCTGGACCTTGATCCGCTTCGGAAGCTGGGTGTGCATGTCCCAGCCCCGGTGGAAGAGCTCGATGAAGCGCACGTCGCGCTCGGCCAGCCGCCGCGCCAGCAGGCAGTTGGCCGCGAAGGTGCCGGGCGTGCGTGAATCGGGTCCGTAGCGCTCGAAGACGCTGTCGGGCTCGTCCGACAGGTCGGTCAGGTCCGGCACGGAGGCCTGCATGCGATAGGCCATTTCGTACTGCGCAATGCGCGTGGTGGTCTCCGGATCCCCGAACGTCTCGCGATCCTGCTCGTTGAGCCTGCCCAGATCGTCGAGGAACCGCCGTCGGAAGCTGCGGTCCACGCCGGGTGGATTCGACAGGTACAGGACCGGGTCGCCGGTGGAGAGGAACTTGACCCCCTGGTACTCCGAAGGCAGGAAACCGCTGCCCCACAAGCGGTCGTACACCTGGTTGCCGCCGCGGCTCGAAACCATGACGACAAAGGTCGGCAGGTCGCGGTTCATGCTCCCCAGCCCATAGGCGAGCCAAGCGCCGACGCTAGGTCGGCCCGCGAGCTGGTTGCCGGTCTGAAGGAAGGTCATGCCCGGATCGTGGTTGATCGCCTCCGTGTGCATCGTCTTGATGAAGCACAGCTCATCGGCGATCTTGGCGGTATGCGGCATCAGCTCGCTGATCCACGCCCCGGACTGACCGTGCTGCTGGAACTCGAAGATGGACGGAACGATGGGGAAGCCCGCCTGCGATGCGGTCATCGGGGTCAGGCGCTGGCCCTGCCTCACCGAGTCCGGCAGATCGGTCCCGCGCAGCTTCGCCAGTCCCGGCTTGTGCTCCCACAGGTCGTGCTGTGAGGGCGCGCCGCCCTGGAACAGGTAGATCACCCGCCGGGCCCTGGGCGCGAAGTGCGGCAGCCCCGGCAGCCCGCCGGCCGGCGTGGGCGCGGCGCCGGCCCCCTTGGCCAGCAGCTCATCGTGGACCAGCGTCGCCAGGGCGGCCGCCCCGATCCCGGTGCTCGAGAGCTGCATGAAACGCCGCCGCGTCAGAAGCCGCTCAAGATCAGAGTGCATCGGCTATTCCTTTGTGATGGTCCGGTCGAGGTTCAGGATCAGGCTGGCCACCATCGAATAGGAAGCCAGCTCTGCCACGTCCAGCGTCTCGTCGCGGGGGGACTCGCCCACGCTGACGAACTCGAGAGCGGCCGCCCGGTCGGCCTCGAAGCGATCCAGGTAGGTGTGGAAGCCGTCGACCAGGACAGCCTCCGCCTCGGGCGCCGGCCGATGGGCCGTCGCGAGACGGTAGGCGTAGGCGATCCGCTCTGTGGGTGTCGCCCCGCCCTCGACAATCATCCGCTCGGCCAGTTTGCGGGACGCCTCGACGTAGGTGACGTCGTTCATCAGGTTCAAGGCCTGCAGCGGCGTGTTGGTGCGGCTGAGGCGCACGATGCACGTCTCGCGCGTCGACGAATCGAACGCCAGCATGGACGGCGGCGCGAGCGTTCGCTTCCAGTACGTATAGAGGCTGCGGCGGTACAAGTCGTCGCCCTCGGACTGCACGTACTGCTGGCTGCTCTGCTCCTCCCACAAGCCCTCGGGCTGATACGGCCTGACCGAGGGCCCGCCCACCTCGTCGACCAGCAGGCCGGCGAGCGAGAGCGCCTGGTCGCGGATCATCTGCGCAGGCATGCGCAGGCGCGGCCCGCGCGCGAGGAGTCGATTCTCCGGATCGGCCTCGAGCGCATCCGGCGTGACAGGCGACGCCTGCCGGTAGGTGGCGCTCGTCACGATCAGCCGCTGCAGCGCCTTGACGTCCCAGCCGGAATCGACGAAGGTCGTCGCGAGCCAGTCGAGCAGCTCCGGATGACTCGGGTACTCCCCCTGCAGTCCGAAGTTCTCGGCCGTCTTCACCAGACCGGTCCCGAAGTACATCTGCCAGAAGCGGTTCACGGCTACGCGGGCGGTGAGCGGATGGTCCGGCTGGACGAGCCAGCGGGCGAACGCGAGCCGGTCGTTCCGCTCTCCCTCGGCCAGCGGTGGCAGCACCGCCGGCACGCCGGGCTCCACCCGCTCGCCCGGCACGTCGTACGCGCCCCTGACGAGCAGGAAGGTGTCGCGGCGCGGCTCCATCTCCTCCATGACCATGACGGTCGGGAAGCTGTCCCAGAGCTCGGCACGCCGGCGCTCGAGTTGCTTGACCCGGCGCCACGCCTCCTGGACCGGCTGCGCGGCGTACTGATCGATGAAGGCGA
This sequence comes from Vicinamibacterales bacterium, assembly GCA_965221595.1. Lineage (GTDB taxonomy): Bacteria > Acidobacteriota > Vicinamibacteria > Vicinamibacterales > UBA8438 > JAAXGX01. Next base: position 2,622,811 of record OZ244900.1, read on the forward strand.
GCCGCAGTTTCGCGGCCTGCCCCGCCGTCCGGCTGGCGGGTGCAATGCGGACAATCTCGGTCAGCGTCTCACCGGTTGCCACGACCGCCGCCTGCTCCGGCGTCAGCGCCTCGGTGTAGATGCGCACGTCGTCGATCATCCCCTGGAACCGGGGTCTCGAATCGGTGGCGCCGGACTCCTCGGGAGCCGCGCCGCTGGCCCCGATGCGCAGCGGCTCGCGGGTCCGCATGGGATTGTTGATCCCATCGAGCAGGGGATTGACCTCCCGCGACTCGCCGTTGACGTGGATCCGGAATCCCTCCGGCACCCGGCTCCCGTCGTAGGTGACGAGCACGTGCTGCCATTCGTTGAGGGGCAGCACATCCCTGGACTCCACCCGAAGCCCGTCGTCCGCGTAGCGCTGGGACAGATTGACCTGCAGCTTCCCGTCGAGCAGATACAGGCCCCACCCCTGCTCGCCCTGGTCGCCGGCGAGCGCGCGCGACACGATCACGCCGTCGGGCGCGGTGGGATAGATCCAGGCCGCCAGAGTGAACGGCTCGGCATAGGTGAAGTTCGCGATGTCGCCGGCGTCGATGAACCGCTTGCCGTCGAAGCTCAGCGCCTGTCCCACCCGTCCGGGGGCAAAGCGCGGCAGGCCGTCCTCCAGCGTCACGTTGATGGGAAACGTGTAGGTCACCGGCTCCCGGGGCGGGCGCAGGTGGGAGGTGACCCCCTGGTGGGGCGTCACCGGCTCGGGGCTGTAGGTGGCGCCGATGTCACCGTCGAGCGGGTGATGGACCAACAGCCTGTCCCGCAGGACCCAGTCGATCGGCCAGGCGTCGCGCAACGAGCGCTCCCACGCGGCGCGCGCCTCGGCCGCGTCAGCCTCGAGGCGCGCGAACTCCCCGCGCGCTTCCTCGAGCTCGGCATCGAGCTCGGCGAGCTCGGCGAAGTTCCTCTCGGTAGGCGCCGTGATGTTCGGCGGCGAGTTGAAGTACTTGAACGCCTTCGCCCCCAGGCCGCGCAGATTGCCGCGCTCGGGGACGTTATTGAAGTAGGCGTAGATCTGATAGAACTCCTTCTGGGACAGCGGGTCGAACTTGTGGTCGTGGCAGCGCGCGCACCCCAGAGTCAGCCCCATCCACACCGTGCCCGTGGTCGACACGCGATCGACCACGTTCTCGGTCAGGAACTCCTCCGGGACGATGCCGCCCTCGCCGTTCTGGCTGTGGTTGCGGTTGAAGGCGGTGGCGATGCGCTGCTCGAGCGTCGCGTCCGGGAGCATGTCGCCGGCGATCTGCTCGATCGTGAACTGATCGAACGGCATGTTGTCGTTGTAGGCGTCGATCACCCAGTCGCGGTAGCGCCACATGTCCCGCGGGGCATCGGTCTGATACCCGCTCGAGTCGGCGTAGCGGGCGCCGTCCAGCCACCCCACCGCCATTCGCTCGCCGTATGCCGTCGAAGCGAGCAGCCGGTCGACGTGCCGCTCGTAGGCGTCGGGCGAGTCGTCGGCGAGCACGGCGGCAATCTGATCCCCGGTCGGCGGGAGCCCGGTCAGATCGAATGTGACGCGGCGCAGCAGCGTGAGGATGTCGGCCTCGGGAGCGGGACGCCAGTCTTCCTGCTCGAGGCGCGCCCGGACGAAGCGGTCGATCGGGTTGCGCAACCATTCGGTGTCGGTGACCGGTGGCGCCGCGGGTCGCTCGGGAGGAATGAACGCCCAGTGCGACTGCCACTCGGCCCCCTGATCGATCCACAGCCGCAGGGTCTCGACCTGGTCCGGAGTCAGGGCATCCTCGTCGGTGCCCGGCATGACCGGGGTGTTCAGGCCAAGGCGGTAGGGCATCCGGACGCGGGCGTCGGCGGCGCTCACACGGTGGATGAGCATGCTCTCGTCGGCGCTGCCCGGCACGACGACCGGACCGCCGAACTCGCCGCGGTCGGCGAACGGCCCCTCCGCGACGTCCAGCCGCAGGCCGCGCTGCCGCGCCTGCGCGTCCGGCCCGTGGCAGGTGAAGCACTTCTCCGACAGGATCGGCCGGACCTCGCGGGCGAAGTCGACCACGCGCGCGGGCAGCGGCGCCGCATCGGCCGCGACCGCGACCGTGGCGTCCCGGTGCGCGCCCCCGTCGATCCAGCGGCGGACCGTCTCGATCTGCGCGTCGGTCAGCGTGCGCCCCGACGACGCCGGCGGCATGCGCTGGACGCTGTCGCCGGTGGTCAGGCGCTGGAAGAGCGGGCTGGCGGCGGCGTTGCCGGGCACGACCAGCGTCTCGATGAAGTCGTGTGTGTCGAGTCGCAGGTCGGCCTGCCGCGAGTTTTCGTTCGGCCCGTGGCAGACCAGGCACGACCGCGCCAGAATCGGCTGGATGTCGCGGTTGAACTCGAGCGGCTGCGCAGATTCCTGCGCGGGTGCGGCCAGCAGCTCACTGCCCAGGTGCCCGGCAGGCACCGCCGCGAGCACGGCGAACAGAAGCACGACGCGGCGCGGAGTTCTCTTCATGGCATTCCTCAGAACGCATGGTAGGACTCCGGCCCGCGCCATGCAAGCAGATCCTGGGCCTGGCGACGCCGGCGACTCGTTTTTGCGGGACTGTGCGGCGCCACGGGCTGCCGGCGCCGGCGCCTCAGCTGCGGTCCAGCCACTCGACGAACCGTGACGGCTCCTCCACGATCATCACGCGCACGACGCGCTGGTGTTCGTGCATGAGCTGTTTCGCGGCTTCGCGGGCGGCTTCGGCGGAGGCATACTGCGATGCGGCGGCCGGGGCGTTCGTGGCTCCACCGCGCACGGTGGCGACAAGCTTGAACATCGTGTGCGCGCCATCATACCATCTCGCGCGACCCATCTCGCGCGCCGACCGGGCCGCGGGGACCCGCGCGCCGCCGCGGACTCCCTGCCGCCCCGGAAGACTCCGCCAGGACGTGGTGCCCAGCACCAGGTCGACCACCTCACCGTAGCTGGCGATCCCGGCCTCGACGCGGTTCGCCCGCAGATAGCGGTCGTAGACGCGGCCGGCGTTGCGCTGCACGAGCGGCACGGCTGTGCGCAGCCGCCGCGCCACCGCCCGCAGGTCGGCGGCCGGGCCGGGCGCCAGGCGCCCCCAGACCCGCCCGCGGGCCGCCTCGTCGAGGTGGCGCACCACATGCGGCAGCAGGTACAGCCAGGCGCTGTAGCGCGACGCGTCGTCGCCGGCCAGACACGTCAACCAGCCCACGAAGCTCGCCTCGGACTCGGTAGCGTAGCCGGCGAGATGAGCCCACTCGTGCGCGACGACGTACGGCCGCTCGACAGGCAGCACGGCGGCGTTGACCAGAATCTCGAGCGTGAAGGGACTGATCATCCCGTCGATACCGGCCCACCGGAAGTACGGCGCCAGCAGCGTGGCCTTGGGGGCGCCGACGACCGCGGCGCCGTTGTTGCCCAACAGCCGCTGGACGCGCGCGAGGGCCGGCCCCAGACGGTCGGGCAACGCATCCAGCTCCGACCACGCGGCCTGCGGCAGCGACGCGTGCAGCGCGTTGAGCCGGTCGGCGGCCTCCAAACCCAATGCCGCCAGCGCGCGGGGCGTGACGCGCCGGGCATCGTGGCCGATCTGCGCGGCGAGCGGCTCGCGGCGGTAGTTGAAGCCCCACACCACCAGGAAGAGGAGGTAGATGGCGGCGCCGAGCGCAATCGTACGCAGGCCGGCCGCCAGCAGGGCGTGCGTCCGGCCGCCGGCGCGTCGCAGCGCGGTGATCCACCAGACGGCGACGCACACCGCGACGCCCGCCAGCAAGAGATCGAACAGGGCGAACGGAACACTGCCCGTCAGCGGGGTGAGCAGGTTCTGGAGCGTCGGATAGAAACGGCGCGCATAGAGCGCCTCGACCCAGGGCGCGGGAGTCGGCAGCACCGCCAGCAGGCCGGCGGCGACGATGAGCGCCGGGCACACGTATCGCACGCAGGCCATTCTCGCACGGCGACCGGGGCGGATCCCGCGCACGCCCGTGCCGGAGGAGATGGGCCAGGTGGGCACGCAGTTCGACGGCGCGGATCCCGCGCACGCCCGTGCCGGAGGCCGCGCCCGTCGAATGCAGCGGGGCTTTTGCCACGGGCTGCTAGACTCAGTGAATGGCGGGGCACGACGCGGAGAGCTGGGGCCGCACGACCGTAGAGACGGCGTGTCCGCTCGACTGTCCCGACACCTGCAGCCTCGCAGTCTCGGTGGAGAAGGGACGGATCGTCCGCATCGACGGGTCGGCGCGGCACGACGTCACCGCGGGCTTCATCTGCGGCAAGGTGCGCCGCTTCGGCGAGCGCGTCTACGGCGCGGACCGACTGCGGCACGCCGGCCTGCGCGACGGTCCGAAGGGGCAGGGCCGGTTCAGGCACGTCGGCTGGGAGCAGGCGCTCGACGTCGTCGCCGGCCGGATGCAGGACATCCGCGCGCGCTGGGGAGCCGAAGCCATCCTGCCGTTCTCGTACGGCGGCTCGAACGGTCTGGTCACGCAGGACACCGCCGACGCGCGGCTCTTTCGCCGCTTCGGAACCAGTCGTCTGGCGCGCACCGTCTGCGCCGCACCCACCACGGCTGTCAGCCGCGCCCTCTACGGCCGGATGCCGGGCGTCGCCTATGCTGACTACCGGCACGCGCGCCTCATCATCGTGTGGGGCGCCAACCCGTCCGCGTCCGCCATCCATCTCGTGCCCCACCTGCGCGCAGCGATGAACGACGGCGCCGCGCTGGTGGTCGTCGATCCGCGCCGCACCGCGCTCGCCCGGCAGGCGGACATTCATCTCGCGGTGCGGCCGGGCACCGACGTCGCCGTAGCGCTGGCGCTGCACCGGTTCCTCTTCGAGCACGGCCTGGCGGACGAGGAGTTCCTCGCCGCCCACACCCGCGGCGCGGATGCGTTGCGCGAGCGTGCCGCGGCGTGGACCGTCGAGCGTGCCGCCGCCGTCGCCGAGGTCGACCCCGAGCTGATCGAGCGCGTCGCGGAGTTGTACGCGGAGACGTCGCCCGCGGTGATCCGCTGCGGCTGGGGGCTCGAGCGCAACCGGAACGGCGGCAACGCAGCCGCGGCCGTGCTGGCCCTGCCGGCGGTCGGCGGCAAGTTCGGCGTGCGCGGCGGCGGCTTCTCGATGAGCAACTCCGGCGCCTGGCCCCTCGACCCGGAAGCGTGGATCGAGGCAGACGAGCCGGACACGCGGCTGGTCAACATGAACCGGCTGGGTCGGGCACTTACCGAGTACCGCGACCCGCCGGTGCAGATGCTGTTCGTCTACAACGCCAATCCGGCCGCCACCATGCCGGACCAGAATCGAGTACTGCGCGGCCTCGGACGCGACGACCTGTTCACCGTGGTCTTCGATCAGGTCATGACCGACACGGCGCGCTGGGCCGACGTCGTCCTGCCCGCCACGACCTTCCTGGAGCACTACGACATCGCCCGCAGCTACGGCGCGGTCAACCTCCAGCTCGTGCAGCCGGTCATCGAGCCCGTCGGCGATTCGCGGCCGAACGTCGAGGTTTTCGCGGCGCTGGCCGCACGCCTGGGGCTCCCCGGCAGCGCCGCGGCGGAGACCGATCCCGAGGCGCTCATGCACGTCACCGGCGCCATGCCGGCGACGGTCCGTGACAGCCTGTTGCGGTGCGGGACCGCCGAGCCGCCGTGCCCCCCGCACCCGGTGCAGTTCCGGGACGTCCGGCCCCGCACGCCCGACGGCAAGGTCGATCTGTTCCCGGAGACCCTCGAGCGCTGCGCGCCGGCCGGGCTGTACGTTTATCGGGCCGAGGCGGCGGCCGAGGAGCACCCGCTGGTTCTGCTCTCGCCGGCCAGCGAAAAGACGATCACGTCGACGCTCGGCGAGCTCAGGCCCCGGCTGGCCGCGCTGCAGATCCACCCGCGCGACGCCAAGGCGCGCGACCTCGGCACGGGCGACACGGCGCGCGTCTTCAACGCGCTGGGGGAGATCCTCTGTCCGGTCATGCTGAATCCCGACATGAAGCCTGGAACCGTGGGGCTCCCCAAGGGGCTGTGGCGGAAGAGTACGCTGAACGGCGCAACGGCCAACGCGCTCGTTGCCGATTCGCTCACCGACATCGGCGGCGGCGCCTGCTTCAACGATGTCCGCGTCGAGGTGACGCGGGTGGTGACGGCCACCCTGGGCGGCCGGGACATCGCCTTCTCGACGACGGCAACCTCACGGACACACTAGAGATGGCGGAGCACAACGAGATGTCGGCGGGCAGACGAACCGTGACCTGCGTGAAGTTCCAGAAGCGGATGCCGGGGCTGGACGAGCCGCCGTGGCCGGGCGAGCTCGGACAGCGGATCTACGAGAACGTCTCCGCCGAGGCCTGGAAGCTCTGGGAAGAGCGCATGAAGATGTTGCTCAACGAGTACCGACTCATGCCGTGGCAGAAGGAGGCTCAGCAGATCGTCGCCAGGGCGATGGAGGAGTTCTTCTTCGGCGAAGAGTCGACGCTCCCGCCGGACTACGTCCCGCCGCCGTCCAAGCCGTAACGCAGGCTCCGCCTCGCTGCGGAACCCGCGCCCGACCTCCAAGTCGCCCGCCGTCTGCCGGTGCCGCGGCCCGACCGCCCGCCGCCGGAGTCCGCGCCGTTCTCGCGCGCAGGTTCCTACGTGCCGGCGAGCTCGAGGCCGCTCTTGATCGGCGCGATACCGGGCAGCTCCCACTCCTCCCACATCGTGTCGACCATGCCCTGGATGTAGTCGATGTCCTCGTCGATCAGGTGGGCGAAGCGACCCTGCTTCACGAGGTACTCGCGAACCGGGATGCGGCCCTTCTTGTGCGGGTCGTAGGTGTAGGAGACCTTGCCGTCCAGGATCTCGTAGAGCGGGAAGATCCCGGAGCGAATGCCCAGCTCGCCGAGCTCCCGCGAGTAGCCGGGGTGGAAGTCCCAGCCCTTGGGGCACGGGTCGAAGGTGTGAATGAACGTGGGACCGCCCACGTTCAGCGCCTTGCGGGTCTTGTTCATGAAGTCGAGCACCGGGAACGTCGCACTGGCCGTGGCCACGTAGCGACAGGTCGGATGCCCGACGGCGAGCATCGGGGCCAGATTCTTCTTCCAGCGGGCGTGCATGATGCGCCGCACGCTGCCGGGCGGCGTGAAGGTCGTCTGCGCGCCGTAGGTCGTCAGCCCCGTGGCCTGTATGTCCGTGTTCGCGGCCGACTCGTTGTCGTAGAGGATGATCAGCAGGTCGTAGTCGGTCTGCAGGGCGCCCGACATTCCGGACAGCCCCATGTCGCCGCCGCCGAGGTCGCCGCTGAAGTTGATCACGTTGATCTTCTCCTTGGCGATCTTCCCCTTCCGCATGAGCGCGCGCAGGCCCGCCGCCATGCCCACCGCGGAGGCGCCCCCGGCGCCGAGCTGGGTGTGCATCCACGGAATGATCCACGGCGTGGTCTGGTAGCTCGTGTTCGCGACGTACATGCATCCGGTCGCGCCCGTCGCGACCGTGCGGGGACCCGACGCCTTGGCGAAGTCGCGCATGACCAGGGCCGACTCGCAGCCCTGGCAGGTGCGGTGCCCCGACGTGTAGAACTCCTCCAGCGGCGCGTCCTTGGCCTTCCTCAGATGCTCGTAGTCGATCACCGGCAGCGTAGTTGCCATCTCCGTCATCCTTCCTTCGTGCAGTACCCGCCTCGGTGCAGGACCGGCGTCCCACTCCGGCGCGCGCGGGACCGGCCGCAACCGCGTCCGCCGCGGCGCCCTGCCGCCCGTCGCCCGCGGACTACTCGCGCAGACCCGTCCAGCTGACGATCTCCTCCGGCATGTCGCCCCGCCCGGCGGCCAGCGTCTCTTCGTACATCTTGGTGCATTCCTCGATCGAGATGTCGCGTCCGCCGAGGCCGCCCATGTAGTTGATGACGTTCGGGCGCTCGCGCAGCGGATAGAGGCAGGACCGCACCTCGTGCATGAGAATGCCGCCGTTGTCGGGCGACCCGTGCGCGAAGTCGCGATCGATGACGCCCACGCCCTTGAACCGGCCCAGGCAGGCGCGCAGCTCCTCGGTGGGGAACGGGCGGAACCAGCGCAGGTTGACGTAGCCGACCTTGTGCCCCTTTGCTCGCAGGCGGCGGCACGCGGTCCGGGTCGGCATCGCCACCGCGCCGATGCCGATGAGCACGGCCTCCGCATCCTCCGTCATGAACTCGGAGAAGTACGGATTGTCGTAGCGCTGGCCGAAGATTGCGTTGAACTCCTCGTACGCCTCCTTGATCACGTGCCGGGCGCGGCGGGCGGCCTCCCAGTTCTGGCGCCGCAGCTCCATCACCCAGTCCTCGTTCACCTGCGGCGCGATCGAGACCGGATTGTCGGGATGCATGCGCCGCTCGCCCAGGTCGAAGGGCGGCAGGAAGCGCTTGACGGCATCCTCGGTCGGCACCTTCACCATGTGCTGCGAGTGCGTCAGGAAGGCGCCGTCCATCGCCAGCGCCATCGGCATGCGCACCCGCTTGTCCTCGGCAACGCGGTAACCGATGAACACGTGCTCGAGGGCCTCCTGCGCCGTGCTCGCCCAGCAGAGCAGCCAGCCCATGTCACGGAGCGACATGGCGTCGTTGTGCTCCACGCCGAACGCGCCCGGATCATCGAGCGCCCGGTTGCCGACCAGGAAGAGCGGCGGGAGGCGATCCGTGGCCGTGACGACCAGTGCCTCGAATCCGTACATCCAGCCCGTCCCGCTGCTGCCGGCGAACGCGCGCGCACCGACCGAGCTGGCGTGCTTGACGATCTCGAACTGCGAGTGCTCGCTGTCGGCGACGATGTACTCCGAGTCGAGCTCGCCGTTCGCGATCAGTTGCGAGAGCTGATCCATGACCTCCGTATAGGGCCGGATCGGGTAGGCGGCAATCACGTCGACGTCGGCCAGCTTCACGGCGTGCGAGACGGCCTGACAGCCGGTGAGCAGCTCCTCGCGGTCCCACACCTCTACGGCTTGCGCAATCGTCACGATCCCTCCTCAGCAGCCCGAATCCGTCATCCCTTGGCCGGGACGGTCGTTCCCTCGCTCTTCTCCACACCGGTTCCGGTCACGTGCGCATAGCGGATGCGGGTCTTGCCCTTCTTCTGCTCCGCCCACTTCACGTAGTCGGCGGGGTCCCGCTTGTGGTGTTCCCACGGGCTGTCGGTGTTCTCGAACTCGAGCTCGTCGACCATGACGATGCACTCCTTGACCGGACAGACCAGGGCACACTTGTGACAACCCGTGCACACCTCGTAGTTGACGTCGTACAGGCCGTCATCCGTCGGGTCGAAGCACTCGTCCGGGCAGTCCGCCCAGCAGAGGGTGCACTTGATGCAGAGATCGAAGCGGACGACCGGCCGCTCGGTCTTGGAGGTGCCGTGCTTGAAACCGTCGTTGCGGTTCTGGCCGCGCGGTCCGAGCTGGAACCCGCGTGGGACGGCGGGCACCACGACGCCGCCCTCCTCGAACTCGTGCCACTTGGGCAGGACCGGGATCTCGTGCGGCCACTCGATGCCCTGATCCGGGTTGACCACCTTGATACGGCGTAACGTGGCCTCGTAGGCTTCGCGCGCGGCTTCCGCACGGTGCTGCTCGCCGGTCTTGTCCAGGAGGAACTCCTCCACCGCCTCAATCCCGATGACGCCCGGGTCGACCGCCGCGATCGCCCCGAGACAGCGCTCCCGGGTCAGGTCGTCCTTGAAGACCCACAGCCCGGCCAGGCTCGGGTCGCCGTCGAGGATCGCCAAGCGGTAGGGATGGGGCTTCCGCTCCAGGAAACGCACGAGGTCGTCGTGCTCGCGCCGCGAGACCATCAGCAGGCAGCCCTTGTGCCCGACCTTCTCGTTGACCGGCCGGATGCCGTGCCAACCCCAGGGCTCCACGCCCTTCGCCATCGTGTCATCGACGACCAGGGACACGTCGGCCGCATCGATATCCAGCTTCGCGCCGCACTCGGCCTCCAGCTCCTCCTCGGAGAGGTCGGGCGAGACGAAAGCGAAGTACTTGCAGGGGATTCCGTTGCGCTCCGGCGCGTCGCTGTAGCGGCCGTTCGAAAAGGCGACGCGTCCCATCCGGCTGGCTATCATGACGATGTCGCCGCCGATGTACTTGCCGAGATTCTTCTGGAAAATCCCTCGGTACTGGACCTCTACGCGCTTGATCATAAAGCCGCCTCTCCCGGTGTCCCGCTGATTGGCGCCTGGACGCGCCCCGCTCCCCGGGGCCGCCAGGCCGTCAGACCGGCTCGCGGCGGCGAGCCGATCCGCGCCTCATCGCCTCATCGGAGCTTCGATTCGAGATTGTGCGATCCAAGCGTCTTGTGTATCTCGAACATGCTCACGTTGCCGTGGTGTTCGACAATCTTCGCGTCGATGACCTTCCAGAGATGCGTCTCCGTCCACCGCACCGGCTTGCCGGTGGCAGGCACGCCCATGAACGGTCCCCGGTGGACGCCGCCGTCCACCTCCACGGCGGTTGCAATCCAGTGCTCGTTCGAAATCTCGGCGACGACCCGGTAGCGCAGATCCGGGAACGCCCTGCGGGCCGCCAGCATCGCCTTCAGCAGGCCCTCCCGGTCCGGTGTCTCGACCAGCGGCATGTGGTCCACGAAACCCGGCGCGAGGACCTCGTCAGCCACCGCCGGATTACCCTTGCCCAGAACCTCCTCGTACAGCCGCCGCACGGCCGCCCTGTTCTGCACGCTCATGGGTCATCTTCCAGTCGGCACCCACTGACCCGCGACGGCCGAGCCGCAGCCGCGCCCGGGCGACCGCTCCGCCGGGCCGGACGGCAAGCCGGATCCTAGCGGACTGCTCAGCATAGCTCAAAATGCAGCTCAACCGGATTCGACATCGCCCGCCAGCCGTCGGATCGGCCCGCCGGCCAGCAGCAGCAGCACGCCGACGCCGACGGAGACCAGCCCGATGGCGCCGAACAGCTGCGGGAGCGGGAGGCTCTCGATCAGCCCGGCCGCCAGGCCGGCCAGCAGGTTCCCGAGCGCCGAGGCCATGAACCAGATCCCCATCATCTGGCCGACGAGGCGCCTGGGAGACAGCTTCGTGATGCTGCTCAGCCCGACCGGGCTCAGGCACAGCTCGCCCGTGGTATGGAAGAAGTAGGTCACCACCAGCCACATCGGACTGACGCCGCCATTCTCCCCGGCGAACGTGGCGCCCCAGGCGAGCACGAGGAAGCCGAGGCCGAGCTGAACCAGACCGAACGTGAACTTCACGGGGATCGAGGGATTGCGCGCCCCGAGGTGGAGCCACAGGGTACCGAACAGCGGGGCCAGCAGGATGATGAACAGGGGATTGACCGACTGCAGCCAGGTGGCCGGCAGCTCCCAGCCGAGCACGTCCCGATCGGTCAGCCGTTCAGCGAACAGGTTCATCGAGGATCCGGCCTGCTCGAAGCCTGCCCAGAAGACGGCAGCCGCGACCAGCAACACGGGGATGACCGCCACGCGCCGGCGTTCCTCGGAGTCGAGTCCACCCAGCAGGAACACGTACGCGAAATAGAGAACCACCAGGACCGTGATGAGCACGCTCGCGGCCTGCGCCACGCCCAGTACCGACAACGTCAGAACGCCGGCCGCATGCAGAACGACCAGCACCACCGCGAGCGCGGCCAGCGCGCCGCTGCCGCCGGCCAGCCCGCGCAGCGCGCCGGCCCGGTCGCCGGCCTCCTGCGCGCGCAGCAGGCCGGCCTCGCCCAGGCGCCGCCAGCCCCACACGTACTGCACGACGCCGAGCAGCATCCCCACGCCGGCGGCGCCGAAGCCGAGGTGCCAGTTGATCTCCTCGCCGAGGTAGCCGCAGATGAGCGGACCGGCGAGCGCGCCGATGTTGATCCCCATGTAGTAGATGGAGAATCCGGCGTCCCGCCGGGCACCGCCCTCGGGGTACAGGTCGCCCACGATGGCGCTCACGTTCGGCTTGAGCAGGCCGGTGCCGAGCACGATCAGCAGCAAACCGAGGTAGAACGCGGTCAACGTGGGAATCGCGAGCGTGAAGTGGCCGGCCGCAATGACGACGCCGCCGTAGAGCACCGCGTGGCGCTGCCCCGTCAGCCGGTCGGCAATCCAGCCGCCCGGCAGTGCCACGGCGTAGACCGCAAACGTGTACAACCCGTAGACGGCGGTCGCCGTGACGTCGGTCATGCCGAGACCGCCGCGCGCCACGAGGTCCGTCATGAAGAGGACGAGAAGGGCCCGCATGCCGTAGTAGCTGAACCGCTCCCACATCTCGGTGAAGAAGAGGGTCGCCAGGCCCCCGGGATGGCCGAACCACTCGTTTCCGTCTCGCTGCATGGGCTGCTCCTGCGCCGCTGCGTCGTCCGGTCGCCATGCGATGATAACGTGGGCAGCCGCGCCGGCGGCGACGCGCGGCCGGCAGCGATGCACCATGCCCCTGGACGAGTACCAACGCAAACGCGATTTCTCGCGGACGCCCGAGCCGCGCGGCGACACGCGCCGGCGGCAGCGGTCGAAGACGGGCGGCCCGCGCGGCTTCTGCGTCCAGAAGCACCTGGCCAGCCGGCTCCACTACGACCTGCGGCTCGAGCACGCCGGCGAACTGCTCTCGTGGGCCGTACCGAAGGGGCCGTCGCTGAATCCGGCCGACAAGCGGATGGCGGTGCGGACGGAGGACCACCCGCTCGACTACGGCGACTTCGAGGGGGTGATTCCGGCCGGCTACGGCGCGGGCGTCGTCATGCTGTGGGACTACGGCACCTGGACGCCGGCCGACGACGACGTCGACGGAGCGCTGGCGGCGGGCGACCTGAAGTTCAGCCTGGACGGCTACAAGCTGAAGGGCTCGTGGGCGCTCGTCCGCACGCGCGATCGCCCGACCACCCCACCCCGGCAGCGCGGACGGAACTGGCTGCTGATCAAGCACCGGGACTTCTGGTCGGGCGCACTCGACATCACCGAGTTTGCGCCGCTCAGCGTCAAGAGTGCCGGCGACTTCGAGGACATCCTGGCGGCCGACATGCCGGCGTTGTGGCAGAGCGGGCGGGCGGGCGCCGGCGGCGCGCCGAGCCGCCGGCTGCAGGCGGTCATCGAAGCTGCCGCCCGCAAGATCCGCGGGCAACCGCGCGACGGGTCCCGGTGAAGGCCGGGCGGCAACCACCCGCGCCCGGCGGGCCGGCTACTTCCGACCGGATACAGCGCTGTTCGACGGCGGCAGCCGCCCGCGCCCGGCGGGCCGTCACGCGAGGAGGCGCCGGGCGAGCACGCTCCACACGGCGTAGGCGAGCCGTTGGCGCTCATGCCGGGCGATCGGGCCGTGCCAGAAACGCCCGCTGAGCACCTCGCAACCCGGCGGGAAGTTGCCGGCCGGCAACGGCTCCTTGTGCTCGGCGGCGTACCGCCCGAGCGCATCACCAGGAGGGTGGCCGCTGTTGACGACGACCACGTCGACAGGCCGGCCGATTGCCTCACCCACGCGGCGGACCGCCTCGCCCGCCGAGAATCCGCGCATCCCGCGGCCCTCGGTCAGCAGGTTGGCGACGAGGACGACCGGCCCCTTGACCGCCTGCAGCTCGGCCGCCACGCCCTCCACCAGCAGGGTCGGCATCAGGCTGGTGTAGAAGCTGCCGGGGCCTATCACCACTGCGTCGAACGTGCGCAGCGCCTGCGCCACGGCCGGATGGATGGTGACCTCCGGGTCCAGCCAGATGCGCTCGATGCGGCGGCCCTGCGTCTGCTCGGCGTCGACGGCGACCTCGCCGCTCGTCCGCGACCCGTCCTCGTACTCCGCGCAGACGGACGCATGCTGGACGCTCACCGGCCACACGCGCCCGCGGCAGTCGAGAAGCGTGCACAGCGAATCGAGCGCGGCCAGGAAATCCCCGCTGCAGCGCTCCATCATCGACAGCAGCAGGTTCCCGCCCGTATGACCGCCGAGGCGCCCGTTCTCCAGCGCCGGCAGCCGCGAGAGCAGGACGCGGCGCGCCTCGGACTCGTTGCGCGCGAGGGCCAGGGCGCAGCGCAGCACGTCGCCGGGCGGCAGGACGCCGAACTGGTCCCGGAGCTGACCCGAGCTGCCGCCGCTGTCGAACATGGTGACCACGGCGTTCACGCGGATCCAGGGGTTCTGCTTCAGACCGCCGATGAGGCTGGGCAGCCCCGTGCCTCCGCCGAAGCACCCGATGTTCAGCCGCGTGAGCTGCATCGTGGGCATTATCCACCAGCGGCGCGGCGGGCGGGCGAACCCGCTCGCCGCGCGCAGTCCACCGGCGGCGCACGGTTCCGCACGTAATACCATGGAGCAGCAAAGTCGCCATGCACGACGCCGCGGTCCACGACTTCGTTCCCGCGCCACGCGTCGCGGGCGGCCATCGGATGACGCTCTTCACGTGGGCGCGACCGCGCGCGTTTCCCCGCCTACCGGCGCTGCGCCCGCGCTACTTCGACGTCGCACCCGACGCGCGGGTGATGGCGCACTGTTGCTGGCAGCCGGAACCGCGCCGCCGTCCGACCCTCGTCGCGCTGCACGGCCTGGAGGGCTCCAGCTCGGCCCACTACATGCGCGGACTGGCCGACAAGGCGTTCGCGCGCGGGTTCAACGCCGTGCTGCTCAACCAGCGCAACTGCGGCGGCACCGAGCACCTGTCGGCGGGTCTGTACCACTCCGGCATGACAGCCGACCCGCAGGCCGTCATTCGGGAGCTGACCGCCCTGGACGGCCTGCCGTCCATCGTCGTGGTCGGCTACTCGCTGGGCGGCAACATCGCCCTGAAGCTGGCGGGCGATTACGGCGACGCGGCGCCGGCTGCCGTCCGCGCCGTGTGCGCCGTCTCGCCCACCCTGGACCTCGCGCGCTGCGTCGAGGCGTTGGAGCGGACCGGCAACGCCGTCTACCAGTGGAACTTCGTCCGCAACCTGAAGCGCCGGATGCGCCGCAAGGCGCGGGCAGTGCCGGGGCGGTTCGACCTGCGGCCCCTGCGCGCCGTCCGCACGGTGCGGGAGTTCGACGAGGCGTTCACCGCGCCGCACCACGGCTTCCGCGATGCGAGCGACTACTACTACCGGGCCAGCAGCCTGCGGGTCGTGGACCGCATCGCGCTGCCGACGCTGATCGTCAGCGCCGACGACGACCCCTTCGTACCTGCCGAGCAGTTTCAGGATCCGGCGCTGACGGCGAACCCGGCCGTGACGGTCGTCGTCACGCGGGGCGGGGGGCACTGCGGGTTCTTCGCCGAGCCGAGCTCACGATTCGACGGCTACTGGGCCGAGGCCGCCGCGATCGGGTTCGCAGCCCGTCACGTCGGCCCGTAGGGACTTCAACGCCTCCTGCAGCTCGCGCGCCAGCGCCGGCCCCCGGCCCTTGTCCTCGTGCTTGAAGTAGACGAACACGTCCGAGCACGCCCGCGCGCCGGTTCGGATGGACTCGGCCCAGCGCCGGATGGCGTCGCGGTCGTACGCGTCGTCGCGCAGCCGAAAGTAGCCGTGCGGCGCCGTCACGTGCAACGGTGTCGTGAGTCGTCGGCTGTCGGCCACGCACAGCGCCGCGCCGCGGTCGGTCAGGCTCCGGAAGACGGCCGGGTCGTGCCAGGAGGCGTGGCGGAACTCGAACGCGGCGCGCAGGCCGGACGGCAGCGTGTCGATGAACCCCTCGAGCACGGCGAGCTCCTTGCGGAACCACGGCGGAAGCTGGAACAGCAGAACCCCCAGCTTCTCTTCCAGCGCCGCCGCCGCGGCGCAGAACGCGTGCGTCACCTCCTCGCACCCCTGCAGCCGGGCGTCGTGGGTGATCCGCCGTGGCGCCTTGAGCGTGAACCGGAACCCCGGCGGCGTCGCCGCAGCCCACCCCCGCAGCAGCTTCTCCGTCGGCAGGCGGTGGAAGGTGTAGTTGATCTCCACCGTCGGCAGCCGCTCCGCGTAGTAGGGCAGCATCCTGGCGGCGGAGATCCTGGCCGGGTAGAAGCTCCCCTTCCACTCGGCATAGTTGTAGCCGGAAGTGCCGACCCAGCACCTCGGGCTGCGGGCGGGCATGGTCGGGGTGGCGCCTCAGTCGAGGTCGAAGTCGCGGGTGGGGCGCTCGACGGGCTCGCGCTTGGCCTGCTCGAGCGCTTCGTCGAAACGCCGGGACAGCGCCGCGCCGCGGCCCTTCTCGTCGGCCACCGACTGCCTGAAGAGCGCCTCGCGGCGGGCGGCCTCCGCGCTCAGGATGCGCCCGGCCTCACCGAGCTCGGGCCTGTCCTCGCGGGCCGGCTCGCTGTGCGAGACGAGGCGCCTGAGATTCAGGTCGACGACGAGGGTCGATCCGCAGCAGGGGCATTGCAGCTCGAGCTCGGACGCGAGCGTGGCCATGCGGCCGGCTACCCCTCCTCCTCGTACTCGCCCTCGGCCGGCGGACTGAGCCGCGTCGACGGCCTGAGGGCCTCGCGGTAGTCGTAGACGGCCATGCCCTGCACATGCAGCGTGAGATGGCAACCCGGCGCTTTCCGGTCGATGACGACGGTGACCGGGCTGCCCTCGACGCCCTCCCGGAACCGGAGACGGCAGCCGCAGGAGAGACGCGCATGTGCGAAGCCCTTGAGCATTTTGGAATGATACTACACTGCGCCGTTCGGTCCGAAGTTACAGCAGGGCCAGGAGCTGCGCCTCGAACTCGTCCTTCGTGGCAATCCCGATGTGCGTCTTGCACAGCGTCCCCTCGCGGTCGATCCAGTAGCTGACCGGGAGCCCCCAGATGGGTCCGTAGGCCTCCTGGAAGTCGTCGCGGCCGAGTCCGACGAGCATGGGATAGTTCACGGCGAACTCCTCGGCGAACGGCCGGATCTGCTCGGGCGTGTCGTCCACCGACAGGCCGAGCACCTGGAACCCCTGGTCGCCGTACTCGTCCTGCAGCTCGATGAAGCCGGGGATCTCGATCTTGCACGGACCGCACCAGGTGGCCCAGAAATTGAGCAGGATGACCTTGCCCTTGAACCCGGCCAGGTCGACCTCGTCGCCGTGCATGTCGGCAATCGTGAAGTCCAGGGGGGCCGGACGGGCGTCGTCGTCGCACGTCGCCGCCGTCTCCGCGGCGGCAGCCACCTCCGCGGCCGCCGCGCCGGCGGCGGGCGCAGGCGACTCGACGGTCACGCTCCGGATGGCCGGCAGCGTCAACAACCCCAGCGCCAGAGCGGCTCCCGCAGCAAGCATCCACCGTATCGACATGTTCACCTCGCTGTGCTCCGCAGTATCCGCCGACCGCGCATCGCCCCGGCGACCGACGGCGAATCGGGCCCGGCAGCCCGGCATTTGCCAGCGTAGCACAACGCCCGCCCGGCCCGACAGGCGGCGACGATTCGACACCGGGGGGCGGCCCGACGGGTCGCCGGCCGCCGCGTTGCCGCCCCGCCGGGCCTGCAGTAAGATGGATCGAGGTGTCAGCCCTGCCGGGCCTGCCGGGAGGTACTTCCATGTCGCGCAGCCATCCTCGGTCCGCAAGCGGGATCCGTGTATCTGCCGCGCTCGCATTCGTGCTGGCGCTGGCCTGCGGGGCCGCTGTGCCGGTGCACGCCCAGACGGACTTCATCCCGTACTGGGGCAAGAACCGCGTCAAGTACGACAAGTTCGACTGGCATATCTACACGACCGATCACTTCGAGATCTACTACTACCCCGAGCTGGAAGAGCACCTCGAGCGGATTGCGGGGTACGCCGAGAGCGCCTACCAGGAGATCAGCGCCCGGCTGCGGCACGACCTCGGCTTCGTCGTGCCGTTGATCTGCTTCAAGACCCACAGCGAGTTCGAGCAGCAGAACATCATCCCGGGTGCCAGCCCCGAAGGCGTCGGCGCCTTCGCCGAGCCGCAGCGCAACCGCATCGTGCTGCCGATTGACGAGGGCCCCGACGGGCTCTACCGCCTGATCACCCACGAGCTGACCCACGTCTTCGAGTTCGACATCATTCCGCGCGGCCTCATCCGCAACAACGTGCCGCTGTGGGTCGACGAGGGGCTGGCGGACCATCTCGCGGGCGTGTGGCGGCCGCTCGACATCATGCAGGTCCGCGACCTGGCCGTGTCCGACACGGTGCCGTCGATGACCGAGTTCCAGAGATACGGCGGCTTCGCGAGCGGGCGGGTCGTCTACAACCTCGGACACGCCGCCTTCGAGTTCATCGAGCAGCGCTGGGGCGACGAGGGCATCCGGCGCTTCATGTTCGCGCTGCGGCGCACCGCGGTCGGCGGCGGCGGCGATCCCTACGAGGAGGCGTTCGACCTGGAGGCCGAGGAGTTCGACGACGAGTTCAAGAAGTACCTGGATGAACGGTTCGAGGCATTTCGCGACAAGGAGCGCCCCACGGACTACGGCCGCAACCTGGCGCCGGACCCGCTGCGCTCCCGCTATCCGGTTCTGATCTCGATCGAGGCCTCCCCCTCCGGCGAGGTCATCGCGGCGGCAGCCCTCAACCGCAAGGACCGCGAACTCGACATCGTCCTCATTTCGTCCCACACGGGCGAGGTCATCCGGAATCTGACCGAAGGCTTCGATCAGGACTTCGGGTTCCAGTACATCGCGACGCTGGGGCTGCGCTTCAACACCGTGCCGTGGATGTCCTGGTCACCCGACGGCGACCGCCTGGCCTACTTCGTCCGCAGGAACAAGTACAAGTCGCTGGTCATCCAAAACGTGGTGACGCGGGAGATCGAGCATCTGATCGATCTGGACATGGTCGACGAGCCGGAGTCGCCCGACTTCGCGCCCGACGGCCGCAGCGTGGTCTTCTCGGCCCTGACCCGGGCCGTCGGCGACATCTACCGCATCGACCTCGAGACGCGCGAGGTCACCAACCTGACCACCGACAGGCTGGCGGACTACGCGCCGGTGTACGCACCGGACGGCAACAGCGTCCTGCACCTGAAGCGCGTCGGCAGCAACAACAAGCTGTTCAGGCTCGACCTCGCAACCGGCGAGCAGACCCAGTTGACGTTCGGCACCCATGACGAGGGCGGCGCGCAGTTCATCGACGAGCGCACCGTCGTGTTCTCTTCGACCGCGGTCGATCCGGGCCAGCCGATCGATCCGGACACGGCCCGCGACGGCGAGATCTTCAACGTGTGGACGCTGGACATCCAGAACGGGGAGCTGCGCCAGTACACCGACTCCGCGACCGGCAACGTCAACCCGATCGTGGTGGCGCCGGGGGAGGACGATCCGGCCGACCGGATCGCGTTCATCACCTACTACAAGGGCGAGTACGGGCTCCATACGGTGGTCCGCGACGACGCGCTGTACACGGCCTCGACGACGGACTTCGGGGGGGCGGGGCCCGTCATCGACTTCCAGGCCCCGCTCACGCACACGCTCATCGGCGACAACGCGCGGCAGAAGGGCGCCTTCGAGAACATCTACCTGGAGGGCCGGCCGCCGCTGAACCTCGGGATGACGAGCAACGGGGACTTTCTCGGCGGCACCCAGATCACCTTCACGGACGTGCTGGGAGACCAGCAGTTCAGCGTGCTGGCCTACTCCCTGTCGGTGTACCGCACGCTCGGGTTTTCGTACGCGAACCTGGCCGGCCGCATGCAGTTCGCGCTGCAGGGCTACTCGCAGGAGCAGTTCTTCTACGGCTACCAGCCGGGGCTCGCGTTCAATCCGGGGCTGGTCGGCCTGTTGAGCCGCGACGATGCCATCGCGGTCCGCACCGTGCGCGGCGGCTCCGCGTTTGCAATCTATCCGTTCGACCGGTTCCGGCGCCTGGAATTCTCGGGCGGCCTGTTCAGCTACAAGGAACGCTACGACAACCCGTCGCTGCAGGTGGCATCGGAGGCCTTCCAGCAGCAGAACTTCGGCACGGTGCTCTTCCGCGACGGCAACTTCATGCCGCTCGGCATCAACTACGTGCAGGAGACGAGCGTCTTCCGCGAGTTCGGCCCGATTGCCGGCAACACGGTCCGCCTGGCGTACGAGTACGCGCCGTCGTTCGGCGAGCTGTTGTCGCGGCAGACCGTGGACATCGACGCGCGCTACTACCTGCGCATTGCCGAAACGGGCGTGCTGGCGCTCCGGGGGCGGGGCTTCAAGAGCTGGGGCGAGTTCCCCGACTTCTTCTACTTCGGCGGCAACTCCGACATGCGCGGGTACGACTATCTCCAGTTCCTGGGGCACCAGACCTTCTTCGGCAACATGGAGCTCCGCTTCCCGCTCATCGAGGCGATGGCCACGCCGATCGGCGTACTCGGGGGCATCCGCGGCACGTTCTTCTTCAACTTCGGGATGGCCGGCTTCAACGACGTGCCGCTCAACGGGTGGTCGAGCAGCCCGAGCGTGGTGCGGCCGGTGGTCGGCTACGTCCAGAACCCCGACACGGGCGCGTGGGACGAGGTATTCGGCACGCCCCGGGCCATCGATGGATTCCGCCTCGTGAATGCCCGGGCGTCGTACGGCTTCAGCCTGACGACGCTGGCCATCGGCATCCCGATCCACCTCGACTGGTCGTGGCGGACGCTGTTCAACAAGGAGTGGGAGGACGTCGTCTTCGCCGCCACAGGCGGCAGCGAGGACTTCCGGCGCGTGCGCCTGTCGCTCTGGATCGGCTTCGACTTCTGAGGCGCCGGGCGGCAGCCGAGGCTCACAGACGCGCGAGCCGCAGCAGCGCGCGGTCCAGGTCGAGCGTGACCCGGTAGTCGCGCAGGAATCTGTGCCCGACGATGCCGCCGATGTGGAAGCCGAGCAGGGCGCTCGGCCGGTGCAGGTTGAGCACCACGACCGCCAGGTTGTCGTACCGGATCCGGTCGCCGAAGGCCAACCGCACGCCGGGCAGCAGGAACGCCTCCTTGTCCCAGCCGGACGTGCCGAAGACCTGCAGCGGGATGTGACGCGGCGGGGCCAGGCCGATGCTCCCGACCGTGCCGATGCTGAGCGAGACCACCTCCCCGCCCGTATCGACCACGAAGCTCCGCGGATGCTCCTCGTTGACGATGCCCCGCACCAGCGCCAGACGGTTGATGCGCATCGGTAGCTCGACGTCCGCCGGCGTCTCGGGCAGCCGGCGGGCGAGCAGCAACCGGCCGGTCCCGTAGTCGAGCGTCGCGGACAACCCGAGCGCTACCGGCGAGATGCTGTCGCGGACGCGGCGAACCGGAAGATCGGCGAGGGGCGGGTTCTTGATGATGGCCGGCAGATTGCGGACTTCCAGCGAGCCGATCGCAAGAGCATCGACGCGCCCTATCTCCAGTCCCCGCACGCCGACCTCCCCCACGCCGGCGCTGATTGTCGTGGTCACCGCCGGCACGCCCATCCGCTCGGCGGTCTGTTGCGACAGGACCATCTGCTCGGCCCCGGTGTCGACCACGAGATCGATCACGTCACCGCCGTTGACCCGCCCGCGCACGACGACCTTGTCCTGCTCGAGGCGGAACGGAACGGTGTGCACCCCCCCGGGGTCCGTCGTGATCTCGAACGGGACGCGGTCACCGAAGGAACGCAGCAGCAGGAGCTCGGACCGCGCCCACTCGGTGCGCCGGTTGCGCCGTACGGCGGGGAGCCGCTCGACGTACTGCTCCAACGCATCGCCCGCTTCCGGGTAGCGGTGGAGCCGGCGGTAGATCGACCCCAGGGTGTGGTAGAACTCCCCGCGCTCGGCACCCGACCCGATGGCGGCCCGCGCCTCCAGCAGCGCCTCATCGAGTCGGTTGCGCGCCGCCAGGCTGCGGGCCAGGCCGTGCCGCGCACCGCGGCTGGCGGGATGCACGGCAAGGATGTCGCGGTAGATCGCCTCGGCCTCGTCGAACAACCCGTAGGCCCAGAACGCATCGGCCTGGAGCGAGCGGACTTCGGGATCGGGCGAGCCCAGCCCGCCGAGGACCACCGCCTCTCGATAGGCCCGGTTGAATTCGGCAACCGTGACGAGCGAGCGCAGCAGGCCGACCGAGGCGCGCACGGCCTGGGCCGGCGTGGCGCCGGTCTTGGCCCGCTCGTACGCGGCGATGGCTTCCCAGTAGCGCTCGTCGCCGCGCAGGAGATCCGCAATCTCCAGTTGCAGTTCGCTGCGCGCGGAGTCGGCTGTGGAGTTCGCCCCGAGCGCGGCCGACAGCGCCGCCGCGAGCGCAAGCACGCACAAGCCCCCGCGAACACCGACCCGCCGGCGGCTTCCCGTAGGCGACATCATGCCCTTGCGGCGACGGCAGGACCGCTCCCGCGGGGAGCAGCGGCTACCGATTGTACTGCTGAATCGGCAGTCCGTCGTACATTTCGTCGACGCGCAGAATCTGCGAATGACGGCTGTAGGTGCCCAGTTCGTAGTCCTCGCTCATGATGAGCGCCTTGACCGGCTTGGTCGGACAGACCTCCGAACACAGCCCGCAAAAGCTGCACCGGGAAAGGTTGAAGTCGAAGTAGTCGAGGACCTTGATCTTGTGTCCCGGCTCGCGGTGTCCGCCCAGATCGATGAGATCGTCGGGACAGGCCTTGGCGCACTGATCGCAGACGATGCATGTCTGTGCGCCGGTCTCGGGCTCGACCTGCAGGCGGAGCACACCGCGGAAGCGCGGGGCCACCGGCCGGCGTTCGGCCGGATACTGAAAGGTGAAGGCCGGTCGCGGCGTGTAACGGAGCGTGACGAAGAGCCCCTTCAGCAGGTCGACCAGGAAGATGCGCCGGAACAGGCTGGTCAGTGACTGCACGTCTACCCCCGCTCCCCGACCACGACCGGTTCCGTCTGCCCCGCCATGATGACGCGTTCCCGGCGCAGCACCGTGCTTTCCTTGCGGATCTTGTCCTGCAGCCGCATGAGCCCGTACAGCAGGGCCTCCGGACGGGGCGGACAACCCGACACGTACACGTCCACGGGGACGATCTTGTCCACGCCCTGCAGCACGCTGTAGGTCGGAAACGGGCCGCCGGCGTTCGAGCAGCTGCCCATCGAGATGACCCACTTCGGCTCCGGCATCTGATCGTACAGCCGCCGCAGCACGGGCGCCATCTTCTTGGTGACTGTGCCGGCGACGATCATCAGATCCGCCTGCCGCGGCGAGGCACGGAACACCTCGGCGCCGAAACGCGCGATGTCGTAGCGCGACGTCGAGGTCGCGATCATCTCGATGGCGCAGCACGCCAACCCGAAGCCCATCGGCCACAGCGACGACTGCCGCGCCCAGTTCAGCACCTGGTCGACGTTCGTCGTGATGAAGTTGTCCGAGAACCGGTGATCAATCAGCCCCATGCGCAGACCCCCGCGGTGCGGCATGCCCGGCACCCGAAGCGCCCGGCTGCCGCGTCGCCTGCTACTTGTCCGCGTAGTATTCCGCGTCGATGTCGATGTAGTTCTTCCACTCGTCGGGCACTTCGTCGTTCGCGAAGATCGCCTCGACCGGACAGGCCGGAACGCACGCGCCGCAATCGATGCACTCGTCCGGATGGATGTAGAGTTTCTCGGCCGCCTCGAACTCCTCTTCATCCTTGCGCGGGTGGATGCAATCCACCGGGCACACGTCCACGCACGCGGTGTCCTTGGTGCCGATGCACGGCTCGCAGATTGTGTACGCCATTTACGTCCTCCGTCTCACGACCCTGACAGCCCCCGTCCCGGCCGCCCCAGCCAACGGTCCTCGCACTCTCCCGGGCGGACGCGTGACGCTCACGGACCGCCTGTGCCGTGACGACCGAAGTGGATCTCAGGCGGGGCCCGATGACCGACTCACCACCGTGCCCGGCCCCCTATGGGGACCGGGCCCCGGCGTTTGCAGGATACACCGCCGCCCCGAATCCGCGCAAGCGGACGGCGACCCCCAATCGCCGGCCGGCGGCGCCGCCGGCCGGCAGCCCGTGGCAAAGCCCCCGCTGCATTCGACGGGCGCTGCATACAACCTGAATGCGTTGCTCCCCGGTCGACTATGCCCGATAGGCTCCCCCGTCGCGCCTTGCCAGGCGGGCGCCGCGCCCGGCGCGGTGCAACGCGGGGTTCAACCATCGGCTGCCAGGCTAGACCGTCTCGCCGGGGCGCAGCTCGACCACCGTGACGCCGGCGGGCTCGACGAGTCGGCGGAGTCGATCCGGCGTCCCGGTCAGCTCCGGAAACGTGCCCCAGTGCATCGGCACCACCCGCCGCACGCCGAGCAGCTCGCAGGCGAGGGCGGCAGCTTCCGGCCCCATCGTGTAGCGGTCGCCGATCGGCAGGAAGGCCAGGTCGGGCGCGTGCAGGCGCCGTATGAGGCGCATGTCGCCGAACACGGCCGTGTCGCCGGCGAAATACACACACAGGCCATCCTCGAAACGGAGCACGTACCCCGCGGGTTCTCCCATGTAGATTGCCAGGCCGTCCTCGACCAGGCTGCTGCTGTGCTCGGCAGGCACCATGCCCACCTGCAGACCGTCGCGCACCAGCAGGCCGCCCTTGTTCATCGGCAGCAGCCGCTGCATCCCGCGGGTCTCGAGCCAGCGGCAGATCTCGACGTTCGCCACCACCGGAGCGCGCGTGTCGCGCGCGGCCTCGAGAAGATCCCCGACGTGATCGAAGTGCCCGTGCGTGACGAGAATCAGGTCGGCCCGGCGGATCCGTCGCCACTCGGGGGGACAGGCGGGGTTGCCCTGGAGCCAGGGGTCGATCAGGATGCGCTTTCCGCCCGGGGAGGTCAGCAGAAACGTCCCGTGCCCGATCCAGGTGATGGCGAGGCGCTGGTCCATGCAACAGGCCGGATGCTACCGGTCCCGGCCGCATCACGATAATATTGCCTGAGGCCGTGGCGACGAGCACTCCCATTCCGCTGGAACTGGTCCGGGGACGCAAGCCCCTTGCCCCCCAGCCCCGGCAGCCGAAGCCGCGCTGGCTCCGCGTGCGAGCCCCTGGCAGCCCCCGCTACATCGAACTCAAGCGCCTCATGCGGACGCTCGCGCTGCACACGGTCTGCGAGGAAGCCGCCTGCCCGAACATCGGGGAATGCTGGGACCGCGGCACCGCCACCTTCATGATCCTCGGCGACGTGTGCACGCGCTCGTGCGGCTACTGCAACGTGGTCCATGGGCGTCCCGGACCGGTCGATGCGGCGGAAGCCGGCCGCCTGGCCGCCGCTGTCGCGCGGCTGGGGCTGCAGCACGTGGTGGTGACCTCGGTGGACCGCGACGATCTCGCCGACGGCGGGGCCGCCGCCTTCGCCCGTACGATCCGGGCGGTCCGCGCGCGGGCACCGGGCTGTCGCATCGAGGTGCTCATCCCCGACTTCGCCGGCCGCGCGGCCGACCTGCGGGCCGTGCTCGACGCGGGCCCGGACGTCCTGAACCACAACATCGAAACGGTGGCACGACTGTACCGGGTCGCCCGTCCGGGCGGGCGCTACGCCCGCGCGCTGGAGCTGATTGCCCGGGCCGGCCGACTGGCGCCGGACATCCCCAGGAAGTCCGGCCTCATGGTCGGACTCGGCGAACGTTGGCCGGAGGTGCTCGAAACCCTTGCGGACCTGCGCCGCGCGGGCTGCGAGTTGCTGACGATCGGCCAGTACCTGCGCCCGTCGGTCGCCCACCTGCCAGTCGACCGCTACTATACGCCGGCCGAGTTCGGCAGGCTCCGCGCGGCGGCGGTCGAGCTGGGGTTCGTGCACGTGGAGGCCGGTCCGCTGGTCCGCAGCTCGTACCACGCCCGCGAGCAGACGGACGCGTTCGACGCCGCCCGGGCACGCTGACCGCGGCACCGCCGGCGTCCAGTCCGCGCGGCGACCGTCAGGCGGGCCGCCGCCGCGGACGGTAGACGTGCGTGCCCTGTCCGAGGGCGACCTCGGCCGCCTCCGCCAAGGTCTCGGACAGGGTCGGGTGGGGGTGAATCGTCAGTTGCAGGTCGCCGGCCGCGGCCCCCATCTCGACGGCGAGCACGCCCTCGGCAATCAGCTCGCCGGCGCCGGCGCCGACGATCCCGACACCGACGATCTGCCCGCTGTCGGGGTCGCTCACCAGCTTTGTCAGGCCGTCCCGCCGATCCAGCGTGGCGGCGCGGCCGGATGCGGCCCACGGAAAACGCGACACCTGCACGCGCCGCCCGCTGCGGGCCGCCTGCGTCTCGGTCAGGCCGCACCACGCGACCTCCGGGTCCGTGAAGACGACGGCCGGAATCGCGGCCGGCTCGAACGCCGCCGTGCGCCCGGCAATCGCCTCCACCGCCACACGTCCCTCGTGCATCGCCTTGTGCGCGAGCAGCGGCTCGCCGGTCAGGTCGCCGATGGCGAACAGCGAAGGCTCGGCCGTCCGGCGCTGGGCGTCGACCTCGACGTGACCCTGCTCGTCGAGAACGACCGCCGTGCGCTCGAGCCCCTCGATGCGCGAATTCGGCACGCGGCCGACGGCCACCAACACCGTGTCGAACACCTGCCGACGCGCGGCGACGTCCGGCCCGTCGAGCACGACCTCCACGCCATCCCCCACCGGGTGCAGTTCCGCCACCCGCGTGCCCAGATGCACGGCGGCCGCCTGCTCGCCCAGCCGGCGGGCGAGCACGGTGACGAGGTCCCGGTCGACGCCCGGCAGCAGCCCGGAGGTCATCTCCACGACCGTCACCGCCGACCCCAGCGCCGCGTACACGGTGCCCAGCTCGAGCCCGATATAGCCGCCCCCGACGACCAGGAGCGTGGACGGCACGCGGCGCAGCTCGAGGGCGGCCGTCGAGTCCAGCACGCGCTCGCCGGCGGCTGCCAGTGCGGGCGGCCGGGCCGGACGCGACCCGGTGGCCAGGATGGCGAAGTCGAACGACAGCGTGTCCGTTGCGCCGTCCGCGCGGTCGACGCGGACCGTGTGCGCGTCGACCAGCGCCGCGCGGCCCTGCAGCCAGGCGACCGAGCGCTGGCGCGCCAGCTCGACCAGCCCGCCCGTCAACCTGTCGACCACGCCGTCCTTCCACGCGCGCAGGCGGTCCAGGTCGATGCGCGGCTCGTCGAACGTCACGCCCCAGGCCTCGGCGGCGCGGGCCTCCCCCAGCACGCGGGCGACGTGCAGCAGCGCCTTGGACGGCATGCAGCCCCGCTGCAGACAGACGCCGCCGGGCCGCGGCGCCTCGTCGACGAGGGTCACGCGCAGGCCGCAATCGGCCGCGTGGAACGCCGCCGCGTAGCCGCCCGGACCGGCGCCGATCACCACGACACGCGTCGGTTCCGACATCCCTCCCCTGCCGGCGCGAACCGTTCGCGCGCCGGAGCGGACTACGGTACACCAAGTGCGGCCCGTGCGGTCCGAACGGCCGCGGCCCGACCGCCGGCGCGGGCACGCTCTGGCGCGCCTGCGGAACGAATGCCTATAATGGCGGGAATCGTCACCACGCGGCACCCGCCGCACGGACACGTCCGCGCGTTATCGCGAGGTCACTAAATGTCGCAACCGGAAATCATCGTCGGCATCGGAGGCGCGGCTGGAGACGGCGTCGCCTCGGCCGGCAACACCCTGGTTCTCTCGCTGGCCCGCCAAGGTCTCGCCGCCTACAGCTACAACAGCTACCAGTCGGTCATCCGCGGCGGCCACTCCTGGCTGCGGCTGCGGTTCTCGGCCCGCAAGCCGCTGAACCAGGGCGATCAGGTCGATGCCGTCGTCGCGCTGAACCAGGACACGCTCGATCGCCACCTGCAGGAACTGCAGTCCGGCGGCCTGGTGCTCTACAACGGCGCCAGGCTGAGTCCGAGCTACGAACCCCCGCCGGGCGTGCAGCTCTGCCCGCTGCCGGTGCCGGATCTGGCGCCGGGATCGCAGCGGCTGCCGGTCATGCAGAACACGGTGGCGGTCGGCGCGCTGATGCATCTGATGGGCCTCGAGATCGGCGGCCTCGAATCGGTGCTCCAGTCGACGTTCGCGAAGAAGCCGGCGGTCGTGGCCGCGAACATCGATGCCGCGCAGGCCGGCTACGACTATGCGCAGGCCAACTTCCGCCCGCTCGCCACGCCGTTGCAGCCCACCGACCAGAAGTGGGCCCAGGCATCGGGCAACCACCTGCTCGCCATGGGCGCTGCGCTGGCCGGCTGCAAGTTCTACGTCGCGTACCCGATGAGCCCGGCGACGCACATCCTGGAGTGGTTTGCGGCGCACGCGCAGCGCCTGGGCATCTGCGTGCGGCAGGTCGAGGACGAGATCTCAGTCATCAACATGGCCATCGGCGCCGGCCATATGGGCGTCCGGAGCATGTGCGCCACCTCGGGCGGCGGGTTCGCGCTGATGACGGAGGCCATCGGCATGGCGGGCATCATCGAGACGCCGGTCGTCGCCATCAACGTCATGCGGGCCGGCCCCTCCACGGGCGTGCCGACGAAGACCGAGCAGGCAGACCTCAACCAGGCCTTCGGCGCCAGCCAGGGCGACTTCCAGCGGGTCATCATCGCGCCCACCAGCATGACCGACTGCTTCAACACGCCCCACGAGGCGTTCAACGTCGCCGAGCGCTATCAGATTCCGGTCATCATTCTCTCGGACCTGCTCATGAGCGAGGGCAGCGAGACCGTCGATCCGGCACTGCTCGACGTCAGCTTCCCCATCGATCGCGGGGAGGTCATCACCGAGCCGACCGGCAGCGACGAGCCGTACCTGCGCTACCGGAACACCGCCTCGGGCATCTCGCCGCGCGCGCTGCCGGGCGTCCCCGACCATCTCTACGTGTCGGGGACCGACGAGCACGACGAGGACGGCGTGCTCCTCAGCGACGTCTACACCGATCCCGTGCGACGCAAGAAGATGGTCGACAAGCGCGTCCGCAAGATGGAGACAGTGACCCGCTACCTGCCCGCGCCGCAGCTGGACGGCCCGGCCGGCGCCGAGGTGACACTCGTCGGCTGGGGCTCGACGTGGGGCACCCTGGTCGAGGCCGCCGAGCGGCTCCGGCAGAACGGCATCGCGACCAATCACCTGCAAATCAAGTTCCTCGTTCCGCTGCACGTCGAGGAAATCACCGCCATCCTCGGCGCGAGCACGCGCATCATCGTGGTGGAGAACAACCAGAGCGGGCAGTTCGCCCGGCATCTGCGCGCGGAGACCGGCATCGTCGCGCACGGGCATATCCGCAAGTACGACGGCGAACCGTTCGAGCCCAAGCACATCGTGGCCGGCGTCCAGGACATCCTCGCGGGCGCGCAGGTAGTCGACGTGCTGTCCTCGGAGCCCGGCTGGCGGACGGACCATCCGACCGGGACGACCGGGCCGTGGACCGGCCTGCGGGTCGCCAGCGAGTCGAAGGCACTCGTCTGAGCGCGGGCGCGCCCGCGGCAGGCATAGGAGACGCACACACATGGCCATGGCAGCTCCCGTACTCGAAGCCAAGGACTTCAAACCGGAGGTTCCGCCCGACTGGTGTCCGGGCTGCGGCGACTTCGGCGTGCTCAACGGCATGTTCCAGGCCTGCGCCGACCTGGGGCTGACACCGGCCCAGGTGCTGGTGGTATCCGGCATCGGCTGCTCGTCGAATCTGCCCGGGTTCTTCCGCTCCTACGGCGTGCACAGCCTGCACGGCCGCGCCCTGCCGTTCGCCACGGGCGCCAAGCTGGCGAACACGTCGATGACGGTGATTGCGACGGGCGGCGACGGCGACGGCTACGGCATCGGCCTGAACCACTTCATCCAGGCGATGCGCCGCAACATCGACGTCACCTACATCGTGATGAACAACGAGATCTACGGCCTGACGACCGGCCAGGTCTCACCCACGAGCGAAACGGGCATGAAGACCAAGACGACGCCTCTGGGCAACCTGGAGGGGATGCTCAACCCCCTGGCCCTGGCCCTGGCGTCGGGCTGCGGCTTCGTCGCCCGCGGCTTCAGCGGCCAGCCCAAACACCTGACGGACCTCTACAAGCAGGGCATCCGGCACCCGGGCTTCGCGCTGATCGACGTGTTCAGCCCATGCGTCACCTTCAACAAGGTGAATACCTATCCCTGGTTCCGTGAGCGCGTCTACAAGGTGGAGGAGACCGATCACGACCCGACGAGCTTCCACGGCGCGATGGACCGGGCGCTCGAGTGGGGTGAGCGGATCCCGATCGGCCTCATCTACCGCAACCCCGACCCGCGGCCGTCCATCGATACGCTCGACCCGGCCCTGGGCGGCGAAGCGCTCGTGCACCAGAGCTACACGATTGCGCCCGAGACCCGCAGCGAGCTGATCCGCGAGTTCATGTGAGTGCGGACGACAAGCGGCCCACCGTCCTGGGGGACCTGCGCCGTGCGATTGACGCGGGTCGTCTCCCGCATCGCAGCGTCCGTCGCGAGCTGCGTGAAAACCTGATCGCGAAGCTGCGCCGGGGCAAGACCCTGTTTCCCGGCATCATCGGCTACGACGACACGGTCATCCCGCAGATCTGCAACGCCGTCCTCTCGCAACACCACTTCATCGTCCTGGGGCTGCGCGGCCAAGCGAAGACGCGCATGCTGCGCGCGCTGGTCGACCTGCTCGACGACGAGCTGCCGGTGGTGGACGGTTGCGAGATCAACGACGATCCGCTGGCGCCGTTGTGCGGCGCCTGCCGCGAGCGGCTGCGCGAGGCAGGCGACGACCTGCCGATTGCGTGGCTGCCGCGCCCGCGGCGGTTCGTCGAGAAGCTCGCGACGCCCGACGTCACCATCGCGGACATGATCGGCGATATCGACCCCATCAAGGCGGCGCGCAGCGGACGGCAACTGTCCGACGACCTGACGGTGCACTACGGATTGCTGCCGCGCGCCAACCGCGGCATCTTCGCCGTGAACGAGCTGCCGGACCTGGCCGGCAAGATCCAGGTGGGCCTGTTCAACATCCTGCAGGAAGGCGACGTCCAGATAAAGGGCTATCCGGTGCGGCTGCAGCTCGACGTGCTGATGGCATTCACCGCCAACCCCGAGGACTATACGGCGCGGGGCAAGATCATCACGCCGCTCAAGGACCGCATCGGCTCCGAGATTCGCACCCACTACCCGCAGACCCGGCATGACGCCATCGCCATCACGGAGCAGGAGGCCTGGGTCGCGCGCGCGCCGGGCCGCAAGCGGGGCGCCGGCGTGACCGTACTGCCGTTCGTGCGCGAGGTCGTCGAGGAGATTGCGTTCCAGGCCCGCGCCGACAAGAAGATCGACCGGCGGTCGGGGGTCAGCCAGCGGCTGCCGATCACCTGCCTGGAGAACGTGGTCTCCAACGCCGAGCGCCGGGCGCTGGCGGCCGGCGAGCAACCGGCCGTGGCACGCGTCACCGACGTGTATGCCGCGCTGCCGTCCATCACCGGCAAGTTCGAGCTCGAGTACGAGGGCGAGCTGCGCGGGGCCGATCAGGTGGCACGCGATCTCATTCGCGCCGCCGTGCGGCACGTGTTCGACGGCTGGTTCGACGGGGTCGACAGCGGTCCCGTCGTCGAGTGGTTCGAGATGGGCGGGTCGCTGCAGGTCGCCGATACGACGCCCGCGAAGGAGCTGCTGCGGCAGATCCGCGACATCCAGGGCCTGGACGAGCTGGCCGGGCACGCGGGCGTCAAGTCGACCGATCCCGCGGGCGCCCTCGCTGCCGCCGTGGATTTCGTGCTCGAAGGGCTGTACGCCCAAAAGAAGATCACCCGCACCGACGAGTGCGAGTACCGGGCGGCCGAGCCGGCACGGCGCACCGTGCATGCCGCCGAACCGCGTTTCGATCCCGACGCATCGCAGCCGGGGTCGGGCAGGAAGAAGTACTACAACTGACGGTCGGTCCCCGGCGCCGGACCTGACAGCCCGAGCATGCGCTATCGCTACACACGCTTCACGGGCGACGATCTGGAGGGCCTCGACCTCGAGGAGCTGGTGTCGAAGCTCTCCGAGCTGCTGCTGTCGAGCGGATTCGCCGATCCCTACGGTGACCGCGGTGCCGCGGAGGGTGGTGACGACCGCAGCCTGCAGGCGCTGCACGACGCCATCCTCGACGCGCTGCTCAACGGGGGTCTGCTCCCGGACGGCGCGTTGTCGAGGCTGCTCGGCGATCCGGCCGACGCCGACCAGGACACCGAGCCCTCGCGGCTCGAGCAGCTGATCCGGGACATCGTCGAACGCCTCGCGCAGCAGGGCTACATTACGGTGCAGGGCGGCGGGGAACGCAGCGGGGGGGCGGCTGGCGGATTCGGACCGGATGCGGACCTGCCGCCGGCGACATTCGAGGTCACGGACAAGAGCCTCGACTTCCTCGGCTATCGGGCGCTGCGCGACCTGCTCGGCTCGCTCGGTCGGGGCAGCGTGGGCCGCCACGACACGCGCGACGTCTCGACCGGTGTCGAGGCCAGCGGCACGTCCAAGCCGTACGAGTTCGGAGATACGCTGAACCTGGATGCGAGCGGCACGATTCTCAATGCGGTGCGGCGCGGCGGCCTGGCGCAACGAGCGGACGACGCGGCGATCGACGTCCACTACGACGACCTCATGGTGGCGCAGGGCGAGTACCAGAGTTCCTGCGCCACGGTGCTGATGCTCGACTGCAGCCACAGCATGATTCTGTACGGCGAGGATCGCTTCACGCCGGCCAAGCAGGTCGCGCTCGCGCTGGCCAACCTGATACGCCGCCAGTATCCGGGCGACGCGCTGAACGTCGTGCTGTTCCACGACGCCGCCGAGGAGATTCCCGTCGGGCAGCTCGCGCGCGTGCGGGTCGGCCCCTACTACACCAACACGCGCGAGGGGCTGCGCCTCGCCCGACGCATCCTGGAGCGTCAGCGCAAGGACATGCGGCAGATCGTGATGATCACCGACGGCAAGCCGTCGGCCCTCACGGGGCCCGACGGGCAGATCTACCGCAACGCGTTCGGACTCGACCCCCGCATCATCACAGCGACGTTCGCGGAGGTCGCCAACTGCCGCAAGGCCGGCATCATGATCAACACGTTCATGCTGGCCCGCGACTACGAGCTCGTGAGCTTCGTGCGGCGGGTGGCGTCCATCTGCCGCGGCAAGGCCTACTTCACGACGCCCTACACGCTCGGCCGCTACGTGCTGCTCGACTACCTGGACAGGAAGACGCGCACGGTACACTGACCAGGCCGCGACGCCATGCTGCTCCCCATCTTCCCGCTACCCAATGTAGTGCTGTTCCCGAACGTCTTCCTGCCGCTGCACATCTTCGAGCCCCGCTACCGCGAGATGGTCCGCGACGCGCTGGCCGGCGACCGGCTCATCGGGATGGTGCTGCTGCGGGACGCGCACGCGGATGCAGGCGAGCCGGCGCCGCCCGTCTACCCCATCGGCTGCGCCGGGCTCATCACGCACCGCGAGCGCCTCGACGACGGCCGCTTCAACATCGTGCTCCGCGGCCTGCACAAGTTCCGCATCCTCGCGGAGGATCAGTCGCGGCCCTATCGTCGGGCGCGGGTCGAAACCCTCGCCGAGGCCGATGCCCCGGACGGGTTGCGCGAGGCGCGGGAGCGGCTGGAACGGCTGCTTGCGCGGCGGCTCGAGGTGCTGGGCGCGGACTCGAAGGTGCCGGCCGGCATGGGCGACGCCGACCTCGTCAACGCGCTGTCCCAGTATCTCGAGTTCGACCCGCTCGAGAAGCAGGCGCTGCTCGAGCGGGACGGCCTGCTCGAGCGCTGTCAGTCGCTCGGCGACCTGCTGGAGATGAAGGCTTTCATCGAGAACGGCAACTTCCGCGTGACCCACGCGCAGTAGCGAACCGCCGCTCCGCCGGTCGACCCGGAAGCCGTCCCTCGCACGACCGACTCGCGCTACCGGCCGGACACGAGCATCGTATCCGACCTCGTGCGCCAGCTCCGGGGCGCAGCGGCCCGGCGGACCGCCCCGCTCGAGCCCGGCGCGCGCGCGGTCAGCGTCGTCGTGGCGGCGGGACGGCGGGCCGTCACGCCAGGCCCTGCGCGATGTGCTCCACCACCACCCGACCGTGGAAGCGCCCGTTCTCGATGAAGACCTCGCCGCGGTTGGCGCCCGCCACCACCGACCCGGCGAGATAGAGGCCCGGCACGTTGGTCTCGTACGTCTGCGGGTCGTGCTGCGGGATGTTCGTTGCCCGGTCGACCGCCACGCCGCAGGCCTCGAGCAGATCGAGGTCGGCCAGGTAGCCGGTCAGCAGGAAGACGCCGTCCGCCGGCAACACCTCGCGGGCGCCCGCGCCGCCGGCCGCGACCGGCTCGACGACCACCTCCGTCGGCCGGATCTCGACGACCTGCGTCTCGAAGCGCGCGGCGATCGCCCCCTCCGCGATGCGGTTCTCGATGTCGGGCTTGACCCAGTACTTGATCGACGCGCCCAGGACCGGTCGGCGGTGGACGAGGGTGACATGGGCGCCGGACCGGTAGAGATCGAGCGCGGCCTCCGCCGCCGAGTTCTTGCCGCCGACGATGACGACCTGCTTGCGGTAGAACGGATGCGGCTCGGTGTAGTAGTGCGATACGTGGGGCAGGTCCTCGCCGGGCACGCCCAGCCGATTGGGATGGTCGTACGTGCCGGTCGCCAGCAGCACCGTGCGGGCCCGCCAGGCCGCGTCGCGCCCCTCGCCGTCGCGGGTCCGCACGATGAAGGGGCCGCTGTCGGCCTGCTCCGCGACCCTCTCCACGGCCGTGACGGCATGCGCGAACGCGATCTCCAGCTCGTACGTGTCGACGACCCGCCGGTAGTAGCGCAGCGTCTCGTCCCGCGTCGGCTTGTCCCGGGGCGAGACGAACGGCAGGCCGCCGATCTCGAGCAACTCCGGGGTGGTGAAGAAGACCATCTGGCTCGGGAAATGAAAGAGCGAGTTCACCAGCACGCCCTTTTCGAATACGCGGAAGTCGAGGCCGGCCCGGCGGGCGGCTATGGCGGCGGCCAGCCCCGCGGGGCCCGCGCCGATGACGATCAGGTCGTGGCTGTGCATCACAAACAGGTGGCGGCCGCCGACATCAGCGCGGCTGATAAGCGATCGTCGCGTCGCTGAGGACGGCGATCGGACGCCCGACGGACCGGAACGTGTCGCGGCCGTCCGCACGCACCACGTCCAGGCTGCGACCGACGATGGCTACCTGGTCGAGTCCGGCCGGCACGGTGACGAACACCCGCTCGGCGCCGAGCGGGGCAATCGCCCGGATGCCCAGCGGACCCGCGCCGCCCCCGATGCGGTCGACGAGGTCGGCGGCGGACCTGAACTCGCTGAGCACGGCGCCGCGCGCAAGGACCTCGCCGTCCATCGTGGCCACCGCTATCGACGCGACGTATTCCGTGTACGCGTCGCCGCTGCGCACGGCCTGCCGGGAGTAGGCATGACGGTTGTGCAGGTTGAACGACAAGGTCGCCTCACCGCCGCGGCGCGGCAGCACCACCAGGATCCCTTGCGCCGGATCGCTCTGCACCTCGATGTCGCAGAACGGAACCTGGGTGACGATCCCAACGCCGAGCACCGTCGGGCAGCGCACCTCGACCGGCTCGTCGGTGTACGGCTGCGCCGCGGCGCCGGACGTCGCGGCAGCCGCCAGCACGACCAGCAGCGTGCGGAAGAACATCGTCAGCGTGTCTCGACGCCGAAGTCCGGCGAGGCCGGGTCGAGCGCGGCCCGCATCCGGCCGCGCTGCTTGAGCAGCTCGAGGAACTCCATCCGCGTGCGCGCATCGTGACGAAAGCCGCCCAGCATCGCGCTGGTGACGGCGAACGAGTTCTGCTGCTCGACGCCGCGCATCAGCATGCACAGGTGGGTCGCCTCGATCACCACGCCCACGCCCAGCGGATTCAGGGCCTCCTGCAGCGTCGTCGCAATCTGGTTCGTCAGCCGCTCCTGCACCTGCAGGCGCCGGCTGAACATCTCCACGAGACGGGGGATCTTGCTGAGGCCGATGACCTGCTTGCGCGGCAGGTAGGCGACGTGGCACTTGCCGAAGAACGGGAGCAGGTGGTGTTCGCACAGGCTGTAGAAGTCGATGTCCCGGACGATCACCATCTCGTTGCAGTCGACGGTGAACAGCGCGTCGTTGACGACGGCATCGACATCGGTGTCGTACCCGCTGGTCAGGAACCGCAGGGCGCTCGCCACACGGGACGGGGTGCGGGCCAACCCCTCGCGGCTCGGGTCCTCCCCCATTTCCGCCAGCAACAGCGCCACCGCGTCGCGTACCCGCTCCTCGTTCATCGCCTGCCTGCGCCCAACGCCATCCGCTCAGTAGGTGTAGAAGCCGCGCCCGGTCTTGCGCCCCAGGCGGCCCGCCGCCACCATCCGCCGCAGCAGCGGCGGGGCCGCGTACGCGGGATCGCGGAACTCGTCGTACATGATGTCGGCGATGTAGCAGGTGGTGTCGAGCCCGACGAAGTCGAGGAGGGTGAAGGGCCCCATCGGGTGGCCGCAGCCCAGCGTCATGCCCTTGTCGATGTCCTCGAGCGTGCCGACACCGGACTCGTAGGCGCGGATGGCGTTCAGCAGGTACGGGATGAGCAGGCGGTTGACGATGAACCCCGGCCGGTCGGGCGCGGTCACGGGCTGCTTCCCGAGCGACCTGGCGAACTCCATGCCGCGGCGATAGGTATCGTCGCTCGTCGCCAGTCCGCGCACCACCTCCACCAGCTTCATCACGGGCACCGGGCTGAAGAAGTGCAGACCGAAGAAGCGGTCGGGGCGCCGGGTGGCCGCGGCCATCTCCGTGATGCAGAGCGACGACGTGTTGGAGGCGAACAGGGTGTCCTCCCCCACGACGGCATCGAGCGCGGCAAACATCTCGCGCTTGGCTCCCAGGTCCTCCACGATGGCCTCGACGACGATGTCCGCGGCAGCGAGGTCGGCAATCTGCGTCGTGCCGGACAGGTTCGCCAGCGTCGCGTCCCGCGCCTCTGGAGTCACCTTGCCGCGCTCCACACCCGCCGCCAGGAAACTCTCGATGCGGCCCAGCCCCCGGTCGACGAGCGCCTGGTCCACCTCCCGCACGATGGTTCGGCAGCCCGACTGCGCGCACACCTGGGCAATGCCCGATCCCATCAAGCCGCACCCCAGCACGCCTACCGTCCGCATGGCCACCTCCGACCCTGACTCGGCGCCGCCGCCGGCGCCGCGTACAACCGGTCGATCATATCAGCCCGCGGCAACAGTCCCCGCGGCACGCGGCGGGCGCCGCCTCCCGCCTGACTGCGCTGCGCCCCGGTCGAGCAGGCCCGCCAGGCTCCCTCGTCGCGCCCGGCCGGGCGGGCGCCGCGCCCGTCGCGATGCGACGCGGGGTTACACCACGGGCTGATATCAGCCCGCGGCGGGGCCCGGCAGCCGCGCGCAGCTCCGGCGCCGCGCCAGATGCGCCCGGTAGTCGCCCCCTGGAATCCAGACGGCCGCGCGGAGCGGACGCACGTAGAAGTAGATCCAGGCCCAACGTCGCAGTCCCCGTCCGCACCGCACCTCGACGGCCTCGCGGACATACACGCTGCGCAGGACATCGCCGGGCACGCAACCCTCGATGGCGTCCGTGCGCGGCAGGAGCCGCTCCGCGTCGGTCACGGCATACAGCTCCCCGCGCAGCGTCCCCTCCGCCCGGATGGCGGCCGGACAGGGGCCGAGGTCGAACAACGCCGCGCGCACGACGCCCGGCCCGACGAACCGCACGAAGGGCTCGATGGCGGCCCGCCGGCGCAGGCCGAAGCCGGACATCAGCGTGCCGTAGAAGAAGACATGTCCGGGATGCCGGTGTAGCACTTGTCGATGCAAGCCGTCAGCGCATCCAGGCGCCGGGACAGGCTGACGAACAGGATGGACGACACCGACGCCGGGCGGCCGCGGCCGCCGTTGACAAACGGGCCGACGCCCGTCGAGAATGGAGCTCTCGGTGTGCAGAGGGCCCGCGGCGCATGGGAATCCGCCGGCAAGGAGGCGTGACATGAGGCGTCTGAACCAGAGTCTGTTGCAGTCGGCGGCGCTCGCGGTGGTCATCGCAATGTTCGGGGCGGCGTCCCTCGCGGCGCAGGAGACGCCGCGCACGGCCTGGGGCGACCCCGACCTGCAGGGCGTCTGGACGAACCGTACCACGACGCCGCTCGAGCGCCCGGACGACTTCGAGGGACAGCAGGTCCTCTCCGCCGAGGAGCGGGCCGAGCTCGACGCGCAGGCCGAGGCCAACCGCGACCGCCCGCCGCCGCCCGGACGGACCGGCGCCTACAACAGCTTCTGGCTCGACCGCGGCCTGCGGACGGACCGCACGTCGCTCATCGTCGACCCGCCCGACGGAAAGTACCCGGCGTTGACGGATCGCGTGCGGGAAAGTGACGCCGCGTTCGCGGCCATGCGCAACGGCACGGAGTTCGACACCTGGGAGGACCTGAACCTCTACGACCGGTGCATCACGCGCGGCATGCCCGGGGCCATGGTGCCGGGCTTCTACAACCACAACTACCAGATTCTGCAAACGCCCAACCACGTCGTCATCCTGGTGGAGATGATCCACGACGCGCGCATCATCCCGCTGGACGGCCGCTCGCATCTGCCCTCGCAGCTCGGCCAGTGGATGGGCGACTCGCGCGCCCACTGGGAGGGCGAGACGCTGGTGGTCGAGACGACCAACCTGAGCCCGAAGGGTGACGAGCGCGTGCGCAATCTCGTGCATGCCGCCAGCGCGGATGCCCGCGTCGTCGAGCGCTTCACGCGCGTCGCCGCCGACCGCATCGACTACCGCTTCACGGTCACCGACCCGGCCAGCTACGAGCGCCCGTGGACCGCGGAGATCCCGATGGTGCCGCTCGGGGGCGAGATCTTCGAGTACGCGTGCCACGAGGGCAACTACGGGCTGGAGAACATCCTGGCAGGCGCCCGCTCCGCCGAGTCGGAGCAGCCGGCCGGCTCGCGCTGAGCGTCAATCAGCGGTCGGGGCTGCGCCCCGAACCTCCGGCGTCCGCGCTTGGCAGGAGTGTGCTAGCCCGCCAGGCCGAGGGCCGCGGCCTGCGTGCGCATGAAGCGGATGACGTTCGCGATGTGCTCGTCGAGCGGCAGGCCCACCTCGGCCGCCCCCCGGCGCAGGTCGTCGCGGCTCACGGCGCGCGCGAACGCCTTGTCCTTCATGCGCTTGCGCACGGAACGCGGCTCGAGGTCGAGGATGCTCCGTGAGGGTCTCACGAGCGCAGCGGCGGTCACGAATCCTGCCAGCTCGTCGCAGGCGAACAGCGTGTGCTCGACCGGCGCCTGCCGCGCCACGCCGGTGTGGTCGGCGTGCGACAGGATCGCCCGGATGATCCGCTCGGGATAGTCGAGCCCGCGCAGTATCTCGCTGCCGCGGACGGGATGGTCGTCCAGGCTCGGCCAGCGCTCGTAGTCGAAGTCGTGGAGGAGGCCCACGATGCCCCACTCCTCCTCGTCCTCCCCCGCGCGCCGCGCGTAGCCCCGCATCGCAGCCTCGACCGCCAGCGCGTGCTTGCGCAGGCTGTCGCCGGCCGTGTACTCGGTGAGCAGCGACCAGGCCTGCGCGCGGGTCGGTGTCATCGGGCCTGTTCCGACAGCCGCTTCTCGCCGGCCGCCACGATGGACGCCACGGCCGCGTCGCCGGTCACGTTCGCCGTCGTCCGGCACATGTCCAGAATGCGGTCCACACCCAGGATCAAGGCGATTCCAGCCGTCGGCACGCCGATGGCCTCGAGGATGATCACCAGCATCACGACGCCGGCGCTCGGCACCGCCGCGGTCCCTATCGACGCGAGCAGCGCCATCAGCACGATGGTGGCCTGCGCCGCCAGCGTGAGATCGATGCCCAGCGTCTGGGCGATGAACATGGCGGCGACCGCCTGATACAGCGCGGTGCCGTCCATGTTTATCGTCGCGCCCAGCGGCAGGACGAACGCCGCCACGTCCTTCGGGACCCCGAGGTTGTTCTCCGCCGCCCGCATCGTCACCGGGAGCGTGGCGGCACTCGACGACGTCGAGAACGCGACCAGTTGCGCCGGGGCGATACCCCTGAAGAACTCCCGCGTCCGCAGCGGTGTGAGCAGCCTCAGCAGGAGCGGGTACGTGACAGTGACCTGGACGAGCAGACCGGCGAGGACCGCCAGGCAATAGAAACCGAGGGCGGCCAGCAGCTGGGCGATGTCGCCCGGGCTGTCGCCGGCCACCGAGGCAATCGTATCGGCAATCAGCGCAAAGACGCCGAGCGGCGCGAAGACGATCACCAGCTCGACGATCTTCACCACGACGGCGTTGATGCTGCGGAAGAAGTCGAGCAGCGGCTGCGCCTGCCCGGGGGGGATCAGCATCAGTGCAATCCCCACCAGGAACGCCACGAACACCATGTTGAGCATGTTGCGGTTGTCGCCCGCCGCACCGATGATGTTCGCGGGAATCATGTCGACGAGCGGTTGCAGCGGCCCGCGGGTCCGGGCGTCCGCCGCCGCCGTCTCGCGCGCGTCCAGATCGTCCTCGTACGTCTCCTGCAGACGGTCGCGCAGGCCGTCCGGCACGGTTCCCCCGGGCTCGAGCAGGTTGACGACGGTGAGGCCGATGAGCAGCGCGACGAGCGTCGTCCCGACGTAGATGACGGCCGTCCGGCCCCCGATGCGGGACAGGCGGCCGAGGTCCGAGAGCGACGCGATCCCGGTGATCAGCGACGCCAGCACGAGCGGGACCGCGATGAGCAGCAGCAGGCGCAGGAAGATGGCGCCGAACGGCGCGATCCAGTCGCCCGTGAACTTCGCCCAGCCGGCGGCCGCGGCCACGACGCCGTACACCAGGCCCAGACCGAGGGCCGCGAGAATTCTCCAGTGTGCCTGTCTGTGCCAGGTCATTGCGCCAGCGGACTCCTTCAGCGGTCGTCGCCGACCAGCGCAAGCGACGCGTCGGCGTCCAGGTCCAGCGGCGCGGTCAGACCGGCGTGCAGGTTGCGCAGCCCGGCCGCCGCGATCATCGCGGCGTTGTCCGTGGCCAGCGCCAGACTGGGAAGCTGGAGCGGCAGCCCGACCTCGCTGCTGCGCCGGCGCGCGGCCGCCCGCAGCCGGCTGTTCGCCGAGACGCCACCGGCAATGCCGATGCTGCGCGCCCCGAACCAGCGCGCCGCCTCGAACGTGCGGTCGAGCAACGCCTCGACGACCACGCGCTGGAAGCTGGCGCAGATGTCCGCCACCTCGGCGGCGGGCAGCGCGGCTCCGTCGCGCTGCTGCAGCCGCGCGGCCACGTGCCGCTTGACCGCGGTCTTGAGCCCGCTGAAGCTGAACTCCAGGCGTCCGCGCAGCGCGCCCGCGAACCCGGCCGGACGCGCCAGCGGCGGTCCCTCGTGGCGATCGGCGTGGGTCATGCGGGCAACCGGGAACGCCACGGCGCGGTCGTCGGCTGCGCGGGCGAGCCGGTCGATGACCGGTCCACCCGGGTACTCGAGGCCCAGCAGTGTCGCGACCTTGTCGAACGCCTCGCCCGCGGCGTCGTCGCGGGTTCGACCGGCGAGGCGGTAGTCGCCCGCGGCCGGCACGTGATAGAGACTGGTGTGTCCCCCGGAGACGACGAGGACGACGGCCGGGAACCGCGGGGTGCCGTTCTCCACCACCAGCGACTCGATGTGGCCGGCCAGGTGGTGAACCGGGACGAGGGGCACGTCGAGCGACGCCGCCAGCGACTTGGCGAACGCCACGCCCACGAGCAGCGAGCCCACCAGCCCCGGCCCCTGGGTGACTGCCACGGCATCGAGCGCGGGCCAGTCGACACGCGCCTCGGCGAGCGCCCGCTCGACCACGCCGCAGATGTCGCGGACGTGCTGGCGCGAGGCGAGCTCGGGCACGACGCCGCCCCACTCCCGATGAATTTCGACCTGCGAGGCGATGACGCTCGATCCGACGCGCCAGGGCCGCGCCGCGTCGCCGGTGTCCGACACGACGGCGGCGGCCGTCTCGTCGCACGAGGTCTCGATGCCGAGAATCGTCATCGTGCCGCGCTCCCGCCCGCCCGCGCGCAGGCCGCCCGCAGGCTGGCGTCGAACGGCGGCCGGCAGATGCCCTGCTCGGTGATTATCCCCGCGATGAGGCCGCCGGGCGTGACATCGAACGCCGGATTCCAGACGCGCACGCCTTCCGGCGCGGTCCGCTTCGAACCGACGTGGGTGACCTCGCGCTCGCTGCGCTCCTCGATGGGAATGTCCGCGCCGGTAGCGGTCGACAGGTCGATGGTGGACAGCGGCGCCGCGACGTAGAACGGCACCTCGTGCTCGCGAGCCAGCACCGCCACCGTGTAGGTGCCGATCTTGTTGGCGACGTCGCCGTTGGCCGCGACGCGGTCGGCGCCGACGACCACGAGATCGATCCGCCCGTCGCGCAGCAGCGGGCCGGCCATGCTGTCCGTGATGACGGTCGTGTCGATGCCGTCACGCACCAGCTCCCACGCCGTCAGGCGGGCGCCCTGGAAGAACGGGCGCGTCTCGTCCGCGAATACGGCGACCTGCTTGCCCCGCTCGACGGCTGCGCGGATGACCCCCAGGGCCGTGCCGTACCCGCCGGTCGCCAGCGCGCCCGCGTTGCAGTGAGTCAGCACGCGCCCGGCGGACGGCACCACCTCGGCCCCGTGCGCGCCGAGCGCCCTGCAGCTCGCCACGTCGTCGTCGTGTATCTGCCGCGCCGCGGCGACCAGCGCCTCCGCGATCTCCGCGGGCGACCGGCCGGCCTGCACCGCGGCGGCGAAGCACGCCTTCATGCGCTCGATCGCCCAGAACAGATTGACCGCCGTCGGCCGCGTGCCGCCCATCAGCTCGCACAGCTTGTAGAACTCGGCGGCCAACCGGGCGGAGCCCTTCGTGCTGCTGCGTTGCACACCCAGCGCGAGGCCCATCGCCGCTGCCACGCCGATGGCCGGCGCGCCGCGGATGACCATGCTCCGTATCGCCCGCGCCACCTCGCGCGGCGTCCGGCAGCGGACGTAGGCCTCCTCCGCCGGCAGCTTGCGCTGGTCGATCATCACCACGGCGCCGTCCTGCCACTCGATGGTCGGCAGCATTGGCCTCGATCATAGTTCAGACGGGGCTGCGCCGCGGCAGACGCCGCTGGAACCGTCCCGGCAGCCCCGCGTCGCGCCTGGCCGGGCGGGCGCCGCGCCCGTCCCGGTGCGACGCGGGGTGTCACCACGGGCGGCTAGAGCAGGACGCCGGCGATCGCGGCGTTGATCAGCGTCGCGGCGAACCCGCCCAGCAGGGCCCGGGAGCTGAGGCGCGCCAGGTCGCCGCGGCGGTTCGGAGCCATGCCGCCGATGCCGCCGAGGAGGATGCCGATCGAGCCGACGTTGGCGAAGCCGGTCAACGCGAACGTGGCCAGCGTGTGGGACCGGCCGCTGATGACGCCCTCGTACTCCCCGGCCAGCTTGACGTACGCAACGAACTCGTTGGTAACCAGCTTCGTGCCGAGCAGGTCGGCCACCGCGGGCACGTCGGCGGCAGGGACGCCGAGCAGGGCGGCCACCGGCGCAAACGCCACGGCGAAGATGCCGGCCAGCGACAGGCCCGGGCGCAGCAGTCCGATCGCGAAGTCGATCATGGCAATGAACGCCAGGAAGGCGATCAGCATGGCGGCGACGTTGAGGGCGATGCGCATGCCGTCCGCGGCGCCCGCCGCCGCGGCGTCGATGACGTTGACGTGATCGCGGCGCACCGCCGTCGCGACCGCGCCGGCCGTCGCCGGACGGCCGGTCTCCGGCACCAGGATCTTGGACAGGTACAGGCCGCACGGCGCGGCCATTACGCTCGTGGTCAGCAGCGCCACGGGATCGGCGCCGAGGCTGAGGTAGACGCCCAGCACGCTGCCGGCGATGGTGGCGAGCCCACCGGTCATCAGCGTCAACAGTTCCGAGCGGGTCATGCCGCCGATGTACGGCTTGACGATGATGGGCGCCTCGGTCTGTCCCATGAACACGTTGGCGACGACCGACAGTGTCTCGGCGCCGCTCGTGCGCATGAGCGGCAGCATGAGGCGGGCCATCAGCGTCACCAGCAGCGGCAACACCCCCACGTGGTACAGCACGGTGAACAC
This sequence comes from Vicinamibacterales bacterium, assembly GCA_965221595.1. GTDB lineage: Bacteria > Acidobacteriota > Vicinamibacteria > Vicinamibacterales > UBA8438 > JAAXGX01. The sequence goes on from OZ244900.1 coordinate 2,666,569, forward strand.
GGACGAGACGAAGATGATGACCGGCAGGGCGGCGAACGCGAGCACCAGGCCGTCCGGAAACACCCGGCCCATGGCCTCCGGGTCCGCGAGCACGCCGAACACGAGTCCCGAGCCCGCGCTCGTGAATTCGAGGAAGCGGGTGACGACGGCCCCCAGCGCCGCGAAGAACTGGTAGCCCGGCCGCACGCCGCCCACCTCCACGCGCAGGATGCAGACGGCAATCAGGAGCTGCAGGGCGATGCCCCAGCCGACCGTGCGCCAGCGGATCGCGGCGATGTTGGACGAGCACGCCACGATGAGGGCTCCGAAGCAGACCACGCCGAGGCCCGCGCGCGCCCGGTCCGGCAGCGTCTCCTGCAGCACGAACACGCCCGCGGCCAGCAACACGGCGGCCCCGGCAATCACGACGCGCAGGTGGAACGTCTGCATGGCTGGCTGGGCGGCTGCCAGGGCATCTTACGACACGACCGCCGACACGACCGCGACCGGCGTCCAACCGACGTCCGGCCGGCAGGACATTCACGATATACTGCGAGCCGTGTACTCCCGACTCCTGCGCGCGGGGTTGATCGGCCTCGCCGCGACGCTCACGCTGGCCTTTCCGGCGCGGGCCCAGCAGCCGTCCGGAATCCCCACCCCGGAGGAGTTCTTCGGCTTCCCGATGGGTGCGGACCGCCAGCTCGCGCACTGGGATCGGATGGTCGACTACTTCCACCTCATCGGCGACCGCTCCGGGCGCGTCGTCGTCAGCGAGCTCGGCAAGTCCACGCAGGGGCACCCGTACCTGCTGGCGGTCGTCTCGACGCCGGACACGATTGCCGATCTGCCGCGCTACCAGGCGATGCAGCAGGAGCTGGCCGACCCCCGGCGCACGACGCCGGAGCGGGCGGAGGAGATCGCGCGCACCGGCAAGGCCGTCGTGTTGATCGGCGCCAACGTGCACGCGACCGAGATCGGCACCAACCAGGTCATGAACGACCTGATCCACCAGCTGGCCACCGAGCGCTCCGCGTGGGTCGATCACCTGTTGGAAAACCTGATCGTGCTGCTCATCCCCTCGCAGAATCCCGACGGCCAGCGCATGGTCGTCGAGTGGTACCGGCGCAACCTGGGCACCGCGTACGAAGGGTCCCCGCTGCCGGACCTCTACCACGAGTACGCCGGGCACGACAACAACCGCGACAGCTACATGCTGACCCAGGTCGAGACGCGCCACCTCAACGACGTGCTCTACCACCAGTGGCTGCCGGAGGTGTATCTCGACAGTCACCAGATGGGCAACAGCAACGCGCGCATCTTCGTGCCGCCGTTCAAGAATCCGCCCAATCCGAACGTCGACCCCCTCATCTGGTCGCAGGTCAATCAACTCGGCCAGGCCATGGCGGGCCGGCTGCACGAGGCCGGCAAGCCCGGCGTCCTGTGGGGCGAGCTCTACAGCGGCTACTGGCAGGGCGCCAACAACACGAATCCGTGGTGGCACAACATGGTGGGGCTCCTGACGGAGGTCGCCAGCACGCAGCTGGCGACGTCGGTCCGCCAGCAGCGCATCGCCCGCTACCGGGGCCTGCGCCTGCGCCGCGGCGGATCGCTCGGCAGTCGGCGAGGTTTCAGATTGCCGCTGGCGCCCCCGCGCGACGTCCAGGCGCGGATGAACTATCCGCGGCCATGGCTGGGCGGCCTCTGGACGTTCGGCGATGTCGTCGAATACAACGCGCTGGCCATGGAGGGTTTGCTCGAGGCCGTCGCGAACGGCAGGGCGACGTTCAAGCGCAACTTCTACCTGATGAACCGGCGCGCCATCGACCGCTTCGCGGACGGGTCGCCCTATGCCTTCGTGATACCGGCGGCGCAGCGCGACGCGCACGCCGTCGCGCATCTGCTGGGGCTGCTGCAGGCCGAGGCGGCCGAGATCGAGGTGGCCGACGAACCGTTCACAGCGGACGGCGAAAGCTACCCGCCGGGGACGTACGTCGCCCGCCTGTCTCAACCGTTCGGGCGCTGGATCAAGGACATCCTCGAGCCGCAGACGTATCCGGACATTCGCTGGCCCTATCCCAGTGCGCCGCTCGACAAGCCGTACGACGTCACGGCCTGGACGCTCGGCATGCTGATGGGCGTCGAGACGATTCGGATCGATCGACCGTTCGAGGCGGCGCTGCGCCCCCTGGCGACAGAGGCCGCAGCGCCGGCCGGCCGCGTAGTCGGCAACGGTGACACGTTCGTGATCGCGCACGACACCAATCGCAGCTTCAACGCGCTGAACCGGCTGCTGGCGGTGGGCGCTGACGTGCGCTGGGCCCACGACGAGCTCGACCTCGGCGCGCCGGGGCGCTACGGGCGCGGGGCCATGCTGGTGACCGGCGTCGAACGCGCCGTGCTGGAGGAGCTGGCCGGCACGCTGCGGCTACGCATCGCGGCGGCAGACCTGCCCGACGACGTCGCCGGGTTGCAAATACACGCGCCGCGGCTCGCCGTCTTCGAGCCCTGGGGCGGCAACATGGATGCCGGCTGGACCCGCTGGGTGCTCGACCAGCACGACTTCCGCTACACCCGCGTGCGGAGCGGGGCACTGCGCGCCTCCGGACTGCACGACCGCTTCGATGTCATCATCCTGCCGGAGACGAGCTCGGTCTCGTTGATTCAGGGCCTGCTGGGACCGAACGTGCGCCCCGAGTACCGCGGCGGTATCGGCGCGCAGGGGGTTCGGAACCTCGTCGAGTTCGTGCGCGCCGGCGGCACGCTCATCACGCTCGGCAACGCCGCGGCGTTCGCCATCGATCACCTCGGTGTGCCGCTGGCGAACGTGGTGCGCGGACTCTCCGACGATGCCTTCTACTGCCCCGGCTCGATCCTGCGCGTGAGCGTCGACACGACGCATCCGCTCGGATACGGCATGGCGCCGGTGGCCGACGCGATGTTCGTCGCCAACGGCGGGTACCGTCTGACCCGCGCCAATCCGAACGCCGAGGTCAGCACGATCGCACGCTATCCGGACGGGCCGTTGCGTCGCAGCGGCTGGCTGACCGGCGAGGAGCGGCTGCGCGGCAGCGGCGCCGTCATGGAGGTCTCCGTCGGCCGCGGACGGGTCATCCTGCACACGTTCCGGGTGCAGCACCGGGGGCAGACCTGGGGCACGTTCAAGCTGTTGTTCAACTCGATCTTCTACGGCCCCGCCGTGGTCGGCCAGCCCGCCGGACGCGCGTCGCTCGACGCCCAATAGGAACCTGCGCCGTAGACCGGCATAGACTCCCGGCAGGATGGACTGGGCACCAAGCGGAGCCGCCAGCGCAGTTTGGCGCCCAGGCCGCCCAAGGGTCCCCGCAAGCGGGCGTCGGGGGTCCGGGGCGAAGCTCCCGTCCGGATGAAGCCGCCGGCGGGCGCCGCGAGGAGAACGACATGGAACGGACAGCGGCCGGCACGTTCCTGTACATGGCGCGGTCGCGGCTCGTCGTGCACCTGACCGGACAGATCCGGGCCTGCCTCGACGCGCTGAACGATCAACAGACCTGGTGGCGGCCGAACGAGCAGGCGAACGCCGTCGGCAACCTCGTGCTGCACTGCGCCGGCTCGACCCGGCACTACATCGGCCACGTGGTGGGCGGCATCGACTTCGTGCGCGACCGCGACGCGGAGTTCGCGGCGCGGGGTCCGCTGCCGCGGGCTGCGCTGCGCGCGCAGCTCGACGCCGCCGTCGCCGAGGCCGACCGGGTGCTGGCAGCCTTCGACCCCGCCGATCTGCTCGCAACGACCCCGCGCACGCCGAAGCCCTCCACCTACCTGCAGGTCATCGGCCTCCAGCTCACCCACTACGCGGCGCACACCGGGCAGATTGCCTACGCGACGAAGCTGCTGCAGGCGGGTGCGCTCGACGAGCTGTGGCGCAACACTCCGTCGCACTGACGCGGCGCGGCATGGCTCCCGGCCGTCAGGATCGCTTCGCGGAGCGCGTGCTCGCGGTGGTGCGGCGCATTCCCACGGGCCGGGTGGCCACCTACGGCGACGTGGCCGCACTGGCCGGGCGTCCGGCGGCTGCGCGCGCCGTCGGCAGCATCCTGGCCCGCTGCCGAAACCCCGGCGTGCCGTGCCACCGCGTCGTGGCCGCCGGCGGCCGCCTGGGCGGCTACGGCGACCCGCTCGTCAAGCGCCGGCTGCTCGCCGCCGAGGGCGTGCACGCCGCCGGCCGCCGCCTGCGCCACTTCGCGCGCGTCCATTGGGCGGCGGGGTCGGCCGACCGCGATCAGCCTACGCAGGACCCATCCGTGTCGCCTCCTGCTGATGACACGCCGGTACCCTGACCCCCACCGGCACCGCCGGCAGGAGCACCCGCGTCACCGACCTGCCGGCCGCCGCCAGCGTCACATCGCGCGCGTCCATTGGCGACGCACGCCGCGAATCGCGCTATGATCGAGTTTGGCGGGAGGGCGTGGATGAAACAGCCTGGGAGCCTGGGAGTCGTGCTCGTGTGGTGCGTCGCCGCGGCGGGAGCTGCGGGTGCGGGTGCACAACTCGCGCCGGCGGACGTGGACGTGCCCACCGGCGAGGTTGCCCTGGGGACCGTGAGCCTGCCGCGCGCGGTGCTGGTGGACGGCCGGACCCTGGATGCCGGCAGCTACGACGTCCGCCTGACGGCCAGGTCGGCAGCGCCGGAGACCGCGGGCGCGCTGAACGTGCTGGAACGCTGGGTCGAGTTCGTGCAGGGCGGCACGGTGCGCGGCCAGGAGGTCGTCACCATCGTGCCGGCCGGCGAGATCGGCGAGGTGGCAAAGAGCGCCGCGCCCGGCTCGGGTTCGGCACGCGTCGAGATGCTGCGCGAGAACGAGTATCTGCGCGTCTGGATCAATCAGGGCGGCACGCACTACCTGCTCCACCTGCCGGTCGGCTAGCGCCGGCAGTCTGCGCCGTGGCACCGCGTGCAGCCGCCGCCAGGCGTGCACGGCGCGCCCTCACAACGTCATCACGTCGAACTGCTCGTGGTGCAGTTGCGCGTCCGACTTCAAACGCGGGCGCCGGCCGAGCACCTTTTCCAGCTCCCGGAGCACACCGCGCTCCTCCTCCTTGAGCGCCCGGGCGATGTCGGGATTCACGCGCAGCAGCACCGCGTGGCCGTTCAGGTCCACGGCCAGCTTCCGCATCTCGGACAGAATGTCGTAGCAGATGGTCGATGTGGCCTTGATGACGGCGCTGCCCGAGCAGTAGGGACACGGTTCGGTCAACTGGCGCTCCAGACTCTGCTTGGCGCGCTTGCGGGTGACCACTATCAGCCCGAATTCCGACACCTGGACCGCCTTGGACGGCGATCGGTCCTTGCGCAGCTCCTGCTCGAGGACCTGCTGGACGCGCTGGCGGTTCTTGCGCTCCTCCATGTCGATGAAGTCGAGCACGATGATGCCGCCCAGATCCCGCAGGCGGATCTGGCGCACGATCTCCCTGGCCGCCTCGAGGTTCGTCTTGACAATCGTGTCCTCGAGCCGGCCGGTCCGCTTGCCCACGTAGCGGCCCGTATTGACGTCGATCGCCACCAGTGCCTCCGTGTGGTTCACGACGATGTAGCCCCCCGACTTGAGCCAGACCTTGCTCCGCAGCGCCTTGTCGATCTCGGCCTGGACGCCGTATTCGTCGAAGATGGGGAAGTCCTTCGTGTAGTGGTGCGTGCGCGGCACCAGGCTGGGCATGATCCGCTCGATGAGGCGCAGCGCCCGCCTGCACTCCTCTGCATCATCGATGCGGATGGCGGAAAAGTCCTCGTTGAGGAAGTCCCTCAGCAGCTTCGCCACGAGGCTCTCCTCGCGGTGGATGATGGCCGGCGCCCGCGCCTGCTCGGTCTTCTGCCGGGCCTCGGTCCAGAGCTGATGGAAGTACGCGAGGTCCGCGACGATGTCCTCGTCGGGTCTGCCGGCGGCCGCGGTCCGCAGAATGACGCCGCCGGTGAAGCCGTGCTCCTCGCGAAAGCGCCGCACGATGCCGCGCAGCCGCCCGCGCTCGCTGCGCGCGTCGATCTTGCGAGACACGCCGATCTGGTCGACGGTCGGCATGAAGACCAGGAACCGCCCCGGCAACGCCACGTGCGACGTGATCCGGGCGCCCTTCGTGCCGAGCGGGTCCTTGGCGACCTGAACGAGAATCTCCTGGTTCGCCTCGAGGAGTTCCTCTATCTTGGCATCGGGATTGCCGCCGCGCGGAGCATCGTCGTCCTCGGAGTCACCGGCCTCGAGGCGCTCGAACTGCTCGACCGTATCGACGACGTCGGCCACATACAGGAACGCGTCCCGCTCGAGCCCGATGTCGACGAAGGCGCACTGCATGCCCGGCAGCACCTTCGAGACCCGGCCCTTGTAGACATTGCCCACGGTGCCGCGCTGACTGATCCGCTCGATGAACACCTCGGCGACCTGGTCGTCCTCGAGAATCGCGGCCGTCGTCTCGTGCGGAGACGAGGAAACGATCAACTCCTTGTTCATGCCAAACACTCTCCGTTGGCCTCGTCGGCCTGCAGCGGCACAGGTCGGGCGCCGGCGGCAGGGGCGAGCCGACGAGCACGAGCCCGCCGGACAGCGGCCCGCGCACCGTCATCGGCACACCGTTCCACGCCACGGCTGTCATCCCTCTGCGAGTCACGTTCACGCCGCCGCGCGCGCGGCGGTCAACTGGCGAAACGACGCATGCCGACGTTCAGAATGAGACCGAACCCCATCAGCGTCGCAATCAGCGACGAGCCGCCGTAGCTCATCAGCGGCAAGGTCAGGCCCTTGACCGGTGCCAGGCCGGCCGACATCGTCAGGTTGTAGATCACCTGGAAGGTGAATCCGGCGGTTATCCCGACGACCAGCAGCAGACCGGTCCGGTCCCGCGCCACCCGCGCCGCCTCCAGCGACCGCAGGATGACGAACAGGTACAGCCCGAGCACCACCAGCACACCCCGGAACCCCTGTTCCTCGGCCAACACCGAGAAGACGAAGTCGCTGTGCGCGACCGGCAGAAAGTTGTACTGGCTCTGCGTGCCCTGCAGAAAGCCCTTGCCGGTCAGCCCGCCCGACCCGACGGTGATGCGGGCCTGGATCTGCTGGTACCCGGCGCCGCGCGGATCGCGTTCCGGGTCGACGAAGCTCACGAGCCGGGCGCGCTGGTAGTCCTCGAGAGCGTAGGTCCACGCCACGGGACTCAGCAGCAGGCCGACGAGGGCCAGCGCGGCCAGCAGCTTCAGACGCAGCCCGGCGAACACCATGACCGCCAGACAGACAGGCAGCAACGTGACCGCCGTCCCCAGGTCGGGCTGGACGATGATGAGCAGGAACGGCAGGGCGACCACCAGCGCGCCGACCACCCAGTCCAGGGTGCGGACGCCGACACGCTGCAGCGTTCCGTAGAAGGTCGCCAGGGCCAGCGCGACCGCCATGCGGGCAAACTCCGAGGGCTGGAAGTTGACCGGGCCGAGGTCGATCCAGCGCCGCGCGCCACCCTGCTCCGAACCGATGACGAGCGTGCAGACGAGCAGGAGCGCGAGGCCGCCGTATACGAGCACGACGCGGTTGGTCAGCTCGCGATAGTCGATGCCGAGGCAGAAGGCCATGGCGACCAGCCCGATCGCGAGCGCCCACACCTGCCGCGCGAGCTGCGGTCCGACGCGGCCGGTGGCGGCCTCGTAGGTCGTGCTGTAGATCATCGCCAGACCGAGCAGGCACAGCGCGAACACCGCGGCCAGCAGGCTCCAGTCGAGGCGGCTGTACAGGCGGCTATCGAACATCGGTCAATCCGTCACACAGGGCTGCGCCCCGCACCCACGGCGTCCACGGCGGCGTCCGGCACCGCCGGGCGCGGCGCTGCGGGCAGCACCGGCAGGGGGCGGCCCTCCTGCTTCGCGAAGAAAGTCTCGAGCAGGTGTCGTGCAATCGGTGCCGCGAGGTAGCCGTGACCCGCGTGCTCGGCGAAGACGACGCCGGCGATCCGCGGATCGTCGCGCGGGGCCGCGAAGACGAACCAGCCGTGGTCCCGAAAGCGCCGCTCCGCGCCGGTCGCAGCCTCCGCCGCCGCCCGTCCCGCCAGCGAGATCACCTGCGCCGTGCCCGTCTTGCCAATCACGTCGCGGCCCGGAATCCGCGCCCGACCCGCCGTACCCGCCCGGTTCACGGCCAGCCACAGGCCGCGCTGCAGGGTTTCCACCGTGGCGGCACGCAGATCGACCGCGGCAGGCCGGGGCCGGTCCGCCGCAATCCAGCCTTCGGCGGTCCGCGCGGCCTTGAGCAGATGCGGCACGACCCGCGTGCCGCCATTGACCACCGTCGCCATCATCACCGCCAGCGACAGGGGCGTCACCGCGACGGACCCCTGGCCGATGGCCACCGAAATCGTCTCGCCGGGGTACCACGGCTCACCCGTCTGCCGACGTTTCCACTCGCGCGACGGCACGACACCCGTGACCTCGTGCGGCAGATCGATGCCGCTCGGCCGGCCCAGGCCGAGAGCCGTCGCCCAGCGGTGAATGGCGTCGATGCCGGTGCGTTGTCCGAGCGTGTAGAAGTACGTGTTGCACGACTTCTCCAGCGCCTCGTCCATGGCAACCGAGCCGTGGCGGCTGTGGCACCGGAAGAAGCGCCCGTGGAACACGCCCCCGCCCTGACAATCCACCCGGAAGTCGGGCGTCACGATGCCCTCCTGCAGCGCCGCCGCGGCCACGACCAGCTTGAACGTGGAGCCCGGCGAGTAGCGTCCCTGGAGCGCCCGATTCTGCAGCGGCCTGCGGGCATCGTCGTTGAGCAGGGACCAGGTCGGCCCGTCGAGGCCGCGGGCGAAGTCGTTCGGGTCGTAGGCCGGCAGGCTGGCCAGCGCCAGCACCTCGCCCGAGCGCGGATCCAGCGCGACGGCGGCACCCGTGAACCCCGCGTGCGCGAACGCGTCCTCCGCCGCCCTCTGTACGTCGAAATCAATCGTGAGCTGCAGCGACTGGCCTTCCGCCGGCGGGCGCTCCTCGAGTGTGGCGAGCTCCCGGCCGATGCTGTTGACGGCGACGCGGCGGGTGCCGTCATTGCCCATCAGCAGCCGGTTGTACGCCCGCTCGACGCCCGACTGGCCGATTACCGCGCCCACCTTGATGCGCTCGTCGACGGCGGCGCGTAGCTGGCTGTCCGTGACCTCGCCGACATAGCCGAACAGGTGCGCCGCGCTGGTCCCGCTCGGATAGTGGCGCGTCGGGTTCCGCTCGACGACCACCCCCGGCAGCTCGAACGCGCGCGCGGCGACGGCCGCCACCTGCGCCCGCGTTGCATCCTCGATGAGTGCGACAGGTCGATAGACCGGCACATCGGCGCCGGCGGCGACGGCGGCGCGGAGCGCCTGCGGATCCGCCCCGGTCGCCGCGGCGACCAGGTCGAGCGTCCGGTCCAGGTCCGCGACCTGCTCGCGAACGAGACAGATGTCCAGCGAGTAACGGTTCTGCACCAGGACGTCCCCGTTACGGTCGACCACCGCCCCGCGCAGTGCCCGCAGATCGAGAACGCGCTGGTGGTTGTTCTCCGCCATGGCGGCGAAGCGGACGTACTGGCCCACCTGGAAGCTCCAGAAGCTCAGCGCAATCGCGCAGAAGGCGGATGCGATGCCGGCCTGGGCCAGGCGCAGCAGGCCGCGCCAGCGCTCGCGGCTGGCGGTGTGGCGTTCGTCTGCAAATTCCGGATGCATGCTCAACTGCCCGCGGCGCCGCAGCGGGGCGCCTTTGCCGCCCGCGGGTGGTTCCCGTGGGAACGCCTCTCAACCACCATGGGACAGCACCCAGCGCCGCTGCGCGGTCCGTCGCCGGCGCAGGCGCCGGACCGCAGCCGGCACCACGCGCGCGACTGCCAGTGCGGTGATTCCCAGCGCCGCTTCGGCCAGCGCCCGGCTCAGCACGAACGCGGCCGTCGCCGCCGGCGCGGTTCCGACGAGTGCGTGCACGCCCAGCACGGCCACGGTATGAAACCCGCTGGCCAGCACGATCAGCACCAGGTGCTGCCAGATGGTCTGGATGATGAAGCGCGAACCGGCCGTCGCAACCAGCACGCCGGTGATGCTCTTCGCCAGTCCGCTGATCCCGATCAGCCCGCCCGACAGCATGTCCTGCAACAGACCACCGGCCGTGCCCGTCCACAAGCCCGTTCTCCGGCCGCGCGAGAGCGCCGCGAAGATGACGACGAGCAGCACGAGATCGGTCGGCAGGCCCTCGCTCGCCACCAGGCGCACGATTGCCGTCTGGACGAGCAACGCTGCGGCCAGCGCCAGCGCGATGCCGATGGGGGTCACTCGCTTGCCACGCTCAGCGGGGGCAGCGGCTGGTCGTCGCTCACGACGACCAGCACGTCCTCGAGCCGCGAGAACCGGACCGCCGGGACGATGCGTATCGCCAGGTCCAGCTCCGCTCCGGGAGCCACCGCCGCCACCGTGCCGATGACGAATCCCGCGGGATAGATGCCATCGGTCCCCGAGGTCACGACCCGGTCTCCGACATCCACGTCCTCGTGGTTGGAGACGTACTCCATGCGCAGCTCCGTCCCGTCGTCGCCCCCGGTCACGATCCCGGACACCCGCGTGCGTTCCACCCGCGCGCCGGCGGCCGCGAGGCGGTCGATCAACAGCTGCACCCGCGCCGCCCGCGGGCCCGGCGTGCCGACGATCCGTCCCACGATCCCCTCGGGCGCGATGACCGCGTCGTCCGCGTCGATGCCGTCCTCCGCACCGCGGTCGACCGTGAGGGTGCGGACATAGGGCGTCGCGGCAGTGGCGATCACCCGCGCACCCACGGTGCGCAGGTCCACCTCCTGCCGCAGCCCGAGCAGTTCCTGCAGGCCGCGGGCCTGCCGGGCCAGTGCCTGCTCCTCCTGCAGCAACAGTTGAAGGTCGGCCACCGTGACGGTCAGCGCGTCGTTCCGGTCGTGCACGTCGCGCAACGCCACGTAGTGCGACCAGGCTTGGGCCACGCCGCCCCGGGCCGACGTAAGCAGGCGCTGCACCTCCGCGAACGCGCGGAACGCGACGTCCTCGAGCACGCTCCCGCCGCTACCGCCGCCCACCTGGGCGGAGATCAGGATGAAGTGCCCCACGACGACTGCCGACACCAGATAGCCGTTGCGCTGGCGGTCCTTCACGCGTCCTGCACTCTTCTCCGGTCGCGGCCGGCCGCTTCTGCCTAGTCCTTCGCGATCCTGCGCAGCAGACCGAAGTCCGACAGCATCTTGCCGGCGCCCTTCACCACGCAGGAGAGCGGGTCCTCGGCCATCTCCAACGGCAGGCCCGTCTCGTCGCGGAGCCGCTTGTCGATGTTCTTGAGCAGGGCCCCGCCGCCGGTCATCGTGATGCCGCGGTCTACCACGTCGGCCGACAGCTCGGGGGGCATCTGCTCGAGGGCCACGCGGACGGCGTCGACGATGGCCTTGACCGTCTCGGAGAGAGCTTCACGGACCTCCTCGTCGCTGATCGTGATGGCCCTGGGAATGCCCTCGACCAGATGGCGCCCCTTGATCTCCATGGTCTGCGACTCGTCGAGCTTGCTGGCCGAACCAATCTGCATCTTGATCTGCTCGGACGTGCGCTCGCCGATGAGCAGGCTGTACTTCTTCTTGATGTACTGGATGATCGCCTCGTCCATCTCGTTGCCGGCAACCCGCACGGCGCGGCTGTACACGATGCCCGCCAGCGAGATGACCGCGACGTCCGTCGTCCCGCCGCCGATGTCGACCACCATGTTCCCGAACGGCTCGGTGATGGGCATGCCCGCGCCTATCGCCGCGGCCATCGCCTCTTCCACCAGATGCACCTCGCTGGCCTTCGCACGATAGGCGCTATCCTTGACGGCCCGCCTCTCGACCTGCGTGATTTGCGAGGGCACGCCGATCACGATGCGTGGCCGCACCCATATCGCGCGCTCGTGCGCCTTCCGGATGAAGTAGTTGAGCATCTTCTCCGTGGCTTCGAAGTCCGCGATGACGCCGTCGCGCATGGGCTTGATGGCGACGATGTCGCCGGGCGTGCGCCCCACCATCTCCTTCGCATCGCGCCCGACGGCCTCGATGGATCCGGTGGACTTGTTGAAGGCCACGATGGAGGGCTCGTTGAGCACGACACCCCTGCCGCGGGCGAAGACGCACGTGTTCGCGGTGCCCAGATCGATGGCGAGATCGTTGGAGAACAGGGAAAAGATCGAGCGGAAACTCAAGCCGGGCCATGCCCTCCGAGAGGCGGAAATTCGATTGTGAAAATGCGGATGCCCTGAATTTCTGCGTGCCAATATAGCACACTGCCCGCCCCGCCCCGGCGGGCGGGGAACGGATGACAGGAGGCGCGCGCGGGGCTACAATCAGCGGCATGACGATGCTCGACGGCATGCGGCGCCACAAGGGGTGGCTCAAGTGGAGCCTGGGCCTGGTGTGCCTGGCATTCGCGTTCCTGTACGTCCCGGGATTCGTCGATCAGACCGCCCTGGAGGGGATGCCGAACGAGGTCCTCGCGAGGGTCGGCGATCACGAGATCACGGTGGCGCGCTTCCGCCAGCTGTATCTGGCTCAGCTGCAGAGCTACCGCCTGCAGTCGTCCGGCGAGGTCACCGAGGAGGTGCTGCGGTCGCTGGGCATCGATCGCCAGCTCCTGCAGGCGCTCATCAGCCGCTATGCGGCACTGTCCGAGGCCGATCGGCTCGGTTTGACGGTGAGCGACGCCGAGGTGCGCCAGCGGATTGTGAGCCTGCCGGGGTTCCAGGAGAACGGGCAGTTCGTCGGCGAGCAGCGCTACCGCCAGGCGCTGCAGTTTCAGCGCCCCCCGCTGACCCCTGCGCAGTTCGAGGAAGAGGTGCGCCGCGACATCCTGTTCGAGCGGCTGGAGGCGGCGGTCACCGGTTGGGTGACCGTCTCGGACGACGAGATCGCGGACGAGTACCGCCGACGCAACGAGAAGGTGCGGGTCGAGCTGGTCGCCTTCCGCGGTGACGACTACCGGGACGACGTGGAGGCGTCGGACGAGGAGGTCCAGGCGCTGTACGACGAATCGCCTTTGGCCTACGAAGAACCGGAGAAGCGGCAACTGCGGTTCCTGCTCGTCGACGAGTCGGCCATCTTCGAGACCCTGGCGCCGGCGGACACGGAGATCCGCCAGTACTACGAGGCCAACATCGCCCAGTACACGACGCCCGGCCAGGTGCGCGCCAGCCACATCCTCCTGCGCACCGAGGGGCTCGACGAGAGCGAGGTCGAGGCGCGGGCCGGCGAGCTGGCGGACGAGGCGCGTGCCGGGGCCGACTTCGCGGCGCTGGCCCGCGAACACTCGGACGACGAGGCGACCGCGGCGGACGGCGGCGATCTGGGGCTGTTCGGCCGCGGCCGGATGGTGGCCGAAGTCGAGGCCGCCGCCTTCGCACTCGACGTCGACGATGTCTCGGATCCCGTCCGCAGCGCGTTCGGCTTCCACGTCATCCGCGTCACCGAGAAGCAGGAGGAGACCACGCAGCCGCTCGACGAGGTCCGCGAGGCCATCGAGAACACCTTGAAGAACGAGCGGGCCAGCGCGCGGGCCGCCGCGCTCGGGCGCGCGATTGCGGCCGAGGCCTCCACGCCGGAGGAGCTCGAGCGCGCCGCGGCAGCCCGCGGCCTGGAGCTGCAGGAGTCCGGCTTCGTCGCCGCCGGCGAGCCCATCCTCGGTCTCGGTTTCGCCCCGCGCATCTCGGCGGAGGCCTTCCAGATGGAGGAAGGCACCGTCGCGGGACCGCTTCAGACACCGACCGGGCCGGCGTTCATCACGGTCATCGGCCGCCAGGAGCCGGTCGTCCCGCCCCTGGAGGACGTCCGGGACGACGTGCGGCGCGACGTGCTCCGGCGCAAGGCCCTGGAGCACGCGCGCCAGCGGGCGGACGAGGCTGTCGCCGCCCTGCAGGGCGGCGACTTCCGGACCGCCGCCGAGGACGCCGAGCTCACCGTCACCGCCAGCGAGCTGATCGCGCGGGGGGCCGCGTTCCCGGGAATCGGCGTCAGTCCGGCACTCGAACGCGCAGCGTTCGAGCTGGCGGTCGGCGGCGTGAGCGACGTGGTCGACACGGGCACCGACACGCTCGCGGTGTTGCATCTCGTCGAGCGCGAGGACGTCACGACCGAGCAGATCGCGGAGGCGCGCGATGCGTTGCGCGCGGAGCTGCTGCAGAACCGCCAGAACGAGTTCTACAGCTCGTACATGTCCCAGGTCCAGCAGCAGCTGTCGATTGACATCGACTACGAGGCGCTGGACCTGGCCGTGGGGGCGTAGCGGGCGGTCTGCGCTATTCCACGTACACGTACGGCATCAACGCCAGCGGCTCCCCGGGGCGAAAGAGCCGCAGGGGCACCGTGAGCGCCGAGCCGACGCGCGCCGCCGGCGTGCCCAGCCAGGCCGCCGGCAGGAGGTGGGAGCGGATCGCGAGACCGCCGGCCAGCACCTCGAAGAAGGATCGGGGTCGCGGGTACGGGATCAGCGCGACCTCCTGATCGGCCGCGATGCCGGCCCGTTCCTTCGCGATGGCCACCGCCCGCGGCAGCCCGCCCAGCTCGTCGATCAGGCCGGCTTCCAGCGCCTGCCGGCCGGTCCAGACCCGCCCCTGCGCGACGGCGTGGACCGCCTCCGGGGTCATGGCGCGTCCCTCGGCCGCCTTGGCGACGAAGTCCTCGTAGAACGCGTCGATCAACCCCTGGACGCGGACTCTGGCCTCCTCGGAATAGGGCGTGAACAGCGAGTTCATCTCGGCCATCCGGCCGGCGGAGACCGCCTCGACGGCGATGCCGAGCCTGGCGAACGTCTCGCCCAGCACCAGCTTGCCACCGACGACGCCGATGGAACCCGTCAGCGTCGCCGGTTGCGCCACGACGACGTCGGCCGCCATCGCCAGGTAGTAGCCGCCCGAGGCGGCCAGGTCGGACATCGACGCCACGACCGGCTTGGCCGCCGCGGTGAGCACGACCTCGCGCCAGATGAAGTCGGAGGCGACCGCCGATCCGCCCGGACTGTCGATACGCAGGACGACGGCCTCGATGGCATCGTTCTCGCGCGCGGCGCGCAGCGCCTCTGCCAGCGGCTGCGCGGCGGCCACGCTCCCGCCGCTGGCATCCACGCTGCCCTCACCGAGCACGATCGGTCCGACGGCGTGCACGACGGCCAGCGACGGTCCGGCCTGCAGCCCGAGCGACCGGGGGTCGACGCGGCGGTACTCGGAGTACCGCAGACGTGCGAGAGACTGGCCGTCGTCCGTCAGACGCTCCAGCAACTCGTCCTCGTACGCGAGGCCGTCGACCAGCCCCCGCCCGACCGCGTCGTCCGGCAGGAACGGACCGTCGTCGATCAGCGCGCGCACGGCCGGCACCGACAGCGCGCGCCCCTCCGCAATGCCCGCCACGAGCTGCTCGTACAGATCCCGGTTCAACGACTCGTTCATCTCGCGGTGGAAGGGCGTGAACGTCGTCTCCGTGAATACGTTGGCGGCCGTCTTGAAGTCGCCGGCGTGGAGCATGTCCGGGTACGCGCCGATCTTGTCGAGCGCCGCGCGGGCAAACGGCTCGTACAGCGCCACGCCCACCAAGTCCAGCGGGCTCGTCGGCATCAGGAATATTTCGTCGCAGGCGGCGGCCAGGTAGTACTGCTGGCCGCCGCCGTACTCGAGGTAGGCGACGGCGGGCTTGCCCGAGCGGCGGAAGTCCTGCACGGCGGCCCGGATCTCCTGCACCTTGCCCCACAGGCCCGGCTGCAGCGGGGGCACGATGACGACGGCCCGGATGCGGTCGTCGACCCGCGCCTTGCGCAGCGCGTCCACGACCTCCCCCACCGTGTCGCGCGGACCGAGAATCTGGCCCAGCGGGTGATCCGCCGGCCGCTCGGCCAGATTCTCCGGCACGCGGAGCCAGAGCACCGACTCGGCCGGGATCTCCGGACCGCGGGTCGCAAACAGGACGGTGGCCGTCACCGCGGCCAGCGAGACGAGGACCGACAGCGCGATGAAGAGCAGAATGAGACGTGCGGCGCGTGCTAGTGCCACGTTGAGTCTCCTTGTGGAACCCGGTGCTATACTCGTTGCTCTCGTTGCGGAAGTGGCGGAACTGGCAGACGCGCAAGCCTCAGGAGCTTGTGGGCTTCGGCTCGTGGGGGTTCAAATCCCCCCTTCCGCACCAGATAACTGTACACGGTTCCGCGCTCCTCGTGACGGAACCGCCGACCGCCGCGGAAGGAGGCGCCGCGGGGCCGCCGCGCGCGGGTTGGCTCCCGGATCGACCGCGGGACCGCAAGCGACAGGAGGCCTGCCATGCATGTGATCTGGGCTCTGACGATGCTGCTGGTGCAGCCGCCTGCGGCCCCGGTCGAGCTCGACTTCGAGTACTACCGGACGCAGGTCGAGCCGATCTTCCTCGAGAAGCGCCCCGGCTTGACGCGCTGCGTCGTCTGCCACTCCGGCGACGAGCGCGTCGCGTTCCTGGAGGGTCTGGAACCGGGCGCGACCGCCTGGACCGAGGCGCAGTCGCGCCGCAACTTCGAGTCCGTCTCCAGCCTGGTGACGCCGGGCGACCCGCTGGCCAGCCGGCTGCTCGTGCATCCCCTGGAGCCGGCCGCCGGCGGCAACGAGTTCCACACCGGCGGCCGGCAGTTCGGATCGCAGGACGACCCGGCGTTCGAGACGCTCGCGGCCTGGGTACGCGGGGAAACCGGCGGGCAGTAGCGCGGGCGGGGCCACGCAATCCGTACCAGTCACACAGGAGCGCAACGATGGTCATGACACGCAGCTCGATCCTCTCGGCGGCGGCGGCAATTCTCGTGCTGCCCCTCGCGGCGGCCGCGCAGGGCACCGTGCGCATCGTGCAGACGAACAGCGCCGGTGACAACGTCCACATCATCGACCCGGCCACCAACCAGGTCGTCGGCGAGATCCAGGGCATCGAGCGGGCGCACGGAGCGGCCCCATCGCCGGACGGGCGCTGGCTGTACGTCGCCAACGAAGCCGACGACACCGTCGACATCGTCGACATGAAGGCGTTGCAGGTCGTCAAGAAGGTCCCCCTCAGCGGTCGGCCCAACAACATTGCCATCACGCCGGACGGGCGCAAGGTCTATACGGCCATCGCACAGTCGCCCGGTGCCCTCGACGTGCTCGATACCAGCACGAACGAGATGGTCGCCACCATCTCGGTGCACGGCGGCGTGCACAACACTTACGTGACGCCCGACGGGAAGTACGCCATCGCCGGGATGATCGGCGCCCGCAACATCACGGTCGTGGACACGAAGACCGACCAGCCGGTGTGGACGACGTACTTCGACCGCGGCATCCGCCCGATGGCGTTCGACACCAACCCCGACGGGTCGACGCGGCACATCTACGCGCAGCTCTCCAACTTCAACGGCTTCGCCGTGGTGGACTTCGACACGCGCAAGGAAGTGGCCCGCATCGAGTTTCCCGAGGTGCCGCCCGATCAGCAGACTCCCGGCCACGGCGGCAACACGGCGCACGGGCTCGGCGTGACGCCCGACAACCGCTACCTGGTGGGTAACAGCAGCTTCAACAGCAGCGTCTACGTCTACACGCTGCCCGACCTGGAGCTGGTGGGCGGCGTCAGGGTGGGCCATTCGCCCAACTGGATCACCATCACCCCCGACAGCCGGTATGCCTACGTCTCGCTGTCGGGGAACAACAGCGTCGCGGTGGTCGAGATCGCAACGGTCGAGAAGGTGGCCGAGATCCCGACCGGCGGTCAGGTACCGAAGCGCAACGCCACGCTGATCCTGGCGCCGTAGCCGCCGCAGCCATGCCTGTTCCATGGGCCGCCGGGACGGTGACCGTTGCCCTGTTCGGGGCGGCGGTGGCCGGGCCGGCGGTGCAGGATCCGCCGCGTTCCGTGGACGACGGCGTGTACACCGCCGCGCAGGCCGAACGCGGTCAGGTGCTCTACGACGACCAGTGCGCCGTGTGCCACGGCCCGATCCGAGCCTTCGTGCCGGAGATGGCGGCCCTGCTCGGCGACCACACCTTCCGTGCGAAGTGGCAGGGACGCTCACTGGCCGAGCTGTTCGAGCTCATCCGGGAGACCATGCCCCAGGACGCACCCGGATCCCTGTCGCCGCAGCAGTCGGCCGACATCGTCGCCTACATCCTCAGCGGCAACCGCAAGCCGGCGGGGGGCACGCCCCTCACGAACGACGCGGCGCAACTGGACGGCATCCGCTTCGAGTGAGCGCGCTGATGCGCCCCCCGGCAGCGACCGGTCGCGCGCCGCGCAGCTATCGAGCGCCAGCCGCGCGGCGGTAGACGAAACGGGAACGGACGGTGTACCGTGAGGTGTCGCGGGCGCGCTGCCCGGCGTCTGCACTGCAACACACCAGTCCAGGAGGAGAACCGTGATCCGAACAGTTGTGCTCGCCGTCGTCATCGTCTTCGGCATCAGCGGGTCGGCCGCGGCCCAGGACCCGCCGGATGCGTGCGGCCCGAAGGGCGACCTGCCGGCCGATCTGTCCAACAACGCGGCCGGCGACTCGCGCTGCTTCGAGGTGCGCATGTACACCGCCCGGCCGGCGGCCGACGGCAGCGGCGGCATCGACGAGCTGCACCAGCGCTTCCGCGACGGCGAGGTGGCGATCTTCGAGAAGCACGGCGCCGAGATCGTGGCGGTCTGGCAACGGCTCGACAACCCGAACACCCTGGTCTGGATGCTCGCCTACCGCGACCGCGCGCACCGGGACGAGGTGTGGGCCGCGTTCCGCGAGGACCCGGAGTGGGACGAGCTGCTGGCCAAGTACCCGGCTCCGCTGGAGGGGATCGAGGTATTCTGGATGAGCGCCAGCGACTACTCGGCCCTCAAGTAGCGGCGGCGGCGCCCGCCAGGGGCGGTCCGGCGGCAGGCGCCGACGGGCCGCCCGGCGCACTTCCGCGCGGCACCGCCCGGGTCCTCCCGCGCCGACGCCGGCGGGCGGCGGGCCCGGACCACGTCCCGGTCCACAGCCGGTCGAGAAGGTCCTTCCACGGCAGGCTGCGGATGCCCTCCACGCATTGATCAGGAAGCACCCGGCCGCGGCGCAGAAGGCGTTGCCCGGCGGGCGGGGTCGGCGCGGCGGCGGTGGTAGAATCGCTCCGCCATGCCTTCCTGGAACCCGGTTTCCCGGCGTCTCTTCCGACTCGGCGCGCCGTGTGCAGTCGCCGGGCTGGGGCTGGCGCTCGCGCTGGCCGCACCCGCCGCCGACCGCGAGTGGCTGGCCGGCGACTCGCACATCCACAGCCACTGGAGCGTCGGCTACGACTACCGCACCAGTCCGCCGACGCCCATCAAGGGCCGTGACGCGCTCTACTCCACGCCGCGCAACGCCGCCATGGCCCGCCGCTTCGGGCTGCGCTGGATGGTGACGACCGACCACGGCGGCCCGCACCACGCCAAACTGAACCGCGAGCAGGCGTACCGCGAGCTGACCCTGTCGCGCGAACTCGTGCCCGAGGTGCTGCAGTTCTACGGCCTGGAGCTCAACATGCCGGGCATGGACCACCACACCCTCATCATTCCGCGCGCGGAGAACGAGGCGGCGGTGCTGTACGAGATAGAGAGCCGTTTCGACGCCAACGAGGACTGGGCCCGGCCACCGGACCCGCGCCGGCAGTCAGCGGAGCTCCGGCGGCAGGCGCTGGCCCACCTGCAGGGACTGGAGCGGCTGCCGATCCTCTTCGCGAACCATCCCTCGCGGTCCGCGCCGGCCATCGGGCGCTATGGTCGCGACGAGCCGTGGGAGCTGCGCGAGAACAACGACCTCGCACCGGACGTCTACCGCGGGATGGAGGGCGCGCCCGGCCATCAGGCCGCCACCCTGACCGCGGACAACGGCAGCCCCTACCGGGGCGTCTACTGGAACCCCGGGGCGCAGACGCTGGGCGGCTTCGACCAGATGACCGCCATCGTCGGCGGCCTGTGGGACGCCCTGCTCGGCGAGGGACGCCGGTTCTGGATAGTGGCCTCGTCCGACTCGCACTTCCACTACACCGAGCCGGTGCGGGCCGGGAGCGACTTCTGGCCCGGCGAGTTCCACAAGACCTGGGTCCACGCGCGCCCGACCTACGCCGGGGTGCTCGACGGCCTGCGGCAGGGCCGCCTGTTCGCGGTCGCCGGGGACCTCGTGACGGCACTCGACGTACGCCTGACGAGCGGGCGACGCGAGGCGGGACTCGGGGGTACGCTACGTGTCGCCCGCGGCGCGCAAGTCGCCGCAACGGTGCGCTTCCGCGACCCGGAGACCCCGAACGCGGCCGGCGAGAACCCCGCCGTCCGCCGGGTCGACGTCATCATCGGCGAGGTGGGGGCAGCGGCCGCCGACCCGGCGACCGACCGCAACCCGACGACGCGGGTCCTGACGCGCGTCACCCGCGACGCGCTGGTCCGCGACGGGGATCGCTTCGCCCTCGAAGTGCCGCTGCCGGCGGCCGACCGCGACCTCTATGTCCGGGTGCGCGGCACGAGCAGCGACGACCTGGAGCCCGCGCTGGACATCCCCGAGGAGAACCCCTGGCACGACCTCTGGTTCTACTCGAACCCGATCTTCCTGGAAGTCGAGTGACGCCGTCGAGTGACACGGCTCGACGCCCGGCCGGCTCAGTTCCGCTGAATGCGAACGTCGGAGGTCTCGCCTCCACCTGACCGACCCGCTGCCGGTGCAGCCGCGCCCGCCGCCCGGCCGCGCGGCTCCCCGTTGACCCCAATTCGTCCGCCGACCAGGAAGCGGCGGTCGCCGTACGACCGATTGAGGCTGCCGAACCAGGTCAGCAGACCGCCGCCCGGCAGCCGCATCCCGTACTCCGCCCGCGAGTCGAGCCCCCACGCATCGCGCGCCCCGGCGAATCCATACCGGCCGTAGACCTGATCCTGCCACAGCGACTCGGCCCCCGTCGCCGCATCGCCCCAGCGCGGCGCCAGCGACAGTGACAGCCCCTCGCCGCCCTGGTCACCCACACTGAGGCTCACCCCCAGGCCCCGCTCCCGGTAGCCCGTCGCCGAGTGCACCGCCAGCACCCTGCCCTGCGCGTCCAGCCGCACGATGCCACCCACCGCACGCACACCGAACGCCAGCTCCAGACCCGTCCCGGTCTGGCCCGCGCCGCCGTCGCGCCGCAGGCTCGCCTCCCCGAACGGCGCGAGCGTGAGCCCGTTGAACTGCAACGCACGCGATACCTCCGCCCCGATCCGCTGCTGGTTGACCGCCGCCGTCAGGCCGTCGAGCGTCTGTGCGCCCGCTTCGGTCTCGACCCGCGCCCACGCAGCGTCGCCGCGCAACCCGAACTGCACACCGCTGCCGCCCAGCGCACCCAGCGCCCGGCGCACCTCCACCAGTCCCAGACCCAACCCCAGGTTGCTCGTCTCCACGCCGCCGGCCGACCTGGCGTTGACCGCTCGACCCCAGCCGGCACCGGCCATCGTCCATATCGACGTAGTTCCATCCGACCAACGCACGTAGGGATGGACCGCCGTCAGCGTGGTCTCCAGGCGCCCGTCGGACCCGCCGACCCGCCAGTTGGCGCCGCCGCTGCTGCGCGCCACCCCCACGCCCGTCAGCCAGCGCTCGGACAGCCGCGTGTCCACACCCGCCCAGACCGTCGTCGCTGAGCCGTCATAACCAACCACCCCCGACGGCGCGCCGGCGAACGTCTGCATGTCGCTCTGGCCCCACACCTGCCACCGGCGGCGCCCAGATTCCGCGCCTTCGTCCCCGCCGAATCCCAGCAGCAGCTCCGTCCCGCTCAACAGCGCCTGCGACCCGCCGCCGAAGCCCGCCAGGCCCGCCGTG
This sequence comes from Vicinamibacterales bacterium, assembly GCA_965221595.1. GTDB lineage: Bacteria > Acidobacteriota > Vicinamibacteria > Vicinamibacterales > UBA8438 > JAAXGX01. Next base: position 2,688,340 of record OZ244900.1, read on the forward strand.
CCTGGCTGCCGGCCGCCGGCCGCTGACGCCCCCAGACCCGCGGCGCCCAGCCCGCCCGCGGTCGGACCCAGACCCGCAATCCCCGGACCGATAGTCCCTGGGCCAGCCCCCGGACCGATAATCCCCGGACTGACAATCCCCAGGCCGTACGGGTCGGCGCCGACCGAGCCGTGGCCCGCCAGCCCCACGAGCCAGCCAGACGCCGTCTGCTCCAGCGCCGTGCTCGCACTCGCCCTGTCCAGCGGCACCGTGCGCCCCATCACAGTCAGCTGCGACCGGTCGTCCGCCGCACTCGCCGTCGCCCGACGCCCCAGCGTCATCCGCACGCTCGCAAGATGTGAACGCGCGATGCCCGCCAGCGTGTCCGTCAACGCCGCGCGCTGCAGGCGGCTCGTCACGCCCACCGAGAACATCTGCGTCACGCTCGACCCACCCGCGTCCTCCGCGGTCACCGTCACCACCGCCGACCCCGGCCCACCCGGCGTCAGCGTCAGCAACGCCCCGGTCACCCCGACCGTCGCTACTGTTGTATCGGACGATTCGGCACGGAACGACAGCGCATCGCCGTCGGCGTCCTCGAAATACGGCGTCAGGTCCAGCTCCGACGAGGCGTCCCCTTCGTCGAGCGTCTGAGCGGGGATCGCACCCACCGCCTGCGGCGCGTCGTTCACCGACAGCACGGTCACCTCGACCGTCGCCGTCGCCGTCCCACCCTCGCCGTCCGAAACAACATAGGTGAAGCGGTCGCTGCCGTGGTAGTTCGCCTCCGGCGTGTACTCCACCGCCGTGCCTGCAATCCGCACCGTGCCGTGGTCGGCCGCCGACACGCGCTCGACCTGCAGCGGATCCCCGTCCGGATCCGTATCGTTCGCCAGCACGTCCACCACCACCGCCCGGTCTTCTTCGGTGCGGATCTCGTCGTCCACCGCCTGCGGCGGCTCGTTCACTTTGGTGACGGTCACCACGACCTCGGCGCGCGCCTCCTGGCCGTCGGCGTCACGCGCACTCACCGTCAGAACGAAACGGTTCGGCTCGGCCTGGAAGTCCTCGCCCGCACCCACATACGTCACGCGACCGTCGCGCTCGCCCACCGTGAAGCGCTCCGCATCGCCGGCCGCGAGCGCATAGGTCACAGCTTCGCCTTCGGGGTCCGACGCCAACACCGTGCCGAGTTCGGCCGGTCCGGCAATGCCCTCTCGCAGCTCGAACGAGTAGGACGGCGGATCGAACGACGGCAAGCTGTTCGGGTCGATCACCACAACGGTCAGCTCCGCCGAAACCGTGCCGCCCTGCCCGTCGGAGAGCTCCACGCGGATCAGGTACCGGCCCGGCTGCGACGGCGCCTGCCAGCGGACTGTCAAACTGTCGATGGCGCCGACGAAGCTGCCCTGCAACGCACTCCACGCATAACTCAGTTCGTCGCCGTCCTCGTCCGATCCAGCAGCCGTCACGGCGATCTCGCCACCCGCCACCACCTCGCACCCCCCTGCGCACGAGAGCGAAACCGTCGGCGGCCGGTTGGCTGGCCCGCCGCCACCGCCGCCGCCGGGGCCGCCGCCGGAGCCCGTGTTCGTGTTCACCACAATCGAGAACGTCAGCGTCGCCGTGTTCCCGGCAGTGTCGGTCACCGTGTAGGTGTAGTCCGTCGCCGTCTGCACCGTCGTCGGCGTCCCCGACAGCTCGCGGCTCGACCCGGTGAACGTCAGACCCGCAGGCAACGCCTCCGCAATGCTGTAGCTCAGCGTCCCGGTGCCGCCTGACGCTTCAGGCAGCGTCAGCGCCGTGATCGCCACGTCCTGCGTGTACACCTGAGCCGCTATCGTCGCGCTGCCGAAGCTGGGCAACGCATCGTCCTCGACGGTGATCGACAGAGTCAGCGTCGCCGTGTCCCCGTCTTCATCCGTCACCGTGTACGTGTAGTCCGTGGCTCCCTGGACCGCCGTCGGCGTCCCCGACAACTGCCGGCTGGAAGCCGTGAACGTCAGGCCCGCAGGAAGCGCCTCCGCGATGCTGTAGCTCAGCGTCCCATTGCCGCCCGTCGCCTCAGGCAACGTCAGCGCCGTGATCGCCACGTCCTTCGTATACACCTGCGCCGCTATCGTCGCGCTCCCGAAATCGGGTGACGCGTCGGCTTCGACCGTGATCGACAGGGTCAACGTCGCCGTATCCCCGTCGTCGTCGGTCACCGTGTAGGTGTAGTCGGTCGCGGTCTGGACCGTCGTCGGTGTCCCCGACAGCTGCCGGCTCGAAGCCGTGAAAGTCAGACCGGCCGGCAACACCTCCTCGATGCTGTAGCTCAGCGTCCCGTTGCCGCCCGTCGCCTCAGGCAACGTCAGCGCCGTGATCGCTACGTCCTTCGTATACACCTGCGCCGCTATCGTCGCGTCCCCGAAGTCGGGTGACGCGTCGGCTTCGACCGTGATCGACAGGGTCAGCGTCGCCGTATCCCCGTCGGCGTCCGTCACCGTGTACGTGTAGTCCGTCGCCGTCTGCACCGCCGTGGGAGTCCCCGACAGCTGCCGGCTCGACTCGGTGAACGTCAGACCGGCCGACAACGCCTCCTCGATGCTGTAGCTCAGCGTCCCATTGCCGCCCGTCGCCTCAGGCAACGTTAGCGCCGTGATCGCCACGTCCTGCGTGTACACCTGCGCCGCGATCGTGCTCGAACCGAAGCTCGGCGACGCGTCCGCCTCGACCGTGATCGACAGAGTCAGCGTCGCCGTATCCCCGTCGGCGTCCGTCACCGTGTACGTGTAGTCGGTCGCCGTCTGAACCGTCGTCGGCGTCCCCGACAACTGCCGGCTCGACTCGGTGAACGTCAGACCCGCAGGCAGAGCCTCCTCGATGCTGTAGCTCAGCGTCCCGTTGCCGCCCGTCGCCTCAGGCAACGTCAGCGCCGTGATCGCTACGTCCTGCGTATACACCTGCGCCGCTATCGTCGCGCTCCCGAAGCTCGGCGTCGCGTCGGCTTCGACCGTGATCGACAGGGTCAACGTCGCCGTGTCCCCGTCGGCGTCCGTCACCGTGTACGTGTAGTCGGTCGCCGTCTGGACCGTTGTCGGCGTCCCCGACAACTGCCGGCTCGACGCGGTGAACGTCAGACCCGCAGGCAGAGCCTCCTCGATGCTGTAGCTCAGCGTCCCGTTGCCGCCCGTCGCCTCAGGCAACGTCAGCGCCGTGATCGCTACGTCCTGCGTATACACCTGCGCCGCTATCGTCTCGCTCCCGAAGTCGGGTGACGCGTCGGCTTCGACCGTGATCGACAGGGTCAACGTCGCCGTGTCCCCGTCGTCGTCCGTCACCGTGTACGTGTAGTCGGTCGCCGTCTGCACCGTCGTCGGCGTCCCCGACAGCTGCCGGCTCGACTCGGTAAACGTCAGACCGGCCGGCAACGACTCTTCGATGCTGTAGCTCAGAGTCCCGTTGCCGCCCGTCGCCTCAGGCAGCGTCAGCGCCGTGATCGCCACGTCCTGCGTGTACACCTGTGCGGCTATCGTCTCGCTCCCGAAGCTCGGCGAAGCATCCGCCTCGACCGTAATCGACAAGGTCAGTGTCGCCGTGTCTCCGTCATCGTCCGTCACCGTGTACGTGTAGTCCGTCGCCGTCTGCACTGCCGTCGGCGTCCCCGACAGCTGCCGGCTCGACTCGGTGAACGTCAGGCCCGCAGGAAGAGCCTCCTCGATGCTGTAGCTCAGAGTCCCGTTGCCACCCGTCGCCTCAGGAAGCGTCAGCGCCGTGATCGCCACGTCCTTCGTGTACACCTGTGCGGCTATCGTCGCGCTCCCGAAGCTCGGCGAAGCATCCGCCTCGACCGTAATCGACAAGGTCAGTGTCGCCGTGTCCCCGTCTTCGTCGGTCACCGTGTACGTGTAGTCCGTCGCCGTCTGGACCGCCGTCGGCGTCCCCGCCAACTGGCGGCTCGACCCGGTGAACGTCAGGCCTGCCGGCAGAGCCTCCTCGATGCTGTAGGTCAGCGTCCCGTTGCCACCCGTCGCCTCAGGAAGCGTCAGCGCCGTGATCGCCACGTCCTGCGTGTACACCTGCGCCGCTATCGTCTCGCTCCCGAAGCTCGGCGACGCGTCCGCTTCGACCGTGATCGACAGGGTCAACGTCGCCGTGTCGCCGTCGTCGTCCGTCACCGTGTACGTGTAGTCCGTCGCCGTCTGCACAGCCGTCGGCGTCCCCGACAGCTGCCGGCTCGACTCGGTAAACGTCAGACCGGCCGGCAGCGTCTCGACAATGCTGTAGCTCAGCGTCCCGTTGCCGCCCGTCGCCTCCGGCAACGTCAGCGCCGTGATCGCCACGTCCTGCGTGTACACCTGCACCGGTACCGTGCTCGAACCGAAGTTCGGCGTCGCGTCCGCCTCGACCGTGATCGACAAGGTCAGCGTCGCCGTGTCTCCGTCTTCGTCCGTCACCGTGTACGTGTAGTCAGTCGCCGTCTGCACCGCCGTGGGAGTCCCCGACAGCTGCCGGCTCGAACCCGTGAACGTCAGGCCCGCAGGAAGCGCCTCCGCGATGCTGTAGCTCAGCGTCCCGTTGCCACCCGTCGCTTGAGGCAGCGTCAGCGCCGTGATCGCCACGTCCTGCGTGTACACCTGCGCCGGTACTGTGCTCGAACCGAAGTTCGGCGACGCGTCAGCCTCGACCGTGATCGACAAGGTCAGCGTCGCCGTGTCCCCGTCTTCGTCCGTCACCGTGTACGTGTAGTCGGTCGCCGTCTGGACCGCCGTGGGAGTCCCCGACAGCTGCCGGCTCGAACCCGTGAACGTGAGCCCGGCCGGCAGAGCCTCCGCGATGCTGTAGCTCAGCGTCCCATTGCCGCCCGTCGCCTCAGGCAACGTCAGCGCCGTGATGGCTACGTCCTTCGTGTACACCTGCGCCGCGATCGTGCTCGAACCGAAGCTCGGCGACGCGTCCGCCTCGACCGTGATCGACAGGGTCAACGTCGCCGTGTCCCCGTCGGCGTCCGTCACCGTGTACGTGTAGTCCGTCGCCGTCTGCACCGCCGTCGGCGTCCCCGACAGCTGCCGGCTCGACCCGGTGAACGTCAGACCAGCCGGCAGCGTCTCGACAATGCTGTAGGTCAGCGTCCCGTTGCCGCCCGTCGCTTCAGGAAGCGTCAGCGCCGTGATCGCCACGTCCTGTGTGTACACCTGCGCCGGTATCGTCGCGCTCCCGAAGCTCGGCGTCGCATCGGCTTCGACCGTGATCGACAGAGTCAGCGTCGCCGTGTCACCGTCTTCGTCGGTCACCGTGTACGTGTAGTCAGTCGCCGTCTGCACCGCCGTGGGAGTCCCCGACAGCTGGCGGCTCGAAGCCGTGAACGTCAGACCGGCGGGCAGAGCCTCCGCGATGCTGTAGCTCAGCGTCCCGTTGCCGCCCGTCGCCTCAGGAAGAGTCAGCGCCGTAATCGCCACGTCCTGCGTGTACACCTGCGCCGCTATCGTGCTCGAACCGAAGCTCGGCGTCGCATCCGCCTCGACCGTGATCGAAAAAGTCAGCGTCGACGTGTCCCCGTCGGCGTCCGTCACCGTGTAGGTGTAGTCCGTAGCCGTCTGGACCGCCGTGGGAGTCCCCGACAACTGGCGGCTCGAACCCGTGAACGTGAGTCCGGCAGGCAACGCCTCGGCGATGCTGTAGCTCAGCGTCCCGTTGCCGCCCGTCGCCTCAGGAAGAGTCAGCGCCGTGATCGCCACGTCCTGCGTGTACACCTGCGCCGCTATCGTGCTCGAACCGAAGCTCGGCGTCGCATCCGCCTCGACCGTGATCGAAAAAGTCAGCGTCGACGTGTCCCCGTCGGCGTCCGTCACCGTGTAGGTGTAGTCCGTAGCCGTCTGGACCGCCGTGGGAGTCCCCGACAACTGGCGGCTCGAACCCGTGAACGTGAGTCCGGTAGGCAACGCCTCGGCGATGCTGTAGCTCAGAGTCCCGTTGCCGCCCGTCGCCTCAGGAAGAGTCAGCGCCGTGATGGCTACGTCCTTCGTGTAGACCTGCGCGGCTATCGTGCTCGACCCGAAGCTCGGCGTCGCATCGGCTTCGACGGTGATCGACAGAGTCAGCGTCGCCGTGTCCCCGTCTTCGTCCGTCACCGTATAGGTGTAGTCCGTCGCCGTCTGCACCGCGGTCGGCGTCCCCGACAGCTGCCGGCTCGACCCGGTGAACGTCAGACCAGCCGGCAGCGTCTCGACAATGCTGTAGCTCAGCGTCCCGTTGCCACCCGTCGCCTCAGGAAGCGTCAGCGCCGTGATCGCCACGTCCTGCGTGTACACCTGCGCCGCTATCGTCTCGCTCCCGAAGCTCGGCGACGCATCGGCTTCGACCGTGATCGACAGAGTCAGCGTGGCCGTGTCCCCGTCGGCGTCCGTCACCGTATAGGTGTAGTCCGTCGCCGTCTGCACCGCCGTCGGCGTCCCCGCCAACTGCCGGCTCGACCCGGTGAACGTCAGACCCGCAGGCAGCGCCTCCGCGATGCTGTAGCTCAGTGTCCCGTTGCCACCCGTCGCCTCCGGCAACGTCAGCGCCGTAATCGCCACGCCCTCCGTGTACAACTGCGCGGCTATCGTCTCGCTCCCGAAACTCGGCGTCGCGTCCGCCTCGACCGTGACCGTGAACGTATCGTCCACCGTGATGCCCTGACCGTCGTCCGCGGTCAGCGTCCCGGTTGCCGTGCCCGCAGTGACCCCCGCGACGGTCAGCGTCGTCCCGGACAGCGTTACCGTCGCCACAGCCGTGGCATCGGACGCAGCCGACAACGTCAGCGGGTCACCGTCGGCGTCGGTGAACACCGACGACACGTCCACGTCCACCGTCTCGCCCTGCACCACGTTCTGGTCTGGGACCGGGTTGGTCACCCCCGGCAGAATGTTCCTGCTGCGCCGCGTAAGGCTATCGCCGTACGGAGTCGTGTCCTCGCATGCACGGGAATAGACAGACACGCGGACATCGTACGCGACGTCGTCGAGCGCTACGCCGATCTCGCCCGTATTATGGCCGGTAGCGGATGGACCGATGGTGAAGGGTTTGGATGAAACCGAGGTCCCTAGGACTTCTACGATTTCATAGGTTCCGCTGGTGGCATTGTTCGGATCGTCCGCAACGTAGGTCCTCCACGGCAGGTTCTGGCCACTCTTCTTGTAGTCGACGAACCAGCTCGTTATTTCGTCACAGGCCGAGTTGCCGAGGCTCCAGCTCCAGGTCAGGTGGACTTCCGTCAGGTTCGAGCCCTGCCCGATGCTGTCGATTGTCGGGCTGGGAGGCTGGGCCTGCGCCGATGCCGCCAGGCCCAGCATCGGAACCACCAGCAGGAACAGGAAAGGTCGATGGCGGTTCGTCGAGTTCATGTTGTGACTGCTCGTCTAATGGCAGCCCGGTTCGTCAGCTGTGCAAAACAGGGGGAAATCGTACGCGCGCCGTGGTGATGACGCGCCGCGGGTTGTCGATACCCTCTAACGGCCCGTTGTCAGATGCGTGCCCAGGTAGCCGAGCATGCCCGCGGCGTGCGTGGGGAGGGCCCGAGCGAGCCGGACGAAGAGCGTAAGCGCGGACCGACGAGCACGGCCACTTATCGAGCAACGCCGCCGTTGTGGGTGCCATAACCGGTTTGAGCAGCGTCATCAGACACCCTCCAGTTAGCTGGCCGATTGGGCCTGCGTGTCTACCGGAGAAGTCTTGTCAAGCCCACGCAGGCCAATTACAGCTGTCCCGTCCCGGTCCACTCCTCTGAGCATTCATCGCCGAACACTCGACCTGGCACAGGCTTACACCGTGCCCGCGTGCGGAATTTGGGCTGCCGTAGTCGAGTGACGCCGTCGAGTGACGCCGCTCGACGCCCGGCCGGCTCAGTTCCGCCGAATGCGAACGTCAGAGGTCTCACCTCCACCTGACCGGCCCGGCGCCGGTGCAGCCGCGCCCGGCGCCCGGCCGCGCCGCGCCCCGCCGACCCCGATTCGTCCGCCGACCAGGAAGCGGCGGTCGCCGTACGACCGATTGAGGCTGCCGAACCAGGTCAGCAGACCGCCGCCCGGCAGCCGCATCCCGTACTCCGCCCGCGAGTCGAGCCCCCACGCATCGCGCGCCCCGGCGAATCCATACCGGCCGTAGACCTGATCCTGCCACAGCGACTCGGCCCCCGTCGCCGCATCGCCCCAGCGCGGCGCCAGCGACAGTGACAGCCCCTCGCCGCCCTGGTCACCCACACTGAGGCTCACCCCCAGGCCCCGCTCCCGGTAGCCCGTCGCCGAGTGCACCGCCAGCACCCTGCCCTGCGCGTCCAGCCGCACGATGCCACCCACCGCACGCACACCGAACGCCAGCTCCAGACCCGTCCCGGTCTGGCCCGCGCCGCCGTCGCGTCGCAGGCTCGCCTCCCCGAACGGCGCGAGCGTGAGCCCGCCGACCTGCAACGCACGCGATACCTCCGCCCCGATCCGCTGCTGGTTGACCGCCGCCGTCAGGCCGTCGAGCGTCTGTGCGCCCGCTTCGGTCTCGACCCGCGCCCACGCAGCGTCGCCGCGCAACCCGAACTGCACACCGCTGCCGCCCAGCGCACCCAGCGCCCGGCGCACCTCCACCAGTCCCAGACCCAACCCCAGGTTGCTCGTCTCCACGCCGCCGGCCGACCTGGCGTTGACCGCTCGACCCCAGCCGGCACCGGCCATCGTCCATATCGACGTAGTTCCATCCGACCAACGCACGTAGGGATGGACCGCCGTCAGCGTGGTCTCCAGGCGCCCGTCGGACCCGCCGACCCGCCAGTTGGCGCCGCCACTGCTGCGCGCCACCCCCACGCCCGTCAGCCAGCGCTCGGACAGCCGCGTGTCCACACCCGCCCAGACTGTCGTCGCAGAGCCGTCATAACCAACCACCCCCGACGGCGCGCCGGCGAACGTCTGCCTGTCGGTCTGGCCCCACACCTGCCACCGGCGGCGCCCCGATTCCTCGCCTTCGTCCCCGCCGAATCCCAGCAGCAGCTCCGTCCCGCTCAACAGCGCCTGCGACCCGCCGCCGAAGCCCGCCAGGCCCGCCGTGCCCGGCCGCCGGCCGCCGGCCGCTGACGCCCCCAGACCCGCGGCGCCCAGCCCGCCCGCGGCCGGACCCATACCCGCAATCCCCGGACCGATAGTCCCTGGGCCAGCCCCCGGACCGATAATCCCCGGACTGACAATCCCCAGGCCGTACGGGTCGGCGCCGACCGAGCCGTGGCCCGCCAGCCCCACGAGCCAGCCAGACGCCGTCTGCTCCAGCGCCGTGCTCGCACTCGCCCTGTCCAGCGGCACCGTGCGCCCCATCACAGTCAGCTGCGACCGGTCGTCCGCCGCACTCGCCGTCGCCCGCCGCCCCAGCGTCATCCGCACGCTCGCAAGATGTGAACGCGCGATGCCCGCCAGCGTGTCCGTCAGCGCCGCGCGCTGTAGGCGGCTCGTCACGCCCACCGAGAACATCTGCGTCACGCTCGACCCACCCGCGTCCTCCGCGGTCACCGTCACCACCGCCGACCCCGGCCCACCCGGCGTCAGCGTCAGCAACGCCCCGGTCACCCCGACCGTCGCTACTGTTGTATCGGACGATTCGGCACGGAACGACAGCGCATCGCCGTCAGCGTCCTCGAAATACGGCGTCAGGTCCAGCTCCGACGGGGCGTCCCCTTCGTCGAGCGTCTGAGCGGGGATCGCACCGACCGCCTGCGGCGCGTCGTTCACCGACAGCACGGTCACCTCGACCGTCGCCGTCGCCGTCCCACCCTCGCCGTCCGAGACGACATAGGTGAAGCGGTCGCTGCCGTGGTAGTTCGCCTCCGGCGTGTACTCCACCGCCGTGCCTGCAATCCGCACCGTGCCGTGGTCGGCCGCCGACACGCGCTCGACCTGCAGCGGATCCCCGTCCGGATCCGTGTCGTTCGCCAGCACGTCCACCACCACCGCCCGGTCTTCTTCGGTGCGGATCTCGTCGTCCACCGCCTGCGGCGGCTCGTTCACTTTGGTGACGGTCACCACGACCTCGGCGCGCGCCTCCTGGCCGTCGGCGTCACGCGCACTCACCGTCAGAACGAAACGGTTCGGCTCGGCCTGGAAGTCCTCGCCCGCACCCACATAAGTCACGCGACCGTCGCGCTCGCCCACCGTGAAGCGCTCCGCATCGCCGGCCGCGAGCGCATAGGTCACAGCTTCGCCTTCGGGGTCCGACGCCAACACCGTGCCGAGTTCGGCCGGTCCGGCGATGCCCTCCCGCAGCTCGAACGAGTAGGACGGCGGATCGAACGACGGCAAGCTGTTCGGGTCGATCACCACAACGGTCAGCTCCGCCGAAACCGTGCCGCCCTGCCCATCGGAGAGCTCCACGCGGATCAGATACCGGCCCGGCTGCGACGGCGCCTGCCAGCGGACTGTCAAACTGTCGACGGCGCCGACGAAGCTGCCCTGCAACGCACTCCACGCATAACTCAGTTCGTCGCCGTCCTCGTCCGATCCGGCAGCCATCACGGCGATCTCGCCACCCGCCACCACCTCGCACACCCCTGCGCACGAGAGCGACACCGTCGGCGGCCGGTTGGCCGACCCGCCGCCGCCACCACCGCCGGGGCCGCCGCCGCCGGGGCCGCCGCCGGAGCCCGTGCCCTCGTTCACCACAATCGAGAACGTCAGCACCACGCGGTCCCCGTCGTTGTCCGTCACCGTGTAGGTGTAGTTCGTCGTCCCCTGCACCGCCGTCGGCGTCCCCGCCAACTGCCGGCTCGACCCGGTGAACGTCAGGCCCGCCGGCAACGCCTCCTCGATGCTGTAGGTCAGCGTCCCGTTGCCGCCCGTCGCCTCAGGCAACGTCAGCGCCGTGATCGCCACGCCCTCCGTGTACACCTGCGACGGTATCGTCGCGCCCCCGAAGCTCGGCGACACGTTGGCCTCGACGGTGATCGACAGCGTCAGCGTCGCCGTGTCCCCGTCTTCGTCCGTCACCGTGTACGTGTAGTCCGTCGCCGTCTGGACCGTCGGCGGTGTCCCCGCCAGCTGCCGGTTCGACCCGGTGAACGTCAGACCCGCAGGCAGCGCCTCCGCGATGCTGTAGGTCAGCGTGCCGTTGCCGCCCGTCGCCTCAGGCAGCGTCAGCGCCGTAATGGCCTCGCCCACCGTGTACACCTGAGCCGGTATCGTCGCGCTCCCGAAGCTCGGCGTCGCGTTCGCCTCGACGGTGATCGACAGGGTCAGCGTCGCCGTGTCACCGTCGTCGTCCGTCACCGTGTACGTGTAGTCCGTCGCTGCCTGGACCGTCGTCGGCGTCCCCGCCAGCTGCCGGCTCGACTCGGTGAACGTCAGACCCGCAGGCAACGCCTCCGCGATGCTGTAGCTCAGTGTCCCGTTGCCGCCCGTCGCCTCCGGCAACGTCAGCGCCGTGATCGCCACGCCCTCCGTGTACACCTGCGCAGGTATCGTGCTCGAACCGAAGTTCGGCGACGCGTCAGTCTCGACCGTGATCGACAAGGTCAGCGTCGCCGTGTCTCCGTCTTGGTCCGTCACCGTGTACGTGTAGTCCGTCGCCGTCTGGACCGTTGTCGGCGTCCCCGACAGCTGCCGGCTCGACTCAGTGAACGCCAGACCGGCCGGCAACGCTTCTTCGATGCTGTAGCTCAGCGTCCCATTGCCACCAGTCGCCTCAGGCAACGTCAGCGCCGTGATGGCCACGTCCTGCGTATACACCTGCGCCGCTATCGTCGCGCTCCCGAAGTCGGGTGACGCGTCCGCTTCGACCGTGATCGACAGGGTCAACGTCGTCGTGTCCCCGTCGTCGTCGGTCACCGTGTACGTGTAGTCGGTCGCGGTCTGGACCGTTGTCGGCGTCCCCGACAGCTGCCGGCTCGACTCGGTGAACGTCAGGCCCGCCGGCAACGCTTCTTCGATGCTGTAGCTCAGAGTCCCGTTGCCGCCCGTCGCCTCAGGCAACGTCAGCGCCGTGATCGCCACGTCCTTCGTATACACCTGCGCCGCTATCGTCGCGTCCCCGAAGTCGGGTGACGCGTCCGCCTCGACCGTAATCGACAGCGTCAGTGTGGCCGTATCCCCGTCATCGTCCGTCACCGTGTAGGTGTAGTCGGTCGCCGTCTGAACCGTCGTCGGCGTCCCCGACAGCTGCCGGCTCGACTCGGTGAACGTCAGACCATCCGGCAACGCCTCTTCGATGCTGTAGCTCAGCGTCCCGTTGCCGCCCGTCGCCTCAGGCAACGTCAGCGCCGTGATCGCTACGTCCTTCGTGTACACCTGCGCCGCTATCGTCTCGCTCCCGAAGTCGGGTGACGCGTCCGCCTCGACCGTGATCGACAGGGTCAGTGTGGCCGTGTCCCCGTCGGCGTCCGTCACCGTGTAGGTGTAGTCGGTCGCCGTCTGCACCGTCGTCGGCGTCCCCGTCAACTGGCGGCTCGACCCGGTGAACGTGAGCCCGGCCGGCAACGACTCTTCGATGCTGTAGCTCAGCGTCCCGTTGCCGCCCGTCGCCTCAGGCAACGTCAGCGCCGTGATCGCTACGTCCTTCGTGTACACCTGCGCCGCTATCGTCTCGCTCCCGAAGTCGGGTGACGCGTCCGCCTCGACCGTGATCGACAGGGTCAGTGTGGCCGTGTCCCCGTCGGCGTCCGTCACCGTGTAGGTGTAGTCGGTCGCCGTCCGCACCGTCGTCGGCGTCCCCGTCAACTGGCGGCTCGACCCGGTGAACGTGAGCCCGGCCGGCAACGACTCTTCGATGCTGTAGGTCAGCGTCCCGTTGCCGCCCGTCGCCTCAGGCAACGTCAGCGCCGTGATCGCTACGTCCTTCGTGTACACCTGCGCCGCTATCGTCTCGCTCCCGAAGTCGGGTGACGCGTCCGCCTCGACCGTGATCGACAGGGTCAGTGTGGCCGTATCCCCGTCATCGTCCGTCACCGTGTAGGTGTAGTCGGTCGCCGTCTGCACCGTTGTCGGCGTCCCCGCCAGCTGCCGGCTCGACGCGGTGAACGTGAGCCCGGCCGGCAGAGCCTCCTCGATGCTGTAGCTCAGCGTCCCGTTGCCGCCCGTCGCCTCAGGCAACGTCAACGCCGTGATCGCCACGTCCTTCGTATACACCTGCGCCGCTATCGTCTCGCTCCCGAAGTCGGGTGACGCGTCGGCTTCGACCGTGATCGACAGGGTCAGTGTGGCCGTATCCCCGTCATCGTCCGTCACCGTGTAGGTGTAGTCGGTCGCCGTCTGGACCGTTGTCGGCGTCCCCGCCAACTGGCGGCTCGACGCGGTGAACGTGAGCCCGGCCGGCAGAGCCTCCTCGATGCTGTAGCTCAGCGTCCCGTTGCCGCCCGTCGCCTCAGGCAACGTCAGCGCCGTGATCGCCACGTCCTTCGTATACACCTGCGCCGCTATCGTCTCGCTCCCGAAGTCGGGTGACGCGTCGGCTTCGACCGTGATCGACAGGGTCAACGTCGCCGTGTCCCCGTCGTCGTCGGTCACCGTGTAGGTGTAGTCGGTCGCGGTCTGGACCGTCGTCGGTGTCCCCGACAGCTGCCGGGTCGAAGCCGTGAAAGTCAGACCGGCCGGCAACACCTCCTCGATGCTGTAGCTCAGAGTCCCGTTGCCACCCGTCGCCTCCGGCAACGTCAGTGCCGTGATCGCCACGTCCTTCGTATACACCTGCGCCGCTATCGTCGCGCTCCCGAAGCTCGGCGTCGCATCGGCTTCGACCGTGATCGACAAGGACAGCGTCGCCGTGTCGCCGTCTTCGTCCGTCACCGTGTACGTGTAGTCGGTCGCCGTCTGCACCGCCGTCGGCGTCCCCGACAGCTGCCGGCTCGAACCCGTGAACGTCAGGCCCGCAGGAAGCGCCTCCGCGATGCTGTAGCTCAGCGTCCCGTTGCCGCCCGTCGCCTCAGGCAACGTCAGCGCCGTGATCGCTACGTCCTGCGTGTACACCTGCGCCGCTATCGTCGCGCTCCCGAAGCTCGGCGTCGCATCGGCCTCGACGGTGATCGACAGAGTCAGCGTTGCCGTGTCCCCGTCTTCGTCCGTCACCGTGTAGGTGTAGTCCGTCGCCGTCTGGACCGCCGTCGGCGTCCCCGCCAACTGCCGGCTCGAAGCCGTGAACGTCAGACCCGCAGGCAGCGCCTCGGCAATGCTGTAGCTCAGCGTCCCGTTGCCACCCGTCGCCTCAGGCAGCGTCAGCGCCGTGATCGCCACGTCCTGCGTATACACCTGCGCCGGTATCGTGCTCGAACCGAAGTTCGGCGACGCGTCAACCTCGACCGTGATCGACAAGGTCAGTGTGGCCGTGTCTCCGTCTTCGTCCGTCACCGTGTAGGTGTAGTCAGTGGCCCCCTGCACCGCCGTCGGCGTCCCCGCCAACTGCCGGCTCGAACCCGTGAACGTCAGGCCCGCAGGCAGAGCCTCCGTGATGCTGTAGCTCAGAGTCCCATTGCCGCCCGTCGCCTCAGGCAACGTCAGCGCCGTAATGGCCACGCGCTCCGTGTACACCTGCGCCGGTATCGTCGCGCTCCCGAAGCTCGGCGTCGCGTCGGCCTCGACCGTGATCGACAAGGGCAGCGTCGCCGTGTCTCCGTCTTCGTCCGTCACCGTGTAGGTGTAGTCCGTCGCCGTCTGCACCGCCGTCGGCGTCCCCGCCAGTTGCCGGCTCGACGCGGTGAACGTCAGACCCGCAGGCAGAGCCTCCTCGATGCTGTAGCTCAGCGTCCCGTTGCCACCCGTCGCCTCAGGTAACGTCAGCGCCGTGATCGCCACGCCCTCCGTGTACACCTGCGCCGCTATCGTCGCGCTCCCGAAGCTCGGCGACGCGTCGGCCTCGACCGTGATCGACAAGGGCAGCGTCGCCGTGTCCCCGTCTTCGTCGGTCACCGTGTAGGTGTAGTCCGTCGCCGTCTGCACCGCCGTCGGCGTCCCCGCCAGTTGCCGGCTCGACGCGGTGAACGTCAGACCCGCAGGCAGAGCCTCCTCGATGCTGTAGCTCAGCGTCCCGTTGCCGCCCGTCGCCTCAGGCAACGTCAGCGCCGTGATCGCCACGCCCTCCGTGTACACCTGCGCCGCTATTGTCGCGCTCCCGAAGCTCGGCGTCGCGTCGGCCTCGACCGTGATCGACAAGGGCAGCGTCGCCGTGTCTCCGTCTTCGTCCGTCACCGTGTAGGTGTAGTCCGTCGCCGTCTGCACCGTTGTCGGCGTCCCCGCCAACTGCCGGCTCGACGCGGTGAACGTCAGACCCGCAGGCAGAGCCTCCTCGATGCTGTAGCTCAGCGTCCCGTTGCCGCCCGTCGCCTCAGGCAACGTCAGCGCCGTGATCGCCACGCCCGCCGTGTACACCTGCGCCGCTATCGTCGCGCTCCCGAAGCTCGGCGCCGCATCCGCCTCGACCGTGATCGACAGGGCCAGCGTCGCCGTGTCTCCGTCTTCGTCCGTCACCGTGTAGGTGTAGTCCGTGGCTGTCTGGACCGCCGTGGGCGTCCCCGACAGCTGCCGGCTCGAAGCCGTGAACGTGAGCCCGGCCGGCAGCGCCTCGGCAATGCTGTAGCTCAGCGTCCCGTTGCCACCCGTCGCCTCAGGCAACGTCAGCGCCGTGATCGCCACGCGTTCCGTGTACACCTGCGCCGGTATCGTGCTCGAACCGAAGCTCGGCGTCGCATCCGCCTCGACCGTGATCGACAGAGTCAGCGTCGCCGTATCCCCGTCGGCGTCCGTCACCGTGTAGGTGTAGTCGGTCGCCGTCTGCACCGCCGACGGCGTCCCCGACAACTGCCGGTTCGACTCGGTGAACGTCAGGCCCGCAGGCAGAGCCTCCGCGATGCTGTAGCTCAGCGTCCCGTTGCCGCCCGTCGCCTCCGGCAACGTCAACGCCGTGATCGCCACGTCCTGCGTGTACACCTGCGCCGGTATCGTGCTCGAACCGAAACTCGGCGTCGCGTCTGCCTCGACCGTGATCGACAAGGTCAGTGTGGCCGTGTCTCCGTCGGCGTCCGTAACCGTGTACGTGTAGTCCGTCGCCGTCTGGACCGCCCTCGGCCGCCCCGACAGCTGCCGGCTCGAAGCCGTGAATGTCAGACCCCCAGGCAGCGCCTCCGCGATGCTGTAGCTCAGCGTCCCGTTGCCACCCGTCGCCTCCGGCAACGTCAGCGCCGTAATGGCCACGCCCTCCGTGTACACCTGCGCCGGTATCGTGCTCGAACCGAAGCTCGGCGACGCATCCGCCTCGACCGTGATCGACAGGGTCAGCGTCGCCGTGTCCCCGTCTTCGTCGGTCACCGTGTAGGTGTAGTCCGTGGCTGTCTGCACCGCCCTCGGCTGACCCGACAGCTGCCGGCTCGAAGCCGTGAACGTCAGACCAGGAGGCAGCGCCTCCGCGATGCTGTAGCTCAGCGTCCCGTTGCCGCCCGTCGCCTCCGGAAGCGTCAACTCCGTAATGGTCACGCGATGCGTGTACACCTGCGCCGGTATCGTCGCGCTCCCGAAGCTCGGCGACGCATCCGCCTCGACCGTGATCGACAGGGTCAGCGTATCCGTGTCTCCGTCGGCGTCCGTCACCGTGTACGTGTAGTCCGTCGCACCCTGCACCGCCGTCGGCGTCCCCGCCAACTGCCGGCTCGAACCGGTGAACGTCAGACCCGCAGGCAGCGCCTCGGCGATGCTGTAGCTCAGCGTCCCGTTGCCGCCCGTCGCCTCAGGCAACGTCAGCGCCGTAATCGCCACGCCCGCCGTGTACACCTGCGCCGGTATCGTCGCGCTCCCGAAGCTCGGCGAAGCATCCGCCTCGACCGTGATCGACAGGGTCAGCGTATCCGTGTCTCCGTCGGCGTCGGTCACCGTGTAGGTATAGTCCGTCGCACCCTGCACCGCCGTCGGCGTCCCCGCCAACTGCCGGCTCGAAGCCGTGAACGTCAGACCCGCAGGCAGCGTCTCGACGATGCTGTAGGTCAGCGTCCCGTTGCCGCCCTTCGCCTCAGGCAGCGTCAGCGCCGTAATCGCCACGCCCGCCGTGTACAACTGCGCCGGTATCGTGCTCGACACGAGGAGCGGCGATACGTCGTCCTCGACCGTGATCGACAGGGTCAGCGTCGCGGTATCCCCGTCTTCGTCCGTCACCGTGTACGTGTAGTTCGCCGCCCCCACCACCGCCGCCGGCGTCCCCGACAGCTGCCGGGTCGAAGCCGTGAACGTCAGACCAGGAGGCAGCTTCTCGGCGATGCTGTAGCTCAGCGTCCCGTTGCCGCCCGTCGCTTCAGGAAGCGTCAGCGCCGTGATCGCCACGTCGTACGTGTACACCTGCGCCGGTATCGTCGCGCTCCCGAAGCTCGGCGACGCATCCGCTTCGACCGTGATCGACAAGGTCAGCGTCGCCGTGTCTCCGTCGGCGTCCGTCACCGTGTAGGTGTAGTCCGTGGCTGTCTGAACTGTCGTCGGTGTCCCCGCCAACTGCCGGCTCGAACCCGTGAACGTCAGGCCCGCAGGCAGAGCCTCGGTGATGCTGTAGCTCAGCGTCCCGTTGCCGCCCGTCGCCTCAGGCAGCGTCAGCGCCGTGATGGCCACGTCCTTCGTGTACACCTGCGCCGGTATCGTGCTCGAACCGAAGCTCGGCGACGCATCCGCCTCGACCGTGATCGACAGAGTCAGTGTGGCCGTGTCCCCGTCTTCGTCCGTCACCGTGTAGGTATAGTCCGTGGCTGTCTGGACTGCCCTCGGCTGCCCCGACAGCTGCCGGTTCGAAGCCGTGAACGTCAGACCAGGAGGCAGCGCCTCCGCGATGCTGTAGCTCAGCGTCCCGTTGCCGCCCGTCGCCTCAGGCAGCGTCAGCGCCGTAATGGTCACGCGCTCCGTGTACACCTGCGCCGGTATCGTCGCGCTCCCGAAGCTCGGCGAAGCATCCGCCTCGACCGTGATCGACAGGGTCAGCGTCTCCGTGTCCCCGTCTTCGTCGGTCACCGTGTAGGTGTAGTCCGTCGCACCCTGCACCGTCGTCGGCGTCCCCGCCAGCTGCCGGCTCGAACCGGTGAACGTCAGACCCGCAGGCAGCGCCTCGGCGATGCTGTAGCTCAGCGTCCCGTTGCCACCCGTCGCCTCAGGCAACGTCAGCGCCGTGATCGCCACGCCCGCCGTGTACACCTGCGCCGGTATCGTCGCGCTCCCGAAGCTCGGCGTCGCGTCCGCCTCGACCGTGATCGACAGGGTCAGTGTGGCCGTGTCACCGTCGGCGTCGGTCACCGTATACGTGTAGTCCGCCGCTGTCTGGACTGCCGTGGGCGTCCCCGCCAACTGCCGACTCGACCCCGTGAACGTCAGACCCGCAGGCAGCGTCTCGACGATGCTGTAGGTCAGCGTCCCGTTGCCGCCCTTCGCCTCAGGAAGAGTCAGCGCCGTAATCGCCACGCCCGCCGTGTACACCTGCGCCGGTATCGTGCTCGACTCGAAGCTCGGCGATACGTCGTCCTCGACCGTGATCGACAGGGTCAGCGTCGCCGTGTCACCGTCGGCGTCCGTCACCGTGTAGGTGTAGTTCGCCGCCGCCACCACCGCCGCCGGCGTCCCCGACAGCTGCCGGGTCGAAGCCGTGAACGTCAGACCGGGAGGCAGCTTCTCGGCGATGCTGTAGCTCAGCGTCCCGTTGCCGCCCGTCGCCTCAGGCAGCGTCAGCGCCGTAATCGCCACGTCGTACGTGTACACCTGCGCCGGTATCGTCGCGCTCCCGAAGCTCGGCGACGCATCCGCCTCGACCGTGATCGACAGGGTCAACGTGGCCGTGTCCCCGTCGGCGTCGGTCACCGTGTAGGTGTAGTCCGTCGCCGTCTGGACCCCCGTAGGCGTCCCCGCCAGCTGCCGGGTCGAAGCCGTGAACGTCAGACCCGCAGGCAGAGCCTCCTCGATGCTGTAGCTCAGCGTCCCGTTGCCCCCCGTCGCTTCAGGCAACGTCAGCGCCGTGATCGCCACGTCCTGCGTGTACACCTGCGCCGGTATCGTGCTCGAACCGAAGCTCGGCGTCGCGTCTGCCTCGACCGTGATCGACAAGGTCAGTGTGGCCGTGTCTCCGTCGCCGTCCGTAACCGTGTAGGTGTAGTCCGTGGCCGTCTGGACCGCCCTCGGCCGCCCCGACAGCTGCCGGCTCGAAGCCGTGAACGTCAGACCCCCAGGCAGCGCCTCCGCGATGCTGTAGGTCAGCGTCCCGTTGCCACCCGTCGCCTCCGGCAACGTCAGCGCCGTGATGGCCACGCCCTCCGTGTACACCTGCGCCGGTATCGTCGCGCTCCCGAAGCTCGGCGACGCATCCGCCTCCACCGTGATCGACAGGGTCAGTGTCGCCGTGTCCCCGTCTTCGTCGGTCACCGTGTAGGTGTAGTCCGCCGCCGTCTGCACCGCCCTCGGCTGACCCGACAGCTGCCGGCTCGAAGCCGTGAACGTCAGACCAGGAGGCAGAGCCTCCGCGATGCTGTAGGTCAGCGTCCCGTTGCCGCCCGTCGCCTCCGGAAGCGTCAACTCCGTAATGGTCACGCGATGCGTGTACACCTGCGCCGGTATCGTCGCGCTCCCGAAGCTCGGCGACGCATCCGCCTCGACCGTGATCGACAGGGTCAGCGTCTCCGTGTCTCCGTCGGCGTCCGTAACCGTGTAGGTATAGTCCGTCGCACCCTGCACCGCCGTCGGCGTCCCCGCCAACTGCCGGCTCGAACCGGTGAACGTCAGACCCGCAGGCAGCGCCTCCGCGATGCTGTAGCTCAGCGTCCCGTTGCCACCCGTCGCCTCAGGCAACGTCAGCGCCGTGATCGCCACGCCCGCCGTGTACACCTGCGCCGGTATCGTCGCGCTCCCGAAGCTCGGCGAAGCATCCGCCTCGACCGTGATCGACAGGGTCAGCGTATCCGTGTCTCCGTCGGCGTCGGTCACCGTGTAGGTATAGTCCGTCGCACCCTGCACCGCCGTCGGCGTCCCCGCCAACTGCCGGCTCGAAGCCGTGAACGTCAGACCCGCAGGCAGCGCCTCGACGATGCTGTAGGTCAGCGTCCCGTTGCCGCCCTTCGCCTCAGGCAGCGTCAGCGCCGTAATCGCCACGCCCGCCGTGTACAACTGCGCCGGTATCGTGCTCGACACGAGGAGCGGCGATACGTCGTCCTCGACCGTGATCGACAGAGTCAGCGTCGCGGTATCCCCGTCTTCGTCCGTCACCGTGTACGTGTAGTTCGCCGCCCCCACCACCGCCGCCGGCGTCCCCGACAGCTGCCGGCTCGAAGCCGTGAACGTCAGACCAGGAGGCAGCTTCTCCGCAATGCTGTAGCTCAGCGTCCCGTTGCCGCCCGTCGCTTCCGGCAGCGTCAGCGCCGTAATCGCCACGTCGTACGTGTACACCTGCGCCGGTATCGTCGCGCTCCCAAAGCTCGGCGAAGCATCCGCTTCGACCGTGATCGACAAGGTCAGCGTCGCCGTGTCTCCGTCGGCGTCCGTCACCGTGTAGGTGTAGTCCGTCGCACCCTGCACCGTCGTCGGCGTCCCCGCCAGCTGCCGGTTCGAACCGGTGAACGTCAGACCCGCAGGCAGAGCCTCGGTGATGCTGTAGGTCAGTGTCCCGTTGCCGCCCGTCGCCTCAGGCAACGTCAGCGCGGTGATGGCCACGTCCTTCGTGTACACCTGCGCCGGTATCGTGCTCGAGCCGAAGCTGGGCGTCGCATCGGCCTCGACCGTGATCGACAGAGTCAGCGTCGCCGTATCCCCGTCTTCGTCCGTCACCGTGTAGGTGTAGTCCGTGGCTGTCTGCACCGCCCTCGGCTGACCCGACAGCTGCCGGTTCGAAGCCGTGAACGTCAGACCAGGAGGCAGAGCCTCCGCGATGCTGTAGGTCAGCGTCCCGTTGCCGCCCGTCGCCTCAGGCAGCGTCAACTCCGTAATGGTCACGCGCTCCGTGTACACCTGCGCCGGTATCGTGCTCGACCCAAAGCTCGGAGACGCGTCGGCCTCGACCGTGATCGACAGGGTCAGCGTCTCCGTGTCTCCGTCGGCGTCCGTCACCGTGTAGGTATAGTCCGTCGCGGTCTGGACCGTCGTCGGCGTCCCCGCCAGCTGCCGGCTCGAACCGGTGAACGTCAGACCCGCCGGCAGCGCCTCCGCGATGCTGTAGCTCAGCGTCCCGTTGCCGCCCGTCGCCTCAGGCAACGTCAGCGCCGTGATCGCCACGCCCGCCGTGTACACCTGCGCCGGTATCGTCGCGCTCCCAAAGCTCGGCGTCGCGTCCGCCTCGACCGTGATCGACAGGGTCAGCGTCGCCGTGTCTCCGTCGGCGTCGGTCACCGTATACGTGTAGTCCGCCGCTGTCTGGACTGCCGTGGGCGTCCCCGCCAACTGCCGACTCGACCCCGTGAACGTCAGACCCGCAGGCAGCGTCTCGGCGATGCTGTAGGTCAGCGTCCCGTTGCCGCCCTTCGCCTCAGGAAGAGTCAGCGCCGTAATCGCCACGCCCGCCGTGTACACCTGCGCCGGTATCGTGCTCGACTCGAAGCTCGGCGATACGTCGTCCTCGACCGTGATCGACAGGGTCAGCGTCGCCGTATCCCCGTCGGCGTCCGTCACCGTGTAGGTGTAGTTCGCCGCCGCCACCACCGCCGCCGGCGTCCCCGACAGCTGCCGGGTCGAAGCCGTGAACGTCAGACCAGGAGGCAGCTTCTCCGCAATGCTGTAGCTCAGCGTCCCGTTGCCGCCCGTCGCCTCAGGAAGCGTCAGCGCCGTAATCGCCACGTCGTACGTGTACACCTGCGCCGGTATCGTCGCGCTCCCGAAGCTCGGCGACGCATCCGCCTCGACCGTGATCGACAGGGTCAACGTGGCCGTGTCCCCGTCGCCGTCGGTCACCGTGTAGGTGTAGTCCGTCGCTGTCTGAACTGTCGTCGGTGTCCCCGCCAGCTGCCGGCTCGACCCGGTGAACGTCAGGCCCGCAGGCAGAGCCTCGGCGATGCTGTAGCTGAGTGTCCCGTTGCCCCCGGTCGCTTCCGGCAACGTCAGCGCCGTGATCGCCACGTCCTGCGTGTAGACCTGCGCCGGTATCGTGCTCGAACCGAAGCTGGGCGATGCATCGGCCTCGACCGTGATCGACAGGGTCAGTGTCGCCGTGTCTCCGTCGGCGTCCGTCACCGTGTAGGTGTAGTCCGTCGCCGTCTGCACCGCCCTCGGCTGACCCGACAGCTGCCGGTTCGAAGCCGTGAACGTCAGACCAGGAGGCAGCGCCTCCGCGATGCTGTAGCTCAGCGTCCCGTTGCCGCCCGTCGCCTCAGGCAGCGTCAGCGCCGTAATGGTCACGCGCTCCGTGTACACCTGCGCCGGTATCGTGCTCGACCCAAAGCTCGGAGACGCATCCGCCTCGACCGTGATCGACAGGGTCAGCGTCGACGTGTCTCCGTCGGCGTCTGTAACCGTGTAGGTATAGTCCGTCGCGGTCTGGACCGTCGTCGGCGTCCCCGCCAGCTGCCGGCTCGAATCGGTGAACGTCAGGCCCGCAGGCAGCGCCTCCGCGATGCTGTAGCTCAGCGTCCCGTTGCCGCCCGTCGCCTCCGGCAACGTCAGCGCCGTGATCGCCAAGTCCTTCGTGTAGACCTGCGCCGCTATCGTCGCGCTCCCGAAGCTGGGCGTCGCGTCCGCCTCGACCGTGATCGACAGAGTCAGCGTCTCCGTGTCTCCGTCGGCGTCCGTCACCGTGTACGTGTAGTCCGTCGCACCCTGCACCGTCGTCGGCGTCCCCGCCAACTGCCGGGTCGAAGCCGTGAACGTCAGACCCGCAGGCAGAGCCTCCGCGATGCTGTAGCTCAGCGTCCCGTTGCCGCCCTTCGCCTCAGGCAGCGTCAGCGCCGTAATCGCCACGCCCTGCGTGTACACCTGCGCCGGTATCGTGCTCGACTCGAAGCTCGGCGATACGTCGTCCTCGACCGTGATCGACAGGGTCAGCGTCGCCGTATCCCCGTCGGCGTCCGTAACCGTGTACGTGTAGTTCGCCGCCGCCACCACCGCCGCCGGCGTCCCCGACAGCTGCCGGGTCGAAGCCGTGAACGTCAGACCAGGAGGCAGCTTCTCGGCGATGCTGTAGCTCAGCGTCCCGTTGCCGCCCGTCGCCTCAGGCAGCGTCAGCGCCGTGATCGCCACGTCGTACGTGTACACCTGCGCCGGTATCGTCGCGCTCCCGAAGCTCGGCGAAGCATCCGCTTCGACCGTGATCGACAAGGTCAGCGTCGCCGTGTCTCCGTCGGCGTCCGTCACGGTGTAGGTGTAGTCCGTGGCCGTCTGCACCGCCGTCGGCGTCCCCGCCAGCTGCCGGTTCGACCCGGTGAACGTCAGACCCGCAGGCAGAGCCTCGGTGATGCTGTAGGTCAGTGTCCCGTTGCCGCCCGTCGCCTCAGGAAGCGTCAGCGCCGTAATCGCCACGTCCTGCGTGTACACCTGCGCCGGTATCGTGCTCGAACCGAAGCTCGGCGTCGCATCCGCCTCGACCGTGATCGACAGGGTCAGTGTGGCCGTATCGCCGTCGGCGTCCGTAACCGTGTACGTGTAGTCAGTCGCCGTCTGGACCGTCGTCGGCGTTCCCGACAGCTGGCGGTTCGACCCGGTGAACGTCAAACCCCCAGGTAGCGCCTCGGCGATGCTGTAGGTCAGCGTCCCGTTACCGCCCGTCGCTTCCGGCAGCGTCAGCGCCGCAATCGCCACGCCCTGCGTATAGACCTGCGCGGCTATCGTGCTCGAACCGAAGCTCGGCGATGCATCCGCCTCGACCGTGATCGACAGGGTCAGTGTGGCCGTGTCCCCGTCGGCGTCCGTAACCGTGTAGGTGTAGTCCGTGGCCGTCTGGACCGCCGTGGGCGTTCCCGCCAGCTGGCGGTTCGACCCGGTGAACGTGAGCCCGACAGGCAGCGTCTCGACGATGCTGTAGGTCAGCGTCCCGTTGCCGCCCGTCGCCTCAGGCAACGTCAGCGCCGCAATCGCCACGTCCTGCGTGTAGACCTGCGCGGCTATCGTGCTCGAACCGAAACTCGGCGATGCATCCGCCTCGACCGTGATCGACAGGGTCAGTGTGGCCGTGTCCCCGTCGGCGTCCGTCACCGTGTAGGTGTAGTCCGTCGCCGTCTGGACTGCGGTCGGCGTCCCCGACAGCTGCCGGCTCGACCCGGTGAACGTCAGGCCCGCAGGCAGTGCCTCGGCGATGCTGTAGCTCAGCGTCCCGTTGCCCCCGGTCGCTTCCGGCAACGTCAGCGCCGTGATCGCCACGTCCTGCGTGTAGACCTGCGCCGGTATCGTGCTCGAGCCGAAGCTGGGCGTCGCATCGGCCTCGACCGTGATCGACAGAGTCAGTGTGGCCGTGTCCCCGTCTTCGTCGGTCACCGTGTAGGTGTAGTCCGTGGCTGTCTGCACCGCCCTCGGCTGACCCGACAGCTGCCGGTTCGAAGCCGTGAACGTCAGACCAGGAGGCAGCGCCTCCGCGATGCTGTAGCTCAGCGTCCCGTTGCCGCCCGTCGCCTCAGGCAGCGTCAGCGCCGTAATGGTCACGCGCTCCGTGTACACCTGCGCCGGTATCGTGCTCGACCCAAAGCTCGGAGACGCATCCGCCTCGACCGTGATCGACAGGGTCAGCGTCGACGTGTCTCCGTCGGCGTCTGTAACCGTGTAGGTATAGTCCGTCGCGGTCTGGACCGTCGTCGGCGTCCCCGCCAGCTGCCGGCTCGAATCGGTGAACGTCAGGCCCGCAGGCAGCGCCTCCGCGATGCTGTAGCTCAGCGTCCCGTTGCCGCCCGTCGCCTCAGGCAACGTCAGCGCCGTGATCGCCACGCCCGCCGTGTACACCTGCGCCGGTATCGTCGCGCTCCCGAAGCTCGGCGTCGCGTCCGCCTCGACCGTGATCGACAGAGTCAGCGTCTCCGTGTCTCCGTCGGCGTCCGTCACCGTGTACGTGTAGTCCGTCGCACCCTGCACCGTCGTCGGCGTCCCCGCCAACTGCCGGGTCGAAGCCGTGAACGTCAGACCCGCAGGCAGAGCCTCCGCGATGCTGTAGCTCAGCGTCCCGTTGCCGCCCTTCGCCTCAGGCAGCGTCAGCGCCGTAATCGCCACGCCCTGCGTGTACACCTGCGCCGGTATCGTGCTCGACTCGAAGCTCGGCGATACGTCGTCCTCGACCGTGATCGACAGGGTCAGCGTCGCCGTATCCCCGTCGGCGTCCGTAACCGTGTACGTGTAGTTCGCCGCCGCCACCACCGCCGCCGGCGTCCCCGACAGCTGCCGGGTCGAAGCCGTGAACGTCAGACCAGGAGGCAGCTTCTCGGCGATGCTGTAGCTCAGCGTCCCGTTGCCGCCCGTCGCTTCAGGCAGCGTCAGCGCCGTGATGGCCACGTCGTACGTGTACACCTGCGCCGGTATCGTCGCGCTCCCGAAGCTCGGCGATACGTCGTCCTCGACCGTGATCGACAAGGTCAGCGTGGCCGTATCCCCGTCGTCGTCGGTCACCGTGTAGGTGTAGTCCGTGGCAGTCTGGACCGTCGTCGGTGTCCCGGACAGCTGCCGGCTCGAACCCGTGAACGTCAGACCCGCAGGCAGCGCCTCGGCGATGCTGTAGCTCAGCGTCCCGTTGCCACCCGTCGCCTCCGGCAGCGTCAACGCTGTGATTGCCACGTCCTTCGTATAGACCTGCGCGGCTATCGTCGCGCTCCCGAAGCTGGGCGATACGTCGTCCTCGACCGTGATCGACAGGGTCAGTGTGGCCGTATCTCCGTCATCGTCGGTCACCGTGTAGGTGTAGTCCGTCGCACCCTGTACCGCCGTCGGCGTCCCGGACAGCTGCCGGCTCGAAGCCGTGAACGTCAGACCCGCAGGCAGAGCCTCCGCGATGCTGTAGGTCAGCGTCCCGTTGCCGCCCGTCGCCTCCGGCAGCGTCAGCGCCGCAATCGCCACGTCCTTCGTGTACACCTGCGCCGCTATCGTCGCGCTCCCGAAGCTCGGCGATACGTCGTCCTCGACCGTGATCGACAGAGTCAGTGTGGCCGTATCTCCGTCGTCGTCGGTCACCGTGTAGGTGTAGTCCGTCGCACCCTGTACCGCCGTCGGCGTTCCCGCCAACTGCCGGCTCGAAGCCGTGAACGTCAGACCCGCAGGCAGAGCCTCCGCGATGCTGTAGGTCAGCGTCCCGTTGCCGCCCGTCGCCTCCGGCAGCGTCAGCGCCGCAATCGCCACGTCCTTCGTGTACACCTGCGCCGCTATCGTCGCGCTCCCGAAGCTCGGCGATACGTCGTCCTCGACCGTGATCGACAGGGTCAGCGTGGCCGTGTCCCCGTCGGCGTCCGTGACCGTATAGGTGTAGTCCGTGGCCGTCTGGACCGTCGTCGGCGTTCCCGCCAACTGCCGGCTCGAAGCCGTGAACGTCAGACCCGCAGGCAGAGCCTCGGCGACGCTGTAGCTCAGCGTCCCGTTGCCGCCAGTCGCTTCAGGCAACGTCAGCGCTGTGATCGCCAAGTCCTTCGTGTACACCTGCGCCGCTATCGTCGCGCTCCCGAAGCTGGGCGATACGTCGTCCTCGACCGTGATCGACAGGGTCAGCGTCGACGTGTCCCCGTCGGCGTCCGTCACCGTGTAGGTGTAGTCCGTGGCCGTCTGGACCGTCGTGGGTGTCCCCGCCAGCTGCCGGCTCGACCCGGTGAACGTGAGCCCGGCCGGCAGCGCCTCGGCGATGCTGTAGCTCAGCGTCCCGTTGCCGCCCGTCGCCTCCGGCAACGTCAGCGCCGTGATGGCTACGTCCTTCGTGTACACCTGAGCCGCTATCGTGCTCGAACCGAAGCTCGGCGATGCATCCGCCTCGACCGTGATCGACAGGGTCAGCGTCTCCGTGTCTCCGTCGGCGTCGGTCACCGTATACGTGTAGTCCGTCGCACCCTGCACCGCCGTCGGCGTCCCCGCCAACTGCCGGTTCGAAGCCGTGAACGTCAGACCCGCAGGCAGCGCCTCGGCGATGCTGTAGCTCAGCGTCCCGTTGCCGCCCGTCGCCTCAGGCAGCGTCAGCGCCGTAATCGCCACGCCCTCCGTGTACACCTGCGCCGGTATCGTCGCGCTCCCGAAGCTCGGCGAAGCATCCGCCTCGACCGTGATCGACAGGGTCAGCGTCGCCGTGTCTCCGTCGGCGTCCGTCACCGTGTAGGTGTAATCCGCGGCTGTCTGGACCGTCGTCGGTGTCCCCGCCAGCTGGCGGCTCGAACCCGTGAACGCCAGACCCGCAGGCAGCGCCTCGACGATGCTGTAGCTCAGCGTCCCGTTGCCGCCCTTCGCCTCAGGCAGCGTCAGCGCCGTAATCGCCACGCCCGCCGTGTACACCTGCGCCGGTATCGTGCTCGACTCGAAGACCGGCGATACGTCGTCCTCGACGGTGATCGACAGGGTCAGCGTCGCCGTATCACCGTCGGCGTCCGTCACCGTGTAGGTATAGTTCGCCGCCGCCACCACCGCCGACGGCGTCCCCGACAGCTGCCGGTTCGAAGCCGTGAACGTCAGACCGGGAGGCAGCTTCTCCGCAATGCTGTAGGTCAGCGTGCCGTTGCCACCAGTCGCCTCAGGAAGCGTCAGCGCCGTGATGGCCACGTCGTACGTGTACACCTGCGCCGGTATCGTCGCGCTCCCGAAGCTGGGCGATACGTCGTCCTCGACCGTGATCGACAGGGTCAGCGTCGCCGTATCCCCGTCGGCGTCGGTCACCGTGTAGGTGTAGTCCGTCGCCGTCTGGACCGTCGTGGGCGTCCCCGCCAGCTGCCGGTTCGACCCGGTGAACGTCAGGCCCGCAGGCAGCGCCTCGGCGATGCTGTAGCTCAGTGTCCCGTTGCCGCCCGTCGCCTCAGGCAACGTCAGCGCCGTGATCGCCACGTCCTTCGTGTACACCTGCGCCGGTATCGTCGCGCTCCCGAAGCTGGGCGATACGTCGTCCTCGACCGTGATCGACAGGGTCAGTGTGGCCGTGTCCCCGTCGGCGTCCGTCACCGTGTAGGTGTAGTCCGTGGCGGTCTGGACCGTCGTGGGTGTCCCCGCCAGCTGCCGGCTCGACCCGGTGAACGTCAGACCCGCAGGCAGCGCCTCGACGATGCTGTAGCTCAGCGTCCCGTTGCCGCCCGTCGCCTCAGGCAACGTCAGCGCCGTAATGGCCAAGTCCTTCGTGTAGACCTGCGCCGCTATCGTCGCGCTCCCGAAGCTGGGCGATACGTCGTCCTCGACCGTGATCGACAGGGTCAGCGTCGCCGTGTCACCGTCGGCGTCCGTAACCGTGTAGGTGTAGTCAGTCGCCGTCTGGACCGCCGTCGGCGTCCCCGCCAGCTGCCGGCTCGAACCGGTGAACGTCAGACCCGCAGGCAGCGCTTCGACGATGCTGTAGGTCAGCGTCCCGTTGCCACCCGTCGCTTCAGGAAGCGTCAGCGCCGTGATGGCCACGTCCTTCGTGTAGACCTGAGCCGCTATCGTCGCGCTCCCGAAGCTGGGCGATACGTCGTCCTCGACCGTGATCGACAGGGTCAGCGTCGACGTGTCCCCGTCGGCGTCCGTAACCGTGTAGGTGTAGTCCGTGGCCGTCTGGACCGTCGTCGGCGTCCCCGCCAGCTGCCGGCTCGACCCGGTGAACGTGAGCCCGGCCGGCAGCGCCTCCGCAATGCTGTAGGTCAGCGTGCCGTTGCCACCCGTCGCCTCCGGCAACGTCAGCGCCGTGATCGCCAAGTCCTTCGTGTAGACCTGCGCCGGTATCGTCGCGCTCCCGAAGCTGGGCGTCGCGTCCGCCTCGACCGTGATCGACAGGGTCAGCGTCGTCGCGTCCCCGTCGGCGTCCGTCACCGTGTAGGTGTAGTCCGTGGCCGTCTGCACCGCCGTGGGCGTCCCCGTCAACTGCCGGCTCGAAGCCGTGAACGCCAGACCGGCAGGCAGCGTCTCGACGATGCTGTAGCTCAGCGTCCCGTTACCACCCGTCGCCTCCGGCAACGTCAGCGCCGTGATCGCCACACCCTCCGTGTACACCTGCGCCGGTATCGTGCTCGAACCAAAGCTCGGCGACGCGTCGGCCTCGACCGTGATCGACAAGGTCAGCGTGGCCGTATCCCCGTCACCGTCGGTCACCGTGTAGGTGTAGTCCGCGGCTGTCTGGACCGTCGTGGGCGTCCCCGCCAGCTGCCGGTTCGACCCGGTGAACGTGAGCCCGGCAGGCAGCGTCTCGACGATGCTGTAAGTCAGCGTCCCGTTGCCGCCTGTCGCCTCCGGCAGAGTCAGCGCCGTAATCGCCACGCCCGCCGTGTACACCTGCGCCGGTATCGTGCTCGAACCGAAGCTGGGCGACACGTCGTCCTCGACGGTGATCGACAAGGTCAGCGTCGCCGTGTCCCCGTCACCGTCGGTCACCGTGTAGGTGTAGTCCGCGGCTGTCTGGACCGCCGTCGGCGTCCCCGTCAACTGCCGGCTCGAACCCGTGAACGTCAGACCCGCAGGCAGAGCCTCCGGGATGCTGTAGGTCAGCGTCCCGTTGCCGCCCGTCGCCTCAGGCAGCGTCAACGCCGTAATGGCCACGTCCTTCGTGTACACCTGCGCGGCTATCGTGCTCGAACCGAAGCTGGGCGATACGTTGTCCTCGACGGTGATCGACAGGGTCAGTGTGGCCGTATCCCCGTCGCCGTCCGTAACCGTGTAGGTGTAGTCCGTGGCCGTCTGAACCGCCGTGGGCGTCCCGGACAACTGGCGGTTCGACTCGGTGAACGTAAGACCCGCAGGCAGAGCCTCCGCGATGCTGTAACTCAGCGTCCCGTTGCCACCCGTCGCTTCCGGCAGCGTCAGCGCCGTGATCGCCACACCCTCCGTGTACACCTGCGCCGGTATCGTCGCGCTCCCGAAGCTGGGCGATACGTCGTCCTCGACCGTGATCGACAGGGTCAGCGTCGCCGTATCCCCTTCGGCGTCGGTCACCGTGTACGTGTAGTCCGTCGCGGTCTGGATCGTCGTGGGCGTCCCCGCCAGCTGCCGGCTCGAACCGGTGAACGTCAGACCCGCAGGCAGAGCCTCGGCGATGCTGTAGGTCAGCGTCCCGTTGCCACCCGTCGCTTCCGGCAGCGTCAGCGCCGTAATCGCCACGTCCTTCGTGTAGACCTGCGCGGCTATCGTCTCGCTCCCGAAGCTCGGCGACACGTCGGCCTCGACCGTGATCGACAAGGTCAGCGTGGCCGTATCCCCGTCGTCGTCGGTCACCGTGTACGTGTAGTCCGTCGCCGCCTGGATCGCCGTAGGCGTCCCGGACAACTGGCGGTTCGACTCAGTGAACGTAAGACCCGCCGGCAGCGTCTCGGCGATGCTGTAGCTCAGCGTCCCGTTGCCGCCCGTCGCCTCCGGCAACGTCAACGCCGTAATGGCCACGCCCTCCGTGTACACCTGCGCGGCTATCGTCTCGCTCCCGAAACTCGGCGTCCCATCCGCCACGACCGTGATCGTGAACGTATCGTCCACGGTGGCGCCCTGACCGTCGTCCGCGGTCAGCGTCCCGGTCGCCGTGCCCGCAGTGACCCCCTCAACGGTCAGCGTCGTCCCGGACAGCGTTACCGTCGCCACAGCCGTGGCATCGGACGCAGCCGACAGCGTCAGCGGGTCACCGTCGACGTCGGAGAACACCGACGACACGTCCACGTCCACCGTCTCGCCCTGCACCACGTTCTGGTCCGGGACCGGGTTGGTCACCTCCGGCACAGTGTTTTTGCTGCGCGCCGTAAGGCTATCGCCGTACGGATTCGAGTCCTCGCATACAGGGGCATAGACAGCCACGCGGACTTCGTACGCGACGTTGTCGAGCGTTACGCCGATCTCGCCCGCATTATGGCCGGTAGCGGATGGACCGATGGTGAAAGGCTTGGATGAAACCGAGGTCCCGAGAGCTTCCCTGATTTCATAGGATCCGTTGGTGGCATTGTTCGGATCGTCCTGAACGAAGGTCCTCCACGGGTGGCCGATCTTCCTGTAGTCGACGAACCAACGATCCACCGGGTTGCAGGCCGAGTTGCCGAGGCTCCAGCTCCAGGTCAGGTCGATTTCGATCAGGTTCGCGCTCTGCCCGATGGTATCGATTGTCGGGCCGGGAGGCTGGGCCTGCGCCGACGCCGCCAGGCCCAGCATCGGAATCACCAACAGGAACAGGAGAGGTCGACGGCGGGTCGTCAAGTTCATGTTGTGACTGCTTGTCTAATGGCAGCCCGGTTCGTCAGCTGCGCAAAACGGGGGGGCAAATCGTACGCGCGCCGTGGTAATGACGCGCAGCGGGTTGTCGATGCCCTCGAACGGCCCGTTGTCAAATGCGTGCCCGGGTAGCCGAGCAGGCCCGCGGCGTGCGTGGGGAGGGCCCGAGCGAGCCGGACGAAGAGCGTAAGCGCGGACCGACGAGCACGGCCACCTATCGAGCAACGCCGCCGTTGTGGGTGCCATAACCGGTTTAAGCAGCGTATCATACACCGCTCCGGTTCGCTGGCGGCCGGTCGGGCTTGCGTGTCTACCGAAGCAGTGCTGTCAAGCCCACGCAGGTCAATTGCTGCTGTCCCGTCCCGGTCCACTCCTCAGGAGCGTTAATCGCCGACCACTCGACCTGGTACGGCCCGACACAGTGCCCGTGTGCCGAGTTGGCGGCCGCACCACCTGTCGGCAGCCCCGTGGCAAAAGCCCCCGCTGCGTTCGACAAGCGCTGCATCCCGCCTGACCGCATTGCTCCTCGGTCGACTATGGCCGCTATCCTCCCTCGTCGCACCTCGCCGAACAGGCGCCTCGCCCGTCTCGGCGCGACGCAGGGTTTCACCACGGGCTGCTAGATGAGGAAGTCGTCCGCGTCCAGAATCCCGGTCGGATCGGTGTGGTTGACTTCGATGCTACCGCCGTCATCGAGACCCAATCCGATTGCCCGCCCCGTGCCGCCCGACACATTGGTGACGTCGTTGCCCAGGGCCAGGGTGTATGCCCACGCGTCCACGGCGGGGTTGTAGCGGTAGTGAGCGCCGTCGAGCAACTCGTCGAGCTGGTCCGCGGTCAACTCGTACGCGCGGAGGTCGATCTTGTCGCGCTCCCGGGAAGAGAAGTCCCAGACGCGATCGGCGCCGCCCCGGGGTGCGAAGACGAAGATATCGGCTCCATCCCCGCCCGTGAGCCAATCCGTGCCCTCGCCGCCCACAAGCGTGTCGTCGCCGCCTCTGCCCCTGATGATGTCGTCGCCAGCGCCGCCATCCAGGTAGTTGTCGGCGAGGCCGCCGCCGATGTTGTCGTTGCCGGCACCGGACAGGATGTTCTCGATGCTCTTGATGCCGGGTGAATCGTTTCTGCTGTCGCTGTCGTCGAACGTATTCAGGGGAAAGTTGAAATTCGCGCGCTGCGGATTCCCGGATTCATCGAACCGGGCATCGAGCGTGTCGCTGCCGGGGCCGCCGTCGCGGGTGACGCCAGCGCTCAGGCTGACGATGTGGATGAACGTGTCGTCGCCCTCGCCGCCGTCGAGAGAATCCCTGCCCTCGCCAGCGAACAGCGTGTCGTCGCCCGCGCCGCCCCTGAGCGTGTCGACGTATTCGCCATCCCCGCCCCTGAGCATGTCGTCGCCGTCCCCGCCCTCCAGCGAGTCGGTCCCCTCGCCGCCTTCGAGCCAGTCGTCCCCGGCCTCACCCTGCAGGTGGTCCCGCCCCGCGCTGCCGTCGAGCCAGTCCCGCCCGTCGCCGCCGCGCAGCGTGTCGTCGCCGGCCAGACCGAACAGACCGCCCTCGACCGCCGCCGTGTCCGGGTCGTCCCAGTCGTCGCCGCCGCCGCCCGCGAGCACGTCGACTCCATCGGTGCCCCGCAACAGGTCGGTGTAGTCGCTGCCGATGAGGTTCTCGATGCTGTGCAGGACGTCGCCCTCGGCGTATCCGCCCACGCCCAACGCGCCCGCCCGGCCGGCCGGCTGGCCGCGCGGCACCCGGCTCAGATCGACCGTCACGCCCGCGTCCGACGCGCTGTAGTCGACCGTGTCCCGCCCCGTGTCGGCCACGAAGGACCCGTCCGCAGCCAGACGGCCGCCCAGCAGCACGTCGGCGCCCGGGCTCGCCGTCAGCGTGTCGTTGCCGTCCCCGCCCTGCAGCGTGTCGTCGCCCCGCTCGCCCAGCAGCAGGTCGTCGTCGCCGCCGCCGTCGAGCAGGTCGTCGCCCTTGCCGCCGCGCAGCGTGTCGTTGCCCTGGCCGCCCGCGAGCGTGTCGTCGCCGCCGTTGCCGAAGAGCTGGTTGCCCCGTCCGGCGGGAACCGCCGGCGTGACGACGAAATCGTCCTCGACCTCGCCCGTACCCGGGTCGTCACCCATAACGGCCGGCACGAAGGCGCCCACGTCGTCGCCCGTGAGCACGTCGCCGAACGGCGAGCCGCGCAGGTCCTCGATGTTCGCCAGCGTGTCGCCGGCCGCATGCCCGCCCGCCGCGCGCGGGTTCGCCACCGTCGCGTCAGCCGCCGCCACGCCCAGGTTCACCGTCACCGCCGCGTCCGACCGCGTGTAGGCGGCAATGTCGTAGCCAGCGCCCCCGTCGAGCGCGTCGGCGCCCGCGCCGCCCTCGAGGAAGTCGTCGCCGGACCCGCCCGCCAGGATGTCGTCGTCCTTGCCGCCGAAGAGCCGGTCCGCACCGGGACCCCCCATCAGTTCGTCGATACCCGTGTCGCCGTACAGGGCATCGTCGCCGGCCTCGTCCGCACCGCCCAGCGCATCCTCGCCCGAACCGCCGCGCAGCAGGTCGTCACCCCGGCCGCCGAGCAGCTCGTCGTTGCCGCCGTTGCCGAACAGGTGGTTGTTCGCGTGGCTGCCGATCAGCCTGTCGGCGAACCTCGAGCCCCAGACCACTTCGATGCCCGTCAGCGAATCGCCGTCGGCATCGCCCCCGCGCACCGGGGCGTCCGCGCCGCTGCCGCCGAAGCTCGTGCCCAGGTCGACATGCACGCCGCGGGTCGACGTCGTGTAGCTCGCAATGTCCCAGCCGGCACCGCCGTTCAGCGCGTCACCGCCGGGGCCGCCCACGAGCCGGTCGTCACCGCCGCCGCCGTAGAGCTGGTCGTCGCCCGCCCCGCCCCACAGAATGTCGTCGTCGGGGCCGCCCAGCAGGACGTTGTCGTACATGTCGCCGAAGAAGTTCGCCATGACTTGCCAGTCCTATCCAGATCCAAATGAAGCCGCCTCGACCCCGGCGAGGGTCGAGGCGGCTTCCAAAAAACCGCCAACCGGGCCGGGCGCAGGCCCGCCCAGAATCAGACGAGGAAGTCGTCCACGTCCAGCTCGCCGAAGCGGTCGTCGATTGTCACGGTGATGGTGCCGCCGTTCTCGATCCCCAACCCCTTTGCGGTCTCGCTACCAACAGTAACGTCGCCACCCAGGGCCAGCGTGTAAACACCGTTGGCGATGGTGCCGCCCAATGCGGCGCCGTCGAGCAACGCCTCGAGATCGCCGTCGAGCAGGCCGTACCCGCGGAGATCGATCTTGTCCCCATCCCGCGGGGAGAAGTCCGTGATCGAATCCGCGCCGCTGCCGATGGCGAAGACGAACGTATCGGCGCCGGCGCCGCCGGTGAGGGTGTCGTTGCCCGCGCCACCCTCGATGGTGTCGTTGCCACCCCCACCGCTGAGCGAGTCGCCGCCGCCCCCGCCCGACAAGTGGTTGGCCGCCGCGCTGCCGGTGATGGTTTCGGCGCCGCTGCCGCCCAGGAAGTTCTCGATGCCCTTGTAGGCGGTGGCATCGTCGAGAGTGACGCCGCGAATACCGGCGGTCGAAGCACTCGCATCGACCGTGTCGTTGCCGGCCCCGCCGTCGCGCGACGTGTCGTCAGCGTCGTAGATGAAGGTATCGTCGCCGTCACCGCCCTCGAGGGCGTCATTGCCGCTACCACCATCCAACGTATCGTCGCCCGCGCCGCCCTTGAGCGTGTCGTTATTGTTCCCGCCCTTGAGCATGTCGGCGCCGGCCCCGCCGTCCAGCGAGTCGGCCCCGGAACCGCCGTCGAGCCAGTCCCGCCCGTCGCCGCCGGTGAGGGTGTCGTTGCCGTTCAGGCCGAAGAGGCCGCCTTCCACGTCCGTGGTGTCCGGATCGTCCCAGTCGTCGCCGCCGGCGCCCGCCAACACATTGGCGCCGTTGGTGCCCCGCAGCAGGTCGGTGTAGTCGCTGCCCGTGAGGTTCTCGATGCCGTGGAGGACGTCGCCCTCCGCGTGCCCGCCTGCACCGGCCGCACTGCCTTCCGCCGCGCCGCGCGGGGTCCGAGTCAGGTCGATGGTCACGCCCGCGTCCGACCCGCTGTAGTCGGCCGTGTCCGTCCCCCCATTGTCACCCGAATCGTTAAAGCTGCCGTCCTCGTTGAGAACGCCGCCCGCCAGCACGTCGGCGCCCGCGCCGCCGGTCAGCGTGTCGTCGCCGGCCCCGCCCTGCAGCGTGTCGTCGCCCAGGTCGCCCATGAGATCGTCGTCGTCGGCGCCGCCCTCGAGGTGGTCGTTGTCCTTGCCGCCGTGCAGCACGTCGTTGCCCGCGCCGCCCTTCAGCGTGTCGTCCCCCTGGTTGCCGAAGAGATGGTTGCCCAGGCTCGCCGCCGTGACGACGAAGTTGGTTTCAACATCGTCCGGCGTGTCCGGGTTGTCGCCCAGCACCTCTGCGCCCGCGTCGTCGCCCGTCAGCGCGTCGGCGAAGCTCGAACCGCGCACGCTCTCGATGCCCGTGAGCGAGTCGCCGGTTGCGTGGCCGCCCGCCGCGCGCGGGTTCGTCGCCGTCGCGTCGGCCGCCGCCACGCCCAGGTTCACCGTCACCGCCGCGTCCGACTGCGTGTAGGCAGCAACGTCATGGCCGTCGCCCCCGTCGAGCGCGTCGGCGCCCGCGCCGCCCTCGAGAACGTCGTCGCCCGAGCCACCCGTCAGGTTGTCGTCGCCGTCGCCGCCGCGCAGCAGGTCGTTGCCCGCGCCGCCCGACAGTTCGTCGATGCCGGAGTCGCCGTAGACGGTGTCGTTGCCGTCCTGACCGTGCAGCACGTCTTCGTCAGACCCGCCGCGCAGCAGGTCGTTGCCCCGGCCGCCGAGCAGCTCGTCGTTGCCGCCGTTGCCGAACAGGTGATTGGCCGCATGGGTGCCGAGGAGTCTGTCGGAGAAATTCGAGCCCCAGATGGCCTCGATGCCCGTCAGCGAGTCGCCGTCGGCATCGCCGCCGCGCACCGGGTCGAGCCCCCCGGTGGCGAAGCTCGTGCCCAGATCGACATGCACGCCGCGCGTCGACTCCGTGTAGCTCGCGATGTCCCAGCCGGGACCGCCGTCCAGCGCGTCGGCACCGGGGCCGCCGGTCAGCCGGTCGTTCCCGCCGCCGCCGCTGAGCTGGTCGTCGCCCGCCCCGCCCCAGAGGACATCGTCATCGGGACCGCCCGCCAGGACGTTGTCGTACATGTCTCCGAAAAAGTTCGCCATTTCCCTCTCCTTGCCTGCCGAAGACTACGCGGACGCCAGCCACAGACTGGGAACGCCCAAACTTACCGCCCGCGCCCTTCACTCCAGGCGGGCACCGGCGTATGGTAGCACGGGCTTATTCAAGGACACAAGATTTTCGCCGGACGGGACACCCCTCCCGCTGCACTGCGTGTTCATGGCGCCGACGATTCCGACCCGGGCAGCGCGAATACCCACATCACGCCCGTACCCTGCGGGATCCGCGTATCCGTGAGCCGCGCGTACGAGGTGGTCTGGCCGATGCGGCCACCGGCGCCGACCGCGAGGTACTGGCGTCCGCCGACCTCGAAGGTGACCGGCGCGCCCGAGATGTCGCCGTTCAGCCGCCGCTCCCACAGCAGGGCCCCGGTCTCGGCGTCGAGGGCGAACAGGCGGCGGTCCGCCGTGCCGCCGAACACGATGCCGCCGGCCGTGGCCAGCGCCGCGGCCGTCATCGCCGCCCCGCCGGCGGGGCGATATTCCCAGGCCCGGCGGCCGGTGACGGGGTCGAACGCCACGAACTCGCCGACGTAGTCGTAGTCGGGCACGCGCTTGACGCGGCCCGCCATGCCCCGGTAGACGCGGCCCGGCCGGTACTCTTCGGAGACGAACGTGACATCCATGCAGCTGTTGTTGATGCCCACGTAGTAGAGCCCGGTCAGCGCGCTGTAGCTGGGCGAGTTCAGGTTGCGTGCGCCGTGGTAGTGCGGGCAGACCTCGAACACGCGGTCGGAGTCGACATCGTCCAGGGTCGGGATGAGCGCGGGGTTGTAGATGGGGATGCCGATGTCGGTCCAGCCGGTGATGAGATTGTCGTACCCGGTGCGGAACGCGCGGAGGAACCGGCCCGTCACGCGATCGAGCACGATGCCCCAGCCGATCTTGCTGGTCTCGATGAGCGCCTTGTGCTCGACGCCGCCGATGACCAGGTCGACCAGCATGCTCTCGTGCGTCGCGTCCAGGTCCCAGTTGTCCGACGGCACCACCTGGAAGTGCCACTGCAGCTCGCCGGTGTCGATGTCGAGGGCCAGGATGGAATTGGTGTAGAGCGCATCGCCCGGCCCCCGCAGCGTCGACGCCCAGGGCGTCGGCTGGCCGGTCCCTATATAGAGGAAGCGCAGCTCCGGGTCGTAGCTGATCGTGTTCCAGGTGAGCCCGCCCAGCGGCGGCAGCTCGCGCTCGGTCCAGGTCTCGTAGCCCGGCTCGCCCGGCGCCGGCACCGTATAGGTGATCCACAGCCGCTCGCCGGTCTCGGCGTCGTGCGCCACGACGGCGCCGCGCGCGCTGCGGTCGCCCCCGGCGAAGCCCAGCACCACCTTGCCGTCCGCGATCAGCGCGGGGTGCGCGTGTCCCAGTCCGGTCGTGTAGTCGCCGGTGCTGACCTCCCAGCGCTGCTCGCCGGTACGGGCATCGAGGGCCACCAGCGCGGCGTCCGCGGTGCCCCAGTAGACGAGGTCGCCGTAGACCGACACGCCGCGGTGGCGGTTGAGGGCCTGCGACTTCTCGATGTCCTCGGGATAGTTGCGCGTATGCACCCACGCGACGTCACCCGACTCGACGTCGAACGCGGTGACCCGGCCGCTGCCCTCGGCGACGTACATGAGCCCGTTGGCCACCACCGGCGTCGGCACCCAACGGCTGCCGTCCCGCATCGAATAGGCCCAGACGAGACGCAGGTCCCCGACCGTCTCGCGGTCGATCTGGTCGAGCGGGCTGAACCCGGTGACGTCGTACGTGCGCCGGAAGCTCATCCAGTCGCCGTCCCGCGGGCTGAGCAGCCGTTCGTCGGTGACCGGCTCCCAGTCGCGCGCCGCCGGCTGCCCCGCCGCGGCGCCGGGCAGACCCGCCAGGCTGCCGACCAGCAACGCCGGAACGAACAGGCTGCGTCCGAATGCTCGCATCGATCTGTCTCCTCGGGCCGTCGCCCCGGTTGTCTCCTCGGGCCGTCGCCCCGGGTTTCACCACGCACTGCCGGGCCCTGCGCCGGGGCGGCGCCGCGCCGGCGCCACACGTCGTACCGCGGCATCATCGCGCATGTGGGCGGCCGGTGCAACCGCGCGCCCCGCGCCGGCCCGCGCCGGGGGCTCCTGAACGTGAGGCATCAGACGTATGCGGAGCACGCCGCGCCGGCCCGCGCCGGGCGAGGCATCGGGTTGGTCCCCCGGCGGTAGGTAGCGGGACCCCGCTCCGGCCGGCGCCGGGGGAGGGCTTCCGCGCGGGCGGCGGCCGGCGCGGCGGCCGTTGAAAAAAAGCCCCGCGTAAGTGATCATGAGCGCAGCCCGCGTCCGACGGACATGCGCGGGGGGAGGATCCGATGCACCACGCCAGTCGGACAGCTTCGGCAATTGTCGTCATCGCGTTCCTGCTGTCGGCGCCGCCACCCGCCGCCGGCCAGGGTCCGGCTGCAGGCGAGGCGGCCGGCACGGCGGAGTGGACGCTGCCGCGCACGCCCGACGGTCGGCCCGACCTCCAGGGCTACTGGACGACCCAGACGTTCACGCCGATCGAGCGGCCCGCACATCTGGGCGACCAGGAGTTCTTCTCGGAGGAGGAGGCGGCCGCGCTGCACGAGCAGCTCACCGCGGAGGGGGTCGATCCCCTGCGGCGCGACGCCCTCGACATCGAGGACGCGGAGAGCCGCGAAGCGGCGCTCTATCAGGAGAACCGCGACCCGTCGTACGTCCACTACGACAACCAGGTCTGGCTGCGCACGCCGGTGCCGAAGGGGCTGTCGAGCCGGCGCACGTCGCTGCTCACCTATCCCCGCAACGGCCGCTTCCCGCCCTACACGCCGCTGGCCGCGGCACGCGTGGCGGCCGAGCGCGAGATGAACAGCACCGTGTTCGACGGCTACGAGACGCGACCGCTCTCCGAACGCTGCGTCGTCTGGCGGCACGAGGGCCCGCCCATGCTCCCGCCGTCCTACAACGACATCCACCAGATCATGCAGACGCCCGACCACGTCGTCATCTTCACCGAGATGTCGACCACCATTCCGCGCATCATCCCGCTCGACGGGCGCCCGCACATCTCCGACCGGATTCGGCAGTTCCCCGGCGACTCGCGCGCGCGCTGGGAAGGCGACACGCTCGTCATCGAGACGCGCAACTACAACGAGCGGCGGCGCTACCGCGGCGCCAGCGGGCACATGCGCGTCGTGGAACGCTTCACGCGCGTCGCCGAGGACCGCATCCACTACGAGTTCACGGTGGACGACCCGACCACCTGGACGAGCCACTGGAGCGCCGAGGTCCCGCTGGTGAAGACCGCCGGGCCGCTCTACGAGTACGGCTGCCACGAAGGCAACCACGACATCCGCCACATCCTGGAGATCAACCGCAATCTCGAACGGCAGGCAGCCGAGGCGGCCGCCGCACAGGATTCGAAGTAGGCCGGTCGGCGGAACCGGACCGGGCGGCCGGCGCAGGCACGCGGGCGCCGCCGCCCGGGGCATCTGCGTCCGCCGCATCGTGTGCGTGGGCGGGCCGGCGGGCCTGCTACGAGACCCGGGCGATGTCGTGGTTCTCGAGTTGGTGCGCAATCAACAAGGAGGAGACGCCGAACTTAGCAGCCAACTCGTCGACGTCTTCCCTGTCCAAGACCGGTCGCGGCACCCTGGCCTGCAGGGCCGCGGCCGGCGCCAGGAACTCGGCTGCGAAGGCCCGGTTCCACTGCTGGCGTTCCGACCGTGCCTGTGTGAGCAACGCCGGCGACCCCGGTGACGCCAGGATCTCGGCCAGACCTCGACAGAAGTGAAACCTCCGGTTGCTCTCGGGAGCGTCACGCAGAGCGAGCGTCGGGAGGCCGGCCTCGTCCGCGGCGACTACGCCGTTCAGGAGCTTGACATTCCCGAGGTCCCGGGGTTGCATCGCGGCTGCCAGCGTGGCGGGGTTCTCGCGCAGGGCTTCCCCGAGACTGTCGATGGAGGGCAACGGCTCACGGTCGACGCCCAGGCGCTGCCGCAGGTGTCGCGCGAAGGCATAGCCAGCCTCGTGAGGACTGCCGCCGGTCCGTGGGGCGAGCGGGGCGCTTGGGGTCGGAACCTGCGCGAGGGGCAGGCTGGTCCCGTTGCCGGGCTCCAGTGCCGTCGCGATGGCCCCGGCATTCGCTTCCAGGTGCTCGACGTCGAGGACCGCGATTGCTTCATCGAAGATCGCCGCGTCGAAGACACCGTCGAGCCGGAGCACCGCCGCCCGCTGCGCGTCGCTCAGCGCGTACGGATCCCAGCCGAGGCCCGCGGCGGTTCGGCAGAAGAACGCTTCGTCCTGGTCGGCGGCCTGAATCGCCGCCCATTCTGCCTGCAGGAGCGTTCCCTCGATGCCGCAGGACGCGAGCCTCCGGACGACGCGGTCGACCAGCTCGGCGCAGCAGTTTCGAAACTCGTCCCTCTCCACCCAGACCTTATCCCCGCCCAGGTAGTCGAGCCCGGCCCAGCGATGCTCCACGGGCTCCCAGGCCATGGATGTGCGGTCTCCCGACGAAGCTATCTGCAGGTTCGGAAATGCGTAGCCGTCCCTGGCGGACACCAGCGCATGCCGTCTCTCGAAGGCGGCATCGCGGTGCTTGTCGGGATTGTCCATCTCATGCAACAGGAACCACCAGTTGGTGGCGAGCGACTCGGCCAGCGGATACAGCGGTACGTACACGTGGTCGCGAACGGTCTGCGCCCGCCGATCCTCGACGCGCGTGACCACCGTGGCGTCGACCCGAATGAGCAAAGAGGCCCAGGTGGAGGCCAGTTCGGGCCCCCTGGTCCCCTCGGCTGGCACCCATTCAGTCTCGAACGTGATCGGCATACAGCGCCTCGATGCCGGCGGGCCAATCATTCTCGCCGAGCGGGTACCCCTTGTACTCCCCTGCACCCTGGTTCACCAGCCGGCCCTCGAATACCGTTGCGCCATGCTTGTACCACACGTAGCGAGGAAAGTTGCCTTCCCAGGGCGTTCCGACGGCGCCGCGGCGAATCGCCATGCGGAGCCAACCGTTGATCTTCGCCTGATCTTCCGCCAGCTCGCGCGGACAGCAGGAGGCGTCTGCGCGCAGCCGGGGCAGGCCCGCAAAGCTGCGCGTATCCTTGTGCTCAGGGCTTCCGATGTAGCGAGCGCGGTCCGCCAGCTCTCCGAGATCCGTCTGCGCGGGCGGTGGGGCAATCTCTCGGACCCGAGGCCGCCGGCGTTGGGTAGCACGCATGTCGCTCGTCGACGCCGCGGCGCTACCTGCGATCCCCCTCAACGACCCGGCTGCGGCAGCCGCAGCGCTGCCAGCGAGCCGGGCAGGCCGGGGCCTGCCACCTGCACCACGATGTACTGTCGGCCCGCGTGCAGGTAGCCCATCATGCCGTACTGCCCGGAGGCGGGCAGGTCCACCGTGCCCAGGCGCGCGCCGGTGCGCTTGTCGAGCGCGTGCAGGCGCGGGGCGCCGCCGACGCCCTCGGCGGTGATCAGCAGCGTCCGCGTCACCATCGTGACCGGGTGCGCCAGCCGGCCGGTATTGGGAATCTCCACGCCGGCCAGCGCCGGGTGGTCGCGGATGCGGTCGGGGGTGTCGCCGTTGGGCGTCTCCCAGAGGTGCTCGCCGGTGTTCATGTCGATGGCGACGATGCGGCTGTAGGGCGGCTTGACGATGGGCAGGCCCTGCGGGCCCCGGAAGTCGCCGCGGTTGAGCACCGCGAAGTCGGCGATGGTGCGGCCGGTCGTCTTGATGTCGTCCGGCTGGTCGATGGCGGCGCCCGGCACGATGTTCTCGGAGCGGCAGCCGCGGCGGGTCGAGACGTAGAGAATGCCGGTTTCGGGATCGGCCGACGTGGGCCCGAAGATGTTCGATGCCCCGCTGGGGCAGCTCACGAACGACCGCAGGCCCGACGGATGGCCGCGCTGGATGGGCGGGTTGAAGATGGGCCCGAGCCGGTAATCTGCGACGATCTCCAGTGCCGCGGCCCGCAGCTCGGGGGTGAAGTCGATGAGGTCGTCCAGGGTCAGCCCCTGCATCTCGAACGCCGGCGGATGCGTCGGCATGGGCTGGGTCGGCGACAGGCGCTCGCCCGGGACCTCGGACTGCGGCACGGGCCGCTCCTCGATGGGCCAGATCGGCTCCCCCGTCACCCGGTCGAACGTGAAGGCCCAGCCCTGCTTGGTCGTCTGGACGACGATTTCGCGCGGGACGCCGTCCACGGTCACATCGAGCGCAACGGGCGCCGTCGGGTTGTCGAAGTTCCAGATGTCGTGGTGCACGGTCTGGAAGTGCCACGCGCGCTCGCCGGTCTGCACGTCGAGGGCGATGACGCTGGTCCCGTACAGCCCGTCGCCGGGCCGGAAGCCGCCGTAGAAGTCGATGGTCGGCGGGTTCGTCGGCACGTAGACGAGGCCGTGCGCCGGGTCGGCCGACAGCGGCGCCCACGACGAGATGTCGCCGGTCCACGCCCAGGCATCGTTCTCCCACGTCTCGTGGCCGAACTCGCCGGGGCGCGGGATGACGTGGAACTTCCACTTGAACGCGCCGGTCCGGGCGTCGTAGCCCAGGATGTCGCCCGGCACGTTCTCGATGCGCGTCTGGTGGTAGCCCTGCTCGGCCGAGTTGCCGACCACCACCACGCCGTCGACGACGATGGGCGGCGACGAGCTGGTGATGTAGCCGAGCTCGCGCGGGATGCCGAAATCCGGGTCGTAGGCCCCGTCCCAGCTCTGCCAGGGCCCCCAGTCGGCGATCAGGTCGGGCAGCAGGTCGACCACGCCGCTGCGCGGGAAGCCCGGCAGCGGCACAGGGGCGCCCCAGTCCTCCAGCGGCAGGCCGGTCCGCGCGTCCAGCGCGTGCAGGAAGAAGGCGGGACTGATGACGTAGATGACGCCGCGCCCGTCCACCTCGGCGTAGGCCACGCCCTTGCCGTAGCCGTTGCGCATGCCCCGCTCGAAGCGCGTCGTGTGCGGCTCGCGGTAGATCCAGAGCGTCTCGCCGGTGGCCGGATCGATGGCCACCACCGCGCGGCGGTCGCCGGCCACCGTGTACAGGACGCCGTCGACGTAGAGGGGCGTCGCGCGCGACACGCCCAGCACGCCCGGTCCGAAGTTGTCGCCCCGCCAGAGCCACGCCAGCTCGAGCTCCTCGAAGTTCTCGGCGGTTATCTGGTCGACGTCCGAGTAGCGGGTGTGCGCGGCGTCGCCGCCGATGTAGCGCCACTCGCCCGGCGGCGGGCCAGCCTCCTGCCCCGCGGCGGGCGCCTGCCCCGCGGTGGTCGCCGGCGCTGACAGCACCGCGCCGAGCGCGGCGGCCACCAGGGCCGCGAGGCGACCCGCCGCCGACGTGCCCCGCCGAAACCGCTGCATCGAGCCGTTCATCTGCTGGTCCTTTCCCCCGCCGACCCCCGGCATCCGCCGCCGCCCGGCGCCGCCGGGCGGCGGCTACGGGACCTCGACGATCTCGAGCGCCTGCAGCGCCGACAGGTTGGCCGGCAGCGGCGTCTCGCCCGCCGGATAGCCGTTGAGCTGGAGCAGGTAGGCCACCACCGCCGCGTACTCACCGGGGCTGAGGCTGCCCGGGTCGCCCTCGGGCATCAGCGTCGAGATGATGTCGAACAGCTCGCCGACGCTGCGATCGACCCAGCCCAGGCGGAAGCGGGCGCCCGCGAACTCGCCGCTGTCGTGGCAGCCTGCGCAGACCTCGTCGAAGGTCCGCGC
The DNA here is from genome assembly GCA_965221595.1 of Vicinamibacterales bacterium. Lineage (GTDB taxonomy): Bacteria > Acidobacteriota > Vicinamibacteria > Vicinamibacterales > UBA8438 > JAAXGX01. The sequence continues at coordinate 2,732,447 of OZ244900.1, forward strand.
GCCGCGCGCGGCCTGGGCCGCTGTGAAGACGCCCTCCAGCAGCGGCTGGGACGCCGCCGGCGGCGGGCCAAGCGGCGCCCCCGCAACCCGCGGCACCCAGCCGGCGCCGACGGCGACAGCGACAGCGGCCAGCAGCAGCGGCGCCCGCGGGAGCCACCGTGCGCCGCGCATCCGTGCACAACGTCTCGTCTTCATGCGAACCTCGTGCCGGCGGCTCCCGGCCGGGCCCCCGGGTGCTGCCGTCCGCACCGGCCGGCTACGGCTCGCAACCCGGGTCGGCCGCGATCATCGCGAGCGAACTGAGGTTGATCCGGTCGCCGTCCGGGTTCCTGATGAGGAATCCCTTCGCCTCCATCCGGTGGCCGGCATGCGCGGACGGGTCCGGGTAGGCGCTCATCAGCGTGAACGTCCGCTCGCCGAGCGCCTGCGCGGCGAACCCCTCCAGCACGTCCGGCGGCGATGCGGACGGATCGCGCGTGCGGGCCGCGGCCGTGCTGCGGGTCAGCATCCAGTCGCCGTCAGGCCCCCGGCTCAGGCAGCCGACAACCTGCACCAGCGCAAAGCTCGGCACCGGTCCCGGCCCGTCGCGACCCTCGATCCGGATGTCCGCCAGCCCGGCGGCCCGCAGCTCGCGGGACCCCGGCGGAAAGCCGTTGAACTCGAGGATGTAGGCGACGCTGTCGAGATAGGCGGCGTCGCCGAGCGTGGCCGGTTCGTCGAACGGCATCAGCCGCCGGATGCGCGTGAACAGGGTGTTGACGTTGTCCTCGCGCCAGTCCTGCATGAAGCGCTCGCCGGCCAGCGGGCGTGCCTCGGACGAGCCGCTCAGGTCGGACCCGTGACACGCGGCACAGTGGCTGTCGTAGACGACCTTGCCGCGCGCGGCCTGGCCGGCCGTGTAGACGCCGTCCCAGACGGTGACCCGGTCGTCCTGGGCCGCGAGCACCGCCTGCGGCGCGCCCGCCGCCAGCAGCCCGCCCAGGGCGAGCAGCGCTACCACCCGCGGCGACAGCCTCCGTCCGATTGCGCGTGGATTCATGGCCAGCCCGCCGGGGCCGCGGCGTGGCCACCGTCCGGCCCCGGCAGCCCCCTTTTTATATCACGCGACATCACGCCACCTCTCACGCGCCGCACGTTCCGCGTGGCGGCCCGCGACGTCTCGACGCCCCGTCAAGCCGCCTGCACGCCGCACCTGTCCGCTATGCGGCCGGCGAGGCGCTTGAAGTCGGCGTAGCAGTCGTGCACCGCGTGGATGTGACCACCGAGCGCGCCGTCCGCGGCCCTGAGATGAAACATCGGCTTGCGGGCCTCGTGCGCCATGGCCATCAGGCTCCGGTAGTGCCTGAGCGTGGCGAGACATTCGGAATCGTCGTCGGCCGAGCCCGCATCGAACCCTCCGGCGCCGAGCGCCTCCCGGCGGTAGACGTCCGGAATCCGCCTGATCCATTTCTGATACGCCTGCACCGGACGCCCCGCGCGCACCGCGTGCTGCATCACGATGTAGCCCGCCGGCTCGATGCAGGCTGCCGGCAGTTCCAGGTCCGCTGCCCGGGGGCGGCGCTCCAGGCGATCGCGCCATTCGGCACGCCACGTCTGGAGCGTGGCCCCGACGTTCCGCAGCGCCTGCAGCGAGAAGAGGTCGGGCGCGAGGGGCAAGACCACGAAATTCGCGGCGATGATCGCCGCACGGTTGATAGCGCCCAGGTTGGGACCCACGTCGATCAGCACCAGGTCGGCATCCTGCCTGCGCGCGGCGGCGAGTATCGCGCGATGGAAAGCGGATTCCGTTCGAAACGCCGACTCGTCACCGCTCAGGCAGGCCGGCCAAGCCGCGGACAGCCGCGCCTCGAAGCTCGACAGACCCAGGTCTCCGACGACCAGACCCAGGTTGACATCTATCCGCTCGACATGCGGTTCCCGGATGTCACCGAGACCGCGCAAGATAGGTGAAACGGCGCCGAGGATGCTGTCCGGGTAACCGTCGTCCGGCCACAACTCCTCGAGGCGATTCTCGCTGAGAAACACGCTGCTCAGGTTCGCCTGCGGGTCGAGGTCCGCCGCCACCACCGAGAAGCCGAGCTCCGCGTACATCCAGGCCAAGTGATATACCAGCGTGGTCTTGCCGACGCCTCCCTTGTTGTTGAAGAAGGCTATCGTCTTCACGGCGCCCTCCGCACGGTCGCCAGCACGTGCGTGGCCTCGAACGTGAATTCCGCCTCCGGGTTCCCATTCCGCCGCAGCGCGTCCTGTGCGCGAATGACGCCGCGACCGAAGGCATTGACGTAGCCGAGGGTGGCCAGGGCCTCGGATACCACCGGATTGCGATAATCCGTCTGCCGCGGGAAGTTCTCCGGAGACGCCATGCCGTACAGTCCACCGGGGCTCTGAATCTCTATGCGGTCGGCGTACCAGTAGAAGTGCACCGGCGCGTTCGACTCGTACGAACGGTGCATGATCGCATTCAACAGCAGCTCCCGTATCGCCACCGGCGGATAGTCGGTCACGGTCCGCTCGCGGAGTGCCGTGGCCGCCACCGGACGCGCCTGAGCGGGCAGCGTGACGAACCGCTGCAAGTCTCCCAGGACCGTGATCAGGTCGCCCCGGAAACGGATCTCGCTGTCCGGATCGTCCGCCATCGTCGCACCCGGCCAACGGACGAACTGAACGCTCGCGCCCGGCAGCCAGCGCAGCGGGTCCCTGGCGAACAACAGCGCGCCGGCGTTCGTCGGGCAACCGGCGGCGAGGTCATAGAAGCGCAGCGAAGCCAGTTGTTCCTCGATCGCCCGGTCGTTCTCGTCGATCACCGCGCGGGCGACAGCTTGCGGCAGATACGTCACCAGGAACAGGTTCGGGACGAGGTCGTCCAGCGTGCAGCCCGGACAGGGACGGACATCGAAAGTCCGCTGCAGAGCAGTGCGCTTCTCGATCAGAATCCGCTCCTCCTGCTGGTTCGCGCCGCGCCGGGTCGGCCCGACGCGTATCCAAACCGTGCCCTTGTATCGCACGGGCGGGAGATCGGAGGGGACGACTGCCCGCGGATGGCCCGCGCGGGTCGACCGCTCGCGTCCCCCGCGGCGTGCCGCAACCGTGTTCAGTGGCCGGCCTCGATCAGCTCCAGGGCCAGGCCGTCGAGATCCTCGATGAGCACCGCGCGCTGGTCGCCGAACGCGTAGGGACCTTCGAGGATGGGGATGCCGGCGCGTTCGAGGTGGGCCAGCAGCGGCTCGAGGTCGGGGTAGCTGAGTGCCACGTGGTCGACGACCTGGCCGCGCGAACGCGACAGCGGGCGGTCGAGCTCGGGCCCGCAGCGGCCGTCGCGGCACTGGCGCGTGTACCACGCCCAGCCGGCATTCGCCAGCCGCACGCTGCCTATTGGGCTGCGGAGCTGACCCCGCGGCAGGAACGTCGGATAGCTGACCTCGCCGATCGCGACATCGCACGGACTGTGCGCGGGTCGCGGCGCCTCGGCGCCCGTTTCCGGATCGCGCAGCGGCGGCAGCGCCAGGCCGAGATGCGCGACGTACCAGTTGGCGGCGCACAGCGGCTGCTCGTGCCAGAAATGGGTGTGCCCGTGGAAGCGGTCCGGCGTCGCGGCAGTCCCGTTGAACTCGACCAGGATGCCGTCCGGATCGACGAGGTAGCCGAAGTCCTGGCCACCCGACCGGTCACCCCCTTGGCCCGGCGCCGCGCGGGCGGCGCGATCCGCCATCTCCGCCACCGTGAGAAGCTGGTCGCCGAGCGGCGCGAGCCCCGAGCGCGGCACGCCCTCCGCATCGTCGGGACCGCTGAAGACCGGCAGGAAGCGGAACCGGTCCCCGGCCGGGTCGAGCGCCGTCAGGCGCTCGTGCAGAGCCCGCCCGTCGGTGCTCGGACCGATGGTCCAGAACGGACTCTGCGGGATGGACTGGTGCTGCTCGGGGTCGAACGCACCGGGCGCCTGCGTCGCAACGGTCGTGTAGAGCAGATGGACGCCGTCGGCGGCGAACGCCGGCAGCCCCGCCACGGTCGTCCGCTCCCCCGTCGGCCAAAGGGTGGACCACCAGTCGAGCGCGCGGCCGGGATCGACCGAGTTGACGTGGACGTGGTGAAAGCTCGGCAGCGGCAGCGCGACGGGCGGTGCGCCGCCGGCAGCGGCAGCGGGCAGTGCGTCGGGCGCTGCCGGCGCGCCGCCGCAGGCGACCGCGAACGCCAGCAGGGCCGGCAGCCCCGGCCAGGGTCTGCCAGCAGCCCACGGTGAAACCCCGCGGCGCACGCTAGGCATCGGCCTCCAGACCCGCGCGGGTTTCCGCCACCAGCAGATCGACCACGGCGCGCAGCGCCTCCTCCCGGCTGGCCCCTTCCAGCCGCCGGAGGCGGAAGTGGTCGAGCTGCCGATCGGCAGCGCTGCCTTCGTCGATGATGGTCAGCACGTGCCGCATCTCGTCCTCGCAGCCGAGGGCCCGGGCATCCGCCGCGAGGTTCTCGACGAGCGCGGCCGCCACGTCGCGGATGTCCAGCCGCCCGCCGCCGACCGGGTCCCCCAGGAACGCCAGCACGCCGTAGCGCTGGGCCAGCCAGCGGTTCTCGATGATGATCTCCGTCAGCGGATCGGGCGGCAGCCCGTCCTCCCGGACCTGCCTCAGCAGCCGGCGGACGAGCGCCGCGTAGAGCGCCGCGATGCTCACCGCATCGTCGAGGCGCGGGCAGACGTCGCAGATCCGCAGCTCCACCGTCGGATGGGCCGGGGACGGGCGGACATCCCACCACAGCTCGCTGCCGTCCCGGATGAAATTCATGCGCTGATAGGAGGCGATGACCCGTTCGTAGTCGGCCACGGAGAGCAGCGGACCGGGGACGCTGGTGCGCGGCAGCGCGCCCAGGATGGTCAGCCGGTAGGACTTGAACCCGGTCTCGCGGCCGGCGTTGAAGGGCGAGGAGCCCGACAGCGCATGCAGCAGCGGCAGGTGGCGGCGCAGCGCGGTCATCACGCGGATCCGCTCGTCGGGACTGCCGAAGCCGGCGTGGATGTGCATGCCGCCGACGATGAGGCGCCGCACGCTCTCCTGGAACGTGACCGCGAACCGCTCGTAGCGCTCCCGGGGCGTGGGCATCTGCTCCTCCCACGCGGCGAAGGGATGCGTGGCGGCGGCCATCAGCGCGGCGCCGTGCGCGGATGCCGCCTCCACGACCGCCCGCCGGGCCGCGCGCAACGCGTCGCGCACCTCGCCCACCGAGCGGCAGACGGCCGTGTTGGTCTCGATCTGCGACCGGAGAAACTCGGCGACCACCTTGTGCGGTCCCCGGTTCCGCTCGCACATCTCGAAGATGCCGCGGTCCGGGTCCGACAGCAGGTCGCGCGTGGCGGGCTCGACGAGAAAGAACTCCTCCTCGATACCGAGCGTCACGTCGAGATCAGACTCGCTCACTGGCCACGTCTCCCGCCCATCGGCCTGCTGCGCGCCACGCGGCGGCGACGGCGGGCGAACCGCCGCCGCGCCGCAACCGGATCACTCGCCGACGACGGCGATGCCCCAGGGGCGCTCGCCGGCCGGCACCGTGGCGACCACCGTCATCGATGCGGTGTCCACCACGCTGACGTCGTTCGACGGACCGTTCGCGGTGTAGAGATAGCGGCCGTCCGGCGCCACCCCGATGCCCCAGGGCCGGTCGCCCACCTGCACCGCGGCAACCGGCGCATGCGTCGCCGCGTCGATCGCCACCACGTTTCTGCCGCGGCCGGTGGTCACGTAGACGCGCGTTGCGTCCGGCGCGACGACGACACCCATCGGCCGCACCAGCTCGCCCTCGAGCTCGATGGTGTGCAGCACCTCGTGGACCGCCGTGTCCACCACGTGCACCGTGCCGCCGTTCTCGGCGGTCACGTAGGCCCGGCTGCCGTCCGGCGTGAACGCCGAGGCCCGCGGCCGCGCGCCGACCTCGAAGCCCGCCACCACCTGGTTGGCGGCCGTATCGATGACCGACACCCGGTTCTCGTTCTCGGACGTGACGTAGACGACGCTGCCGTCGGGGCTGATGCGCACCCCCTCGGGCTCCTCGCCGACCGGCAGCGCGGCCAGGATCTCGCCGGTCGCGATGTCGACGACCGTCGCCTCGCCCGCGTCCTCGTTCGCGACGTAGAGACGGGTGCCGTCGGCGCTGACGGCGACCTGCTCGGGATCGGTCCCCGCGCGCACCATCCCGGTCAGCGTGCCGCTCGCGAGGTCGACCACCCCGATGCCGTCCGCGGACCGGTCGGGCGGCGGCAGCGTGCTCTCGTCGGTGCCCGGCGGGGACGGCGGCGAACCGCTCAACGCGACAAACAGCCGCGCGCCGTCCGGCGCCACCTTGATGCCGCGGGGACGCTTGCCGAGCGGAATCGTCGCGACCACCTCGTGTGTGCCGCCCGCGATGACCGTCATGTCACCCGAGTACTCGTTCGTGACGTAGACGTGGTAGGGCGGCGCGGATGCGGCCGCGGGCGGCGGGTCCGCCGGGGGCGCGTCCTGCACGCAGGCGGTGAGCGCGCCGGCAGCCAGCGCCGCCGACAGCCACCTGCCACCTTCCCGCCGCCGGGTTGCTGCACGGTGCATGACTCGCCTCCCCGGCCCCGTCGCCTAGCGGGCCAGCGGGTCGGGCCGCAACTGGAAGTGCACCATCTTGCTGCGCGTACCCTTGCCGCCCTCCGTGTGCCAGATGTAGTTCGAGCCGTAGTTCGCCCAGAGGCCGCGGCCCTTCCAGCCGGCGTCCGGATCGTCGATGCGGCCGTCGAGCCCGCGCGAGTAGAACGCCATCGGGTACGGCACCCGCAGAACGGTCCACTCGCCGCTGTCCGGGTCGAGGACCAGCAGGGAATCCGAGGTCGAGCCGTTCGCGATCGGCAGGTTGGCACCCAGCCCGAGCGTGTTGTGCTGGTCCACCCAACTGTAGTAGTGGAAGTCGGCGCTGCCCGGCGTTTCGACGCCCTTCATCTGCGGGCCCGGCACCGGGTAGAGCGTCCAGCCCTCCGGGCAGTGCTGACCCGTGGCCTCCGGTCCGCGCGTCACCCCGCACTTGCGCCGGTCGAAGCTCGCCATGTGGCTGCTGCCCGACAGCGCGGTCCAGATGACGCCGTTGCGGTCCACGTCGATGCCGCGCGGGGCCGAGCCGGTCTGCGCCGGGTCGAGGTCGGGGTTCTCGATGGACGGCGGCTCGTAGACCTCGGCGATGCAGCTCGCGGGCGGATTGTCGCCGCGCTCGAGACGCACCAGACGGCCGGGGAACGGCCCCGTGCGCGTGATCCAGACCGCGTCGTCGATGGGGCTGGCGATGATGCCGTAGCCGAACCCGTTGATCCGGGTGTCGCGGGTCGGGTCGGGCTGCGCCTCGCCCGGCTCGTTCCAGGGCCTGGTGATCACGCCGTCGCCGTTCGTGTCGATGACGGTCGGGCACCAGCCCTGCGCGCGCTGCTCGTCGCCGGTCGCGTCGTACTGCTGCGTGTCGATCCAGCCGATGACGTTGACGTCCCCGCTGAACCAGAGCGTGTCGTTCGCGTCCTCGCCGAACTGCAGGTGGTGCGTGCCGTAGCACGTGTCGATCAACTCGAACGACCCGGTCTCGGGGTCGTAGTACGACGCCTGCCGACCGCTGGCGTCGATCGGCCAGTACTGCGCGTAGCGGTTCGACGAGCCCTCCCGGCACCAGTCGGGATTGGGCCGGTTACGCACCTTCGACGTCATCCACACGCGCCCCTCGCCGTCCATCATTGGGTTGTGCGGGTCGGAGGCGTTCTCGCGTCCGTCGGGACCGCCGCGCCCCCACAGCAGCTGCTCGCCCCAGTAGTAGGAAGGCTCCAACTGCATCTGCGGGAAGCGGGACGTCACGCTGTCCTGATCCTCCGGGCGCACGGGGATCGCGAGCTCGACGGCCGTGTTCTCGTTCGGATCGACGACGGTCAGGGTGCCGTGCCCCGCCGAGACGCCATACACCGGCCCGCCGCCGTTGAGGGTGGGGTTCCGCTTGTCGGTCGTGATCTCGTCGTGGATGAAGGAGCTGTCGGTGCCCCAGTCCCACAGCGTCACGACCAGGTTGCGCTCGACGCCCTTCGGCCGCGGGGGGCGCGGGGGCAGCTCGCCGGCGGCGATGCGCTCCGTCCAATCGGCGAACATCGCGACGCCGCGTTCCCGGCCGAAGCGGTCCATCGCGGCGCTCATCTGGTTGCCGCGCTGCCCCGTCTGGACGCGGTGGTCCCACGCCTCCGCGGCGGAATCGAAGTCGTCGCGGCGCTGCACCACGCGCGTCGCGAGGTTGCCGAGCTGATGGCAGAGCTGGCAGCCCTGCTTCATGTTGTCGACCCACGCCGCCTGGCTTTTCATGGCCGGCGAGATACCGTTGCCCTCAGGCCCGGTGCCCGGGAACTCGCTCGGCGCAGGCGGCTCGATCAGCGAATACCAGTAGTTGCCGGGGTAGTACTCCGCGGCGGCAGCCTCGTCGGGCGCCACGACCGCGGCCAGCGCCACGTCGTCGAGCGGCGGGGCGAGCTGCACCTTGTCGGAGTCGACCAGACCATAGCCACGCACCCAGACGTCGTAGGTAGCGTCGGGAAGCTGCGGGAGCACGAAGCGCCCGTCGTCGTCGGTCACGACGATCTTCGCGAGTTTCGTGTCGAGGTCCTTGGTCTCCGCGATAACCCACACGCCAGCCTCGGGACCTGCCGCGCTCTCGACCACGCCGCTGATGTAGCCCTCGGCGTCCTCCGCCGCGCGCTCCGCCGCCGGAAGGGCTGCGCCCACCGCCAGCGCCGCACCGAGCCCCGCGACCGCCAGCCAAAGCCCTGAACGCCTCTCCCGTGGCGCGCGTGTGCGTCCGCTCATGTCGCCTCCTCCCCGTTCGTCGTGCCGCTATTGTACGTCTCCCGCCGCCGATCCGCACGGGTCGCGGACCCGACCGCGCCGGGCAGATCGTGGCAGGGGCCGCGCCGCCGGGGCAATGCCGGAGCTTTCACCACGGACTCCGGAAGCAGCGGGAGAGCGGGCAGGCCCGGGGCGTGGCGGTCGCGCCGTGCGGCATGTCCTCGTCGACAACGGCCGGGAGGCGTGCTTGCGCGCGGGAGACCCGTACCACGGCAGCGACGCGCGGCGGGCTGCCCGGCCGCGGCGGCGACGCGCGAGGTCCCTCTACTGCGCCCCGGTCGGGACGAACTTCTGCATGCGCCGGCCGTCGAGCGTCTCGCCGAGGTACAGGTTGCCCCGCGAGTCGATGGCCACCGAGTGCGGGCTCTCGAAGTAGCCCGCGTTCCGGCCCCGCCGGCCGAGCCGCTCGACCGTCTCGAGGCCCGCGCGACGCACGGCCCACAGGTAATGGTTGCCGCCATCGGCGTTGTAGAGGAACGACTGCTCGTCGTCGTGGGAGAAGTCGATGTCCCAGACCGACGTGCCGGCGGTCTCGCGGCCGATGAAGCCCTCCGACAGGAACGTCCCGTCCTTCTCGAAAATCTGCAGGCGGTGGTTCATCCGGTCGCAGACGTACACCAGGCCCTCGTTCGAGAGGACCACGCAGTGGACGGTGTCGCCGAAGATGGGCGACGGGTCGGCGGCGGGGTCGTAGCGCGCCAGCGGGCCGTCGTCCGGCGGCCGGCCGTAGGCGCCCCAGTGCCGCTTGTACTCGCCCGTGTCGGCGTCGAACACGATGACGCGCCGGTTCGTGTAGCCGTCCGCCACGTAGACCTCGTTCGCGTCGGGGTCGACACCGATGTCGGCCGGCGAGTGCAGCCGCTCGACGTCGTGGCTGTCACCCGTTTCGCCCGGCGTGCCGATGTGCAGCAGGAACGTGCCGTCGCGGGTGAATTTCAGCACCAGCCCGTCGTCGTCGCCGTTGCCGCCGATCCAGACGTTGTCCTTGTGGTCGATGAAGAGGCCGTGCTCGCTCTGCGGCCACTCGTAGCCCTCGCCCGGCCCGCCCCAGGCCTGCACGACGTCGCCCGCCGGGTCGAACTCGATGACCGGCGGTGCGGGCACGCAGCAGTCGGAGGTGGGCGGATCGTCGGCCGCGCCGCGCTCTCGGGCGCTCAGCGACCCCGGTCGGTGCAGCACCCAGACGTGGTCCCGCGAATCGACCGCCACGCCGATCACGTGGCCCATCAGCCAGTTGTGGGGCAGCGTCTGCGGCCAGAACGGATCCACCTGGTAGCCTCCGCCGGCCTGCGCGACCGGCGCCGCGGAGGCGCGGGCAGCCTCCTCGACGGCCTGCTGCGCGTAGATCAACGCTGCGAACGCCACGACGAGCCCGCCGAGCACGCGGACGGTGTTGCCGCATTTCATGGTCGCGCCTCCCTGGACGCCGGCATTATATCGATACCGCTGCGGCCGCCCGGCGCCGCAGGTGAACTGCTGCGCTCGAATGCACTGACGCTCGAGGACGTGCCGAGCGAGGATTCGAAACACGCCGCGTTGCATCCGCAGGAACCCTCGGCGTGAAGATCCAGCCAATCGTAGAGGGCCACGACCCCGCGAATGGACCGCGAGGTCTTGACGGGCGGCATGCCGGGCCGGCGCGGACTTCAGAGGCGGCCGATGTAAATCAGGGATACGACGACGCTGCTCGTCGTCGCGACCAGCACGCTGCCGGTCATCCACCGCACGGTCCTCTCCAGCGGCCAGGCCGGATAGGCCCACCACAACGCCAGGTTGAAGCCGATCGCCACAACCATGGCGCCGAGCATCAACCATCCGGCCACCCGATTGGCCGGATACCAGACGTCGGGAGACGAGACGGTCTTCGGCGTCCTGAAGCCGTAGGCGCCGTTGGGAGGCATCTTGCCCAGGATCAGCGGCACGGACAGCAGCAGGACGAGCAGGGGGACGGCCACGCCGACCAGCAGTCTGACCACGCTACTTCGCCGCAGCCTCCTCGGCGCGGGCGCCGGCGAGGATGTTCTCCAGCGCGTAGTTCCCCTCGTGGCAGGCGTACTCGAAGAGCGGGCCGTCGATGGCAGTCATCGGCAGCGACGCGGTCCACGGCGCCTCCCACACCGTCGGATCGACCACGGTGAACTCGTAGTCGATCGCATCGGCGCCGACGCGGGTGAAGCGCTCGATGAGCCGCAGGTTCTCGTCGCCGCCGAAGACCGTGCCGCCGCCCTGGGTGTGGCCGAGCTCCTGCCGGCCGTTGACTTTGTCGGCGAAGTTCGTCGATTCGACGACCAGCGTGTCGCCCTCCCAGCGCCCGCGCGAGTCGCCCAGCCACTGCCGCACCCCGGCGGGCAGACGAGAACGCCCGTCGAGGGGGATGATGCGCGCGTCGTGGACCATCTCCACGAAGATGACGACGTGGTCCGGCGTCTGCAGAATCTGGTAGTTGTGGTTGTAGAAGCCCGGCATCATCGCTCCGGGCAGGCCGCGGGAAATGCAGCGGTCCAGGGCGTTGAAGTCCGCCACCGAGTCGAAGCGGCTGCTGGAGAACGTGGAGACCCGGCCGCGGTCCTGGAGCGCCTGCTCCTCCGGCGTCGCGCGCGGCAGGCGGCCGTCCGGCGGATCGATGATCAGCGAGGTTCGCGCGCCCAGCGTTCCCCGCTCCATCCAGTAGTTGTTGTAGGCGCCGACCGAAACCGCCGCCGCATCGCCTGCGGGATAGCGGTTGTCGAGGTCGACGCTGAGGGCGACCTGCTGGTCCCGCACGGCATGCTCCTCGGCCGTCAGGAACGCCCTGTCGGCCAGGTCCGTGGGACGCTGCAGCGGCGTCGTCGTCGTGTTGGTCCACGTGCCCTGCAGGTCGGGATCGCCCCACGGCGTGCGGAACGACTCCGCGCCGGCCGCCGCACCCGACGCGGTCTGGCCTGACGCGGACGCGGGCGCGAGCAACGCGAGGGCGAGCACGGCGTGCAGCGCGACGGAACGGTGAAGGGTCGTTCGGCTCATGGTCCTGTCTCCCTGACGGCGCGCGCGGACTACCCGATCAGCACCGTACGGGGGTGCTGGGCGTTGTGCTCCAGGAAGGTCATCTTGACCTCCAGTTCCTCGGCGGTCGGCTGGACCTGGCCGTTGACGTCGGTCACGCGCGAAACCACGGTGTGCTCGCCCGGCGTCGCCCCGTGCCAGTCGTAGGTGAACCACTTCCAGCCGTACTGGGCGCGGGTGGCCGAGCTGAGGGTCGCGGGCTGCCACGCGCCGTCGTCCACCTTCACCTCCACCGAGCGGATGGGCGTGCCGTCGTTGAGCACCACGCCGAACACCTGATGCCGGGTGCCGTCGGTGCTCACGCGCGCGATGTAGGACTTGAGCCGCATGCGCGTGATGGCCGTCTCCTTCCACTTCATCTCGCCGTTGACCATCTCGCCCTTCAGGGTGCGGTACCAGCGCGCCTGGTACTTGCCCAGATAGGCGTCCTCCTGCACGTGGATCTCGGCCAGGTACTTGACGTTGGGTGCGCCGTACCAGCCGGGCACGAGCAGCCGCAGCGGGAAGCCCTGGAACGGCGTGAGCGGCTGGCCGTTGAGCGCGTACGCCAGCAGCGGCTCGGGCGAGAGCGCCTTGTCGCGCGGCAGACTGCGGCCGTACTGCTGGTCCACGGTGTAGGTCCGGCCGCGGAACTCCACGTCCTCCTCGCCGTGGTCGGCCCCCAGGAGGACGAACTCCCGGGCCGCGTCCTGCACGCCGGCGCGCTCGAGTACCGTGCTCAGCGAGACGCCCGTCCACAGCCCGTTGCTCGACAGGCCGTTGAGCGGCCCGCGGTTGCCGGAGCACTCGAAGCCGAACACCAGGTTCCGGCTGGGCAGCGCCCGGAGCTCGTTGATCGACAGCGACAACGGCCGGTCGACGAGGCCCGACACCGCGAGGCGGTACGACGCGATGTCGATCTCGGGGTGTCCGTAGTGCTGCGTCGTGAAGAATTCGTCACGGTGGGTATAGACGCTGTTGATGGTGCGAACATCGAGCATGCGCCGGTCGGGCGTCCGCCGCCAGTTGATCACTTCCGGCAGATCGGTGAACGGCACCACGGTTTCGCCCTGCGCGAGCGCCGGCAACGCCAGCTCCGGAACCCCGAACATCCCCATGCCGGCCAGTGCCAGGCTGCCCTTGAGAACGTCGCGGCGGCTGCGTTTCGGTGTCGTGGACATCGAGCTGTCTCCTGTATCTGTACTTGCGCTACCTGCGTTCGAGAAGGCGATCGACTTGCGGCCTCCTGTTCTTTATCACAATCCGAACGGCCGCGTCACCCGCTGCCGGGCGGCGACGGCGCCGGACGGCCGTTGCCGGGCCCTGCGATTCGTGATAGCGTCCGCGCGCGGCGCCGCGTTGCCGCCTCACGAGGAGAAATCCGGACGATGACGAGGTTTGTCGCTGCAATCGCTCTCGCCCTGGCCGCCCTCGCCGGGTATGCCGCCCACGCCCAGTCGGACCTCCGGGCAACCAACGCGCCCGGCGCGACGCGTGAGCAGTTCGAGCAGTGGATGACCGGGCTGTCGAATTGGGGCCGGTGGGGCGCAGACGACCAGATCGGGGCAGCCAACCTGATCACGCCGGCCAAGCGCCGGCAGGCAGCGGCGCTGGTCGAGACCGGTGAGGCCGTCTCGCTCGCGCACGACGTCGCCGACGAGCTGGGCAGCGACCCCAACCGGCCGTTCGGCCTGAACATGATCATCTCGTTCGATCCGGACCGCATCCGGGACCGCCTCGACATCGACTACCACGGCGGGTTCTTCACGCACCTCGACGCGGTCTGCCACGTCGTGTACGACGGCAAGCTCTACAACGGCCACGACATGCGGGAGACGGTGACCGCTGCCGGCTGCGAGCACCTGGGCATCAACGGCCTGCAGGACGGGGTCGTCACGAAGGCGGTGCTCGTCGACGTCCCGCGCCTGCGGGGCGTGCCCTACCTGGCGCCCGGCACCCGCGTCTACCGTCAGGACATCGAGGAGTGGGAGGAGCGCACCGGCGCCCGCGTCGAGCCGGGCGACGCCCTGCTCATCCGCACGGGCCGCTGGGCGCGGCGGAGCGCCGAGGGCGGCGGCAACGCCGGGATGGACGCGTCGTTCCTGCCGCTGCTGGCCGAGCGCGACGTCGCCCTGTTCGGCAGCGACACCGCCCACGAGCTGCGCGGCAACATCCCCGGGTTCAACGAGACGGTCGTCCACAAGTTCACCGTCGTGGCGCGCGGCATGAACCTGTTCGACAACCTCGACCTCGAGGCGGCCGCGGAGACCGCCGCCCGCGTCGGGCGCTGGGAATTCCTGTTCATGGCGAGCCCCGTCCGCGTGCCCGGCGGCACCGGCTCGCCGATCAACCCGATCGCGGTGTTCTAGTTAAGATGGACCAAAGCAACGCGCCTGTAGCTCAGCCGGATAGAGCATCGGCCTTCTAAGCCGAGGGTCGCAGGTTCGAATCCTGCCGGGCGCGCCAGCATCTCCAGGCCCTTTTCCCAACGAAAAGGGCCTTTTTTGTTGGGTTTTTGGGCTCGTCGCGATCCTCGGGTCGCCGCCTCCCGTCGGGTCCGAAACCGTCAGAAACCGCCGCAAAACGCCCGTTCGAAGCACCAAAAGTTAGCAGCCTCGCGGCGGTCGCTCCGAGCCCTTGCCGCCGCCTGAAGCGACCACGCCGACCTCGGCCAGGCGTTCGGTCAGCACTGCCTCGAACGACCGGGCCCAGTTGCACCGCACGGCTACCGCCGTCGGCATCGGCGCAACCCGGTACCCGGCCAGCGCGCGTTGCCGACCAGGTGATTGCATGCAATCATTGGTCATCGGAGGACCCATGGCGAGCATCACGATTCGCAACCTGTCGGCGGAATCGAAGGCGCGACTCCGGCGACACGCCGAACAGCGCGGTTGCAGCCTCGAAGCCCTGGTGCGTTCGATCCTCGACCAGGCCGCCGAGGAGCCTTCGTCCGCGGGCAGGTTCCCGCACAACCTGGTCGCGCTGGTCGAGCCGGGCGAGGACATCGAGCCGTTCCTCCGGGAGCACAGGCAGACGCAGGAGCCCGTGGAGCTTACGTGATCCTGGTCGACACCAACGTCCTGTCGGAGCTGACGAGGCCGACGCCGGACCCACGCGTGATCGCGTGGCTGGAAGTCAACGAGCACGCGCTCGCGCTGCCGGCAATTGCCCTGGCGGAACTGCGGTACGGGATCGCACGCCTGCCCGACGGCCGCCGGCGAACAAGCCTGCTGCACTTCTGGCAAGCGACCTGCTCGCAGTTCCGCGGCCGGATCTTCTCGTTCGACGAACGCGCTGCCGAACGGTATGGCGACATGGCCGCCGACGCGGAACGCGCGGGGCGACGGCTCAACCTCCAGGACGGGCAGATCGCGGCAATCGCACTGGTGCACGGCATGAGCGTCGCGACGCGCAACGTCGGTCAATTCGAGATGGCAGGGGTCGCGATCGTGAATCCGTGGGAGTAGAGCGGTGCTCAACGATCGCGACTGGCAGTTCAAGTGCACCCCGAAGGAAGCGATCTGGTCCGCGTGTTCTACATTTCGGCGCTCCCAAGACGCCGCGCGCTACGATGGGCTGACCGGCTGCTTCGACGCCGGGGCCCTCGCGCTGTCCGCCCGCGGCGTCGCTGGCCTCGTCCGCAAGGATGGCCGCAGGCGCCTCGTCCTCGGTTTGCACGCTCGACCGCCCGGAATTCCGACCGCGCCTGGGGCGCCGTCAACCGAGACACCGCCGATGCCACACGACGACCGCGAGCTGTTCGACCCCGACCCCGCCGCCCTGCGCCGCAAGCGCTACAGCGTCCGGCGATCCGTCGCGATGTCCGAGTACATGCTCGAGCAGATCAAGGAGATCGCCGCGATCAACCGCATGAAGGACGGCGTCATCATGCGCAGGGCGCTCAACGCGGGACTGCCGCTCGTCCGGGAGGCGGAGCTCGCCCAACGTGGCCGCCGCCGCGGGCGATAGCCGCCGGGACGACCGCTGCCGTCCGGAGATACCCGAACCGACGCCGGCAGCGGAGCGGCAATCTCCCGACGCTGGCGCTACCTGCCCCTCGTCGTGCCGGACATGGCCGCCCTCCGCGGTCAAGTAGTGACCGCCTCCTTCGCCCCACCGCCTGAACCGGCGCAGCCCCCCCGAGCCGCATCGCTTCCGGCTCCCGTCGGGACGACTTGCTCGGGGAATCGGAGAACGATGCGCCCGGTCAACCGACCGCGGCCACCCCCGAGTAGACGGAAGCCCCACGGAGTAGTGTCCTGAGCCAGACTGCTTGCCGCTCCACCAGCACCCGCAAGCCATCGTCGCACATGGGTCGGACCCCGCCCTAAGCCAACACGTCCGCGTTACGTCAAGCGTAATGTCGGCCCGACCGCCGACCCTGACCCCGCCGCCCGTGCGCCCGATGCGCAGTTGCGTGCTGCCGGGTCGGCCGCAGAGGGCGACAGAGACAAGGCGCGCCTACGAGCGGGACCGGACCCGCCGGGGGGTTGCCGGGCGCGCCGAGCGCGGCCTGTGCGGTCGGAGACCGCGAAGCGAGATGGACGGCCTGAGCGGCCGCGACCCGGCACACCTATACTCAAGTCATGGCGCGACTGCGTCGAATTACGCAGGATCCAGACGTCATGGGCGGACGCCCGTGCATTCGAGGGCTTCGCGTGACGGTCGGGACCATCGTGGGACTGCTGGCCGCCGGTCACGAGGCCGACGATGTGCTGGCGGCCTACCCGTATCTTGAGCGCGACGACATCAGCCAGGCGTTGGCCTACGCCGCATGGCGCAGCGAGGAGCAGGAAGTCGTGGTCGGTTCGCCCCCTTGAGGCGCTTCCAGGAAGGCGAGGGACGTAGAGGAATGCTCGCAGAACATGATCGAATCGTCCTCACGGAAGATCTCCCGCCGTCGTGCCTCAAGGCGGGTGACGTGGGGACGATAGTGCACGTCCATCATGGCGGTGAAGCCTTCGAGGTGGAGTTTCTGGCCCTCGACGGCAGCACGGCCGCTGTCGAGACGGTACCAGGGGCGCGCCTTCGCCCCGTAGCGATGACTGACCTGACGCATGCGCGAGTACTTGAACGGGTCGGGTAACGGCACATCAAGCCGCCCCGTCGGCCCGCCGAACAGCCCATTCCAATGGGCGCGTCGCAACTTGAGGTTGGCCCGCACCCTCCCGGCGGCTGCCCGAAGCTACTGCGGCCCGTCGTCCGGCCCCCCGCGGCGCACGAACTTCTGGATGCGCTGACCGGAGTTGACCTCGGTGGTGTACAGGTTGCCGCGCGAGTCGACGGCCAGGTTGTGCAGTCGGTGGAACTGGCCCGCGTACATTCCCATTCGGCCGAAGCGGCCGCGGACCGTCAGCGTCTCGCGATCGAGGATCCAGACGACGTTGTTCGTGCCGTCGGGGATGAACAGCCACTGCTGGGCCGCATCGACCGAGAAGGTCACGCCCGAAACCGAGCCGCTGCCGAGCGTGGCCGGACGCACGAAAGCCTCGCGCACGAACGTCCCGTCCTTCCGAAAGACCTGCAGGCGGTCGTTCGTGCGGTCCGCCACGTAGACCCGACCGTCGTGCGAGACAGCGACGTCGTGCACCGGGCTGCGGTAGTGGCGGATGGGATCGGCCTCGGGATCGTAGGGCGGCAGCTCCGCATCGTCCGGGCGCTCCCCGTAGGCGCCCCAGTGCCGGCGGTAGGCCCCGGTCTCGGCGTCGAACACGATGACGCGGCGGTTGCCGTAGCCGTCGGCAACGTAGACCTCGTTCGTTTCCGGATCCACCCGGATGGCGGCGGGGCGGCCGAGGTTCTCGGTGTCGTTGCTGCCGCGGTTCTGCCCGGCGCGCCCGATCTGCAGCAGGAACTCGCCGTCGGCCGTGAACTTGAGGATGTGCGCGTCGGTGGCCGCGTTGCCCCCGATCCACACGTGACCCTGGTGATCGACGTGGATCCCGTGCTCGTTCTCCGGCCATTCGTACCCGTCGCCCGGGCCGCCCCAGGAGCGCAGCACCGTGCCGTCGGGCGCGAACTCGATCACGGGCGGCGCCGGCACGCAGCACATGCCGTGCTCACCGCGCTGGCGGGCGTCGAGCGAGCGTGGCCTGTGGACCAGCCAGACGTGGTCGTCGGCATCCACCGCGACGCCGGCAGCCTGGCCCAGAATCCAGTTGTTCGGAAGCGGCGGCGGCCAGAACGGATCGACCCGAAACTCGGGCACCTCCGCGGGCGCCGACTGGCCCGCAACCGGCGGCGGCAGCGCCAGCCCGCCGGCCAGGACCGACCCGAGAACCACCACAATCACCGCGTCACGCCCCGCGCGTGCCCGACCAGTCATCGGCATGTCTCCTCCCCGGACCACACCCTGCCGTCGGACGCGACAGCCTGCCCGCCGGCCGCGCCCGGGAGCGGCGGCTTCAACGGCGTCGCAACACGAGGCACGTCATGTCGTCGGCGGCCGGGGCACCGGCGGAGAACGCCTGGATCGAGGTCCAGGCGTGGTCGACGATCTGCTCCGGCGAGCGCCGCGCCGCGCCGTCGAGGGTCGCCTCGAGCCGCTCCTTGCCGAACAGCTCGCCCGCGTGGTTCACCGCGTCCGTCAGGCCGTCGGTGTACAGGAACATCGTCTCGCCCGGGTCCAGCCGCGTGCGGCCCGCCGTGTACTGAAAGTCGTCGATGACGCCCATCGCCAGGCCGCCCGTCGCCGGCAGCAGCCGCCGGGTGTCATCGGCCCGCACCAGCACCGCGGGCTCGTGGCCGGCGCAGACATAGTCGACGACCCCGTCCCGGAGGTCGACAATCGCCAGCACGCACGTCACGAACAAGCCCATCGGGTTCTCGCTGCACAGCCGCTGATTGGCCGCGCACGCAATTGCCGCGACGTCGGCGGTGCCCGTCGCCGCGGACTTGATGGCGCCCTGCGCGGCTGCCATGAACAGCGCGGCCGCGACCCCCTTGCCCGACACGTCCCCGACGGTGACGAACACCCGACCGCCCGCCGGCTCGAGCAGGTCCACGAAGTCGCCGCCCACCTGCTGCGCCGGCGTCATCCGCGCGTACGCGCCGTACGCGCCGAGCTCGGCGTTCCCCTCGCGCACCAGCGCGGCCTGCACGGACTTGGCCATCTCCAGGTCCTGCTCCATCGCCTCGTGCGCCAGCTGCAGGCGCTGGTTCGTGGTCTGCAGCTCCGCCGTGCGCTCGGAAACCAGCGTCTCCAGCTGTTCCTCGCGCATGAACACCTGCGCCGTCATGTCCGAAAATACCCGCGCCAGGCTGCCCAGCTCGTCCGTGCGGCGCTGCACGGCCTGCAGCGGGGCCTCGTCGGGCGGACGGCCGCTCTCGACCTCGCGTGCCGCCGCCGCAATCACCTCGATGGGGCGCGTCACCCAGCGCGTGCCCCACAGGGCAGCCACGGCCGTCAGTCCGAGCAGCACGAACGCAATCAACGTCGTGTTCACGGCCTCGAGGCGCACCGTCTCCGCGATCTCGTCCAGGCTGACGGCCAGCGCCAGGCCGCCGATGGGAATCCCGCCGGCGTTGATGATCGGCGAGGCGACCCAGATGCCCCGGTCGTCCGGCGCCAACAGGCTCAGCTGCGCAGTGCTGACCACGCGTCCCTCGGCCAGCGCCCGCTCCACGAGGCCGGCGGCCCGGCGGCCGAAGAGGCGCGCCGCGTCGCCGCTGCCGCCGCCCGTCTGGCCCGCGCGCGGCGCCGCGGCGGCCAGGTCGCGGTCGAGGTTGACCACCCAGAGGGCTTCGAGGTTGCGCGACTGCACCAGCAGATCCGCCTCGCGCTGGTAGACGGAGTACAGCAGGTTGCCCGCGCTGCCCTCGATGGGCAGCCCCACCTGCACCAGGTGCGGGGCCGTGGCGGTGCCGGCCACGGTCACGTACTTGTACAGCGCCGCATCCGACGGCCGCGGTGCCGTCGGATGGTCGACCACCCGCGCCGTCCCGGCCAGCAGCGGCTCCAGCGCCTCGGCGTGGGGCAGCGCCGACGGCGCCCCGCCGCCCAGCGGCGACAGCTCGCTGGTATGGATTACGGTCCCGTCCGCGTCCACGATCCGGATTTCGCCGATGGCCGTGGTGTCCACGATCCGCCGCAGCCGGTCGCTGACCTGCTCCGGCGTCCATTCAGCCTCCGCCGCGGCCGCCGCGAAGTAGTCCAGCAGGGTGGCCTGCACCGCCATGTGCTGGCCGAGGATGCCCTCGATGACCGCGGAGACGTCGGGCCGCTGCGTGGCGTAGACGTTGGTGAGGATCTCCTGTTCGCCGAAAGCCAGGGCGTTGCCCACCTGCACGATCCGCGGCTGGTCGACTCCCCCCACCCCGACGTACTTGTAGACCTGCTGATCGATCTCGCGCACCTGGGCCGGCTGCGTGATGAACTCGTCGCCGTCGAGGGGCGCCGCCAGCAGCACGTAGAACTTCGATGCCTGCGGCTGCACGGCCGGGTCGGGGTCGAAGCGGAACGGCACCAGCGCCCCGCTTGGGTCGCGCACGTTCGTCAGATAGGCGACCCCCTGCGCGTCGGTGATCCAGAACTCGTCGAGGACCGTCGCGGCGGTAATCGCGTCGAGCGTTGCAATCACCTCGTCCGGCGTCTGCCCGGCCGCCTCGGCCGCCGCCACCAGATGCGCCGCAATCCGGGCCTGGGCCGCCATCTGGCCGTCGAGCGTCGCATCGAGCGTGCGGGCGACGTTGGCCAGCGAGATCTCTCCCATCCCGGCGAAGCTGGCCGACAGCAGCTCGACCAGGTGGATTGCCGCGCCCTCCGCCTCGTCGCGGAGCGCCGTTGCCGCGTTGAACAGCAGGGTGGCCGACGTGGCGGTGATCGTCACCGCCAGCAGCACGGCCAGCGCGAGGAAGCCGCGCACCGCCAGCCGTACCTGCCGCGACCGGATGCCCGGCAGCGGAAGTGCCACGGTAGCCGCAGAGGATCGACTCATTTCCACCTGCCCTGCGCGGGGGCGGCGCTCACAGCCGCCACAGGATCCACAGTTGAGCCAGGTTCTCGTCGATGTTCACGCCGAGCTTGTTCCGCCAGTACTGATACTCGACACCGATGAACAACTGGTTCGCGTGCCCCGTCAGCGCCTTGCCAATGTCCCAGCCGAGCTGCGGCTGAGCCAGAATCCAATCCTCCACGACCCCGCCCAGCTCGTTCGTGGTGGCGCCGATGTACTCGGCGTGGCCGGTGAACCAGAACGCCTGGGTACCGATCCGGAAGGCCGCGCCCCAGTTCAGATCCACCATGAAGCTGTCGCCGGTGCGGGGCGCGCCACCCGCCGCCACGCCGTTGCTGGCGTCGATGAAGGCGGTCACGTCGGTGTTGAAGAACACGAAGCCGGGGACGTCCCAGGCGAGCCGCGCGCCCGGCAGGTACTTGAAGACGTCGGCGTCGCCGTCGAAGTTGATGCCGCCGATGACCTGGACGTCGCGCAGCGGTCCGGCGCCGACCTGCCGCCCGGTGATCCTGCCCAGGCTCAGTGTCGGATACCACTCGCCGTAGAACTCGAGGTCGTTGAAGCCGTCCGGATGCCGATCGTCGATAAGGTCGATGAAGAAGAAGCTCTCGCCGAGCGACCAGGTTGCGGCCTGCTGAATGGTGAGGATGGAGCTGGCCACCCCGGCGCCCGAGAAGGGATTGACGAGGCGACCGTACTGGTAGTGGAACTCCATCTGGGCCGAGGCCGCGGCCGGCGCCGCCAACAGGAGGGCCGAGACGACCGCGGACCGGACGAACACGACCCCGCGCGAGTCCTGCTCCAGCTTGCGCATCAGGATCTCCAGGCGTAGTTGAGGCGGGCATAGTAGTACCCGCCGTTGATGCCGAACGGGGTGTGCACGCTGAATCGGTTCCCCTTGGCGCGCGCTATCGGATTCTCCTCCGGGTCGTTGCCGAACACGTTTCGGCCGCCGACGGCGAGCGTCACGGCCGCGCCGAGCGGATGCCGGGCTTCCACGTCCACGACGGCATCACCACGGTAGACGTACAGGTCGCGAGAGTCGAACCACTCGTCGTAGTAGCTCACGCGCGCGAGCAGGCGCCAGCGGCGCAGCGCCTGGCGGACGGTGGCGCTCCAGCGTGTACCCGGAACGGCCTCCTGCAGCTCGCGGACCCGCAGCGGGTCGAGCACCTGCGGATCGAAGCGCGTGACGGACGTCGCGGTGTGGTTGAACAGCAGGCCCAGCGTCGTCCGGCCGCCCAGCCGGGGCGGTGCGTACGTGGCGATCACGTCGAGGCCCTGCGTGCGGGTTTCGAAGTGGTTGGTGAAGAAGCGAAAGTTCTGCAGGTTGCGCGCGCTCGTCACGCCCTCCGCGAGCAGGCCGTCGACCTCCGCCGGGGCGAGGGCGAAGAGCTGCGTCAGCGCGAGCCGATCGGCGAGGCGAATCCGGAAGTAGTCGGCCGTCACGCTGAGCGCCCCGGCGGCGAGCACCGCGCCCACGGCGTAGTGGACCGAGCGCTCGGGCTGCAGCGGCTCGCCGCCGCGCAGTCGGGCCACGCGCGACGTGGACGGAATGGTGCCGTTGTTGACCAGGTCCATCAGCTCGTGGTCGTACTCCGTGGAGACATTGAACGCGTTTTGCTGACCGGGGGTGGGCGCGCGGAAGCCGCTGCTTGCGCTGGCCCGCAGCGCGAGCGCGGCGGTCAGCCGATAGCGCCCGGACAGCTTGCCGTTCGTCGTGGCGCCGAAGTCCTCGAAGTCCTCCAGCCGGAGCGCGCCGCCCACGGTCCAGGCCTCGTCCTCGCCGCGCACCTCCACGTCGCCGTATAGCGCCGTATTGGCCCGGCTCCAGGCCCCCGCGGCAATCGGACTGAAGCCGGGAAAGCCGTTCGACCCGGCGCTGAAGCCCTGCACGGCGTACGGACCGATGCGCCACGACGCCTCTTCGCCCAGCCCGATCTCGAACCGTTCGTTGCGCCACTCGGCGCCCCCGGCCAGGTGGACGCGTTGGTTGAGGGGATAGCTGATGTCGACGTTCAGCCCGACCTCCGCCTGGCGGTAGAGGCCGGGGTCGAACGCCGTGGGCGAGGCCGGACCCAGCGACGCGTTGACGGTATCGTGGATGAAGAAGTCCGCCTCGCTGAAACCGGCGCCGGCACTCGCGTCCCAGAGCACGCCGCCGCCGAGCTGCCCGCGGGCGCCGGCCACCAGCGACGCGTCGCGCACGTCGCCTCCGAACTGGGGCGTGAAGCCGCCCGGAAAGCGCTCCTGGAAGGAGAAGCAGGCCGGATCGGCGAAGACCCGCGCCAGGGCGGCCGGTGCGGGCCGGTCGGCGGCAACCGGCACCGCGGGGCAGCCGGCCGACCCGTCGGCCACGCCGTCCTGCGCGTCGAGCGCGTCGCCGATGAGCAGGCTGCGCCCACCGTCCGCGCTGAAGACCCCGGCCCGGGTATTCGGGTTCCGGAAGAAGAACCCGCTGGCCACCCGCCGGCTCGCGTAGTTGGCGTGGCCGTAGGCCTGCACGCCGGCGGCGAAGAGGTGGCCGAAGTTGCCCCACAGCTTGATGTTGTCGTCGACGCGGGGCGAGCCCCAGATCTGCGCGGGATCGGCCACGGCGTCGTTGCCCGCGGCGATCAGCAGCGCGGCGTCGTCGCGCTGGATGCTGCGACTCGTGGCCCCGGCGTTGCCGTACTCGAGACTGAGGTTGGCGAAGCCGGTCCGGCCGAGCGGCAGGCCCGCGTTGGCGGCCACGGTGTAGGCGCCGCCGTCGCCGGCGCCGTAGCCGCCGGTGTGCAGCTCGACGCTGCCACCCGACCGATCGTCCTTGAGCAGGAAGTTCAGCACGCCGGCGATGGCGTCCGAGCCGTACTGCGCCGCCGCGCCGTCGCGCAGCACCTCGATGCGCCGCAGCGCGATGGCCGGAATGGTGGCGATGTCGGGTCCCTGCGCGCCGTCGGCCACGCCGTTGCCGATCCACGTGATGACCGCGCCCCGATGCCGGCGTCTGCCGTTGACGAGCACGAGCGTGTGGTCGGGCGCGAGACCGCGCAGGCTCGCGGGCCGGATGAGCCGTGCCGCGTCGCCGACCGGCTGGGGGTTGACGTTGTAGGACGGGACGAGGGTCTGCAACCGGTCCCCGACGTCGGTATGCCCCTGGCTGACGATCTCATCGGCCGGGATCGCGTCAATCGGCACCGTCGATGCCGTGACCGACCGCGGCTGCGCCCGGCTGCCGACCACCACCGCCTCGTCGTCGAAGCGGGGCGGCGCGGGTTCGTCCTGCGCGTTACCGGCGGCGCCGCCGTCCCGGTCGGGCCGCCTTCCGGGCTGGTCCGGGTCGGCCTGCGAGTCCGCGCTGCCCGACACGGGCTGGCGGGCTGCCGGGGGCCGCTGCGATAGCGGCTCGGCACGCGTCGGCGCGTACCACGCCGCGCAGACCACCAGGGACAGCGCGAGCGCCCGCCGCAAGGAATCCATAGGGCCGTTCGCGACCAGTATACTTGCGGGCGACCGCGCGGCGACGACCTGGCGCGCAGTCCCGCTTCCGAGGCGCCGCACCGCCGCGCCGCGGCCGTCCCGATTCCGGCTTGCCCGGGGCCGCATCCGCGCTATCATTGCCCCACCCTCCCGGTTGCCGGCCGCGAAGGCGCGGGAGGCTTCAGAAGGAAGGTGCCTGCCATGCCGTTGCTGAACCGTTCGAGCATCGCCCTGGTCTTCGGCCTCGCGGTCGTCCTGCTGGGCGCGGGAGGTCTCGGTGCGCAGTCCGAGTCGGGCTTCCCGCAGTTCTTCGCGCCGGTGGTCGTCGACCCCGCCGCGGAACCGCTGCCGAACCCCACGCCCGGCATCCTCAAGGAGTGGGGCAGGCTCCCCGCCGGGCGCGAGTGGGGCTCGACGGCCGGCGTCGACATCGGCCCCGACGGGCACGTCTGGGCGTACGACCGCTGCGGCGACTTCGGCCTGCGGGGCGGCTGCCTCAACTCCGACGTCGACCCCATCCTGAAGTTCGATCGGCACACCGGCGAAGTGCTGACGTCGTTCGGCTCCGGCCTGTTCGTCGTGCCGCACGGCTTCCACGTCGACCGCGACGGCAACGTCTGGGTGACCGACTGGCAGGGCAACGAGGAAGGCACGAAGGGCCACCAGGTGATCAAGTTCAGCCCGGAGGGCGAGGTCCTGATGCGGCTCGGCACGGCCGGCGTCGCGGGCAGCGGGCCCGACACCTTCAACCAGCCGTGCGACGTCATCACTGCGCCGAACGGCGACATCTTCGTGTCCGACGGCCACAGCGGCCAGAACCCCGATCCGCCTGCCGGCGCGACGGGCCGCATCATGAAGTTCACGGCCGACGGTCAGTTCGTGAAGGAGTGGGGCCGCGTCGGCTCGGCGCCGGGCGAGTTCCGCACGCCGCACGCGCTGGAGTTCGACTCGCAGGGACGCCTGTTCGTCGCGGATCGCGGGAACCACCGCATCCAAATCTTCGACCAGGACGGCAACTACCTGGATTCCTACTACCAGTTCGGCCGCATCAGCGGGCTGTTCATTACCGACGACGACACGCTGTACGCGATAGACTCGGAATCCGACCAGATCCGCCACCCGAACTGGCGCAACGGCGTGCGGATCGGCAAGGCCGACGAAGACCGCGTTACCGCGTTCATTCCGCCGCATTTCTCCGACGCGCGCCGGCTGGGCACGGCCGGCGAGGGCGTGGCGGTGGACGCCGACGGCAACGTCTACGCCGCGGAAGGACCCAACTCCCGCCGCCAGGCCGGGGGCGGACTGACGAAGTACCTCGCGCGCTGACCTTTCGCGGCGCAGTCCTTCGGATGCACGTCGCACGGACGAATCCTGTCTGGAGGAAGACGATGAAAGCCGACCGGAGCACACGTCGACCGGCCATCCCGCCGCATCTCGCGCTTGCGCTGGCTGCCCTGCTGCTGCTGCCGCTCGCGGCCGGCGCCCAGGGGCGCGGCACGCCGGACGGCGAATGGTGGTACCAGAGCGGCGACGCCTGGGGCACCCGCTATTCGCCGCTCACGCAGATCGACGCCGACAACTTCGAGGATCTCGAGGTCGCCTGGGTGTGGCGCGGCGACAACTTCAGCCCGCACCCGTACTACCTGTCGCGCTCGACCCCGAGCTACATCCACGGCGTGCTATATACCGTCGCCGGCTACCGGCGCACGATCGTGGCCATCGATCCCGCCAGCGGCGAGACGCTGTGGACGTACCGCGAGCCCAGCACGAAGCGCTGGGAGGAGTCGATGCGCGCCAGCTACGGCAAGGGCGTCGGCTACGCGGAGATCGACGGCCGCGGCGTCATCTACGTCATCACGCCGGCCTTCTTCCTGCACGCGCTCGACGCCCGGACCGGCGAGCACCTGGAAGGCTTCGGCGGGCCGGTCGGCATCCCCGGCTTCCCGGAGACCGGCGTGGTCGACCTGCTGGCCGACCTCGGCTATCCGTACGACCCCGACAGCGGGATTCCGATGGAGATCGGCTACATCACGAGCTCGTCGCCGCCCATTGTCGTCAACGGCACGGTGGTGGTGGGCAACGCGCACGAGCAGGGCTACAACCAGACGCGCGTCGAGAACGTGCCGGGCCACATCCTGGCCTACGACGCCCGCACCGGCGAGCACAAGTGGAAGTTCAACGTCATTCCCCAGTCGGAGAGCGAGTTCGGCTTCGACACCTGGGAAAACGACGCCTGGCAGTGGACGGGCGACGTCTCGTCGTGGGCCCCGCTCTCGGCCGACCTCGAGCGCGGCATCGTCTACATTCCGACCAACGCGCCGACCATCGACTACTACGGCGGCTTCCGGCCCGGCGACAACCTCTTCGGTGACAGCGTGATCGCGCTCGACGCCGACACCGGTCAGCGGCTCTGGCACTTCCAGGTGAACCACCACCCGATCTGGAACTACGAGATCGCCAACGTGCCGATCCTGATGGACGCCACCGTGGACGGCCGGCAGATTCCGATGCTGGTCCAGACCACCAAGCAGGGCTTCACCTTCGCGTTCAACCGGGTCACCGGCGAGCCGGTGTGGCCGATCGAGGAGCGCCCCGTCCCGCAGTCGATCGTCCCGGGCGAGCAGCTCTCGCCGACCCAGCCGTTTCCGACGCACCCCGCCCCGTTGAATCCGCTCGG
Organism: Vicinamibacterales bacterium; assembly: GCA_965221595.1. Taxonomy (GTDB): domain Bacteria; phylum Acidobacteriota; class Vicinamibacteria; order Vicinamibacterales; family UBA8438; genus JAAXGX01. The sequence goes on from OZ244900.1 coordinate 2,759,425, forward strand.
CCTGAACGACGACAACATCATCGACTTCACGCCGGAGCTGAAGCAGGAAGCGCTGGAGATCATGTCGCAGTACCGCGTCGGCGGCCCCTACATGCCGCCGCTGCCCGACAACCACAGCGAGCCGGTCAAGGGCTGGGTGGGCTGCTCGGGCGGGATCAACATCACCCACCCGGCCGTGCTCGACCCCGAGGCCGGCGTGCTGTACCAGTCGTCCGGGCCGGGCTGCTCAGGCCGCACGGTGCAGCCGGGTGCCGGCGTCGATGCGCCCGACCACAGCTGCACGTCGGACTCGGGCCGCTGCACGACGACCGGCACGACCATCGCCGACTGGGTCAGTGGCGGCGGCGTCGGGTGGGGCGGCCCGCAGGGCCTGTCGATCCACAAGCCGCCCTACAGCAAGATCACCGCGATAGACATGAACACGGGCGAGCACGTGTGGGAGGTCCCGGTCGGGCGCGCCGGGGACCGCGTCGTCAACCACCCGGCGCTCGCGGGCGTCGATCTCGATCCCGAGGCCCTCGGCGGTCGGGGTCGGGCCGTGCTGCTGGCGACCGGCAGTCTGCTCCTGGCCACCGAGGGCGCCAACGAGCGGCCGGTCCTCAACGCCCACGACAAGGCGACGGGCGCGAAGCTCGGCACGGTCGAGCTGCCGGCGCCCGGCCAGTACGGCATGATGACCTATCTGCACGAAGGCCGGCAGTTCGTGGTCGTGCAGATCGGCGAGGGCGGCGTCTTCCCGGGCTCGCTCGCGGCGCTCGCGCTGCCGGTCGCAGATTCCGGGAAGTAGCAGGGAGTCGGCGCCGTGGGTCGCCGCCCCGACGGCGGCTCACGGCGCCCCGTTCTCCAGCCTGCGCTGCACGCCGGCCGCGCGCAGGACGGCCATCTGGCCGCGTATCCAGGTCTGGCGCCCCCGCACGTAGGCGGAGGGCTCGTCGACGCGCAGCACGGACGGGTTGGGGAGGACCGCCGCGAGCAGCGCGGCCTCCGCTTCCGTGAGCGCCCCCGGCTCCTTGGCGAAGAACCGTTCGCTGGCCGCGCCCACCCCGTAGACTCCCGCGCCGAACTCGGCCACGTTGAGGTACACCTCGAGGATGCGGCGCTTGCTCCACAGCAGCTCCAGCTCGGTGGTCAGGCCGGCTTCCAGGACCTTGCGGACCAGGCTGCGTTCCGGCCACAGGAACAGGTTCTTGGAGACCTGCTGCGAGAGGGTGCTGGCCCCCCGCAGCGTCCCCCCGCGCCAGGCGCTCCGCAGCGCCGCCTGCAGGGCGTCGAGGTCGAAGCCCGCGTGATCGAGGAACCTCTGGTCCTCCGCCGCGATGACGGCCAGCGCGGCCTCCGGGGCGATGCGCTCCCAGTCGACCCAGCGCGCGGCGAGCGGCGCGCGCTGCGCCCGGTCGAGCTGGTAGCGGAGCATGAAGGCGGTGGTCGGCGGCGGCACGCAGCGGAGTACGAGCAGGACCAGAGGCGGCAGGCCGACGGCGACCAGGCCCAGGGCCAGGCAGGTCGCACGCAGCCTCCGTCGCCACCGGCGGCCGGGCCGGGGCCGGCTCACTCTCCGGCGCGTTCCTGGGCGCGGGCGCCGCGCAGCATGTTCTCCATCGAGTAGTTGCCCTCGTGGCAGGCGTACTCGAGGATCGGCGCGTCGAGAGTCGTCATGGGGATGGCGGCGGTCCACGGCTGCTCGAACGTCGTTGGATCGCTGACGGTGAAGCGGTAGTCCAGTGTGTCGGTGTCGACCCGCGTGAAGCGTTCCACGAGGCGCATCGCGCGGCTGGCGCCGAAGACGGTGTTCGACACACGCCGCTCGTGCACCTTGTCCGTGAAGTTCGTGGTCTCGACCACCAGCGTGTCGCCCTCCCAGCGCCCCCGCGAGTCGCCGAGCCACTGCCGCATGCCGGCCGGCAGATGCGGGCGCCCGTCGAGCGGAACGATGCGCGCGTCGTGCAGCATCTCGGCGTGGATGACGACGTGGTCCGGCGTCTGCAGGATCTGGTAGTTGTGGTTGTAGAAGCCGGGCATCATGGTCGCCGGCAGGCCGCGCGTGATGCAGCGCTCGAAGACGCTCGGCTCCTCCCAGGTAGCGGGATACGACGACGCTGCCCGGGTGGCCGCCAGCGCGTCGGCGCGTGCCTGCGCGCGCGGCGTCACCGCCGGCAGGCGCCCGTCCGGCGGATCCACGATCAGCGACGTCTGCAGCGTCCGCGTGCCCTGCTCCAGCCAGAAGCTGTTGTAGGAACCGGTGCTGGTCGGCGGCGGCTCACGCTGCAGCACGACCAGCTCCGTGGCGCAGGCGCGCGCCTCCGTGCGGGCGCGGACCGCGTCGAGCTCGGCCCGCTCCTCGAGCGTGAAGCGCTCGCGGGCGGCCAGCGCCGGCGGCCGCTGGAGCGGCGTGGTCGTCGTGTTCGTCCACGTGCCCTGCAGGTCGGGATGGCCCCAGGCCGTCGGCGGCACCCCGGACGCCCCGGCGGGACCGGCCGCCGACTGGCCGGCCGCAACGACAGCCGGCAACGAGGCGAGGGCGAGCACGCCCAGCGCCGCCGCGAGACATGAACGGCCCATCTCGATCCTCCTGTGTGCGCGGGGTGCGCGGTTCACATGCCCGGGGGGTTCTCGTCGGCGGACGGCCCGTAGATGGACGGCACCGCCACGTCGTTCAAGCGCAGATAGACGCCCAGCTGGGCCCGGTGGTGAATCAGGTGGTTGAGTACCCACCTGCGCAGCACGTCCAGCTTGGGCAGGGTCATGATCCGGCGGCCGTTCTGCAGCATCGTCCAGGGCTTCAGCAGGTCGTCATCGGCCGCCGCCGCGATGGCGGCGCGTGCCTCGGACGCGAGACGGTCGAGCGTCGCCACGAGCTCGGCGCTGCTGGCCGCGGGCGGGGGCGGATCGAGCGGCTTGCCGCCGGGCGCCACATCCAGCTCGTCGTGTGCCATGGCCAGCGTCGCCCAGGACGGAATGTTGGCCACGTGGCCGGCGAGCCAGCCCATCGTGCCCGACTTGGCGTGGGGTGACCAGTCCAGGCGGTCGTCGGGAACCCGCTCCAGCGTCGCCCGTGTGCTGGCAATCTCCTGATCGAACTCCGGCAGCAGCGTGTCCCTGATCGGCATCGTCGACCTCCCGGCTACAGTGTAGCCGCAAGCGGGAGCCCCACGGCGCGGCCACCGGCGGGGCGGCGCGCGGCGCGGGCGAGGCTCCCTGCCGGCTCGTCCGGTTCGTATAGACTAGGCTGTTCGCTGCACCATGCCCAGCCCGTTCCGTATTCTCACCGTCCTTGTCTGCCTGGGAGCCGCCGCGGCCGCCGACGCCCAACCGGCGGCCCAGGACGCCGGCGCCCGGACGGCCGGCTTCGCGGTGGCCGGCGCCACCCCGCGGGCCCATGCGCGCCGCGTCGAGGTCCCCCCGCTGCTCGACGGGGACGTGCTCGGCGACCCGGCCTACGCCGCCGCGGAGGTGGCCACCGGCTTCCGCCAGAACCGGCCCGACGAGGGACGCCGCTCGTCCGAGCGTACGGAGGTGCGCATCGTCCACACCGACGACACGCTGTACTTCGGCATCGTCTGCTACGTCCGCGACCCGCGGACGATCATCGTCGCCGACAGCCGCCGCGACTCGTCGCTCGACGACACCGACAGCATCCAGATCATCCTGGACACGTACCTCGACCAACAGAACGGCTTCGTCTTCGGCACCAACCCGGCCGGCGTCGAGTACGACGGGCAGGTGACCAACGAGGGCCAGGGCAGCGGCCGCATGGGCGGCGGGGGCGGCGGTGGTGGCGGGGGCGGCAGCCAGCAGCAACGCGGGTCCGGCGGCGGCTTCAACCTCAACTGGGACGGGGCCTGGCAGGTGCGGGCCAGCGTCTCCGAGATCGGCTGGACGGCCGAGTTCGCCATCCCGTTCCGCACGCTGCGCTACCCCGGCGGCGAGCGGCAGACGTGGGGCATCAACGTCCAGCGCAACATCCGCCACCGCAACGAGCGCTCGTTCTGGGCCCCGCTGCCGCGCCAGTTCAACCTCAATCGGCTGTCGCTGGCCGGCCGGCTCCAGGGCATCGAGGTGCCGGCCCAGCGCAACCTGAAGCTGACGCCGTACGTCCTGGGCGAGACCGTGCGTTCCACGGCGCAGCGCCGCACCGTCGGCAGCGGCGACGTCGGCGCCGACCTGAAGTACAGCATCACCCCCGGTCTGACGCTGGACCTGACCTACAACACCGACTTCGCGCAGGTGGAGGTCGACGAGGAGCAGATCAACCTGGACCGCTTCAACCTGTTCTTCCCCGAAAAGCGCCCATTCTTCCTGGAGAACGCCGGCCTGTTCTCGATCGGACGTCCAGGGCAGGTCGAGCTCTTCTTCAGCCGCCGCATCGGCATCAGCGACGCTGGCGAGCAGGTACCGATCATCGGCGGCGCCCGTCTGTCGGGCAAGGTCGGCACCGACACGAACGTGGGCTTCCTCAACATGCAGACGGCGGCCTTCGGCGGCGAGGTCGCCTCCCAGAACTTCACGGTCGCGCGCGTGCGCCAGGACCTGCCCAGCCGCTCGAACGTCGGCGCCATGGTGGTCAACCGGCAGGCCACCGGCAGCCTGGCGGGCAGCGGCGACTACAACCGCACCTTCGCCGTCGACGGCCGCTTCGGCATCGGCCAGTCGGGCACGCTGTCGGGTTTCGCCAGCGAGACCGAGACGCCGGGATCTCTCGCCGCGGACACGCACGCGTTCGGGTTCACGGGCGAGTACGAGAACGAGAACACGCGCCTCAGCCTGCGCTACACGGAGGTGGGCCCCGACTTCAATCCCGAGGTCGGGTTCTACCAGCGGCGCGGCTACCGCCGGATGGGTGCTACCGTCTTCACGTTCTTCCGCCCGGACAACTTCATCGGCATCCACGAGCTGCGCCCGCACGTATCGCACCACACCGTGTGGAACTTCCGGACCGGCCTCCACGAGACGCAGTACACCCACATGGACAACCACTGGGAGTGGGAGGGCGGGCACGAGGCCCACACCGGCATCAACCGCACGCGCGAAGGTCTGTTCGTGCCGTTCGAGATCTTCCCCGGCGTCGTCGTGCCGCCCGGCGTCTACGACCACAACGAGTCGCAGCTGACCTTCAACACCAACCGGGGGGCACCGGTCAGCGCCTCGATCCGCAGCACGATCGGCGGGTTCTTCGGCGGCGAGCGGGTGCGGCTGATCCCGGAGCTGACGGTGCGCCTGGGCGAGACGCTCAACGCGCAGTTCCGCTGGGACCGGAACGACATCAAGCTGCCGGGCGGCGACTTCATCACCAACCTGGCCAGTTTGCGCGTGTCGTACTCGTTCACGACGCGCCTGTTTCTCCAGACGCTGGTGCAGTACAACGACCGGGCCCACCTGTGGTCGTCGAACGTGCGCTTCGGCCTGCTGTCGGACGCCAACACGGGCCTCTTCATCGTCTACAACGACATCCAGGGCCTGGCCCGCCTCGACGCGCAGTTCGACCCGCACCTCGATATCGACGACGCCGCCTTCGGGCGCACGCTGACGCTGAAGTACAGCTACCTGTTCGACCTGCTGCGGTGAATCCGATCACCCACCGGCAGCCGTGTTGCCCGCGGTCGCGGGTCCGTGTCATCGTTGCGCGATGGCCGATCGGGACGTCCTCGCGCGCACCTGGCTCGATCAGGCGCGGGCCGACCTGGCCGCGGCCGAGGACAGCGCGGCGACCGGCCATCACGAGTGGGCCTGCTTCCAGGCGCAGCAGGCCGGGGAGAAGGCTCTCAAGGCCCTGCTGTACGCCCGCGGGCGCACCAGTGTCGTCACGCACAGCCTGCGCCGGCTCGTGCGCGAAGGCGCGGCAACCGACGCGTCGCTGGCGGCCCTCGACGACGATGCGCGCCGGCTCGACCAGCACTACATCCCCACGCGCTACCCGAACGGCCTGGACGCTGAAACGACGCCCGCGGCCTACTACGAAGCGAAGGACTCGGAACGATGTCTGCAGTCTGCTCGCTCGATCCTCGAGCACGTCAGCGCATTCTCGATGAGCTGAGGCGGCTCGCGGCCGGCCTGCGGCGCGACTTCGCCGTCGAGTCCGTGCACGTGTTCGGGTCGTTCGCCCGGGGAGCCGAGCACGAGGGCAGCGACATCGACCTGCTCGTCGTCGGCGAGCTGCCGGGCCGCGTCTTCGACCGCGTCGGCGAGGTGCTGCGACGCACCACGCTACCGGTCGAACCGATCGTCGTCACGCCCGCCGTGTTCGCACGGCGGTGCCGGGAGCGGCATCCCCTGTTCGAGGCAATCGCCGGCGAGGGGCTGCGTCTGGCGTGAACCGGACCGGGCAGCACCCCGACCGGCCCGGCTTGACGGGGCAGGCCCGTCCGATGTAGAAACCGCACCGCAGCCATTAGACCGACGACCACCATACGATTCGACCGACGACCACCACACGAGAGGATACGCATGACCTGCAGGGCACGTACGACAGGCACATCGACACGGATGGCGGCGTGGGCCATCGGACTGGTCGCGGCGCTGGGCGCCGGTCCGGCGGCGGCGACCGCGCAGGAGTCGGGCGGCCGGCTGAACCGTATCATCGAGCAGTTCGAGGCGGGCGAGGCGGCGCTGGCCAACGAGCACTGGCGCATCGTCTCGCTGGAACACAACCCGTTCCTGGTCGATGACCTCGAGGCATTCCTGGGCGAGCTCGTGGACCAGGGTGGCGCGCGGCCGCGGCTGACGCCGGTGGTGCGCATCCCGCACGAGGCGGATCAGTCCTATTACCACGTGGTCAAGCAGATCCTGGACGCGGGCGCGATGGGGATCGTGCTGCCGCAGGTGCGGACGGCCGCCGAGGTCGACCACCTCGTGCGCGCCATGCGCTACCCGCCGCAGGCCGGCGCCGCGTATCCGGAGCCGCGCGGACGGCGCGGCTGGGGCCCGACCGGCGCGCGGCGAGTCTGGAACGTGGACAACGACGAGTACGCCCGCCGCGCCGACGTGTGGCCCCTCAATCCGGACGGCGAGCTGCTGGCGATCATCATGATCGAGACCCGTGAAGCGGTGGAGAACATCGACGAGATCCTGCAGGTGCCGGGGCTCGGTGGTGTGCTGATCGGACCGTCGGACCTCAGCCTGTCGCTCGGTGTCGGCACGCCGGCCGCCAACCCCCGCGCGCCGGAGGTGGAGGAGGCTATCGAGACGGTCGGCCAGGCCTGCATGCGGCACGAGGCGCTGTGCGGCATCTACACCAGCTCGGATGTCGAGGCGCGGGGCGCCCAGGGCTTCAAGCTCTTCCCGGTGCCGGCACGCTGATTGTCTGCGGCAGGCACCGAGCTGACGAATGACGGCAGCAGTCCGCTACGGCGCACTGGCCGCCCTCATCGTGCTGACCGGGCTGCTGGCGTGGTTCATCGCCGCGCCGAGCGGGGCGCCCGAACCGGCGCCGACGCCCGAGTACACGGTGGAGGCCCGCGAGCCGGTGCCCGAGCTCGGCACCGTCGGGCAGGTGCTCATGCCGGCCCTCGGGCGCGGCGACGCCGACCTCGAACGCGTCGCCCGCGAGATTGCAGCCGCCGAGGGCTTCACCGTGGCGTTCTACTTCTCGACGGCGGCGGCGGTGGAGGCCCACCGCATGACCGCCCGCGACCCGGCCGCGCTCGAGGCGTTGCGGGCCGGGTTTCTCGGACGGCTCACGCGGGGGGAGTTCACGGCCGGGGCGGAGATCTATCCGTGAAGAGGTTCGGTTCCATACTGCCGAAGATTCACATCAGGAGACTGCGATGACTCAGAGAGTGCGCGTTGCATCGTTTGCGCTGGCGGCGTTCGCGCTGCTGCTTCCCGGCCCGTCCGTTGCCCAGGACGGCCCGCCCCGCACGGCCTGGGGCGATCCCGACCTGCAGGGCCACTGGACGAATACCACCACGACACCGCTCGAGCGGCCGGACGACCTCGGGGACACCGATGTGCTGACCGGCGAGGAATGGGCCGAGCGCAACGCCGTCTCCGGCCTCAGCGACGACCGGCCGTTCGACACCGTCGGCTTCTACAACGACTACTGGCTGGAGCAGGGGCAACTGCACGAGCGCACGTCGCTGATCGTCGACCCGCCGAACGGCAAGCTGCCGCCGCGCACCCCGGAAGAGGAAGAGCGGATGGCCGCCCGCGCCCAGTACCGCGCCGAGAACCCGCCCGGGTCGCCGGGGATCTGGACGGACCTGAACGCGTACGACCGCTGCATCACGCGCGGCATGCCGGGCACCATGATGCCGGGCTTCTACAACCACAACTACCACATTCTGCAGACCCCCGAGCACGTGGTCATCCGCGTCGAGATGATCCACGACACGCGCATCATCCCCATCGACGGGCGTGCCCACGTCGGCGAGCCCATCCGCCAGTGGCTGGGCGATTCGCGGGGGCACTGGGAGGGCGACACACTCGTCGTCGAGACCACGAACCTGGGCGACCTCGACGACTGGGGGGTGACGGTCTACGCGACCGGTAGCGACCTGCGCCTAGTCGAGCGCTTCACGCGCATCGACGAGAACAACATCGACTACCAGTTCACGGTGCACGACGAGAGCACCTTCACCCGGCCATGGACGGCCTCGCTGCCGATGACGGCGCTGGGCGGGGCGCTGTACGAGTACGCCTGCCACGAGGGCAACTACGCCATCGCGAACATGCTGCGCGGCGCGCGCGCCCAGGAGGCTGCCGAGGCCGGCGGACGGTAGCCCGCGACGAGCCCGCGGCCAGAGTCGGCGTGCCCTGGCGGGAGCGGCGCGGGGCGACGGGGTCCCTGCAGGCGGACGCCGGGGGTGCCAGTCCAGCTAGTCCACGACATAGCTGAACAGCTTGAACTCGGCTCCGCGCTGCAGCACGGAGCCGAACAGGCGCACGTCCCGCTCGGCTCCCTCGGCATCGCGAATCCGCAGCCGGCTCTCCCGGTGCACCGTGAACGTCTCGTACGGCGTGGACTCGCCGTCGAAGGTCACGTCGAGCAACTCGTAGCGCCTGCCGCCTGCCCCTGACAGCAGGCGCCGCAACGCGTTCGTGCTCTTCTGGTGGAGGTCGCCCCAGGCGTACTCGAACGGCAGACCCCGCTCGGGGCGGCTCGACGGCAGCTCGGGCCAGACGACCGTCCGGAACTCCATCTCGCTGAGCGCCAGCGCCAGCAGCGTCGGGCCGTCGGCGGCGGCCAGCGCGCCGAGCACCGCCTCGGCCACTGCCTCCGGAGACTCGAAGGTGTGCCCCAGCGGCGACAGCGCGTCACCGGCTGCTGGCCGGCTGCAGCCGCCGGCCAGCAGCAGGCCGAGCGCGACCAGGCCGGCGGCGCGCACCCGGCTGCGGGCCCGGCGTGCGCGCCGTTCCCGCGCCCGCAGCGCGCCCGGCCAGGCGTGCCGCGGAGTCTCACCTCGGGCTGCTAGTTGAGCGCGAAGCTGGTCCATCCCTGCCACCACGTGTCCTGCCCGGATCCCGGGGGTCCCACCGCGCCGATGAACGAAGCCGGTTCGAAGAAGTCGTCGCCAGGCGGCGGCGGTGCAGGCGTCACCAGGCCGGTGACCGCCGGCGAGCCCGCGGCCGGGCGGATGTCCGGCGCCGCCAGGTTGAACGGATCGACGAGTCGCGGGTCCAGGCCCGTCGTGACGTTCGTGCTCTCCGTTACCCAGTCCTTCGTCGTGATGGGTGCGGTCGCGTCGTCGCGATCCGGCCAGAACTCGCCGTCGCAGCCTCTGACGCTGCAATTGCCGTAGACGATGCCGCTTTCGATCGTCAGCGGCGTGTCCGTCGTGCCGGTGATCTGCGTGAACGTCTCGGTGCCGTCGACGTCGATCGACGCCTCCTTGAAGCCGTGCACGATGAAGTTGCGAATCGTGGCCGACGTGCCCTCCCGCAGCAGGATGCCGGTGTCGCTCTCGCTGCCCTGATCGGTGTCGGGATCGCCCAGCAGGGTGAGGTTGTAGAGCGTCGGGTTCGAGCGCGGCAGCAGCGTGTTGTTGTCGCCGTTGTTGTCCGCCTCGATGCCCTGGTCGGCGTCGTCGCCGCTCTGCAGCGCCACCATGAACTGGCCCTTGCCGGTCCAGCCGTCCGTCCAGTCGAAGCTGTCATCGGCAATCCCGAAGCAGATGACGTGCTTGACCTCCACGGTCCCGCCGAAGAACTCCATGCCGTCGTCCTTGTTGAACGACACCATCACATGGTCCACCTCGGTGCCGCGGCCGACACCCTGGAAGGCGATGCCGTTCAGCTCGTTGTCCGGGCTGAACTCGCTGCCGGCGAACTCGACGCGCGTGTAGTACAGGTGACCGCTGTCGTCGTCCGGGTCGCTGCCGCCATAGGTGCCGGTGTCGCCCTCGCCCACGGACGTGCCGCCCGGCACGTTGAGCGGCGCGTTGCCGTTGATGATCAGCCCGCCCCAGTCCGCCCGCGCACGCTCGCCGAGCGGCTGATCGCTGCTGAACACGACCGGCGCCGTCGCCGTGCCGTTCGCGTGGATCCGGGCGCCCCTGTCGATGATCAAGGTCCCGTTCGTCGCGAACTCCCCGAACACCTCCGTCCCAGGTTCCAGCGTCAACGTCGCGCCCGACTCCACGAAGACCGCGCCGCGCAGGACCCAGTAGCTGCTTGTGTCGAACGTCGTGTCGCTGCCTAGGCGGCCGCTGACCACGCACACGTCCTTGTCGATGCCCGCCTTGGTCCGGCAGTTGATCGTCGCCTGCGACGAAACGGCGCCGCCGGCCCACAGGACGGCGCCCGCACCGAGCAGGGCGGACGCGCCGGCGCGCCGTCCCAGTCGGCAGATCGTTGTCTTCCGGTGCATTGCTGACTTCCTCTCCTCTCGCGTCGTCGCGTCGTCGCGTGCTCGCGTGCTAGGGATGCAGATCGATGCCGAAGGACACGGCGCGCCCGAGCTCGAACAGGCGCTGCTCCTGCCCGGCCTGGGTGAACAGGAACGGAGCGTCCAGCAGGTTCTCGAAGGCGACCCGCAGGCTGAAGGCATCCCAGCGCTGCGACAGGACGACGTCCACGGCGCTCCGGCCTTCCTCGATGATGTCCGGCAGCCCGAGCGACCCGACGTCGCTGATCCGGTCTCCGAAGTAGTTCCAGAGCAGCCGGGCCGCGAAGCTCTGCATCCGGAATTCGGCCATGGCGTTGAACAGATTCTTCGACGTCCCGGCGAGCGGGCGCAGCAGCGAGGTCTGGACCTGGCCGGCCTGCCGGCCGATGGTGACCTCGGAGTCGACGAACGTGTAGTTCACCCCGACCAGGAAGTACTCGTGCAGCGTCTTCCGGCCTTCGAGCTCCAGCCCGATGTTGCGCGCGGAGTCGGCGTTGGCGAACGACGTCCGTAACTGCGCAGTCGGCTCGACGACGCGCTCGATGGGCGTATCGAACTGCTTGAAGAAGAAGCTGGCGGAAACGACCTCTTCAGCGCCCGGGAACCACTCCCAGCGGGCGTCGACGTTCTGGATGAGCGACTGGTCCAGGTTGGGGTTGCCGACCAGGGCGCGACCGCCGACGACGTCCGTGAACTCGAACGGCGCCACTTCGCGGAACTCCGGGCGGTTCACCGTCTGGCTGTAGCTGAGCCGCAGGTTCTGGTTGTAGGTCAGGGAGTAGACCAGGTTGGCCGCCGGGAACACGTTCGTGCTGTCGAGCGCGGAGCTGATGATGTCGGTGCTGCCGCCGACGTTGCGGCTGAACGGGTCGAAGGTGTCGACCGTCTGCTTGTACGACTCGACGCGCGCGCCGCCGACCAGCCGCCAGCGGGCAGTCAGCGGCAGGTCGAGCATGCCGTAGAACGATGTGATCTCCTGCGTGCCGTCGTAGGCGTCGGTCGGCCGCGTCTCCTCCTTGAGCTGCCACGCCGACCCGATGTTGGCCGCTGTGAACAGCTCCTCGGCCGGCCGCGACAGGTCGAGGCCGTAGAGGTTGCGCGGCGTGAACCGCAGCCGGCGCGACTCGAACGTGCGGTCGCGCTCCAGGTAGCCGCCGCCGAACTTGAGCTGGGTGCCGAGACCACCCCACTGTTCGAACAGCGTGCTCCAGTTTGCCGACACCTCGAGGCTGTCGTCGCGCTGGTCGTTGAACTGCCGCAGGCCGCTCTGCGACTCGTCGGCCAGTACGAAGGCCTCGCGCGCCGGGTCGAACTCGTAGAGCGTCTCGCGCAGGTCGGGCTCGGCCCGGTCCGCGTACGAGAAGGCCACGTTCCACTCCAGCCGGCTGTTCGACGCGCCGGGGAACAGATGATCGCCGCCGATGTGATGGGCGCGAATCTGCTCGTCGATGAAGTAGAGCCGGCGGTTGCGGAGGTCGGTGTCGGCGTCGCTGTTGTAGCCCTCGAACCGGCGCGTCTGGTCCGTGCCGAGATGCGTGAAGAAGTTGTCGAAGGAGAGCCGGTGGTTCGGCGTGAACTGGTACGCGACGTTGCCCACTGCGCCCAGGGTCCGCTCGTAGGTGGATATGTCGAAGTCGTACGGGCCGTTGAAGACGTCGATCGCGCCGCCCTCCTCGACGTTGAAGAAGGTCTGTCGCTCGTCGACGAACGACGACGCCTGCGCGTGCCGCACCGTGCCGACGACGCCCAGTTTGCCGAACCGGCCACCGAACAGGCCGGAGTAGCTCTGGTCCACCGGGTGGTCCTTGTCGACCGGATCCCACACGTTGTCGAACGCGCGACCGAACTGCTCGAGCTCGCTCGGCAGGAAGCCGATCTCGTCGTTCGTGAACCGCCCGCCCCGGATGACCTTGCGGTCCGGGATGATGCCGGGCAGCGACCGCGTCCCGTCGTCGAACCCGGTCCACTCGCGCCCGCCGCTCGGGTACGAGAGCCCGCGCGCGCCGGTCGTGATGCTGTTCCAGCCGCCGCTCGCGCCGACCTCCCAGGACGTCTCCACGGGCATCTTGAGCGGGATGATCTCGACCAGGCCGCCTGCGAACTGCGACGGCTTGTCGGGCGTGTAGGTCTTGCTCACCTGGACGCTGTCGATGAGCGCGGTCGGGAAGAGATCGAGCGGCACGACGCGCCGGTCGGGCTCGGTCGTCGGCAGCATGGCCCCGTTGAGCGTCGTGTTGCTGTAGCGCTCGCCCAGGCCGCGCACGAAGACGGATCCGCCGTCGACCACCGATACGCCGGTGACGCGCTCCATCGCGTCGGCGGCATTCGAGTCGTCGTTGGCGCTCATCTCGATGGCCCCGATGTTGTCCTGCACGACCGGCGCCCGCATCCGCAGCATGAGCTGCGCGGCCGCCGTGGACGATTCGGCCTCGAGGTCGGCCGCCGTCACCGTGACCTGCTCGGCGAAGACGTTCGACGCCAGCGACACCTGCACGCGCGTGAGCTCACCGGCCTCCACATCGAGCGTCACCAGCTGCTCGGCGTAGCCCGGAAAGGCCACCCGCAGATCGTACGCACCGGGGGGGACCCGGAAGCGGTAGTTGCCGTCCAGATCCGTGTACTCGATCTGATCAACCGGACCGGTCAGCTCGACCGGAATGCCGGGCAGCGTAATCGCGTTCGCCTCGTCCATGACCTGGCCGGCGATGGTGCCCGGCTCCTGACCCTGCGCCGGCGCCGCCGCAAGCAGCAGCACCGACAGGGCCCCTCCCCACGTCGTCCCCCGCATCTGTATTCCTTCCCCTCCAAGCATCTGGGATAATGCCGTTTGCGGCTTCGCACGGGGCTCATCGAAGCCCTTCTCGACAATAGACGGGGCCTGTGTCTGACGCATGAATGCACCGTAAATTCGGCATGACGGAGCCGTTAAGTCGAAGTAAGACACGTTAACGGCACGTTTCGGGCCGCCCCGCCGGCCGCGGGGCGGCAGCCGGCGCCCGCACGAGTGGCGGCGGCAGGAGGTCGTGATGATCCATCGAACCTGGACCGGGCCGTGCGACGCGGCCGCCGACAGCCTGGCCGGCATCGTCGCGGGCGGGCGCGCCGGCGCGCGGAGTGGAGCGGACTAGTGCCGGGCGGCGCGACGTCACGCTGCATCCGGCTGGGCCTGACGGCAGCGGTCGTCCTGACGCTGGGCTGCCGCGGCGGCGACCCGGCCCCGCGGGGGGGCGCGGAGCCGGCCGCGGGCGACGTTGCGCCCGCCGGCGAGCGGCACGTGCCCGCCGCCGCGCCGCCGGTCGACGCGGCGCCCGCAATCGAGGCGGGGCCGGGCGGTGCCCCCGAGCCGGACGCCGCCGCGGCGCCGGCCGTCGACCGGGATCAGGCAGTCGGCATCGCCCGGCGGCAGGTGCTGTTCGAGCCGGAGACCGAGCTGGCCGAGCTGGAGGCCGGGACCGAGCCGCCCGTGTGGCGCGTGACGCTGCGCGGTCGGCGGCCCGGCGGTTCGCTCTTCGCGTTCGAGGAAGCCACCGTCACCGTCGACGCCCGCACCGGCGACGTGCTGGGCATCGAACCGCGCTGAGCTGGCAGACCCGCCCGCGCCGCCGCTGCCATCTCCCGGCCGACGACGACCAGCAACGCCGGTGGCAGCGGGGCCGGCCGCAACCCGCCCCTACGGCCCCAGGGGCTGGAAGTAGTCCGGCAGGTCGGGCTTCGTGTCGCGGAGAATCTCGACGATCGCGGCGCGGTCGGCGGGCGACAGCCGCTCGTAGACGGCGTCGGTCACGCGGCCCGAGAGGACGTCCCACAGGCGCCGGTAGATGCCTGCCAGCGCCGGCGCGGGCAGCGCGTCGAACGCCGGCGTGTAGATCATGTAGCTGCACGGGTAACGCATCAGGCGCCGCTCGAGTTCCAGGTCCCGCAGCGACCGGCCGCGGCTGTCGCGCGGCCCCCGCGCCGCGAACGCCGCGGCGAAGCCCGCCGACCCCTCGATGGGACGCGGCAGCGGCGCCTCGTCCACGAAGAGCAGGTAGTCGACCAGGTAGGTGATGGATTCCTGCAGCAGTTCGGTGGCGTCTTCGCCCGCGGCCCCGCCGCCACCTGCCGCGCGGTACAGGATGCGCCGGGCCTCCCAGCCGACCTGCGTGATCAGGTTCGTCATGTGCGCCTGGTGCTCGAGGACCATGAGCGCCGCCATGTCGCTGTGCGGCGCGAGGTAGCCGGTCGCATCGAACAGCCCCGCGAGCGACGGCAGCTCGGGGCGGGGCACGCCGATGGTGGCCTGCGGGTCGTCCACGTCGGTGACCTCGACGTTGCCCATGTGGGCGAACGGTGCATGCCGTGCGGTCACGTACCAGCCGCCCCAGCGGTCCTCGATGCGGGCCCGGTGATCGGACGTGAAGCCCGTGGCGTACGCGTTGGGGTCGGACGTGAGCGGAAACGTGCTCAGCACCTGCAACCCCGGCACGCCGAGCGTTTCCCAGGTCAGGTGGCAGGCCAGACACTGGTCGTCGCGCTCGAACTGCGGCGTCGCGGCAGACGACTGCGCCAGCGTGTAGAAGACGCTGCCCTGCCGCCGATCCTGCACGGCCAGCTCCAGCTCGTCGGAGCCGCGCACCCAGGCGACGGCGACGTCGTCGCGGAAGAAGATGGCGCGCGGGTTGCCCGAACTGATCAGCGGCGCCCGGTTGCTGGTCGGCGAGAACACGGTGACCTGCGACTCGACCGGGATGTCGAGCGCCTCGAGCACCGCGCGCAGGTAGCCGGACTCGGCATCGAACGCCAGCTCGACGGCACCCTCCTGGACCTGCCGGTTCAGGTCGACGACGGCGTTGTCGACCGGGCCGGTGGAATAGGCGATGGCCGGGTGGTCGCGCGACGCGCGGAACGCGTTGGACGGCTGACCGTGGACCGTGGTGATGCCAGCCGTCGCCAGCACCAGCGCGCCGAGCGCGATACCGGCGCGCCAGGCGCGCGCCGTGCCGCACGCCGCAATCGGACTCCCTGCTCGCATGGCAACCTCCGGTCGATCGACGGCGCCGGCCGCCCCGGGTGGCGGGGTTCGCAGCGGCCGCCGGCGCTGCTATGCTAGCAGCCCGTGGCGAGACCCGGGTGAGACCGCGCGTCGCACCCCGGACGGACAGCCCGGCGTGACGGACGCCGGACGGCCACGCTGCGTGCCAGGCAGGAGGAAGACCCATGCTCCGAACGTCGAGACGCACTTCCCGCGCCCGTCGGCTTGCACCGGGCCTGCTGGTCGTCCTGGCCGCGCTGGCGGCGACTGGTCCTGCGGCGGCGCAGCACGGCGCGCCGGCGAACGGCGAGTGGCCGACGTACGGCGGCGACCTCGGCAGCACGAAGTACTCGCCCCTCGACCAGATCGATCGGGAGAACTTCGCCGACCTCGAGATTGCCTGGCGCTGGCGGTCTGCCGACGCGGTGCTGAGCGTGACGCTGCCCGGCGGCTCCGAGCTGCGAACGGACTCGCGGCGGGTCTTCGACGAGCTGAACCGCCGCGACCCGGAGCGCTGGCGCGACGCCCAGCCGCCGACGATCACGAACTTCAAGGCCACGCCGTTGATGGTCGGCGACCGCCTGTTCATCAACATGCCCACGTCCGCGGCGGCCGCCATCGACGCCCGGACGGGCGAGACGCTGTGGGTGTTCAACCCGAAGAGCTACGAGGAGGGCACGACCACGATGACGGCGCGCTGGAACCAACGCGGCGTCGCGTACTGGTCGAACGGCCCGGAGCGGACCGACGAGCGCATCTTCTTCGGCACCGGCAACGGCTACCTCGTCTGCGTGGCCGCCCGGACCGGGCAGCCCTGCGCCGACTTCGCCGACGGCGGTCGGCTGGACCTCATGGCGGACATCCCGCGCGCCACGCGCGGCGAGCGCGACTGGCTGAACGCCCTGCTCTACTCCGTGCAGTCCCCGCCCATCGTGTTCGGCGACACCGTCGTCACGCCGATGTCGATCTCCAGCTACAACAACCGTCGCGCGATGCCGCCCGGCTGGATGCGCGGGTTCGACGCGCGCAGCGGCCGCACGCGCTGGACGTTCCACACGATCCCGCAGGGTGACGAGTTCGGCAACGAGACCTGGGGCGGCGACTCGTGGCGCGAGACCGGCAAGGTGGGCGTGTGGACGATGATGAGCATCGACCCCGAGCTGGGCTACATCTACCTGCCGCTCAACACCGCCGCACCCGACTACTACGGCGGACACCGCCCCGGCGCCAACCTGTTCGCCGAGAGCCTGGTGGCCCTGGACCTGGCGACCGGCGAGCGCGTCTGGCACTTCCAGATCGTCCACCACGGGCTGTGGGACTACGACCTGCCCGCCGCCCCCAACCTGCTCGACATCACGGTGGACGGCCGGCCCATCAAGGCCGTGGCACAGATCACCAAGCAGGGCTTCACGTTCGTCTTCGACCGGGTGACCGGCGAACCGGTGTGGCCGATCGAGGAGCGGCCGGTCCCCACCGATACAGACATCGAGGGCGAGGTGCCGTGGCCGACCCAGCCGTTTCCGACGCGGCCGGCCCCCTTCGACTACCAGGGGGTGGCCATCGACGACCTCGTCGACTTCACGCCCGAGATACGGCGGATGGCCATCGAGGCGATCGCGCCATACCGCATCGGCCCGCTCTACACGCCGCACAGTCTGCGGGGCACCGTCGTGCGGCCGGGCTTCAGCGCCGGCAGCTGGGGCGGCGCGGCGGTCGACCCCGAGACCGGCAGGCTGTACGTGCCGTCCGCCATCCGCTACACCGTCAAGCACTTCCGGGCGCCCGAGCCGGGCGAGGACACCAGCCTGGCGGTGCTGGAGGCGCGCGGCGCGCTGACCCACCGCCCGCAGCTCCCGCAGGGGCTGCCGCTATTCAAGCCGCCCTACTCGCGCATGACCGCCATAGACATGAACACCGGCGAGCACGTGTGGATGCAGCCGCTGGGCGACGGCGACCGCATCCGCAACCTGCCCCTGCTGCGCCACCTGGACCTGCCGCCCCTCGGCGGCGACAGCGGGCGCGTCGGCCCCGTGCTGACGAAGACCCTGCTGATTCATGCGCTGACCGCGGGCGGCAGCGATGGCGGCCCGCGGCTGGTCGCCTTCGACAAGATCAGCGGCGAGGAGATCGCGTCGGTCGACCTGCCGGGCGGCGCCATCGGCACGCCGATGACCTACCTCTCCGGCGGGCGGCAATACATCGCGCTGACGGTGGGCGGCAGTCGCGCGCCCGAGCTGATCGCCCTGGCGCTTCCGGCCACCGACGCCCGGGAGTAGCCCGTGGCGGGCACGGCGCGCCGCGGCGGGAGCGGCGCGGGGCGGCGGGGCCCCCGCCAGCGAACGCCGGGAGCCCGGGGCGCTGCCCTGTCTGCAGCACGCTACGGGCCGGCCTTCTCCGTCGGCGCCTCGGTGCCGCCCGCACGGGCCTCGCCGCCGGGCTGCGGGAACACGGCTGACAGGAGCCACAGCAGCCCGGCGATGATCAGCAGCAGCATCGCCCAGCGCATGGCGCTCGCGAGCAGCGCGAGGTCGAACACCGGCAACGCGAACTGGAACGGGAACTGGCTGAGCTGCGCGGCGCGGTCGCTCATCCAGTGCCAGCTCGTGTGCGCTACGAGGGCCGACAGCAGAATCGTGCCCAGTCTCTCCGTGACGACGAAGCGGAACAGCAGGCTCAAGGCCGGCACCAGCAGCACGAGCACCAGCAACTGGCCGAGCTCGACGCCCACATTGAACGCGAGCAGCGACGTGAGCAGGTGCGAGCCGGCGAACTGCAGCGTCTCGCGCAGCGCGAACGAGAAGCCGAACCCGTGGATGAGGCCGAATCCGAACGTGAGAAGCCAGCGGCGCTGGAGCTGGACGCCCACGATGTTCTCGAACGCCATGTAGACGATCGACAGGGCGATCATCGTCTCCACGAAGGGCGGGAACCACAGGGCGTCGGGCGCCAGCTCGAATGCCGAGGCGATGAGCGTCACCGAGTGGGCCACGGTGAACGCCGTCACGATGGCTGCCAGCGGCAGCAGCCGCCGGAACGGGATGACCAGGCAGGCCAGAAACAGCAGATGGTCGATGCCGTCCAGGATGTGCTCGAAGCCGAGGACGACGAAGCGCAGCGCGGCCTGGTGCCAACGCGGGTCGAGCCGAACGAGGCCGGGGTTGCCGGAGTACTCGAAGGCGCGCACGGTGCCGTCCGGGAGCACGAACCGCAGGACCGTGATGGTGCGAATGCCGAGCCGCCCGAGCGTCGGATCGAGGGAGAACTCGGCCTCGTCCGAGCGGATCGGGTACTCGAACAGCGCGTCGAGCATTGCCTGCTGCCAGAAGATCTCGGTCTCGGGCGGCAGCGGCGGGCCCGTCACGTGGGCGAGCGCCGCCTCGTAGCTGGCGAACGACCGGTCGGACGGCAGCGAGACGCGCACCGCCCGCAGCTGCTGGCCTGTGAGCCGACGGTCGTCCTCGTACACCTCCAGCTCGTCGCCGACCCAGACCATCATCGCGTCGCGCAGCATGCTGTCGGCGGCGGCAAGGTCGAGGTAGCCCGGCCCCCGCTGCGGGAAGATGAAGTCCCGCATGGCGCCGAGCGGCACGCGGACGAGCAGGCGCAGGCGCTCGCCCTGCGGCGCGACGATGGCCTGCACCGTGACGTCGCCGGGAATGTCGTGCGCCACCGGGCGGGACGGCGCGGCGAGCAGCAGCCCGGCCACGAGCAGCACCGTCGCGAGCGGTCCGCGCGCAAGGTGTCGCACCATGAATCAGGTCGCCTTCATGACAACGAGCGTCCGGTCGTCCTGGCGCGCCACCGACCCGTGGCGGCGGACGTCCCGCATCACCGCGTTGCAGATCTCCTTGGCGCTCGCCTCGCGCGACTGCTGCAGCACGGCCACGAAGCGATCGACGCCGTACGGCACATCGTCGGCGTCCGCCGTTTCGACGATGCCGTCCGTGTAGAGCGCCAGCAGGTCGCCGCCGCCCAGGGTCACGCGCCCCTCCACGTAACGCGGCGCATCGAAGAGCCCGAGCGGCACGCCCCCGTCTTCGAGCAGCTCCACGCCGCCGCCCGCACGCAGCAGGATGGGCGGCAGGTGGCCGGCGTTCGAGTACAGCAGGTGCCGGTCGAGGACATCCGCAAAGGCGAAGAAGAGCGTGACGAACTTGCCGTCCTCGACCGAGTCGTGAAAGAAGCGGTTGGCGCGGCGCATGATCGCCCGCAATGCCAGCTCGTAGCCCACCAGCGACGCGATCGACGCACGCATGGCCGCGGCCAGCAGCGCCGCCGCGATGCCCTTCCCGACCACGTCGGCGATGACCACCCCCCAGCGGTCGTCGCCGATCGGAATGAACTCGTAGTAGTCGCCCCCGACCTCCAGGGACGTCTCGTGGGCGCCCGCGATGTCGAATCCGGCCAACTCGGGCGTGGTGCGCGGCAGCAGGCCGTCCATGACCTGGCGCGCCAGGGCCAGCTCGCCGTCGAGCCGGCGCTTGGCCACCATGGCGCGCTGCAGCCGGGCGCTCTCGATCGTGCCGGCCACAGCCAGCCCGTAGGTGGCGAGCAGCTCCGCCGCCTCGGTGCCGTAGCCTTCCGGGCGATCCGACCACACGTCGAGCGCGCCCAGCACCCGGTTGGTCGCGCTCAGGATGGGCACCAGGAGGCGCGACCGCGCGCACGGGCGTCCCTCCAACGCCTCCGGTGCGTTGTCGGCCGTGATCTGGATCGGCCGGCCGCTGGCGAGCACCTTGCCGATGACGCCCTGGCCGTCGAACGGCGCCTCCAGGCGGGCGACCGGGAAATCGCAGCCGCGCATGAGCGTGTAGCGCAGCGTCTGCCCGCGGCCGTCGACCACGTACACGCCCGCGGCGTCCGGATTGACGAGCGCGGTTAGTCCGTCGAGGATGCCTTCGAGAATGTCCTCGGGCTTGCGCAGCGAGGGCAGACGGAACGTGTCGACCATGACCCGCGCGGCGCGCACGGCGTCTGTGCTGATCTCCACAGGCGGCGGCGTGGCGGCTGAAGAGCCCGTCCCGGTCGGCATGCCCACCATTCTAGCCCGCGACCCGGGCCGGCGCCTGCGTGCTAGACTTGTGGTTTGTATCCGCGGTGAGTGTAGCTCAATGGTGGAGCGCCGGACTGTGGCTCCGGAGGCTGGGGGTTCGAGTCCCCTCACTCACCCCATCGGGCCGGCTCGGACGCCGCGCGCGGTCGTGTTGGCCGGCGTCCTGACGGCGCTGCTCGCGGCCTGCGGCCCGGCCTCCCCCGCCCCGCCGCCTGCGGCGGGCGCTGCCGTCCGCGGCGACGGCCCCGCGGGCGGGGTCAACCGCCCGGCCGTCCGCAGCCGACCGTACGTCGTGCTCGTCTCCTTCGACGGCTTCCGGCCCGACTACCTGCACCGTTTCGATACGCCGCACTTCGCGCGCCTGGCGGCTCGCGGCGCACGCGCGGAAGGGCTCGTCACGGTCTTCCCCTCGATGACCTTTCCGGGCCACTACTCCATCGCGACCGGCCTGTATCCGGAGGCGCACGGCATCGTCGCCAATCGCTTCTACGATCCGCTGCGCGACGACGAGTTCGACTTCCGCGACGACGACGCCGGGGACGGTTCGTGGTGGGGCGGTGAGCCCATCTGGGTCACCGCCGAGCTGCACGGCCTGGTGACCGCGGCGTTCTTCTTCCCCGGGACGGAGGCGGACATCGGCGGCGTCCGGCCGAGCCGTTGGCATCCCTACGACGGCAGCGTCCCGAACGCCGAGCGCACGGAGCAGGTGCTCGCGTGGCTCGCCCTGCCGGACGGGGAGCGCCCACACCTGATTACGCTCTACTTCTCGCTGGTCGACAGCGCGGGCCACGACCTCGGCCCCGACGCCGCGGGCATGCACCGGAGCGTCGAGGCGGCCGACCGGCTGCTGGGCCGCCTGCTGGACGGCATCGACGCGCTGCCACACGCCGCCCGCGTCGCGCTGGTGGTCGTCTCCGACCACGGAATGGCGGTACCCGACCCGGATCGACTGACCGTGCTGCCGGACGTCGCCGACCTCGACGGCGTGCGGCTCGTGCCCGCCGGCCCGGCGCTGAGCCTGCACGTCGGCGAGCCGGCGCGGAGCCGGGCGCTGCGTGACGAGCTGAACGCGGGACTGGCGCATGCCCGTGCCTACCTGCGCGAGGAAATCCCCGCGCGGCTGCACGTCCGCGGCAGCCCGCGCATCGGCGACATCCTCGTGATTCCGGACGGGTTCGGGCTGGTGGGCGTGCGGCGGGTCGTCGAGCGGGTGCGCCTGATGCTGCGCCCCGGCATGCACGGCTGGGACCCGCGGCTGCCCGAGATGCACGGCATCTTTCTGGCGGCCGGTCCGGGCCTCGAGGCCGGCGTCACGCTCCCGCCGGTCGGGGCGGTGGACGTGTATCCGCTCATCAGCCACCTGCTCGACCTGCCGCCGCACCCCGACGTGGCCGGCAGCCTGGCCCCGTTCGCGGCGGCCCTGACAGAAGCGGAGTAGCCCATGCCCACGCGCGTGCACGCCGTTCTCGAGCAGGCCGGAACCGCCGTCTTTCCCGGCGTCTACGACACACTCTCGGCCAAGCTGGCGGAGCGCGCCGGGTTCGAGCTCGCCTTCGTTTCGGGCTACGCCGTATCGGCGACCCACATCGGCGAGCCGGACCTGGGGCTGCTGACGCAGACGGAGGTCGTCGAGCGCGCCCGCTGCATCTGCCGCAGCGTCGACATCCCGATCATCGTCGACGCCGACACCGGCTACGGCAATCCGTTGAACGTGATGCGGACGGTCGACGAGCTGATCGCGGCCGGCGCAGCCGGCTGCTTCCTCGAAGACCAGCAGTGGCCGAAGCGGTGCGGGCACATGCGCGGGAAGCGGGTGGTCGCACGCGCCGAGTACCTCGCCCGGATACGCGCCGCGGTCGACGCCCGAGGCGACCGGGACTTCTTCATCGTGGCCCGCACGGATGCCATCGCGGACGGCGGGCTCGACGAGGCGCTGGCCCGCGCGGAGGCCGCGCGGGCCGCCGGCGCCGACGCCACGTTCGTCGAGGCGCCGCGGTCGCCGGAGGAACTGGCGGCAGTCGGCCGGCGGGCGCCGCGGCCGACCGTGGCCAACATGGTGGAACGCGGCCGGACACCGTTGCGGACGCGCGCGGAGCTGGCGGCGCTCGGCTTCCAGTTGATCCTCTACCCGCTGACGGGCCTGCTGGCCGCCGCGCGCGCGCTGGAGACGGCGTACGGCCGGCTACAGGCAACGGGCGGCAGCGCCGAATTCCAGGACGGCCTGTTCGCGTTCGACCGGTTCAACGACCTGCTGGGCGCGGAGGCCAGGCAGGACCTGGCCGATCGCTACCGCCGCGGGTCGTAGCATATAATCCGGTCCCCTGGGAGGTGACGCGTGAGAGTCCCCGTCAGCATCACGGTGAACGGCCGCCGGCACGAACACGAGGTCGAGCCCCGACTGCTGCTGGTCCACTTCATCCGGCTCCTGGCCGAACAGACCGGCACCAAGGTCGGATGCGATACGAGCCAGTGCGGCGCCTGCACCGTGCTCATCGACGGCGTGTCGGCCAAGTCCTGCACCATGCTGGCCGTGCAGGCCGACGGGGCCGCAGTGACGACGATCGAGGGGCTGGCGGACGGCGAGCGGCTGCATCCGCTCCAGGAGAGCTTCTGGAACCAGCACGGCCTGCAGTGCGGCTTCTGTACGCCCGGCATGATCCTGGCCGCCCACGAGCTGCTGCGGACGAACGCGACGCCCAGCGAGGCCGAGATTCGCCACGGGCTCGAGGGCAACCTGTGCCGCTGCACCGGCTACCAGAACATCGTGCGCGCCGTGCAGGACGCCGCGGGCGCGCCGGCGGACCGCAAGTGACGGAGACACAGCGATGAGCAGCAGAATCTTCGGCTCCGGAATCCGCCGCCGCGAGGATCCACGCCTCATTACGGGCAGTGCCACATATACCGGCGACATCAGGCTGCCCGGCATGGCCCATGCCGCGATGCTCCGCAGCAGCCACGCGCACGCGCGCATTACGCGCATCGACACGAGCGCAGCCGCCGCGGCACCCGGCGTGGTCGCCGTCTACACCGGTTCCGACACCGAGGGCGCCCTGCAACCCATGCCGTGTGCCTGGCTGCTGCCCGACTCCGGCCTCAGAATTGCCCCCTATCCGTGCATCGCCAAGGACATCGTCCGCTACACCGGCGACATCGTGGCGGTGGTGGTGGCCGAGCGGCTGCACGAGGCGCACGACGCCCTGGAGCTGATCGAGGTGGACTACGAGCCGCTCCCCGCCGTCACCGACCCCGAGCAGGCGGCTGGCGCGGACGCGCCGCAGCTCCATGCCAGCGACATCAACGGGGAGGCCATCGAGGGGAACCAGGCGTTCCACTGGACGGTGGCCGGCGGCGACGTCGACGCGGCGTTCGCTGCCGCCGAGGCCGACGGCGTCATCATCAAGGAACGCATCCTCCAGCAGCGGCTCATTCCGAACGCCATGGAGACGCGCGGCGCGGTGGCCCAGTACAACCGCGCCAGCGGCGAGCTGACCCTCTGGAACACGACCCAGAACCCGCACATCGTCCGCTTCCTGTGTTCGGTCGTCACCGGCGTGCCGGAGGACCGGCTGCGCGTCATCGCGCCCGAGGTGGGCGGCGGCTTCGGAAGCAAGATTGCCGCCTACCCCGCGGACTTCGTCACGGTCTTCTGCTCGAAGATGCTGGGGCGCCCCGTCAGTTGGACGGAGACCCGCAGCGAGAACTACCAGGCCACGACGCACGGCCGCGACCACGTCCAGGACGTCGAGCTGGCGGCCACGAAGGACGGCCGGATCACCGGGCTGCGATGCACCGTCCGCGCGGGGATGGGCGCCTACCTGTCCACCGCCGCCCCCGGCATCCCGACCATCCTGCACGGGCTGATGCTGTCGGGCTGCTACACCATTCCGGCCCTCAAGGAGGACGTCTTCGGCATCTATACCAACGGCGTCCCGGTGGAGGCGTACCGCGGCGCCGGCCGGCCCGAAGCCACGTTCATGCTCGAGCGGCTCATCGACATGCTCGCGCACAAGCTGGAGATGGACCCGGCCGACGTCCGCCGCAAGAACTTCATCCCGAAGTTCGACGACGGGCACGAGGTCGTCACGACGCTCAACTACGACAGCGGCGACTACCCGGGCGCGCTCGAGAAACTGCTCACGCACACCGGCTACGCGGCGCTGCGCGAGAAGCAGAAGGCGGGTCCGGCGAACGGCCGCTATCTCGGTCTGGGCCTCTCGTCCTACGTCGAGATCTGCGGCCTCGGACCGTCCCAGGTGGCCGGGGCGATCGGCTTCCAGGGGGGGCTGTGGGAGAGCGCCATCGTGCGCGTCCACCCCACCGGCAAGGTCCACGTCTTCATCGGCGCCTCGCCGCACGGTCAGGGCGAGGAGACGACCTTCGCCCAGATCGTCGCCAGCGAGATCGGGGTCGACGCGGGCGATGTGAAGATCGTCCACGGGGACACCGATGCGACGCCGATGGGCTGGGGCACCTACGGCAGCCGCACGACCGCGGTCGGCGGGGCGGCGCTGGCGGTGGCGGTCCGCAAGATCCGCGACAAGGCCAAGGTGCTGGCAGCACACCTGCTCGAAGCGTCCGTCGAGGACATGGAGTACGCGGACGGCAGGTTCTTCGTCAAGGGCTCGCCCGACAAGGCGAAGACCATCCAGGACATCGCCCTGATGGCGAACGTGGCCTGGGACCTGCCGGAGGGGATGGAGGCCGGCCTGGAGGCATCGACCTTCTACGATCCGCCGAACTTCGTCTTCCCCTACGGTGCGCACCTCGCGGTCGTCGAGGTGGATGCCACCACCGGACACGTCGAGCTGACCGGCTACACGGCGCTCGACGACTGCGGGCCGCAGATCAACCCCACGATCGTGGAGGGCCAGGTGCACGGCGGCGTCGTGCAGGGCATCGGCCAGGCGCTGTGGGAGGGCGCGGCCTACGACGAGAGCGGGCAGCTCGTCACCGGCTCGCTGCTCGACTACGCCCTGCCGCGCGCCGACCGGCTGCCGCCGATTGACGTCATCTCGACGGTGACCCCGTCGCCGCACCATCCGCTCGGCGTGAAGGGCATCGGCGAGGCCGGCACCATCGCCTCGACCGCCGCCGTCTACAACGCCGTCATGGACGCGCTCAGGCCGCTGGGCGTGACCCGCATCGACATGCCGTTCACGCCCGAGCGGGTCTGGCGCGCCATCCAGGAAGCGAAGGGGAACTGACCCATGTTTGCTGCCGACTTCGACTACTACCGGGCCGACTCGGTGGCCGCCGCCGGCCGCCTGCTCGCCGAGCATCCGGGTGCGAAGCTGCTCGCCGGCGGACACAGCCTGATCCCGCTGCTCAAGCTCCGACTCGCCGCGCCGGCGGCGGTCATCGACATCGGCCGCATCGCCGAGCTGCGGGGCATCTCGGTCGACGGCGGCACGCTGCGTATCGGGGCGCTGACGACCCATGCCGAGATTGCCGCCTCGGCCGACGTGCAGCAGCATGCCCGGGCGCTGGCCGAGGCGGCCGGCCAGATCGGCGATCCCGCCGTCCGCAACCGCGGCACCGTCGGCGGCAACCTCGCGCACGCCGACCCGGCATCCGACCTCCCCACGGTGCTGCAGGCGCTCGGCGCGACGCTGGACATCGCCGGTCCGCACGGTTCCCGGCCGGTCGGCATCGACGGGTTCTTCCGGGGCGTGATGACGACCGCGCTCGCGGCGGACGACCTGCTGACGGCCATCCGTATCCCAACCGCCGGCCAGTCACAGGGCTCGGCCTACGTCAAGTTTCCGCACCCCGCCTCGCGCTACGCGGTCATCGGGGTGGCCGCCTCGCTCACCACCGGCGCCGGCGGCGGCTGGCGGGCGGTCCTCACACCGGGCGCGACTCGCGAGAACGTCTGCTCCGGCGCAGCCGTCGCCATCGGCGGGCTGGTGCCCACACCGCTGCGCTGCGCCGCGGTCGAGGAGGCCCTGACCGGGAAGCCGGTCTCCGACGCGGCCATCGCGGAGGCGGCCGCAGCCGTCCACGGTGACCTCGGCGACGATCTGCTCGGCGACGTTTTCGCCTCGGCGGACTACCGCAAGGCGATCGCGCCCGTCTACGTCCGCCGCGCCCTCGCGGCCGCCGCCGAGCGGGCCGGATAGCCGGGCTCGCGGATGCCATTGACGCCCGCATCCATCGACGAACTCAGGCGCCTGCTCGCCGAGCAGCAGTACATCGCCGACGACGGCCTCGCGACGTCCGTCTATCTCGCCCTGAAGCTCGCGCGGCCGCTGCTGCTGGAGGGCGAGGCGGGCGTCGGCAAGACCGAGGTGGCCAAGGTGCTCTCGGCCGCGCTCGGGGCCGACCTCATTCGCCTGCAGTGCTACGAGGGACTGGACGTCAACCACGCCGTATACGAATGGAACTACGCGCGCCAGCTCATCGAGATCCGCCTCGCCGAAGCCGAGGGCGCGCCCGCGGGCGGCCGCCGCGCGCGCGCCGGGGAGCTGTTCGGTCCCGACTTCCTCATCGAGAGGCCGCTGCTGCAGGCCCTGCGGGACGGTCGCTCGCGGGCGCCGGTGCTGCTCATCGACGAGCTCGATCGGGCGGACGAGGAGTTCGAAGGCTACCTGCTGGAGCTGCTCTCCGACTTCCAGATCACGATTCCGGAGCTGGGCACCATCCGGGCGTCGACGCCGCCGGTCGTCGTGATCACTTCGAACCGGACGCGTGAGCTGCACGACGCCCTCAAGCGGCGCTGCATCTACGCCTGGATCGACTACCCGAGCTTCGAGAAGGAGCTGCAGATCATCACCACCCGGGTGCCCGACGCGCCCGCGACTCTCGCCGCGCAGGTCACCGGCTTCGTCCAGGAGCTGCGCCGGGCCGAGCTGTACAAGGTGACCGGCGTGTCGGAAACGCTCGACTGGGTGGCCGCGCTCGTGGCGCTCGACAAGCAGGAGCTCGACGCCGCCACCATCGAACGCACGCTCGGCATCGTCCTCAAGACGCAGGAGGACATGCAGAACATGCGCGGCGACCGCATCCAGGACATGCTGAACCGGGCCCGGACGCCGGGCGTGCGGGGCGCAGCCCCGTCTGCATGAAGCTGGTGTCCTACCTGCTCCACAACCTGGTCCACTTCACACGCCTGTTGCATCGCCTCGGTCTCGACGTGCAGGCGGGCCGGACGCGCGACGTCGCGGCGGCGCTGGCGCATGTCGACGTGGGGCGCCGGTCGGCCTTCTACCACACGCTGCGGAGCCTGCTCGTGCACCGCGTCGACGATCTGACACTGTTCGACGAGGCGTTCCGCGTCTTCTGGCGGCGGCCGCACGGCGAATGGACGGCGACGGACCTCGGCGCCATGGGCGAAACGCGCCGCTCCGGCGCGCCCGAGTACGAATCGGAGGCGCCCCCGGGCGCGGACGGAGGCGGCAGCGACGACAACCGTCCACCCGCCCACCGCGTGGAACGGATGGCGGTGCTGAGCTACAGCGACCGCGAGGCGCTCTACGCGAAGGACTTCGAGCACTTCACGGCGGACGAGGTGTCCGCCGCCGAACAAATGATGTCCGAGCTCGACTGGGAGCTCGGCGAGCGGCGCTCGAAGCGCTGGACCCCCGGGCGGGGTCCCGCGCTCGACCTGCGGCGGGCGGTGCGCGCCAACATGCGCTACGGCGGCGAGCTGATCGACCTGCCGGCGCGGCGGCGGAAGACGCGCCGGCGGCCCCTCATTCTGCTGTGTGACGTCAGCGGATCGATGGAGCGCTACAGCCGGATGCTGCTCCACTTCGTGCACGCGCTCACGGGCGGCGGGCGGCTGGGCCGGGTGGAGTCGTTCGCCTTCGCGACGCGCCTGACCCGCATCACCCCCGAGCTGACCGCGCGGGCGGCGGGCGCCGTGGTGCCCACGCTGCCGCGGCGAATCGACGACTTCGGCGGCGGTACCCGCATCGGCGCGGCGCTGCGGGCGTTCAACGTCGAATGGGCTCGGCGCGTGCGCGGCCAGGGCCCCGTGGTCCTGCTGATCTCGGACGGCTGGGACCGCGGCGAGCCCGATGTGCTGCGGGCCGAGATGGCGCGCCTGCAGCGCTCGTGCCAGCGGCTCATCTGGCTCAACCCCCTGCTCGGATCGCCCGACTACCTGCCGCTGACACGCGGCATGCAGGCCGCGCTGCCGGCTATCGACGACTTTCTCCCCGTCCACAACCTGGCCAGTCTGGCGGCCCTCGCCCGACACCTGAACAGCCTGCCCGCCCGGCGGCCGGCGCGGCGGCAGACCGCGCCGCGGCCGCAGCCGCAGGCCGCACCGTAAACCGCAGCGGGCAGATCTCTGTATCCTTCTTGTGATGGAAGTCTCTGCGACGTACCTCTTCGACGCTCCCCGCCAACGGGTCTGGGATCTGCTGATCGACCCGGAAGCGATCGCCGGCTGCCTGCCCGGCTGCGAATCGATGGAACCGACCGGCCCGGACACCTACCGGGCGACGCTGACAATCGGGGTCGCCGCCATCACCGGTCGCTACCAGGGCACCGTGCAGTTGGCCGAGAAGCAGGAACCGGAGCGCTACACCCTCGTGGTCGAGGGCAAGGGCAAGCCCGGCTTCCTCAACGGGTCGGCATCGGTTACGCTGGCGGAGACCGACGGCGGCGGTCGGACGAGCGTCGCGGTGGCCGGGCAGGCGAACGTCGGCGGCACGATCGCGCGCGTCGGCCAGCGGCTGCTCGGCAGCGTCTCGAAGCTGATGATGGACCGCTTCTTCGCGTGCCTCAACGCAAAGGCCCGGGGCGAGGAGGCCACGTGAAACGCATCCTGGCGGTGTGCGCCGCGGCGGTTGCGCTGGTCGTCTTCGCGGCCGGTCTGCTGGTGGTGTTCGCGGGTCTCCGCCTCGAGCTGGCGGGCGGCGGCCTGTTTCCCATCGTGTCGTTCGGCGACCCGGACGAGCACTTCGAAGCCCTGGAACTGAACCGCTCCCAGCACTACTCGCGGTTGCTGCCGGCCGGGCCGGCGGCGGCGGCCGCAGCAGCCGGCGGCGCCGATGCGGCGCCCGCCGCCGATGTCTACTGGACCGACTTCCGGGGCCCCCGTCGCGATGGTCGGTACACGCAGACGCCCCTGCTGACGAGCTGGCCCGCGGCCGGGCTCGAGCCACTCTGGTCGCAGCCGATCGGCGGCGGCTACGCCTCGTTCGTCGTGGCGCAGGGACGTGCGTTCACCATCGAGCAGCGCCGGCAGCAGGAGGTGGTCGCCGCCTACGACGCCGCCACCGGACGCGAGCTCTGGACCCACGGCTGGGACGCGCACTTCACCGAGGCCATGGGCGGCCCGGGACCGCGGGCGACGCCGGCCTGGCACGCCGGCCGCGTCTACGCGCTCGGTGCGACCGGCCGCCTGTGGGCTCTCGACGCCGCCACCGGCGACGTGCTCTGGCAGCGGGACATCCTGCGCGACGCAGGGGCGGACAACCTGACCTGGGCGATGTCCGCTTCGCCGCTCGTCGTCGACGACCTCGTGGTGGTGCAGCCCGGCGGGGCCGGTGGCTGGTCGGTGGCGGCGTACGACCGGGCCACGGGCGATATCGTCTGGCACGCGCTCGACGACGCCCAGGCCTATACGTCGCCGATGACCGTGACGCTGGCCGGCGTGCGGCAGATCCTGACGGTGACCGCGGAGCGCGCGGTCGGCCTGCGCGTCGACGACGGGACGCTGCTCTGGGACTACGCGTGGGTGACGCCGACCGTCCCCAACATGTCGCAGCCGATCGTCATCGGCGGCAACCGTGTCTTTCTCTCGGCCGGTTACGGCCACGGCGCGGCCGTGATCGAGGTGGCGCGCGCAGGCGGGCTGCTCGCCGCGCACGAGATCTGGCGCAACCAGCGCATGAAGAATCGCTTCAGCAGCGCCGTCCTGCATGAGGGCTATATCTACGGCTTCGACGAGTCCATCCTGGCCTGCGTCGACGCGTCGACCGGGGAGCTGCAGTGGAAGGGCGGACGCTACGGCTACGGCCAGCTCCTGCTGGCGGACGGCTACCTGGTCGTGCTAACTGAGCGGGGCGACCTCGTACTCGTGCGGGCAACGCCCACGGGCCACGAGGAGGTGGGGCGCTCGGCCGCCATCACGGGCAAGACGTGGAACGTGCCGGCGCTGGCGGAGGGGCGGCTGCTGGTGCGCAACGCCCGACAGATGGCCGCCTTCGACGTGGCGCTGCACTGAAGATCGCGCGGGCCGGCGCTCACGCGCGCCGGCGGCGGCGTGGCGCCGCCCGGGCGGCGTCCTTGGCCCCGGCCGTCGCCTTCGCGGGCTTCTTCTTCGTCTTGCCGACCGTGTCGAGGCTCTTGCGCAGCGCCTCCATCAGGTCGATCACCTTGGCCGGCGCCTCGTCTTCAGCCACCACCACCTGCTCGCCGGCCACCTTGGCGTCGATGATGTGCCGCAGCTGGGCCTGGTACTCGTCCGTGAACTCGCTCAGGTCGAGGCCGCCCTCGAAGTTCGCGATGACCTGCCGCGCGAGCTGCACCTCCGCCTCGCTCGCCTCCTCGGGAATCTGATCGAGATCCTCGATGGCCGACATCCGGCGCACCTCCTCGGCCGGCCGCAGCGTGAACATCACCAGGCCGCGCTCCCGCGGCTGCACCGCCACGATGTGCTCGCGCCCGGAGAGGGCCAGCTTGCCGATGCCGGCCTTGCCGCGCAGAGCCTCGCGCAACACGCCGAACGCCTCGGCGGCCACCTTGCCGTCAGGCGCCAGGTAGTAGGGCCGCTCGACGTAGATGGGGTCGATCGACTCCATCTCCGCGAAGCGCAGCAGGTTGATGATGCGGGTGGACTCGGGCCGCGCCTTGGCGATGTCTTCGTCCTCCAGCACGACGTAACGTCCCTTCTCGAACTCGTAGCCCTTGACGATCTCGGTCTTGTCGACCTGCCGGTCGCACACCGGGCACCACTTCCGCTGCTGGATCCGCGACCGGCACTCCGCGTGCAGCTGATTGAAGTGGATCGACGCCGCGGCGTTGGTGGCCGGAAAGACCCGCACCGGCACGGTGACGAGACTAACCTTCAGGAAACCCTTCCAGGTGAGGCGCGCAGGCATGGTTCACATGAGTGTATCGGCACCAAGCACGTCCGTCCCCACCCCCGCCCGTGTATTCTGAACCCGTTGCCTGGACGGCCGCCATCCCGGCGCGGGGCCGCATGCGCCACCGCGTGGCGCGAGTCGCCCGACGACGTGCGTCCGATGCTCGCCGAGCTCGCCGGCGCGGCCTCCCACGACCGCATTCTCGCCCGGCCCGACCTGATCTTCGAGCCGAAGTACGACGGCATCCGGGCGCTCGTGCAGGTGGAGCCGGCGGGCCCGGACGGGCCGCTCGTGCGCATCCTCTCGCGCCGGGGCAACGACAAGACCGCCGAGTTCCCGGACGTGGCCGAACCGCTTGCAAGACTCGCCCGGCGCCTCGACGGCCCGCTGCTGATGGACGGCGAGATCGTCGCCGTCGACCGGCGCGGCGCACCGCTCGGCTTCCAGCACCTGCAGGGGCGCCTGCGGCGGCGGGGGGCGGCCGCGCGCCGCGCGTCGCAGACCGCCCCGGTCGTCTTCATCGTCTTCGACCTGCTTCGCGACGGGGCGGACGACCTGCGCGGTTGTCCCTTCACGGAGCGCCGGCGGCGGCTGGAGGCGCGTCTGCGGCGCACGGGGTCGCGCACCGTGCGTGTGACCGCCAGCAGCGCGGGGGACGGCGCCCGGCTGCGGCGACGGGCCGAGCGCCTCGGCTGGGAGGGACTCGTCGCCAAGGAGCCGCAGTCGCGGTATCTGGCCGGCCGGCGCCACGCCGCGTGGCGCAAGCTCAAGTTCACGCACACCGAGGCGTTCGTCGTCGGCGGCTGGACCGATCCCGGCGGCACGCGCTCGGGATTCGGGGCGCTCCTGCTGGGCTGCCGTGCCGCCGCGGCTCCGGACGGCGACGCGGCGCGCGGGCGCGCGGGCGCCGGGTCGGCGGTCAGCACCACGCCTCCGCTCGTCTTCGCGGGACAGGTCGGTTCGGGCTTCACGCAGGCCGAGCTGGAACGCATCGCCGAGCGCCTGGCCGGGCTCGCCGCGGACCGCTCGCCGTTCACGGACGCCCCGCCCGGCCGCGGGCGGCACCACTGGGTCCGGCCCGTGCTGGTCGTGGAGGTCAGGTTCACGGAGCGGACGTTCGACGGCCTGCTGCGCAACCCGGTCTACCTGCGGCTGCGCGACGACGAGCCGGCCGCGGGCGTTCGGGCGCGGGCGCCGCGCGGGCGCGCCTGTCCGGCCGCCGGCCAGGCGCCGCGCGTCCCGGTGCCGCTGTCAGCCGACCCGGCGCTTCCGGAGCTGCTCGACACGCTGGCGGAACTCGAGCAGCGCCGGGCGCGCGGCACGCTCGTGCTGCCGGACGGGGCGCGCGTGGCGGTCGGCAATCTCGACAAGGTGTTCTGGCCCGAGCCGGGCATCACCAAGGGCGAGCTGCTCCGCTTCGCGCTCCGCATCGCGCCGTATCTGCTGCCCGTCGTCGCCGACCGGCCGCTCGTGATGAAGCGGTTCCCGCACGGCATCCAGGGCAAGTCCTTCTACCAGCACCGGGCCCCGGACCGGGTCCCCGCCGGGGTGCGGGCGGCAACCGTGCGGGAGCACCCCGAGACCGCGGGCTCGGAGGTGCCGTACCTGGTCGGCGGCCAGCTCCGGACGCTCGTCTACATGACCCAGCTGGCCGTCATCTCCCAGGATCCCTGGTTCTCCCGACTGCCCGCGCTCACCGCGCCGGACCAGGTCGCGCTCGACCTCGATCCGCCGCCCGGTACCCCGTTCGCACGGGTGCTCGACGTCGCCTGCTGGCTGCACGACGAACTCGAGACCCTGGGCACACCCAGCTTTCCCAAGACGTCCGGCGCGAGTGGACTCCACATCCACATCCCGCTGGCGCCCGGGACGCCGTACGAGGCGGGCCAGATCTTCTGTCGGATAGTGGCGACCGTCGTGGCCGGCAGACACCCGGACGCCGCCACCGTCGAACGCGCCGTCCGGCGGCGCCGGGCGGGCACCGTCTACATCGACTATCTCCAGAACATCTACGGCAAGACGCTCGCGGCCGCCTACAGCGCGCGGGCGAGCGTGTTCGCCGGCGTCTCCACGCCCCTCACCTGGCAGGAGGTGCGCGACGGCGCGCGGAGCGGCCTCGATCCCGGCGCGTTCACGGTGCGGTCCATCTTCGCGCGTCTCGAGCAGGTCGGCGATCTGTGGGCGGCACTGCGCACCTCGGAGCCGGCGCGGCTCGAGGCCGCGTTCGCCTACGACCGTCGCCGGCCGGGCCCGTTGTAGGATGGGGCCGAGCGCATGCGCCAGCAACGCCTCCCGGTCCGGCTGCCCCTGCTCGCCGCCGCGGCGGCCGCCGCGGCCGTCAGTGCCTGGGCGCTGGCCGCCCGGCCACTCGACATCGCCGACGACGTCGGGGCGCCGCCGCGGGGCCGCTGGACCGAGGTCATCGGCGCGTTGCACGTGCACACCACACACTCCGACGGCGCCGGCAGCGTGGGGCACGTCGCGGCCGCGGCGCGGCAGGCCGGGTTGGATTTCGTGGTCGTCACCGATCACAACACCTTCGGCGCGAAGCCGGCCGAGGGCTATGTGGGCGACCTGTTGCTCGTCGTCGGCGTCGAGGTCTCCACGCACGCCGGCCACCTGCTGGCGCTCGGCGTCGACGAGCCGCACTTCCGGTTCCCGCCCACCGCGGCCGATGTACTGCAGGACGTGACGGAGCTCGGCGGCACGGCAATCGTCGCCCACCCCACCAGCCCGCGCGACGACCTCCGCTGGAAGGCCGGAGCGCTGCCGGGCGGCTGGGGCATCGAGGTGCTCAACGGCGACACGCAGTGGCGCACGGCCCCCCGCCTGCGCCTGCTCGCCAACCTGTTCGTCTATCCTCTGCGCGGTGCCCACGCGCTCGCGCGGCTGCTGACCCGGCCGACCGCCCTGGCGCTCTGGGACGACCTGCTGAGCCGCCGGCACACCACCGGCGTCGCGGGGGCCGACGCGCACACGCGCCTGCCGTCGTACGAGGCGATGTTCGGCGTGGTCCGCAACCACGTGCTCCTCGACGCCCCCCTGAGCGGTGCTGCCCGGCGGGACATTGCCGCAATCGTAGCCGCGCTCGCCCGCGGCCGCCTGTTCGTCGGCATCGACGCCATTGCCGCCACCGAGGGCTTCTTTTTCGTCGCCGAGCACGGCGAGCGCACCTGGACGATGGGCGATACCGTCGCGCCGCATCCGGCCCTGACGCTGCGCGCCGGCGGCGCGGGCGACTCGCGCGCGCGGTTCAGCCTGCTCAGGGACGGCGCCGTGCTGGCAACGGGCAGCGGCGCGCTCGAGGCGCCGGCGGCGAAGAGCGGAGTCTATCGGGTCGAGGTCAGCCTGCCCCGGTGGGACGTCCCCTGGATCGTCTCGAACCCGATCTACGTCTTCGATGACGCCGAGCGCCGGCGACGCGAGCAACGCGCCGCGCAGCCGGCCCCGGCGCCGGCCGTCGTCCCGGCCGCCTACCTGGACAAGTTCGAGAACGGCTCGATCTTCGCGGCGGCGTCCGACCCCACGTCGTCGATCACCCTGACGACCGGGCCGCGCGGCGGCGGTGCAGCGGGCGCGGCCGGCCGGATGGAGTACCGGCTCGGCGTGCGGACACGCGCCACGCCGTCGCCGTACGTGGCCCTCACGAGCCACGTGCCGCGGGATCTCTCGGGCCACGACGGGCTCACGCTGGCTGTGCGGGCCGACGCCGTGCGCCGCCTGTGGGTTCAGGTGCGCGACCGCAATCCCCGCTCGTCCGAGGGCAGCGAGTGGTGGTCGGCCTCGCTGAAGGCGACCCCCGCGTGGCAGCGGCTGACCGTCCCGTTCCACCGCCTGCGGTCACGGGACCCGGCCACCGACGGCCGCCTCGACCTCGACGCGGTCGAGGCCGTCATCTTCATCGTCGACGCCGGTGCGGCGCCGGCCGGCTCGGCGGGCACGCTGTGGTTCGACGACGTGGGCCTGTACCGGCAGCCCGCAGGCGAGGAGGGACGACCATGACCTGGAGCTGGACCCGCGTGGTGGGAACGGTTGTCGGCGGCGGCGGCGGTCTGCTGGCGGCCGGCCTGCTGGCCGTCGAGGTGGGCGCCCAGTCGCGCCAGCCCGGTCTGCACCTGGACGTCGACGAGATCCGGGCCATCGCCGGCCGCGTGAGCGCGGGCCGCAGCCTGCAACCCGCCGCTTGGCCGCACGGCGCCCGCGTGGCGGTGCTGATCTCGTTCGATGTCGACAACCACACGACGACCATCGTGCGCAACGCCGAGCCCTCCATCGGCGCGCTGTCGCAGGGCGAGTACGGCGCCCGCGTAGGCCTGCAGCGCGTCGTCGACCTCATGGACCGCCACGCAATCCCCGCGTCGTTCTTCATTCCGGCGGTCAGCCTCGTGCTGCACCCAGAGATGGTCGACGTCATCCAGGCCTCGGGGCGGCACGAGTTCGGTGTGCACGGCTGGATCCACGAGCTGAACAGCGCGCTCGACGCGGAAACTGAACGCGAGTTCGTCAGGAGGGCGACCGACTACCTGGAGGAGGCGACCGGACGGCGGCCTGTCGGCTACCGCGCCCCGTCGTGGGACTTCAGCCGCAACACGCTGGACATCATCAAGGGGCTCGGGTTCCTGTACGACAGCTCGCTGATGGCCGACGACCGGCCCTACGAGCTGCTGCAGCACAGCCAGCCGACCGGCGTCGTCGAGCTGCCGGTGGAGTGGATCCTCGACGACGCGCCCCTGCTGAATCCGCGCGGCGTCAGCTACACGCCGCCGCGCGAGCTGCTGCAGGTCTACATCGACGAGTTCGACAAGGCCTACGAGGAAGGCACGATGTTCCTCCTGACGACCCACCCCCACATCATCGGCCACCGCTCGCGCATCGTCATCCTCGAGGAGCTGATCGCGCACATCGAGGCGCGCGGCGACGTCTGGTTCGCGACGCATGAACAGGTGGCGCGCTACGTCAAGGCGCAGGCTGGTCTGTGACAAA
This sequence comes from Vicinamibacterales bacterium, assembly GCA_965221595.1. Lineage (GTDB taxonomy): Bacteria > Acidobacteriota > Vicinamibacteria > Vicinamibacterales > UBA8438 > JAAXGX01. The sequence continues at coordinate 2,796,330 of OZ244900.1, forward strand.
GGGCCCCCGGCCGCGCGTCTGTGCCGGACGGCCGGCACCCGTTGCCCGCCGCAGCGGGTTCGCCTAGGATGAAGAGGCGAACCTTGGCACCCCCTCGTGAAACGCGTCGCACCGAGACGGCAAGGCTCCCGCCCGGCAAGGCGCGACGAGAGAGCCTATTGCCCATAGTCGACCGGGGAGCAACGCGGTCAGGCGGGATTCAGCGCCCGTCGAATGCAGCGGGGACTTTTGCCACGGGCTGTTGACATGGACGCTACCGCCTGGACAGTCATAGGAGCCGCCGTCGGTCTCTTGGCCGCGATCGGTGCCTCGTTCCGCAGCCTCCGCGGCGAAATGCGCGCGGAGATGCGCGACCTGCGCGGACGAATCGAAGCCCAGAGCGAAGACCTGCGGGCACGAATCGAGGCCCAGGGCAAGGACCTCAGCGGACGAATCGAAGCCCAAGGCGGGGACCTCAGTAGACGAATCGAAGCCCAGGGCGAAGACCTCAGCAGACGAATCGAAGCCCAGGGCGAAGACCTCAGCAGACGAATCGAAGCCCAGGGCGAAGACCTCAGCGGACGAATCGAAGCCCAAGGCGAAGACCTGCGGGGACGAATCGAGGCCCAGGGCAAGGACCTCAGCAGACGAATCGAAGCCCAAGGCGGGGACCTCGGCGAACGAATCGACGGCCAGGGCGAGGACCTGCGGGGACGAATCGACGGCCAGGGGCAAGCTCTGCGCGAGCAGGTCGGTCAGTTGCGCGAACGGATGGCGCACCTCGAAGGCCTGCTCGAAGGCCTCCGCGAGGCCATCACCGGCAAGCGGGTAGCGTGACCACGGGCAGGAGAAGAGCGGGCAGTGTTCGCATGCCCGGTGTATGCTGTTCGACGTTCTTCCGCAGCGGGATGGTGACATACGATGCGCGCCCGTAGCTCAGCTGGATAGAGCGCCGGGCTTCGAACCCGTAGGTCGGGGGTTCAAATCCCTCCGGGCGCGCCAACCTCCTGCTGCCGCCGCGGCCGGTCTCCACGGCCGGCCGGCTCCCGCATGTGCCGTAACCGCGGGCTGGTGCTCAACTGCCTGGTGTCAGCTGGTCTCTCCGGTACTCGGCCGCTGATCTTGCTGTCGCCGTCGAGCTGCGGTCCTAGATCGGGCCCGAACATGTCGCTCCGGCCGTTCTCGACCGTGACGCGCGATGCTGACAGCAAACCCCGCCTCGGCTCAGCGTCGGGCAAGTTCGAACCACCGCAGCCACATCGCCGACGTCCTGACGCATTTGACGCCCCAGTCCAAAACCGTAGTACGCTTACTGCAGCTCGCGCGGTGTACGGGCTTACGGAACCCGAAACCGTCATGACTTACGCGCCGCCACCGTTGCAGAATCACGCCGCCGCGATTGCGCATCCGCCGCGTGCAGATCGAGCTGCCGAGACGGTTTCGCGCGTGATCCGGCTAGTACCGGCTGGCAGTACAGAGGATGCTTCTGTAAGTACTTGATTATAAAGGACGCGCCCGTAGCTCAGCTGGATAGAGCGTCGGCCTCCGGAGCCGAAGGCCACAGGTTCGAATCCTGTCGGGCGCGCCAACTCTCCGGGCCCTTTTCCCAACGAAAAGGGCCCTTTTTTATTAGATTTTGAGCCCGTTGCGCTCCTCGGGCCGCCACCTTCCGTCGGGTCCCGAAACCGTCCGAATCCACCGCAAAACGCGCGTTTGGGACACCAAGAATTAGCAGAAAAGTTAGCAGCCTCGCGGCGGTCGCTCCGAGCCCGTGCCGACGCCCGTGGACTGCGTCGATGTCGATGCTTGCCATCGCCTCCGGGTTCGTCTACGTCGCCCTGGTCCTCGACGCTTGGTCGCGCCGCGTCGTCGGCTATGCAATCGGTCGGTCCGTCGATGCGCGACTCGCCGTGGCCGCGGTCGCCGCCCGGCGGTCGCCGGGCGGCTGTATCTGCCACACCGATCGAGGTTCCCAGTACGCCTCGGCTTGCTACCGCGAGCTGCTCGCCGAGCACGACCTGGTGGGGTCGATGAGCTGACGCGGCAACCCGTACGACAACGCCAAGGCGGAGAGCTTCATCAAAACCCTCAAGGTCGAAGCGGTCTAGCTGGCGGACTACCAGACGTTCGAGGACGTCAGCACCGACCTGCCCAGGTTCATTGAGGAGGTCTATAACACGCGTAGACTGCACGCCGGGCTGGGGTATCTCAGCCCCGTGCAGTTCGAGAATCAACACACCCCGCGCCCTGTCAAAACGGCGGCCTGACGCTGTCCACTCCAAGGGGCGCAGTCCAACAACAGGGAAATTTCCAGTCGCCGCCAACATGACCCAAGCAACTGACTACGCGCACGCCACCACCGAGTAGGCCCCGGGCATGCCGATCGGGTCCGCCGTCCTCGCCCGGACCGACCCGGCGGACGCTCACGGCTGGTGTGTCTACCGCGTAACGCGCGTCGGCACTGTGATGTGTGCCACGAGCGGAACGACCACGACCGGGCGAACAGCGAACTCGCGGTGACGCAACTGCGGGCCGCGGCGAGACGAAGCCCGCAGCCGGCGCTGCATCGCGGGCTGGCCGGACACGGCCACCACGCCGCCGCGCGCGGTGTGGCCGAATGGCTCGCCGACGAGCCGTTCGAGCACCCCGGCTCGAAGAAGTCCCGTTCGCGGGCGGCACGGCGGTGGCGGAACCTCGCGCGCCAGCGGAGCCGCGCATGACCGGACACAGGGATGAACGCGCTCCGGGCGGGCGGCAGCCTGACACCCCGCGAACGGCTCGAGCTCCACAGCGCGAGCGGGCCAGCCGACGAAGGAGTTGCTCGCGATCCTCGTGGGATCAAGGGCGTGACGCCTACGCGGGCGGCCCATGCCGTTCGCGCGACGTCGCTCCGTCCAGTTTGTAACGTCCGTGTCTTGAATGGAGTCTGAAATATCACTAGTATTCTAGACAATAGGTGTCAAAGCATGTCCACCGCACGAGCCATTCGCGTCGGCATACGCAAGCTGCCGAAGGGCAAGCCGTTCACCAGCGAGCGCTTTCTGAAGCACGGTTCGCGGAACACCGTGGACCGAACGCTTTCGCGCCTCGCCGGCCAAGGCGAAATCCAGCGTCTCGCCCGCGGCGTCTTCGTTCGCCCCCGGAAGAGCCGCTTCGTCGGGACCATCCTCCCCGACGTCGTCGAGGTGGTCGAGGCCATCGCCCGGAACAATGGCGAAACGGTCCAGGTCCACGGCGCGGAAGCTGCGCGGCGGTTCAAGTTGAGCGCCCAGGTGCCGAGGACGCCGGTGTTCCATACCAGCGCGTCGACTCGCACCATCCGGATTGCCAACATCACCGTTAGAATGGTCCACACCTCGAACCGCCAGCGGCTGCAGTTCGCCGGCGAGCCGGCGGGTGCCGCGCTTGCCGCCCTTTGGTACCTCGGCAAGAACAACGTGACCCCGCAGACGGTCGCCACGATCGAGGGTGCCCTCGGCGCGGCGGAGTTCCGGAGGCTGCGGTCCGCAGACATGCCGGCGTGGATGACCAAGGCGCTCGCCGCGGTCCCGGACAGGCCCCATGGCTGAGCCATTCCTGTCCCTCGATGCCGACGAACGCGCCGACATACTGCGGACCGTCGCCGCCCGGTCCGGACGGAGGGCTATCATTCTGGAGAAGGACATCTGGGTCTGCTGGGTCCTCCAAGCCCTCTTCTCCATGCCCGATCCTCATCCCATGGCCTTCAAGGGCGGCACCTCGCTCTCCAAGGTCTACTGCATCATCGACCGGTTTTCCGAAGACGTGGACATCACCCTTGACTACAGGGCGTTCAACGACGGCTTCGACCCCTTTGCGGACGACCTCAGCCGGAACCGGATCAAGGGCTTCAGCGAACGCCTCAGGAACCGCGTCGCGGAGTACATCCGCGATGTCGTGGCGCCCGCCCTCGACGTCGCCGCCGATCGCCTCGCGGCCGACGGCCGGCACCACATCCGGGTCGGCGACCATGGCGAGACGATCCACTTCGCCTATCCGTCCGCCGTCGAAGACCCCGATCCCTACGTCAGGAGTGAAGTCCTGCTGGAATTCGGTGGACGCAACGTCATCGATCCGAACGAGCAGCACGTGATCACTCCCGACATGACCGCGCTGGTCCCCGACCTCGACTATCCCGCGGCAACCGTGACGGTCCTCTCTCCGAGACGCACTTTCTGGGAGAAGGCCACGCTAATCCATGCCGAGTGTCACAGGCGCCGGCTCGCGGAACACCCCGAACGGCTCTCCCGGCACTGGTTCGACCTGACGCGACTCGCCGCGCACGATACCGGCCGGGCCGCGCTCGCCGACCGCGCACTGCTCAAGGATGTCGTTCGGCACAAGAAGGTGTTCTTCCACGCCGGCTACGCCAACTACGATCACTGCCTCGACGGCCGGCTGCGGCTCATTCCCGACGACGACCAACTTCCCGCCCTGCAAGCCGACTACGACAAGATGCGCGACGCGGCCATCGTCGCCGACGACGCACCCCGGTTCGACGCCCTCGTCGAAGAACTTCGCATCCTGGAAGCCGACGTGAACCGCCGCCGCTGATTGCCCAGGGTACTCAGCTGCCGGGTCTGGGAGCGGTGTTGGCCCGTGAAGTGTGACCGAGAGCGGACCTGTGCTCCGGCACGTTGCGGCGGCGGCCAGGTGTGCCTGACGCAAGATTGTCGGGTTGGCGGGCCACAGCCGCGAGGCATCGTCGGTCTCGTGGTTGGCAACGCTCCGAACGAGGCGGGCGGCGGGAAGGGGCGTCGCGCGCCGCGGCGACGGGCGTCCCGCGGAACGTCGCCGCCGGTCCGCGGCGCTTGGAGTCGCGGGCGAGGCGGTTGCGGCGGGCGGGTCGGTGTGTCAGGCCACATGGAAAACTGACCCCCTGGTTGGACTGCGCCCCTTGAGATGGACAGTTCCAGGTGCGACGATTGACAGGCGATGGGGTCTTCGGAGGTTGAGCCATGGCCCGACACCGCAGCTACAGCATCGAGTTCAAGCGACAGATAGCACAGGAGTTCGTCGGCGGCGAGACCCTCAACGGGCTTTCCCGGCGCCACGACGTCTCCCGGAACCTGGTCCGGATCTGGGTCGCGAGCGCCTCTACGGCCGGCGACGTCTCTTCACGCCGCGCCTTGCGAACTCCGTGACCGTCGTTGTGGTTCCTGTCTTTCGCCTCGGGGTGGATCGAGGCGCTGGTGGACGCGGGCATCGAGCGGGGAACTCGCCGCGCCGCTCCCGCCGTAGACGGCTTCCAGCCGGCGCACGAGGTCTTCGGATGCGAAACCCCGCGGAACATCGACCGCACGTCCCGGCGCACTGCGGAGGGCGGCGGCCAACGCGTCGACGTCGCCCCAGGAGACCAGCAGATCGCCACCGGGATGCCATTCGCGCACGCCGCCGCTGTCCCAAGCCGCCACCGGCGTGCCGAGCGTGAGGGCCTCCAGCCCGACGATGCCGAACGGCTCCTGCCAGCGCGAGGGCATGACGAGCACGGCGGCGCGCCGGTAGGCGGCGGAGAGGCGGCGGCGGTCGAGCCAACCGAGCACCTCGACGCCCTCGGCCTCGATCTCCTGGCGCAGCGGGCCGGTCCCGGCCACGACCAGGGGCAGCGACGACCCCGAGCGCCGCCAGGCGTCGACGGCCTCGCGGACGCCCTTGGCCTCGACCACGCGGCCGGCGAACAGGACGCAGGGCGGACCGTCGGCCGGCGCGCCGACGTCGAGGCCGTGGGCAACCGGGGGCACGACCGCGACACGGGCCGCCGGCACCCCCACCTGGATCAGCTCGCGCTGCATGTACGACGACAGCACGGTGAGCCGCAGACTCCTCACCGCCGCCAGCCGCTGCGCGGTGAGCTCGAGGATGGCCTCGAAGTAGCCGCGGTCGTCGAAGCAACCGGCGCACGTCTCGCGGCCCAGCGCGTCGCCGCAGACCCGACCGTCCGCGGTCCACTTGCCCCGCCCCGGACAGAAGAAACGATGGTCCTGGATCGTGACCACTGCATCCACGGTGGCCGCCCAGGTCAGCACGGCGGGATTGACGACGTTGTGAACGTGGACGAGATCCGGCTGCAGACGGTCCAGCAGCGGGTCGAGAGTGACATCGGCGTGCGTCCTGGCATCGAGCCCGGGCACGACGGTCGTGGGACAGGGTGGGCGCACGACCCTCTCGTCGCAGCGGCCCACCGCCAGGTGCTGCCGGTGACCCGCCGCCAGGGCGTCGAGCAGGCCGAGGAGGGCCAAATCGGCGCCTCCCCGGTCGCTCAGTCGGTCCGCGACGTGAAGAATCCGCACCCCGCCGCGATCACGCCAGGTCGAAGCGGTCGAGATTCATCACCCTGCTCCAGGCGGCCGCGAAGTCGCGTACGAACGCCGGCTCGGCATCGTCGCTACCGTAGACTTCCGCGATGGCGCGGAGCTGCGAGTTCGAGCCGAAGACGAGATCGACGGCGGTGCCGGTCCACTTGATCTCGCCGGTACCGCGGTCGCGTCCTTCGAACACGTCGTCCGACGCCGCGGACGGCTGCCACGTCGTGTTCATGTCGAGCAGGTTGACGAAGAAGTCGTTCGTCAGCGTCCCGGGCCGCCTGGTAAAGACGCCGCGTTCGGACTGCCCGACGTTCGCACCGAGGACGCGCAGGCCGCCGACGAGCACCGTCATCTCGGGTGCGGTCAGGGTCAGTAGCTGCGCGCGGTCCACGAGCAGCTCCTCGGCGGGCCGGCCGTTGCCGTTCCCGGCGTAGTTGCGAAAGCCGTCCGCAGTCGGCTCCAGCACGGCGAACGACTCCACGTCGGTCTGCTCCTGCAGCGCGTCGGTGCGCCCCGGCGAGAAGGGCACCTCGACGTCGTGGCCGGCATTCTTCGCGGCCTGCTCGACAGCCGCGCAGCCGCCCAGCACGATTACATCGGCCAGCGAGACCTGCTTCCCGCCGGACTGCGCGGCGTTGAAGTCCCGCCGGATACCTTCGAGGACGCCCAGCACGGCCCCCAGCTGCGCCGGCTGGTTCACCGCCCAGTCCTTCTGCGGTGCGAGGCGAATGCGCGCGCCGTTCGCCCCCCCGCGCTTGTCGCTGCCACGGAACGTCGAGGCGGACGCCCAGGCGGTCGAGACCAGTTGGGATATGGACAGCCCGGCGTCGAGTATCCGGTGCTTGAGCGCGGCGGTGTCCTGCGCGTCGATCAACGTGTGGTCGACGGCGGGCACCGGATCCTGCCACAGGAGCTGCTCGGCCGGCACCTCGGGACCGAGGTAGCGCGTGACCGGTCCCATGTCGCGGTGCGTCAACTTGAACCACGCGCGGGCGAAGGCATCGGCGAACGCGTCCGGGTCGGCGTGGAAGCGCCTCGAGATCGGCTCGTAGACGGGATCCATCCGCAGGGCGAGGTCCGTCGTCAGCATGACCGGCGCGTGCCGCTTCGACGAGTCGTGGGCGTCGGGTACGGTGCCGGCGCCGGCGGCGTTCTTCGGCACCCATTGATGCGCCCCCGCGGGGCTCTTCGTCAGCTCCCACTCGTAGCCGAACAGGGTCTCGAAGAAGCTGTTGTCCCAGGTGACGGGGGTGGGCGTCCAGGTGCCCTCCAGTCCGCTCGTGATCGCATCGCCGGCCTTGCCGCTGCCGAAGCTGCTCATCCAGCCGAGGCCCTGCTCGACGAGGCCGGCGCCCTCGGGCTCGGGGCCGACGTGCTGGTCCGAGGCGGCGCCGTGGGTCTTGCCGAAAGTGTGCCCGCCCGCAATGAGGGCGACCGTCTCCTCGTCGTTCATCGCCATGCGGCGAAACGTCTCCCGGATGTCCCGGCCGGCGGCGACCGGATCCGGCGTGCCGTTCGGCCCCTCGGGGTTCACGTAGATCAGACCCATCTGGACGGCGCCCAGCGGGTTGGCGAGGTCACGGTCGCCGCTGTAGCGCTCGTCGGCCAGCCACTCGGTTTCGGGCCCCCAGTTGATGTCTTCCTCGGGCTCCCAGACGTCCTCGCGCCCGCCGGCGAAACCGAACGTCTTGAGCCCCATCGATTCCAGGGCGCAGTTGCCCGCCAGGATCATCAGGTCGGCCCACGAGAGCTTCCGCCCGTACTTCTGCTTGACGGGCCACAGCAGCCGGCGCGCCTTGTCGAGGTTCGCGTTGTCGGGCCAACTGTTGAGAGGCGCGAAGCGCTGCGTGCCGGAGCCGCCGCCACCGCGGCCGTCCTGGATGCGGTAGGTGCCCGCGCTGTGCCACGCCATCCGAATGAACAGCGGCCCGTAGTGGCCGTAGTCGGCCGGCCACCAGTCCTGCGACGTCGTCATCACCGCCTCGATGTCCTGCTTCACGGCGGCCAGATCGAGCGATTGGAACTCCTCGGCGTAGTTGAACGCACCGCCCAAAGGGTCGGCCGCCGGGGAGTTCTGATGGAGCACTTTCAGGTTCAGTTGATTCGGCCACCACCGCAGGTTGCTCGCCGCGCCCGCCGCCGTGTGGCCCAGTACCGGGCACTTGCCCGCGCTCGCGCGCTTGTCGTCAGCCGTGTCGTGCATGTGCTCAACCCTTTCTGTTGTTTCCCGTTCGGTTCGCGTTGACGCGCTGCCTGCCGCAGCCGGGACAGTATCCCCAGTAGATGACCTCGGCCTCCTCGATGTGGAAACCGTGATCGTCGGCGGCGGTGAGGCACGGCGCCTCGCCCACAGCGCAGTCGACGTCGACCATGACGCCGCAGGTGCGGCAGACGAGGTGATGGTGGTTGTCGCCGACTCGATCCTCGTATCGCGCGGGCGACCCCGCCGGCTGAATCCGGCGCGCCAGACCCCGCTCGACCAGCGTTCCCAGCGTGTCGTAGACCGCCTGGCGGGAGATCGACCCGATGCGCCCGCGCACGTCGTCCGCGAGATCGTCGGCGGTGGCATGCGGCCGGATCGCCACGGCCCGCAGTACCGCCAGCCGCTGGGCCGTGACCTGCAGCCCGTGCCGCCGGAGCAGCCCCTCGGCGTCCTCGTTCACTGCAGCCAGTCAATCACTTGTTCTGGACTGAGTCAAGTATCAGTCTGGATCGACTATCTGCGGGCACCGAGGACGCTGAGGGCAGCCGCCGCGGCCAGCTTGTGGTCCCTGCGCCACGGCGCGCCCGCCTCCCGCCCGAACCGCGCAACGAGCGCGGCCACCTCGGCCACATCGACCCCCATCGCCGCGGCCGCGAGCAACGTCGGATCCGCCCGGCGGGGGTAGCGCCGGACCTCCATGCCGAGCCGGGCCGCCGCGGCGGCCAGCAGCTCGCGATACAGCATGCCGTCGGCGGCCAGTGTCAGGGAACGCGAGATCAAGACATCCTCCAGCGAGTCGGGCAGCACATCGTACGGACTCGCAGGCAGAATCAGGACCTCGGTTTCCCAGGCCGCCCGCAGGGTCGACATCGCCGCGGCCGCACGCTGCGCCACCGATCGCCTCACGCGGTCGACGAGATCGGTCGCCGCCTTGATGTCGAGCTCCAGGGCCTCGTGGTGGTAGGGCGCGGCGGGGAGCCCCTCGTCGATCAGCACGGCGCGTCGCCGATCGAGGAAAACCGGCGTGGCCTCCCTCTGCCCCAGGGTGACCAGCTCGGCGCGCGCGTAGTGGTCGGTGGCTCCGACGACGGCTCGGGTGACGCTCATGACTGACGACTGTACCGTGTGTGTGCGACTCCGACTCGCCGGCACGATGCGTCGGATCCGGCTCGGATGCATCACCCGGGCGGTCGCGCACCCGCACCGACGCGCATGCTAGGATTTGATGAGTGGGCCGCTAGCTCAACTGGTAGAGCAGCAGACTCTTAATCTGCGGGTTCGGGGTTCGAGTCCCTGGCGGCTCACCACCACTCGGACGACCGGCAAGACGCCCCCGGGCGGCAAGTGACCCGCACCCCCGCGGGGCACACGCACCACCTGGGCCTGGAGCAGCCGGGACGCCGGCCGCGCCGGACACGGTATGCTCCACGGCAACATGACCGGTTCCGTGGACGCGATTCCCCTCTCCAATCTCAGTCTCACGCTGCTGCCGGCGCTGGTGGTGCTCGCCATCCTGCGACGCTGGTCGGCCGGGGCCGGCGCCGCGCTCCACGGTATCGGGCGCATGGTCGTGCAGCTCGCGCTCGTCGGCTACGTGCTGACTTTCATCTTCGACACCGGGCGTCCGGCCGTCGTGCTCGCCACGCTGACCGTTATGCTCGCCGCGGCCGGCTGGATTTCGCTCAGGCCGGTCGCGCGGCGCCGCCGGGCCGTCTATCCGCAGGCCCTCGCGGCCATCGGCGCCGGCGGGGTATCGACGCTGGTGCTGGTCACGCAGGGCGTTCTCGTTGCCGACCCGTGGTACGAACCCACCGTGCTCGTCCCGCTCGGCGGCATGGTCTTCGCCTCGTCGATGAACGCGGTGAGCCTTGCGGCGGAGCGGCTCGATGCCGAGCTCGCCCGCGGGGCGGCCTACACCGCGGGGCGGCCCGTGGCGCTGCGTTCGGCGCTCATCCCGCAGGTCAACAGCCTGTTCGCGGTCGGCCTCGTGTCCCTGCCGGGGATGATGACCGGCCAGATCCTGTCCGGCATCCCGCCGCTGATCGCGGTGCGCTACCAGGTGCTGGTGATGTGCATGCTGTTCGGCGCGGCGGGCATGTCGGCGGCGTGCTTCCTGGCACTGCAGCGGCCAGCCGGGATGCCGAGCGCAGCCTCATTCGATTGAAGGCCGGATGCGAAGCGGGGGTGCGGGGCCCAGCCCCGTCCGAGGCCAGGGCGTTTGCCGGTGTATCCTGCACGCGATGATCCGGCGGCTGTGGCAGCTGCGCATCGTGCTCGGGGCCCTGGCGGCCGTCGGCCTGCTCGCCGTCGCGGCGGCGCTCCCCGGCAGCGCCCAGCGTGAGGGGCCCGAGCGGCGCGTCGACGCCCTCTTCGCGCGCTGGACGGGACCGCGCACCCCGGGCTGCGCGGTGGGCGTCATGCGCAGTGGCGAGCTGCTGTTCGCCAAGGGCTACGGCGCCGCAAACCTGGAGTACGACGTCCCGATCACGCCGTCGACGGTCTTTCATGTGGCTTCGGTGTCGAAGCAGTTCACAGCGTTGGCGCTCGCGCTGCTGGCGGCCGACGGCAAGGTCTCCTGGGACGACGACATCCGGCGTCATGTTCCGGAGCTGCCCGACTTCGGCATGCCCATCACGCTGCGGCACCTCGCCCACCACACGAGCGGCATCCGCGACCAGTGGGCCATGCTGCAGATGGCGGGCTGGCGCTGGGGCGGCGACGTCATCCGCCAGGCCGACGTGCTCGACCTGCTGTCGCGCCAGACCGCGCTCAATTTCACCCCCGGCACCGACTACGTCTACAGCAACTCCGGCTACACGCTGCTGGCGGTCGTCGTCGAGCGGGTGTCGGGACAGACGCTGCGTGCCTTCACGAGCGCGCGGCTGTTCCGGCCGCTCGGAATGACGCACACGGTGTTCCGCGACGATCACACCATGCTGGTCCGCAACCGCGCCTACGCCTACGCGCGCGACGGCTTCGGCCGCTACCGGCTCAGCATCCCCGACTTCGCCATCGTCGGCGCCACCAGCCTGTTCACGACAGTAGAGGACCTCGCCCACTGGAACCGCAATTTCACCAGCGGCGAGGTGGGCGGCCGCGACGTGCTCCGGCAGCTCCAGGCTCACGGTGCGCTGGACGACGGCGGACGTCTCGCGTACGCGTTCGGGCTGGCACATGGGACGCACCGCGGCCGGCCCACGATCGGCCACGGCGGCACGGACGCCGGCTACCGCAGCGAGTTCCTACGCTTTCCCGACGAGGACCTCGCGGTGGCAGTGCTGTGCAACACCGCCATGGCCGGCCCGGGACGTCTGGCACGGGACATTGCCGACGTCTTCCTGCCGGCACCTGCCAGCGCGGCGGTCCCCGTGCGGGCGGCGGGCGGCCGGCCCGCTCGGCGGCGCCCCGGCGGGCCGACGGTCGCGGGCGGCGAAACCGGCGGGTTGCCGACCGATCCGGCCAGCCTGGCGGGCTACTACCGGCGGCCCGGGAACGACGTGCCGCTGCGGGTCATCGCCCGCGGCGACGATCTCACGCTGCTGGCCGGAGGCGTGGAGCAGCCGCTGCACCCGGCTGGCGGCGGCGGGTTCCGGCTCGGGGGCACAACGGACGTGACGTTCATGCCCGGCGCCCGCGGCCGTCCGCTGACGCTGCGCGTCGGAGACCCGCCGCGCCCGGTCTACAGCCGCGCAGCGCCCGTGCGCCCCGCGGCGCAGGCCCTGGCAGCCTACGCCGGGTCGTACTACAGCGACGACCTCGCCGTGGAGTACACCTTCCGCGTGGAGGATGGCCGGCTCGTCCTCCGCAACCGCAAGCTGGGCCGCATTCCGCTCGCGCCGACGTTCGCCGACGGCTTCCGCGGTGCAGCCTGGTACTTCACGTTCCGCCGCGACGATGCGGGCGCGGTCGCCGGGTTCACGGTGAGCACGTCCCGGGCCTGGAACATCGCCTTCCGGAAACGCGGGTAGACACAACCACAACCGTACGACCAGGCGAGGGTGTCATGAAGATCTTCGTGTTCATCGCTGTCGTTGCCGCCGCGGCCGGCTTGCTGCCGGCGGGGGGCGCGCGGGACGCTGGCGCCCAGCCGGTCGCTCCCGGCCAGGAATTCAGCGCCGCGGAGTTCGACTACGGATCGCGCTTCGAGCTGCCCGCCGGGCAGGCGCCGGAAATCTGGAACCCGGCCAAGCGCAAGCTCGTGGCCGGGGGGCCGCTGATCGGCGGCACGGTCCGCGCGGTGGATCCGCGCACCTACTGCGCCATGGCCGCCGCCGGGTACGACTTCGTCTGGGTGGAGATGCAGCATGAGGCCATATCCTGGGAGCAGGTGGCGCGCATGTGGCGCACCTGCCCGGGACCGGCGGCGCCCGGCGCACGCGTGGCCTACGCCGACGAGCGCGAGATCCAGCACGCCACCGACATGGGCGCCCTGGTGGTCGTCGTGCCGACCGTCGACAGCGTCGAGGAGGCGCAGGCCGCGGTGGACTGGACCTACTTCCCGCCGCTCGGGCGGCGCAGCTTCGGCGGCGGCCAGGGACCGCGCGAGATGTGGACCGGCGTGCCCGGCGGCTACCGTCAGACCTGGAACGACAACGTCGTGCTGATCCTGATGATCGAGACGCTCGAGGGCGTGGAGAATGCGCGCGCGATAGCCCGCATCCCGGGCGTGACGGCGCTGTTCGCGGCCAGCGGCGACCTGGGCAACTTCTCGGGCTTCGGCGAGGGCGACCCGGAGTACGAGGCGCTGATCAGCGAAGTGGCCACGGCGGCGGTCGATGCCGGCATCCACGCCTGCGCCCCGCTGCGCTGGGCCGACCGGCCGTCGTTCACCTGCTTCCAGGCGGGCACCGAGACGGCCAACATCCTGCGCGGCGCGCAGGCGGAGATCGGACAGGCGGAGCAGCGCTTCCGCGGCACGGGCGGCGGGGCGCCGGCCGCGCGTTCCGGAACGGCCGCGCTGCTGGCCGAGCTGACGGCGCAGTGCGGCGCCATCACCTACGAAGCCGACTGCCACGCCGCCGTCGAGCGCGCCGCCGCGGGCGTGCGGGACGCGGCGGAGACGGAACGGATGCAGGTGGCCCGGCGCCTGCGCGAGATCATGGGCGTGCACCCCGGTCAGGCCGCCCGGATCGGCGAGATCGCCGCCGCGGCGGGCCTGCCGGTCGACAGCCCCTGACGCACGCCCCGGTCACCCGACCACACGATGCAGCTCTCGACGCTCGGGCGAGACCGAGCGGCGCGCGTTGCCTCACCTGGTTCGACACCTGCAGGATCGTGTTGTCACTGTAGACGAGGTGTGCATCCCGCCCCGCAACCGGGCACTCGGCGTGCAGATGGCGGAAAAGCTCATCCCAGCTTCAGGAGGTTCGGCGACGCGATCCTGAACGGCGACGCCGAATGAGGCCGCGCCGGATCAGTGGAAGTCCCGGCTGCCGGCCGTCGGCGGGCGGCTGGGGATTGCGGGGGCCCAGAGCTCTTCGGCGACGATGTGGACGACGTCCGACTGCGCCTGCAGCCTGCCGGTCACGCCGAGGAAGGACGCCGTGCGCGCCAGCACGGCGTAGTCGTCGAACACCCGGTTCCAGATGACGATGTTCATGAAGCCGGTCTCGTCCTCCAGCGTCATGAAGGTCACGCCCGACGCAGTGCCGGGGCGCTGGCGGCAGATGACGAGGCCGGCGTAGCGCACCCGGCGGCCGTCGGGGAGGCCAGCGACGGTGCAGGCGTCGGGTAGCTCCTGCGCCGCCAGGGCCGCGCGTAGCGGGGCCAGCGGGTGGCCGTGGGTACTGTGCCCGCTGAAGCGGTAGTCCCAGTCAATGGTCTGGAACTCGTCGAGCGGCGCGAACTCGGGCAGCGGCTCCGACGGGACGAGCGGCAGGGCCGTCGCCGGCAGCTTCCCGAGCCCGTGCGCCTTCCACAACGCGGCCCGGCGCCGGCCTTCGAACGGCGCGAGCGCGCCCGCCTCGGCCAGCCGCCGCAGGCTGCGCTCGTCGAGCCCCGTGCGGCGAGTGAAGTCCGCCAGCGAGGCGAACGGCCGCTCCGCGCGGGCCGTCGCGAGGCGCCGCCAGTCCCGGTCCTCGGAGAGGCTCTTCACATACCGCAGCCCCATGCGCACCGCGAACCGGGCACGGCGTAGCATCCCACGCAGCGGCGTTGCTCCTCGGCCCCGGACTGCCTGTCCGCTCCCCCGTCGCGCCTTGCTGCGCGGGCGCCGCACCGCGCCCGGTCGAGTGCTGCCCGCCTCCGTATCTGCCGGCTCCAGGGTGCAGTCCCAGTCGCTGGCGGTCACGTCGACCGGGCGTACCTCCACGCCGTGCCGCACCGCGTCCTCGACGATTGTCGCCGGCGTGTAGAAGCCCATCGGCTGCGCGTTGAGCAGCGAGCAGGTGAACACGTCCGGGTAGTGGCAGCGGAGCCAGGCCGTGGCATAGGCGATCAGCGCGAAGCTGGCCGCGTGGCTCTCGGGAAAGCCGTACTCCCCGAACCCGCGGATCTGCTCGAACACCCGCTCGGCGAACTCCCGGTCGATACCCTTGGCCATCATGCGGGTCACCAGCCGCTCGTGGTGCCGCTCGATACGCCCGGTGCGGTGCCAAGCCGCCATGTCGCGGCGCAACTGGTCGGCCTCGCCCGGCGTGTAGTCGGCCGCCACCACGGCCAGCTTCATCACCTGCTCCTGAAACAGCGGCACGCCGAGCGTCTTGCGCAGCACCGGCTCTAGGCAGGCGTGCGGGTAGACCACCGGCTCCTCGCCGCTGCGCCGCCGCAGATAGGGATGGACCATCCCGCCGGTGATGGGGCCGGGCCGCACGATGCTCACCTCGATGACCAGGTCGTAGTAGTGGCGCGGCCGCAACCGCGGCAGCATCGCCATCTGCGCGCGACTTTCGATCTGGAAGACGCCCACCGTATCCGAGCGGCAGATGCGGTCGTAGGTCTGCGGGTCGTCGGGCGGAATCCGGTCGAGCGACAGGCGCCGGTCGTAATGCCGCTCGAGCAACCGGAAGCCGAGGTCGAGCTGCGTCAGGGCGCCGAGCCCCAGCAGGTCGACCTTGAACAGGCCGAGATCCTCCAGGTCGTGCTTGTCCCACTGGATGACCGTCCGGCCCGGCATGGCCGCGTTCTCGACGGGCACCAGGTCATGAACCGGCTCGTGGCCGAGCAGGAAGCCGCCCGGATGGATCGACAGGTGGCGCGGGACGTCGCGGATCTCCTCGCACAGCCGGAAGAGATGATCGTGGAGCGGAGAAGCCGGATCGAGGCCGGCATGCGCCAGCCCCGCCGCGTCGAGCGCGCTGCCGTGCGACAGCAGCCTGGCGAGGCGGTCGACCGCCGTCGCCGAGATGCCGAGCGCCTTGCCCACCTCCCGCACGGCCGACCGCCCGCGATAGCGGATGACGTTGGCCACCATGGCGGCGTGGTCGCGGCCGTACTTGCGATAGACGTGCTGGATCACCTCCTCGCGCCGCGCGTGCATGATGTCGAGATCGATGTCGGGCGGCTCGTGCCGCTCGCGCGACAGGAAGCGTTCGAACAGCAGCTCGACCCGCGTCGGATCGACCGCCGTAATCCCGAGGCAGTAGCAGACCACCGAGTTCGCCGCCGAGCCGCGGCCCTGACAGAGAACCCCCTGCTCCCGGCAGTAGCGGACGATCTCCCACATCGTCAGGAAGTAGCCGCCGTAGTCGAGCTCGTCGATCAGCGCCAGCTCCCTGTCGATCTGCTCGCGGATGGCCGGCGGCACGTCGTCGCCGAAGCGCGTGCGCGCGCCGTCCAGGGTGAGCTCGCGCAGCCAGCCCGCCGACGTCCGGCCGGCGGGCAGCCGCTCGGCCGGATAGCGGTAGCGGATCTCGGACAGGGTGAAGGCGCAGCGCGCCGCCACCTCGCGCGTCCGCTCGACGAGTGCGGGCTCGTCGGCGAACAGCCGCGCCAGCGCGTGGGGCGCCTTCAGATCGTGCTCGGCATTCGGCCTGATCGAGCGGCCGGCGGTGGCCAGCGTGACGCCGTGGCGGATGCAGGTGAGGACGTCCTGGAGGTCGCGGCGCGCCGGCGTGTGGTACAGCACCTCGGTGGCGGCGACCAGGGGCAGACCGTTTCGCTCGGCGCGCCGGCGCAGGCGCACTTCCTGGGGGACCTCCCCGGCCTGCCGGTGCCGGGAAGCCAGTGCATAGAGCCGGTCCCCGAACGCCTCGCGCAGCGGTCCGGCGACGGGGCCCGGTTCGGCATCGCGGACGAGCAGGCTGCGCCCCCCGCCCCAGAGCGCGATGAGCCCTTCGGCCCGCTCGCAGACCTCCGGCCAGGTGACGCGCGACTCGCCCTTCGGCCGCCGCAGCCGGCCGGCGGTGAGCAGCCGGCAGAGGTTGGCGTAGCCGGTGCGGTTCGCCGCGAGCAGCACGCAGGTGGAGGTCGGCGCCGCGGCCGCCGCAGCGGCGTCGGTGTCGGCAGGGGTGTCGGCGTCGGCGACGGTCACTTCGGCGCCGACAATCAGCGACACGCCGAGCTCGCGCGCCTTCACGTGCGCGCGCACCACGCCGTGGACGCCGTCGCGATCGGTCAGGGCCAGCGCCTGCAGCCCGAGCGCGTGCGCCTGCTCGACCAGCTCGTCGGGATGGCTGGCCCCCTCCAGAAACGAGAAGTTGCTCTTGCACCAGAGTGCGGCGTACGACATGGGCCCGCTTCACTGCACCTGTCCCTGCCAGCGCCAGCGCCGGTGCGGCCGGTCGTAGTAGATCCAGAGCACGTCGTCGTCGCGCATCCGGGCGAAGTAGTACTCGCGGTGCACCGCCGACCGCCACCAGCCTCCGGACACCAGGTAGGGTCCGGCGAGATCCCTGACGTGCCCGGAGACGCCGCCGCGCACCAGCCACCCGTCCGGCGCGTGGCGCGAGCGCGGCGGCAGCGGCAGCGGCCGGGCATGGATGCGCCGCACCAGCGGCCGGCAGGCAACCGCTCGTGGCGCAGAACGCGCCAGCGCCGCGAGCGGCTCCCAGGCGAACTGCGCCTCCGGCAGATGCCCTTCGGTGAGACGCGCTCGCAGGACCGCGCCGTCGCCGAACTCGGCGCGCAGGCGGGCCAGCGCGCGGTTGGCCGCCGCCAGATCGCGCCGCGGCCGCTCGACGAACAGCCCCTGCTGCGCGGCTGCGGTCCGCACGCCGCGACCGCTGACGCGCAGCTCGGTGACCCCTGCGCCCAGCGCCAGCGACTCGAGGCGCAGCCGCACCAGATTCAGCAGTTGGCCGCTGTCCGACGTGGGCGCGGCGGGGCGAACCTGCTCGATGTGCGGCGCGCCGCGGTCGAGCCGCAGGTGCAGCGTCAGCTCGGCCAACTGCTCGTGACGCCCGGCAACGGCGGTCAGCAGCCGGTCCAACAGGCGCTTGACGCAGAAGAGGAGGCGGCGCGCGTCGGACTCGGCCGCGTCGAAGTAGTGCTGTGCGGAGAGCGGCTCCGCGGCCCGCAGCGGCTGCAGTGGCACCTGCAGATCGTCGGCGGCCAGCCGGTGCAGGCGCTGTGCCTCGGGACCGAAGCGGCGACGCAGACCGGCGGGCGGCAACTCGAGGAAGGCCCGCACCGTGCGCACGCCGAGCCTGACCAGGCTGTCGCGGAGCGCCGGGTCGATACCCAGCCGCTCCAGCGGTGTCTGTCCCGCCAGCACCCGCTCCCTGGCCGCATCCCGGACCACCGCCACCGGCCTGCCGGCCGCGACGGTCTTGGCGATCGCATAGGTGCCGAACCGCGTGAAGCCGACGACAGCCGTCGCCTGCAATCCGCACGTGCGGAGCGCCGCGGCGATCTCGTCCGCCCACTGGCGGAGCGATGCATACAGGTGCGACAGTCCGGAAGCATCCAGCCAGAAAATCCCCGGTTCGTCCCGGCAAGGCTCGACGCCAGGGCTGAAGCGGCGCAACTGCCCGAGAGCGTCCGTCAGCCCCTGCTCGACGTCCGCGGGCGGCACCTCGCCGGCCTGCAGCGTGCGCGCCAGCGACAGGCCGGCGGCGTAGCGCATCCCTGCGCGGACGCCGGCCGCGCGCGCGGCCTCGTTCACCCACAGGACGACGCCCTGCGGCTGGTCGCGATCGACCACCGCCACCGGCCGGTCGGCCCAGCCGGGATGGCGCTTCAGGAGGAGCTGGAGCGGGAAGGCCGGCAGCTCAACGCACGCCATCCGGTCCACGACACCACTCCTCGGCGCTCCAGCCCGGACCGCGCCGCTTGTCCTTGATCACGCGCACCTGACACGCGAAGCGGCCGTCCCCGCGGCGCATGCGCCGCGTGTGCCCGCGGATCGAGACGAGCGACCCGAGCGACGGCTGGCGTTCGGTCTTGGCCGTCAGGCAGAGAACGAGCGTGCCGTGGGCGAGCGCCTGTTCGGCCAGCCGGGTCTGCGCACCGAGCGGCAGATCGAGGCAGTCGCCCAGGTCGACGACCAGCAGCCCGAAGGCGCCGGAGCGGGCGAGCTGCTCGGCGGCCCGCACTCGCCGGCGCACGCCGGCGAGCCGAATCACCGGCAGCGCCGCCAGGTCGACGCCGCCATCCGCCGCATCGGGCGGGAAGAAGGTGCTCCCGGCCGGGCTGATCCACGCCACCGGTTCGCCCTGCTGCTGCACCTGGCGCACCAGGCCGAACGCCAGGGTGAGCGAAGGCGAGGCGTCGGTGCCCGACAGCTCCGCCAGGCAGCCGCCGAGCGCGGCGCGTGTCCAGGCCGCCGGGACCGGCGCCGACAGGGCCCGGTTCATCCAGGTCCGGGACGCGGAAACGAGTGCATCGAGCTCTATCGCTGCGTTCGTCATGGTCATGGTCACAGGATGCGCCGGACCTCGATCACCCTCCCGAGGATGGCCACCGCGCCGGCGTCGAGCACGATCGGCTCGAAGGCCGGGTTCTCGGGGCGCAGTTCCACGTGGCGTCCCCGCGGCCTGAAGGTCTTGACCGTGGCGTCGTTGTCGACCCGCGCCACGACGATGTCGCCCGGCGCGGCGGTCGGCTGCCGGCGCACGATCACGATGTCGCCCGGCAGGATGCCCACCCCGGTCATGCTCTCGCCGCGCACGCGCAGCGCGAACAGCTCGTTCGCGGCGGCGCCCCGGGCAGCGACCGGCAGGTAGCCGTCCAGGTCCTCGACAGCTTCGTCGAGCGCGCCGGCCGGCACCTGCCCGAGCAGCGGCGCCAGCACGGTGCGCGCACCGCCGTCCAGCCCCGGCAGGCCGTACCCGCGCGCCTTGTGCCGGCCGACCACCAGCCGGCCTTCCGCGACGAGCTGCTCGAGATGCTGCCTGGCCGTCTGGACCGCCCGGAACCCGAATGCCTGCTGCACCTCGCGCACCGTCGGGGGCTGCCCCGCGAGCAGCCGCTCCCGCACGAACGCGAACACCTTCGCGCGCGTCTCGCCGGGGCGTGTCCGTCCCATCCGGCGGACTATAGCATACATTTGTCTGTAATACGCAACACACGCTTGTCGACAGCGCGGCGACCGTGGTACAAGCTCCCTGCAAGGAGATCGCCATGACACGCCAGCGCACGTTCGCCGCCGCTCTCGCTCTCTATCTGTTGCCGGCCGCTGCCGTCCCGTCCCATGCCGGGAACGCAGCCGAGGAGGCTGTGACGTACTACCGGGATGTCCTGCCGATCATGCAGGCCAACTGCCAGAGCTGCCACCGGCCGACCGGTCAGAACATCGGCGGTCTCATCGCCCCGATGTCGTTCATGAGCTACGAGGAGACGCGGCCCTGGGCCCGCGCCATCGCGCACAAGGTCGAGGCACGCGAGATGCCACCCTGGTTCGCGTCGGCGCCCAGCGGCGTCTTTTCGAACGAGCGCGGCCTGAGCGACGCCGAGATCGACACCCTCGTGCGCTGGGTCGAGGCCGGGGCGCCCGCCGGCGACGCCGCCGCGGCGCCGGCCCCGCGGCAGTGGGTGGAGGCGGCGAGCGACGGCTGGTCCCTCGGCACCCCGGACTTCGCCTTCAAGATGCCCGAGCCGTACTTCGTCGAGGACGACATCTACGACCTCAACATCAGCTTCTTCAAGACGCTGACCGAGGAAGAGCTGCCCGCGGACACGTGGGTCAGGGGCTGGGAATTCAAGACCGGCACCGTCGGCGTCGTCCATCACATGTGCGCCTTCGTGCGACCGCCGGACGCCGCGGCGCCGGTCGACGGGACCGTCGTCGACGAGGGCGCCGACACGGCCGGCGAGCTGCTGAGCTGCATCGCCGAGGGCGCCGAAGGCGCCATGCTGCCCGAGGACTTCGGCGTGCTGCTCAGGAAGGGCTCGACGCTCACCTTCAACATGCACTACCACAAGGAGCCCGCGGCGGGCTCGGGCGTCTGGAGCCAGGCCGAGATCGGCTTCTTCACGGCCGACGGACCGGTGCGCTACCAGGTCAGGAACGACACGATAGGCAACCGCAGCTTCGAGATCCCGCCGAACCATCCGAACTACCGGATCGGCTCGTCGCGCCTGCTCGAGAAGGAC
Organism: Vicinamibacterales bacterium; assembly: GCA_965221595.1. Lineage (GTDB taxonomy): Bacteria > Acidobacteriota > Vicinamibacteria > Vicinamibacterales > UBA8438 > JAAXGX01. Next base: position 2,817,306 of record OZ244900.1, read on the forward strand.
ACGCTGGTCCTGAACTACTGGCCGCACGCCCATCTGCGCGCCACCGCGGCCCGCTACACCGCCATCTACCCCGACGGCACCGAGGAACTGCTGCTCGACGTGCCGCGCTACGACCAGAACTGGCAGGTGACCTACCAGTACAAGGAGCCGAAGCTGCTGCCCAGGGGGACGCGCATCGACGTCGACTTCTGGTACGACAACACGGCCGAACGGGCCGCGCGCCGGGACTTCGACCCGAACCTGGCGCTGGGCCACGGTCCGCGGACGGACGACGAGATGTCGCTCGGGTTCATCGGCTACGCCGAGATCGAGCCGGAGGCGGCCGCAGCCACCAACGACAACTGACGGCTGCACCCCTGGTCCGCATGCGACACCTGGCAGCCCGCCGGCTCGCCGGCGCCCTGGCGGTCGGCCTGACGACGGCGCTCGCCGCCGCGCAGGCTCCGCCGCCCGACGCCGGGACCGACAGCCTCCTCCACGCCGAGCTGACACTCGATTCGCAACCGATCAGCGTGGCGTTCCCGCCCCGCCTGCCGGCCGCCGGCGGGACCCATCCGGCCCTGCTCGCCGGGGTGGTCGGCTCGCGGGTGCGGGTCGGCAGCCTGACGGCCCACCGCGCCCTGCGCATCGGCTCCCTCGCACCGGACGCCGGGGCGCCGCCGCCGGCCGCCGCGGACGAGGCGCCGGAGCCGTCCGTCAGCCGCGAGCTGTGGTTGGCGCGGACCGTCCAGGGCTGGCAGCTCGAGGCCCGCGCGGACCGCGGCCCCGACCCGGCCATCATCCCGCTGGCGCAGCGCGCGACCGACGCCGTGGCGCCCACGTTCGCGGCGTCCCTGCACGCAACGGCGGCCGAGGCCGGCCGCCTGGTCCTGCGCTGGGGCGCGCACGTCTGGAGCGCAGACTTCCGCTTCGATGATCTGCCGCCGCGGCCGGTCGCCCCCCGCCCCACCGCGGGCCAGGCCGGGACGGCGCGCGAACGCGACACCGACACCACCCCGATCTTCCGACGCAACACGCTCGAGGAACGGAACGAGACCGCGCTCGTGCTCCCCGGCGGCGAGCGCATCAGCGTCCTCTACTGGAAGAGCGTGGACGTCGAGGACGAGGACTATCCCAACCTGGCTTCGACGGCCGACGGCGCGGTCGTCGAGCTGGTGCGGGCGCCGGTCCTGCGCCTGAGAAGCGAGGTCGGGCTGCGCGTCGGCGGCGCCGACCTGCCGACCGGCAACCTGGCGCGGGGCTTCCCCGGGTCCTACGGGCTCTGGCTCAGGCGCGCGGGCGACGGCTGGCAGTTCGTCTTCAACAACGAACCGGATTCCTGGGGCACGCAGCACGACCCCGCCCACGACGTGGCCGCGGCGGACGTCTACTACTCGCGTGCGGACGGCGCGTTCCGGCCACTGGGGGTCACGCTCGCGCCGACGGACGCCGGGCGCGGCCGGCTCATCGTGCACTGGGGACCGCACGAGTGGGCCGCCGATTTCACCGTCGGCGACTGACTGCTCGCCGACGCGGGGGCGCACGGCCTCCAATAGCTTGGCGCGCGCACTCGCCCGCTGTGAATCGTTCGCTCGACGGGGTACTTGGTCCTCACCCTAGCCAGCCGACCCGCTGCAACACTGACGCAGCCCGCTCCCGCGCGCCCCCGGACTACGGCCGCACCTGCAGGCTGATGCGCGAGGCGTGGTCGGCGCCCATGTAGATCGTGTTCTGCGCCACGACCGGCGGCGACACGCGCCGCGCGAACGGCTCGCCGGTGCCCGGGTTGACATCGAACTGCGGGAAGCTGCTGCTCGACAGGTCGACGCGGATGCGGTGCCCCGCGCGGAACAGGTAACTGGTGCTCCACAGGTCGACCGTGACCTCGACCCGCTCACCGGGGACGAGCGGTTCCTCCTCGACGGCATACGCGCGGCGGAAGTTCGGCCGGTCCTGCTCGAACGACCGGAAGCGGGCGCGCACGATGCCCTCGGCCACGTTCATGGCATAGCCCTCGGGATAGTCGGGTGACGGCGGGTACTGGTCGATCAGGTTGACCACGAAGTCGGTGTCGACCGCACTCGACGACACCCACAGGCGCGCCGTGACGGGGCCGGATACTTCCACGTCCGCCTCCAGCGCCGGGGTCTCGAAGACGAGCACGTCCGGCCGCAGCCGCAACGGCAGGTCGTCGTCGCAGTGCAGCAGCTCGATCCGGCAACGCTGGTCCTGCGGCCCGGCCCGCACCGGCAGGCCGGAGCTCACGCGGCCGCCGATCGACGGCACGGGGTCCGCCGGATCGTGCGTGTAGGTGATGGAGCCGGTCGCGACGGGGCCGGTGGTCAGCGTGCGGTCGGCGCCGAGGTAGTAGTCGACCGGGCCGGAGTCGGCGGGTGGCCACTCGGTGAACTCCTGCCAGGTGCCGCCGGCCTGCAGCCGGCCGTCGGCGTTCCGGACGCCGTCGCCGCCTTCGATGCGGAACGCCCGGATCAGGTTGCCGGGCTCGACGCCGCGGTCCTTCCCCTGCACGTGCTGGTCGAACCACTTCAGCATCTCGGTCCCGACGTGTATCGGCGACGTCGGTCCGAGGTCGACGTCACCAGAATAGGTGCGCAGCGAGTACACGTTGCCGTGCTCGCCGCCGCTGATGACCAGGTGCACCGGGGACTGCCGGCCCTCGCCGTACGCCGCGAGCTGATCCAGCGTCCCGCCCAGGAACGCGTCGTACCACTCGCCGATCAGCAGAATGGGCACGTCGGCGGCGTTCGCGAAGTGCTTCGTGACGCCGTTGCCCATCTGCTGCCAGTAGTCGTCGTACAGCTCGTGGTTCTGCCAGTCCTGGTACCAGGCGTCGTAGCTCGGCGTGAGCGCGAGCGGCGAGAAGCCCTCGGGCAGCGGCGACAGGCGCATCAGCCGCAGCGAGTTCTCGATCTTCCGCTGTTCCTGCAGCGCCGCCTCCACTGCCGGGTCCGCCGCCGCCTCGTGGCCCTCGGCCGCCAGCCGCAGGACGTAGTTCACGTTGTGCGACAGCAGAAAGGCGCCGCCGCGCCACGCGCCGTCCTCGTGGTAGTTGCCCGGACCGACCCGAATGGCCGCCGCCACCAGGCCCGGCGGGTCCTGCACCAGGATGGCCTGCGCCGTCGACGCGAAGTAGGACGACCCGGTGGCGATGATGCGCCCGTCCGACCAGGGCTGCTTCCGGATCCATTCGACCGTGTCCAACCCGTCGGGACCCTCCTGCGGATACGAGGCGAAGACGCCCTCGGAGTCGAATTTGCCCCGCACGTCCTGCACGACCATCACGTAGCCGCGACGCGCGTAGTCGTTGCCGTCCGGCGCGTTGGGGTAGAAACGGTACTTGCTGTACGGCGTGCGCTCGACCACGGTGGGCCAGGGTCCGGGCAGCGCCACGCCGCCCCTGGCGGGGATGTAGAGGTCCGTCGCCAGCCTGACCCCGTCGCGCATCGGCACCATGACGTCGCGGACGATGGCCACCCCGTATTCCGGCTCGAACGCGTCGCTCGCGGGACCGGAACCGCCGCCGGACGATTGCTGACCTGTCAGCGTCGCGGCCGCCGCGGCCAGCACGGCCACCAGCAGACACAGTTTCGGAAGTCGTTGCGCAACAGCCGTCATCGGTTTTCCTCTTCCTCGGCCCTGGCGCCGGCCAGGGTGTTGTACATCGCGTAGTTGCCCTCGTGGCAGGCGTACTCGAAGAGCGGACCGTCGCTCCGCCGGATCGGGATGCGCGCGGTCCAGGGCCGCGTCCACGTGTCCGGGTCCGTCACCGTCACTTCGTACAGCAGCGTCTCGCCGTCTGCGCGCGTGAAGCGCTCCACGAGGTGCAGCCCGTCCCGCGAGCCCTTGAAGTTGGTCTTGCCCGAGAAGTTGGTCGTCTCGACCACCAGCGTGCCGCCCTCCCAGCGCCCGCGCGCATCACCATGCCACTGGCGGATGCCGGCGTCGACGTGCGGCCGCCCGTCGAGCGGGATCACCCGCGTCTCGTGGATCATCTCCATGTGGACGACCACATGATCCGGCGTCTGCAGCAGCAGCAAGTTGTTGTTGTAGAAGTCCGGCAGCCGCGGCAGGCCGCGCGTCAGGCAACGCTCCCACAGACTCCGCCCCTCGGGCCCGTCGTTGTGGCGCCGGTGCTCAATGTCCCGCGCCGAGACGCCCTGGCTCGACTCGAGCGTCTGCGCCTCCCGCCGCGCCCCGGCCGCCGTCAGCGGCGGCACCCGGCCGTCGGGCGGATCGACGACGAGCGACGTCTGGCGCGAGACGTCGCGGTCCGGCATCCAGAACTGGTTGTAGCCCTGCAGCAGGACCGGATCGCCCGGCCGGGGTCCGCCGGTGTCGACCTGCCGCCGCGCGTTGGCGGCGGCCGCCTCGGCCACCTCCTCCTCGGTGAGTTCTTCCCGCTCGCCCAGGCCGGCCGGCCGCTCGAGGGGGGTCACGACGTCGTTCGCCCACAGGCCCTGCAGGTCCGGATCGCCCCAGGGCGTGAGACCCTGCGCTGCCGCCAGCGGCGGCAGCGCCAGCAGCAGTGCCGTTGCGGCCACCGGCGCGCCGCGCAGGCAGCCCGTCACGGAATGGCCCCTTCCGTGCTGAGCCGCACGCGATAGAGGCCCGTGGAAGCGGTCATGTACAGCGTCCGCCCGTCGTCGCCCCAGGCCACGTTGGCCGTCACCTCGCCGGTCATGATGGTGCCGAGATGGACGCCGTCAGGCGAGATAACCCAGACGCCACCCGGCCCGGTGGCGAAGACGTTCCCCGCCAGATCCACCTTCATGCCATCGGCGACGCCCGCGGCGCCCTGCGGGTCCTCGATGGCGAAGAAGACGCGCGGGTTGGAGGCACCGTCCGGGCCCAGATCGAAAGCCATCCAGCGGATGTCGTCGGCCGCCGAGTTCGCCACGTAGAGCGTCGACTCGTCGGGCGACAGCGCGATGCCGTTGGGACGCGGCACGTCGCGCCGCAGCAGCTCCAGCTCGCCCTCGGGACCCAGCCGGTAGACGCCGTTGTAGTCGAGTTCGCGCAGGGGCGATTCGTCCCGCCCCTCCAGACCGGACCCGGGATCGGTGAAGTACAGCCAGCCGTCGGACGAATAGGCCGCATCGTTCGGACCGTTCAGCCGCCGGCCCTCGTAGTGTCCCACCAGCGTCGTGCGCGTGCCGTCGTCTTCGAGGCGCGAGATGACGCGGTTGCCGTGCTCGCACAGGACGAGCCGCCCCGTGGCGTCGATCGTCAAACCGTTGGAGCTGAACGATCGCAGGCCCGTGCGATCGCCCTCGTAGACCGGATCGATGTAGGTCCGCGCACCATCCGCCGCGGTCCATTCGTAGACCTCGTTTCCTCGCACGTCGGAGAACAGCAGCCGCGACCGGCGCCGGTCCCAGACGGGGCCCTCGCTGAAGGCGAAGCCCTCGGCGAGCCTCTCGATGCGCGCGTCGGGCGGCACGATCGCGTCGAGCCCCGGATCGACGCGCACGATCGAGCCGACGTCGGCCGGGGGCGGCGCCTCCGCCGGTTCGGGTTCCGGAGCAGGGGCCGGGGCGCCGCAGGCGAACGCGGCGCAGGCCGGCAGCAGCAGACACGCACGCAGTAGTTTCATCATGACCCGCAGTCTCCTGTCCATCTGATCACTCCGGCAGCGCGAACGCCGACAGCGAGTGCCCGGCGATGATGGTCACATACTGTCTGCCGTCGACCTCGTACGTCATGGGCCCGCTGGCGATCTCGCCGCCGAGATTCACCCGCCAGAGCAGGTCGCCCGTGCGCGCGTCCATGGCCTGGAAATAGCCGGAACGGGCGCCGGTGAACAGCAGGTCCGAAGCGGTGGTCAGGATGCCGCTGCGAATGACGTCCGTCAGGTCGAAGCGCCAGCGCTCCTGGCCCGTCAGCGCGTCGAGCGCCAGCACGGCGCCGTACCCCGCCTCGGCTGTCCAGTCGTTGATCGGGCCGCGCCGCGTCGGCGGCGTCGCCGCGTCGGGCACCGGCGCGTAGGTGCCCGGGAGCCCTCCCAGGAAGCTCCGGCCCGGCTCGTACACCTGCGGCTCCGGGTTGAAGAGGGAGGCCCGTTCCTCCCAGGCCGGCACATAGAACAGCTCGGTCCGGGGGCTATAGGACGGCGAGTACCAGTTCGTCGCGCCCTGCACCGCGGGGAAGGTCGGCTCGCCCGGCGGCTGCGGCGTCTCGATGGGCCGGCCGCTGTCGTCCAGCCCCGCCGCCCAGTTGACCCGCACGAACGCACGCCCGCTCAGGAAGCGGCCGGTCGCCCGGTCCAGCACGTAGTAGAACCCGTTGCGGTTGGCCCACAGCATCACCCGGAACAGCGTGCCGTTGCGCTCGATGTCGGCCAGTACGGGAATCTGGACGGCGTCGTAGTCGTAGGGATCGCCGGGCGTGAACTGGAAGTGCCAGCGCAGCTCGCCCGTGTCGGCGTCGAGGGCCACGACCGAGCTGGTGTACAGGTTGTCGCCGGGCCGCTGCGCCGGGTTCCAGTCGGGCCCCGGGTTGCCCACCCCCCAGTACGTCAGGTTCAGCACCGGGTCGTACGAACCGGTCAGCCACACCGAGCCCCCGCCGTGCTTCCACGCCTCCGGGTCGCAGTAGGTCTCCGGGTCCGGCGGGCACGGCTCCCACGTCTCGTGTCCCGGCTCGCCCGGCCCCGGAATGGTGTAGAAACGCCACACCTCCTCGCCGGTGGCCGCGTCGAGCGCCGCGACGAAGCCGCGGATGCCGCGATCGCCACCGGCGGTGCCGACGATGATCTTGTCCCGGACCGCCAGCGGCGCCAGTGTGAACGAGTATGCCAGCGACTTGTCCGCGACCTCGACGTCCCACAGCTCCGCCCCGGTCACCGCGTCGATGGCCACGACGTGCGCGTCGAGCGTCGCCATGAAGAGCCGGTCACCCAGCACGGCCACGCCGCGGTTGTTCGAGCCGCAGCAGGCACGATGGTCCGACGGGGTCGGATAACGGTAGATCCAGAACACGCGCCCGGTCCGCGCGTCCAGCGCGACTACATCGTTGGGCCGCTGCGTCACGTACATGATGCCGTCGACCACCAGGGGCGTCGCCTCCCAGGACGGCCCGAACGTGCCGGACTGATAGACCCACTGCCGCTCGAGGCCGGCGACGTTGTCCGGCGTGATCCCAGCGAGCCGGCTGTAGCGATCGCTGAAGTAGTTGCCCGAGTACGTCAGCCAGTTGGCGGGCTCGTCGACCGCGCGGTCGAGCCGGTCGGAGCCGACCTGCGCCGCGGCGGCCGCGACCGCGAGCCCTCCCACGAGAACCGACACGAGTAGCCGCTGCAGCGCCGTGTGTCGCATCGTCATCGCATGATCCCCGCATTCTGCCTGCAGCCAGATACAATACCACCCAATCTCCCAGGAGCGCGCCGAGCCCATGCACAGACCCTGGCTTTCGTTCTTCGTTCGCGCCGCGCTGCTGTCGACCTGCCTGCTTCCGGCAGCCGGGGGCGTCGCCGCCGCGCAGGTGCCGGGCGGCGTTCCCGTCTTCGAGCTCGACCCGTCCTGGCCGGCCGCGCCGGCCGACCCGGACGCCCCCTGGCCGGACCTGGACCGCAACGCCACGTCGGTGGCCGTGGACCCGCGCGACCACGTCTGGATGCTGCAGCTTCCGACGCCGGCGGAACGGGAGGCCGAGAGCGCCGGCGGCCCGCGTGTGCCGCGGGTCTTCGAGTTCGATCCCGCCGGCAACCTCGTCCGCAGCTGGGGCGGTCCCGGCACGAGCGACGTCTGGATGGAGGAACCGGCAGCGGAGATACCCTACCCGTCCGGCACCCCCGCCGAGCACGGGATGTTCGTGGACCACCACAACAACGTCTGGGTGACGGGCAACGGCCACGTGGCGCTGAAATTCTCGCCGGCCGGCACGCTGCTGCTCCAGGTCGGGGAGCTGGGCCGCACGAACGGCAGCAACGACACCAGGCTGCTGGGCAACGCCTGCGAGCTGACGGTCGACCCGGCGACCAACGAGCTGTACGTCGCCGACGGCTACAACAACCGGCGCGTCGTCGTCTTCGACGCGGCAACCGGCGACTACCGACGCCACTGGGGGGCCTACGGCAACCGCCCGGTCGATTTCGAGCTGACGGACGAGGGCCTGTACTCCGACGACTCCCAGCTCTACACGCCGGATGCGCCGCCGCAGCCGCAGTTCCTCGCCGTGCACTGCGTGCGTGTGGCGCGCGACGGCACCGTCTACGTCTGCGACCGCCAGCGCAACCGGGTGCAGGTGTTCCAGCGCGACGGTACGTTCGTCACCGAGTTTCCGGTCGCGCCGGACACCCCGGCGGAACTGGGATTTCCTCAGGGGGTGGGCGCCGTCAACTTCGGCTCGGCATCGACCATCGGCTTTTCGGCCGACGCGGAGCAGCGCTACCTCTACGTCGGCGACAACATGAACGACGCGATCTGGATCTACCGCCGCAACGGCCTGGCGCTGCTGGGGTCCATCGCCACCAACCGGGCCGCGAACCACTACCTGTCCGTCGACTCGGCCGGCAACATCTACAACAGCGGGCTGCAGAAGTTCGTTTTCACGGGAGTCCGGTAGCCGGCGGTCAGTAGTCGTCCGCCGCCAGCGACGCCCGCATGATCTCCTCGGCGTTGCGGTGGACGATGTGACGGTTGGCGTAGGCCGGGTGGGCCCAGTTCACCATACGGTCGTGCCGCTTGCGCGGCCCGTAGCCGGCGCTGGTGGTGGCGGCGATGAGCCGGGTCCGGTCGAGTTCCACGTAACCCTCGGGCGTGAACTGGGCGATGATGAGATCGCCGTCGTCGTTGTTGACGAAGTAGCGATCCTCGTGACGCACGATGAACGCGCCGCCCCACCGCGCCTGCGGTGTCATCTCGCCGCTCATCCACAGCCGCTCGCCCGTGCGGGCGTCGAGGCCGCGCAGCTCGCCGTAGCTCCCCACGCCGTAGACGTAGTCGCCGATGATCACCGGCGGGGTGATCACCGTGTGCAGGCCCTCGGTGTCGGTCGGCATCTCGCTGCGGCTCGAGCCCTTCCACAGCAGCGTGGCGCTCGGCCTGTCGGTGCCCAGCCGCATCATGAGCGAGCCGTTGTAGAACTGGCTGACGAGCAGGTAGTTGTCGGCCTTGAGCGGGGTGATGACGTTCATGCTCGAGCCGGTCTCCCAGGGTTCCTCCCAGTACGTCTCGCCCGTCTCCGGGTCGAGCGACGCGAGCCCCGCCGTATGCCAGATGATGAGCTGCCGGACCCCGCCGGCCTCGTAGATGATGGGTGCGCTGGAACTGCCGCCCCGCACCTCGAGAGCGCGCCAGCGCTCGGCGCCGGTCCGCTTGTCGAAGGAAACCACGAGCGCGTTCGGCTCGCCGCCCACCACGGCGATGAGCTGCTCACCGTCGACCAGGGGGGCGCTGGGCGTGCCCCAGGGCGCCATGCTCGCGTCGTACTCGACGAGGTAGTTCCGGTGCCAGAGCACGCGCCCGGTTGCGACGTCGAGGCACCACAGCAGCCCGGTCGCCCCGAGCACGTAGACGCGATCGCCGTCGACAGTGGGCGTGGCCATGGGTCCGGCGGCGTACGACGCCATCAGCGCGCGGTACGTCGCGCCCCAGGAGTAGCTCCACAGTTCCGCGCCGGTCTGCTCGTCGAGGGCCAGTATGCGCTCCGTGCCGTCCAGGGTGCGCGACTCCGGATCCTCCAGCCAGTCGGTCACGAAGACGCGCCCGTCGGCCACCGCCGGACCGGCGAACCCGTTGCGGATCGGGACCCGCCACTTCACCTTCAGCCCGTCGTCGGGGAACGCGTCGATGATCCCCGTCTCGTGCCATACGCCCCGCCGGTCGGCGCCCCGCCACTGGCGCCAGTCCTCCGCGGTCACCGTCACGGAGCCGCCGACCCCGACCGCCACGAGCACCGCCGCCGCCAGCCCCGCGCCGAGCCGCAGCCCGGCGCGTCCCGGATACCTGCTCCGCATCGATCGCCCTCCACCTCCGCCGGCACGTCCGGCGCCGAACCGACCTCCTAGCGCAGAATGTCGCTCGCCTTCGCCATCTCGACGATGACGTCGGCATCCTCCGGCAACAGCAGCCGCCGCGCCACCGACTCTTCCGCGGCGCGCTCGACGGCCGCCACGAAGCCCGCGTGGTCGCCGTAGCGCTCCTCGAGCGACAGGCGCGGGTCGCCGGCGGCGAGGCGCTCGGCGCGCGTACGGGCGAACGGGAAGAACGACCCGGTCAGCCCGCACAGGTCGGCGCCGCGAGGACCGGCCGCATAGAGGTTCCAGCCGGTGTTGGTGCCCACGGGCACGGCGATGTCGACCGTGCGCACCCCGGCGATGTCATGCCCGTCGCGGTCGGTGGTCGGCACGAGCACCTGGTACGAGGCCCCGCGCGTCGGGGGCAGCACGGTCTGCCGCCCGCCCTGCGAGCTGAACGTGGGGCCGAAGCCGAGCACATCGAGACCGTTCACCGTGGTCGGGAAGGTAACGCCGGGAATGGCCGGGAACGTGCGCGCCACCTCGTCCACGGAGGCCAGCGTGCCCCGTCGCACGTCCGGGTAGTTGCTCTCAGGCGGCTCGCGGCCCTGGTCCGCCCACTCGTCGAGCGCCACGAGCAGCGCGCGCATCGGCGGCGCCGCGCCCCGGTAGCTGTTCGTGGCGTACGCACAGGTCCCGCGATCCGTCGGCACGACGCCGACCCCCGGGCTGCCGCCGTGCGGGTGGCTCGCCAGCAGGTACAGGCGCACGTTGTCCGGGATGGGCACGGCGTTGCCGTGGCCGTCATGAACGTTGAGCGAGGCCTTCATCTGCCAGAACTCGTTGCTCGTATCGACGTGGAACACGAGCGGGTCGGTCGCCGGCCGCTTCAGGATGCCGTCGCGGACGTTCGTCACCGGATCCGTCGTCACGGCGTACGTCAGCGGCGGGAACGACTGCGAGGTGAAGTCGGCCGTGCGGTCCTGGCGCGAGTAGATGTTGGGGTCGGCAAACTCGACGTTCGCGAACAACCGGTGCGAGCCGGGGATGTGGATGCGCACGGCGTCGAAGACGCGGCGGTGCGCCTCGTCCTCGTTGAAACCGAGATACAGGTAGTCGCGCATGTACATCCCGGTGGACGAGATGCCGAGCCCGTAGGCGCGGCGGATGCCGACAGCCTCCGCGCTGCGCGCCAGCGGGTTGGGCGTGCCGGCATCGTCGGCGGTCTCGTAGCGCAGGAACGAGGCGACGTCGCGCGTCACGGCGTAGCCGAGCCCCATGACCCACGGGTTGCGGGCCGGATAGATCAGCTCGTACACCTTGTCGGCTTCGAACCCGTCGAATAGACAAATGTCGACAGTGGAGGGCGTCAGCGACGCCTCCCCCGCCGGGCACGTGCCGAACGCCCACCGCTCGGAAGCAATCGGCCGCCGCTTGCCGTCGATGCCGTCGCGCACCGTCAGGGTGGACTGTGCCGTGTCGGCGTCGGCGGTCTCGTAGCTCAGGAAGCGGTCGTTGCCCTTGAGCGGCAGCGTATAGATAGTGCCGGCCAGTGGCTGACGCGTCGGGTCGGACGGATACTGGACGCGGATGCGGGCCACGATCGGGCTGCCGTCGGCCTGCACGGCCACCGGCAGGTTGGCCCCGAGGCGCGTCGCGGTGGTCAGCACGTCGCCCGCCCAGCCCGCGTCCACGAAGCTGTAGCCGAGCCGGAAGAACAGCCCGTCGCCGGAGTCCGGGTCCGCACCGGCGGGCAGCGGCGGGAAGGTCTGGAACGGCAGCTCGATGGCGTTGCCCCGGTTGTTGATGCCGTAGAGCAGCTTGCCGTTGCCGCGCGCCAGGTCGACCGGCTTGATGATGAAGAACGGCGCGCTGAACTCGACGAGCCCGCGCGCGTTGCGGGGTGCGCGGTCGAGGTTGACGATTACCGCGTTGAGCGGGTCGTCGGGATCGACCTCCAGGTAGACCGTCCCGTCGAGACGCTCGAAGGGCCCCGCCTCGCCGAAGCTCTTGCCCCCCGCGTAGGGGGCCGTGCGCTCCACGACGATGCGCGCCACGCGTGCCTCGGCCGGCTGCACCGCCGCCGCCAGGAGCCCGCCCAGAAGCACTGCCGCCACTGCCCGTCTCATCACCACGCCCCCTTCCGGCACCTCGACCCGCCGGCCTACTGTTCGGCCGCGCGTGCGCCCGCCAGGATGTTGAACAGTCCGTAGTTGCCCTCGTGGCAGGCGTACTCGTACAGCACGTCGCCCCGCTTCATCTGCAACGCCGCCGTGAACGGCCGCGTGAACGTGGCCGGGTCGTCGACCGTGTACTCGTATCGCAAGGTGTCGTCGGCCGTGCGGCGGAACCGCTCGGTCAGGCGGAGCGTCGCGCCGGTACCGGCGGCGCGGTCGATGGACGGGTTGAAGCTGGCGATCTTCTCGCTGAAGTTGGTCGACTCGACGATCAGCGTGTCGCCCTCCCAGCGGCCGCGCGAGTCGCCCATCCACTGCGTGACCCCCGTCGGCAGATGCGCCCGGCCGTCGAGCGGCACGATGCGCGCATCGTGCACCATCTCGTTGAGGATCACCACGTGGTCCGCGGTCTGGAAGATCTGGATGTTCTGGTTGTAGCCGCCCGGCGAGATGGGCGGGCCGGAGTTGAACCCGATCAGGCAGCGCTCGCCCAGTCCGCGGTCCTCGTAGCTGTCGGCGCCGATGCCGGCCGCGCGGACGCGCACCGGGCGGGTGCCCGGCAGGTCCTCTTCGAGCGACAGGACGTGCATCTCGACGCCGGGTTGCAGTGCCGGCAGCCGGCCGTCCGGCGGATCGACGATAAGCGATGTCCGCTGATCGTCGGTCAGCCGCGCGCCCTGATCGACCCAGAAGTTGTTGTAGGCCCCCACGTCGCCGATGGGCAGCGTGCCGTCGGGCGCGATGGCCGCCGCGGCCGCCGCCTCGAACGTGGCTGCCTCCTCGGCGGTCAGCACGACCTTGTCGGTCTGGCCGGCCGGGCGCTCGAGCGGCGTCAGCGTCCGGAAGTCCCACACGCCCTGCAGGTCGGGGCTGCCGTCCGGCAGGCGGGGCGGCTCGTAGGGGGTCTGCGCGCCCGCCGGGAGCGAGCCTCCGGCGGTCACGGCGAACAGCGCGAGCATGGCGACGAGGCAGCGAACGTGCATGTCATCCTCCCGGCCGACGCGCGGCCGTCATCGTAGAGACGCTCGAACCCTCATTATGATAGCGCCTGCGGCGCAGAGATCCGGCCCGGCTAACCCAGGGCCCGGAAGACCGCGACGACGAACGCCGTCCCGGCGGCGACTACGATGCCGGTGGCGGTCAGCGCGATCCCGATCATCCACTTGATCAGTCGAGCCTCGAGGGCGGCCAGCCGCGGCGGTCAGGCCGCAGCCGGCACGTGGACGAAGACGCCGCGTCCCTCCTGCCGGACCGGATACGCGGTGACCGGCGCGTCCGCCGGCCCGCCGCAGGGCCGCCCGTCGGCGAGGGCGAAGCGCGCGCCGTGCCACGGGCACACGACCTGGCCCCGCTCGACCCGCCCGAGTGCGAGCGGTCCGCCCGTGTGCGGGCAGCGGTTGTCGAGCGCGTGCAGCCGCCCCCCGTGCCGCCAGACAGCGATCTCGCGCTCCCCGACGACGAGCGTGCGCGTCCGCCCGGCGTCCAGTTCACTCCAGTCGGCCGCACGAATCCAGCGCCGATGGCCCGCGGCCGGCACCGAGGCCCGCGTCGCCGCCGCCGGCGGCGACTGCGACGGCGCCGGCGACTCGCGTCCCGGCACGCCGGGCCAGCCGCCGTGGCACAGCTCGACCGCCAGGTCCTCCTCCCAGATGTGACTCGCCCCGCGCTCCACGACCCGGCGGACCAGCGGCCGCAGCCAGGGCCAGCCCGGGACCAGCGGCACGCGATAGGTCTCCTCGATGACCGTCTCGTCACCCCGGTCCATCAGATGCGTATCCAGGCCGACGCCGCGCAGCAGACCGCGGCGGAACCGGATGCGGATCCGGTCCGGCGGCAGCCAGACCTGCTCGGCGACGGTCCGCAGCCGCAGGCCGAGCCAGGCGGGCCAGCGCTGCTCGAATACGATGCGCCTGCCGTCCACCTCGAGCACGCGCGCCTGCCCGAGCGTCGTCGGGTGCACCGTCTCGAGGTGCTCGAGGTCGAAGTACTGGGACAGCACCCGCTCGAATGGATACGGAATCCGCACGCCGTAGGTAACGTTGATGGCCATAGTCGGTTGGCGAACCTCGCCTCCTCAGCCGCCGACGGACGCACCCTGCACACGGCGCACGGCCGCCACCGCCGCCTCGATGTCGGCGCGGGACACGTCCAGGTGCGTCACCGCCCGGATGGCGCCGCCGGCGGCGCCCAGGCGGACGCCCTGCGCCTCCAGCCGGCGGAGGAACTCGGCGCTCCCGAGACCCGGACCCCGGACGTCGAAGAAGACGATGTTCGTCTCGGGTTGCGGCGTGCGGACGTCGATGCCGTCCGTGGCCGCCAGACCCGCCGCCAGCAGGCGCGCGTGCGCGTGGTCCTCGGCCAGCCGGTCCACATGGTGGTCGAGCGCGTACAGGCAGCCGGCCGCGGCAATGCCGGCCTGGCGCATGGCCCCGCCGAAGAGCTGCTTGTAGCGCCGGGCCTCCGCGATGAACGCGGCCGTGCCCGCGAGTACGGCGCCGATCGGCGCGCCGAGCCCCTTGGTGAAATCGAGCCACAGGCTGTCGACCGCGGCGGCGAACTCCGCGGCGGCGACGCCGGACGCCGCGCAGGCATTGAGCAGCCGCGCGCCGCCCATGTGCACGGGCACGCCGCGCTCGCTCGCGCACGCCGCCACCGCCTGCAGCGCGGCGAGCGGCCAGACCGCCCCGCCACCGAAGTTGTGGGTCTGCTCGACGCAGACGACGCCCACAGGCTGCCCGTACGGCACCGGCACAGCGGCCACCCGCTGCATCGCGGCCGCCAGCTCGTCCGACGTGAAGATGCCGCGTGCGGTCCGGATCGGCTCGACCAGCACGCCCGAGCACAGCGCGGCGCCGCCCGACTCGGCGCGGATGACATGCGCCATCCCGTCGGCGATCAGCGCATCGCCCGGCCGGGTGTGCACCTTGACGGCCACCAGGTTGCACATGGTGCCGGTGGGCAGCCACAGCGCGGCCTCCTTGCCGAGCAGCGCCGCCACCCGCGCCTGCAGGCGCGTGACGGTCGGATCCTCGCCCTTCTGCTCGTCGCCGACTGCCGCGGCCGCCATGGCCGCGCGCATGCCGGCCGTGGGCCGCGTCTCCGTGTCGCTGAACAGCGAGACCACGCCGCCTGGCCTGTCGTGGTGGTCAGCGGGAACCGGCGGCCGGGGTCTGCTCCTCGGCCCGCGCGCCGGCCAGCACGTTGACGATGCTGTAGTTCCCCTCGTGGCAGGCGTACTCGTAGAGCGGGCCCTCCGTCACGCCGCGGGCCGCCTGATTGGTGGTCAGCGGCATGCGCACGCTCCAGGGCCGCGTGAACTTCGCGGGATCGGTCAACGTGAACTCGTACTCCAGCGTGTTCTCGTCGACGCGGGTGAAGCGCTCGACGAGCTGCATCGTGGGCGTCGGCATGCGCCAGGTGGCGGCCCAGCGCTCCGCCGTCCCATCGACGAACCGCGCCGACTCGACGACCAGGGTGGTGCCCTCCCAGCGCCCGCGCAGGTCGCCGTTCCACTGCTCGATCCCGTGCGACCGCCCGTCGAGCGGAATGATCCGCCGATCGCGGAACATCTCGTGCAGGATGACCACGTATCCGGGCGTCTGCAGGATCTGGTGATTCGGGTTGTAGCCCAGCCAGAACATCGGCACGCCGTCGGTCATGCAGCGCTCGCCGGTATCGACGTCCACCCACGAATTGCGGGCGCCGCGCACGCGGTAATCGCGCTGCAGCCGTTCGCGTTCGGCCATTGCGGCGGTGTAGGGCACGCGCCCGTCGGGCGGGTCGATGATGAGCGCCGTGCGCCGGTCGGGGATGATGCGGGTGCCCGGATCGAACCAGATCTGGTTGTAGGTGCCCGGATCGCCTGCGCCCGGCACGCGCTCGACGAACCGGTTCCGGTCGGCGCGCTGCTCGAGTTCCGCCGCCTCCTCCTCGGTCAGGAACGCCTGCGCGGCGCGGTCCGCGGGACGCTCCAGGGGCGTGAGCGTGGAGCCGGTCCAGACGCCTTGCAGATCGGGGTCGCCCCACGGCGTCCGCGGCGGAGCCTGCCCGGCCGCCGAGAGCGGCGCCAGACACACGGCGGCGACGACGAAGACGGCGGCGACGGCGACACAGCGACCCGGCATTCGAGACCTCCCTGCAATGGATGCGAAGTGCGCTCCGATTCTAGCAGCCGGTGGCAAAAGTCCTCGCTGCATTCGACGGGCAACGGACACGCAGCGGCAGCCGGGTATCGGCAGCCCAGGGGGGGCGGCCCGGCGCGGCGCGGTCTCAACCGGTCACGCCGGCGGGCGGCAAGAGAACGGCACCGGGAATCCCGGTGTCGAGAGTGGCGAGCCGCGCCCCGTGCACCTGCGCGAGCTCGAGCAGGTGGGCGTCGCTGGTGCGCGACGGACGGCGGCACCACTCGGGAAACCCGCCGGCCGGCCGGTCGTCCGGCAGGAAGACGTGGCGGCGGCCTCCGGCACCGTCACGCGCCCCCGGGTCCGCTGCACCGACACCCGGACGAAACCGAGCTGCGGATGGCGGACGTCAGCAGCGCCGCGCCTGGCTGCCTGCGGGCTGCGGCGATCCAGTTGACCGTCCGCTTGTGGTCGACGTGATCGGACCAGCCCCACGCGACGAGGACGTTGACGTCGAGGAGGTACTTCACGGAAAGTCGGAGAGCAGCTCTCGCACCGTCGCCGTGTCGAGCGGTGGCTGGTCGTCCAGTGCGCCGAAGATCAACGCGCCGGTACGCGGGCAACGGACGCGCCGCGGCGGCGCGGGTGCCGACAGCGCGACGTTCGCTCGGCGGCGGAGGTATTCCGAAACGCTGACCCCGTCCCGGCCGGCTCGCGCGCGGATGAGGCGGGCCTCCTCGTCGGTCACCTTGAACGACAAGGTCGGCATCAGTAATACCGTATTACCCCACTGCGTCGCCCGTCAAACACTTGGCACTTCGCCTAGTTCGCATAGAATGACGCTGGGAGGAAATCCTCGATGCGCACACCGCCCTGCTACCTGTCGAGATGTCTCGTGCTTGCGACCGCCGTGCTGCTGACGGCCGCCTCCGGTCCGGCCCCTGCGCAACCGCAGGACGCGTTCACGCCGGTCACCGACGCGATGCTGCAGGATCCCGCGCCGGGCGACTGGCTCATGTGGCGCCGCACGCTCGACGGCTGGGGCTACAGCCCGCTCGACCAGATCGACCGCCGCAACGTCGGCGAGCTGCGCCTGGTCTGGTCGCGGGCGCTGACCGCCGGCAACCAGCAGGGCACGCCGCTGGTCTACGACGGCGTGCTCTACATGCCGAACCCGCGCGACGTCATCCAGGCCATCGACGCCGTCACCGGCGACCTGCTCTGGGAGTACCGCCGCCCGCGGCCAGACGACCTGGAGGAGTTCGTCGCGGCGTCGCTGGCCGAAGCGAACCGCAACATCGCCATCTACGGCAACCTGATCATCTCGACCAGTGCGGACGACTACGTGTTCGCCCTCGATGCGACCACCGGCCGCCTGGCCTGGGAAACCCAAATCCTCGACTACCGCGAGAACCCCGCCCACCAGACCGCCGGCCCGATCATCGCCGACGGGAAGATCGTCTCCGGACGCGGCTGCATGCCCGAGGGCGGTCCCGAGGCGTGTGTCATCACGGCCCACGACGCGCGGACCGGCGCCGAGCTGTGGCGCACGCGGATGATCCCGGCTCCCGGCGAGCCGGGCGACGAGACCTGGGGCGACGTGCCCTTCGAGCAGCGGCGGCACGTGGGCGCCTGGATGGTGCCGAGTTACGACCCCGAGCTGAACCTGATCTACGTCGGCACGTCGGTGACCTCGCCGGCGCCGAAGTTCATGCTGGGCGGGGCGGACCTGGCGCATCTCTATCACAATTCGACGCTGGCGCTCGACGCCGACACGGGCGCGATCGTCTGGTACTACCAGCACCTGAACGACCACTGGGACCTCGACCACCCGTTCGAGCGGATCCTGGTCGACACGGCGGTGACGCCGGACCCGGGCGCCGTGAGCTGGATCAACCCGCGGCTGCAGCCGGGCGAGCGGCGGCAGGTGGTGACCGGCATCCCCGGCAAGACCGGCGTGGTCTACACGCTGGACCGGGCGACGGGCGAGTTCCTGTGGGCGACGCCGACCATTACGCAGAACGTCATCAGTCACATCGACGGCGCCACCGGCGCGGTGTCGGAAAACGGCGAGCTGGTCTTCAGCGCGGAGGGCCAGGAAGTGCTGGCCTGCCCCACGTACAACGGCGGCAAGGACTGGGAGGCCGGCGCCTACAGCCCGCTGACCAACACGATGTACTTCCCGCTGCGCAACACCTGCGCGCGCATGATGACCGTCACCAGTTCCGACACGCTGCCCCTCGAGCTCTACTCGCTGGCCGTCCGCAACCAGATCGCGCCGGGCACCGACCAGGTCGGCACCGTCCAGGCGATCTCGGCCGAGACCGGCGCCACCGTCTGGAAGTACGACCAGCGGGCCGCCACCACGTCGCTCGTCACCACCGGTGGCGGCCTGGTCTTCGGCGGCGACGCCAACGGACGCTTCCGTGCCTTCGATCAGGACACGGGCGACGTCCTCTGGGAGATCAACATCGGCTCGTCCGTCTCTGGCTTCCCCATGACCTACGCCGTCGACGGCCGCCAGTACGTCGTGGCCAGCACCGGCACCGGCAACCCGATGTCCTTCCTCCCGCTGACCCCCGAACTGCGCCCCAGCATCGGCAACAACATCTTCGTGTTCGCACTGCCGGAGTGAACTATGGGTGTCGGCTGAATCGAGTGGTGCATTCCAGTTTGTGCCGGGCGCGTGCCCGAGTCGACGGGATGCGCAATGACTCTGTCAGAGGTAGTTCGCACTGCCGTCGCGGACGCCCTCGCCGTCGATCTGGGAAGCGAGTGGACGGCGGGCCAGTCCAACCGCGTGGACTATTGCGGGACCTCTCCGACGCACGGCGACAACGCCGAATTCGTCGGCGCGAGAATGAACGAGTGGGCTGAACGGACTGGCCGCGGGATCAGATACCAGGCTGTTTCCTTCGACTTCGAACCGCCCAAGGGCGATTCGGATCCCCACCTTTCAGATGCGCACGCGAAGCAGATTCACGACCAGATCTGCCGGCAACTCGGTGGGGAGCGATAGAGACCCCCCCGCGACACGTCACTCACTGCCGATGACCGTCGCCGCAACGGAGACGACCCACGAGGCATCGTCGAGCCCCTGCTGGGCGTGCTCCCGCGTGTAGTGCTCGGTCGGGATGAAGTCGAAGTCGCCGCAGAACGACAGCTCGCGGTCCTTGCGCAGGGCGGCGGAGATGCCAGCCAACCGCTCGACCTCGCGCGCGACGTTCGCCGGCAGCCGTCCGCGATGCTCCCGCAGAATGCCACCGACGTCGTGCCAGCGCGGCGGCTCGACCCCAACCTGGCGCAGCACTCCCTTGAGCGCGAGCTCGACGACCTCCTGCGCTTCGCGTACGACGTCCGAGTACGCCTCCTCGTCGAGGAGCACCGGCAGGATCTTCAGTCGCTTGGAGGCCTTGAAGAGATAGCTCTCCGCCAGCGATCCGTTGGTCATGACCCGAGCTCCGCGCATCCGGTCCGCGGCACCGTCGTCAGAAGAGCTCGATCATGTCGCCCCACTGGTAGTCGGGCTTCAAATCCCAGTACTAGGCGTCTCCTCTCCAGATCCGTCTGGAACCCAACGCCCTGAGCCGCGCCCTGAGGCCGTCGAGCACACCTACAAGACATCCCTCCGGGTCATGGAGAATTCTGGCGTCCTCGGTCATGTCGAGCAGCAACGGCGTGCCACGAACCAGTTCCGCGGGAGTCTTGAAGATCGGCGACAACGCCGGGTACAGTCCCGCGCCGCGGGCAGCCTGCAGCCGCGGGACCAGCACCTCCTCGACGGTGCGAAAATCGTCCACGCGCGGGAACCGCCCCGCCGGCAGCCCGCGCGCCACGACGAGCACGTCGACATCCGAATCGAATCGCGGCGTGCCCCGGCCGACCGATCCATCGACGGCGAGCGACACCAGCCGGTCGCCATAGTGGCAGCGGCAGGCGTCGAGGAGATCCGCCAGCAACGCATCGTACTCGGCGTGCAAGGTGCGATTATAGGTGGCGCTCGACTCGATGCCCCGGGTGTCAACGACGCCCGTGGATTGTGTGGGCGCCGTCTCCGGCGTCCAGATCGCGTTGCAGACGCGCGGTCGCCGACAGGTTGACTTGACACGGAACGCAGCGAGCGCGTTTCCGCGCTGGCCGGGGGCCTGCGGAGGCCGCAGCGGCGCTTTTTTCTTCATCCTCCATGCGTTTTTCACTTGACAGCCTTCCAGGAGGCCCGGTGCCTTCCAGTCCGAGCGGCCTCAGAAGAGCCCCTCCGAGCGCCCTGGCCGGGCTCTGAGAGCCAGTCGCCGGCCGGGGAGGGCGCGATGTTGCCACGAGGCCCGATCGGGCGTCCTGGAGCCGTACAAGCGGTTCAAAAAGTGGGGCCTACAATGGGCGTATGCCTGCTGCTGCCAGCCCCGTTCCCGTCCCGTCGTCCCCCCGGCCGGTCCCGGTTGCCACCGCGGCAAGCCCGCCCGGGCTGCCGCTTCCGCCTCCCGTGGCTGCGCAGGAGCCCGAGCCGAGCAACGAAGCCCTCGGCAACCGCATCGCCGAGGCGGCCGCCTGCATCCAGGCCGCCACCTACGAGCTGCTCGTCCTCATCCGCCAGTTCGACGAGCGCGCCGGATGGGAAGGCTTCGCCTCCTACGCCCACTGGCTGAGCTGGCGCATCGGACTCGCACCCGGACCGGCCCGCGAACACGTCCGCGTGGCGCGCGCCCTCGCCGACCTGCCGCGCCTGAGCGCCGCCATGCAGCGCGGCCAGGTCTCCTACTCGAAGGTACGAGCCGTCACCCGCGTGGCCACCCCCGAGACCGAGCAGGACCTGCTCGACCTCGCCCTCGCCGGCACCGCAGCCCACGTCGAGCAGGTCGTCCGCTCCTGGCGGCGAGTCGACCGCGCAGCCGAGGCAGCAGACGACCGCCAGCGGCACGATTCGCGCGCCCTCGACACCTGGGTGGACGACGACGGCATGGTCGTGGTCCGCGGCCGGCTGACGCCGGAGTTGGGTGCCGTGCTGCGGCGGGCGCTGGACGCCGCCATGGACGCGGCGCCGAGCCCGGTGGATGCAGACGGGGCCGCCGCGGACACCGCGGCCGGCATGGCGCCGAGTGTCTCGCAGCGGCGGGCGGACGCGCTGGGCACCGTGGCCGAGTGTGCGCTGGCCGGGGGCCTCGACAAAGGCACGGCCGGCGACCGCTACCAGATGGTCGTCCACGTCGACTCCGACACCCTGGCGGACGATACCCCCGCGGATGCCGACGACGGCCGCGCAGCAGCCGTTACCGCGCCGCGTCCGAGCGACGGACCCGGCGCCGCCGGCACCAGGGCAGGCGACGAACCCGATACTCGGACGTCGTCGTGTCCGAGCGACGGCACCGGCAATGCGGGCACCAGGGCGGGCGACGAACCCGACGCCCGGATGCCGCCGCGCCTAGGCGGCCGCACCGATGACCGAAACGAGGCCGTGATGACCACGGTCGGTCCTGCGACTCTGGCGCCGTACGTTCCCGCGGGAACGTACGGGCGGCGCAGCGCGGGTGAGGACAAAGCCGCCGACGAGACGGCCCCGGCCGCCGCGCAAGCTGCTGCCCCGCTGCGCTCCGACGCGGCGCCGCCGACACCGGTGAGGCCCGCGTCCAGCCCCACCGCACTACGCGTGGGCATGGCGGGGACAGCGTCGGCCGCCACTCAAACCACCGACGCGCCGCAGCCGGCGACGGCGAGGCCCACAACCCATCACGCCATACCATGCGCGGGCGTGCCGGCGACGCCGCAGCCGGCAACAGAGCGGCCTGCTGCCCCAACCCGCGGCCAGTCCGCGCTCGACGAGGCCGGCGGTATCCGCGTCTCCGCCGAGACGGCCCGGCGGCTGGCGTGCGACGCCGCCAGGGTCACCCTGCAGCATGGGCCGGCCGGCCAGATCCTCAGCGTCGGCCGCCGGACGCGCACCCTCTCGCCCGCGCTGCGCCGCGCGCTGGCCGCCCGCGACCGGCACTGCCGCTTCCCCGGGTGCACCGCCACCCGCTGCGATGGTCACCACATCCGCCACTGGGCGCGGGGCGGAGCGACGGCACTCGACAACCTGGTGCTCCTCTGCCGGCGGCATCACCGCGCGGTCCACGAGGAAGGCTTCGGGGTCACGCTCGGCGACGACGGCGAGGCGCACTTCGTCCGGCCGGACGGCGAGCCGCTGCCGGAGGCGCCCGCGTCGCCGACCGTGACCGGCGCACCGCTGGCACCGATGACAGCGCGGCTCGCGCGAGCGGGCATCCGCTTCGGCCCGCACACGGCGACGCCGGCTTGGCGCGGCGAGCGGCTCGACGTCGACTGGGCCGTCAGCGTCTTGTGGCGCCGGCGGGGCGGGTAGACGCGGACCATCGAGCGCTGAGGGAGCTGTTCCGGGCGCCACGCGCCCGAGCCGGCCGTGTAGACGGCGGCACCGTCACCCTGCGCCTCGGGTGCGTCTGCTCCGCCGGGACGCGCCCGAGGCGACGACGGCACGTGCCATCGCCACGCTCAGGACGATAGGGAAAGGCCAGGCGCACCCACGCCGCCCGCCAAGTACAATCAAGTCACTGTGGCAGCTCAGGACTCAGGGAAGCTCGCGCACGTCACGGACGAATTGGTCCACTGGTTCCTGGACCAGGCGTTGGAGGGCGTCGGGCCCCTGCAGTCAGCTTCCGCCTTGGCCGGCAACTACAGGCGCCGGCCCTACGCGAGCGACGCCGAACGGGTCCAGGCGCTGATCAAGAGGGCTGTCGCCAAGAACGCCGGCACCGGGTTCGTGGCCGGACTTGGGGGCGCGATAACGTTGCCAGTGGCGATTCCGGGCTCGTTGGCGGCGTCCCTGGCCATCCAGGCAACGATGGTCGCGGCCATCGCCGAGATCTACGGGCATGCGGCCACGGACGATCAGGTGCAGACTGACATTCTGCTCTGCATGATCGCGAACGCGGCGTGCGAGCCGGTAGCGAAGGTGGGCGTCGCCCTCGGCGAGAAGGCGGCGCTCGAGGGGCTGAATGAAGATACCAGGGCGGGCCCTGATCGCTCTCAACAAACGGGTCGGCTTCAGGCTG
Source organism: Vicinamibacterales bacterium (assembly GCA_965221595.1). GTDB lineage: Bacteria > Acidobacteriota > Vicinamibacteria > Vicinamibacterales > UBA8438 > JAAXGX01. The sequence goes on from OZ244900.1 coordinate 2,840,620, forward strand.
ATGACCAAGTTCGGCGAGAAGGGCGTTGTGAACCTGGCGAGGCTCGTACCGCTCGCAGGAGGGGTAGTCGGGGCAACGTTCGACGGCACAGCCTGCTACCTGGTCGGTCAGGCGGCTGACCGGCACTTTCGTCTACAGCAGGGGCACACGGAACACCACACCTAAATGAGGGAGAAGTCCAACTCATATGGTGTACGGGGCGAGCCGTGGCGCGCCTGGAACGTGGAGTCGGGCCGGCGGGGTTCTGACGGATACCTGGAAGTGACCCAGGGTGTCTGAGGAGATTGGGCAGCTTGTCGCCCTTCTCTCCGACTCTGCGCGCGCGACAGCCCCACGTGCGTTCCCGGCGGACGATGCCGCCGCCGACCAAGCCGGGCTCTATTCGTGGTGGGCCGACGCCACGGCAACGGAGCTCCTGTCGCAGCTCCCAGGAGAGGTACGGCCACCCTGTCTGATCTACGTCGGTCAGGCTGGCGCGACGACGCCAGGGAAGTCGTCCTCGGCAACGCTGAAGAGTCGCATACGGAACAATCACATCGCGGGCAACGCGTCCTCGTCCACTCTTCGGCTCACGCTCTCGGCGATTCTCCTCGGCCCGCTGGATCTGCGGGTCGCCAAGCCCAAACGCCTCCGGCGGGAGGACAACAGACGGTTGTCTGCGTGGATCAAGGACAACCTCCGAGTCGCCATCGCGCCATGGGATGACCCTGACACCCTCAAGGACATTGAGAAGGAAGTGCTCGCGAAGCTCGACCCTCCACTCAACATCGACGGAATGCCTCTAACGTCCTTCCGACAACGCCTGACAGACCTCCGTCGCGCGATATCGTCACCGCAGTTGTAGGGTGGCAACGAGGCACGGTCTCGCTACACCTCGACGGGGGTGTCCGGCAGGCGGCCCCACACGTTCCACGAGGCGTCGAAGCTGCGTACGGCCTGATAGCCGAGCAACTGGGTGAGAACGAACCAGGTATGGGCCGAGCGCATGCCGATCGCGCAGTACACGATGATGTCCCTGTCCGCGGTAACGCCGTGCCGCGTGTAGAGGGCCGTGAGTTCGTCCGCCGACTTGAATGTATCGTCCGCGTCGAGGGCGTCCTCGTAGTGGATGTGGATGGACCCGGGCAGGTGGCCGGCCCGCTCGCCGTCCCCGGGCGGCTTCATCAGGAAGAGTTCCCCGCGGTATTCCTGGGTGGTGCGGACGTCCAGGAGGAGCTGCTTCTCGTTGTCGATGGCGGCCCGGACCTGCGGCAGGAGCGCCCTCAGGGCGGGGTCCGGTTCTCGTGCGGCATAGCGGGCGGGTGAGACGGCCGGGACGTCGGTGGTCAGCGCATGGCCGTCGGCGGTCCACTTCTTCAGTCCGCCGTTCAGGACACGCACGTCGGCGTGACCCACGGACTTGAGGAACCAGAACAACCAGTGAGCAATAGCGCCGTGCCGGCTGCACGCGACGACGGTGGTGTCGTTGCCGATACCCGACTGGCCGCACAGGTTTTCGACCGCTTGTCTGTCGAAGTTCACCTGCCAATCCGGCTTCAGCAAGGTCCCGACGACGTTCCAGGACACGGCGCCCGGGATACGGCCCGCCTCCCGGGGCGCCGGTTCGAAGTGCGCCTCGACGATCCGCACCCGCGGGTCGTGCAGATGGTCGGCAACCCACCGCGGGTCGACGAGCGCTTCGGGATGCGCGTAGTTCTTCATCGGCACAATCGTAGCCCACCCCATGCCCCGGGACAGCCGTGGCCGCGTCGACTGCGGCGCAGCGGGGCGTGCGAAGGCGCTTGACGACGCGCTGCCATCGGCGTACGGTTGCGGTCGGAACAACCTTTATGGAGATGCCGATGGAGAAACGGATGCGCACGGTCGGCGTGATTGCGGTGACGGCGGCGGTCTGCATCGCACTGGCGTCCGCGCCCGCGGCGGCCCAGGCGCCCGGCGACGGCTGGACGGTGCCGCGTACGGCGGATGGTCAGCCCGACCTGCAGGGCGTGTGGGCCAACAACAGCGTGACGCCGCTCGAACGGCCGGCGGTCTGGGCAGACAAGGCGACGCTGACCGCCGAGGAGCTGGCTGCGCTACAGGCGGCCGCGGCGGAGGTCACGGCCAGCGGCCTGGACGCCCAGTTCGGCGACCAGCTGGTGCTGGCCGCCATCGCCGGCGTCAGCGACGCGGACTCGTACGACACGACCGGCAACTACAACCAGTTCTGGCTCGCCGACCGCGACTTCGACCACAACCGGACGTCGCTGATCGTCGATCCGCCCGACGGCCGGATCCCGGCGCGTACGGACGACGCCGTTCGCGTCGGCCGCGGCCTGCCACCGCCGATCATCGCGCCGAAGGCCGATTCCTGGGTGGATCGCCCGCTGAGCGAGCGCTGCCTCACTTTCGGCGTGCCGAACCTGCTGGCCGGCTACAACAGCTACTACCAGATCCTGCAGACCCGCGACCACGTCGTGATCCTGATGGAGATGATTCACGACGCGCGCATCATCCCCATCGACGGGCCGCCGCACGTGAGTGACGGCATCCGCCAACTGCACGGTGACTCGCGCGCGCGCTGGGACGGCGACACGTTGGTGGTCGAGACGACGAACTACTCCGCGCTGGGGGCGTTCTGGAGCGCCGCCGAAGGGCTGCGCATCACCGAGCGCTTCACGCGCGTGAGCACGGACACGCTGCACTACGAGATCACGTTCGACGACGACACGACCTGGACCCGGCCCTGGACCGTCCTGATTCCACTGCGGCACAGCCCGGATCCGCTGTTCGAGTACGCCTGCCACGAGGGCAACCTCGGCATGGAGGGCATCCTCTCGGGCTACCGGGCCGAGGAACGAGCCGCCGAAGACGGTTCCCGCTAGCGCGTCAGTTTGGTACCTTGCCGGGAGTCTGCGCCCCTCTACGGCGTCGACTCCCGGCCGGCGTCTCCCGCCAGAGACCGACGTCCGGTCAGGACCATGGCACCGAATCCCAGCCACGTGGCCGCGAGCCAGCCCAACCCGCCCAGCCAGGGCACGGCGAACAGCAGGTAGAGCGCCAACACCCCGACGGCCATCGCCGCGTACGGCGAGGCATCGGACCGGCCGACGCGGGCCAGCAGCCACGCCCCGACCCAGGCCGCCGTGGGGAGCTTGGCCAGGTACAGGGCCGCGCCGAACAGCAGCATGACGATGAGGCCGAGCGGCACGCCGACCAGGGTCAGCATGACGACCACCGTGGCGATGGGGACGATCAGGAAGGCACCGAATCCGAGCAGCGCGCCGAGGGTGGTCTCGGCCGCGATCGCGGTCACCAGCCGCTGCACGACGCGCGGGAACAGCGCAACGGCCAGCAGACCCACGAGCAGTGCCGACCCGAACTGCCAACCCCAGAACCAGCTCCGAAAGATGCGGCCCACCCAACTGCGGTCCGCGTCCTCGTCGTGAACCGGCTCCTGATGGCGCACCGCCCCGCCGACCCGCGCGGCCTCTTCCGCGCTCAGGGGTGTTCGCGTCCGATAGTCGAGGTCGCCCTCGATGCGCGCGCCGGGTGCCAGCTCAAGCCGGTCGGCCATGACCCGGGCATCGCCGCGCACCGTGCCGCGGACGATGATCTCCCCTGCCGCCACGCGCAGGTCCTCCTCGACCGTCCCCTCGACCTCGACGATGCTGCCGGCCGCCAGCAGGCGCCCCCGGACGACGGCATCTTCAAAGAGCTGCAGCCGGTTCCCCGCCGCGACCAGATCCCCGTCGATGGTCGAGCTGACAGTGAGCTGGTCGCCGGCCACACGCGCGGCATCACCCACCGGGCCGCGCACGTCGATGGCCCTGCCGGCCGCGAAGACATCGCCGTCGACCGTGCCGTCCACGAGCACCCGCTGCGCCAGGGCCAACAAGTCGCCGGCCAGCCGCCCGTCGATGCGGACCACCTCGCCCGTCGCGTAGAGGTCGCCCTCGCGCACCTCGCCGCTCGGCACGCTCACCTCGAAACCCGCCTCGGCGTCCTGCGCGCCGGCCGGCGCGGGGACACCTGCCAACGTGCCGGACAGAACCAGCCCGACGGACAGCGTGCGAACCATGGCATCGTCCTCCTGCCGCGAATGGTGCCGTCCAGCGGCAGGGGGACGCAACCGGATTGCGATCGGCGGTCGCAATAGCAGCGTCGACGGTCGAGATCCGCCCCTGGGCGGCTGCCCTCACCACGGGAATATCTCGCGCAGCCGGCGGGCCCGCCGGCGAGACAGCGGCACCGTTCCCGCGCCGGGACACACGATGGTGTAGGTCCCGGCATCCGCCGGCCGTATCTCCGCGATCCGTCCGAGGTTGACCAGACGGCTCCGGTGCGCACGAAAGAACCGCCCCGCGAGCCGCCGCTCCAGCTCGGACAGCGTGCGGTCGACGAGGAACCGACCCGCCGCGGTGCGGGCGAAGACCAGCGCGTCGTCCGCCTCGAACCAGACGATCTCGTCCGGGTCGAGCAGGCGAATCCCCGCGCCGCTGCGCACGCTGAGACGGTCGGGGCGGGGCGGGGCTGCCGCCGGTCGCTCGCCTGCCGACCGCCGCAGCGCGTCGAGCTCGCCGAGAATCCGCCGGGCCGAGCCGGTGCCGTCGATCCGCTCGCGGGCACGGTCGAGGGCCTGGGCGAACCGCGCGCGGCCGACGGGCTTCAGCAGATAGTCGATCGACCGCACCTCGAACGCCGGCACCGCGTAGCGGTCGTAGGCGGTCACGAAGATGACGTGCGGGACGTGTCTGACCCGCTGCAGGACGTCGAAGCCGGTGCCCTCGGGCATCTGCACGTCGAGGAAACACAGATCGGGTCGGGTCTCGTCGATGAGCCGAACCGCCGCGGCGGCGTCGGCCGCCTCGCCCGCGACCTCGAAGTCGGGATGCGCGGCGAGCAGCCGCTTCAACCGGTCGCGGGCCGGCAGCTCGTCGTCGACCACGACGCAGCGGCGCCTCATCGTGCACGCTCCGCGGACCCGCCGTGTACGGCGGCGGCGGGCAGTGTGAGCCGCGCGCGGGCACCCGCGCCGCCGGCGCCAGCCGAGAGCGCGAGGGCCGCGCGCGGGCCGTAGGCAGTCTGCAGCCGGCGGGCGATGTTGCCCAGCCCATGGCCCTCCCGAATCAGGCTGCCGCCCTCACGGGAAAGCCCGACGCCGTCGTCGACGACGTCGATGTGCAGCACCCTTCCGTCGAGCGCGGTCGAGATGTCGATGCGTCCGCCGCGGGCCCGCGGCGCGAGCCCGTGCCCCACCGCGTTCTCGACCAGGGGCTGCAGCACCAGGCCGGGCACCCGCACCGCGAGCGAGTCGGGCTCGACCTTCCAGGCGACCCGCAGGCGGTCGCCGAAACGCGCGTGTTCGATGCGCAGATAGCCCTGCGTGAAGGCAATCTCGTCGCGCAACGGAACGGGTGCGGCGTCGGCTGCGTCGAACGCGTAGCGGAACAACCCCGCGAACGTCTCGAGCAGCTCCTCCGCCCGGCGTGCGTCCGCCTCGAGCAGCGAGCTGATGGTGTTGAGGGTGTTGAAGAAGAAGTGCGGGTTGATCCGGGCCTGCAGCGCAGCCACCTCGGCGCGGGCCGCCTCCTCGCGCAGCCGCGCCTCGACCAGGCGGACCTCCCGCATCTCGCGCAAGGCGTCCTGCAGCCGCAGCCGCATCTCCTCGTAGCCGAGCACGACGCCCCCGACGACGAGGGCGATGACGCTGTTGAGGGCGATGACCGCCACCGCGAGCCGCGGCTCGCGGAAGACGAACAGCGGGTAGGCGCCGAGCACCGCGAGGCTTCCGAAGACCGCGCCCGACAGCAGGGCCAGGACGAGCAGCGGGAACCGGAGCAGGCCCGAACGCCCCCGCAGACGCGGGAACAGCCAGACGGAGCAGACCATCGCGGTGAGGCCCACCACGTTGGCGAAGAGCACGGAGATGACGAGGATCGGGCGCTCGACGGCGTCGCCCTGGAAGACGCTCAAGCCGAAGCCGACGGCGAGGCCCGCGAGGCTGCTGGCCGCGATCCACAACCCGGCGTGGCGGCCGGGGCTGCCGGCCGCGCGGGCGCGGCTCACCGCACCCTCGCGAGGACGAGGGTGACGTCGTCGTGGGCATCCACGGGGCCGCTCCACTGCCGCAGGGCGTCGAGCACGGCCGCGATGACCGCCTCGAGCGGACGCTCACGGTGGGCGCGCAGCAGCTCGGCAAGCCGCGCGGCCCCGAACTCCTCGCCGTCGGGCGCCGGCGCCTCCGTGATCCCGTCGGTGAAGAGCGCCAGCAGGTCGCCCGGAGCGAGCGTGCGGGCACCCGTCGCGTAGGCCGCGCTCTCGAACAAGCCGAAGGGGAAGCCGCCTTCGTCGCAACGCGCCGTTTCGTGCTCCCGGACGAGGATAGCCGGCAGGTGCCCGGCGTTGGTATAGGCCAGGCGCCGGCTCTCGCGGTCGAAGGTCGCCAGGAACGCCGTCGCGTAACGCGCGGCGGACGACGAGCCGAACACCGCCTCGTTCAGGTCCGCCGCGAGCGCCCCCGGCGTATCCGCCGTGGGGAAGCGGCTGCGCACCGAGGCCTGCAGACCGGCCATGAGGAGGGCGGCCGAAACGCCCTTGCCGGACACGTCGGCGATTACCAGCCCGAGCCGGCCGTCACGGTCCTGGAGGTAGTCGTAGTAGTCGCCGCCCACCGCGATGGCCGGCCGACAGATTCCCGCCAGCTCCAGTTCCGCGACCGGGGGGGCCGTGCGCGGGAGCAGCTCGCGCTGCACCTCGCGGGCCACGCGCAGCTCGCGGTCGAGCGCGTCGCGCTCGCGGAGAACCCGGTACGACGTTTCGATCTGGCGGCGCATGCGGTCGTACGTGCCGAGCGCAACCGCAACCGCCGCGGCGAGCGCCGCGTTGAACGCCACTAGCAGCAGCGCCGCGCGGGGCTGCGCCAGCACGTAGAGCGGATCGACGAGGATGACGAGAATCGAGCCGAAAATCGTGCCCGACACCACGATCAACGCGTCGAGCACCAGGCGCAGTGCGCCCGGCAGCCCGGCCAGCAGCGGGAACACGAGCCGCGCGGAGATGTACGCGCTGTAACCGACGACCTCGGCGAACAGCACGCTCAGGCGGAGGACAGGTCCGAACTCGACGCCGGCCCCGAACGCGACGCCGACCGCGAACACGACGCCCACCGCGAACCATGCTGCGGTCCATCCCGCCAGGAAGTGCCAGCCCGGAGCGGCGACCGGCACCGCCTGGCGGCCGGTGCTCGGGCCCTGCGTCACGGGGTCGGAAGGAGCCACACTCACGAAGGGGATGCGCGGAGGCGCGGGGCGCTTCCCGCCGCGACTCCAGCGTACCACGAACGGCCGGCAGCCGCGCCCGCTCAGCGGCCCGGCGCCTGGTAGTTGACCGTCATCTTCACTGCGCCGTCGATCTCCTCGGGCGTCAGCAGCGGGGTCGTCCGGATGTTGAAGGCGCCGCTCGCCGTGGCGACAAGTGCGACGGTGGCGGCCGTCGTGTTGTCCGGGAGGTCGACGATCAGGTGCACGTCGCCCTCGCCGAAGCCGTAGTAGAACGCCTCGACGCTGCCCCCCAGCGACTTCATCAGCAGGTTCACCGCGGTGCGCCGCTTCGACCCGCCGTCCTTGAGCAGCCCCTTGACCCCAGTATCCGTGAACGAAGCCTGAATGAGGTACTTCGGCAACTTTCGCCTCCCAGCCGGCGCACTCCCGACTCTACCCCCCTGCGGCCCCCGCCTGTCAATCGAGCGCGGCCGGAACGCGCCGGCGCGGCGGCTGCGGGTGCTACAATGAGCGTCCCCGGATCAGACTGATGACACAGACGAGAGTGGCAGCGACATGCGTCTGGACGTGGTGCGCAGTGCTCGCCGCGCTGGCAATCCCGCATCCGGCCGCGGGCCAGGTGCCGGCCGAGCCGGCGCTTCCCGAGAGCTTCGACGAGCCCATCCCGCTCTATACGTCGTCGCTCGGCACCTTCACCCGCCCCATCTCTTCGACCAGCACGAAGGCCCAACAGTACTTCGATCAGGGCTTTCAGCTCATGTACGCGTTCGCCAAGGAGGACGCGGCCCGCTCCTTCCGCGAGGCGCAGAAACACGATCCGGACTGCGCCATCTGCTACTGGGGTGAAGCATGGGCATGGGGCTCGTACCTGAACGGACCCATGCGCCCGGACGAGGCGCCACGAGCATACGCCGCCGTCCAGAAGGCACTGGCACTCGCGGCGGCGCACGCCAGCGCCAAGGAGCGGGACTTCATCGACGCCCTGGCGGTGCGCTACGTCGCGGACTTCGATCCGGATACGCGGGTCGAGCAGGATCGTGCGTACGCCGCAGCGATGCGCCGCGTCGCCGAACGTCATCCCGACGATCTGGATGCCGCCACGCTGTACGCCGACGCGCTGTTCCTGCTGGAGCCGCGCCGCGGGACGCGCGACCTCGACGATCCGAACGTCCAGCGCCTGCACGGCGTCCTCGAAGCGATTCTGGCGGTCGACATCCGTCATCCGGGCGCCTGCCACCTGTACGTCCATGCCACCGAGTCCACGGTCCGGCCCGAGAAGGCCGAACCCTGCACCGAGTATCTGGGCAACTCCATCCCGGGGGCCAGCCACATCAACCACATGCCGTCGCATACGTGGAACGAGATCGGCCGCTGGGGCGACTCGGTGCGCGCGAACCTCCAGGCTTGGCACTCCGACCAGAAGGCGGCGAGCGGCGAGGGACTGGCGATCTATCCCTCCCACAACCTCCACATGCTGCTCTTCGCGGCCTCGATGGACGGCCAGGGCGCCATCGCCATCCAGGCCGGCAGGGACTACGCGAAGTTGACCGGCGACACGCTGTACCACGTCCTCACGCTGCTGCGCTTCGGCCGCTTCGACGAGATTGCGGCCGTAACGGCGCGCCCCGAGAAGGAGGTGTCGGCGGGCCTGTGGGACTTCGCCCAGGGCTACGCGCACCTGCGTCGCGGCGAGGCCGGGTTCGCCCGCGCCTATCTCGAGCGCGTCCGGGGCATCGCCGCGACGACGGACCAGCGTCTGCGCTTCCATCCGGGTGCGAGCATCCTCGACATCGTCGCCGCGATCCTCGAGGGTGAGATCCTGCTCAGCGGCGGCGACCGGGACGGCGCCATCGCCGCGTTCGAGCACGCGGTGGCCGTCGAGGACGGACTGATGTACGACGAACCCGAACCGCTGCCGTTCGCGGCGCGGCACTGGCTGGGCGCGGCCCTGCTGGAAGCCGGCCGCCACGCGGACGCGGCGCGCGTCTACCGCGACGACCTCGCGGACCATCCGCACAACGGCTGGTCGCTCTTCGGCCTGCAGACCGCCCTCGCGGCACAGGACCGTTCGTCGGCCGCGGTCGACGACGATCTCGCCGCGAGCTGGGCGCGGGCCGACACCTGGCTGCGCGCGTCGCGCTTCTGACCGTCGGCCGCGGCACACGCGGCGCCGGAACCCGGGCGGATGATCCAGCTCGACCACCTCACCAAGCGCTACGGGCCGGATGCGGTCGTGCGTGATCTCACGCTCACGGTCGGCGACGGCGAGCTGTTGATCGTGCTGGGCGGCTCGGGCTGCGGCAAGACGACGACGCTAAAGATGATCAACCGGCTCGTGGAGCCGACGTCGGGTACGGTCCGGCTCGGCGGCACCGATACCTCGACCATGCCGCCGCACGAGCTGCGGCGGCGGATCGGCTACGTGTTCCAGCAGGTGGGGCTGTTCCCCCACATGACGGTCGCGGAGAACGTGGCCGTTACGCCGTCGCTGCTGGGCTGGAGTGCCGCGCGCACGCGGGCCCGCATCGACGAGCTGCTCGCACTCGTGGAGCTCGAGCCGTCGCTGGTGCGCGACCGGCGCCCGAGCGAGCTGTCCGGGGGGCAGCAGCAGCGGGTGGGCGTCGCTCGGGCCCTGGCGGCCCGGCCGGCGGTCATGCTGCTCGACGAGCCGTTCGGGGCGCTCGACCCGCTCACGCGGGAACGCCTGCAGGAGTCGTTCCGGCGCATCCGCCGCGAGACCGGGCTGACCGCCGTGTTCGTCACGCACGACATGGCGGAGGCGCTGATGCTCGGCGACCGCATCGCGGTGATGCACGCGGGTCGGCTGGAGCAGGTCGGCACCCCCCGCGATCTCCTGAACCGGCCTGCCTCGCCGTACGTGCGCGAGCTGATGGACACGCCGCGGCGGCAGGCAGCCGCCGTCGAGCGCCTGTCCGGCGAGCCGACCACGTGAGCGAGCAACTGGCCCTGCTGCCGGAGTACCTCACCGCGCATCTGCAGCTGACCCTGATCGCGCTGCTGCTGAGTGCCGCCATAGCCCTGCCGCTCGGCATCGCCGCCACGCGGGTGCGGCGGCTCGAGCCGCCGGCACTGGCTGTGGCCGGCGTCATCCAGACCGTGCCGGGTCTGGCCCTGCTGGCGTTGATGGTTCCGGTGCTGGCGGCCGTGGACCTGCAGAGCATCGGCTTTCTGCCCGCCATCTGCGGCCTGACGCTGTACGGCGTGTTCCCCATCCTGCGGAACACCGTCACCGGCATCAGCGGCGTGAATCGGGTCTACAAGGAGGCGGCCCGCGGCGTCGGGATGACGCCGCTGCAGCAGCTCGCGCGCGTGGAGCTGCCGCTCGCCATGCCGGTGCTCGTGGCCGGGCTGCGCACCGCCACGGTCTGGCTGGTCGGGATGGCCACGTTGTCGACGCCCGTGGGCGCCACGAGCCTGGGCAACTACATCTTCAGCGGGCTGCAGATACGCAACTACGTCGCGGTCATCGTCGGTTGCGTGGCCGCGGGCGGCCTCGCGCTCCTGCTCGACGGGCTGGTCCGGGCCGTCGAGGACGGGCTGGCCCGCCGGCGGCGGAGGCAGGTGGCGGCGGCCTTGAGCCTGGCCGTGCTCCTGTACGGCTACGCCGGCATCACCCTGGTGGCCGCGCACCTCGACGATCGCGAACGCCCGGTGACCATCGGCTCGAAGCCGTTCACCGAACAGTACATCCTCAGCGCGGCGATCGCGCGCCTGGTGGAACGCGAGACCGGCCGCCCGACCGCGCTGGTGCAGTCGCTCGGATCGACTGTCGCTTTCGACGCGCTCACGGCCGGCGAGATCGATCTCCTGGTCGACTACTCGGGAACCGTCTGGGTCAACCAGATGCAGGGCGGCGACTCGTTTCCGGGCCGCGCGGCGCTGAACGAGCGCATCCGCCGCTTCCTCGGCGAGCGGCACGGCGTGACGCTCGCCGCGCGGCTCGGATTCGAGAACACCTACGCGCTCGCCGTCCGCGGCGGCGACGTCGCCCGCCACGGTCTGGCGACCATCAGCGACCTCGCGCCGCTCGCGCCACGGTTCGTCTTCGGCGGCGACTTCGAGTTCTTCGCCCGGCCCGAATGGGCGTCTGTGCGAGACAGCTACGGACTCACCTTCCGCGAACTCCGGTCGATGGATGCGTCGCTGATGTACCAGGCGGTCGCGGCGGGCAACGTCGACGTGATCAGCGCCTACAGCACCGACGGCCGGATTGCCGCGTACGACCTCGTGGTGCTCGAGGACAATCGCGGCGCCATCCCGCCCTACGACGCGCTCGTGCTGGCCGGCGCCCGGCTCAACGCCGCCGCGCCGGACGTCGTCGCGGCCGTGGCCCGTCTGGAGGGCGCCATCAGCGCCGACCGGATGCGCACGATGAACTTCGCCGTGGACGAGTCCGGCGAGCACCCGTCCCGCGTCGCCGAGCGCTTCGTCCGGACGCTGCCGTGACGGCCAGTCGGGCACCCGCGGCTGTCAATCAGGGCGTTCCGCCGGCGGCGGGCGTCGGGGGCGGGAGGGTCCGGGGGTTCGCGTCGAGCATGACCGCCACCCAGCGGAACTCCCTCGTGTTCTCGAGCGCGATCTTGACCACCATCGTGAGGGGCACGGAGAACAGCATGCCGATCGGCCCCCACACCCAGCCCCAGAAGACCAGCGAGACGAACACCACGAGCGCCGACAGCCCGAGCCGCCGCCCCATCAGCGTCGGCTCCACGAGATTGCCGAAGACGACGTTGATGGCGAGGTAGCCCAGCGCCACCACGCCGGCGCGGCCGAGGCCGAACTGCAACGCGGCCAGCACCACCGCCGGCAGCGCCGCGATGACCGACCCGAGGGTCGGAATGAAGTTGAGGAAGAAGGCCAGCAAACCCAGCAGCAGGGCGAAGTCGAGCCCCAGCAGCGCCGCCCACGCGCCCAGCAGCAGGCCGGTGGCTGCGCTGATCGTCGACTTGATGACCAGATAGCGCTGGACCTGCTGCGTCATCCGCTGCAGCGGCAGGAACTGGGTCCCCTCGCCGAACGCCGCCCGCAGCTTCGTGCTGAACCCGACCGCCTCCATGAGGATGAAGGCCACGGTGAGCAGTACCAGGAAGGTGTTGGAAGCGAACGACGTGATGGCGCCGAGCGTTCCGCCCAGCAAGTCGAATACGCCGCTGACCGGCAGCAGGTCGAGCGCGCGCCAGTCCTGCACCGGGAGGCCGGTGCGGCTCACCAGACCCAGGCTCGATTCGAGGAGCGACTGCAGACGCGCCTGATAGCGCGGTGCCGCGGCACCGAACTCGTTGACGGAGCCGCCGACGATGAGTCCGAACACGCCGACGACGCCCACGGCCGCCAGAATCGTGCACAGCGCGGCCAGGGGCCGCGGCACGTACCAGCGTTGGAGCCACCCCATCAGCGGCGCGCTGACGACGGCCAGGAAAGCCGCAACCAGGAACGGCAGGACGAGCTCGGCGGCGGCGCGCAGTCCGGCGACAACCACCACGAGGCAGGCAGCCGCCACGAGAAAGCGCATGCCGGCGCCGCTGTGGGATTGGTGCTGGTCGCTCATCGTTCGCGCTCGAACAGCGACAGCGCGAACTGCGATTCCGGCTCTATCCACTGCGCGCGTCGCGCGAAGCCTGCACGCGCGCCCAGGGCGACGACGTCTTCCGGCTCGTACTTGTAGACGCTCTCGGTCCAGATCCGCTCGCCCTCGGCGATGTCGACGCAGCAGCCTGCGCCTCGAATGCAGACGAGCTGGTCGGCGCGGCTCTCGAGGTGGACCTCGATGCGCGAGGCGGCAGCATTCCACACGACGCAGTGCTCGAACAGGTCCGGATCGAAGTCGGCGTCCAGCTCGCGGTTCAAGCGCACCAGCAGGTTCTTGTTGAAGGCCGCGGTGACGCCCAGCGGATCGTCGTAGGCTGCCACCAGCGCCGCCTCGGGCTTGACGAGGTCGGCACCGAGCAGCAGCCGGTCACCCGGCCGGCACCGGCTCCGTATCTCGTGCAGGAACCGGTCAGCCTCCTCGGGCGCGAGATTGCCGATGTTCGAGCCGAGGAACAGCACGAGCGCGCCGGCGGCGCCGGGGGGCCGCTGCAACGCCGCCTCCAAACCCGCCTCGTAGGCGGCCCGGTGGGTGGTCAGCTGCACGCCGCGATGGCGGGAGAGCACCTGCACCGACTGCGCAAGCGCCGTCTCCGAGATATCGACGAGATGCACGTCCGTCGAGCGCCCTTCGGCCGCCGACAGCAGCATCGAGAGCTTGGCCCCGCTACCGCAGCCGAGCTCGACGACCGTGTCACTGGCCCCGGGCCCGCACATGATGGACTCGGCGTGCGCCGCCAGCAGCGCGCACTCGCCGCGCGTGATCGTGTACCAGGGCAGCTCGCAGATTGCCTCGAACAGCCGCGACCCGAGCGCGTCGTACAGATACTTCGTCGGCACCCGCTTGGGGCGGCGCGTCAGTCCCTCGGCGACCTCCGCGGCCATTTCGACGGTCGGATCGGCGGCGAGCGTCGCGGCCGGGCTCGAAGGCTCGTGCATCCGGCTCAGCGTGGGTCGCGCGCGCAACGAAACGTCGCGTACATGTACGGGTAGTGGGGCCGGAACCAGTTCCGGAAGCTGCGTCTGACCAGGCCGCGGCCGGTGGCCGGCGAGGCGCCCTTGACGACGAAGTGCTCGCCGTCGAAGAAGTCTGCCGAGTACTCCGGATAGGATGCCATCGCCGCGAACCCGGGGAAGCCGCCGAAGGGCGTCGAGGTCCACTCCCACCCGTTTCCCACCAGGTCGTGCACGCCCCAGGCGCTGGCGCCGGCGGGATACGAGCCGACCGGCAGCGGATCCCAGTGCCGGAAATCGAAGTTGCCGCGGGTTGCATCGGGTGCACCCGCGCCCCACGGCTGCGGCCGCTCCGCGCCGCCCGGTGCGCCGTAGGCCGCGCGGTGGAACTCGGCCTCGCTCGGCAGGCGCAGACCCCGCCAGGTGGCGTAGGCGGCCGCCTCGTCGTGCGTCACGTAGACCGGCCACGACAGGGGCAGCGGCAGCCGCTCGAACATCCCGCGCCACGTCCAGCCGCCGGCCTGCCGCTCCCAGAACAGCGGGTGCTCGCGGCCCGCTGCCTGCCGCCGCCGCCAGGCGGCGGGTGTCCACAGCGCGGGATCCGCATAGCCCCCCGCGTCGACGAATGCGAGGTAGTCCCGGTTCGTCACGTTGTGGCACTCGATCTCGAACGCCGGCACCTCCTGCACGACGCAGGTCGGAAACTCGTTGTCCCAACCGAAGGGCACGTCATCGACGTTGCTCCCGAGGGTGGCGCTCCCGGCCGGCACCAGCGCCCGGTCCCGCGGGGGCACTGCCCCGTCGACGACCGGGTTGGCACCCGCCGGACGCCGTTTCTGCTCCGGCGGCAGGCGGTGCCACATGTACAGCAGCGTCTCCTGGTGCATGACCTCGTGCTCGAGCATCGTGAACACGCCCTGGCCACGGCGGAGCACCGGGTTGACGTCGCCCTCGATGACGGCGGTTTCGAGGGCCTCGAGAATCACGCGATCGGCGTCGCGCGCATAGCGCTGCACCGTGCCGCGGTCAGGCCAACTGTCGATGGCGGCACTCGCTGCCGCGTGGCCGTCGCTCGGGTCGATGCCGCGGGCGAACAGCACCTCCAGGTCGCGGTCGATCCCGGCGTGTCCGAGTCCCTTCTTGAGAAAGCAGTTGACGCTGAACGCGGGGATGTGCCCCTCGTAGAAGACGACCGGATGCCGCAGGGGAATGGGCTGCTCGTAGTACGCGGCGGCCTCGACGAGGTCGAACAACGCCGCGGTACGGGCGCGGGTGGCGTGGTACGCGTCGATGGCCGCCCGACGGTCCAGGCGGCCATCGGGACGAATGTGCGAGTTGTTCATCGGCGCCCTATGGTACAGGAAGTCATCGGCGGCAGGTATGCTACTGTTGTGCGCGTCACGTCGCCGCAGGCTGCGAAAGTGGCGGAACTGGCAGACGCGCCGGACTTAGGATCCGGTGGCCGCGAGGCCATGGGGGTTCAAGTCCCCCCTTTCGCACCAACCGGCGCGCGCCCCTCCGGCTGCGGTCTGCCATCAACGACATGAAGGCGGATTTCACAGACCTCAGCGAGACCCGCACGCGCGTCGCCGTCGAAGTGCCGTCGACGGACGTCGATCGCGAGATCGAGCGGCTGGCCCAACGCTACCGGCGCTCGGCCCGCATCCCGGGTTTCCGGCCGGGGAAGGCGCCCGCCCGCCTGATCCGGCAGCGGATGCACGACGAGATCCTGCACGAGGCGGCGCAGCGGCTCGTCGAGAAGGCCGTCGACGAGGCCCTGCGCGAGCGCGGCGTGGAGCCGCTGGAAGCCCCGTCCGTCCGCGACGTCAATGTCGAGGCAGGCCGGCCGTTGACCTTCACGGCCACCTTCGAGAAACTGCCGGCGGTGGACGTCGGCGAGTACCGCGGCCTGACCGTGCGGAGGACGCCGGTCGAGGTCACCGACGCGCACGTGGCGGAGACTCTCGACGCGTTGCGGCGGCGGGCGGCGCGCGCCGAGCCGGTGGAGGGCCGCGGCGTGGCGATCGGCGACACGGTCACCGTCGACCTCGAGCGGCGCAGGCTGCCGGCTCCGGACGCCGCACAACCGCCGGCGCCGCCGGAGCGGCATGCGGCTGTGCAGATCGAGGTCGGCGCGTCAGCCAATCCCCCCGGATTCGACACCCACGTCGTCGGCCTGGAAGTGGGGGCCGAGCGCACGTTCACCGTGCGCCATGCGGAGGCCGACAACGCCCCGGATGCGGTCGGGGAGGAGGTCGAGTACCACCTCCGCCTGCAGGCGATCCACGAGCGCGTCCTCCCGGACCTCGACGACGAGTTCGCCCGCACGCAGGGCGACTGCGATACGGTCGACGCGCTGCGCGCGCTGCTGACCAACGAATTGAGCGCCGACGCGGAGCGGGAGACCGACCGCCGTATGCGCGACGAGCTGCTGGCGCAGCTGGCGGCGCGGCTGACCGGCGAGGTGCCGGAAACGCTCGTCAAGCGCGAGCTCGACCGCCGCGTGGAGCGCCTCGGGTCACAGCTCGTCGCGCAGCGCGTCGACCCGCGGCACGCAGGCATCGACTGGGAAGAGTTCCGGACGAGCCAGCGCGGCCCCGCCGTCGACACGGTGAAGAGTACGCTCGTGCTGGACGAGATAGCGCAGCGGGAGGGCATCACGGCCAGCGACGACGACATCCGTGGACAGGTCGAGCAGCTGGCGGCGCGCAGCAAGCGCGGGGCCGCGGCCATGCGCGCGCTGCTCGAACGGGAAGGGGGCGTCGCGCCGCTGGCCGTCGGCATACGACGGGAGAAGACGATAGAGTTCCTGCTGGCGCATGCTACGATCGTCACCGCGTGAGCGCGAGTTCCGGCCGCGCGAGCGCGCCCCACGACCAGCCGCCGCGCGCCGGCGCGGGCGGCAGCGGCCGCAACCGAGAAAAACATGCCCGACTCGCGAATGCAGCTGATCCCGATGGTCGTCGAGCAGACCAATCGAGGCGAACGCGCCTACGACATCTACTCGCGGCTGCTCAAGGACAGCATCGTCTTCATCGGCGCCCCGATCGACGACGCGCTGGCCAACCTCGTGATTGCGCAGATGCTGTTTCTGGAAGCCGAGGATCCGGACCGCGACATCCTGCTCTATCTGAACAGCCCCGGCGGCTCGATCTCCGCCGGCTTCGCCATCTACGACACCATGCAGTTCATCAAGCCGGACGTGCAGACCTACTGCATCGGCCAGGCCGCGTCGATGGCCGCCGTGCTCCTCGGCTCCGGCGCCAAGGGCAAGCGCTACTCGCTGCCCAACTCCCGCATCATCATTCATCAGCCCCTGATGACGGGCCTCGGCGGCCAGGCCACCGACATCGACATCCATGCCAAGGAGATTCTCCGCATGCGGGCGCGGCTGAACGAGATCCTGTCCGCGCATACCGGGCAGCCGCTCGAGCGCATCGCGGAGGACACCGAGCGCGACTACATCATGAGCGCGGAGCAGAGCCGCGAATACGGTATTATTGACCAGGTCATCGACCGGCGCGGCTGAGCGGCGATTCGTCCATGGCGAAGAAGAGCGGTGAAGGTGAAGTGCTGCGGTGTTCGTTCTGCAACAAGGATCAGAACGACGTCCGGAAGCTGATAGCCGGCCCCACGGTGTTCATCTGCGATGAATGTGTCGATGTCTGCAACGACATCATCGCCGACGACAACCGCTCGGAAGCCACGACCGGGCCGCGCTCGTCGCTCCCCGTACCCAGGGAAGTCAAGAAGTTCCTGGACCAGTACGTGATCGGCCAGGAGCGCACCAAGAAGAAGCTGGCGGTCGCGGTCTACAACCACTACAAGCGGGTCGAGATCCAGAAAAAGTCCAGGAATCGCAACGAACCCGAGCTCACCAAGTCGAACATCCTCTTGATCGGTCCCACCGGCACCGGCAAGACGCTGCTGGCCCAGACGCTGGCGCGCCTGCTGGCCGTCCCGTTCACCATCGTCGACGCCACGACCCTGACCGAGGCCGGTTACGTCGGGGAGGATGTCGAGAACATCATCCTGAAGCTGTTGCAGGCGGCGGGCGGCGACATCGAGAAGTGCCAGAACGGCATCATCTACATCGACGAGATCGACAAGATCTGCCGCAAGGACGAGAACCCGTCCATCACCCGCGACGTGTCGGGCGAGGGCGTGCAGCAGGCGCTGCTCAAGATCATCGAGGGCACGGTCGCCAACGTGCCGCCTCATGGCGGCCGCAAGCATCCGCACCAGGAGTTCTTCCAGATCGACACGACCAACGTGCTGTTCATCTGCGGCGGGGCCTTCGTGGGGCTCGACAAGATGATTCAGCGCCGGCGCGGCCGGAAGACGCTGGGCTTCAAGGCCGACATCCGCTCGGCGGAGCAGTCCAGGGTGGGCTCGCTGCTCTCGCACGTTGAGCCCGAGGACCTTATTAGGTACGGCCTGATTCCCGAGTTCGTCGGCCGCCTGCCCGTCATCGGCACGCTGCACGAGCTCGACAAGGATGCGCTGATTCAGATTCTGACCACGCCCCGCAACGCCATCACGCGGCAGTACCAGAGGCTGTTCGAGTACGAGGGTGTGGCCCTGCGCTTCGCCGACGACGGCCTCGAGGCCATAGCTGAATCCGCGCTGGAGCGGAAGATCGGCGCGCGCGGCCTGCGGATGATCATCGAGGACCTGATGCTGGACCTGATGTACGTGCTGCCGGGGCAGAAGAAGGCAAAGGAGTGCGTGATCACGCGCGAGGCCGTGCTGGCCAAGAGCGCGCCGCTCACCCTAGTCGAAAAGGCCGGATAACGTGGAAATCTACGAAACGCTGCCGATCGTGCCCCTCCGGGACGTCGTCGTCTTTCCCCACATGATGATGCCGTTCGTTATCGGGCGACCGTCGTCGACGCGAGCGCTCGAACACGCCCTGACGAAGGACAAGCGGATCTTCCTGGCGGCCCAGAAGGATGCGGCCAAGGACGACCCGAGCCCGAGCGACATATTCACCATGGGCTGCGTCGCCAACATCGTACAGAGCCTGAAGCTGCCGGACGGCAACGTCAAGGTGCTCGTGGAAGGCGTCGACCGCGCCCGCACGGTCGAGTGGAAGGAAGACAAGGGCTTCTACCGCGTCGTCGCCAAGGTGCTGGCGCGCCCCAGCGACGAGGACGGCGACGTCGAGGGCACGATGAGCCGGGTCGTCTCGCTGTTCGAGCAGTACGTCAAGCTGTCGAACACCCTGCAGTACGACGCGATGATAGCCGCCGTGCGCGTGGACGACCCGAGCAAACTGGCTGATACCATCGCCGCGCACCTGGTGGTGGGTGTCGAGGAGAAGCAGAATCTCCTGGAGATCATCGCCCCGCTCGAACGTCTCGTCCGCATCGCCAGCATTCTCGAGATCGAGGTCGACAAGCTCCAGGTGGACCGTCGCATCCAGTCTCGCGTCAAGAAGCAGATGGAGAAGGCGCAGAAGGAGTACTACCTCAACGAGAAGATGAAGGCGATCCAGAAGGAGCTGGGTCGCAAGGAGGATCGCGGCAACGAGGTCGACGAGCTGCGCAAGAAGATCGAAGAGAGCAAGATGCCGCGGGAGGTCGAGGAGAAGGCAGCCCAGGAACTCAAGCGGCTCGAGGCGATGCCGCCGATGTCGGCCGAGGCCACGGTCTCGCGCAACTACCTGGACTGGCTGATTGCGGTGCCCTGGTACAAGCGGAGCCGCGAGGGTCGCGACCTCGGGCGCGCCGAGCGCATCCTGAACGAGGACCACTACGGTCTCGAGAAGATCAAGGACCGCATCCTCGAGTTCCTCGCCGTCCGCAGTCTGGTGCGCAAACCGCGCAGCACGATTCTCACGCTGACCGGCCCGCCCGGAGTCGGCAAGACCTCGCTGGCCAAGTCCATCGCGCGCGCCACGAACCGCAAGTTCGTTCGCCTGTCACTGGGCGGGGTCCGCGACGAGGCCGAGATTCGCGGCCACCGGCGCACCTATATCGGCGCCTTCCCGGGCCAGATCATCCAGATGATGAAGAAGGCCGGCACGCTCAACCCGGTCTTCCTGCTCGACGAAGTCGACAAGATGTCGATGGACTTCCGCGGCGACCCCTCGGCGGCATTGCTGGAAGTGCTCGACCCGGAGCAGAACCACACGTTCCTGGACCACTACCTGGACGTCGAGTACGACCTGTCGCACGTCATGTTCATCTGCACGGCGAACGTTCTCCACACGGTGCCCCAGGCGCTGCGCGACCGGATGGAGGTGCTGCAGCTCGCCGGCTACACCGAGCTGGAGAAGATCGAGATTGCCAAGCGCTTCCTGCTGCAGAAGACCCTGAAGGCGAACGGACTGACAGCGAAGCACCTCGGCTTCGCCGACGACGCCTACGAGACGCTCATCCGGCGCTACACGCGCGAGGCGGGCGTCCGGAACCTGGAGCGGGAGATCGCCTCGATCTGCCGCAAGGTGGCGCGCAAGGTCGTGGACCAGGGCAAGAGCTTCACCGAGGCGATCACGTCCGAGCAGATCACCGAGTATCTCGGCGTGCCGAAGTACCGGCCGATGCTGGCCGAGCAGGAGAACGAGGTGGGCATCGCCACCGGTCTTGCGTGGACCGAGTCCGGCGGCGAGCTGCTGCTCACCGAGGCGATGCTGATGCCCGGCAAGGGACAGTTGACGCTAACGGGTAAGCTCGGCGACGTGATGCAGGAGTCGGCGCAGGCGGCCATGAGCTACGTGCGCGCCAAGGCCGAGGAATTCGGCATCCCGAAGAAGTTCACACGCAACACCGACGTGCACGTGCACGTCCCGGAGGGCGCGATTCCCAAAGACGGCCCCTCGGCCGGCATCACCATCACCACGGCCCTGGTCTCCACGCTGGCCCGTATTCCGACGCGCCGGGAGGTGGCGATGACCGGCGAGATCACCCTCCGCGGCAAGGTCCTGCCGGTGGGCGGCGTCAAGGAGAAGGTGTTGGCGGCGCACCGCGCGGGCCTGAAGACCATCGTCCTGCCGAAGGACAACGAAAAGGATCTGGCCGAGATCCCCAAGGGGGTGCTCGACACCCTCGACATGTACCTGGTCGACACGATGGACGAGGTTCTGCGCGTGGCGCTCGCCGAGCCGATGCGTCCCAGCCTCCCCACCGAGGGCGAGCCGGTGCCGGCCGCGCCGACGGCCGATCGGATTACCCACTAGCAGCCGGAAGCCGCGTGAAGGTCCTCGACGCAGCGTTCGTCACGAGCGTTGCGGGCGGGGGCGTTCTGCCCGCCGACACGGCGGTGGTCGTTGCGCTCGCAGGACGCTCCAACGTCGGCAAGTCGAGCCTCGTCAACACGCTCTTGCGCCGGCGGGTCGCGCGCGCCGGGGCGAAGCCGGGTACCACGCGACTGCTCAACGTGTACCGCGTCCGCGCCGCCGGTGGCGCTGCTACCTTGCATTTCAGCCTCGTCGACCTGCCCGGCTACGGCTACGCGCGCGGCGGCGACCGGACGCGGCGCGACTTCGACGCGCTGACCCGTCGCTTCTTCACCCGGCTGGTCGCGGTGCCGGGCCGGCCGGCGGCCGCGGAGGCCGCGGCCCGGTTGGCCGGCACGCTGCTGGTGGTGGACATCCGGCATCCGGGGCTGGACAACGACCGGGGGGCGCATGCGTGGCTGCGCGACCAGGGCAGCCCCGTGGTGGTGGTGGCAACCAAGGGCGATCGGCTCTCCCGGTCCGGGCGCAGCCGTGCGCAGGGCGGCCACGAGGCCGCCTTCGGGTGTCCCGTACTGCCGGTGTCGAGCCGCACCGGCGACGGGATCGGGCTGCTGTGGTCCACGCTGGCTCGGCTCGTGGCGGACCGCGCGCGTTGACCTGCTATAATTCGTGGCTCAGGCGGGCGGGGAGGAGCAATCCGTGAAGCAGGGAATCCATCCAAAGTATCACGAGTTGGAGGTGCGGTGCGCCTGCGGCGCGACGTGGCGCACCCGGTCCACGAAGGACGAGTTGCACCTGGAGATCTGCTCGAGCTGCCATCCCTTCTTCACCGGCCGTCAGAAGCTCGTCGATACCGAGGGCCGCGTCGAGCGCTTCACCAAGAAGTACGGCAAGGTGACCGTGGCCGCCCGCCTGCAGCAGGAGGCTGCCCGCCGGAAGCAGGCGGCCATCCGCCGCGCGACATCCTGACGCTGCGACTCCGCCAGGATCGGGTGCAGCATACCTGTGTGCCGCGTCAGCGAAGCCTTCGCCGCCCACGAGATGCAGGTCGGCATGAAGCCGACGTTCTGACTGCGTCGCGCCGCTCCCGATGCATCCGGGACGGCGACGCCCTGGCGCCGCCATCGCCCCGAGACGACTTCCAGATCTAGCGGCCCGGCAGCATGATGTGCGCCGCGGAGGTGCCGACCTCCATGACGTAGGCGCCGGCCTTGCGGTACTCGCCCCCGCCCTCCTCGTTGTCCGGCAGGCCGAGCGACTCGCTCGTCGCGAACGGGACGGCAATGGTCATGTGCAGCCGGGTCGCCGAGATGTCCTGACCGCTCACCGTGTAGTAGACGCTGCCGAACTTCGAGAGCTCGCGCGTGCCGTTCTCCTCGGCCTCGGCGCGCATCGCTGCAATCTCGTCCTGCGTCTTGCCGGACATGTTCCACGCCCGGTTCTGCTGGATGCGGGCGATGTTGTCCATGTCGGTGCACTGCACGCTGAACGCGCGACCGGGTTCGTCCGAGCGGTCCCAACAGACGAGGTTGTTGGTGCCTTCGCGCAGCACCTCGTATTCGCCCTCGTTGTCGAGGCGAATCACCGTCGCGTCGTCCCGCAGCAGCGGCGGCGCCGCCATGACCGCGGTCTCAATCGCGATCTCCTTGGCCTGCATGTCGAGATCGTCCTCGACGGACTGCGCCGCCGCCGGCAGCCCGGCCGCCAGCGCCAGCACGCAAACGCCAAGCACCATTCGTCTCATCGGTCGTCTCCCTTCCAATGCCCACGTGCACGCGCCGCCAGCGGGCCGTGCTGGTACATCATCTCACGTCGCGCGTGCGATAGCCTTGGAGCCGGGAACGACCCGACTTCGCTCCGGCCCGCCGGGAGTCGCGGGATGGAAGCAGAGAACGTGCCTGGGCGGTCGAGCGGGGTTTGCAACTCTGCGCCCGGAACGCCATCGACATTGCGAGCCATATCGGTTCTGCCGCCGGTCTCGATCCGGACACCTACGGCTCGTCCATCGACTGCCTGGTCCCAGCGGGCGTGCTGCCGCAGATCTTCGGACAGCGCTTCCGTGCGGTGGCCGGCTTTCGCAACGTGCTCGTGCACGGCTACCTGGAAGTCGACCTGGATCTCGTCGCCGCGTTTCTCGCCGAGCATCTCGACCACTTCGAGGAGTTCGCCGGTTACGTCGAGCGCTGGCTCGAAGACGGGTCGAACGTCTGATCTCCCACCGCTCGAACGCTGCCGTAGCCGTCAGGCGTCCTGGAACTTGCGGCGGATCCAGTCCAGCGTCACGCGGTCGAACTCCTCCGGCTGCTCCTGCTGCGTCCAGTGGCCGCAGTCGGCGATGACGTAACGCTCGAGGTCGGGGATGAACGACGGCATGCGGTCGGACGAGGACGGGCGCAGGATGGTGTCGTTCTCGGCCCCCACGTAGAGGCACGGCACCTCGATGTCGCCGGACGGCGCCGCCGCGCCGCCACCCATGTTCGCCCGGTAGTAGCTGAGGCCCCCGGTGAACCCGGTCGCCTCGAACGTCTCCACCCAGTAGTCGAGGACGTCCGGGGGCAGGATGAGCTCACCCTGGTAGTTGCCCTCCTCGATCATCCGCAGCATGTCCATGGTCTTCTCGGCCGAGTCGGGCGGGTAGCGGCGCATGTTCTCGACGTCCCAGTACCAGCCCCGCCGGAAGATCATCTCCAGCCCCCGCCGCACGTCGCGCGAGAAGACCGCCTCGGCGCGGCCCGGCTCGCGGAACGTCGCCGCGTAGTAGTTCTCGGTGAAGACGATCAGCGGCTCCTCGGCCGGCTCGCTCGGCGGCGGGCCGCCCGACGCGGGCGTGTTCACCCCGATGACGCCGAGTACGCGGTCCGGGTGGAGCCGCGGCATGGCCCACACCACCGCCCCGCCCCAGTCGTGGCCGCAGAAGATGGCTTGCTCGATGTCGAGGGCGTCGAGCAGGCCGACGAGGTCGGCGCAGAGGTTGGGAATCGCGTAGCCCGCGACGTCCGCGGGCCGGTCGGTCAGCCCGTAGCCGCGCATGTCGGGGGCGATGGCGCGCAGGCCCGCCGCCGGATACGAGCGCAGCTGGTGGCGCCACGAGTAGGCCAGTTCGGGAAAGCCGTGCACGAACACCACCGGCAGGCCCTCGCCCCGCTCGTACACCCCCATCCGGATGCCGTTGGTGGTCACGAACTGCGGCGCGGGCATGCCGGGCGCCGGCCGCACCGCCACTTGACCGAGCAGGGCCAGCGGCCGGACGAAGGGCGCCGCGGCGATCGCAACGGCGGTCCGGCCCAGGAAGCGGCGGCGGGAAAACGATGCGGGGACGGTGGGTCGGTCCATGCGGTTACGGCTCTGTTCAGCCAGTTCAGTCAAGGCGATGTACTCCTGTCTCTGCAGAGCGGGCGACCGTCACAGGTGCTGCGGGACCAGGGCGTAGCATACTCCACCGGCTCGTCGGCCTGCGCGGCGTCGGCAAGACGGTTCTGTTGAACCGTTTCGCCGAGATCGCCGAAACCGAAGGGGTGCCGGTCGCGTTCATCGAAGCCTCCGAGAACGGCGACTTCCGCAAGCTGCTCGCATTACAGCTGCGCAAGATCCTGCTCGCGTGGAACGGCCACGTCCGTCGGGCGGTCACCACCGCGCTGGGTGTGCTCAAGTCGTTCACGCTCAAGCTGCCAGGCGGGGCCTCGATCGCCATCGGCGTGGATGCGCTTGCCGGGCAGGCCGATACGGGTCTGCTGGCGGAAGATCTCCTCGATCTGCTCGTTGCGGCCGGCAAGGCTGCCCGCGCGTGCGATGCCGGGCTGATGGTGGCGGTTCTCGGGCCGGGTCCCCAGCGCTCTGGCGACATCGCGGCCAAGCTCGGGTGGAGGTCGAGTCGGTCGCTCCGCGCCGGTCCGATCTCATCGCCAAGGGCATGATCTACAGCCCGGCGCATAGGGACACGGCGTTCACGGTCCCGCTCTTCGATCAATTTCTCCTGCGAGCGCTGCCGGACCGCTGACGTGCGCCCGCCGCCCGAGGCGCCAGCACCCGGAACAAACCGAAGTCCAGCGGTGGCTTCACGCTGTCCGAACCGATCCCGGTCACGAAGTCGGCCAGCGCATTCAGCTGCGCCCGCTCAAGCCCCTGCGCCCGGCGCGCGTCGGTCAAGCCGTCCTCGCTGGCGGCCTGCAGGCGGAAGCGGTCCACGGCGGGTCGGACAGCCGCAGGATGTCCTCGTCGTCTACCGCAGGGAAGTAGGGCCGCTGCCGCAGCCCGGGCAGCTTGTCCTTCAGCCGGGCGAGGAAGTGCTTGCGGCGCGCATCTTCCGAATCGAAGGTGAGGCCCAGGCGCTTCACGGGCGCGGTGTCCGCCGCCGCGTCAGGCCGGCGGAACGGTCCGGGGTCGGGATCACCCTTCGCCGCCACGGTCTCAAGACGGGAAGACGTCGTCCAGGTCGATCTGCAGGCCTGCGAATAGCGGCGAACGGAGCGTCTCGCCTCTACCGAAGGTGCGGGTGAGGGTGAGCGCGACGCGGCGCCGGCGGTAGCCGGACACGGTCTCCTCTACCGGATCGACCAGCCAGTACTCCGCCACACCGTGGCACTCGTAGAGGCCCCGCTTGTAGCCCCGATCCCGTTCGGCCGTTGCCGCGGAGAGTATCTCCACCACCAGATCGGGCGCGCCCCGTACGTTGTCGCCGCCGCGCAGCACGTGCTCGCGGTCGCGCGAGACGAACAACAGATCGGGTTGCACGACGTCGGTGGCGGCCAGCACCACGTCGCAGGGGGTAAAGAAGAACTCGCCCAGGGCGCGTTCCTCTATGAACTGCGCCAGCCGGCGCCCCAGGCGGGACTGCACCCGCTGGTGCATCAGATTCGGGGCGGGGACCATGACCAGATCGCCGTCCAGCAGCTCGTAGCGCTCGTCGTCCGGCGCGGTGCGGTAGTCCTCGTAAGTGAATCTGGCGACGGGTTGCGTGGTACCCACCTGGGTGTTTCTCTCCATGCCACGACTAATGGTGGCGACCATGATAGCCCGTTCCGGACCGCCGGATGATGCCAGCGTCGCGCAACGGCGGCACGTGCCGGCGGCGGAAGAATGTCCGGTGGGTCACGCCGACGCGCTGCACGAGCGCGAGAAGGCTTCGCGCATATCGCACGCGTCCACGATGCGACGCCGGTGCGCCGTCATCGGCAGCGCGTCGCGACCCAGCACCTCGTCGAGCAGTGCGGGCAGGCGGAGCGACCGCTCGCGCCCGGTGAGGTCGAGCATCCGCCACGACAGATCCAGGTTGACGTTGACGAGCGGCGCCCCCGTGCGCTCGGCGACCTGCCGCAACGCCTCGGTCTTGCCCACGCCGATCGGTGCAGCCACGAGGATGAGCCGGTGGTAGAGCGCCTCGGCAGCGTCGATGCGGGCCAGCACTTTCTCGGCGAGAGCATCCGGCATGGCTTTCGTCGAGCAGGAGTCTACCCCGTTCTACGCAGCCGGACGGCCGTATACAATGCGGAGGCAGGAGCGGGGCGCCCCGGTGACCGGCGGCGACTCCGGGAGTCATGACCATGAAGAAATCCGTTGTCGCAGTCCTGTTTCTCCTCGCCGGCGCAGCGGGCTTCGGCGCGCTGCCCGGCGGCACGCTCGGCGGCGCGGCCGCGGCCGCCCAGGAAGTCGAGGTGCCGCCGGTTCCCAGCCCGGACCTGTACGCCGGGTCGCCGTATCTGCGCGAGCTGCGGAACTCGCTGGTTTACGGCGAGATCTGGGAGCGACCCCAGCTCTCGAAGCGCGACCGCAGCCTCATCACCATCGCCGTGCTGCAGGCGCTGACCCGCGAAGAGCTGGCCATCCACATCCCGCGCGGGCTCGACAACGGTCTCACGCCCGAGGAGATTTCCGAGATCATCCTGCACGTGACCTTCTACGCCGGGTGGCCCACCGGCGTGCAGGCCTCGCTGACGGCGGCCGCGGCGTTCGAGGAGCGGGGGCTGACGCTCGGCGACCTGCCCCGCGCGCCGGCGCCCGACACCGAGGTGACGACGCCCACGGGACTCAGCGACGCCTACCGGGCGGTCCCGCGGCTCGGTGCCCTCAGGAACAGCCTGCTCTACGGGAACATCTGGGAGCGGCCGCTGCTCTCCAAGCGCGACCGCAGCCTCGTGACAGTGGCGGTCAACCAGGCGCTGTACGTCACGAACGAGCTGCGGCTGCACATCGACCGCGCCCTGGACCAGAACGGCGTGACGCCGCAGGAGCTGTCGGAGGTGGTCCTGCACGTGACCTTCTACGCCGGGTGGCCCGCGGCGGTCAACGCCGGCCGGCTGCTCACCGCCGCGCTGGACGCGCGCGGCCTCGCGTTCGACGCGTTGCAGTAGGATGTGCCGCCGGCGGCGGACGCTGGGGGTGCGGGTCGCAGCCCCGTCCAGTTTCAGAAAAGGGAGCGCGACTGGCAGCCGTCGACGGTCAGCGACGCTCCGCTGATCCAGCTCGCCCGCGGCGAGGCCAGGAAGGCCACGACGTCGCCGACCTCCTCCGCCCGGCCGAAGCGGCCGAAAGGCAGGTTGAGCCGTACGAACTCGGCCATGCCGGCCGGGTCCTCCTGTTGCCGGCGGTGCCACGAGCCGCCTGGAAAGGAAATGGAGCCGGGGGCCACGCTGTTCACCCGGATGTTGTCGCCGGCGAGCTGCTGCGCCAGCGCCTTGGCGAGGCTGATCTCGGCCGCCTTCACCGCGTTGTAGGTCATGCGACCGCCTGCCTCACGACCCCAGATGGAGGCGATCATGATGATGGCCCCGCCGCCGGCCTTTCGCAGGTGCGGCACGGCCAGGCGCGACGCCCGGATGGCCGGATAGAGGGTCTCGTCGAACGCGGCGCGCCAGTCGTCGTCAGTGGCCTCCAGCAGTCCGCCGCCGCCCGCGCGGCCCACGTTGTTGACCAGGACGTCGAGCCGCCCGAAGGTCTCGGCCGTCCGGCCGACGACGGTCGCGACATCGCCGGGGTCGGTCAGGTCCACCGGCACGGCCAGGATTCGCCCGCTGCCGCCGGCTTCCTGCTCGAGCCGGGCGGCGGCGGCGGCCAGCCGCTCCTCGCCGCGGGCGCAGATGCAGACGCGGCACCCCTCGCGCGCCAGCGCCGCGGCGCTGGCGAGGCCCAGCCCGCGGCTCGAGCCCGTGACGAGCGCCACTCTGTCCTGCAGTTGAAGGTCCATTTCCCCCCGCCGCTTACGGCCGGCCGCCGGTGAGGTCGTTGAGCCGCCAGTCGAACGGCTGATAGCGCAGCGTGAACTCGTTCGCCTGCAGGAACGCCCGCTCGCTCGGAAACAGCGCCGGCTCGACCAGCGTCAGGATGGCGCGCTCGATGGGCGCCCGCCCGGCGGCGTCCCAACCCCCCTCGACGTGGGCGGCAATCAGGTCCGCCTCGCGCCAACCCAGGATGGAGCTGACCCGCACCTCCTGCGCGAGGTGGTCCAGCCGTACGTGGCTCGGGTCCGTCGCGAACTCCCGAACCACCGCTGCAAGCTGCACCTCCAGGCGGCCGGCGGCATAGACCTCGCTCCGCAGTCGGCCACTACCCACGGCGCCGCGACCCAGTGCCAGGAACAGCCGCGGATCGCCGAAGGTCGACAGCACGCCGGTCTCGATGGCGTCGAGCGTCAGACTGCGTCCCGCAACGCGGTGCGTGCGCCCGTCGAAGGCGCCCGGGATCTGCCGGATGCTGTCGGCCGGATAGTTGGCCGCCCGGGCCCGGATGGGATAGTGGTCGATCACGGTGCGCAGCACCAGACCGTTGTAGGCATTGAGCCAGAAGGCCTTCCGGTCCGCAGCCGGCCAGCCGGCGAAGCCGGGCGGCTCGACAGCAATCGACCCCACGAAGCGGTCGAGACCGGCGCGGTCCAGTCGCAACGCGGCGTAGTAGACGAGGCCGTCGCGCACGTACAGATCCAACAGCCGGTCGAGCGCAGCGACACCGGGAGCCGGCTGCGCGCGGCCCGCCGCACCCAGGACACCCGCCATCAGCAGTGCACACGCCAGCCGCGATTTCAACCGCACGCTTGGCCTCTCTCACCGGAAACGGGCATGATACAACAGGCGTCTGAGGACGGGCTGAAGGCATGTTGGCAGCGGCTGCACTCGGTATGGTGCTCTACGGGCTCTTCTCCCTGGTGGGCGGCGTGGCCGATCTGCTCGGCTCTGGCCCGCTCGAATGGTGGGCCGACCTCTGGCTCATGGCCGGCGGCGCGATGCTGGTCTGCGGTGCGGTCTTCGTGCGCGCCTCGATGCCGGGCGGCTTGGCGCTCGCGGTGGCCGGGCTGCTGGCCCTGCAGTCCATCAGCCTGCACAACGCCGGACACCTGTACGGGCAGGTACTGGTCGTGCCGCAGCTGCTCCGCCTGCTCTTCGCCGGCTTGCTCGTGGCGCTCGCCTGGTTCGGCTGGGAGTCGCCGGACGACGCGCCGTCGTAGTGTCGCCGTCCGAGCGACCTGGCAGCCAGGGTGCCGGCACGCCTGGCTGAGCCGGGGGGGGGGCAAATGACCGCGCGCGCCCGTGCTTCACCCCGTCATGCGCAGCCGCTGGTTGCGCCGCAGTTGACGCACTTGTAGCAGGCGCCGTTGCGGATCATGATGGCGCCACAGGTCGAGCAGGGCGGTGCGTCCTGATCGTTCTGGATGGCGTACGGCGTGGCGCGGTCCGCAGGCTCCCCGGTCTCCACGGCCTCGTCGGCAATGCCGCCGGAGGACGCTGCGGCTTCGGCGAGCGTGAGCTGCTCGACGTCGTCCGCGGGGTCCGGCTCGTCGCGCACGTTGACGCCGGCGTGGAACTGCGCCTCGGTCGAGAGAAACTTGGTGGCCATCCAGCGGAAGACGTAGTCGACGATCGACTTCGCCACGCGCACGTCGGGGTTCTTCGTCATGCCCGCCGGCTCGAAACGCACGTGGCTGAACTTGTCGACCAGCACCTGCAGCGGCACGCCGTACTGCAGCGCGTAGGACACCGCCTGCGCGAAGGCATCGGCGAACCCGGAGATGGTCGAGCCCTCCTTGGCCATGACCAGGAAGATCTCGCCCGGCGCCTTGTCCTCGAACAACCCGACGGTGATGTACCCCTCGTGGCCGGCGATGTCGAACTTGTGCGTGATGGCCTCGCGCTCGTCCGGCAGCTTGCGGCGGACCGGGCGCGGCTGCGCCGGCGCCGCGCCCACGGTCTCGGCCGGCGCCTCCGCCCGCGACGTGTTGAGCGGCTGGGTGCGCTTGCTCCCGTCGCGATAGATCGACACCGCCTTCGCGCCGAGCCGCCAGGCGTCGACGTACGCCTGCTCGATCTGCTCGATGGTGGCGTTCTGCGGCACGTTGATCGTCTTCGAGATGGCGCCCGAGATGAACGGCTGCGTGGCGCCGATCATCTTGATGTGGCCGGTGTAGTGGATGGACCGCCGGCCCTGCGCGGGCTTGAAGGCGCAGTCGAATACGGCGAGGTGTCCGTCGTCGAGGTGCGGCGCGCCCTCGATGGTCTCGTGCTCGTCGATGTAGCCGACGATTTCGTGCACCTGCCCGGCCGCGTAGCCCAGCCGCCCGAGCGCCATCGCCACCGTCTGGTTGACGATCTTCATCAGGCCGCCGCCGACGAGCTTCTTGTACTTGACGAGCGCGATGTCGGGCTCGACGCCGGTGGTGTCGCAGTCCATCATGAACCCGATGGTGCCGGTGGGCGCCAGCACCGTGGCCTGGGCGTTCCGGTAGCCGTGGGCCTCGCCCAGCCGCACGGCCGCATCCCACGACTCGGCGGCTGCCTGGTACAGCTCGCCGGGTACCTCGCCCGCGCTGACGTCCCTGAGCGCGGCCCGATGCTTGCGCATGACCCGCAGGAACGGCTCCCGGTTGCGTGCGTAGCCGGCGAACGGCCCACCCTGATCGCGGGCAATGCGCGCCGATTGCGCATACGCCTCGCCGGTCATCAGGGCCGTGACCGCGGCGGCGTAGCTGCGCCCGCGCGCGCTGTCGTACGGCACGCCGCGCGACATCAGCAGGGCGCCGAGGTTCGCGTAGCCGAGGCCCAGCGGGCGGTAGTCGCGGCTGTTGCGCGCAATGGCGTCGGTCGGGTAGCTGGCGTTGTCGACGATAATCTCCTGCGCGGTGATCAGGGTGTCCACCGCCGCCCTGAACGCGGGCACGTCGAGCTCACCGCTGCCTGCGTCGAGGAACCGCAGCAGGTTGAGCGACGCCAGGTTGCAGGCCGAGTCGTCGAGGAACATGTACTCGGA
This sequence comes from Vicinamibacterales bacterium, assembly GCA_965221595.1. Taxonomy (GTDB): domain Bacteria; phylum Acidobacteriota; class Vicinamibacteria; order Vicinamibacterales; family UBA8438; genus JAAXGX01. The sequence goes on from OZ244900.1 coordinate 2,871,853, forward strand.
ACAGGGATTCGAGGCGTTGATGCGCGCGGTCTTCGGACACGTGTGCCAGTCGTTGATGGTCGTGTCGAACTGCATCCCCGGGTCGCCGCAGACGTGGGTGCCGTCGGCAATCATGCGCAGCAGGTCGCCCGCCCGGTAGGTGTCCATGACGCTGCCGTCGGTGACCGAGTGGGTCTGCCACTCGCCGTCGTCGAGCGCCGCCCGCATGAAGTCGTCCGGCACGCGCACGCTGTTGTTCGAGTTCTGGAAGAAGACCGAGTTGTAGGCGGTGCCCGTGAACGAGCCGTCGTAGCCGGCGTCGATCAGGGCCCACGCCTTCCGCTCCTCCTCTACCTTGCAATTGATGAACTCGACGATGTCGGGGTGATCCGCGTTGAGGATGACCATCTTCGCGGCGCGGCGCGTCTTGCCGCCCGACTTGATCACGCCGGCGAACGCATCGTAGCCCTTCATGAACGAGACGGGCCCCGAGGCCGTCCCGCCGCCGGCGAGCGGCTCGCGCGACGAGCGGATGGGCGAGAGGTTCGTGCCCGTGCCGGACCCGAACTTGAAGAGCATTCCCTCGGTCCTCGCCAGCGTGAGGATGGAGTCCATCCGGTCGTCCACCGAATTGATGAAGCAGGCCGAGCACTGCGGCGCGGGTTCGAAGCCGCAATTGAACCAGACCGGGCTGTTGAAGGCCGCCTTCTGCTGCACGAGCAGGTGCTTGAGGTCGTCGCTGAACGCCCGCAGATCCTCCTCGCCGGCGAAGTAGCGGTCCTTCCGGGCCCACTCGGTGATGGTGTCGACCACCCGGCCGATGAGCTGCCGGACGCTGCGCTCGCGCTGCGGCGTGCCGAGCTGCCCGCGGAAGTACTTGGACACGACGATGTTCGCCGCCTGCTGCGACCAGGCCTTCGGAATCTCGACGTCGCGCTGCTCGAAGACCGTCTCCCCCTTCTCGTTCGCGATGACGGCGCTGCGCGTCTCCCACTCGATCTCGTCGAACGGGTCGCACTCCGGCCGGCTGAAGAAACGGTTGAACGTCAGGCCCGGCGCGGTGTCGTCCGGCGCCGGATCGGCGCCCGGTCGGGGTTCGGATGCGGGAATGAGGATGCTGTCGTTCCGGATGTCGTGTGCCATATGTAGGGCCTGTATTCTACGCGAAACGCAATATATTGTGAACAGCGGAAATGTCCTTCATGCGCCACGGCAGGGCTCTTGTACGCCCGTGCTAGAGTCACGCGCATGCTCCCGCCCGCCCGGCAGGACGAGCCTTCAGCCGGCGCGCGAGCGACCGAGGCTGCCGCTCCGCGCCCGGACCCCGCGCCGCTACCGCCGCGCGGGCACCTGCCCCTCACGGCCGGACGGCCGCGCCTCGCCGCGGCGCTGGAGGTCGTTCTCTGCTCCGGCTTCCCCACGCAGTTGGCGCTGGCCGTGGTCCTGACGCGGGTGGGGATAGGGTCCATCGGCCGCGACGGCGAGCTCAGCCTGCTCTACGTTTCCGCTCTGTCGCTCGGCGACGCGGTCCTGCTCGTCGGGCTCGTCGCGTACTTCCTGCTGCGTGGCGGCGAGCGGCCGCTGGCCGTCCTGCTGGGTTCGCGTCCGCGCCGGCCAGACGTGCTGCTCGGCCTCGTGTTGATTCCGTTGACCGTGCTGCTGGCATGGGCCGGCCTGCAGCTTCTCCACACGCTCTGGCCCGGACTCCGCAACGTCGCCGACAATCCCATCGAGGGGCTCATCCGCTCGCCGCGCGACGCGGCCGTCTTCGCCTTCGTCGCGATTGTCGCGGGGGGCGTGCGCGAAGAGATCCAGCGCGCCTTCATCCTGCGGCGCTTCGAGCAGCACCTGGGCGGCGGCTGGCTCGGCCTGGGCGTCTTCAGCATCGTCTTCGGCCTCGGCCACTACATCCAGGGCTGGGATGCCGCCCTCGTCACGGCCGTGCTCGGCGCCGTCTGGGGCGCCCTGTTCCTGCTGCGGCGCAGCATCCTGCCGGCGGTGATCAGCCACGCCGGGTTCAACGCCAGCGAGATCCTGATCGTGCTGGCCGCCACCGCCGGTCAGGGTTAGTCGGGAGAGTCTGCGCCGGGCGCGACGCGGGGCGCCGGGCGCTGGATGCGGAAGATCTGCCCGCGGCCCACGAGCTGCGCCACCCAGGCACCTACGTCGGCGGCGCGCCTCTCGCGCTCCACGCGCTGCCGCACGAGCTCCCGCACTGCGGCGAACGACGGTCGGCGGCCGGCGACCGTGAACTCGTCCAGGTGCGCCTCGTAGTGCAGGCGCAGCTCTTCCTCGGTCGGCGTGCTCGGGGGACCGAAGCGAGTCTCCAGGTAGGCGTCGCGGCGGGCGTCGTCACGCAACACCTGTCGCAGATCGTCGGCCGTGTAGCCTGCGCGCGCCAGCACGGCCGCCAGCTCCGCCTCCGAAGTGAAGCGGGCCGCCACCGCCGCCAGGCGCCGCTCGATCTCGGCCGCCGGGGGATCGGCCACCACGTAGCGGTCGACCTCATCGAGGACCAGGCGCCGCTCGATCAGCCGGGTCAGCACCTCGTCTTCCCGGTCCAGGTGCGTGTCCATTCCCGGCCGAACCAGTTGCAGGTCGACGAACGCCCGCACGTCCGTCTGCATGATGACGTGCCCGGCCACGATCGCGAGAATGCGATCGAGCGTTTCGGCGTGCGCCGGCCAAGCGCCGACCGTCCCCAGCCACGCCGCGCACGCGGCGCCGAGCAGCCGGGCGGCGGCCGGGGATTGCCGCGGCCGCCTGGCGCTAGAAGGCCTGGCCGATGCTGATGTGGAGTGCGGTGAGCGATTCCCTCGCGCGGTCCGGACCACTGCCGAGATCCTGGCGGTCGAGCTTGAATCCGAGATCGACCCGGATGGGACCGACCGGCGACTGGTACCGGACGCCGAACCCGGCCCCGCTGCGGATGCGTCCCAGGTCGAGGTTGCTCACCCGATCGTACACGTTCCCGGCGTCGAGAAACCCCACGATCCCGAGATCGCGCGTCACGGGCAGGCGCAGCTCGCCGTTGAGGACGACCACGGCGTTGCCTCCCTGCGGGAACCCGGCGGCGTCCATCGTTGCCCCCGGCTGCCCCATCGGGATGCCGAGCCGGTCGAACGCAAAGCCGCGCACCGTCGTGTCGCCGCCCGCAAAGAAGCGTTCGCTGATCGGCAGCAGGGGACGTCGCGGACCGGGCGCGGCCGGCGACGCGAGCTGCCTGAAGCCGACGGCCAGCCCGACCCGCGCACCCACCGCCGCCACCACCCGCCGGGCGCCGGGGAGCCGGCGATACAGGAACGCCTGCAGGAACGTCTTGGCGAACCCCACCTCGGAGCCGATGCTGCGGGCCGCGAGCTTGCCGTCCACGCTGAACATCTCGCCGGCGGCCGGGTCGACCACGTCGTCGCGCGTGTCCCGCACGACGCTGCCCATGAAGGCAGACAGCCGCACCTTTTCGAAGAGTCGGTCGACGAGCGGCACGTCCTGGGGGTTGAGCTGGATGTTCGAGGTGTCGTTCTTGCCCCACGTGTAGGCGGCGCTGACGCTCAACGCCGGTGTCACCTGGCGCCGGGCCTCCGCATTGACGCCGCGGCTGAACAGATCGAAACCCGGCCGGATGGCTTCCTCGACGAAACCCGTCACGAACAGGTCCCAGCCGCCCGCGAATGCCCGCGGTTCCGCGTAGGTGCCGACCACGCGGTACTCGTTGAAGCCCAGCCTCCGCTCCGGCAGCGGCTCGGTAGGATCGACGGGATCGTGCTCGCGGCGGACGCTCACGCGCGTGAACAGGTCGATCGACCGGTTCCTGCCTCCCAGGTTGCGGCGGCCGATCTGCACGAAGCCGCGCGGTGCCAACTCGATCTGCTCGATGGCCCGGCTGGTGCCGGACGGGTTGGTCCGGCGGCGCAGACGCTCCGACAGCTCCAGACCGCCGCCGTACGCCAGCCGGGTCGCCGGCGCCTCCTCGACCACGATGACGACATCACGCCGATTGCCCCCGCCGTGGCTGAACTCCCGGATGTCGATCCGCCGGAACAGTCCCAGCGCGTTAAGCCGGCGGCGCGTCTCGGCGACCGCAGCCAGCCCGAGCGGCTGACCCTCCTCGAGCGTGATCTCGCGGCGGATACCGGCGGTGTCGATCTGCTCGTTGCCCACGATGAGGACGTGCTCGATCAGTATCTGCGGCCCCTCCACGATGCCGAAGACCAGATCCACCGCCTCGAGTCCGTCGTCGAAGCGTGGCTCGACCGTCACCACCGCGCGTTCGAAGCCGGCATCGAGGTACAGACCCAGGATGCGGTCGCGGTCGCCGACCGCCTGCCGCGCGCTGTACGGCCCTCCCACCGCCGCGGTGATGAGTTCGTCGAGCGCCGCGTCGCTCCGGAACGTGTTCCCCTCCACAGTCACGGACCGCACGACCGTCTGCGGCCCTTCCGCAATGTCGATGGCGCAGGCCACCCGCACCACCCCGGTCGCGCCGCGCGTCGGCTGCTCCTCGACCCGCGGCTCGACCCGCACCGTGGCGTAGCCGAGTCGACGATAGTGCTCGGCTATCCGCCCGAGGCTGGCCTCGAGCTCCCGCATCACCAGCGGGTCGCCCGCCCCCAGGCTCAGCAACGGCTCGAACGCCGAACCCGGCACGGCGCGGTGCCCCGCGACGACGACCTCGTCGACCTCGTAGAGTCGGCCGCGGTCGACCGTGAAGACAATCGACAGTTCCTCGCCCTCGACCTCCCGCGCGTGGGTCACCACGGCGTCGCGATAGCCGCGGTCGTGCAGCACGGCCGCGATGCGGCGCGCGGCGTCTTCGAGCAGGTCCTCGTCGACGGAGCCCTCGCGCTCGATCGGCACCAGCGACGCCAGGTCCGCCCCCGGCACCTCGTCGCCGGCCAGCACCACGGTGATGCGCCGGCCCTGCCGCACGTCGAGGACGAGGCGCACCTGTGCACCGTCGGCCAGCGCCTCGATCTCGTGGCTCACGCTCGCCTCGTAGTAGCGGTTGCGCCGCAACTGCTGCTCGTACGCCCGCAGGCGGCGGTCCACGTTCACGCCGTCGTACGGCGCACCCGCCTCGAGACCCAAACGTGCGAGCAGCAGGGGGTACATCGTCGCCGAGGCACCCCGCACGATGACCCGTTCGATCCGCGCGCGCCGGCCCGCCCGCACATCGACGAGGAGCGCCCGAGCCGGGCCGAGGCCGCCGATCCGCGTGCGGACGTCGGCCCGCAGGAACCCGCGGCGGCGGTGCAGACGGCGCACCGTCTCCGCGGCGGCGGGCACCTGTTCGAGGCGAAACGAGGCACCGTGGGCGTCGTGGATTGCGCGACGAATGCTGCCGTCCGACACGCCGGGACGGCCGCTGACCTCGATCCGTTCGATGAGCTGCAGCGGCTCCAGAGCGTAGCGGAGCCGCACACCCTCGGCCAGCAGGGTTCCGTCGACCTCGACGCCGGCGAAGCGGCCGAGGCTGAACAGGTGCGTGATGCTCTCCCGCACTTGACGCATCGACAGCGGCGCGCCGACCCGCGTCTCGACCAGCTCCAGCGTGTCCTCGTCGCGCAGCGGTGCGCCGCCGCTGTGCAGCTCCACCGCCACCACCGGGCGGCCGACGAACTGGTCGACCTCTGCACCGACCACGGGCGCGCCGGGCGACAGCGCCAGAACGAGGGCAGGGAGGAGCGCGCTCCGGGTGGCCCGCGGCGCAGCCCGGCGGCGCCCCGCCCCCCGGGGGTGGCGCGGCCGTTGCCACGGGCGCCAGCGCATCAGAACGCGTGCCGCACGCGAAAATCGAGTGCGTAGGTGCGATCCTCGTTCTGGGAGAGGATCCAGGACAGGCGGTCGTTCTGGTCGTACTCGAGCACGACGATGATGTCCTGATTCGCGCCGGTCAACGTCCGGGACAACGTGACGTGCGCCCGGTCGGAGATCCGCTTGCCGATCAGCAGCCGCGCGGTGGGCAGCAGTTGGGCGGACTGCTGCGCGGACGGATCGACGAGCGACGGCGTGATCTGAAAGGTGTCGACCCCGAACGACTCCTCGACCACCCGCCCGACGCCGGACGACAGCGGACTCGTGAGCAGCCGCGCCGCGCCGGCCTGGAACAGTTCCTGCCGCGACTCGTCCAGCGCCCGCAGCGTCCGCAGCTCGGCCGCCTGGGGATCCCGGATGTTGCCCAGCAGCAGCGACATGATCTCGAACTCCGGCAGCGGGGGATCGGACGCGAGCTCGAAGGCGAGCCGCTCCATGGTCCCCACCAGACCGAGCGTCACCCGGTACGTCTGGCCCGGCGTCCGCACGTCGGTCTCGGCCTCGATGTCGAAGAACGGCTCGATGGCCGTCGGGCTCGCGAAGCCTATGCTGCCCCGCGTCACGCGATAGCGGTTGCCCTCGAAGAAGACCTCGCCGCGCTCGATCTCGGCGTTCCCGAACAACTGCGGCCGCCCGTAGGTACCGCCGAGGGTCAGCTCCGCGCTCGACACCACGCGCGCGGCGTTGTCGCTGATGCGCAGGCTCGACGGCGCGCTGATCCGGACGTCCAGGCGCAGCGGAAACGCCAGATCCACGGGCTGCTGCGCCGCCAGGGCTTCGTCGGGCCCGAAATCGAGCAGACTGGTGCTCGGTTCGAACAGCTCCAGCAGCACCGCGTCGCGCACGTCCACCGACCCGGACAGCACGGGCGCGTCCACGGTGCCACCCAGCGCCAGCTCCGCATCCACCACGGAGCGCACCCCCTCGGGGAAGCGCAGGCGCAGGTCGGTGCCGGTCGCCGTGACGCCCAGCGTATCGACCGCGTAGCCCCGCAGGCCGACTCGCCCCCCGAACCGCACCGGACCCGTCCCGAGTTCGCCCGTCAGCTCGTCGAACCGCAGCCCGTTCGGCTCGAACACGATGCGGCCTGCGATGTTCTCGAGTCCGTGGGGGAACGACAGGTGGCGAATCCGGCCGCCCTCGACTGCCGCCTCGCCGGTCAGGAGCGGGCGGCGCAGCGTGCCGCCGATGCTTGCGGCCACGCGGGCGTGCCCGGCCCCCCGCAGATCGGGAAAGATCTGCTGGAGGAAACCGAGGCCGCCATCACCGGTGGCCTCCACCGCCAGCCGCTCGCTGCCCAGGTCGATGCTGCCGGTCAGTTCCAGCGCCGTCCCGTCGCCGGTCAGACGCATCCGCTCGACACCGACGACGTTGCGCTCCAGGACCAGCCGGAGCGGCCGGTCGTTGCGGACCGTGTAGCCGTAGACCTCGAGCTGCAACTGTTCGATCGTGGACGCGACCTCGAGCTGCCCGACGTCGCGCAGCGGACCGAGCACCTGCAGCGTGCCGCTCACCTCGGCGGCGAGCTGCTCGGGCAGCGCCGGCTGGAACGCGCGGACGTACGGGTCGATCGTGGCGTCGCTGAAGCGCAGCAGCAGCTCGGAGCGGGTCGTCGCCAGCTCGACGCGCCCGGAACCCGAGACGGCTCCGCGCGGCGACGAAGCCTCGGCTTCCAGCCCCATGACGCCGTCGCGCACGTCGATGCGCCCCGACAGGTGGCCCAGCACCTCGCCCCCGATGGTCAGGTCGCGCACCGCACCGCGCACCTCGTAGCGCGGATCGGCGAACGCGCCGACGCCGTCGACGGTGAACCGGAGACGCCCGCCCAGCGGTACGCCCTCCACGCGGGCCGCGTCGAGCGACGTCACCGCGATGCCGCGCCCGGCCGCGTTGAACGAGTACGTCCCGTCCCAGCCGATGAACGCGGCACCGGTCACGAGGCCGCCGCCCTTGCGCACCTCCAGACCTTCGACGCGGACGCCGCCCCCCTCGAAGCGCAGGCCCGCCGCGGCCGCATCGAACGACTCGCCGTAGGCCAGCGGCCGGTCGAGCGTCAGGCGGCCCACGCCGTAGGGACGCCGATAGCGGCCGAAGAGCCGGATCGCGCCGGTCAGGGGACCGTCGATGTCGTAGCCGCGCAGGCCGAACGCCCGGCGCACACGGGCAGCAGGGAACGCCGCGACTTCGAAGGCCGCGTCGATCTCGTCCTCGCCGCCGCCCCGGCCGCCCAGCGCGAAGCGGCCGTCGATGCGCAGCGCCGCGCCGTCGTGGGCGAACTCGGTGTCCGCAACGTCGAGCTGGCCGTCCTCGACCATGATCGCGCCGCGGCCGGTGCCCCACGCCACGTTCCAGGCACGAATATCCTGCCCGTCGAAGTGCGCCTCGATGCGCGGCGACGCGAACGTGCCGAGCATGACGCCTTCGAGCTGCCCGCGACCGCTGACTGCGATCTCACCCGTGGGCGCGCCGAACGCGGTCATGAACGCCGCCATCAAGCGGTCACTCTCCTGCCAGTCGGCACTCGTCACGCGGAATGGTATGCGGGACCGGCCGCCGTATGCCGTCCGTCCCTGGAACTCGATCTCCGTGTACGGGGTCGCCAGGCGGCTGGGCTCGATGGCGATCCCCGCCGGATCGACCGCGTAGGCGATTGCGCCGCCCACCGGGAACGACCAGCGGCGCCCCCCGGGGGCGAACGGGACCGCCGCGTAGGAGTCGGAGTCCGCGGGACCTGCCGGCGGGGTCGCGCGGGTCATGAGCTGCCGGGACGGGACGGGAGTGACCGCCAGCCGCCCGTCGCCGGTGCGGTCGGCGAAGGCCCCCAGCGGCCAGCGCAGCAGGTTGCGGCCGGTCGCCCGGCCCCGCGGCCGGATCCCCTGCACCGGCAGGTCGTCGATGAGCGCGGCGAGATCGACGCCGCGATAGGTAGTCCCCAGCCTTGCCTCGCCGGGCGTCGTCCCGCCGAGCGGCTGCATCGAGTAGTCGAAATCGAGCGCGCCGCCGTAGAACGGGGAGCGGCCGTCGAACACCTCGAAGCGCTCCGCGGTCCACACCAGCGAGCCTTCGATACCGGGAAAACGCAGGCCGTTGAGCGCCGCGTTCGCGCTCCGGAACACACCCTCCAGCTCGCGGCCGCCGTCGAAGATGTGCCAGGTCCCCGTGAACCCCGCGTCGCCCGTGACGGTGAAGTCGTCGTCCGCGAAGAAGATTTCCTTCATCGGCGGCAGCTCGATCACCGAGTCGACGATGCGATAGGTCTGCTCGGGCCAGTTGAGCAGATCGACCTGACCGGTCAGCTGGGATGTGAAGCCGTCCATCGCCAGGTGGATGTCGGGCAGGTCGACCAGTCCCCCGTCGAGCACGTAGGTGGCGTCCATGGCGGCCGTCATCGGCGCGAACGAGCCGATTCGAACCGTGCCGCCCCGGAACGACACCTCGCCGCCGTAGCCGTCGCGCTTGCGGATCGTGAGGTCGATGTCGCGCGCCGTGACGCTCCATGGCGCACCGTGGTCGCGGTAGACGAACTCGCCGTCGTGCACCAGCAGATGGCTCAGGGTGGTGACGAAGGAACGCGGGACGGCGTCCGTCCGGGCGGGGGCAGCGGCCGGCGGCGGCTCCGTGGACCGTCTGGCGGCGAAGGGCGGGAAGCTGTGCCGGCCGTCCGGGAAGCTCTCGACGAGCATCCGCCAGTCGGCCATTTCCGCGCCGTCGATCAGGATCTCGCCACGCAGCAGCGCAACCCAGGAGGTGCTGACGACTATCCGCTCGGCCGTCAGGAAGGGTTCGTCGCTCGGCGACAGCCCGTCGATGACGAGGTCCTCGACGAGGAACCGCCCCGGCAGCACGTAGGTGCCGAGCCGGCCCATGCGCACCGGGCGGCCGAGGCTCGCCGACGCCGCCGACTCGGCCTGCGCGCGCACCACGGGTCCCAGATCGATGGTGACGAGCGATACCAGGCCCGCGGCGACGAGCCCGAACCCGGCGCCGATTGCCCAGCGGGCGCGCCGCCCCGGAGTCCAGCGCAGCAGCCGCCGGCGGGCGCGGCCGGCGGGCGCGGGCTCCGCGTCCGGGGAATTCGCACCCGGTGCGGGCCCGGCCGTCGATTCGTCAGTCATGGGCCTGCGGCTATTCGATGACGACCAGCACCCTCCCCGCGTCCACCGAGGCGCCTTCCGCCACCGCCACCTCGGCCACCCGGCCGGCGCGCGGGGCGGTCAACTCGTTCTCCATCTTCATGGCCTCGACCACGACGACGCCCTGGCGGGCCTCGACCGCGTCGCCCGGGGCCACGAGCACTCGCACCACCTTCCCCGGCATCGGCGCCGTGACGTGCCGACCGTCGCCCCGCTCGCCGCCGCGCGTGCCGCGCGCACTGAACCGGGTGCGCCCGACGTCGACGAGCGCGCGCACCACGGTGCCGTCCACGTGCACGTCCACCGCGCCCGGCGCTGCCGCCTCGACGCAGCGGACGGCATGGCTTCCCGAACCGCCCTCGACGAGCACCAGGGAGAGCGTCTCCGGGTCGCTGCGGCGTGCGTCGACCACGCGTGTGACGCCGCCCCAGGCCACCCGGAACCGCGTCGGGTGCGAGCCGACCTGCTCGACCGCAACCCGGTGGCTGCGCCCGGCGACCTCGATCTCGATGGTAGTTTCAGCCATTCAGCGCCGCAAAGCTCCCAGACGCGCAGCCTGCTGCCACGGCGTGCGCGGCGCCCCGGACGACCCGTGTGGCGGACGCCCCGCCTCGGCGTCGAGGACCGCCCGCACGGCTGTAGCGAGCACCGCCAGCTCCTCGGCCGTCGTCGGCGGAGGGAGCAGCGGGCCGGGCGGCCGGGCAGCCAGCGTGCGGTCGAGGTAGCCCGTATCGAAGCGGGCGGCCGCGAAGTCCGGCCGATCCAGGATCCAGCGGAAGAGCGGGATTGTCGTCCGCACGCCGCCCACCTCGTACTCGGTCAGCGCCCGGCGCATGCGGTCGATCGCCTGGGGGCGCGTCTCGCCCCAGGCTACCAGCTTCGACAGCATCGAGTCGTAGTGCAGCGGCACCTCGAACCCGGGCGCCACCCCGCTGTCGTCGCGGATGCCCGGACCATCCGGCGTGCGCAGGCTCGTGATGCGACCGGGGCAGGGAATGAAGCCGGCCTCGGGATCCTCGGCGTAGACCCGGCACTCGATGGCGTGGCCGGCGGGCGCCAGCATCCGCTCGGCGTCCAGCGCCAGCTTCTCGCCGCGCGCGATGCGCAACTGCCATGCGACGAGATCGACCCCGGTCACCATCTCGGTCACCGGGTGCTCCACCTGCAGCCGCGTGTTCATCTCGAGGAAGTAGAACTGCCCGGCGTCGTCGAGCAGGAACTCGACCGTCCCCGCGTTGGTATAGCCCACGCCGCGGGCCAACGCCGCGGCCGCGGCCGCGAGCGCCTGCCGCGTGACCACGTCGACGACCGGCGACGGCGACTCCTCGATCACCTTCTGGTGCCGCCGCTGAATCGAGCATTCGCGTTCCACGAACGGCACGACCCGGCCGTCGTCGTCGCCGAGCAACTGGACCTCGATGTGCCGCGCCACCTGTATGCAGCGCTCCAAGTAGACCGTCGAATCGCCGAATGCCGACTGCGCCTCGGAGCGCGCCGCCCGCACCGCACCCGGCAGCGCATCCGGCCCGTCGACCAGCCGCATGCCCTTCCCCCCGCCGCCGGCCACTGCCTTGACGAACAGCGGGTAGCCGATGCCGTCCGCCGTGCGGATGAGCTCGTCGGCGGTGGACTCGTCGGGCAGCGGGCCGTCCGTCCCCGGCACCACCGGCACGCCGGCCTGCCGGGCCGCCTCGCGCGACGCGGTCTTGCCGCCCATCAGCGCGATGACGTCGGCCGCCGGCCCCACGAAACGCAGGCCCGCGGCGCGGCAGGCGCGCGCGAACTCCGCGTTCTCCGCCAGGAACCCGTAGCCGGGATGGACCGCATCCGCGCCGGTGCGGCGCGCGGCAGCGACCAGCTGGTCGATGTCCAGGTAGCTCTCGGCCGGCCGGTCGGCGCCCAGGCCGACTGCCTCGTCGGCATAGCGCACGTGGGGCGCCAGCCGATCGCTCGGCGAGTACACGGCGACGGTCGGGACGCCCATGTCCCGACACGCGCGCATCACCCTGACGGCGATCTCTCCCCGGTTGGCGACGAGAACCTTCACGACCGTTCAACGCAAGTCATAGGGGAATGTTGCCGTGCTTCTTCTGGGGATTGGTGTCGCGCTTGCCTTCCAGACTGCGCAGCGCGGCGATGAGCCGGGGCCTGGTGGTCCGCGGCTCGATGACCTGGTCGATGAAGCCGCGTCCGGCCGCGACGAACGGGTTGGCGAGCTTCTCCCGAAACTCCAGCACCCGCCGCTCGCGCTGCGCGGCGGGGTCCGCGGCCGTCTCGAGCTCCCGCTTGTACAGGATGTTGACGGCGCCCTCCGGACCCATCACCGCGATCTCCGCCGTCGGCCAAGCCAGGTTGACATCGGTGCGGAGGTGCTTGCTCGCCATGACGCAGTACGCCCCGCCGTACGCCTTGCGGACGATGACCGTCACCTTGGGCACGGTTGCCTCGGCAAACGCGAACAGCAGCTTGGCACCGTGACGAATGATGCCGCCGTATTCCTGCTGCGTACCGGGCAGGAACCCAGGCACGTCCTCGAGGGTGACGAGCGGAATGTTGAAAGCGTCGCAGAAGCGGACGAAGCGCGCGCCCTTCACCGACGCGTCGATGTCCAGCGTGCCGGCCAGGTGCGCGGGCTGGTTGGCGACGATGCCGACCGACTGCCCGCCGAGCCGCGCAAACCCCACCACGATGTTGCGGGCGAAGTGCCGCTGCACCTCCAGGAACTCGCCGTCGTCCGCCACCGCATGCACCAGGTCCAGCATGTCGTAGGGCTGGTTCGGCGACTCGGGCACCAGGCTGTCGAGCTGCTCGTCGGCGCGGTCGGCGGGATCCGTCGACTCGACCCGCGGGGCGCCGTCGAGGTTGTTGCTCGGCAGGTAGCCCAGCAGTGTGCGGATGAGGGCGAGGCATTCCCGATCGTCCTGGACCGCGAAGTGCGCCACGCCGCTGCGCTCGTTGTGCGTCATCGCGCCGCCCAGCGCCTCCTTGGACACCTCCTCGTGCGTGACCGTCCGGATGACGTCGGGACCGGTGACGAACATGTAGCTCGATTCGCGCACCATGACGTTGAAGTCGGTGATCGCCGGCGAGTACACGGCGCCGCCCGCGCACGGGCCCATGATGGCCGAGATCTGCGGGATCACCCCCGAGGCCAGCGTGTTGCGAAGAAAGATGTCAGCGTAGCCGCCGAGCGAGAGCACGCCCTCCTGGATGCGCGCGCCGCCGGAGTCGTTCAGCCCCACGACCGGCGCGCCGTTCCGGACCGCCAGGTCCATGATCTTGACGATCTTCGACGCGTTGGTCTCCGACAGCGAGCCGCCGAACACGGTGAAGTCCTGGGCGAACGCATACACGAGGCGGCCGTCCACCAGCCCGTGGCCGGCCACGACGCCGTCGCCGGGAACGAGTTCGTCCGCCATCCCGAAGTCCCGGCAGCGATGCGTGACCAGCTTGTCGATCTCCCGCAGGCTGCCCGGATCGAAGAACAGCTCCATCCGCTCCCGTGCCGTGAGCTTTCCGGCGGCGTGCTGCCGTTGCCGGCGCGCCTCGCCGCCCCCGAGCTCCGCCCGACGTTCGTACTCCTCGAGAACCTGTCGCGTGTCCATGCGTCTTCGTTTCCGGAATTCTCTGGCCCGCCAATCGTCGCCTGAGCGCTCCGCCTAGTGCTTAGTCCATCCTACCGGGAGTCTACGCCGTTCTACGGCGCAGACTCCTGAACGCGCGCCGCCTGTGCGCGTTCCCAATCGGCCAGGAACTTCTGCAGGCCGATGTCGGTCAGGGGGTGCGCAAAGAGCGCATCGATGACCCGGGCGGGACACGTGCAGATGTCAGCGCCCAGGGTCGCCGCCTCCACGACGTGCAGCGGACCCCGCACGCTGGCCGCCAGCACTTCGGTGGCGAACTCGTGCTGGTCGTAGATGCCCACTACCTGGCCGATGAGGTCCATGCCGGACGCCGCGACGTCGTCGAGCCGGCCGACGAACGGACTGACGTACGCCGCGCCGACCTTGGCGGCCAATAGTGCCTGGGCGGCGGAAAACACGAGCGTCACGTTCACGCGGATCCCTTCGCCGGTGAGCCGCCTGCACGCGGCCACGCCGTTCCGCCCGAAAGGGACCTTGACGACGATGTGTTCGTCGAGCCCGGCCAGCCGCCGCCCTTCGCGCACCATCTCGTCGGCGGTGGTGGACACCACCTCCGCGCTGACGGGCCCTTCGACCAGCCGGCAGATGGTCTTCAGGATCGTATCCGGATCCCCGCCCTCGCGGGCGAGCAGCGACGGGTTGGTCGTCACCCCGTCCACGATGCCGAGCGGCAGCAGCGCCTCGATGTCGGGAACGTGCGCCGTATCGACGAACAGCTTCATCGCTCGAACCTCACGCCGGGTCGGCGGCGACCACGTCGTTCGCCAGCGAGCCGACACCGGCGACCTTCACGACAATCCGATCTCCCGGCTGCAGCGGACCGACCCCTGAGGGGGTGCCGGTCGCGATCACGTCCCCCGGCAGCAGCGTCATCACCGCGGAGACGAACTCGACCAGACGGCCGATGTCGAAGATGAGCTCGCGGGTGTTCGACGCCTGGCGCCGCTCGCCGTTGAGCCACGATTCGACGTCCAGCGCGCGCCAGTCGACGCCCACCGCCACCGCCGGACCGACCGGGGCGAACGTGTCGAAGCCCTTGGCGCGGGTGTACTGCACGTCGCGCTTCTGGAGGTCCCGGTCCGTCACGTCGTTCACGCAGGTCAGACCCAGTATATGGTCCGGCGCGTCGGCAGCCGAAACCCGCCGCGCGCGGCGCCCGATCACCACGCCGAGCTCGGCCTCGTAGTCGACCCGGCCAGCCCCCGGCGGCAGTACGATGGCGTCGTCGGGCCCCACGACCGCCGACGGCGGTTTGAGGAAGATCAGCGGCTCGTCGGGCAGCGGTTTGTTCATCTCCCGGGCGTGGTCGCGGTAGTTCAGGCCCACCGCCACGATCTTCGACGGCGCGAGGGGTGCCACAATCCGCAGGTCGGCCGGATCGACCGCGGCGCCGGCACGGTAGCGGCCGAACAGGTCGCCGTCGAGCTCGTTCCAGTCGCCGCCGGCCTGCAGCACGTGCACTTGCCGGCCGGCGCGCTCCGCCCGGTAGATCCAGTGCGCCCCATCACTCATCGCGCTTGCTCCCTGACCCGCTCCGACGGTGGGCTGACGTTGGGCGGCTCGCCGTCATCGACCGCCTGCACCGCATACTCGTAGCTCACGCCCGGCTCCACCGTCGCATCGCGCCAGGTCGTCGCCGCGATCGGCTCAGCGGTCAACGCGCCGAGTTTCGCACCTGCGCCGCGTGCGCGCAAGACCAGGTAGCCGACGACGTCGTCCTCGGCGTTGGGCATCCAGGCCAGATTGACGACGCCCGCGGCCGCCACCGCGGCGAGGCCCGCCGGCGGGGCCGGCGCGAACGTGTCGACCAGCTCGCGGCAGGTGACCCCCGACGGCGCGCTGCGCACGTCAATCCCGTCGATGGCGTGGACCGTGCGGACGGCGAAGCAGCGTTCGACGCCGAGCGCCGGATCCGCTTCGTGATACGACGTGCCCGCCAGCGGCGCGGCATGCAGGGGCCGCGGCACGCGTGCGCGCCCGGCGTCCGGCGCCGCGGCGGTGGCGTAGACCTCGTAGCGCGTCGCGGCCGGACGCGGCGGCAGCGCCCGCGACGGCAGCTCCGCGGCGGTGGCTGTGCGCTGCACGGGCAGGCGCGCCGCGGGCGGCGGCGTCCAGGCAACTGAAAGCCGCGTCTCGTCGTAGGTCACCCGGGGCGGCGCGGGCGGTGCGGGGGCGGACCCCAGCGGCACCATCGCCCGCCGCGACGGCCGGCTCTCGCGGTCGCGGCCGGAGACCGCCAGGGCCACGTAGGTCCGGGTGGCGGGCCGCGGCAGCGGCGGACCGAGCAGTGGGCCGGCAACGACGGCGGGCCTCTCCGGCGGGTCCTCCCCGGCGTTCACTGCAGGCGTCGGCAGCGGCAGCGCCTCGGCCACGGTCAGCCGCTCGCCTTGGGCCGGCAGCCGGTCGTCCCCGGCGCTCGCCCTGTCGGCGCCGGGTCGGGCAACCTCCAGCCGCGCGACCAGCATGGCCGCGGCGAGCCACGCGTCCAGCGCCACGTCCGGGCGGCCGGCGGGCGGTGGCGCGGTCAGGGCGTACAGCTCGACCCGGTCGAGGTCGGCCGGCGACGTGCCGTCGCTGTTCGCGGACGGAATCGTGAACTGCACGTAGACGTGGTCTCCGAAGCGTTCCGCGGACAGATCGGCAACCGGGGCGGGCACGACCAGGCGCGGCGGGAGCGGGTCGCCCCGCACGCCGCACCCCGCACCGAGCGCGGCGCAGAGCAGCGCGGGCAGGCCGGCCCGCCGACGGATCACAGAATGTACCGCGATAGATCCTCGTCCTTCACGATGTCGACGAGCATCCGGTCGACGTAGGCGCCGTCCATGACGACCTGCTGCTCGATCATGTCGGGCGCATCGAAGGAGACCTCGTCGAGCAGCTTCTCCATGACGGTGTGCAGCCGCCGCGCGCCGATGTTCTCCGTGCGCTCGTTGACCATGGTCGCAAACTCCGCGACGCGCCGCACGGCCTCGGCCTCGAAGGTCAGCTCGAGACCCTCGGTGGCCAGCAGCGCCATGTACTGGGTGACCAGCGCGCCCTTCGGCTCCGTCAGGATGCGCACGAACTCGTCCGTGCCCAGGGCATCCAGCTCGACCCGGATCGGAAACCGCCCCTGCAGCTCGGGAATCAGGTCGGACGGCTTGGCCATGTGGAACGCGCCGGCCGCAATGAACAGGATGTGGTCCGTGCGCACCATGCCGTGCTTCGTGCTGACCGTGGTGCCCTCGACGATGGGCAGGATGTCGCGCTGCACGCCCTCGCGGCTCACGTCCGGTCCCTGCACCCCCTCGCGCCCGGCGATCTTGTCGATCTCGTCGACGAATATGATGCCGGCCTGTTCGACGCGCTCCACGGCCGAACGGCTCACGCTGTCCATGTCGACGAGCTTCTGTTCCTCTTCCTGGGTCAGGTGCTGCAGCGCCTCCGGCACCTTCAGACGCCGCTTCCGCGGCCGACCCTGGAAGAGACTCGGCAGCATGTCCTTCACGTTGATGTCGATCTCCTCGATCGACGAGCCCGTGACTACCTCGAACGAGGGCAGCGACCGCTCCCGGACCTCGACCTCGACCACCCGCGCATCGAGCCGGCCGCCGTGGAGCTGGTCGCGAAACTTCTCCCGCGTGCGCTGCGCGTGCTCGCCGGCGGCAGCGGCGTCGGACGCGTCGGCCACCGGCCGCACCGGCGGCAGGAGCAGGTCCAGCAGACGCTCCTCGGCGCTCTCGCGGGCCTTGCCGCGCACCTCGACCAGCCGCTGCTCGCGGACCATGTCGACCGCCAGTTCGACCAGGTCGCGGACCATCGACTCGACGTCGCGGCCGACGTAGCCGACCTCGGTGAACTTCGACGCCTCGACCTTGATGAACGGCGACTGGGCCAGCCGGGCGAGCCGTCGGGCGATCTCGGTCTTGCCCACACCGGTCGGGCCGATCATCAGGATGTTCTTGGGCGCCACCTCCTCGGCCAGTTCCGGCGGCAACTTCTGGCGCCGCATCCGGTTCCGGAGCGCGACGGCAACCGCCCGCTTGGCGCTCGTCTGGCCCACGACGTACTTGTCGAGCTCGGCTACGATCTGACGCGGCGTCAGCGTGTCGGCACTCGTCACCGTCGATTCGGGCAGGTAGATGGGCATGACGGGCGGGACCGCAGACTCCTACAGTTCCTCGATCGTGACACTGGCATTCGTGTAAATGCAAATGCCGGCTGCTATGGTCAGCGCCTGCTCGGCGATGGCGCGTGCATCGAGCTCGGTATGGCGTGCAAGCGCCTTGGCTGCCGCCATGGCGTACGGCCCGCCGGACCCGATGGCGACGATGCCGTCGTCGGGCTCGATCAGATCCCCGGTGCCCGAGAGCAGGAAGGTGGCCGAGGCGTCGACGACCAGCAGCAGCGCCTCCAGGCGACGCAGCATGCGGTCGGTGCGCCAGTCCTTGGCGAGCTCGACGACCGAACGTTCCAGATTCCCGCGGTACTGCTCGAGCTTCGACTCGAAGCGCGCGAACAGGGCGAACGAATCGGCCGACGAGCCGGCGAACCCGGCCAGGATCCTGCCGTTGTAGAGCCGTCGGATCTTGCGCGCACTCTGCTTGACGACGGTGTTGCCGAGCGTCACCTGTCCGTCGCCGGCCAGCACGACCTGCTCCCCGCGGCGCACCGCGAGCACCGTCGTACTGTGGAAGTCGGCCACCGGTCACCCAGCCTGCTGCCGCGCCGCGCGGCGCGAGCGGCGGAAGAGGAAGAACGCCGGGATGCCGGCCCCGATGATGAGCAACCCGGCGGCCGAGGTGCCGGGGCTGCGCCAGATGGCGTTGCCGACCATGAACAGGCTGGCCAGGGCGAAGACGAACGGCGCGAGCGGATAGCCCCAGGCACGGAAGGGGCGCGGCGCCAGCGGCTCGCGGCGGCGCAGCACGAATAGCGCAGTGACTGCCACGCCGGCGAACAGCACGACCGCGAACCCGGTGTACTCCACGAGCTGATCGAACGTGCCGGTCAGCACGAGCAGGCCCGCCCACGCGCTCTGCGCGAGGATGGCGGCCGTGGGAGTCCGAAACGTCGGATGCACCGCGGCGAGGCGCGCGAAGAACTGGCCGTTCTGCGCCATCGCGTAGTACACGCGCGGCCCCGCCAGTATCATCGCGCTGATGCTCGCCGCGATCATCACGACCGACGCGGCGGCGAGCGGCGCCGCGCCGGCCGGCCCGAACAGCCGCTCGGCCGTAGCGTCCACCACGCGGACGTCGACGGCCGCAAGCTCGGCCACCGGCAGGGCGTAGACGTAGAGGCTGTTCAGCAGCAGGTAGATGACGATGACGACCACGGTGCCGATGCCGAGGGCCAGCGGCACGTTGCGGCCCGGGTCGCGCATCTCCTCGGCCACGTAGGCAGCCGCGTTCCAGCCCGAGTAGCTGAACATCACCGGAATCAGCGCCAGCGCCCAGCCGGCGGGAGCGACCGGGCCGGCGGCGGCGAAGTTCGTGCCCGTTCCCAGGCCGATCGTGAAGCCGAGAGCGACGAAAGCCACCAGCACGAGCACCTTCAGAGCAGCGAGCACGTTCTGCACGATCCGTCCGGGACCGAGACCGACGACGTGCACGACCGACAGTCCCGCGATGGCCGTCAGCGCCACGACGGACTGCGGCGAGACGGTGAGCGTCGCAACGCCCAGCGGCAACTGCAGGAGCGGCGTCGTGTCGCCGGCCGCGGGCACGAAGCGGCCCAGGTAGCTGGCGAGGCCGACGGCGCTGGCGGCAATGGCCCCCGAGAAGCCCGCGACGAACGACGTCCAGCCGGTGAGGAAGCCGGCCAGCGGGCCGAACGCCTCGTGCAGGTACACGTATTCTCCGCCGGCCCGCGGCCGCAGTGCAGCCAGCTCCGCATAGGCCATGGCGCCCGCAAAGGCCAGCACGCCGCCGGCCAGCCAGACACTGAGCATGGCCCAGGCGTCGGGCACGTCCCGGGCGACGAACGCAGGCACGATGAAGATCCCGCTGCCGATAACGTTGGAGACGACGATCGCCGCGCCGTCGAGCGGACCGAGATCCCGGCGCAGCGCCGTCGGACGGCGGGAGTCCGGGACGGGCGGGCGGGGCCGGGGCGGCACGGGAGGCACGCACTACTGCGTGAGGAGCTGCCGATCGATCGGATGCTCGCCCAGCCTCACCCACGGGTCCGCCCGGTGCTTGATGAAGAGCTCGACCTTGACGTCGACGAAATCCCGGTGCTGCAGCATCTCGACGCGCGGCTGTTCACCGGTGTACCCGAGGCCGGACTCCATCGTGAAGGGTCCGGCGAGGGCGCCGGGATCGAGCCCCTCGCGGCCGACCGCACGCACGTACGCGTTGCCCCATTCCTGGACCTCGCCGGCGCAGGTCCCCGCCTCGGCGTCGGCCGGGGAAACCTCGGACACGGGCGGCTCGCCGGCCTGGCCCACCTGGCAGCGGCGAAAGACGCCGTTCAACTGCAGCGTTCTCACGTGGCTGTCCGAGATGTTCCTGAGCCGGAACGAGATGGTGGGCACGAGCTTGCTGCGGCCGAGATCGTCCAGACCGACATCCAGCCAGCCCGTCGTCACGTCGGTGACGGCCAGCGTGCCGGGCATGTGCAGCGGCGGGCTGCCGCAGCCGGCGGCCAGCGCGAGAGCCAGCACAACCGCGAGACGTTCGCCCCGCGCACGGCTGCCGACCGCAGTTCCGCCGCGCCCCTCGGACATGCAGGAATTGTAGATCAGAAGCCGGCCCACGCCGGCGACGCGTGCCCGCATCCGCGCCTTGGCTGTCTTTCGCGTGCCGCTGACGAAGGGAGCCGGGCGGGAACGTGCGCCCTCCCTCGTCGCGCCTTGCCAAGCGGGCGCCTCGCCCGTCGCGGTGCGACGCAGGTTCACCACGGGCTGTCAGGCTAGGGCGCAGGGCCCTGGCGCGTCTCGACGCGCCCACGGGCCTCTTCCGGGGACAGGCGGCCGTCGTGCAGCGCCGCCAGATCGCCGCCCCGCACCCGGATCTTCAGGGTGGTTCGTTCGCCCGCACGGACCCGCGGACCGCGTCCGTCGCGCGCGGCGACGGTCAGCCACTCGAACTCCCCAAGCGCAGCGGGCAGGGCGCCGCCATGCGTCATCAGCGCGTCCGTGAGCGCCTCCCTGAGCACCGTGCGATAGAGTTCCTCGGGATCCACGGCGCGCGGCGCGGGCGCGGCGGACGGCGAGCGCGCCGGCGCTTCCGCCTCGCGCCGCGCCTGACCGTGGGTGGCCCGGCCGGGGCTGTCCTGCACGGTCACCATGCGCCGCCGCCGTCCGGCCGGCGCGGGTCTCATGCCGGCGTCGAACGGATCCAGCACACCCAGCGACCAGAGCAGGCTGCGCCGCACGACCGGGTACTCGACGTAGAAGAACACCCCGTAGTCGTCCAGAACGAAGCCGCGCGCCTGGATCGAGCCGGCGAAGAAGAGCAGGCCGGGCGCCGGAGTGGGCAGTTGACGCTCCACCGTGCTCACGCCGCGGCTCACCGCACGCTCGAGTGCCTGCTCCAGGCGGCGGACCTGCCGCGCGACGTTCGCATCACGGTCTCCGCCCGTCGGCGGCACCTGGGCAGGCGCAGGCGCGGCCAGAGCGATGAGCGCGACGCCCACCTGCAGACTGCGCCGGCCCGCGCGTGCGATCCGGACGCCTGGCGGCGTGCGCCGTGCGCGGTGCACCTGGTCCAAGCTGCCTCCTGGTTCCAATCAGACAGGTCTGCGCGCCCGGCGCCTGCCGAAGGGGTGCGCGCCCTTCCGCGGAGCCGGCTCCTTGCCCGCCCGACTACTGCTGAGAGACCCGGACGAGATGATCGGTGACGCCCTCGAGCGCGCCCAGCTCGCGGCGCCACTGCTGTTGGTCGGCGCGCCGTTGCACGTCCAGCTCCTGAGCGAATTCCGTCAGCCACAACGCCCGCTCCTGTTGCTGCCGCCGCTCGCTCTGCGCAATCAGACTCTGCAACTGCTGCAGCAGCGCGTCGGCGGGGAGCGCGCGGGGTTCGGACTCCGGGCGGGGCGCCGCCGGCGCCAGCTCCCGCCGCAACTGCCGCTCCAGCGCAGCCAGATCGGTACGCCACGGCGCAGCTGCCTGCCCCGGCTCGGCCTCCGCGCCCGCATCCGTCGCGGTCGGCAGCGCGCCGGCCGAATCGGCCGTCGAACGCACCTGGTCAACCAGCCCGGCGCGCAGCACGAGGCCGCGGTCGCTGTGCCGCACCGCCGCACCGCCCAGGACGAGCCCGGCCGCGAAGACCACGCCGGCGGCGGCCGCCAGCTTCCACCCCGGACGCCGGGCGACGGTCCACCACGGCGTGCTCCGTGTCTCCCGCTCGGAAACCACACGCAGGCCGAGCACGGCCTCGGGCACTGTCCAGGCGTCGAGCGCACCACGCACGGACCGGAACGCCGACACCTCGTCCGCGCACCGGGGGCAGACGCCCAGGTGGGCTTCGACCCGCTCGCGCTCGGCGGGGGCGCACTCGTCGTAGAGATAGGCGACGAGCGCCTCTCGCTCCCGGACGCCGCACGGAGCAACTCCATCCATGTCAGGACTCCCCTGCCACGCGCCGCTGCGACCAACCCGAGCGAACCGCGCTGGACGCGCGCAGACCCTGGCGTTCCAGATGCCTCCGCAGCACGCTCAGCCCCTGATACAACCGCGTCTTCACGGTGCTGAGCGGACACTCCGACAGTTCGGCGATCTCGCGGAACGTAAAGCCGTGATACTCCTTGAGGACGATAACCGTTCGCTGCTCGGGCGGCAACCGGGCCATGGCCTGCGCCACGGCGCGGCCCAGGTCGCGGCGGATGATCAGGTCCTCGACCGTCTCGTTGATCGGGTCCACGACCCCCAGCTCGCCGGGCTCGGCGTCCTCAGGCGGCTGCACGAACCCGCCCCGCCGCTGGCGGCGGAGCCAGTCGTGGCACAGGTTCAGCGCGATCCGGTACAGCCACGACGAGAACCGGGCCTGCCCCTTGAACCGCTGGAGTCCGCGGAACGCGCGCAGGAACGCTTCCTGGCAGATCTCGCGGGCGTCCTCGTCGCGGCCCACCACGCGATAGGCCAGCGCGTGGATGGGCCGCTGCCAGCGCACCACCAGCTCGTTGAAGGCGTCCGTTTCGCCGCGGGCAGCGAGCTCGACCAGCTCCTCGTCGGTCCTGTGCATGCCATCCCTTAAGACGAACGAGCGCGCGCGAGAGTCGGCCGCATCCTCCATCGTGTCAGAATCACAGGCGGCCCGCACCGCGACCATGATTCAACTGTCCTCCGTTCGCAAGGCCTTCGGGGCCCGCGTGCTTTTCGACGACCTCACCTGGCAGGTCCAGGCGGGTGAGCGCGTCGGGTTGTGCGGCTCGAACGGGGCGGGCAAAACGACGCTGCTGCGGATCATGGCCGGCCGGGAGGAGACCGATGCCGGCACGCTGGCCCGGCCAGCCGATCTCACCGTCGGATTCCTGCCGCAGGACGGCATTGCCCACGCCGGGCGGACGCTGCTCGACGAGGCACGCGCCGCCTTCGGCGAGCTGCTCGCGCTGCAGGCCGAGATGCGGGAGATCGAGGCCCGGATGGCCACCGACGACGACCACGGGACGCTGCTCGCCCGCTACAGCGAGCTCCAGGAGACCTTTCAGCACCAGGGGGGCTACGACATCGACGCGCGCGCAACCGCCGTGCTGCGGGGCCTGGGGTTCGGCGAGGCCGACCTCGCGCGCGCCACCGAGGAGTTCTCCGGCGGCTGGCAGATGCGCATCGCCCTCGCGAAGCTGCTGCTGCGCCGGCCCCGGCTGCTGCTCATGGACGAGCCGACCAACCACCTCGACCTGGAAGCCCGCAACTGGCTCGAGGACTTCCTCGTCGGCTACCCGCATGCGGTCGTGCTCGTCTCGCATGACCGCTTCTTCCTCGACCGCGTCGTGACCTCCATTGCGGAGCTCAGCCTGCGAACGCTTACCCGGTATCCGGGCAGCTACAGCGCCTATCTGGCCGAGCGCGACACGCGCCTGGCGCGTCTCCGCGAGCGCAAGCAGCAGCAGGACGAGGACGTGGCGCGCATGCGGGCCTTCATCGACCGCTTCCGGTACAAGGCGACGAAGGCGGCGCAGGTGCAGAGCCGGATCAAGATGCTCGCGAAGGTCACGCCGATCGAGGTGCCGCCCGAGCGCAAGCGCGTCCACTTCAAGTTCCCGGCCAGCGCCCGGAGCGGCCGGACCGCGCTGGAGCTGCGCGGCGCGGCCAAGGCGTACGGCGCACTGCGCGTATTCGACGGCGTAGACGTGCACGTCGAGCGGGGTGACCGCATCGCGCTCGTAGGCCCCAACGGCGCGGGCAAGTCCACGCTGATGCGCATGCTGGCGGGCGTGGAGGCACCCGACCGCGGCGCGCGCGTGGAAGGACCGCAGGTCGTGGCGCAGTACTTCGCCCAAGACGAGGCCAACCGCCTCGATCCCGCGCTGACCGTCTACGAGACACTGTCCTCGGGGTCGCCGCTGGACATGGTGCCCGCCATCCGCAACATCCTGGGCGGCTTCCTCTTCGAGGGCGACGACATATACAAGCGCGTCGCGGTGCTCTCGGGCGGTGAGCGCACCCGGCTCGCCGTGGCCCGCATGCTGCTGCACCCCTCCAATACGCTCCTGCTCGACGAGCCGACGAACCACCTCGACATCGACTCGACCGACGTCCTGCTGGATGCGCTCACCGACTATGGGGGCACGCTGATCTTCGTTTCGCACGACCGCTACTTCGTCGACCGCCTCGCGACCAGCGTACTGGAGATCGGCAACGGGACGGCGGCGCGCTACCCGGGCACCTACGAGGAGTTCCGCTGGAGCGTTGCGCAGCGGGTCCGCCCGGACGCGGCGCGCGCACCCCGGCGGCCGCGCACGCCGGCGCCGGCCCGCCGCGGCCGCGGCACGGAGGAGCGCCGGCTGCAGGCTGAGGCGCGCCGCCTGGAGCGGCGCCTGCGCACCCTCCAGGATCGGATTGCGAGGCTCGAGCAGCGCATCGGCGAGCGAGAGCAGGCGGTGCGGGCTCTGGAAACCGACATGGCCGAACCCGGCTTCTACCGCGACGAAGCCAGCGCGAAGGCGGGCATCGACAGGCACCAGGCACTCATGTGGGAAGTCGGGGACCTGATGAACCAGTGGGAAGCGATGCAGCAGGAGGCCGACCAGCTGGCCCGGCAGGTCGGCAAAAACGGCGCCTGACCTCGCCGGCTACGCGCGCGGATGCGTCCGGCGATAGAGCGTGGTGAGCTGCGCGGCGTTCAGGTGGGTGTAGCGCTGCGTCGTGCTCACGCGGGCGTGGCCGAGCAGCTCCTGGATGGCCCGCAGGTCGGCGCCCCGCTCCAGCAGGTGCGTGGCAAAGGAGTGCCGCAGCGCGTGCGGGCTGATGCCCGTCTTCGCGCTCGTCTGCAGCACGTAGCGCCGCACGAGCCGGTCCACGCTCCGCGCGGACAGGCGCCCGCCGCGATAGTTCAGAAACAGGGGGTCGCCGACGCCGCGCCTGCTCCAGGACGCGCGCCGATCGGGCGCCGCCGCCAGCAGCGTACGTCGATCCTGCAGGTAGCGGCGCAGGGCGGCCGCCGCCGTCCGGTTGAACGGCAACATGCGCTGCCTGCCCCCCTTGCCGTGCACACGCAGCATCCGGGCGCTCAGGTTGAGGTCTTCGAGGTTCAGACCCACCAGCTCGCTCAGGCGCAGGCCCGACGCGTAGAACAGCTCCAGCATCGCCCGGTCGCGCCGTCCGAGCGGCGTCCCGGCGGCCGGCGCCGCGAGCAGCTCCTCCATCTCGAACGTGTCGAGATGGGCCGGCATCCGGCGCTGGACGCGCGGCGCGGCGACGAGCGCGCCGGGGTCCTGCGGCAGGTACCCGGCCCGGCACAGATAGCGGCCGAAGGAGCGGATGGCGGCCAGCCGCCGCGCGGACGACGTGGTCGAGTCGCCACGGCGGTGGAGCTCGCCCAGGAAGGCCCGAATGCCGCGGTGGTCGAAGTCGGACGGGCCGGGTCCGCGGGACCCCGCGCGTTGCTCCAGGAACGCGAGGAACTGCCGGAGGTCGCTGCGGTACGCTGCTACCGTGTGGATCGAGGCGTTGCGGTTGTAGCGCAGGTAGTCGAGGAACGCGTCCAGCAGGTCCTTCATGATGACTGCGCCGCAACGGCTTGCGGCGCTGCCGGCGCGGCGGCAGCCCACGCGGCCAGGTCGTTCAGCGCCCGCTCGGCCAGCGCCTGCCGCCGGGCACGTCGGTTGCGCGCTGCGCGCGCCTCCGACGGGATCAGGCCGAACGCGATGTTCGTCGGCTGGTAGTCGGCGGCGTCCGCGTGCGAAACGTAGTAGGCCAGCGCGCCCATCGCCGTGGTGCGCGGCGGAGGCACGAGCGGCCGGTTCTGCACCAGGGCTGCCGCGTTGAGACCGGCCATGAGCCCCGACGCCGCCGATTCCACGTAGCCCTCGACGCCGGATATCTGGCCGGCAAAGAACAGGTCCGGCCGGGCGCGCGTCTGCCAGGTGTCGAGCAGCACGCGCGGGGCGTTGATGTAGGTGTTGCGGTGAATCATGCCGTAGCGCACGAACTCGCCCTGCTCCAGACCCGGAATCAGGCGCAGGACGCGACGCTGCTCGCCCCACTTGAGCTGCGTCTGGAACCCCACCAGGCTGTAGTGGTCCGCGGCCAGGTTGTCCTGCCTGAGCTGCACGACCGCATGGGGCCGGTGCCCGGTCGCCGGATCGGTCAACCCGACCGGCTTCAGCGGGCCGAACCGCAGCGTGTCGGGCCCTCGACGGGCCATCACCTCGATGGGCAGGCAGCCTTCGAAGTAGCGTGCCTGGTCGATATCGTGCACTCCGGCCAGCTCCGCGCTTACCAGTGCCTCGTGCAGCATCCCGTACTCGTGCTCGTTAAGCGGGCAGTTGAGATAATCTCCCGCGGTTGCGCCGTCCCAACGCGAGGCGCGAAAAACCTTCGACCGATCGATCGTATCGGCCGCAACGACCGGACTGATTGCATCGTAGAAGTACAGGTGGTCCTGGCCGACCAGCGTCGCGATCTCGGCGGACAGGGGATCGGACGTCAGCGGCCCGGTGGCGATGATGACCGGCGCCGCGCCCGGCCCGGGAATGCGCACGACCTCCCGGCGCGTGAGGGTGATCAGCGGGTGGCCCTCGATGGCGCCGGTGACCCCGGCCGCGAACCGCTCCCGGTCCACCGCGAGGGCACCGCCGGCCGGCACGCTCGTCTCGCCGGCCACGCGCATGATCAGCGAGCCCAGCCGCCGCATCTCCTCCTTCAGCAGCCCGACGGCGTTCTCGAGCTTGGCGCCCCGAAAGGAGTTGCTGCAAACCAGTTCGGCCAGCCGGTCGGTCCGATGGACCGCTGTTCCGCGCACCGGCCGCATTTCGCACAGCGTCACCGGCACGCCCTGCGCGGCAATCTGCCAGGCCGCCTCGCATCCCGCCAACCCGCCCCCGATTATGTGAATCATTCGCTCGAACCAGCACGTGGTGAGGGCTGCGCCGCGAGCCGCCGGCGGGGGCCCCTTGCTCGCGCCGGCTGCTGCCCGGGCTGCTAGACGGCCGCCAGCTCCTCGCTGCGGACGTAGTCGCAGGCGTCTTTGTGGCACAGCACCTGACGGCCGTGGCGCTTGGTCACCTTCTCGAGCAGGAACGGCGCGCCGCAGGCCGGGCAGGGTTCCGGCAGCGGCTTGTTCCTGACGGTGAAGTCGCAGGCGGGGTAGTTGGCGCAACCGTAGAAGACCCCGCGCCGCGATGACCGCACCACGATGTCGCCGCCGTCGCGCGGACAGGCCACGCCGGTGCTCTCGAGCTTCAGATAGCGGCACGCCGGGTAGTTGGAGCAGGCCGTGAACTCGCCGAACCGGCCCTGCTTGACGACCAGCTGCTGGCCGCACTGCGGGCAGGCCTCGTCGAGCGGCCGGGCCGGCTTGGCCTTGGCCAACCCCTGCGCCGTCGAGATCAGCTTGCGCGTCGTCTTGCACTCCGGATAGCCGGTACAGGCGAGGAACTGGCCGAACCGGCCCCGCTTGACCACCATCGGGCGCCCGCACTTCTCGCACGTCTCCTGCACCTCGTCGACCGCCTCATCCGTCTTCTCGAGCTCGCGGGTGGTGCGACAGTCGGGATAGCCGGAGCAGGCCAGGAACATGCCGAACCTGCCGACCTTGACGAGCATCGGGCGCCCGCACTTCTCACACTTCTCCTCGCTCGGCAGACCGTTCGCCTTGACGTCGGGCATCGACTCGACCGCCTTCTCGAGGTCGCTGCGGAACGTCCGGTAGAACCCGTCGAGCGTGCCCTGGTAGTCGGCAGCACCCTCCTCGATGCGATCGAGACGCTCCTCCATCGCCCGCGTGTAGGCAACCTGGATGATGGCGTCGAAGCTCTTGGCCAACAGATCGGTGACCAGCCGCCCGAGCGCGGTCGGCATGAACCGCCCCTCCGTCTTCGTGGCATAGTCGCGCTGCTGGAGCACGCCGATGATCGAGGCGTAGGTACTGGGCCGGCCGATGCCGTTCTCCTCGAGCTCCTTGACCAGCGACGCCTCGCTGAAGCGGGGCGGGGGCTGCGTGAACTTCTGTTCCGGCGTGAGCGCCTTCAGCACCAGCCGCGCGCCCTTGGCCAGCGGCGGCAGCAGCCCGGAGGCCGGCTCGTCCTCGTTCCCGGCCGCAGCGGGCGCCGGGGCCTCGAGGTCGGCGGCGCCGTAGACAGCCATCCAGCCGTTGAACTTCGGCACCGACCCCTTCGCGCGGAATCGATAGCCGGCCGCGCCGATCTCGACCGTCGTGTCGTCGAACGTGGCCGGCGGCATCTGCGAGGCGACGAAGCGGCTCCAGACGAGGCGGTACAGGTAGTGCTGGTCCCGACTCAGGTGCGGCCGCAGCTGCTCGGGGGTGCGGCTGACCGACGTCGGCCGGATTGCCTCGTGCGCATCCTGCGCGTCCTTCTTCGTGCGATGGCGGTTCGGCTTCGCCGGCAGGTACTCGGCGCCGAACTCCTCGGCGATGTGCGCCCGCACCTCGCCCAGCGCCTGCTCCGCCACGCGCGTGGAATCGGTGCGCATGTAGGTGATCAGGCCGACGGATCCCTCGCCCGGCAACTCGACGCCCTCGTAGAGCTGCTGGGCGATCTGCATCGTTCGCTTGACCGGAAACCGCGAGGCCTGCTGCAGCCTGCTGGTGATGAACGGCGGAGCGGCGTGCCGCCGCCGCTCCTTCGTGACCACCGACTCGACGACGTACGCCGCCCCGTCCAGCTCGGCCAGCACCGCCTGCGACTCGGCCTCGCTGCCGATCTCGACCGCACGGTCGCCCTTCTTGACGAGCCGGGCGCCGAACTCCGGCGGCGCGTCCGCCGCCAGGCGGGCCTTGATGTGCCAGTACTCCTTGGAAACGAACCGCTCGATTTCGCGCTCCCGGTCGCAGACCAGTCTCAGCGCCACGGACTGGACGCGGCCCGCCGACAGGCCCCGCCGCACCTTGTCCCACAGCAGCGGGCTCAGCTTGTACCCGACCAGCCGGTCCAGCACCCGCCGCGCCTGCTGCGCATCGACCATGCGCTGGTCGATCTCCACCGGGTGCTCCAGCGCCGCGCGCACCGCGTCGCGCGTGATCTCATTGAACATGAGGCGGCTGACGCGCCGCTTGCCGGCGCCCAGTTCCCGGGCGAGATGCCAGCCGATAGCCTCGCCCTCCCGGTCGGGGTCGGTCGCCACGTAGACGTCGCTGACGCCCCGCGCGGCGTCGCGGAGTTCCTTGATCACCTTCTTCCGCGTTGGAATTGCCACGTACTCCGGGCTGAACCCCGCCTCGACATCGACGCCGAGCTTGTTCTTGGGGAGGTCGCGGATGTGCCCCATCGAGGCCACGACCTTGAAGCCCGCACCCAGATACTTGTTGATTGTGCGGGCCTTGGCGGGCGATTCGACGATGACCAACGATTTCGCCATGCTGCCTCTCGACTCTCTCCTACCCTACCATCCCCGGCACCCTGGCCGCCCGTGGCAAAGGCCCCGCGGCCTGCGACGGGCGCTGCATCCCGCCGGGGACCGCGTTGAACCCTTGCTCGGCGGGGTCGACGATGGCCGACATGCTCCTTCGTCACGCCTTGTCGGCCCGGCGCCGCGCCGGTCCCGGTGCGACGCAGGGCTTGCACCGCGGACCGCTGGATTCAGGCGAGACTGAAGCGCCCGCCGGGGCGGCGGGTGATGCGGCCGTCGAGCTCCAGCTCCAGCACCTGCGTCGCGAGCGCCGCGCGATCCAACCCCGACAGGCCCGCCAGATCGTCGAGGTCGTAGCTCTCGCCCGGGTCCATCCAGCGCAGCAGACCACGCGCCTCTTCCGGCTGCTCCGGCCGCCGCCCGCCGGCGGCGCGCGTCCCGACCCGGGGCCGGATCTCCTCCAGAATATCGTCCGCGGTCTCGACCACCTTCGCCCCGTCCTTGAGCAGCGCGTGACCGCCGCGGCAGCGCCCGCTGAGCACGTTGCCCGGGACCGCCATGACCTCCCTGCCCTGCTCGGCGGCGCAGCGGGCGGTGATGAGCGAGCCGCTGCGCTCGGATGCCTCGACGACCACCACGGCCAGCGCGAGACCGCTGATGATCCGGTTGCGCCGCGGAAAGTGGAACGGCCGCGGCGGCGTGCCGGGAGCGAGCTCGCTGACGGCAGCCCCCTGCGCCGCGAGCTCGGCGAGCAGCGCGCCGTGTTCGGGCGGGTAGACGACATCGGCCCCGCAGCCCAGCACCGCAATCGTCACGCCGCCCGCGGCGAGGGCGCCGCGGTGAGCCGCGGCATCGACGCCCCGTGCCAGGCCGCTCACCACCGCGACGCCGCGCCCGGCCAGGTCGGCTCCCAGCCGCGCCGCAACCTTGCGCGCATAGAGCGAGCCGGTTCGCGACCCGACGATGGCGACGGCGGGCGCTTCGAGCGCCGCCGGCCGACCGCGGCACCACAGCACGGGCGGTGGATCCGGAACTGCGGCCAGCAGCGGAGGATAGCCCGGCTTGCCGAAGACCAGCGGAACCACACCGTGCTGTCCCGCGCGGCGCAGCCGCCGCACCGCCCGGCGGGCGGCCTGCTCCAGCTCGTTCTGCAGCGCCGGGCCTGCCGCGTCCACCCGCGCGAGCAGCTCGGCGGGACCCGGGAGCACCCGCTGGTCGCCCTCCCCCGGGCTTGCGCTCCGCGGCTGCAGGATGCGCCGGCCGCGCGGCATGCCGAGCAGCTCCGCGAGAATGACGGCGTCGAGAAGGTCCACGATGCGCTTGTCGGCATGGCGCGCGGACCGACCGGCGGGGACGCGGGTGGAGGTCGCAGCCGGCGACACCCCTGCCCCGGCGGCCGGCCCGACCCCGCGCCTGGCCACCATTGTCGCACGAAGTGCCCGGTGCTTGCGTGCGCCAGGCCTGCTGGCTATAGTGAGGTTCGGCCACATGTTCAGCAGAACGCTCGTCATTGCGTGCGCGCTGGCCGCAGCCGGCGGGACGACCGCGCTTGCCGATACCCGTGCCGATGCCAGAGCGCAGGTCGAGTTCGGCATCGAGGTCGTGCACCGGGGATTGTGGCTGGAAGCCATCTACCGCTGGGAGCGGGCCGTGGAGCTCGACCCGGACTACGCGGCAGCGTGGAACAACCTGGGCATCGCCTACGAACACGAGGGTCGGTTCGACCAGGCCCGCGAGGCCTACGAGCGGGCGCTGGATCTCGAGCCGGACAACCTTATGATCCAGCAGAACTACGATCTCTTCCGGGAAATCAATGACCGCATCAACGAGATCGGTCGGTAGCGCCGCGGCGCTGGCCGTGCTGGCCACCGCCTGCATGAACTACTACGAGGTCCCCGTCGAGACGCCGCTGCGGCCGAAGCTCGACGTGTCCGGTTTCCAGCGCGTGCTGGTGGCCGGCTTCGTGACGGGCGGCAGTGACGAGGTGGACACGAACCTCGAGACGGCGCGGCTTCTGAAGAGCCAACTGCGCAGCAACTCGGAGTTCCAGGTGGTCGATGCCGACGTGCTCGAGCTGACCGCGGTCGCGGAGGAGCAGGGCGGCACGTCGAGCCTCGGCAACGGCAACGGCAATGGCAACGGAGACGGAGACGGCGAAGACAGCGCGCAGTACTCGGAAGAGGACCTCGAGCTGCTCGAGCACATCTTCGCCAACACCAGCTATTGGCAACAGTTGGGCGAGGAGTACCAGAGCCCGCTGATCGTGACCGGGACGGTCTACTTCACGCCGCACCAGCGGTCGGGGATGGTCACCCGGCAACGCGAGGTCTACGACGAGTTCGGCCGGCGGCAGGTGGCTCCCGTGCGCGCGTACCGCGACCGCCGCGGCTACGTGCTCAGCCCGAAGTTCATCTTCATCGACGGCCGTACGGGCGCTACGCTGTACACCGAGCGCCACCGGGAAGAGATCCTCTACGACGCGGCGCGCAACACCCCCGCGCTGTCGTCGTACTTCGAGCTCATGGACCGCCTGATCCCCTCGTTCCTGGGCACGCTGAGCGCGGAGACCATCAAGGGCACGCGCATCCTCCTCAAGTAGCCGCCGGTCCGGCGGCGTCCCGCGGCGCTTTACAGTCGACCTGCCGCGGTAGTAGGCTGTAGCCAAGTCGGAAGGTACGGAAGCGTGTACGCAGTCATCCAGAGCGGCGGGCGGCAGGTCCGGGTCGAGCCCGGCGCGGTCATCACGGTCGATCACATTGCGCTGCCGGCCGGCGAGCAGGTCACCTCCAAGCAGGTACTGTTCGTGGCCGGCGACGACGGCAGCTTCATCGCCGGTGCACCGTTCGTGGCCGGCGCCAAGGTGACCGGCGTCGTCGACGGCGACGAGCGCGGGCCGAAGCTCCGCGTATTCCGCAAGAAGCGCCGCAAGGGACGGCGCCGCACGCTAGGCCACCGGACTGCCCTGACCCGCGTGCGCATCACCGGCATCGAAACGGACACGTCGCATGGCACATAAGAAGGGGCAGGGCAGCTCCCGGAACGGGCGCGACAGCCAGGCCCAGAGGCTCGGCGTCAAGCGCTTCGACGGGAATATCGTCAAGGGCGGCGCCATTCTCGTTCGCCAGCGGGGCCGGCGGTTCCGTCCCGGTCTGAACGTGGGCCTGGGCAAGGACGACACCCTGTTCGCCACAAGCGCCGGAAGAGTCACCTTCGAGGATCACGGCGCGCGCGGGAGGGTCATCAGCGTCAATCCACTCGCCGGTGCGCCGGACGGCTCCGCCTGACGCGCAGTACGACCCCGCTCCTGCGCGTGTGCGCCAGCGCAGCGTATGTTCGTCGACCAGGTCGACATCCAGGTGCAGGCGGGTGACGGCGGCAACGGCTGCGTGAGCTTTCGCCGCGAGAAGTTCGTCCCTCGGGGGGGGCCGAACGGCGGCGATGGCGGACATGGCGGCTCCGTTTACCTGCGCGCCAGCGCGCATCACAACACCCTCGTCGACTACCGCTTCCACCGCCGATTCCAGGCCGCACGCGGTGCGCACGGCGAAGGCTCGAGTCGCACTGGACGATCGGCCAGCGACCTGCTGCTGGACGTGCCGATTGGAACGCTCGTCTACGAGTGGCAGGACGAACGGCTCGCGCCGCTCGCGGACCTGAAGGCGGTGGACCGGCGCATCCTCGTGGCCCGGGGCGGGCGCGGCGGGCGGGGCAACGAGCGCTTCGCGACCTCGACGAACCGGGCGCCGCGGCGCGCCGAGCCCGGCGCGGCAGGCGAAACCCGGCGGCTCAGGCTCTCGCTCAGGCTGCTGGCCGACGTCGGGCTGGTGGGGTTCCCGAACGTCGGGAAATCCACGTTGATGGCCCGCCTCTCCGCCGCGCGTCCCAGGATTGCCGACTATCCGTTCACCACGCTGACGCCCCACCTCGGCGTCGTACGGCTCGACGAGGACCGCAGCTTCGTGCTGGCCGACGTGCCCGGGCTCATCGCCGGCGCACACCAGGGGCACGGCGTCGGCCTGCGCTTCCTGAGCCACCTGGAGCGGACCCGGGTGCTCGTCCACGTCATCGACGTCTCGTCCGCGTCCGGCCGCGAGCCGGTGGACGACTTCGAGGTCGTCTGCCGGGAGCTGGCATCGTACTCGAGCGATCTCCCCGACGCCGACTGGACCGGCGCGCAGGTTCTGGGAGCCCGGCCGCAGATCGTCGCGGCGAACAAGATCGATGCACTCGACGACGCGGCGCGGCTGGAGCGTCTGCGGCGGCGGCTGGCGCCCCGGGCGATTGCGGTGCACCCGATCTCGGCTGCGACGGGTGCCGGCCTGGGCGAGCTGCGCGAAGCGGTCTGGCGGGCGCTCGGGGCCGCAGACGCGGCCGAGGCCGAGCTGCCCGAGGTGCCTCGCGCGTGAAACTGCGGGGCAGAATCGGCGTGCTCGGCGGCACCTTCGACCCCATCCACTACGGCCACCTGGACGCCGCCGACGCCGCGCGCCGCGCCTGCGACCTCGACACGGTGCTGCTCGTCCCCGCCCGCACGCCGCCACACCGCAGCCACGCGCCGCGGGCGTCGACCTATCACCGCTTCGCGATGGCGGCGCTGGCGTCGGACGGCCGCGACGGGCTCGCGGCATCCGACATGGAACTGGCGCTCTCCGGCCCCTCGTTCACCTCCGTGACGTTGACACGCCTGACGCAGAAGGGCCTCCGCCCCGCGCAGCTCTTCTTCATCATCGGTACCGATGCGTTTGCAGATATCGCGTCCTGGTACGACTATCCTGCGGTGCTCGACCGCAGCCATTTCGTCGCGGTAGCCCGACCGGGCTGCTCCGTGGCGGCGCTGCGCGAACGCCTGAGCGACCTGCGCGAACGGATGCGCGAGCCGCCGGGCGACGCGGGAGCCGGCGAGCAGTCGCCCGCCATCTGGCTGGTCGAGGCCTCCACCCGTCGGCTGTCCTCGTCGGCGCTGCGCCGCCGTCTGACGGACGGTCAGTCCATCGCAGGGCTGGTGCCGGATGCCGTGGCCCGCCACATCGCCAAGCACGCGCTGTATGCGCCCGCGCCGGCGGCAGGCTGCTTGCATGAGTGAGCACGAGGCGCGGCCCGCACGGACGATGGATACGCTGCCCGAGGGCGTGCAGCGCGCCGTCCGGTCGGCCCGGGCGAAGCAGGCCTTCGACGTGGTCGTCCTGTTTCTGGGCGGCTCGCACGCCTTCACGGACTACTTCGTCGTCTGCTCGGCCCGTAGCACGCGCCAGGTACGCGCGGTCGCCGACGAAATCCGCCGGCAGTTGCGCGCGGCTCAGGACGCACCCTCGCATGTCGAAGGCTACGACCACGGCGAATGGGTCCTCATGGACTGCTTCGACTTCGTGGTCCACGTCTTCACGCCGGACACCCGCCGCTTCTACGATCTCGAGCGGCTGTGGGGCAGCGCCGCGCGCATCCCGGTCCCCGAAATCTCCTGAGCGCTGCGGGCGGGCGCCATGAGGACGGCGGCCGCCCTGCGCCGGCTGACGGACGGTCTGCTCAGCGTCGCGTGGGCGCCCTGCTGCGCAGCCTGCGACACGGTGCTGCCGCTGCCGACGGCGGGGGTGGTGTGTGCCGACTGCTGGCGGCGCGTCGCGCGCATCACGCCGCCGCTGTGCGACGTGTGCGGCGCACCGCTCGCAGCGGAGGCGACCGGACGCGGCCCGGCCGAGCCCTGCCCGCGCTGCCCGGCCGCGCGCCCGCACCCGGTGGCACGCTGTCGCGCGGCCGGATGGTACGAGGGCGCGCTGCGCGCCATCGTCCACGCCTTCAAGTACCAGGGCCGTCAGTCGCTGGCGGCGCCGCTGGCCGCGCTGATGCGCGAGGCCGGCCGCGAGCTGCTCGACGCGGCCGACCTGGTCGTTCCGGTGCCGCTGCATCCGCGGCGGCGTTGGGAGCGGGGCTTCAACCAGTCGCGCGATCTGGCCGCGCGGCTGGGGCCGCCGCTCGCGGACATCCTGTGTCGCATCCGGCACGCGCCCCCGCAAGCCACGTTGGCCGCCGGGCAGCGACACGCGAACGTGCAGGGCGCGTTCGAGCTGACCGGACGGGCCTGGCTCCGCGCGCGTTCGACGGTAGCCGGCAAGGCCATTGTCGTGGCCGACGACGTGCTGACGACCGGCGCCACGCTGGCGGCCTGCGCGCGGGTGCTGCGCGCGGCCGGGGCCCGCGAGGTAGCCGGCCTCACGGCTGCCCGAGTCGCGGGTCCACGGCCGCGGCCACGGCCGCGGCCACCTCGGACACAGGCCGTTCGGCGTCCACCCGCAGCCAGGCGGGTTGCTGCGCCTGGTGCAGGTAGCTGTCCCTGACCCGCGCCTGCAGGGCGAGGTCCTCCTCGTAGCGGTCACGGCCGAGCGCCTTGCGGCTCAAGGCTGTCGCGGGCGCGATGTCGAGGAGGATGGTGAGGTCGGGCTGCGGCAGGAAGCGTTGGAGCTGTGCGAGCCAGGCCGGGTCGAGCCCGTGCGCCTCGCCGTACGCGATGCTGGACGCCACGTACCGGTCGCAGAGCAACGCTATCCCCGCCGCCCCCCAACGATCGAGGTCCGGCCGCCGTTCGTAGCGGTTCGCGATGTAGAGCAGCTGCATCACTTCCGGCCCGTAGTCGCGCTCGCCCTGCAGTGCCCGCGCGATCTCCTCGCCGATGGCGGTCCCGTAGTCGGGAAACGAAACCACCCGGGCCTTGTAGCCGGCGCCCCGGATGCGGTCGCGCAGCAGGCGGGCCTGGGTCTCCTTCCCGCTCTGGTCGAGGCCCTCGAAAGCAATCAGCATCGGCGGGGATCAGGTCTCGAGCGCGACCATGTCGTCGCTGGTCTGGCGCCGGCGGATGATGCGCCATTCGTCCCGCTCGTCGAGCAGCACCTCGGGCGGGAGCGGATGACGATTGTAGTTCGACGCCATCGCGGAGCCGTAGGCGCCCGTGTCCAATACGGCGACGAGGTCGCCGACCTCGGGACGCGGCATCGTGCGCCCGACCCCGACCACGTCGCCCGTCTCGCAGATGGGCCCGACCACATCGCAGACCACCGGCCGGCCGGACCGCGCCTCCAGCGGCTCGATGCGATGGTACGCGCCGTAAAGAGCCGGACGCAGCAGCTCGCTCATCCCGCTGTCGAGCACCACGAAGCAGCGATCGTCGTCCTGCGGCTTGACGTCGACCACGCTGGCCACGAGCACGCCGGCGGGGCCGACGATCCACCGCCCCGGCTCGGCGACGATTGCGAGCCCGGTCGGTTTCACCGCGTCGATCACGGTGCGCGCGTACAGGTCGACGCCGAGGGTCTCGGCGCCGTCGTACGAGATGCCGAGGCCACCTCCCACGTCGATGTGCTCCAGCGGACATCCGTCGTCCATCAGGTCCGCCGCCAGCCGGGCGACGGCGGCCAGCGCGTCGCGAATCGGCGCCCGGGTGGCCACCTGCGATCCGACGTGCACGTGCAGGCCGACGAGCTGCAACCCCGCGCAGGCCAGCGTGCGGCGGCAGATGCGGCGCGCCGCCGCGAGCGGCACGCCGAACTTGTGCGCCCGCCGGCCGGTCGAGATGTGCGGATGTCCGCCGGCCGCGACGTCCGGATTCACGCGCAGCGCTACCCGCGTGCATACGCCGCGTGCACGGGCCAGCCGGTCGATGCGCTCCAGTTCGCCCGCGCTCTCCGCGTTGACAGCATGCAGGTCGAGCGCGACGGCCTGTGCCAGCTCGGTCGCGGTTTTGCCGACGCCCGTGAACACGATGTCGCGCGGTGCGAAACCGACCCGCAGGGCCACCTCGATCTCGCCGCCGGAGTTGGCGTCCACGCCTCCGCCCAGCGACCGTACGAGGCGGGCGACGGCGAGTGTCGAATTCGCCTTCAGGGCGTAGTGCACCCGGTGCGGATAATTGCCGAAGGCGGTGTCGAAGGCAGTGTAGCGTGCGGCGATCTCGGCTGCGCGGTAGATGTACACGGGTGTGCCCACGCGCCGTGCGATGGCGGCGAGCGAGACGGCCTGCTGCGCCGTCGGCGCGAGGGCGGGCGGCGAATCAACCACGGGTTCTCCCGATTGCGGATCCGGTGCGCAAGCGGCGCATTGTACGTCCAACGCGTGGAGACAATCCACCAGCTGGCCGGGAACCCCCGGCCGCAGGCTGGTAAACTCGCCCGGCATGCCCAGCGAGTCCGCACCGCCGGCGCCGACGACGGACGAGCTGATCGCGGCCTGTCTCGACGGCGACCAGGGCGCGTGGGACCTGATCGTGCGGCGCTACCGACAGCGGGTCTTCAACGTGGCGTACACGTTCGTGGGACGGCACGAGGAGGCGGAGGACCTGACCCAGGAGATCTTCCTGAAGGTGTTCAAGGCCCTGGGCACGTTCGACCGGCGGGCGAACTTCCGGACCTGGCTCGTCAGCGTCGCCCGCAACCTCTGCATCGATCACTATCGGCGCGTCCGCAAGGAGCGCGAGACCTTCGACCGGGGGGTGGACGTGGCCGACCTGTCGCCCGCCGCATCGAGTCCGGACCCCATTGCCCGGCTCCAGCGCGTCGACCGCCGCGAGCTGCTGCGCCAGGCGCTGCGGGAGGTACCGGGCGTGCTGCGGGAAGCGGTGGTACTGCGGGACATGCAGGAGCTCGCCTACGACGTAATCGCCCACCGCCTGAAGCTGCCGGTGGGCACGGTGAAATCACGCATCAGCCGCGGCCGGCGCGAGCTGGCGCGGCAGATCGCCAGGTTGCGGGAGCGGTCCCCGGCCGGAGAGCCGCGCACCGTGCTGCTGAACACCTCCGCCAACGGAGCACGCGAATGAACGTTTCGACAGAGCGCGCCGCCGGCATCGACATCGTACGCGTCGGAGAGACACGTCTGATCTACCCGCTGCTGACGGCCTTCGCCGAGACGGTCGCACCGCTCGTGCGCAGCGTCGCGCCGCGTGTGGTCATCGACATGTCGCGGGTGGCCTACATCGACAGCGCCTCGATCGGCTGCCTGATGGACCTGTACCGACAAGCCTCGCAGGCCGGCGGCACGGTGAAGCTGGCGGGCGTCCAGCGGCGCGTCGAGACGATGTTGACGATGACGGGCGTCCCGAAGTTCATCGAGCTGCACGCCGACGATTCGAGCGCCGTCAAGAGCTTCGGGGAGTAGTCATGCGCATCATCACAACCCGTTCCGGGCTGGAGGTCCGACTGGACGGCGACCTATTGGCGGTCATCGAAGCACTCGACAAGGAGCTGACCAGCCGGCACGGCCTCGACCGCACGTTCGAAGACATGATGCGCGAAATCCGTCACCTCATCGACCAGATGAATGACGCCGATCGGCGCACCTACCTCATCGAGAGCCTGTTCCTGAACACGGTGACGTATGAGAACGAAAAGGCCGGCGCCTACCTGCGCAAGTTGATGCGGGAGTAGCGACGGCGGCGGCCCGTTCGCTAACGCCAACCCGCCGGCGCGGTGTCCTTGACGGGAACGGCGGCCGGTACGTGCGCTGCGTCCGGCTCCACCGGCGACTCGACGAGTCGCCACGCATCGGTCGCCTCCAGAATCCGGCGGGCGAAGCTGGCGTGCAGCGCGTGTCCACCGCGATGGGCCACCAGGTGGCCGATCAGCGGGTGTCCCAGCAGCGCGAGATCGCCGATTACATCCAGGATTTTGTGGCGGACGAACTCGTCCTCGAAGCGCAGCGAGGTATTGAGAACGCCCGTCTCGCCCAGCACGACCGCGTTGTCGAGCGAACCGCCGAGCGCCAGCCCCTTGCGGCGCAGCAGCTCGACCTCCTTCAGAAACCCGAACGTCCGGGCCGGCGCGATCTCGTCGACGAACGACTCCCCGGTCAACCGCAGCGTGCGCGCCTGATGCCTCACAAGCGGGTGGTCGAAGCCGATGCTGTAGGTGACCCGGAAGTGGTCCGAAGGATACAGCGCGATCCGTTTCTCGCCCCGCGACAACGAGACGGGCCTGACGACCTTGAGAAAGCGGCGCGGCGCGGCCAGGGACCGGACGCCGGCCTCGTGCACCAGATAGACGAACGACGCGGCGCTGCCGTCCATGATGGGGACCTCGGCCTGGTTCAGCTCGACCACGGCGTTGTCGATCCCCAGGCTGAACAGCGCGGCGAGCAGGTGCTCGACAGTCTCCACGGCAGCGTCGTCCCGGGCCAGACCCGTGGCGTAGTTCATGCTGGCCACGTAGCCGATCCTGGCCGGGATTTCCAGCCCGTCCAGGTCGAGCCGCTTGAAGACGATCCCGTGGTCGGACGGGGCGGGCCTGAGTCGCAACGTCCCCTTGTGACCGGAGTGCAACCCGATCCCGGAACAGGAAACCGGTCGACGCACCGTCTGCTGGGTATGTGTCGGAACCTGCGCGTTCGTTTTCACGACTTCCTGACTATGGGCGAGCCCCCTGGCGACACGAGGGAATGCGAGGATTCAACATGAGACACGTACCCGAAGCACGCGCAAAGGGCCGGGCTGCGAAGAATCGGCAGTGGTTGTCCGACAACGGCCACTCGGGCAGCAGGCAGTGTTTTTGTACCACACCCGCCGGCAGAT
This sequence comes from Vicinamibacterales bacterium, assembly GCA_965221595.1. Taxonomy (GTDB): domain Bacteria; phylum Acidobacteriota; class Vicinamibacteria; order Vicinamibacterales; family UBA8438; genus JAAXGX01. Next base: position 2,911,927 of record OZ244900.1, read on the forward strand.
GTCAGCATTTTTGGTCGGCCGGTGCGGGATCCGCGCCCCTCGCGGCGGGCAGCACCCGGCGCAGGTAACGGCCGGTATGCGAGCCGCTGACCGCCATGATGTCTTCCGGCGTTCCCGCGGCGACGAGCCTGCCGCCCGCCTCGCCGCCTTCCGGACCCAGATCGATGACGTGGTCGGCCGTCTTGATGACGTCCAGCTGGTGCTCGATGACGACTACCGTGTTCCCTTGCTCGACGAGCTGGTTGAGGACGTCGAGCAGGCGCCTGGTGTCCTCGAAGTGCAGCCCCGTAGTCGGCTCGTCCAGAATGTAGAGCGTGCGCCCGGTGCCGCGCCGCGAGAGCTCCTTCGCGAGCTTGACGCGCTGCGCCTCGCCCCCGCTGAGCGTCGTGGCCGACTGGCCCAGCTTGACGTAGCCCAGCCCCACGTCCTGCAGCGTGCGCAGCTTGCGGGCTATGGGCGGGAAATGCGCCAGCAGCTCCATCGACTGGTCCACGGTCAGGTTCAGCACGTCGCCGACCGAGGCGCCCCGATAGGTGATGTCGAGCGTCTCCCGGTTGTAGCGGCGACCCTTGCACTGCTCGCACGTCACGTAGACGTCCGGCAGGAAGTGCATCTCGATGGCGATGACACCGCCGCCCTGGCACGCCTCGCACCGCCCGCCCTTGACGTTGAACGAGAAGCGACCCGGGCGGTACCCGCGCGCGCGCGACTCCGGCAGCATCGAGAACAGCTCCCGGATGAACGTGAACACCCCGGTGTAGGTCGCAGGATTCGAACGCGGGGTGCGGCCTATCGGTGACTGATCGATCTGGATCACCTTGTCGATCAGATCCGTCCCCACCACCTGCCGGTGCGCCCCGGGCTCGTCCGCGGCACGGTAGAGTTCCCGCGCCAGCGCGCGAAACAGGATGTCGTTGACGAGCGTCGACTTGCCGGAGCCGCTGACGCCCGTCACGGCGATCAGGAGGCCCAGCGGCAGGCGGATGTCGAGGTCCTTGAGGTTGTTGGCGCGCGCGCCGCGGATCACGAGCTCGCCCCCGAGCGCGGGGCGGCGCGCACTCGGCGTGGGAATGGTGCGCTCAGCGCGCAGGTACTGACCGGTCAGCGAGCGGCTGCCGTTCGCCAGCAGCCGCGCGGGCGGGCCCTGGAAGATCACGTGGCCGCCGTGCTCTCCGGCCCCCGGGCCGAGGTCGACCAGGTAGTCCGCCGAGCGGATGGTCTCCTCGTCGTGCTCGACGACCACGACCGTGTTGCCGAGATCGCGCAGCCGGCCCAGCGTGTCGAGCAGCAGCCGGTTGTCGCGCTGGTGCAGACCGATGGACGGCTCGTCGAGGACGTAGAGCACGCCGGTCAGGTTCGCGCCGATCTGGGTGGCGAGCCGAATCCGCTGCGCCTCACCGCCGGACAAGGTGGCGGCACCGCGCGCCAGCGTCAGGTAGCCGACGCCGACGTTCGTCAGGAACGCCAGGCGATCGCGAATCTCGCGCAGCACGCGGTCGGCCACCAGCCGCTCGCGTCCGGTCAGCTCCAGCTGCTCGAAAACCTGCTGCGCCTCGGCGATCGGCAGACCCACGTAGTCGGCCAGCGTGCGTCCGTGCACCCGCACCGCCCGACTCTCCGCCCGCAGCCGCGCGCCCTCGCATTCCTGACACACGCGCAGCGAACGGTAGACCTCGAGCTCTTCCTGCTGGGTCCAGGTGCCGGTCTCGTAGCGCCGGCGCAGATTGGGAATGATGCCCTCGAAGTCGCGGCCGAACGGGTCCGTCGGCGCCGCGCGCTGCCGGCGCCGCGCGGCGTGTGTCCGGCGCGTCGCGTCCGGTCCGTACAGCAGGAGTCTGCGCTTCTTCTGCGGCAGCCGCCTGAACGGCGTGTCGACGTCGATCTCGTAGTGCGCCGCCAGCCGGGCGAGCGCCTCGCGCACGGGTCCGGCGCTCGGGCGCCCCCAGGGCTGGATCGCGCCCTCGGCCAGCGACCGGCTGTCGTCGGGGACGATGCGGAGCGGATCGAAGTCCTCGACCGCGCCCAGCCCCTGACAGTCGCCGCAGGCGCCGTGCGGCGAGTTGAAGGAGAAGACGCGCGGCGTCAGCTCCGGCATGTTGATCCCGCACTGGACGCAGGCCAACCGCCTCGAGAACAGGCGGTCGCCGCCGCCCAGCGTGTTGACGGTCACGACCCCGTCGGCCAGCGCCAGCGCCAGTTCGATCGATCGCGTGAGCCGCCGCTCGGCGCCCGGCCGGACGACGAGCCGATCGACAACCGCCTCGATCCAGTGGTTCCTGCGGCGATCCAGCCGCAGTTCGTCCTCGAGCGACCGCACCTCGCCGTCCACGCGAGCCTTGAGCAGCCCCTTGGTCCGGAGGGCCGCCAACTCCTTCTTGAACTCCCCCTTCCGCCCGCGCACGATCGGCGCGAGCAGATTGATACGCTCCTGTGTGGGGCCCGCCAGCACCGCTTCCACGATCTGCTCCACCGACTGGGAGGTCACCGCACTCCCGCAGGACGGGCAGTGGGGCACGCCGACGTTGGCGAACAGCAGCCGGAGGTAGTCGTAGATCTCGGTGACCGTGCCGACGGTGGAGCGCGGGTTGGAACCGGTGGTCCGCTGCTCGATCGAGATGGCGGGTGAAAGGCCGTCGATCTGGTCGACGTCCGGCTTCTCCACCTGTTCCAGAAACTGGCGGGCGTAGGCGGAGAGCGACTCCACGTAGCGCCGCTGACCCTCGGCATAGACCGTATCGAAAGCCAGCGACGATTTGCCGGATCCCGACAGGCCGGTGACCACCACGAAGCGATCACGCGGAATCCTGACGTCGATGTTCTTCAGGTTGTGCACGCGGGCGCCGCGTACATCGATCCATGGCTGCGGCATCTGCACGGTACGGGACCGCGGCAACGGCCCGAATCCACGATGCTACCACGACCGCTCCGCGCGGGCCGCACGCACTCGCCGGGTCCGCGCCGCCGGAGTAGAATCGCGGCTGCCGGTCCCCGGGCTGGACCGGCCCACGAACCACGAGGCAGGGGGAAGGGCATGACGGAGCGGATCGCGGCCGGGCGGCTGCAGGTCGACAGGCGGCTGTACGACTTCATCAACGACGAGGCTTTGCCGGGCACCGGGGTCGCTCCAGAGACGTTCTGGCCCGCCTTCGACGAGCTGATCCACGACCTGACGCCGCGCAACGGTGCACTGCTCGCGAAACGCGACGACCTGCAGCGGCGGATCGACGCCTGGTACCGCGAGAACCGCGACGAACCGATCGATTTGGCCGAGTACAAGGCCGTCCTCCGCGAGATCGGCTACCTGGTCCCTGAAGGCGACGACTTCGCGGTGCGCACGACCAACCTCGACCCCGAGATCACGTCCGTCGCCGGACCGCAGCTGGTCGTCCCGCTCACCAACGCACGCTACGCGCTGAACGCCGCCAACGCGCGCTGGGGCAGCCTCTACGACGCTCTCTACGGCACCGACGCCATACCGGAGGCAGGCGGGGCGGGGCGCACCGCCGCCTACAACCCGGTGCGCGGAGCCCGCGTCATCGCCTACGCCCGCGAGTTTCTCGATGCCGTGGTGCCGCTGGCCGGCGGGAGCCATGCGGACGTGGCGGCCTACGCGGTGACCGCCGGCGCCCTGGCCGCCAGCCTGCGGGACGGCGCCACGACCGGACTGGCCGACCCGTCGAAGCTCGCCGGCTACCGCGGCGATCCCGGTGCACCGGCCGCCGTCCTGCTCCGCAACCACGGCCTCCACATCGAGCTTGCAATTGACCGCGAGCATCCCGTCGGCCGGGACGACGCGGCCGGGGTCAGGGACGTCCTGCTGGAAGCGGCGACGACGACCATCATGGATCTCGAAGACTCGGTGGCCACGGTCGACGGCGAGGACAAGGTGCTCGCCTACCGCCACTGGCTGGGCCTGATCAAGGGCGACCTGACCGCCCGCTTCGAGAAGGGCGGCCGCACGATCGAGCGGGCGATGAACGCCCGGCGCGAGTACACCGCGCCGGACGGCGCCCGCCTCACGCTGCCGGGGATCAGTCTGATGCTGATCCGCAACGTGGGACACCTGATGACCAACCCGGCGGTGCTCGACCGGAACGGCAACGAGGCACCCGAGGGCCTTCTGGACGCCATGATCTCGTCGCTGATCGCCGTCCACGATCTCCACAGTCGTCGCAACAGCCGGGCCGGCTCCATCTACATCGTGAAGCCGAAGTTGCACGGACCGGAAGAGGTAGCCTTCACGGACGAGATGCTGGCCCGGGTCGAGGACGCCCTCGGTCTCGACCGCTTCACCCTCAAGATCGGCATCATGGACGAGGAGCGGCGCACCACCGTCAACCTGAAGGAGTGCGTGCGCGCGGCGCGTGACCGCGTCTTCTTCATCAACACCGGCTTCCTCGATCGCACCGGCGACGAGATGCACACCGCGATGGAAGCCGGCCCGATGATTCGCAAGAAGGAGATGAAGACCGCCGACTGGATGGTCACCTACGAGGACTGGAACGTCGACGTCGGCCTGGCGTGCGGTCTGCCTGGCCACGCCCAGATCGGCAAGGGAATGTGGGCCATGCCGGACCGGATGGCCGACATGCTGCGCGAGAAGATCGGGCACCCCGAGGCGGGTGCCGATACCGCCTGGGTGCCCTCCCCGACCGCGGCCGTGCTGCACGCCACGCACTACCACCGGGTCGCGGTCCGGGCGCGTCAAGCCGCGCTGCGCACGCGCCCGCCGGCCGATCTGGACAAGATCCTGACGATTCCCCGGGCCGAGCAACCGCACTGGTCGCCGGCGGAGGTCCAGCAGGAACTGGACAACAACGCGCAGGGCATCCTGGGCTACGTCGTGCGCTGGGTCGATCAGGGCGTCGGCTGCTCGAAGGTGCCCGACATCGACAACGTGGGATTGATGGAGGACCGGGCGACGCTCCGCATCTCCAGCCAGCACATCGCCAACTGGCTGCACCACGGGATCTGCACCGAGGCGCAGGTACGGGAAACGCTCGAGCGGATGGCGGCGGTGGTGGACGGCCAGAACGCCGGAGACCCGCACTACCGGCCGATGGCGCCCGACTTCGACGCCAGCGTGGCGTTCCAGGCCGCCTGCGATCTCGTGTTCAAGGGCCGCGAGCAGCCCAGCGGCTACACGGAACCCATCCTGCATGCGCGCCGGCAGGAGGCGAAGGCGCGGTTCGGCGGCAAGCCGCCGACCACGTAGCGCCGACGCGACGGGCCCGGTTTAGCGGTTTAGCGGTCAAGCAGCCGGGCCGGCGGCGGTGCGTACCGCGTCGACGCGGTACGCGGTCGCGTTCGAGGCGACCACCAGGCTGCCGTCCGCCGGGTCGAACGCGAGCCCGACTAGCGACTCGGCCGCCAGGATGCAAGTGGCCGTGCCGTCCTGTGCCACCCGGTAGACGCCGCTCGCGCCAGCCAACGCCTCGACGACGTGGAGCGTGCCGTCACTGTCGAATGCCACGCCCTGCGGGCGCCCGAAGCACGTGCAGAACTGGTCGATCCGTCCCGTGTGGTCGACCCGGTAGACGCAGTCGTACGTCGCCAGGGTCGGAGAGGTGACGTACAGCGCGTCGTCGGGCCCCCACGCCAGGTGGAACGCCGCCACGCTCGCCGGGAGCGTCGCGAAGGCCTTCGTCCCGCCGGCAGTCCCGACACGAAACACGGTCCCCGAGCGGTCGCCGACATAGAGCGTGCCGTCGGGGCTGAACGCCAGTCCGCAGGCCACTCCCAGCTCGGACACGGCCACGTCGAAGGAGCCGTCCGCCTGGACCCGGTACACCGCCCCCTCGAAGCGGCTCGACACATGGAGCTGCCCGTCAGGGGCGAACGCCAGGGACGTGGCGTTCGTGATGCCCGAGATGAACGGCTCGCGAAATCCGTCGCGCCGCACCCGGAACACCGACACCGGGGTCTGCTCGCCGCGACCTCCGCTGTAGGTGAGATAGACGGCGCCGTCGCCGTCGATGGCCGGGTTGTCGACCTGGTGCAGGCCCGTTGCCAGAGGCGCGCCGATGGCGACGGTCGCCGCCGCGGCGTCGTCGCTGCCGATGTGCACCGGAGTGTGCCCACCGCCCAGCCCGGGCGGCACGATGACGGAGACTGCCTGCCGCGACGCATGTACGACGCGGGCCGGCGCCGCGCCCAGTCGCACCTCCGGCACGTCCCCGGGCAGGCCGGTGCCTTCCACGGTGATGCGCCCGCCCTCGACTGCGCACAAAGGCCGCACGCCCGTGACGCGCGGGCGTTCCTCCGGCGCTGATGACCTGATCATGTCGGTGCGACGCGGGATTTCGCGACGGACGCTACGTGTCGTCGAGCTCCGCGTTCCAATAGAGGTAGTCGCGCCAGCACTCCGGCGCGTTGCGCAGACCGATGGTCAGGCGCACCACCGGCGGACGCGCGGGACGACGCGGCGGCCGGATGACACGCATGCCGGCCTGGGCCGGCGTACGGCCGCCCTTCCGACGGTTGCACGTCACGCAGGACGTGACGATGTTCTCCCAGTCCTTCCGCCCTCCCTGCGATACGGGCACCACGTGATCGAAGGTCAGGTCCGGGACGGGGAAATGCTCGCCGCAGTACTGGCAGCAATGGTCATCGCGGGCGTAGATGTTGGCACGCGAGAACGGTACGTAGTCGAACCGCTTCCGGATGGTGATGTAGCGCAGCAGCCTGATGACCGACGGCAGCTTGAAGCTGACGGAGACGGAGCGGACCTCGCGGTCGTGGACCGCGATGACCTCGACCTTCCCCTGGCACCACAGCGTAATGGCCTTGCGCCAGTCGACGATCTTGAGAGGCTCGTACGTAGCGTTCAGCAGCAGGGCCTGTTCCATGATCGCCCGCGCATTCTCACCCGACGACGGCCGGGTGTCAAGCCCCGATATCCTTGTAAAACGCTTTTGGGCAGCAATTTACAGTCATTCGAGGGTTCCTGGCACGACGATCTTGAGCCACTTCCCCGGGGGCGGCGGGTCGTCGGGCGCATGGCCGTTCAGGATGGCCAGCGTCGCCGCCGTCACGGTCCCCGCCCCGGCGTGGCGGGCAATACTTTCCCACGTATCGCCCGCGCGCGCGACGTGCAGGGCGATCTCGTCGGCAACGATGCGGTCGACGTCCTCGGCCGCAAGCGGGCGGAACGAGCGGATGCTCCGATCGACGTCGCGCTCGAAGCGCGCCGCCTCCCGCACGGGGACGAACGCCGCGAGGCGGTACACCTCCCCGGCGTGGCGGATGTACGCCACCCGTACGTGCACCCGGCCCAGTTCGTCGACATCGCGCTGGTACGAACCGACATAGGCTTCGAGGCCATTGATGATCGTCCGGTCGCCCGTGGCGGCCAGACGTCCGCGTGGCATCTCGTTCTCGGCGAGCACCCCGAGATCCGCGGTCCCGCCGCCGTCGGCCAGGCGCAGCAGCAGGACGGCATCCTGCCCGGCGGGGCTCGCGGCGACCGCCGCCGGGCTGTTCCGAATCTCCCAGCCGTCGGGAAACCGCACCGCGAACCGCAGCACCGGATGCAGGAACTCGCCGGCCCGCGTCACCCCGTCCTCCGGATTGTCGCCGAACCGCAACCCGACGATCCGTTCGAGGTAGCCCGCCCGGTCCACCCGCAACGCCGCGGGATCGCGATCCTGCAGAAGCGTCCCGACCGTCGGCCCGACCTCGGTCACGCGCGCCTGCGGCTCCGGGTGGGTCGACAGCCAGTTGGGCACCCCCCGGCGGTCGCTGGCCTCGTCGATGCGACCGAGCGTCGAGAGCATGCCGGCGACGCCCTGCGGATGCCAGCCGGCGGCGGCGGCGTACTCCGCGCCGAGCCGGTCGGCCTGTATCTCGTCGTCCCGCCCGAACTTCAGCAGCAGGATCCCGAGGCCGGACGCCGCCGCGTCCACCAGCCCGGGCCGCCCGTACGGGTTCGTGCGCATGGGAGGGACGAAGATCTGCCCCAGCGCCAGGCCGATCTGCGTACCGGCGGCGCGCGAGTACGCCTGCACCGAGTGGCGCGCCGTGACGTGACCGATCTCGTGCCCCAGTACGCCGGCCAGCTCGGACTCGTCACCGAGGTACGCCAGGATGCCGCGCGTCAGATAGATGTAGCCGCCGGGCAGGGCGAATGCGTTGACCGCGGGGGAATCGACAATCACGAACTGCCACGGCAGATCGGGGCGGTGCGAGCGCGCTGCCAGGCGGCGGCCGAGATCCTCGACGTATGCCTGCAGTGCCGGCGAGTCGTACACACCCATCTGCTCGCGGATCTGCACGTCCGCGTCGCGCCCGATCGAGAGCTCTTGCGCTTCGGTCAGCAGCGCGAACTCCCGACCGCCGGTCACCGGATTCGTCGCGCAGGCAGCCGTCAGCACGACCGCGATGCCCGCCGCCACCCGCCAGGCGCTCATGTCGCCACCGCGAGCGCTGCCAGCGCCCGGCGGATCTCGTCGACGGCAGCGGGCGCCACAGGCCGCAGGGGCGGCCGCGGATCACCGCCCGCGTACCCCGCGACGGCCAGCGCCGCCTTGAGGCCGGGCACGCCATGCACGCGCGTGACGAGCCGCGCCAGCGGGGTCAACCGGCGCTGGAGAGCGCGCGCCTCGGTGAGCCGCCGTGCGTCGACGAGGTTGAACAGCTCGACACAGAACTCCGGCACGACGGACGCGAGGGCCAGTATCCCGCCCGCCGCACCCGATAGCAGGCTCGCGTAGAAGGCGGGCGCCGAACCGGCCAGCAGCCGGAAGTCGTCCGGGGTCGCGTCGACCAGCTCCGAGATGAAGCCGATGTCGCCGCCGGATTCCTTCATGCCCGCGATGTTGGGGTGGGCCGCCAGCCGGGCCACGGTCGCCACGCGCAGGCTCACGCCGGTGAGCGCGGCGAAGTTGTACAACAGGACGGGTACCGGCGCGGCGTCGGCCACCGCGGTGTAGTGCTCGAGCAGGGCCTCGTCTGCGACCCAGGCCTTGAACATGGACGGGGTGCGCACCAGCACCGCGTCCGCGCCCAGGGCGGCTGCGCGGCGCGCGGCCTGCACGGTGCCGGCAGTGGACTCGCGCGCGACGCCGGCAATCAGCAGCCGGTCCCGCGGTACGCACGCCCGGACGGCCTCGATGACCCGGTCGGACTCCGCGTCGTCGAGCAGCGGCGCCTCCCCGTTCGAGCCCAGCGCGACAAGTCCGCGGAGACCGGTCGCCATCCACCGCCCGCAGTTGCGCTCGAGGGCCTCGATGTCGAGCTCGCCAGCGTCGAAAGGGGTCGGAATGGGGGGGAAGACGCCGCGCAGATCCATGTCATTCGCGACCGGCGGAGCCGCCGCGGAGGTCGTGCTCGGCGATGAGCAGGTCGGTCACTACCCGTCCGCCCACCAGGTGCTCCTGGATGATGCGTTCCAGCGCCGCCGGATCACACTCACGATACCACGCGCCCTCGGGATAGACGACCGCCACCGGGCCGCCCTCGCAGACCCGCAGGCAGTTGGCCTTCGTCCGCAGGACGCCGCCGCGGCCGGAGAGGCCCAGCTCGCCGAGGCGACGCTTCAGGTACTCCCAGGCCGCGAGCCCGCGATCCTGCCCGCAGCACTTCGGCTTGGTCTGATCGCAGCAGAGAAAGATGTGGCGGACCGCCGCGGCGACACCCACGGCGGCCGCAGCGCGCCGCTGGCTCTCCACGCTGCCCCACTCGGCCGCTGCTTTCGGCATCGGGAAAAGAACTGACGAGAGGCCCGCAAAAAGGAAGGTAGGATAGCACTTCGATGGCCCGGCGACTCGCCTTTCTCGGCAACTGGACGACGGTCTTCCTCGGCACGGTCGAGCGCGGCGGCAACGCGCTCCCCCATCCGGCCACGCTCTTCGCCATCCTGGCCCTGCTGACCATCGTCGTCTCCGGCCTCGCGGCGGCGGCCGGCATCGCAGCCGCCCATCCCGGGACGGGGGAGACGATCCGGCCGGTCAGCCTGCTGACGCTCGCCGGCTTCCATCGCATCGTGACGGAGATGGTGGCCAACTTCACGGGATTCGCACCGCTCGGCACCGTGCTCGTGGCGATGCTCGGCATCGGGGTGATGGAGGCCAGCGGCCTGATCGGCGCCGCGCTCCGGCTGCTCGTGCTGTCCGCGCCGCAACGGCTGCTCACGTTCGTCATCGTGCTGGCGGGCGTCCTATCGAACGCCGCAAGCGAAATCGGGTACGTGCTGCTGGTGCCGCTCGGCGGCATCATCTTCCTGGGGGCCGGACGACATCCCATCGCCGGCCTGGCAGCCGCGTTCGCGGGCGTGTCGGGCGGCTACAGCGCCAACCTGCTGCTGGGCACGATCGACCCGCTGCTGGCGGGGCTGTCCGAGGAAGCGGCCCAGATCGTCGATGCCAGCTACCGGGTGAACCCGGCCGCCAACTACTTCTTCATGGTCGTGTCGACGTTCGTGGTGGCGGGCACCGGCACGTGGGTCACGGAGCGAATCGTGGTGCCGCGCCTGGGCCCGTACGAGGCCGGGGCGGATCGGACCGGGCTGCAGGCGCTCAGCGCGGCCGAGCGGCGGGGCCTGCGCTTCGCCGCAGCGGCGGCGGCGGCGTTCGCCGGGCTGTTGCTGTGGGGCACCGTCCCCGGCGACGGCTTCCTGCGCAACCCGGAGACCGGCAGCCTCCTGCGCTCGCCGTTCCTGTCCGGGATCGTCGCCTTCCTCTTTGCCGGCGGCACGGCTGTCGGCGTGGCGTACGGCGCCGGCGCCGGCACGTTCCGCAACGACACCGACGTGATGAACGGCATGGGCAAGACGATCGGCACGCTGGGAAGCTACCTCGTGCTGGTGTTCTTCGCCGCCCAGTTCGTGGCGTACTTCAACTGGACGAATCTGGGCCTGATCATCGCCGTCAAGGGGGCCGACACGCTGCGCGCCTCGGGGCTGGGCGGTGTTCCCCTCATGCTGGCGTTCGTGGTTCTGTCCTCGCTCATCAACCTCTTCATGGGCAGCGCGTCGGCCAAGTGGGCCGTCATGGCCCCGGTGTTCGTCCCGATGTTCATGCTGCTGGGCTACACGCCCGAGCTGACCCAGGTGGCCTACCGCGTCGGCGACAGCACGTCGAACGTGATTGCGCCGATGATGTCCTACTTCGCCCTGATCGTCGCGTTCTTCGAACGCTACGACAAGCACTCGGGAATCGGCACCGTGGTGGCCACGATGCTGCCGTACACGGTGGCCTTCCTGATCGTCTGGTCGCTGCTCTTGATGGCCTGGATGCTGCTCGGGATCCCGGTCGGGCCCGGCGCCGGCCTGTACCTGTGACGCGTTCCGTCCGCACGCGGACGTCGCTGTCCCGCCGCGGCGCTTCTGAGATAATGACCGCTGCGATGTCCGCGCGCGTGCTGCTCACCGCACTGCTTGCCTGCGCCGGGCTGCTCGGCCTGCATACAGCCGCCGGCCGCCAGCCGCCGGGCGCCGGCGATTCGATCACCGCCGCCGATCTGCAGCGCGAGGTCGCATTCCTCGCGTCGGACGAGATGCGGGGCCGGCTCACCGACACACCCGAGAACCGCCGTGCGGCCCGGCACATCGAGGAGCGGTTCGAGGCGTTCGGGCTGCGCGCGGTCGCCCCCGGGTCCAGCTATCGGCACCCAGTCGAGCTGCTGACCGCCGCGCTGGGCCCGGGCAACCTGCTGCGACTGCACGTCGGCGGGGAGACCGAGACCGCCGCCAGCCCGCAGGACTTCTTCCCTGTGCCGTTCAGCGCCGCCGCGCAGGCTGCCGGCCCGGTCGTATTCGCCGGCTTCGGGATTGCGGCGGCCGATCTCGGACGCGACGACTACCGCGCCGCCGACGTGCGCGGCAAGGTCGTGCTGGTGCTCGACCACGAGCCCGGCGAGTTCGATCCCGAGAGCCCGTTCGCCGGCGTCGTCGCGAGCGAGCGCGGCCGGGCGCTGCGCAAGGTGCTCGAGGCGCAACGGCGCGGTGCCGTCGCCGTCGCGATCGTGGACGACGTCCACAACCACGCGCGCCGCTGGTCCATGCACGATCTGGCGGCCCGGGTGTGGCCGCGGCGGCCGCCGCGCATCCCCAACTACCAGCTCGCCGCCTGGGTCCGCCGGGTGCGCATACCGGCCGTCCGGATCTCGGTGGAGCTGGCAGGCCGACTGGTCGGCGCGTCCGGCTACACGCTGCGCGAGCTGGCCACAGCCGCCGAGACGCGCGGCGGCGCGGCGGCTGTGGAGATCCCGGACGTCAGGCTGGAGGTCGCCACGTCGGTCCGGCACGAGGTGACGGCGGTCGACAACGTCGTCGGCCTGGTCGAAGGTGCCGATCCGACCCTGCGGCACGAGTGGCTGATCATCTGCGCGCACTACGACCACGAGGGGGCGACCGACACGGCCATCTTCAACGGGGCGGACGACGATGCCTCCGGCGTGGCCGGGCTGCTGGAGATTGCCGAGGCGTACGCGGTGGCCCACGCAGCCGGCGCGCGGCCTGACCGCTCGATCCTGCTCGCGGCGTGGAACGCGGAGGAGCAGGGGCTGCTGGGCGCCTGGGCGTATACGGAGCAGCCGCTGGCGCCGCTCGGCGACACCGTCGCGGTGCTCAACATGGACATGATCGGGCGCAGCGAGGAAGTGCCTCCCGGCGCGGGCTACCGCTTCGTGGGCCTCGAGCCGCAGACCGCCGAATCGAACAGGAACGCCGTCAACATCATCGGTCACAGCTTCAGCGACGGACTGCGGGCCGCCGCCGAGGCCGCGAACCGCCACGCCCGGCTCGACCTGCGGTTCCGCTACGACAACAACCGCTCGAACCTGTTGCGACGCAGCGACCAGTGGCCGTTCCTGTTCCGCCGGGTGCCGGCCATCTTCGTGCACACGGGCCTGCACCCCGACTACCACACGGAACGCGACCGGCCGGAGACACTCGACTACGACAAGATGGCGCGTGTGGTCCGGCTCGTGTACGACCTCAGCTGGGATCTGGCCCAGAGCGGCGATCGGCCGACGTTCGACCGCCCGGCGCCGTAGACGTGCCCGCGAAGCGGCAGTCGACAGCCAGCGCCGCCGCCAGCAGCGCCAGGTAGCGGCGGCGCGGCACCTCGACAGCCCCGAAGCGGGCCAGGTGGGCGGTCAGCCACTGGACGTCCAGCAGCCGGTAGCCGCGGCTCCGCAGTCGCTCCACCAGCAGGCACAGCGCCACCTTCGAGGCGTCGGTCACCGTGTGGAACATCGACTCGCCGAAGAACGCGCCGCGCAGGCTTACCCCGTAGAGGCCTCCGGCGAGGCGGTCCCCCTGCCAGACCTCGATGGAGTGGGCGTACCCGGCGCCGTGCAGCGCCGTATAGCTGGCAATCAGGTCGGCGTCGAGCCAGGTGCCCTCACCGGGCCGCTTCGCACACGCCGCGATGACCGCCGGGAAGGCGCGGTTCGTGGTCCCGTGGAAGCGGCCCTGCCGGAGCACCCGCGCGAGCCGGCGCGGCACGTGCAGCCCGTCAATCGGCAGAATCCCGCGCCGCTCGGGGGAAAACCAGCCGACGCGCCCCGCGACCGCCATCGGGAAGAATCCTCGGCTGTACGCGCCCAGCAGCGTGTTGATGGGGATCATTCCAACGTCGTATCATCACGCGCGTGTCCGAGCATCGACAGTCCGGCGTGCACACCTCGGAGGCCATCACCGGCGGGGTTCGCGTGCAGGTGACCGCGCGCTATTCGCCCGCGCGGTCCCAGCCGTTGCGCAACCTGTGGCTGTTCCTCTACACCATCGAGATCTCGAACGAGAGCACCGACACGGTCCAGCTCATCAGCCGCCACTGGATCATCACGGATGCCGAGAACCGGGTCGAGGAGGTGCGCGGGCTGGGCGTGGTCGGGCAGCAACCGACCCTGGCCCCTGGAGAGTCGTTCGAGTACACGTCCAGTTGTCCCCTCCAGACGCCCTTCGGCACCATGGGCGGCTCCTATCAGATGGTGACTTCCGCGGGCCGGCGCTTCGACGTCGAGATAGCCACCTTCACGCTCAGCGAACCCTACACGATCCACTGAAAGACAGCTGTCCGCAGGGCGCGGACCGCAGGGCGCGCCGCGGCGCGTGCGGCGCCTGGTCAAGGGGTCCCCGCACGCCGCCGGCGGACGTTCGGGCGCCGTCCCGTCGAGGACTGGAGCGCGACCACCTCGACGCCGGCGGCTTCGAGGCCCCGGCGCACGGCGGCCGCCAGCACGGCGGCCCCGGGCGTGTCGCCGTGGATGCACACGGTGTCCGCCCGCACCGCCACCGGCTCGCCGGTCGCCGCCGTGACGACGCCGCGGCGGATCATCTGCAGCACGCGGTCGACGACGACGTCGGGATCGTGCACGACGGCAGCCGGCTGCGACCGCGACCGCAGCGCGCCGCCCGCCTCGTAGGCGCGATCGGCGAACACCTCCGAGGCCACCTCGACGCCAGCCGCGCGGCCGGCGTCCAGCAGGCAGCTGCCCGACAGGCCGACGAGCGTCAGGCGCGGCTCGACGGCCGCGACCGCGCGGGCCACCGCCGCGGCCAGCGTCCGGTCGCGGGAAGCCATGTTGTAGAGGGCCCCGTGCGGCTTGACGTGCCGCAGCCGGCCGCCCTCGGCCGCCACCATGCCGGCCAGTGCCGCTACCTGGTACAGGACCAGATCCTCTATCTCGCCCGGCGCCGCCTGCATCTCGCGGCGTCCGAAACCGACCAGGTCGGGGAATCCGGGATGCGCACCCACGGCGACGCCGAGCCGGGCCGCCAGCCGGACCGTGCGGCGCATGACCGACGGATCGCCGGCATGCAGGCCGCAGGCCACGTTCGCGGACGTCACGTGGGCGAGGACGCCTTCGTCGTCGCCGAGCTCGTAGCGCCCGAACGACTCGCCGACGTCGCAGTTGAGGTCGACGCGCAACGTCGTGAATATTACCCCTCCGCGCCGCACGGGACCTTGGCGCTGGTATGATTTCCGGATGCCGGACGCGCGCCGTGCCGTCGCCGGGTACGCCTGCTCCCCCGTCACGCCTCGCGCGGGCCGTGCGCGGCAGCGTCACGACCGCGTCTCGATGCCACGTGCGGTTTCACCACGGATTGCCCCGCCCACGGCGCCTCCGCCGCGCCGCGCGGGTGCCCGGCTCCGCTGAACGGCATGTCGCAAGCGGCCACCGGCGGCGGCGTGGCACAGTGGCTCGGGCAGCGCTATCCGCGCGCTGTCGAGCTGGCGGGCGAGCGGCGGATCCAGTTGCGGCTGATGGGCGCGGCGGACGTCGCGGCCGTGTTGGCCTTCGCCAACACACTGGCGCCGGAAGACCTCATGTTCCTGCGCGTGAACATCACGGAAGCGCCGGTCGTCGAGCGCTGGGTCGAGTCGATCAGGGCGGGCAGTGCGGTGACCGTGCTGGCCCGTGAGGCCGAGCAGGTGGTAGGCGAGGCGACCCTGCTCCACAACGAGGCCACCTGGACCCGACATCTCGGGGAGATCCGCATTCAGATCGCGCCCCGCGCCCGGCGTCACGGGCTGGCCCGCCTGCTGGCCGGCGAGATCGACGCCATTGCGAGACATCTGGGCCTGCAGCTGCTGACGGCGCGCATGACCCTGGACCAGTCGGCGGCCCAGGCGGTTTTCCGGCACCTGGGATTCCGACGCGAGGCCGTACTGTGGGACTACTCGATTACGCCGGACGGACAGACCCGCGACGTGCTGGTTGCAACAAAGAGACTGCAGGCGTCCGCGCCGCACGGCGGCGCAGACGCCTGAGGGATTGGTCGGTCGGGCGGAGACCGGCGCCGCGGGCGGCGGTTTCCCGACCAGGTGGACAGCAGGAGGACAGACTGTGACTGACGACAAGTTGCCGGCCGGGTTCGATGCGCTGCTGACCGAGGACCGCGTCTTCGAGCCGCCGGAGGAGTTCCGCAAGAACGCCAACGTCAACGACCCCGGCGTCTACGAGCGAGCCGACCGGGATCCGGAGGGATTCTGGGCCGACTTCGCTCGTGAGCTCGAGTGGAGCCGGCCCTGGGACCGGGTGCTCGACTGGCAGCCCCCCGACGCCAAGTGGTTCGTGGGCGGCAAGATCAACGCCAGCGTCAACTGCGTCGATCGCCACGCCCTCGGCAGCCGCCGCGACAAGCGCGCCATCGTCTGGGAGGGCGAGCCGGGCGACAAGCGGACGCTGACCTACGGCGAGCTCCACGTCGAGGTCCAGAAGTGCGCCAATGTCCTCAAGCGGCTCGGCGTGGGCCACGGCGACCGCGTCGCCGTCTATCTGCCGATGATCCCCGAGCTGCCCATCGTGCTGCTGGCCTGCGCGCGCATCGGCGCCGTGCACAGCGTCGTGTTCGGCGGCTTCAGCGCCGAGTCGCTGCGCGACCGGATCAACGACATGCAGGCGAAGCTGCTGGTCACGGCCGACGGGGGCTATCGCCGCGGCGGCGTCGTGCCGCTCAAGCAGATCTCGGACGCGGCCCTCGACGGCTCGCCCAGCGTCGAGAACGTGCTGCTGGTCAAGCGTGAAGGACTGGAGACCCCGTTCGAGGTCATGGCCGGGCGCGATCACTGGTACCACGAGCTGCTGGCCGAGGTCTCCGACACCTGCGCGCCGCGCGAGAACGACGCCGAAGACCTCCTGTTCACGCTCTACACCTCCGGCACCACCGGCAAGCCGAAGGGCATCGCGCACACGACCGGCGGCTACCTGGTGGGCACCTACGCGACCTCCAAGTGGGTCTTCGATCTGCAGGAGGACGACATCTACTGGTGCACCGCCGACATCGGCTGGGTGACCGGCCACAGCTATCTGGTCTACGGGCCCCTGGCGAACGGTGCCACCTGCGTCATGTACGAGGGAGCGCCCGACACGCCCGGCCGCGACCGCTTCTGGGACATGGTGGCACGCCACAAGGTCACAGTCTTCTACACGGCACCCACGGCCATCCGGGCGTTCATGAAGTGGGGTCCGGACCACGTCCGCAAGCACGATCTGAGCTCCCTGCGCCTGCTCGGATCGGTCGGCGAGCCGATCAATCCGGAGGCGTGGATGTGGTACTACCAGCACGTCGGGGGCGGCCGCTGCCCCATCGTCGACACCTGGTGGCAGACCGAGACGGGCAGCATCCTGATTGCCCCGTTGCCCGGCATCACCCCGCTCAAGCCGGGCTCGGCGTCGCGGCCCTTCCCCGGCCTCAAGCCGGCCATCGTCACCGAGTCCGGCGAACCGGTGGAGGTGGGCGGCGGCTACCTGGTCCAGACGCGGCCGTGGCCCTCGATGCTGCGCACCATCTACGGTGACCACGACCGCTTCGTGGCCACCTACTGGAACCGCTGGGGCCGCGACGTCTACGTCACCGGCGACGGTGCCAAGGTGGACGAGGACGGCTACTTCTGGCTGCTCGGCCGCGTCGACGACGTGCTCAACGTCGCCGGCCACCGCGTCGGCACGATGGAGGTGGAGAGCGCGCTGGTCGACCACCAACAGGTCGCCGAGGCCGCCGTGGTCGGCAAGGAGCACGAGATCAAGGGTCAGGCCGTCTGCGCCTTCGTCACCCTCAAGGAGGGGGTGACGGCCAGCGACGAGAAGCTGGCCGAGCTCAAGCAGCACGTCACGACCAAGATCGGCGCCATCGCCCGTCCGGACGAGATCATCTGGACCGCCGACCTGCCGAAGACGCGTTCGGGCAAGATCATGCGGCGTCTGCTGCGCGACATCGCGGCGCGCAAGGCGCTGGGCGACGTGACCACGCTGGCCGACCCGACGATCGTGGCCAAACTGCGGGAGCAGTACGAGGAAAAAGAGGGTTGAGCGACCGGCTCCGGCGGGCGATTGCAGTCGTCGTGCTCCTGTCGACGGGCGCGGCCGCGGCGCAGGAGAACGACGCCGACCTCTACACCTGCGGTGGCCAGTCCCCGGCGGACGCAGAGATCGTCGGCCTGACCCTTTGCGCCGCGCTGCCGACGGACGCGCTGGTGGCCCGCGCCGAACCCGAGAACCTGCAGGTGCGGGAGGGTGTGCTCGTGACGGACCTGCAGCCCGGCGGCCTCTCGATCGTCGCCGGGTTCGAAGTCGGCGACCTGATCTACCGTGTGGGCGGGATCGACGTCCGGGACGCCGAGGCGGCCGTCGAGCACCTCGATCGCGTCAGGTCGAGAGCCGATACGATGGTGAACTTCCTGCGCGGAGGCCGGCCCTATCGCATCAAGCTGCGGCGCGAATAGGCATCGGCGCGCGTGATATCATCGGCCTTCTATTTCACAAGGATGAACGGATGATCAAGGCTACCCACAGCTTCCTGGTGCCCGTGGCCTGCCTGCTCGTCTGGTCGACGCTCCCGACTGCCGGGACCGCCTGGGGACAGGACTGGCCCAGCTGGCGCGGCCCGGGGCAGAACGGTGTGTCCGACCAGGTGTCGCTCGTATCGAGCTGGTCGAAGGACGGCGAGAACCTGATCTGGTCGGACAACTGGGTCGGCCGTTCGACGCCGGCGGTTTTCGACGGACGCGCGTGCGCGAACGGACGGACGGGCGACGGCGTCTCGAAGCAGGAAATCGTCGCCTGCTGGAACGCCGAGGACGGCACGAAGCTGTGGGAGCACGAATTCAGCGTCGCAAACACCACCGTGCCGTTCAACCGCGTCGGCTGGGGCAGCGTCACCGGCGATCCGGAGACCGGGTATCTGTACGCCCTGAATATCGACGGACACCTGAACGTGTTCGACCGGGACGGCGGCATCGTCTGGAGCTGGCGCCTGGCCGAGGAGCTCGGCCGCGCCTCCGGCTACGGCGGCCGGACGTCGACGCCGGTCATCGACGAGGATCGGCTCGTGCTCTCGGTCATCGGGGGCATGTGGGGCGACTACGCCGGTCCGCCCCGCCACCGCTACGTCGCCTTCGACAAGCGCAGCGGCGAGGTGCTGTGGATCTCGACGCCGGGCGGCAACGTCGCCGACATGAACACGCAGTCGGTGCCGGTCGTCGCCGTCATCGAGGGGCGGCGGCTGCTGATCGACGGCAACGCCGACGGCCACATTTATGCACTGCTCGCGCGCACCGGCGAGAAGGTCTGGGAGTTCCACCTGTCGCAGCGCGGCATCAACGTATCCCCCGTCGTCGCGGGCACCACCGTCTATGCGGCACACAGCGAGGAGAACGTCGACAGCGGCTACATGGGGCGCGTGGTGGCCATCGACGCGACCGGCAGCGGCGACGTGACCGCCACGCACGAGCTGTGGCGCGCCGACGAGCTGGCGGTGGGCTTTTCGACACCGGTGTACCGCGACGGCCGGCTGTACCTCATCGACAATTCGGCGAATCTCAGCGCGCTCGACGCCGGCAGCGGCGAGGAGCTGTGGGCCACCAGCGTCGGGACGGTCGGGAAGTCGTCGCCGGTCTGGGCGGATGGCAAGCTGTACGTCACCGAGGTGAACGGCAACGTCACCATCCTGCAGCCGACCGCGGACGGCGCCACCGTGCTCGATCACGAAGAGCTGGCGGTCGAGGACGGACGCTACGCCGAGATCTACGGCTCGTTCGCGCCCGCGTACGGGCGGCTGTATCTGACCGCCGAGTCCGGCATCTACTGTATCGGCGACCCGGGCGCGCCGTTCGAGGCGCGCGACAGCCCGACGCCCGCGCCGGTCGAGGAACTTGCTCCAGGCGCGGCAGCCAGTCTGCAGGTCGTGCCGGCCGAGGTCGTGCTCTCGCACGGAGACTCGGTTGCATTCCGCGTCCTCGCCTTCGACGCCAACGGTGCCGCGCTCGGCGAGCGCACCGCCGAGTGGGCGCTCGACGGTCTCGCGGGCGCGGAGCTGTCGGCGGCGGGGGCCCTGTCGACGCCGGACGGCGGGCCGACGGCAAGCGGCAAGGTGACGGCGACGGTCGGCGAATTGACCGGCAGCGCACAGGTGCGCGTCTTCGGGCCGCTGCCGTGGACGGAGAACTTCGAGAACGGCCGGCCGCGGTTCTGGATCGGCGGCGGGGGCAATCTGCGCGGCGTGGACGAAGGCGGTCAACAGATGCTGCGCAAGGGGCCGTCGCGCACCGGCATCCATCGCCACGCCGTCTACCTGGGACCGACGGACATGTCCGGCTACACGATCCAGGCCGACGCCATGGCCACGCAGCGCGGCCGGCGGCGGGCCGACCTCGGGTTGATCAACAGCGGCTACACGCTCGACATGCAGGGCAACGCCCAGCGCCTGCAGCTGCAGTCGTGGGCCGCCGAGCTGCGGATCGACGAGCGCGTGCCTTTCGAGTGGGAGCCGAACGTCTGGTACACGCTGAAGCTGCGCGTGGACCACGACGGCGGACAGGCAACCATTCGCGGCAAGGTGTGGCCGCGCGACGAGCCCGAGCCGGCGGACTGGACGATCACCACCGCAGACCCCGTGCCGGTCGACGGCGGCAGCCCCGGCCTGATCGCCTACTCGCCGGTCGACATCTTCTACGACAACGTAAGCGTGATGGAGAACCAATGACTCGACACGGACTGACGACAGTTCTGACGGTACTGCTGCTGGCGGGCGGCTCCGCAGCCCAGGGGCAGGACGTCGGCATGTTCGGCAACACGCCGTCCCGGAACATGGCCTCGGATGAGACCGGCCTGCCCGCCGAGTGGGACGTGCTCACCGGCAAGAACGTGCTCTGGTCCGAACCCGTCGGGTCGCAGGCCTACGGCGGCCCGGTCGTCGCCAGCGGGCGCGTGTTCGTCGGCACCAACAACGAGGGGCGCCGCGATCCCGCCATCGAGGGCGACAAGGGTGTAGTCATGGCCTTCGAGGCCAAGACGGGCGAGTTCCTGTGGCAGATGGTGCACGACAAGCTGCCGGCGGGGCGCGTCAACGACTGGCCGCTGCAGGGCGTCTGCTCCACCGCGTACATGGAGGGCGACCGGATCTACTATGTCTCTAACGAGGCCCACGTCGTTTGTGTCGACGCGGAAGGCTTCAGGGACGGTGAGAACGACGGGCCGTTCACGGACGAGGCGGATACGTCGGCGATCGCCGGCGACGTCATCTGGTCCTACGACATGATCGGCGAGCTGGACGTCTTCCCGCACAACCTGGCCACTGGCTCGCCGCTCATCATCGGCGACATGCTGTACACGGTGACCAGCAACGGCGTCGACGAGGGGCACGTCAACGTCCCCTCGCCGTTCTCACCCAACTTCATCGCGCTGGACAAGAACACCGGCGAGCTCGTCTGGGAGAACGCCGTCGTCGGCGAGAACGTGCTGCACGGGAGCTGGACCAACCCCGCCTATGCCGAAATCAACGGTCGGGCCCAGGTGATCTTCGCGGGCGGCGACGGCATCGTCTACAGCCTCGACGCCGCCACGGGGGAGATCATCTGGCAATTCGACTGTAATCCGGAAGACTCCATCTGGGCGTTGGGCGGCCGCGGGACCCGCAACAACATCCTCTCGACCCCCGTGATCTACGAAGACAAGGTGTACATCGGCGTCGGCCAGGACCCGGAGCACGGCGAGGCGCCCGGGCACTTCTGGGTCATCGACGCGACCGGCACCGGCGACGTCACCGACACGCACGTCGTCTGGCACCGCGGCGGCGAAGACTTCTACCGCACGATGTCCACCGCGGCCATCCAGGACGGCATCGTCTACATCTCGAGCCTCTCGGGCTTCCTGCACGCGCTCGACGCCCGGACCGGCGAGTACTTCTGGACGTACGACACGTTCGCCGCGGTCTGGGCCTCGCCCTTCGCAGCCGACGGCAAGGTCTACCTGGGCGACGAGGACGGTGACATCGTGGTGCTGCGAGCCGGCCGGGAGCTGGAAGTGATCGGGGAGTACACCCTGGGCGCCGCCGTCTACAGCACCCCGGTCGTCTACGACGGCGTGATGTACATCCTGACCCGCAACCGGGTGTGGGCGCTCCAGGAAGGCGCGCAGAGCGATCCGCTGTAGCCGACCACCCGGCGAGGTTACCGTCGGACGGGCGGCAGCACAGGTCGCCCGCCTGAATCGGCATCAGCGCGGCTGCCGGTTCAGGCTCCAGTCGTAGTTGTACTCGACCGCACCCGCGAAGCCTTCGAGCTGTGCCGCGAGCTCGACGTCGGCGTACTCCAGCAAGTGGGCCATGACAGCCTCCTGGGAGTCGCCGAAATCCTCGGGGTACCACTCGTAGAGGCTCGAGAGGACGACGACGTCCGCGTCCACGACGTCGACGCCCCGGGCACTGTTGACGTAGTCGCGCGCTCCCGCCTCGAGCAGCTGCTCGGTGTTCTCCGCGGTGAAGGCTGTCTGCTGCAGGTGCGGGCAGCCGTAGGCCGCGCAGTTCACCGCGTAGTGAATCCGCTCGTCGCGCCAGATGGGCCGCAGGATGCCGTGCTCGATGTCGTCCAGGGTCAGGTCCTGGCCGCCGACGTTGGCGTGCACGTCGCCCCACGGTCCGGTATACGGGACCAGGCCCTCGTGGATATCGCGAATCGTGTCCACCGGATAGGCGTCCAGCACGACCTGTACGGTCAGCGCGTTGTAGAGATTGATCCAGTAGGCCATCTGCTCCGCGCGGGAGTAGTCGCGGGGGTCGAGCGCCTGCAGGTAGTCGAGGTAGCCGGCCAGGGCTGCACGATCTCCGGCGGCGGCCGCGAGGCCCTCGTAGTCGACGAGGTTGACGCCCGCCGCATCAGGAGCCAGATAGCCGTCCAGGATGCGCTGCCAGGCGCCGTGGTCGATACGCTCGACGTTGGTCTCGTCGCTGGCGTTCCAGACGGCAATCTCGACCGCTTCCGGCGGGCCGCAGGCCCCGGCGAGCAGCGCCGCACCGAGTACGCCGGCGAGCAGGAACCTGCACCGCGCGCGAGCTGACTTCATGGTCGTCGACGTCCTTCTTCTTTGGATTCAGACGGGGCTGCGCCTCGAACCCCCGGCGTTCGCCTGCGGGAACCCCGTTGCCCCGCCATTCTATGGCGCAGACTCCGGGTCCGGCGGGCGCCGACGGCAGCGGAGCCGGCCGATCGTCCCCAGGATGCCCACGCTGGCGCCGATGACGCCCCGCACGGTCCCGCCGACCTTCGAGCGGCCGAACCGCCGCCGGCGCGAGCTCACCGGTTGCTCGACAACCCGCAAACCGACCTCGATGGCCTTGATCTGCATCTCCACGGTCCAGCCGTAGGCCGTGTCGCGCATGTCGAGCCGACGCAGGGCCTCGGCGCGAATGGCACGGAACGGGCCCAGATCGGTGACCCGCCGCCGCCACAGCAGCCGGATGAGCATCGCGGCCACCTGGTTGCCGGCGATCTGGGGCGGCGACAGGGCACCCGGCTCGCGGCGGTCCGGCACGCGCGAGCCGATCACCAGATCCGCGCCGGCCGCTACCCCGCGCAACAGATCCAGTGCCTCCGCGGTAGTGGAAGACCGGTCGCCGTCGACGAACAAGACCACGTCCACGGGCCGGAGCGCCGCGAGGGCGGTCAGGCAGGCCCGACCGTAGCCGGGCGTCGGCTCGACCACCACGCGCGCCCCCGCCGCGCGCGCCCGTTGCGCCGTGCCGTCCGTCGATCCGTTGTCGCAGACGACCACGTCGTCGATGACCGGCTCGCCGCCCGGCGTGCGCAGCGTCAGCAGTTCGGCGACCACCGCGCCGATGTTGCCGACCTCGTCCCGCGCCGGAATGACGGCGCCGACCGTCAGCCGTTCGTGCATGACGGGCCAACGGGGCGGGCGACGCTACTCCCGCGCGGCGGGCGTCAGCTCGGTGGTCATCCGTTCGCCGTCGCGCATGAAGACGACCTCGGCCGGCTCGCCGACCTGCAGCAGGTCGAGCGCGTAGGTGTAGTCGTAGATGTTGGTGATCGTCTGGCCGGCGAGGCCGACGACGATGTCACCGCCGCGCAATCCGGCCGCTTCCGCCGGTCCGCCGCCGACCACGCCGGACAACAGCAGGCCCTCGGCGTCGGAGGCATAGTCCGGGATGGTGCCGGTGAAGATGCGCATGACCGCCCGCCCGCCGGGACGCACGTCCGGCTCCGCGTGGACGAAGTCGGGCGCGGCGGGGCGGTTGGCGAGCGTCGCCGCCACGGCAGTCGCCAGCTCCACGATCCGGTCGAGACCGTCGTAGTTGAGCGTGTCGGCGTCGTCGGTCGGCCGGTGATAGTCCTCGTGGCTGCCGGTGAAGAACGCCAGCGTCGGCACCTCGGCCGCGTTGAAGCTGCGGCTGTCGGTCGGCAGGTAGGGGTCGCGCACGAACGACAGTGCCAGCCCGAGCGGCGCGTTCGACTCCTCGACGAGGTCGGTCCAGATGGAACTGCTGCCCACGGCCTGCACGCTGAGCGTGTCGCGCAGGCGGCCGACCATGTCGAAGTTGAGATACGCGGCGACCTGATCCAGCGGTACCGGTGCCTGCTCGACGAAATCCTCTGACCCGAGCAGGCCCAGCTCCTCGCCGGACCAGAACGCGAGGATGATCCCGCGTCCGCGCTCCAGCGGTGCCAGCGCGGCGCCGGCCGCCAGGACAGCGGCCACCCCCGAAGCATTATCGTCGGCGCCGTTGTGGATCTGCCCGGCCTCGTCGCCACGCGCCAGCGAGTCGCCGCCGCGCCCGTGACCGAGATGATCGTGGTGAGCGCCGAGCACGAGGTACGGCTCCTCGAGCGCCGCGAGGCGGGTCGGCGGCAGGTAGCCGAGCACGTTGTGGCCGGTGCGCTCCACGCGGTCGAGCCGCGTCTCGATGGTCGCCGCGAGGGGCAGATCGAAGCCGGCAACGTGCGGATTGCCGCTGTCGAACGATGCCTGCACCGCCTCGATGGACCGGCCGGCGCTTTCGATGATGGCCGCGCCGAGGACGCCGTCCACCGTGGCGGCCACGATCCCCGAATCGCTCACCGCGGTGTCGAACGTCAGCGGGATCAGTTCTCCGGCGTTGGGCGACCGCGGTCCGGTGACGACGATGATGCCCGCGGCCCCGCGCTCGCGCGCGGCCAGCGCCTTGAAGCGCAGGCCCGCGTAGCGCGCTAGCGTCCCCCGCAGCTCCCCCTCCGTATCCTCGGGGAAGTAGCGCAGCACGACGACGATCTTGCCGGTCACGTCGAGCGTGGCGTAGCTGTCGTAGCTGAATCCGTCGGTCTCCGGCACCGACAGCCCGTACCCGGCGAAGACGAGGGGACCCGCCGCCGCTCCCGTGTCCGAGAAGGACAGTGCGCGCACGGACGGTCCCGTCCCGGCCGGCGGCCGCAGCGGCGTCCCGTCGTCCGCCGTGATCTCGACCGTCGTGCCGGTGTCCGTCACGCCGGCGGTGAAGGAGAACGCCTGGCGGTAGCCCCCCACGCCCGGAAGCGGACCGGCACCGATGGCGGCGAGCTGCTCGATGAGGTAGTCGGCCGCCTTGCGGATGCCCGGCGAGCCGGTCAGGCGGCCCTCGAGATCGTCGGCGGCCAGACGCTCGACGATCGCGCGCGTGTCCACCGCCGGCGGCGGCGTCCCCTGCGCGCTCGACAGGCGCGGCATGGACACCCCGCACACGCAGACCACGAGTCCCCACGGAAGCAGGCGTCCAATCGTCGCTGGCATCAGCTATTCCTCTCTGTCTCGTCCGACCGCGGGCTGCGCCGTCAGCCGGCGGTCAATTCCGTAGCGCGCTCGCGGATGAAGGCCGGAGGCCGCTCCAGGACCTCGACCACTGCGCCGGACAGCGCGCTGACACGCGCCCCCGGGGTGACGATACCGACCAGGTTGAGCGGATCGGCGGCGGACAGGCGCAGGCTGTCGTCGGCCGCGGCCGGTCGCGGCGCGCGGCGCACGCTGCGCAGGACGTCGACGGCCTCGGGCCGCGCGAACTGCTCGCCGACGAAACCGTCCACGAAGCGGCCGCCCCGGATCTCGCCCCGCGCCTCCAGCGTCCGCAGGGCCCGCAGCAGCTCCCGCCAGGGGGGCGCGAGCGCCTCGCGCGCGATGAGGTCCCGGAACACGACGCCCCAGCGCGCGAGGAGCTGTCGAGCGAACGCCTCGACGCGCGTGCCGGCCGCCGCGCGGGATGGCGCCGCGGGCGCCGGCGGCGTCCGCAGCAGCGCCCAACGGCCGGCGGCGTGGCGCGGGCGCGCCGCCCGGAACCGGCCCTCGCCCCGGCGGCGTTTCGGATCGATCAGCGCGCGCAGGTTGTCGAAACCATCCGCCGTCACCAGGCCGGCCGCCGCCAGCTCCCACAGGCCATCCTCGACCTCGCTGGGCAGCCGTCCCGTGGCCCGCACCAGATCGCGGAGAAACGAGGCGCCCAGCCCCGTCAGCTGCTCCAGCACGGCGCGGGCCGCATGGGAAAGCGCCGGCTGCCGGCCGCCGGTCGCGTCGACGTCCGGGACGAGCCAGCCCGCGTCCTCCCGCAGGAAGAAGGTCACGGGCGCCACCCGGGTCGGGCGCACGCGCCGACGGGCGCGCGGGCGGGCCGCCTCGTGTCCGCCCGGGGCGCCGGACGCGCCCACCTCGAACGCCGGATGCGGCGAGAGCCGCCCCCACATGACGTCTCCGGACAGACAGAGCCGATCGAGCAGCTCCGGATCGTAATCGGCCACCCGTCGCGCCAGCACGTCGGGCTCCCAGGCCGCGGCCGAGGTCTCGTAACCCTGGAGTTGGCGCAACACCTGCAGCAGGCCCGCCGCGCCGTGCAGTTGCATGCGCGGTGCGACGTGCTGCCAACGGGCCAGGAAGCGAACGAAATCGGCCGCGCTGGCCGGCTCGATCTCGCGGCGGAGACGGCCCAGCGTCAGCCGGTGGATGCGGGCCAGCACGCGCCGGTTGCACCACTCGGTTTCGCCACCGGCACCGCCCGGCGTGAACTGCCCCCGCAGCACCTGCCCTTCCCCCTCGAGACGTGCCAGGCCGGCCTCGACCACGGGCAGCGGCAGCCCGAGGGCGTCCGCCAGCACGCTCGGTCGCTGCGGCCCGGACGACTCCAGCCATCCGCGCAGCACCTCCGCGGCCGCGGCTTCGCGGCTGTCGGCGACCGGCTGGTCGATAGCGGGCACGTCGCAGGTGAGCGGACAGCCCGGGTGGAGCGCCTCCGCCAGGCGCTGGCGCTCGGTCGCCAGCCACAGCCGGCGGGAGCCGACGACGAGGGAGGTCGCACGCCGCGCCCGCTCCAATGTGTCGTACCACCCCTGCCAGGCGGCGACCGGCGGCGTGAGCGACAGCGTGAGCAGCGCGTCGTGGAGCTCGTCGGCGTCGCGCACCACGGGCCACGACTCGCGGGCCACCGCCGTGATTGCCGCGGCGTCCAGCGCGCCGACGTCGCGCGCGTCGCGGGGCAGGGTGCGGCGCAGTTGAACCGCCCGCGCCCGGCGCTCCTCGAGCGGCGCGTCGTCGAGAAAGGCGTACGGGTTGGCATTCAGGATCTCATGGCTGAAGACTGAAGGCTCGGCGGTCTCGATCGTCCGGGTGGCGATGCGGCCATCCTCGATGCCGGCAATCACCGCGCGCAGCCCGTCGAGATCCATGGCCTCGTGCAGGCAGTCGCGAATCGTCTCGTCGACCAGCGGATGGTGCGGTATGCGGATCTCACCCGTCAGGTTCTCCTGACAGGCAACCTGGTCGGGAAAGACCGAGGCCAGCAAGTCATCCGACCGCATGCGCTGGATGGGCGGCGGCACCTTGCGACCGCCCGCGAACCGCAGTACGGCCAGGGCCCGCGAGGCGTTCCAGCGCCAGCGGGCGGCGAACATGGGCGCCGGCAGCATGGCCTGCGTCAGCACATCCGCGACGGTGCCGGGGGTCAGGAAGCGGTAGATCGCCTCGAGCGGGAAGCTGTGCTGCTCGGCCAGCGAGATGACGATACCGTTGTCGGTCGCCGCCGCCTGCAGTTCGAAGTTGAACGAGCGGCAGAACCGCTTGCGTAGCGCCAGGCCCCACGCGCGGTTGACCCGCGCGCCGAACGGGGCATGGATGACGAGCTGCATGCCCCCGCCTTCGTCGAAGAAGCGCTCTGCCACGACGGTCTGCGCCGTCGGCAGCGTCCCCAGGCCGGCCACCCCTGCCCGGACGTAGGCCACTGCCTGCTCCGCGCCGGCCGCGTCCAGGCCGCATTCGGCCTGCAGGAACGCCTCTGCCGGTCCGTGCCCTGCGCGCGGGGAAGCGCCGGATTCGCCCGCCAGCTCCACGATCCGGCCCCGCACCGCCGAGACCTCGGCGGACAGCTCCGGCGTGCGTCCGGGCGCTTCCCCGCGCCAGAACGGGATCGACGGCGCGGCACCACCCGCATCCTGCACCCGCACGCGGCCCGCCTCCACGCGCCGAATGCGCCATGACGTGGTGCCGAGCAGGAAGACGTCGCCTGCGAGACTCTCCACGGCGAAATCCTCGTCCACCGTGCCGACGGTGGCGCCTTCGGGCTCGGCCACCACGAGGTAGTTGGCGTTCTCCGGAATCGCTCCGCCGGACGTCAGCGCCGCCAGCCGGCCGCCGCGCCGGCCGCGCAGCACGCGGTTGACCCGGTCGCGGTGGATGTAGGCCCCGTGCCGGCCGCGGTCGGTGGCTATCCCGTCGGAGAGCATGGCGACCACGTCGTCGAACTCGGACCTCGGCAGCCGCCGGTAGGGATACGCACCCCGCACCAGCTCGAACAGCGCATCTTCTTCCCACGGCTCGCAGGCAGTCGCCGCCACGAGCTGCTGCGCCAGGATGTCGCGCGGCCAGGCCGGTATCGACCGCCGGTCCAGCACACCGCGCCGTACGGCCCGCACCAAGGCCGCCGTCTCGAGCAGCTCGTCGCGTGTGGTCGGAAAGAAACGGCCCTTCGGTACATGTGACCGCTCGACCTTGTGCCCCGAGCGCCCGACGCGCTGCAGGGCCACGGCAATCGAGCGCGGGGAGCCGATCTGGCAGACCAGGTCTACCGCTCCGATGTCAATCCCCAGCTCGAGCGACGCCGTCGCCACCACCGCGCGGAGCCGGCCCGCCTTCAGCTCCGTCTCGGCCTGGTGGCGCAACTGATGGGAAAGGCTGCCATGATGCGCCAGCACCGCGTCGGTGCCGGCCCGCTCGGCCAGATGATGCGCCACGCGCTCGGCCAGGCGCCGCGTGTTGACGAAGATGAGCGTCGTGCGGTGCTCGGCCACGAGCTGCACGAGCCGATCGTAGATCTGCCCCCACATCTCGTTGGACGCCACCACCCCGAGGTCTTCCTCGGGAACCTCCACCGCCAGGTCGAGCTCGCGCCGATGACCCGCGTTGACGACCACCGGCTCGGCGGGCGCGGCGCCCTGCAGGAAGCGGGCGACCTCCGCGATGGGATTGACGGTGGCCGACAGACCGATCCGTTGCGGCCGGCTGCCGCCGGACCGGTGCACGAGACAGTCGAGCCGCTCCAGTGTCAGGGCCAGATGCGAGCCGCGTTTGTCGTCCACCGTGGCGTGGATTTCGTCGACAATCACGACCCGCGTGTGGCGCAGCGCGCGCCGACCGCGTTCGGCCGTCAGGAGAATGAAGAGCGACTCCGGCGTCGTGACCAGGACGTGGGGTGGCCGGCGCACCATCTGCTCGCGCTCCCGGCTCGGCGTATCGCCGGTGCGCACCGCGGTCCGGATGGGCGCCAGCGCTACGCCCTGCGCCTGTGCCAGCTCGGTGATCCCGGAGAGGGGCACGTCGAGGTTCTTGCGAATGTCCGTGCTCAGCGCCTTCAGCGGCGAGACGTAGACGACCTCCGTGCGGTCCGCCAGACCCGCCGGGCCGGCGGCGCGTCCGATCAGATCGTCGAGACAGATGAGGAACGCGGCCAGGGTCTTGCCCGAACCCGTCGGCGCGGCGATCAGCACGTCGCGCCCGGCGCGAATCTGCGGCCAGGCCGCGCGCTGCGGCTCGGTGGCCCCCGCGAAACGGCCGCTGAACCACGCGCCGGTCAGCGGATGGAATCCGTCCATGCGCGCGGCTCGCAGCCCGTGGCGCAACCCCGCGTCGTACCGGGACAGGCGCTGTGACCGCCTGGCAAGGCGTGACGACGGAGCCTACGGGATATATTCGACCGCGGAGCAACGCAGTCAGGCGGGCTGCATCGTCCGTCGAATGCAGCAGGGATTCTTGCCACGGGCTGCTATTGTAGCGCCCGCTGGCGGCGGGCGTCAGCCGCGGCGGCCGCCGGCCTCGAACACCCGCTCGCACGCCTTCTGGAAGCGCTCGGCGAGACGCTGCCCCTCGGGTCCGGGAAGCTGGCCGAGTTTGCGCCGCTCCGCCTGCAGGCGCTTCACCTGCTCGATGGCGGCGCGGCGACGGGCGCCCTCGTCGACTCGCGCCCCCATCAGGTTGTTGGCGAGCGCGTCGCGCCAGCGGGTGGCCAGTATCTGCGCCGGCGACTCCTCGGGCACGGTCTCCTCTTCGACAAGCGATTCGACGCGCTGGCAGAGATCGTCGAGCCGGGCAAGCTGTCGCGCCGGGTCGAGCTCGGTCCCGCGAAAGGCGGGCGGATAGGCCGCGACCACGCGGCTGACTGCCTGCCCGAAGCGGGCCGCGAGCCTGCGTCGCAAGGCGTGCGGCAATTCCGGAGCCTGACGCCACTGCTGCTGCACGTCCCGCACCTTCTCGGCCAGCCCCTGCGGGGGGTCGCTGGGAGGGTCGTCCACCGGCAGCAAGGCCTCGATCTCGCGGCACAGCGCCTCGCGCGCTTCCACCTTGTCGGCCGCGGCCTCGTGCTCCGCCGCCTGGGCGCGGCTGAAGACCGCGTCACAGGCAGTCCGGAACCGCTGCCAGACCGTCTCGGACCGCTTGCGCTGCACGGCGCCGATCTGCTTCCAGTCGGCTTGCGCCTGCCGCGCCTGCGCGACCGCGTCCGCGATGTCGGTGACGGCCTCGAGCGCCTCGACACGTGCGATCAACGCCTCCTTGCGCTCGAGGTTCCGGGACCACTCCTGCTTCCGTTTCGCGAGGTCGTCCTTGCGCCGGGCGAAGAACGCGCTGCAGGCGGCGCGGAACCGGTCCCAGGTCTCCTGCTGCCGGCGGCGCGGCACGGGACCGAGCTGCTTCCACTCGGCCTGGAGCTCGGTGATGCGTTGAACGGTCCTGAGCCAGTCGGTCGACGACGCGAGGCGCTCGGCTTCCTCGACGAGTGCGAGCCTGCGCGCGAGGTTGCGGTCGCGGTCGGCAGCCTGCCCGGCCAGGTATGTCCGGCACCGCTCGTAGACCTGCTCGTGGGCCGCCTCGAAGCGGGCGCGGAGCTGCTCGCCGCGAGCCTTCGGCACGTCGGCCGCCTGCCGCCAGCGGGCCATGATGTCCCGGTAGCGGGCGGCCAACTGCGCGTCGTCCTCGAGGCCGGCCAGCGCCTCGAGTTCGGTGCACAAGCCCTCCTGCACGCCCAGATTGGCCCAGCGCTGCCAGTCGGCGAAATCGCGCAGCTCGCGCACGCGGCCCAGCAGTGCGGTCTGCACGCGCCGCAACCGCCGGGCGAGCGCCGCGCGGGCGCGCCGCGGCGGGGCGGATACCGCGGCGTCCGCGGCCTGCATCTCCTCCAGCGCCCGCCGGACCGCCCGCAGGTGCCGCTCCGCGACCGACAGCTCCAGCTTGTCCGAGGCCGCGGCGCCCTCGGCGGCGGCGCACAGCCGGCCGAGCTGGTCGACGTCGTCCCGCGTCCCGGCCGCGGCGGGCGGAGGCGTTTCCTCCGCAGGGGCAGCATCAGCGGCCGGGCTGTCGGCGGCGGAGACAGCCGGGGCCGCGGGCGCAGCCGGGGCCGCGCCGGGTGCGGCCGCGACGTGCTCCTCGACCGCCTCGGCGCCCTCCTCCGCTGCGGTTCCGTCGGCAGGGGGCGCCGGATCCTGGGGGTCCGGGTGCGCGTGCGGCTCGTCTAGCGGTTCCATGTGGCTGCGGTGCGACCGAAGAACCTCGGAAGAAACCTCGCTGGACAGGTTGGCAAAAGTTATGCATACTCGGGACCGAATTCGCACGTGGTCGCCGAAAGGACCCAAACCCGTGTATTACAAAGAGGATAGCCCGTTGCCACCGCTGCCGGAGCGGGACGGCAATCCCGATTATTGGATTTCCGGATCCCGCATTTTGGATGACAAGGAGAACACTTCATGTCGCTTCGCATGCTGGTCGTCGCCGGAGCCGTCGTCATGACGCTGGGCGCCTCGGATTCCGTTGCGCAGACCAATCCGACGGTCGTCGTGGAGACGAGCCTCGGGAACATCACCATCGAGCTGTTCCGGGACCAGGCGCCCGTCACCGTCGCGAACTTCCTGCAGTACGCGAACGACGGCTTCTACGCCGGCACGGTCTTTCACCGCGTCATCCAGCAGTTCATGATTCAGGGTGGCGGCCTGACGGCCGACCTGCAGCAGAAGCCCACACGCGATCCGATCCGCAACGAGGCGACCAACGGCCTCAGCAACGAGCGCGGCACGATTGCCATGGCCCGCACCAACGTCGTCGACAGCGCGACGGCACAGTTCTTCATCAATACGGTCAACAACGCGCGCAGCCTCGACAACACGGGCACCGACGCGCGCAGCTACGGCTACGCCGTGTTCGGCAGGGTGACCGACGGGATGGATGTCGTCGACCGGATCGCCGCCGTGCCCACCGGCAGTCAGGGCCCGCACCGGGACGTTCCCATCGAGCCGGTCGTCATCAATGGCGTAAGCGTCAACTAGGACCATGCCGCGCAGCAGCCGGTTAACGTGCATCGTTCTGGTCGCAGCGCTGGCCGGCGCGGGCGCGGGCGCGACCGCGCGGGAGCGGCAGGAACCACCGCCCAATCCGCGGGTCGCGATCGAGACCACCGCGGGCAACATCACCGTCGAGCTGTTCCCGCAGGACGCGCGCGTGACGGTCGTCAACTTCCTCACCTACGTGCAGGACGGGTTCTACACTGGGACCCTCTTCCATCGGGTCATTCGCGGCTTCATGATCCAGGGCGGCGGCTTCAACGCGGACCTGGAGCCCAAGACGGAGGGACTGCGCGGCGGCATCCTGAACGAGGCCACCAACGGCCTGCGGAACCGTCGCGGCACGCTCGCGATGGCCCGCACGGGCGACCCGAACTCGGCGCGAGCGCAGTTCTTCATCAACACCGTCGACAACCGCAGCCTCGACCACCGGGAGCGGAGCGCCCGGGGCTTCGGCTACGCCGTATTCGGGCAGGTGGTCGACGGCATGGACGTCGTCGACCGGATCGAGCGCACGCGCACGCACAGCCGGAACGGCCTCGACGACGTGCCCCGCGACCCGATCGTCATCATCCAGATTCGACGTCTCGACTGAGCCGGCGGCGACGCGGCCCGACCAGTCGTTCATGTCCCCGCCGACGCACTCGACGGCACTCGCCACCGCTCAGGCCCGTGTGCTCGACGTCGTCGACACGCTCGCCAGCGAGCTGCGCGGGGGTTTCGACAGCCGGCCGGCGCGGCTGGACGACTCGCTGGAGCGCGACCTCGGCATCAGCAGCCTCGAGCGGGTCGAGCTGCTGGTGCGGCTCGAAGCGGCGTTCGGCGTGCGCCTGGGCGACGCCGCCATGGTCGAGGCGGAGACGCCGGGAGACCTCGCCGCCGCCCTCGCCGCCGCGGACCCGGCGCTGGCCACCGCCGTTCCGGAGCGTGCGGCCCCGCGCGCAGCCGCCACCACCGAACCGCAGGCGGCGGACACGGTCGTCGACGCCCTCGAGTGGCACGCGAGCCGCACCCCCGACCGCGTCCACATGCGCCTGCGCGAGGAGGACGGCGTCGAGACCCCGCTGACCTACGGCTGGTTGTGGCAGGCATCCACCGCAATTGCGAACGGGTTGACGGCCAGGGGCCTGGGCCGCCGCGAGACCGTCGCCATCATGCTCCGTACCGAGCGGGCGTTCTTTCCCGCCTTCATCGGAACCCTCATGGCCGGCTGCGTACCCGTGCCCCTGTACCCGCCCGTGAGAGCCGACCGTATCGAGGAGTACGCCGAGCGCCAGGTCGGCATCCTGCGCAACGCGTCCGCGCGCCTCCTGATCACGTTCACCGCCGTCGAACGGCTGGCCGCCGTGCTGGTGGCCCGCGTCCCGACGCTCGCGGGCGTCGTCACCGCGGATTCGGTGACGGAGAGCGCGGCGTCCCGGTCCCCGGTTCCCTGGCGACCGCGTCGTCCCGGGGACGAACCTGCCCTGATCCAGTACACCTCCGGCAGCACGGGCAGCCCCAAGGGCGTCCTGCTCTCCCATGCGAACCTGCTGGCCAACATCCGCGCCCTGCAGGCAGCCCTGGCCTTCCGCTCGGACGACGTCGTCGCGAGCTGGCTGCCGCTCTATCACGACATGGGCCTGATCGGCGCCTGGCTCGGCACCCTGTACGTTGGCGCCCCGCTCGTCCTGATGCCGCCGCTCGCCTTTCTCGCACGTCCGGTACGTTGGCTGCGGGCGCTCCACGACCATCGGGGCACGGTATCCCCGGCACCCAACTTCGCCTACGACCTGTGCAGCCGGCGCATCCGCGACGACGAGCTCACCGGGCTCGACCTGAGCCCGGTGAGGCGCCTGCTCAACGGATCGGAAGCCGTGCACCCGGAGACCCTGGAACGGTTCGCGGCGCGCTTCGCCGCGTACGGCCTCCAGCCGGCGGCGTTGTGTCCCGTCTACGGCCTGGCCGAGTGCTCCGTCGGCCTGACCGCGCCACCGGTGGACCGTGGGCCGCGGCTGGACCGTGTCAACCGGCGCGACCTGCAGGAGGGCGGGCGTGCCGAGCCCGTCGCAGACGGTGACGCGGCCCTGCGCATCGTCTCCTGCGGGCACCCCCTGCCGGGGCACGAGGTGCGGGTGGTGGACGCGTCGGGCGCGCGCGTTGCCGAGCGACGGGAAGGACACGTCGAGTTCCGCGGCCCGTCCGCGACGGCCGGCTACTACCGCAACCCCGCGGCCACGCGCGAGCTGATCGGGGCGGACGGCTGGCTCGCGACGGGCGACCTCGGCTACCTGGCCGACGGCGAGTTGTTCCTGACCGGCCGGCGCAAGGACTTGATCGTCAAGGGCGGACGAAACCTCCATCCGCACGAGGCCGAGGAGGTCGCCGGCCGCGTCGCCGGGGTGCGCGCGGGGTGCGTGGCGGCGTTCGGCATCACCGACCGCGAGCGGGGCACCGAGCGCTTCGTCGTGCTTGCCGAGACGCGCCTGACGGGCGCCGCGGAACGCGCGCGACTCGAGCACACCGTCACCAAACGCATCGCGGTGGCGCTCGGCGTGCCGCCGGACCTCGTGGTGATCCGCTCGCCGGGCGCCGTGCTCAAGACGTCGAGCGGCAAGATTCGCCGCGCCGCCACGCGCGAGGCGTACCTCTCCGGGCGGCTGTCCGACGCGCGGCCCGCGGTCATCACGCAGTGGGCGCGCGTGCTCGCGCGGTCCGGACTGGCCGCGTGCCGCCGCTGGTGCGGGCAGGGCCTGCGCGCCGCGTACACCGCGTACGTCGCAGCGCTCCTGCTGCTGACCGCGCCCGTCATCTGGGCGGTGCTGGCCGCGGGCCCGCGGGGCCGCTGGACGACGCGCCTGGTCGGGCGCTGGGCACGGGTGATGCTGGCCGCCGCCGCGTGCCCGGTCGACGTCAGCGGCCTGGACCGGGTGACGAAGCTCGGGCCGGCCGTCTACGTGGCCAATCACGCCAGCTACCTGGACTCGGTCCTGATGATGGCAATCCTGCCGGTGGATCTCCGCTTCGCCGCCAAGGGACGCCTGGCACGCTACCCGCTGCTGGGGACCGCAATCCGCAAGGGCGAGCACATCCCCATCGAGAAGGGCGACCTGTCGCAGCAGATGGCGGGCGCGGGCGCGGTCGTAACCCCGCTGCGGCAGGGCGAGTCGCTGTTCGTGTTTCCGGAGGGAACGTTCGTCGTCGCGCCCGGACTGCTGCCGTTCCGCCTCGGCGCGTTCCGGGCAGCCGTCGAAACCGGGCGGCCCGTCGTCCCGGTTGCCATCAGCGGCACGCGCCGAGTGCTCCCGGCCGGCACGCTGCTGCTGCGGCCCGGCCGCATCACGGTGACGATCGGGCAGCCGCTGGCCCCGGCGGCGGATGGCTGGCAGGAGATCGTCCGGCTGCGGGATCTGGCCCGCACGGCGATCGAGCAGGCGGTCCGCGAGTAGGGTCCGGCGGCCGTCACTCGCGGCTCCGCCGCCCCCCTCCGGTGCGCGCCTTCGGAGTCTGCGCGGTGTTGCGGTGCAGACTCCTGCAGTCAGACGGTGCCGGCCGCGGCCCGTGCGAGGGCCTGGGTCAGGTCGGCAATCAGATCGTCGGCGTCCTCGATGCCGAGCGACAGCCGCACCAGGTCGGCCGGCACCGGCGTCCCCGGCCCCTCGATCGGTGCGCGATGCTCCACGAGGCTCTCGACGCCGCCCAGCGAGGTTGCGTTCCTGAAGACCCGCAGCTCCGCCACGACCGCCCGCGCCGCCGCCTCGTCGGCCACGCGGAACGAGACCAGCGGGCCGAAGCCGCCCTGCATCTGACCCGCCGCGATCTCGTGGCCCCGATGCCCGGGCAGCCCCGGGTACAGCACCTGCGTTACGCTCGGCTGCCCGGTCAGCGCCTCGGCCACCCGCTGCGCGTTCTCGGACGCCCGGGCCACACGCAGAAAGAGGGTGCGCATGCCGCGCAGCAGCAGCCAGGCCTCGAACGGGCCGAGTACGGCGCCGCGATAGGCGCGGTCGTGCTTGATCTGTCCCCACGCGTCGTCGCCACGGGCGGTGACCAGCGCGCCGGCCAGCACGTCGGAATGGCCGTTGAGCTGCTTGGTCGCCGAGTGCATCACGAGGTCGGCACCGAGCCGGAGCGGCCTGCACAGCGCTGGCGTGGCCACCGTGCCGTCCACCACCACCCGGGCGCCTGCCGCGTGCGCAACTTCCGCCGTCGCCGCGATATCGGTCACGGCACACATGGGATTCGACGGCGTCTCCACCCACACCAGGCGGGTTGCGCCCGGACGTAACGCCCGCCGGAGCGCCGCCAGGTCGCCGTTCGGCACCAGGTCGAGCGCGATGCGGCCCCGCGCTGCAAGCTCCTGCAGCCACAGGCGAATGGTCCAGTACATCCCGACCGGCGCAACGACGTGGTCGCCCGCCGCGAGCGTTTCGAACACCGTTGTGGCAGCTGCCATGCCCGAGCTGAACAACAGGGCCTCGTGCCCTTCCTCCAGGCGGGCCAGCAGCGCCTCCGCCGGTTCGTAGGTCGGATTCTGATCGCGCGTGTACGTGTGGCCGCCCGGATAGCTGCCGTCCGGCGCGCGTTCGTACGTGGCCGAAGGCACGACCGGCGGCACGATGGCCGCGTGCGTCGGGTCGCACCCGCCGAGCGCCTGCGCGGCGAGCGTCCGCACGCTGAGTTTCAAGGACTCTTCCATCGTCTACGGCGCAGACTCCCGGGTGGGCGAGGGCCCGATATCGATGGTGATCTCGCGCCAGCGGCCCTGGCGGAAGCGGACGACGCTGAGCGTGGCGCGGGTCATGTGTCCCAGCACGATGGCCATCCAGATGTCTTCGGGGCGCAGCCCGGGGCCGGCCGCGAACCAGGTGCACCAGCCGATGGGCACGACGACCTGCGAGACCATGGAGATGTAGAGCGGACTCCGCGTGTCGCCGGTGCCCTGCAGGCCGCCGGTATAGATCAACGCCACGGTGACGAAGAACCCGGATACGGCCAGATAGCTCAGGAGCTGCCGTCCGAGCTCGTACGCCACCCCTTCGTCGAGCGCAAAGATGGCCAGCAGGGGCCGCGGGACGCCGATGAAGAGCACGCCGACCACGGTCGCGCAGGCGAGACCGATGACCGTTGCGACCTGCGCGGCGCGGGCGCTGCGGGCCGGCTGCCCGGCGCCGAGATTCTGGCCTGCGACCGCCGCCGTGGCCCCCATGAGGCCCACCGAGGTCCAGGTGATCAGGGCGAACAGCTCGGTGTAGCCCACCGCGTACGCGGCCTGCGCCTCCGCGCTGTGCTCCAGCGACCCGACGAAGCGCAGCAGCAGCACACCCGCCGCGTTCATGACGATCCCCTGGAACCCGGCCGGGAGGCCGAACCTGAACAGCTCCCGGATGACGCGCCAGTCGGGCCTCCACGCCATGTCCCCGGCGAAGCGGATCACGAGGCGGTCCGAGAACAGCAGCGTGAGGAACACCACGGCCACCAGACAGCTGGCGATGGCCGTGCCCATGGCCGCGCCTGTCGTGCCGAACGACGGGATGGGGCCCAGGCCCCGGATGAGCACGACGTTCAGCGCGATGTTGAGGGCCGTCATCAACGCGCCGAGGCGCAGCGGTGTGCGCGCGTCGCCCGCCGCCCGCAGCGCGCCGTTCATCATGAAGAAGATCAGCATCCCGATGCTGAACACGAAGACGATGCGGATGTAGGAGAGGGCCTCCGCCTGCACCTCGGGCGCGGCGTTGATCATGTCCAGCAGGACCGGCGCCGCGAAGTAGCCGACCGGCGCCATGATGCCGACGGCCATGAAGACCGCGGTCAGGAAGGCCTGATAGACCGTCCGGTTGACCCTCTCCGCGTCGTCGGCGCCCGCGAAACGGGCGACCAGCACGCCCATGCCCGTGAAGACGGACGCCACGAAGACGATGACGAGGAGGAAGACCTGCATGCTGACCCCGATGGCCGCATTGCCCGCATGGCCGACGTAGTGGCCGACCATCGCCTGGTCGACGATGCCCTGCAGGCCCCCGATCATGTTCGTCAGCATGGCGGGCCAGGCGAGCTTCCACACGGCCCTCCACAGGGGGCCGTCCACGATGCTGCGGTCGAAGCGCGGCTGCGGTCGTCGACTGTCGCTCATGCGCTGCCCGCCAACGGCGGGGGCGGAGGTCAGTAATGTAAGATGGGAAGTTGCATCGTGGTGCCGGAGCCTCCGTCACTCTATCAGATCGAAACACGGATTCGGGAGGCACTCGCCCGGCCGCTGCCCGGCGCGGCGGCGCACCTCAACCTCGCGCCCCGGCCGCGGCACGGCTGGCACCCCAGTCACGTACCGGCCGGCGCCAGCGTCGCGGCCGGGCTCGTACTTCTCTACCCGCGTGACGCGCGGCCGCACGTGCTGCTCACCGTGCGCTCCGGCGCACTGCCCCG
Organism: Vicinamibacterales bacterium; assembly: GCA_965221595.1. Lineage (GTDB taxonomy): Bacteria > Acidobacteriota > Vicinamibacteria > Vicinamibacterales > UBA8438 > JAAXGX01. The sequence goes on from OZ244900.1 coordinate 2,950,875, forward strand.
GCATGGCGGCCAGGTATCGCTCCCCGGCGGCCGGGTCGAGCCCGAAGAGACCATTCGGGATGCGGCCCTGCGCGAGGCTGCAGAGGAGGTCGGGCTGGAGCCGGCCGGCGTGCGCATCCTGGGCGTGCTCTCGACACTCTACATTCCGGTGAGCGACTTCGCGCTGCACCCGGTGGTGGGCGTGGCCGACAAGTGTCCCGCGTTCCGGCGCCGTTCGTCGGAGGTGGCGCGCATCGTCGACGTGCCGCTGGCGCTGCTGCTCGACCCGCGCGGCGCGCCCCGGCAGGGCGCCGTCTGGCGGCGCGGCGGGCGGGTGCTCGTACCCTACTTCGAGGTATCGAGCGAGCGCGTGTGGGGCGCGACCGCGATGATTCTGGCCGAGCTGCTGGCGCTGCTCGGCGCGGTGCCGGCCGACCCGTGGGACGCCGGCGCCGCGGCCGGCGCGTGCGCCGCTCCCGCAGGGCCGGGGCCGGAGGCGGCAACGGTCGGCCCGGGCGGGCGGATGCGATAATCGGCCCGGCCGCGTCGCACGACGCGGAACGCAGCCGCAGGAGAACCACCCGTTGCCCGAGAGGTCACGCCGGCGCCGGCAGCCCGAGGCGCCGCTGCTGGACGCCGCCGAGGCCGGTGGCGCCGGCCCGCCGGCGGGAAGCGCCGGCCCCAGCCCGCCCGCCGGGAGCGAAGACCCCGTCGCCCTCCACGAAGCCGCGCAGTCGCGCTACCTGAACTACGCGCTGTCGGTCATCACGTCGCGGGCACTGCCCGACGTCCGCGACGGTCTCAAGCCGGTACAACGTCGCATTCTCTACACGATGTGGCAACAGCGCCTCACCGCCGACGCCAAGCCGCGCAAGTGCGCGAAGGTGGTAGGCGACGTGATGGGCAGCTACCACCCCCACGGGGACGCGGCCATCTACGACACCCTGGTGCGCCTGGCCCAACCGTTCGCGATGCGCTATCCGCTTGTCGAAGGCTTCGGCAACTTCGGCTCGCTGGACGGCGACAGCGCCGCCGCCATGCGCTACACGGAGTGCCGGCTCGACGGGGCCAGCGCCGAGCTGCTGTCCGAGCTGGACCGCGCGACCGTGCCGCTCAGAGCGAACTACGACGGCACCCGCCGGGAACCGGTCGTCCTGCCCGCCCGGCTGCCCAACCTGCTGATCAACGGCGCCACCGGCATCGCCGTCGGCATGGCGACGAACATTCCGCCGCACAACGTGCACGAGGTCTGCACCGCGCTCCTCGAGCTGCTGGCGGACCCGGCGCTCGACAGCGCGGCCCTCTGTCGGCACGTCACGGGTCCGGACTTTCCCACCGGCGGGCAGGTCGTCAACACGCCGGACGAACTGCGCGAAATCTATCGGACCGGCAGCGGCACCATCCGCCTGCGCGCGACGTGGGAGCCGGGGCCCCCGGCACGCGGCGCGCGGACGGTGCACGTGACGAGCATCCCGTACGCCGCCAACAAGGCGCAGATAGTAGAGCGGATCGCCGAGATCATCCTCGCCCGCAAGCTGCCGCCGCTCATCGACGTCACGGACCAGTCGACCGCCGAGGTACGCATCGTCCTGCAGATGAAGAGCGATGCGGACGAGCGCCTGGTCATGGCGTACCTGTTCCGGCATACGCCGCTGCAGACCAACTTCGCCGCCAACTTCACCTGCCTGGTGCCCACCGGGCAGGCCGAGACGGCGCGGCCGGAACGACTCGATCTGCACCAGCTTCTGTGGCACTTCCTCCACTTCCGGCTGGACGTCGTCACCCGCCGTCTCGAGCACGAGCTCGACGCCCTCCGCAAGCGCATCCACATCCTCGAAGGGTTCGCGCTGGTGTTCGACGCCCTCGACGCCATCATCGAACTGATCCGCCGCTCGGACGGCAAGGCGGACGCGGCCCGCCGGATCATGGCGCGCTTCGACCTCGACGCGGACCAGACCGACGCCATCCTCGAGCTGAAAATCTACCGGCTGGCCCGCCTGGAGATCCTGGTCATCCGTCAGGAACTGGAAACCAGGCGCGCGCGCGGCGGCGAAATCGCCCGGCTGCTCGCCGACGAGAACGCGCGCTGGTCGATGGTCGGCGACGAGCTGCGCGAGGTGCGCGACACCTACGGCGACCCGGCGGCCAACCCGCGCCGCACGCTGATCGCGGCCGTCGAAGACGACCGGTTCACCGCCGACGACTTCATCGTCGACGAGGACGCCGTCATCCTGATCTCGCGCGACGGCTGGGTGAAGCGCCAGCGCGAGGTGCGCGACGTGAAGGGCACGCGGCTGCGCGAGGGCGACGCCCTGCTGGCAGCGCTGGCCGGCAGCACACGGGCCACCTGCGTCTTCTTCAGCAACCTCGGCGCGGCATACACCTGCCGGCTGATAGACATTCCGGCGTCCACCGGCTACGGCGAGCCCATCCAGCGACTGTTCAAGCTGAAGGACGGCGAGCGCGTGGTGGCGGCATTCAGCCTCGACCCGCGCGTCACGGCGGCCATCGCCGCGCCGGCGGAAGGCGCGCCGCCGCCGACCCACGCCGCCGCCGTCAGCAGCGACGGCTTCGCCCTGCGCTTCAGCCTCGAACCGTTCGCCGAGCCGAGCACCCGCGCCGGCCGCCGCTTCGCGCGACCGGCCCGCGGCGCCGAGATCGTCGGCGTCGCGATCGTACGTGAGCAGGCGGTGATCATCGCCGCCACCCGCCAGGCGCGGGCCGTCCTCTGCCACACCAGCGAGATCAACTTCTTGTCCGGCCCCGGCAAGGGCGTCACCCTGATCAAGCTCGACCGCCGGGAGGACGCCGTGCTCGGCTTCGTCGCCTCCACCGGCGCCCGCGACCTGCTCACCGTGGAAACCAGCCGCGGCGCCACGCAGACCATCAGCAGCGCCAAGTACGAGATCACGAAGCGCGGCGGCCGGGGCCGCGAGCTGCTCCAGCGTGCCCGCTTCACACGCGTCGTCCCGCCACCGGTCGCAACGCCTGTGCTGAAGTCGTAGAGACGGTGCCGCCCCGCGGACCGCACACCGGGATCGCACGCTCCCCTTCCACGTCGCCGCCGGCACCGTCGAACACACCCACGCGCCAAACTGAACCGAGCTGACCTGCATCGGTCGACAGATTGAGGACACATATCTTTCGTGTTATATTCGCCTAGTGAGCGACCGCTCAGCCATCGAATGGACGGATGCCACCTGGAACCCGGTCCGTGGCTGCTCCAAGGTCAGCGCCGGCTGCGCGCACTGCTACGCGCAGACGTTCGCCAAGCGCTTCAGAGGCGTGCCCGGACATCCGTTCGAACAGGGTTTCGACCTCCGGCTCGTGCCGGAGAAGCTGAACCAACCCTTGTCGTGGCGCCGCCCGCGAAGAATCTTCGTTAACTCCATGAGCGATCTGTTTCACGAAGACGTGCCAGTCGACTTCATCGCGTCCATCGGCGCGGTGATGCGCAGCGCCGGCTGGCACACGTTCCAGGTGTTGACCAAGCGACATGGCCGCATGCAGCGTCTGCTCGCCGGCGAACTGCGCTGGATGAGCGGTCTCCCCAACGTCTGGTACGGCGTGAGCGTGGAGAACCGAACGCCCGGACTGATGCGGCTCGACGCGCTGCGCCACACCCCCGCCGTCGTGCGCTTCGCCTCCCTGGAACCGCTTCTGGAAGACCTGGGTCCCATCGACCTGACCGGCATCCATTGGGTGATCGCCGGCGGCGAGAGCGGTCCGCGCGCCAGGCGCATGGAGCAGGACTGGGTCCTGGATATCGAACGACAGTGCAGGGAACACGGTGTGCCCTTCTTCTTCAAGCAGTGGGGCGGCGTGCGCAAGCAGTCGACCGGACGGGTGCTGAACGGCCGAACATACGACGACTTCCCGGCCACCGCCCACGAGTCCCCTCGCCGCATATCGCCGCTTCCGCATGACGACGGGCGGCGGCGCGACCCGGTACCTACTTTTACACCTTACAAATCACTCCAAGGGGCGCGAGCTTATGAAGGAATGCATGTGGAAGGTCGCGCCGGACGGCGGCTTCGAAGTATTCCAGCGCGACGATCCCAGACAGCCGTTTCTTATCAAGCCGTCACCGGACTTCGAACCGTTGCGGAAATGGCTGCTTGGACAGCTGGCACAGGGACCGCGCAAAAGAGGCGAACTCCATCGAGAACTGCGGCTGACACTCTGGCTGCCGTCTCACCTGCAGAAGCTCGCCGGCCGACTGCGCAAGGGGGGCGAACTCGACTTCGACAAGGCGTCCGATACCTACTCTTTGCCGTCCAGGCGCCGGCTGTTCCTCTTCTGATCCGATCACGTTCGCCTTCAGGACAGCTCGCCTGGTGACGCCGGACTCGTTCGCCGGCATTTCTCGAACCGATGATCACTTCTCCAGGTTGGCGGCCCCGGATTGCAGCGGCTCGGGGCCGGCCCGCCTCCCGCGGTGGAACACCAGGGTCGACCGGCCGTCGCCGGCCTGGAGCCGCTCCATGCGGACGCCGAAGACGGAGGTGACCAGGGCGTCGTCGAGCACCTGGGCCGGAGGGCCGGCGGCGCGCAGGCGGCCGTGGTGGAGCACGGCCATATCGTCCGCCCAGCGGGCCACGAGGTTGAGGTCGTGCAGCGCCAGCGCAACGGTCGTGCCGGTGGCGGCCAGCGCCCGCAGCAGCGTGAGCGTCTCGATGACGTGGTCGATGTCGAGGTTGGCGGTCGGCTCGTCGAGCAGCAGCGCCTGCGAGCCGGTGGCCAAGCTGCGAGCGATGACGGCGCGGCGACGCTCGCCCCCGGAGAGCTCGGTCACGAAGCGGTCGGCGAGGTGTGCGACATCGGCCCGCGCCAGTGCCGAGGCGACGAGCTCGGCGTCCGCGGGACCCGACGCGTCGAAACGGCCCAGGTGCGGATGGCGCCCCATCGTCACCAGCTCGCGCACCGTGAACGGGACGTCGGTACCGGTCTCCTGCGGCACGAAGCTGATGCGCTGCGCGAGCACGCGGCGCGAGAGCCGGGACAGGCGAGTCCCGTCCAGTGCGGCGTCGCCCGCGGTGGGACGCCAGAGGCCGGCCAGCAGGCGCAGCACGGTCGACTTGCCTGCCCCGTTCGGTCCGACGAAGGCCATGATGCGGCCGGGGCCGACCTCGACCGTGACGTCACGCACCAGGTGGCGGGTGCCGATGCGGAAGCCGGCGCGGTCGAGGCGGAGACTCATGACGGGCCGAAGCTCCCCCGTTGGCGGCGCAGGAGATAGAGAAAGAACGGCGCGCCGAACGCGGCGGTGACGATGCCGAGCCGGATCTCCTCCGGCGGGTGGATGGTGCGGGCCAGCAGATCGCAGATGATCAGGAACGCACCCCCGCCGAGCATGGCCGCCGGGAGCAGGGTGCGGTGTGACGGTCCGAGCACCAGTCGCAGCATGTGCGGCACGATCAGGCCCACGAAGCCGATGACGCCGCTGACTGCCACGGCCGCGCCGGTCAGCATCGCCGCCGTCGTCAGGATGATGCGCCGCACCCGCTCCACCTCGACGCCGAGGCTGGCGGCGGTCTCCTCGCCGAGCACGAGCAGGTCCAGGTCGCGTGAGTACCAGCGGGCGCCGAGCGCCCCCAGCACCAGCGGCGGCAGACAGATCCACACGTGCGTCCAGGTGCGGTTGTCGAGACCGCCCATCATCCAGAAGACGATCTCGTTGGCGACCTGCCAGTTGACTACGCTCAGCGAGATCAGGAGCGACGAGACGGCGGTAGCCAACGCCCCCAGCGCGATGCCGGCGAGCAGCAGCGTGGCCACGGGGGTGCGGCCGGCCCGCGTGGCGATGGCGTAGACGGTCGCGAGCGCAGCGAGCGCGCCGACGAAAGCGAACAGCGGCAGCCAGAACACCCCCGCGGCGGACAGCCCGCTGACGAACGTGATCACGGCACCGAGGGCCGCGCCCTGGCTGATGCCGATGACGCTCGGCTCGGCCAGGGGGTTGCGGAAGAGCCCCTGGAGCTGCGTGCCGGCGACACCCAGTGCGGCGCCGGCGAGCGCAGCGACCAGCACGCGCGGCGTCCGGATGAGCCAGACGATCACCTGGTCCGCCTCGGAGACCTCGTGCAGGCCCACCCAGCCGTCCGGCAGCGTGCGGGCGGCAAGTACACGCGCGACGGTGCCCCAAGGGATGCGCGTGCTGCCGACCGCAATCGCGGCCACCACCGCCACCGCCAACAGCACCGCCAGCAGCGGCAGACCCACCCAGGCCGCGGCGCGAACGTGCGACCGCCTGCCCGCCTCGGTCACGACGCGTCGGGGTACAGCGCGGCCCCCACGGCCTCGATCAGACCGGCCGCGTGGTGCGACATCGTGATGAACCGGCGGTGGTCGAGCACCAGGATCTGCCCGCTGCGCCCGGCAACCGTCACCGCGACGCCGGGCTGGCCGAGCAGGCGCCGGCGCACGGCGACATTCTCCTCGGCGGGGCTATCGGCGATGATCCAGTCGGGGTCCCAGGCGGCTATCTGCTCGCCGCTGATCATGCCGTGCGGCCCGATGCCCTGCTCGGCAGCCACGTTGACGGCGCCCAGCTCGGTGAGGATGTGATCGAAGAGCGAGCCGGCGCCGAACGTGCCGGACAAGGCGACGTACACGAGCACACGGGGCCGCGGGGCCGACGCCGGCCGGCGCGCTGCGGCGGCGGCCACCCGCGCCCGGAAGCGCGCAATCTCCCGCTCGGCCGCGCGCTCCTCACCGGTCAGCCGCCCGACAGTCCGCAGGCCCTCGACGATCTGGTCGAAGTCGTCGAAGACGGTCTGCAGCCGGAACGTCGGGATGCCCGCGGCACGCGCCAGCGCCACCAGGTCGGCGCGGGCGGTGTGCGACGCCAGCAGCAGGTCGGGACGGCTCCGGAGCAGCGCCTCGCCGTCGTCGACGACCCCGACGTCCCGCCCGGCGAGCACGTCGGCGACGTAGCTGTAACGCGCATCGTGGGCCACCGCGCTGACCGCCGCAATCCGTGCCGGGGGCACGACGGCAAACAGGAAGTGGTCTGTCACCAGCGCCTGGGATGCGATGCGCGACGGCGGCCGCGCGAGCCGGACGGCGTCCCCGTGATGGTCGCGCACCGTGCGTGGAAACCCTGCCGCCGCGGCCGCGGCGGACCGCTCGGCGGAGAACCAGCCCGCGCGCGTGCCGGCCGCGGCGCGCCAGGCGGCCACCAGCAGCACGAGGCAGACCACGACCTCGATTGCCGCCCGCAGCCATCCCGTTCGAACACGGCGCAGCGACAGGCTCATCCGCTCACCACCTGCACGACGCCGACCAGGCTCACCAGGCTCGCGACCACTTGGGTCCGCCCGTAGCGGGCGACCGCAGCGTGGCGTCGATGCCGGCTTCCACCTCGATGCGGCGGCCGAGTATCCAGAGCAGATCGGAGAGGCGGTTGAGATACGCGAGTAGTTCCGGGCCTACCTCCGCGCCCGACTCCGCCAGTTGCACGACCCGGCGCTCGGCGCGCCGGGCGACCGTGCGCGCCACGTCGAGGGCGGCGGAAGCCGCGTGCTCGCCGGGTAGCGCCCAGTCGCCGAGTACGCCGTCGATGGCCTCCGCGCGGCCGACCTCCGCGGTGAGCCGCTCCACCATGGCGGCCGTGACGGCCGGTTCCGCACCCTCCCGTGGCGCGGGCGTCGCCAACGCGCCGCCGACCGCAAACAGCTCGCGCTGTATGTCCTTGAGCAGCTCGGCGACCGCCGCGTTCGGGCAGATGGAGCGGGCGAATCCGACCTGGCTGTTCAGCTCGTCGACGGCGCCGTAGGCTTCGACTCGCAGCGACGCCTTCGAGACGCGCACGCCCCCGACCAGACCCGTCCGGCCGCGGTCCCCCTGTTTCGTGACGATGCTCATGCCGGTTGTCCCCCTGGGCGCCCGGGGCGAGAGGTCCCGCAGCCGCGGCCTTCCCGTATCATCTGCAACACGATGGGTATTGCGTCCGTCGCATGCCGCCGCGTGAATCCGCCGCCCTGCACGCATGCTCGCGGGTGCAGGGAGCCGACGCCTGCGCGCGGTGAACGGGCGGCTACCAGTCGATGCGGCGCGGACGCCGACGACGAGCCATGAAGGGCAGGAACCTCCTTTCGGCGTGTCCACGCGCCGAATCTCACGGACCGGCAGACCGGACCGCGGGGCCGTGCGACCGTCCCGATGAGCGGTCTCCTGACTCGCGGATCGAGGCTGGGCGGCAACGTCTTCCCGTGCTCGCCGAGCACAGTGACTGGCGCCCCACGGCGCCGGTGTGCCGCCCGCTCCCCGCTCACAGTGGCGGGACCGTGTGGGAATTGCACCCACTTCCCGGAATCATCGGGAGCAATGCTGTCAGCGGGCAGTATAGCACTGCCCCGCCCGGCGGGGACGGCCGGTCGCCAGGCCGGTTGCCGGCGCGGGGGACGGGCAGATGACCGGGGCGGAACGGCTGCACCCGGCGGATGTGCTGTGCCGCGGCGAGCGTTTCGTCGCGCGGCGGTCGGGGCGCTTTCTGCTGGTCGAGCTGACGGCGCCGCACCGCGTGATCAGCACCTCCACGCAGTGCGGCGGGGAGCGCGAGGATCTGCAGTTCCTGGCCAACCACCAGAGCTGCGAGGCAACCGGCGACGCGGACCGCCACGAGCGGATTGCCGCCCTGGGACCGGCGGGGTACCACGCGCAGGTCTGTGCCGAGATGGGTGTAGCGCCGGATCGGACGGCGGTCATGGGTACCGCGGCCAACATGGCCTACGCCGCCCACCGCGCGGCCACCTTCGAGGATCTCCGCGTGGACACGTTCGTGACGGCCGGCGTCGCCGGCAACGCCGCCCGCGCCGGCGATCCGGCGGCCTGGACCGAGGCTGCGGACGGCCGCTGGCGGCGGGTGGCGACAGCCGCCGCGGACGAGCCGGACGACAGCGACGCTGCAGCCGCCCCTCCCGACGGCACGATCAACACGATTCTGCTGCTCGACCACCCGGTCACGCCGGCCGCCCAGGCCCGCGCTGTCGTGACGCTGACGGAGGCCAAGTCGGCGGCGCTCGCCGAACTGGCCGCGCCCAGCTGCTACTCCTCGACCATTGCCACCGGGACGGGCACGGACCAGTTCTGCGTGGCGGCCCCGCTCGATCCCCGGCGCGTGCCGAAGACAGCCACCGGCCCGCACGCCAAGCTCGGGGAGCTCATCGGCCGGGCCGTGCTGGCCGCGGTCAAGGAGGCGCTGCGCTGGCAGAACGGACTCGAGCCCTCCCTGACGCGCGGTCTGTTTCATGCGCTCGGACGCTTCGGCCTGACCGAGGGGCACGCACTCGAGCGGCTGGCCGAGCTGCTGCCGGCGGAGCAGTATGCGCTCCTCGACCGGAACCGGCAGGCGGTGTTCTGGGAGCCGGGCGTGGCGGCCGCCGCCTATGCGTACGCGGCGGTGCTCGACCGGGCGGCCTGCGGCACGCTGCCGGCCGGCGTGGCCGGCGAGTCGCTGCGGCAGCAGGCCGCCTGCCTCGCCTGTGCGCTCGCCGCACGCCCCTCAGCCTGGGAGGCATTCCGCGCCGCGCTGGGCGACGCACCGGACGATCCGGTCGAGCTGGCGCTGCACGCCGTGGCCGCGGGCTGGAGCGCCAAGTGGACCTGAGTCCGCTGCAGCCGCGCGTCGACCTGCTCCTGGCGGCGGCGGCACTCGATGCGGTCCTCGGCGACCCCGTCTACCGCTGGCATCCGGTGCGGCTGCTGGGCGCGTCGTTGACCTGGTGCGAGCGTGGTCTGCGCGCCGCCGGAGTGGACGGCCGCGGCGGCGGCTGCCTGCTGTTCGGCCTCCTGGGCGTGTCCTGGGTCGGCGGCATCTCCATCGTGCTGCTGGGCGCCGGACGGCTGCACCCGGCCATCGCAGGCGGCGGGCACCTGTTCATCGTCTACAGCCTGCTGGCCTACGGCGACCTGCTGGCCCACGGCCGGGCGGTGGACCGCGCGGCTGCAGCCGGCGACCTGGCAGGCGCGCGGCGGGCGGCGGGCCGGCTGGTCGGGCGCGACGTCGACGGGCTGGACGCCGCCGCCTGCCGGCGCGCCACCATCGAGAGCCTAGCCGAGAGCCTGACCGACGGCGTCGTGTCGCCGATCGCCTGGTACGCCCTGCTCGGCGTGCCGGGGCTGGTGCTCTGCAAGGTGGTCAGCACGATGGACTCGATGGTCGGTTACCGGACGCCGCACTACCGGCGCTTCGGATGGTGCGGCGCGCGGCTCGACGATCTGCTTCAGGCGGTGCCGGCGCGGGCTGCCTGGCTGCTCATCGCGGGGGCGGCCGCGGCGCTGCCGGGCTGCTCCGGGCGGCGGGCCCTCGCGGCCGGTTGGCACGACCACGGTGTGCTGCCGGGGCCCAATCCGGGCTGGAGCGAGGCCGCCATGGCCGGCGCCCTCGCGCGCCGCCTCGTCGGTCCGATCCGATTGCACGGCCGGATCGTCACCGAGGCGTGGCTCGGCGACCCGGCGGACCCGCCGGCGGGGAGCGCCGCGGACTACCGGCGGGCGCAGGCGCTCGTGCAGGTCGCCACTGCCCTCGCGTTGGCCGCCGCGGCCGGCGGCATCCACCTCGCGGGATCGCTGCGCGGCGCCGTGCTAGACTGAACTGCCGCGGTTACAGCCCCACCCACCTCGTGGTGTCCTGAAGCCCAGCAGGGTGCCGACGCACAGGACGATGGCACACACCTATACGGCGCACGACATCACGGTCCTCGAAGGTCTCGACCCGGTTCGCAAGCGGCCCGGCATGTATATCGGCGGGGTCGGTGCACCCGGGCTGCACCATCTCGTGTGGGAAATCCTCGACAACGCGGTCGACGAGGCCATGAACGGCCATGCCGGCAACATCCATGTGCAGTTGCACGCCGACCGCTCGTCGATCACGGTCGCCGACGACGGCCGGGGCGTGCCGGTGGACCGCCACCCCGGCAGCGGCAAGAGCGCGCTGGAGGTGATCTTCACGACGCTGCATGCCGGCGGAAAGTTCGAGCACCGGACGTACCGCACCGCCGGCGGCCTGCACGGCGTGGGCGCCAGCGTCGTCAACGCACTGTCGGCCGAGCTGGTCGCGAGATCGAAACGCGACGGCCGGCTGTGGGAGCAACGCTTCCGCCGCGGCCGGCCCGTGACGAAGCCGCGGCAGTTGGGCAGCGCGCGGGGGACGGGCACCACGGTGTTCTTCCGCCCCGATCCGCAGATATTCCCGAAGACCGAGTTCGACCCGGCGGTCATCGCCGAGCGCCTGGAGGTTGTCAGCTACCTGCACAAGGGGGTGCGGGTGGTCTTCGACGACGAGGGCCGGGGCGAGCAGCGGGTCTTTCGGCACACGGACGGGCTGCAGGACTATCTGGCCCACCTCGTCGCTGCGCGCCGCGCGCCCACGGTGCACGAGCAGGTCTTCGCCCTCGGCCGGGACCACGGCGAGACCGGCTCGCGCGTGGACCTGGTGCTGCAGTGGACCGAGGCAACCGACGAACAGGTCCGCAGCTACGTCAACGGCGTGCCGACCGGCTCCGGCGGCACGCACGAGACCGGCCTGCGCGCCGGCGTGGGCAAGGCCGTGCGCAACTTCATCGAGACCCACGGGTTGAGCCCGAAGGGGGTGACGCTCACCGCGGAAGACATTCGCGAGGGTCTCACGGGCGTGCTCAGCATCTTCGTGCGCGACCCGCAGTTCCAAGGCCAGACGAAGGATCGCCTGAACAACCCGGAGATGACGGCAGCCATCGACTCGGCCGTGCGGCCCGCACTCGAGCACTGGCTGAACCAGAACATCAGCGCCGCCCGCGCCGTCGTGGCGCGCATCGTCATCGCCGCGCGGGCGCGCGAGGCAAGCCGCGCCGCGCAGCAGGAGGTGACCCGCAAGGGCGTCGCCGCGGCGCGGCTTAGCCTGCCCGGCAAGCTCAGCGACTGCTCGGCCCGCACCGCGGCGGACCGCGAGCTGTTCATCGTCGAGGGCGACTCGGCCGGCGGCTCCGCCAAGCAGGCGCGCGACCGGCGGCGGCAGGCCATCCTGCCGCTGCGCGGCAAGGTGCTGAACACCGAGAACGCGTCGCCGGCCCGGGTGCTCGAAAACAAGGAGCTGTCCGACCTGGTCACGGCGCTCGGCTGCGGCTTCGGGAAGACCCTCGACGTCGCGAAGCTCCGCTACGGCAAGGTCATCATCCTGGCGGATGCCGATGCCGACGGCAATCACATCGCCACCCTGCTGCTGACCTTCCTCTACCGGCATCTGCCGCAACTCGTCCACCAGGGCCGGGTCTACCTGGCCCAGCCCCCGCTGTATCGCGTCGACATCGGCAAGGAGACGTTCTGGGCGCTCGACGAGCCGCACCGGGACCGGATCCTTGGCCGGTTCGCGCGCAACGGCCACCACGGCAAGGCCGAGATTACCCGCTTCAAGGGGCTCGGCGAAATGATGCCGAAGGTGCTGTGGGACACGACGCTGAATCCGGAGACCCGGCGTCTCCTGCGGATCGACGTCAGCGATCGGCTCCTGACCGACCAGGTGATGAACGGGCTGATGGGCAGGGATGCCTCGGTGCGGTTCCGGTTCATCATGGAACAGGCCGACCAGGTCCAGGACCTCGACGTCTAGCGGCCCGTGGTGAAACCCCGCGTTGCACCGAGACAGGCGAGGTCGCAACGCCGGTCATGACCATCGACCAGCTCATCGACGACACCCTGCGCCCGGTGGCCGACGCCGTCGCGGGCGTGGTCTTCTACGCGCTGCCGCTGCCGGGCGCCGAGCTGCCGCTCATCGTGGTTTGGCTCGTTGCCGGCGGGCTCTTCTTCACCGTCTATCTCCGCTTCATCAACGTCCGCGGGTTCACCCAGGCACTGCGCATCGTCTCCGGGCGCTACGCACGCGCCGGCGACCCGGGCGAGATATCCCAGTTCAGTGCGCTGACCACCGCGGTATCCGGCACGGTCGGCATCGGCAACATGGCCGGCGTGGCCGTCGCCATCTCCACCGGCGGCCCGGGCGCCACGTTCTGGCTCGTCGTCGCCGGCCTGCTCGGCATGTCGGCGAAATTCGCGGAGTGCACGCTCGGCGTGCTGTACCGGCGGCGCAACCCGGACGGTTCGGTCTCCGGTGGGCCGATGCACTATCTGGAACGCGGTCTCGCTGAGAGGGGCCGACCGGTGCTGGGACGCCGACTCGGGGCCTTCTACGCCGCCGCCCTGGTGGTCGGCTGCCTCGGCATCGGCAACATGTTTCAGTCGAACCAGGCCGCGGCGATCCTCACGGACATCACCGGCGCGGAGGCCAGCGTCCTCGCCGGCCGCGGCTGGCTCGTCGGCCTGCTGTTGGCGGGGGCGGTGGCACTGGTCATCGTCGGCGGCATCCGGACGATTGCCAGCACCACCGTCCGGCTGGTGCCGGCCATGGCACTGCTCTACGTGGCGCTGGCGCTGCTGGTCATCGGGCTGAACGCCGGCAGGCTGCCGGCCGCGGTTGAAGCCATCTGGCAGGGTGCCTTCACCTCGAGCGGGATGGGAGGCGGCGCGCTCGGCGCGCTCGTCATCGGGTTCCGGCGGGCGGTCTTCTCGAACGAAGCCGGCCTGGGCAGCGCGGCCATCGCCCACGCCACGGCCCGCACCCCGCAGCCAGCCAGCGAGGGCTTCGTCGCGCTGCTCGAGCCGTTCATCGACACCGTCGTCATCTGCACCATGACCGCTCTGGTCATCACCACCACGGTCTACGATCCGGCGCTCGCCGCGGGCGGCGTGAACGGCATCGAGCTGACGACCCGCGCGTTCGCCTCCACCCTGGCCTGGTCGCCGGCGCCGCTGGCGTTCGCCGCGCTCCTGTTCGCGTTCTCGACGATGATCGCCTGGGCCTACTACGGGCTGAAAGCGTTCACGTATCTGGCTGGCGAGGGCCGCGTCCAGGACCTGGGCTTTAAAATCGTCTTCTGCCTGTTCGTCGTCGCGGGCGCCGCCGTCGACCTCGGAGCGGTCATCGATCTGTCGGATGCCCTCGTCTTCGTAGTCGCCATTCCGAACCTGCTCGGCCTCTACCTGCTGGCGCCCGTGGTCAGGCGGGAGCTCGTACGCTACCGGCCTTGACAACCCGTGGCGCAAGGCCCCGCCGGCCCCGCGGGCTGCCAGGTGTCCGTCGGCCCCGACCCCGCCGGCACGCGGGCGCCGGGGTTGATACCATAGGTGGGTTTCTCCGATGCTGAACCCGTTCGACTTCCAACTGCGGACGCGGCTGGTCTTCGGCGCCGGCACCGTCGAACAGCTCGGCCACATCGCCCGCGAGCTGCGCTTCTCGAAGCCCCTCCTGGTGGCCGACCCCGGGCTGCGCGAGGCCGGGCACGTCGAGCGGGCGCTGCGCCTGCTGCGCGCCGCGGGTCTCGATCCGGTTCCCTTTCACGACTTCGACGTCAACCCGGACACCGTCATGGTCGAGCGCGGCCGCGCCTTCGCCGCACCGCACGGCGTGGACTCGATCGTCGGCGTCGGCGGGGGCAGCTCGCTCGACTGCGCCAAGGGCATCAACTTCCTGCTGACCAACGGCGGGGCGCTGGCCGACTACCAGGGCTACGGCAAGGCATCGCAGCCGATGTTGCCGATGATCGCGGTGCCGACGACGGCGGGGACCGGGTCGGAAGCCCAGAGCTACGCCGTGATTGCGAACGCCGAGACCGGCCTGAAGATGGCCTGCGGCGACCCCAAGTGCGCGTTCCGGCTGGCGCTGCTCGACCCGGAGCTGACCCTGTCCCAGCCGGGGGCCGTGACCAGCGCGGCCGGCTTCGACGCCATCGCGCACGCGGTCGAGACCGCCGTGACCACGCGCCGCACCGCGCTCTCGACGGCCTTCTCGCACGAGGCGTTCCGTCTGCTGAGCAACAACTTCGAACGCGTCCTGGAGGCGCCGAGCGACGTCGACGCGCGCGCGGCGATGCACCTCGGCGCCGCGTTCGCCGGCATGGCCATCGAGCAGTCGATGCTGGGCGCCGCCCACGCCTGCGCCAATCCCCTGACCGCGCGCTACGGCATCACGCACGGCGTGGCGCTGGCCATCCTGCTGCCGCATATCGTGCGCCGCAACGCCGCGGCCGACCAGGACCTGTACGGCCCGCTGGTCACATCGACGATGAACGGGAGTGGCCGGGGGAGCGGCAACCATCTCGCCGAGCGGCTCGTCCAAATAGGCGAGGCCGGCGGCTTCCCGCACCGGTTGCGCGAGGCGGGCGTGGAGGAAGACGAGCTGGCGGCGCTGGCCGACCAGGCCGGCCGGCAGTGGACCGCGGCATTCAATCCGGTGCCGTTCGGCCACGTGGACGCTCTGGAGGTGTACCGATGCGCATACTGACGAGGGCATCGCTGGCAGCGGCGGTCGTCCTGCTGCCGGGTTCCCCGGCCGCGGCCCAATCGACCACCGCCGGCCCCGATGCGTGGGCCCAGTTCCGGGGTACGCCCGAGCTCAGCGGGGCGTCGCTGGCCAGCATCCCCGACGATCTCGAGCTGCTGTGGACCCTCGACGCGGGCGAATCGATAGACTCGTCCGCGGCCATCGCCGACGGCGTGGTCTACGTCGGGACCTACAGCGGCGAGCTGCTCGCCGTGGATCTCGAGACGGGGGCGGAGCGCTGGCGGTACACGGCCAGCGAGGAGATGGGGATCGGCGAGTCGTCGCCGGCGGTGAGCCACGGCCTCGTCTTCGTCGGCGATCTCGGCGGCGTCCTGCACGCGGTCGACGCCGCGACAGGCGCGGCGGTTTGGACATACCAGACCGAAGGCGAGATCAAGTCCTCGCCCGTCGTCTCGGGCGACACGGTGCTGATCGGCTCCTACGACGGCCACCTCTACGGTCTCGCGGCGGCCAGCGGAGAGTTCCTGTGGCGGCACGAGACGCTCAACTACGTGCACGCCACGCCGGCCGTGGTCGACGGTGTCGCGTACTTCGGAGGCTGCGACGAGATGTTCCGCGGCGTGCGCGTGTCCGACGGTGAAGAGGTCTTTGCCGTGCCGGCGGGCGCCTACACCGCAGCGTCGCCGACGACGGACGGCGACCGTGCCTACTTCGGCACGTTCAACAACGAGGTGATTGGCATCGACCTGGCGTCGCAGGAGTTGCTGTGGCGCTACGAGCATCCGCGGCGGCACTTTCCGTTCTACTCGTCCGCGCTCAACATCGACGGGACCATCGTGATCGGGGGCCGCGACCGGATGGTGCACGCCATCGACCAGGCGTCCGGCGCGGCGCTGTGGACGTACATGACCCGGGCGCGCGTCGACTCTTCGCCGGCCGCAGCCGGCGGGCGCGTCTACATCGGCTCGGGCGACGGGCGCCTGTACGTGCTCGACCTGGCCACGGGCGAGAAGCTCTGGGAGTTCGATACCGGGGCGCCGCTGTCGGCGTCGCCGGCCATCGCCGCCGGCCGGCTCGTGATCGGCTCGCAGGACGGGGTGCTGTACTGTTTCGGCTGATGCGCAGCCGCCGCGACCGGTGCACCCGCGCCGCCGCCGGGCAGCGCCTGCACCGGCAATCGATGCTGCCGGCAGCCCGTGGTGAACCCCGCGTCGCACCGAGACGGGCGCTGTGCCTGTCTGCCAAGGCGTGACGAGGGAGCCTATCGGCCATATTCGACCGCGGAGCAACGCCATCAGACGGGATGCATCATCCGTCGAGTGCAGCGGGGGCTTTTGCCGCCGGCTGCTATAGTAGGCATGATGACCGATGTTTCGCCTCCGGCGACCGCCGTCGAGACGGACGTCGGCAGCTACTTCGTCGCCAACTACCCGCCGTTCTCGGTCTGGACGTCGGAAGCCGTCGCCGAGGCGGCCCGCCCGGCGCTGGCAACCCCGCCGGCCGACGTGCCGCTCGGCCTCTACCTGCATATCCCGTTCTGCCGCAAGCGCTGCCACTTCTGCTACTTCCGGGTCTACACCGACCGCAACGCCCGCGAGGTGCAGTCGTACCTCGACGTGCTGGGCCGCGAGTGGGAGCTCTACGCCACCCAGCCCGCCATTGCCGGACGCCCGCTCGACTTCATCTACTTCGGCGGCGGTACGCCGTCGTTCCTGTCGGTCCGCCAGCTCCGGGGCCTGGTCGACCGGCTGTCGGCCGTCAGCCCCTGGTCGACCGCCGCCGAGATTACCTTCGAGTGCGAGCCGGGCACGCTCACCGAACCGAAGCTCGCCGCCATCCGCGAGCTCGGGGTCACGCGCTTGAGCCTCGGCGTCGAGCACTTCGACGACCGCATCCTGGAGCTCAACGGGCGCGCGCATCGCTCGGCCGAGATCTTCCGCGCGTACGAGTTCGCGCGCTCGATCGGCTTCCCGCAGATCAACATCGACCTGATTGCCGGCATGCTCGGCGAGACCGACTCCCAGTGGCGGGACGCCGTGCAGCGGGTCATCGCGCTCGACCCGGACAGCGTCACCATCTACCAGATGGAGCTGCCGTTCAACACGACGATCAGCGGCGACAAGCTGAGCGGCGGCGGCCAGTTCCAGGAGACCGTAGCGCCCTGGGCCACCAAGCGCCGCTGGGTGGACGAAGCCTTCGCCGCGCTCGAGCGCGCGGGCTACGCCATAGGCAGCGCGTACACCGCCGTCAAGGACCCGGCGCGTACCCGGTTCGTCTACCGCGACCGGCTCTGGGAGGGCGCCGACCTGGCGGGGCTCGGCGTGGCGTCGTTCGGCCACGTCAACGGCGTCCACATGCAGAACCTCGACTCGT
Organism: Vicinamibacterales bacterium; assembly: GCA_965221595.1. Taxonomy (GTDB): domain Bacteria; phylum Acidobacteriota; class Vicinamibacteria; order Vicinamibacterales; family UBA8438; genus JAAXGX01. Next base: position 2,968,543 of record OZ244900.1, read on the forward strand.
GGGGCGCCTACGCCGCAGCGGTCGAGGCCGGCCGCATCCCGCTGAACCGCGCCTACCGCCCGACGGAGGAGGAGCGCCTCATCCGCGAGCTCGTGCTGCAGCTCAAGCTGGGCTCCATCCGTCCCGCCTACTTCCGGGACAAGTACGGCGTCGACCCGCGCGACCGGTTTCCCGGCCAGCTCGCATCGCTCGACCGCGACGGCTACCTGGCCGAAGCGTCGCCGGACGCGGTTCGCCTGTCGCGCGACGGCCTGCTGCGCGTCGACAGCCTGCTGCCCCGCTTCTTCCTCCCGGCGCACACGGACATCCGCTACACGTAGGTGGTGCGCAAGCAGGCTCGGGAACTTTCCGTGGAACTTCAGCGCACCCCCTCCGTGCCGAGTCGAGACGAGGCACTGCGTCGCAATCCGAAGATCGACGTCGCGCTGGTGGCCGCGCACGAGCGTCTGGAGCACCAGCTCAGACGACTCGGCGTAATAATCAAGCCCGACTACGGCATCGAGCCGCCCTTCGGTCGACGGCCGCGCAGGCTGCACAATCACAGCCGCCCGATGACGCGCAATTCTTGACTGCTGACGACGACTCCACATGCCGAGGCCCAAGGGAACAACGAGCCGGCGCGGGCCGCTGTATCCGCTCGACCTGGTCTACCGGCGGGCCGGCATCGCTGTCCCGGCGTTCGAAGTAGTGGCGCCGGACGACATCCCGCTGCCCTACCGCGCGCTGCTGGTGCACGACGCCGACATGACGCTGACCCTCGAACGGCACTTCGGCGGGCGCGTGGTGCTGCGGCCGTTGTCGACCTTCGCGCTGGGCGGCTCGTACTTCCGCCGCGTGCTGCTCGTGCAGGAGTACGCGGGCCAGCCGGTCGAGATGGGGGCAATCCGGATGGAGCTCGACGCGTTCGATGCGCCGCTGCGCCGGCAGATTCTCGACAACGAGATCCCGCTCGGGAGCATCCTGCGCGACGGGCGCTTCGAGTACACCAGCCGTGTCAAGGCGTTCCTGCAACTGCTGCCCAACCCCGAGATGATGGGCGTCTTCTGGATGCGCGAGCCGCGCGTGCTCTACGGCCGGCGCACCGAGATCGTCCGCCGCGGCCGGAAGATCGGCGACATCGTCGAGGTGCTGCCGCTGGTGATACGATGAACGGGATGGGCACGCGGGGCAACGGCGCGGGGTACGACTGCGTCGTCATCGGCGGCGGACCGGCAGGCAGCACGACGGCGACGGTGCTGGCCCAGCACGGGCGGCGCGTGCTGCTCCTCGAACGCGAGCCGTTTCCGCGCTACCACATCGGCGAGTCGCTGATGCCGTACACCTGGTTCACCTTCGAGCGGCTGGGCGTCCTCGACTGGTTCCCGCAAGCGGCGTGCCCCAAGAAGTACTCCGTGCAGTTCGTCTCGACGACGGGCGCGGTCTCGCAGCCGTTCTACTTCTTCGAGACGATCAAGCACGAGTGCTCCACCACCTGGCAGGTGGTCCGCAGCGACTTCGACCGCATGCTGCTGGAGAACGCCCGCGACAAGGGCGTCGACGTGCGCCAGGGGGTTGCGGTGCGTGACCTCGTGATGCAGGGCGGCCGGGCGGTGGGGGTGACCGCGGACGTCAAGGGCGGCAGCCGGGAGGAGTTCCGCGCGGACGCCGTCGTCGATGCCTCGGGACGCGACACGCTGCTGGCCGGGCGGCTGGGTTGGAAGCGGCGCGACCCGGACCTGAACAAGATCGCCATCTTCACCTACTTCAAGGGTGCGGTACGCGACCCGGGCCTGGACGAGGGGGCCACGACGGTCGCCTACATCCCGGACAAGGGCTGGTTCTGGTACATCCCGCTCCCCGCCGACGTGGTCAGCGTCGGCGTCGTGGCCGAGGCCGACTATCTCTATCGCGGCACGCGCGACCCGCGGGCGATCTTCTTCCGCGAGGCGGAAGACTGCCTCTGGATTCGCGACCACCTGCGCCCGGCCGAGCACATCGCGCCGGTGCGGGTCACCGGCGAGTTCAGCTACCGCTCGACGGAGATCGGCGGCGACGGCTTCTGTCTGGCCGGCGACGCGTTCTCCTTTCTCGATCCCGTCTTCTCGACCGGCGTCTTCCTGGCGCTCAAGAGCGGCGAGATGGCCGGCGACGCAATCCACCGCGGCCTGGACGCGGGCGCCATCAACGCGTCCACGTTCGGGGACTACCGGCGCGACCTCAACTGGGCGCTGGACCAGTTCCGCCGGCTCGTCCTGTCGTTCTATGATCAGACGTTCAGCTTCCGGGAATTCGTCAAGGCGCACCCGGATCTGCATCCGCGGCTGGTGGACGCGCTGGTGGGCAATGTCTTCGCCGACCTGCGCGAGCTGTTCGACGCGCTCGGCCGGTTCGCCGAGCGCTCCCCGCGCGCGGACGGCGCGAGCGACGGCGCATGTCAACCACAGGCTCCGGAACAGACCCCGGCCACCCCGTGGTCAGCCGGCACCGGCTGAGCCGGCGCGTCCAGTTCTACGAGACCGACGCCGCCGGGATCGTCCACTTCAGCTGGTTCTACCGCTACATGGAAGAGGCCGAGCACGCCCTCTGGCGCGCCGCCGGCCTCAGCATCACCCCGCCGCCCGAAGCCGGCATCGGCTTTCCCCGGGTCGCGGCGTCGTTCGACTTCCGCCGGCCGCTGCGTTTCGAGGACGAGTTCGAGGTCGAGATTGCCATCGCCGCCATCGGCGAGAAGTCCATCCGCTACAGCGCGCGCGTCGAGAAGGACGGGACGGTAATCGCCACCGGCAGCCTGACCATCGCCTGCGTGCGCAAGCAGGCCGGCGAGCCCATGCGGGCCACGGCCATACCCGCCGCGATCGCCCGGCGCCTGCAGGTGGACGGCGCGGCCTCAGCCTGAGCGTGAACCGATGCCGGACGAGACGCCGGTCCCGGCCGGCGAACGTCAGCCGCGCGAGGCACTCGCCGCGCAACAGGCCGAGCGGCTGCGGCAGCTGCTGCGCGCCATCGACGGGCACAACCCGTTCTACACCGCCAAGCTGCGGCAGGGCGGCATCGCGCCGACGGACCTCGTCCTGCCCCGCGACCTCGACCGGCTCCCGCTGACCACCAAGGCGGAGCTGGTCGCGGACCAGGACGCGGCGCCGCCGTGGGGCACGGTGCTCACGTATCCGCTCGCATGCTACACGCGCTACAACCAGACCTCGTCGACGACGGGGCGCCCGCTCCGGTGGCTCGACACGACGGAGAGCTGGCAGTGGATGCTCGACTGCTGGCGGGCCGTGTACCGCGGGGCACGCGTCGGGCCGGACGACCGCATCCTGTTCCCGTTCTCGTTCGGGCCGTTCCTCGGATTCTGGACCGCATTCGACGCCGGCACCCAGCTCGGCGCCCACTGCGTGCCGGCGGGCGGGATGACGAGCGAGGCGCGCCTGGCCCTGATCGACGTCGTGCGTCCGACGGTAGTCTGCTGCACGCCGACCTACGCCCTGCGGCTGGTCGAGGTGGCCCGGCAGGTGCGCCGCGCCGCCCCCCCGCTGGCGGATGGCCCGGTGCGCGTGCTGATCGTGGCGGGCGAGCCGGGCGGCAGCATCCCCGCCACCCGCGCGCAGATCGAGCGGGGCTGGGGAGCGCGCGTCATCGATCACCACGGCCTGACCGAGGTCGGACCCGTCAGCTTCGAGTGCTGGGACAACCCGGGGGCCGTGCATCTCAACGAGTGCGAGTACATCGCCGAGGTGCTCGACCCGGACAGCGGACAGCCGGTGCCAACCGGTGAGCCGGGCGAGCTGGTCCTCACCAACCTGGGCCGCACGGCCAGTCCCCTGATCCGCTATCGGACCGGCGACCTCGTGGTTCTCGATACGGACCGCTGCGCCTGCGGCCGGACGCTCGCCCGGCTCGACGGCGGCATCCGCTCCCGCATCGACGACATGGTCCACGTGAGCGGCGTGAACGTCTACCCGGCCGCCATCGAGTCCGTGGTGCGCGCCGTTGCCGAGGTGGTCGAGTACCGGGCAACCATCGCCCCGCGCGGCGCGCTGCGGGCAGTGACGGTCGAGGTCGAGATCGACCCGGCGGTTGCGCGGCCCGAGGCCGTCTGCCGGCGCACCGAGCAGCAGCTGCGGGCAGCGCTGGGCCTGACGGTCCCGGTCACGGCGGTGGCCGCCGGCAGCCTGCCGCGCTTCGAGATGAAGGCCCGGCGCTGTGTCGTAGTACCATAGGCGGATATGCAACGCCACGTACCGCTCGCCTCACGGCTGCTGCCGCTTCTCGTCGTGCTCGCGCTGACCGCTGCCTGCGGCGGCGGAGACGCGGGGGACGCCGGCGATGCGCCGCAGCGCCGGTTCCTCAGCATGGGCACCGCACCCCCCGGCGGCGCCTTCTTCGTAGTCGGGAGCGCACTCGCGGAGGCGCTCAACGAGACGGCCACGGCGCTCGGCTACAGCGTGACGGCCGAGGCGACGAGCGGGTCGCAGGAGAACATCCGGCGGCTCGCGAGCGGCGAGCTCGATCTGGCGCTGTCGAACGCGGCCATCACGTACTTCGCCGTGCGCGGGACCGAGGGCTGGGACCGCGCCTATCCCGTCCGCTCGGTCATGACGCTCGCGCCCAACGTGGCCCTGTTCGTGACGCAGACCTCGTCGGGCATCGCCGCCCTCGACGACCTGCGCGGACGGCGCGTCACGGTGGGTCCGGCGGGAGCCGGCTTCGAGTACTTCGTGGGGCCGCTGCTCGCAGCGCACGGGGTCACCTACGACGACTTCTCGCCGCTCAACGCCACGCAGCAGGCGGCCGTCGACATGCTCACGGACGGATCGGCGGACGCGACCTTTCTCGGAGGCGCGGTGCCGACGGCCTCAATCACGCAGGCGGCGGCCTCGCTGGAGCTGACGTTCATCCCGTTCGGGGAGACGGCGAAGCAACAACTGATCGACGAGTACCTCTTCTTCCGGCCGGCAACCATCCCGGCCGAGACGTACCGCGGGCAGGCCGAGGCATTCGAAGGACTCGACGTCGGTTCGATGCATCTCATCACGTCGGCCGACGCGCCCGACGACCTGATCTACAACACGACCAGGCTGCTGTATGAGAATCAGGCGCTGGTCGTCGAGAAGCACGCAGCCGGGCGGGCGATCAACGCGCGCAATGTCGTGCGCGACACCGGCACGCAGTTCCATCCCGCCGCGATTCGCTTCTACCAGGAAGTCGGGATCTGGCCGCAGTAGGCCGCGCCGTGCCTGACACCCGGCCCCCACGTGATCTCAGGCTGGCAGTGAGCGGCGGGCTCGGCGTGCTGTTGTGCGCCTTCACGCTGCTCGAGGTCAACTACCCGCTGCTGGCCCCGCAGAGCCGCCTCGCCTTCTTCGCACTGGTGGGGCTGGCGCTCTGCTTCCTCAACATCCCGGCCCACCCCCGGCTGAAGGACCATCCGCGCGCGCGCGCCGGCGATCTTGTGCTGGCGTTCCTGGCGGTCTGCTGCTGCGGCTACATCGTCGTGCAGACCGACCCGATCTTCGAGGCGTGGTGGATCGATGGGCAGGCGCTCGGCAACCGCGCCGGCTTCGAGACGGCGCTCGACACCCTGATCGGCCTGGCGGGGCTGCTGCTCGTCGTCGAGGCAGCCCGGCGCGCCCTCGGCTTGGCGCTGCCGCTGCTGGCCGGGGCGTTCATCCTCTACGCACTGTTCGGCGCCGCGTTTCCGGACTGGCTGTTCCCGCACCGCGGCTACAGCATTCCGCGCGTCGTGGCGCAGACGTTCCTCCACAGCCAGGGCATCTTCGGTGTGGCGCTGAACGTCATGTTCACGTACGTCTTCCTGTTCGTCATCTTCGGGGCGTTCCTGGAAGCCACCGGCGCGACACGCTTCATCGTCGACTTCGCACAGCGCGTCTTCGGCCGCAGTTCGGGTGGCCCGGCGAAGGTGGCGGTGCTGAGCAGCGGCCTGATGGGGTCGCTCTCGGGCAGCGCGGTCGCCAACACGGCCACCACCGGGACGTTCACCATCCCGATGATGCGGAGCGCCGGCTTCCAGCCGGTCACGGCGGCCGGCGTGCAGGCCGCCGCCAGCTCGGGCGGCGCGCTGATGCCGCCGGTGATGGGCGCGGGCGCGTACATGATGCTCGAGATCGTCGACCCGCCGGTGACGTACCTGGAGATCATCCGGGCGGCGCTGATCCCGGCCATCCTGTACTACCTGTCGTTGCTGCTCATCGTGCACTTCCACGCCCGGCGGATGTCGATTACGGGGACGGGCGCGCCCGCCGAACCGGTCGCCGCACCCGCCGCGACGCGCGACACGCGCGCGGCAGGCATCGTCTTCTTCACCGCGCTGGGCAGCCTCATCCTGTTCCTGATCCTGGGCTATACGGCGTTCCGCGCCGTCACGCTCTCGCTGGTCGCCATCGTGCTGGTGAGCAGCATCGACCCGGCCACCCGGCTCGATCCGCGTCGCACCCTCACCGGCCTCGTCAACGCGGCCCGCGGCGTCGTCCCGCTGGTGGCCGCCGCCGCGTGCGTCGGCATCATCATCGGCATCGTCACGCTGACCGGCGTGGGCACCCGCCTGCCGGCAACAATCATTCCGCTGGCCGAGCAGAGCCTGTTCCTGGCGCTCGTCCTGATCATGGTGTCGTCGATCATCCTGGGGATGGGACTGCCGTCGGCGGTCTGCTACCTGCTGATGGCGACGCTCATCGGTCCGGTGCTGGGCAACCTCGGCGTGATCCCGTTGGCGGCGCACCTGTTCATCTTCTACTTCGGAATGATGTCGATGGTGACACCGCCGGTGGCGCTCGCCGCCTACGCCGCGTCGTCCATCGCGGGCACGCGCATCATGCCCACCGGCATCGCCGCATTCCGCTTCGCCCTCGTCGGCTTCACGCTGCCCTACATGTTCATCTACCGGCCGGAGCTGCTGATGCTGACGGCCACGGGCGCGCCGGCCGGACTGCTCGACATGCTGCTCCCGGTGGCCATCGCCACGCTCGGTGTCACCTGTTTCGCCGCCGGCATCGCGGGTCAGTTCCGCCATCCGCTCACGCTCGGACTGCGGCTGGCAGTCTTCGGGGCGGCCGGCCTGCTTCTGGCCCCCGGTCCGACCCTGACCGCGGCCGGCGTGGGCGTGCCGGTCTTCGACGTGGCAGGCGTTGCGCTGGCCGGCGCCGTGCTCGCCGCCAACCGCCCGTCCGGCGCGCTGCGGCGGTAGCCCTGCGGGCGCAGGGATGCCCGCGACATGATGTTCTCCGAGGCGCAGAACCTGCTCGGCCGCGTCTTCGGCTATGACCGCTTCCGCGGGCAGCAGGCGCAGATCATCGAGCACGTGATCGCCGGCGGCGACGGCCTCGTGCTGATGCCGACCGGCGGCGGCAAGTCGCTCTGCTACCAGATTCCGGCGCTCGTCCGGCAGGGGGCGGCCGTCGTCGTCTCGCCGCTCATCGCGCTGATGCGCGACCAGGTCGCCGCCCTGCGGCAGCTCGGCGTCCGGGCGGCGTTCCTCAACTCCACCCTCACTGCGCGCGAGGCGCACGACGTCGAGGCGCGTCTCCGCGCGGGCGGGATCGACCTGCTCTATGTCGCCCCGGAGCGGCTGCTCGGCGACCGCACGCTGGCGCTGCTCGGGGAGGTCGACCTCGCGCTGTTCGCAATCGACGAGGCGCACTGCGTATCGCAGTGGGGCCACGACTTCCGCCCGGAGTACCTGCAGCTCGCGGCGCTGGGCGAGCGTTTCCCCGGCGTGCCGCGGCTAGCGCTCACGGCGACGGCCGACGAGCCCACGCGGCGCGAGATCGTCGAGCGGCTCGCCCTCGCCGGCGCGCGCATGTTCATCGGAGGCTTCGACCGGCCGAACATCCGCTACCGGGTCGTGCCGAAGCAGAGTCCGCGCGAGCAACTGGCCCGGCTCGTCGACACGGAGCACCGGGACCACGCGGGCATCGTCTACTGCCTGTCGCGGCGGCGGGTCGAGGAAACCGCCGAGTGGCTGCGGGGGCGCGGCATCAATGCCCGGCCCTACCATGCCGGCCTCGGCGCCGCGGAGCGCAGCGCGGCCCAGGATGCCTTCGTGCGCGGCGAGGGCGTCGTCATCGTCGCGACCATCGCCTTCGGCATGGGCATCGACAAGCCGGACGTGCGCTTCGTCGCCCACCTCGACCTGCCGCGGAGCGTCGAGGCGTACTACCAGGAGACCGGTCGCGCCGGCCGCGACGGGCTGCCCGCCACCGCCTGGATGGCCTACGGCCTGCAGGACATGATCGCGCTGCGGCAGATGGTCGAGAGCTCCGAGGCGGACGCGGCGCGCAAGCGGATCGAGATCCGCAAGCTGGACGCCATGCTCGGCTACTGCGAGTTGGCGACCTGTCGACGGCGGGCGCTGCTGGCGTACTTCGGTGAGACGCCGCCCGAGCGGTGCGGGAACTGCGACAACTGTCTCCAGCCACCCGAGTCGTGGGACGCCACCGAGGCGGCGCAGCAGGCGCTGTCGTGCGTCTACCGGACCGGCCAGCGCTTCGGCGCCGGCTACGTAATCGACGTGCTGCGCGGCAAGGACGACGAGCGCATCCGGCGCTTCCGCCACGACCGGCTCCCCACGTTCGGCATCGGCGCCGACCTCGATGGCGGCCGCTGGCGTTCGATCGTCCGCCAGCTCGTCGCGCGCGGCCTGCTGAGCGTGGATGTCGACGGCTACGGATCGCTGCGGCTGACCCCGGCGGCGCGGCCCGTGCTGCGCGGCGAGGCCCGGGTGGAGCTGCGGCGCGACGCCCGCCAGCCGGCGGCGCGGCGCGGCGCGCGGGAAACAGGCGACCGCGTGCGGTCCGTGCTGCGCCCCGGGAACCAGGCTCTCTTCGACGCACTGCGCGCCCGCCGGCGCGAGCTCGCCGAGAGCCAGGGCGTGCCACCCTACGTCATCTTCCACGATGCAAGCCTCGTCGAGATGGCGGAGCGGCAGCCGCGCTCGCTGGCCGAGTTCGCGGAGATCCCCGGTGTCGGCGCCGCCAAGCTGGAGCGCTACGGCACCATGTTCCTCGACATCATCGGGGCGCACGCGGCGGCGGCGGTTCCGGCGGCCGAGCCGGGTCCGTGAGCGCGGCCCAGCCGCGGCTGTATACTGACGGCCACATCCGGCGGGCCGGCGGAGACGACCAGCCAGGACAATGAAGATACGGACGATAGACGCGCTCGAGGTCATCGACTCGCGCGGCAACCCCACGGTCGAGGCGCGGGTCCACCTGGACGACGGAACCGTGGGGGTGGCGCGCGTGCCGTCCGGCGCCTCGACCGGCGAGCGCGAAGCGGCCGAGCTGCGGGACGGCGGCCCGCGCTACGGCGGCAAGGGGGTCCGGCAGGCGGTCGCCAACGTCAACGGCGAGATCGACCGCGCGCTCAAGGGCTGCGACGCCGCCGACCAGCGCGGACTCGATCAGCGCCTGATCGACCTCGATGGCACCCCGAACAAGTCGCGGCTGGGCGCCAACGCGCTGCTCGGTGTGTCGATGGCGGCCGCTCGTGCCGCCGCGACGGCGGCCGGCGTGCCCTTGTACCGGCACCTCGGCGGCGACGGCGCGGCGCTGTTGCCCGTCCCGTGCCTGAACGTCATCAACGGCGGGCGCCACGCCGACAACACCGTCGACTTCCAGGAGTTCAAGATCGCCCCGCACAACGCGCCGTCGTTCGCCGAGGCGCTGCGCATGGGCATCGAGGTCTTCCACGCCCTGCGGGCGCTGCTCAAGGCGCGCGGCAAGTCGACCGGCATCGGCGACGAAGGGGGTTTCGCACCCGACCTCGCCAGCAACGAGGAAGCCGTCGAGCTCATTCTCGCCGCCATCGCGCAGGCCGGCTACCGACCCGGCGCCGACGTCGCGCTGTGCCTCGATCCGGCCACCAGCGAGATGTGGCGCGACGGCACCTACGTCGCCTTCAAGTCGGGCCAGGCCACGCGCAGCAGCGGCGAGATGATCGATCTGTGGCGCTCGTGGATCGACCGCTATCCCGTCATCCTCATCGAGGACGCGCTCGCGGAGAACGACTGGGACGGGTGGGCGCGGCTGACCGCGGCGCTCGGCAAACGGATCGAGCTGGTGGGCGACGACATCTTCTGCACCAACCCCGGCATCCTGCGGCGCGCCATCGAGCGCGGCGTCGGCAACTCGATCCTGGTCAAGCTGAACCAGATCGGAACCGTCTCCGAGACGCTCGAGACGGTCCGCCTGGCGCAGCAGCACGGCTACGGCGCATACATGTCCCACCGCTCCGGCGAGACCGAGGACACGTTCATCGCCGATCTCGCCGTGGCCACCGGCTGCGGCCACATCAAGACCGGATCCGGCTGCCGCGGCGAGCGCACGGCGAAGTTCAACCGGTTGCTGCGCATCGAGCACGACCTGGGCGACCGGGCGCGCTTCGCGGGCCTCGGCGGCTTCCGCCAATCCACTCTCTGACCGCGGCTCTCTGACGGCGACCGCGGGGGAACCGGCGCGGTCCCGGTCCCCCCGCTCGCTTCTCAGTGGCGCGTGTAGTGCGTGCGGCGCCGGCTCGCGCGGCGGTACGGCCCGGGTTCGAGCGCTTCCGGCCCGTCCTCGCGGCCGAAAGCCGCCAGGTGCAGCACCGCGTCGTCGGCCACCAGGGCCGCGCCGGCCACAGTCGGGCTGTCGATGCGCACGTCCCGGCCCAGGCCCACCGCAGGGTGGTCGCGGCTGCCCGCCGCCGCGACGGCAGCCATCAGTCGCTGCGCCGTGGCCGCCGGTGGCACGGCCCCCTCCTTCGCATCCAACTCCAGCGCGTCGAGTGCGTAGCCGCGCAGCAGCTTCGGCAACAGCACGGCGAAGGTGGACTCGTGCGCGAACAGGTCGAGGCCCGCGAAGCGGGCGCCCACCAGGAACACGGCGCCGACCTGTCCGGGCCGCTGGCGAAACCCCGTGACGTAGTCCTCGAGGGGCACCCGGTGCCGCTCGTAGATGTCCGCCATCGCGGCGGTGGCCGAGCGCGCGGACAGCGCCGACATCTTCTTGTCGATCGCGTTCCACACGGCGCCCTGGTCTGCCCGGCGGTCGGCCGGGGCGCGCTGCATGCCGCGGTTGACGGACTCCAGCTTGTTGCGGCGGCCGCGGGCGAAGTGGGTGCGGTCCGAGCGCTGGAACGCGACGTCGTCGCCGTATCCCCAGCGGCCGCGCTCGACGCACGACACCGGAATCCGCGTGTCCTGCTTCGGCGGCGCCAGGATGGAGACGTTGAGCGTCCGGTTCTGCCGGGCGCCGACCAGCTCCTCGCCCTCGACCAGCAGCACCGGCCGGTCGCCCCCGTTCCTGAACAGCAGCTCCGGCACGCTCCCGTCGTGCGATACCTCGGTCACTTCCGCCGTGCCCGCCGCCAGCGCCTCGTCCAGCGTCAGGTACGTGCACGTGTCGGCGTCCGACCCGCCGCCGAGCAGCGGAAACATCGCCAACTGCTGCTGCACGACCGGTTCGCCGAGCTTCAGGCCGTTCAGGGTGTCCTGGATGATCTGCATGGTCGCCCCCTCCTTCTCCACTTGCGGCATGCCGTGGATCCGTCAGGGTAGTTACGGGCCGTGTCAGAACCTGTCAGTCCGCAGGTAGAATCGCGCCTGCGTTGACGAAAATCGCCGGCGCCGCGTCAGCTACTGCTTCGCTGTTCCGCGGCTGGGCCGCTACATCCGCCGGCAGGCACTCGAAACGGAAGGTTGATCCGAGCCCGCAGCGGCCTGGCGGACTACGACCCGCTCCGCACGTCGGCGGCGGGACGGAAGTAGCGGGCCAGCGTGACGGCGCTCGGCGGGGGCGTCAGCCAGGAGACGACGACCATCAGGAGCGCGGAGACGAGCGTCATCGGCACCACCGGCATGTAGCCCCAGACGGCGGTCCCACCCGGCGTGCGCGTGATGACGTCGACGGTGCCGACTGTCCAGAACGGCACGACGGTGCCGGGCGGCGGCGCGGGCACGACGGCCTGGAATACGGCGATGGCCGCCACGGACCCGGCGGTCCACAGCGTGACGGCCAGCGCGCCCCACTTCGTGCTGCGCCGCCAGAACAGCGCCGCCACGAGCAGCGGCACCAACGCCGCGAAGCCGGAGAAGGCGTACTGCACGGCCAGGTTGAAGATGCCCGGCGGGGCCTGCAGCGCGATGGCATAGGCCACGGCCGCGATCAGCACCACGAACAGCCGCCCGGTCTGCACCTGCGCCCGCTCGCCGAAACGCCGCCTGCCGCCGTAGAACGCGAACACGTCCTCCGTGAACATGGTGGAGAGCGCGAGGATCTGGGAGTCGCTGGCCATCACGGCGGCCATGATCCCGGCACCCAGCATGCCGGCCAGCCACAGCGGCGCGTAGTGCTCGAGCATCAGGATGATGACGTCGTCGCCGGCCGCCGCCTGCCGCAGCTCGGCCAGCTGCGCCGCCGTCAGCGACGCATCGCCCGCGGCCAGCAGCGCCCGCGCGTCGAGCTTCGCGGCGATGGCCGGGACGTCGTGCATCGCGTTGGCCGCGACGCCGAGGAAGACGCAGGGCAGCCAGATGGCCAGGATGCAGAGCGGGTAGTAGGTCACGGTGCTCTTGAACTGCTGCATCCGGCGCGCCGTGAGACAGAAGATGATGATGTGCGGGAAGACGATGGTCGACAGCGGGATGAACATGTAGCTCAGGAAGAAGCGCGGGGAAATGCGCTCGCGGGTGAGCAGCGACGCGGTGCCCTCGCTCCCCAGCAGCGACTCCATCGCCTGCGGGTAGCCCCCGATGCTCGATCCGACCAGGATCAGCGCGCCCGCCCCGAAGCAGAGGAACAGCACCGTCTGGAAGGTGTTGACCCATGCGGTGCCGCGCATGCCGCCGAAGAACACGTAGCTCATCACGACGACGGCCACGACGCCGCCGCCCAGCCAGTAGGGCACGGCGCCGCCGCTGACCGCGCTGAGCGTGGTGCCGCCGCCCATGACGGCGATGATGATGTAGGGCACCAGCAGCGCCGCCTGCACGACGAAGATCGCCGTTCCGATGTGCGCGCACTCCCAGCGGTCGCGGAACATCTGCACCGGGGTGATGAAGCCATGGCGCTTGCCCAGCGCCCACATGCGCGTGCCGATGAGGAACAACGCAACCGGGATGATCAGGGCCGACGACGACGCCATCAGCCCGAACGTGACGATGCCGTTCGAGAACGCGTGGCCCGCCGAGCCGAGGATGGTGAAGGCGGTCATGTTCGTCCCGAACAGCGACAGGAGGAACACGGCCGGGCCCAGCGAGCGGCCGGCCAGGAAGTAGCCCTCGGCGTCGACCTGCTGGTGGCGGCGGAACGCGAAGATGCCGATGTAGAGGATGACGCCGAGGTAGGCGAACACCACCAGCGCGGGGATCATCGTGCGCCCGACTCCCGCGCCCGGTCCGCCGTGCCGCCGCCCGCACCCGGCCCACCGCGCCCCTCGGCCTCGCGTTCCAGTTCCGCCGGCCACGCAAAGCGGATGAGCAGCACCATGAGGCCGGCCACGGCGACCGAGTACGCCGCATGGTAGAACAGGCCGATCGGCAGGAACCCGAACACCAGCGGCCGGGCGGTGTCCCAGAACCACACGTCCTGGTGCAGGACGTAGAGCGCCGCGACCGCGAGAGCAAGCATCCAGCGCGTCATGAGCTCGGGAACCCCAGGGACCCTACCATACTAGAATGACGGCATGAATACTTGGCTGCTGTTCGTCATTCTCACCGTCGTGAGCTGGGGCACGTACATCCCGACGCTGCACAGGGGACAGGCCGCGCTGGGTGGCAGCGGGGTCCACTCGTTCCTGCTGGTGGGGCTGGCGTACCTGGTGGTGGCCATCGCCGTCCCGGGCGCCATGGTGGCCCGCGCGGGAAGCTGGAACGTGTTTGCGTCGACCAGCGGCGTGGCCTTCTCGTTCGGCGCCGGCGTGCTGGGCGCAGTGGGCGCGCTGGGCATCGTGCTGGCGCTCGTCTACGGCGGCCGCCCGTCGGTAGTGCCGCCGCTTGTCTTCGCCGGCGCCCCCGTCGTCAGCGTTTTCGTGGCCATGCTCTACAACCCGCCGCGCGAGAGCCCGTCGCCGCTGTTCTACCTGGGTATCGTCATGGCTGCCGCCGGCGTGGGGCTGTTCATGGCCAACCGCCCGCACTGATGCCGGGCTTCGGGTTTCAATCAGACCCCTCCCGCCGAAGCGCGCCGTGCGCGCCTTGGGGATTGGCCGTGCGTCCCGCGAGATCGAGCAGGAACGCGTACTGCAGCGCGGTCTCGCGGTAGCGCTCGTAGCGGCCGGAGGCACCGCCGTGACCGGCGTCCAGGTTGGTCCTCAGCAGCAGCAGGTTCTCGTCGGTCTTGCGGGCGCGCAGCCTGGCCACCCACTTCGCCGGCTCCCAGTACTGCACCTGCGAGTCGTGCAGGCCGGCCAGCACCAGCAGGTGCGGATAGCGCCGGGCCGTCACGTTGTCGTACGGCGAGTACGACCGGATGTATTCGTAGAAGCGCCGGACGCGCGGATCGCCCCACTCGTCGTACTCCCCGGTCGTCAATGGGATGCTCTCGTCGAGCATCGTCGTTACGACGTCGACGAACGGGACCTGGGCGACCGCGCCGTGGAACAGGTCCGGCCGCAGATTGAGCACCGCGCCGAGCAGCAGGCCGCCCGCGCTCCCGCCCATCGCGAACAGCCGCTCCGGGCGCGTGTAGCCCAGCTCGATCAACCGCTCGGCGCAGGCGATGAAGTCCGTGAAGGTGTTTTTCTTGTTCAGCAGCCGGCCGGCGTCGTACCAGCTTCGGCCGAGCTCTTCGCCGCCCCGCACGTGGGCGATGGCATAGACGAACCCCCGGTCGAGCAGGCTGAGCCGCGGCGACCTGAAGCCCGCGTCCAGGCTGATGCCGTAGGCCCCGTAGCCATACAGCAGCAGTGGGCTCGTACCGTCCCGAGGCGTGTCGCGCCGCGCGACGAGCGAGATCGGCACACGCGCGCCGTCGGCGGCTTCGGCGTGCAGCCGTTCGGTGCGGTAGCGCGCCGGATCGAAGCCGCCCAGCACCTCGTCCCGCTTCACCAGAGTGCGCGCGCGGGTCCGCATGTCGTAGTCGACGGTGGACGCCGGCGTGCCGAGCGAGCTGTATTGGAAGCGCAGCACCGGCGTGTCCGCGACATGATTGTGACGGTCGATGAAGGCGTCGTAGGCCGGCTCGTCGAAGGCCACCTCGTGCCCGCCGGCGCCCTCCCACGGCTGCACGCGCAGCCGCACGAGGCCGTCGCGCCGCTCCTGCACGACCAGGTGGTCGCGGAACAGCTCGAAGGCCTCCAGCAGCACGTCGTCGCGATGCGGTACCAGCTCGCGCCAGTGCTCGCGCGCGGGCCGGTCGTCGGGCGTCTCCAACAGGCGGAAGTTGCGCGCCGCGGCGTTGCTGCGGATGTAGAAGCGCCCCCGGTAGTGATCGATCCGGTATTCGTGGCCGTGCTCCCGCGGCAGGAAGACCACGCCGGCGCCGCCGGGCCGGTCCGCGTTCAGGTAGCGGTACTCGGACGTCAAGGTCTGCTGCGAGCCGATCAGGATGAAGCGCCGCGAGCGGCTCTTCCCGACGCCGCAGACGAACGTCTCGTCGCGCTCCTCGTAGACCAGCTCGTCCGCCGCAGCGTCGCTGCCCAGCGTGTGCCGCCGCACCTGGAACGGCCGCAGCGTGACCGGATCCTGGCGGGTGTAGAACAGTGTCCGGTTGTCGTTGGCCCAGACCGCCTCGCACACGACATCCGGAACGACGTCCGGCAGGTCGGCGTCAGCCGCAAGGTCCCGGAAACGGATGGCGTACCGCCGGCGGCCGACCGTGTCGACTGCGTACGCCAGCAGGCGCTCGTCCGGACTGATGTCCAGGATCGCCGCATCGCAGAACTCGTGCCCCTCGGCCAGCGCGTCGACGTCGAGAATGATCTGCTCGCCGCCGCCAGCGGCGTCTAGCGGTGACCGGCAGTAGAGGCGGTACTGCCGGCCGTCCTCATAGCGCCAGTAGTAGCGGTGCGTGCCGTCCCGGTACGGTGCCGAGACATCCGTCTGCGGGATGCGCCCCCTGATTTCCTCGAACAGCCGCTCGCGTAGCTCGTGCACCGGTCGCAGCCGGTCTTCGAGATAGTCATTCTCGGCTTCGAGGTAGGCGCGGACCTCCGGATCGTCGCGATCCCGCAGCCAATAGTACTCGTCGACGCGCACGTCGCCGTGGCGCTCGAGGCGCCGCGGACGCGGCGGGGCGCGCGGGGGATCGGCCACCAGATTCTGCGGTTGTCCGGCCCGCACGTCAGGTCGGCCGGAGCACGGCGGCAGTATACCGTGGGCAGCCCTGCCGGTGGCGGCAGGCGCAGCATGCAATATATCTAAATAGATTCAATAAATGCCGTATTGGGCATGAAAACACCACAAAAGATGTAAATACAGGCAAGATGTAGGACCTCGATTGACTAGCAAACTACAAATCATTTATGATTTTCAAAGTCCATTTTTCCGTTCAAAACTTCAAAATAGATATCTAGATGAGAATCTCGTCCGACATCTCCGATCGCGCTTCCGTCCGGGAGCTGGGGAGGCGCCTCGCCCGCCATCGACTGAACGAGAACCTGACCCAGGCCGCGCTGGCCGCACGGGCCGGTGTTTCGCTGCCGACCGTGCAGCGCATCGAGCGGGGAAACCCGTCGCAGATCGCGAACCTCATCAGAATACTCAGGGCGCTCGAGCTGCTCGACAACCTCGACACCCTCGTTCCAGAACCTGCCGCCAGCCCGCTCCAGCAGGTCAGGATGCACGGCATGCTCAGACGCCGAGCGTCGTCCCGCTCGGGGCATGCCACACGGGAGCCGCCGCCCGCATGGAAGTGGGGCGATGAACCATGACCGCGGCGACCGTGCGACTCTGGGGGACAACCATCGGCGCCGTGAGCTGGGACGCCGAGCGCCGGCTCGCCCATTTCGAGTACGAACCGTCTTTTCTCGCAAGCGGCCGGGAAGTCGCACCGCTCATGATGCCGCTGTCCAGGGCAATCTATTCGTTCCCGGCACTGGATCGACGGACGTTCCGCGGCCTACCCGGGCTGCTCGCGGACTCCCTGCCCGACCGCTTCGGCAACGAACTCATCGATGCGTGGCTCGCCGCACAGGGGCGTCGTCCCGATGACTTCCACGCGGTCGAGCGACTCTGCTACGTCGGGACACGCGGCATGGGCGCGCTCGAATTCGCCCCCGCGCAAGGCCCCGCGAACTCGTCGGAACCGGTCTCCGTCGCCGCACTCGCGTCGCTGGCGGACGAGCTGCTCACTCGTCGCGCCGGCCAGCGCGGCTCGCTTGCGGTTCCTCGCCGAACACGGACGCTGCAACACATGCTGAAAGTAGGCACCTCGGCCGGCGGTGCACGGGCCAAGGCGCTCGTCGCCTGGAATCCGGACACCGACGAGGTCCGCTCCGGACAGATCAAGGCCGGCGACGGCTTTGCCTACTGGCTCCTGAAGTTCGACGGCGTGGCCGGCAACCGGGACCCGGAGCTCGATGAACCCCGGGACTACGGGCTCATCGAATTCGCCTACCACCGCATGGCGCAGGCAGCCGGCATCCGGATGGCCGAGTGCCGCATCCTGCACGAGAACGGCCGCAACCACTTCATGACCAGGCGCTTCGACCGCACGGACAGCGGTCGGAAGATCCACATGCAGTCGCTGTGCGGGATGGCCCACTACGACTTCAACCGGGCCGGGGCGTATTCCTGCGAGCAGGCCCTGCGCGTGATCGAGCGGCTCGGACTTGCCGGCGAGGCGCTGGAAGAACAATTTCGGCGCATGGCCTTCAACGTCCTTGCCCGCAACCAGGATGACCATGTCAAGAACATCGCCTTCCTGATGGACCGGTCAGGCCGCTGGTCGCTCTCGCCCGCGTTCGACGTCACCTACAGCTACAACCCTTCGGGCCCCTGGACCGGCATGCACCAGATGACGCTGAACGGCAAGCGCGACAACTTCGAGGTCGGCGACCTGCTGGCCTGCGCGCGCAGCGCGGCCATCAAGCGTCCGCGCGCCCGCGACATTCTGCGGCAGGTGCAACAGGCGGTCTCGCGTTGGCACGAGTTCGCGGAACAGGCGGCGGTACCCGGCGAGACCGCGCAGAGAATTGCTGCCGCCCACCGGATCGACCTGCTCTCCTGAGTGCCGCGCCCGGCGTCCCTTTAGTCGCGGCTCCGCCCGGCGGCCGCTTGTGAGGAACCCCTTCGCGCCGCACCCGCCGCGGCGCGCCGTGTACGGCCTTGCGAAGGCTGCGCCGTTCTATGGCCCGGACTCCCGGGGCGTCTTCACGGGCGGGGCCGGACGCGCGGGCAGCGACTTCGGGTTCTCCCGCATCATGCGCAGAACTTCCTCGACGGCGCGCTCGAGCTGCGGGTCGCGGCCGGCAATGACGGAACGCGGATCGTTCTCCACCTCGATGTCCGGCTCGACGCCGACATTCTCGACCACCCAACTGCCGTCGGCGGCGTTCGTGCCGAACTGCGGCACGTTGACCGAGCCGCCGTCGAGCAGCGGGCCGTGGCTGGTGATGCCGATGACGCCGCCCCACGACCGCTTGCCGATCAGCGGCCCGAGGCCCGCCTCGCGGAAGCGGTAGGGAAAGATGTCGCCGTCGGACGCCGAGTCCTCGTCGAGGATGCAGACGAGGTGCCCGTGGAAGGCGACGGCAGGATACGTGTCCGGCGTGTCGTAGGTGCGCGCGAAGCCGGTCCCCAGGACGCGGCGTCCGAGGCGCTCGATCAGCATCTGCGACACGTTGCCGCCGCCGTTGCCGCGCACGTCAATCACGAGGCCCGCCTTGCGGATCTGCCCGTAGAACCACTTGATGAACTCCTGGATTCCCTCCGCACCCATGTCGGGGACGTGGAGGTAGCCGACGCGCCCGTCGGTCATCTCCGACACCCTCTGCCGGTTGGTCTCGACCTCGGCCAGGTAGCGCAGGCTGCGCTCCTCGGTGACAGGGTTGAACGTCACCTCGCGCGCGCCGTCGAACACCGGCCGGTCGTTCAGCGTCAGCCGCACCGGCCGGTCGGCGCGGTGGCGCAGCACGCGGTACGGGTTGTCGGTCCCGCGCAGCACCTCACCGTCGACCGCCAGCACGTAGTCACCCACGCGGGCGTCGACGCCGATCTCGGTGAGCGGCGCCCGGTAGCGCGGCTCCTCGTTCTGGCCGGCGAAGATCTCGGCGAGGCGATAGCGATCGGCGCCTGCGTCGAACTCGAAGACGGCGCCGGGCAGGGCCACCTCGGGCCGGTCGGGCGTCTCCCAGTCCCCGCCCGCGATGTAGGCGTGGCTCACGTTCAGCTCGGCCACCATCTCGCCGATGACGTAGTTGAGGTCCGAGCGGTGAGCGACGTGCGCCAGGAGCGGACGATAGCGGTCGCGCAGCGCCTCCCAGTCGTAGCCGTGCATGTTCTCCACGTAGAAGAAGTCGCGGAACCGCCGCCACACCTCGTCGAAGATCTGCGTCCATTCCTCGGCCGGCACGCGGTCGACCAGCAGACCGGCTGTGGACACCGTCGTCGCATCGCCGCCGCCCGCCGGATAGACGTTCCACGCGTTCCCCTCGCGCACCAGCACCTTCTCGCCGTCGTGCGAGACGGCGTAGCCGCGGATGCCCTCGGCGATGGTCTGCGTCTCACGGTCCTCGAACGTGAAACGTTGCAGCGCCGGCTGCACGTCGCCGCGCCGGCCGTAGTACTGGGCACCGCCGCGTATGACGAAGACGCCGTCGGCGGCGGCGCTGAGGCCCACGTAGTTGTCGAACGTCACCGGCAACCGCACGACGCGGCCCGCGAGCCCGTCGAAGTCGATGACGATCGGCCCCTCCCCGTCGCCGCCGTCCGCCTCGTCGTCCGCTTCGCCACCCGCCGCGGGCGTGTCCGACTCCCCGTCGCTGCCGGTCAGCGCCACCTCGTCACTCTCCGGCGGCAGCGGGTGTTCGACGTCCCGCCGCAGCGCCAGCGCGTAGATGCCGGTCTCACGATCGACCAGGTAGTTCCACTCGAACGAGCCGAGCTGCGGCGCGAACTGCCGGTCGGAGAGGTAGTACAGGTAGTCGCCGGCGGGATCCCAGGCGGGGTTCCATTCGTGGAAGAACTCGCCGGTGATGCGGTGCAGCACGCGGTCGGCGAGGCTCCAGACGTAGATGGAGTCGAAACCGGTCGGATCGCTCATCGAGAACGCCAGATGGCCGCCGCGGGGCGACCAGACGTAGTCGCGCAACGGCCCGCGCGCCTCGTCGGCGACGTCGATGACCGCCTTCGTCGCGATATCGACGACATACAGCCGGCCGTCCTTGTCACCGAACGCGAGGTGCGTCCCCGCCGGCGACCACGCCGGGGCGTAGCGCATCACCCGGCTGCCGTTCGTGAGCTGCTCCGGCTCGCCGGAGCCGTCCTGCGCGACGAGGTAGATCTCGTCCTCGCCGGTCGCGTCCGACACGTACGCGATGCGGCGGCCGTCGGGCGACCAGCGTGCCCACTTGTCGTGCGCTCCCGAGCTGCGGGTGAGGTTGCGCGTCGGGCCGTTCTCGATCGGCGCCGTGAAGATGTCGCCGCGCGCCACGAAGAGCGCCCGCTCTCCCTTCGGGCTGAGCTCCGCGTCCTCGATCAGGTCGGCCGCCACTACGCGCGACGGCCGCATGGCAAGCCCGTCGTCCGGCACCGTAATGGGGACCGGTTGCGACGTCCCCTCGTCGATCGAGTAGATCTGCAACTCGCCGTTCAGCTCGTAGATGATGCGGCCGACACCGTCGTCGCCCGGCCAGCGAACGTCCCAGGTGTCGCTGTGGGTGAGCTGCGTCGTCTCGCGCACCGCGAGGTCGTAGGCATAGAGGTTGAGCGTGCCGCCGCGATCCGAGGTGAAGTAGATGGCGTCGCCAATCCACATGGGGTCCCGGTCGGCGCGCCGGTGATCGGTGACGCGTTCGACCGCGTGGGTCTCGCGGTCGAAGATGTAGAGTTCCTGCGCCCAGCCGCCCTCATACCGCTTCCACGTCCGGAAGTCGCGGAACAGCGGCGAGTAGACGACGCGGGTGCCGTCGGGCGACAGGTCCCCCGCTCCCGACTCCGGCATCGGCAGCGGCACGGGCAGGCCGCCGTCGACCGACGCCAGGAACAGCCGGCTGTCCGACAGGTCGGTGCTGTAGCGCAGCGACCGGAACAGGACCGCCTGCCCGTCCGGCGACCAGTCGTAGACCTGGTTGTCGTAGCCCCAGCGCGGCGCGAGCGGACCGCGGGCCGGATAGAAGGTGAGCTGCCGCGGCACGCCGCCCGTGGCGGGCATCACGTACACCTGCTCGTCGCCGTCGTACTGACCCGTGAACGCGATGCGCGAGCCGTCGGGCGAGAAGCGCGGAAACAGCTCCAGTCCGGGATGGGCCGTGAGCCGCGTGGCCAGCCCGCCGGCGGTCGGCGCCAGCCACAGATCGCCAGCGTAGCTGAATACCACCTGCTGGCCGTGAATATCGGGGAAGCGCAGCAGCTTCGTCTGGGCCGCGGCCGGCACCGCCAAGCCGCACGCGACCGCGCAGACTGTCAGGACAATGAAAGTGCGTCGCAACATCTTGCCTCCTCGCATGGCGGACCAAGCCCGCGACGTAGCGGCGTCGACCAGGCCCGCCAGGCTCCCTCGTCGCGCCTTGCCAGGCGGGCGCCTCGCCCGGCTCGGTGCAACGCGGGGTTTCACCACGGGCTGCTAGCCCAGCGTGCGCTCGACGTAGGCGCGGACGGCGTCCTGCACGCGGGGCGACAGCCACGCCGCCAGCACCTCCTCGTCGATCGACCGCAGGTAGCGCGCCACGCGGTCGCGGCCCGGCTGGCGAATGACGCGCTTCGTGAGAGCGAATGCGGCGGGCGGCAGCGCACCCAGGTTCGCTGCCACGGCCACGGCCCGGTCGAGCAGCGCGTCCGGCTCGGCCAGTTCGTCGACGAAGCCGCCTGCGAGGGCGTCGTCCGGCGCGCAGGTGAGCCCGCGATAGACGACGGCCTGGAGCCGGTGCGGCGCGAGCACCAGCCGCAGAATCTCCATCGCAACGGTCGGGAACGGCACGCCGACGGCCAGCTCGGGCGTGCCGATGCGGCCCGTGCCCGCAGCCATCACGCGGTAGTCGCAAGCGCAGGCCAGCAGGCAGCCGCCCGCGATGGCATGGCCGTTGACCGCCGCCACGAGCGGTCTCGGATGCGTGAAGGTCTTGAAGAGCGCCTCCCCGAGCAGCGGCACGAAGGCCTCGACATAGGGGCGTCCTCCATCCAGCAGCCGCCGCAGATCCACGCCCGCGGAGAACACCCGGCCGGTACCCGTCAGGACTGCGGCGCGCGTGTCCGCGCGCTCGAGCCGTTCCAGCTCGGCAATCCACCCGCGTAACAGCTCGAGGTCGAAGGCGTTGACCTTGCCGTGGGCCAGCCGGACGACGGCGACGCCATCCCGAGCTTCGGTCGTTATCATCGAGCCCCTCCGGCCCCGCGTCCCTGCGGAGTCCGCGCCATTCAACGGCGCAGGCTAGTCCGCGCGCAGTGCGCCGAGCAGCGGTGCCCGCACCACTGCCACCGTGGCCGCCAGCGACGCCGTCAGGCCCGTCACAATCACGACGGCCAGCAGCGTGCCGAGCGACAGCACGGGCAGCCCGACGCCGCGCTCGATCCACGCCGGTGCAATGGCAACCAGGGCAGACAGCGTACCGGCCAGGACGCCCGCGAGCAGCAGGAAGGCGTTCTCAGCCAGCACCATGAGCGACACGTGGCTG
This sequence comes from Vicinamibacterales bacterium, assembly GCA_965221595.1. Lineage (GTDB taxonomy): Bacteria > Acidobacteriota > Vicinamibacteria > Vicinamibacterales > UBA8438 > JAAXGX01. Next base: position 2,991,286 of record OZ244900.1, read on the forward strand.
CCGCTGTAGCCGACCGCCCGCAGCAGAGCCAGCTCCCGGTGCCGCTCCAGCACGTTCCTGAGCAGCACGGCGCCCAGACCGAACGTGCCGAGCATCAGCCCCAGGCCGCCCAGGGTCTGGAAAGTCGCCAGGTAGGTGTTCTCCACGCGGTGGAACGCGGCCAGGCGCTCGCCGGCCGAGACGACGTCGAAACCGTAGTCGGCAAGCCGATCCTCGAGCGCGGCAGACACCTCGCCCGCCCGCTCCGGCGGCGCATCGATCAGGAAGAAGCGGTACCCTTCGTAGTCCCGGAACACCCGTTCGAAGTGTTGCTCGCCGATCAGCAGCTCGCGCTGGAAGATGCTGTCCGACAGGGCGGCCACGATGCGCAGGCGCAGGGGGCGGTCGGTGTCCCGGTTGATCACGAAGTCGTCGCCGATCGACAGGTGCAGCGCGTAGGCCAGCGACGTCGCATCGGCAATCGCGGGGATGGCCCCGTCGTCGAACTCCCGTTCGAGCAGCAGCCAGGGGTTCGCGACCTCCGCCTCGGACTCGGCGAGGCTGGCGCCGAACGCGAACCGGCCTTCAGCCGTGAAGTCGCCGGTGGGCGCCAGGATGCGGGGATCCTTGGCCTGGTACAGGTTGAGGCAGCTCGCGTCCTCCCCGGGGCGCACCCGGAAGCGGCGCAGCCCGACCCCTTCGAGCGGGCCGCCCGGGTCGTAGAGATCGGCCAGGTTCAGCGCGTCGCGCCCGCCGGGGCTTGCCGTGTCGTGGGCAATCGGCAGCAGCGTGTCGGCCAGCAGCGTGAACCCGCCGGTCCCCGAGCGCGGGTCGAGCTCCGCGGCCGTGCCCTCCCGGCGGAACGCGTCGACGGCCACGATGATGAAGGCCGCCGAGGCAATCAGCGCGATGCACAAGACGCTGCGACCGGGACGGTAGGTGGTGTTGCGGAAGCCGAGTCGGGAAACGGACCACTGCCCGCCGGCGTGGCTGGCCGGTCGGCCGTAGAGCCAGGCCGCCGCCAGCGCCAGCATCGCGCACAGCAGCAGCATGCCCCCGGCGAAGAACCCCACCGTGGCGCTCAGCAGCTCCGCAGCCGCCGCGGCCACGAGCAGCGCGCCGGACGCGGCCAGGGCCAACGCCCCGTACAGCACGGCGGGGGCGTGCCGCGGCGCCGCCCCGGCGGCGGCGACGGACTGCGTGACGTCCGCGAGCGCGCCTGACAACAGGCTGCGGGGCGAGGCGGGCTCGATGGAACGCAGCGTCCAGGCGATGGTCCCGAACGCGGCCAGCACGCCGCCGGCCGCCCCGCCCGCCAGCGCGGCGAACGACACGTGCAGCGTCAGACGGGTCGTGCCGACCGCGTCCACCCACCAGGTGCGCAGTCCGTACATGACGAGCTCGCCGTAGGCGACGGCACCTGCCGCGCCGACCAGACAGCCGGCGACCGACAGCACGAGCGCCTCCCACCAGAACAGCCGGCGGACGGCCGCGGCGGGGAATCCCGTCGCCTTCAGCAGACCCACCTCGCGCAGCCGCTGCTCGATCCCGAGCCGGAAGAACAGGCTCGCCAGGAGCAGTGCGGACACGACCAGGAAGAAGCTGAAGTAGAGGAAGTAGAGACCGAAGTCCGTCACGCCGGCCGACGCCTCCAGCGCGAGCGCGCGGGCTGGATAGACTACGAGGCCGAGCGCGAGGGGGTCGAGCCGCGCGCGCAGCGCGGCGGCAAACTCGCCGGCGTCAGGCTGCGTCTCCCCCGTCGCGGTCCGGATCCGCACCGACGTCAGCTGGCCCCAGCGGGACGCCCACAGTCGCTGCCCCGCCGCGAGCGGGATGAACGCCTTCGGCGTCGTCCTGTGCTCGTCCCAGTACTCCTCGTCCTTGGGACGAATCAGTCCCAGGTCGATCTCGAACGGCGGGTCCCACTCCGTGACGTCGTTGGCTTCCGTGATTCCAGGATAGTCCGGAGCCAGCCGGCGGTCGTCGGCAGGCCCTTCGATCGGCACGACCGCGGCGACCTGCAGCGTGGCCTGCCGGGTGGCCAGCCGCCCCCCGTCCTCCCAGACGTAATACTCGACCTCGAGCGTCTCGCCCGGTTCGGCTCCGAGGTCCTCGGCTGCCCAACGGTTCAGTACGACCGGCGGGTCGGTGCCCGCCGGCGGCAGCGCAGCGGCCGTCACCGCGCCCAGGTCGAGAGCGGTGATCAGGGAGTATGGGATCACGCGGTCGCGCAACCGGATCCGGTTCGCCAGGTAGGTCAGGATCGGCTGCTCGCGCAGCCCGAGCTCAGCAGCGGTGGCCGCGACGGCGGCCGCGGTGTCGTCGCTGATGAGGCCGGCCGCGGACTCGACTGCCAGCGCGCGGCGCGTCTCGAGCGGCACGACCCGCAACCCGAGGTCCGCGAGTGCCGTGGCATCGCGCACGGCAGCCTCGGCGGCTGCCAGCCGCGCGTCGGCGCTCGCGGCGCCGTCCGCGATTCCCAGCAGAACGGTGTTCACGCGCCCGGCCTGCTCGAGCTCGCGCTGCAGGCGCGTGAGCGAGACGAACACCGAGCGCGCCCGGCCCTGCTGCGGGCGGAACGAGAACTCCCCGAGCGCGTCCGGTGGCAGCACTCGCGCAATCCGCAGCCGCAGCGTCCGGCCGATGTCGTCGCGCCGACCGTGCAGCGAGCTGATCGGCACGTCGGACGGCTTCTCCACACGCACGAGCAGCGCCTGATCGACCTCCGCGGCCAGCTCGCTCGCCAGCCCCTCGCTGACGAGCACCTCGTTGCGCGCCGGCGTCTCGATGCCGCCGGCCTGGCCGTGAAACGCCCAGAACCGGTCGTCGACCCCGTACACCTGGATGGCCGAGGCCCGCCGGCCGCTCTCCTGATGGGTGACGAAACCCTCGACTGCGACGAGGGGAACCGCGCCGCCGAAGGCGTCCTGCATGCCGTCCCGCGCGAGCAGGTCGACCGCGAGCTCCTCGCGCACGAAGGTCGCGCTCGTGACCACCTGGCTGATGGCGCCGAGGCGCTCCAGCGCCAGCCCCCGCAGGCTGGCCCGCACCGACGAGCCGACCAGCAGGGCGCCCGCCAGCACGGCCACCGCCACCGCCACGCCGACGACGACGGCGAGGTTGGTCTTCCAGAAGTGGACGATGTTGTGCCGAACCAGGGTGAGCAGGGTCATCGTGCCACGCTGTGCGCGCCCTGGGCCATCCGCTCCAGGCGCTGGTTGTTCAACCGGAAGCGGACGGCGCAGCGTTCCGCCAGCCTGTCGTTGTGGCTGACGATGACCAGGATAGTCTGCTGGCGCTGGTGCAGGGCGAAGAGCAGTGACGCCACCGCGTCGGCCGACTCCTGGTCGAGATTGCCGGTCGGCTCGTCGCACAACAGCAGCGGCGGCTGCCGAATCAGCGCCCGCGCGAGCGCGACCCGCTGGCGCTCACCACCCGACAGTTCGGCCGGCCGATGGTCGACGCGCTCCCGCAGCCCCACCTGGTCGATCAGATCGAGAGCCCGCGCAGGAGCCTCGGCATCCGGCTCGCCAACGAGGGTGGGCACCAGCACGTTCTCGAGCACCGTGCATTGGGGCAGCAGCAGGTGGTCCTGGAAGACGAACCCGACGCGGGTGTTGCGGAACACCGCCAGCTCCCGCTCGTCCAGCGCGAACGGATCGCGCCCGTCCAGCGTCACGCGGCCGGCTGTCGGCGGCTCGAGCGCACCCAGCACGTACAGCAGCGTGCTCTTGCCGCTGCCGGACGGACCCATGATCGACGCGGAGTCGCCTCGCTGCAGCGCGAAGCTGAGGTCGGCCAGAATCGGCAGCACGCCCTGGGCCGTGGGGTACTGCTTGCTCAGGTTCTTGACTTCCAGCACGGATCACACGCCCCGCAGGCCCGGCGCAGCGGCTCGTTCCGGCCGGGCGCGGCCTCGTCACGACCGCGTCCTGGCGCAACGCGGGGTTTCACCACGGGCTGCTACGACGCCATCTGGAAGGCGCGTGGCCGGAAGAGGAAGTCGACGATGTTGCCCTCGTGCGGCTGCAGCCAGTTGAGCCTGATCGTGGGAATCGGTCCGATGTTCAGGCGGTCCACGTTCCGCGCGTCGAGCAGCGCGCTCCGGAACTGCGCGTCGGACGTGATGGCCGTGGCCACCAGCGTCGGCCCGATGGATGCGAGCATCCTGTCCTGGGGGCACTCGACGACGGTGACGAAGGGAAACATGTACTCCTTCTTCACCGCGGCCGGGGCCGGCGACTCGCAGTGCACGACCGTGGGGCGCAGGTAGTCGCAGTGCTCGCGCGACTCATGCCGGCGACCGTCGTTGAACTTGGCGGTCACCTCGGTGACGCCCGCCTCCGCCACGGCGTTGTCGATGTCGCCGGATATCGCCGCCGCCTGCCCGGGCACCGTGAAGGCGGCCAGCGCGGCGTTCGGATCCTCCGGCGGCAGCGGCGCGATGGGACCGATCCGCTCCGCGAGCGCGTCGGCAATCTCGCGGGTGTGCCGCGACGCCCAGATCCCGGAACAGTTGATGCACCCCCGGCCGCTGTTGATCAGCACGCTATCGACCATCAGGTCGAGGTGGCGCTCCCAGTTGTCGACCTCGTCGTCGCCCAGCAGGATCTTGCTGAAGCCGGGCCCGTGCACCTGCACGTTCGGGTTCCCGGCGTACTGCTCCACCGTGGCGGTGCCGCCGAAGATGAGGCTGCGCGGCGTGTTGTTGAGGACCGCTGCGCCCACCTCGCCGAGGCCGGGATAGAGCGCCACCGCCTCGCGCGGAATCCCCGCCGCGAAGAACGCCTGCGTCATCCGCCACGGCGTCCACGGCTCCTGGGGTCCGGGCTTGAGCACCAGTCCAATCTGCAGCGGCACGATAGGCAGCCACAGGCTGTGGACACCCGGTGAGTTCGACGGCAGCACCATGCCGAGCACCGGGGTGGTGGCCTGATAGCTCCGCATCACGCCGTCTTCCTCGCCGTAGCCGCGGGTCAGGATGCCCGGATCGAGCCCGCGCGTCAGCGAGAGCAGGATCTCGTCGATGTGGTCCAGCACGTACCGCAACTTCTCCATGTTCATGCGGCACATGTGCTCCGGCAGCCCAGTCGTGGCGGACTGCTGACGTACGAAGTCGTCCGGCGACTGGCTGCCGTCGCCCAACGGAAGCTCGGCCGTCGAGAAGAGTTCGGCCGCCTTCTTGACCATCGTCACCAGCTCGGAGGCCGGCACCTCACGCAGCACATCGCGCGCGCGCGACGCCTTGCGCATGTCGCGCGCGACGAGACCGGGATTCGCCTGGCTCACCTCGGCCACCGGCTCACCGCTGGCGAAGTGGACGACCTTGTCGACCTCGAGGCTCTTGTACGGGTTGCCCCACCGCAGAATGGGAAAATGGATCACGTGGACGCCTTCCTCTAGATGCCTTCCTCCACCTGGATCGTGACGGTCGCGCACAGGCCTTCGTCCGGCTGCGCACGATGCTCGTCGTCACCGAGCTGCAGGACGAAGCTGTGCTCGCCCGGCTCGAGCATCATGTCGATGGTGGCCGACGCGTCCCCGAAGTGCACCCAGGAGGGATCGTCACGTGGGATGACCTCGCCCACCGCCGTGCAGTCGGTTTCCAGGCCCAGATGGTGATGGCCCATGCCGGCTCGCGGTGTCTCCACCTCTTCCGGCACCGCGGCCAGCTCGTAGTTCTCGATGCCGAACTCGAACGTCACCGGGGTGCTGGCCGAGTAGGTCTCGCCGTCCTCCGGCGAGACGAAGAAGACGCGCGGCCCCATGCTCGCCGGCTCGGCATCCATGGCGTCCCCCGACTCCATGGCCGGCTCAGGCTCCGGCGCCGGATCGGCCACACACGCGCTCAGCGCCACGACGAGCGGCAGCACCGCCAGCCAGCCACGCCCCGTGATCAACGTTCGGACGTCACGCATTGCGTTTCCTCTCCTTTAGTACACGCCAACCTAGTACACGCCAACCGTCGTGCTCGCCGCGATCCCGCTGAACGGGCGCACGCCGCTCACGCCGTCCCAGGGATACAGCTCGCAAGGCGGCTCGCGCTCGCCCTCGTCGCGCTCCAGGAAGCGCGGGACGAAGAACTCCTTGGTCAGGGTGGTCAGCATCACGCGTCCGGTGTCCCCATAGTCGACGACGCGGTCGGCGGCGTCGGGATCGACGACCTGCAGCACGGCGCGCGGCTGCGGCGCGTAGTAGGTGATCTTGTAGCCCTCGTCCGGCCCGCTGGGCGGGCTCGCTGCCAGCCCCATCAGCGTGTTGCCGTAGGTCGGCGTCATGTAGACCCCGTCGAGCAGCTCCTCGTTGGCGAACCGGTTCCACTGTGGGGTGAACTCGGTGCCCCCGGCAAAGATGCCGGTGATGCCCGTGTCCTTGATGCTCGACCCGTCCGCTTCCAACCGGTTCGCCAGCGCCTCGATCAGCTTGGGCGTCGAGAACAGGCACTTGATGTCGTGACCGGCCGAGAGAACGGTCAGGGCCTGGTCGATGACGTGCGCCTGATACGCCTTCAGGTGGTCCATCCACCCCTTCTTGATCAGCTTGATGACCCAGCGCGGATCGAGGTCGACGCAGAAGCAGATGCCGCCGCGGTACTGGGCCAGGTGCTCCACCGCCAGACGCAGCCGGCGGGGACCGCTGGGCCCGAGCATCAGCCAGTTCGAGCCCCGGGGAAAACACTCGTCGGGCAGCGTCGCCGAGAACAGCTCGTAATCGGTGCGGAAGTCGTCGATGGCGACGCGGCTCTTCGGCACACCGGTGGTGCCGCCGGTCTCGAAGACGTAGATGGGCTTGTCGGCGTACGCGCGGGGCACCCAGCGGCGCACCGGGCCGCCGCGGAGCTGCTCGTCCTCGAAATGGCCGAACTTGACGAGGTCGTCGAATCCGCGCACCTCGGTCCGCGGATCCCAGCCGGCGCGGGCAGCCCAGTCGAGCCAGAAGGGGCACCCGGTCGCGGGGTCGAAGTGCCAGTCGACGACCTCGCGCACCCAGGCATCGAGGGTCTCGCGCTCGGCCCCCGTACGTGATTCGGTGTCGGCTGCTTGCATGCTCATCCGCCACGGATCTTACACTAAAGTCAGGCTGGGCCGTCCGCCGCCGGGGGCCTGAACAGGGGGAGCGAACCGATGTCCGGACGTCTGGAGCAGGTGTGGCGCAAGCGGTTTCGGCGCGGACCGATGGACCCCGTCGCCAGGGCGGCGCTGCAACCGGGCCGGGGCCTCGGCGACAGCGCCGACGCGGGCGGCAAGCGTCAGGTCACCATCCTGTCCGCGGAACGCTGGCAGCGCATCTCGGACGAGCTCGGCGTTCCGCTCGACCCCCGGGTACGACGGGCGAACCTGCTCGTCTCCGGCGTCGATCTGGAACGCAGCACCCACCGCGTCCTGCGCATCGGCCCCTGCCGCGTCCGCATCGCGGGTGAGACGCGCCCCTGCGAGCGGATGGACGAGGCGCACCCCGGGCTGCTCGCGGCGCTCGATCCGCCGTGGGCCGGCGGCGCCTTCGGCGAGGTGCTCGACGGCGGCCACATCGCCGTGGGCGACGCGGTGCAGTGGGAGGACGAGGCGTCCGCGCCATGAATCGCGAGCAGGGTCCCCGCCAGCGCCCGCCGGGAGTGCGGGGCGCAGCCCCGTCCAATTTCAGGCCAGCGCGTCGGCCTTTGCCGCGAAGACGAAATCGCTCTCCGTCAGGCCGTCGATCTTGTGCGTCCAGATCGTGACCTTCACCTGGCCCCAGGCCAGCAAGATGTCGGGGTGATGGTCCTGCTCTTCGGCCATCTCGCCGACCCGCACGGTGAAGTCGAGGGCCTGCCGGAAGTCTTCGAAGCGGTAGGTGCGCTCCAGATGGTGCCCGTCGACCACCTGCCAGTCACGCCCGAGCCGGGCGTGCAGCATTTCCAGCTCGTCGCCCGCGAGCGGCGGCACCCCGCCGCGGCACGGAACGCACTGTTTCGCAGCCAGATCGCTCATGGATCAGCTCCCGGGTTGACCGTCCACGGATCAGCATAGCAGCCCGTGGCAAAGGCCCGGCCGCACCCGGCGGGCGCCGGGCCATGACCTATACTGCTGGACTCGACATCCAATCAACCAGGAGAGAATCGGAATGGCCGAACCGACGCCGCAAACGTATCAGAACCACGCCCGCTGGGTGCCGGCATACCACTTCCTGGCGCTGCCGATCCTCTTGCTGAATCTCGTCTGGAGCCTCTACCGGCTGGTTGCGAGCTTCTCGCTCGAAACCGTCGTAGGGCTGCTGCTCGCCGTCGCCATCGTGCTCGGCGTTCTCTTTGCGCGCACGTTCGCACTGGCGGCCCAGGACCGCATCATCCGCCTGGAGGAACGGCTGCGCATGCAGGCGCTGCTGCCCGACGAACTCAAGCCGCGGATTGACGAGTTCACGACCGGCCAGCTCATCGCCCTGCGCTTCGCCGGCGACGCCGAACTCCCGGGCCTGGCGCGCAGAGTCCTCGACGAGAAGATCACGGAGCAAAAACCGATCAAGGAAGCCATCGAGGTCTGGCGGCCCGACTACCAGCGGGTCTGATTCGCGCCGCCGTAGACGTCGACGATGCGCGCCGCCCGGCGGAGCCCGTCGGCGGCCTGCAGCACCTTGGCCCGCAGGCGCGGCGCGAGATCCGGCCGGTCGGCGAGGTACTCATCGACGATGTCGACCGCACGCGCCGTCTGGTGGCCGTCCAGCGTGGCGTGCAGCCAGCGTTCCGGGAAGAAGATGTCGCCCGTGCGCTGGATGTCCTCGAGCAGGTCGAGGCTGGGGCGGATGTAGGGCTCCGACTGACGGGCGCGCAGCGGGTGGTGCAGGAAGCCGAGCGCCGTCAGCACCCATGGCTCGCGCGCGCGGGCGGCCGGCTCGTGGAGGCTGGCGAAGAAGGCGTCGCGCTCGGCGCGATCCGCCGCCAGCGCCGGCCTGACGAAGGCAAACGCGGCACGCCGGTCGGGATTGTCGATGCGGTCGTGCTGCGCGGCGAGGATCTCCGCGCTGCGCGGCACACCCCGCACTGCCAGTGCCTGGGCCAGCGCCGTGCGGTCCCGCGCCGATAGCGGCACGCCGGGCACCTGCTCCTCCCCGCTCCAGACACGCTCGAGGCGGGCCAATGCGTCCGGCGATGCCGCGAGGTCGCGGTAGGCTCGAAAGTACGCGGCGGCCAGGCTGCGGCGGTCGGCTGCGGCGGCGACGCGGTCCCACAGCAGCCCCTCCAGGTCCGGCGCCAGCGCCGTGCGGCGCGGCGGCGGGAGGTGGCGCCAGTACGTTGAAGCGAGGTAGCCGAGGATGCGCGCGACGTTCTGTTCGTCCGGCTCGGCCGGCAGCGCGCGCCGCGCCAGGTCCACCAGGGCCTCGGGATCGACCACCCCCTCGAGTAGCGACTCCCAGAGCGAGATCCAGGCGACGGCGCGGATCAGGGCGTCATCGATGTCCGGCAGCGTGGCCAGGAGGTAGTCGCGCGTCCGGGCATCGAGCACCAGCGCTCCGTAACCGATGCCGCGGCCATTGGCCAGGATGTAGTTCGGCAGCGGGCGGCCGGCTGCCGTCGGCACGTCCGCCACCGCCGCGCGGATCTGCGCCGGGACGACCTCGCGCCGCGCGCTGCCGTACCCCAGGACCAGGTCGAGGCGCTGGTTCCACAACCGGCCGGCGCCCGCCGGGTCCGACTGGCGCAGCCGCAGGCCGGTGATGACGGCGCCGTCCGTCTCCAGCTCGACGTCGATCCGCGGCCGCCCGCCCTCCTCGACCCAGACGGCACTCCACGCCGCCAAGTCCTCCGGGGTCCGCCGATCGAGCACGTCGATGAGGTCCGCCCAGCTCGCGTTGCCGTACGCGTGCGCGGCGAGGTACTCGCGCAGGCCCGCCCGCAGGGTCGCGGCGCCGATCAGGCGCTCCAGGTGGGTGAAGACGATGGGCGCCTTCCGGTAGATGATCGGGCCGTACAACGTCCCCGCCTCGTTCAGGTTGGCGAGCGGCTGCCGGATGGCATTGGCGCCGGCCGTGCGGTCGACGGCGTAGGCCGCCGGGTAGTGCGCCAGCAGAAAACGCAGGGCGTGGTCGACAGCGGGGAACGCCGGGGCGACGATGCGAGCCGCCATGAAGTTGGCCAGCGTCTCCTTCATCCAGACGTCGTCGAACCACGTCATGGTCACCAGATCACCGAACCACATGTGCGCCGTCTCGTGGGCGATGAGGCTGGCGCGGCCGAGCTGGGCGTTCTGCGTGGCGCTCTCGTCGAGCAGCAGCGCCTGCTCGCGATAGAAGATCGCGCCCGGATGCTCCATGCCGCCGTACTGGAAGGCGGGCAGGAGCACGAAGTCGAACTTCCGAAACGGGTAGGGGATGCCCGTGTAGTCCTCGAGCCAGGCCAACGCGGCGGCGTGCAGGTCGAAGATGGCGCCGGCGTTGCGCAGCAGCCGATCGCGGTCCGTCTCGCGGTGGAACATGGCCATCTGCCGCCCGTCGCGTTCCGCCGTCTCCACCTGGAACTCGCCGGCCGCGAACGCGAACAGATAGCTGCTGATGGGGTCGGTCGCGGCGAAGTCGAACCGCGCCCGGCCGCCCCGAACCTCGTGCGCCGCCTGCGGCCCGTTGGCCACTGCGCGCCACGTGGACGGCACGTCGAGCCGCAGCCGGAACCTCGCCTTCAGGTTCGGTTGATCGAACAGGGGCAAAGCGACGCGCGCCCGGTCGGGCACGAACAGCGTGTAGAGAAAGTCGTCCCGGCGGTTGAGCGAGCCGTCCCCCGCAGTGAAGTCGATCGCCACCGTCACCGGCCCCGCGGCCACGCCACCGGTGCCCCCCGCCACGATGACATGCTCGTTCCGCGTCTCGAAAGGCACCGGCTCACCGCCCAGGCGCACCGCGTGCACACTGCCGTCCGGCTGCGCGAAGTCGAAGATGAGAGGACCGGGCTCGACCAGTTCGAAGGCGGCCACGACCTGCCCGTCGATGGCCTCCGCGCGCGTGGCCGGAATCACGAAGTGGACGTCGTAGCGCAGATCCGTGATGGCCGCGGTGCGGCGGGCGGCGAGCTCGTACGATACCCCGGCATCCAGGTCGACCACGGCGTCACCCGCGCAGCCGGCCGCCGCCGTCAGGAGCAGAGTGCACGCGGCCGGCGCAGAAGCAGTCCGCGCCACCGCGGGCGCCCGCGCCATCCGATGCGAACGAATCACCGGCTGCCTCCACGTCCGGGACTCGCGATCCTGATCCTGGCACGTCGCGCCCGGTTCGACACGCCCGGCATGCCGCTCGCGAGTACCGCGGCCGCCCCGCACACTTCCGGCGTTGACTTGCACGGGTCGGCGCGTTCATATTGCCTGCAACGCGCTCTGGCTGCGAGGGAGGATCGGCGCGGACACACCTGCGAGGCAACAGGAGGTGCGAGATGAACAGCAAGCTGCGCGACCGGCTGCGCCTGGGCATGTTGCTCGGCGTCTTCGCCGCGGTATCCGGCGTTTGGCTCGTGCAAGCCCGCCAGACCACCTTCACCGGCACGTCGTTCCGGATCGAGGCCGAGGGCATCCGGGTGTCGTCGCGCGGCTTCGAGGCCGGCGCCCGCACGCACTGGCATACGCACAGCGAGCAACTGCTGTTCGTCCGCGAGGGCCGGCTGCGCTACCAGGTCGAGGGCCAGCCGGTGGCCGAGGTCGGTCCCTACGAGACGGCCCACCTGCCGCGCGGCGTCCGGCACTGGCACGGCGCGGTGCCCGACGAGCCGCTGACGCACGTCTCGGTGACCTTCCCGAACGAGGCCGGGGAACACCTGGCCATCCAGTGGATGGAGCCGGTCACCGACGACGTGTACGAGAGCGGCACCGGGCAATAGTCCGGCGACCGACCCGATCCGGCAGCAGTCCGCGCCGTCCCGCGGCGCGGACTGCTGCGTCCCGTGAGCGACCTCAGTCCCCATCTCGCGCCGGTGTCGCGCAATCCGCAACTTCCGCGATGGCATCGAGCTTGTCGGCGCCCGACCACCCCTCCCGGAGTCTACGTCGTTCCACGACGCAGACCTCCCGGGTAGACAATAGCCATGGACGGAGCCGATGGACAATCCGCAGATCGCCAAGTGGAACGCGCGCTACGCCGGGGGCGGCAATCCGCCCGAGGCCGAGCCGTTACCGCTCCTCACCGCCGCCGTCGCCGGTGTGCGGGCGGGCCGGGCCCTGGACCTGGCCTGCGGTGCGGGCCGGCACGCGGTCTGGCTGGCGGAACGCGGCTGGCAGGTCGATGCGGTGGACGGTGCGGCTGCAGGCATCGAGCTCCTGCTGGCCCGCGCCGGGCGGGCCGAGTGCTGCGAGCGGATCCGCCCGCAGGTAGCAAACCTCGAAGCGGAGCCGCCGGGATTCACGATCGGCGCCGACGCGTACGACTTGATCGTCGACTGCTTCTTCCTGCACCGCCCGCTCTTCCCGGCCATACGCCGGGGCGTGCGGCCGGGCGGACTCCTCGTCGCCGCGTTGCACCTGCCGGCGCCCGGTGCCGGGCGGGGACACGGCTACGTGCTGGAACCGGGTGAGCTGCGGCGGCTCGTGAGCGGCTGGGGCTGGATGCTGCTCCGCAGCGAAGAGCTCGGGCCGGGCCGCGGCGGCGCGCCGGACCACGGCCTCGGCGTGGCCGAGATCGTGGCCCGACGGCCGACGGTTGCAACGGTGCGATGCGAGACCGCGCGCCCTCAGTCGCGATAGGTCTCAACCGGCGGCAGCTCGGCACCGGTCAACCCCTTGGGCTCCGCCCCGGCCACGACGGGCATGCGCAGCGTGCCGATGCCGTCGATGCTGGCCTCGACCACCTCGCCCGGCTTCAGGTAGCGGTCCTCCTCGCCGCGCGTCTGCGCCGCGCCGGCCGCCGTTCCACCCGACGTGCCGTTGTTGATGACGTCGCCCGGGTAGAGCGTGATGATCGACGAGGCATACTCGATGATCTCCCACAGCGAGTGGATCATGTCGCCGGCGCGCGCCTCCTGCAGCGTCCGGCCGCCGACGCTCAGCGTCTGCCGCAGGTTCTGCATCGGATCGCCATAGAACTCCTTGGGGGCGATCCACGGCCCCTGGGGTGCGAACGTGTCGTGGCCCTTGCCCACGAACCAGTCGGAGGTGAACGGAGCGCCCCCCGGCGGCCGCCCGCCGCGGTCGGAAACGTCAATCGACACCAGGTAGCCGAAGACGTAGTCCTGCGCGTCGTGCGCCGACACGTACTTCGCCGGCCGCCCGATCACGGCGCCGAGCTCGACTTCCCAGTCCGTCCGGTCGCGGCCGTAGGGGATGACGATCGGGTCGCCGTTGCCGACGACCGCGCCGCGGCTCGGCTTCAGGAACAGGTAGGGCACGCCGCGCTCCTCGCGGCGGCGGCGCATCTCCGCGGCCCGCTCCTCGGGCGTGGCGCCCTCGAAGACGTGGCTATAGAAGTTGACCGCCGCGTTGAGAATCTTGCCGGGGTACAGGATCGGCGGGCGCGTCCGCAGCTCGCTCACGTCGTAGACGTAGCCGGCCCGGCCGTCGCCCGTGAGCTGGTTGTTGCCGACCACGTAGTTGACGATCTCGTAGAGTCGGTACTTCAGGCCGTAGTCCCAGCGGCCGATCAGCTCCAGCATGTCCGCGGGCATCGGCACGTGGGAGTACTCGGGATGCGACTCGAGGGCCAGGGCGGCCACCTCGATGTCGATGACCAGGCTGTCGCGCAGGACGAGCCCGACGTGGGGCACGCCGTGAATGTCGAACGTGCCTACCTTGAACGGCTCGACGGACTCGACACCGGGGCCCTGCGCCGTGGGCGCAGGCACGGTGAACAGGGCGAAGACCGCCGCCAGGATCAGGATTCGTCGCATGGTTCTCCCTTGTGGATGCCGCTGCCGGTGCCCGTGCCTCGATCGCCGAGGCTGGTCAGGCTAGCCGGTTGTACTCCTGCCCCGGCGGCCTGTCAAGGTGCGCGCCAGGACGCGGGGGCCGCGTTCCGCCCGCGCCCCGCCGCGGAGACGCGCACGGGAGCGTCGCGCGGCCGCACCCGGCGGGACCGCGAGCGCGGCGTCACGAGCCGGCCTGCTCCAGGCTCTCGGCCCAGGTCTCGACCATCCCGCTCGACGCCAGCCAGAGTCCCCCGTCGACCACCAGCGTGACGCCCGTAACGAACGACGCCGCGTCCGAACAGAGGAAGAGCGCCGCGTCGCACACGTCCCGCAGCGCCCCCAGCCGGCGCAGCGGCGTCCGCTGCGCGGCGCGCTCCCTGGCGGGACCGACGAGCAGGCGTCGCACGCCTTCGGTATCGGCGATCGGCCCGGGTGCGATGCCGTTGACCCGGATGCCGTAGGGGCCCCATTCCACCGCCAGCACGCGGGTCAGTGCATCCACGCCGGCCTTGGCCGCCGAGACGTGCAGCTGCGCGGCCGTGCCGAGGTAGTGCAGCGTCGCGCTGATGTTGAGCACCGTGCCGCCCTGCTGCCTGAGGTGCGGCAGCGCCGCCTTCGCCGCGTGGAACGACCCCTTCAGATCGATGTCCACCACCGCGCCGAACCCGTTGGGCGAGAGGTCCTCAGCGAGGCAGAGAAAGTTGCCCGCCGCGTTGTTCACCAGGATGTCGAGGCGACCCGCCAGGGCGGCCGCCCGGTCGACGGCTGCGGCGACGGCAGCCGGGTCGCGGACGTCAGCCGGAATCGCGGCCGCCAGCACCCCGCGCGAACGGATCTCCTCCGCAGCCGCTTCGAGCGGCTCGGCGCGCCGTCCGAGGACAGCCACGTTGCAGCCGTGGCCCGCCAGAGCCAGCGCGATGCCCCGGCCGATGCCGGTGCCGCCGCCGGTGATCAGCGCACTCCTGCCTTGCAGCAGATCAGCCTGATAGACCATGGCCCGACTCCCCCTCCGTATACAATCGCGCTGCCTTGAAGCTGCTTGTCGGACTGACCAATGCGTTCCCGCTGTGGGTGCTCGCCGCCACCGTGCTCGCGCTGGTCCGTCCCGAGCTGTTGACCTGGTTCAGCGGACCGCTCATCCCGCTCGGCCTCGGCATCATCATGCTGAGCATGGGCATGACGCTCGGCTTCGACGACTTCCGCCGCATCTCCCGCGAACGCCGCCTCGTGCTGCCCGGCATCGCACTCCAGTACACGTTGATGCCGGCCCTGGGGTGGGGACTCGGCGTGCTGTTCGACCTGCCCGCGCCGCTGGCCGCCGGGCTCATCCTCGTCGCCTGCTGTCCGGGCGGCACGGCCTCGAACGTGATCGCGTTCCTCGCGCGCGCCGACGTGGCGCTGTCGGTCACCATGACCGCCGGCTCCACGCTGCTGGCCGTCGCGATGACCCCGGCCCTGACCGCGGCCCTCGCCGGGCAGCGTGTCGACGTCCCGACGACCGACCTCCTGCTCGACACCGTGCAGGTCGTCATCGTCCCCGTGGTTGCCGGGGCGCTCCTCAAGTGGCGCTTCCCGGAGGCCAGCCGCCGCATCCTGCCCGTAGCGCCGCTCGTGGCAGTCATCGCCATCACGCTGATCGTGGGCTCGGTTCTCGGAGCGGGCCGCCAGCAGGTGATCGACGCCGGCCTGCGCCTGCTGCTCGCCGTCATCTGTCTCCACGCCGGCGGCTTCGTGCTGGGCTACCTGGCGGGCCGGCTGCTGCTGGGCCGCGAGCTCGCCGCGCGCACCATCGCCATCGAAGTGGGCATGCAGAACTCCGGCCTCGGCGTGGTGCTGGCCCAGCAGAACTTCGCCAACCCACTCGTCGCGCTGCCCTGCGCCCTGTCTGCGCTCTTCCACTCGCTGGTCGGCAGCCTCGCCGCCGCCATCTGGCGCGCGAGGTGACAGCCCGCGGCAGGGGCCCCGGCGGCACTCGAGCGGCGCTGCATCCCGCCTGCGCCCGGCTCGTGGAAACGCTGATGGACGCGTGCCGCCACCACGACGGTTCGTATCACGCCGCCATCCAGGTCGCTGTGGGCGTCACCAAGAGCCGCGGCGCCTGGACCGTGTCGGCCGCCGTGCCGCTGGGGCACCCAGTATCGAAGTCGCCGCCGGCCCGCCACGTCCGCAGCTTCGGCTGGCGTGATGCAGCCGACACGAGTCCCTGCCTGTTGCGCGGACCGCTCAATCGCGCAGGCCGAAGACGAACAGCGAGTGGCCCGCGGCGATGGCGACGTACTGCTTCCCCGCAACCTCGTAGGTGATCGGCGCGGCGAGCGTGTTGCCGCCGGTGACGGCGCGCCACAGCAGGTCGCCGGTGCGGGCGTCGAGCGCCTGGAAGTAGCCCTCGCGGCCGCCCACGAACAGCAGGTCGGTAGCCGTGGTCAAGACGCCGCTGTTCATGACATCGTACGTCTTCCACTGCCACACCTTCTCGCCGCTGAGCGGGTCGAAGGCCAGCACGGAGCCGGACCCGACCGCTGCCGTCCAGGTGTTGACGTGCCCGCGCCCGACAGCCGGCGGCTCGGGAACGCCCCTGACCGGACTGCGGTTGCGGCTGCCCGTGTAGAGCTGGCCGGGGGTGTACTCGACCGGCGCGGAGTCGAAGACGGTGGCGTAGTCCTCCCACGTCGAGAAGTACATCAGTCCGGTCCGGGGACTGTACGAAGGCGAGTACCAGTTGGTCCCGCCCTGCTTGCCGGGGTAGGTAGGTCGGTCGGGACCCTGGGGGGTCTGGATCGGCGTACCGCTGTCGTCGAGCCCCTCCGCCCAGTTGATCCGCGTGAACGGGTTGCCGGTCAGGAAGCGGCCGGTGATCCGATCCAGAATGTAGAAGAACCCGTTGCGGTTCGCCCACAGCATCGCGTCGACGGTCGTGCCGTTCACGTCGAGGTCGACGAGCACCGGAATCTGCACGGCGTCGTAGTCGTAGCGGTCGCCCGGGGTGAACTGGAAGTACCACGCCAGTTCCCCGCTGTCGGCGTCGAGGGCAACCACCGAGCTGGCGTACAGGTTGTCGCCCGGCCGCTGGTACCAGGCATAATCCGGCCCCGGGTTGCCGACACCCCAGAACGTCAGGTTCGTCTCGGGATCGTACGACCCGGTCAGCCACACGGCGGCGCCGCCGGTCTTCCAGGCCTCCGGATCGCAGTGCTCCATCTCGGGTGTGCAGGGCTCCCACGTCTCGTGCCCCGGCTCGCCGGGCGCCGGAATGGTGTAGAAGCGCCAAACCTCCGCGCCCGTCGCCACATCGTAGGCTGCGATGAAGCCGCGGATGCCCATATCGCCCCCCGAGGTCCCGACGATCACCTTGTCGTCGACCACGAGCGGAGCGTGGGTGATCGCGTAGCTGTAGGCGGGATCGGCCACCTGCGTCTTCCAGATGGGCCCACCGCTCTTCGCGTCGACCGCCACGACCATGGCGTCGACGGTCCCCATCAGCAGCGTGTCGCCGGCAATGGCGAGGCCGCGGTTGCTGAATCCGCAACATGGCCGCGCGGCGGGCGACGGGACGTGCTCGTAGACCCAGAACACGCGTCCCGTGCGGGCATCGAGCGCCACGACGTCGTTGGGCGGCTGGGTCAGATACATGACGCCGTCGACCACCAGCGGCGTCGCCTGGAAGTGGTGCGATGTGCGCGACTGGAACACCCACTTCATCTCGAGCTCACCCACGTTGTCGGGGGTGATCCCGTCCAACGTACTGTACCGCTGGCTGGCGTAGGTGCCCGAGTAGGTCAGCCAGTTGTGCGGCTCGTCCGCGGCGTTCACCAGGCGTTCCGGGGTGACCTGCGCCGCGGCCGCGGCGGGCAGGAGGACGACGATCGCGGCGAATCCGACCAGGAGGCGTGTCATTGCGGCACCAGTCCCTTCAACGTCACGAGATACGCCAGCAGGTCGGCCAGCTCCGCCTCGCTCAGCGTCTCGGCGTACGACGGCATCGGCGACGTGGCCAGGACGGTCAGCTCCCGCAGGTCGGCCTTGTCCAGGGAAACCAGACGTTCCCGCTGGTCGAAGATCTGGACCGTGTAGGTGTCCTCGTTGAGGCGCCGGCCCGTGATTACCTCGCCGCCGCGCGTCACCGCGCGCAGCGGCCTGTTCGAGGGCAGCATCGATGCCGTGGGATCGAGCAGCGTTGCGCGCAGCGACCCCGCGCCGCGGACGGCGCCGATCGACGTGAGATCGGGCCCCAGACGCGAGCCGCGACCGGCCACCCGGTGGCAGCTCCCGCAGTCGCCCCTGCCCTCGAAGACGGCGCGCCCACGGGCGGCGTTGCCCAGCGTGGCGATGCCGCCGTCGTAGTCGCGCATGTTCCGCACGTACGCGATGAGGGCCACCAGGTCGGCGTCGGTGTAGCTGCCCGGCGGCATCCCGGCGGAGGGAATGCCGTCCGTCAGAATGCGGCGGAAGTTCTGGTCGGTCGAGGCGTGGCGGAAGCGGCCGCTCCTGAGGCTGACGCTGCCGACGCCGTCGCCCTCCGAGCCGTGGCAGTTGGAGCAGAACTCGTCGTAGAGCTGCGCACCCCGCTCGATGTCCGCCCGTTCGTACTCCGGAGCTGGGCTCTGAGCCGCCCGCGCGGCAAGCCCCTGCCCGACCACGCCCGCGACGAGCGCCGCCGCCGCGCATGACAACCGGAACCGCATCGGCAACGTCCCCCGCACCCGCACGCCGGCAGCGGCACTTCCTGCACCGCCGCGGGCGGCCGGATCAGTGATGGTGATGGTGGATGGCTTCGTGCTCGGCGTGCGCCTTGTCGCGCTGCACCTTGCGCGCCGCGACCCGCGCCTTCTTCAGGTGGAGCTGCCGCGTCCCCTCGGAGTCGACAGCGAACAACGACCACTGCCGGTCGAGCTCACGCTTCCGGCATGCCGGGCAGGCGCCCGGGTCGGCGCCCAGCACGAGGCGCTCGAATTCGTGCCCGCAGCTCCGGCACTTGTATTCGTAGATCGGCATCGTCCGTCCCCTGCTGACTTCAAGCAGACTGGGCTGTGCCCCCGTATCCGGGCGTCCGCCTGCGGTGCAGACCGCTAGCGATCGCCGCGCTTGGCGGCCGTGAACCGGGCGTGCGTTCCCGGCGCGTGCGTGCCGCCGCCGATCACGGACAGGCTCGCCCCGCCCGCGCGGCCGGCGTCGTCGAAGATCTCGATGTCCCCGGCCGCCACGCGGCGCTGCACCGTGTCCCGCTCCGCGTCCTGCGTGGCGATCTGCCCCTCCTTGCGCGGTCCAAGGCGCAGCAGCCTGCCCCGCGACAACGCGATCTTCAGCGGCCGGCCGGTCTTGTTGAGAACCGTCTTCATGACTGGTACCCCGCAGGCCGACGATTATAGCCGCACGGCCGGCAGCCTGTGGCAAGACGCCCCGCAGCGTTCGAAGGGCGCTGCAGACCCTGGAGAACGGCGCTGGACCATTCCCCGGAGGGGTCGCACAGTCCCGCCAGACTCCCCCGTCGCGCCTTGCCAGGCGGGCGCCCCGCCTGTCTCGGTGCGACGCGGGGTTTACCACGGGCTGCTAGTCGACGAGCTCGGTCCGCGGAGTCGCCACCTCGACGCGGCGCGCCGCGCGCTCGCTCCCGCGCCGCACCACCAGGTCGTAGGTGCCATACGGCACGCCCGGCAGGGTGAACCGGCCCTCCCGATCGGCGACGGCGGCGAACGGGCTCGACGTGACGCTGATCGTGGCGGCCATTTCCTGATGCACGTTGCAGCGGACGGCGTAGTCGCCGGCGCGCTCGAACCTGTGATCGAAGGTCCCGCCGAGAATGGGCATGCCCACGTTGAAGATCGTAACGCCGCTGTCGTCCGTCACGTTCACGTTGTGCAGCTCGTTCTCGCTGTTCTTGAACCGCACGACCTGCCCCTCGCGCACCACTAACAGTCGCGGGATGAAGGTCCGGCCGTACTGATCCATCTCGGCGGGTTCGGCGGGCAGCGGTACGTCGACCGGCGCATGCGGCTCGAGCGTGACGATGGGCGTGGCCGCGCCCGGCCGGCGCGCGAGACGGCCGGCAACCTCGCTGGTGCCCGGCGCGGTCGGAGGCGTCTGGTGCGCGGCCGGCTGCGGCGGATCGGCCGGGGCGTTCGTGCACCCCCCCGGCCCGAGCGACAGCACGCCCGGCACCGCGAGAACCCCGCAGGCCGCCCGCGCGCGACGCAGGATGCTGCTCATCGGGGCGGATCGTACACCGTGTCCGCGCGGGCAGGGGGAACCGCCGCGGACGCAACCTCACGCGCAACCGGACAACGGCCGATACAAGGACCGGAGGACCGCGCCATGCCGACCAGCCTGTCACGACTCGCCCTTTGCGCCGGATGGATTCTGCTAGTTGCCGGCGAGACGACCGAAGTAGCGCGCGCACAGGAGGCCTCCGCGAGCGGGACGCTGCACCGCCTGACGGTAGGCGGCAACGCCGACCGGGTGGTCGTCGACCTCGCGAGCGACCGCACCATCGGCGGGCGGCTGCAGACTGTCGGGAACCCGGCCACGCGGCTGTTCGTCGACCTGCCGGGAATCGTGCCGCAGGTGCCGGATGTGACCGACGTCGACCTCGGGGCGGTGCGCCGCGTACGGGTGGCCCTCAACCGGGCACGTCCGCCGGTTACGCGCGTGGTGCTCGACCTGCGGGAGACAGCCCGCTACAGGCTGGAGCAGGGCCCGACGCCGCGCGCGATCCGGATTACCGTCGAACCCGATCGGCTGCTGCCTGCCGCGCAGCCGGAACCCCTGCGCGGTGCCGACGCGAGCGGGTCCGACCGCGGCAGCGCACGGCCTACGCACGGCGCGCCCGGCACGGCTCCCAGTCCGGTCGGGGCCGGCAGCACCGGCGCGCAGCCGGGCTGCGGGTCCGGATGCCGCCCGGGAGGCGCGGGCGCCGCGCCCTCCGACCCGGGCACGGCCTCGTACGCGGCCTGGTTCGCCGGCGCGGGCCGCGACCTGGCGCGCCTGATCGATCAGGCGACCGATGCGCGTCCGAGTGCGGCCGGGGATCCTCGTGACGATGAGCGAATGGTGTTCGAATGGAGCGCCCTGCAGGACTACCTGAAGACTGGCGATCCGCCGCCGCCCCTCGCAGCAGCTCATGCACTGCTGCTCACGGCCGCAGCCGTGGGGCACGCGGCCATGACGATGGCCCGCGAGCACCTGAGCGCCGCCGACCTGCAAGCGGCTGTCGCCGGCGCTTCCATGCTCCTGCGGCGGGCCGAGCAGCTCGCCGCACCCGACACCGCCGGGCAGCCGGCCGAGACGGGCCGCTAGTGCATCATCGTATAGAGCAGGACGTTGATTCCCAGCCCGTACCCGTCGGGTGAGAAGCGCTCGAAGAACCTCGGATCCTCGGCCTCCCGCTCCCAGGCGTCGGCAACGTCCGTGTTGTGCGACATGACCACGAGCAGGCGGCCGTGCTCGTCCGCGATCGCACGAAAGTGCGCTTCCCGGCTGTCGTAGCCGCGCTCCGACGTCGTGCGCCCCCCGACGCCGTACCAGAACTGGATGGCCGTGATCTGAGGCACCTCGAGCACATGTGCCTGCGTGCGGAATACGGGGTGGTTCAGCGGCACGTCGCGCACCGGATACTGCGAGGGCGGGAGAACGCGCCCGATCTCGCGCTCCCAGTGCACCCAGGCGCGGGACCCCCAGAAGTCGTCGACCCAGAGAAAACCACCCTTGAGCAGGTACTCCCGCAGCCGCACGACTTCCTCGTTGGTAAAGCCGATCGTGCCGACGTCGGCAGCCATCGTGAACGGGCAGTTGAAGAGCGCGTCGTCGCTGAAGCGGACGACCCAGTGGTTCGGCTCTCCGCGCTCGTCCAGGCTGACGCGCGCGGTGGTCAGCTCCGAGAACCGGATCATGAGGTTGATGCCGGCGTACGGGTAGTCGGTCGACCACCCCATGCCCAGGTGCTCGTAGCGCACGCTGTTGTACATGATCTTGCAGAAGGCGAAGTCGCGGTCGGGCAGGCTCGGCGGGGGGAAGCGCGCGGGGAAATTGCCCTCCATGAAGCGCCACTGCGCGTGCGCGACCGAGAGGCCGGCGGCTGCACAAACCGCCGCCGCAAGCAGACGGAACGACCAGCGTCTTGTCACCCGCCTCTTATAGCACGAAGTCGCCCCGGGAGTCTGCGCCGCGGGGCGCAACCCCGTCCTCGTCGGGTCAGCGCGCGAGGCCGAAGCCGCGCAGCGTCGCAGGCGGGTCGAGCAGGCCGTAGCCGAACTCGGCGTCGCGCCCGGGTGGTCCGAGATCGACCGCGAAGTACTTGATGGCTGCCTCGATGGCGGCCGGGTCCGTAATGCCCTGCGTCATCAGCAGCGCGGCCATGCCCGCCACGTGGGGCGCGGCCGTCGACGTACCGTGCACGCCGACGATGCGCAGGACGTCGAAGCGTGGCGGGCCGTACTGCTCCGGCGGCAACAGGAACGTCCGGATGGCCCGGGAGTCGAGCGTCTGCTGCAGCACGGCGCTGCGGCTGTGGCCGGCCGACGGATCGAGGTCCCCGCCGGGCGCGGTGATCTCCACGTAGCGGCCGACGCTCGAGTAGGAGGCCCGCGCGAGCCGGTGGTTGACCGCGCCGACCGATATGACGCCGTCCAACGCGGCGGCCGACGCCGCCGGATGGATCGGGACGTTGCCGACTCCGAACTCGTTGCCGGCGGCAACGGCGACAAACGCGCCGCGGTCGACGGCGTAACGCAGGGCGTCCAGGATCAGCGGCGACTCGGACGGCCCCCCGAGACTCAGGTTGATCACCCGCGCCCCATGCTCCACGGCGTAGCGGACGGCCTCCGCCACCGCCACGTCGCTGGCCCCGCAGCACTCATCAATCGCGCCGAAGATGAAGTCCCACGGACCGCCGAGCACCTTGAGCGGCATGATCCGCACGTTGAACGCCACGCCGGCCGCGCCGACCCCGTTGTCCGTGAGCTGGCCCACCGTACCCGCCACATGCGTGCCGTGGCCGTCGAAGTCCAGGGGGTGCTCGTCGCCCCAGACGAAGTCGTACGGGGCCACGAACCGGCCCGCACCGGCCAGATCCGGAGCCGCCGCGAACCGCAGGGTGACGCTTCCGAGCGCCGGATAGCGGGTGTCGCCGAGGCGGAACGCCCGGGCGTCGAGGTCGACGTGGCGATCCGCGAAGGCCACCCCGCTGTCGATCACCGCGACGACGATCGCGTCGGAGGCGCCGCCGTTGATGTCCCACGCCCGCGCCATGTCGAGGACGGCCAGGTTCCATTGCTGCGCGAAGTACGGATCGTTCGGCACGAACAACGGCTGCCGCAGGTAGGAAGCCTGCGCGTACTCGACGTCCGGCCGCGCGGCGAGCGCGCGGGCCACCGCCTCGGGGTCGGCGCCCGGCTCGAGGTCCAGTACGTCGGCACCCGCAAGGCGCGGGCGCGTCAGCGACCGGACACCGAGCGCCTGCAGGTGCGGCGCTGCGGACTCGGGCGCGGCGTCCGCGCGGAACTTGACGACGACCTCGCCGGGCACGTAGCGCGGGCGGGCTGGTGGCTCGCCGGGCTCCAGCGTCAAGGTGGGACCGGGTCCGGAACCCTCCACCGCGGGGTCATGGCCGGCGTCGACCGCCCGCACGGCGGCGGCCCGCACGACGCGCGAGCCGGGACCCGGCGCCTCCCGGCCGAGGCCGGCCGGCCGCAACCCGAGCAGCAGCACGCCGCACGCCGCGGCCAGGACTGTCAAGTAGGCGCCGGGAACTCGCCGCACGCCAGACACCTCAGTAGCCCACCGACAGCTTGACCCGCAATGTGAGACCTCCGAGGTCGGTCTCGCCGAACACCGCGGGGGCGCCGCCTGCTCCGAGCGCGCCCGGCACCCAGGTCCACTGTCCCTCGCCGGCGAGCCACAGCCAGGACCGCAGCGGCGCCTCGACGCCCCCCAGGACGTGGTAGCTGCGGTGCGTCTGCCGTACCTCGTCGTCATAGGGCGAGTCGCGCGGCGGCACGACTGCCTCCGCGGGAACGTCGGGGGAGCCGCCGCCGCGGGGTCCGAACGGAGCCGACTCGGCGAAACGGTGCACGCCGAGGCCGCCGCCCGCGTAGCCGGCCAGCCGCCAGGCACCCCGCGGGGTCATCCGGTAGCCGGCCGTGACCTGCACGGGCATTATCGTGATCCGGTTGGGGATGCCCAGGTCGAACACCCGGTCCTCGAAAACGAACACCCGCCGGCCGACCGCCGCATAGCGCTCGACGCTCCCCTCGACAAACAGGCGGGCAATGCCGAGCCGGCCGCCGCCGCCGTAGACGGCGCCGCCGGGGCGGCCGGTGACGGCCGCAAAGCTCTCGTCCGCCGCGAACCGCAGCAGGCCGGCCTGCACGAAGCCGCGCGCTGTCACCTGTCCCGCGGCCGGTGCAGCCGCGAACGTGCCGCAGACGATGACCACGGCACAGATTCCGGCGCGCCGGCTGCCGGCCGGCCCGGCGCCGGGAGGTCGACGCAGGCTCACGCCGTCCCGTCCCGCTCCACGGACTGCCAGGCGTCGCCCCAGCGGGTCTTGCGGGCCGCACGGTAGTCGCCGCGCCGGGTGCGCTCCACCGTTTCGTCGTGCAGGCCGTCCGGCCGGCAGACGCGCAGAGTCACGCGCCCGGGCGCCAACCGGGGACGGCGGACCACCCGCGCGGGCGCCGGCGTGCCGGCGCCGCGCACCGCCACGACGTAGGCGTACTTCTCGTCCTCGTAGGCCAGCGCGCCCCGCTTCAGGCCCCGCTGCAGGGCGCTACGGTTGAGCCGCGCGGCGAAGTGACACCAATCGTCCGCCGGCAACGGGCAGGCCGCGGCGTGCGGGCACGGCGCGACGATGCGGGCACCCGCCGCAATCAGCCGGGCGCGCGCCTCCAGGACGCGGCGGAACCCGGCCGCCGAGCCCGGCTCGACGATCGCGAACGCGCCGCGCGACGCACGCCACCCGTCGTCCACCACCTGCCGGCGGCGCGCGGCGTCCAGCTCGCCGAGCAGATAGCCGGCCACCACCAGATCGTGCGCCGGCGCGGCCGCAACGCGACTGCTGTCGCCGGTCCACCAGACGGTGTCCACCCGCGCCGCCGGCGCCGCCCCCCGCAGCAGGCGGGTGCCCAGCGCCACCATGGCCGGATCCGGCTCGATCAGCGTGGCGCGGCGCAGCTCGTCCAGCTCCGACCACGCGGCCCACAGACAGGTCGCCGGGCCGGACCCGATGTCGAGCAGGCTCTCCACACGCAGCGCGGGACAGCGGAGGCGGAACTCCCGCAGGACCGTCGCCGCGGCACGATAGGTCGCCGGCATCCGCGCGGCCGCATAGGCGAGCCGATCGATGTCGTGCCCGGTGGTGGCGGGCCGGGGAGGGCAACCACGATACGCGGCCGATACACGCTCGGCAGCCGCCCGCAGCGCGTTGAGGCCGACGCCCCGAACGGCTTCGTCGACGGCCCGGCGGAGCTCGGGGGGCGGCAAACGATCGGCAATCACGTGGTCCATCAGCCTTCGGGCGCGCTGCCGACCGCTACCCGCACACAGCGGGTACTCCTTTCACCGGCTGCCAAGGCTCTCCGCCGAGGCGGCCGGCTAGGGTAGGCTGAAAGCCACCCATTGCGCCGGCTCGTCGATGCCCTCAATCGAGACGACGATGTACTGCTTCCCCTCGTGCAGGTAGCTCATGGGCGCGCCGGTGGTGCCGCCGGGCAGCTCCATTTCCCACAGCACGTCGCCGGTCGCCTTGTCGTAGGCGCGGAACCACGGCTCCCCGTAGTTGGTCACGATCTCGAGCGGCATGCCGTCCGGGATGCGATCCCGGCCCCGCTCGGCGCGCGCCCGCGAGCCTTCGCCGATGAAGAGCAGCGACCGGGTGAGCAGCGGCGACGGCCGGCCCGGCCAGCCGAGGCGGCCCAACTCGAGGTGCGCGATCGCCGGGTGGTTGCGCGGGCCGTGCCCGTTCGGCACCATCCAGACGATCTCGCCGCGCTTCATGTCGATCGCGGTGATGCGCCCGTACGGCGGCTTGAAGAGCGGCAGCCCGCGCGGACCGCCGATCCAGAGGCGGGTGCCCTTGACGTAGTTCAGGTTGGTGCGGTCCGGATTCCCCTGCAGGATGTCGGCCACGAAGGGTGCGGTGATCGACGGGACGTAGAGATAACCGGTCTCCGGATCGTACGCCCCACCCTGCACGTCCGAGCCGCCCTGCGAACCGGGGAGCTGGATGGTCCCGAGGTTCGTGTCGTCGCGCACGGTGGGCGGCGTGAACATCGGTCCCATGGTGTAGCGGCTGACGATCTCCAGCGCCTCCTCCCGCAGCTCGGGGGTGAAGTCGATCAGGTTCTCGACAGTCGCCCCCTGGCGGTCGAACGCCGGCGGCTTCGTGGGGAACGGCTGCGTCGGCGAGGTGACCTCGCCGGGCGTGGTCGACTGCGGCACCGGGCGCTCCTCGATGGGCCACAACGGCTCGCCGGTGGCGCGGTCGAAGGCGAAGGCGAACGCCTGCTTCGTGAGCTGCACGACCGCTTTCGTGATGCCCGGGCGGCCCTCGACCTCCAGGTCCATCAGGATGGGCGCCGTCGGCAGGTCGTAATCCCACAGGCCGTGGTGGATGGTCTGGAAGTGCCACACGCGCTCGCCGGTCGCCGCGTCGACGCACACGATGCTCTGGCCGTAGAGGTTGTCGCCCACCCGGTGACCGCCGTACATGTCGCTCGTGGGCGACGTGACCGGCAGGTAGACGTAGCCTAGCTCGGGGTCGGCGCTCATCAGCGACCAGACCGGCGCGTGCCCCGAGTACTCCCACGAGCCGTCCTCCCAGGTGTCGGTGCCGTACTCCCCCGCCTGCGGGACGGTGTGGAACATCCAGCGCAGCTCGCCGGTTCGCACGTCGAAGGCCCTGACCGGCGCGCGCACCGCCTCCTTGGTGATGAACGTGTCGGTCATCGACTGCCCCAGCACGACGACGTCGCCTACCACGAGCGGCGCTCCTGTCCAGCGGTAGCGCGCCTCCGGATCGAGCCCGATGGTCAACAGCACGCGGCCGCCGTCCCCGAAGTCCGGATACGGCTCGCCGGTCTTCGCGTTGAGTGCGACGAGGTACTGGCCGCGCTGCACGAGGATGCGCGCGTCGCTGCCGTCGGTCCAGTAGCCTACGCCGCGGGTCTCCGCCCCGCGGTACCCCTGCGGAGCCGGATCCAGAGGCTCCTGGATCCAGATGGTCTCTCCCGTCGCCGGGTCGAACGCCTCCGCCAGGCCGACCGCGTTGGACCCGTACAGGATGCCGTCGACCATCAGCGGCGTGTTCGTCAGGTTGTTCGTGTAGGTCAGGTTGGGTACCCGGTCCAGGATGCTCTGGTCCACCGCCGGCCGCGTCCACGCGATCTGCAGGCTGCCGACGTTGTCGGCGTCGATCTGATCGAGGGGCGCATACTTGGTCGCCCCGATATCGCCGGCGTAATGTCTCCACTCGCCGTTGGCGGCGCCCTGCTGAGCGGCCGGCGCGGCGGCCCAGGCGGCGAGGAGCGCAAGCACGGTCACGACCGACCCGACACGGACCTTCCCATGGCGCATCTCAATTCCTCCCGTCAGGTGATGATAAGGGATTTCAGGCATCCCGCGGCGCGGTCGAAGCCGCCGGCAAGCGCTTGACTATCCCGCTGTAGGTGAGCAGCACGCGGCCGCCGGCGACGAGCTGTCCGCGCACGAAGGCGAGCGACCGTGTGCGGCGCACCACCTCACCGGATGCCTCGATCAGGTCGCCCGGCACGCCGGCCGCAACGAACTCGTTGTGGCACGACACCGTGACGCAGCGCTCGCCCGGCTGATCCCACACCGCGGTAAGACACAGCGCAAAGTCGGCAAACGTCATCAGGATGCCGCCGTGGAGCGTCCCGCCCGTGTTGCGGTGGCGCGCGTCGGCCTGGAAGGCGAAGCAGATCCTGCCGTCCTCGACCTTGTAGCCGAACGGTCCGACGAGGTCCTCGAACGGATCGTCGTACTCGTACGGACGGTAGCCGGGCGGCAGCGGCGGCGTCATCGGCGAGTCACGCCTCTCGGACCCAGGTTGGCGAAAGCGCCGGTGGCATCTCAGAACAGGGCCGGCAGCGAGACCAGACCGACGGTGTAGAGCGCGTACAGCATGAGCAGCGCGATCCCGGCGCCGCGGCGGACGATCCCGAACCTCAGCACCGCGCCGACGATGGCAAGAAAGAAGATGCCGAGCCAGGGAAATCCGTAGCGCTGGCTGAACGGGTCGAGCACGAGCGGCTGGATGGTGCCCGAGAGGCCGACGATGAGGAAGAGATTCAGCACGTTGGCGCCGACGATGTTCCCGAGCGACAGGTCGGGCACCCCCTTGCGCGCCGCGGTGACGCCCGTCACGAGCTCCGGCAAGGAGGTGCCGATGGCGATAATCGAGAAGCCGATGATTGCCGAAGGCACGCCGAGCGCCGCCGCCAGGTCCTGGCCCGAGGTGACCAGCAGGCGGCTGCCGAGCAGAACGCAGCCCCCCCCGACGGCGAACCAACCGACCGCCCCGCCCAGTCCCTCCACAGCCTCCGTGTCCGCCGTTTCCGGCCCGGCACGCCGCCGGGCGCGCAGGATGCCGGCTAGATCCCAGGCCAGATAGGCCGCCGCCCCGGCCAGCAGCAGGACGCCGTACACCCACTCCATCGACCGGTCCCAGGAGAACGCCACGACGAGGACGCCGCCGGCGACCATCCAACCGGCGCGCCGGATGAAATCGGCCCGGTCGACTTCCACCGGCATGATGAGCGCCACCGTCCCGACGATCAGGCCGATGTTGCAGATGCAGGAGCCCACTGCGTTGCCCAGCGCGATGCCCGAATCGTCCATCCACGCGGCGGTGGCCGACACGACGAGCTCGGGTGCCGTGGTGGCCAGGCTCACCAGCGTGCCGCCGATGACGAAGCGCGGGATACGGAGCGCCCGCCCGATCTGGATGCTGGAGTCGACGAACAGGTCGCCGCCCTTCGCCACGAAGGCGAACCCGACGGCGATCAACAGGATATCGGCGAGCAAGTTCGCTACCCCTCCCCTACAACCCGAGCCAGAGCACGGCCGCGCCGCTCGCGGCGACGACGAGACCGGCTGCGACGTGAGCGTGGCGACCGCTGCGGCCAGCGCCGATCAGGGCCACCCCGCGATGAGCGGCGGCGACCGCGGCCAGCATGACCGCGACCGTCAGCAGGCCGAAGACGCCGACGACAGCGGCCACGGCCAACCAGTCGCCGCCTACTCCGGGCACGACCATGAGCGGGATGAGCGGCTCGCACGGGCCGAGGACGAATACGATGAAGAGCGCCCAGGGCGTGAGGTCCGCGCCGCCCGTCGGGCCGCGCTCCGCCTGCGCGCGCGCCCGCGGGCGGAGCGCCCACGCGGCATACGCCAGGCCGAAGCCGAACAGCAGCGCCGCGGCCAGCTCGCCGCGCGCCGATTCGAGCCAGACCAGCGCGTCGGTCGCGATGCCCAGACCGATGCCGATCGCCCCGATCGCGACGGACGACGCCACGTGCCCGGCGCCGCATGCCGCGGTCACCAGCAGGGTGCGGCCGAGCGTCCAGCCGCGGGCGCGCCCGAGCGCCACGAACGGGAGCGAATGGTCCAGTCCGAGGAGCGCGTGGACGACGGCCAGCGAGGCGGTCGTACCCAGGAGGAGCGTCGCGGCGTGGAACGGCTCGGGCATCGGCGGCACGCAACACGTGCGGCACGGGGCTGCACGCTAGACTATCGTCAGGGTCGTTCTACAGAATGTTCGAGCGACCGATTATTATGACGCCTCCGGACGCGAAGGTCACTCGGCTGCGCGCGCTGCTCGCCGATCTCAAGCGCGTGGTCGTGTGCTTCTCCGGCGGCGTCGACTCCACGTATCTGCTGGCCGAGGCAGTCGGCGTGCTCGGCACGCGGGCAGTCGCGTTGACGGCCGTCTCCCCCAGCCTCGCGCCCGAGGAAGGCGCCGCCGCGCGGCAGCTGGCCCGCGCACTCGGCGCGCGGCATCTGCTCGTCGACACCTACGAGCTCGACGATCCGCGCTACGCGGCAAACCCGGTGAACCGCTGCTACTTCTGCAAGACAGAGGTGTACAGTCGGGCGGTGGCCGAGGCCCGCAAGCTGGGCGCGGCGCACGTCCTCGACGGCTTCAACCGCGACGACCGCGCCGACTGGCGGCCTGGGCGCCAGGCCGCGCGCGAGCTCGCCGTGCGTTCGCCGCTCGACGAGACCGGCTTCACGAAGGCCGACGTCCGAGCGGCGGCCCGGCGGCTGGATCTGCCGGTCTGGAACAAGCCGGCGTTGGCCTGTCTGTCGAGCCGCTTCCCGTACGGGACCCCGGTGACGCCGGAGGGGTTGACCCGGGTGGCGCGCTGCGAGCGCGTGCTGCGTGCACACGGCTTCGCCGTCTGCCGCGTGCGCCACTTCGGGCCGCGGGCGCGCATCGAGGTGGCACCGGCGGAGGTGGCCAGGCTGCGCGACCCCGCGCTCCTGGCCGAGGTCACCGCCCGCTTCCGGGCCGCCGGCTTCGACACGGTCGATGTCGACCCCGACGGGTACCGCCCGGGCGCGCTGAACGAGGTCGCGCCCGCCGAACGGGTCCCGGCCGACCGCTCCACGAACCGTCGTCGGCCGGCCGGACCGGCGCGCCGACCGACCCCGCGGGCGGCCCCGTTCCAGGTCTAGCCAGCCAGGCTAGGACGCGGGCTCCGCGCTGCCCGACACCTCGCGGAACATCTCCTCGACCGGCACGATCCGCACCCGCTCCGGGTTGAACCGCACCTCGTAGGAGACGATGCTCTCGTCCTCGGCAAGTACGTCGTCACCTACCGTGGTGTTGTACGTGGGGGGCGACGGCTCGTTCGCCAGCAGCCGCTCCACCAGGTCCTCCGCCTCGGCCGTCACGATGGCCACGGCCAGGTTCTCGTACTGCAGATGGCGGCGGATCGCCGCGTTCACGTCCTCCACGGTCAGTTGCGGCAACCGCTGCCGGATCTCGTCGATCAGATAGCCGGTCTCGTAGAGCCGCGAGTCCATCCGGTAGCCCAGCCGGCGGCTCGCGGTCTGCACGTGGAGCCGCGAGTAGTTGATCAGAAAGTCCCGCGTCGCCTCGAAATCCGCCGCGCTCAGGCCGTCGTCGACCAGCACCTGCAGCTCGCGCAGCGCCTGGCGCAGGGCGAAATGGGCGTTGTGGTGCGGCACCGGCCGAATCCAGATGCTGAAGAACTGCTGCCGACGCGGGATGTTCGGCACCGGAAACCGCGAGCCGCCGGCCTGGATGAAATTCTCGATGTACGAGTAGTCGCCGTAGTTGAGGCCGCGCTCGCCGCGCATCTTGTTCATCAGCAGGCCGTTGAACGTGCGGTGTTCCCCGAAGTACGAGTTGGCCACGAGCAGGGCATAGAAGTCGTCGTCGGCCCGCGTCAGGGTGAGCGGAAAACCGATGGAGATGGCCGTGGCGACGGCCCGCTTCTCGACCACCAGCAGCTCGACGCCGGAGAGCGTCCGCGGCACCGGCAGGGGCTCCCGCTCGGCGGGGCCGGGCGGCAGGCCCGCCTGGAGGTCGGCCTCGACCTGCTGCAGAAAGCCGGCCGGATAGCCCCCGGCGGCGCCGACGAGGAAGTTGTCGCGCGTGTAGCGGCGGGCGTGGAAGTCGCGGACGTCGTCCAGCGTGACAGCGTCCAGGCCCCGCTCGGTCCCCAGCTCGGGCGCTTCGTAGGGATGCCCTCGATACAGCAGCGTGTTGAGCGCCTGCTTCCCGAGCTCCTCGTCGTTGGTGCCGCGCAGCGTGGCGACCACACCGTTCCTGAGCTGCTCGCGGTTCCGGGCGAAGTCGGCCTCATCGAAGCGCGGCGACACGATGAGGTCGCGGACGATGCCGTAGAACGGTTCCAGGTAGTCACGGTGGACGTTGGCGACGACCGTCGTCAGCTCCTTGTCGTAGCGGACCGCGATGGCGGCCGACCAGGGATACAGCGTGCGGGTCAGCTCCTCGTAGCTCAGCGCGCCGGTGCCGCCCTGGCCGATCATCAGCGCCGTGAGTGCATTGAGGCCGTTCTTGCCTGGTGGATCGTCGACCGATCCGGTGCGAAAAGCGATCCGCAGGGTGACGAGCGGCGCGTCGCGCGCGGGGAGTCCGACGCTCGTGGGTGACGACTCCTCGGACGCCGGATCCGCACAACCCGCGCCCGCCGCGCACAGCGCGGCGAGGACCGCGCCGCACACCCATCCAGCAGCCCGTGGTCGAACCCTGCGTCGCACCGAGCTAGTCATCGGCGTCCTCCTGCCGCAGCGTGACCACGGTCCGGTTCGTCTCGGGAAAGTACGTGGTGGCCACGTGCTGGATGTCGTCCGGCGTCACGGCGTCGTAGAGCTGGTACACCCGGTTGACCGTTTCCGGGTCGCCGGTCAGTTGCAGGTAGTGGGCGAGCGTCTCGGCCACGTCGCCCGGGTTGTCCAGGCCCATGGCGAACCGGTATCGCATGTGCGACTTGGTAGCGGCCAGCACGCCCTCGTCCACCGGCTCGACCTTCAGACGCTCGATCTCCGCGAGGATGGCGTCGCGCACGTAGTCGACGCGGGCGGGATCGGTCACCCGGGCGATGACCGTGAACAGGGGCGGGTCGCGCTGGTCGACCGCGCCGCCCGCCAGCACGTCGACGACCTGCTCCTCCAGGTACAGCTTGCGGAACAGCGGCGAGGTCTCCGCGAACAGCAGCTGCGACAGGACGTCGAGCGCGGGCATGTCGATAGTCTGGTCCGAGAACGCCGGCGCGTGATAGCCGAGCATGAGAAACGGCAGGGTCGGATTGGGCCAGGTCACGTCGTCGCCACGCTCGCGGGTCTGGGGCGGCTCCACGGGAATCTGCGGCTCGAAGTCTCCGGGTTGCCACGCGCCGTAGTACTGCTCGATCAACCGCTCGAGCGCGCCGCTATCGACGTCGCCGACGACCACGATGAAGCTGTTGTTCGGCCGGTAGTAGCGATCGTAGAACTCCAGGCTGTAGTCGTAGTTGTCGGGCATCGCCTGGATGTCGGCCAGCAGCCCGATGGTCGTGTGCTTGTACGGGTGGAACAGGAAGGCGCGGTCGTGCAGGCGCTCACGAAGCAGCGCGACCGGGTTCGAGAAGTTGAGGTTGTACTCGCCGAGGATGGCCCCGGCCTCCGTCCGGAAGTCGGCTTCGGAGTACTGCAGGTTGAGGAACCGATCGGACTCGATCTCGATGATCGTCTCCAGTGCGTCGGCGCTCGCCACGATGTGGTAGGCCGTCCAGTCGTTGGTGGTGAATGCGTTCGAGTCGGCCCCCATCTGCTTGATGACAGCGTTGTAGGCCTCGGTGGGGTAGCGCTCCGTGCCGCGAAACATCATGTGCTCGAAGAAATGCGCGTAGCCGGAGAACCCCGGCTCCACCTCGTTGCGCGACCCGGCGCGCACCACCGTGTAGTACGCCATGATGCCGGGGCTGTCGTACTCGACGCTGAACACGCGCAACCCGTTGTCCAACTCGAAGACCGACACCGGGAACGGAAAGACATCGTCCGCCTGCTGCCCGCCGCACGCACCGAGCGTGACGACGAGCGCCATCCCCACGACCCCTCTGCTCATGCGCACCCTCCGGCCGGCGCCCGTCCCAGGCGGCGGCGCCGTCTCTTGAACCGCACCGGTGCGGCAGCCCCCCCGGCACGGCACCGGCCTCCGTGTCGCCTGGACTGGACACGAGCGACCTGTAAACGCGACACTCGGCCTGTCCACCGTCGCCGTCCTGCCGGCATTCGGGGCCAGGACCGCCCGCGCAAAGCTGGCACGACCCATGCTAATGGACATCGTGGCGGGCGCAAGGAGTTGATTATGTACCGACTGACCCTTCCGGCGGTGGTGATGATTGCGATGACGACGGGGGCGATGCCCGAGCCGGCGGTCGGCGAGCCGCAGCGCGCCCGCGCGCGCGGCGGGGACGGCGGCCGGGTGGCGAGCGCTCCGCGCTCCGCCCCGCGTGCGGCCCGCCCGCCCGCGCGCCGGGCACCGGCGGCGCGGGCGGGCAGGCCAGCCCCCTCGCGGCCGGCAGCGCGGGCGCCGCAACGCACGCCGGCGGCGCGGGCCGGGCGGCCGACTCCACCACGCCCCACGGCGCGAGCCGTGCCGCGGCGGGCGCCTGACGCCGCCGCGGGCGGCCGCGTACCACGCGGTACCGGCAGCGTACGGCCGCGCGCCGGGCGGGGGCCCGACAGCCCGCGCCCGGAGGCGATCGACCGGGGTGCGCAGGGCCGGCCCGCCGGACGCGTACGGACCGGGCCCGCACGCCGGGCGCCGGACGACATCGGCGTGTTCGGCCGGGCAGTGCCCCGCCCGGCCCGACCGCGCGTGGCCGCGCCCGGCCGCAGCGGCGTCGCCTCCCGCGTCGGCATCGACCGCTACCGGCGGGGACCGTATCGCCAGGCACGGTTGCGGCACGGACTCGGCCAACGTTCCCTGTACCACCGGCATGTGCATCGGCCGCGATTCTTCTACCCCCGTGTGTACGGCTCGTACTTCTACTTTCCGGGCTACGCGTTCGACCTGCACTACGGCTATCCGTACTACTGGGGTCCGCGCTGGGGCGGGTACTCGTACTGGCCCTACAACCCGCCGTACTATCCGGCCTACGAGGATCCCTACACCGGCTATCTGCGCCTGAAAGTCAAGCCGCGGGAGGCGGAGGTGTACGTGGACGGCTACTACGTCGGCCTCGTCGATCACTTCGACGGCGTCTTCCAGCGCCTGCGGCTCCAGGAGGGACCGCACCACGTGGAAGTCCGGCACCCCGGCTTCCAATCGCTCGAATTGGAGGTGCTCATCGTCGCCCGCAGCAAGGTGACCTACGAGGCGCGCCTCGAACCGCAGTAGTTTCCGCGTTCACGGGGCTGTGCCGCGAACCCCCGGCGTCCGCTCGCGCGGATTTCCGGCGCCGTGCGCGCCCTACGGGCGCGCCGCGCCGCACCGCCAGCAGTCGCTGAACTGGGCCTCGAGGTGCTCACCGCAGGCAGCACAGGTCCAGTCGCCGCCCCCGGCTCCGGACAGCTCGCCACCCCGGCCCGTTCCGGCCTGGTATTCGTTCGCGATCGCGAGCGCCCTGGCGAAGTGCTCGTCGTCGAGCACCCAGACGGAGGGCCGGGTCTCCACGTGAAACAGCCCGCCGCCCTGGAGCGGCACGAAGTCGTCGCCCCGGACCACGACCCGGATGCCCTCCGACTCGAGCAGTCCCCGCAGCAGATGCGCGTCCCCGGGACCGCGGGCGACGTACACCTTCCTGAGATCGGCCATCGCTGCCCGCGAGGGTACCAGACCGCCGCCCCGTGCGCCCGTGCTAACCTTAATTTGTCGTGTCATCCGAGCCCTGCGCCGACCCGCCTGCCGCCCTGCGCCGCGACGACGTGGAGGCGCTCTACAGCCGCGGTCTGCTCGAGCTCGTATTCGACGCCGCCGCGGTCCACCGGCGCGCCCAGAATCCGGCGGAGGTGCAGTGTGCGTCGCTGCTGAGCGTGAAGACGGGGGGCTGTCCCGAGAACTGCGCGTACTGCCCCCAGTCGGCACACTCTCGCACGGGCGTGGAGGCCGCGCCGCTCATGCCGGTCGAGGCAGTCGTCGAGGCCGCCCGGTCCGCCCGGGCAGGCGGTGCAGACCGTTTCTGCCTCGGCGCGGCGTGGCGCGAGGTACACGACGGGCCCGAATTCGATCGCATCCTGGCCATGGTCCGTGCGATCAAGGACACCGGCCTCGAGACCTGCGCAACACTGGGCATGCTCAGCGGCCCGCAGGCCGTCCGCCTGCGCGAGGCCGGGCTCGACTACTACAACCACAATCTCGACACGGGCCGGGCGTTCTACTCGCACATCGTGACCACGCGCTGCTACGACGACCGCCTGCGAACGTTGGCGGCCGTCCGCGAAGCCGGCCTGAAGGTCTGCTGCGGCGGCATCCTGGGCATGGGCGAGAGCCACGACGACCGCATCGACCTGCTCTGCGCCCTGGCGGGGCAGACGCCGGCGCCCGAGAGCGTGCCGATCAACGCCCTCGTCGCCGTCGAGGGCACGCCGCTTGCCGACCGGCCGCCGGTGCCCTGGGACGACCTCGTGCGCGTCGTCGCCACGGCCCGCATTCTGATGCCGCACGCCAGGATCCGGCTCAGCGCGGGCAGATTGCAGATGAGCGATACGCTGCAGGCGCTCTGCTTCCTGGCGGGCGCGAACTCGATCTTTCTGGGCGACCGCCTCCTGACGACCCCCAACGCCGACGCGGGCGACGATTTCGCGTTGCTGGGGCGTCTGGGGCTGCACGCGGTGCAGCCGCGTGCAGCCGGGCGGGCGGCTTCGGATGCGCGGTACGACGACAAGGAGGTCACCTCGTGAACATGATTCCCCTGCATTCTGATCGCCACCGGGCAGCGGCCCTGGCCCTCGCCGCCCTGCTGGGCGTCGCCGCCGCGGCCGGCTCCGCCGGTGCGCAGACGCCCGACGCGGACCGCACGGCTGCGAAGGCCGCGCTGCCGCGCGTGACGGACCTGCCGCCGATCTACCAGCCGGTGGGCAAGATTGCGGGCCGCGGGCCGTTCCACGCCGCCGGCGGCCAGGCGACCCCGCGCAAGGACGACGGCAGCCACTACCACGGCTACGACGGCCCCGGCGTCTGGGCCAGCCAGCCCATCGAGACGCGGACGGACGGTGTCGTGTACGGCGTCGAGGACGGCCACGTGGTCTCTGCCGGCTACCTCCTGCGTCAAGCGGACCTGACCGCCGGCCGGAGCTTCCACGGCCTGACGCTGCGGGAGCTGGACTTTCCGGCAGCTCACGCCTTCACGACCGACTTCGTACCCGACGAGGTAGCGGGCGACCACCAGTTCCTGCTGCTCTGGCACTTCCTGCCGGCCGCCGAGCAGGGGCTGCCGTCCGGTGAACTGCCACCCGTCGAGACGCTCCCGAACCGCTTCACGGTCTACGCCTGCGAGCAGTATCCCGACGACTTCTGCCCGGGCATGGGACGCCACTACACAGACCTGTCCAAACCGGGCGGACGGCTGCCCAACTCGCCCGGAGACGACGGCGTCATCTACGGCGAGGCGGCCGGCAAGCTCATCTTCATCGAGTACGTGCTGGGACAGGAAGATCTGGCGAACGGGGTCTCCTGGCCGGCGATGCCCCTGCACTACCTGCCCATCCCGCCCATCGACAACGCCCACGTACTGCACTTCGGGCGCCCGATGTCGTTGAAGGGACGCTACACCGTGCACATGTATTTCCTGCCGGAGGAAACGTACCTGGCCTGGGAGACCGAACCGGCAGTGGCGCCGTAGCCTCACCTACGCGCCCGGGCGGCGCGCAGGCCAGCCCGCGTCAGGGCACGTCGAAGTCGGCGAGCACCGTGCCGATGGTGTCGAGTGCCCACGCCGCCTCGGCATCGGAGATGACGTAGGGCGGCATGAAGTACAGCACGTTGCCGAGCGGCCGCAGCAGTAGGCCCTGACGCAGGAACGCGTCGGCCAGCCGTGGCCCGTTGCGATCGAAGTAGCCGCCGT
This sequence comes from Vicinamibacterales bacterium, assembly GCA_965221595.1. Classification (GTDB taxonomy): domain Bacteria; phylum Acidobacteriota; class Vicinamibacteria; order Vicinamibacterales; family UBA8438; genus JAAXGX01. Next base: position 3,028,660 of record OZ244900.1, read on the forward strand.
CGGGGTCGTTCTCGCCGGGCCCGCCGCCAGCCACCAGCTCGACGGCGCCGACGCCCCCGATTGCGCGGACGTCCCCCACGTGCGGCAGGCTCCGCAACGGCTCGAGACCGGCTGCGAGCTGCGCTTCCAGCCTGCCCACCCGCTCGAGCACGCCCTCGTCCCGGAACAGATCGAGGCTCGCCACGCCGACGGCGCAGGCCAGGGGGTTGGCGGTGTAGGAATGCCCGTGGAAGAACGCGAGGCGGCGGTCCTCGCTCAGGAACGCCTCGTAGATGGGCTCGCTGGCGACGGTTGCCGCCAGCGGCAGGTAGCCGGCGGTCAGCCCCTTGGACAGGCAGATGATGTCGGGTGCGACCTGCGCATGCTCGCAGGCGAACATCCGCCCCGTCCGGCCGAAGCCCGTCAACACCTCGTCGGCGATCATGAGCGTGCCGTACTGGTCGCATAGCGCACGCACACCGGCCAGGAACTCCTGCGGCCAGACGATCATGCCGCCCACTCCCTGCAGCATCGGCTCCACAATCACGCCAGCCGCGCGCGGCCCGAGCTCCGCGAGCCGCGCTTCGAGACCGGCCAGGCAGTCGATGCGGCAGTGCGCCCGGTCGAGGCCCACCGGGCAGTGGTAGCAGTAGGGGTCGTCGACCCGCACCACCGGAAACAGCAACGGCTGGAACGGCGCCGTGAAACTCGAAGCCGCGCTCACCGACATCGCGCCGACCGTGTCGCCGTGGTAGGCATGGTCGAGCGCGATGAACGTCCGCCGCTCCGGTTCGCCCCGGTTCTGCCAGTACTGCCAGGCCAGCTTGAGCGCCACTTCGACCGCGGTCGAGCCGTTGTCCGAGTAGAAGACGCGCGTGAGGCCAGCGGGCAGCAGCGCCACCAGCCGCTCGGCCAGCTCCACGGCCGGCGGGTGCGTGCAGCCCGCGAAGATCACGTGCTCGAGCTCGTCCGCCTGACGTGCAAGTGCCGCGTTCAGCGCCGGATGGGCGTGCCCGTGAATGTTGACCCACCACGACGACACGCCGTCGAGGACCCGGCGGCCGTCCGCGGTGTAGAGATACACGCCCGCGCCGCGCACCACCTCCAGCGGCGGCGGCTCGTTCAGCATCTGGGTATAGGGGTGCCACAGACACGCCTGGTCGCGCGCTGCGAGATTATCGTGCACCGTCATGCGAGCCACTCCCCCAGCCGCGCCTGCGGGTCGAGCTCGCGCGGCGCCCAGTCCGCCAGGGCGGGTGCGGACACGCGCTCGAAGCGTGGCATCTCCCCCAGGACGGCAACGCGTCCGTAGTCCTCGATGGCGGCCCGGTTGTGTCGGTCCGGCTCACCGACCATGACGACGCCGGCCACCGGCACGGACCGCTCACGCAGACAGGCCAGCGTGAGCAGGGTATGGTTGATCGTCCCCAGCGAGCTGCGCGCCACAACCAGCGCGGCCAGCCCCAGCGCGCCGATCAGATCGACCATCAGGATCGAGCGGTTGATGGGCACGAGCACCCCGCCCGCGCCTTCGATGATCCAGGTGCCGGCGGGCGGATCGGCAGCGCAGCGCGCGAGCAGCGGCGCCACGTCGATCTCGGTGCCGGCCAGGGCAGCCGCCAGGTGCGGCGACACCGGCTCCGGCAGTCGGACGCCCTCGTCGACGATCCCGGCCGCGACGCCCACGGTCAGCCGCCGCACCTCGGCCGTGTCGTCGTCCCGCGGCGGGCCGGTCTGGATTGGTTTCCAGTAGCGCGGCGGCGCGGGCCCACCGCCGTAGCGGTGCAGCAGCGCCGCCGCGACGACGGTCTTGCCCACGCCGGTGTCGGTGCCGGTCACGAACAGGCCGCGGCGCACGGCTCGATCTCCTTCATGCCCCGCTCGAGGGCGGCCACGAACCGCTCGAGGTCGTCCTCGGAGAGCCGCGCGTTCACTGTCACGCGCAGGCGCGCCGTACCGTCCGGCACGGCCGGGGGTCGGATGGCGCGCACGTCGAAACCCCGCCGCTGCAGACCTGCCGCCAACGCGACCGCCGCCTCGTTCGCGCCGACGACGATCGGCAGGATCGGCGACATGTCGGCGGCCGACGCCAAGCCGGCCCGCGCGAGTCGCGCATGGAGAAAGCGGACGCGGGCATGCAACGTCTCGCGGCGCTCGGGCTCTTCCGCCAGCACGTCGAGCGCGGCGGCGAGCGCCGCGGCCAGGGCAGGCGGCGGTGCGGTCGAGAACACGAACGGCCGCGCCCGCTGCTGCAGGTAGTCGATGGCCCAGGCCGGCCCTGCCACGAACGCGCCGGCCACACCCAGCGCCTTGCCGGCCGTGTTGATTGACAGGAGCACGTCATCGCCGACGCCGCGGTCCCGGATCAGCCCGCTGCCGTCCGGTCCGTAGACCCCCACGGCGTGCGCCTCGTCCACCAACAGCGCCGCGCCGAAGCGCCGGCAGCAGGCTGCGTAGTCGGCGAGCGGCGCGATGTCCCCGTCCATGCTGTACAGCGACTCGATCACGACGAACCGCTGGCCGGGCGCGGCGTGTCCGGCCAGCCGCCGTTCGAGCGCCCCGACGTCGCTGTGGGGCACGACGACGCACGCGGCCCGCGACAGCCGGATACCGTCGATGAGGCTGGCATGGTTGCGCTCGTCCGAATAGACGACGTCCCCGGCTTCCGGCAGCGTCGCGAGCAGCGCGAGGTTGGCGAGATAGCCGCTCGAGAAGTACAGGCTGCGTTCGGTGCCCTTGAAACGCGCGAAGCGACGCTCGATGGCTGCGAATCGCTCCCGGTGACCGCGCAGCAGCCGCGAGCCGGTGCTGCCGCAACCGTCACGCTCCACTGCCTCGGACAGGCGGGACGTCAGGCGCGGATGAACTGCCAGCCCCAGATAGTCGTTCGAGGAAAGGTCGATGCCGGCCGGCGGGCGCAGCGTCCGGAGCAAACCCTGCGAGTCCAGGTCCGCCACACGCGCGCGCACCCGGGCGGCGAGAGCGTTCTCCAAGGCGCGCCACCTACCTCGGGACCACCTCGATCGCCAGCTCGGCACTGAACAGCGCGGTGCGATCCCAATCGACGGCGGCCCACCGCAGCAGGGTCGCCGCGTCGGGGCTGACCAACGCGTCGTGGGCGACGACGCCGTTCGCGGTGACCCGGATCGGCCGCGAGAGGTCGAACTGGTCCGCCGAGATCAGCAGCGTGAAGCGGCGCACGCCGCGCGTTGCCGCACTGACCGTGTTCCCGTCACGCCGCAGCTCGACCCGGCCGGAGGGCTGGCTGCGGGAGAAGGCGAGGCGCGACTCGCCCGGCTGCGTCGCCGGGAAGCGCAGCACCAGTCGCACGGGTGCGCCGGCACGCTCGACGGTCACCGGCAGGTCCTGGCCGGGCCGGATGCCGAGGATGGCATCCCGCGCCGCCTCGGCCGTGCGCGTGGGAGTTCCGCCCATGGCGAGGAGCACGTCGCCCGGCGCGATGCCGGCGTCCTCCGCCAGCGAGCCGGCGCCCACCTCGAAGATCCTGAGGCCGGCCCCATCCGGCAGCTCCCCGACGGTGTTGATCCCGAGCGGCCGGCGCGGTCCGGGAACCGTCACGCGGTCGAACGCATCGAGCGCACTCTCGCCCTCTACAGCGCCGAGCTCGTCCACGATGAGCCAGTGGGCGCGGTTGAACTCCCGGGGCGACTCGGTCTCCCACGTCAGTTCGTCCGGCAGCGGCTCGCGTCGCGTGGCCGTGATGAAGGCCTCGACGTGCTCGACCTCCGCGTCCCACCAGCTCAGGTCGTGACCGGCGTCGGACTGCGGGCGAAACTCGACCTCGATGCCGGCCTCGGCAAACAGCCGGACGTACGGCTCGACGACGGCGGCCGGATACAGGCGATCACGCGCCCCGTTGACGACGAAGAACGGTTTGCCGCGCAGGTTCGCCACGTGCATCTCGCCGTCGACGCCCGTGCTCGGATTGGCGAGCACGGCCGGGTGGCCGATGAAGGTCAGGAAGCCGGCCCAGGGCGTCGTGGCCTTGAAGGCCTGGTAGTAGGCGCCGGTCGCCCCGTCCGACACGCCCATGAGGTACACGCGGTTCTCGTCGATGTTGTAGACCCGCTTGAGATCGTTCAGCAGGCCCGCGAGGTTCTCGATCTGGCTCCGCTGCCACCAGACCGACTCGTTCCAGGACGCGGGCGCCACGACGATGGCATCGTCGCGCACCCAGCGCTCCTCGCTGCGCCACCACGCCCCGTCGGCCGGACGCGGGCGCATGACGCCGCCGTGCAGGTAGACGCGCAGCGGATACGGCGTGCGGGGATCGTACGCGGCGGGCACCTGCAGCACGTAGTCGTGCTCCAGCCCGTCCCGGTTCCGCCGGCTGCGCAGGCGGCGGCCGGTCGGCACGTCGGCAGTGTACTCACGGCCGGACTGCAGCCGCGAGCGAACCGCAGCGGGCGCCGGCTCGAGCGCCAGGATGACTTCGACGGCGCGCGCCACGTCCTGCTCGGAATCCGCCGCCCAGAACGCGGCGAACGCCGCGTCCAGCGTCGGATCCTCCGTGCTGCCGCCCTGGACCACCGGGGCGGCAGCGACGACTGCCGCCGTCAGGGCGGCGCACGCGAGCGCACGCCGACGCGTGCGCCGCCTCGACTCGCTCGTCGTCACGCAGCGTCAGTCCTGCTGGTTCGTCGCGCTGCGCGCGGGCAGCCCGTGGCGTGCGAGGAAGTCGAAGATCTTCTCGTAGATCGCGATCGTCTCCGCATCGCTGAAGCCGCCGTGGCCGCCGCCGGGCACCGTGTGCAGCTCGTTGGTGGCGCCGACAGCGTCGAGCCTGTCCTTGAGCCGCACTGCATGCTCGTACGGCACGATTGGATCGGCATCGCCGTGGATGGTCAGGATGGGCGGCAGCCCCTCGCGCACGTAGTTGACCGGCGACACGCGCGAGGCGACCTCCACGCGGTTGGGCAGGCTGCCGAGCCACTCCACTGCGTAGCCCTTGACGTTCGGGCCGTCGAGCATGTCGACGACGTCGGTGATGCCGTACCAGTTGACGATAGCGACCACGGTCGCCGGATCGTCGGGGCGGGGCCCCGAGAACGCCCGCGCCGCGCACTGCCGGTCGAGACCGGCGGAGGACGGAATCATGCCGGTGGTCAGCGACAGATGGCCGCCCGCGGACATCCCCGTCACGACCACTCGCGAGGCGTCCAGGCCGTACTGCTCGGCGTTCTGCGCAATCCAGCGCAGCGCGCACAGGCAGTCCTCCACCGCCGCGGGTGCGAGCGCGACGTCAGCCAGACGGTACTCCACGTTGACGACGGCAAACCCCATCTCCAGATAAGGCAGCAGCCGCATGGCGTAGGTTTCCTTCTGGCCGCCCACCCAGCCGCCGCCGTGGATCATGAGCAGCACCGGCGCCGCGCCGTCCGGGTCGCGCCGCACGTAGAGGTCGAGCTTGTTCTCTACGCCGCTCGCCTCGTGATACGTCACGTTGGGAATCACGCGATAGGCGTTGTCGAGCGTGGCGAGAAACGAGCCGGTAGGGCTCAACTGGGCCTGTACGGCGGCCGCGCCTGCAAGCGTCAGAACGGCGGCGGCCAGCAGCGCGGCTGCGATCGAGTGTCTGGACATGCGGTTCCTCACTATCCCTCTCGTCGGATGGAATTCCGGGAGCACTTCCGAGGGCACTAGTATAGGATCGGACCGAATACCATGCGTACAACTTTTCTTGCGGCGACGTCGGTGCTTCTTGCGGTCGCTGGCGTCCTGACGGTCTCGCAGCGGGCCGTGCCCGCCGCGGGCGACGAGGCGTTGACCCCCGTCATCGTCGAGCTGTTCACGTCACAGGGCTGCTCGAGCTGCCCGCCGGCCGACGATCTACTCAGCGCACTGGAACGCAATCAGCCCGTCGCGGGCGCGCAGGTCATCGCCCTCAGCCAGCACGTAGACTACTGGAACCGCCTCGGCTGGAAGGATCCGTACTCGTCCGGGCAGTTCAACTCGCGCCAGCGGGTCTACGTCGAGGCGTTCGGCGGGGAGCACCTCTACACGCCGATGATGGTCGTCGACGGCCGGACGGCGTTCGTGGGCAGTCGGCCCATAACCGCCCGCGAGGCGATCGTCGCGGCGCGCAAGGCACCCAAGGCGACACTCACGATCGAGGCGACGGGCGCGGCCGGAGGCACCGTCCGCATCGACGGCATCGTCGAACACCTGCCGCCCACGAACGAGGCCCCGGACGTCTGGGTCGCAGTGACCGAGAGCCCGATCACCACCGCGGTGACTCGGGGCGAGAACGCCTCCCGAACGCTCACCCACACCGGTGTGGTCCGGAGCCTGACCTGGCTCGGGTCCCTGACGCGGCCGGCGCGCGCCAGCCATGCCATCGAGGGCCGCGTGCGGCTGCGCTCTACGTGGCGTCGCGAGCACCTTCGTCTCGTCGTGTTCCTCCAGGAGCCGAAGGGCCGCCGCATCATCGGCGCCACGCAGCTCGCGCTGGGATGAGCGACCGCGCGCAGTACCGAAGGAATCCGCTCGTCGCGGCCGAGGATTGGTGGGCCGTCTGGCTGGGCGGGCTGGTCATGGCCGCCGCGGTGGCCGGCCTCCTCGGCGCCGTACCGAGCGTCGGGCGCTGGGACACCCTGCCGACCGAGGCATTCGCCGGACGCGTGCCGGGTCTCCTGGGGCTGGGCCTCGGTCTGCTGACGCTGACCGCGGCGGCGGTCCAGGTGATGTCGCGCGAGGGCCGACGCCAGGCCGGCGCCTTCGTCCCGCTGTTCCTACTCGCCGTCGCGTCCTACACGCTGGCCAATCAGGCCGGCGTGCGCGCGGCCGGCTTCGGCTACGCCTTCTGGGCGCTGCTGATCGGTCTCGTCATCGCCAACACGCGCGGGACACCGGCGTGGTTGCGACCTGCCTTGCGCAGCGAGCTGTACATCAAGACGGGGCTGGTGCTGCTCGGCGCGGAGATTCTGTTCGGCAACATCCTCAGCCTCGGCCTGCCCGGGCTCTTCGTCGCCTGGCTGGTCACCCCGCTGGTAATCGTCTTCATGTACCGCTTCGGCGTCCACGTCCTGCAGATCGGCAGCCGGTCGCTGGTGATGGTTATCGCAGCGGCCACGTCGGTCTGTGGCGTCTCGGCCGCCATCGCGGTCGCGGCGGCCGCGCGGGCGGATAAGCAGGAGTTGACGCTGGCCGTCGCCATGTCGCTCATCTTCACCGTGGCCATGATGATCCTGATGCCGCTGGGTATCCGGGCCAGCGGCATGGACCCGGTGGTGGGCGCCGCGTGGATCGGCGGCACGGTCGACGCCACCGGGGCGGTCGTCGCCGCCGGCGCCCTGCTCGGCGCGCAGGCCGAGCAGATCGCCGCGGTGGTGAAGATGATCCAGAACACGTTGATCGGCCTGGTCGCGTTTCTCGTGGCGGTTTTCTGGGTGACCCGCATCGAAGCCGACGGGGCACGCCGGCCGGCGGCGACGGAGATCTGGCAGCGCCTGCCGAAGTTCATCATCGGCTTCTTCGGCGCGTCGCTGCTGTTCTCCTTCGTGCTCACGCCCGCCCTCGGGCAGGCCCGCGTCGACGAGGTGCTGGATCTGACGTCCGACGTGCGCGGCTGGATCTTCTGCCTGGCGTTCGTCAGCATCGGCCTCCAGTCCGGCTTCCGGGATCTCATCCGCCACACCGCAGGCGGCCGGCCCGTCCAGCTCTACGTAACCGGCCAGGCACTCAACGTCGTGCTGACGCTGGCGGCGGCCTACCTCGCGTTCGGCGGGATCCTGTTCGAGCGGGTGCCGCGCGACGCCGGGGCCGGCGGGGCCGCGGCGCGCGCGCGGACGGTGATCGAGCACAACCTGGCGACCGGCCGTGACGCCACGCCGCTCTTCTACACGGACGTCGACGGCTGGCAGGACAATGTGCGCGCCGAGCCACGGCGGTAGGTGACGACGGCAGGATGGCACCTGCAGCCGCGCCTGGCGCCCGCGTCAGTGTCCCGCCCGCCGGCGCCGAAAGTACTCCACCTGGAACTCGCGGACGTTGCGGTTGTGCGCGCGCAACGTCTCGGCAAAGGCGTGGCTGCCGTCGTTGCGGCTGACGAAGTACAGATAACTCACGTCGGCCGGGGCGAGCGCGGCCCGCAACACCGCTCGGCCGGGCGCCGCAATCGGGCCGGGCGGCAGTCCGCCGTAGCGGTAGGTGTTGTACGGCGAGTCGAACTGCAGGTTGGCGCGCGTGAGATTGCCGTCATACTGCGCCGCGCGTTCGAGTGCATAGATGACCGTCGGATCGCTCTGGAGCGGCATGCCGATACGCAGGCGGTTGTTGAAGACCGCCGAGACCAGCGCGTGCTCCGCCGCCGCGCCGGTCTCCTTCTGGATGATCGAGGCGAGCGTCACCACGTCGCGCACACTCAACTGCCGCGCGGCGGCGCGCGCACGCAGCTCCTCGTCGAACTCGGCCCGGAACTGGGCCACCATTGCAGCCACCAGATCACGTGCCGTGGCCTCGCGCGGTAGCGCGTACGTCTCCGGAAACAGGTAGCCTTCGAGGTCCACCGCGTCCGGATCCAGCTCGGCGACCAGCGCCGCCTGCCCCGCCGCCGCCTCGAACGCGCCGGCGGTGCCGAACCCGGCCGACTCGAAGACCTCCGCCATCTGCCCGATGGTGAGTCCTTCCGGGAAGGTGATCGAGCGCAGGTAGACCTGGCCGCGGGCCACGATGTCGACCACATCCAGCGCCGACAGCGGCAGGTCGAAGCGGTACTCGCCGGCCTTGAGATCCCGGTCGCGCCCGCTGCGCCACGCCGCCAGACGGAACGTGAGCTCGTCACGCACGACGCCGGCCGCGGCCAGGCGCGCCGCGATCGTCCGCGTCGAGTCGCCCCGCACCACGTCGACGAAGATCTCGTCGCCGGCGTACCCCCGGTACGGCGCCGCGAGGCGCTGCTCCCACGCGTCGACCAGCGCCACGGCGACCGCCGCGACGAGCGCGACGAGCAGGAGCGACAGCGCCGGCAGTCGACGCCGCATCACGCGGCGCCATCGCCGCCGGCGGTCCGTGGCGCGGCGTCCAGATAGTCCTGCAGGATGATGGCGGCCGCGGCGGCATCCAGCCGCCGCTTCCGGCGGCGCCAGTCCGGCTCGCGGAGCGCAAGCCGGCGCTCGGCCTCGCGGCTCGTGAGCCGCTCGTCCTGCACTGCGATCGGCAGCGCGGTGCTCCGCCGCAGCGCTGCCACGAACGCGGTCACCCGCGCGGTCTGCGGGCCGGCGCAGCCTTCGAGATCCAGCGGCAGACCGACGACGACCGCGCCGAGCCCCGGCTCCTCGGCCGCCAACCGGTCGATCTCGCCGCGGATCTGCGCCACGCGCGCGGCCAGCCGCCCCGCCGCCTCCAGCGTGCGCAGCGGGGTGGCCAGTGTGCCGGAGGGGTCGCTGAGGGCCAGGCCGATGCGGCGCTCTCCCACGTCGATGCCCAGCGTGCGCATCGTGTGAGCGTACCGGTGGGTGGCGGCCCTGTCCACCGATCCGCTAGAATGCGTGGCTGTCATGTCTACGCGCACGCGCCTCGCCTTTCTACTGCTGACCCTGCCGGTGGTCGCCTTCACGCTCGTGGGCGGCTATCTGGGTCAGGCCGTCGCCCGCGAAGACACCTACCGGCACCTGCGTATCTTCGAGGACGTCGTCTCGCTCATCACGGAGAACTACGTCGAGGACGCCGACCTCGAAGACGTCATGACCGGGGCGCTCCGAGGCTTGACGAACGGGCTGGATGCCGACAGCACGTACCTCTCGCCGGAACAGGTGGCGCGTCTCGCGAGCGGCGCGCCCGCCGCGGGCGCCGGAGTCGGCGTCGAGACGACGAGCCGCTACTACACGCAGATCGTGGCCGTACGCGACGGCTCGCCGGCCGCCCGCGCCGGCCTGCAGCCCGGTGACTACATTCGGGCCATCGACGACGAGCCCACGCGGCGCCTGTCGAGCCTCGACAGCGTAGAGCGGCTGAGCGGCGCGCCCGGTTCCACGGTCCGCCTGTCGCTGCTGCGGGGCAACACCTCCGAGCCGTACGACATCGAGCTCGTGCGGCAGGTGCCGCTCAGCCCCGATGTGACGGCGCGGATGCTGCCCGACGGCGTCGGGTACCTGCGCGTGCCCGCGTTCCCGGCCGGCGCGTCCGCCGCGATCGAGCGAACGGTCCGGCAACTGGCCGCCGACGGCGCGACGCGGCTCCTGGTCGACGTGCGGAACTGCGCCGGCGGTGTACTCGACGAGGGAATCGCCGCAGCGCGGCTGTTCGTGGCGACGGGGACGCTGTTGCGCCGCGCGGAGACCGGCGGGCTCGAGGAACCCATCGAGGCCACCGCGGGGCAGGACGCCATCGAGACCCCGCTCGTCCTGCTGACGAACTTCGGGACCGCGGATGCCGCGGAGCTGTTCGTGGCCGGGTTGACGACGGGGAGCGGGCGGGCCGAGTCGGTAGGCCAGCGCACGGCCGGGCGCGTGAGCCTGCAGAAGCTGGTTCCGCTGCCCGACGGCAGCGGCCTCTGGCTGTCCTGGGCGCGCTACCAGCACGCCTCGGGCGATCCGCTGCACCGCCGCGGCGTGGAGCCTACGATTGCCGTCAGCGTGCCGCGCGTGGAGCTCGGCGAGCCGGCCCCGGCAGGCGACCCCATCCTCGAGCGGGCGCTCGAACACGTCGGCCGCGAGTCGCGGCCGGCGGCCGGGTAGTCCCCCGCCGGACCGCGGCAACAGGCGGCACGACCCGGCCGGCCGCCGACACGCAGCGGACCGCCCCGCCGGCCGCTATCCCGCGAGCGGTTGACGCGCTTCGCCGGTATGCGCAATCATGACTTGGATCGACAGCCGGGGCGAGTTGACTCCAACGCATAGGCGCGTAGCTCAGTTGGTTAGAGCGCCTGCTTGACATGCAGGAGGTCGGCGGTTCAAGTCCGCCCGTGCCTACCACGCCTTCCTCGAGCCGAACCACCGCATGAGCCAGGTCATCGTCACGTTGCCGGATGGGTCCACGCGAAACGTGCCGGCCGGCACGGTCGTTTCCTCCGTGGCCGCCGACATCTCGCCGCGCCTGGCGAAGCAGGCCCTGGCAGCGTCCGTGAACGGGCGGCTGGTCGACCTGTCGTACTGCCTCGACAACGACGCCGCGGTGCGATTCGTGACCCCCGACGCAGCCGAGGCGCTCGAGCTGTACCGCCACAGCACCGCACACCTGCTCGCCGCAGCCGTGACGGCACTCTTTCCGGAGGCCCAGTGCGGCATCGGGCCCCCGATCGACGATGGGTTCTTCTACGACTTCGTCGTCGATCGCCCGTTCGTACCAGAGGACCTCGAGGCCATCGAGCGCAAGATGGCCGAGATTGCCGCGCAGGACCTGCGCTACGAGCGGAAAATGATGCCCAAGGAGGACGCCAAGGCGTACTTCCGCGACCGGGGCGAGCCGCTCAAGGTCCAACTGATCGAGGAGAAGGGCGGACCGGTCGTCTCGTGCTACACCATCGAGGACGCCTTCATCGACTTCTGCACCGGGCCGCACGTGCCGTCCACGGGCCGGCTGAAGGCGTTCAAGGTACTCAGCAGCTCGAACGCCTACTGGAAGGGCGATGCGCGCAACCAGCCGATGCAGCGCATCTACGGCACGGCCTTCTTCAAGGCTTCCGAGCTCCAGGCGCACCTGACGAGGTTGGCCGAAGCCAGGCAGCGCGACCACCGCAGGCTCGGCCGCGAGCTGGGCCTGTTCATGTTCCACCCCGTCGCCCCGGGGGCACCGTTCTGGCAGGCAAAGGGCGCCACGCTCTACCGCCTGCTGGCCGATTACATGCGCGACGCCATCGCGGGCGAGGGCTACCAGGAAGTCAGGACGCCGCTCGTTTTCAACAAGACGCTGTGGGAGACGTCGGGTCACTGGGAGCACTACCGCGAGAACATGTTCCTGGTGGAGTCGGACGGCCAGGCGTCCGGCCTCAAGGCCATGAACTGTCCCGGCCACATGCTGCTCTTCGCGAGCGAGGTGCGGAGCTACCGCGACCTGCCCCTGCGCTATGCCGATCAGGGCGTGCTGCATCGCAACGAGGCCTCGGGGGTGCTGTCCGGCCTGACGCGGGTGCGCCAGTTCTCTCAGGACGACGCGCACTGCTTCATCACCGAGGACCAGATCGGCGCCGAGGTGGAGCGTCTGCTGCGACTCGTCGATCGCGTATACGAGGATTTCGGGCTCGACTACGGCATCGAACTCTCGACGCGTCCGGACGATCATCTGGGCAGCATCGAGACGTGGAACCACGCGGAGTCCCAGCTCAAGGGGGCGATCGAGGCGACCGGCGAGCCGTATGCCGTCTCCGAAGGCGACGGGAGCTTCTACGGGCCGAAGATCGACGTGCACGTAACCGATGCGCTCGGGCGGCGGTGGCAGTGCGCCACCATCCAGCTCGACTACCAGATGCCGCAGCGGTTCGGCTTGAAGTACATCGGCGCGGACAACACCGAGCACACGCCCGTCCTGATCCACCGTGCCATCTACGGCAGCTTCGAGCGCTTCATCGCGTTGCTGATCGAGCACTATGCCGGTGCGTTCCCGCTGTGGCTCGCACCGGTGCAGGCCACGGTGATCCCGATTGCCGATCGGCATGCCGAGCCGGCCGCGGCGGTGCAGCGGGAACTGATCGCCGCCGGCCTGCGCGTGGAGCTCGACGCCCGCCAGGAAAAGATCGGGTATAAGATTCGCGAGGCGCAACTGCAGAAGGTGCCCTACATGCTGGTCGTCGGGGACCGCGAGGTGGCGGACGGCACCGTGGCGGTACGGACTCGCGGCGGCGGGAACCGGGGTGCGCAGGACGTCTCCGCGTTCCTCCGCGCGGCGCTCGACGAAGTGCGGCGGAAGCGGTCGGCGCCGGAGTAGAATCAACCAGAAGGGAGCCCAGCTATAGCTTTCGGAAGAGGACCGCGCCGGGACTTTCGTGCGAACCGCACGCGCATCAACGAACGCATTCGCGTGAGAGAAATCCGGGTGATCGACGACGGGGGCGAGCAGCTCGGCGTGATGGCCCCGCAGCAGGCGCTGGCGATCGCCCGCAGCAAGGGGCTCGACCTCGTGGAAGTCTCGCCCACGGCGCAGCCTCCCGTCTGCCGCATCACCGACTACGGCCGCTACCAGTATCAGGAACAGAAGCGGACGCGGCAGGCGAAGAAGCACCAGAAGACCATCGAGATCAAGGAGATCAAGTTCCGGCCGAAGGTCGACGAGCACGACTACCAGTTCAAGAAGAAGCACGTGGAGCGCTTCCTGGCTCACGGCGACAAGGTGAAGGCCACCATCTTCTTTCGCGGCCGCGAAATGGCTCATCCGGAGTACGGGCGGCACATTCTCGACCGGCTCGTGGAGGAACTCGTGGAGGTCGCCACGCAGGAGACCATGCCGCGCATGGAAGGGAACCAGATGCACACCATTCTGGCCAGCAAGACCGTGACCCGGAAACGGCACTAGCGACTGGTCTCGGCCGGCATTGGATTCAAGGTACCGAGATGCCCAAATTGAAGACGCACCGGGGAGCCGCCAAGCGGTTCAACACGACCGGGACCGGCAAACTCCGGCGCAGCAAGGCGTTCAAGCAGCACATCCTGACCAGCAAGACCGCCAAACGGCGGCGCGGGCTGCGCGGCACGACGACGGTGGCCGACGCCGATGCGCCGCGGCTGAAGCGGATGATTCCGTACAAGTGAGGCCGGACTCCGTACGGCAAGGAAACGAGACATGCCCCGAGTGAAACGTGGAACCCTGCGGCGCGCCAAGCGGCGGCGTCTGCTGGCCAGAGCCAAGGGCTTCTATCAGACCAAGAGCAAGCTGTACCGCGCCGCCAAGGAAGCGGTCGACACGTCGCTGAGCTACGCCTTTGTCGGCCGCCGCCGCAAGAAGCGCGATTTCCGCCGCCTGTGGGTAATCCGGATCAACGCCGCCGCGCGCCTGCACGACCTGAGCTACAGCCAGTTCATGAACGGCCTGAAACGCGCCGGCGTCATCCTCGATCGGAAGACCCTCGCCGACCTGGCGGTGCGCGACCCCGAGGCCTTCACGCATCTGGCGGGCCGCGCGCGCGACGCGCGCGACGCGGCGGCCGCCGCCGGCAGCTAGCCGCCCGTGGCAAGAGGCCCTGCCGCCTGCGACCGGCGCTGCATCCCGCCTGACGGCGTTGTCCCTCGGTCGCACAGGCCCGCTATGCTCCCTCGTCATGCCTTGTCAGCCCGGCGCCGCGCCCGTCTCGGTGTGACGCGGGGTTTCACCACGGGCTGCTAGTGCCCGACGCGCCTGCCGTCGGCGAGGTTCGGGCCGCGTTCCTGGCCGAACTCGGGCAGACGGCCTCAGCCGCACAGATCCAGGAAGTCCGCAACCGGTACTTGGGCCGCAAGCGCGGCGCGGTTACGGCACTGCTCAAGTCGGTGGCCCAGGCCGCCCCCGAGGCTCGCCGGGATCTCGGACGGCAGGCCAACGCGTTGAAGCGCGAGATCGAGCGGGCGCTGGCCGAGCGGAGCCGGTCCGTGACCGCGGCGCCGGCGGAACGGCGGCCCGGCGACACCCCCGCCGGGGCTGAGCACGCGGGCGGGCGGGGCGAGCCGGTCGACGTCACGCTGCCCGGGCGCGACATCCGCATCGGCAACCGCCACCCCCTGACCGTGGTCCGCGAGGAAATCGAGACCATCTTCACTGGGCTCGGCTTCGAGATCGTCGAGGGCCCGGAGGTGGAGGACGACTACCACAACTTCGAAGCGCTGAACATGCCGCCGGAGCATCCGGCCCGCGACATGCAGGACACGCTGTACCTCGAGGCGCCGCTGCGGACGCCGGCCGGGCGGCCCGGGACCCTGCTGCGTACGCACACCTCCGGCATGCAGATCCGCTACATGGAGACGCACGAGCCGCCAGTGCGGATCATCGCGCCCGGCCTCGTCTATCGACGCGACACCCCGGACCTGACCCACTCGCCGATGTTCCAGCAGGTCGAGGGGCTGCTGGTCGGCGAGAGCGTGACGATGGCCGACCTCAAGGGCACGCTCGAGTGCTTCCTGCGGCAACTCTTCGAGCCCGACACGCGGGTCATGTTCCGTCCGAGCTTCTTCCCGTACACCGAGCCGAGCGCCGAGGTGTTCATCAGTTGCGTCTTCTGCCGCAGCAACGGCTGCGCGGTCTGCAAGCGGACCGGCTGGCTCGAGATCCTGGGCAGCGGCATGGTGCATCCGGCCGTGCTCGAAGCCGTCGGCTACGACCCCGAGCGACTGACCGGCTGGGCGTTCGGTGTGGGCATCGACCGCATTGCGATTTTGAAGTACCGCGTCGAGGACATCCGCGCGTTCTACGACAACGACCTGCGACTGCTGGAGCAGTTCCCCCTGTGAAAATCCTCGTCTCGTGGTTGCGCGAGCTGGTGCCCGTCGAGGCAGGCATCGAGGATCTCGCCGATGCCCTCACGCGGCACGGATTCGAGGTGTCGGCAGTCGATCCGGCCCCGCCCGTGCCGGATCGGCCGACCGCGGGGGCGGACGCGGTCCTCGACCTCGAGATTACGACCAACCGCCCGGACTGCCTGAGCATGGTGGGCATGGCCCGGGAGGTATCGACCATCTACGGCCTGCCCCTGCACCAACCGACGGGGGCGGACGCCGTCACGGGCGCAGGGCCGCTGACGGTCACCATCGAGGACGAGGCGGAGGGCTTGTGTCCGCGCTACGCCGCCGCGGTCGCGGACGTGACTGTCGGCGCGTCGCCCGGCTGGATGGCTGCCCGGCTGGAGGCCGCCGGCGTGCGTCCAATCAACAACGTCGTCGACGTGACCAACTACGTGATGATCGAGCTCGGCCAGCCGTTGCACGCCTTCGATCTCGACCGGCTCGCGGGCCGGGAGCTGCGCGTGCGGTTGGCCCGGCCGGGCGAGTCGGCGCGCACCCTGGACGGCGTCGAGCGCACGCTCCCCGCCGGCACGCTCGTCATCGCCGACGCCGCGCGCGTGCAGGCCGTGGCCGGCGTCATGGGCGGCGCCGAGTCGGAGGTGACCGGCTCTACGACGCGGGTAGCGCTCGAAAGCGCCTGGTTCGATCCGCGGTCGGTCCGGCGCACCAGCAGGCGGCTGGCGCTGTCGACCGACGCCTCCTACCGGTTCGAGCGCGGCGCCGACATCGAGGCGCCGGTGCGGGCGCTGCGGCGTGTGCAGGCGTTGCTGCGCGAGACGGGCGCCGGCTCGCCGCGCGGCGCCATCGTCGACCGCTACCCCGCGCCGCGCACGGCGACGACCGTGACGCTGCGCCTGGCCCGCATCCGGCGCGTGCTCGGCGTCGACATCGAGCCGGCCTTCGCGGTCTCCACGCTCGAGCGCTTGGGATTCGACGCCGAGCCGGCGGCGGCCGGCGACGACGGCCGCGCGTGGCGGGTCACCGTCCCGTCGCAGCGGGTCGACGTCAGTCGCGAGATCGACCTTGTCGAGGAAGTGGCCCGACACCACGGCTACGACCGCCTGCCGGCCACGTTCCCGGCGGCGGTGCGGCCGCCCGCGCCGCCGAGCAACGCCTTCGCCCGGCGGCAGCTGCTGCGCCGGGTGCTCACGGCATGCGGCTGCAGCGAGGCGATCACCTACGGGTTCATCGAAGAGGCGGCTGCGGCGCCGTTCGTCGACCGGCCCGCCGATCTCGTCCGCATCGCCAATCCACTGGCCGAGACGTCCGCGGTGCTCCGGCCGGCGCTGCTTCCGGGCCTGGTCGATGCGCTCATCTACAATCGCCGGCGCGAGCATCGCGACATCCGCCTCTTCGAAATCGGCCACCGCTTCACGACCGCCCAGGGCGAGACGCCTGGATTCGCCGTGGCGCTCACGGGCGCGAGCCACCCCGAGCACTGGAGCAACGGCGGGCGCTGGCGCGGAGGCGCGCCCCCGATCGACCTCTTCGACGTGACCGGCATCGTCGGCCGTGTGTGCGAGGCGCTGGGCGTGGCGGCCGCGTTCGAGGCGCCCGCGACGCGGCCGTACGGCCCGTTCGTCACAGGCCGCACGGCCGCGGTCCAAGCGACGGCGCGCGACGGCGCCGAGGTCTTGACGCTCGGCTACGCCGGGCAGCTCGTGCCGGAACTTGCGGCGGCCCGCGGGCTGTCCGCCGGGGACGAAGCCGTCTACGTGGCTGAGCTGGACCTCGACCTGCTGGCCCGCGTGGCGACGGACCGCCGCCGGGTGGCCGCGGCCCCGCTCCCGCGCCATCCCTCCATGGTCCGCGACCTGGCGGTGACCGTCGACGCCACCTTGCCCGCGGCCACGGTTCGTGGCACGATTCGTTCGGCTGCGCCGGAGGCGTTGCGGCAGGTGCGCGAGTTCGACCGGTACACCGGCGCGGGTGTTCCCGAGGGCCGCGTCAGCCTGGCCTTCCGCCTGACGTTTCGAGCACCCGATCGCACATTGACGGACGCCGAGGTCGAACAGGCAATGCGCGCCATCGTGGCTCGTCTGACAGCGGAGCACGCTGTACAGCTCCGCGGGGAATCCGCGCCGTAGACGCGGCCAGGCGCGCGCAGCCGCCGTCTGCCCGGCGCCCGAGAGCATCGATGTCCAACGACATCGAGGGAGTTGAAGCAATGCCAGAGGAGCTTGTGGAAGAACAGATAATGGAGGACCCGCTCGACGCATCGGTGGCGGTGCCGGCGCCGGAGGCGGACGCGGGGTCGGGCGACGACCAGGTCGACCAGATCGAACGTCTGGCCGGCAAGGTGAAAGGGCTGATCGCCCTGACGGAGCAGAACCGGACCGAGCTGGCCCAGGCAAGCGCAGAGAACGAGCGGCTGCAGCTCGAGAACGAGGAGCTCCGTGCGCAGCTGGCAGCCGCCGAATCGACCTCGGCCGAGCTCACTACGGTGTTGGCCGAGCGCGAGCAGGTCCGCTCCCGTGTTCAGGAGCTGCTCGAGCAGCTGGAGGCAATCGACATCTAGCAACCCGTTTTGCCACGGGCTGCCAGCCGTCTGCGCCGTAGAGCAGGGCCCCTGCCGCGGGCTCCCGGCGAACGTCAGGACTCCGACTCGTGGACGATGCGCCGACCGGCGTGGTGAACGTTGAGATCTTCGGCCAGCAGTATCCCGTCCGGAGCGGGCTGGATCAGGTCTATGTGCTGAAGCTGGCGCGGTATCTCGACCGCAAGATGCAGGCAGCCGCCGAGCAGGTTCCGGGCGGCGACTCGATGCGCATCGCCGTGCTGGCCGCGCTGAACATCGCCGACGAGCACTTCAAGATGCTGGCGGCGCGGGAGGACAGGGAAATGGACGCGCAGCGGCTGGCGCTCGAGCTCGAGCAACTCGTCGACGACGCGCTCGATCAGTCCTAGCAGCCCGGGGCAGGAGTCCCCGCTGCATTCGAGGCGTGCTGCCTCCCGCCTGACTGCGTTGCTCCTCGGTCGACTATGCCCGTTAGGCTCCCTCGTCGCGCCTTGCCAGGCGGGCGACTCGCCCGGCTCGGTGCAACGCGGGGCCGCGTCTTGCCACGCGCCGGCGTTCGTTCTAAGATGAGCCAGAGACGGAGCATGGCGAGTACGTCTCCGGCTGCGGATGCCGGTGGCCATTGAATCTGGAATACCCTGCTTTGTGCGTGATGGTCCGGGGGCTCGTTTGAGCCAACGTTGCGTCCAAGAGAGCTGCGATGCCGTGCGGTGTGCACGCCTTCGAGTGAGGAAGCCTGAAGCAACGGTTCCGTAGCAGCTCCACCCTGCCCAGGCAGGTTCATACGACCCCCCCACACGGCAACGCGGGGCTCTTCGATATCCGCGGCAGGCGCTGTCGAGCGGCGGTTGATGCCGGCCGCGACATTGCCTGCTTGGCGCGGATCTGGCCGTGAGTCCGTCCGGGCGGCGCCCATGGGCCAGTTCCTGTCGACCCTCGCTCCTGTCCTCCTCGCCCTCCTGGCGGGCGGCGCGGTGTTCCTCGTCTGGATCGCGACCCGCAAGCGAATAGCCGCGGATACCGTCGGGCGGGCCCGGCAGGACGCCGACCGCATCCTGAGCGACGCGCAGCGCGACGCCGAAGCGCAGCAGAAAGAGCTCGTCCTGGCCGCCAAGGAGCAGGCGCACGGGCTCCTGCGCGATGCCGAACGCCAAGCGCGGAAGCGGGAGGACGAGGTCGCCAGCCTCGAGAGCACGGTCGCCGGCGAGGCCCGGGCGCTTGCCGACCGCACCAGCGAGGTCGAGCGGCGCGAGCAGCATCTCGGTGCCCTGGAGAAGACCGTCCGGCAGAAGGAGCAGGAGGTGACTGCCCAGGTCGAACGGTGCGAACGGCTCGCGGCCGACCACCAGCGCGAGTTGCAGCGCGTGTCGGGCATGACAGCCGACGAGGCGAAGGATGTCCTGCTGCGACAGATCGAGGCCGACGCGCGGCGCGACGCCGCAAACCTGGTCAAACGCCTTGAACACGAAGCGCGCGAGAACGCCGAGAAGAAGGCGCGCCACATCATCACCCAGGCGATCCAACGGAGCGCCGCGGAGCAGACCGTCGAGACCACCGTATCGGTAGTCGACCTGCCGAGCGACGACCTCAAGGGGCGGATCATCGGACGGGAAGGGCGGAACATCCGCGCGCTCGAGACCGCAACGGGTGTCGAGCTGATAGTCGACGACACGCCCGGCGCCATCATCCTGTCGAGTTTCGATTCCTACCGCCGGGCAATCGCCAAGCAGGCGATCGAGCAACTGGTTGCCGATGGCCGCATCCATCCGGCACGGATCGAGGAGGTCGTAGAGAAGGTCAAGGCCGAGGTCGACGAGGCCACGTTGAAGGAAGGCGAGGCGGCGGGCTTCGAGCTCGGGCTGCACGACATGCATCCGGAGATCTACCGGATGATGGGACGCCTCAAGTACCGGACCAGCTACGGTCAGAACATGCTGGCGCACTCCAAGGAGGTCGCGTACCTGGCCGGCGTGATGGCCCGCGAGGTGGGTCTGGACGCGCACGTCTCGATCCGGGCTGCGTTCCTGCACGATATCGGCAAGGCCATGGATCGCGAGATCGAGGGCACGCACCTGGAGATCGGCATCACGTTCCTCCGGCAGCACGGCGAAAGCGATGCGGTGGTCGACGCCATGGCGGCCCATCACATGGATATCGACTGGCCGTCGCTCGAGGCGATGATCGTGCAGGCTGCGGACGCAATCTCGGCCGCCCGGCCCGGGGCGCGGCGGGACATCCTAGAGTCGTACATCAAGCGCCTGGAGCAGCTCGAAGGAATCGCGGACTCGTTCAAGGGCGTCAGCAAGGCATTCGCGCTCCAAGCCGGCCGTGAGATCCGCATCATGGTCCAGAGCGAGGAAATCTCCGACGAGGAAGCGGTCTGGCTGTCGAAGGACATCGCGAAGCGCATAGAGAACGAGCTGGAGTACCCCGGTCAGATCAAGGTCACGGTCATCCGCGAGACGCGCGCCATAGACTACGCCCGGTAGTGAGCGAACCCTCCCGCCAGACGGTTGCAGATCTCGGTGAACGCGCCCTGATCGCCCGCATCGGGGCCGTCGTGCCCCCCGCCCCCACCTCCGTCGTCGTCGGCATCGGGGACGATGCCGCCGTCGTCGAGCCGGAGCGCGGGACGCTGACCGTCGCCACCACGGACGCCCTGGTCGAAGGCGTCCATTTCGACCGGGCCTTCTGCTCGCTCGCCGACGCCGGCCACAAGGCGCTTGCCGTCAATCTGAGCGACCTGGCCGCGATGGGTGCGCTGCCGCGCCACGCGCTGCTGTCGCTCGCCCTGCCGGCTTTCTGCGCGGTGTCCGACGTCGACGCCCTGCTGCAGTCGCTCCTCGCGCTGGCCGGACGCCACAGCACCGCGCTGATCGGCGGCAACATCGCCGCGTCGCCCGGCCCGCTCGTCATCGGCATGACCGCCATCGGGAGCGTCGCGCGCCGGCGCGTCCTGACGCGCGCCGGCGCCAGGCCGGGCGACATCCTGTACGTGAGCGGGCAGATCGGCGGGGCGGCAGCCGGGCTCGCCTCCCTGCGCGCCGAACCGCGGCGCGGGGCGCGCGCGCCGGACGACTGCAGGCTGCGCTATCGTCGTCCCGAGCCCCGCGTCCGGCTCGGCGTGGCGCTCGGCCGCAACCGTGCCGCGCACGCGTGCATCGACCTCAGCGACGGACTCGGTGACGCCGTGCGGCAGCTCGCCGCCGCCAGCGGCACGGGTGCGCGGATCGAGGCGGATGCGCTCCCCATCCATCCGGAGGCACGAGCCTGGCTCGACGCGGACGGCCTCGATCCGGTGGCGACGGCGCTGCAGTCCGGCGAGGACTACGAGCTCGCCTTCACCGCGCCGCCGGCCTTCCGCGGCCGCCTGCGGCACGTGCGACGGATGGTCGGCGACGTGGCGGTCACGCCGGTCGGCGTCGTCACCCGCGAGCCGGAGGTCCGGCTCCACCGGGACGGCCGGGAAGAGCCGCTGCCAGGCGGCTTCGAGCATTTCGGTCCCGGGCAGCCGGCCTGACGCGCCCACCAAACCGCTCACGCCGCGGGCTGCGTTGCCTGCCGTGTCCGGCACCCGGCGGCGATTGGTAATCGGCGAAAACATGCGCCATAATGTGCAGCAGGTGCGAACGACGATGCAGGAGGAGTAGCTGCATGTTGCGTTGCTTCCTGATCCTCGCCCTGGCCTTCCTTTTCATGTTGCCGCCGGCGCTCGCCGGCACGTCGTCAGCCCAGATTGACACGGAAGACATCCTGCCGCTCACCGACTTCTCCCCGGCACTGTTGGGCATGTTCCGGAAGATGATGGAGATCGAGGACGAGATTCGGCAGTTCGCGGACCAGTACGACGTCTCCTTCGACCTGGCGCGCGCGGTCTGTCTGCACGAGTCGGGCGGGAATCCCAATCTGCGCTCGGGTGCCGGCGCCCAAGGCTACTTCCAGGTCATGCCGGCAACCTTCCGTTCGCTGCGCGTCGAGACCAACATCGAGGCCGGAATCAAGTACCTGTCCGAGATGACCGAGCAGTTCGGGCGGGAGGACTACGCGCTGGCTGCCTACAACGCCGGACCGGGCCGCGTGCGCCGTGGGCGCCCGCCGCTCGAGACCCTGCAGTACGTGCTTGCCGTCGGCCAGTTCAGGAACGTGCTGAAGCTCTACGGGGGTTCGATCCGCCACCATGCCGAGCAGATCGACCTGGAACAGGTGCGCGAGGGCGACTCCTGGTGGACCATCTCGCAGCGCGTCCGCATCCCGGTGCTTCAACTGCGGATGCACAACCCGTTCCTGGCCACCCGCCCGCTGCGCGCAGGACAGCTCATGGCCCACCCGCCGCTGCCGCGGACCGATCTGCTCACGCGGACCGGCAACGAGCTGACGTACCGCAGCCGGCACGGCGACAACTACCTGCACCTCGCCTTCAGCCTGGAAGTCGCGCTCGACGAGTTTCGGGACGCCAACGAGCTGTGGCGCCTGCAGACGCTCCCGGCCGGCCAGCGCCTGCGCCTGCCGCTGGGCTGGCAGGGCCGGCACGACGAGCACCGGGTCGAGCCGGGAGAGGACCTCGCATCAATCGCCGCGGCCTATCAGTCGACACCCTGGCGCATCATCCGCGACAACGGACTGTTCCTGGACGAGCGGATCGAGCCGGGAACGGTGCTGAAGATCCGCGCCCGGCGGGACGGGCAGGCTGCACCGGCCGCAACGCCGGCGCCGGCCGCAGCCACACACGTGGAGCATCGCGTCCGGCGCGGCGATACGCTGGGCAGACTGGCGCAGCGCTACGGGACGACTATCGGGGCCATCCAGGCGGCCAACGACATGGGCCGCCGCACGGTCATCCGCGTCGGCCAGCGCCTGCGCATACCGGCCAGCTGAACCGACCTAGCGGGCCTGGCGTGGGAAGCGGGCGATCCCGTAACTGCCCCTGATCCCACCGACCCAGATTTCTTCATTCGTCTCGATGGCGACGGTACCGAGCCGGAAGAACTCGTTTCCCTCGTAGTCCACCAGCTGCCGGACTTCGAACGTCGTCGGATCGACCTCGGCCACGCGAGCGGCCGACGGCTCACACGGATCGACATCTTCACATTGGGTCAGGTGACCGGCGACGATGACTTTGCCGGTGGTTCCCCAGCGCACGTTGTCGACGTTGAAGCCAACCGGAATCCGGTCGACGCGCACCGGACTCCGGCCGCGCGACAGCCGCACCAGCGCCCGGTCGCTCCAGCCTCCGATGAAGAACCACTGCCCGTCATCCGAGGACACGAGACCGTTGGGACCGGGCATCCGGCTGCCGGGCACTTCGACCCAGCCCGTCGCGGGATGCCATTCCCAGAGCTCCCCGCCTGCGCGGTCGAAGTTCGTCGCGCCGAGATGGCCGTCCGGCAGCGCGGTGATGGAGTTGATGCGGCTGGTGCCCGCCGGTGCCGGGATGCAGCCGATCCACTTCATCGTGGGTACGGTGCCGCCCACGTCCAGGGCAAAAACCTCGATGGCCTCGCGCGCGCCGTGACCGACCACGTAGAGTGTATGCACCGCGCCGCGGCCCTCCCGCAGGGTCAGTCCATGCGGCTGGAACACGTCGTTCGGACCGGGGCAGGCGCCGTAGGTATCGCGGTCGTGCTCCGGCGGCAGCGCATTGGCGGGAAAGATCTCCAGGACCTGGTGATCCCGCAGGCTGACCGCGTAGACGGGACCTTCCGAGGCGGAATATCTTCCCGATGCGATCACCCAGGAAGCGCCCGGAACCGGGTAGAGATCTTCCGGATTCGTCGTGCCGCAGACGAACTGCACATCTCCGGTGGGATCGCAGGTCTGGGCATCGACAGGCTGCCCGCCGACAAGGCCCGCAACCGACGCGATCAGCACGAGCATTCGCAACATGGCGCACCTCCGACGCTTGTCACGCAGGGAGCTCTTGCCATGCTGCCTGCGGCGCCTCCCCCGGGGGGGGGGTATTCGACCGCAACCGGCTCTCCGCCGCACCCGGCCGCCGATCGAGCGTCCAACTACCGGCACGGAAACGCGTCGACGAACGCGCGGAGGATCAGCACGGTATCCCACATGGTCCACTCGGCCGGGTTGTCCTTGAGATAGGCATCGACTATCCGCGCCATCCCGCCGGCGCTGAGCGTCTCGGTGGCGCAGAACGCCTCGCGGCCGCCGAAGTCGTCCACCATGATCATGTGGGTGTGCCAGACGCCGGTGACAAGGCCGAGGCACTGCCCCATGTCGCTGCCCCGCTCCATCTCATCGCGCTCCGGATCCACGGGGCCGCCGTCGGCCTGGCTGATTGCCGCGCCGCACTCGCGCGCCAGCGCGTTTCCGTCGTTGACGTTGGGGATCGGCCGCTGCGCCTCCGCTGGAACGGCCGCAAGCCCCAGCAGCGCGACGCCGGCGACGATTGCTCTGGTGCATCCCATCGCGTTCCCCCCTGAGTCGATCGGCGCCGGGCGCCGGCCCTGCGGCTAGTAGTTGTCCAGGCCTTCCGTCAGCTCGATGTTGATGCCCCACGGATCGGTGAGAAACGCGATGGCGATGTTCAGCTCGTCGATGCGGGTATAGGGCCGGTCGAGCGTGATGCCCTGGGCTTCGAGGCGCTCGCAGAACGCCTCGAGACCGTCCACCTCGAAGCCGATGTGGTCGTAGCTCCGGTCGCGGATGGGAGCCACCTCGCCGTCCGCCTCCGAGAAGCGGATGTTGACGCCCGGCAGGTCAGCCACCTTGAACCGCCCGTTCATGCCGGGCACGGCGCCGAAGGTCTGCACGTACCAATCACGCATCGCATCGACGTCGCTCGTGAAGAAGTGCAGGTGGTGGTTGCGGATCGGCTCGCTCTGGCCCCGGTTCTCGACCAGCTCCACCTTGACGTCGTCCGGCGCCAGGACGTAGGCGATGCACGTGTTCTGGCTCGCGGAGCAGATCATGCCGTCCTGCACGTCGGCGTCGGGCCGTTCCTGCGCGGTGATGACCGGGTAGCCGGCGGCCTCCACCCGGTCGAGCATGGCGCGCGTGTCCGGCACCCACATGCCGATGTGGTTCAGCGCCGAGCCGATGGTGCCGCCCGTCGGCTCGCGGTCGGTCAGGAAGACCAGCGCGTCGGGGAACTTGAAGACGTGGACGTCACGCCACGGCGTTGCGACGCCGCCCAGCGTGTCGCGCCAGAACCGCTCGTGGGCGGCGCGGTCCGTCACGTTCAGATGGTGGTGCCCGTGCACGACCGGGCCTGCGCTGGCCCACGAGGACTGCGCGAACGCCGGCTGAGCGACAGCCAGCAGCACCATTGCGGCCACGAACGACGCACCCGCTCCACTCGCCTTCATCGTCGCCCCCTTCGTGCGGCGGCAAGCCCCGGCCGCCGCCGCCGAGTATATCAGCCGCCTGCCCCCTGCTATCGCAACAGATCGAACAGGTGGGTGTACTTCAGGATCAGGCTCCGGCCGCTGCCCACCGGGATGAAGTCTTCGAGGCCGTCCGTCTGGTTGTAGACGATGAACAGGCCGGTGTTGGCGTCCTGCAGCCAGCCGAAGCGCAGGTTGACCGACCAGAGCTCGGCGCTGGTGTTGTACTGCAGCAGCCCCTGGGCGAACACACGCGGCGAGAAGTTGTAGGCGATGCGGCTCGACGCCAGGTTCGTGACGACGTGGTCGGCCGGCAGGTCGATGTCGTTGCGGGTCCAGCGCAGCTCCACGTTCAGCGCCTCGCCGCGCCGCAGGTAGGCCGACGGACCCGCCACCTGCAGGCTGCCGCCGAAGAAGCCGCTCTGCTGGAACCGGAACCCGTAGCCGACGGGAGCCGAGCGGTCCGAGTTGTAGTTCAGATTGAGCTCGTGCCAGTCATAGGAACCGGGCGGCACCGGCACGCCCGAGATCTTGAACTCGCGCGTGACGCCTTCCTTGCGGACGTTCCAGGCAGTGATGGCGACCGAGCTGTCCTCGAACTCCCAGAAGTTGTCCATGTGCAGCAGTGAGGTCTCGATGAACCCGCTGTCGATGCGCCAGAACCGGTTGAAGGTGACGTGCGGCCGGACCTCCTGGATCTGCAGGAAGTTGTCGGGCGGCCGCGACGTGTTGAAGATGCCCGCATCGATCTTGCGGAACCCGGTGCGCCGTACGAAACCCACCTCCGGGTTGAAGTCCTCGCCCATCTCCATGATGCTGCCGCGCAGGCGCCAGGCCTCCGTGTTGTAGTCAACCGCCAGGTCGAACGCGTGATCCCGGCCGGCGCGGTCCGGCGTCTCGGTGCGCGCCACGAAGCCGGAGACCAGCCCGTTCTGCCCGAAGCCCCAGCGCCCGTCGAAGGCATAGGTCCGGTTGATGTCGTCGGCGGCGGCCTGCTCGCCGGTCGCCTGCCGGCCGACGAACAGCCCGCCGATGCTGGAGCGGTTCGGCAGGTCGCGCCGCAGCCGCGCCACGGTGAAGTTGTTGGCCGGCGTGTGTCCGTGCACAGGCTCCGTCTGCATGTTCAGGAAGCCGACGGTGACGTTCTCCGAGACCCGCCCCGAGAGGCGTGCGCCCGCGAGGATCGGGATGGCATGCCCGTCCTGGTCGATGCCGATTCGGCGGCTGAAGAAGAGCTCGGTCTGCCCCGGATCGTTGAACACGGCGCCGCCGCTGTTACTGACCGTGAAGGCCCCGGCGTTCTCCAGGAAGAAGGGCCGCTTCTCCGGAAAGAAGAGGTTGAAGCGGTCGAGGTTGATCTGCTGCTCGTCGACCTCGACCTGCGCGAAGTCGGTGTTGTAGGTCAGGTCCAGGGCCAGCCCGGAGGTGACGCCGTACTTCAGGTCACCGCCGAGGTCGCCGAACGCCTTGACGCCGGCTGCGGGCCGGTCGGCGCGACCGACCGCCTCGCCGACGACGTACGGCGTGAGCTGCAGCGTGCGCCAGAGCCCCTCCGGCGCCTGCAGTCCCGTGAGCTGCCCCGCAAGTGACACGCGGAACAGGTCGAACTGGCGCGGCAGCGGCGCCCAGTACGCCGCCTCGTTGCGGCGCCGGATGTTGCGCTGGAAGTTGACGCCCCAGCGCTGCGCGCGGCCGGCCGGGAAGCGGAGCGTGCGGAAGGGAATGGCGAACTCCGCGCTCCAGCCGACGTCGGAGATGGCCGCGCGCACCTGCCAGACGCCGTCCCAGTTCTGGTTGAAGCCGCCACCGGCCCCCTCGGTCTGGCCGCCGCGGCCCATGCCGCTGCCGCCCGCACCCTCGTTGACGAGCTGGCCGTCGTACTCCTGCCCCGACGGGCTGGTGCCGAAGACGAACCCGTTTTGTCTATCCAAGAACGTGTCCAGGATGATCTGGAAGCTGTCGCTGTCGGCCAGTGACGAGTCGCGACGGCTGTCGGTGACGATGATCGACGCCGGGTCGCGGTCATAGCAAACGACGCCGAAGTAGAGCGTGTCGCCCGTGAAGACGATGCGGACCTCGGTGCGCTCCGACGCCGGCTGTCCCTCGTCCGGCTGCGTCTGCACGAACCCCGTGGCGACCGGGGCGCCCGCCCAGGCCGGATCGCCCAGCACCACGCCGTCGAGGACCGGCTCGACCGGCGCCTCTACAGCTGCCGCGCGCCGCGCGCCGAGCGGCCCCAGCCCCGCCTGCGGCGGCTGGGCGCGTGCATTCACCGACCCGCACAGGGCGGCGAGGACGGCGCAGGCCGCGAGCCGGACCGCGGCGCGCAGGGCCCGCGCGCAACCGACCGACGCAAGGATCCACTTAATCTGCACGCGACCTACCAGAATACGCCAACCGGGGGGCGCGGATGTCAACAGCCCGACACCGTCCCGGCCTCCCAACTCCGGCGTGCACCGCGGCCCGCCGGCGGGCGCCCCGCTGCCAGTCCAGATGGTATAGTGTGCCCCGTTCCTGCCAATCTGCCGACGGAGGACCGACGATGAGGAGCCCGCAGCCGCCCGCCGTACCGACACAGTCGCACCTCCTCCACCTCGCCCGGCGGACGGTGCTTGCCGTGGCCGTGGCCGTGGCCGTGGCGGGCGCGCCGGAGACGGCGCGGGCCCAGGGGGCGGCCTTCGACGACTTCGTCCCGGTCACCGACGCCATCCTGCAGGACCCCGATCCGGCGGACTGGCTCCACTGGCGGCGCACCCTCGACGCCTGGGGCCACAGCCCGCTCGACGAGATCACCACCGACAACGCGCACGAGCTGCGTCTGGCATGGAGCTGGGCGCTGGCCGAGGGCTCGCAGCAGACGACGCCGCTGGTCTACGACGGCGTCATGTACATCGCGAACCCGGGCGAGCGGGTGCAGGCCCTCGACGCCCGCAGCGGCGAGCTGCTGTGGGAGTACCGGCGGCCGCGGACACCGACCGACGCGGGCGAACCGCCGCCGAACCTGCAGCACCGCAACCTCGCCATCTACCAGGACAAGATCTACCTGAATACCTCCGACGGGCACGTGGTGGCTCTGGATGCGCGGACCGGCCTCGAGGTCTGGGATTCCAACGTCGGGGGCGCCGCGGGCTACGAGTACACGAGCGGGTCGATCATCGCCGACGGCAGGGTCGTCTCCGGCCTCACCGGCTGCGAGCGCTATCGCGACGACACGTGCTACATCGTGGCGCTCGACGCCGACACGGGCCGCGAGCTGTGGCGCACGTCGACGGTGGCGCGGCCGGGCGAGCGCGGCGGCGACTCCTGGGGCGACCTGCCGGTGATGTTCCGCGCCGGCTCCGATGCCTGGATCCCGGGCAGCTACGACCCGCACGCGCAGACGCTCTTCTTCGGCACGGCGCAAGCCAAGCCGTGGGCGCGCGCCGTACGCGGTACCGACGGCTCGGCGCTGTACACCAACTCGACACTGGCCCTCGATCCACTGACCGGCGAGCTGAAGTGGTACTTCCAGCACCTGCCAGGCGAGTCGCACGACATGGACGAGGTGTTCGAACGCATCCTGGTCGACTACGACGACCGGCAGTCGGTGTTCACCATGGGCAAGATCGCGGTGCTGTGGGAACTCGACCGCGCGACCGGGGAGTTCCGCGCCGCGCACGACCTCGGCTACCAGACGCTCGTCGACATCGACCCCGTGACGGGGGAAGCCGTCTACCGCGACGGCATGATCCAGGACATCGGCGAGGAGATCTACTGGTGCCCCAGCACCTCGGGCTTCAAGAGCTGGCGCGCCATGTCGTACAGCCCACTCACCGAGGCCTTCTACATCCCGCTGACCCTCAACTGCGAGACCGGCGCCTTCGGTCCGGTCGAGAGACGTGAGGGTGGTGGCGGCGTCGGGCCGGTGCGCCGGACCAACCACTTCCATCCGCGCAGTCCCGAGCATATCGGGGAGTTCGTGGCGATGAGCCTGCGTACAGGCGAAGTCCTATGGCGGCACCGGACCCGCACGCCCATCAACACGGCCGCCCTGACCACCGACGGCGGGCTCGCCGTGGCGGGCGACTGGGACCGCCACCTCTACGTCCACGATGCCCGCACCGGCGACGTCCTGTGGCAGACCCGGCTGCCGACCTCGGTGCAGGGCTTCCCCATCTCCTACGCGGTCGGCGGCAAGCAGTACCTGGCGGTGCCCGTCGGGACGGGCGGCGCAAGCTGGAACAACCTCGTACCACGGGACCTGACTCCCGAAAAGCGCCATCCGCCGACCGGCAACAGCATCTTCGTGTTCGCACTGCCCGATTAGTCTGCGGGGCTCCACCGGGGGGCGTGACGGTGCGGTACGAGGTCCCGCTCGCCGGCAATCGACGTCCGACCCTCGACGAATTCGTCGGTGAGCTGGAGGGCTGGCGCCGATACGGCAAGGCAACGGTCGTCGGCGACTACGCGGGCGTGCCCGTCTTCGTCAACGAGTTCTGGACTTCCCGCCAGCGGGCCGCGCACTCGCTGCACGAGATCTCCTACCGGGCGTGCTTCAAGCCGCAACTGCCACGGTTCTTCATCACCAGGTTGACGGTGTCCGGGGAGGTGGTGTTCGACCCCTTCATGGGACGCGGAACGACCCTGCTGGAAGCCGCGCTGCACGGTCGTCAGACGTTGGGCAACGACGTCAATCCCCTGTCACGCATGCTGCTCGAGGCCCGGCTGTCCCCCCCCTCCGGCGCCGAGGTCGACGCCCGACTGAACCTGCTGTCCCTGGACACGCCCACCGCGCCCCCCGAGGGCTTCGATGTCTTCTTTCACGAACGTACGTTGAACCAGATCTGCCGTCTCCGCGCCTACCTGCACGAGCGCCGTTCGGCCGGTGCAGCCGACGCGGTCGATCGCTGGATCCAGATGGTCGCGATCAATCGACTGACCGGTCACTCCCGAGGATTCTTCTCGGTTTACACGCTGCCGCCGAACCAGGCCACCTCGATCGAGCGGCAGCGTAAGACCAACGAGCGCCGCAATCAGCGACCGGAGTACCGCGATGTTGCCGACCTGATCCGGCGCAAGACGCGTGCGCTTCTGCGCGACGTGTCGCACCAGCCGCCGACCGGGCGGAATCGCGGGCTGTTCGGGCAACCGGTGGGGACCCCGTTCGACTATGACGGGCCGCCGGTGACGCTTGCCGTCACGTCGCCGCCGTTCATGAACATCGTCAACTACCGGGCCGACAACTGGATGCGGTGCTGGTTCGCCGGGATCGATCCCGACCAGGTCGGCATCACGCAGACCGGGAGGCTGGAGGCCTGGAAGTGTCTCGTTCGCGACGCGCTCGAAAACGTCGCCGCGATCTCGGCGGGCGGCGGCGTGTTCGCCTTCGAGGTGGGAGAAATCCGAAAGGGGGCGCTGCTGCTCGACGAAGTGGTCGCCGACGTAGCGCGCGAGACGGCGTGGGAGCCCGTCTGCGTCGTCGTCAATCAGCAGAAGTTCACCAAGACTTCCAATACGTGGGGCATCGACAACAACCAGGCAGGCACCAACTCGAATCGGATCGTCGTGATGCGTCGACGCTGACCCCGCCAGGCAGGAGCCCCGCGCCGCGGGGCTGTTCGCCACGGGTGCGAAGGGTGCGCGGCAAGGGAACCCCGCCGCGCACCCGCGCGAGAATCGCAAGGAGGGTCGAGGTCAGTCGGCACCCGGCCAGAGCACGCCCTGGTGCGGGGTCCGGATCGGGCCCTCGCCCTTGTAGACGAACTTCTGCAGCCGCTTGCCCTCGAACGTCTCGGTCGTGTAGATGTTGCCGTGCGAGTCGACCGCGACGTTGTGCGTCCCGTAGAACTGCCCCGGCTGCCGGCCGCCGTTGCCGAAGCTCGAGATCAGCGTCAGCGACTTGCGGTCCACGATGTAGACCTTCTCGTTCACGCCGTCGGCCACGTACAGGTACTTCTGCTCGCCGTCGTGGGAGAACGCGATGTCCCACACCGAGCCGGCACCGAGCGTCTCCTTCTCGATGAACAGCTCCTTGACGAAGGTGCCGTCCGGATTGAACACCTGGATACGGTCGTTCACGCGGTCACAGACGTAGAGCAGCCGGTCGTGAGACATCTCGGCGCAGTGCACCGGTGTGCGGAACTGCTGGGCCGGCGCCGCGCGCGGGTCGTAGCGTCCCAGGTCCGTGTCGTCGGGCACGTTGCCGTACGCGCCCCAGTAGCGCTTGAACTCGCCCGTGTCGGCGTCGATCACCACCACGCGCTTGTTGCCATAGCCGTCCGAGACATACGCCTCGTTGGCCAGCGGGTCGACCGAGATCTCCGCCACCCGGCTGAAGTTCGCCATGTCGTTGCTGCCCATGCTCTGGCCGGCACGGCCCACCTGCAGCAGGAAGTCGCCGTTGCGCGTGAACTTCAGGATGTGCGCGTCCTCGCGGTCGTTGCCCCCGATCCACACGTTGCCCTTGTAGTCGACCGTGATGCCGTGGTTCGAACGCGGCCACTCGAAGCCCTCGCCCGGGCCGCCCCAGTGCCGCTTCACGTTGCCGGCCGGGTCGAACTCGAGCACCGGCGGGGCCGGCACGCAACAGTCGACCGCCACCGGCGGGTCGGCCGTCGCCTCGATCTCGCCCGCGTTGAGCGTCGCCTCGCGGTGCACGATCCACACGTGGTCCCACTCATCGACCGAGACGCCGATGGCCGCCCCGATGACCCAGTTGTTGGGCAGCGGCTTCGGCCACAACGGGTCGACCTCGAAAATGGGCCCCCAGGCCAGCCCCTCGGCCTGCGCGGCCGCCGACTTCTCCAGTGCCGACTGGCCGAGCGCCAGCGCCGCGAACAGCACGACGCCGGCGACCCCTATCCACAGCTTGCGGTTGCGTAGCAGGCTTCTCATGGACTCTCCTCGTTGCTCCGTGCTCAAGTCAGTTTCGCCCGCCGAATGTTGGCACACGCACGCCGGGGGCGCAAGTCCGTCCCCCGGGCGGTGCCCCTGTGCATCCTATCTCTCCACCGCGGGGTTCCGGTAGCCGGCCGGCAGCACGCGGTCGGGGTCCGGGCGAATGCTCAGATAGGTCACGTGGTCCGTGATGTCGCGCCAGCCGTGAAACACGCCCGCCGGGATCACCACCACGTCGCCCGCGGAGATCACTCGCACCTGGTTCCCGTCGTCCTCGAACGTGGCGCGGCTGCTGGGACCGACGGCGACCTGGACGACCTCCGCATCGGGCGCGATGGGCTGCCGATCGACGACCGCCGTCCCGGTGACGAGCGTGCCCGAACCCGACACCACGTAGTACACCTCGGTGACCCGGCTGTGCTCGATTGCCGGCGTCGGACCCGCGCTGTCGCCCGTGGGCCCGCGGTGCAGCACACCGACCGCCACGTTCAACTTCCCGATGTCGACCACCCGGATCTGCCGGTCGATGCCGCCCTCGGGACTGCTCAGCACGGCCTCGATGTCGGCCTTCAGCACGTCGGTGGCCAGTTGCTGGGCGAGCCCGGTGAGCGGGACGAGCGTCAGCGCTGCCGCAAGGGCGATGGTGAACCTCGGCATGTCAAACTCCTGTTCTGGTGGTGGCGAGTCTCCTACCATACCGCACGCCGGCGCGCTGCCTCCTGCCGCGGGCTGCCGAAAGGGGAACCACTGGCGACCTGCACGCACAAGGAGTTCCTCGGCCGCGGCGCCGTGCTGGCCGGCAGGGTCGGTGCGCACGGTGGTCGGCGGGCGGACGATGCACCCGGCGCCGGGCTTGTAGCCCCGTCTGATTGAAGCTGTTAGAATGACTTGAGCGGTTCACGCACGGTCACCATGGGGGCGACACGGCTTCGACGGGGGTAATGGAATCGCGGAATGCATGCCGAGCACCATCGACTCGCAAATCCGATGGAAAACACAGTAACTGCGGACACGCAGCTTCCACTCGCCGCTTAATCAAGTGGCGCGTTCACCTCGTCCTCGCCCATGGGGCGGGACTGAACGTCATTTAGTGGGCTGGCCGTCGCGCGTGGCGCCGACACGCGCCGGTGAGACTTTTCGGCGCTGGCTTCCGGCGGTTTCCGCCGTCCTTCGACACCGGGAGCGAGACATTCAAGGACGGACAAGCATGTAGATTTCCGCGGAGACGTACTTTCGGACGCGGGTTCGACTCCCGCCGCCTCCACCACCCCTTCGGTTCCAGCACCAGCAGCTCGTCAAGGGCGCGGACGACCCTGCCGTCGGGAATCAGCGGCGGCGCGACGCGGCGCGGTGGGACGCCGTATCCCTGACGGTTCGGCGCGACGAAGCTACAGCCCGGCCAAATCGCGCAGCATCGTCTGCCGACTCGGGCGCACGCGGCGGCCATGGCGCCGAAGCTCCAGACTGGCGTTGATGGCCGCCAGCACGTCGTCATCGAACGATTCTGCGGGCTCTCCGAGGTACGCGGCGATCCAGCGTTCCACCTCCGACCAGCGCCAGAGCCGGTATCGGCTTCGCGGATCGGTGACGGGCGGCGGAAACCCCCCAGGTCCCCGCGCGCCGGCAACCAGGAGTCGCACGCCCTCGCGGCTACGCCCCGTGCGGGCGGCAAGGCCCGCCATCGAGACGAGACCGGCGTCGGCGATTCGGGCCACCGTCACACCGGGCACCTTCTCCACGTCGGCCACCGCCGAGAGCACGGCGTCATCCAGGCCGGGCGCCTCACGGTCGAACTCGATGTACTGAATTCCTTCCGAGCGACCGACCAGCCCATCGTCGCAACCGGCCTCGAACAACGCGTCGACCAGCGCGGGTTGCTGAACATCAGGTCCGTCGACGATCAACGTGAAGTGATGAAGCGACACTATCCTCCTCGCGATCTCCCGTTGTGCGGGCAACGGCTCAATGCGCGCCGTAGCTGGCGGGGATGAAGACCCGGGCTTCGAGGCGTCGACCAGATGGAGACCTGACATCCCGAACGGCTTGCCTCACCGCACCGCATGACGCCCCAGCGGTGTCCGGACCGGGTAGGCGTGACCATCCAACCCGCTCTCTCAGCCGCGGCCAGGACATCTTCGACATCCTTCTTGGGATGCCTGGCCTTGCCATGTTGACACGATACAACGCCGCTGACGGGGCGTCAAAACCGCGGAAGTGACGCCGGCCATCGGGAACAGGCGGTCGCGTCCAGCAACACCGTGTGAGGCACGGTGGCGACATGGACCGGTGGAAATCGGGACGGTCGTCGTCTACAACGGCCATCCTCGGGGTCAGTTGTGAGTGTCGCTTAACAATCGTGGCTACCTCTACCGCATTCAACCCGATTGAGTGCGCTTGCTCGCCCCTCGGTCGGCGTACGTAAGCATTGTGCGCGCCCTACCGTCTCGGCCAATTCGGCGGCAGCGGCCGCCATTCGCCACCGCTACCAGCCGTCCGCCACTCCCGGAGCGATTTTAGTGGTATGCGTACCGCAATCACGTCGTCCACGCCGGGCTGAATCAGCCGACACAAGTCGCGTTCCCACCGGTCCTTTCTCGGTGCCCACACTCTGCAGTCCGAGTACTCGCCATTGTTTGCGATGGCTACTATCGCCGCAAGCTGCAGGCCAGCGCTTTGCACCAAGTGGTCATAGGACGAGGTGTCTTTATTCCATGCTGGCACTGCCACCACTTCTACTCGCTGTAGCAAATCTGCGACCCTCCGCACCTCAATCAACTCGCTGCACACCAAAACAGTCACCCGTCCATATGGGCTGTCAACTACGACCCGTCTGCGTCCTTGTTCTCCATCGGGAACTGAGCTGTACTCGAGCCCCCGCTTCTCAAGACACTTGCGTTCTCCTTCTGCAGGTGACCCCTTCGTCCATGGCCATGTCGCCACTGACTGAAAGGGCCCCGGCATCACAGCAAATGTTTGATTCACAACCTTCTGCGACTCCACAAACCGATACTCCAGTCCCACGACAAGACCGTGGCTCCCAGTCCGCGCAATATGCGTTGCCACTTCCCGAAACCATTTCTGCGGAAGTGAAAGTTCCGGCAGAACGAGAAAACTGGCACCTTCACTGCACAACATCGCCTCCCTAACTGCACCATCAAGAACCCGTTTCACCCGCCGAAGTCGCTCGCGTGTCAACGTTGGCCGCCTCCTAGTGGACTGATCATAGTACTCACTTGTGGCGACTAGATGACCGAGTATTAGTTGTGGTTCTTCAATTTCAACTTCAGTAGACCACGAGTTCGGCGGAATTCTAATTGTCTCTCTGTCAATAACCGTACCCACCGGATCCCTGTACTCCGTTCCCCGGATCGCATTCACCATGGCCAATAGCTCGTCAAATTCGTCCCCGCGTAGCTCCACTTCGACGCGACGAAGCACCCTCCGCGCTACGTCAAAGTATGACGGCGGTCGGGTGCTCAAGAACAGACGCGAGGCGGAGCACTTCCATGGATCATCCCGGTTACACACGCTGGTAAATTTCGCGATGAACTCAAGTCGCCGCCGCAGGTCTGCGTCGTCTTGGCCAAAGTCACCATCGGCGGGGTACTTGTCGTAGCGCGTTAAGCCGAACGCATCGTCCTCCCTGTCGAATGCCCTTAGATCTGCCGCCGCCAGTAGCCGTGCACGACTTCCGATCGCACGCCAGCTAACCGTGTGCTTTCCGTCGCGGATACCATTCGGAAGCGCATCCCGCAGCTTCTGGGCTCCGTCGGAGGAGGGCCGTAACACACTACACATGGCCTCCAGTCGGGAGGCATGCAGATAGTCCCGCAGGCGCACGTAGGCATGAGTTGAGGGCACTTTCTGTTCTGCTATATATAGTGTCCCGGCAACCTGTTGTACCGATTGCGTATCGCCGAAGGTTTCATCCATATACCTGAGGAGCTCAAGCACATTATTAACATTCCCGGTCAGAGTGCCAATCTTCAACATTCGCAACATTGGCGTGAGATTTGCGACCCAGTCATCATCGCCTCTCACGACAGCTATTGTTTGGGAAACAACCTCTTTCGCGATATTGCGGGCTTCCGGTTCATTGAGAAGAACAGAAATCCGCTCCAACGAGCTGAATCGGACTGAAAGGGCACGGTGTTCCAGACGAAGGCGGTCGACATCCCGCAACACGGTGAGCGGTTGCCCGGGCGATCCGGTCCGGACCAAACTAAGAGAGGGCGGTTTGGCGGCAAATACATCTGGATCCAGAAAGGCACGTTGTTCACTCACTAAGCGCCCAAAGTGTGCTCTAATCTCCTTAACAAAATCAAGTCCAGACCGACCACCGAGGTAATGTGCTTTACATTTTCGCTTCTGAATGCGAAACCGAGAGCCCTTCCGCCGCAGTTGTGCGCCGTCTATAGTATAGCTGTCATCTGCGCGTGAGTGTGTAATGTGAGGTATGCACTTACAGATGGCAGTATGTAGATCGGATTCTCGGAGGTCATCGTTTGGAGTGGCAACGATTACGAGATCGTCCACATACCGTCTGTAGCAACGTATGGTCGGAGTGTTGTAAATCTCATGGTCTAATGTAGAAAGCGCGAGATTCGCAACAATGCGGCTAGTCAAGGCACCTATGGGAATGCCGATCCGCCATGGAAGGCCCGTCAGTCGAGCAGCGCGGCGGCGGAACTGCTTGTAGGAGCGAAGGAGGGAAGAGATTGCTGTTCGATACTCTTCAGATTTGACGGGAGCGGATGGGTGAAGGTCTAGCATAAAGGAGGGGTCGATTGTATCGTAGAAGCTAGTGAGGTCCGCGCTAAGCAAGAGCACGAGCCGGTTACGTTCAAGCTGTCGAATTGCCACTTCGACAGGTGTCTTTCGGAATTCGTCATACCGCTTGGGCCAATATTCGAAGAGCCATCGTCGTGTGCGACTAAGAGAGCCGTTCTTGAGGTCAAGGCGGTAACCGACCGCGTTACGAGAGAGAAGCGAGTCAAGTGCTGAACCGAACTGCCACAGGAACAGAACCTCAACGATAGCGTATTCCGGACTGGGGGTGAACCGGAGCTGGACGTCCAGGGCCGATGTACTGGCGTGCGGCGAGCGGACGCCGATGTAGAGTGTCGGTTCGTCAACGACGCGTGACCGTCTACGCTTCGGTACGAGCCACAATTGCCCGGCAGGCAGGTCGTCGAACCAGCCACCGTTGGAGGACAGGTGTCGTGCGAGTGTGTCTAGCCGGCGCGGTAGGTCACGTTCGAATCGCGCGAATTCGATGAGTCCGA
Organism: Vicinamibacterales bacterium; assembly: GCA_965221595.1. GTDB lineage: Bacteria > Acidobacteriota > Vicinamibacteria > Vicinamibacterales > UBA8438 > JAAXGX01. Next base: position 3,066,080 of record OZ244900.1, read on the forward strand.
CGCCGCGGCGCTCAAAAAAAAGTGAGGCTTTGGCTTGGCGGTAAGCAAGGAAGAGCTCGTCGCGGGTTGGCAAGTCGGTGACCTTTCGTCAGGAGGATGACTGCTTCAGGAGCTCGTGCAATGGCGCGTGTGCTCACTCGCAAATGTCCTGCACTTGGAAAAATCACGTCTGGTCCACCGGTGCTTTGGTTGTAAGTGATTGCAAACACAAGAATTCTTCATTTTCAAGGTAGTGTCAACCCCGCATTTCATCCCCCGTCGGTTCGAGGGATTTCAGCAGACGTCCAGATCGGTTCGCGGAGGATGTCGCGCCAGTGAGATACGCCTCCGCCATCAGGCGGCGGCGGCGCTCGAAGAGCGTCGACCGCGCGTACGCGGATTCGACCTTGTCCTTGACCTGATGGGCGAGGGGGGCCTCGACGACATCCCGGGGATGGTTCGTCTCTTCGGCCGCCCAATCGCGGAAACTCGATCGGAAGCCGTGCGGCACGGCCTGCACGCCTTGCTCCCTGAGCAGCTTGGACAGCGTCATGTCGGACAGAGGCTTGCCACGGAGACTGGGGGAACACGAGCATGCTGCCGTTCCAGAGCGCGCGAGCGGCCTGGAGGACCTCCGCGGCGCGGCATGACAGCGGCACTCGTCGGGACTCGGTTCAGTGGCAGCAGCCAGAATGCAACGCACTGAAGACTTATGGACAGCGCCAGATGGTCTGAGACGCATCTGGACGGCATGGGGTAGCGGACGCCACCTCCACCACCCAGGGCGCAGGCGCCCATCGCCGCCGCGCGCCGGGCAGCGGTCGATCAGAAGCGGTACTTGAGGTTGAGCGTAACGGCCTGGTAGCCGATGCCGGCGAATGCCAGGTCCGCATCGAACGGGGTCACGCCGTCGGCCTGCACGGGTGCGTGGCTGCGGATGGTGTTCCAGGTCGCGTCGTCGTCGAGGTCTTCGAAGCGGGCCCAGCGGTACGCCACGCCGACCGACGTGCGCTCGCTCAGCGCATAGTCGATCCCGGCCAGCGCCTGGACGCCGAACACGGCCTTCCCCACCCTCGCATCGATGATGCTGGCCGTGCCCGCAGCGGCGCGCTTGGCTGCCTCCGGCCAGTCCGGGTCGAACTCGACCTGCAGGTACTCCGCTTCGGGCTTGCGGATGAACTGCGCATAGTAGCGCAGGTCCGTCACCGCCCAGCCGACACCGCCGCCGGCGTACGGCGTCCAGGCCGAGTCGTTCAGGAAGTCGTAGTAGACATTGGCGAAGACCTGGTGCGCCGAGTAGTCTCCCAGCTCTTGCGTCGGCGGCTGGTCGGTGCTCCACTCCGAGGTCTTGCTCTGCAGCGCCGCGCTGGTCGTACCGCCGAGCGGCACCGTGTCGTGGCCCATGTAGCGGTGCAGGTACTCCACCTCGAACCGCAGGCCGCCGGTCATGTAGCCGACCATTAGGCCGCTGGCGAGCCCCGCGCCCGGGTCGAATTCGTTGGATGTGATTACCGCGTGCGTGTTGTCCAGACACGCCGCATCGTTCGCCGGCGGACTTACGGACGCCGGATAGAGGAGCACGTCGCAGCGCGTCGGGTGGTTGATGCCCCCGAGCGACGACGCCACGGTGGAAGAAATCGCGGTACCGATCTGCAGGCCGGCGTAGAAGCCGCCGCGGTCGTCCTGGGCCTCGGCGGCGGCCGGCACACCGGCCAGTGCGATGCACAGCCCGACAAGTGGACCCGGGGCAAGAGACAGGAGCCTGCAGCGCTTGGCCATGCACGACATTGTACCGACTGTCCCCGGACTACCCCAAACCGCCGCCGCCCGGACGATGCGACGGACGTTGCCGCCGAGCGACATCGACGGCACGCAGACAGGCATCCATGCAGTGTCGGTTTCGAGGTGTCAGGGCAGCGCGAAGACGTAGAGCGCGTTCCCTCCTTCCGGCTGGTAGATCTCCGGGCTGAGCTGCGCAGTGAGGCTCCGGAACGCGCCGCCGAGCGACGCCGGGACGGCAATGAACTGCCGGCCGCCGGCCTCGTAGGTGATGGGGTAGCCATGCGCGGCGGCGCCCAGACGCGTTTCCCAGAGCACCTCCCCCGTCTCGACATCGAATGCCCGGTAGTAGCGGTCGCCGTCGCCCGCGAAGACCAGGTCGCCCGCCGTGGTGAGCGTCGCCGTCAGGAAGGCCGCACGCTGCTCGTGGCTCCACAGCTCCTCCATCGTCCGCACGTCGTATGCGGCCAGCTTGCCCACGTTGCCGTCGCTGCCCGGCATCTCGAGCAGCTCATAGCGGCCGGCCGTCCCGCCGCCACCCTCGATGAACTCCACCGCCCGGCCGGTCAGGTGCATGCAGGCCTGGTGGAGCGGTATGACCAGCGCGCCGCTGCCGGGATGGTAGGCCGAGGCCTGCCAGTTGTGGCCGCCGAGCAGACTCGGACAGGCGAACACCCGCTCGTTGATCGCGATGTCCCGCAGGTCCTCCCGGTAGGTGAGTTCGCCGGTGGTCTTGTCTATCGAATCGAAGATGTCCTGGTGGACCGTCTCGAGCAGGTCGACGAACGCCCCGGTGCGCCGGTCGAGCTTCCAGAGGATGCCGTCCTTCCCGATGGTGAACAGCCACTTCTCACCGTCGGCGTCGACGAGCACCCGCTCGTAGACGATGTCGAGGTCGAGCGTCTCGCCCGGCGCGTGCTGGAAGTACCAGTGCACCTGCCCGGTGGTCGGGTCCAGCGCCAGCGTCGAGTTGGTGTAGAGCGCGTCCTGCCGCGTCGTCATGCCGCGGCTGGCAGCTACCCACGGCTTGGCCTGCGCCGTCCCGATATAGAACAGGCCGAGATCGGGGTCGTAGCTGCCCGGGATCCAGGCATCGCCGCCGGCGCGTAGGTACGGCGGCGTGTCGCCCCAGGACGCGTCGTTCGGATCGCCCGGCAGCGCGATGGTGGACGTGCGCCACAGTTCCTCGCCGGTGTCGGGGTCGTGACCCGTGATGAAGCAGGTCTGCTCCGTGTAGCGGTCGCAGCCGTTGGTGCCGGTGATGAGGACGCCGTTGGCGATGACCGGGCCGGCGTTCTGGCGGAAGCCCTGCGTATAGTCGGTCTTGACCGTCTTCCACACCTCCTCGCCGGTCCGCGCGTCGAGCGCGACCAGGCTCGCGTCGGCCGTTGCGAGGAACACCTTGTCGCCGTACAGCGCCAAGGTGCGGGTGGCACCGGCGCGCGCGTCCGGCGGCAGCCGGTGGCGGTACACCCAGATGACGTCGCCGGTCGCCGCGTCGATGGCCTGGACGACGTTCCCCGGGTGGGCCAGGAACATGACGCCATCGTGCACGAGCGGCGTCGTCTGGTGGTTGCCCGGCCGGATGGAGAGCGACCACTCGAGCTGCAGGCCGGCCACGTTGTCGCGCGTAACCTGATCGAGCGTGCTGTAGCCGTGGCTGTCGCGCGTCCGGCGCCAGCTCAGCCAGTCTCCCGGCGGCGGGTCCGCGAGCATTGCATCGGTGACGGGGCTCAGCTCGTGCGGCACCACGCGGTTCATGAACCGTGACGACCGCCGCCGCACCCGCTCGCCGGCCCCGGCCGCGCGGCGGGCCTCCTCGATGTCCGCGGCGGCACCGATCGGCACCGCCGCATCGACCATCAGGGTCCGCTCACCCGGCACGGCGCCGTTCGCCTCCAGCAGGTACGCCACCAGGTCGATATAGGCCTGATCGCTGAGGGCGCCGGCCTGCCCCGGGGGCATCTCGTCGCGCAGGTAGGCGAACAGGTCAGCGGTGGTCTGCCCCTGCCAGCTGTTCAGGAACTCGACGCCCGAGAGCGGCGGCGCGTGCACCATGCCCTCCAGGTTCGGCCCGTGACACTGGCCGCACTGCACGCCGTAGACCGACCAGCCGCTGGCTGCCTGCTCCGTCGTAAAGGCCCCGTCGGCCGCCGGGGCCTGCGCCGCCGCGACGGCGACGCCCGGCCCGGCGCTCAGGCTGCCCGCCGCGATCAGTCCGGCGGCCGCCCACGTGGCTGTCAGTACCGCAAGCCCCGCTTCCCGTCCCTGCCATGCGCCGCTGTCGCTGCGAGTTCCCTTCGCCATGATGCGCACTCCTTCGTGCCGCGTTTATATCACCATCGGGGCGGCCGCGCGACCCGGCTGCTACGGCTCGGTCGGGAGCGGGCCGAAGTCCGGCGGCGGCACCCGGTGCCGAGTCGCCGCCGCGCAGGCGGACGCCGCCTTCAGCACCGCTCCGCCGTTCGCACAGGACCGCGGCCAAGGGGCGATCCGCACAGCCAGAGCGCGTCGGGCGAGTACGTCAATGGAGCTATCCGCGACTTCGTGCGGCAACCGGTGCCGGCAGGCATGGGGAAGGTCAGCGCGGCGCGGCCTCGAACATCCAGGCGTCGCCGGCCTCCACCGCCTCGCGCGTGACCTGCGACGGGTACTTGTCCCGGATGGCGCGGCTGATGCCGTCGAGGACGGGACCCGACTCGATGCGCACGAGCCGCCGCTCGTAGCGCCTGCCGGCGATGCGTAGCACGGCGCGGCCGTCCCGCTGGGCCTGGACCGGCCAGCGCTTCCACAGCCGACCGACCGCGGTGCCCATGTAGCCGGACCAGACGTACAGCCTGCCGCCGTGCTCGGCCGCCCAGATGCGGCGGGACGTGGGCGGCTCGAGGAGCTGCAGCTCGATGGTCTCGATGTCCCGAACGAAGCGCCAGTCCGGCTCCGGGCCGGCGTGCAGCTCGCCCGCCACCAGGCGCCCGCCGGAGAACAGGCGGTTCGGGCCGTCTGCGAAGCGCTGCTTGGCGGCGGCCGTGAGGACGGCCGCCACCGGAATCAGCAGCAGGCAGCTGACGACGATCAGCGCGCGGGAGGCCGCTCGCATGGTCCTGCCGGTCCACAGGGACCGCTACTGCCGTTGCTACTGCTACTGTTGCTGCTGCTGCGCCGCGGTCTCCGCGTCCTGGGCGCGCGCGCCGGCCAGCATGTTGTAGAGGCCGTAGTTGCCCTCGTGGCAGGCGTACTCGAATACCAGGTCGCCGCGCTTCATCGGCAGCAGCGCGGTGAACGGCCGCGTGAAGGTCGTCGGGTCGTTCACGGTGTACTCGTAGTGCAGCGTGTCGTCCGCCGCCAGGCTGAAGCGCTCCGTCAGGTGCAGGTGCGTCCCATCCCCGGCCGCCTGGGCGATAGACGGGTTGAAGCTGGCGGTCTTCGCCGTGAAGTTGGTCGATTCGACCACCAGCGTGTCGCCGTCCCAGTAGCCGCGCGAGTCGCCCATCCACTGGCGGATGCCCGCCGGCAGGTGTCCGCGCCCGTCGAGGGGCACGATGCGCGCGTCGTGCACCATCTCGTGGAAGATCACCACGTAGTCGGACGTCTGGAAGATCTGGATGTTCTGGTTGTAGCCGACGGGCACGATCGGCGGTCCCGTGTTGAAGCCGAGCAGGCAGCGCTCGGCCAGGCCGCGGTCCTCGTGGCTGTCGGTGCCGATGCCGGCCGCCCGGACGCGGACCGGCAGCGTGCCGCCCAGGTCCGCGGCCAGCGAGAGCTGCTGCATCTCCGCGCCCGGCTGCAGCGCGGGCAGGCGCCCGTCGGGCGGATCCACGATGAGGGACGTCCGCTGGCCCGCGACCACCCCGGCACCCTGATCGACCCAGAACGCGTTGTACGCGCCCACGTCGCCGCCGACCGGCAGGATCTCGTCCCCGCGCTCGGTCGGTGCGTTCGCGGCGGCGTCGCGCGCCGCCGCCTGCGACTCGATCTCGGTGGCCTCCTCGTCGGTCAGCACCGCTTTGTCACCGAGGTCCGCGGGCCGCTCGAGCGGCGTCAGCGTGCGGAAGTCCCAGACGCCCTGCAGGTCGGGCTTGCCGTCCGCCAGCCGCGGCGGATCGAATGCCGTCTGCGCGCCGGCCGGGACCGCGCCGGCGGCGGGCACGAGGAAGGCGAAGACGATCGGTACAACGAGCGCTCTGCTGAACATCTGCTCCTCCCGGGCGCATCCTCCAGGGACGCATCCTGCTCGCCGGCCGCACGGGCTTCGAGCCGTCGCCGCGAGCAGCTGCCATCATACCGCAGGCCGCCGAAACCATCGAACCCGGCCGCTGCTTGGCAGTATGATGGCGTGTCGAGTTTGCGGCCCGCAGGCTGCAGGGAGGTCCAGCATGGTGCGCAGATTACTCGCGGTGGGCAGCGCAGCCGGCGCCGCCGCCCTGGTCGCGGCGACCGCTGCTGCGCTGCAGCCCGGTCAGTCGCGGGGCGCGGCCATCCCGATGGACGGCGACGACATCGCCGGCGTGGTCACCGGCCCCGACGGCCCCGAGGCAGGGGTGTGGGTGATCGCCGAGACCCGGGAGCTGCCCACGCGGCACATCAAGATCGTCGTGACCGACGACGCGGGCCGCTTCCTCGTACCCGACCTGCCGGCGGCGGCCTACGACGTGTGGGTGCGCGGCTACGGACTGGTGGACTCCGGGAAGGTACGGGCCGAGCCCGGGCAGACGCTCGACCTGACGGCTGTGCCCGCGCCCGACGCGCGGGCCGCCGCGGAGTACTATCCGGCGCAGTACTGGTTCTCGCTGCTGCGACTGCCGGCGCCGGACCAGTTTCCGGGCACGGGCCCGCAGGGCAACGGCATCTCGCCGGCCATCGACAGCCAGGGCGCCTGGATCAGCGGCGTGGTCAGCACCGACGGCTGCATCGGCTGCCACGCGCTGGGCAACAAGGCCACGCGGGAGATTCCCGACGCCTTCGGCGACTTCGACTCGCACGTCGCCGCCTGGGACCGGCGCATCAAGTCCGGCCAGGCCGGCGTGAACATGGACACCCGCCTGAACCAGGTCGGACGCCGGCCCGCGCTGGCGATGTACGCCGATTGGACCGATCGCATCGAGGCGGGCGAGTATCCGCAGACCGCCCCGCCCCGCCCGCAGGGCGTCGAGCGCAACGTCGTCGTCAGCCTGTGGGACTGGGCCGACCCCCGGGCCTACATGCACGACCTGATCTCGGCGGACAAGCGCGATCCGACGGTCAACGCCAACGGCCCGGTCTACGGGGCCGCGGAGAACAGCGCGGACTACATGCCGGTCCTCGACCCGCTGACGCACACGGCCACCCGCGTCGAGCTGCAGGTGCGCGACCCGAACACGCCCACCACGGCCTCGACGCCGCCGCTGATGCCGTCGCCCTACTGGGGCGAGGAGATCATCTGGGATAGCCGTAGCAACGCCCACAGCTTCGCCATGGACCGCCGCGCCCGCGTGTGGATCGCGGCGCGCGTGCGTCCCGCCGAGGCACCCGCCTTCTGCCGGGAGGGATCGGACCACCCGGCCGCGCGGGCGTTCCCCATCGAGCGCAGCAACCGCCAGGTCCAGATGTGGGACCCGGCGACGGGTGAAATCACGACCGTCAACACCTGCTTCGGGACACACCACCTGAACTTCGCGGAAGACGACAAGCTGTGGTTCTGCGGCAGCGGTCCGGTGGTGGCCTGGTTCGACACGAAGGTGTTCGACGAGACCGGCGACGAGGCCCTGGCGCAGGGCTGGACGGTGCAGGTGCTCGACACCAACGGCAACGGCCGGCGGGACACGTACGTCGAGCCGGGCGAGCCGCTGGATCCGACGCAGGACATGCGCATCGAGCGCGGCTTCTACGGTGTGGCGCCGAGTCCCCGCGACGGCTCGATCTGGGGCTCGACCCGCGGCATGCCCGGCGGCATCGTGCGCGTGGTCCCGGGTGACGACCCGGTGCATACGGCGCTGTCGGAGTACTACGAGGTGCCCTGGAACGACCCGCAGGCGCCCGTCCAAGGGTACTCGCCGCGGGGCATGGACGTCGACAGCGACGGCGTCGTGTGGACGGTGCTGTCGAGCGGCCATCTGGCCAGTTTCGACCGCCGCCGCTGCGCGGGGCCGCTGAACGGGCCGACCGCCACCGGCCGGCACTGCGACGAGGGCTGGACCCTCCATCCGTTGCCGGGGCCCAACTACCAGGGGGCGACCGACTCGGCCAGCGCCGACTCGGCCTACTACAACTTCACCGACCGCTTCAACCTGCTCGGGGTCGGCGAGAACGTCCAGCTCGTGACCGGCAACCTGTCCGAGGGCGTGCTCGCGCTGGTGGACGGCGAGTTCCGCACCTTCCGCGTGCCGTACCCGCTGGGGAGCTTCTACGGCAAGGGGCTCGATGGGCGCATCGACGATCCCGACGCCGGCTGGAAGGGGCGCGCCGTCTGGACCACCTCCGGCAGCCGGGCCCCGTTCCATGCGGAAGGCGGCACGGTCAACGTCGCGCCGGTCTTCCGCTTCCAGGTGCGGCCGGACCCGCTGGCGCACTAGCCGACAGCCCGTTGCAGGACGTGGAGAGCGCGCGGGTCGCCGTCACGGGGGCCAACAGCGCCGTCGGCAAGGCCCTGCTGGCTCGGCTCGCCGACGACGAGTCGCTGCGTGTCGTGGCCGTCGTGCGGCGGCAGGCCGCCGCGGCCGACCTGCCCCGCTCGCCGCACATGGCGACCGTGGTCGTCGGCTACGACCAGCCCGACCGGCTGCGTGCGGCGCTCGACGCCGTCGACGCGGTGGTGCATCTCGCCGGAACGCTGTTCGAGAGCCGGACGACCCGCTATCGGCAGGCAAACGTCGACACGACCCGGGTCCTGGTCGGGGCGGCGCGCGCCGCGGCCGTGCGCCGCCTCGTGCTCGTCAGCTCGCTCGGGGCCGATCCGCACTCGGCGAACCGCTACTTCCGTTCCAAGGGGGAGGCCGAACGCCTCGTCGCCGACGCGGGGATCGACGCGGCGATCATTCGGACGCCGTTGCTGCTCGGACCCCACACGGCCGGCGGTCGCGCGCTGCTGCGCGACGCGTCCCGGCCGGCCGTGCGCCTGCTGGGCGGCGGGGTGCATCGGCTGCGGCCGCTCGACGTCGACGACCTGTGCGAGGCGGTCGTGCGCTGCTGCCGTGAGTCGTGGGACGGCGTACGCACGTACGAGCTGGTCGGCCCGACGACGGTCAGCCAGCGCGAGCTGCTGCAGCGGACCGCGCGCCTGCTGGGGCACGAGCCGTCAATCGGCTCGATGCCCGTCCGACTGGCCCGGGTCGCGGCACGGCTGGCCGGCCTGGTTCGCACAGGCGGCATGACGCCGACGGTCATCGACGTCATCACCTCCGACGAGGTCGTGCCGCGGAATGCAGACGGCGATCTGGGCATCGACCTCACGCCGTTGGCGGATACCCTGGCGAAGTTGCGGGCGGCTGCGGAAGGACCCTAAACGTGCCACCGAACACATCCTCATCGGGAACGGAATCTCCGGCCGACGCCCCCCCCACCGCCGCACGCCCCGCGCCCGGCAGAACCGGACGCGCCGCCCTGCTGGGCCTCGGCGCGGCCTGCTTCGCCTACCTGTACTACCGCCTGGACGGCGCCGCCGAGCGCGAGGGCCTGTCGCTGGCCGACTACATGGCCGGGGTCTTCGCCAACGTCGACTGGCTGTCCTGGGTGGTCCTGATGGTCGCCTACTCGGGCCTCTACTTCTGCATCGACACGCTGGTGGTGACGCGGGCGCTCAACTGGTTCATCACCCCGGTCCGCTACCGCGACATCCTGCCCATCCGCGCCAGCGCCTACGTCATCTCGATCTTCAACGAGCAGATCGGCAAGGGCGCGATGGCCTACTACCTGCACCGGCGCGACCGCGTGCCGGGCTGGGAAGTCGGCTCGGTGATGCTGTTCGTCATGTTCTGCGAGGTGTTCTACCTGCTGTTCTGGGCAACGGTGGGCTACGCCTTCAGCGGCCCGTCCCTGCCCCCCGCGTTCGGGCTGCTGCCCTGGCTCGCAGCCGGCGCGGTGCCGGTCTTCGCCCTCTGGGTGCTCTACTTCCGCGGTGCGATCCTGCCGGGCAACCGCCTGCGCGAGCGGCGCATCTTCCACGCGTTCCGCCGGGCCGAGGTCAAGCACTATGCGCTGTTCCTCGCGCTGCGCTCACCGGCACTGCTGGCGGCCGTGGCGGTGTACACGACCGCGCTCAACCTGTTCGGCGTCGAGGCATCCTTCGCGGCGCTGCTCGGCTACCTGCCGGTCATCTTCTTCGCCGCGGCCGTGCCGACGCCCATGCGCGCGGCCGCCATCACGTTCTGGGTCATCCTGTTTCCCGAGAACGAGGGTCCGATGGCAGCGTTCGGTTTCGTGCAGCACAACTTCTTCATCCTGTTCAACGCGCTCATCGGCGTGGCGTTCTGGCCGCGGGCGCAGCGCGAGCTGTTCGGGCGGGAGTCTGCGCCATAGCCCACCTGCTCACCGGGTTCAGGTTCGGACTGGCGCTGCCGCTGGCGATCGCCTTCGCGCGGCCGGACCGTTTGCCCGCCGGCCTGGTTGCCGCGCTGCTGGCCGCGGCCATCGCCAGCGACCTGCTGGACGGCGCGGTCGCCCGCCGGCGAGGCACGGCGTCGGCCGCCGGCCGACTGTTCGATCACGTCACCGACTGCGTCTTCGTCACCGCGTGCCTGGCGGGCGCCGCGGCGGCAGGCGTGGTCCCGGCGGCGCTGCCCGTCCTCGTCGTGGTTGCCTTCGGCCAGTACGCGGCCGACTCCTACTGGCTGCACCGCGAGAAGCGGCTGCGCATGAGCACCATCGGGCGCTGGAACGGCATCGGCTACTTCGTCCCGCTGGTCGTGCTTGCCGCCGCGCGGATCGAGGTGGTGCCGGGCCAGGCGGCGGTCCTGACGCCGGTCGCCCGCGCCGCGGCCTGGGTGCTGGTGGCCACGACGCTCGCTTCCCTCGTCGACCGCGCCAGCGCGGTCCGCCGGCGGTAGCCGTACGCACGGCCGGGCCCGCCAGCGCATCCTGTGGACCCGCCCCGGCGCAGAAATATACGATTCCGCTTGGAGACGACGGCGGCGAATGACCCGCCCCCAACACCGCGCTACACCATGTGGCTCTACACCTTCTACACCAGATGTCGTCCATCCTGATCGCGGGCTGCGGCGACGTCGGCAGCGAGCTCGCGCGGCGCCTGCTGGCCGACGGGCACGCGGTGTACGGGCTGCGGCGCCGTGCCCACCTGCTGCCGGCGGGCGTGCGTCCGGTCGCAGCGAACCTGCAGGATCCCGACAGCCTGCGGGCCGTGCCGGATGGGCTCGACGCCGTATGCTACGTGGCCGCGGCCGACCGGCGCTCGCCCGCAGCCTACCGCGCCGCCTACGTCGACGGCCCCCGCAACCTGCTGCGCGCCGCCGGCCGGGGCGGCACGCTCGCACGGGTGCTCTATGCGTCGAGCACCCGCGTGTATCCGCAGAACGCAGGCGAGTGGGTGGACGAGGACTCCCCCACCGGCGGCGACGACTACGGGCGTATCCTCCTCGACGGCGAGGCCGTGGTCCACGACAGCGCGGCAGGGGCCAGCGTCGTGCGCCTGGCCGGCATCTACGGCCCGGGCCGCACGCGCCTGGTCGACCGCGTGCGCGCAGGCGAGCCGTGCGCCCCCGTCTACACCAACCGCATCCACCGCGACGACTGCGCCGGGCTGCTGCGCCACCTCCTGCGACTCGAACACCCGCTGCCCGTGTACCTGGGCGCAGACCACGAGCCGGCGACGCAGTGCGCGGTCATGCGCTGGATTGCCGGGTGCCTGGGGCTGCCCGCTCCTGCCCCCCCCGCCGCCGACCAAGCGCCCGGCGGCAAGCGCTGCCGCAACGCGCGGCTGGTTTCCAGCGGCTACGTGTTCGAGCACCGCAGCTTCCGCGACGGCTACGGTGCCCTGCTCGGCGGCGCCCGCTGACAGGCAGCGGGGCCTTTTGCCGCGGGCTGCTATACTGCCGTACCGAATCCCGGTACCGAGGTCGCGCCGATGCCGCCCCAGCGTGATGTCGCCGGTCCGTCCGACGCGTTCGACGCGTCGCGGCGGAGCTTCCTGAAGTGGAGCGCCCTGCTCGGGGGGGCGACAGCGCTCGGCGGCGGCGGCCTGCTGCTGTCCCGCTACCCGCCCGCCGGCGCCCCGGCGGGCGTCGCGACCGCCGGGGCCGCAGCCGCCGGCAGCCGGATCTTCCGCACGGCGAACACGCCGGAGTGCCTCCACTGCGCGCTCCTGGCCCACGTCGAGGACGGGCGGCTGGTGAAGGTGACGGGCGATCCCGACTTCAACGTGCTCGCCTGCGCCCGCGGCATCTCCCGCATCCGCCAGCTCTACAGCCCGCACCGCCTCAAGTACCCCATGCGCCGGGCCGGCCGGCGGGGCGAGGACCGCTGGGAGCGGATCGAATGGGAGGAGGCGCTCGACACGATCGCCGAGCGCTACCGGCGCATCCTCGCGGAGGACGGGAACGAGGCGTTCCTCGCCGTCGGGGGCACCGGCAACTGGTCGTCGCTCTCGACCGGCGTCCGCGGGCTCTACTCAGCCTTCTGGAATCGCTTCGGCGGCACGACGCCGATCATCTCGCAGCTCTGTTGCGCCTCGGTCACCGAGGGCTACAACGCCGTCTTCGGCGGCGGCCGGTCCGAGTTCCGCGACGAGTGGGTGCACAGCCGGTTCTTCCTGGCCTGGGGCAACAACCCGGCCGTCTCCAACCAGGGCTACATGAAGAACCTGTTCCAGGCCCGGGAGCAGCACGGCGCCCGGCTGGTGACGATCGATCCTCGGCTGAGCGAGACCGCCGCGCTCTCCGACCAGTGGATCCAGGTCCGGCCGGGCACGGACGCCGCGCTCGCCCTCGGCATGGTCAGGGTGCTGCTCGAGGAAGAGCTGTTCGACGACGACTACGTCCGCAGCGTCACGAATGCCCCGTTCCTGGTGCGGCTCGGCGACCGCGGCTGCGACCTGCCGGCGGCGGCGGCACGCTGGCCGGCGGGCGGCAACCCGCTGCCGGTGGACCTGCGCGAGCTGCAGCTCGTGACGAACGGCGGCGGCGGCCCCGGTCGCTTCGTCGTCTGGGACGAGCGCGGCGGGCGCCCGGTCCCGGCCGACACGCCCGGCGTGCGGCCCGCCCTGCACGGGAGCTACGAGCTCGACGGCGTACGCTGCCAGCCGGTCTTCGAGTGGCTGCGCGCCGTCGCGGCGCGTTACACGCCCGACGTGGTCGAGCGCATCACCGGCGCCCCGGCCGGCGTCGTAGCCCCGTTGACGCGGGAGTTCGCCGCGGCCAGGCCGGCAGCCATCATCCAGAACATGGCCGGCGCCCAGCGCACCGACAACGGGACGCTGACGGTGATCGGCCACCTGTACCTGGCCGCGCTCACCGGCAACGTCGGCGTGCTCGGCGGGGGCGTCAACGACAACGGGGGCTATCTCCGGCAGGGGGGGAACATCAACTACCCCGTGCCCGTCCAGCAGAACCCGCCCATCGCCGGCATTCCGGCCACCAAGCTCGGCGAGTACCTGGTCGAACGCAAGCCGCATCCAATCCGGGCCGTCCACGTGGCCGGCGCCGGCGTGCTGACGCAGTACCCGAACACGCGCAAGATCATCGCCGGGCTCGACAACGTCGACCTCATGGTCGTGCAGGACATCTTCATGACCACGACGGCGCGCTACGCGGACTTCGTGCTGCCCGTGACGACGCTGTTCGAGACCCGCAATCTGTTGGCGGGCATCCGCAGCCGCTACATCCAGCTCATGGAGCAGGCCATCGAGCCACTGTTCGAATCGCGCTCCGACCGCTGGATCCTGACCGAGCTGGCGCGCCGCCTGGGCTTCGGCGACGACTTCGACAAGCCGGACGACGATCTCCTGCGCCACGTCCTGGAGCCGACCGGGGTGACGCTCGAACAACTCGAGCAGGGCCCCGTGAATCCCATGCCGGACCCGTGGATACCGTTCGCCGACAAGCGGTTCGACACGCCGTCGGGGCGTATCGAGCTCTTCTCGCTGTACCTGCAGCGGAAGGGCTTCGCGCCGCTGCTCGAGTACCGGCAGCCGGTGGAGGCGCCGTGGGTGGACGAACGCCTGGCCACGCGCTATCCGCTGCAGCTCATCAACCGCAAGAACCACAACCACGTCAATTCGAGCTTCCACCATCACGACTTCCTGACTGAGATCTGGGCCAGCCAGGTGCTGCAGATTCATCCCGAGGACGCTCGGCCGCGCGGCATCGAGGACGGTGCCCGCATCCGCGTCTTCAACGACCGCGGCGAGATCGAGGCACAGGCGCAGGTGACGCGTGGCATCCTGCGCGGCGTGGTAAGCGTGACCACCGGCTGGGGCGCCGTCGACGAAAAGCAGAGCGCCAGCATCCTGAGCCCCGACAAGTACGAGCCGATCTCGCTGGGGCACACGCTGAACTCGTCGCTGGTCGAGGTCGCCGCCGGAGGGGACGCAGCATGAAGCAGGTAGCGTTCGTCTTCGACGCCAATCGCTGCACCGGCTGCCGTACCTGCGAAATCGCCTGCAAGGTCGAGAACGGGGTCGACCTCGGGGTGCGCTGGCGCAAGGTGCGCACGGTGGAGGGCGACGACGACGGCGGGCCGTACATGTACCACGTCTCGATGTCGTGCAACCACTGCGAGGTGCCGGTCTGCGCCGAGGCGTGCCCGTCCGGCGCCATCACGAAGCGGCCCGACGGCATCGTCATCGTGGACCAGAGCAAGTGCATCGGCGCCCGTCTCTGCGCCTGGGCGTGTCCCTACGACGCGCCGCAGTTCAGCGACGAGACGGGCAAGATGGAGAAGTGCAACTTCTGCTCGCACCGCATCGACGCCGGCACCGGGGGACCAGCCTGCGCGGAAGCGTGCCCGACCAAGGCGCTGCAGTGGGGCACGCTCGACGAGGCGGCGGCCAGGCCGAACGCCACGGACCAGTTCGGACCGCTGCCCGACGCCGACATCACGAAGCCTGCCATACGTTTCATCCCGCTCAAGATCGTCCGCTCCTGACAGCCCGTGGTGAGAGCCCCACGTTGCACCGCGAGCGGCGAGACGCCCGCCTGACCGCGCCCGCATGGAAACACGCGACTGGTCGCTCGTGGTCTTCACGCTCCTGTCGCAGGCGGCAGTGGGTGCGTTCCTCACGCTGCAGGTCCTGCGGCGCCTCGCGGCCCGGCGCGGCGCCGCCGCGCGCGACGGCGCGCTCTTCGTGCCGCTGTCGGCCATGCTGGTGGTGCTGTCGGTGGGGCTGTTCGCGGCCCTCTTCCACCTGTCCACGCCGCTCGAGGCGGCGCGTGCCGTAGTGAACTTCTCGTCCTCCTGGCTGAGTCGCGAGATCGTCTTCGGGAGCCTGTTCGCGGCGCTCCTGGCCACGCTGGCCGGCCTCGAGCTGCGGGCCGCCGGCCGCCCGCGCGTTCGCTGCTGGCTGAGCCGGCTCGCCGCGCTGGCCGGCCTGGCGTTCCTGTACTGCCAGACGGCCATCTACCTGCTGCCGGCCCAGCCGGCCTGGAACAGCTTCGCGACGCCGGCCGCGTTCGGCGGCAGCGCCCTGCGCCTGGGCATCCTCGGCGTGGCGGTCGCCGTGGCCGCCGGGGGCCTCCCGCCGCCCGCCGACCCGGCCGCGGCGCGCGACAGCGGCACCGGGACGACCCTGCGCAGGCTGGCGCTGGCCGGCCTGGTGGTGCTCGCCGTCGAGCCTGTCGTCCTGCCGCTCCACCTGGCCGCGCTGGAGACCGACGGGTCGGCTGCCGCGGCGGCGAGCGCGCAGCGGCTTACCGACGACTACGGCGGCATCCTGCTGTTGCGGCTGGCGCTGCTCGGCGTGGCCGCCGCGGCCCTGGTGGGCGTGGCCCGCGTCTCCGCCCGGCCCGCGCAGCGGCCCCTGACTGCCGCGCTGACCGGCCTGGCGTTCGCGACGGTCCTCGTGTCGGAGCTGTGCGGTCGCTTCCTGTTCTACGCCATGCAGGTCAGGGTGGGCATTTGACCGCGGTGCCCGCCGGCGACGAGCCGCTCGACCGCGCTGTCTGGCAGCGGCTCCAGGCACCGCAGGCCGTCGCCTATCGCTTCCTCGGCCGCTGCTTCTACGCGCCCCCGGACGCGGAGTGGCTGACCGCGTTGGCCGCAGGCCGCCTCTTCGAAGCCTGGCCGCTGCCATCCGACGAAGCGGACACGGCCGCCGGGCTGGCTCTACTCGCGACGTATTGCGAACGCTGGGCCCCGGCCCAGCTCGACGCGCTGACGTGGGACTTCAATCGACTCTTCGTGGGACCCGGGGAAATGCTGGCCCCGCCCTGGGAATCGGTTCACCGCAGCAAGACGAAGCTCACCTTCCAGGAGTCGACCCTGCAGGTGCGGGCGCTGTACGAGGCGTTCGGCGTGCAGGCCCCCGCGCTCCACCGCGAGCCGGACGACCACCTCGCCCTCGAGCTGGACTTCCTCGCCACGCTGTCGGAGCGGGCGGTCGAGGCCGCCGGCAGCGACGACGGCGCGCAGCTCGGGCGGTGCCTGCAGGCCCAACGGGACTTCCTGCAGGACCACCTGCTGGCGTGGGCGCCCGGCTGCCTCGGGCTCGTCGAGGCACACGCGGAGACGGACTACTACCGCGGTGCCGCGCGCCTCGCGCGCGGCTCGCTGGCGGCTTCGGCACGCCTCTGCGGCGCGCGCCCCGGCACGTCCTGACCGCTCACGCGCGCGGCATCCAGCGCCCGCCGAGCACGGTTCCGCGCGGGAAGAGCCGCCGGCTGCCGGGCCGCAGGTTCTCGTAGTTGTCGACGAAGTCGAAGGCGCCCACTCGCATCTCGAGCAGCGCCAGGTCGGCCCGCGCTCCCACGTGCAGCGTGCCGCGGTCGTTGAGATGCGGAAACACGCGCGCCGCGTTCACGGTCACGCAGGCGACCGCCTGGTCCAGCGTCATCCCGGCGTCCAGGAACTTCGACATGACGTTGGGCAGGTCGACGACCCCCGGCACGGTCCTGCTTGCGGCGTTGCCGTCCGTCGAGATCGTGTCGGGCCAGAAGCCGGCCTGCATCACCTGGTCGAAGGTATCCCAGCGCAGGTGGCCGGTGCGTCCGTTGGCGACATCGAACCAGATGCCGCGGCGGCGGGCAGAGAGCACGGCGGGCAGGAGGCGCCCGGCGCCGTCGACGATGGCGTTCGGCGGCGGCGCGAACATGTGGGTGACGATGTCCCCCGGCTTGAGCAGACCGAACAGCCTGGATAGCGGCGAGGCGGTCTGGCCCATGTGAATCATCACGGGCAGGTCGAAGGACGAGGCCACGTCCTGCGCCCGGCGCAGCACCTCGACGTCGTCGGCGGCGACGTTGCGCGACAGCCGCGCCTTGACCCCAACCACGAAGTCGCGGTGGCGCGCCACGGCGTTCTTCGCGGCGTCCACGTCGGCGAGGTCGAGGTCCATCGTGTCGCCGTCGCGCAGGATGCCCGCGCGCCCGATGTTGATCAGCACGCGGCCCTGCTGCGGCGCCGCCCGCGCGATGGCCACCCGCTCGGCGAGGCCGTCGGCGCCCGCCGACCCCGCATCGACCCAGGCAGTGACGCCGTCCTCGAGCGCCACCGTCGGTCCGGCGGCATCCCGCGCATAGTGCGCGTGGACGTCGAGCAGGCCCGGCACGACGAAGCGACCCCGCGCATCGATCACGTCGGCCCCGGCGGCGGGAATGTCGCTCTCGACCGCGGCGATGCGACCGCCCGCGATCGCCACGTCGCGAACCGCGTTGATTCGCAGCGACGGATCGACGACGCGGCCGCCCTTGACGATCAGGTCATAGGAGCCCTGGAACGCGCGCGGCACGCGGCCGAACAGCGCCGCGCCGGCGGCAGTGTAGACGAACTGGCGGCGATTCAGCTGCATCGGAGCCTCCCCGGATCGGACGTGGCCGGACGTCAGTCGATCTGATACTCGGGCGTGCTCATGATGAGGTGAGCCACCATGCGCAAGGGATCCTCCAGATACGTACGGGCACGGCCGATGTCCGACGTACCCAGCTCGTCGTCGAGAAACGTCACGAGCGCCTCGCGTACGGCGTCGGATGCGGGCATGCGCAGGAACCGCGCCAGCAGATAATCCACGGCCTCGGCGGTCGTCTGCGCGCCGGCGTCCACCACCATCCGCGTCATGTCGATCCGGGCGGCGCCCCGCGGCGTCGGAATCAGCTTCTGCATGGCCTGCGCCCAGGCGCGGTAGCCCGAAACGCGCGTGTTGAACAGCTCGTCCCGCTCGCGGGCGGCCAGATCGAAAGCCGTCATTCGGCCCGGGTCGTCGAGCGCGATCGCCGAGCTGAAGGCATAGCCGTTGCGCAGGCGCTCGCCCACGATTCCGTCGCCGCTGCGGGGAAGGAAGTTGGGATCCCGGAACTCGATGACGTCGGGGAACAGGTAGTTGAAGGCGACGTTGCCACGCTCCTGAATCAGCGCCGGCGTGATCCAAGACCGGCCCTGCGCCCAGCCCGCCACCGACGGCGGGTTCAGCAGGTGCTGGCCCAGCGCAATCGTCGTCTGGTTGAAGTCCGGCACCCCCGGCACGTCCTCCGCGCCCAGGTGCTTGAGCAGCGTGATCACGTGCTCGACCGGACCCTTGATGTGCGCCCCGTAGCTCGCCGCACTGTAGAAGTCGCGCGAGCCGAAGATCGTCGCTAGCAGCGGCCGCAGCTCGTAGTTGTTGTCCCGGAAAACCGCGCCCAGCTTTGCCTGCAGCGCCGGCGAGACCTCCTCGCGCACGAAGAAACGGTAGAGCTTCGTCGCGATGTACTCCGCCGTCACCGGCTGCTCGAGGATGATGTCGAGCACGTCCACGCCGTCGAAGTTGCCCGTCCGCCCCAGGAACGTCTTCTCGCCGTCGTCGTGCAGCGCCGGGTGCACCACGAAGTCGAGGTTCTCGAAGTTCCACCCGGTGAAGGCACGCGCCGCCTCGCGCACGTCCAGCTCCGAGTAGTTGCCCACGCCCATCGTGAACAACTCCATCACTTCACGGGCGAAGTTCTCGTTGGCCGCCCCCTTCACGTTCACCCCGGCGTCGAGGTAGTAGAGCATGGCCGGGTCCTGCGCCACGGCCACCACCAGGTCGCCGAAGTTGCCCGTCGCATGCCGCTGGAACGTCTCGATCTGCAGCAGCATCTTGCGATAGTCGCGGACCTTGTTCTCGGCGGTCGCGAAGTGCCCGTGCCAGAACAGCGCCATCTTCTCTTCCAGCGGACGGTGCGTGTCGAGCATGCGCTCGGCCCACCAGTAGCCGACCCGGCGGGTCTCGAGCTGCGTCGCGCGCAGCCAGTAGAAGAAACGGTCCGAGACGGGCTGCATGTGGCGGTTGACGTGCTCGGGCTTGACCCGCACGCCCATGCTCCCGCCGCGCGCCAGTGCCCGGTCGGTGGCCGCCGGGCGGCTGGGCGGGAAGTGCATCAGCGTCTCATCCCAGAAGCCGGAGTGCTCGAACGGCTGCAGGTGGTCGTTGGGGATGTCGTCGTAGTAGACGAGCGCGCGCACGGCCTCCGCGGGGGTCATCGCCGCCAGCCTCGCGATGTCCTCCGGCGTGCCGCTGAAACCCGCCCTGCCGAGCAGGTGCTCGGCCCGGTCGTGACTCCAGTCGGCGGCCGCGATCGGAGTCAGATCGCCCTGCCAGGCCGCCGGTCCGGGTTCCCAGTGCGGCGGGTTCGCCGCAGCGTGGCCGGCGCCGGCGAGCGCCAGAACCACGCCAGCCGTTGCCGTCCACCGGCAGTGTCGACTCGTCATTGCCTGCTTACCTCCCCGGTCGGGGGCTTCGCGCACCGGGTTCGGGGCGCGGCCGCGGTTAGTCTAGCAGCCCGCGGTGAAAACCCCGCAGCGGGGACTTTGCCACGGGTTACCTAGTCGAGGTCGATGACCACCAGGTGCGCGTCCAGCCAGGCGGGCAGCCAGCGCGGCACGTCGGGCCGCAGGCGCTCGAAGACCGCTCGCTTGTAGTCGGGATCGTCGAACACCACACGCGCCCGGCCCGACAGTGTCTCGCCGCGGATTGTCACGGTGACCGGGGCGCCCCCCCGACCCAGAGCGCGCCACCACGGACCGTCGGCTCCGACGAATACCTGCCCGCCCTCCCGCCGGTAGTTCACCGGCAGTACCCGGCCGTTGGGCAGTCCCAGCAGCATGACGACGCCGGCCCGTTCGCCCTGTGGGTGCGCGGCGAGCTCGCGCACGACGCGCGGATTGCCGATCAGGTGGACGTAGGCCAGCACCCCGAGCAACCCGAGCGCCAGCAGGACGACCAGCCACTGAAACCAGGACATGTCCGCTCCGCCGTGTGGCCGCTAGCGGCGGGCCGGGGTCCCGCTCTCGGCCGGCGCGGTGAGCGGGGCCGGGACGCGTGGCAGTCGCTTCCTGCGCCGGCCCCTGCGGCGAGCCGGCCGCTCGTCGCCGGGCCTGCCCGCCAGCTCGCCGACCGCAGCAGCATGCACGATGCGTCCCTCGTTGACGAACACCTCGTGGTTGGCCACCACCTCCGACTCGTCGTACACGTAGTTCACCATCATGCCGGCCGACTGCGCGAGGCCCGACCGCGACGGATCGCCCATCCAGTTGATTCGCTCGAGGCGCGCCCCGTTCCGCAGGTGAAAACGGGCGACCGGGTCGAGCGGGAAACGGCCGCGCTTCTCGTGGAGGAGATAGCGTGCGCAGAGGCGCAGCAGGCGCGCTTCCGCATCCTCGGCGGGCCCGTGTTCGGCCGGCCAGCCGGGTTCCTCGATGTCGCCGAGATCGCCTTCTGCGGCGAGCCGATTCTCCCGCATGGCCGCGCTGAGCCACTTGCGGAAGCCGGGGATGGGCGACAGGGTGGCGAACGTGCGGAGTCGGGGCATCTCGGCTGCCAACTCGTAGACGACCTGCTTGATCAGGAAGTTGCCGAACGATATGCCGACGAGGCCCCGCTGGCAGTTGCTGATGGAGTAGAACACCGCGGTGTCGGCCTCGGGATCGGTTTCCACCGCACCGAAGATCAGATCCTGGACCGAACTCGCGAGCCCCTTGCAGAGGGCCACCTCCACGAAGATCAGCGGCTCGTCCGGCAGCGACGGGTGGAAGAAGCCGAAGCAGCGCCGGTCCGCCCCGAGACGGCGCTGCAGATCGTCCCAGTCGAGAATCTCGTGCACCGCCTCATAGGCGACGATCTTCTCCAGCACGAGCGCCGGTGTGCGCCAGTCGATGCGGCGCAGCTCGAGAAACCCGCGATTGAACCAGGCCCGCAACAGGTAGAGGAAGTCGTCGTCGAGCGGTTCGAGCTCCGGATGCGCCGGCAGCAGGTCCAGCAGGGCCTCGCGCATGGCGAGCAGATCGGACATGCCGTTCGGCGACGTGTTGAAGAGGCCGAGCAGCTCACGGCGCGGCGGATCCGACGCGCGGGCGAGCGCCGTCACCGTGGCGGGACCCGGCGCCGCGCGGTAGCCGTCGATGGCGGACTCGAGAGCGGAGGGTTCGGGACCCAGATCGTGGGCGAGGAACTCGAAGAACGCCCGGCGACCGTCGGCATCGAGCCGGCCGAATGCATCCAGGGCGCGGCGCGCGAGCGTGACTACCGACGCTTCGCCCCGCGCCCGGAGCAGCGTGCGGCAGACCTCCCGGATGTCTTCGTCCGGCGCTGGCCGTCCCCCACGCCGGCCCATGAGCCCGCCGCGCGCCTTCGCGAGGCTCCCCATGACCTCTTTCCAGAAGGCACCGCGAAATCTCATGACGGTCGATCCAATCCGGCGGCGCCGGCCAGGGCAGACTGCCCGCACCGGCCACCAGGTACTTCACTACTGTATCCCGGATCGCGTCCGGCCGCGCCGGGATGTCGTCGTTGCGAGTGCACCGCCCCCCAGGGGTGTCAGCCCCAGCGCACGCACGAGGGTGACGTCACTGGAAGCGTCTGGCCGGTCCGCCGCAGCCGCCCGGTGTCGCGGTCGACCGCGTACACCACCACTTCGTCGCCGATCTGCGCCGCGGCCAGCGCCCACGCACCACTCGGATCGAACACCATGCTCCAGGACGAGGGCGAGCCCAGCGCGGCCGGCTCCACGGCAGTCAGGCGGCCGTCGGCAGGGTCGATGCGAAACCCCGCCAGAGTGCCGGCGCCGCGGTTCGTGACGTAGACGAAGTCGCCGCTCGGATGCATGGCGATGTCGGCCGGGAGATTGCGGCCCGTGAAGCCTGCCGGCAGCGTGGTGACGCCCTGGAACGCCTCGAGATGCCCCGTCTGCTCGTCCCAGCGCCAGGCGGTTATCGACGAGCCGGTCTCACCCGCGGTGTACAGATAGCGTCGGCCGGGGTGCCAGACGAGGTGCCGCGGCCCGGCCCCGGGCAGATCCGCGGCCAGCCCCCGCGTGCTCAGCGTGCCGCGCTCGGCGTCGAAGCGCAGCACGCGGCAACGGCTCGCCGCAATCTCCGTGGCAATGGCGTAGCGCTCGGTTTCCGACAGCACGATCGCATGCGGGCCGCGGGGCGCATCGTCTCCGGTCGGCCCACCGGCTGTCGTCTCGCCGGGTGCTGCCCCGATCAGGGTGGTGCGCTCTCCGAGCGAGCCGTCCCGCCGCAAACGGAAGCACACGATGCTGTTGGTGATGAAGTTGGTCGTGAGCAGGTTGCGGCCCGTGCGGTCGATCACGCCGACCGTCGGCCCGCCGCCCCCGCTGCGGACGGTGTTCAGCTCGCGCAGCCGCGCGCCCTCGACGGCGAAGGCAGTGACGAGGTTCTGTCCGTCGATCTGCGTAGGCCAGCGGCACGCGTACAGCACGCGCCGGTCGGGATGGACGATGAGATTGAACGGGTTGCTCACCTCGGCGGCGAGCGAGATGTCGCCGGCGCGGCCGGTCGCCGGATCGAAGCTGAAGCTGTAGAGGCCGCGGCTCCGGGTGCCGGCCGGGCGCTTCCGGAAGTACTCCGGCACCTCGGCGCCCAGGGCGTCCGTGAAGGTGCCCACGAAGGCGCGCAACCGCCCCGTCTGCGCGTGCGTGAGGGCGGAGCATCCGAGGACAGCCGCGCCGGCGCGCAGCACCGCTCGGCGTGTGACGCCTCGCATCGATTTCACCCGGATGCCGCTTGGACCAGCGGTCGGCCAGCTCCCCGCCAGCCGACCGACCCTTGTCTCAAGCGCTGCGCGACACGACCCGGAACGACCACCAGTGATCCGGCCGCGGCGAGCCGAGCGGGGCGGGCGGATTGGCCGGCGCTTCGAGCGCGTGCAGCTTGTCGAGCCGGGCGCTCCAGGCGCGGTCGAGCTCCCCCGGATCGAGCACGCGCGTCAACATGACCGGGTACACGGTGCCATCGAGGCGCAGCCGGGCCCAGCCGTCGCTGGCGGCGATGCCGGACCAGCGCTTGCCGTCGCAGTTCGAGCAGCTCAGGTACAGGTCTCCCGCGCGCGTGGCGAAACAGTTCAGGTTGATGGCGTGCGGCAGCAGGCCCGCGCGGACCTGGATCTGACACAGGGTCACCTGGTTCGCGAAGGTCCAGTCGCTCACCGGCTCCTCGCGTTCGTCGCCGAACAGCCAGCCCCCCGGGGTGTAGTCGCAGGGACAGGTGGCCGACCAGGCCAGGAACCCGCCCACCAGCAGGACCAGGATGACCGCCGCCGCGCTCAGCAGCGTGCGTTGAAGCTGCTTCCCCTGTCGGCCTCGAGCTGCTCCATCTGTCATCGGTTCGCCTCCCTCCGTGTCACCGCGTTCCCGGCCGCGGGGACGCCGCCTCCGGGGGGCGCCTCCGGGCCGGGCCTGACAAGCGTCTCGCGCGCGCCGGACCGGGCCCAGGACGGACTGGGCGTCTGCACGATCGGACGCAGGTCCGCCGCGCGAAACGACCGCGCCACCTGCCGTTCGGACGGCTTGCCGTAGGCCGTGGAGCGCTGTCTCGGAACGCGGCCCGCGCCGCGAATGAGCGCCTCCATGCCGGCCGGCGGCAGCTCCTGCCCGAAGCTCGCGCCGGCGGCGCGCGTGATGCTCTCGTTCATCAGCGTGCCGCCCAGGTCGTTCACCCCGGCCTGCAGACAGGCGCGCACGCCGCGCGGCCCCATCTTCACCCACGATGCCTGGATGTTCGGCACCAGCGGGTGCAGCACCAGCCGTGCCACCGCGTGCATGAGCAGCGACTCGCGGAATGTCGGGCCGCGGCGGGCCCGCCCCTTGAGGTAGATCGGTGCCTCCATGTGCACGAACGGCAGCGGCACGAACTCGGTGAAGCCGCCGGTCCGAGCCTGCAGCGTCCGGATGCTGGCGAGATGCCGGGCCCAGTGCCGCGGGCGGTCGATGTGGCCGTACATGATGGTGGCAGTGGTCCGGAACCCGACGCGATGCGCGGTCTCCATCACCTCCAGCCATTGGCCGGCCGTCAGCTTGTCGGGACACAGCTCCCGGCGGACCTCGTCGTGCAGCACCTCGGCGGCTGTTCCTGGCAGCGTGCCGAGCCCCGCGGCCTGCAGCCGCCTCAGGAACGCCGCGAGCGACAGACCCAACGTGGCGGCCCCCTGCCAGACCTCGAGCGGCGAGAACGCATGCACGTGCAGCTCGGGCACGGCGTCCTTCACGGCGCGGCAGATGTCGAGATACGTGGCGCCGGTGTACTCGGGGTGGATGCCGCCCTGCATGCACACCTCGGTGGCCCCGCGCTCCCACGCCTCCACGCTGCGGCGGGCGATCTCCTGCAGATCGAGGTCGTAGGGCGCGCCGCGCAGGTTCTCGCTGAGCCTGCCCTTGGAGAACGCGCAGAACTGGCACCGGAAGTAGCAGACGTTGGTGTAGTTGATGTTGCGATTGACGACGTAGGTGACCTCGTCGCCGTTGACCTCGTGCCGCAGGGTATCGGCCGCCCGCACCACCGCCACGAGATCCTCGCCGCGCGCCGTGAAGAGCTCGGCGATCTCCGCCTCTTCGAGCGCGTCGCCACGCGACGCCTGCGCGCACAGCGCCGCGATCCGCCCGGTCGGACGCGGTGCGGCCGGGTCGTCCAGACGGCGCAGCAGCGCCGATGGCAGCACCGCGTCACGTTCGCCCGGCGACCAGGAGCTCTCGCGCGCGAATCCGTCGGCGTCCGACGCGCGCCGAATCGCGGGCCTGAGCGGCTCCGCCGTCCAGGCGTCGAGGCGTTCCACGTAGGCGGGATAGATCGTGAGCCGCTCGGTGAGCGCCTTGCCCGCTTGGGCGGTCGCGCGTGCCAGGCGGTCGAGATGCGGCCAGGGAGCCTCGGGGTTCACGTGGTCCGGCGTCACCGGCGACACGCCGCCCCAGTCGTTGATGCCCGCCTGGATCAGGCTGCCGAAGGTGTCCGGCGTGAGGTTGGGCGGCGCCTGAAGCGCCATGTCGGGGCCGAAGATGAGCCGGGCGCACGCGATGGTCCACTGCAGATCGGCGAGCGTCGGGTCCGGTGCCTGCGCCATCCGCGTGCCCGGTTTGGCCCGGAAGTTCTGGATGATGATCTCCTGCAGATGCCCGTAGGTGTCGTGCAGGTCCCGCAACTCGAGCAGCGCGGCGATGCGCTCCTCGCGCGTCTCCCCGATGCCGATCAGGATGCCGGACGTGAAGGGCACCGCCAGCTCTCCCGCCAGCCGGATGGTCTCCAGGCGCACCGCCGGCTCCTTGTCGGGCGAGCCGTGATGCGCCTGCCCGGGCGCGAGCAGGCGTGTGGACGCGCTCTCCAGCATCAGCCCCTGCGACGGGCACACCTCCCGCAGCGCGAGCAGCTCGGCGCGCGTGACGACCCCGGGGTTGGCATGCGGCAGCAGGCCGGTGGCGTCGAGCACAGCGCCGGCGGCGGCGACCAGGTACGACACGGTGGTGGGATGGCCCAGCGCATCCAGCTCGGCGCGGGCCTGCGGGTAGCGCAGCTCCGGCTTGTCGCCCAGCGTGAACAACGCCTCGCGGCAGCCGGCCGCGGCGCCGCGCCGCGCCACATCCAGCACCTCGTCGAGCGTCATGTAGGCCCGCTCGCCGGGGCGCGGCGGCTGCGCGAACGTGCAGTAGTGGCACACGTCGCGGCACAGCTTCGTGAGCGGGATGAACACCTTCCGCGAGTAGCTCACGGTGCGTCCGAAGCCGGCGTCCCGCAGCGCCGCCGCACGCTGCATCAGCGCCGGCAGGTCGGACGTCCGCAGCAGATCGAGGGCGGCCTCGCGTGACGGTCGGACGTATGGTTCGGTGTCCATCCCCAGACAGCCGAGAACCGGCAGGTTGCGGCTGTGCCCACCGCTTATAGCACGGCCGCAGCGGCCCTGACCACCTCGGGCCCCGACCGTGGATGGTCGGGACCTCTATCTGGTCAGCGTCGACACCGGCCCGCGCCGCGCAAGCAGCACAGCTGCCGCCACCGCTACGTCCGGGGCTTGCGGCTCGTGCCCCGCCGCCACCCCCGTCCGGGCCGCGCGCTCGCCCTCGACGTGCCGAGCGTCAGCCCAACGGCAGGTGAAGGCCGATGTAGCCGACCTCGATTTCGCGCGTGCGGGCATCGAATCGCAGGTGGATGCGTCCGCCGCTGCCACTCCACCGCCGCGCCAGGCCTCGGCCACGCCTGCATCCGGATGCCCGGCCGTCAACTAGTTAACTACCTTCCAGTTCTCGTCTACCTCCGCCGCGATGTAGAAGACCGGCATCACGATACGCAGCAACAGAAACTCGATGTAACCGCCTCCTGTTGACCGGCTTCCAGTGTCCCGCATGCGCTGAAAGTCGGGCGCCGGATCGATTTCGTTGTGCCGGATACGCGCCACGACTTGATCGAAGAGAATCTGGGCGGTGTGAACACTCGGTCCTGACCACGCCGCTCGACGTCACCGTCGCGGTGCCGCCTGCGCTCAGCGGCGCGCGCGCCGCTGAGCGCAGGCACCAGCGGGTAGTTGCCCTCGTGGCAGGCGTAGCCAGCTAGCGCGCCCAGTACGGGAGCGGCTGGCGCGTCACCGACTCGAGTACGACCGGGGCCGCGGCGTAGTCGGCCAGGGCAACGAGGTTGCGGCTCGTGTCTATCGCAATCTCCGCCGCCGCGGACAGCTTCCCCTCGCCCTCGTTCATGTGGTCGATACGCAGCTCGATTACGGTGAAGGGCCGGGTGGGCGTATCGGCGGCGGCGCCGTCGGGCATCCACGATGCGCGGCCGAACGTTCCGACCCGCCGGCCCGTGACGAACGTGACGTTCTCGCCCCCACCCGCCAGGGACACGCGGCGGGCGTACTTCAGCGAGTAGCCGACGCTGCTGCTGCCGAGCCACAGGTGGCCCAGGCTGGGGAGCGCGAGCAGGTCGGCGAGCTCACCCTCGGTGCCTCCGGCTTCTGCTTCGGGACTCGTCAGCACGTCCACGACCGCCTGCCGGTCGGCCTCTGCGGACCACCGCAGGACGCTGAAGCGCAGATCTTCTTCGGCCGGGTCGATGTTCACCGTCGTGGCCGTGAACGTCTCCGGCACCGGAACCTCCTGGGCGGCCGCCGGCTGCACCGCAAAGGCGACCGCAGCCAGCACGAACGGCAGGTATCCGAGTACGGCATGCATGCGAGAAGTCGACTTCACTGTCAGGTGACTGACCACGGTTCGCTCTCCTTTCTGTGGCGCCTGAGGGTCGGTCCGCACCTCGAAGTTCCCCACGGCGCGGACGACCACGCTCCTATGGTGACCCCGGAGCACACCGCCCGTCAATACGCCGGTTTCGCGGCTCGGCCTTGCGGGGGACACCGCTGGACGCTAAGGTAGGCTCGTGATGGTCATGGGGAGTCGATTGACGGTGACGCGGAAACACTTCGAAAGGCTCGTCGCCCAGGCTCTGCGTGACATCCCGGAGAGCTTTCGCGGCGCGATGGAAAACGTCGCGCTCGTTGTCGAGGACTACCCTGAGCCCGAACTGCTGCAGGAGATGGGAATAGACCCGCCGGACACGTTGTATGGTCTGTACCAGGGTACTCCGCTACCCGAGCGGGACTGGTCCCACGGCAACGTGCTGCCCGACAAAGTGACGATCTATCAGGAGCCGATCGTCGAAGACTGCTGCGACGACGACGAAATTGTCCGCGCCATCCACGAGACCGTCATTCACGAATTCGGCCACTACTTCGGTCTCAGCGAGGAGGAAATCGAGGAGATCGAGTCGCGGTATTGGCGCGGGGAAACCCACGCGGACGAACGTTGACCTTGGGCCGTGGGATGGCTGGACGCAGCCCCGTCCAGTCGAGGCCGGCGCTACTACTCGCTTCCGGTTTCCTTGGCCGCCGCGGCCTGCTTCCTGCGCTCGGCCCAGTAGTTCTTCATCCGTTCCGACACGGCCCTCTTGGCATCGGCGGACATCTTGCGCCGCTTGCGCGGAGCCCGCTCGACACTTCCCGCAACGCCGCCACGACCCGATCTGACCCCGCCCAGGGCGGCAATCGCCGCATCGATCCGCGCAACATTGTTGAGCATCTCGGCGCGCTGTTCCTTCAAGATTGCTATGACGTCCTTCATCGTCGTTCCTTCTCTCCCCCACGTCACGAATCGTGACAGAGCGATGAGTATACCGCGAGTCCGTCACCATCCAAAACAGCGCCGCCCTTGCGCGCCACCTGCCGCATGCGTTTCGTCTCAGAAGGCGCCGAACTTCCCCCCAGGCGACCGTCCCGCCAAGCGGCGCACAGGCCGCTCGCCTGCGACGCGTCTTGCGCCGACCGGCTGCGGCTGGTAGGCTCGACAATATTTTGCGTGCGGCGTGCGCCTGGACGGGCGCGTCCACCGGGAGATCGATTGCCATGCAGACCACCCTCCCTGGATCGAAGATATCCGTCGCCTGCCTGACGGTCGGGTTCCTATGCCTCGGCGCGGCGCTCGTGCCGCTGCAGGCGGCCGGCGCGGAGCGCGCAGACGGCGTGACGTTCAGCAAGGACATCGCGCCGATCCTGCAGCGCTCGTGCGAGAATTGTCACCGCCCTCGGGGCGGTGCGCCGATGGCCCTCACCACCTATGAGGAGGTCCGTCCCTGGGCGCGCTCCATCAGGAATCGCACCCAGTCGCGCGAGATGCCGCCCTGGTTCATCGACAGGAACATCGGCATCCAGGCCTACAAGGACGACCCGTCGCTCAGCGAACGGGAGATTGCCTTGATCGCCGACTGGGTCGATGCCGGCGCACCGCGGGGCAATCCGGCCGACCTGCCGGCAGCCACCGAGTGGCCGGCGGACGGCTGGACGTACGGCACCCCGGACCTGATCGTGCCGTCGCCGGAAGGCACCATCGAGGCCGAGGCGGCGGACTGGTTCGGCGAGTGGGGCGAGACGCCGACCGGCCTGAGCGCGGACCGCTACATCAAGGCGATCGAGGTACGGGAGGTCCGCACCTGGGAGGATGCAGGCGCGGCGGTGGACGGCGACGGCCGGGCGGCGCTAGGCCTGTTCGTCGTGCATCACGCGGTCATCGGCGCCGACACGCTCGAAAACACCCTGGCGCCGCTGGACTGCGGGAACGAGACCACCTGTGCCGCCGACGACCGGCAGTTCTGGCTGGTCCACGAGCTGGGCCAAAACGCGACGATCTATCCCGACGAGGTGGGCGTTACGTTGCCGGCCGACTCCGTCATTACATTCAACTCGATGCATCTCCATTCCATCGGGCGCGAGGTGCGGGCACGGCTCGACGTCGGCTTCACATTCCACCCGGAGGGCTACGAGCCCAAGTATCACCTCGGTGCCACCAGCCTCGGGAGCGTGACGCAGTACGACTACGAGTTCGATATACCGTCGAACGACGACAACGTCATGCGTGACGGGTTCCACCGGCTGAACCAGCCGACGAAGTTGCTGACGTTCGAGCCCCACCTCCATTCGAGCGGCAAGCGGATGTGCTTCGAGGCGCTGTATCCGAACAACGCGCGGGAGATGCTCAGCTGCGCCGACTACGACCACAACTGGGCGAAGGTGTACGTCTATGCAGATGACGCGGCGCCGCTGCTGCCGGCCGGCACCATCGTGCACGTGATGGCCTGGTATGACAACTCGGTCACGAACAAGAACGTAGTAGACCCGCGCAACTGGAAGGGCTGGGGCAACCGCTCGATCGACGACATGTTCTCCGCCATCTCACGGATGGTGTACCTGACCGAGGAGCAGTTCGAGGACGAGCTCGCCGCGCGCGGTGGCACGCCGGTCTTCGCGGTATCGCAGGACAACCAGCAGTAGTTCCACCTGCCGCGGGACATGGCGAGACGGCTGAGGATTCGCAAGATGTCTGCCAGATTGCCCGCCTGGACGTGGTGGCCGACCGTGGCGGTCGGCGTGATGCTCGGCGGCAGCGCGGCAGACCTGCCGGGCGCCGAGCGGCGGCTCCACGCGCAGCCGAGTGCAGCCAGCATCGCCTCGGGCATGCGGCTCTACCGCCAGAAGGCGGACTGCCAGGCCTGCCACGGCTGGGCCGGCGACGGCCGCAAGATGGACTACCAGATGCCGGACGGGGCCAACCTGCGCGAGAGCCGGCTCAACCGCGAGCAGCTCGTCTTCGTGATCAAGTGCGGTCTTCCGGGCCGCAGCATGCCCGCCTTCGACCGCTTCGCCTACCGCGACGACCGCTGCCTGGGGCGGACCGCGGCCGACCTGCGGCGGCAGGGCCTGGAGCTGCCCGACCCGGCCGCCACGCTGCAGCCGCGCGAGATAGAGCGGCTCGCCGACTTCCTGGTCGCCAAAGTCATGGGGCGCGGCCCGATGGACCGCGCCGCCTGCATCGACTACTGGGGCGAGGACGTCGAGATCTGCCGCACCGAGTTTCCCGACTGAAGCCAGGCGGGCGCCTCGCCCGTCTCGGTGCGACGCGCGGGTTTCACCCCGGGCTGCTATTCCAGCGCGAACACGAACAGGTAGCTCGAGTTCTCCAGGTTGTCGTACCGCACGGGATGCAGGTGTCGCCCGCTGGCCTGCACCGCGATGTACTGCCGCGGGCCGATGGCATACGTGACCGGCGCGCCCTTGAGCGGCGTGCCGACGTTGAAGCGCCACAGCTCCTGCAGCGTCTCGTCGTGGTAGCCCACGACCCAGCCGTCCTGTAGCGCCGTGAACACCAACCCGCCCGCCGTGGCGAGCATGCCCGAACGGACCTCGATCTCCGTCACGGCCTTGGCGATGATCTGGTGCGTGTCGGCGTCCACCGCGGTCACCGAGCCGTAGTACAGGTCGCTGGTGTACTCGCGGCGCTCGCTCGCCGCGCGGTCCACTCCACCGTCCGGCGACAGCGGCACCACGGCGGCGCCGCTCTGCGAGAAGCAGCCCTCGGTGCCCGCGCCGTAGGCAATCCCCTTCTCCGGGTTGAACGCGGTCGGCTGGTGCGCGATGCCGCCGTGCCACGTCGGGCAGGCCCGTTTCATCGTGTCGCGATCGGCGCGCAGCGCCCGCGCCTCGGGGTTGTAGATCTGGACGTCGAGATTCGGGTCGTAGTCCAGCGGCCGGCCGGTCAGCGGATCGAGGCCCGCGGTCCAGTTGAGGTCGTTCACGTACTGCTCCGCCTTGATGAAGGCGCCGGTGGTCCGGTCGAGCGAATAGAAGAATCCGTTGCGCGCATAGTGGGACACGACCTGGCGCAGGCGGCCGTCAATCATGGTGTCGTAGAGCATGTGGATGCCGACTTCGTCGTAGTCCCACGAATCGTTGGGCGTGTACTGGAAGTGCCAGGCACGCTCGCCCGTAGCGACGTCGACGGCAACCACCGAGTTGGTGTAGAGGTTGTCGCCCGGACGATACTCCGGGTCGTAGATGGGATATGGATTGCCGGTGCCGAAGATGTACAGGTTGGTCTCCGGATCGTACGAGCCGGTCTGCCAGATCCCCCCGCCGCCCGTCTTCCACGCGTTGTGGTCGTCCTTCCACGTCTCGCTGCCCGGCTCGCCGGGCTCCGGCACCACGTACCAGCGCCACCGCTCCTCGCCGGTCTCGACGTCGAGCCCGGCCACCCAGCCGCGCGTCCCGGCGTCGCCGGTGCCGTTCTGGATGATGACCGTGCCGTCGGCCACCAGCGGTGCCGCGCGGAACGCCTCGCGCCCGCCGAACTCGTTGGTGGCGGCTATCTCGTGATCCCAGATGATCTCGCCCGTATCACGATCGAGCGCGATGACCCGGCCGTCGGGCAGGTTCGCCAGCACGCGCTCCTCCCACAGGGCGATGCCGCGCGTGCGCGACCGGTTGCCTTCGTGCTCCACGCCCGGATCGGTGATCCACACGAACTGGCCGTAGTCGGGCTGCCGTGCGTCGATCTTGTAGATGGTGCCCCAGCCGTCGCTGGTGTACATGAAACCGTTGTCGATGAGCGGATTGAGCTCGTTCTCGGGACCGTTCTGGCCGGTGTCCTGCATGCCGCCCAGCGCCAACGCCCACACCATCCGCAGCTCTCCGACGTTGTCACGGTTGATCTGCGTGAGCCTGGAATAGCGCTGGGAGCCGTAGTCCCCGTTCATCAGGAGCCAGTTCTGCGACTCGTTCTGGGCGTTGATCAGCCGGTCCCGGTTGACGGTGATCGAGTACTGGCCGCCGAGCGTGACGGCCCAGGCGGAAACGACGAGCGCGCACGCGGCGGCCGTTCGTAGCAGCAAGTGGCGGTGCATGGCGTTTTTCCTCCGGGGTTGTCGAGACCGGTAACATCTTACAGAGATTGCGCAGAAGGCACGACCGAAACCCGGTGTGTCCCGCCTGCTGTTTGCCGGTGCGCGGTCGGGCTGCTTCCAGGCGCTGCACGCGGAGACCGGCCGCACTGCTGTGGAAGACGAATCGCGGCGCGCAGATCCTCAACGGCCCGCTGACCTGCGAGGTGGACGGCCGGCAGTACGTGGCCATCAGCTCCGGCCACGTACCGACCACGTTCGCGCTCCGCGACTGATGCGGCGCGGGGCGTGCCGCCGGAATGGCCTCGATTCATGCATCGAGCGCGAAACGAAGCGCGGTCGCGACCTGCGCCAGGCGCGCGCGGGACGGCTGGCACTCAACCAGCGATGACCCGTCTGATCGCCGCCGGCGTGCGGGCGGCCTGCTGCTGTGTCCTGGTGCTGGTGCTGGCCGCCGGCCACCCCCGGGCGAGCCAGCCCCCCGCCCCGCCCCGCCCTGGGGCGAGCCCGGTCGTGGGCATCGTGCCGTTCGTGAACCTGAGCCGGACGGACGCGGACGGCTGGATCGGCCTGGGCATCGCGGAAGCACTCGCCGCCGAGCTGCAGGGTGGGCACGGGCTCGCGGTCCTCGACCTGGCGGTCTACGGTCGCGAGCCGGGGACCGGCAGCGACGCCGTCGACGAGGAGGCCGCGCTGCGAGTGACCCGCGAGCTGGGCGGGCAGTGGCTCGTGGCGGGCGACTACCAGCGCATCGGCGAGCGCCTGCGGATTACGTCGCGCCTGATCGACGCGGGCACCGAGGTCGCGCACGCCGTGCGGGTAGACGGCACAGTCGGCGAACTGTTCGCACTGCAGGATCGTCTCGCGGCGGCGCTCGGCGCCCGCCTGCGGAGCGCGAGCGCGCCGGCCGGGCCGGCAGCGACCGGGCCCGCTGCGGCTGCGCCGGCCACCCGCCCGGCAAGCGCGGCGAACCCGGTTCGCGCGCCGGCCAGCGGCCTGGCCGCACCCACCCTGGCCATCTTCGGCCCGCCGCCACCCGCGGCGCCCGACGTGGTAGCCCGCGACGCCGCCGGCCGCCTCACCATCCGCGCCGTCCGGCTCGCAGCGCCCCTCGCGTTCGACGGCCGGCTCGACGACGAGATCTACGCTACCGTGCCGCCGCTGACCGACTTCATCCAGCAGGAACCGCTGGAGGGCGCGCCGGCCACGGAACGGACTGAAGCGTGGGTGTTCTTCGACGACGAACGCGTCTACTTCGCCTTCCGCTGCTGGGAAAGTGCGCCCGAGCGCGTCATCGCCAACGAGATGCGGCGCGACAACTCCAACGTCTACCAGAACGACCACATCGCTTTCGTCGTGGACACCTTCTACGACCGCCGCAACGCGCTGGAGTTCCTCGTCAACCCGCTGGGCGGCCGCATGGACGGGCAGATCACCAACGAGCGCTTCTACAACGGCGACTGGAACCCGATCTGGGACGTCGAGGTGGGCGAGTTCGACGGCGGCTGGACGCTCGAGACCGCCATCCCGTTCAAGTCGATCCGCTATCGGCGCGGGGCAGCCCAGATCTGGGGCTTCAACGTGCGCCGGGTGAGCGTGTGGAAGAACGAGCACTCGTTCCTCACCCGCGTGCCCAGCTCCATGGGCGGATCGGGGATCTTCCTCATGTCGCGGGCGGCGACCCTGGTCGGGATCGAGGCGCCGGCGCAGTCGACGAATCTCGACATCAAGCCGTTCGCCATCACGGACCTGAGCAGCGACCACGTCGCGCACCCGCCCGTTTACAACGCGTTCGGCGGCGATGCAGGCCTCGACGTCAAGTACGGCGTCACGCAGAACCTGGTGGCCGACCTGACGGTGAACACCGACTTCGCGCAGGTCGAGGCCGACGAGCAGCAGGTGAACCTCACGCGGTTCAGCCTCTTCTTTCCCGAGAAGCGCGAGTTCTTCCTGGAGAACCAGGGCCTGTTCGCGTTCGGCGGGGCCGGCTCCGGCGCGTTCGGCGGGAGCGGCAGCACGCCGATACTCTTCTACAGCCGTCGCATCGGCCTGCACGAGGGGCGCGAGGTCCCCATCCAGGCCGGCGGCCGGCTGAGCGGCCGCGTGGGCCGGTTCAGCATCGGGGCGCTGAACATCCGGACCGGCGACGCCCGGTTCGGCAACGCGCCGACGGACCAGGTGCAGGCCGCGAACTTCACCGTCGTGCGCGTCAAGCGGGACGTGCTGCGGCGCAGCAGCATCGGCGGCATCTTCACCCGGCGCGGCGGGTCGAACGGCGGACCCGCGTGGAACGAAGCCTACGGCCTCGACGGCACGTTCGCCTTCTTCGACGACCTGACGATCAACACGTACTGGGCACAGACCCGCGCCGCCGAACGCCTCGCGGACGACGTCAGCTACCGCGGGCAGATCGACTACGCCGGCGACCGCTACGGCGTGCAGCTCGAGCACCTCGTGGTCGGGGACAACTTCAATCCGGAGGTGGGTTTCCTGCAGCGCGACGATTTCGAGCGCAGCTATGGCGCGTTCCGGTTCAGTCCGCGCCCGCACGCCATCGCGGCCATCCGCAAGCTGTACTTCGAGGGGCGGCTCGACTACTTCACCGACCGGGTAGGCGTAGTCGAGACGCGGATAGCGCAGGGGCTGTTCTCCATCGAGTTCGAGAGCAGCGATCGCTTCGACGCCACCTACACGCGCAGCTACGAGTTCCTCGACCGACCCTTCCGCATTGCGTCCGACGTGACGCTGCCCATCGGCGGCTACCCTTTCCAGGACGTGGAACTCGCCTACAACTTCGGACAGCAGCGGAGGCTGAGCGGCCGCCTGGGCGTCCAGCATGGCAGTTTCTACGGCGGCGAGAAGACAACGGCGCGGCTCGGGCTGGGCGGGTTCCGCGGCGGGCGGTTCGAGGTGTCGCCGCAGATCTCGGTGGAGCCCGGCTTCGAGCTCAACCGCATCGCGCTGCCCCAGGGGCGGTTCACCACGAACCTGGTGACGACGCGGACCACCTACACGGTCACCCCGCTCATGTTCGTCAGCGCGCTGCTGCAGTACAACTCCACCAGCCACTCGCTGGGCGCCAACGTCCGGCTACGCTGGGAGTATCAGCCCGGCAGCGAGCTGTTCGTCGTGTACAACGAGGAGCGCGACACGTTGACGCCCCGCCTGCCCGTACTCCGGAACCGGGCGCTGATCGTCAAGTTCAACCGCCTGTTCCGCTTCTGAGCGGCAGTCCCCGGCCTCGAACGTCGTGCCCGCCGCGCTGCGCAGCCGCTTCGAAATCGCGGAAATCGACCAGCCGGTCGCAACGGCGCCAGCGGGCGGTGGCATTCGCGGCAGGTGCGCGGTAGGCTCATAGGATGGCTTCCGAGTTCCGGTTCTACACGCGAAACCAGCGCCCTCGCCGCGCGGCAGCGGCATGCTCGATCATCGTCGCGGTCCTGCTGATTCCCCTACCGGCCGCCGGCCAGGCCGAGGGTCCGACGACCGCAGCTCGCACACCGTGGGGCGATCCCGATCTGCAGGGCATCTGGTACTTCGGCACCGTCACGCCCATGGAGCGCCCCCCGGAGCTGGCCGGGCGGGCGGTGCTGACCGAGGAAGAGGCGGCCGCCTTCGAACAACGGTACGCCGCGGCCCGCGACCGGCCGAATCCACGCATCGGGGAGGCGTGTCCTGAAGAATTCTTCGCCTGCGAAGGGTCGGGGCTCGCGTACGAGTGGCGCATCTGGCTGGACCTCGGCACGACGGTCGTCAGCACGCGCCGCACGTCGCTGGTGGTGGAACCGCCGGACGGCCGCATCCCTGCACTGACCCCCGCGGGCGAGGCGCGACTGCTGGCGGAGCAGGCCGCGTTCGCCCGCGCCGCCGGACCCGAGGACTTCTTCCTGCACGACCGCTGCGTGGTCGGCTACAACTCGGGGCCGCCCATGACGCCCGGGCCGTCCCTGAACATCATGCAGGTGTTCCAGAGCCCGGGCTTCGTCGCAATCCGCCCGGAGATCGGCGACGCGCGGGTGATCGCCACCGACGGACGCGCGCGGGGTGCCTTCCGACAGTGGCAGGGCCAGCCGCGCGGCCGCTGGGATGGAGACACGCTGGTGGTGGAAACCCGCCACGCGCGCGTATTCATGAACGCGACGCGGGCGACACCGTGGCTGCGCCTCGTCGAACGCTTCACGCGCACCGACAACGACGAGCTGCTCTACGAGGTGCGCGTGGACGATCCGACCACCTGGACCCGGCCGTGGGCGTTCGAGCTGCCGATGACGCGCAGCGCCGGCCCGCTCTACGAGTACGGCTGTCACGAGGGCAACTACTCGCTGCCCGTCATGCTCGGTGGCGCCCGGCGGGCCGAGCGCGAGGCCGCCGCGGCGTCACCGGCGCGCTGAGTGTGCGCACCCGTCAGCGCTGCAGCGGGTCGGCCTCGTCACCCGACTCGGCGAAGCCGCCGCCGAAGCCGCCGCAGGCGGTGGTGCCGCCGGCGATGCACAGGCTGGCCGGATCCGGGCCGTTGCCCGCCGCGAAGGCCCGCTCGCCGGCGCGCGCACCAGCGAGCAGACCCGGCAGCCCGTAGTTGCCCTCGTGGCAGCGGGGCTCCTTGTAGATGCGGTTGGCCTGGTTGTCCTGCAGGCTCAGCGCCAGGGTGACGGTCCAGGGCCGCACCCACGTGGTCGGGTCCTCCATCGTCGCGACATACTCGATCGTCTCGGCGTCGAGCCGCCGCCAGCGCTCGACCACGTGCAGGTTCTCGCGCGCGCCGTAGAAGTCGGTCTTGGGACTGAAGTTGGTGATGTCGACCACCAGCGTGTCACCCTCCCAGCGGCCGCGCGAATCGCCCCACCACTGCCGCACGTCGGACGGCAGATGCGGGCGGTCGGTCACCGGGATGACGCGCTGCCAGCCCTGCCCCTGGCCGGTGTCGTAGAAAATCGACACGGTGCCCGGGGCCTGCACCACCTGCAGGAAGAATCCCGTGGAGCCGCCGAAGTCGGGCAGGCGCGCGCCGATGCAGCGCTCCGACAGGCTGCGATCCTCGGGGCCGTAGGCGCGGTTCGAGTTGCGCGTCAGGTAGTGCGGCGCCGGCTCCTCCCAGCGTGGCGACCGCGGCGCGTAGGCCGGGCAGCCCGGCCGGCCCTCCCTGCAGGCGTCGGTGGACTGCAGGAGCGCGCGGTGGTACTCGTTCATGGCGTCCCGCCGCGCCTGCACCGTCGGCGTGACGGCGGGCAACCGCCCGTCCGGCGGGTCGATGATGAGCGAAGTCCGCTCGCCGAGGTGCTTGTGGGTCAGGAAGATCGACGCGTCGTAGGCACCGCCGACGTCCTGCTCGCTGCCCGGCTCCGAGCGCCGCGTGCCGAGCAGCCGCGCGCGCTCGCTGTCGATGGCGGCCCGCTCCTCCTCCGTGAAGAACTCGCGGTCGGCGTAGCGCGCGGGCCGCTCGAGCGGCGTGTCGTAGTTCGTGGTCCAGATGCCCTGCAGGTCCGGGTCGCCCCACGCGGTGCGGAACCCGGCGTCCGGCGCCGGGGCCTGCCCCGCGAGGGTGGCGGACGCCAGTCGCAGCAGTACGACCACGGCCGCGAGGATTGCCAGCACGCCGGTCAGCTCGATGACTCGTCTCCGCATGGTCGGACCTCCGGACACCAACCGGACGCCGCGCACAGCGCGGCGCCGATCACGTTGCCGTCACTGGCCGAGCTCGTCGTAGATGGTCTGCACGGCGCGGGCCGCGCCGGACAGGTCGTAGTCGGGGTAGCGCGGCTGCAGATCCAGGCCGGCGACGGCCTCATCCACGCTGCGGCCGGCCTCGAACGCGGCGCGCACCGCCGCGCGCAGGTCGCGCAGGAACGCCGCGTACTCCCGGAAGTCGTCCCAGGTGGTCCAGCCCCGCACGGGACTGCCCGTCGGCGGGGGTGCGTGGCCGGGCATCACGTGCTCGACGTCCGCGATGCCCGCCAGCGCGCGCGTCAGCGTGTCCGGGTAGGCCAGGCCGCTGCCGCCGTTGGCCCGATCGATGAACGGGGCGGCCTTGCGCGGGAACAGGTCGCCGACGTGCGCCGTGGCCAGCGCGGGAAAGACCACGATCGTGTCGCCGCTCGTGTGGGCGGGACCGAAATGGTATAGATCGATCCGGTCGCGGCCCTCGAACAGCGAGAGGGTGTCGCGATACGTCTCGTTCGGCAGAAAGCGGGCGTTGTCGCCGGCAAAAATCTCCGACCCCGCCATCCCGCCCCGGGCGTTCTCGTGCGCCACGATGCGCACCACCTCGGAGAAGTCCGGGTTGCTGCCGGTGTGGTCGCCGTGCTGGTGGGTGTTGATGAGCGTGGTGACCGGCTCGTCGGTCACCGCGCGCACCGCAGCGAGGATGGCCGGGCCCCAGCCCGGGTTCTTCGTATCGACGAGCACGACCCCGTGTTCGTCGGTGACGAGCATCGCCGTATGCCCGCCGCCCCCGCTGACGAGGTACAGGTTCTCGGCCACGCCCATCGACTGGACGGCCACCGCACGCCGCTCCTGCGCCGGCTGGCCGGCGGCGACTGCCGTCAGCGCGCCGGCCAGCAGGAGACCGGGTACGATTGCCCGCCGCAGGTGCGCTCGTTGCGTTCCTGCGGACGGCGCGGCCGAAGTCCTATGGCCTCGATCGTCAGGCCGGACACTGGGCACTAGATGATGAAGTCGTCCGGGTCCAGGTCCCAGGGCGTCGAGCCAGCCCGGACCGCGAAGATACGACCGCCGTCCTCGAGGCCCAGTCCGTACGCCGTCCCGACGCCCCGACTCCCACTGAAGGTGATGTTGTTGCCGAAGGCCAGCCACCAACCGCCGGTAAGGTCCCAGTAGGCGCCGTCGAGCAACGCCGCGAACTGTTCCTCGGTCAACTCGTACGGGCGGAGATCGATCTTGTCCCCGTCGACCCAGGAGAAGTCCTGGATGATATCGGGGCCGTTGTCGGGTCCGAAGACGAACGTATCGGCTCCCGAGCCGCCGTTGAGAAAATCGGCTTG
This sequence comes from Vicinamibacterales bacterium, assembly GCA_965221595.1. Lineage (GTDB taxonomy): Bacteria > Acidobacteriota > Vicinamibacteria > Vicinamibacterales > UBA8438 > JAAXGX01. The sequence goes on from OZ244900.1 coordinate 3,105,424, forward strand.
CGAGCCGCCCTCGAGCGTGTCGTCGCCGGACCCGCCCTCCATGGAGTCGACGCCGGACCCGCCTATCAGCAGGTCATCCCCGGACCCGCCCTCGAGCCAGTCCATGCCGTCGCCGCCGATGAGCGTGTCGTCGCCGCCGTAGGCGAACAGGCCGCCCTCCACGTCCCTCGTGTTCGGCAAGTCCCAGTCGTCGCCGCGGCCGCCGTCGAGCAGGTTGTCTTCCTCGTTGCCACGCAGCAGGTCGTTGTTGTGTCGGGTACCAATGACGCCCTCGATGCTGTGGAGGATGTCGCCGGCGGCGTGCCCGCCCTGGACCGTCTGTGCCAGGCCGGCCGCGTTCGTGCGCAGGTCGATGGTCACCTTCGCGTTCGACCCGCTGTAGTCGGCCACGTCCAGCCCCGTATCGGCCGCATAGGTCCCGTCCGCATTGAGACCGCCACCGAGCAGCAGGTCGGCGCCCGCCCCGCCGCCCAGCGTATCGTTGCCCGCGCCGCCCCCGAGCGTGTCGTTGGCGTCGCTGCCGCTGAGCATGTCGTCGCCGTCGCCGCCGTCCAGGGTATCGGTCCCGTCGCCGCCGTCGAGCGTGTCGTCGCCGGCGCCACCTTCCAGCGTGTCGATCCCGGCGCCACCTTCCAGCGTGTCGTTGCCGTCGCCGCCCTGCAGGGTGTCGGTCCCGTCGCCGCCTGCGAGCCGGTCGTCCCCGGCCTCACCCTGCAGGTCGTCCTCGCCTGCGCCGCCGTCGAGCCAGTCGTTCCCGGCGCCGCCCCTGAGCGTGTCGTTGCCGGCCAGACCGAACAGACCGCCCTCGACCGCCGGCGTCTCCGGGTCGTCCCAGTCGTCGCCGGCCCCGCCCAGCAGCAGGTTGGCTGCATCGGTGCCCCGCAGCAGGTCGGCGTAGTCGCTGCCCGTGAGGTTCTCGATGCCGTGCAGGACGTCGCCCTCGGCGTACCCGCCCACGCCGACCGCGCCCTCCTGGCCGGCCGGCTGGCCGCGCGGCACCCGGCTCAGATCGACCGTCACGCCCGCGCCCGACCCGCTGTAGTCGACCGTGTCCCGCCCCGTATCGAGCGCAAAGGACCCGTCCGCAGCCAGACGGCCGCCCAGCAGCACGTCGGAGCCGGGGCTCGCCGTCAGCGTGTCGTTGCCGTCCGCGCCCTGCAGCGTGTCGTCGCCCAGTTCGCCCAGCAGCAGGTCGTCGTCGTCGCCGCCGTCGAGGACGTCGTCGTCCTTGCCGCCGCGCAACGTGTCGTTGCCCCCGGCGCCCCGCAACGTGTCGTTGCCCTGGTTGCCGAAGATCTTGTTGCCCAGGTCGTCGCCCGTCAGCACGTCGCCGAACGCCGAGCCGCGGAGGTTGGCGATGCCTGCCAGCAGGTCGCCGGCCGCGTGGCCACCCGCCGCGTGCGGGTTGGCCGCCGTCGCTGCGGCTGCCGTCACGCCCAGGTTCACCGTCACCGCCGCGTCCGACAGCGTGTACTCGGCGATGTCCTCGCCATCGCCCCCGTTCAGCGTGTCGGCGCCCGCACCGCCTTCCAGCACGTCATTGCCGGCGCCGCCCGCGAGAATGTCGTCGTCGGCGCCGCCGAAGAGCCAGTCCGCGCCCGGTCCCCCCGTCAGGTCGTCGATGCCGGCGTCGCCGTAGAGGGTGTCGTTGCCGACTTCGTCCGCGCTGCCCAGCTGATCCTCGCCCGGACCGCCGCGCAGCAGGTCGTTGCCGCGGCCACCGAGGATCTCGTCGTTGCCGCCATTGCCGAAGAGGTGGTTGGCTGCGTGGCTGCCGACCAGCCTGTCGGGGAAGTGCGAGCCCCAGATGGCCTCGATGCCCGTCAGCGAGTCGCCCTCGGCGTCACCGCCGCGAACCGGGGCGGCTGCGCCGAAGTTCGCGCCCAGATCGACATGCACGCCGCGCGGCGACGGCGTGTAACTGGCGATGTCCCAGCCGGGACCGCCGTCCAGCGCGTCGCCGCCCGAGCCCCCGACCAGCCGGTCGTTCCCGCTGCCGCCGCTGAGCTGGTCGTCGCCCGCCCCGCCCCAGACGATGTCATCGCCAGGACCGCCGAACAGGATGTTGTCGTACGGGTTGCCGCCAATTATCGCCACGTCCCTCTCCCTGTGCCATCAGTACAAGTCAGAACAAACACGCGGCAGATGATAGCATGGCAGCGGAGGGCTTCGTGCGCAGAGCCGACGTCGGGCTTGCGTTCATCGGTATCCTGCTGCTGCTGCCGGCGGCGGCGGGCGCGCAGGCGGCTGCGAACGCCGCCGGCGGCGTCCCGCGCACCCCCTGGGGCGCCCCGGACCTGACGGGCTACTGGACGTACGACACCACCACGCCCCTGGAGCGCCCGCCGGAGCTGGCAGGCAAGGCGGTGCTGACGCCGGCCGAGGCCGCCGCGTTTCTCGACGAACGCTACGCCAGCATCGGCCGCGAGCGGGCCCTGCAGCTCAACGCGGACTGGTGGGTGCCCGGGGATCTGACGAGCGGCCGCACGGCGCTCATCGTCGATCCGCCCGACGGGCGGATACCCCCGCGGACGGCGTCCGGGCAGGCCCGGCTCGCCAGGCTCGCCCCCGCCCTCAGAACCCGCCAGGCAGACGGGCCCGAGGATCGCGAGCGCTACGAGCGGTGCATCATGGGCCGCTCGATCCCGATGGAGGCCAGGCCCGCGCCGCGCCTGTTCCAGGTCTTCCAGACGCAGGACCACGTGGTGCTGCTCAACGAGCAGAACTTCGAGATCCGCATCGTCCCGCTGACGGCCGCCCCGCCGCTTCCCGCTCCAATCCGCCAGTGGCGCGGCGAGGGACGCGGACGGTGGGAGGACGACACGCTCGTCATCGAGACCACCAACTTCAACGGCAAGTGGACGCTGCACGGCGCCGGTCCGGAGCTGCTGCTCGTCGAGCGGCTCGCGTTCGCCGCCCCGGACACGCTGCAGTACGAGTTCACCGTGCACGATCCGGCGTCGTTCGCCCGCCCCTGGACCGTGCAGTTTCCCATCGCGCGCGCGGCCGGGCCACTCTACGAATTCGCCTGCCACGAAGGCAACTACAGCCTGCCGCTCATCCTGCGCGGCGCGCGCGCCGAGGAAGCGGCGACCGCCGAGGCAGCGCGCTAGCGCCGGCGCGGGCCGGGCAGATTTCCGCCCCGGTACTGTCCACGGCGGGATGCGGGCGCGCCGGGAACCGGACCGCGGCCGGGCGCCGGGTGGCCTACTGTCCGACGCGGTCCGCCAGCTCGCGCCGGCCGCGCTCGAAGAGCTGACGGACGCGGCCGCTGGTCCGGAACTCCGCGAGGATGGCGGCCCGGCGGCTGGCGGTGAGGCTGTCGAGAATGAAACCCAGCGTCGTCGCCATCACGCTGCCTTCCTCGGTGCCGGTGTCGGCGAAACGCCGCCGAAACGATTGCAGCGTCGTCTCGAACTCGTCCTCGTGCCACTCCTGCACGCTGGCGTCGAGCCCGACGAACTCGTCGAGGACGGCCGCATACTCCGCGCTCGGCGGCCGGTGCCAGAACGACACGTCGGGACCGAGTTCCGCGAGATGCTGCGGCAGATAGACGTTGGCACGCGCCGGCACGCGCCGGACCAGCGCCGGGTTGTAGCGCTTGACCTCGTCGCGCGACAAACCGCTCGCGCGCGCCACGGTCGACAGCGAGGTATTGCGGGGCACGCGCATGGCGAATACCCGCGACTGCGGCATGTCGTCGATCAGTCGCCCGACCGTGTGGACGTTGCCGAAGACCATCTCCGCGTACAGCGCCGAACGCGGGCCGTAGGTGCGGAAGAGGTCGCGGTAGCGGCGGATGGAGATCGCCCGCAGGGAGCGCGCGAACTCGGAGCCCAGGAGGTACTGCTCGCGCGTGTCGCGGCCGCCGAGCCGCTCGCCGTTGATGACCGTGCGGCCCACGTTCACCCCGCCGGCGTGATGCTCCGAGAGCGCCGGGATGAAGCTGCCGTACATGGTGGCCAGGATGCTCAGGTGGGCCGCGCAGAACGGTGCCTGCGTAGTCTGGTTGTAGCCCTCGATGACGTATGGCGACAGGCGCTTGAGCAGGTTCCAGTTGCGCGGCAGCCACTGGCACAGGCCAAGCGCGCGGGCCTGCGAGCGCGCCCGGCCGTTCAGACCCGACTCGACGATGGCCTGGGCCAGACCAATCTCGGCGGGCACGCCGAACCGTTCGTAGATGAGGCCCCATTCGCGCAGGAAGGTGCCGTAGCGCCGGGCGTGGGGCGCGAGGAACCTGCCGCGCGCGGGGTTGTGCACGACCGGCCCCACCCGCGTCCCCAGCAGCTCCTCGACCCGCGCGCGGCGGTCCCTCAGCCGGCGCGGCAGCCGCCGCCCGGCCAGCGTGTCGGCCAGCCCGGGCTCCGTCCACTCGCCGTCGCGGACCCAGTTGCCCCGCGTCGGAAACGTGGCGAGCAGCCGCCCGTCCGTGCCGCTGCCGAAGACGATGTGCCCATCCGGGATCGAAAAGATGTGCTGCCAGAACGCATAGTGCGGCCGGGTTGCCCCCAGCGCCGTCAGGTCGGCGTCGTAGCGGGCGCGCGTGAGGTCTGTGTAGGCAGGAACCGCCGGATCGGCAACCGCTGCAACCAGCTCGCCGGCCGGCGGCGGCTCTTCGTCCGTCTGCGCGCGCAGCGGGGCGCTCACCCAGGTCGCCCCCGCGGCGAGCACGCCGAGCACGACCAGTGCCGCCGCCCGCCGGGCCAGCGCCCGGCGACCGGTCACCCGCTGCCCGCAGCGAGCGGGCCGGCTCACGGCCATTGCGAAGATTATACGCATTTCTGCACGGATTTTCACACCGCGTCGAAACGTCTTGCGTCGGCCGACGCGTAGCTCGCCAGCGCGCGGTCGAGGCCGACCGTGGCTTCGAGTGTCGCGACCACCTCGGCGAGCCGCTGCCCCGGAATGACGCAGGTCATCTCCTCGGAGCGCATCCCGGTGCGCGCGCGGCTGAGTGCGCAGCCGACGCTGGCTGCCACGAGGTTCCGCTCGCACGCCAGCGCCACGATGTGGCATTGCGGCTTGCCCTCGATCGGCATATCCGGAAAGGCGTCCTTCAACGTCATCAGGCCGAGGCCGTTGATCCGCAGCAACACGACGTCGGGGGCGGTTCGCCGCTCCGCTAGCGGGCCGTAGACCACGGCGTCGGGCTTCTTCTCGACGTGCGGCAGCTGCATGACCGCTGCCTGGTCGACCCAACCGGTCTCCAGCACGGTCGCCACGTCGTCCTTGGTGGCCGCCTCCGCGAGCGTCAGGAACCCGTGCGTGAAGCTGCCGACGCTGCAGTTGGCGTGATCCGCCGCCGTCGTGGCGAACGTATCGCCCGCCCCGTGCATCCAGAAGACGCAGCCCGCAGGCACCTGGCCCGTACGCCCGTGCTCGTTCGGCGCGGGATGACGGGGTTCCACGTGGGCCGCCGGAACCGGCTCGCCGGGACCGTGGAAGGAGATCGCCACCGGCGCCGCGAACGGCTTCAACGCGGCAACGAGACGTTTGTTGAGCGCCCGCCAGTCCGTCGTCGGCATGTTGTCTGAATCGGCCATGCGATGATTATAGGGACGCTGTTGCACAGGAGATAGGAGGGTGCCGCTGATGTGGAAAACCGCAACGTCGCGTTGTGTCGCCATCGTGCTCGGACTGACCGCGCTGAGCGCGGCGTCGGCCGCCAGCGCCGCGCAGGCGCCCGGCTGGACCGCGCCGCGCACGGCGCACGGCCAGCCGGACCTGCAGGGCATCTGGTCGAACAACACCGCGACGCCGCTGGAACGGCCGGAAACGCTGGCCGGGAAGGAAGCACTGACCGGCGAGGAGCTGGCGGATCTCCAGGCACGCCTGGCCGAGCTGCGCGAGAGCGAGCAGGCCGGCAACCTGCTCGGCGACCTGCTGCTCCAGCAGGTGCTCGACGACCCGGGTTTCCGCGAATTCGATGCCGGGACCGGCAACTACAACTCGTTCTGGCTGGTCGAGCGCGAGCTGGACGCCCGCACGTCGCTCATCGTCGACCCGCCCGACGGGCGCATCCCGCCGCTGACCGCCGCCGCGCGCGAGCGGTTAGCGGCGCGCGGAGCAGCCGACGGCGGACCGGCGGGCCCCGAGAGCCTGCCGCTCACGGAACGGTGCCTCACGTTCGGCGTGCCGAACCTGCTGGCCGGCTACAACAGCTACTTCCAGATCCTGCAGACGGCGGACCACGTGGTGATCCTCCAGGAGCTCATCCACGACGCGCGCGTCATCCCGCTCGACGGGCGGGCCCACCTCGACCCGGGGATCCGCCAGTGGCATGGCGACTCGCGCGGCCGCTGGGAGGGCGACACCCTCGTCATCGAGACCACCAACTACTCGGACCGGGCAAGCCTGCGCGGCGCGTCCCGCAACGCGCGGGTAACGGAACGCCTCGAGCGCGTAGGCCCCGAGACCATCGAGTACACCGTCACCTACGACGATGCCGACACGTGGGAGCGGCCCTGGACGCTGATGATTCCGTTGCGGAAGTCGGCCGCCGAGGACGCCCTTTTCGAGTACGCCTGCCACGAAGGCAACTACGCGATGGAGGGCATCCTGGCCGGCGCGCGGGCCGAGGAGGCCGCCGCCGTGCAGGAGCCCACCCGGTAGCCGCCCGGGGTGCCACCCCGCGTCTGTGCGAGACGGGCGGAGCGCGCGATAGCGGTTGTGGGGGCCGGGCAGGGCTGGTATGTTGTGCGGAATCGCTACAGGTTCGTCTTGTTTCCCTGGAGGCAGGTGATGAAACTGCAACGTCCGGCCCACGTCTGGCTGCTGCTCCTTCCCTTCCTGCTCGTCCACTGCGGTGGATCCGAGATGGCCTCCGAACCCGCGGCGGAAGAGGCAGCTCCCGAGTACGTCCCTCCGCCGGTGGCGCCCGAGTCGCGCGACCTCGGCCGGGCGGATATCGAGCGGCTGATGGAAGAGCTTTCGAACTGGGGGCGCTGGGGTCCCGACGACCAGCTCGGGGCGGCGAACACGATCACCCCGGCGAAGCGCCTGGAGGCGCTGGCGCTGGCCACCGAGGGCATCACCGTGTCGCTCGCGCATCGGGTCCTCAAGGACGAGGCGGACGACGTACCGCTGCCCTTCGGCCACCGCATGCTGGGCGTTCCCGACACGTCCGCCGAGCCGGGCTTCTTCGGGGGCGTCAGCGACAACTACAACGTCAGCTACCACGGCTACTCCCACAGCCATATCGACTCGCTGTGCCACATCCTGTCGGACGGCAGGATGTACAACGGTTTCTCGCACGACACGATCACCGAGGCGGGCTGCAGCAGCGCGTCGATTGCCAACCTGCAGGGGGGCATCGTGACGCGCGGCGTACTGTTCGACATCCCGCGCCTGAAGGGTGTGCCGTATCTCGAGCCGGGAACGCCGATCTACAGCGAGGATCTGGACGCCTGGGAGGAAATGGCCGGCCTGACGGTGCGGCCGGGCGACGCCATCTTCATCCGCACCGGGCGCTGGGCGCGGCGCGCGGAGGTGGGCCCGTGGACCATCTCCGAAAACGCGGCCGGACTCCACGCCTCGACCATGCCGTGGGTGAAATCGCGCGACATCTCGTTCATCGGCAGCGACGCCGCGCTCGACGTCGTGCCGTCGCTGGTCGAGGACGTCAATCTGCCGGTCCACCTGCTGACGATCGTGGCGATGGGCATCGACATCTTCGACAACCAGGACCTGGAGGCGCTGGCCGAGACCACCGCCGAGCTCAACCGGTGGGAGTTCACGCTGATCGCCGCGCCGCTGGCCGTGGAGGGCGGCACCGGCTCGCCGATCAACGCCCTGGCGATCTTCTAGGGGACTTTTCCCACAGCTTGGGGACTTTTCCCACAGCTTGCCGGCGGCGCCCAGGCGCGCGAGGAGAACAACGATGAACGGCACGAACAGGGACCGGCGGCGGTTTCTGAAGCAGGGTGCGGCCGTGGCGGGGCTGGTGGCGACGCCGCAGGCGGTGCAGCTGGCGGGCGGATCGGCTACCGCCGCGGCGCAGACGGTCGTCGACCACAATGCGCTCGAAAGCGTGCTCTACGGCCGCCGTTCGCGCTTCGTCACGACCACGCGCGCGGTCGAGGGGCGCAGTCACAGCGAGCAGACGCGGATCCGGCCCCACCCGCACCGGCCGAGCGCCAGGACGCCGCTGGCCGAGCTGATCGGCACCATCACGCCGACCCCGCTGCACTTCACGACCCAGCACCACTACGGCATCCCCGACATCAATCCGGACGAGCACACGCTGCGGATCGAGGGGCTGGTGGAGCGGCCGCTGGTGTTCACGATGGACGAGCTGCGGCGGCTGCCGTTCGTCTCGCGCGTCTACTTCCTCGAGTGCGTCGGCAACCGGCCGAATCCGCGCGCCGAAACGGTCACGGGCACTCACGGTCGCATGGGCTGCAGCGAGTGGACCGGCGTGCCGCTGTCCGTCCTGCTCGACGAGGTCGGGCTGCGCGATGCGGCCTCCTGGATCGTGGCGGAGGCGGCCGACGGCGGGCGCCACACGAAGAGCATCCCGCTCGGCAAGGCGCTCGACGACGTGCTCGTCGCCTACGGCCAGAACGGCGAGCCGGTGCGGCCCGACCACGGCTACCCGCTGCGGCTCGTGGTGCCGGGCTTCGAGGGCATCTACAACGTGAAGTGGCTGAAGCGGATCAAGGTGGTCGACCAGCCCTACCTGTCGTTCCAGGAGCATTCGCGCTTTCTGACCCCGAACCCGAAAACGCAGCGCGACGCCTACGATTTCGGGCCCAACTCGGTCATCACGCAGCCGTCGGGCGGACAGCAGCTCCCGGCGCACGGCGCCTACGTCGTCAGCGGCCTCGCGTGGTCGGGCAGCGGCGCGGTGCGCAAGGTGGAGGTATCGACCGACGGCGGCGCGAACTGGCAGGCAGCCGAGCTCGCCGGGCCGGTGCTGCCGAAGGCGCATACGCGCTTCTACCTGCCCTGGCACTGGAACGGGGAGGAGGCCGTGCTGCAGTCGCGCTGCCTCGACGAGCGCGACCAGCTGCAGCCGACCGAGGCCGAATACGCGCGCTACTGGGAGCTCACACGCGGCCAACTGTACGGCACGGTGCAGAGCCAGCTCGGACACTGCAACTGGATCCAGCCGTGGAAGGTCGCCCGCGACGGCAAGGTCACGAACGGTCTCGAGCCGGTCGACGTCGTCGTCGACGTGCACGCCTAGCGCACGGCCCGGAGGTATGCGATGAGCGAGCGGCAGAGCACACCCCGGGCGGCGTTTGCCCAGGCGGCTGCAGGCGCAGCGGCAACGCACCGGGCGCGCGTTCGCGGCGCGTGCCTCCTGCTCGCGGCCGGCCTGCTGGCGGGCGGGGCGCTGCAGGCGCAGGAGACTGTGTCGCCCTCGGGGCTCGGCCGCCCGCTCACGGAGGCCGAGCAACACGACCGGATCGTCGGACCGGACGGCGCGGACCTGCCGCCCGGCAGCGGCACCGCCGCCGAGGGGGAGATGGTGTACGCCAGGCGCGGCTGCGCCAACTGCCACGGGCCGACTGGCACGGAGGGCCCGTCCATCTCGCTCGTGGGCGGCGACGTCACGACGCGGAGCAACTACTTCCCCATCCGCTACTGGCCGTTCGCGCCGAGCATCTGGGACTACATTCGCCGGGTCATGCCGTACGACCGACCGGGCATCCTCAGCGACGACGAGACCTACGCCGTCACCGCCTGGCTCCTCTACCGCAACGGCATCATCCAGCAGGAAGAGGTCATGACCGCCGAGACCCTGGCCGAGGTCAGGATGCCCCAGCGTGACACCTATCAGGCGCCCGGCACCTGGACGCCGGACACGCGCCGCGGCTTCCGGATCCTGCCGGAGCCGTGAGCGGCCGGTCGCCCGACCGGCCGCGGCTCGCACGGCGTACGGGGGACGTCGCTTGACAGTAGTCGTGCCGGGTGTGGTTGATCGAGGCAACGAAGCGAACGAAGTTCGTCCGTTGGTCGTTGATCAAACTGACAGTGCGGATTCTGAATCCCGAAGACGTGTCACGTATGGAGTGGCAGGACATCCTGCAGCGCATCGAGGCTGGCGAGAGTCAGCATACGGCGTTCCGGCGCGGGCTCGGTGACCTTTCGGGGTGGAGCACGTCCGTGCCGGCGCCAACCCGCGAGCGAGGAACCGCTCCATGGGCCACTTCATGGCGGCGATGGGTTTCATGGAAGGGCGCGGCACGGGCTGGTTGATCATGTGCCGAGAAATGCGCGCGTTCAATGGGACGGACCCGGAGCTCGTCCACGCCGAACGGGACCGGTTCGTCAGGGTGACGTTTCGTCTCGACGGGAAGACACGTACCGCTGCGCCGGGCAAGCGACCCAGGGGGCGAACTCCGCACCGATGCCTCCGGTGAGCAGGAGTCGCTTTTTTCGTCCTCAACGCATTTTCTGCTTGACAGCCTTCTGCGAAGCCCGCCGCGGCGCAGTCGAACCCGCGTCAGACACCCCCCTTGCAGTGCCCTGGCCGGCCGCTGGCGGCCGTTCGCCGGCCGGGGAGGGCGCGACGCTGCCACGCGGCCCGATCGGTCGTCGTGAGGCCGTACAAGCGGTTCAGAAAGTGGGGCTTACAATGAAATCATGCCTACTGCTTCCAGCCTCGCATCTGCCTCGTCTTCCCCGCTGCCGGCTGCCACTGCGGCAAGCCTGTCCGGGCCGCCGCTTCCGCCTCTCATGCCCGTGCAGGAGCCCGAGCCGAGCAACGAAGCGCTCGGCAACCGCATCGCCGAGGCTGCCGCCTGCATCCAGGCCGCCACCTACGAGCTGCTCGTCCTCATCCGCCAGTTCGACGAGCGCACCGGCTGGGAAGGCTTCGCCTCCTGCGCCCACTGGCTGAGCTGGCGCATCGGACTCGCACCCGGACCGGCCCGCGAGCACGTCCGCGTGGCTCGCGCCCTCGCCGACCTGCCGCTCCTGAGCGCCGCCATGCAGCGCGGCAAGGTCTCCTACTCGAAGGTCCGAGCCGTCACCCGCGTGGCCACCCCCGAGACCGAGCAGGACCTGCTCGACCTCGCCCTCGCCGGCACCGCAGCCCACGTCGAGCAGGTCGTCCGCTCCTGGCGCCGCGTGGACCGCGCAGCCGAGGCAGCAGAAGACCGCCAGCGGCACGACTCGCGCGCACTCGACACCTGGGTGGACGACGACGGCATGGTCGTGGTCCGCGGCCGGTTGACGCCGGAGGTGGGCGCCGTGCTGCGGCGGGCGCTCGACGCCGCCCTGGACGCGGCACCGAGCCCGGTGGATGCAGACGGGGCCGCCGCGGACACCGCAGACGGCATGGCGCCGACCATCTCGCAGCGGCGGGCCGACGCGCTGGGCACCGTGGCCGAGTGCGCGCTGGCCGGCGGCCTCGACAAGGGAACGGCCGGCGACCGCTACCAGGTGGTCGTCCACGTCGACGCCGACACCCTGAATGCCGACGACGCCGACCGGCGCGAGGCGGCCGCGACGGCGCCCTGTCCGAGCAACGGACCCGGCGACACGGGCACCACGCCAAGCGACGGACTCAATACTCCGACCCCGCCGCGTTCGAGCAACGGCACCGGCAACGCGGGCACCGGGGCAAGCGACGAACCCGACGCCCGGACCCCGCCGCGCCTGGGCGGCCGCACCGATGACCGAAACGAGGCCGCGATGACCACGGACGGCCCCGCGACTCGGGCACCGTACGTTCCCGCGGGAACGTACGGGCGGTGCAACGCGGGTGCGGACGAGACAGCGGACGAAGCTATGGACGCGGCGGCGGACGAGACGGCCCCGGCCGTGACTGCAAGACCCCCCGTCCCGCTGCGCTCCGACGCGGCGACGACGACGGCGCTGCCCGCGTCCAGCCCCACCGTACCTCGCGTGGGCTTGGCGGGGACCGCGTCGGCCGTCACGCAACCCCCCAACCCGCCGTGCGCCGACACGCCGCAGCCGGCGACGGCGAGGCCCGTTGCCGCGCCTGCTGCCCCGACCCGCGGCCAGTCGGCCCTCGACGAGGCCGGCGGCATCCGCGTCTCCGCCGAGACGGCCCGGCGGCTGGCCTGCGACGCCGCCAAGGTCACGATGCACCACGGGCCGGCCGGCGAGGTCCTCAGCGTCGGCCGCCGGACGCGCACCCTCTCGCCCGCGCTGCGCCGTGCGCTGGCCGCCCGCGACCGGCACTGCCGCTTCCCCGGGTGCACCGCCACGCGCTGCGATGGTCATCACATCCGCCATTGGGCGCGCGGCGGGGCGACGGCGCTCGACAACCTGGTGCTCCTCTGCCGGCGGCATCACCGGGCGGTGCACGAGGAAGGCTTCGGGGTCACGCTCGGCGACGACGGCGAGGCGCACTTCGTCCGGCCGGACGGCCGACCGCTCCCGGAGGCGCCCGCGTCGCCGACCGTCACCGGCGCGCCGCTGGCCCCGATGACGGCGCGCCTCGCGCGAGTGGGCATCCGCTTCGGCCCGCACACGGCGACACCGGCTTGGCGGGGCGAGCGGCTCGACGTCGACTGGGCCGTCAGCGTCCTGTGGCGTCGGCGGGGCGGGGAAGTGCGGACCGGGCAAGACACGTCGTCCACGCACGACTCCTCGGCACGTGGGCAGGGCACGACACCCTAGCCCCAAGCCGGCTCGCCCAGGCCTGTGCGGGCAGCGGGCGGGTCCAGCGCGACGAGGTTGCGCATCGCATTCGCTACACTACCCACTGACGGCACCGCGTATCGCGGCGTGGCAACGGGTTCTCGCCGACGAGGGAGAGGTACGAGCAATGATGCGAACCGTCATGGCAGCCATCGCCTGCGGATTCGTCTGCGCATCAGCCTGGCCGGTGGGAGCCCAGCCGCCGGGGCCCGGCGTCCGGGTGGAGCGCCTGCTGAACGCGCCGATCATCACACCCGACCTGCATCCGAGCATCGGCGTGAACATCCAGGGCCCGTCCCTGATTCGGGTGCCCGACTGGGTGTCGGACCCGCTCGGCGCCTACTACCTCTATTTCGCCGACCACAAGGGCTCGTACATCCGTCTGGCGTACGCCGACGACCTGCTCGGGCCGTGGACGGTCCACCCGCCCGGCAGTCTGCAGATCGCCGATTCGTATTTCCTGACCGAGCCGCCCGCAGTGCCGCCGGACGAGGCGGCCCGCCTGCGCGGCTCGCGGCTGCGCCGCGGCGTGCCGCTGGCGCACGACGCGCTGTACGAAGCGACGGCGCCGCACATCGCCTCGCCCGACGTGCATGTCGACGACGCCAACGGGCGCATCGTGATGTACTTCCACGGCCTCGACGACGTCAGCACGCAGGTCACGCGCGTGGCGACATCGCCTGACGGCATCCGCTTCACGGCGCGGCCCGAGCGGCTCGGGCGGACCTACATGCGGGTGTTCCGGCACGACGACTACACCTACGCGATGTCGATGCCGGGCCAGTTCTACCGGTCCAAGGATCCTCTGGGCGGCTTCGAGACCGGGCCGCTGCTGTTCAATCCCGACATGCGGCACGCGGCGCTGCTGAAGCGGGGGAACACGCTGTTCGTCTTCTGGACCGAGGTGGGCGAGACGCCCGAGCGCATCAAGCTGAGCCGCATCGACATTGCGGGCGACTGGATGTCGTGGCAGGCGACGCCCGGAGTCGAGGTGCTCCGGCCGGAGCGCGACTGGGAAGGCGCAGACGCGCCGCTGGAGCCGTCCGTGCGCAGCACGGCCTACGGCCACGTCAACCAGCTCCGCGACCCGGCCATCTTCGAGGATGCGGCCAGCGACCGCATCTTCCTGTTGTACGCCGTGGCGGGCGAGAGCGGGATCGCGATCGCCGAAGTGCACCTCGAGGGGTAGCCGAGAGCCTTGGTATGGGCAGCCAAGTCACCCTTGCCCTCGAGGACCTCGCAGTCCCTCACACGCACGGTGCCGTACCAGGACTTCCTGCTGCCTATCGACCGAATCGCCGCCACATCCAGTGGGACGTCTTCACCCCGGACCGCCCTTTCCAGGGCTGACACCAGCTCCTCGAAACGCGATTCCCAGAAACGGCGGTACTTGCTACGCGATGCCACCGCGGCAGAGCTCGGGCCGCCGACGCGCTCACGTTGTTGCAGTGCGCCACTGATCCGTTCGACCTCCTGCATGGCGGACCCCGTCGGTGCGATGACCGTCAGCAGGCGATCGACGATGGCGAGCGCTTCACGCGTGTCATCGTCCGACAGCAGGTCCTGGTGAGCCTACATGTTCCGATAGCGAAGCAGGTCGACGATACAGAATTCGCGCACGCCCAATGCCGGGCCGAAGAGACTGTCCCACATCGTCCGCATCAGCTTGATCAAGCCGTCGACGCCCCAATCGGCCACTGGCTTGTCTCGAAACCGGGAATGTTCGTAGACGAATTGCCAATCGCTGGGTTTGCCCAGGTGGTGTCGTGCCTGCTTCTCCACAAACGGTCCCAGCTCCGCTGTCAGCAGGTAGAACGCATCGGCGAGCACAGCCTGGTTCGTCGGGTTCGTCGGATTCGTTGCCATGGTGGCCATGCCCTCCGTCGGCAGCCGGGGCGGCGGTGCGCTTTCCGCTACATCCAGAGCTGCTCGTCGTCCGGGTCCACGTCGGGTGCCGGCGCGGCGGTGACCTGCAGGGCGAGGTTCCCGCTGACCGCGACGTCGGCGGTGTGCGGCGTGTACCCGGTCTTGCGCACGTAGAGGTCGTAGTGGCCCGGCGGGACCTCCACGCGGGCGCAGCCTTCGGCATCGGTGGTCGCGCGGTAGGGGCCGAGGTGGACTTCGGTCGCGGCGAGCGGGGCCTCGGTGTCCCGGTCGTGGACCGTGACGGTCACGCGGTGCTCGGGCCGGGCAGCCGCGCGGAAGCTGAACGGGGCCTGCGCCGCGGCGTGCGGGGCCTCGGGGGCGCCGGACCCGGCCGCGGGGAACTCGGCTGTCCAGGCGTGCACACCGGCCTCCGCCGGGGCAGCCAGCTCAACCTGCGCCGCGTAGAGCGCGCGGGTGCCCGGCGCCGGCTGCGAGCCCAGCCGTCCCCGGCCGACCTTGGCGCCGGACGCGTCGCGGACCACGACGGGGCGCCCCGTGAGCGGGCAGGTCCGCGGGCATCTGACGCCCACGGTCACCGTGAAGCGGCTGCCCACGACGACCGGCGACGGCACGCCCCACACGGCGACGCTCGTCGGGTGCGGGGCCGCATCCGCCAGCTCACCGGCCGCCCCGTCCGGCAGCGCCTCCCCCACGGCTCACGCCGCCCCACCGTTGAGCGCGGCGTCCCGGCCGGCGATGCGGCCGAACACCAGACAGCGGCCGAGGCCGTGCTGCGCGAAGCCTCCCTGCGACTCGCCGGCACAGTAGAGCCCCGGAATCACCTGGCCGCGCGTGTCGATGACCTGCGCCTTGGTATTCGTGCGCAACCCGGTGAGCGAGTCGTGCAGGATGGGCGTGGACCAGGCAGCGTAGAACGGCGGCCGCTGGATCTTGTAGCGCGGTGCAGGCTTGCCGAAGTCTTCGTCCACGCCCGCGTCGACGAACGTGTTGTAGCGGGCGACGGTGCGCTCCAACGCCGCCGCGGGCAGCGGTCCGGCCTGGTACGGGTTCCGAATCGCCCCGGCCAGCTCGGCCAGGGTGTCGGCGGCGAAGAAGTAGCCGTCGAGGTCGACGTTGGGCGGCCGCGGGTCCCACCCCTCCCGCTCCACGGCGTCCTGGTCGAAGACGGCCCAGATCGGCCCGCCGCCGTTCAACTTGTTCTCGTCCCCGCTCCAGGCCATGGCGGCCGCGAAGAAGTCGTAGCGGGAGTCGAGCTCGTTCCAGAACCGCCGCCCGGCCTGGTTGACGAGGATCAGGTCGTGCCAGTCGGCGACGGTCAGGCCGGACGCGCGCGCAAGGTCGAAGATGCGGGCGTCCGGCTGCCAGATGAGGCTCGAGTAGCCCCACTGGCAGCCGATGTGGCGGGTCTTCGAGATGGCGATGCCCTCCTCGACGGTCTGGTTCGCGGTGCCCCACAGCGAGGCCCCGACGGCCATCGCGGCGAGCTCGCCGTCGCCGCTCTGCCTGGACCAGGGCTCGCCGGCCACCTGGTATTCCTCGGTCAGGCGCGGGTCGAACGTGCGCCGCAGCGTCACGTTGCTCGTGCTGCCGCCGGTGGCGACCAGCAACCCCTTGCGGGCCCGGATGTGCACCGTGCGGCCGTCGTGGTTGGCGGTGAGGCCCAGCACCCGCCCCGCGGCGGGGCTCTCGCGCACGATGCTCGTCATCTTGTGGCGCAGCAGCACCTGGGCGCCCTTCGCCCGCGCGCTCTTCTCGAGCGCCCGCACGAGGCCGGAGCCGACACGGGTCGGATGGTGCGTTACCCGCTCGCTGGCCACCGGCCACTGGACGGTGCGCTGCTGGCGGCGCACGCGCGACGCCTGGGTCGGGCCGGTCAGGTGGTCCTGGAACTGCACGCCGTTCTCGATGAGGAACTCGAATGTCGCCGCGTTCTCGTCCGCGAAGGCGCGCACGAGGTCCCGGTCGCTGTAGCGGCTCTGCATGTGGTCGTGGCGTATCCAGTCGAGGAAGACCCGGTCCGCGGAGTCCTCGACACCGTGCCTGCGCTGATTGCTCGTGCCGCCGCCGAGGTGCACCTGTCCCCCGGAGCACATGCCGTGGCCGCCGATGTCGACGTTCTCCTCGACCAGGATGACGGAGGCGCCGTGGTCGAGAGCCGCGACGGCCGCCGCCAGCCCCGCGGTACCGGCGCCGATGGTGACGAAGTCGGCGGCGTGGTCCCAGAAGTCCTGCGCCGCTGCCGCACGGCCCGGTGCCCCGAGCCCGGCCAGCGTGGTGGCGCCGACGCCGGCCGTGGCGCCCTGCTTCAGAAAGGACCGCCGACTGACGCTCGCCTCGCTCGCATCCTGTCGTCTCGACTTGGGCATGAGGCTCTTCCTCCCCGTACGAACCGCACTCTACCGGGACCACCGGGGCGGCGCAACACGTTTCGCCCATTCGCGGCGAACCCCCGTGGCCGACCCGGCGGCACGGGTCCCGCCGCCGATGTGGCACACTGTGGCAGCTCGCCGCGGAGGGAGATCATGCCGCAGCCATGGACCGTCGATCGCCGCAGATTCTTGGCCGCGAGCGCCGGAGCCGCGGGGGCCGCCGTCTTCGGGCGGCTGCCGCTGACGCGGCTGGCCGCGCAAGCTGCCCCCCCGCCGGCGCAGGGCTGGGACGCCGGCTGCGTGCGGCACCTGCTGCCGGCGGTCAGCGACTCGCGCCTGCTGTTGAAGGCCTCATTCACGGAACCGCTGGCAGCCGCCCCCACGCTCCGCGTCGGCGATGCCGCCGTCACGGGCCGGATGACCGATACGGCCGGGCAACACTGGCAGTTCTACGCCACGGGTCTCGATGCGGCGCGCCGCTACACCCTGTCGCTCGCCGCTGCCGAGGGCCGCGCGTTGTGCGAGCCGTGGCCGCTGTCGACTTTCCCCGCGCCCGACGCGCGGCCGCAGCGCTTCCGGCTGCTCTGCTTCACCTGCGCCGGCGGTCCGGGCGGTACCTACACGGGCATCGGTGTGCGGAGCGGGTTTCTGCCGACCGCCATCCGTAACCGCCTGTTGCGTCGCGCGCTGGCGTTAGAGCCCGATGCGGCCGTCGCGAACGGCGACCACATCTACTGGGACCTGCACGTCTGGCAGGGCGACGGCGCGGGCGAACTCAGCGCCGCCGGCCGACGTTCGAACTTCGACTTCTCGGCGTCCATCCTCGGCGCCGCCAACGAGGCCGCGCTGAAGGCGGCGGCCGGGGCGCAGATCGTGCCCGTCTACGGCACGGACTTCCGGTCGACGCCGATCTTCTTCCTGCAGGACGATCACGACCACTGGGAGAACGACGCCGTCACGGACGCCATCGCCAACTTCCCGATCCCCTGGTTCCAACTGCAGCTCGCGCGCGCCACGCAGCATCTCTACTATCCCGAATTCCTGCCCGACGCGCAGCGCCCGGCCGGGTTGCCGTGGTCGGCGGCGGGCGACCGCGGCGATCTGTCCGAGAGCTTCGGCACGCTGCGCTACGGGGCACTGGCGGAGGTGCTGCTGTACGACGTGCGGCGCACGGTCAGCCTGGCCGGGCCGAACGCGGTCTTCGTCGATCGCCAGGTGGAGCGCTGGCTGCTGGAACGAACGCGCGCGACGGAGGTGCGGCACCTCGTACACGCGCCGTCCAACCCGTTCGGCTGGAGCGCCGGCAAGTGGGGCGAGTGGTATCCGGACGTGCTCGACCACGACACGGGCGAGCTGACGACGGGCGTCGCGAAACCCTACTGGCAGTCGGGGTGGCTCCGCCAGCACGACCGGCTCGTGGCGGCGCTGGCGGCCCAGCGCGGGCGCGTGCCGCTCGTGGTGAGTGGCGACCTGCACGCCATCGGCATGGGCCGCATGCACCGCGCCGGGCGCCTGGACCTCCACGCCCGGCCGATCACGGCGGTGCTGAGCGGCCCTATCGGCACGTCCGTCCGCGGCTTCCCCTCGGTGGTGCGCGGGGTGGGCGCGACCCCGCCCGCCCACCTCGATCTGGAGGAATCGGTGGCGCCCATCGAGGACCACGGGTTCACGCTGGCCGACTTCCTGCCCGATCGGATCGTGCTGCGCCAGTTCCGCTGGGACGTCGACCGCGAGCCGCTCGACGCCATCGACGCGCTCGAGCCGTTCCACACGGCCGAGCTGCCCGTGCCCGGCTAGCCGGTCTGGATCCGGACGGCCGCCTCAACGGTTGCGGGGACGGTCGTCCGGGTCGCAGAGGTCGCCGAGCTTGCCGGAGCCGCCGCAATAGCTGACGTCCTGGATCTGCACGACGATGCCGTCCGGGTCGTTGAACGTCAACTCCTCCGCGGGCGGGTCGGAATCGGCGCGCATCCGCACCCGCGCCTCGACGCCGTGCGCGGCCAGCCGCTGCTGGATGTCCGCTGCGTCGAAGCCCTCCATGCCGAAGCAGTAGTGATTGATGTGCGGCCGGTCGCCGCGCGCCAGCGCGACGAACTGCGGACCGCCGCCGATGCCGAGCACCGGCACCGTCGGCGCGTTCCAGTCGCGCTCCGTGCCCTGCGTGGTCACCAGCGGCAGGCCGAGCACCCGCTGGTAGAAGTCGGCCGACCGCTGCAGGTCGGACACGGTGAGCGTGACGTGATTCAACGTCGTGACGGGAATGGGCGCCGCCGCCGGCTGCGCGGCCGGTGCCGCGACGGCCGCCGCAGGCCGCGCCATCATCAACGCGGAGAGTGCCACCACCAGCTCCCGGCGCGTCATCTGCCCGCCCTCGAAGCGGCGCACCAACCGATCGACCATTTCGCTCATGACTTCCCCCTTCTCGCGCGTCAGCGCGTCCGGACGTCTACGTCGACCGCGAGCCGCGCGGTCGCTTCGCCGCGGAAGCTGCCAGTCACAGGCGCGGCATCGCGCGGGTCGGCGGCGGCAGCCACCGTCACGTGTCGGTCGGCCACCGCCAGCCCCATAGTCGGATCGTAGCCGCGCCAGCCGCCGCCGCCCAGGTACACCTCGCCCCACGCGTGCAGCTCATCGCCGGCACCGCCAGCACCGGCGGCGTAACCGCTGGCGAAGCGCGCCGCGAGCCCCGCGGCGCGGCAGGCCGCGACAAACAGCACGGCAAGGTCGCGGCAGGCGCCGCAGCGGGTCGCCAGCGTCATCTCCGGCGGCTGCGGCGGCCCTTCCGGTCGCGCCCGCACGGTGAGTTCGCGGCGCAGGCGGGCGGCCAGCTCCAGCGGGAAGCGCGCCGGGTCGCGCCCCGCTTCCCGCGCGGCGGCGGCCGCCAGCACCCGCACCTCCGGGTGCGCCGCGTCGGGCACCGATCGGTACTGCTGCAGCCCGGCTTCGCGATCCGGCGCGTAGGCCTCCGGCAGCGACCGCTCCGGCTCGGCCGGCAGGAAACGGAACGGATCCGTCCGCAGCGTCTCGACCCGGGCGCGCGTGTGCAGCCGCAGCGCCGTCGTCGAGCCCTCGAACCATGCGTGGGTGACCACGTTGCCGTCGAGGTCGAGGTTCTCGGCGCGCACCGCCGGCGCCGGCTCGATCTCCAGCGCGAAGTCCAGCAGGCGGACGGCGCCGTCCGCGCGGGGCTGCAGCCGGACAACGTGAGGCTCGAGGAAGACCGGCGCCGTGAACGTGTACGCCGTGCGGTGGCGGATGGTGATCGTCACGAGGAGGCCGGCACCGGCGGGGACGGCGACGCGTCCAGCTCGTCGTAGGCGCGATCGAACCACGCCCCCGGCGTCTCCTCGATCGCCCGGCGCACGCGTGCATCCCACCACTGCGAGAGCCGTTCGAGGTCCTGCTTCTCGAAGCGGCGCTCGACGATGCGGAACGAGTTCCGCCGGTACAGCACCACGTCGATGGGAAAGTCGACGTCGGCCGCGCTGATGCGCGTCGAGTCGAACGACAGGCAGGCCACCTTGAAGGCGTGGCGCATCGTGTCCTCGGCCTCGAGCGCGCGGTCGAGGATGGGCTTGCCGTAGCCCGTCGATCCGATCACGTGATACGGCGTCGGGCTGTCAGTGTCCACCCAGTTGCCTTCCGGGTAGAGCAGGTACAGCTTGGCCCCGGGGTCGCGCTCCATCTGCCCGCCGATGAGCGCATGGATGTTGAATGCCATGCCGCTCTCGATGAGGGCCGGGCGATCCTCCCGTGCCACCCGGCGCACCTGTTCGGCCACCAGATTGACCGCCTCGTACAGCCGCTCGAACGGCTGGTCGCGATCGCCGAGCGCCTCCTCCAGGTAGGTGAGCGTCTTGTCGCGTAGCGATCGCAGGCCCGACGTCATGACGAAGAACGTCCCGTGCGGCGGCGAGTAGACGTTGACCTTCCGCAGGCTCGCCTTCTCGAAACCCGACGTGATGAGCGTGTCGGACAGCCCGACGATGCCGTCCTTCACGTTCATCGCGACGCAGTACGTCATAGCGGTCCGGGATGACTGCCAGGTCGTCCGGCGCCGCGGCGTGCCGGTACCGCGGCGCCGGCACGCCTCACCGAGTGCGTTCCAGGAATCTGAGCAGCTCGCTGTCCGTGCCCAGAATGAAGAACGTCTCGGGGTCCATCGTCTGCTCGTACGTTTCGAGCGACTTGGTGAACGCGTAGAAGTCGGCGTCGCGATTGTAGGCTTCGGCGTAGATGCTCGTCGCCTCGGCGTCGGCCTCCCCGCGCAGCTCCTCGGCCTGGCGGTACGCCTCCGACTGGATCTGGGCCAGCTCGCGCTCGCGCTCGCCGTGGATGCGCGCCGATTCGCCCTGTCCCTCCGACCGGAACTGCTCGGCGATGCGCTGCCGCTCGGCGATCATGCGCGCGAAGACGTCCTTCTGGACCTCCTCGACGTAGTTGATCCGTTTGAGCCGCAGGTCGAGCAGCTCGATGCCCAGATCGGCCGTCCGCTCCGCAGCCGTGGCGAGGATGTCGCGGGTGATCTCGCGCCGCCCGCGCTCGATGGCCTCGAGAATGACGGCCTCCTCCTCCGACTCGATCGGCACCTCGTCGGGATCGCGGTTGGTGCTCCGCACCAGCTCGATCAGGTCGTGGCGGGCCACGGCGTTGCGCGTCTCGCCGTCGAGGATGTCGTCGAGCCGTGACTGCGCGCCGCGCTCGTCGCGCAGCCGCTGGAAGAACAGCAGCGGATCCGTGATGCGCCAGCGCGCGTAGGTGTCCACCCAGATGAAGCGCTTGTCGCGCGTCGGCACCTGGTTGGGACTGCCGTCCCACTCGAGGAACCGCTTCTCGAAGTAGTTGGGCCGCTGGATGAACGGCACCTTGAAGTGCAGCCCGGGCTCGATCACCGGGTCGCCGACCGGCTCGCCGAACTGCGTGATGATGACCTGCTCGGTCTCGTTGACGGTGTACAGCGACTGGACCAGGACGATCAGCAGGCCGGCGACGATGGCGATGCGAATCGGGCTCGTGCGGATCACTGGTCACCTCCCGTGGCGCGCGTGGTTGCAGGCAGCGGCCGCGTCCCGTTCCCGTCGAGCGACAGCAGCGGGAGCACGCCGGTGGCATCCTCGTCGACGTAGAGCTTGCGGCCCACCTGCGGCAGGATGCGCTGCATCGTCTCGAGGTAGAGGCGGCGGCGCGTGACCTCCGGCGCGTCCTCGTACTCCTCGACGATGGCCGTGAAGCGCACGGCGTCGCCGCGGGAGCGGTTGACGCGGTCGAGCGCGTAGCCCTCGGCCTGCAGCACGGTCTGCTGCGCTTCGCCGCGCGCGCGGGGGATGACGCGGTTGTACTCCGCCCGCGCCTCGTTGATCATCCGG
Source organism: Vicinamibacterales bacterium (assembly GCA_965221595.1). Classification (GTDB taxonomy): domain Bacteria; phylum Acidobacteriota; class Vicinamibacteria; order Vicinamibacterales; family UBA8438; genus JAAXGX01. Next base: position 3,127,664 of record OZ244900.1, read on the forward strand.
TCGCGCTGCTGCTGGGCCTGGTTCACCTCGTCCCACGACGGCTTGACCGGATCGGGCGGATTGACGTCCTGCAGCACCACCTGATCGATGGTTATCCCCATCTCGTACTGGTTGGCGAGCTCCTGCAGGCGCTCCTCCACGCGCGACTCGATCTCCTGGCGGCCGACGGTCAGGACCTCGGTGACGGTCCGGTCGCCGACCACCTCGCGCATCACGGCCTCGTTCATCGCGCGGAACGTCTCGCCCAGGTTGCGCACCTTGAAGAGGAACAGGTAGGGATCGGCCACCCGGTACTGCACGATCCACTCGACGACGGCCACGTTCAGGTCGCCGGTGAGCATGACCGCCTCGTCCGCGAACTGGCGGTCCGGCGCGTACAGCGTGCGAATGCCGGCGTCCACGGTGCGGAATCCGAACTCCTGCTTGAGCTGCCGCTGGACCGGCACCTTCAGCACCTGCTCGGCCAGAGGCAGCTTGGCGCGCAACCCCGGCTCGGTGGTGCGCACGTACTCGCCGAAGCGCAGCACGACGCCGACCTCCTCGGGTTGCACCTGATAGAGCGAGCCGAAGCCCGCCGCGACGGTGAGCAGCAGCACGACCAGCGCGGCGGCCGTCCGGCGCGAAATGCGCGGGAGGCCCCCGGGGACGTTCAGCCGCCTGAACTCGATGGGTACATCAGCCATGCGTAAGATACCTCCCGGCCCGGTATGCGGGCGCTTGCAGGCGGGTGAGACTCGTACTACCCGTACTATACAATGACGGCGATTGTTGGCCGGCCGCACCGCCATGCACCCCACGAGGCTGCTCACCCTGCTCGCCGCGCTGTGCGCGGCCTGCGCGGTCGGTCTGTCCGGCTGCGGCGCGGAGCCGGCGTCGACCACCGCCGAGGCATCCGGCGCGCCGGGGCTGGACGCGTTCCGCCGGGCCGATGCACCGTGCTATGACCGGTCCGTGCAGCCCCAGACGTCGGTGGTCGACACCCACGTGCACTTCCGGCCGTTCGGCGGCCCCGCCATCCCGTTCGAGGAAGTGCTGCAGTATTTCCGGGAGACCGGCGTCCTGTTCGCCAACGTCTACGGCATCGGCCAGACGCTGCCGGCCGGCTCCACCTGCACCTACTACCTGGACTGTCCCGGCACGCCCGTGACGCCGTCGCTGAAGAACGACTTCGTCAACGCCGCCGACTACGTGGCGCGGGCACCGGCGGACCTCCACCTCACGCTGTCGATGACGTTTCCGGATCTGGCCGATCCGGCGTCGATCCTGCCCGGCATCGAGCTGCTCGAGGCCGAGTACCCCGGGCTGTTCCGCTGGATGGGCGAAGTCAATCTGGTGAAGCAGGCGCTGTTCGACAACGGCCACGCGCCGGTCTCCGTGGCGGCCATCGCCGACTGGGCCCCCTTCATGGCAGTGCTGCGCGAGCGGCGCATCCCCCTCGCCGTGCACTCGGATCTGGGGAACGACGACGACCCCACCCGCTACCTGCCGCTCCTGGAAGAGGTGCTGCGGCAGTATCCGGAGAACGCAATCGTCTGGGTCCACATGGGCCTCTCCCGCGAGCTCACGCGTCTGGAGCCCGCCCGCCACGTCGCGCTGCTGGAGAGCCTGCTGGAGAGCCACCCGAACCTCATGCTGGACATCGCCTGGCGCGTCATCGAGGACGCGTACTTCTCGACGCCCGACGGCCAGGCGGCGTACGTCCCGTTCCTCAACGCGCACTCGGAGCGCATCCTCCCGGGGACCGACTTCCTCGCGTCGCGCGACAAGGACATCGACGTCTACCGCACGGAGCTGGAGGTTACGAGCCGCATCAACCGCTACCTGGACGACGAGGCCTTCCGCAACATCGCGCTCGGCCGGAACTACTTCCGGCTGCTGGGCCTGGGCTACGAACCGCCGCCCGTCTGCCCGTAAGGACGGAAGCGGGAAGCGAGGATCGCCATGCAGCATCCGCCGGACGGCTGGCCGCAGATCTCATCCTCGGTGTTCTACGACGACGCCGGGGCCGCCATCGACTGGCTGTGCCGCGCCTTCGGGTTCGAGGTGCAGATGCGGGTCGAGAACGAACAAGGGCAGATCGCCCACTCGCAGCTCGTGCTCGGCGGCGGTCTCGTCATGGTGGGCCAGGCCGGCCTGTCGCCCGCCCGGGCCTACCTGCAATCGCCCCGAGGCATCGGCGGCGCCAACACCCAGGCGCTGTTCGTCTACGTGGACGACGCCGACGCCCACTGCGAGCGGGCGCGCGCGGCCGGGGCCGTCATCACGGCCGAGCCCGCCACCCAGGACTACGGCGAGGGCTACTGGGCGGATCGCACCTACGAGGCCCGCGACCCCGAGGGGCACCACTGGTGGTTTGCACACCGCGTGCGCGGGTAGCCGCTGTCGGCGCCGCTATACTCACCGAGCATGCAGCGGCAGGCGGTCGTGCGACGGCTCGAACGCTTCTTTGCCGAACGCGAGGCGGGCGGGGCAGCCGCCGTCTACCTGTTCGGCAGCGTCGCGCGCGGCGACGACCGGCCTGACAGCGACGTCGACCTCGGCATCCTCTACCGGCGCGATCCCCCCGCGACCCTGGACGGGCTGCCCCTGCGCCTGGAGGGGGAAGTCGAGCGGGCGCTCGGGCGGGCCACCCAGGTCGTGACGCTCAACACCGCCCCCGCCGACCTGCGCGCCCGCGTCCTGCGCGACGGCGTGCTCGTCCTCGACCGAGACCCCTCGCTCCGCATTCGCTTCGAGGTGCGGACGCGCAACGAGTGGTTCGACCTGCAGCCGATTCTCCGGGAGTACCGGCGCGCGGGTGCGCCGGCAGCGCCGGCCGCATGACCGATCCCGACCTGCTCGCCAAGCGGCTCGCCGGCATCGATACCTGCGTCCGGGAGCTCCGGGAGCTGGCCCGCCTGGACGACCTGCTCGAATTCGCGGCGGCGGTGCGACGGCGGATCGGCGGCGCGCCGCAGCGGTCCGGCTTCATCTGTGGAGGGAGCCGCACGCGAACTCCCCGACGACCAACGGATGGCAGAGCACTCCGCCCTGGTCGAGCAGCGGGGCCAGCCGCCGGCGGTCGCGCCGCAAATGGTCGATCCAGACCGACGTGTCCACCAGGGTGGTCACGGGTCGTGCCGCTGCCGGCGCCTGGGAACGGGACGAAGCTCCTGCTCGCTGCCTGCCCGCCGGGGTCAGCGGGTCACGGTGATCATGAGGTTCTCGCTGGTCGTCAGCGCGCCGTCGCCCGCCAGGGCGCGCAGCACGTAGGTGCCGGGCTCGTCGAAGGTCACGGCGGTCTCCCACCTGCCGTCCTCGGGAACGGGCGGAATCAGGTAGGGGAAGGACCAGGGCGAGTTCGCGTACACGCGCGTGTCCTGCCACATCTTCAGCTGCTCGGGGTAGAACGTGACCTTCGAGGCGTCCCCGCGGTAGACGATCCAGGCGAACCGCAGGCCGGGCGGGTTGCCGGGCACGATCTGATTCGGCGGACGGTAGGCCGGGTGCGGCTGGCCGGGCTCCACCGCAGGCGGCTCGTACGTGCCGGAAGGGATGCCGTCGTCGGACGCGAACGCCACCAGCCGCAGCGGCTCGCCCACGCGCACGCGGCGCGGCTGGTCCACGGCGAGGTCCAGGGTCGGGAACTGGTTGTCGCGCCATTCGTCGATGACGCCCCCGAAGTTCGCCCCCATCTCCGTGCCGATGGTCTGGGGGTCGAGCAGGTAGTCCGTGCGCAGCGAGCCGTAGGCCCGCTCGGTGCGCCCGTTGGTGGTGAGCGTCCAGACCACCTCCTGGTCCCCGAAGTCCGCCGGCACGTCCACCGTGAACAGGAACATGTTGCGGCGCGGGTAGAAGTGCGTCGGCTGGCCGCGGTCGGGTCCGCCCGGCTCGATGTGGTTGTCGGGGCCGACGGGAACGTCGAGCTCCTCTTCCCAGTTCGAGTTCATGTAGCCGAAGAACAGCGAGTAGGTGCCGTCCTCGTTCTGCCACCAGCCCTCGAACGCGGGCGACACGCTCTGCCCGCTCGAGTACGTGAACCGGGTCTGCGCACTCAGCCCGAGACCCGCCGCGAGGAGGGCCATCGCCACAAGCAAGCAGCATGTTCTCTTCGTCATTGCACTTGTCCGGATAGTCCCGGCCTCGCTACTGCTGATCGTCCTGCTGGTCGTTCGCCGCCACCGCCTGCGACGGGAACTCCACCTGGCACAGCGGACACCCGATGAGGTGATCGTTCTTCGTCAGTTGCAGCCTGGCGCGGCGCTCGGCCATCTCGCGCTCGAACTGCTCGTCGGTCAGCTCGTAGGCCAGCCCCAGGTCGATGAACATGTTGGACACCGAGCGGCGACCGCCGCCGGACCAGTTGCGCGGATCGGCCACGTTGCGGTTGCCTGCCGTCGTGTCCAGCCAGCCGATGATGTGCAGGATGGTCCCCTTCGGCAGCAGCGGCGCGTGGTCGTCCTGGAAGATGTACTGCTTCACCCAGTTGTGGTCGTAGCCCACGCAGGACAGCGTCTCGATGTTGTGGCCCCAGATGGCCTCGAGGCACATCCGCGTGCCGGGCGCGTGCTGGTGCGGCTCGAACGACAGCAGCTTGGTGTGTGCGTCGAGCACGCGGTACGCGTGCAGCTCCTGTGCGGCCTGGTTCGGCTTGATGTCGATGTCGACGCCGTTGCCGACGAAGGTCCGCGCGTACCTCACAGCCGGCTCGTAGCCCCGGGGGTGCAGCTTGAACGCGAACTTGAGATGCGCCCGGGTCTCACGGCCGTTCGAGTGCAGATGGGCGTTGTGCAGGTCCAGCACCGACCCGGCCTCGAGCAACCGGCCGGCCTCCGGCGGGAACACGTCCGCATTGCGCCCGACCTCGTGGACCGGCCAGCCGTCCGGGCGCTGACCAGCGGGAGCGTCGGGCCCCAGCGACCCGTAGTTCATGTGGTGGAAGACGTAGCGACCGCCGACCGTACCGGAGGCCTGTGCCTGCGGCACGTCGTTGAACTCCCTGACTTCCACGGCCGCGACGTAGCGGTCTTCCGTCAGCCCGGTCTCGAGCCTGCCGAGCGACGTCCAACTGTCCGGCGCGGACGCCGGCACGACGACCTCGGGCGACTCGAGGATCAGATCCGGCTCGCCGATCGTCCATTCGTCCTCGCCTGCGAACTGCAGCGGCGGCGGCAGATCGGCGGGATTGCCCAGCGGCGCGCCGTTGTCCGCCCAGGCGGCGATGGCCTCGATCTCGTCCTCCGTCAACGACGGATCGTTCTTGAAGTGCTGGATCCCGATGTCCTTCTCGACGAACCAGGGCGGCATGGCGCCGCGCCGATGCCGGAGCGCGGTCCGCGCCTTGATTGCCCGCGCCCAGGGCCGCGTCTCCTCGTACGTCAAGAGCGACATCGGCGCCACCGACTCCGGCCGATGGCACTGCTGGCAGCTCCGTTGCAGGATGGGTGCAATGTCCTTCGCGAACGTCACCTCGCGCTGGCCGGCAACGTCCGATGCGCCCGGTTGGGCACCCGCCGCGACCGGTGCCAGCACACCGGCAACGAGCAACGCGGAACGATACAGGTTTGTCATCCGGAGAACTCCCCTTCCCTCAGCCGATGATGGGGATCAGTATCACCCCAAAGCCGCCGGGACGCAACCGCGGTGCGGCAGGCTGCGGAGCGCATATAATCGCGGCGTGGCGGCGAGAGCGCCGGGGACGGAAGGGCGTTGCGGGCGGCGGAGCGGAACGCTGAACGTGACAGGTGAGGCACGCCGGGACGCAGCTCCCAGGACATACGCCCGCGGACACGGCCGGGCGCGCCCACCCGTCGCTGCCCGCTCGTGCAATCCCCGGAATGCGGTCGTCGCCCGGGCGGACAAGAGTGTATTCAGGGTAGCGGGGCAACATCACGCGACGTCGACGGCGCCGTTGCACCCGTGTTAATTCGAGGAGGTGGCGGACAAGATGAGATGGACCGCGACGCGTGCAGCTTGCAGCGGGCTGCTTGTCGGCCTGACGTTGGTGGCGGGTGCCGCCCCGGCGACCGCCCAGTTCCGCGCCCCGAGCCCGGACGGCCTGGCATCCACCGAAACCGGCGGGCGGTATGCCGGCGGGCGGACGCCGTACTACATCGAGGGCCGGTGGATCGAGATCAGCTACGGCCGCCCCATCAAGCGCGGCCGGGAGCTCTGGGGGACGGAGCAGACCTACGGCATGTGGCTCAACCGGGGCGCGCCGGTCTGGCGCGCCGGCGCCGACGTGTCCACCTACCTGATGACCGAGGCGCCGCTGGTCATCGGCGGCACCCGCATCGAGCCCGGCGGCTACACGATGTTCATCGACCTGGCGCCCGACGACTGGACGCTCATCATCTCCAACTGGCAGCCGCAGAGCCGCTACGACCCGAACAATCGCACCGAGCTCTGGGGCTCCTACGGCTACACCCCGGACAAGGACGTCGTGCGCGTGCCCATGGCGCTGTCCGAGCTCCCGTGGTCGGTGGACCAACTCACCTGGCTCTTCCTGGACGTGACCGACGCGGCCGGCCGTTTCGCCCTGCTGTGGGACAGGATGATGGCCGCCGTCCCGTTCGACATCGCCCCCGAGCCGGCCGACGTGGAGGGCCAGGGGCCGACCATCGATCCGCGCTCGGCCCCCGTCGTCCGCAACGGCCCGGGGGGTGGCGGCCGATGACGGCCGGCACGCCTGCAGCGCGGCTCGCGACGCGACACGCCGGGCGGCAGGCGGCGGCGATCCTGGCGGCGGCGCTGCTGGCCGCGGGTGGCAGCGAGGCCGCGGCGCAGACGCAGGGTACCCCGGAGGTGGCGCACATCGGCATCGTGGTGCGCGACGCCACGGCCTCGGCGGCGGCCTACGCCGCGCTGGCCGGGGTTACCGCGCCGCCAGTGGAAGCGGCCCGCGGGGACGAGCCTGCACGCGCGGCACGGCTGCGGCTCGCCAACGTCGCCGTCGACCTGATCGAGCCCACCGGCCCACCCGGCGGCGCGTACCGGGACTTCCTCGACACCCGCGGCCAGGGCGTGCACCACCTGACCATCCGCACCAGCAGCGGGACGCAACGCATCGATCTCACCCGGCAGCTGGGCCTGCGGGTGGAGCTGGTGGAGACCGTGCCCGCGGCAGACAGCGCGCGGCCGCAAGGTCGGACCGGCGCCGGGGCTGCTGGAGCAGGCCCCGGCGCGGATCTCGACCGCCCGGCCTGCATCACGCACCTGGGCATTGCCGTACGCGACATCCGGGCCGCGCGGCAGGCCCTCCTGGACGTGGTGGGCGTCGAGCCGACGCCCATCCGGGAATTCGAGGCGGCGCGCGGGCAAGGCGAGTTCACCGCCTTCAACCTGCGCAACGTCAGCCTGGAACTGCTGCAGCAGGTAGGCGACGGCACCGGCATCTATGCCGACTTCCTGAACCTGCACGGGCAGCGCGTCCACCATATCGGGTTGCACTTCCGGCATGCAGGCGACAGCCTCGACATGCCGGCGCAGGTGGAGCGCCTGGAGCGGCACGGCGGCCTGCTGACGGGGGACGGCGGGAGCCACGCCTACTTCGACCTCCGCCCGCAGCTCGGCCTGCTGGTCGAGGCGCTGCCGCCGGCGTCGAGCGACGCCATCTACCCGCACCCCCACGATGCGCCGTAGACCCGGCGCCCACGGTGCGCCGCGGCGCGAGCGGACGCCGGGTTGCAGGGCGCAGCCCGCCGATTGACGCTGCTACAATGACTACTCGCAGGGAGGAGGTCGAAGCGATGCTCACCATCTCGAACCACCGCCGGCTCGCGTTGCCGGCCCTTGCCTTGGCCGGGATTGCACTGCTCGCGGGCGCGCCGGCGTGGGTGCCCGACGCCGCGGCGCAGACCGACTCGCAAGCGTCGGTGACCTTCACCCGGGACGTGGCGCCGATACTCCAGCGCTCGTGCCAGGCTTGCCACCGCCCGGGTTCCATTGCGCCGATGTCGCTCGTCACCTACGAGGAAGTACGGCCATGGGCGCGGGCCATCAGGGACAAGACGTCGCGGCCCGACAACGACCCGGATCGCATGCCGCCGTGGTTCATCGAGAAGGATATCGGCATCCAGAACTTCAAGGAGGACATCTCCCTGAGTCCGCGGGAGATCGAGACCATCGCGGCCTGGGCGGACGCAGGGGCACCCCGCGGCAACCCGGCCGACCTGCCGCCGGCCGTGGAGTGGCCGGATGGCAAGGACTGGTCGTTCGGCGAGCCGGACCTGGTCGTGTCGTCGCCCGAGCATACGCTCGAGGCGGTGGCGGCCGACTGGTACGGCCTGCTCGACCGCTCACCCACCGGGCTGACCGAGGACCGCTGGGTCCAGGCGGTCGAAGTCCGCGAGGTGCTGCTCGACGAGGCCACGGTCGACCGCAAGTCGGGCGACCTGAACCTGTTCGTCGTGCACCACGCCGTCATCTCCGCGCGCGAGCGGTCCGAGGAAATCCAGACCCAGTCGCGGCCGGGCAGCGCCCGCGGTCCGACCGACCTGTTCATGGTGGTCCATGAGGTCGGCCAGAACGCGACCCACTATCCCGAGACGCTCGGCGTGCGGCTGCCGGCCGGCTCGGCGCTGAACTGGGACCTGCACCTGCACTCCATCGGCGTCGAGGTGCCGTTCCGCATCGACGTGGCGTTCAAGTTCCACCCCCGCGGCTGGGAGCCGAAATACAGCGGTCGCGGCGGCATCATCAGCTACCTGACCTTCGACATCGACATCCCGCCCGAGGAGCCGAACGCGATGATGGAAGGCATGCAGCTCGTGACCCAGCCGGGCATCATGATGACGTTCGAGCCGCACCTGCACTCGAGCGGCAAGCGCATGTGCATCGAGGCGATGTATCCCAGTGGCCTGAGCGAGATGCTCAACTGCGCCGGCTACAACCACAACTGGGTGAAGGTCTACGTCTACGAGGAAGACCACGCACCGCTGCTGCCGGCCAACACGCTGCTGCGCGTCACCGCCTGGTACGACAACACGCTGAACAACCCCCGCGTGGTCGATCCGCGCAACTGGAAGGGGTACGGCAACCGCTCGACCGACGACATGTTCCTGAACCTCTCCCGGTTCGTGCCTATCACCGAGGAGCAGTACGAGGAAGAACTGGCGCGGCGGCAGGCGTTGGAGCGGGCGCGGCTGACGCAGGACAACGATTGACCGGTCGCCACGGGTCGCCACGATGAGAGTGCACAACCGATTTCCGTGGACGGTCGCGGCGGGCGCGGCTGGCGTGGCAGCGCTGCTGCTGGCCGGTGTCCCCGGCGACACCGGCGGGCAGGTCGTCTACCGTGCCGGGCAGGACATAGCGCCGGCCTTCGACGGCTGGGAGGAGCGCCCCGACGGCACGTTCGACCTGGCCTTCGGCTACTTCAACCGCAACTGGGAAGAGAAGCCGTTCGTGCCGGTCGGGCCGGACAATCACCTGGAGCCGGGCGGCCCGGACCAGGGGCAGCCGACCCTGTTCCAGCCGCGCCGCAACCGGTTCGTCTTTCGGATCAACGTGCCCGCCGACTTCGGCGAGCGCGAGATCGTGTGGACGCTGACCGTCAACGGCAAGACGAACCAGGCGTACGGCTCGCTGCTCCCCGGCTACATCACGGACGCGGAGCTGCAGCAGTTCGACATCGGCGACTTCGGCCACAACAACGAGGCGATGCGGGCCAACCTGGCGCCGACCGTGCGCGTGGAGGGCAGCCTGCAGCGGACCGTGGCCGTGGGCCAGCCGCTGGCGCTCGCGGCCGTGGCCAGCGACGACGGCATTCCGCCGGTGCATGCGGCGCCGCTGCGGCTGGTGGGCCGCCACGGGGCCTGGGGGCTGCGCGTGGCCTGGATCGTCTACCGCGGCCCTGAACGCCACGTGCGGTTCGACCCGTACCAGTTCAAGACGTATCCCGACTACCGCAGCAACTCGCCCTGGACGCCCGGCTGGGAGCCGCCACCGCTGCCGGCCGACGGACGCTTCCCGGTGACCGCGACGTTCAGCCGGGCGGGCGAGTACGTCATCCGCGTGCAGGCGCACGACGGCGGCCTGAAGGACACCGCGGACGTGACGGTGACCGTCACGCCGTAATCGAATGCCCGCGGGCCGCGCGCGGGCGCGGCAGGGGCCGGTCACGGAGGCGAGCCATGCAGGTCGAGCCGCACGAGTCCGAACTCACGTGCACGCGGGCACACCGTGCGGGGACCGCGGCCCGTGTCGCGGCGCTGACCGCAGCGCTGCTGGTGGCCGTGGCGCTCGGCGCCGGTTGTGCCGCCCAGCCAGATGCGGCGGGCGGCAAGGAGGGCGAGGCGGCGGCGCTGAGCGACGTCGAGCGCCTGCTGGCCATCGAGGAGATCGGGCAGCTCAAGGCGCGTTACTTCCGCTGCCTGGACACGAAGGACTGGGCCTGCATCGCGACGCTGTTCACGCCTGACGCGACCGCGGTCTACAACGTCGAGGGCTCCGGCGACCTCGCCACGCCCGACAACCCGGTGACCGGCAACGACGGCATCGCCGCCTTCATCGAGCGCGCCGTAGAGCACCTGACCACGGTGCACCACGGCCACATGCCGGAGATCGAGATCACCTCTCCCACCACCGCGACCGGCATCTGGGCGATGGAGGACATCCTGCAGGTGCCCGACGGGGAGAACCTGGTACAGGGTTGGGGCCACTACCACGAGACGTACGAGCGCCGCGACGGTCGCTGGCAGATCAAGACGTTGCGGCTGACGCGGCTGCGCGTCGACCGCGCGGAGTGACGCGCCGTGGCCGGCGCGGCGCGGACTACGGTTGAATGGGGCTGCCGTCCGGCCGGGTGAGTTCCGCGCAGCACATGCCGTACGTGCCGGGCGCCCGCGACGGGTTGCCTACCGCGCGGATTGTGTCGCCCGCGTTGATCGTGTCCGGTGTCCATCCCCGGCGGCTCAGCGAAACCGCCGGTCCCATCTCGATCTCCCAGGCAATCGCCGCGCCGTCGTCACCGGCCCCTTCCAGGTACAGGAACGAGTGCGGGTTCTTGAACTCGAACCGGGTCACGACGCCCAGGGCCTCCACGCTGAGGGTGCCGTCGTAGAACGGGGTGCTGGCGTGGTGTGCCACCGCGGGGACCACCGTCAGGCCTCCGGCCGTCAGACACGCTATCGCGAACCATCGCGGAACTGCCACCTCGCTACCCTCCTCAGCGATACTTCGGGACCATGAAGCGGACCGGGTGCCGCGCCTCCTCCGGGTCGCACTCGTACGGCTGCAGCCGGTAGCCGTCCGGTGCCGGCAGCCACTGCGTGGTGTACGACGCGGGCTCCCTCAGGAAGAGGGAATCCTCCACGGTGACAGTCACCTTCAGGGCCTCGCCCTCCCGCCAGTAGCGCTCGGTCACGCGCTTGAGCTGCGAGGACGGAATGCCGTTGTAGTCGTCGAAACCCGTGATGTCGAACACGAAGTGGGTGGTCTCGACCAGCAGCGCGCCGTCCTCGTAACGGCCGACCGAGAAACCCTGGATGCCGTAGTCGTGGACGGTGGGCCGGCGTCCGTCCAACCAGACGGTGCGCAGCACGTCGTCCTTCTCGTAGCGGAACAGGACGCGGTCGGGCCACTGCACGACCTCCATCATGTAGGGGTCGTACTGCAGGGCGGGCGGCGTGGCGGGCACGCAGTCGTACTTCTGCGCCAGCGCCTCGTCGAACACCTGCTGGTAGGCCAACGCCCGCTCGTTCAGCACGGGAAAGTTGTCGGAGGTCCACGGCATGTCCGGGCCGTTGACCGGGCGAGCGCGCGGGCTCCCGTCCCAGACGCCCACGAGGCGCGGTACCTCGCCGGCAGGCTCCGAGGCCGACTGCGCCCCCGCCTGCGGACCGCCGGCGGCGAGCATCACCGCCGGGAGCACGATAGGTGCCGCCACCCGCACGGGCTGCCAGGCAACGAATCGGCTGTGCGTTTTCCGCATGGGTATCTCTCTCCGTCCCGCGAGTCTACCACCTATAATGGCCCGCGCGCGATGGGGCGTGCGGGGAGGATTTCTCATGCAGCTCGCGAAGCTTTCGGCGGTGGTCGGCGTGTTCGTGGCCGGCGCGCTGGTCGCGACGGCAGCCGGGCAGGGCGCGGCCGCCTGCGACCCGGACGGCGACGTGCAGTTCGTGTGCGGACCGGTGAGCCCCGAGGATCTGCTCGCGGTGCCTCGAACGCCCCTGGTGCTCGTGTCGAGCATGGAGGAAGAGGGCCGGCTCGTGCTTGCCGACACGCGCGACCACACGACGACGGTGCTGTTCCCCGCCGCCGGCGCGCGCACGCGGCACGATACGACGACCTACGGCGCGTGCCCCGGCCCGCCCGCGGCCCGCTTCCAGCCGCACGGCCTGAGCCTGCGCCCGGGCGACGGCGACATCCACACGGTGTACGTCGTGGGCCACGGCGACCGCGAGTCGGTCGAGGTGTTCTGGCTCGACATGGGCGGCGCGCAGCCGCTGATCACCTGGGTCGGCTGCGTCGTCGCGCCGGACGGCGTGGGCCTCAACTCCGTGACGGCGCTGCGCGGCGGCGGCTTTGCCGCCACGAACTTCGCGCGGCCCACGGGCGAGGTGTGGGAGTGGCGGCCCGGGCTCGGCTGGTCGGAAGTGCCCGGCAGCACGATGTCCGGCCCGAACGGCCTGCTCGTGTCCGACGACGGTCGCTGGTACTACATCGGCGGCTGGGGCACGCAGTCGGTGGTCCGCCTGTCGCGCGGGGTCACTCCTGTGGAGCAGTCCGAAGTGGACCTCGGGTTCCACGTCGACAACCTGCGCTGGACGTCCGACGGTTCGCTGCTGGCGGCCGGCCAGGGCGCGGGCAGCCCCGACGCGGTCTTCGACTGCGTCGGCAACGGCGCCTGCGACGGGGTCACGGCGCGGGTCGCGCGCGTGGACCCGGAGTCGCTCGCCGCCGAGGAGATCGTCAGCTATCCCTCCACGGCGGGCCTGGTCATCGGCACGGGCGCCATCGAGGTCGGCGACGAGATCTGGGTCGGCGGCGCCGGCGGCGGCGACCGCATCGGCCGCTTCCCGTCGAGGTAGGAGCCTGCGCCGTTCCGCGGTGCGACTCCGGGCCGGTCAGCAGGTCTCGAAGAGCCGCTCGAAATTGCCGCCGAAGACCTGGTCCCGGGCGGCGGCGGCGGCGCCCGCCTGCTCCAGCGCGGCCGCCTGCGCCTCCCACACCGGCCGCTGCCAGCCGCGCGGGAAGAACGACGAGTCGGTGCCGAACAGGAGGCGCCCGGGCCCGACCACGTCGAGCGCCCGGCGGAAGACGTCCGCCAGCGTCAGGCCGGGATGGTACCGCATCCACCCGTTGGAGCTGGACGTGTCGAGGTGGATGTTCGAGCAGAGGTCGGCCGCCATCAGCGCTTCGCGCAGGAGACCCGCGCCGAAGTGCGGCACGATGATCGGCAGGCGCGGATGGGCGGCTGCGAGCGGGGGCAGTGCCAGCGGGTCGCCAAGCCGCACGTCGAAGCGGTTGGGCAGCCCGAGCTTCTGCCGCACGCCGACCGACAGCACGCCGCAGTGCACGAAGACGGCGGCGCCCCGGTGGGCGGCGGCGACGTCCACGACCGCCCGCACCCGCTCGTCGTCCAGGCGATAGCGGTGCATGGCGGGAAACAGGCATACGCACCGCAGGCCGAGGCGACCGAGGGCGTCGGCGGTCCGCCGCGCGGCGTCCTCGCGGGTGGGATCCAGCATGAACCAGCCCACGAAGCGACGCGGATGCCGCGCCGCCGCCTCCGCGACCGACTGCTCGTCGCCGGGCACGCTGGCGATGAGGGCCGCCCGCGACACGCCGTGGCGGTCAAGCTCCGCCACCCAGCGGTCCGCGAGCTCCGCCGGCGCACCGGGCGCCTCCCACGCCAGCGCGGCGGTCGCCGCCGCCGCCGGGTCGCCGGACCCCAGGGCCGGCACGTCCCGGGCCAGGGTTTCGAAGAAGCGCCTGGAGAAGAAGTGGCAGTGGGCGTCGTTGATCATGAGGTGATCATGCCAGACCGCCGGCGCGGAACGTTGTCCAATCCTCCACGCCGTGACGGCGGTCGAACGCCTGCGTGAAGCGCGCAATGACCACTGAGCCGCGTGACGACCTGAAGGCGCGGGTGCAGTCGCAGTTCGGTGCTGCCGCCGCCGACTACGCCACCAGCGACATCCACGCCCGTGGCGAGAGCCTGGCGGCCATGCTGCAGGAGGCACAACCGCAGCCGGACTGGACCGTGCTGGACGTCGCCGCCGGCGCCGGTCACACCGCCTTCGCCCTGGCGCCGCACGTGTCGCGGGCCGTGGCGGTCGACCTCACGGAAGCCATGGTACGCAAGACCCTCGAGCTGGCCACTGCCCGGGGTCTGCCGAACGTCCGCGCGGCGCAGGCCGACGCCGAGCGGCTGCCGTTCGCCCCCCGCAGCTTCGATGCCGTCGCCTGCCGGCTGGCGTTCCACCACTTTCCGCAGCCCGACAACGCACTGCGCGAGTTCGCACGCGTTCTGCGGCCGGGCGGCGTGCTGCTCCTGGCCGACAGCGTCACCGTCGACGAGCCGGCCGCGGCCGCCTGGTACAACGCGTACGAGAAGCTTCGGGATCCGTCCCACTATCGCGTGCTGTCGGTGACGGGGCTGTGCGAGCTGCTGGCCGCGGCCGGCTTCCGGGTCTCCGCCACCCGCGAGCTGAGCCGGGAGGTCGAGTTCCAGGAGTGGACTGACCGCCAACGCGTGTCGGACGCCGACAAGGCGCGGCTGCTGGCGATGCTGCGCGACCTGCCCGGCGCACTGCGGCCCGTGCTGGCGCCGCGCCGGGCGCGCGGCACCCTCTACTTCAGGCTCGCCGAGGCCGTTCTGCTGGCCCGGCTCGAGCAGCCCTACAGGCCGAGCCGTGCCGCGAGGTCGACGAAGTCGGTGGCCACGACGTCGAACGCGGGGTCCGGCGTCAGGTCGCGCCCGCTATCGGGGCCGTATTCGAGCGGCCGCGGCACGTAGGCCGTGCGGAACCCGACCTCGGCGGAGGCGCGCAGGTCGCGCGCGTGCGCCGCCACCATCATCACCTGCTCCGGCGCGAGGCCCAACAGGTCCGCTGCGGTGCGGTAGACCACGGCGTCCGGTTTGTAGGCCCGCGCCAGCTCGGCCGAGAGCACCGCATCCCAGGGCAATCCCGCCGCCTTCGCCATGTTGACGAGCAGGGCCACGTTTCCGTTCGACAGCGTAGCCAGCACGTAGCGCGCGCGCAGCCGGGTCAGGCCCGCGACGGCGTCGGGCCAGGGGGTGAGCCGGTGCCAGGCGAAGTTGAGATCGACGCGCTCGGCCTCGCTGAGACGCTCCAGACCGAACTCCGGAATCAGCTCGTCGAGAATCATCCGGTGCAGATCGTCGATCTTCGTCCACGGCAGCTCGCCCTGCCGCACCCGGTTCATGGCAGGCCCGTAGCCGGCCCGCCAGCGCTCGGCGAAGGCGGTCCAGTCGGCGTCGAGCCCCTTGCGGGCGCCGATTGCGCGCGCCTCGCGTGCGATGCTCGACCGCCAGTCGACCACCGTGCCGAAGACGTCGAACGTCAGCGCCCGCACGCCGCGCAACCGCTCGGGCAGATTCTGCGCGGCCGAGGCGGAGACTGCCTGCCACGCGGGCCGTGCGCCGGCCGCCATCAAGACACCCGCCCCGAGACCGAGAAACCGGCGACGTCCCTGGATCTCCCCCATCTCAGCAGCCTCCGGCCCGCGTCTCGGCACCGGGCACTCCCGGCCCGCTGCGCGGGATCGATAGATGAGTCGTGCGCCCCCTCGTCAGTCACCGGATTGTAGTGTGCGACCATTCGGGTTGCCACCGGACGCCAGGCACCGTTCCGCCTGGACGCCCGGATCACCCGGCGAGCAGCAGCGCTGCCGCCACCACCGCCGCGGCCGCCCATTGCGTGCGCCGCGTGCGTGCCTGCTCCGCCGTGAAGTCCGCCCGCAGCCGCGCCATCTCCCGCCGCAGGTCGGCAAGGTCCCTCGTCGTCGCCATCCGGCGCAGCACCTCGTCGAGTGCCTCGTCTGCCATGAGCCGAACCCTCAGCGGGCTTCCAGGACGATATCGAAGTCGACCCGCAGCTCGTGGCCGACGGGCGCCGAGTCCTCCCCGCTGCGCAGCGGCGCAATCCCGAAGTCGGCCGGCACCACCGTCGCCGTGCCGGTGAACCGATCGCCGCGTCGCACCGCGCGCACGTCGAGCGGCAGGAACCGCCCGTGCATGCCGAGCTCGCCGCGCACGAGCCAGACGCCCGCTGCGGGTTGGTCAATCGTCAGCGAGTGGTAGGTGACCCGGGGATACCGCTCCACCTCGAGTCCCGCGGGCCCCAGCATCCGCGTCCTGACTCTGCGCCGCTCGTCCACCGACCGACCGCGATCGACGACGCGCAACTGATCGACGTTGATCACGAGCGCCAGGTGGGGCGTCTCGGTATCCTCGAGGGATCCCTCGGCGAGTGGCGCCTCGATTACGTGCGCCGCCCGGGCCTCACCCGCTGCGGACACCGCGACCGTCACGGTGGACCGCTCGACGTCGATCCAGCGCAGCTCCGCGCCGAGGCTCGTGACGGCCGCCAGGATCCCTGCGCCGACGGCGGCCAGTCGTGGCACCATCGCGCTATTGTAGCCCTGACCGCCCGTGGCAAGAGTCCCCGCGGCATTCGAGCGGCGATGCTTCCGCCTGCGCCCGGCACACGTCGCGCTTGTCAGCCTCGCCTCGCCGCTCCCGATGCGACGTGGAGCGTACCGCGTACAATGTCCGTGTGACGCGGATCGAGCCGTTCCTCGACGTGCTGCGACCGCTGCTCGACCGGCAGTCCGCCAGCGGCGCCTGGATCTTCGGGTCGCACGCCCGCGGCACGGCGGCCCCTGAGAGCGACATCGACGTGATCATCGTCGCGCCCACCGAGCGGCCGTTCGTCGACCGCTTCCGCGACTACCTGCCTGCCATCCTGGCCGCAGGCGCCGGCGTCGACATGTTCGTCTACACGCCGGACGAGTTCCAGCGGATGCTGGCCGAAGAGCGGCCCTTCCTGACGAGCGCCCTCGAGTCGGCCCGACAGGTGTATGTGGGACAGCGCGGCTGAAGCGCGGCGCTGGTGGCTGCAGGCCGAGAACGACCTCGCGTTCGCCCGTGTCGCCCTGCGCGAGCGGTTCTTTGCGCAGGCCTGCTTCGTCGCGCAGCAGACCGCCGAGAAGGCCGTCAAGGCCATCGCCTACGGGCTCGGCGAGCGCGCCGTCCTCGGTCATTCCATCGTCGTGCTGGTCGACCGCTACGGCGACCGGGTCGCCGGACTGCGGGACCTGCGCCGCCAGGGAGGCATCCTGGACCAGTACTACGTGCCCGCGCGTTATCCCAACGGCCTGCCCGGCGGCGTGCCGTTCGAGACCTTCGACGAGCCGCAGGCGGCCGGCGCTGTCGACGCCGCCGAGCGCTTCCTGCAGTTCGCGGCCGGTGTACTCCGCACCACGTGAACGGCGCCCTCCCCGCCCGCCGGCGGGCCGACATCGCGCGCCGGGGGGGGCGGCACAGAGGCGCCGTCAGATCAACGGCCGCTGCCGGGCGGATGCATCCCCTGTCAGGCCGGGCAGCTCGTCCTGCCCGCGACCGCCGGAGGCCCCCGCGTCGGCAGCGTCGGCATGGCGCTCGAAGGCGAGGCGCGCCATCTCGGCGACCAGCCGCACCAGGGCGGGCGGCTCGACGGCCCGCGCCCGCCCGGCGAAACCGAGGATCCAGCGCGCGAGCTCGTCGAGATGGGACAGGGTGACGCGGTACTCCAGATCGCCGTTCCGCAGCCGCCGCACGTCCTCGCGGGGGTGGTGCACGCCCCCTTCGATCAGTGGCGCGAGCGCGGCGTCGAAGCGGACCACGATCGCATGCAGCTCACGGCCGCGGTAGACGGCCCAGGCGTGCTGCAGGTGCTGGTCGAGATCGAACCGCGGGCGCTCGAAGCGTCCCTCCAGCAGCCTGGCGTCGGTGATCCGGTCGAGGCGGAACACCCGCGGCTCGCCGTGCAGGTGGCAGCGTCCTACCAGGTACCACGCTGCCTCGCGGTGGAAGAGCGCGTACGGATCGACGCCGCGCCAGGCCTGGTAGCCGCTGGCCAGCGAGCGATAGTTGATCGATACGGGCGTCCGGTCGTGGACGGCGCGCTGCAGCAGGTCAGTGCGTCCGACAGGAATGGAGCCGGAGCGCTCGGGACCGGCCAGCGTCAGCGCGCTCGGCGTCTCCTCCGACCGCCGGGTCGCAGCATCGAGCTTGGCCTCGACCAGTTCCAGCGCCTTGCCGATGTCGGGCGCGGCGCGGACGGCCGGGCTCCCGAGCACCAGCTTCAGTGCAGCGCGCTCGCCTGCCGTCAGCGTCAGCGGCCGGATCGTCGCGCCTTCCAGCAACTCGTAGCCGTGCTCCCTGCGCACGATCGGGATATTGTGGCGCGACAGGTCGGCGAGGTCGCGGTACACCGTGCGCGGCGAGACGTCGAAGCGCCCCGCGATCTCCTCGACGGTCTTCGGCCGGCGACCGGCGAGGAGCTGCACGAGCTGCACGAGGCGGGTGGGACGGCCCATGCCGCCTCGCCCTACCTCCCTTCCACCGAGAAGGCGAGCAGGACGTTCCCCGGCATGAAGCCGAGGATGCTGTATCCCGAGTTGACGAAGACGGTCCCGCCCGCCACCGTCGGTCCCGGACCGTTCAGCGCACCCCCGCTCGCCGGCACGCCGTTGACGGTCGTGTACTCGCGGACGGTGTCGACGTCCCAGATGACGCGGCCGGTGGCGGTGTCGTAGGCGCGCAGGTGACCGTCGAGGCTCCCCGAGAAGACGACGCCCGGAATGCTGGTCACCGCGGCCGGTTGGCCGGTGTTGCAGCCGGCGCGCGACCCGCAGGTGTCCTGGAACGGGGGCGCGTCCCACACGGTCGCGCCGTCGCCGGTGCGCACCGCAGTGAGGCCGCCGGCGTCGCCCGGCCCCTTCTCGAACGCCTCCGAGCTCGCGGCGAACGTCAGCTCGCCGTCGGTGGCGATGCCCCACTCGATGCCGCCGAGGATGCCGCCGTCGCCGACGCGCGTCTCCCACGCGATGGCGCCCGTGTCGGGATCGAGACCGTACAGCACGCCCGACTTCTGTCCCGCCAGCAGCAATTCGCGCCCGTCGTCCACCGTGGTAAGCACGGGCGAACTCCCGAAGTCGTGGTCCGGCCCCTCGTCCTCGGGGCAATTGGCGCGGCCTTCCGGCGTGGTTTCGAAGCAGGCGATGTTCCAGGCGTCACCGGGCAGCGTCTGCTGCGTCCACAGGATGCGCCCGGTGTCCATGGCCAGCGCCATGATGGCGTCGCTCTCGGGGGCGGCCGGTGCCGTGTAGCTGTCGCCGGTGGCGACGTACAGGCGGTTGCGGGCTGGATCGAGCGTCGGCGCGGACCAGATGGCGGCGCCTGACGGGCCCCAGAGCTGCGTACCGATGCGGTTGCGCACGGTCGGCCGCGGCTCCTCCTGGATGGTGCGCGTCTTCCAGATCCGACTGCCGTCGGCGGTATCGAGGGCCACCACGCTACCGATGAACGTGCAGCATTCGTAGGTCGGCATCGCGCCCGACCCTTCCTCGAGCGACGAGACCGGTACGTAGAGCCGTCCGTCGTGGAGCGCGGGGGCGCCGGTAATCATCGCGTCGCCGTGGTCGTCCACCCGCACCTTCCAGTGCGCCTCGCCGCTGGCCACGTCGACTGCGTAGACATTGGCGAACGAGTCTCCGAAGTAGACGACCGCCTCGCCGCTGCCGGGGTGCGGGCCGACCGACGGGGCCGACCGCACGCCGCCGTCGGCCTCGAAGATCCAGTCGATGCAGCCGCTGTCGGCATCGAGTGCGTAGACGAGACCGTTGCGGCTGCCGACGAAGACGCGGCCGCCGACCACGCTCGCCTGCGACCCGGAGGCTGTAACGCCCGGGAAGCCGAACGCCCACTTGAGCGCCAGCCGTGGCACGTCCTCGACGGTCAGCCCGGCCGCCTCGGCCGACTGGAAACGGGTGTTGCGCAGCCCGGCGCCCCAGCCGTTCCAGGCCGGACCAGCGAGAGCAGCGTCGCTGCCGGCCGGCGCGGTGCAGTAGGCGCTGGTGGGGATCACCTCCAGCGGGTCCAGGTAGGAGCCGGGCGGGCGGCCCGTGACGTACTCCGCCACCGCCCGCCGCTCGGCCGCCGTCAGCGCCGCGCCCTGCCGGCGCATGCTGAACGTGCTGAGGGCGATCTCGACGTCCTCGGGCGTGCGCTGCCGGAGCATCTCGCGCGTCGGCATGCGCGGCATCGAGCCCTCATGGCAGCGGGCACAATGCTGCCGGTAGACCTGCGCGCCGTCCGGGGGCGGCTGGGCGGCCGACGTGCGACCGCCCGCACCGCACAAGACAACCGCCACCGTCACGATGAATAGCGAACGCATGAGTCCTCCTGACGCCGACCCGTCACTCGGCCGGCTCGATGCGCAGCAGCCCCGCCTCGCAGGCATCCGGGTCGCTGCCGAGGAAGGCGCCGCCCGTCAGCACGTACAGCAGGCCGTCCGGACCCTGTTCGACGTCGCGGATACGCTGCCGCAGATCGGCCAGCAGCCATTCGCGGCGCTGTTCCAGACCCTGCCGGTTGAACTCGATCCGCTCCACGTGACCGGTCCGCGCGACGCGGCCGATCATCAGCGAGCCCGCGAACAGGTTGCCGCGCCAGCCGGGGAACCGGTCGCCCGTGTAGAAGACCAGCCCTGACGGCGCGATCGACGGCACCCACACGATCTCCGGCTGCTCGAACGCCGCCTGCCACGGCTGCTCGGTAACGCGGACGCCGAAGTACTCCCGCGAGTAGGAGACGTCGGGCCAGCCGTAGTTGCCCCCCGGCAGAATGACGTTGACCTCGTCACCGCCCATCACCCCATGCTCGCTCGCCCAGGGCTGGCCGGTGTCGGGGTGGATGGCGAGCCCCATCGGGTTGCGATGGCCGAGCGAGAAGATCTCGGGCGCCGCGCCGGCGCGACCCGCGAACGGATTGTCGTCCGGGACGCTGCCGTCGCCGCGCAGCCGCAGCACCTTGCCGACATGGCTGGCCGGGTCCTGAGCCCGCGAGCGATTCCCGCCGAAGGCGCCCCCGACCGTCATGTAGAGCATGCCGTCGGGTGCGAACGCCAGCCGCGCCGCGCCGCCGCCCGGCGTGCTCTCGGAGACGAACAGGTCGCGCACCTCGGCGAGGGCCGCACCCTCGAAGCGGCCGCGGGCCAGCGCCACCCGGGAGCCGTCCTCGGCCGGCTTCGAGTAGGTCAAGTAGACGAACCGGTTCTCCGCGAACGCCGGGTGCACCGCAACGTCCATCAGACCCGCCAGAGGCGTCTCGGTGTACACCTCGGGCACCCCCGCGATGGGCTGCGTGTCGAGGCGGTCATTGCGGATCCGCCGCAGCGCGCCGAGGCGCTCCGTGACCAGCGCGCTCCCGTCCGGCAGGAACGCCAGGCCCCAGGGGCAGGTCAATCCCCGGGTGACGACAACCATCCGGATCCGCTGCCCCGTGGCCGTATCGTACACGCGGGGCCCGTCCGGGAGGGGCACTGCCGGGATGCCCTCGGCCGCGAACGGTTCGGCCGCGGGGGCGTCCTGTTGCGCGCCGGGCGCGGGCGGCGCGACGAGCGCCAGCAGCGTCGCGGCGAGCAGCGCGGTCGGTCTGTTCATGCGGGTTCTCCGACGGCTGGAGACGACCGTCGCCCCATGCTATCGCACCTGCGGGCGTCGCGGGGCGCGGCGGCGCTTGACTTGTTCCGGGCACGGGTGTAGGAAATCCCGTGCGACTGCGGCGGGGCGGCGGGGTACTTCCTGCAGATCGTGCAGTCGCCGGACACGGTGTCGATCTTCTACGCTCCCGGACAGGGACAGGGGTGGCAGCGCATCATTCCGGTGACCGACCGGCCGCATCTCCCGTCGGATGTCCACCAGTGGCGGGGCGATTCGCGCGGCCGATGGGAAGGCGACGCCCTGGTCGTCGACGTCACCAACTTCAGCACCAAGACCGACTTCCAGGGCTCCCGCGAGAACCGCGACCCGCTGCGCTGAAGCGCGAATGACCACGCGATACCGGGCCGACGTCCCGTCGCAGCGCGTCACGCCGCCGGAGGTCTTCCTCGACCGGCGCCGGTTCCTGGCCGCCCTCGGCGGCGGTCTGCTCGCCGCGCCGCCGGCGACGGGGACCGCAGCCTCGCGTGCGGCCCGGACGCCCCAGGCGGCGCTGCTCGACGTCCCGCTCCAGCGGCCGGACGTCTTTCCGGCCACGCGCAACGCGGACTACGCCCTGCCCCGCCGCGTCGTCAACGCCGCCCCCATCCTCGGCCGGTCGAGCGGCCGGACCGACACGCGGGCCCCAACGCCCCGCGATGTCGCCGCCGCCCACAACAACTTCTACGAGTTTCTCGCGGGGCGCGGCGGCCCCGTCTGGCAGTTCTGCGGCGACTTCGAGGTCGAGCCGTGGCGGGTGGCGGTCGGCGGCGAGTGCCGCCGACCGCAGACGCTGGACCTCGACGACCTGTTCGCCTTCGACCACGAGGAGCGCTTGTACCACTTCCGCTGCGTCGAGCGCTGGGCCATGAACGTGCCCTGGTCGGGCTTCCCGCTGAGCCGGCTGCTCGAGCGCGTCGAGCCGACCGCCGCGGCGCGCTACGTCCGCTTCGAGACGATCGTCGTCCGCGACCAGATGCCCGGCGTGCGAACCGCGGGCTGGTACCCCTGGCCGTATCACGAGGGGCTGCGGCTCGACGAGGCCATGAACGAGCTCGTGCTGGTGGTGACGGGCGTCTACGGCGAGCCGCTGCTACGCCAGCACGGCGCGCCGGTACGGATTATCGTGCCCTGGAAATACGGCTACAAGAGCCCGAAGTCCATCGTGAAGATCGAGCTGGTGCGCGACCAGCCGCCCACGTTCTGGCAGGCGGAGCAGCCGCACGAGTACGGCTTCCTGTCGAACGTGAACCCGAACGTACCGCACCCGCGCTGGCCCCAGAACACCTCGTACTGGCTCGACACGGAGGACAGCTTCGTGACCCCGATCTTCAACGGCTACGAGCAGTACGTGGCGCACTTGTACCCTGCGGAGCCGCGCCGGCGCCAGCAGCCGCTCCGGCCGGGTCAGATCGCGCGCTGATCCGCCGGCGCCTGCGCGGCGGGGCGCTCCGCTGCGCGGACGGGGCGCGAAGGTATACAATGAGCGGGTTTTCCAGGAGGTGATTGGATGAGTCATCGGTTGCTGACAGTCTTGGTGGCCGTCTTGGCGGTCGGGGTGCTCGCGCCCATGGCCGGCGCCCAGGACGTGCCGCGCACGCCGTGGAACACGCCGGACCTGCAGGGAGTCTGGGACTTCCGCAGCCTCACGCCGATGGAGCGGCCTGCCGATCAGGCCGAGACCTTCACGGCGGAGGAGGCGGCGGAGTTCTCGGAGGAGACCATTCGCCGGCGGAGCCGCGACTCCGACACGTCGGACCGCGTCGTGCCGTACAACGACTTCTGGTTCGACGAGGGCACGTCGGTTACCACCGAGCGGACCTCGCTCATCGTCGACCCGCCCAGCGGGCGCATTCCGTCCCTGACCGCCGCCGCCATGGAGCGGCAGGCAGCGGCGCGCAGGGCGCGCGCCGGGGTGGGTGGCCATGAGCCGACGCCGGGCGGGTTCGTCGAGGACCTCGGCCCCGGCGGGCTGCAGGTGCGTTGCATCCTCGGGTTCAATTCGGGCCCCCCGATGGCGCCCAGCGCGTACAACAACAACGTGCAGGTGCTCCAGACCGAGGACATGGTCGTGCTGTACGCCGAGATGAACCACAAGGCACGCTTCGTGCCGCTCGACGGGCGGCCGCATCTCGACTCGAACATCCGGCAGTGGACCGGCGACTCGCGCGGCTACTGGGACGGCGACACGCTGGTGGTGGAGACCCGCAACTTCCTGCGCGAGACCAACTTCCAGCGCGGCGCGACCACGCAGCACCTCACGTTGACCGAGCGCCTCACGCGGGTGGACGCGAACACGCTGCAGTACGAGGTGACCGTCGACGATCCGACGGTGTGGACCACGCCCTGGACGTTCTCGGTGCCGATGCAGCTAAACTCGGAGCCGATCTACGAGTACGCCTGCCACGAGGGCAACTACGGCCTGTACAACATCCTCGCCGGCGCGGTGGCCGACGAGATGCCTGCGGGCTCGCGATAGCAGCGGCGGGAAGCACTTCGCGGGCGTACCGTACCCTCGGTCTCACGAGGGTACGGTACGCCGTGTTTCCGTCGCGGTGCGCGCCGGAAGCGTCCCGCCGAGCGCCCGCCGCATCCGTCTCAGCCCCAGCCACAACCCGATACCGCTGCTCGCCAGCCCGCCCAGGCTCAGCGCGATGAGGCCGATATCCCACAGCGGACGCCGGTCGTGCCAGAAGGCGAAGTCCAGGCTGTGCAGACCGTTGAACAGCCAGCGCTCGATGCGGTTGAGGCGGTGGACGCTCGTCAGCACGCGGCTCAACCCGGGATCGATGTACAGCCAGGTCTCGCCCGGATCAGCGAGCTTCACGCGCAGCACCGGCAGCGGCGTCTGCCGGGCGCGCGAATAGTAGTACGAGTCGTAGTCGTCCAGCAGCACCGCCTCGACCACCGGCGCCTCGGGCACGGCGGCCGTGAGACGCGCCAGGAGCGACTCGACGCTGAAGCCACGCTCGCGGACCGCTAGCGTCTCGGCCGCGACGAGCAGCCGGTCGCGTTCCGCGCGGCCCGTGACGTAGTACGGCTGGTGCAGGCGCTCCGCGCGACCACCGGCGGCGGACGGCGCGGGCGCCAGTCGCACGACGTAGTACGGTTCGTCCTGAATCCGGCGCAGCTCCACCTCGCGGACACCGCGGCCGCCCGTCAACCCGCGCCAGGCAACGGGATCGACCGCCGGGAACCGCTGCAGGTCGAGCGGCCCGCCCGTGAACGCGTCGCGCGGCACCTCCAGCCCGCGCGCGTTGGTCCAGGCGTATGGTTCCATCGACAGCAGCCCGCTGAACACCCAGGTGAGCGTGACCACGCCGAAGACGACACCAGTCACGTAGTGCCACCGCATCCAGCCGGTGTAGGGAATGCGCGCGGCGACATCTCCCTGCCGCCGACCGGCCGCGGGCCGGCGCCAGCGGAACTGCGTCACGCCGAGTACGAGCCCGACGACGGCCAGCACGCAGCCCAGCGTCGCGCTCCAGACGACGACGCGGTACCACAGCGGCTGATCGAGACGCAGCGCCGCAAAGTAGAACCAGTGCGGGATGGCGCCCATCCAGGCCAGTGCGCGGCTGCGGCGCGTCGTCAGCATCGCGACCTCGGCCGAGCGGGGCGAGACGTACACCTCTGTGCCGGCCCGGTCGTCGACCTCGAACTTGTGGAGCGGCAGCGCGCCGCCGTAAGTCAGGGTCCACTGGTCGGGCCGGGTCAGTGTGCCGGCATGGCGCAGTCGCGCCTCGGAAACGCCGGTGAAGCGGCTGGCGACGGTGCGCGCTTGCGCGCGGCCGACGGCCTCGAGGCGCTCGCCCGTGTCGGCGAAGACCGTCGACTCGTCGAAGCGGTAGGCGGGCCGGTCCAGCACCATCAGCAGCGCCGCGCGCGCCGGCCAGCGCCAGACACCGGCGCGGTCGGCCGCCTCGGCCGGCGTCAGCCGCACGCGCGACAGGTCGAGGTCGGCCAGCCGCTCGAGCCGCAGTTGGGGCGTGACGCGCGGCATGTCGCCCGTGTACATCATGACGATGCCGGAGGCGAACCAGACGACGAACAGCAGGCTGAGCGGAATACCCAGGTAGCGATGGACGCGGATCAGCCACTTGCGCAGCACAGGCATCGTGCTTCAACGATACGTCAGCGATGTCGAGCCCGGCCACCCGCGGCCGACCGTCCCTGCCGGTTCGGCCGTATAATCTCGGCGACTGGAAGCCAAGGGAGGTCGACCATGCGCAGTCGAGTCGCGGCGGTCGTACTGGCGGCAATCCTCGCGCCGCTCCCCGCAGCAGCCCAGGCCGTCTCCGACGGGGTCCGCC
This sequence comes from Vicinamibacterales bacterium, assembly GCA_965221595.1. Classification (GTDB taxonomy): domain Bacteria; phylum Acidobacteriota; class Vicinamibacteria; order Vicinamibacterales; family UBA8438; genus JAAXGX01. The sequence continues at coordinate 3,153,670 of OZ244900.1, forward strand.
CCCGTACGCCGTGGGGTGACCCCGACCTGCAGGGGCAGTGGAACAGCCAAACGTCCACGCCGCTCGAGCGTCCGCTCGACGGGCCGCTGGCCGGCCGCGAGGCCCTGAGTGAGAACGAGGCGGAAACCATCGAGACCGCCAACCGGGCCGCGTTCGACCTGCCGCCGCGCGAGGGTAGCGTGGGCAACTACAACGCGTTCTGGCGGGACATCGGTCAGCCGCTGACGCGCACGTCCCTGATCGTCGATCCGCCCGACGGGCGGATTCCGCCCCTGTCGGCGGAAGGCGCGGCGCGCATCGCCGCCGAGCGCGCGGAGCGCAGCACGCGCGGCCCAGCCGACTCGCCCGACACCTACCAGGACCTCTCACCCTGGACGCGCTGCATTTCGCGCGGTTGGAACGGCATCGGGAGCTGGTACAGCAGCAACTACCAGATCTTCCAAGCGCCTGGCTACGTCATCGTCTTCCAGGAGCTCATCCACGAGGCGCGCATCATCCCGCTCGACGGACGCCCCCATGTGTCCGAGTCCATCCGGTTGTGGATGGGCGATTCGCGCGGCCGCTGGGAGGGCGACACGCTGGTGGTCGAGACGACCCGTTTCAGCCCCAAGACGAACTACCAGGGCTCGCGCGATACGCTGCGTCTCACCGAGCGCTACACGCGGGTTGACGCGGACACGATCGACTACCGGTTCACCGTCGACGATCCGCACACCTTCACGCGTCCTTGGACGGTCGCGCGGCCGATGACGCGCATCGCAGACCGCCGTTCGATCTTCGAGTACGCCTGCCACGAGGGGAACTACTCCATGGCGGGCATCCTGGCGGGCGCGCGAGCTGCCGAGCGCGCCGCGGCGGCCGGCGGGAACGGACGGTAGCCTGGACGATGGACGAAGATTCCCGGGCGGACGCGGCAGAGGCGGCGGAAGAGCGGCCCGCGGTCGAGTTCACACTCGATCCCGACCGCCCCACGAAGCGCCCCGAACAGCTCGCGGCGCTCCTCGAGAGCGCATTGCGGCGGGAGTTTCCCGCGGCCGCGCGGGTCGTCGAGGTAGTGCACTCCGCGGAGGACGCGGTGATCAGTCTGCGCAACCTGGAGCAGGTCGACGGCAGCACCGCCGAGAAGGTGGCCCACCGCGCGCGGGTGGTCTACAACGACTTCATGATCAGTCCGTGGTACTGATTTTCGGCGGCTGGCGGCAGGGCCGCGGACGCCGGCCGTCCTTCAGGATCCCGCGCGCAGGGCCCCCACAGCCAGCAGCGCCCAGCCGGCGATGAGGCACAACCCCCCGATGGGCGTGACCGCCCCCAGCCAGCGGGTGCCGGTCAGCACCAGCAGGTACAGGCTGCCCGAGAAGATGACGATGCCGGCCACGAAGAGCCACCCGGCCGCGCTCACCCACGCGGCGGGCCAGCGCGCCGCCGCCCAGGCCACGGCCAGCAGCCCGAGCGCGTGGATCAGGTGGTAGCGGACGCCGGTCTCGAATACCGCGAGCAGGTCCGGCGTCACCCGCGCCCGCAACCCGTGCGCGCCGAACGCCCCCAGCACGACGCCCAGGCCGCACAACGCCGCACCCGCCGCGAACCAGCCGGCCACCATGCCGTAATGATAGCAGGGCGGCGGCCCGCGCCGGTCTGCCGCCTCCAAGGCACGGCGCGCCGGATCAGCGCTCCCGCTCCTCGGCCCGTGCCCCGCTCAGGCTGTTCGGCAGGCCGTAGTTGCCCTCGTGGCAGGCGTACTCGTACAAGTCGTACTCGTCGTCCCGGTGCAGGGGCAGCGAGGCGGTCCAGGGCGCGGCGTAGACCCCGGGGTCCTCGATGGTCACGTCGTAGCGCAGGCGGCCCGGCTCGACGAGGGTGAAGCGCTCGACCACGCGCATGCCGGCGCTCTGCGGAATCGCCTTGAGCGTGGCAGTGGTGGAAATGCCGGTGGCGATGGTGCCGACCTGCGCGGCACGGTAGTTCGCCACCTCCACCACGAGCGTGGTGTCCTCCCAGCGGCCGCGGGAGTCGCCGTTCCACAGCCGGACGTTGCCATCCAGGGCCGGGGCGTCGCCGAGCGGGCTGAGCGGGATGATGCGCGGCTCGTGGATCATCTCGTACAGAATCGCCACGTGGTCCGGCGTCTGCAGGATGCGGTAGGCGTTGTTGTAGCCGGCCGGGAACATGCCGCCCGGCACGCCGCGCGTGATGCAGCGCTCCCACGGTGTGTGGTACGTGTAGGAATCGGTCAACCGGACCAGATTCTGTCGCTTCCGCTGCTCGGCTGCCGGCAGCACCGGCACGCGCCCGCTCGGCGGGTCGATTACGAGGGACCGGCGCAGCGCGCTACGCTTCGAGGAATGCCCCTCGCCGTCGCCCTCACCGAGCAGGCGCGCCAGCCCGCCCGGATTCGGCCCCGTGATGCCGCGCAGCCCCTGCGGCGTCACCTCCAGCCCGGGGAACCAGCGCTCCAGGGCGGCCAGGCGCGCGGGATCCTCCGCGGCCGGCACCTCCAGCGGTGTGCGGTCGAAGTTCACCCACACGCCCTGGATGTCGGGCTGGCCGTCCGGTGTGCGCGGCAGCGCCGCGCGCTCCGCGGCGGGCGCGGTCGCGGGCGGCTGGCCGGCCGCCCCCGCAGGCGCGACGCCAACGGCCGCAATCAGGACGCCCGGCACGCCGAGCGCTCGCAATGATGAACGGATCATCCAGAACCTCCCGACCAGCATCGTACACCCGCCATTGGTCATATAATCGCCGTACTTTCGGAAGCGAGGCAGCCATGACATCCAGTCGTCGATCCATTCAGTGTTGGCGCGCGGTAGCGGGCATCCTGGCCGGGGCCGCCGTCTGGCTCGGCGCGCTCGACCTGTCGGCCCCCACGGCCGCGGCCCAGGAGCCGGAGCGGGTGCCGGCCGGCTACACCGTCGACCAGGCCGACGCCGGACTCGCCGCCTACCGGCAGCACTGCGCGACCTGCCACGGCGAGAATCTCGACGACGGACCGTTCGCGCCCCCGCTGCGGGGCATCGTGTTCCGCGAGAAGTGGCGGGTGCGCTCGGTCGAGGCGCTGTACACGGAAACCGAGTCGACGATGCCGCAGGACCGCCCGGGGTCGCTCGGCACCGAGACTTACGTCGCCCTCCTGGCGTTCCTGCTCCAGGAGAACGGCGTCGAGCCGGGCTCGGACGAGCTGCCCGCGGACCTCGACGTGCTGGCGACGCTGGCGCCCGGCTGGCGCTCGCAGGGTGGCGGCCTCTCGGCCGGCGCCGTCCTGCCGCCCGTGCCCGTGCGCCGCAATCCGCTCGACGGCATCCGCCCGGTGACCGACGCCATGCTGCGGGACCCCGATCCCGGCGACTGGCTGCTGTGGCGCCGCACCTACGACGCAGCCGGCTACAGCCCGCTGGATGCCATCGACACGACCAACGTCGACCACCTGCGCCTGGCCTGGTCGTGGGCGCTGCCGGGCGGGCCTAACGAGTCGACGCCCGTGGTGCACGACGGCGTCCTGTTCGTGCACGGCTACGGCGACGTGGTGCACGCGCTCGACGCCGCCAGCGGCGACCTGCTGTGGGAGTACGTGCGCCGGTTGCCGCGGGACGTGGCGCCGAGCCTCAAGCGGGGTCTGTCGATCTATGGCGAGCGGCTCTACGTGCCGACCTCGGACCTGCACGTCGTGGCCCTCGACGTGCGCACCGGCACGGTCGTGTGGGAGACGGCGGTCGGCCAGCCGGGCACGCGAACGCGCATGACAGGGGGCACGCTGGTGGCCGGCGGCACGGTTATGGTGGGCACCACCGGCCGCGCCGCGGGCGGCAACCACATCGTGGGACTCGACGCCGAGACCGGGGCGGAGCGCTGGCGCTTCAATACCATCCCGGCGCCGGACGCACCCGGGGGCAACAGTTGGAACGGGCTGCCGTACGCGCAGCGCAACGGAGGCTCGGTCTGGATTCCGGGCAGCTACGACCCCGTGCACAATCTCGCCTTCTTCGGACCCGGCAACACGTACGATACCGGTCCGCTCCGCAACCCGGTGCACCAGGAAGGGATCACGAACGACGCCCTGTACCTCGACACCACACTCGCCATCCGCCCTGACACCGGCGAGCTGGCGTGGCACTTCCAGCACCAGGCGAACGGCCAGTGGGACCTGGACTGGGCGTTCGAGCGGCAGGTCGTCGAGCTGCCGGTCCGCGGTGTCCCGACCAGCGTGGTCGTCACCGCCGGCAAGCAGGCGATCTTCGACATCGTCGAGACGGCGAGCGGCCGCTACCTCTCGTCCATCGACCTCGGCCTGCAGAACGGCATCACGGCCATCGATCCGACCACCGGTGCCAAGATCGTCGACCCGCGGCTGATTCCGGGCGACGGCGAAACGAAGATGGTCTGCCCGCACGTCGGCGGCGGCCGAAGCTGGGCGCCCACGGCGTACGACCCGCGGACGAAGATCGTCTACGTGCCGATCATCGAGGCCTGCATGGACATGGTACCGGTTGCCGCGGGCGAGCGCGGCAGTCTGTCGACCGGCGTCCGCTGGACGGTGCGGCCGCGCCCCGAGAGCGACGGCAACTACGGGCGCGTGGAGGCGGTCAACCTGGAAACGCAGGAGACCGTGTGGATAGCCCGCCAGCGCGCCCCGCAGACCACCGGCGCCCTCGTCACAGCCGGCGGACTGCTGTTCGCCGGCTCGCTGGACCGGCGCCTCAGCGCGTACGATGCCGCCAGCGGCGAGCGACTGTGGGCAACGCGCCTGAACGACGTCCCGAACGCCCCGCCCATCAGTTTCGCGGCGGGCGGGCGGCAGTACGTGGCCGCGATAGCCGGCGCCGGCGGCTACTTGACCGGCGCCTATTCCGTGCTGGCGCCCGAGATCCGCAATCCCACGGACCGGGCCGCCACGCTGTGGGTCTTCGAGGTACGGGGCGAGCGGGGCAACGCCGACTAGCACCCGCAGCAGCCGCGCAGGGACCTGAACAGACCCGCCTGCATCCAAACCGTGCCGCCCCGTCGATGCCTGACATGCTGGGTCCGGGACGTCGGATTCTCGCGGCGCAACCCTTCAGCCTGCTCGTGGGCGCCGAACTTCTCCAGCTCGGGGACGGGTGCGCCACACTGAGGATTCCCATTCGCGACGAGCTGAAGCAGCAGCACGGATTCGTGCACGGCGGTGTCGTCAGCTATGCGGCGGACAACGCACTGACCTTTGCGGGCGGCAGCGCGTTGGGAGCCGCTGTCGTGACTTCCGAGTTCAAGATCAACTACCTGAGACCCGCGCAGGGTGAGTCGCTGGTCGCCCGTGCCGCGGTCGTGCACAGCGGACGAACCCAGGCCGTCTGTCGCTGCGAAGTGTTTTCCTCGGAACGCGGCACCGAGCGCCTGTGTGCTACCGCACAAGGCACGATTGCCAAGCTCGCCACGCCCGCGGATGCGCCCGGCCGACCCGACTGAGACTCGCTCGTGGAGCCTCAGGGCAGTGCGAAGACGTACAGCGCATTGCCGCTCTGCGGGTGATGGACGTCGTGCGCCAGCGCGCGCGGCGCCAGGCGCGGGCTGCCGCCGCCCAGGCCTGTCGATACGGCGACGTACTGCCGGCCGCCGGCCCGGAACGTGATCGGAAAGCCCTGGACGGACGTCCCCAGGCGTACCCGCCACAGCTCCTCGCCGGTCTCCACGTCGAACGCGCGGAAGCGACGATCGAGGTCGCCGACAAACGCCAGCCCGCCGGCGGTCGAGAGCACGCCGGTCAAGAAGGTCGGCCGCTGCTCGACGCTCCAGACCTCCTCCAGCGTCTCGGCATCGAAGGCCGCCAGCTTGCCGAGGTTGCCGTCGGTGCCGGGCATCTCGTGGAACGGCCGCGAGCTCATCCCGACGCCGCCCGAGCCCAGCTCCAGGGGCACCTCGCGGACGGCGATTTCCATGCACGTCTGAGCCAGCGGCAGGATCAGCAGCCCGGAGCCGGGGTGGTAGCTCATCGGGTGCCAGTTCTTGCCGCCCGCGGTGCTGGGACAGGCTGGTACGAGCTGCTCGAACTGTGCCTCGACGATGTCCTGCCGGTAGGTCACCTCCCCCGTCTCGGGATCGATGCGGTCGAACACGTTCTGATGGACGGCCTCCTTGTAGCCCAGGAACTCGCCGGTCTCACGGTCCAGCTTCCAGAGGATGCCGTGCTTGCCCGCGCTGAAGACGGCCTTGCGGCCGCCCACGTCGACCAGCACCCGCTCGTACACCTCGTCGAGGTCGAGGCTCTCGGCCGGCACGTGCTGGAAGTACCAGTCGAGCGTGCCGTCGCCCGGCCGGAGAGCCACGGTCGAGTTGGTGAACAGACCCGTGTCCTCCATGGTCATGCCGCGGCTGACGGCGGCCCACGGCTTGGCCTGCGCCACGCCGAAGTAGACCAGGTCGAGCCCGGGGTCGTAGCTGCCGGTTATCCACGTGTCGCCGCCGGCGCGGAGGTAGTCGGGCACGTCGGCCCACGTGTTCCCGCCCGGCTCGTCCGAGCCGGCTGTGGTGTGGAACCGCCAGCGCAGCTCGCCCGAGGTGGCGTCGTAGCCGCTGATGAAGCAGCGCTGGCGCGTGAACCGGTCGCAGCCGCTCAGGCCCTGCACGATGGTCCCGTCGACCACGATGGGCCCGCTCGTGTTGCGGAAACCGTCCGCCTGGTCCGCGATTACCGTGTCCCACGCCTTCTCGCCCGTGCGGGCGTCGAGCGCGATGAGGCGGGCGTCGGGGGTGGCCAGCAGCAGCCAGTCGCCGTAGATCGCCAGGTTGCGGCTGGTGCCCGAGTAGCCGCTGGTCTCCACCGCCACCCGGTACTCCCAGATGAGGTCGCCTGTCGCAGCGTCCAGCGCCTGCACGACCGGACCGATGCCCGCCACGTAGAGCACGCCGTCGTAGGCGATGGGCGAAGGTGCATTCCAGCCGCCCTCGTTCATCGCCCAGATCCAGGCCAGCTCGAGTTCGCCGACGTTGCCGCGGTCGACCTCCGCGAGCGGGCTGTAGCTCCACGCCTCGTAGTTGCGGCGGATCATCAGCCAGTCGCCGTCGTCCGGCTGCCGCAGCATGGCGTCGGTGACGGGTCGGAAGTCCTCGACCACACCGGCCACCGTGACGCCAGCCTCCGGCGCCGGCCGGGCGGACCCGGACGCCGCCGGCGCAGGGGGCGGCCCGGGCGCGGCCTCCGCGGCGGCGGGTTCTCCGCTCGCCACCGTGCCGATAGCGACGGCCGTCGTCGCGGTCAACGGCACGTCACCTGCCGGCGCGCCGTTCGCCTGCAGCAGGTAGGCGACGACATCGACGTACGCCTCGTCCGCCAGCGCGGGCTCGTCGGGCGGCATCGAGCTGCTGATGCGGTCGTGGAGGTCGCGCGTGCGCAGCTCGCCCCAGAACCGCAGGAAGCTCTCGCCCGCGAGCGGCGGCGCCTCGAAGCTGCCCTGCAGGTTCGCCTGGTGGCAGCGGGCGCAGGCCTGCTCGTACACGACGCGGCCAGCGGCCGCCTGCGCGGCCGTGTACAACCCGTTCGCGGACTGCGCCGCGGCGGTGGTCCCGGCGGCGGCAGGCAGCAGGACGATGGCGGCCGCGGTCGCGGCGCGCCGGGCGTATCCCAATCGTGGTGTCGCCATGGCTAGCGTGCCTTGAAGCGGGCGATGCGGTCGGCCTGGACCGAGCCGACCCAGATTTCGTCGCCAACCTCGATGGCCGTGGTCCCCGAACTGAACACGTCGTTGTACGGGTGGCGGACGATCTCCTCCACGTCCAGCGTCCGCGGATCGACCCGGGCCACGTTCGAGGTGCTCATCGGCATGCCCTTGCTGCCCTGACCCGTGGCGAGGATCGAGCCGTCGGGCTGCATGCGGAGGTTGTCGATGCGGAACTCCGCGGCCGCCTCGGCACGCTGGATCGGTGTCTGCCCGCGCGACAGCCGCACGAAAGTCTGCGTGCCCCAGGCCCCGATGTAGAACCAGCGCCCGTCCGGCGAGATCTCGATGCCGTTCGGCCCGGACGTCTCGCTGCCGGGCACCATCTCCCAGCCGGTCCCGGTATGCCACTCCCAGATGGCGCCCGAGAGCGTGCCCGTCATCAGCGGCTCGATGGGCGCGCCCAGGTTGCGGAAGCTCGTGGCCGCGAAGCCCCCCTCCGGCAACGCGACCACCGAGTTGAGGTTCAGCGGCTCGGGCGCCACCGCGCACCCGATCCAGGTGAGCGCCGGCGGCGCGGCGCTGACGTCGAGTTCGAATACCTCCACCGACTCGCGGATGCCGTGGTGGACGGCGTACACGGTGCGCACCACGCCGCCGCCCGGGGCCACGTAGAGCCCGTGCGTGTTGTCGATCGGCACGGGGCCGGGGCACGTGTCGTAGGTGGCGCTATCGAACCGCTCGCGCGGCGACGCCGTGGGCAGCAGCACGGTGCTGCTCAGGTCGCGTGTGTCGATGACGCGCAGCCCGCCGCTGCCCTCCGGGTAGCTCGACACGAGGACCCACGGGGTTCCGGGCACCGCCACGAGGTCCTCGGGCCCCACCTGGCCGCAGATGAACTCGACATCGCCCACCGGCTCGCAGTCCTGGGCGCGCGGCGCGGCCACGCCCCCCTGCAGCACGAAAGCCGCGGCCAGCACGAGCAGCGTCAGCGTTCTCGTCATGTCACAAGACTCCTTCCGAGGGTCGGCTCGATCCTTGTGTCCAGCATCATACGTCGGCCCGCGGCCGGGGAGAAAGGACCGGTGCTGGACGGCCGCCGGCTCCCGGAAACGTCCGGGCGGCGGCGGCGGCAGCAACGAGAGAAGGCAGGGAGGAAGTGTGCCGCCCGCGCTCAGGGGGTGACCGTGACGGCGACCTCGGCCGTGGTGGCCAAGCCCCCGTCGTGGGCGATGGCGCGCAGCACGTAGGCACCGGGCTCGGCGAAGGTCGCCTGCGTTACCCAACGCCCGTCCTCGGGAGCGGGCGGGGTTACCCAGCCGGGCGACCAGGGCGACTGGCCGATATCCCGCGTGTCTTCCCAGACCTTGATCTGCGGAGGATCGAAGGCCACCGCGCCGGCGCCGCGATACACGAACCAGGACAGCCGGTGCCCCGTCGCGGTGTCGGTCGTGAAGCGGCCCGGGTGGCGCGGGCTCGACGCGGGCATCGACCGGGCGCGGGGCCGGCCGTCGTCGGTCGACACCGCAACCAGCTCCAACGGCTCACCGGCGCGCACGGTGCGCGTCGCACCGCCCTCGACGGCCAGGGTCGGCGCCTCGTTGACGGCCAGTTCCGGGGTCGTGCCGGCCCCGCCGCCCGCCCCGTAGTTGGCCTGGACCACCAGGTCGTCGATGAAGTAGTCGCGCTTGAGCGTGGCGTAGGCGCGCTCGGTCCGGCCGTGGGTGGTCAGCGTCCAGACGAGCTCCCGCTCGCCGAAGTCGGCCGGGACGCGGATGCGGAACACGAAGCGGTTGCGCCGCGGGTAGAAGTGCGTGGGTTGCCCCTGGTCCGGACCGCCCGGCTCGATGTGATTGTCCGGTCCGACCGGCACGTCGATCACTTCCTCCCAGTTCCGGTTCATGTAGCCGAACACCAGGTTGAAGGACCCGTCTGCGTTCTGCTCCCAACCTTCGTAGGCAGGTGCAATGGTCTGTCCGGTCGAGTACGACGGCTGGGCGGGCGCGACCGCCGGCATCGCGAGCGATGCCGACAGGAGCAGCCCGAAACCCGCGGCGCTGACCCTCATGGCGCGTCCCTCAGTTGTCGCCGCCGACGGCCGCGGCGGCCGGCGCGTCGTCGACGCCGCACACGAAGCAGCCGATGTCGGGACCGCCCCCGGCCGCGATAGCGGCCTCGCGCTCGGCAACCGCCGCGGCGAACTCCTCGTCGTCGAGGTAGATGGCCTGCATCAGGTTGATGAACATGTTGTCCACCGAGCGGTGGCCCGAGCCCGACCAGTTGCGCGGATCGACCACGTTCGGGTTGGTCGGCGAGTTGTCGAAGTAGCCGGTCAGGTGCAGGATGGTCCCCTTCGGCAGCAGCGGCGCCGCGTCGTCGGCGTACTTGTAGACGCGCACCCAGTTGTGGTCGTAGCCGGCGCAGTTGAGCGTCTGGACCGACGTGCCCCAGACCGCCTCGAGGCACATCCGCACGCCCGGGGCGTGCATGTGCGGCTCGAAGACGCTGATCTTGGCGTTCTCCGGCAGCGTGAAGTAGGCGTCGGCGCGCTGGTCGGACTCCATCGGGCGGATGTCGAGATCGGGTCCGTTGCCCACGAAGAGCAGCTCCATCTGCTTCTCCGGCACGTAGCCGCGCGGATGGAACTTGAACGCGACGTCGATGTGCGCGCGTGTGTCGGTGCCGTTCGAGTGCAGATGCGTGGACGGGAACAGCAGCGTCGACCCGGCCGCCAGGAGCCGGCCGGCCTGCTCGTCGAAGACGTCCGCGTTGCGGCCCACCTCGTGTACGGGCCAGATCGTGGCCGCGGTCGGATCGTCACCTTCCGCCATGGTGTAGAGCGCCGAGTGGTGCACCACGAAGAGGCCGCCGACGGTGTCCGACCGCAGGCCGCGATCGAGGTCGTTGCGTTCCTTGTACTCGATAGCCGCCACGTAGCGGTCCTCGGTCAGGCCGCTCGGCGACTGGCCCAGGCTGCCCCACCAGTCCGGCGCGCTGCCCGGCACGTCGAAGGGAGGCGACGAGACGATCAGGTCCGGCTCGCCGATCTCCCAGTCGTCGACGTCGATGAACGGCGGCGGCGGCGGCATGTCGGCTGGATCGCCCTGCGGCGCGCCGTTGTCCGCCCAGCGCGCGATCGTCGCAATCTCGTCCTCGCTCAGCGACCAGTCGTCCTTGAACTTCTGGATGCCGACGTTCTTCTCGATGTACCAGGGCGGCATGACGCCTGGCTTGTCGCGCAGACCGGTGCGGTACTTGATGGCCCGCGCCCAGGGCCGCACCTCGTCGTACGAGATGAGCGACATGGGCGCCAGAGCTGCCGGCCGATGGCACTTCTGGCAGCTCCGCTGCAGGATCGGCGCGATGTCCTTGCTGAACGTCGGCTGGTCCGGCACCGCCTCGGCTGCGGCCGTCTGCGGCGCGGCGACCGCGACCAGCGCGGCGCAACCGACGAGGACCGCCAGCTTCCAGGTCTTCGACATGGGTATCCTCACTCTCGACTGCTGCTGTTCGGGGAGTGTGTTCCGCCCAATAGTATAACCGTCCCGTGCTGAGCCAAGCCGTTGCGGCGCCCGGCAGTCTACCGGTGCCGGCCTACGTACATCCCATTACGTGCCGGAGCGCGGTCCGGTTCCCGGGCCGGCGGCGCGCTACCATCGTCTGCGTCACGGTGGCTGGCGCTCGCGCAACCCCTCCGGTCAGGCGGCATGGCCGCGATTGATCTCGCGATCGTCGCCGCCTTCGTCCTCTACGCGCTGAGCGCGGGGGTGCGGAACCGCCGCGCCGCTTCGCGCAACCTGAGCGAGTACCTCCTGGCCGGCCGCAGCCTGCCGGGTTGGCAGGCCGGGCTGAGCATGGCCGCGACGCAGTTCGCAGCCGACACGCCCCTGCTCGTGACCGGTCTCATCGCCACGGCCGGCATCTTCGCGCTGTGGCAGCTCTGGATCTACGCCCTCGCGTTCCTGTTGATGGGGTTCGTCCTGTCGGCCGGCTGGCGGCGGGCCGGGGTGCTCACCGACGCGGAGCTGACCGAGCTGCGCTACGGCGGGCGCGCGGCCGCGGTGCTGCGCGGCGTCAAGGCGGTCTATTTCGGTACCGTGCTCAACTGCACGGTGCTGGCCTGGGTGCTGTTTGCCGCCGTCCGCATCGCCGAGCCGTTCCTGCTCTGGGACCAGTGGCTGCCGGCCGGCGTGTTCGGACCCGTCGTCGACCTCGTCGCGTGGGTCGGCGTGCCCCTGACGGCGGGACGGGCCGACGACCCGGGCGTCTGGACCACCACGGCCGGCAACCTGATCTCGCTGGCGGCCCTGCTCGCCCTCGTGACTGCGTACTCCACCAGCGGCGGCCTGCGCAGCGTCGTGGCGACCGACCTCGTGCAGATCGGCGTGATGCTGGCCGGCACGGCGGCCTTCGCCTGGATCGTGGCAGCCGAAGTCGGCGGGCCGTGGGCCGTTGCCGAGGCGCTCCGCGAGCGGTACGGGGACGGCGGCGGCGGACCGGGCGGCATCCGTCCGGACGAGATCCTCGCGTTCACGCCGGACCGGGCGCGCGACGCGACGCCCACACTGCTCGGCATGCTCAGCCTGTTGTGGCTCATCCAGCTCAACGCCGACGGCAGCGGCTACCTGGCGCAGCGCACCATGGCCTGCCGCAGCGACCGCGACGCACGGACCGCGGCGGTGGTGTTCACCGCGACGCAGGTGGTGCTGCGCAGCCTGCTGTGGCTGCCACTCGGCCTCGGCCTGCTGGTGCTGTTCCCGCCCGACCCGACGCTGCCGCCCGGTCTGCTGCAGGCGGACCGCGAGGCGTCCTACGTGCGCGGCATGGCCGAGCTGCTGCCTCCCGGCGTACGGGGGCTGATGCTCACCGGCATGCTGGCCGCTCTGGCATCCACCGTCGACACGCACCTGAACTGGGGCGCCTCGTACTGGACGAACGACATCTACCGGCGCTTCGTCTGCCAGGCATGGCGCGGCGTCGAGCCCGACGCACGCACGCTGGTGCGGGTGGCGCGGGGTGCCAACGTGGCCATCCTCGTTATCGCCCTGCTGGTCATGACGCAACTCACGTCGATCAACCAGGCGTGGCAGACCAGCCTGCTGATGGGCGCCGGCATGGGCGTGGTATTGGTGCTGCGCTGGATCTGGTGGCGGGTCACCGCCTGGGCCGAGATCGCTGCCGCCGGCGTCTCGCTGGTCGCGGCGCCGCTGCTGATGGTGCTGCTCGGCGACGACCGGCAGGCCGAGCGGCTGCTGATCCTGGCCGCGCTGGCCAGCGCGGGTGCGCTGGCCGCCATCCGGTTCGGCCCGCGAGAGGACCGGCTGCGCCTCGCAGCCTTCTACCGTCGGGCGTGCCCGCCCGGCTTCTGGGGTCCGCTCGCGGCCGAGGCCGGCGACGCCCCCGCGGCCGGGCCACGCCGCCTGGCGCGGGCCGCCGGGGCCACCGGCGCCTGCGCTCTCTCGATGTTCTGCGTGCTGGTCGGGGTCGGCACCTGGCTCACCGCGGCGGCGCCCCCGGTCTGGTTCCCCTGGCGGGGCCCGTGGTGCGCCGTGCTGCTGCTCGCCGGCGCGATGCTTGTCCCGCTCTGGGTGCGGCTGGCCGGCCGCGTTGCCGATCGTTGACGCATGGCGCGGTCACGCTCCGCGGCGACACGCAAGAACACGGCTGCAGAGGCCGGCCTGCCGTACCGCAGGAACGACGCGACGCGAGGCGGATGCGGCGCGCCATGCAGGGTGTTCACAGCCGGAAGAGCCGGTTGACCTTCACCACCAGCCCGCGGCTGCGCAGGCCGTAGGCGCGGTCCGGCCGGAGCGGATCGGCGTAGCGCTCGTCGGTGTAGACGACGAAGAGCTCGCTGCCGGGGGTGTACTCCCAGCGCAGCCTGAGGTTGTTGCCGACGGTGTTCGTGCTCGAGTTGTACTGCACCAGACCACTGAAGAACATCCGCGGGGTGAACGTGTAGGTCACACGGGAGACGACCAGGTCGGCGCGGAACGCGCCGTGCGGCGTGTCGATCCAGTTGACAGAGATTGTGGGCTCGACCGAGAGCAGCGGCGTCAGCTCCAACCGGCCGCGGCTGAAACCCACCGAACGGAGGGTGCCGTTGAAGTACTGCCCGAGGCGCACCCGCAGCTCGCCGCTGAGCCGGCGCTGGGCCCCGGGGGCGTACAACAGCTCGACGTCGCGGAAGCCGTAGCCGCCCACCGGCAGCGTCACGCCCGGCCCGGCCTCGAACGGTTCGACGAGCAGCTCGTAGTTGTTCGCCGCCGACACGCCCAGCCGGTCGCTGGTCTCGAACTCGGTGAGGAACGCCAACTGCGTCTGGCGCGTCTCGACGAATCCGGTGTCCGCCGTCAGGATGTAGTCGAAGCTCCCCTCGAGCCGGAACTGGCGGACCGCCTCGATTGCGCGCGGCCGGGGACTGAACCGCGCCGTGCCGTACGAGCGCCGGAAGTTGCGGCGGCGGAGGAAGCCCACTTCGGGCTCGAAGTTGCCGTCGACGACCAGATGCTCCGCCTGCAGCCCGTAGCGGTCGCCGGCGTAGACGAACTGGCCCTGGTAGCTCAGGTCATCGCCCTCGCGGCCCGGCGCCCGCGTCTGGGCGACGTAGCCGAGGAAGTTCACGTTGTCGTGGAACGAGAACGTGGCGTCGGCGCCGTAGGCGTGGCTGGGGCCGTCGCCCGCGACCGACACCGAGCGGCTCGTGAGCAGGGCGCCGATGCTGCTGCGGCGCAGGATGTCGCGCTTGATCCGGACCACGGTGAAGTTCGTCGGCAGGACGCCGACCCGCGGCTCCGCGGCGGTCCGGATGTTCAGCGCCCCGACGTCGAACGCACCCACCTTGCCGGTGACGCGGCCACCGCCGACGATAGGTACGACTGTGCTCCCCTCCAGGCCGATGCGCCGCGAGTAGAACAGCGTCGGGGCGTTGCCGGCGTTCTGGGCGCGGCGGTTGCTGCCGCCCTCCTGCCGCAACCCCGTGTTGCGCCGGCCGCCGTCGGCGGCGCCGCGCGCGAAATTGAAGATGCCCTGGGCTTCCAGGAAGAACTCGCGCTTCTCGGGGAAGAATAGGCTGAAGCGCGTCAGGTTGACCTGCTGCTCGTCGACTTCCACCTGTGCGAAGTCCGTGTTGTAGGTCAGGTCTGCCGTCAGATTCTGCGTCAGACCGTACTTGACGTCGAGCCCGGCTGCGCCCTCGCGGGCGTTCCGACGCGGGGGCGCAGCCGCCAGGTCGGTGGCCAGTCCCGCGATGCCGTACGGCTTGATCTCGAGTCGGCCGCCGTCGGCCGGCACCTCCAGCCCCACCAGGGTGGCCGCCTGCGAGACGCGGAAGATGCCGGTGCGTCCGGCCGAGATCGGCAGCGGCGTCAGGAAGGCCAGCTCGTTGCGCCGCCGGATGGTGCGGCGGAGCTGGACGCCCCAGACCTGGGCGGGGCCGGGGCGGTAGCGCAGCGACTTGAACGGAATCTCCATCTCCACCGTCCAGCCGCCGTCGAAGCGCCCCGTGCGGACGTCCCAGACCGGGTTCCAGTCGCTGTTGGGATTGCCCTCGTTGCTGATCTCGAAGTCGCCCAGCGCGCCCAGCGGGTTCGTGTAGAAGCTGAGGCCGTTGCGCCGGTCGTGGAACGTATCGAAGACCACCCAGAACCCGTCGTTGTCGCGGAGCTGGGGCGTGTCGCGCCGCAGCTCGTTGGCGACCCACGCGGTCGGGGGCGCCGAGTCCCACAGGCGCGCGCCGACATAGAGGTTCGCGTCGTCGAAGGCGATCCAGGCCTCGGTCCGCTCGCTGGCCGCGGCACCCTCGTCCGGCATGAGTTGTACGAATCCGGTGATCGGCCGCACGCAGCGGTACAGCGGCTCGTCGAGCCGGCCGTCGAGCTGCAGACCTGCCAGCAGCGCGACGGCCCGGACGGTGACGCGACCCGCGTCGTCACGGACGACGACTTCCGGCGGGCGCGGCCACGGCGGACCGCCGGCCCGCAGGCCCGCACCGCCGCCGCCCACATCCGCCCCGGTCGGCGACCCCGGCAGCTCCCGCGGGTCTGGCGTGCCAGGCGCCGCGGGCGGCGGCATCTGGCCCGCGGTCGAGTGGCCTGCCGTTTCGCAGGGCGTCGCCGCGCCGACCGGCCCGGCCGCGAGCGCGACTGCCAGCAGACCCAACGCCAGCCGGCCGCGCTGCCGCGGACGGACCGTACGCCGTCCCGGGCGGGGTGCACTGCCCGTCGCCGGCCGCGGCGCGCGTCGCCGGCGGCGCGCAAGTGCCGCCAGCGGTCGCAGCAGGGCGCCGGCGCACACGGGGCGTGTTTGCCAGGGCATGGGCAGGGTGCCGTCAGAACTCGCGCTGTCCGCGCCGGCCAATCCACAGTGCGTTGCCGCGCTGCAGAGACTCGCCGGGTGCGCGTCCGCAGGTCGCGGCCGGACCGCTGCGCGCGCTGCGCAAGCCTAACCGTCCCTCTTCGAGGCTGGCAAGCGAAGCGGTGGCCGGCGTCGCCGGGCGCCTGTCGCAGTGCGGGCCGCGGCGTATCGCGTTATCGACCAAGATACGATATTACGTATTACAGTCGTGACTGAAATACGATAGATGGGACAATGGACGCGACAACAGTTCCCCGCCTCTACGATGCCATGCTCCTGCAGCACTGTCTGACGCGCCGGGAGATGGCGCTCGTCAGCGGGCCGCGGGGAGTCGGCAAGACCGCCACCTGCCGGCGCCACGCCGACGTCTGCTGCGACTGGCACGATCTCGCCGACCGCGAGCTCGTCCTGGGCGGCCCCACCCGGCTCGCCGCCGGACTGGGCGCCGAGCGGCTGTCGAAGACCTTCCCCGTGGTGCTCTTCGACGAGCTGCACCGCTTCGCGCATTGGAAGCCGTTGCTGAGGCGCCTCGACGACGCCCGAGGCGACCGGCTCCGCTTCATCGTGGCCGGCAGCGGCCACCTGGACGCCGATCGCGGGCGCGACCGCCTGACAGGCCGGCATCGCGCCTATCGGATGCATCCCTTCTCGGTCGCCGAGACGGTGTGCCGGGACCTGCCTGAGCCGGAGCGGATCACGCGCCGCCCTGCCGCCGGCGACGCGGCCGAATTCGACGCGCTGTGGCGTCACGGCGGCTATCCGGAGCCGTTTCTCCGGCGTGACAGCCGCTTCAGCAGGCGGTGGCGGGCGCGGCGCCTCGACCAGCTCGTCCGGGAGGACATTCGCGACCTGACGCAGGTTCGGCAGCGCGACCAGATGCACCTGTTGGTGAAGCGCCTCGCCGCGGCGTCTGCGCGCCGCCTGGTGTACGGCAGCAGCGCCGCGCAGGCCGGCGTGGCGATCGACACGCTCCGCCGCTGGGTCGCAGCCCTGTGCGACCTCCACTTCGGCTTCCTGATCCGGCCGTGGTCGCGGGCCGTCCCGCGGTCCCTGCGCCGCGAGCCGCGCTGGTTCCTGCGTGACTGGACTGAAGTCCGGGATGAGGCCGCCCGGGCCGAGACGTTCGTTGCCTGCCACCTGCTCAAGGCCGTCGAAGGCTGGAGCGACCTGGGACTGGGCCGGTTCGAGCTCGGCTACCTGCGCGACAAGGAGAGGCGCCAGGTGGACTTCGTGGTCGTGCGCGACGGCCGACCCTGGTTTCTGGCCGATGTGCGCCGCCACGAGGAGCCGGTCAGTGCCGCGCTCGCCTACTACCAGGCGCTGCTCGGCGCGCCCTTCGCGTTCCAGATCGTCGTCGACGCCGGGTTCGTCGACACGGACTGCTTCATGGCACCCGGCGGCCCGCGGGCGGTACCGGCCCGCACCCTGCTGTCCCAGCTCCTGTGAGCCGGGTTCGCGCCGCCACGCTGCGCCTGACGCCGCGCGTGATACCGCGCGTGATACATTGTGCACGCGCGCGACGCCGGGGGTGCGGGGCAAAGTTCCGTACCAATGACGGAACCCAGGGAGGAATCATGAAGCGGTGGATGTTGGCTACTGTCGTGGTGTTGGTGGCCTGCGGGGGATCGAGCGGCGACCTCCCGGTGCCGAATGCCGACTGCGAGACGGACGGCGACGTCGCCTTCATCTGCGGCGTGATCAACCCGGAAGACGTCATCGCCATTCCGGACACGAACTTCATCGTGGCGTCGGGCTACGGCGGCGGCGGCGGCATCCACTTCATCAGCCGCCGCGACCAGACGCGACAGCAGATGTATCCCGTCGCCGATCCGCGCCTGCGGCACGATACCGACGCGTACCCGGACTGCCCCGGCCCGATCGATCCGGCCGAGGGCGATCAGTTCAACGCCCACGGACTCAACCTGCGCCCCGTGGAGGACGGGCTGTACCACCTCTACGTCGTCCACCACGGCTTCCGCGAATCGATTGAGATCTTCGAGATCGACACGCGCTACCAGGGCGCGGTCTCCGTTTCTCCAGTCCCGGGCTTCGTCTGGATCGGCTGTGTCATCGCGCCGGAGTCGATGACGCTGAACTCCGTCAGCCCGCTGCCGGGCGGTGGTTTCGCCGCCACCGCGCCCTTCGTACCGGCAGGCTACGTCCCGCCTGACGCGGCGGCCGCAGACGACGGGGCCGCCGACGAGACGGCTGCCGACGCGGAGCCGGTTGCGCCCGGGGAAATCGACATCGCCGGGTCGTACGGCGTCGTCTGGGAATGGAGTCCTGCCGGCGGCTGGTCGATCGTCCCCGGCAGCGAGTCGGCCGGACCGAACGGCATCGAGGCGTCGCCCGACGGCGAGTGGCTGTACGTCAACCTCTGGGCGGGCCGGCAGGTGCTGCGGCTCTCGCGCGGCCGCGATCCGGTCGAGACGCAAATCGCCGAGCTCTCGTTCCACCCGGACAACATCCGTTGGCAGGCGGACGGCACGCTGCTCACCGCCGGCCACGACCTCCCGGACCTGCTGGCTCGCATCCTGGAGTGCATCGAGGCGCTCTGCGACGGCATGTCGTCGCACGTCGCGCGTGTCGATCCGGAGACGATGGCCGTGCGGGACGTCGTGGACGCGCCGGCGAACGAGCAGTTCTTCACCGCGACTGCGGCGCTGCAGGTGGACGACGAAATCTGGGTAGGCAGCGTGCGCGGCGACCGCATCGCCCGCTACCCCGCCGACTAGGCCCCGGACGCCGCGCGGGTGCGGGGTGCAGCCCCGTCTGAATGCGGCTACGTGGTCAGGTCCGCCTCGGGCGCCGGCACGGCCGACAGCCCGGGCGCGCCCGGCGCCTCCGGTTCCGCGGCCGGCGCCGGCGCGGGCTGCAGCTCGGCCGGCGGCTCCGTTTCGGACGGCACCAGGAACAGGCCGCGGCGCCGGCTCCACGCCCCCAACCGGCGGCTGCTCGTCCAGCGCACCAGGGGCACGGCCAGCAGCAGCCCCGCGAAGATGGGCGTCAGCCACAGGAAGAAAACCGGCGCGTAGGACAGCGTCAGCGCGGCCCACGCGGCGCCGACCGCCGTGGTCCAGGCTACGCTGCGGGCAGCCTCCCGCCAGCCGAGCATGCGACCCTCGCGCACCTGCGCATCCCACGGGACGTCGTGCCCGGTCACCACGCTGACGACGAACCGGGCGTGGAACATCATCATGAGCGGAGCGAGGGTGACGGCGAACAGCGTCTCGAGCAGGGCGCCGGTCAGCAGCCGCACTGCCCCCCCGAACTGCCGGCGCCGGGAGGCCAGCGCCAGGACCAGTGCCAGCAGCTTCGGGACGAACAGCAGCAGGCCGGTGACCGCCAGCAGCGACACCGGGGGACCGCCCGCGGTCCAGGACCCGGGCACGGACACCAGGGCGGCGCCCCCGCCGGCGGGCGCCAGCACGTACACGGTGCTGGCCAGCAGCAGCAGCAGCCAGACCAGCGACGAGACGTAGCCCGCCGCCCCGAGCAGGAAGTGCAGCCGGCTCACGGGGTGCAGGCCGGGGGTGGTCAGCAGGCGCAGGTGCTGCAGGCTGCCCTGGCTCCAGCGGCGGTCGCGCTTGGCGTAGTCGACGACGTTCTCGGGGGCCTCCTCGTAGCTGCCGTCAACCGACGGCAACAGGTAGACGTGCCAGCCCGCGCGCCGCATCAGGGCCGCCTCGACGAAGTCGTGGCTCAGCACGGCGCCCCCGAACGGCGGGCGGCCGGGCAGCACGGGCAGGGCGCAGTGCGCCGCGAAGGGCGCGATCCGCACGATGGCGTTGTGCCCCCAGTAGTTGGCCGCATCGGCCTGCCAGAAGCTCTGGCCGGCCGCCAGCACCGGGCTGTACAGGCAGCCGGCAAACTGGATCAGCCTGCCGAACAGGGTCGCCCGCCGCGCCGGGATCGGCACGGTCTGGATCAGGCCCGCCCGCGGGTTCGCCTCCATCGCCCGTACCAGGCGGACCAGGGCGTCCCCGGTCATGACGCTGTCGGCATCCAGCACGACCATGCACTCGTAGCGCGCGCCCCAGCGTCGGCAGAAGTCGGCGATGTTGCCGGCCTTGCGACCCGCGTTGCCGGACCGGCGCCGGTAGTGCAGACCCGTGACGTGATCCGCCTGCTCGCGCAGCGCCGCCCACGCCGCCTCCTCCGCCTGCGCGGCCGCCGGGTCGGTCGTATCGCTCAGCAGGAAGAGATCGAATGCCCGCGCGTGGCCGGTGCGGGCCAGCGACCGCAGCATGGCGGCCAGGCCGGCCGTCACGCGTAGCGGGTCCTCGTTGCGGATGGGCATCACGAGCGCCGTGCGGTGCGCCGGCGGCGGGCCGCCGGTGGGCGCGGGGCGTGGCGCTGCGAGCGACAGCGGATCGCGCCCCAGCACGCTCAGCGCGAAGCCGACGACCGCGTTCCAGAAGGGAATGGCAATCCAGCCGAACGTGACGGCGAACAGCCCCAGGATCACGACCTCGAGACCGGTCAGGCCGCCGGCGCGCATGATGTCGAGCATCATCGCGATACCCGTCAGCGCGGTGGCGGCTATCAGGCCGGCGAACAGCCAGCGTCGCGCGCGCACGCGGGGCGTCCGGATCGCCTTCGCACGGGCAGATGCCTGACCGCCGTCATTCCTGGACATGGTCGGGATGCCAGACGTAGCTCCAGGTCTCGGAAACGGGCCGCTCGCCGCGCATCAGGTACAGCCGCAACTCGGCGGGCTCGCGGCCCGCCGGCGCCAGCCGGAACGAGGCACGCCAGCCTGCCTCCTCCGGCAGGGGGTGCACGACCAGGTCGGAGACCTCGCCGGCCGACGTCTCCAGGACGCCAATGGGTGGCGCCGCGGCCGGCGCGGACAAGGCCCCGCCGGCGAAGTCGACCACGAACCTGCGCCGGCTGCGCGGGGGCGGATCGTGCGCGCCCGGCAGCGCGTCCCAGCCGATGCGCGTGCGCTCGACCGCAGCCAGCGTCTGGGTCGCCAGCCGGTCGTCGAACATCACGATGCGGTAGCGGTAACGCCGCACGTCGCCGGCCGCGAACGGCTCGTCGGGCACCCAGTAGGCCGCGACGTTGTCGCTGAACTCCGAGCGGACGGCATACTCCAGCAGCTCGACGCGCCCGCCGCCCCAGTCACCGTCGAGCGGCTCGATCCACTCGCTCGGCCGCCGGTGGTAGCCGGCCTCCGCGTCGAGGTAGTCGGTGAAGCGCCGATCGCGCTGCACCAGGCCGAATCCGCGCGGCGTCCCGCCCGGATAGGTGGTCACCTGCACGTCCGGACCATTTCCCAGCGGCCGCCAAATCCACTCGTCCCCCGCGGTGTGTACGAGCAGGCCGTCGGAGTCGTGCACCTGGGCACGGAAGTCGTCGAAGCGCGCCAGCCGGTTGTGGCCGTACAAGAACATGCTGCTCATGGGCGCCACGCCGAGCTTGGCGACGTCGGTGCGGGCAAACAGCCGGGCGTCGACGTCGAGCGTCGTACCTGCGCCGGGCGCAAGGACGAAGCGGTAGGCGCCGCTCACCGAGGGACTGTCGAGCAGGGCGTAGAAGGTCACCGTCCTCGCCTCGGGCGCGGGCTGGACCAGCCAGAACTCGCGGAACACCGGGAATTCCTCCCCGCTCTCGAGCGCCGTGTCCACCGCCAGTCCGCGCGACGACAGGCCGTACAGGTGACCGCGACCGAGCAGCCGGAAATAGGAAGCGCCGAGAAACACCACCACCTCGTCCCTGACGGCGGGGGCATTGAGTGGGTAGTGTAGCCGGAATCCCGCGTAGCCGAGGTCCGGGCGGCCCGCATCCGCCGCGGGCGCGGCCCGCCCGTCGTAGCGGAACAGCCCCGCGTCGAACGGCATGCGCCTGATCCGGCCGTCCTCCACGAGGTGCAGCCGGACCGGCTCGCGGTGGATGAAACCCGGATGGAAGAGCTGCAGCTCGAAGCGCGCCGCGCCTTTCCAGAACGCCGCATCGGGACGGAACCGAATCGACCGGTACTGGTCGTAATCCAACGTCGCCAGCACCGGCGGCAAGTCCCTGTCCGGCGGCCGGTAGCCGACCTGCGCGAGCTCGCGCGCGTACCCGATTACATCCTCGAACAGCGTCGCGGCCGACGCCGCGGCCCGCGTCGTCGACGGGGACGGGTTGGCGACCGCGGCCGGCTGGGGTACTGTGGTGTCCGGTTGCGCAGGCGCATCGCAGGCGGCCGCCATGAACAGCGCCGCTGCCATGCGCAGCAACAACGAGCGAGGGATGAGGCAGCCGAGCTTCATGGGTAACCGCAGCGGTGCCGCGGCCAGAATCCTGAGTCTGCTGATCGCCCTGCCGGTTGTCAACGCCGTGCTCCTGGCTCCGCACTGGCTGCTGCCGGGCGGCACAGGCGGCGCCTGGCTGGCGCTCGAGGCGGTGGTCGCCGCCGGCGCGTTCGCCGCGCTGCCCAGGACGCGCTGGAGCGTGGCGCTGGCTGCGGGCGCCGGCGCGACGCTGGTCCTGGCCAGCCTGCTCATGTGCGCCGAGGCAGTGGCGCAGCAGAGCCTCGGCCGCCCCCTCAACCTCTACCTCGACCTGCATCTGGCGGGCTCCGTATACCACCTGATGACCGGTACCTTCGGCCTGACCCGGGCCCTGCTGCTGCTAGGCGCTGGCGCGCTGGCCGGCGCGGCGGCGGTCTGGCTGGTGGGGGCCGCGCTGGCGCCGGCCGGCGGCGCGCCGGCTGGACCCGTCCCGGCGGGCAGCATTGCGGTCGCGGCCGTCGCGGCGGCCGGTCTGGCCGGCCAGGCGCCGGCCGCGCTCGAGCAGCGGACCGCGTGGCCGCTGGTGGAGATTGCGACCGCGCAGGGGCGTCACCTCGGCCGCATGGTGCGCGAGCGGACGGCGTTCGAGGCGGCGGTCGCGGCGGCCCCCGTCGACTATGCCGACGTGCCGGGCCTGCTGTCCCGCCTGCGCCACCGCGACGTGCTGCTCGCCTTCGTCGAGTCGTACGGCGTTTCGGCACTCGAGGATCCGCGCTACGCGCCGGTCATGCGGCCGCGGCTGGACGATCTCGGCGCGCGCGCCGCCGCGGCCGGGCTGCAGCTTGCGACCGGCACGCTGATCGCCCCCACGCAGGGTGGGCAGTCGTGGTTCTCACACCTGTCGCTGACCAGCGGACTGTGGGTCGACAACCAGTTGCGCTACGACCTGCTCGTGGCCAGTGGCCGGGAGACGCTGATCGACGACTTCCGGCGTGCCGGGCATCGCACGGTCGCACTGATGCCGGCCAACACCCTGGCCTGGCCCGAGGGCGAGCGGCTCGGCTACGATCAGATACTGGCGCGCAAGGACATCGACTACCGCGGCCCGCCCCTCAACTGGGTCACGATGCCGGACCAGTTCACCTGGTCGTACCTGCAGCGGGCCGTGCGGGCCGCCCGTGCCGCGGACCGGCCGCTGTTCGCCGAGCTGGGCCTGATCAGCAGCCACGCGCCCTGGACGCCGATCCTGCCGGTGCTCGACGACTGGGAGGGCATCGGCGACGGCGCGGTGTTCGATCGCTGGCGCGACGCGGGCGAGCGTCCGGAAGACCTCTGGCGCAACCCCGACCGGGTGCGGGAGCACTTCGTGCTGGCGCTCGACTACGCCATCAACGTCGCCACCGGCTACGCGGAGCGCTACGTCGACGACCGGACGCTGCTCATCGTGCTCGGCGACCACCAGCCCGCGCCGCTCGTCACGGGCGCGGGTGCGAGCCGCGCCGTGCCGGTGCACGTCCTGAGCGGCGACGCGGCGCTGATCGCACCCTTCCTGGAGCACGGGTACGCGCCCGGCGCCTGGCCGGACCCGGCACAGCCGCCGGCCCGCATGGACACCTTCCGCGACTGGTTCGTGCGGGCGTTCAGCGCACCGGTGCACGGTGCCGGCGCCGCGGCCGCCGCGGGCCGATGAGAGCCGACAGATGACCGACAATACGGCACCCGACTACGGCACCGGCGCCCGGCTGTTCCACTGGCTCACGGTCGCGCTCGTCCTGGTCCAGATGACGGCCGGGATCGCGATGACAATCGAGGCCGTGCCCGCCCTCAACGACGCCGTGTTCATCCTGCACAAGGGCCTCGGATGCCTTTTCCTGCCGGTTGTGGCGGCGCGTCTCGTCTGGAAGCGGCGGCATCCCGTGCCGGCGCTCCCGCCGCGCCTGCCGGCCCTCCAGCGGCGCATCGCCGCGCGCACGCACGGGCTGCTCTACGCGCTGCTGATCGTGCTGCCCGTGAGCGGGTACATCCGCACGGTGGGCGACGGCTACCCTATCGAGATGCTCGACGCGCTCGGCATCCCGCCGCTCGTCACGGGCATTCCCGACACAGCCCACGTCATGCGGATCGTCCACACCTTCGGCGGCTACCTGCTGGCCGCCCTGATCGCGGTGCACGTGGGTGCGGCCGTACACCAGCAGCTCTTCGAGCGCGACAACGTGCTGGCGCGCATGTGGCCGCCCGTGCGGCCGAGGAGGCCGCGGTGAGACCCCGCGTCGGGCTCCCGGACGGCGGCGCGCGTGCGTGAGTGGCTTGGCCTGTTGCGCTCGTTCGTCGTCTACTGGCGGCCGGGACGCCAGCGCGGCCTGCGCCGCCTCTACCGGCCGCTCGTCAAGCGAGGCGACCTGGTCTTCGACATCGGCGCCCATCTCGGTGACCGGGCGGTGGCCTTCGCGGCGCTCGGCGCGCGGGTCGTAGCGCTCGAGCCGCAGCCGCGCATTGCGGCCTGGCTGCGGTGGCTGACCGCCGGCAACGAACGCATCACCGTGCGAACCGAGGCCGCGGGCCGCGCCGCAGGTACCGCGCGACTCGCCATCAGCGGGCGCACACCGACCGTCTCGACGCTGGCCGCCGGCTGGCGGGCGCGCATCCCGGCCGCCAACGCCAGTTTCCGGCGCGTACGCTGGGAACGGTTCGTGGACGTACCGGTCACCACGCTGGACGCGCTGATAGACGAGTACGGGCTGCCGGGCTTCTGCAAGATCGACGTAGAAGGCTACGAGGCCGAGGTGCTGGCCGGTCTCAGCCGCCCGCTGCCGCGCCTCTCGCTCGAGTTCGTGTCGGGCTGCCTGGACGTCGCTGCGGCCTGCGTGCGGCGGCTCGACGCGCTCGCGCCGTACGAGTTCAACGCCGTGCCCGGCGAAGGCCGGCACTTCGTCTTCGACACCTGGGTGCCGGGCGCCCGCCTGCTGGCCTGGCTGCAGGCCGGAGCCGCCGGCGCGTCGTCGGGCGACGTGTACGCCCGGCTCCGCCTGCGGGAGCCCCGCCGCTCTGTCTGATGGAATGCGCTACTGGCAGACGCTGACGACCGTGGAGGCCGCGCGGCTGGCGGCCCGCGACCCGGTGGTGGTGCTGCCGCTGGCCGCCCTCGAACAGCACGGCCCGCACCTGCCCCTGTCCACCGACCTCGACATCGGCCGCGGGCTGCTGGAGCGCGCCTTCGAGCTGCTGCCTGCCGACTTCCCGGCCTGGGTGCTCCCGCCCCTGGCGGTCGGCGCCAGCCGCGAGCACGCGCGCTTCGCCGGCACGGTGAGCCTGGATCCGGCGCTGCTCGGCGACATCGTGCAGGCGCACGGCGCGGCGCTGGCGCGCGCCGGGGTGCGGCGGCTGGTCCTCAGCAACAGCCACGGCGGCAACCGGCACGTGCTGGACGCGGCCGCGCTGCGCCTGCGCGACGAGCTGGGCCTGCTCGTGGTCAAGGCCAACTACTTCCTGTTCCCCCGCCCGGACGACGTGGATCTGCCGGCGGCGGAGTGGCGCCACGGCCTGCACGGGGGGGCGGTGGAGACCGCCATGATGCTGCACCTGCGCCCGGACCTGGTGCGGCTCGACGCGGCCCGCCCGGCCCGTTCCATCGACGCGGATCTCGAACGTTCGCTGCAGCGGGTGAGCGCCGGCGGGGACGCGGCGGCGTTCGCCTGGCTGGCGGGCGACCTCCATCCGTCGGGCGCGGCCGGCGACGCGGGGCGCGCGGATGCGGCCATGGGCGCGCGGCTGGTGGCCTGGTACGGCGCCGCGCTGGCGGACGTCATCCGCGACGCGGGCCGCTTCCCGCTCGAGCGCCTGGCCGGAGCGTGACAGGCGGCGGCCGTGCCTGCTGCGGGCGCAGCGCGGCTACTTCGGCAGGTCCGCGTCGCCGGCCAGCATGTCGCTGAGCCAGTGCCCGGCGCGCTCCACCTTGGCCCGCACGTAATCGACGTTGTGTGGGTTGAGCGTGCCGTAGAGCGGCTCGCGGTCCACCACCTCGATGCCGGCGTCCTGCAGGGCCTGCAGCTTGTCCGGGTTGTTGGTGAACAGCCGGACGCGCGCGACGCGCAGGTGGCGCAGCATCCCGACCGCCGCCTCGTAGGTGCGCTCGTCGGACCCGAAGCCGAGCGTGCAGTCGGCGTCGACCGTGTCCAGCCCCTGGTCCTGCAGCGTGTACGCCCGCAGCTT
Source organism: Vicinamibacterales bacterium (assembly GCA_965221595.1). Classification (GTDB taxonomy): domain Bacteria; phylum Acidobacteriota; class Vicinamibacteria; order Vicinamibacterales; family UBA8438; genus JAAXGX01. The sequence continues at coordinate 3,180,074 of OZ244900.1, forward strand.
GTTGCCGAGGCCGATGGTGCGGCCTTCCTGGTCGAGATACAGCAGCACGCCGCCGCCGCGCGCGGCAAATGCGCGCAGGCTGCCGCGCAACTGGTCGCCGCAGTCGCAACGCAGGCTGCTGAACAGGTCGCCAGTGAGACAGGCCGAGTGGATGCGCACGGGTACCGGATCCGGCCACTCCCCGCGGTCGCCGACGACGATGGCCACGTGCTCGAGCAGTCCGTTCGCCTCCCGGAAGCACGCGAACCCGGCGTGCCCGGCGGCCTCGAGGGGTACGGGCCCTTCGCTGACGTAGGTCAGCTCGAGACGCGTGTCGCGGACCATCGCATCGATCTGTGCCGTCGTCACCGCCAGGATGGCACGGCCCTCGATGCTCCGCCGCAGCGCCGGCGTGGCGCCGGCGTCGACCGGGACGCCCACCACCGCCGGAATCAGCCGGCCCAGCCGCACCAGCTTGAGCCCGCCGATCTCGGCCTCCGATGCCTCCCGCCTGTCGTGCACGCGGGCCGCCCGGGCGTCCGGCGCGGTCGAGAGGCGCACGATTTCGTCGGGGTCGGACACGCCGTTGAGCAGCAGGCTCAGCGGCACGTGGCGGCCGCCGTTCGACAGCCCCATGGCGCGCGCCCGGTGCTGGGTTATCGCCAGTCGCAGCGGTTCGCCGGCGATGCGTTCGAGCTGCGCGACCGTGGCCGGCGCCAAGCCCTCGACCGCGGCGAGCAACGCGCCGGGCGTTGCGGCCGACCCGCTGGAGGAAGTCACGTAGAGGGGCCGGCCGCGCTGCAGATCGAACAGCCCACGTTCCGCTTCGTACATACTAGGAGAATTGTCCCTCGCGGCGCCCGTTGCCGCCCGACCGACCCGCCCGGGGTCCGCGCATTCCATGGCGCAGACTCCCGCGAAGCCAGGAGTCCACTTGCGCTCCCCCATCGATGAACGCACCGCCTGGAACCTGCTGCGTGCCGTGTCTCCCGGCGTGACGACAACTGGAAGGCCCGTGCGTGTGCACCATCATCCCAATCCCGCTGTCTGGTTGCAAGTCGACGCCTCCGGCGCGTGGCAGACAGCGGGCGCACCGACCGCCGCGGCGCGCGAACTGCTGGAGCTGTTCCTGCCCCTCCAACTGCGGGCCGACCTGGCGCTGGCGCAGGTCGGGCAGAGTCTCGACGGCCACATCGCGACGGCCGCGGGGCACTCCCATTACGTGACCGGCCCGGCCGACATCCGCCGCCTGCACCGGCTGCGCGCGCTGGTCGACGCGGTGCTGGTCGGAGCCGGCACCGTGGCCGCCGACGACCCGCGGCTCACCGTGCGCGAGGTCGAAGGCGCGAACCCGCTGCGGGTGGTTCTCGATCCGCGCGGGCGGCTCGACCGGGACCGTCACGTCTTCACGGACGGTGCCGCTCGTACGCTGGAGGTCCGCCGAGCACCGGCCGGCGGCACGGACCGCCCCCGCCTCGAGGGCAACGTGCTGCTGATGCCGGACGGTGGGGACGGCGTCTTCGAGCCGGCCGCGGTGCTCGCGGCGCTCCGCGGCCTGGGCTGCCGCCGGGTGCTGGTCGAGGGGGGCGGCACCACCGTGTCGCGCTTCCTGCAGGCCGGAGCGCTCGACCGCCTGCACGTGACGGTCGCACCGCTGCTCATCGGCGGAGGCCGACCCGCGCTCACGCTGGATCCGATCGAGTCGCTCGACGAGGCCCTCCGCCCACGCTGCCGGCACTTCCGTCTCGGCGACGACATGGTCTTCGATCTCGATCTCCGCGATCTCCGCGGCCCCGAGACTCCGGCGGTATGATTGAAGTGAGACTGCCGGGTCGTGTCGTGTCTGCCGGCGGCGGATGGTGCAGGAGGTACTCATGCGTTCCGGAGCTGTCGTGGTGGCTGCGTTCATCGGCCTGGCGGGCCTGCCCGTTCCCGGTGCCGCGCAACCGACGGAGCAACCCGTCACATTCGCCGAGCATGTGGCGCCTATCTTCTACGAGCGCTGCACGACCTGTCATCGACCGGGCCAGGTGGGCCCGATGTCCCTGCTCACCTACGCGGACGCCCGACCCTGGGCGCGTGCCATCCGGGAGAAGGTGGCTGCGCGCGAGATGCCGCCGTGGGACGCCGATCCGGCCATCGGCACGTGGGCCAACGACCGCAGCCTAAGCGATGCGGAGATTGCGACCCTGGTCGCCTGGGCGGACGGCGGTGCCCTGCGCGGCGACCTCGCCGCCATGCCGCCGCTGCCGAGCCACGCCGACAACGAATGGACGATCGGCGAGCCCGACGCGGTCTTCGGGATTCCGCCGTTCGACGTGCCGCCCGAGGGCCTGGTCGACTACACCTATTTCGAGGTGCCGACCAACCTCACCGAAGACAAGTGGGTGAGCGCAATCCAGGTCCGCCCGGGCGCCGCGGCTGCCGTGCACCACGTCATCGTCACTGCCCGGGCGGAACGGACGCCCGAGGAGCGCAGGGCCCGACGCCGCGTCGACCCCGGCTTCCGCCTCGACCGCGACATCCTGCCGGGCCGGGAGATCGAGTGGAACCCCGGCGTGGCGCAACTCGAGGGGCGCGGCAAGGGAACTCCACTGGGCGGGACGACGGTCGGCAACGACGGGGTAACGCTGTTTCAGCCGGGCACCGCGCGGCTGCTCGAGGCGGGCACCACGCTCGTGTTCGAGATGCACTACACGCCGACCGGCGAGCCGCATGTCGACGAGACGCGCATCGGGCTGGTGTTCACCGACGCGCCGCCGGACCGGACGGTGCGCAGCGGTGCGATCGTGCACGGGCAGTTCGTGATTCCGCCTGGTGCGGCCGACTACAAGGTCGAGGCGGACCTGACGTTCACCAGGGGCGTAAGGCTCCTGAGCCTGCTGCCGCACTCGCACCTGCGCGGGGTGCGCTGGGACTACGAGGCGGTGTATCCGGACGGGACGCGCGAGACCATCTTGTCAGTGCCCGACTACGACTTCAACTGGCAGATCGACTACGTCTTCGACGAGCCGCTGGCGCTGCCGCCGGGGTCGCGCATCCACGCCGTGGCCCATTACGACAACTCGGCCGCCAACCGCTCGAATCCCGATCCGACCGCCGAGGTGCGCTGGGGCGAGCAGACCGACGAGGAAATGATGTTCACCGCCCTCTCGTATCTCATCGATGAGGAGACCGTCGCGACCGCGACCCGCGCACCCTGACCCCAACCAGAAGTCCGCTCCAGCCGTGCCGCCAGGACGGCTTGGGGCGTCCCCGCCGCGCGCTACTCGTCCGGCGGGAGGGCGAGCAGGTCCTGATGGCCGACGGTCAGCTCGAAACGGTCGCCGTCAGCGGTCCGCCGCCGGCGCTCCGCCCAGATGCGGATCCGCCGCGCCCGCGCGGGTGGCGGGGCGAGGTCCAGCGCTGCCTCGGCCCAGCCGTCGACGAGCGCCCGCGCCAGCGCCCGGTCGCCCGGGCCGAGCCGCCAGGGGCTCGGCAGCAGCCACGTCCGGTAGCCCGCCGCGCGAAAGACCGACTCGGCGGCCGCCGCCGCAGCCGGTCCCAACGCCGTCGCCGGCCCGCGGTCGCGCCGCTGGTGGGCGTTCACTGCGTCCCTGATCGCCGCATCGTCCGGGTCGCCCTGGCCGACCGCGTCGCCGCCGATGCCGGCAGCCGACCACTGCACGACCCCGTCGTAGGTCAGTGCCAGGTACGCCCCGCAGCGGGCCGCCCGACAGGCGCGGGCGAGGTGCCCCAGCCAGTCCTCCGTGACGAGATCGAGCAGCGCCGAGCAGGTCGCGAGGTCGGCCTGTTTCACCGCGGCCAGCCCGGCCGCCGCCAGGTCGCCGTGCACGCGCCGCACCGCCGCGAGCGTACCGGAGGCGACGGCGCGGGCCAGCAGGTCCGCGTCGTGGTCGACCAGCGTCCACTGCTGCGGGCCGGGCAGGCGCGGCGCCAGGTAGCGCAGGTTCGACCCGCTGCCGCTGCCCAGGTCGACGACCCGGCTCCAGCCCCGTGTCCGCCACGCCACCCGCAGGCGGTCGACCAGGGCGGCGGCCCGCGAGCGATGGTCGGCCGCCTCGCGCAGCGCGAGCCAGTCCGGGCTGAACGTGTCCGGCCCCTCGCGCGGCATGTTGCCCGGCCTCGTGCTCAGACGGGACCGCGTCCCGAGCTTCCGGCGGTCAGGTCGTTCACGGCAGCGGCGAAGGTCTCCGTGGCCGCCTCCCAGTCGGGCAGGCCGGCGGCGTGTCGCCGGGCCGCCGCGGCCAGTTGCGCCCGGCGCACTGCACCGCCGCCGGCCGGACCGCCCGGGGCAGCCGGCAGTAGCGCCGCGAGGGCGCCGGCCAGCGCCGCGTCGTCGCCTGGCGCGACGAGCAGACCGGCGTCCGCGGGCACGGTATGGGGGATCGCGCCGCCGGTCGTGCTCACCACGGGCAGTCCGCGCGCCAGCGCCTCGGTCAGCACCATGCCGAAGCCCTCGGTGTGCGACGGGAGCACGAACACGGAGCTGGCGTCGTACAGAGCGTCGACGGCTCCGGCGCCGCACTCGCCGGTAAAGACGATGCGCGCCGCGAGACCGGCCGCCAGCGCCTGCTGCCGGACAGCGCGCGCGAACGCCGGTGCGCGATCCAGGCTGCCGGCGCAGACGCAGCGCCACGGCCGGTCCGCCAGCCGCGCCAGCGCACGCACGAGGACGTCCTGCCCCTTGCGGGGCGTCACCGACGCGACGCACAGCAGTTGGGGCGGTGCATCCGGACCGGGACCGGCCGCCGGCGGCGCGGGATCGGTGCCGGGCGGGACCGCCCGGATGGCGGAACGCGCCACGCCCAGCTCCGCCACGCGCCCCGCCGTACAGTCGCTGGTGGCGAGCACGCCCGCGCAGGCTGCCAGCGCGTCGCGTTCGAGGCCGATGAAGCGCTCGCGGCGCGCCGTGTCGAGCCCGGTCTCGTCGGCCAACAGCAGATGCACCAGGGCCAGCAGCCGCAGCCGGCTGCGCGCGGGGCGCACCAGCTCGGGCAGTCCGCCCAGCGCGAGCCCGTCGATGACCACGCGTGCATCCGCGGGCAAGCCCGCCAGCGTGCCGGCGAGGCTGTCCCGGGCGCAGGCGTCGCCGGCCGGAAATTCGCCGGCCAGCTCGTGCACGGCGACGTCCCAGCCGCGGCGGCGCAGACCGTCGACGATCCGCGCGTCGTAGAGGTAACCGCCCGTCCGCTGGTCGAGCGCACCGGGTACGAGAAAGTGGAGGTCGGCGCCGCTCACACCGGACCCTCGTAGCCGCCCGAGGCCAGGTGCGATTCCTTGAGCGTCACCCGCATCGACGCGATGTCGCGGGCCGCCGCGCCGAGCAGGCCGTCGCGGATCGCGCGGGCGAGCCGATCGAAGATCTCGCGGGCGAGCACCTCCGTCGTGGTGTTCCGACCGGCGAACGCCGGCTCCTCGTCCAGGTTGCGGTAGCGGAACGCATCCAGTACCGCGCCGAGCTGTTCGCCGGCCAGCCCGATGTCGACGACGACACCGTCGGCATCCAGCTCGGGACGCTCGAAGGTCACGTCCACAACGTAGGTGGCGCCGTGCAGCCGCTGCGCCGGGCCGAAGATCTCGCCGCGAAAGCTGTGGGCAATCATGAAGTGGTCACGCACGTTCACGCTGTACACCGGTTCAGGCTCCTTCGTCAGATGCGTCGCATGCGGTTCACGAGACGTCCGGATAGCGGATGCGGTGGCACAGGGCCGCGCGCGGGTCGCGGCTCAGGCGCGCCATTACGGCCGGCAGGTCGGCGAAGTCGCTCTCGCCGCTGACCAGCGCGTCGAGCGCGGGGGACCGCAGCAGCGCCAGCGCCAGGCGCAGCCGCCGCGCGCGGCTCCAGCGCGCGGCGCGGTCGGGCGGCACGCGGCCCACCTGGCTGCTCCGCAGCGTCAGCCGCCGCGAATGGAAGGCCTCGCCGAGCGGCAGCGGCACGGACCGCGACCCGTACCAGCTGGCCTCCACGATGGTGCCCTCCACGCCGGCGATGCCCAGCGCCACCCGCAGCCCGTCCGGCTGGCCGCTCGCGTGGACCACCACGTCGGCGGCCGCCCGCGTCTCCGGCTCCGTGCGGAATGCGACACCCAGCGCGCGGGCGGCCGCCGCCCGCTCGGGGTTGACGTCGACGGCGGTGACCGCGGTGCCCGGCACCTGCCGGCAGAGCCAAGCGACGAGCAACCCCACGACTCCGGCGCCGATCACCACGATCCGGTCGCCGGCCGCCGGTCGGGCGTCCCAGACCACGTTGACGGCCGTCTCCATGTTGGCGGCCAGGACGGCGCGGCCGGGCGGCACGTCGTCCGGCACCGGCGTGACGTCGGCCGCCGGCACCCGGTAGAGATCCTGGTGCGGGTAGAGGCAGAAGACCGTGCGGCCCGCCAGGTCCGGCGGCGCGCCTTCCGGCTGCACCTCACCCACGCTCGCATAGCCGTACTTGACCGGCCCCGGGAATTCGCCCGCCTGGAACGGCGCACGCATGATCCCGTATTGCGAGGGCGGCACCTCGCCGTTGAAGACCAGCGCCTCGGTTCCGCGGCTGATACCCGAGAACGCGGCCCGGACCAGCACCTGCCCCGCTTGCCCGGGGGCGAGCTCCGCCTGCACAATCTCTCCACGGCCGGGCGACCGGATCCAGAACTGACGCGCGGTGCGGATACTCGACATGCTGGGCGGCGGCCGGGCCGGCCGCGACCTGATCGCCGGAATTCCCCTGCTGCTGGCGGTAGCCTTCGCCACCCGGCGGCTGGGCGGGCTGCCGGCCGCCTACGTGCTGCAGGCCCTGGCATTGTACGCCCTGCTGGCGACGCTCGTCGTGCGCGCCGCGCCCGCCGTCCTGCCCGGTGCGGGACTCGGCGCGGCGAACCGGATCACCCTGGTGCGGGCCACCCTGGTGCTGCCAATCGCGGCGCTGGCGCTGCAAACGGACCGGCTGGGCGCTCCAGTGTATTGGTGGATTGTTGCGCTGTCCACGGCCGCGCTGGTCCTCGACGGCGTCGACGGTTGGACGGCGCGCCGCACGGGCAGCGCGACTCCTTTCGGCGCGCGTTTCGACCTGGAGCTCGACGCCTTTCTCATGCTGGCTCTGTCCGCGCTGGTCTGGCTGGGCGGCCGCGCCGGCGCCTGGGTTCTGCTCATCGGCGGGCTGCGCTACCTGTTCGTCGCGGCCGGCCGCATCCGGCCGGCGTTGCGCGGCGAGCTGCCGCCCAGCCGCCGCCGCAAGGTAATCTGCGTGGTCGAGGGCGCCGTGCTCGTGAGCTGCCTGGCGCCGATCATGCCGGCGTCCGCGACCGGCCCCGCGGCAGCGGGTGCGCTTGCGCTGCTCGTCCACTCGTTCGCCGTCGACGTGCACTGGCTGGCCCGGCACGCCGCGGGCACGACGCGGCGGGAGCGGCGCGGTGCGCGGGGGTGATACATTGGTAGCGTGAGTCCGGGCACGACGCGTCACGGCGGTGCACACCGCGCCACCCTGCGGGCCGCCGGCTGCTGGCTGCTGGCCGGGGCGGCGGTTTGGATCGCGGCCCACGACGCCGCCCGGCGCGCCCAGGCATCGCAGCTCCCGGCCATCAGCAGCCAGTTGCGCCATGCGCGGGGCCAGCACGTCGTACCCCTCTACCGGGGCTGGTTCACCGGCGACGACGGCCGCATCTACGCCGCCTACGAGTACCTGAACCTGAACGCCGACGAGACGCTGCACATCCCCGTCGGCCCGGACAACGCCATCGCCCCCGGGCCGACCGATCAGGGTCAGCCCACCTGGTTCCGGCCGGGCCACCAGCACGGCGTCTTCGCCGTACCGCTGCCGGCGGGGTCCACAACCGAGATCACCTGGACGCTGAGCAGCCGGGGTCAGACGCTGAGCATGCCCTCGAACCTCGGCCCGCTGTACGAGATCGAGGGGCTGGTCAACCATGGCGGCTCGTTTCCCGGCAATACGCCCCCCCTTGTGCGCCTTGCGCCGGACGGCCCTGCCGGACGTGGGCCGGCGGGGTTGACGGCGGCGCTGGAAGCGACGGTCGGGCAGGCCGTGCCGTTGGACGTCCGGGTTACCGACGACGGCCTGCCGCCACTTGCGGACCGGACCCGGGTAATCCGCTCGCTGCAGCGCAGCTACCGCCGGGCGGACGGCAGCGCGACGGGGCTGACCGTGACCTGGACCCGCTACCGCGGGATCGGTGCCGTGGGCTTCCGTGACGCCGCGCCGCCGGTGAAGCACGGCCGGGCCCGAACTACCGCGACCTTCGACGAGCCGGGCAACTACATGCTGCGGGCGCTGGTGTCGGACGGCTCGGGTTTCGACGGCTGCTGCTGGACGAACGCCTACGTCGCGGTCGACGTGCGGCCCGCGCCGCGCTAGCGCCGGCCTGGAGGGACAACGACATGCCGATGCGATCCGACTCGCGCGCCGGTGCACGGCTGCTGCTGGCCGGCGGCCTCCTGGCGCTCGCCGCCGCGGCCGGCCTGCCGGGCGGAGCCGCCGCACAGCCGGCCGACGGCGCGTCCGAAGTCACGTTCGCCAGGGACGTCGCGCCGATCTTCCAGCGCAAGTGCCAGGAATGCCATCGGCCCGACAGCATGGCCCCGATGTCGCTGCTCACGTACGCGGAGTCGCGACCCTGGGCGCGCGCCATCCGGGCGCGGGTGGCCGCCCGCGAGATGCCGCCTTGGTTCCTCGACAAGACGGTCGGCATCCAGGCATTCATCAACGACGCCTCGCTGAGCGACGCGGAGATCGACACCATCGTGCGCTGGGTCGACGCCGGGTCGCCGGCCGGCGACCCGGCCGACCTGCCGCCGCCGCGCGAGTGGCCCGACGGGGACCGCTTCCGCCTCGAGTCCGAGCTGGGTCCGCCCGACCTCGTCATCCGTTCCGAGCCGTTCACGATGCCGGCCGTGGCACAGGACACGTTCTTCCGGCCCATCGTCGACGTGCCGCTGACCGAGCCGCGCTGGATCCGCGCGGCCGAGACCAAGCCGGCGGGCCGTGACGGCCGGCGCATCGCACACCACGCGTCGACCTTCCTGCACCAGCCCGAGACACCCGAGTTCCTGGAGGCCGAGCGCGCGCTGCTCGCCGGGCAGGCGGCCGCCGACGCCGTGCTGCAGGTGGCCCGCGAGCGGGTCGGGGGCGACCCGGTGGACACGCGCGAGATGTTCACGGAGTGGGCCCAGGGCAAGGGCGGCGAGGTCTATCCGCCCGACACCGGCAAGCTCGTGCAGCCCGGCGCGCGCGTGGAGTTCACGATCCATTACCACGCCGTGGGCGAAGAAATCACCGACCGGCTGGAGGTCGGCTGGTGGTTCCACCCGCGGGGGGTCACGCCGCGCTACAGCGCCTCGTTCGTCTCGGTGGGCAGCGTCAACGTCAAGCCGCTGCACATTCCGCCCCACTCGGAGACGGTGCACCAGGGCTCCTACACGCTGCCGGCGCCGGCCATCCTGCACAACTTCCAGCCGCACATGCACTACCGCGGCAAGGCGTTCTCGCTGGAGGCAATCTACCCCGACGGGCGGCGCGAGCTGCTGAACCACGCCGACCGGTTCAGCAACGACTGGCACATCAACTACATCTACCACCCGGACCACGCGCCGGTCCTGCCACGCGGCACCGTGCTGCAGATCACCGCCTGGCACGACAACACGGCCGCCAACCGGAACAACCCCGACCCGCGCCAGTGGGTCTGGTACGGACCGCGCACGGTCGACGAGATGGCGCACTCGAACGCGCAGCTCATCTTCATCGGCGACGCCGACTACGACCGCCTCAGCGCCGAGCGGCGCGCCCGCGCCAGCCAGGACTGAGGTCTCTGTGCCGTGCAACGGCGCGGCGCGGCCGGAGTGGCGCGGGGCCAGGTTCTAGCTGGGAACGGGCGGCCAAGCGAAAAGCGGGACGGCCCCGCGACGCCGCGTGGCGCGGGGCCGCCCGGGCAGATCAGTGTTCCAGGTTGCTGATCCTGTCCCAGTGGATGAAGCGGCGCACCGCGACGCCGTCGACTTCGCGCGGCCCGCCCGGCATCAGGATGAGCTGGTCGCCCTGGAAGTCGTAGAATCGCTGCGCGTCGACGCCCGCCGACGCGGGCACGACCGCCCCGGTCCGGCGGTGCAGCACGTAGCCGGCCGCGGCGTCCACGATGAAGTGCCCGAAGTAGCCGCCATAGCTGGCCATGGCGCTGACGGCTTCGTCCCCCGTCGGTTGGGCAGCGGCGTACGGCTGGCGACCCGCCTGCCGCATGAGGTGCACCGCCATGTGACCGGAAGGCATGTAGATGATGTACCCCTCGGCGTACTGGTCGGTCGGGACCGGCTCGTCGCCGTCCAGTGTCCGCTGCTCGACGTGCGCGATCTGCCAGAACCCGAGGAACCGATGCTGCTCCGCGGTCAGGTCGGCCTTGTCGGGTACCTTCTCCCAGATGATCCGCAGCCGCGCGCCGGACGGCCCGGGCGGCGGCTGCAGGATGAGCCGGTTGTCGGTGAATTCGTAGAAGCGCTGGTTGTCCTGCCCTGTCATGCGCGGGTTGATGCTGCCCAGCACGTGGTGCGTCACGTAACCCTCGGCTTCGTTCACCGTGTACGGCCCGAAGTACGACGTGTAGCTGGTCAGCGCCGCCACGGCCTCGTCGGGCGTCGGCTCGGCGCCGGCATACGGCAGGCGCCCCTCCTGCTGGATGACGACGCCCATGTGCTCGCCGTCGTACATGATGTAGCCGAGCGGCGCGCCGGCGCCGAACGTGCCGGGCTCCGGCGGCGGCTGCAGGTTGCCGTCCGCGTCGTGCCGCTCGACCCCCAGCAGCTTCCACGTGCCGATGAACCGGTCGCGCGGATCGGCCTCCGCGCCGCCGCCCTGCCCGGCTGCCGCGCCGGCGGACGCCAGCAGCCCGACGAGCGCCAGGCTGCCGACGGCAAGCACCCGTGTCCGCAAGGTTCGCATGGTTGGCGTGGTTCGCATGGTTGGCTCCTCGGCTACCGCGAACCGGCCGCGGCCTCGGCTTCCAACTGGTCGGCGAGGGCGCCGGCCAGAATGTTGTACAGCCCGTAGTTGCCCTCGTGGCAGGCATACTCGTACAGCGGATCCGGGTTCCTCGTCATCGGCACGGTATACGTCCAGGGCCGCGTCCAGACCGTCGGGTCGTCCACGGTCGCCTCGTACAGCAGCGTGTCGGGCGCTACGCGCGTGAAGCGCTCCACGAGATAAAGGTTGCGCGTGGAGGCGCCGCGCGCGAAGCTCGTCTCGCGCAGGAAGTTGGTCGTCTCCACCACCAGCGTGTCGCCGTCCCAGTGGGCGCGTGAGCTGCCGGCCCACTGGCGCAGGTCGTCCGGCAGGTGCGGCCGGCCGTCCAGCGGCACGAAGCGGACGTCATGGACCATTTCGGTCAGCAGCACCACGTGGTCCTCGGTCTGGAAGATCTGCACGTTGTTGTTGTAGGCGCGCGGCTCCATCGGCGGGCCGGCGTTGAAGCCCATCAGGCAGCGCACCTGCAGGCCGTTGGCGCCGAGATCCTCGACGAATCCGCCGGGCGTCGGGGTGTGTCGTCCCACACCCTCGCGCGCCCGCGCCTCGGCCGCCTGCCGCCGCTCGGCCGCCGCGGTCAACGCCGGAATGCGGCCGTCGGCCGGATCGGTGACGAGCGACGTGCGGTTGGTCTCGACCACGGTCGTGCCGCGATCGAACCAGAACTGGTTGTAGTTGCCGACGATATCGGCCGGCTCCTCGTCGTCGAGCGCCGCGATCTCCGCGAGCCGCTGCGCCTCGAACTCGGCGGCCTGCTCTTCCGTGTAGACGTCCTGCTCGAGCTCGACGGGCCGCTCCATCGGCGTCAGCGTCCGGAAGTCCCAGACGCCCTGCAGGTCCGGCGCCCCCCACGCGGTCCGGGGCAGCTCCGGAGCCTGGCCCGCAGCCGGCGCGGGTGCCAGGGCCGCGGCGGCGACCACCAACGCCAGCGCACTCACCAACGCAATCGATCGATGACTCATGATGGACCTCCTGATTCGGCTCGCGCCGATCCCACTCGCAATGCAACCGCATGCTAAGAGTTGCCCACGCCGATGTCCAGAGCTATGGTGAGCCGTGCGCACGAAGTGGCGGCATCTCGCCCGGCGCCTGCGCGGCGAGCTGGGCGCGTTGCGGCTGGCGTACCGCGATCCCCGCACGCCGCGCTGCGCGAAGTGGCTGCTGGCGGGCACGCTGGCGTACGCGCTCAGCCCGATTGACTTGATCCCGGACTTCATCCCGGTGCTGGGCCATCTCGACGACCTGCTCATCCTGCCGTTCGCGCTGTGGCTCAGCCTGCGCCTGATCCCCGCAGAGGTGCTGGCCGACTGCCGGGCGCGCGCGGCGCAGGCGGCCGACGGCTGACGGCCCGCGCTGCAGCAAGGTTCAAGCCCTGCAGGGCGGGAGCGACGCCGGGTTTCACCAAGGGCTGCCTGGGGTCCCCGCAGGCGAACGCCGGGGGTTCGGGGCGCAGCGGCATCTGAAGACGAAGAGCCGACCCCGGCGGCCGGGGTCGGCTCGAGTCGTCCCACAGAGAACGGCACCTACTTCGACGCGTTCATGGCCGCTTCCGCCGCGGCTTCCTCCACCCGCGCGCCGGCCAGGATGTTGTAGAGCCCGTAGTTGCCTTCGTGGCAGGCGTACTCGTACAGCGGCTGGTCGTTGAGCTGCATCGGGATCTCATAACGCCAGGCCTGCGACCAGACGGTCGGGTCGTCCACCGTGGCCTCATAGAGCAACGTCTCGGGCGACACGCGCGTGAAGCGCTCGACGAGCCGCAGGTGCCGGGTGCTCGCACCCTGCTGGAAGCTCGTCTCCCGCAGGAAGTCGGTCGTCTCGACGACGAGCGTGTCGCCGTCCCAGCGGCCGGTCGACGAACCGGTCCACTGCGGCAGGTCGGCCGCCGGGCGCCCGTCCAGCGGGATGATGCGGAAGTTGTGGTTCATCTCGTTCAGCAACGCGATGGTGTCTTCCGTCTGGAACACCTGCACGTTGTTGTTGTAGGCACCGGGGGTCATCGGCGGGCCGGAGTTGAAGCCGGTGATGCAGCGGAGTTGCAGCCCGTTGGCCCCCAGGTCCTCCACCCAGCCGCCGGGCGTAGGCGAGTGCGGGTCGACGCCCTCGCGCAGGGCCGCGGCCGCGGCCTGCCGCGTCGCGGCGGCGGCGGTCAGCGGGGGCACCTTGCCGGTCGGCGGATCGACGATCAGCGAGGTCCGTCGCGTCTCGACCGGCGACGTGCCGTAGTCGAGCCAGAAGTTGTTGTAGAAGCCGGGGGCGCCGTCTTCGCCGCGGTCCACGCTCTCGGTGGCTGTCGTGCGCCGTGCAGCCCGCTGTGCCAGCTCCTCGTTGCGCTCGACGCGCTCCTGCTCGAGCCGCGCGGCCTCCTCGGCGCTCAGGAACGCCTGGTCCGCCAGCTCGTCAGGCCGCTCCAGCGGCGTGATGGACCGGAAGTCCCAGACCCCCTGCAGATCCGGGGCGCCCCACGGCGTCCGCGGGGCCGCTGCATCCTGCGCAGCCACCGGCAGCGCGGCCAGGGTTACCACCGCCAACGCCGCCGTCGCCGCCGCGACACATCGATAGCTCATGCTGCCCTCCTTGACACTTCCTCACTCTGCATCCGGTGGGTGCCCATGATCGCGCAACACGTACACGGCACGCAAGATCGCCGGCCTGGCGGCAGCTTCAATCGGCCGATACTGCGCCCCGCACCCCCGAGCGTCAGCCGCTCGCCTCGAGCAGCGCTTCGAGGTCGGCAATCACCTCTTCGAGCCGGTCCGCCGCCGCCACCACGTCGCTGACCGCGAGCAGGCGGGCCGCGTCGATGCGCTCCTGCAGCGGGCCGATCGGCAGGGCGCGCTGCGCAGCAGCAATCATCAGCTGCAACGCGCGGCTGGCGAGCCTTTGGAAGCGCTCGTGGTGAACCGCATCGGCAGCGGCCCGGCCGGCCGCATCGGCGGGCTCCGCCGCGGGCGCGCCGACGGGCGCAACCTCGCCGCCGCGGGGTACCGGCTGGCCGTCGCCGCAGCCGGCCGCGGCGAGCAGCCCGGCCAACGCCGCAGCGCAGACCGCCGCGCGCGGACGCGCAGCGGTGCGGACGAGGAAGGGTGACAAAGTCGCCCGGACCACGGACTGCTGGCTAGCGGAGTCCGGCGGCGATCAACGCCTCCTCTTCCGCCTGCTCCTTCTCGCGAGCGCCGGCCAGGATGTTGTAGAGCCCGTAGTTGCCCTCGTGGCAGGCGTACTCGTACATCGGCTGGTCGCTGCGCTGCATGGGGATCTGGTAGGTCCACGGCCGCGTCCAGACCGTCGGATTGTCGACCGTCACCTCGTACATCAGGGTGCCCTGCGACACGCGTGTGAAGCGCTCCGTCAGGTGCAGGTTGGCGTCCGTCAGACCGTTGCGGAAGCTGGTCTCGCGCAGGAAATTGGTAGTCTCCACCACCAACGTGTCGCCGTCCCAGTAGCCCCGCGAGTCGCCCATCCACTGGCGAATGCCCGCGTCGATGTGCGCCCGCCCGTCGAGCGGCACGACCCGCGCGCTGTGCACCATCTCGTTGAGCAGCACTACCGTGTCCTCGGTCTGAAAGAGCTGCACGTTCTGGTTGTACCCGGCGGGCGTGATCGGCGGCCCGGAGTTGAAGCCCAGGATGCAGCGCACGGCGAACATGCCCCCGCCGAGGTCTTCGACCCAGCCGCCCGGAGTCGGCACGTGGCGCGACACGCCGGCGCGCGCGGCTGCCAGCGCCGCCTGCCGCCCGGCGGCGGCCGGAGTCAGCGGCGGCACGCGTCCGTCGGGCGGATCGACCACCAGCGACGTGCGGTTGGTCTCGACCACGGTCGTCCCCCGATCGAACCAAAACTGGTTGTAGTTGCCGACGACGTCGGCCGGCTCCGCGTCGTCGAGCGCGGCCAGCTCGGCCAGCCGCTGCGACTCGAACTCGGCGACCTCCTCGTCCGTGTAGACCGCCTTGTTTTCCAGAGCGGCCGGCCGTTCGAAGGGCGTCAGGGTGCGGAAGTCCCAGACCCCCTGCAGGTCAGGGGCACCCCACGACGTCCGGGGCAGCTCCGCGTCCTGGGCCGCGGCGGCGGCCGGCAACAGCACGGCGACCGCCGCGATGGCGACCGGTATCCTCGACCACATGCGAGCTTGCTGAAGCATCTCGAAACCCTCCTCGTTCTCGCAACCCACTGAAGGCCGTGCCCTACCGCGAGGCGGCGGCGGTCTCCCGCTCCTCGGCACGTGCGCCGCTCAGCGAGTTCGGCACGGCGTAGTTGCCCTCGTGGCACGCGTACTCGTACTGCTGGTAGCCGCTGTCCCGGCGCCACGGAAAGGTGACGGTCCAGGGCGCAGTCCAGGTCTCCGGGTCGTCCACGGTGATCGAGTAGCGCAGCGTGTCCGGACCGACGGGAGTGAAGCGCTCGACGATGCGGCGCGACGGAGACTGGCGCGCGCGTCCCTTGGGCGCCCGCAGGTTGTCGACCTCCTTGAAGTTGGTCGACTCGATGACGAGCGTATTCCCCTCCCAGCGACCGCGGGGATCACCCTCCCACAGGCTGATGTCGCCGGCCACGTGCGCGCCGCCGTCGATCGGCACGATCCGCGCGTTGTGGATCATCTCGCTGTGCAGGACGACGTAGCCGGGCGTCTGGAGGATCAGCGTGCCGTTGTTGTACGCCGTCGGCATCATCATCCCGAGCACGCCGCGGGAGACGCAGCGGTCGCCGCCCTCCATGTTGGCGTAGGTGTCGTGCAGATGCTCGCGGATGTAGGCGGCGCGCGCGCGGCCGAGCTCGGTCATGCCGGGCATCTTGCCGCTCCGCGGATCGGTGATCAGCGCGGGCCAGTCGCCGCCCTCGGGCTCTTGCCAGAACCAGTCGAACCAGTACAAGGCATAGAAGCCGGGGTCACCCTGCCGAAGCGTTTCGTTCGCCTCGATCGTGGCGTCGAAGCGCGCCTGGGCGAGCTCGCGCAGCTCCTCGGCCGTGAAACTCTCGCGGCCCGCCAGTTCGTCGGGCAGCTCGAGCGGCGTGTGGTTCGCATCGGCGTTGTTCCACATCCCCTGGATGTCCGGCTGGCCGTCCGCCAGCCGCGCCGGCGCCCACTCCTGCGCCCCGGCCGGCAACGGCGCGAGCCACGTCGCCAGCAGCGCGGCGGTGCCCAGCAGACCCGCAGCAACCCGCAATCGATTCAGCATGACCACCCCACTTTCGGTGCGTCGATGGTTGGCGCTCACCCGACACCAAGCTCCAAGGTACCGAGGCCCGGCCGTTCACGCAACCATATTATCTCCCATCTCGTCGGCAGGAGGAGCTGCGGCGGAGGCGCGCAGGTTCAGAACCGGCCGGCGCCGTACGCCACCGAACCCGCTGCCGCGGCGCGGCTCCGGCAGCTCAGCGAGGCGCTGACCGGCTTCCGCTACCCGGCCACGTCAGCGCGCCGGTCTGCCGTGCCGGTCAATGCACGACGTCCGTGTCGAGGTAGTCATCCACCGGCTCGAGGTGCGGGATCTCGAGCTTGCGCACGGCCTGGATCACGAGCGCGACCGCCTCGTCGGCGCTGCACCCCGGCGCCTCCGCCCGCAGGCGCCGGCGCGTTGCCCGCAGCAGGCGCAGAACCTGCGCTCGATCGAATCGTTGGCCTTCGCAGTGATCGCAGAAGCTCATGAGCGTGCCTCCGTCCGGAAGTCGAGCCGCGGCGGACTCCCCCGAGCCCGCGGTCGGATTGCGAGTTATACTCGCCTATTATGTCGTTTCGCTTCCCCCGCGTCAGTAGTGCGCCGGCCGCGTTCGTTGCGCTCGTGGCCGCCGGCCTCGCCGGCGGTGCCCCCCTGCAGGCCGAGGACTGGCCGCAGTGGCGCGGCGCCGGGCGCCTGGGCATCTGGCACGAGGACGGCATCGTGGAGCGCTTCCCCGCCGGCGGGCTGCGGGTCGACTGGCGGGTCCCGATCGGCTCGGGCTACGCCGGTCCGGCGGTGGCCGACGGGCGCGTGTTCGTCCTCGACTGGCAGGCGGACCCCGACTCGCGGACGCTGGACGGCACCGAGCGCGCACTGGCCCTCGACGAGGAGACCGGCGCGGTGCTCTGGACGCACGAATGGCCCACTTCGTACCAAATCATCCAGGCGCGCTATGCGATCGGCCCGCGGGCGACCCCGACCGTGGACGGCGAGCGCGTCTACGTGGTGGGCGCAACCGGGCGCCTGTGGTGCCTCGACGCCGCGACCGGCGCGGTCGTCTGGCAGAAGGACTACATCGCCGATTACGACACGACCGTGCCGACCTGGGGCGTCACGAGCGCGCCGCTCGTGGACGGCGAGCGCCTGATCGCCCTCGTCGGCGGCGAGCCGGACGCCCTGGTCGTGGCCTTCGACAAGCACACCGGCGAGGAGCGGTGGCGCGCCCTCGACGTCGTCGGCGAGATGGGCTACGCGCAGCCGGTCATCTTCGAGGCGGGCGGCGCGCGGCAGCTCGTCGTCTGGCACCCCGCGGCGCTGGCGTCGCTCGATCCCGAGACGGGCGCAACCTACTGGGAGCAGCCCTGGGAAGTCGGCATGGGCATGACCATCGTCACGCCGGTCACCGCCGACGACTATCTGCTCGTGAGCCAGTTCTACAACGGCGCGCTGATGATGCGGCTGAACCAGGACCGGCCGGACGCGACGGAGCTGTGGCGCGGCACGAGCCGCAGCGAGCTGCCCCACCAGACGGACACCCTGCACGCCGTGATGAGCACGCCGGTCATCGCCGACGGCTACGTCTACGGCGTCGGCAGCTACGGCGAGCTGCGCGGCCTCGACGCAGCCACCGGCGCGCGGCTGTGGGATACCGGCGACATGACGCCGCAGGAGCGCTGGGGTACGGCGTTCATGGTGCAGCACGGCGACCGCTACTTCGTCAACAACGGGGCCGGCGACCTCATCATCGCGCGCTTCACGCCGCAGGGGTACGCGGAGATCGACCGCACGCATCTGATCGACCCGACCAACGAGGTCGGCACGTCGCGGGCGTGGATCCGCACCGTCAACTGGTCGCACCCGGCCTACGCCAACCGTCACATCGTGCACCGCAACGACAACGAGGTCATCCGCGCCTCGCTGGCCGCGGACGACTACTGAGCCGCGGCAACCCGCAGTCAGCCGGCTGGCGCGGGACCCGACGCCGGGTGACCTGCGCCGGATCCCGTCGCGCGGCCCGGGCTCGATCCTGGAGCTGCGCGAACACCACATCTCGAACGCGCACACCGCCGGGGAGCATCTCGGCCTGCACGCGGCCACGCTGGTGGCCGGCGTCCCGCGGGTCCCGCGGTAGCGCGGGCCGTCGGTGCCGGCTGGCGCCGCGTACGGGTTATGATCCGCACGGCCCGCCGACGACGCACGGGACGAACCCGGCATAGGCGCCGGCGGGACAGGGAAGAACACATGCCGACACGTTCACTGCCGATCGTTGCCTGTGCCTGCGCGGCGCTCCTCGCATCGCCCGCACGGGCCGCCACCGCCGCCAGCGAGATCATGCGCACGCAGGTGGCAGTCGGCGAACTGACGTTCGATGTGCGCCTGGCCGGACCGGACGACGGCGAGGTCGTGATCCTCCTGCACGGGTTTCCGCAGACGTCCTACGAGTGGCGCCACCAGATGCAGGCCCTCGCGGCAGCGGGCTTCCGCGCCGTCGCACCCGACCAGCGAGGCTACTCGCCCGGCGCCCGCCCGCCCGACGTTGCCGATTACGCGCTGCCGCTGCTCGTGCAGGACGTGCTCGGACTGGCCGACGCCATCGGGGCCGGGCGCTTCCACATCGCCGGCCACGACTGGGGCGCGGTGATAGCCTGGGCCGTCGCGGTGGCAGCACCCGAGCGCGTCATCACGGCCAACCCGGTGTCGGTGCCGCACCCGGACGCGTTCGCTCGCGTGCTGCGCGATCCGACTTCTTGCCAGGTCGCCGCGTCGGCCTATTTCGACGTGTTCGTCCAACCGGACTCGGAGGACGCCTTCCTCGCCGACGATCACGCCCTGCTGCGCGCACTGTTCGCCGAGCTGGACGCGGGCGCGGTCGACGAGTATCTGCGCGTTCTCGGCTCGAAGGCGGCGCTGGGCGCGGGGCTGAATTGGTACCGCGCGAACATCCGCAACCGCAACATCGATCAGCCGGCCGTCGGCCCGGTCGAGGTGCCCACCATGTTCACGTGGAGCGACGGCGACACGGCGCTGTGCGTCGACGGCGCCGTCCTCTCGGCGGAGTACGCCGTGGGGCCGTACCGCTTCGAGGTCCTCGAAGGCGTGAGCCACTGGATCCCCGAGCTGGCGCCCGAGGCCCTGTCGACGCTGCTCGTCGAGCACATAGTTCAGTACTCGGAGCGCTGAAGGACGCCGCGGCCCAGCTGCCCGGCGGGTCCGGCTCGATCCCGCAGTCGGTGCCGGCTGACCGCCGTGCAATACGCCGGGTCCTCGACCCGGGAGCCGCAGAATCGCCCCGCTGGGGGCTACGGCTACGACGATCCGCCATGTGAGGAGGCGCCATGGTCACCACGTCCGGCAAATTCCTGGTCCGCGGCGCCCGTGAAGCAGCCTTGTCGGCGGCCCTGCTGGCCGCCACCTGGCTGGCGTGGCCGGCTGGGCCACAGGCGTCGCCTGCACCCGGCGCAGCCCAGGACGCCGCCGCCATCGCAGTCGCCGAGGCAACCCGCGACGGCGGGACGGTGACGCTGACCTGGACGGCCGACGGCCCGGTGGACGTGCTGCTGGCCGCCGACCCCGAGGCCGATCCCGATCGGATGCTCGTCGTCTCGGCCGCGGACGGAGACGGGCGTCACGTCGTACGCGACCTGCGCGGCATCAGGCGCCCGTACTTCTACCTGCAGGGCAGCGCGGGCGTGGGACGGCGGGTCGCGGTCCGGGTACTGCCCCTCGAGGGCGGCCGCAACTTCCGCGATCTCGGCGGCTACCCGACGCAGGACGGGCGCCGGGTCAAGTGGGGCCGCGTCTTCCGCTCCGGCTTCATGACCGACCTCACCGACGCCGACTACGAGTACCTCTCCGCCGTGGGCATCCGCGTCGTCTGCGACCTGCGCTCCGAGGAGGAACGGGCAGCGCGGCCCACCAACTGGCGGGCGGCGCCCACGATCCACTACCGGACCTGGAGCTACTCGGACGCCGACGATCCCGGCCGCATCGGGCTGGGCTCGCTGCTCTCCCGCCCGCACCTGACGCCCGAGAGCGTGGCGCGTATCATGACCCGCCTCTATCCGAACATCGTCGAGGAGCACAAGGCGAAGTACCGGGACCTGTTCCACCGACTGGCCGCCGGCGAGCTGCCGCTGGCCTTCAATTGCTCCGCCGGCAAGGACCGGGCGGGCACCGCGGCCGCGCTCATCCTGTCGGCTCTCGGCGTGCCGCGCGAGATCGTGGTGCAGGACTACGCGCTGAGCGAGCGGGTGGTCGACTACGAGGCCGACCTCGCGGCCGCCGGAGACACGCGCGGGGAGCGCGCCGCGGACGGGCCCCTGGGCGGGCTGCCGGCCGCGCTGATACGCCCCCTGCTGCGCTCCGACCCGTCCTACATCCGCAGCACGCTCTCGTACCTGGACGCGACTTACGGCGGGGTCCTGGAGTACCTCCGTACCGAGCTGGACATCGACGAAGCGGAGCTGGCCCGCATCCGCGAGCGGTTGCTGGAGTGAGACCGACGCCGTGTCGCGTGGTAGCCTGGACGTACGCGGTGGACGCGGGATGACGACCGGGAGCAACGCCTTCCGTGCGGTAGCAATCGGCCGGCTGGTCTGCGGCCTCTCGGTCGCCGGGGCGGGGCTGGTCGCGGTCCTGCCGCAGCCGACGGCCGCCGTCTGGCAGGCCAGCGTCATCCTGAGCGAATGGGGCCACTGGCTGGCTGCGCTGGCGCTGGTCCTGCTGCCCGGCGGCCGCCGCTCCCGGGTCGACGCCACCGCGGCGGCCGCGGCCGCCGTCGGCATCGTCCTGCTGCTCTCTCCGCTGGCCCGCGCCCTCCCGCTCAACGACAGCCTGCCGGCCCGGCTGGAGCGGGCCTTCGGCCCCGCCCCGGCGCACACGGCAACGGGCCGCGCGCTGCGGCCGGCGCCGCTCGTCGTCACGGACCTGCTGGCCGGCGTCGCGTCCGACGACGTACTCGTGGACGAGCACGTCTACACGGTCGTGGACGGTCGCAATCTCACGCTCGACCTCTACCGCCCGGCGTTCGCCGAGGGTTCGCTGCCGGTGGTCGTCGCAATCCACGGCGGCGGCTGGGTCGGCGGCGACAAGCGCGACCTGCCGGAGCTCTACGAGTACCTGGCGTCGCGGGGCTACGTCGTGGCGAGCGTCGCCTACCGCCTGGCGCCCCGCTGGCAGTTTCCCGCCGCCCAGGAGGACGTCGCGGCCGCCACGCGCTACGTGCAGGGTCTCGCCCACTCGCACAGCCTCGACCCCGAACGAATCGTGCTGCTGGGGCGGTCCGCCGGCGCGCAGATCGCGCTCCTGGCCGCCTACACGGCGGGCGACGCGGCTATTCGCGGCGCGGTCTCGTTCTACGGACCGTTCGCTCTGCGCTGGGGCTATGACAATCCCGCCAGGCCCGGCGTGATCGACTCGTCCGGGCTGCTCGAGACCTATCTCGGCGGACCGCCCGCAACGCACGGTGACCGCTACCTGGCGGCCGAGCCGGCGCGGTTCGTCTCGCCGGCAACGCCGCCCACGCTGTTCATCCAGGGCCTGCGCGACGAGCACGTCTCGCCGTTCCACGCGGAGTTCGTCAGCGCGCGGCTGCTCGACGCGGGCGTGCCGCACGCCGTCGTGCGGCTGCCCTGGGCCACGCACGGCTGCGACTACATCTTCAGCGGACCGTGCGGGCAGATCGCGACCTACGCGGTAGAACGGTTCCTGGGGGCGGTCCTCACGCCCCGCGACGAACCCGTCGCCGGCGACGGTCACCAGGCCGGCGAGCCCGCGTACGACGGTGTCACACCTGCGCCATGAACATCCACCTCGCCGTGCTCGTCGTCTACGCGGCCCTGCTCATGGGCTTCGGTCTGTGGGCCGGCCGGCGCGTGCGACGCGCGCACGACTTCTTCGTCGCCGGGCGCCGGCTGGGTCCGTTCATGCTGTTCGCCACGATCCTGGCCTCGAACATCGGCGCCGGATCGACGGTGAACGCCGCCGCCCTGGGCTATCGGGACGGCCTCAGCGCGTGGTGGTGGGTGGGTTCGGCCGGGCTCGGCTCCATCGTCCTGGCGCTATGGATCGGCCCCCGGGTCCGCCGGCTCGCGGCGCAACACGACCTCAACACCGTGGGAGACTTCCTGGAGCAGCGCTACGGCGGGAGCGTCCGGGCGGCGGTCGCCGGCTTGCTGTGGATCGGGACCCTGGCCATTCTCGCAGGCCAACTGCTGGCAATCGGCTGGGTGCTGAACGTAGTGACCGGGATCGAGCGCTGGGTGGGCTGCGTCCTGGGCGGTCTCGTCGTCACCGTCTACTTCAGCGCGGGCGGCCTGCTGACCGCCGTGTGGGTCAACGTCGCGCAGCTCGCCATCCTGCTGGCCGGCTTCGTCGTCGTCGTGCCGCTCGCACTGGAGGACGTCGGCGGCTGGGGACACGTCGTGGAGACGACGCGCGGCATCGAGGACTACTGGAACCCCTGGCGCGGCGGCGGCTCGGGGTGGTTCTACCTGGCCATGCTCGGGCCCGCGTTCATCGTCTCGCCGGGGTTGCTGCAGAAAGTCTACGCCGCCCGCGACGACGCGGCCGTCCGCGCCGGCATCGGGCTCCAGGCGGCTGTGCTGCTCGTGTTCGCCGCCGCCCCGGTCGTGCTCGGGATGATCGCGCGGTCGGTCTATCCGACACTGGCCAACCAGGACCTGGCCCTGCCGACGCTCCTGATGGAGGCCGTCCCGCCGCTCGTGGGTGCGCTGGGCCTGGCCGCGTTGTTCTCGGCGGAGGTGAGCTCCGCCGACGTCATCCTCTTCATGCTGGCGACGTCGCTGTCGCAGGATCTCTACCGCCGCTTCGTGCGGCCGGGGGCCAGCGACGCCCAGGTGCTCCGGGTGGCGCGGGTGGCCGCCGTCGCCGGCGGCGTGCTCGGCACGGCACTGGCGGTCGCCGCCGAGTCGATCGCCGGCGTGCTGAGCTTCTTCTACACGCTGCTGACCGTCAGCCTCTTCGTGCCGGTCATGGCCGGGCTGTACCTGCGGCGTGTGGGCGCGACCGAGGCACTGGCGTCGCTGGCGGGCGGCGTCGCGCTCGCCACGCTCGTCCAGGTAACGACCGGGGGGGCCGGCATCGCCGGGCTGACCCCGGCGATGTGCGGCCTCGGCGGCGCCGTGCTCGCCGGCGGCGGCGCGGCGGCACTGGCGAGATTCCCGACTGGAGCTAATCGAGCAGACGCGCCTTGAGCCAGTCGACGATGGCCGGCTCGAGGTCGGGGTTCTTCCCGAACATCGGCAGCCCGTGCTCGGTTCCGCCGTAGATCTTGACCACCGACTGCGCGTTCTTCGAGCCCGCGACGGCGGCCTCGATCACTTCGTGCACGCCGGGAGTCAGGTCGTCGGCGTCGGCGGCCGCGCCGAACACGGCCAACCCCGGGCTCATGGCGATATGCTCCCTGGCCGCGTCGCTGGGAAAACCGGACAGCGCCAGGAACGCCTTGACGTCGGGATTGCGGGTCGCGAGGTCCGAGGTCAGTGCCACGCCGCAGCTCGCACCGCCCACGCCGGTGCGGGCCGCATCGACGCCGTCCTGCGCGAGCAGGTACGCGTAGGCCGCGTCGACGTCCGGCGGTGACTGCTGCATCAGGCGCGGGAACGAGTCGCGCGCGACGAGCCCCTCGCCCGGGGTCTCGCCGAAGCCCCGCAGATCGAACGTCAGCACGTGAATGCCGGCCGCCGCAAGGCTGCCCGCAAGGCTCTCCCACGAGGTGCGGTCCATGTTGCACTGGTGCACGAGCAGCATGCCGGGTCCGGGCAGCCCCGGATCGTAGTAGCTGCCCTTGAGCACCGTGCCGTCGGCACTGGTGATGTCGACGGGGCTGCTGTCGGCGAGCGCGGCCGTCGCGACGGCCAGAACGAGAACGAGACTCGCGAGGATGGAACGCATGCGCACCTCCTGCCCGCTGCGGGCGAACGAAAGGGTTTCGAATCCGGGCGAAACGGCCGAGTATATCACCGCCTATCACCGCGCCCTGACCCGGCTGCCGAGCGGCTGTCACAGGGCCGCCGCGACGGCGCGCGCCGCGGCGGCGACCGCGGGCGGCACCGTCTGCGGCCGGAGGTCACCCTGCGCCGCGTAACGCTCGAGGCGCTCGAGCTCGGCCAGAAGGCGCGCGGCGAACGCGGGCAGGCGTCGATCGATCGCAGCCGGCAGCGCCTGCGCCGGCGGACACGCATGCAGCCGTATCGCCGGGAACTGCTGCGCGAACGTCGCCACACAGCGCCGCATCGCGAAGCCCTTGGCCACCAGCAGCGCGGACCGCGGCCGGTGGCCGCGCGCCGCGAGCGCAGCCATGCCGAGGCGCACGTTCTCGAGCGTGTTGGTGGCCGCCGGCTCCGTCACGACCGCGCCCGGTGGGACGCCGGCGGCGACCATCAGGTCGCGGAACACGTGCGCTTCGGGACGATCGAAGTGCCCCCGCGTCAGCCGGCCGAAGCTCCCGCTGACCAGGATGCGGGGGGCGTACCCCGCCGCGTACAGCGCCGCGGCGCGCGCCGGCACCGCGCGGTCCGCCGATCCGAACACGAAGATCACGTCGGCCGGCCGCGGCGCGTCCGACAGCGCCAGGTAGTCCCAGAGCGGCTGCAGCTGGCCCTCCAGACCGGTCTCGGCGAACGCGGTCACCGGCATGGTGTACGCCAGGACGGCGCCGGGACGCAACCCGCCGGGCCGGGCGCGCCCGCCGCAGCCGCGGTGCTATCATCGTCGTGAGGCGCGCCGCGCGCGCGGCGCGACAGGATGGCACGCTCCCGCTCAGCACTCCTCGCTTCCAGCACAGCCCTCGCGGCGGCCGTTGTGGTTCTGCCGGGCACCGCGGTCAGCCAGCCGGCTGCCGACGGCATCACGGTCATCGCGCCGGGCGGGCGGGAGCGCCTCGGCACGGTCGACCACGACGGACGCGAGATGGTTGCCCTCGACGACGTCGCGCGACTGTTCGGACTCGGACTCGACGAGGACTCGCGGGCGGGCACGCTGTCGGTCACCGCCGGCGACGCGGTCATCATCCTGACTCCCGATCAGCAGATCATCTCCGTCGCGGGACGCCTCGTGTCGCTGCGGGCGCCGCCGCGCCGCGTCCGCGGGCGCTGGCTGGTGTCTTCCGACTTCCTCACCCGCGCACTGGCTGCGGTTCACGGCCAGCCGCTGGAGTATCGGGCGCAGTCCAGGCTGCTCGTCGTCGGCGACCTGCGGGTGCCGCAGGTCGCGGCCCGCTACCGTTCCGGCGGCGGCAGCGACCAGTTGCGCCTGGACGTGACGCCGAGCACGCCGCACACCATCGAGGAGCGCGCCGGGCGGCTCGTCGTGACGTTCGCCGCCGACGACATCGACCTGATACGTCCGCCGCGCCTCGACGGCGGTTTGGCGACCGGGTTCGGCCGGGTCGCGAACGCCCCGAGCCTGGCGCTCGACCTGGGTCCCGCCGTGGATTCGTACAGCGTCACGACCGACCCGGCCCCGAACGGCGGCGACACGCTCCGCATCGAATTGCTGGCGGCCCGCACCGCGGACGCCGCGACCGCCGCGGCTCCGGCCGCCGCGCCCGGGCCGGCGCCGGTCGACCCGCTGCCCGACTTCGCAGCCGGCTCGGCCCTGCGCGTCGTCGCCATCGATCCCGGCCACGGCGGCGACGACCCCGGCAGCCGGGGCGCCGACAGTGCCCTGGAGAAGGACATCACGCTGGGCGTGGCCCGGCGGCTGCGCGCGGTGCTCGAAAGTCGGCTCGGGTTGCGCGTCATCCTCACCCGCGAGCGCGACGAGACCGTCGACCTCGATGCGCGCGCCGCCATCGCGAACAACAACGGCGCCGATCTGTTCATCAGCCTCCACGCGAATGCGTCGACGCGCCCGGCGGCGACCGGCGCGGAGGTCTTCTACCTCGGCCTCGATGAATATGGCACCGAGGCGCAGGCGATCGCGGACAGCGACGTCCCGACGATCCCGGTGGTCGGGGGCGGCAGCCGCCGGATCGATCCCGTGCGGTGGGAGATGGCACAGGTCTTGTACGTGGACCGCTCGGCTTTGCTGGCCGACATCGTCGACGCCGAACTGCGCCGCCGGGTCGTCATGAGCCCGCGGCCTGTGCAGCAGGCTCCGTTCCGCGTGCTCGTGGGAGCCAACACGCCGGCCGTGCTCGTCGAGCTCGGCTCGCTGGCCGATCCGGACAACGAGCTGCGGCTTGCCAGCGCTGCGTTCCGCAACGCCGTCGCGGAGGCGCTGCTTGCGAGCATCCAGCGCTTCAGCGTCGCGCTCGAGCGCGGAGAGTGGGCCGGCGCGCTGCCGGGCAGGTGACGCCATGCCGCTGCTCAAGGGCATCGTGGCGGCGCTCGTGGCAGTCGGCCTCGCGGTCGCCGTCACGGTCGTGCTCGACCGCGCCGCGCGCGCACCGCACGCGCCGCCGCAGACGGGCGGGGGACCTGCGCCGGCGGGCGCGACACCGAACACCGCGATCCTCTTCTACGTCGCGGAGGACGGCACCGCGCTCGTCACCCGCACCGTGGAGATCCCCGCCGCGGCCGACGCGTTGACGCGTGCGCGGCTGGTCGTCGAGCGCCAGTTAGCGCCGCCGGCCCGGCCGTTGACCTCGGCGTTCCCCGCCGGGACGCGGCTGCGCGCCGTCTACCTGACGGCCGAGGGGAACGCGTTCGTCGATCTCTCGGGAGACGTCTCCGCCGCCCACCCGGGCGGCTCGCTCGACGAGCTGTTCACCGTCTACGCGCTGGTCAACGCGCTGGTCAGCAACGTCCCGGAGATTGCGGCGGTCCAAATCCTCATCGAGGGCCGCGAGGTCGATACGCTGGCGGGCCACGTCGATCTGCGGCGCCCGCTCGGGCTCGGCATGCAGTGGGTGGGCGGCAGGGGGTCGGCCAGCGGCTACCCGGAAGCGCCCGCCGGACCGTGATGACCGCCTCGCCTGGCTCGCCCGCACGTGCGCGCACCGATCAGCGCGGGCCGACTGATCTGCGACCGCTGCGGCTGACCCCGCACTACTCCATGCACGCGGAGGGGTCCGTGCTCATCGAGGCCGGCGAGACGCGGATCATCTGCACGGCCAGCGCCGAGGATCGCGTGCCGCCCTTCCTCCGCGGCAGCGGCAAGGGCTGGGTCACCGCAGAGTACGGCATGCTGCCGCGCGCCACGTCGACACGCAACACACGCGAGGCCGCGGTCGGGCGCCCCGGCGGACGGACGCAGGAGATACAGCGCCTCATCGGCCGCTCGTTGCGCGCCGTCACACGCCTCGCCGCGCTCGGCGAGCGGACGATCTGGGTCGACTGCGACGTCATCCAGGCCGACGGCGGCACGCGCACGGCGTCGATCACCGGCGGCTTCGTCGCCCTCGTGCTGGCTCTCGACAAGCTGCGGCAGGCCGGCACGCTCAAGACAATCCCCGTGGACGACTACGTCGCGGCCATCAGCGTCGGCATCGTGGGCGGGATGCCGGTGGTCGACCTCGCGTACGCCGAGGACGCCGCGGCCGACGTCGACATGAACGTCGTGAAGACCGGCAACGGCCGCTTCATAGAGGTCCAGGGCACGGCCGAGGGAGCACCGTTCGGTCACGACGCGCTCACCGAGCTCCTGCGACTCGCCGACGACGCCATTGCCGGCCTGGTCGCCCGCCAGCGCGAGCTCGTCGGCGAGATCCTGAGCCCGCGGCGCGCATGAAGCTGCTTGCGGCCACCACCAACCCGCACAAGCTGAGCGAGATCCGGGCGCTGCTCGCGGGCCTGCCGGTCCGCATCGAGACCCTGGCCGCGTACCCCACGCTCGGAGCGCCGGAGGAGACCGGGACCACATTTGCCGCGAACGCGCGCCTGAAGGCCGCCCACTACGCCAGCCGCAGCGGACTGCGCGCGGTCGCCGACGACTCGGGGCTCGAGATCGATGCGCTCGACGGCGCGCCGGGCGTGCGCTCGGCCCGCTTCAACGGCGCGAGCTACCCCGAGAAGTTCACCGCCATCCACGAGCTGCTGCGTGCGGGCGGCGGCGATGGGAGCGCCGCGCGCTTCGTCTGCGCGCTGGCCGTGGCCGACGGGGGGCGTATCGTCTTCGAGGCCCGCGGCGTCGTCGAGGGGCGGATCGCGCCCGAGCCGGCCGGCCGCGGCGGGTTCGGGTACGACCCGATCTTCTTCTATCCCCCGTACGGACGCACGCTGGCCGAGCTGGCGCCGGCCGAGAAGGCCGCCATCAGCCACCGCGGCCAGGCGTTCCGGGCACTGCGCAGCTTCCTGGAAGCCACCCTGCGGGACCGCTGACGGTCACTCGACGACGGTGGCCGGGACGGCCGCGGCATCCGCCAGGGCCGCCCCGCGCGGTCGCGGCGGCTCCCGCCGCGGCAGGCGGATGCTGAAGCGCGCGCCGCCCCCGGGCCGGTTGGCGGCCGCGGCCACGCCGCCGTGCAGGCCGGCCAGATGCTTGACGATGGCGAGCCCCAGCCCGGTCCCGCCCGGGTCGCGTGCGCGCGACCGATCCACACGGTAGAAGCGCTCGAAGACGCGCGTCAGGTCGGTGTCCGGGATGCCCGGACCGCGGTCCTCGACGGTCAGCACGACCTCGTCGCCCGCGGTCGCGATGCGCAGCACGACCGTGCTGCCGGCCGGCGCGTAGCGGGCAGCATTCTCCAGCAGATTCTTCAGGATGTCGTGCAGCTTGGACGCATCGGCGGTGATCGTGGCTGCCGACGGCTCGATGTGCGTGGCGACGCGCATCCCCCGCTCCTGCAGCAGCGAGGCCAGCTCGGTCTGAGCCGCCTCGAACACGGCCTCGGTAGCGCAGGGCATCAGGTTCAACGTCTCCTGGCCGGCGTCCAGCCTGGCCAACCGCAGCAGATCGCCCACCAGGCGATCCATCCGCAGCGTATGTCTGGCGACGATGTCCAGGAAGCGCGGGTCGCCGGCCGGCGCGCTGCCGTCGAGCAGGGCGTCGAGCGCGGCGCGGATGGCAGTCAGCGGCGTGCGCAGCTCGTGCGAGACGTTGGCCACGAAGTCCTGGCGGACCTGCTCCGCGCGCCGGAACTCGGTCATGTCGTGCAGGACCATCGCCGCGCCCTGGCGACCCGCGTCGTCCTCTGCCGGGACGAGAGCAGCCGTGCTGGCGAGAAGCACCTTGGGCGGCTCGGTGTTCAGGCTGACCTCCCGCTGCAGGGACTCGCCGTCGTCCAGCGCGCGGGCGATCTGGCCCGCGATCTCCGGATTCCGGATCAGCTCGATGTAGTGTCGTCCCACGGGCGAGGTGCCGAGCGCCAGCATCGCACGCACGGCGTCGTTCGCCATCCGGACGTGGCCCCCGGCGTCGACGACGACCACGCCCTCGGCCATGCTCGACAGGATGGCGTCGGTGAGCACGCGGTGCCGCGACAGCTCGTCGAGCCGTCGGCCCAGCTCGTGCACCGACGCGTCGAGAGCACGCGCGACCGTGCCGATCTCGTCGTTGCCGTAGCCGCGCAGCGGACGGCTCAGATCGCCTTCGGCGTAGCGGCGCGCCACGGCGGCAATGGCGCGGACGCGCCGGCTCATGGCGGTCGAGGTCACCCAGGCCAGCACCAGCGCGCCGACCAGCGCCAGAAAGATGCCGATGGCGGTCGCCCGCCGCACGGAGGCGAGCTGCTCGTCGACCGCCGTCAGCGGCAGAGCCAGGCGGGCATAGCCCACCGCATCGTGGTCGACGGGCAGCGCCGCGTACAGGAAGTCGCGCTCGATGGTCGTACTGAAGCGGCGGGTGACGCCCACCCCCCGCTCGCGCGCGACGAGAATCTCGGGGCGGGTACCGTGATTCTCCATCGCCGCGAGCCCTGCGCCGTCCTCGGCCGAATCGCCGACCACCCGGCCGTCGGGCGCGACGAGAGTCACGCGGGCGCCGAGCTCGCGGCCCAGCGCGTCGGCCTCGGCGTCGAGCTCCGCCAGCGTGGGGGCGGTCCCGCGCCGGGCGACCAGCTCGGCGACGAGCCGGGTCTGGGCCACCAGCTCGCGCTCGATGCGTTCCAGGAGTTGGCGCTGCGACGACAGCGAGACCAGCGCGCCGGCCAGCAGCAGGCTGACTGTGGCAATGCCCAGGACCGCGGCGAACAGCCGCGTGCGCAGCTTCATGGCCGGCGGGCCGCCGGGCCCGGCGACTCCAGCAGCTTGTATCCGAATTGCTTGATCGTCACGATGGCGTCGCGCAGCACCGGCACCTTCTCGCGCAAGCGGCGAATGTGCACGTCCACGGTGCGGGTCCCGCCGGTGTAGCGGTACCCCCACACGTCGGAGAGCAGCAAATCGCGCGACAGGACCCGGCCCGGGTGTTCCACGAGGTACTTGAGCAGCAGGTACTCCTTGGCGGTGAGCCGCACCTCTTCGCCGGCTACGGTGACCACGTGCTGGTCCGCGTCGATCAGCACATCGCCGAAGCGTACCCGCCGCTGGCTCGACCGCGACCGGCCGGCGCGGCGCAGCACCGCGCCCACTCGTGCCACGAGTTCCTTCGGGCTGAACGGCTTGGTCACGTAGTCGTCGCCGCCCAGCTCGAGGCCCACAATGCGATCGGCCTCCTCCGACTTGGCGGTCAGCATGATGATCGGGATGGCCGCAAGCGTCGGCTCGGACCGCATGGCACGGCAGATCTCGAGCCCGTTCAGACCGGGCAGCATCAGGTCGAGCAGCACCAGATCGGGTGCCCGGTCCCGCACGTGCGGCAGCACGTCGCTGCCGGAGTTGAGCACCTCCGTCAGGTAGCCGGCCCGCTGCAGATAGTGCGCCACCAGCTCGGCGATGTCGTGGTCGTCCTCGACCACGAGAATCCGCGTCGCGCCGCCGCTAGTCAGCGCCACCCTCCTGGGCGTGGTGCCGGACGTCGCGGCCCGAGACGATGAAGATGACTTCCTCGGCAATGTTCGTGGCGTGGTCGCCAATCCGCTCCAGGTGCCGCGAGACGAGGATGAGATCGAGCGCCGGCTCCGTCTTGGCCGGGTTCTCGAGGATGAAGCTGAGCAGCTCGCGAAACACCTGCCCTTTGAGCGCGTCGAGCGCGTCATCGCGGCCCAGCACCCCCCGGGCCCGCGCGGTATCGAGCGCGACGTAGGCGTCGAGCGCGTCGCGCAGCATGCCCTGCGCGATGTCGGCCATGCGCGGAATGTCGATCAGCGGCTTGACCGGCGGATGCTCCATGTAGCGCAGCCCGGCCTCCGCGATGTTCACCGCGAAGTCTCCGACCCGCTCCAGGTTGCTGTTGATCTTGACGGCCGCGACGATGACCCGCAGATCGGTCGCCACCGGCTGCCGCAGCGCGAGCAGCTTGAAGCAGCGCTCGTCGATCTCGATATCGAGATCGTTGATCCGATCGTCGTCCTCGAGAACCCGCTCGGCCAGCGTGCGGTCGTGTGCCACGAGGGCGCGGACCCCCGACCGCACGCGCTCCTCGACCTCGCCGCCCATGACGAGCAGGCGGGCCTTGAGTTGATCGAGCTCGTCCTGCAGGTGCGGGACGATCGGGTGCGCCGGCTCCACGCTGCGCTCTCCCCCTCGGCTACCCGAACCGGCCGGTCACGTAGTCCTCGGTGATCCGCTGCGACGGGGCCGTGAAGATGCGATCCGTGCGATCGTATTCCACCACGCGGCCGAGCCAGAACACCGCCGTCCGGTCCGAAATCCGCGCCGCGTGCTGCATGTCGTAGGTCACGATCACTATCGTATAAGTGGACTTCAGCCGGTGGATCAGTTCCTCCAGCCGCTGGGTGCCGATGGGGTCGAGCGCCGCGGCCGGCTCGTCGAGCAGCAGGATTTCGGGGCGCACGGCCAGCGCCCGGGCGATGCACAGCCGCTGTTGCTGCCCCCCGGAGAGCGTGAGGGCGGAGGCCTCCAGGCGGTCCTTCACCTCGTCCCACAGGCCGGCGGCCTGCAGGCTGGCCTCGACACGGGCCTCGAGCTCGCCGCGGCCGACCACCAGCCCGCCGACGCGCGGGCCGTAGGCCACGTTCGCGAAGATTGATTTGGGAAACGGGTTCGCCTTCCGGAAGATCATGCCGGCCCGGCGCCGAACGTCGGCCACGTCCACGTCCGGTGCGTAGATGTCGCGGCCGTCGATTGCAACCCGCCCCGCCACCCGCGCGCCGGGGATGATGTCGTTCATCCGGTTCAGCGTGCGCAGGAAGGTGCTCTTGCCACAGCCGGACGGCCCCACCAGTGCCGTCACCCGCGCCGGCGGAATGTTCAGCGAGACCGCATCGAGCGCCCGCGTCGCGCCGTAGTGGACGCTGAGGTCGCGCACCTCGACCTTCGACTGCCCCGCCGGCGCTCGGCGGACGGTGACAGCGGGCGGTGATGGCTGCACGCGCGTCACCGGTATCGTCATCAGCAGACGGGTCTGCCCCCGCACCCCCGGCGTCCGCCGGGGGTCCTTCGGCCCGCGCCTTGCCCCTTCCGGCCCGCAGAGTCCGCGCCGTTCTACCGCTCGGACTCCCAGACTTCCGCAACCCGCCGGCGGCCCCGCATCCAGGCGGCCGGACCGCTCAGCAGCAGCACGAGCACCAGCAGCACCATGATAGCGGCTGCCGCGTTGTGAAGCAGCTCCGCTTCCGGGCGGGACAGCCAGTCGAAGATCCGCACCGGCAAGGCCGGCAGCGCCCGATCGGGGCCGGCGGGCGGCGCGGGCAGCGACGCCAGTCCACCGAGCACGATCAGCGGCGCCGCCTCGCCCAACGCGCGGGCGAGCGCGAGCACCAGACCCGCCAGCGTGCCCGGCAGCGCAGCCGGCAGCACCTGGTGCCGGAGCGTCTGCCAACGGGTGGCGCCGAGCGCGCAGGACGCATCGCGCAGCGAGCGCGGCACGGCGCGCAACGCCGCGCGCGTCGACAGGATGACGGCCGGCAGAACGAGCAACGCGAGCGTGGCTCCACCGGCGGCGAGACTGCGCCCGAGCCCGAGGGCATGGACGAACAGCACCAGGCCGAGCAGGCCGTAGACCACCGGGGGTACGCCGGCCAGGCTGGCGATGTTGAGCTCGATGAGGCGCGTCCGCCGGTCGCGCGGCGCGTACTCCTCGAGATAGACCGCCGTGCCGATGCCGATCGGCAGCGCCAGGCAGGCGGCCAACCCGACCAGCGACACACTCCGGGCCAGGGCGCCAGCGAAGCCCGGCGGCCAGGGCAGCGCCGAGTCGCTGACGGCGTCGGCGGTCACGACGGCGACGAGCGCGCCGAGCAACGCCGCGGCGCCCAGCGTGACAGCCAGGCCGGCCGTGTGCAGCAGCCGGTCCACAACCCGGGCGGCCGGCCGGCGGCGGCTCACTCGGGCGTCTCCCCGCCCGGCCGGCGCAGCCAGTTGCCGATGAGGCCGAGCCCGAACGTGCCGGCGAAGAGCAGCAGGCCGACAGCGAAGATCGGCTGCTGATCGAAGGCGCCGGGCGGCGCCGTGTCGCGGGCCGCGTGCACGATGTAGGCGGCCAGGGTCTCGACCGGCGCCAGTGGGTTCGCAGCGAGGTGGGGCCGCCCGCCGCCAGCGACAGCCACGATCAGCGTCTCGCCAACGGCCCGCGCAGCGGCCAGGCACACGGCCGCCGCGATGCCGGCGCGCGCCGCCGGCAGCACGACCCGCAGCACGGTCTGCGCGCGGGTGGCGCCCAGGGCCTGGGCCGCCTCGCGCAGACCCCGCGGCACGCCCCGCAGCGCGTCCACCGCGAGCGCCGTCACCATCGGCAGAATCATCACGCCCGCGACCAGCCCCGGGCTGAGCGCATTCGCGTCCGCCAGCCCCGGCACGAAGCCCTGCAGCAGCGGGGTCACGAACCGCAGCGCGCAGTAGCCGTAGACGACCGTCGGCACGGCGGCCAGCAGCGCCAGCAGCGGCGCGAGCGCGCGCCGCACGGCCACCGGGGCGTACTCGCTCAGGTAAACGGCGCTCAGCAGGCCGGTCGGCAGCGCCACCGCCAGGGCTACCAGCGCCACCAGCAGCGTGCCCGCCAGGAGCGGCAGCAGGCCGGGCGGCGCCCCGGCAACAGGCGCCCCCGGGGCGCCAAGCAGGAACTCGAGCGGCGGGACGCGGCGCAGAAAGTCCGCCGTCTCGTGCAGCAGGACGAGCAGCAGTGCACCACTGACCAGTAGCGACAGGCAGGCGCATGCCAGGAGCACGCGCGCGACCCCGCGCTCGGGATCGGTTGGGATGACGCGTCGCATCGCTGCAGACCGGAGCGCGCGGAGCGAACAGTCCATAATAGCAGCGATTCCGCCCGCCGGCTCGGCATTCGGGGTACACTGTCGTAAGTAGCGGGTACGCTGGTCACTGTCGGGAGCCGAGGGGGTTCATGCAACGATTGTCGAAGCGCCGGCCCGCTGTTCTCCTCGCGGCCGCAAGCGCCTGGCTGGTGGCGGCGCCGGCGGCAGCCCAGGTGGACGCGCTGGCCGTCATCGACCGCGTCGACCGCATGCTGCGCGGCGACTCCAGCCGGGGCGTTGCCACGATGGAAGTCGTGACCGAGCACTGGGAGCGCCGGATGACGATGGAGATCTGGTCGCTCGGCACCGACTACTCGCTGGTCCGCCTGCGCGCGCCGCAGCGCGAGGCCGGGACAGCCACGCTCAAGGCCAGGGACGACATCTGGAACTACCTCCCCAAGGTGGACCGGACCATCAAGATCCCGGCCTCGATGATGGGCGGCTCGTGGATGGGTTCGCACTTCACCAACGACGACCTGGTGAAGGAGAGCCGGCTCATCGAGGACTACGACATCGAGCTCACCTTCGACGGCGACGACGCCGCCGGTGACGGGGTCTGGGACTTCCGCCTCACGCCGAAGCCCGAGGCGGCCGTCGTATGGGGGCACATCGAGTACCGTATCCGGCAGCGCGACGACATGCCGCTGTGGACGAAGTTCTACGACGAGGACGGCGAGCTGGCGCGCACGATGGAGCACGGCGGCTACACCGAGTTCGGCGGCCGCCTCGTGCCCGGCGTCATGGACATGTTCCCGGCGGACAAGCCCGACGAGCGGACAACGATCCGTTACGAGGAGCTCGAGTTCGACGTCGACCTCGAGCGCTCCTTCTTCTCGCTCCGCAACCTGCAGCGCAGCCGCTAGCAGCCCGTGGCAAAAGTCCCCGCTGCATTCGACGGGCGCTGCATCCCGCCTGACTGCGTTGCGCCTCGGTCGACTAGGCCCAACAGGCTCCCTCGTCGCGCCTTGCCAGGCGGGCGCCGCGCCCGTCTCGGTGCAACGCGGGGTTTCACCACGGGCCGCTAGCAGCCGATGCACCCGTCCACGTGGTGGCGTATCGGCTGGCGCAACCTCGGCCGCAACCGCCGGCGCAGCCTGCTCACCGCGCTTGGGCTCGGAGTGGGCTACTTCACCGTGGTGTTCATGGTCGGGTGGGCCGTGGGCATCTCGGCGGAGCTGGTGGAGAACGCGACGTCCCTCGTGAGTGGGCAGATCGAGATCCACGCCGCCGAGTACCGGCCCGAACGCAGCCTGTACGACACCATCGGGGGGGGCGCGGGGACCGACGTCGAGGCGCTCCTGCGGGCGATAGACGCTGATCCGGACGTGGCCGCCGCCGCACCCCGCGTCTACGCGGGGGGACTGGTCAGCTCGGGGGAGGCGACGTCGGCGGGCCTGCTGCAGGGAGTCGATACCCGGCGCGAGACCGCCCTGACCCGCTTTCTCGATCCGCTGGTGGCGGGCCGCCTGCCGACCGCCGGCGCCTACGAGGTGGTCGTCGGCGAGGAGATGGGGCGCCAGCTCGCTGTAGGCGTCGGCGACGAGCTGATTGTCGTCGCCCCGGCCGCGGACGGCTCGCTGGCCAACGACCTCTACACCGTCAGCGGCATCTACCGCACGGGGCTCGTCGACTACGACGCCAACACGGCGGTCATGCCGCTGACCGACCTGCAGCAGCTCGCGGCACTCGGTCCCGACCGCATCCACGAGATAGCGGTCGCCACCGCCGACCCGGCGCTGGCCGGCGCGGTGGCCGAGCGCCTCGGCGCCGCGCTCGGCGCCGCCGAGCGCGGCCTGGCGATCGCACCCTGGATGGAGCTCAACCCCGTGCTCACCGAATACGTGGCGCTCGTCGACTCGATCTACTGGGTCTTCATCGTGATCATCTTCGCGGTCGCCAGCTTCGGCATCGCGAACACGATGCTCATGGCGACGTTCGAACGCCGGCGCGAATTCGCGGTCATGCTGGCGCTCGGCGCGTCGCCATGGTCGGTGGTGGGCACGGTGCTGTACGAGGCGCTGGCGATCGGCGTGCTGAGCCTCGCCGTCGGCACGGCCATCACGGCGCCGTTGATGACCTGGTTCTACGCCGCGCCGCCCAGCCTCGAGTGGCTCTACGGCAACGTCACCCTGCAGGGCGCGCTGTGGACGCCCAGCCTGCGCGTGGGCTCCAACATCCCGGCCTGGAGCTGGGCCACGGTGGGGCTGCTGGTGACGGCGCTGGTGGCAGCCTTCTACCCGGCGCTGCGCGCCGCGCGCGTGCCGCCCGCCGACACCCTGTCAGGACTGTAGCCGCATGCAGCAGATGCACGCCCGCGTACTCGTCGTCCTGGCCATGCGCAACCTGCGGCGCCACCTGCGGCGCACCGTGCTCACCGCCTCGGCGATGATCGTCGGCGGCGCGTTGCTGGTCTTCTCGCTCACGATCGGCGACGGCGGCCATGAGCAGTGGATCGAATCGGGCGTGCGCCTCGGCAACGGCCACGTCACCGTCGAGCGCCCCGAGTACCGCGTCAGCCGGCGCATCGACGATCGCCTCTCGGCCGACGTGCGGCGCGCGGCCCAGCAGGCCCTCGGCGCGCCGGAGGTCGCGCCCCACGTGGTCGCCACCTCGGTGCGCCTCAGCATCAACGGCCTGGCGAGCTCGAGCGCCGGCGCGCGGCCGGCCCGGATCGTGGCGGTGGATCCGGTGACCGAGCCCGGCTTCGGGATGGTCGACGACCAGATCGTCGAAGGGCGCTACCTGGAGCCGGACGACCGCCTGGCGGCCTACGTCGGCGCGGAGCTGGTCGACAGTCTGGAGCTGCGGCTCGGATCGCGCTTCGTGGTGCAGGCGCAGGACACCGAGCGCGAGATCGCGGGCCAGCTCCTGCGGGTGGTCGGCATCTTCCGCAGCGGCGTGCAGGCGGTCGACCAGATGATGATCCACATCCCGCTCGCGACGGCGGGCGACTGGCTCGGCTCGCAGAACGACGTCACGAACGTGGGCGTCGTGCTGCACGGCAGCGCCGCGACGGCGCTCGTCAGGGGCCATCTGGAACGCGCGCTGGCCGATCCCGTCAGGCGCGGCGACGCGCGCGTCATGGGCTGGCGCGAGGCGGACCCGGCGCTCGCCGCGGCGATCGCCATCGACGACTTCGGCAACTACCTGACGAACGGGTTCTTGTTCGTCATCATCGCGTTCGGCATCGTCAACACGGTGCTGATGTCCGTGATGCACCGCCGCCGTGAGTTCGGTGTACTGCAGGCGCTGGGGCTGACGCCGGGCCAGACCGGTACCATCGTGCTGGTCGAGGGGCTCACACTGTCCGCCGCCAGCGGGCTCCTCGGCGTGATCCTGGGACTCCTCGGCACCTGGTACTTCTTCGGTGACGGGCTGGACATGTCCGCCGTCATGGAGAACGTCGGCGACATGACGTTCTCCGGCGCGGTCATCGATCCGGTCATCGTTCCGCTGTTCGGGGCGCGGCGCCTGCTGCAGATCGTCGCGTTCATCCTGTGCATCGGCGCGGTCGCGTCGATCTACCCCGCCCTGCGCGCCGCCCGGATCGACGTGACCGAGGCGATGAAGTTCGACCGCTAGCGGCCCCTTCCGCGAGCTGCCATGACGAAAGATGAGGCTGTCCGGACCGCCGACGTCTGGAAGATCTTCAACCAGGAAGCCGAGGAGGTGCAGGCGGTCCGCGGCGTGGACCTGACCGTGACGCGCGGCGAGTTCACGGCGCTCGCCGGCCCGTCGGGCTCCGGCAAGACCACCCTCCTGAACCTCATCGGCGGCCTGACGCGCCCCAGCCGCGGCCGGGTCTGGGTGGCGGGGCGCGACGTGAGCGGGATGACGAGCCAGGCGCTGGCGCGGCTGCGGCTCGCGCAGGTCGGCTTCGTCTTCCAGGCCTACAACCTGCTGCCGGTGCTCACGGCCCTCGAGAACGCGGAGTTTCCGATGCTGCTCCAGGGCATCGACGCCGCCGAGCGTCATGCGCGTGTCCGCGAGCTGTTCGCGCGGACAGGCATGGACGGGCTGGAGGACCGGCGTCCCGGCAAGCTGTCGGGCGGGCAGCAGCAGCGGGTGGCCGTGGTGCGCGCGGTGGCGAGCCGGCCGGCGCTGGTGCTGGCCGACGAGCCGACAGCCAACCTCGACTCGGCGGCCAGCGAGGCGCTGCTCGACGTCATGGCGGAGCTGAACCGCGACCTGGGCGTGACGTTCGTCTTCGCCACCCACGACGACCGCGTCATGGAGCGCGCCCGGCGTCTGATCCGCATGGTGGACGGCGCCATCGACACCGACGAGCGGCGCTCGTGACGCCATGCAGCGATGAAGCCATGACGAGCCGCGTCCGTGCAGCCTGTACGGTCGCGGCGCTGGCGGCCCTGTCCGGCACCTCGTTCGGGCAGCCGCTGCCGCTCTCGGGCTACCTGCAGAACGTCCCGCTCGCCGGCACCGCGGGCAGCGGGCTGAGCGACTTCAACCGGTTCCGGGTGTCCAGCGGGTCGGCGGCGGGACCGTTCCGATTCGAGGCCGCCTACGAGCACGTGCTGACCCTGCGGCGGACAGGCGCCATGCCGGGCTTCAGCCTCGGTGCGGTGCCCGGCGGGGGCGAATGGCTGGACCTGCAGTGGACGCTCGTCGAGCGCGAGCACGTCGTCTGGCAGCACCGCTTCGACCGCCTCAGCGTCGGCTGGGAACCCTCCGAGCGGCTGGAGTTCACCGCCGGCCGGCAGGCGGTGTCGTGGGGCACGGCGCTCTTCCTCACGCCGAGCGACCCGTTCACGCCGTTCAGCCCGGTCGATCCGTTTCGGGAGTTCCGGGCGGGGGTGGACGCCGTCCGCGCCCGCTTCTACCCCGGCCCGTTCAGCGAGATCGACGTGGTCGTGCGCCCCACCCGCTCGCCGGCCGGCGAGGAGTGGACGGCGCTCGCGCGCGGCCTGGCCACCGTGCGGAACTGGGAGATCTCGGGCTGGGGCGGGGCCCTGTACGGCGACCCGGCGGGTGCCGTCGGCGGAGCCGGCGCGCTCGGGGGCTGGGCCGTGCGGGGCGAGGCGACGCTCCGCCGTCTGCGCGACGAGCTCGTGTGGCGCGGCACCATCGGCTTCGATCGCCTGCTGCAGGTAGGCGGCAGCGACCTCACCTTCCTCGTCGAGTACCAGCGCGACGGTCTCGGCACGGCCGATCCCGGAGAGTACCTCGACCTGCTCGGGTCCGAAACCTTCCTGCGCGGCGAGCATCTCGTGCTCGGCCGGGACGAAGCGGTCGTCCAGGCATCGTACCAGCTGCACCCGCTCTGGAGCATCGCCGGGCTGTGGCTCCGGAACCTCAACGATCACAGCGCGATCCTCGGTCCGAGCCTCGCCTACTCGGCTAGCGACAACGTGGCGATTGCGGCCGGCGTCTTCGTCGGGACCGGCGCGGACGAGACGACGGACGCGGTACCGCTGCCGTCCGAGTACGGGCTGGCGGGCGTCACCGGCTTCATCTCCCTCAGCTGGTTCTTCTGAATCCAGGCGGGGCGGACTCCTTGACAGTGCACGGCGGCGCGCTCAGAATCGATTCCTGGGGGGGGACACCGACCGATGTCTGAACGGCTCTCGGGCACGCTGCGGGGCGCCGGCATGGCGCTCGCCGCGGCCATCGTGGCGGTTGCCGTCGCCGGGCCGGCGGCGCAGACGGAAGACTACCGGGCGACCCGGCTGCCCGGCACCGATCGCCCCGACCTCAACGGCATCTGGCAGGCGCTCGGCACGGCCCACTGG
Organism: Vicinamibacterales bacterium; assembly: GCA_965221595.1. Taxonomy (GTDB): domain Bacteria; phylum Acidobacteriota; class Vicinamibacteria; order Vicinamibacterales; family UBA8438; genus JAAXGX01. The sequence goes on from OZ244900.1 coordinate 3,220,181, forward strand.
GACATCGAGGACCACGTCGCGCTACCTCCGCCGCTGCTCGAGATGGGCGCCATCGGTGCGGTGCCGGCTGGCCACGGCGTGGTCGACGGCGCCATCCCGTACCAACCCTGGGCCGCCGCGCGGAAGCGCGAGAACTTCGAGCAGCGCATGGTCGTCGATCCCTGGAACCGGGAGATCGGCGACCCGGAGGTGAAGTGCTACCTGCCGGGCGTGCCGCGCGCGACGTACCTCCCGCACCCGTTCCAGATCGTGCAGGGCACCGACGAGATCACCATCGCGTACGAGTTTTCGAGCGCGACGCGCATCATCCACCTCGCCGATCACGAAGAGCCGGCCATCGACAGCTGGATGGGGTGGTCCAACGGCCGCTGGGACGGCGACACGCTGGTGGTCGACGTCACGGGCTTCAACGGCCTCACCTGGTTCGACCGGGCCGGCAACTTCCACAGCGACGCGCTGCACGTGGTCGAACGCTACACGCCGCTGACGCCGTACCATCTCGACTACGAGGTCACCATCGAGGATCCGAACGTGTTCGAGCGGCCCTGGACGATGCGCATGCCCTTGTACCGACGCATGGACGCAACGGCCCAGGTCATGGATTTCCGGTGCCTGGAGTTCGTCGAGCCGCTGCTGCTCGGCTCGCTGAGCAATCCGGCGCCCTGATTGTGGTTCGGACGCGACAAGTGGTTCGGACGCGACAACAGGTGGAGGTGGATCCGATGCCGACGGAGCGAATCGTTGTGGCGGCCTGCGCCGGGCTCGTGCTGAGCCTGCCCGCGGGACCGGCCCTCGCGCACCACGCGTTCGGCGCCGAGTTCGACGCCAACAAGCCCATCCAACTGGAGGGCACCGTGACGCGCATGGAGTGGATCAACCCGCATGCCTGGATCCATCTCGACGTGACGCGGCCCGACGGCACCGTGGAGAAGTGGATGGTCGAGGGCGGGCCGCCGAACTCGCTCGTCCGCCGGGGCTTTCGGAAGGACTCCCTGCAGCCCGGCCAGCAGATCGTCGTCGACGGCTACCAGGCCATCGACGGCAGCAACCGTGCGAACGGCAGGGACCTGACGTTCCCCGACGGGACGCATCTGTTCATGGGCTCGTCCGGGACGGGCGCGCCGCTCGACGGGCGCGATCCGACCGAGCGCTGACCAGCATATTGAGGCAGGCGATGAACCATCGACATCTCGCGGCGCTCGGCGCGTTGGCGGTGCTGGCTGGGGGTGCCGCGGCGCAGCCCCCGTCGGAGACGGCAACCCTGCGCACGGCCTGGGGCGAACCGGACCTGCAGGGCGTGTGGCGGAACGAGACCGAAACGCCCTTCGAGCGCCCGGCGGAACTGGACGGCAGGGAGTTCTATACGACCGAGGAGGCCACGGCGCTCGTCGAGGGGCGCTGCGGCACCTCGCGCTACCGGGCGTGCGCCGACGGCCGGCAGGCACCCGAAGCACCCAGCCCCGAGACCGCGAGCCAGCCGACCGGCACCTACAACCGCTTCTGGCAGGACACCGGCGAGCCGGAGCGGATCTTCACGCGCACGTCGCTGATCACCGGCCCCACCGGGCGCATCCCGTTCACGCCGGAGATGCAGCGCGAGAGCGACCGCAACGCCGCCAGCTACGGCCTGGGCCCGTTCAACACCTGGCACGACATCGACACGGGGGAGCGCTGCCACACCGACGGCCTGCCGGGGTCGGTCTGGACCGGCACCGCCGGGGGACCGCAGCGCATCTCGCAGAGCCCGGGCTGGGTGGTCATCGAGGGCGAGCAGTTCCGCGACCGGCGCATCGTGCCCACCGACGGGCGCCCGCACGGCAACGTGCGCCACTGGCTCGGCGAGGGCGTGGGCCGCTGGGAAGGCGAGACGCTCGTGGTCGAGACGCGCAACTTCCTCGACAAGACCAGCGAGCGGTGGCTGGCCACCTGGCGCGTCCCCACCGAGACGATGCGCCTCGTCGAGCGCTTCACCCGCGTGGACGCCGACACCATCATGTACGAGCTCACCGTCGAGGACTCGACCAAATTCACGGAGGCCTGGACGGTCGAGGTGCCGCTCAGCCGGCTCGACCAGCCGTACCTGGAGTACGCCTGCCACGAGGGCAACTACGGCGTCATCCACACGCTGAGCGGCGCGCGCGCCCGCGAGCGCGAAGCCGGCGGCAGCGCCCGCTAGCAGCTCGAGGGTGGATGAGAGCAGGCGTGAATCATGCGAAAGGACGGATCATGCGGCAACGCACACGCGCCACTCTGATTGCAACCCTCCTGCTCGTCCTGACGCTGACGACCACGGGGTCGGCGCAGTTGCCCAGCCTGGCCCAGCTGATGCGTGACAAACTGGACCACGCCCAGCAGCTGCTGGCGGCCGTGGTGCTCGGCGACCACGGCCGGGTCGAGCGCATCGCCAACGAGCTCGTGGCGCTGAGCGAGGCGTCGACCTGGAGCCCGCTCCAGACGGTCCAGTACCTGCACTACGCGGCCGACTTCCGAGGATCCGCCCACGCGTTGATGGAGGCGGCCGCGGCACGCAACAGCGACGGGGTGTCGCTGGCCTACATGGAGCTGACGATCAACTGCGTCCAGTGCCACAAGCACGTGCGGGGCGCGCGGCTGGGGAACTAGCCGCCGGCCAGGCGCTCCAGCAGGGTCTGCACCTCGCCGGGGTGGCCGAGTCGCAGCTCCGCGGCGGTGGGGCGCTCGGTGTCGGCGACCACGACGCCTGTGCCCCGGCCGGCCAGGACCCGGAAGGCCGTCTCGTCGGTCAGGTCGTCGCCGATGAACAGGGCCGACGCGAGGTCGCGCCCTTGGGCCTCGAGCAGCCAACGCACCGCCCGGCCCTTGTCCCACGCGATGTCGGGCCGCAGCTCGTGCACCAGCTTGCCGCCCTCCCGACGTAGCGACGGATGCGCCCGCTGGACGCGGGCCACGAGCGCATCGACCCGTGCGCGCTCCGTCGGCGCCACCAGCCGGACGTGCGTCGAGACGCTGAACCGCTTGCGCTCCACGATCACACCGGCGATGTCGGCCGCCTCGCGGCGCAGCCAGCCCTCGGCGCCGTCGAGCGCCGGCACGAAGTCCAGCGCCAGCTCCCGGCGCAGGCCGCTGCCCGGGAACCCGACGATGTCGAGCCCGTGGCTGCCCACGTAGGCCAGGCCGTCGAGCTGGACAAACCCGGCCACCACCCCGACGTCCCGGCCGGAGACGATGGCCACGGGCAGCACCGCCGCCAGCCGCCGCAGCGCCAGGCGCATTGCCGCCGGCAGCACCGCCTGCTCGGGCCGGTCGACTATCGGCGTCAGCGTGCCGTCGTAGTCCAGACAGACGACGCCCCCGGCCCGGATGCGCTGCCAGCGTTCCTCATGGCCGGGCGCGAGCGCCCACGGCAGCGCCAGGGTGGAACGTTGGTGCGACATGACCGTCGCGCGCCCCGGCACCCGGTCAGTCGGCGAGCAGTTCCAGCAGCGCGAGCGGGTCGACGCGCGCGTCGTTCAGGCGCACGGTCCAGTGCAGGTGCGGGCCGGTGACACGACCGGTGGCACCGACTTTCCCGACGACCTGGCCGCGGGTGACCACGTCGCCCTCGGCGACGTCGATCGCCGAGAGGTGGGCGAAGTACGAGTACAGGCCCCAGCCGTGGTCGAGGATCACCACCTTGCCCGAGAAGTAGAGGTCGCCGGTCAGGACGACGGTCGCCGCGTTCGGGGACCTGACCGGCACACCCGTGCCGGCCCGGAAGTCGGTCCCGCTGTGCGGGCTGCGCGGCTGGCCGTTGTAGAAGCTGCGGCGGCCGAAGCTGCTGGTCGGCTGGCCGGGTACGGGGGCCGCGAACCCGCCGCGCCACAGGCGTTCGGGACTGGCGACACGGAAGACGGCGGACACTTCGTCCTGTTCGCGCAGGATGCGGTCGATGACCGCCTGCGGGGGATCCACGTAGTTCGGATTGACGCGCAGGTGGCGTGTCGGGAACTCCTTGGGCTCGACTTCGAGCGGATAGACGGCGTGCACCGCGGCCCCGGCCCCGATGGCGGCCCGCACCGCCACCTCGTACGTGCCCGGCTGCACTGTCAGATCGATGCCCACGAGGCCGCGCCAGACCCCGTCCGACTCCCCCTCGAAGAACCGCACCGCGTGGCCGAAGGCGGTGGCCTCGACGGCCAGCGGCGTCAGCGAGGGTCGCACCTCCAGCACGACGACCTCGCCGGGGTGCAGGGCGCGCGCGCGATGCGACACCTCCAGGCCCGAGAACGACGCTGCCGGCACGACGACGGCGGCGGCCAGCGCCGGCACGACCGCGACCCGCGCGAGTACGTAGGCGTGTCTCATGGTCCACAACTCCCGTGCGGCTGGCTAGACCGCGCCGTCGGCCTTGGCGGCGGCGACCGCCGCCGCGTCGAGGCCGAGCAGGCTCGTCAGGATCTCCTCCGTGTGCTCGCCGAGCAGCGGCGAGCGCGTGACTTCCACCGGCGAATCCGACAGCTTGATGGGGCAGCCCACCGACAGGTGCCGCCCGCGGGCCGGGTGATCGACCTCGACGATGGTCGCCGTCGCGCGCAGCGCCGGGTCGGCGGCCAGCTCGCGCATCGACAGCACCGGGCCGCACGGCACCTTGAGCGGCGTGAGCGCCTCCATGACCTCGAACTTGGTCTTCGTCAGGGTCCACCGCTCGATGGCGTCGAACACCTGGTCGAGTTTGGCCAGCCGCGCCCCGGGCGTGTTCCACTCCGGGTCGTCGAGCCACTCCGAGCGCCCGACGATGCGCGCCAGCCCCTCGAACGCCGACGCCTGCGCGATGACGTAGACGTACGCGTCGGGGTCGTTCTCCCAGCCCTTGCACTTGAGCACTGATCCAGGCTGCCCCCCGCCGGACGCGTTGCCGGCCCGCGGGGTGGTGTCGCCGAAACTTCCGTAGGGGTACTGCGGGTACTCCGTCAGCGGCCCGTGCGCCAGGCGCTGCTGGTCGCGCAGCTTGACGCGGCACAGGTTCAGCACCGCGTCCTGCATCGCGCACGCGATGCGCTGGCCGCGGCCGGTCCGCTCGCGCTGGAAGAGCGCTGTCACGATGCCGAGCGCCAGGTGCAGCCCCGTGCCCGAGTCGCCGATCTGGGCGCCGCTGACCGTCGGCGGCCCGTCGTCGAAGCCGGTCGTGCTGGCGCCCCCGCCCGCGCACTGCGCGATGTTCTCGTAGACCTTGTGGTGCTCGTAGGGCCCTGGCCCGAAGCCCTTGACCGAGGCGTAGATGAGGCGTGGGTTGATTTCCTGGATGCGCTCCCAGGAGAAGCCCATCCGGTCGAGCGCGCCCGGCGCGAAGTTCTCCGTCAGCACGTCGGAGACCGCCAGCAACCGGGCGAACAGCGCCTTGCCCCGCTCACGCTTGGTGTTGAGCGTGAGGCTGCGCTTGTTGTGGTTCAGCATCGTGAAGTAGAGGCTGTCGACATCGGGCACGTCGCGGAGCTGGTGGCGCGTGGCGTCGCCGGCGCCCGGGCGCTCCACCTTGATGACATCGGCGCCGAACCAGGCCAGGAGCTGCGTGCAGCTCGGCCCGGACTGCACGTGCGTCATGTCGAGAACCCGCACTCCCTCGAGCGCCTTCATCTGCTTCTCTGCCGCCTCCGGTTTCCGTCAGACGGGCTGTTGCGTCCTGCCCCCGGCCGGCGCCCCCGCAATCCGCACCCCTTCCTCGCGGATCGTCCGGTCGAGGAGGCTCACGCAGGCGTAGAGGGCCCGCAGGGTCGGCACCGCGCAGCCGGTGAGCTCGGCGAGCTCGACCACCGCGCCCAGCATGCCGTCGATCTCGAGCGGCTTGCCGGCCTCCACGTCCTGCAGCATCGACGTCTTGTGCCGGCCGACCGCCTCCGCCCCGGCGATGCGCCGCTCCAGCGGCACCCGGAACCGTGCCCCGAGGCGCTCGCCCACCGCCTGCGCCTCGGTCATCATCGCCGCCGCCAGCGCCCGCGACAGCGGGAAGCGGCAGATGTCGGCCAGCGTGGCGTGCGCCAGCGCGCTGATGGGGTTGAACGTCAGGTTGCCCCACAGCTTCAGCCAGATCTCAGACCGGATGTCGTCGAGGATGCGCGCCTTGAAGCCGGCCTCCGTGAACGCCGCTGCGACCCGCCGCACGCGCGCGGTCTCGCGCCCGTCGAGCTCGCCGAGCGGGAAGCGGTTGCCCTCGATGTGGCGGATGACGCCGGGCCGGTCGACGACGGCCGCCGGATAGGCGATACAGCCGACGAGCCGGTCCGGATCGATGCGCTCGAACAGCACGCCGCGCGGGTCGACGGCCTGCACCACGCGGCCCGCGAACTCGCCGTCCAGCTTCTGAAAGTACCACCAGGGGATGCCGTTCTGCAGGGTGACGAGCACCGTGTCGGGACCGAGCAGCGCCGGCAGCTCCTCGACGACCGCCTCGATCTGGTGGGCCTTGAGCGCGAGCAGCACCAGGTCCTGGGGGCCGAGGTCGCCGATGCGGTCGGTGGCGGCGGCGGGCGCCACCGTCAGCTCTTCGCCGGCCTCGACCAGCGTCAGGCCCCGCTCGCGAATGGCCGCCAGGTGGGCGCCGCGCGCCACGACCGTGACGTCGTGCCCGACGTGCGCGAGGCGCACGGCCATGTAGCCGCCGATGGCACCCGCTCCGACGACGCAGACCTTCAAGCGGCCGACCTCGTCATGCTCCGAACAACGTGACGTTGAACACGCGCGCAAGGATCACGATGGCGGTCAGGGCGGTGAACACGGCCAGGCTGAACCACGCGAAAATGCGGACGGCCAGTGACGGGTAGAACACCGTGTCGGTCTTCGGAATCACCGTCAGGCAGTAGTACAGGTTCAGGAAGTACATGACCGGCGCAATGAAGAGCGCGAGCGCCGACGAGACCAGCACGAGGAACACCGGGCGCGGCAGCCCCACCATGATGAGGACGGACGCCGCCAGCGAGTACAGCATCGTGATCCGGTAGATGTTGTACTCGGATACGGCCGTTCCGCGGTGGGTGTCGGTCAGCTCGTCGGCGGCGATGCCCCGCAGCGCGGCCGTGCTCCGGAACAGGTTGCGGCAGCAGGCCGCCACGACGCGGGGCCAGCCGTCGAAGTAGTTGAACGCGGTCGAGAAGGTCGCCGCGAAGGCGCCCAGCAGGAAGACCAGCATCATCCCCGGGCCGATGCTGTCGGTGAAGATGCGGGCGATCTCGCCGATTACGGCGTTGCCCGCCACCTCGCTCGGATACAACCAGACGGCCGCCAGCAGCAGGAAAATCGAGGCGAGGATGAACGAGACGACGTGGCCGAGCGAGAAGTCCCAGAGCCCGATGCGAAACCAGCGCCGGCAGTACTCCTGCGCGTGTGCCGGCAGCTTCGAGACGTCTACCGCGAGGTCTTCGCGCCGCGGTCCGAACGGATCGAAGCGGCGGGCCAGTCCGTCCTGCTCCATCTGCTCGCGGATGCGCCCCATGCCCACCCGCTTCGCCTTGCCCCACTCGGAGGCCTGCAGCGACACGTCGATGCCGGTGGGCAGCAGCCCGAGGAAGGCAGCGATAGTCAACCAGGAACCCATCGGCGTCTCGACGCTGAAGAAGTTGCCCATCGCCGCCAGCGGAGCCGGCTGGAACAGGTACACGCCGACCGTGGAAACGAACAGCATGCCGGCCAACACCTTGGTGGCCAGCTCGACCGCCGCGTAGCGCCCGTACAGGATGATGCTCACCGAGACGACGCCGAGCCCCAGGCCGTAGGTCCAGGCCGGCAGGTCCAGGCCCAGGTACTGCGAAACGACGTAGTAGAGCACCGCCGCCGCCGCCGCCAGCCGTCCCGCCTGCCCCAGGGCGCACTGGACGATGGTGGTGATCAGCACGTACCAGACCGGCCACTTGCCGGGCGCCGTGGTGTAGGCGTCGAGCATGCTGCGACCGGTGGCGTTGGTGAAGCGGAACGCCATCTCGAAGCCGTAGTACTTGAAGATGTACGCCACCGGGATGCACCACAGCAGGGCGTACTCGAAGCGCCCGCCGGCCACCGGGGCGGTCACCAGGTGGCTGGTGCCGACGCCGGTCATCATCAGGATCAGGCCGGGCCCGAAGTGGCGCAGCAGGCCGCGCGGGTGCATGTCGGGGAGGGGCAGCCGGTCGAAGGCGTCGTGCCCTTGCGTCATGAGCCCCCTGCCTGCGCCGGTTCGGGGACCGGCGCCTGAAACAGTGTCCTGCCGACGAAGAAGGGCCCCATCGACGCGATGAACTCGGCGGTCTGCCGGGTGGCCCGCATGTCCTTCACCAGCTTCGACAGAGGATAGAGCTCGGCGCCGATCAGCCCGATGACGAACTCGTTGTCGTCGCGGTCGATGCCGTGGCACTCCAGCCGCACGTCGGTGGCGTAGCCGGCCTCGCCGTAGCGGCGCCCGAGCATCCCGTGCTCCATCATGATCCGCCCCTGCTCCGCCCGCGGCAGCCGGTTGTAGGCGCCGATGCGGCGCAGCGGATACCAGACCGCCCAGGGCGTGCGCGGATTCAGCACGCTGCGGCGGACCTTGTGGAGCAGAAAGTCCTCGAGGTCGGCCTCGCGCCCCTGCGCGTACGTGCGGCCGAACATGGTGAAGGCCGGCAGCGGCGTCAGCGCGCTGAACGGGGGCGCGGTGAGCAGGGCGCGCAGCGGACCGGCAAAGAGCGCCGGATCCTCGTCCATGGTCACCACGGCGATGCCGCGCGGGTCGTTCACGTTCGCGTAGACAGCCCCGGCGAGGCCGCTGCGCTCGAACGCCGCCACCACGGGGGCGGTGTCCAGGCACTCGGTGAACGCCAGGAGCTGCACGAACAGCCGCGCAGCCAGCGTCTGAGGCTGCCCGCGCACGGGCGCACCGTGCTCGAGGAGGTCGGGAGCGGAGGAAGCGTCGACGTGATCCCGTTGCGTCAAGGTCGTGACGATTCTATACCGACCGGCGATTGATGTACTCTCGTCAGGATTCATCAATTGTCCTGGAATTGATGAACTGTGCCGTCAAGGGATGAGGACGCCGACATGAAGAGGCCGTTGGCGCCGGCTGAGCTGCCGGCGCTGCTCGAGCTGCATCGGGACCGTTTGCCGGCCATTCTGCCGCGGGCCATGCAGCCGACCGTCGACGGTCGCTACTTCCACTGGCACACGCTGCGGCGACGGCGCCCCCGGCCGGACGACCTCAGCGCCAGCGAATGGTGGACCGGCATCCGGCTGGCCCGTGCCCAGCAGTCCCGGCCCCTCCCGCTCCATGACGCGCGCGGACGGCCGTTCACGTACCTGCTCCCCGACCGGGTGCAGGAGGCGCTGCACCTGATCGACAGCCGTGCCAGCGGCCGCCTGGGCGCGGCCGACGCGGTGACGAACCCGGCGACCCGTGACCGGTTCATTGTCAACTCGCTCATTCAGGAGGCGATCACGTCGAGCCAACTCGAGGGCGCCTCGACGACCCGCGCCGCGGCCGCACGCATGATCCGGGCCCACCGCCGGCCGCGCAACCGCAGCGAGCGGATGATCCTGAACAACTACCGCGCCATGCAGGCGATTCGCGGGATGAGTGAACGCCCGCTGACCTGCGAGACGGTGCTCGAATTGCATCGCACGGTCACCGAGGGCACGCTCGACGCTCCGGATGCCAGCGGCCGCCTGCAGAATCCCACCGACGACCGCGTCGAGGTGCGCGACGGCTGCACCGACCGCGTGCTGCATCGCCCGCCGGCGGCGGCACAACTGCCGGAACGCCTGCGCGCGCTGGTGCGATTCGCCAACGGGGACGCTGGAGAACGAGCGTCCACCGAGCCGTTCCTGCACCCGGTCATCCGCGCCATCGCCGTGCATTTCTGTCTCGGGTACGACCACCCGTTCGCCGACGGCAACGGGCGCACGGCGCGTGCGCTCTTCTACTGGGCGCTGCTGCGCCGCGGCTACCGGCTGTTCGAGTTCGTATCGATCAGCCCATTCCTGAAGGCGGCGCCGGCGCAGTACGCCCGCGCGTTCCTCGAGACGGAGACCGACGCCAACGACGTGACGTACTTCCTCGTGCACCAGGTGGACGTGATTCGGCGGGCGCTCGACGAGCTCGACCGCTACATCGCCAGGAAGGTGGCGCAGGTGCAGCGGGTGGAGGATATGCTCCGCTACCGCACTAACCTCAACCACCGCCAACTGGCGCTGCTCGCCCACGCCGCGCGCCACCCGGGCGAGGAGTACACGACGCGGTCGCACCTGACCAGCCACAACGTCGCGTACGCCACGGCCCGCGCCGACCTGTTCCATCTGGCGGAGATCGGGCTGCTCGACAGGCGGCGGCGCGGCCGCAAGCTGCACGTCTTCCTGGCGCCGCCCGACCTGGACGAGCGGATCCGATCGGTCACGGCCGCCGGCTGAGTGCAGGCTGCCCGGTGGAACCGGATATGCGCCGGGAGTCTGCGCGGTAGAATGCCGCAGACTCCGCAAGGCGCGCAGCGCGCGCCGGGGCGGGAGCAGCGCCGGGCGACGCACGGCCGCGCCGCGCGCCGGCCCGTCCCGGCGAATCGTTCACTGCCGCCGTCCCGCGGGCCATCTGGCCCGAGTCGACCACCACTGGCCGGGGCATTCCCGGCACTATGATCCTGAAGACCACGTTTCTCATCCATCTCGAGCGCGAGCAGGCCCGCGCCGCCGCCGGGCCAACGCTGCGCTTCCTCGAGTCCCACGCGCGACGGTGGCCGCTGCTCCGCACCTGATCGGCATCGCCGGCCACTCCGGCGCCGGCAAGACGGCGCTGGCCCGCGAGCTGGCTGCCGCGCTTCTCGGCGCGCCCGACGACGTGCTGTCGCTCGACGCCTACTACGTCGACCGCAGCGGCTTGGCCCCTGCGGCCCGCGCCCGCCTCGACTACGACGGACCGGAAGCGCTCGACTGGACGCTGCTGCGCGACCATCTCCGCGGCCTCGCCGCCGGACGGCCCATCGAGCGGCCCGTCTACGACTTCCGCCGCCACGTCCGCGGCGCCGGCACCGTGCGCCTGGTCCCCGGCCGGGCGGTGGTCGTGGAGGGCCGGCTGGCGCTGCACGACCCGGCGGTCCGGGTGCTGCTGGGCACGCGCGTCTTCGTCGCCACGGACCCCGAGACCTGCCTGCACCGGCGCGTCGCGCGCGACACGCGCGAGCGCGGGCGCACCGTCACGGCCGTGCGGGCGCAATGGGAGGCCACTGTGCAGCCGGCGTTCGTGCGCTGCGTAGAACCGACGCGGCGCCACGCCGACCTGGTCGTCGACGGCACCCAGCCGCTCGCCGCGCTGGCCGCTGCGGTACTGCGGCGGATGAGTCAGCGGCGCTGAACCACCGCCCCGCGCGGGACGAGACGCACCGCGGCCAACGAAGACGTCCATGGGAAGACGGAACCTGGGACGGCCCGGATGGCCGCGTCAGGACCCGCGGCTCCCACGTCCTGGAGACGTGCGGCGAGGCGAGGCAGGTCAGGACACCGGCGCGTTCAGCAGCGCGACGTCGGGAAGCCGGGCCGCCTGGCAGTCGAACGTGTAGAGCGGGCGGGCTCCCGAACGCTCGGCGGCGGCCGCGATCATCAAGTCCGAGAAGTCCGCGGCGCCCCGGCGATAGCGAACGGCCGACCGGGCCACGTCGGTGGCCGCCTCGATGACGAGAACATCCGTCGCCACCAGCTCCTCCAGGACGGCCGCGATCCGGTCGGGTGAGTGGCCGTAGGTCCGCCTCAGCACCCACACGAGCTCCACCATCACCTCGCGGCAGACGAAGCCCGGCCGCTCCGGCGTCAACCCGTCGAGCAGCGTGCGCGCAGTCTCCGCCTGCCCGGCATCGTCGTCCACCAGGTAGCGGACAAGGACGTTGGTGTCCAGCGCGATCACGACCCGGTCGCCCCTTCAGCGATGCCGCGCTCCATGTCATCGAGGGTGGCGGGCGGCCTTTCGGATCTCAGCGCGCCGAACAGGCGTTCGATCCGCCCCACAGGCCGAATGCGTACTTCGCCATCGAGGATCAGGTAGCGCACGCGGTCGCCAGCCCCCACACCGAGCGCGACCCGTACCGCCTTGGGCAACGTCGTTTGGCCTTTCTTTGTGATAGAAGACTGGAGCATTCTGGAATGACCCTTTCTACAGAGTTTCCCCTTACATCACTCCTCGCTGCAAGGACGATCCTACCGCATTCCCTGTGGCCTGGTGCATCACTTCCCAAGGCAGGCGATCGCCCATCCGGACCCTCTCGGGTCAGTCGGCGCCGAGTCCACTGCGGTCGTCAACACGCGGGTGCGCGCGGCAAGGCCGAAGGCTGGCGGCCCGCGTCTAGCCGAGACAGCGGCAGGCGTTGTTCTTTTTCTTGTCCTCCCCGCATTTTCTGCTTGACAGCCTTCTGCAATGCTCGCCGCCGCGCAGTCGAAGCCGCGTCAGACACCCCCCTCCGAGCGCCCTGGCGGCGCGCTGGCAGCCGTTCGCCGTCCGCGGAGGGCGCGACGCTGCCGCAGCGCCCGATCGGCCGCCCTGAGGCCGTACAAGCGGTTCAGAAAGTGGGGCTTACAATGAAATCATGCCTGCTGCTACCAGCCCCGTTCCCGTCCCGTCGTACCCCCCGCCGGTCCCGGTTGCCGTCGCGTCTGCCGCGGCCGGGCCACTTCCTGCGCCCGCGCAGGAAACCGAGCCGAGCAACGAAGTCCTCGGCAACCGCATCGCCGAGGCTGCCGCCTGCATCCAGGCTGCCACCTACGAGCTGCTCGTCCTCATCCGCCAGTTCGACGAACGCGCCGGCTGGGACGGCTTCGCCTCCTGCGCCCACTGGCTGAGCTGGCGCATCGGACTCGCACCCGGACCGGCCCGGGAACACGTCCGCGTGGCGCGCGCCCTCGCCGACCTGCCGCTCCTGAGCGCCGCCATGCAGCACGGCCAGGTCTCCTACTCGAAGGTCCGAGCCGTCACCCGCGTGTCCACCCCCGAGACCGAGCAGGACCTGCTCGACCTCGCCCTCGCAGGCACCGCAGCCCACGTCGAGCAGGTCGTCCGCTCCTGGCGGCGCGTGGACCGCGCAGCCGAGGCAGCAGACGACCGCCAGCGGCACGACTCGCGCGCCCTCGACACCTGGGTGGACGACGACGGCATGGTCGTGGTCCGCGGCCGGCTGACGCCCGAGGTGGGCGCCGTGCTGCGGCGGGCGCTCGACGCCGCCCTGGACGCGGCGCCGAGCTCGGTGGATGCGGACGGGGCCGCCGCGGACACGGCGGACGGCATGGCGCCGAGCGTCTCGCAGCGGCGGGCCGACGCGCTGGGCACCGTGGCCGAGTGCGCGCTGGCCGGCGGCCTCGACAAGGGCACGGCCGGCGACCGCTACCAGGTGGTCGTCCACGTGGACGCCGACACCTTGGCGGGCGATACCCCCGCGGATGCAGACGACGGCCGCGAAGCAGCCGTGACCTCGCCGCGGCTGAGCGACGGCACCGGCGACGCCGGCACCAGGGCAGGCGACGAACCCGATACTCGGACGTCATCGTGTCCGCGCGAAGGCACCGGCAATGCGGGCACCAGGGCGGGCGACGAACCGGACGCCCGGACGCCGCCGCGCCTGGGCGGCCGCACCGATGACCGGAACGAGGCCGCGATGACCACGGACGGCCCCGCGACTCGGGCACCGTACGTTCCCGCGGGAACGTACGGGCGGTGCAACGCGGGTGCGGACGAGACAGCGGACGAAGCTATGGACGCGGCGGCGGACGAGACGGCCCCGGCCGTGACTGCGCAACGCCCCGTCCCGCTGCGCTCCGACGCGGCGACGACGGCGATGCCCGCGGCCAGCCCCACGGCACTACGCGTGAGCAGGGCGGGGACAGCGTCGGCCGTCACGCAACCCCCCAACCCGCCGTGCGCCGACGCGCCGCAGCCGGCGACGGCGAAGCCCACGACCCATCACGCCATACGATGCGCGGGCGTGCCGGCGACAGAGCGGCCGGCCGCCATTCCTGCTGCCCCGACCCGCGGCCAGTCCGCACTCGACGAGGCCGGCGGCATCCGCGTCTCCGCCGAGACGGCCCGGCGGCTGGCCTGCGACGCCGCCAAGGTCACGATGCACCACGGGCCGGCCGGCGAGGTACTGAACGTCGGCCGCCGGACGCGCACCCTCTCGCCCGCGCTGCGGCGCGCGCTGGCCGCCCGCGACCGGCACTGCCGCTTCCCCGGGTGCACCGCCACTCGCTGCGATGGTCACCACATCCGCCACTGGGCGCGCGGCGGGGCAACGGCGCTCGACAACCTCGTGCTTCTCTGCCGGCGGCACCATCGCGCCGTGCACGAGGAAGGCTTCCGGGTCACGCTCGGCGACGACGGCGAGGCGCACTTCTTCCGGCCGGACGGCGAGCCGCTGCCGGAGGCGCCCGCGTCGCCGACCGTGACCGGCGCACCGCTGGCACCGATGACAGCGCAGCTCGGGCGTGCGGGCATCCGGCTCGGCCCGCACACGGCGACACCGGCCTGGCGGGGGGAGCGGCTCGACGTCGACTGGGCCGTCAGTGTGCTCTGGCGTCGGCGGGGAGAGTAGCAGGCACGCGTGCCGGGGCAGAGCAGCGTCACCGGCGGTCCTCCCTGGCGTAGCGAGGCTCTCGTCGAGACGATGTCGCTGCGCGCCTCGATGTCCAAGGGTTGCAGCGATCACCATGCGCGACCGATATAGCGGACAGGGAGTCGGCCCAGCCGCGGGACCTGACCGCCCGCGGGATACGCCGAAGGAGGTGCGGACCACATGCACGGCAAGATCACTCTCGAAGCGCTTCTGAAGGGCTGCGCCGACGACGCATTCGACGACGGGATCCGGATCGACGCGGAGCTCGTGCCGCTCGCAGGCCCCGGCGGCCTGGTCAAGCCCGCGGTCTACGAGGGCGGGGCTTACCAGCACGATCGCCGTTGGGCGACGCCGGACGACAAGGAACCCACACAGGTTCTCGTGATCGACAACGTACCCTCGCAGGCAAACCGCCTGGAGGACGCCCTGCGCCGGCATCGCGATTCGATAGCGCTCCCCGAACTCGTCCTGGACCTATCGGCACTGGGTCGCCTGCCCGCGCATCTTCCCAGGCAGCTGTCGAGCCTCCAGTTCCCGCATCGCAACGCCGATGCGTATCTTCGAGATGCTCGGCTCGACGGCCAGGATTTCCTCAAGACGACACTGGGGCAGGACATCTTCGGCGCCACCGCGCAAACGTGCGGACCGCTGATGGCATGGTTTCCACAGGCGTTGCTGTACGGGTTCTGGCAGTCCCACCTGGGCAAGAAGCGGTCCAACAGCAAGCACGCGCGCGCCTGGGTGTCGGAGATCATCGGCTGGCAACCGGCATCTACGGAAACCCGAGTCCTCGGGTTGAAGGGCGACGCCTTGAACCTCAACACTGACGAGGTCGTGACGTCCAACCCGGACGACCGTACGAAGTGGGACGTCGGCAAAGGTGGCAAGGTCGCCGGAGGCAAGAGCGACAAGCTCTCCGAGATGGGGCACGGCCAAGTGCCCTTCATGGGGAGCGAGGCGACGGCGGCCGCCGTCTCATTCGCGCGAGTGACGCAACGGGCAACCGTCTCATTCGCCCAGCTCCGCCGCGTCAGTCTCGGCACCAATAAACCGCAGGCGGACGCGGCGGCGCGCGCCCTGCTCGTGGCGCTCGGACTGCACGCGCACCAGCTCGCCTTCGGACACGGCTTCGCGTTGCGTTCGGGCGCGGAGCTGCGGCCCCATGCGACGACGGTGACGTGGCTCGGCAGCGAGCGCGACGAGGTGCGCGATCTCGGCGATGGGGAAGCGACGCGCAGCCTGGTGGCGTCCGCGCGAACACACGCCGGCTCGGTCGGCGTACCGCTCGATGGCTGGGGTGAATCCCCGCAGGTGCTCACGCCCAAGCCCAACCTGGAGGCGGCCATCCGCTCGACGTGGCCGGATCTGGACAACTGATGCTGGCGATCTCTGTGGAACTGCTGCACGGCACGTTTCGCGGCGACCGGGACGGCACGGCCAACACCGGACGTCTGAACCGTGGCGAGTGGCCTCCCTCGCCCGGGCGCTTGTTCGCGGCGCTGGTGGCGGCGGACGGCACGCGAGACAGGTGCCGGGTGACCGACGGGGCGGAGCTGGCATGGTTCGAGCGGTTGCCGCCGCCCGTCATTCACGCCGACGCTCGGCCCTGCCATCAACCGCTCGAGCCGCGCTACGTCGTCCAGCACAAGGGCAGCGCGGACAAGAGCGCCCACCAGGAGTACGTCGGCCGCAAAGGTGTGCTCAACCGGTCCGGAGCGCGGGTCGCGCCGCGGGATCCCCGAGTCGTTTACGCGTGGCACGCGGAGTCGCCGCCGCTGGAGATTCTCGATGCGCTCCGGCGCCGCGCCGCGCGGGTCGGCTACCTCGGTGCCTCCGACTCGCCCGTCCGCGTGCGCGTCGCGACCCGCGTGGCCGCGACGCCTCGCGACACTTTCACACCTGACGGTCGAGGCGGCGTGGTGATGGACGTTGCCAAGCCGGGCCGACTGCAGGTGCTCGATCGGTTGTACGACGAGTGGTGCGCGCGCGGCGCCTCCGTGAGTCGGTTGCAGTTTCCTGCCCTGCAGCACGGCGAGCTGTACCGCTCGCCGGGGTCGGCCGAGCTGGTCGACAGCGGGGAAGTGGTGGCGTGGCTGCGCCTCGGCGACGCGGTCTCGGGGCGGCGTCTCTCAGCGGTTACGGCGTTGTTCAAGGAGGCCGTCCTCAGCCGGCACCAGAGCATCCACGGCGACCCGCCGTCGATCCTGCATGGGCACGGGTTCAGCGGCAGCGGCTACGAGATCGCGCGCTACCTCGCCCTGCCGGACGTCGGCTACCGGTGGTCGCGGGGACGAATTCATGGCCTAGCCTTGTGGCTGCCGCCGGGGTGCGACCGCAGCGCGCGCCTGCAGGCCCGTGATGCGGCGTTCGCCATCCGGCGGCTCACGGGTCGAGGGGTCGACGTAGCCGTCGCCCCGCGGGACGACGAGGAAAGGCCGTTCGCAGCCCATCCCGACCGTTGGCTTCGCCGCTCTCGCGGTTGGGTCACGGCGTTCCCAGCCATCCACGAACGCCGGCGCACGCTCGACCTGCCGGAAGTGGCGCGCTGGTGCCGTCACGCGGGACTGTCCGAGCCGATTGCGTTTCGCACCGCGCGGACGCCGCTGGCCCCGGGGGCGGTCGACCTGGCCCCCGTGGAGGTGAACCGGCCGGGACGGCCGGCGCGGTCCTACTCACATGTCGAACTCCGGTTTGCGGAAGCCGTGGCGGGACCGGTCGTGATTGGTTCCGGGCGACAGCGCGGTTTCGGCCTGTGCGTACCGGTGGATGAAGTCAGCGGCGGAGCGCGACCTGAATGACGGGGAATCGACCCAGAGGGCCTGCGTCGGTGCCGATGCCCACCTTCGCGGAGTTCTACCGGGCGTTGAACTCCGAGCCTGGCGAGCGGCGCAATCCCTTTCCCTGGCAGAAGCGGCTGGCCGAACGGGTCGTCGCGACCGAACAGTGGCCGCCGGAGGTCGGCGTGCCTACGGGGCTGGGCAAGACCGCCTGTCTGGACATCGCGGTGTGGTGGCTGGCATCGCAGGCGGACCGGGCGCCAGCGGAGCGCACGGCGCCGACCCGCATCTGGTGGGTGGTCAACCGACGCATCCTGGTGGACTCCACGGCTGAACATGCCGAGCGGATTGCGCGTGCCCTCGCCGATCCCGAGGCGGCCGGCTTGGCGGATCATGATCGGGACGTCGTCGCACGCGTCGCCCAGCGCCTCGGTTCACTGTCGGCGGAGCCTCGCGAGTGCCCCCTCGAGGTTATCCGGCTGCGCGGCGGAGTCGCCTCGCGGACACCGGCGGATCCGTCACGACCGGCCGTCCTGCTGTGCACGCTGCCTATGTACGGCTCCCGACTGCTGTTTCGCGGCTATGGTTCGAGACAGCGCCTGAGGGTGGTCGATGCCGCGATGGCCGGCACTGACAGCCTGGTCCTGCTGGATGAGGCTCACTTGGCCCCCCATCTGAAGACACTGCTGCCGGCGCTGGCCGATTGCTCGCCCGATGCCCAGGTCCTAATCGCCGAAGCCCGGTCGAAGTCCCGGATCGTAGCGCTAACCGCTACCGGCGATGCCTCGGGCGGTCAACGGTTCGACCTCGATGACGAGGACCACGCGCACCCGGTCGTCCGCGAGCGACTCGACGCTGCTAAACCCCTGGCGCTAAGGATGGAGACCGGCGACAGCGCGAAGCGCTTGGCGGAAGCGGCGCTCGATCTCCTCCGACACGCACCGGGGCCGGCGACGTGCGTAGTATTCACCAACACTCCGAAGACCGCGCGGGAGACCTTCGGCCGCCTGCGCAGACAGATGGCGGACGCTGATGTCTTGCTCCTGACCGGGCTTATGCGCGAACGGGAGGCGGAGCGGGTGCGCGAGTGCATCCTCGACCGGGACGACGGCATGGCCGCGAGTCGACCCACGCAGCTCAGCCGCTCACGCCATCTGGTGGTGGTCGCGACGCAGACGCTGGAGGTCGGGGCGGACATCGACGCGGAATACCTGGTCACGGAGGCGTGCGGCGTCCGCGCGCTCACGCAGCGGCTGGGCAGACTGAATCGACTCGGACGGCACGCGCACGCCCGCGGCGTCTATGTTCATCTGCAGTCCCCCAAGCTCAAGCGGGCACGTGCGGACACCGGCCCTGATGCCTGGCCGGTCTACGGCACCGAGCCTGCGGCGGTGCTCGAGAGAATCCAGGCGGCTGCCGACGCCGACGGAACGGTGAGCGTCTCCCCCCAGCGGGTGGCCGGGGTCCTGGGACCGCCGCAGGACCTCGCCGGCCGCGCGCCGGAGGTTCTGCCGGGGATTCTGTGGGAGTGGACGAAGACGACCACGCCGCCGCCGGGCGAAGCCCCCGTGGACCCGTACTTCAGCGGGATTGCCGGACCGCAGTACTCGGTATCGCTGATCTGGCGGGTCCATGTGCCGGCCGACGGGGAGCGGCTGTGGCCCCGCGCTACGGACCGCGAGGCGGTCGACGTGTCGATCGGTGAAGCTCGTGAGGTACTGGGCGAAGACCAAGACCTCCGGCGACTCGCCGCCGACGGCGTGACGGTGGAGGCGACGTCGGGTGCAGAGCTGCGGCCGGGTGACCAACTCGTACTGCGAGCCGACCGCGGCCTCCTGGATGTGTTCGGCTGGAATCCGGACGCCTCCGACCCCGTTATGGACGTCTCCCTCGCCGCGCGGGGATTGCCGCTCGACGGGAAGGCCATCGAGCGCCTGTGCGGCATTATGGTCGGCGGACTCATCCGGACCGCGTTGGGGATCGCCGACGACTCCGAGGACATCGACGCGGCAGCGCGGGCGGAAGCGGCCGAGGAGATCCTCAGTACGGTCAGGGCGGCGGCGACGCCACCTGGTTGGGATCCGGCAGAATGGTCCGATTTCACCACCGCCTTGAACCCGCAGATCGTGGAGCCCCGCCGCGAAGTACCCCGCTTGCGGGTGAGCGAGCCGGATCCCGAACCGGTCAGCAGCGACCTGGACGAGACCTCGCTCGGACCCGACGCCGTCGAGCTGGAACGGCACGGGCAGGCGGTGGCGGGACGGGCGCGGGCTGTCGCCGACTGCATCGGGCTGGGCGCCGCTCTCGCTGACGTGGTGGAGCAGGCCGGCCGGCTTCACGACATCGGCAAGGCCGAGCGGCGCTTCCAGCGGTGGCTCGATCCCGAAGCGAGGCAAGGCGTGCTCGTGGCGAAGTCCGACGCGCCCCGCCACCGCTGGGAGGCGATGCGTGTCGCAGCCGGCTGGCCACGCGGCGGACGTCACGAGGACCTGTCGGCTCGACTCGTACGCGCGTGGCTGCAGCAGAACCCCGATTGGGGGGATGCCGTTCAGCGTGACCTGCTGCTCCACCTGGTAATCAGCCATCACGGGCAGGGCCGTCCGCTTGTGGCCCCGGTCTCAGACGGCACGCTCGACGCCGTGTCCGCCGTGGTGGCCGGCACGTCCGTCACGGCGCCGGCCGACCTCGGCATCGTCGACTGGGAGCAGCCGGCCCGCTTCAGACGGCTCAGCGACCGCTTCGGACCGTGGGGGCTGGCCCTGCTCGAGGCAATTGTGATCCGCTCGGATCACGCGGTTTCCGCCGGCGTGAACGTGTCGCCGGCAGCGCAGACATGACTGAGAGGACTTGCCCAGGGTTGCCCGGCGCTTGGGTCAACGGTTGGCTTGCGGCGGTGGGGGCGACGGTCCTCGATGCCCGGATCCGCTTGCACTGGACGAGAGACGGCGCGCCCGTGGCGGTGCTTTCGGCGTCGGATGTCGATCCGGTCGCCGCCCTCGTCGAGTCATGGCCGGACGCGGCGCTGCTGCCCGGCCTGCCGATTGCCGAGCGCTGGAACGATGCCGGCGAGCTCCCACGCAAGGTGTCGGTCGAGGCGTTCGCCGCGCGAGCACGAGCTGCGCGCGGTGACCCGTACTGCTGGACGTTGTCGTCGACGATGACCGACCTCTGTGTAGACGAACAAGGCGAGGTCGCGCATGCGCCTTTCGATCCCGCCGGCCCCGGGACAATCAAGTGGTTGCATCACCGGCTGGTGAAGGTCCACCGACACGTAGGCCCCGCCGCCGAGTGGATCCCGGACTCACTGGCAGGGCGCCTACCGCGCGTGAACGACAACGGATTGGGGTTCGATCAGACCAGACTCGGGTCGCAGGCCGACGCGGCGTCGATCTGGATCGATCCCGTCGTCGAGGTGCTCGCGTTCTTCGGCCTTGCCATCTTACCCGTACGGGGCGCCGGGACCGACCGTCGGCTGGACCGCTTCGGCGAAGTGAGAGAGCGGCAGAAAGGTTGGGACAAGGACCGCGGAAGTCGCGATCCGCAACGCTTCCAGTGGCCGGCCTGGAGCCAGCCGCTCGATAGCCACGGCATAGATGCGCTCCTCGATACTTGGAACCCCGCGAAGAGAAACACGTGGACGCCAGTAGGCATCCACGCGGGATGGCGCACCATCCGCTTCCAGCCCAGAGGCTCGGCGGACACGACCAGAGCCTTCGGAACGGAGCGGCTGTGAACGTCGAGCCCGTCGTCCCGATCTCCGCCATCGAGCACTTCGCGTACTGCCCGCGCCAATGCGCCCTCATCCACTGCGACGGCGTCTGGAGCGACAACGCCCATACTGTCCGAGGCGCTCGGGCACACCGCCGGGTCGATGGCGGGCAACCTCGTCGTGAGCGAGGACGGCTGGTGCTGCGGGCTATTCCACTCTGGTCCGAGACACTGGGACTGTCCGGCCGCGCCGACGCGGTCGAGATCGACGGCGCCGCGGTCCGCCCCGTCGAGTACAAGTCGGGCGTCCGGCACGGAGCCACCGCGGACCTTCAACTCTGCGCGCAGGCGCTTTGCCTCGAAGAGATGCTCGATGTCCGGATACCCCATGGGTACTTGTGGTACGGCGGACCGAGGCGTCGCGTGCAGGTCGATCTTGGTCCGGGGCTGCGCCGCGAAGTGCAGGACGTCATTCGGCGGATCCGAGATCAACTGCTCAGGTTCGAGCTGCCGGAGGCGCCCAACGACCAGCGCTGCGTTGAATGTCAGCTCCTCCATCACTGCCTGCCGAAACTGACGAGCGCACCGCGCAAGGTGGAGCGCTACCTGGCCCGGACCGTATTCGAATGCGCTTCTTGAGCACCGTCTATGTTCGGAATCATCGAGCCCGCGTGCAGCATCGCCGGGGGTCGCTGCTGGTGTCTACGCCCGACGGCAGCCAGCGCATCCCGCTCGAGGGCATCGATGCGGTCGTCGTGCTCGGCGCGGCGCAGATCACGACGCAGGCGCTCGACGCGTGTGTGCGTCGCGGCGTTCGCGTGGCGTCGCTTCACATGGGCGGGGCCGTCCGCTTCGTGGTCAACGGCGCGACCAGCGGCAACGTGCACTTGCGCACGGCGCTGTTCCGTACGGCTACTGACGAGGTCCAGTCACTTGCACTGGCGAAGGTGATTGTCGCGGCGAAGCTCCAGAACAGCAGGAGGGTTGTCGACCGGTGGTCGCGGGATGCGACGCAGGCACCGGAGAGGAAGCGGCTCGCTGAGCGCGGTGAACAGATCCGGCTGCGGATCGGCCGCCTGGCCGGCGCCGACACGGCGGACCATGTCCGGGGTATCGAGGGCGATGCGGCCAGGATCTACTTCCGCGCCGTGGGTCAGGCCGTTGCGTCGTGCGACCTCGAGTTCTCGGCGCGGACGCGGCGGCCACCCCGCGATCCCGTCAACGCCATGCTCGGATTCTGCTACGGCCTGCTGGTGTCGGAGTGCATCGGCGCCGCCGAAAGCGTCGGTCTCGATTTCCAGATGGGGTTCTTCCATCGCCCGCGAGCCGGCCGCCCGTCCCTCGCTCTCGATCTGGCCGAGGAATTGCGCGCCCTGACGGACCGGTTCGTCGTGTCGCTCGTCCGCCGCCGGCAGGTCGCAGCCGACAGCTTCGTTCGGATGCCGGGTGGCGGAGTGTACCTGAGTGACGAGGGCAGAACACGGCTGATCGAGGAATGGGAAGCCCACAAGGAAGTCGAAATCCCGCATCTGATCCTCGGTCGCCCCATAGAGCGATGGGCGCTACCGTCAGTCCAGGCCACGTTGCTTGCGCGCCACTTGCGTGGTGACCTGCCAGCGTACCCTCCGTTTGTTTTGCCGTGAAGCGATGGATGTCCTGATCACCTACGACATCGCCGACACGGAGGGAGCCGGGTCAACGCGGCTCCGACGGATCGCGGATGTTTGCGGCAAGTACGGCCAGCGGGTACAGTTCTCTGTCTTCGAGTGCCGACTCTCCGCAGCAAGGTTGGCTCGGTTGATCGGCGAGGTTCAAGACGTCATCGACCGCCGACGCGATTCCGTGATCGTGTATCGCTTCGCCAGCCGAATTGAAGACGCCACGCTGCGCATCGGCCGAAACCAGAGTCACCGACTCGGTCAGCCTTGGTTAGTTTGACCCTCTGCGAACCCCCGGTGATTCCAATCCCGTCGCCGTGTTGAGCACCCAAGCGAGGTGAAATCAACCGCAGATGCGTCCAACCGGCATCCCAACCGTCCTCCCAATCGGACAGTTTCGCCACTCACCGCCTCGCGCATGGCAAAATAGCAGTGTCGCCGGGGTTCTCGCCCCGGCCTTCGTTGAGCGGTGACCGGCGCAGCGCTGCCGGTCGCACGAGTCGGAGTGTCGCCGGGGTTCTCGCCCCGGCCTTCGTTGAGCGATGGCGAACAGGTCGTCCACCCCGTCGCCGGCGTCGAGGTGTCGCCGGGGTTCTCGCCCCGGCCTTCGTTGAGCGACGTGGAGTCTCTCGGATGTTCGCTTGTCAGCATGAACAAGTGTCGCCGGGGTTCTCGCCCCGGCCTTCGTTGAGCGGGTGGAAAGTCACGGCATACCACGCTCCTAGCCTGGATGTGTCGCCGGGGTTCTCGCCCCGGCCTTCGTTGAGCGTGATCGGTTCCGGCCCAGGAAGATCCGTCAATCACCGGTGTCGCCGGGGTTCTCGCCCCGGCCTTCGTTGAGCGGAGGCCTAGCAAGGGACCACCTGCGCCCGGCGCCAGGTGTCGCCGGGGTTCTCGCCCCGGCCTTCGTTGAGCGCGGGGTGGCATGGTCGCCGAGCGGGAAGTCCATGCCCACGTGTCGCCGGGGTTCTCGCCCCGGCCTTCGTTGAGCGTGGACAGGATGAACCGGTCTACCAGTTGGTCATCAATGTGTCGCCGGGGTTCTCGCCCCGGCCTTCGTTGAGCGGACGCGAGCCGGAGCTTGAGCGTGTGTTTGATTTCGAGGTGTCGCCGGGGTTCTCGCCCCGGCCTTCGTTGAGCGGCCTAGACCTAGTGGTCGATAGTCGATACTGTTGCGGTGTCGCCGGGGTTCTCGCCCCGGCCTTCGTTGAGCGCCTTTCGAGGACGACCGCGCTTCGCCTTCGGCTCCTCCGCGTGTCGCCGGGGTTCTCGCCCCGGCCTTCGTTGAGCGGGCGAGACTGTGTCGGAGTTTGTGTCGATGCTCGCTACGTGTCGCCGGGGTTCTCGCCCCGGCCTTCGTTGAGCGGAGCAGCCGGTTGCTCTGGAACACCAGCGGCCCGCCGGTGCCGGCCGGCCGAGCGGCGGCGAGGATCTGTTCAGCCCAGCGTGTCAGCGGCCCTCGGTGCTCACGCTTCGCCTTGGAGACGGTGATCCCCGTCGACGGCTAGCACTAGCCGCGCCGCTCGGGCACAGTGCCCAGTGCGCGGCCCACGCCTTCGAGCAGGCGCGTCGTCGCCTCCGACGGCACGAGCTGCTCGCGGGCGAGGAACTCCAGCACTGCGACGACCTGGGCGCCGCGCACGACCGGTACGCCGCAGGCGCCGCGGAGCCCGGGCAGGCTCGTGCGGCGCGCGGCGGGGAACGTCGGGTCGCTCTCGGTGTTGGGGACCCAGACGACGCGTCCGGCCTGCAGGACGCGCCCGGCCAACCCCTCGCCCCGCGCCGGCCGCTCGGCCGCCAGCGCCGCCTGCAGCGGCTGCAGGTTCTCGTCGTCGACCACCAGGGTCTCGGGACACGCCTCCAGCGCGCTGCCGTCGTCCACTACTCGCCAGGCGAAGCCCGCCGGCCAGCCTGCCCAGCCGCAGACCCGCTCGTTGATGAGCCGCGCTCCGGCCTCGAACGAGTCGGCCTCGGTCGCAATCGCCAGCGCCGCCTGCAGAAGCGCCAGCTCGGCTGAACGGCCGTCGATCTGCGCGTCGCGCTCGGCCAGCGCCGCGGCGGCTTCGTGCGCGGCGGTGACGTCGGTGTACAGCATCAGCGTCTCGCCGCCGTCGGACGGGCCAATCCGCATTTCGAGCCAGCGGCCGTCGGCGGTACGCACCACGTCGCAGGTCTCCGCGCGGGCGCCCGCCAGCCGTGCCTGCACCCAGGCCTCGACCTCCGCCTCGGGCACCTGGACCAGTCCGCGGGCGACGGTGGCGCGCACCAGGTCTTCCAGCGCCAGACCCGGCCGCAGTGGCAGGTCCGGGTGGAACTCGCGGAAGCGCGGATTGCACGCCAGCAGGCGGCCGTCCGCGCTCCAGGCTGCGAGGCCGGCGGCGCGCCCGGCCAGCACCGTCGCCAGCCGCGCCCCGAGGCGCGCAGCGTGGTCGCGGGCTGCGTGCAGCCGGCGCGCCAGCAGGAACGCCGCCGCCGCCAGCGCCAGCACGCCCGGCGTCCAGAAGAGCCACATGGGAGGCAATGCTAGCAGCCCGGGACAAAAGTCCCCGCTGCATTCGACGGGCGCTGCATCCCGCCTGACTGCGTTGCTCCTCGGTCGAATATGACCAATATGCTCCCTCGTCGCGCCTTGCCAGGCGGGCGCCTCGCCCGTCTCGGTGCAACGCGGGGTTTCGCCCCGGGCTGCTAGCAGCCCGCGACGCGGGTGTTGACAAGGGGCGGCCGGACTCGTAGGTTGAAGGGGATGGCGTTCCTTGCCGCGCTGGCGCTCGCGCTCGTCCTGCTGCCGGCCGCCCCCGCGCTGGCGAGCGGCGGGCAGGCCGCGGACGACGGCGGCTCGTTCGATGCCGCGGCGCTGCCGGTCTCCATCGACCGCATCCGGCGGCAGCTCGACCGGCTGCCCGTTGGCGACGACGCCGGCGACATGCTGCGGCTGCGCTTCTACGTGCGGGTGAGCGCGCCGGCGCCGGAGGCCGTGGTGCTCAACGTCTTCGACGGGTTCGACCTGCGCAACGCCCCGCCGCGCTACGGCTCACCCGTGCACAGCGAGATGCGCGCGCTGATGACGCCGAGCCGCCTCCGCTTCCGCAACGGCACGCCGGCCGTCTCGCTCGGCAACCTGTTCTCGTGGGGGCGCTGACCCCGGGGTCAGGCCGTCAGCCCGGCACCTAGTCCGCTTCGTTCGGGACAGTCCACCGCCGGAGCGGCACCGACACGAGTAGGTATTTGCGGCGCAGCGCCACGACGTGCGCCGCGTAGGCCGGGCGGGGAATCTCGCCCCGCACGTGGCGCGCCCGCAGGCGCCGCAGCTCGAACCGGTAGAGATCGTTGACGTACTCGTGCACGAGCTCGGGCCGCGTCCGCGGCGTGGGCCGCACCCCGTGGGCCGCGAGGGCGGCGAGCACCTGCGGGCGGTAGCGGAACGTCACGCGCCGGTCAGCAATGCATCGGCCGAAGCCGCCCCGAACGCATCGAACCAGGGCTTGGCCCGGGTCAGCCGCTCGTTGACGTTGCCGATGTTCTCCACCCCTTCGCCTTCGAGCCAGCGGCGGAACGCGCCGACGCCCTCGCGCGCATAGACTGGGATGCCATCCTTCCAGGTCGCGCGCCCGCAGAGCACGCCGGCCCAGGAGACCCCCGATTCGGCTGCCAGCTCGAGCGATTCGGTGAACTCGGCGTTGCTCACGCCGGCCGACAGGTAGATGAACGGCTTCGTCGCGACGCCCGCCGCGGCGCGGAAGTGGTCGAGCGCCTCCGCTCGGGTGTACGCCGCCTCGCCGCTGAAGCTGCGGGCACCCGCGACGAACTTCATGTTGACGGGCACCTCCACCTTCATCACGTCGACCCCGTAGCGGTCCTTCGTGAACTCCTCCATGCTGGCCGTCACCACGCGCGGCTTGACGCGCGCGAACTCGGGCCCCTTCTCGTCGCCACCCGCCGGGTCGTAGCCGACGAACTCGAGGAAGAACGGAATGTCGTTGGTGCGGCACTCGTCGCCGATGCGCTCGACCCAGGCGTGCTTCTCCTCGTTGACCGCGGCCGTGTCGAACGGCGTGTAGTAGAGCAGCACCTTGACGCAGTCGGCCCCGGCCTCCTTCAGACGCCGGACCGACCAGTGGCTCAGCAGGTCGGGGAGCCGCCCCGGCCGGGTGTTGTCGTAGCCGCTCTGCTCGTACGCGAGCAGCAGGCCGGCGTTGTCGCTGCGCTGGCGGGAGGGCCCGATGCCCCACTGCGGGTCGAGCAGAATCGCCGAGGCGTGCGGCGTCAGCACCTCGGTGACCGCCGCCTTGAACTCCTCCATCATGGCGTCGGTGACCTCGCGCCCCCCGGCCTTTGCCAGCGCCTTCTTGAGCGACCCCCGCTGGTCCATCGCCGCCGCGCCGATCGTCCCCGCAGCGGTCGACACCGCCTTCATCCCGGCCAGCTTCCCTGGTGTCATTGCGCGTCTGCTCCCCTGCTCCGCAAAACCTCCATTGTAGCCGGTTCCGGTTCGTGCCTCTCTGCTCGAACCGCGCGCCGGCACGCGGGTACAGCTCAGGACGAGCCGCTGCTCGACACGAGCGGAAAGCCGGTCCGGGTCAGTAGCCCAGGGCGGTGCTGCCGGGGGCGCGTCGGTCGGGCGCGCCCGCGAGGCGGCCGGTCGCGGCGTCGTGCACGATAGCCTGCACCACGCCCTGGCGCTCGCGCTCCGTCAGCGTGTGGCCGAGCGCCGCCAGCCGCGCCCGCGTCCCGGCGGCGAAGCCGCCGCGCTCGTGGACTAGCCGGTCCGGCAGCCACTGATGATGGAAGCGCGGCGCGTTGACGGCGGCGTCGACGTCCAGCCCGAAGTCGACCACGTTGACGATGGTCTGCAGCACCGTGTTGATGATCGTCCGCCCGCCGGGGCTGCCGGTCACCAGCAGCAGCCGGCCGTCGCGGGCCACGATGGTCGGTGTCATGCTCGACAGCATCCGCTTGCCCGGCGCGGCCAGGTTCGGCGGCGTGCCGATGAGCCCCGCGGCCGTCGTCAGCCCCGGCGCGGGGTTGAAGTCGCCCATCTCGTTGTTGAGCAGGAACCCGGCGCCCGGCACGACGATCTTCGAGCCGTAGCGCTGCTCCAGCGTGTAGGTGAGCGCCACGGCCTGCCGCTCGGCGTCCACGACGGACAGGTGCGTGGTCTCGTCGCCGACGCGCGGCCAGACGAACGACGTGGGCGACGAGCGCGAGGCCTGCTGCGGGTCGATGGACCGTCGCAGCCGCGCGGCGTAGTCCTTCGAGAGCAGCCGCGACAGCGGTAGCGCCGGGTTGAAATCGGGGTCGCCGAGGTGCTGCGCGCGGTCGGCGTAGGCCCGCCGCATGGTCTCGGCCATCAGGTGCACCGTGCGCGCCGCGTTGTGCCCCGCGGCCGCGAGGTCGAAGCCCTCGAGCACGTTGAGCATTTCGATGAGCACCGTCCCGCCCGAGCTGGGCGGCGGCATCGAGAGGATGTCGTGGCCGCGGTAGGTGCCGTGCACGGGCTCACGCCGGACCGCGCGGTAGGCCGCCAGATCGTCCGTCGTGATGAGGCCGCCGTTGGCCCGCATCTCGCGGGCGACGAGCTCGGCCGTCGGCCCGCGATAGAACCCGTCGGGCCCCGCGTCGGCGATGCGCTCCAGCGTCCGCGCCAGGTCCGGCTGCCGCAGCGTCTCGCCCGCGGCGTAGGGCGCGCCGTTGCGCGTGAACTGCGCCACCGACGCCGGATAGCGACGCATGGCCGGGAGCACGGCGGCGAGCGACCGGGCCAGGTGCGCCGGCACCGCAAACCCGTCGCGGGCCAGGGCGATCGCCGGCTCGAGCAGGCGCCGCCAGGGCAGCTGCCCGCGCTCCGACCAGGCCAGATGCAGGCCGGCCACGGTGCCCGGCACGCCGACGGCGACATGGCTGTCGTGGTGCCTGGCCGCGTCGTACTCCCCGTCCACCAGGAACATCTCCGCGCTCGCCGCCGCCGGCGCGGTCTCGCGGAAGTCGTAGGCCGCGGACGGGCCGGCGGGCGGGCGGACGATCATGAAGCCGCCGCCGCCGATGTTGCCCGCCTGCGGATGGGTCACCGCCAGCGCGAAGGCTGTCGCGACGGCGGCGTCCACGGCCGAGCCGCCCGCCTGCAGCACGTCCAGGCCGGCCCGTGCCGCGTGCGGCTCCTGGGCCGACACCATGCCGCCGCGCGCCTCGACGATCTGGGCGCGGGCGGCCGCCGGCGCGAGCGCGAGCAGCGCCGCCGCGAGTATCCCCGCAGGCACCGCCGCTGCCCGCGCCCAGGCGGTCCCGAATCGACTCGTCACCTCGCTGCCCTCCCCTCGCTGCGCATCCATCATACGGCGGGCGGGCGGGCGCCCTGAACCCGTGGTTGCATGCGCGCGCGCGGGGAGTAAGATCAGGCTCGTGACGAATACCTTGCGGCTGACAGGCTCGGTGCTGGGCGGTGCGCTGGCGGCGGCGCTCCTGATCGGCTGTACGCAGCCCGGCGAGCTCACCCGGCGCCTCTCGATCGCCACCGGCGGCACGGGCGGCGTCTACTACCCGTACGGCGGCGGCATCGCCAAGGTCATCAGCGACAACATCGAGGGCGTCGAGGCCACCGCCGAGGTCACGGCCGGCACCGTCGACAATCTCAAGTTCATAGCCAGCCGTTCGGCCGATCTCGGCTTCGCCCTGGCCGATTCGCTCGACGACGCCTTCCACGGCCGGGGCGCGTTCAGCGAGTTCGGCGCAGTCCCGGCGCGGGCCATCGCCGTGCTCTACGACAACCACAACCACGTCGTGACGCTGGCGGGCACGGGCATCCGTGCGGTGTCCGATCTCGCCGGCCGCATCGTCTCGACGGGCGCCCCCGGCAGCGGGACCGAGATCAGCGCGTTCCGCATCCTGGAGGCGGCGGGCGTGGATCCGGACGAAGGCATCCGGCGCCAGAGCCTGGGCGCCTCGCAGTCCGTGAGCGCACTGCGCGACGGCAAGATCGACGCCTTCTTCTGGAGCGGTGGCATCCCCACCGGCTCGGTGCTCGATCTGGCCACCACGCCCGGCCGCACCATCCGCGTGGTCCCGAACGCCGGCCTGCTGCCGCTGCTGCAGGCGCGCTACGGCGAGTCCGTCTACCACGAGTCGGTCATCCCGCTGCGAACCTACCCGGGCCTGGACGCCGACGTCGCGACGATTGCCGTCTCGAACGTGCTGGTGGCCAGCGAAGCGATGGATGCGGAGCTGGCGCGCGGGATCACCGCTGCACTGTTCGACTATCACACCGAGCTGGCGGCCGTCCATCCCATGGCAGGCGTGCTGGCACTCGAGACGGCCGTCGCGGGCTCGCCCATACCGTTCCACGAAGGCGCGATAGGCTACTATCGCGAGCGCGACGCCTGGGACCCGGCACAGAACTGATCCCGGTCGAGGTCCATCCCCCTGGACACCACACCCGATCCGCCGCGCGGCGCCGCCGACCGCAGCGAGTCAGCCATCCGCATCCGGACGCTGACGGGTGCGCCGCGGATCCTCGCGACGCTGCTCACGGCGGGCCTGTCGCTCTACGCCCTGTACTGGGTGGTCGGCATCGTCCAGCCGCAGGTCTACCGCATGAGCTTCCTGCTGCTCGTGCTGGTGGCCACCTTCCTGCTCTACCCCGCGCGCGCGAGTGGACAGGCGCGGATCACGGCTGGCGACTGGTGCCTGGCAGCTGTCGCGGTGGCGGCGCTGGTCTGGCCGCTCATCGACTTCGACCGCTTCGTCTACCGTGCCGCGACGCCGGCTGACATCGACCTGGTGCTGGGCGCGGTCACCACCCTGCTCGTCCTCGAAGCGACGCGTCGCACCGTCGGTCCGATCCTGCCCGTGACGGCCGTCGCCTTCGTCGTCTACGGCTACTACGGCCCGCTGTTCGAGCTGGTGGGCCTCGACCTGTTCGCTCACCGCGGGTACGACGTGGCGCGCCTGGTGGGCACGCTGTACATGACACTGGAGGGCATCTTCGGCGTCCCGCTCGACGTCGCCGCCACCTACATCGTTCTGTTCACCATCTTCGGCGCTGTCCTGGCGCACTCGGGCGCCGGCCAGTTCTTCATCAACTGGACGATGGCCGCCTTCGGGCGCTCGGGCAGCGGCGCCGGGCCGGGCCGCACGGTGACCATCTCCGGCTTCCTGCTCGGAACCGTCTCGGGCAGCGGCGTGGCGACGACGGTCACGCTGGGCGCGGTGGCCTGGCCGCTGCTGCGGCGGGCCGGATTCTCGCCCGAGGTCGGCGGCGGCATCCTCTCGGCGAGCGGGATCGGCGCCATCCTCGCACCGCCCACCATGGGGGCTGCGGCTTTCCTGATCGCCGAGTTCCTGCAGATTTCCTACCTGCAGGTCATCGCCATGGCCATCTGCCCGGCGGTGCTCTACTACCTCTCGATAATCCTGATGATCGAGGCCGACGCCCGCCGGCTGCGCACGCAGGCGGTGACCGTCGACCTGCCGCCGCTGGGGACGCTGATGCGCCGCGCCGGCTACCAGTTCCTGCCGCTCGTGGCCATCGTGGTTTTCCTCGTCTCCGGGATGACGCCGTTCCGCGCGGTCTTCTACGCGACGCTGTGCGCCGTGGGCCTGAGCTTCATCCGCCGGGCGACCGCGCTGTCGCCGCGGCGCCTGCTCGGCGCGCTCGAGGACGGTGGTCGGGGTGTCCTGTCGGTCGCGGCCACCACGGCTACGGCCGGCATCATCGTGGGCGTGGTCACGCTGACCGGGCTCGGGCTCAAGATCGCCGGCATTCTCGTCGAGCTGGCCGGTGGCAGCATCGTGCTGACCGTGGTCTACGCGGCCATCGCGGTGTGGATGCTGGGGCTCGCCGTCCCGGTCACCGCCTCCTACATCATCGCCGCCGTCATGATTGCGCCGGCGCTGACGCTGGTGGGCGTGCCGGACGTCGCCGCCCACATGTTCATCTTCTACTATGCCGTGCTGTCGGAGGTGAGCCCGCCGACCGCGCTGTCGCCGTTCGCGGCGGCCGCCATCACCGGGGGCAACCCGTTCCGCACGATGATGCTGACCTGGAAGTACACGCTGCCGGCGTTCCTCGTGCCGTTCACGTTCACGCTGGGCCCCGAAGGCCTCGGCGTGCTGCTGCAGGCGCCGGCGGCCGCCACGGTGCAGACCCTCGGCGCCGCCGCGCTCGGCGTCGGCGCGCTCGCCCTGGGCTGCGGCGGCTGGCTGCGCGGGGAACTGGCGCAGCGCGACCGCGTGCTGGCCGTCGCCGCAGGGCTGCTGCTCTTCTACCCGCTGGCCGCCACGCGCCTCGCCGGCACGGCGCTCTTCGCGGCAGCCGTCGCGCTGCATTGGATGACCGGAAACCGCCGCGCAACCAGGGAGGCCGCCGAGCCATGATGCCGCCGCTGCCACGTCGCCCCCGGCGTACCGCCGGAGTGTTCCTGCTCGTCCTCTTCCTCTTCGCGGTTTTCGCCACGCCGCTCGACGCCCAGCGGCCGCCGGTGTCGGGGCCGAACGGCGCGGTCTCGACGGGCCATCCGCTGACGACCGCCGCCGCGTTCGAGACCCTCGTCCAGGGCGGCAACGCGTTCGACGCCGGGGTGACGGCACTGCTCGTCGGCGGCGTCGTCGAGCAGGACCTCTACGGGCTGGGCGGCGAGTCGCTCGTGCTCGTCTATCCGACCGCGGAAGACAAGGTAACGTCCATCGTCGGCCAGGGCTGGGCACCACGGGGGGCCAGCATCGAGTGGTACCGCTCGCGCGGCCGTGACCTGTTCGGCGAGGGCCTCGACCCGGCTGTCGTCCCGGGCGCTCTGCACGGCGCGCTGACGGTGCTCGAACGCTGGGGCACGCTCAGCTTCGAGGCTGTCTCCGCGCGCGCCATCGCCTACGCGGAGCAGGGCTTCCCGCTGCGGCCACTCACGGCGCGCGCCATCGAGGCGAGCCTCGAGTTCATGGCGGCGTGGCCGGACAACCGGCGCTTCTGGCTGAAGCCGGACGGCTCGCTCTACGCAGCGGGCGAGACGATCAAGTTCCCCACCCTGGCGGCCACGCTGACGAAAATGGTCGAGGCCGAGCGGGCGAGTGCGCACCTCGGCCGCGAGCAGGGCATCGCCGCGGCGCGCGACCGCTTCTACAAGGGTGACATCGCCGCCGAGATGGTGGCCTTTCTGCAGGCGCACGGGGCACCCTTCGAGCTGGCCGACTTCGCCGAGTTCCACTCGCGCGTCGAGGCGCCGACGGCGACCGACTACCGCGGCTATACCATCTACAAGCAGGGCTTCAACAGCCAGGGCCCCGTGCTGCTGCAGGCACTGAACATCCTGGAGGAGTTCGACCTGCAGGCCATGGGCCACAACAGCCCCGACTACCTGCATACCGTCGTTGAGGCGATGAAGCTGGCCTACGCCGACCGCGACACGTACTATGCCGACCCCGAGTTCGTCGACGTGCCGGCCCGGGGCCTGCTCTCCACCGCCTACGCGCAGGCGCGCGCGGCCGAGATCGACCCGGCGCGGGCCTCGGTCGCGTTCTGGGCCGGCGACCCGCTGCCGCACGATCCCGACGTCGGCGACTGGCCGTTCTGGGTGGCCCGCATCGAGGACGGCGTGGCAGCCAGCGACGCCGACGGCTCGTTCGTGCCGTCGGCCGGCGGGACGAAGGACACGACGCACATCGCCGTCATCGACGCGGCGGGCAACGTCTTCGACGCCACGCCGAGCGGCGGCTGGACCGGCGGTGGGGTCATTCTGGGCACGACCGGCATCGGCCTCAGCACGCGCGGCGAGCAGTTCTGGCTCGACCCCGAGCGCGCCAACCAGCTCCGCCCCCGCGCCCGCCCGCGCTACACGCTGACGCCGAGCATCGTGTTCAGGGACGGCGAGCCGCTGCTGGCCATCGGGACACCGGGCGGCGACAACCAGGACCAGACCATCCTGCAGACGCTGCTCAACATCGTCGAGTTCTGGCCCGACTGGTACCCCAATCTGCACGACGCGCTGGCGTGGCCGCGGGTGCGGACGCAGCACCTGCACGGCTCCTTCTGGCCGCACGCGGCAGGCTTCAACCAGCTCGACGTCGAGTCGCGCATCGCGCCCGAGGTGGTGCGCGAGCTGCAGCGCCGGGGGCACGAGGTCAACGACGTACCGGCGTTCGGCATCTCGGGGTGTGCAACCGCCGTCCTCATCGACCCGGCAACCGGCAACCGCCTGGCGGCCGGCGACCCGCGCCGCGACTGCTACGCGCTGGCCTACTGACCGGCTGCGGCTCGTCGACCGGCTGCCTCCGGGACTCAGCGGCGGGTGAGCCTGCGGAACGTCGCGCCCCCGGCGCGCGCGGCGGCGGGGCCGAGGCGCCGGCGGCGGTCGGCCTCGTAGTCGGCGTGGTTGCCCGCGAACCAGACCGCGCGGCCGTCCGCCTCGAACGCCAGGATGTGGGTCGCGATGCGGTCCAGGAACCAGCGGTCGTGGCTGACGACCACGGCGCACCCCGCGAAGGCAGCCAGCGCGTCCTCGAGGGCGCGCAGCGTGTCGACGTCCAGGTCGTTGGTCGGCTCGTCGAGCAGCAGCAGGTTCGCGCCGCCCCGCAACACCTTCGCCAGGTGCACGCGGTTGCGCTCGCCGCCCGACAGCTCGCCCACCCGGCGCTGCTGGTCGGCGCCCCGGAAGTTGAACCACGACACGTAGGCCCGCGAGGCCACGGTACGGCGGCCCAGCGTCAGCTCGTCGCGGCCGTCGGCAATCTCCTCCCAGACCGTGCGGTCCGCGTCGAGCGCCGCGCGCGACTGGTCGACGTAGCCCGTCTGCACGGTCGGACCCAACCGCAGCGTGCCGCCGTCCGGTGCCAGTTCGCCCGCGATGAGGCGCAGCAGGGTCGTCTTGCCGGCGCCGTTCGGCCCGATGACGCCGACGATGCCGGCCGGCGGCAGCGTGAACGACAGGTCGTCGAACAGCACGCGCCGGCCGTGGGCCTTGCGCAGGCCGACCGCCTCGACCACGACGTCGCCCAGGCGCGGACCGGGCGGGATGGAGATCTCGGCCGTTGCGATACGCTGCGCCGGATCCTCGGCGAGCAGGCGCTCGTAGGCGCCCAGCCGGGCCTTCCCCTTCGCCTGCCGCGCGCGCGGCGCCATGCGGATCCACTCGAGCTCGCGCTCCAGCGTGCGCCGGCGCCGCGTCTCCTGGCGGCCCTCCTGCGCCAGCCGGCGCTGCTTCTGCTCCAGCCAGGACGAGTAGTTGCCCTCCCACGGGATGCCCGCGCCGCGGTCGAGCTCCAGAATCCAGCCGGCCACGTTGTCGAGGAAGTAGCGGTCGTGCGTGACCGCCACGACCGTGCCCGGGTACTGCGCCAGGAAGCGCTCGAGCCAAGCCACCGCCTGGGCGTCGAGGTGGTTCGTCGGCTCGTCGAGGAGCAGCAGGTCGGGAGCCTGCAGCAGCAGCCGGCAGAGCGCCACGCGGCGTCGCTCGCCGCCCGAGAGGGTCCCCGCCGCAGTCGCCCCCGGTGGCAGGCCCAGCGCGTCCATGGCCCGGGCGACGCGCGCGTCGAGGTCCCACGCCCCGGCGGCGTCGATCGCATCCTGCAGCCGGCCCTGCTCCTCCATCGCCGGACCGTAGTCGGTCAGACCCGAGGAGAGCGACGCGGTGACCGCGTCGTACTGCTTGAGGAGCCCGCGGGCATGCGCGACACCCTCGTCGACGATGGCTGCCACCGTCTGCGAGCCGTCGATCCGCGGCTCCTGCGGCAGGTAGCCGACCGTGATACCGGGCGCCGGGAACGCCTCGCCTTCGAACTCGGCGATCTCGCCGGCCATGACGCGCAGCAGCGTGGACTTGCCGGCCCCGTTGGAGCCCAGGACGCCGATCCTGGCGCCGGCGAGGAACGACAACCAGAGGTCGCGCAGGACGGGCCGCCCGCCGGGAAGGACCTTGCCGAGGCCCTTCATCGTGTAGACGAAGCGCGGCTGCATGCGGCGGGTCGCGGAAGGACGGTCAGCGCAGGGTGAAGTCGGCGTCGGTGACGCCCCCCGCGGTCACCGTCACCGTCTGCGGACCACCCTCGTAGCGCTCGTGCCAGACGGCCAGCTCGTACGTCCCGGGCGGAACGCCACCGATCTCGAAGCGGCCGTCGGCGCCCGTCACGGCCGCCACGTCGTTGGTGACGTAGATCCAACCGCGCATCCAGCCGTGCGAGTCGCACTCGATGCGCACGACGCCTGGCCGCCGCAGCGGGCGCATGACGTTCAAGCCGGGAAACGGCAGGGCGATGTTGAACAGCGTGCGCTGCCGGTCGTCGTAGGCGTGCGTGGAGTGCAGCGTGTCGTCCTCGCTCGTGATGGCGAGCTGGCTGCGCGTGCGGGCCACCTGCACGCGCGGCACGAAGAAGCAGCCGACGTTGTTGATCGCCGGCGCGGGCGGGTCCTCGCTCCAGGCCAGCCCCGGGACGAGCACCACGGCGTTGGCGACGCCGCCGGACGCGTCCACCAGCGTTGCCTGGTCTTCGATCTCGTCGCCGCAGACGGCCTGGTCGGTGTCCACTTCGACCATGACCGTGTCGGGCACGACGTCGACCGTGACGCGGCCGGTCAGCGTGCCGCCCTGCTGCTCCCCGTGCACCCACGCCGTCAGCCCGGCCACGGCCAGGCACGCCGCAATCGCCGCCGGCAGCGGTCGTCTCATCGGTGTCCCCCGTCACCCGGCCGGCACTACGGCCGGCAGGTCCGGCGTGAAGTCCTCGCCCGGGTTGATGAACTGGTTGCGCTCGAGCCGGTACTGCGTGTCGTGGAGCTGCCGGTAGCGGCCGTCGGCCGCCAGCAGCTCCGCGTGCGTGCCGCGCTCGACGATCTCGCCCGCCTCGAGGACGAGAATCTGGTCGGCCGTCCGGATGGTCGACAGCCGGTGCGCGATGACGAACGTCGTGCGGCCGGTGCGCAGCGCCTGCAAGCCGTCCTGAATCAGCACCTCGCTCTCGCTGTCGAGGCTCGAGGTTGCCTCGTCGAGGATGAGGATCCGCGGATCGGCCAGGATGGCGCGCGCGATGGCCACGCGCTGCCGCTGGCCGCCCGACAGCTTCACACCGCGCTCCCCGACGACCGTGTCGTAGCCATCCGGAAACTGCTCGATGAACTCGTCGCAGTGCGCGATGCGGCTCACCGCGCGGATTTCGTCGGGGGTGGCGTCCGGCTTCGAGAAGCTGATGTTGGCTGCGATCGTACCGTCGAACAGGAAGTTGTCCTGCAGCACGACGCCGACGAAGGAGCGGTAGTCGCGGAGGCGGACCGCCCCTACGTCGCGGCCGTCGACCAGCACGCGTCCGGACGTGGGCTGGTTGAACGCCAGCACCAGGCTGATCAGCGTGCTCTTGCCGGACCCGCTCGATCCGACCAGTGCGGTGGTGCTGCCCGGCGGGGCGCTCAGCGATACGTCGCGGAGCACCGGTACGCCCTTCTCGTACTCGAACCAGACGTGTTCGAGGCGCACCTCCCCGTCCATCGCATCCACCGCCGCGCGGGCCTCGTCCTCCTCGTCCTCGGTGGCCGTGGCCTGGATCTCGCGGATCCGGTCGAGTCCGGCGAACGCCTCGGTAATCTGCGTCCCGATCGACGAAATCTGGACGATGGGCGCGATCACCAGGCCGGTGAAGACCAGGTACTGGACGAGGGCCCCGACCGTCCAATAGCCGGCCATCAGCGCCTGTCCGCCGAGCACGATCATCAGCGCGCCGATGGTCCCCATCACCAGGGTGGCGACCGACGAGACCGCTGACACGCCGGTAACCGACTTCGCCACGTTGCGGAACAGCCGGTGCGCCCCGCGGGCGAAGACGATCTGCTCGCGCTTCTCGACCGTGTAGGCCTTGACCACGCGGATGCCGCCCAGCGTCTCGCCCAGCCGCCCGGTGACCTCGGCGTTGATCTTGCCGCGCGCACGGAAAATCGGCCGCAGCCGCGAGAAGGTAAGCGCCATGAAGACGCCGAAGACGACCAGGATCACGAGCGTGAGGCTGGTAAGGCGCCAGTTGAGATAGAAGAGCCAGCCGAGCGCCAGCACGCCCGTGACCACACCGCCCGAGAGCTGCACGAGCCCGGTGCCCACCAGGTTCCGGATACCCTCGGCGTCAGTCATGATCCGCGAGATCAGCACGCCCGTCTGGGTCGCGTCGAAGAAGCGGATGGGCAGACGTGTCACGTGCGCCATGACCTGCTTGCGCACCTCGGTGATGGCGCGCTGGGCGGCGACGCCCAGGAGCTGCGAGAGGCTGAACGACGTCGTGGCCTGTACGATTGTGGCCCCCACCGCGATGCCGGCCAACAGCAGCAGCTCGTCGGCGCGGCCGTTGGGGATCACGTCGTCGATGACGTAGCGCGTCATCGCCGGCAGCACGAACGCCGCCGCGCGGCTCACCAGCATCAGCACCAAACCCAGGGCGAGCCGGTACCGGTAGCGCCAGACCAGCGCGCGCGCCTCCTGCCACGCGCCGGCGGTCAACCGTCTCTTCGCTTCAGCCATCGCTCCGCTACAAGCTTAACAGCCCGTGGAGAAACCCCGCGTCGCACCGAGCCGGACGAGGCGCCCGCCTGGCAAGGCGCGACGAGGGGGAGCCTATTGGGCCTATTCGACTGCGGAGCAACGCAGTCAGGCGGGCAGCAGCGCCCGTCGAATGCAGGATCGCGTCCCAGCGTCCGATAACCCGGACGGGCCGGCGCGAGAGGGCCGGCCGATGTCGGCTGATCGCAGCCAGGGAGCGATGCGATGCGCATACTGATGGTCGCCGGGTTGTTGCTTGTCGCCGGGCGCGGGCCGGACGCGGCGCAGGGCCTCGGGCCGCAACCCGACAGCCCTGCCGCCCGGCATGTGACGGTCTCGGAGGTGCGGCTGGAACGGGCGGCTACCGGATCCTACTGGGTGCGGGGCACCGTCCGGAACAGCGGGTCGCGCGTGCTCGACGGGGTCTACCCGCGCGTCTGGGCCCGCTTCCACGGTCCCGACGGGGCACTGTTGTTCGAGGACTACGACTACCTGGCCACCGCCCTGCCGAGCGGCCAGCGGCGGAGCTTCGACATCCTGCTCCTGGCACCGCACGTCGCGGCCGGCTGGGTGTACTACGAGCTCGGGTTCACCGTCGACGACGACCGGCCGATCCGTTGCGTCGGCTGCGAAGAGCGGCGCCGCGAGCCGTAGCCGCGCCACGGACTGCCCCGCCGCGGGGCATCACGCTTCGGACTCCTCGGCATCCGCGACGCGCCGCAGGCCGAGTTCCCAGCGGCAGCGCGCCGCGAGCAGCACCCGCGCCACTCCCCGCTTCGGGTTCCAGCGCCCGGGCGCGATGTGGGTGGCGTAGTAGAGGAACGCGCTCTCGTGAAAGGCCCGGACCGCGGACGGCGCCACCCTGCCGCGCGGCCCGCCGGTGACGTGCTGGACGCGGGCCTCGGGCACGTGGCGCACCGTCCAGCCGGCCTTGCGCAGGCGGTGGCACAGGTCCGCGTCCTCCCAGTACTGGAAGTAGCGCTCGTCGAACCCGCCCACCGCGCGCAGGGCGCCGCGCCGCGCCAGCATGCACGCACCCGACACCCAGTCGACTTCGACGGCCAGACCCCGCGTCTCCAGCTCCGCGTCGGAGAGGCTCCCGGAGGGCAGGCCCGCGCGAGGGAACAGCCGCCCCAGCAGCGACGAGCGCCCGAAGCTGCGCATTCCCGGACGCGCCTCGCCGAAGACGCGCGGGCCGGCGACCGCGCAATCGTCGTGGCGCTCGAGCGCCCCCGCGAGCGCGTCCACGGTCCCCGGCTCGATCAGGCAGTGCGGGATGGCGATCAGCACGAGCCGCCCGCGTGTCTTCTTCAGCCCCTGATTGACCGCCGTGCCGAAGCCGCGGTTCCGCCGGTTGCGGATCAGCTGACAGTTCGCCCCCCGCTTGCGCGCGAACCCTTCGCTGCCGTCCGACGAGTGGTTGTCGACGACCGCAACCTCCCACGCGCCGGGCATGTTGGCGAAGAGCGCATCGAGGTTCGCCCGGAGGTGTGAGCCGCTGTTGCGGTTGACGATCACCACCGAGATGTCCGGCTTCATCCCGCCGGCGAGTATGACATGTCCCGCCCGCCCCGCCGGGGCCTCGATGGCGTCGCGCCGCTGCCGACTCGCCGGCGCCGGGGGCTGCTACACTACGAACCTTGCTCGGCCATCTGCTCGTCACGGGGGGCTGTGGGTTCATCGGCGCGAACCTCGTGCGGCGCGTCGCCGGGCGCGGCCTCGCCCGCACGATCCGCGTCGTCGACGACGAATCGCTCGGCTCGCACGCCGCCATCGCCGGGGTCGGCGCCGAGTTCGTGCAGGGCGACATCCGCGACACCGACCTGCTGCGCCGCGCGCTGCGGGGCGTCGACGCGGTGGTGCACCTCGCGGCCGATACGCGCGTCATCGACTCGATCGCGGACCCGACCCGCAACTTCGACGTCAACGTCGTCGGCACGTTCCGCCTCCTCGCGCTGATGCGCGAGACGGGCGTGCCGCGCCTGGTCAACGCCTCCACCGGCGGCGCCATCCTCGGCGAGGCGTCGCCGCCGGTGCACGAGGACATGCCGCCCCGGCCGGCCTCGCCCTACGGGGCCGCGAAGGCCAGCGCCGAGGCGTACTGCTCCGCCTTCGCCCAAAGCTACGGCCTGCATGCCGTCTCTCTGCGCTTCTCGAACGTCTACGGCCCGCTGTCGTTCCACAAGGGCAGCGTGGTGGCGGCCTTCATGCGCCGCCTTCTCGACGACGCCCCGCTGATCGTCTACGGCGACGGCAGCCAGACGCGCGACTATGTCTTCGTCGAAGACTTGTGCGACGGCATCGTAGCGGCGATGACGGCGGGCGCCTCAGGCACGTTCCAGCTCGGCAGTGGCGCCGGCACCACGCTGACCACGCTGATCGAACAGATCGCGGCCGTGGTGGGTCCCGGCTGCCGGCCCCGCGTGCGTCACGAGCCGTTCCGGGCGGGCGAGATCCGCCACACCTGGACCGACGTGACGAAGGCGCACGAGGGGCTCGGGTGGACACCGCGCACCGCGCTGCCCGAGGGGCTGGCGCGCACCTGGACCTGGTTCTGCGAGCAGGCGCGGCGTGGGAGCGCGCCGCCGCCGGGATAGCGCCGCCATGCCCTGCCGGTTGCCGCCGCTGCCCGTGTCCGCCCTGGCGACAGCCATGCTCCTCGCGGGCGTGGCAAGCGGCGCGGCGCAGGACGCCGCCGGGCTCCGCTTGCGCTTCCCGGCGCGCTGCGACATCGGCGCCGACTGCTGGTACCGGCAGTACATGGACCTGGACGCCGGGCCCGCCTATCGCGACCACCGCTGCGGCGTGCGCACCTCAGAGGGGCACCGGGGCACGGACATCGCCCCGACCGACGCGGACGCGGCACCCATCGCGGTGCTGGCGGCGGCGGCCGGCACGGTCGTCGGCACCCGCGACGGCATGGACGACCGACCGCTGCGGGGCGACGACGACAGCCGGCAGGGCCGCGAGTGCGGCAATGGCGTGCGGATCGACCACGGCGGGGGCTGGACGTCGCAGTACTGCCACCTGCGGCGCGGCAGCGTGACGGTCAGGCGCGGCGACGCGGTGGAGGCCGGCGACGTGCTGGGCGCCATCGGCAGCTCCGGGGAGTCGGACACGCCGCACGTGCACTTCCAGGTCGAGCGCGACGGCGAGCCCGTCGACCCGTTCACCGGCGCCGGAGCGGCCCGCCAGCCGCCCTGCGCTGCCGCCGGCGCGCCCGCCGGCGCGTTGTGGCGGATGCCCGGCGCGGACCGGTTCACCGCCTACCGGCCCACTGTCGTTTTCCGCGCCGGTCTGACGACCGGCCGACCGGACCGAATCCGCGCCAGGCACGAGGGGTACCCGGTCGTGGCGGAGGTCACGGCGCCCGCGCTGGTGGGCTACGTCATCCTGCTCGGCGCGGCCGGGGGCACGACGATCGAGACGACCATCAACGCTCCGGACGGCGCGCGCATCTTCCAGCGCCGGGCCGTCGTCGAGCGCGACTTCGCCGAGTACTTCAACTTCGCGGGGATCCCCCGCCCGGACCGCGCCTGGCGGCCGGGCACCTACCGTGCGCGCTTCGTCGTCTCCGGTCCGGGCGGCGACGTGCGCGCGGAGGCCACTGCGCAGCTCGAGCTGGAGTAGGCCGTCTGCCGCCCTCCGCGCCCGCGCTCGGCTTCATGATCGTCGGCGCCCAGAAGTGCGGCACCACGGCGCTGGCCCACTTCCTGGCGCAGCACCCCGCCATCGCCATGGCGTCCCCCAAGGAGGCGCACCTGTTCGACGCGCCGGACTACTCGCCGGACTGGACGCCGGCCGCGATCGACGCCCGCTACGAACGGTTCTTCGCGCGCGACGCTGGTAGCGCGCTGCGCGGCGAGGCCACCCCCATCTACCTGTTCCTGCCCGGCATCGCGGGCGAGCTGCAGCGCTACAACCCCCACCTGAAGCTCATCGTGCTCGTCCGCGACCCGGTCGAGCGTGCCCTCTCCCACTACTACATGGAACGCAACCGCGAGCGCGAGCGGCGGCCGTTGTGGCTGGCGCTGCTGGCCGAGCCCTTCAGGCTGCGGCGGCGCGATCCCGCCCGGCGCGACGCGGCCTTGCGCATCCACTCGTACCGCCGCCGCGGCCTCTACAGCTTGCAGCTCCGCAACCTGTACCGCCACTTCGACGCGCGACGCGTGCTTGTCGTGTGCGCCGAGGACCTACTGCGGCGTCACGACGCGGTCCTGCGGCGGGTATTCGCTTTCCTCGGTGTACCCGACGATGTGCGGATAGCGCCCGAGATCGTCTACCCGACCAACCGCGGCGGGCGGCGGCACCGCGTCGCGTCCTGGCTGCTGCGCATCTCCTACCTGGCCGAGCGGCGCCGCTGGCGCGCGCTGCCAGGAGGGGCGCCAACCGGGGAGTCTGCACCATAGAATGCCGTAGACTCCTGGCAGGCTGGGCTGGGCGCCGGGCAGAGCCCACTCATGCTAAGATGTGACACCCTGACACTGGCCACGGCATGGCGTCGATGCACGCTTCCAGGAGGTCAATCGGGTCGGTCGAGAAGCCCGAACAATGAAGATCGTGGTGCTCGGTGGGGACGGCTTTTGTGGTTGGCCCACTGCCCTGCACCTGTCGGATCTGACCCATGACGTGCTCATCGCCGACAACCTGTCGCGTCGCCGCATAGACGAAGAGCTGGGGTCGGGAAGTCTCACGCCCATCTGTTCCATCCAGGAGCGCCTGGAGGTCTGGAAGTCGGTCTCCGGTCGCACAGTCCGCTTCGTCGACGCCGACGCCTGCCGCTACGACGTTCTGGTCGACCTGCTGCGCGCGGAGCGGCCGGACGCCGTGGTGCACTTTGCCGAACAGCGCGCCGCGCCGTACTCGATGAAGTCGCCGGCGCACAAGAACTACACCGTTCACAACAACGTCACCGCCACCCACAACCTGCTGAACGCCATCGTCGAGACCGGCGGCGAGATGCACCTCGTCCACCTCGGGACCATGGGTGTGTACGGCTACGGCCACGACGAGCCGGTGGTGCTGCCGGACGGCTACCTCGACGTGCGCTTCGACACGGCGGACGGGCGCGAGGCCGCCGACAGCATCGTCTACCCGCCCAATCCAGGCTCCGTCTACCACCTGACCAAGGTGCTGGACGCCCAGATGTTTCAGTACTACGCCAGAAACGACCGCCTCCGCATCACCGACCTGCACCAGGGCATCGTCTGGGGCACGCAGACCGGGCAGACGCGCCGCGACGAGCGGTTGATCAACCGCTTCGACTACGACGGCGACTACGGGACGGTGCTCAATCGGTTCCTGATGCAGGCCGCGATCGGCTATCCGCTGACGGTGCACGGCACGGGTGGCCAGACGCGTGCCTTCATCCACGTCCAGGACACCTGCCGCTGCATCGAGCGGGCCGTGGCCAGCGCGCCGCCGCGCGGCACGCGACCGCGCATCATGAACCAGATGGCCGAGGCCCACCGTTTGCGCGACCTGGCCGTGCTGGTCCAGCGCATGACGGGCTGCGAGATCGCCTACGTACCCAACCCGCGCAACGAACGGGCCGAGAACGACCTGCTGGCGAGCAACGACGCGCTGCGCGCGCTGGGCTGGGAGCCGATCAGTCTCGGGGAAGGCCTCATGGCGGAGGTCACCGACGTCGCCCGCAAGTACGCCCACCGGTGCGACCGCACGAAGATCCCGTGCACCTCCTACTGGACCCGGGAACGGGCCGAGGCCGCCACGCCCGTCGCTGCTGCCGAATGAGCGGCAGCGGCCGTTGCCCGCACCACGGGCTGCGGACCCGGGCGCTTCCGGCAGCGCGCGCCGGCGTGAGCGCCGGTCCGCGGTGCGGGGCGAGCCGAACGGCGGGGCTGCGAAGCGGGCGGGCATCCGCATGAGTCAGGCCGACGTTGCCGCGGCGTTTCCGGCACTCGACGCGGATCTGGACGGCGCGCCGCCCGGGCCGCCGAAGCGCATCTGCGTTGCGACGCCCGACATCCTCGGCCCGATCCGGAACGGCGGCATCGGCACGGCCTACCATCACGTGGCGCGCACACTGGCCGCCTGGGGCCACGAGGTGGTCATCGCCTACGTGAACGCCAACGCCGCCGATGCGGAGCGGATGTCCGCGACCCGCGACCTCTACGCCGGCTTCGGCGTCGCCTTCGAGCCCATCGTGCCCTGCCCCGCCAGCGACAGCCCGCTAGCGCGCGGGCCGGCGCCCACCTGGGCGCTGCTGGCCTGGCTGCGCGCCCGCGAGCGGCCGTTCGACCTCGTGCACGTATCCGAGT
Source organism: Vicinamibacterales bacterium (assembly GCA_965221595.1). Taxonomy (GTDB): domain Bacteria; phylum Acidobacteriota; class Vicinamibacteria; order Vicinamibacterales; family UBA8438; genus JAAXGX01. The sequence goes on from OZ244900.1 coordinate 3,264,630, forward strand.
GGCGGGGCCTCGGCTACGGCCCCCTGCTGGCGAAGGCGCTCGGCCTCGACTTCGGGACGACGCACTTCGTGGTCAAGGGCTCGTCGCCCACCCTCTGGTCGCTGGAGGGCAACCGCCAGCTCGTCTCGACCGAGGCCGAGCTCGGCTGGGTCTTCATGGAACGTCGCAGCGTCGAGCTGGCCGACACGGTCATCTGCGGCAGCGCCCACCTGCTGGGCTGGATGCGTGCCGCCGGCTACGACCTGCCCGCCCGTGCGTTCGTCTGGCCCAACGTCTTCCCCGCTCCCGACCCGGATCCGGCCGCCGCCGCCGCCCGCGCGGCGCGCGACGGTGCGCCGCTCCGCGAGGTGGTCTTCTTCGGACGGCTGGAACCGCGCAAGGGGCTGGTGCTGTTCGCCGACGCCGTCTCGCGGCTCGCGCGCCAGGGCCGGGCCCCGGCGCGCGTCACGTTCCTCGGCAAGCCGGTCGACAGCTTCGACGCCCTGGCGTTCATCGAGCGCGCGACGCAGGGCTGGCCCGGCGAGGTGCGCTCGTTGACGGACTGCGGGGCGGCCGAGGCGGTCGCCTACCTGGCGGCCGAGCCCGGACGGCTCGCCGTCATCCCCTCGCTGATCGAGAACGCCTCGATCGCCGTCACCGAGTGCCTGCAGGCCGGCATTCCGTTCGTTGCCGCGGCGACAGGCGGAACGCCCGAGCTGATCGACCCCGCGGACCACGCCCGCGCCCTGGTGCCCCCCGACCACGTCGCCCTCGGCGACCGGCTGGCTGCGCTGGCCGCCGCCCCGCTGCGCGCCGTCCGGCCGCGCCGCGACTTCGCCACCGCCCTCGACGTCTGGGAGCGCTGGCACGCCCAGACCGCCCCGTTCGCCGCCACCGCCGCAGGTTTTGCCGCTCGCGCCCGGGCTGCCGCCCGCGCGACGCCGCGGGTCACCGTCTGCCTCGTCCACCACGAGCGCCCGGCGCTGCTGCGCATGGCCGCCGACAGCGTGCTCGCCCAGGACTACGCCAACCTCGACGCCGTCCTGGTCGACGACGGCAGCGAAAGCCCGGCCGCGCGCGCTGCGCTCGATGTGGTCGAGGCCGACTTCGCCCCGCGCGGCTGGCGCGTCATCCGGCAGGAGAACCGCTACCTGGGCGCCGCGCGCAACGCCGCCGCCGCGGCAGCCGAGGGCGAGTGGCTGCTGTTCCTGGACGACGACAACGTCCTGTTTCCCGACGCCGTCTCGCGGCTAGTACGCGCCGCCTGTTTCTCCGGGGCCGACTGCCTGCCGGCCGCCAGCATCCGCTTCACGGGCGATGGCGATCCGCGCACCGACACCGCGTCGCACGACGGGACGATCCGGTTCCTGGGCGCCGCACGCGCCTGGAACCGCATCCGCAACGTCGCGGGCGACGCCTGCGCGCTCATCCGGCGCGACGCCTTCGCGGCCGCCGGCGGCTTCACGGACGTCTATGGCCTCGGGCTCGAGGACCTGGAGCTGTTCGGCCGCCTGATGGTCGCCGGCCGCCGCATCGAGCCGCTGCCGGATCCGGTGTACTACTATCGCAAGCACGCCTCGGCGAGCATGATCGACCTGATGGAGGACGGCTACCAGGCGGAGGCCTGCCGCGCCCGCGCGCTGGGACCGCACCTGGACGGGCTGCCGGCCGACGAGCGGGCGTACGGCGCCTATACCTGCGCCACAACCCGCAGGCTCGGGGTCGTTCGGCGCGAGCTGGCCGATCGCGGGCGCCGGCTCGCCGCCCGCTGGCACGATCTCGAAGCCACGCGCCGGACCTCGGCAGACCGGAAGCGTCAGCTCGACTCCGCCCGGCAGACCGTCGCCGGACTGGAGGCCGACCTGGATGTGGCGCGGCGCGGGCACCTCCTGGCGCTGGTACGGCGCCGGCGGCGGTTCGGCTTCGAGGCCCTGGAGGCCGTCGTGCGGCCCACCCGCGAGTGGCTCGCCGCAGCGCGCGCGCGTGGCGCGGGGCCGGTCCTGGAGCTGCGCCGCAACGGACGGGCGCTGGCGCGCGCGGCCGTCCCCGCCACCGACGAGGACACCCTGCGCATCCCCGTCGCGCCGGCGCAACGCCGCGCCGCCGAGTCGGTCTACAGCGTCCACGACGCCGCCACCGGCGTCGGGCTGGCGGCGCTCACGGAACCCGCGGTCTGGCGCGCGCGCCGCGTGCGGGGCGTGGTCGAGAACCGGCCGCGACCCGAGATCCGCGGCTGGCTGCTCGACACGGCGCGCCCTCAACGGCGGCGGCGCGTCGCCGTCGAGCTCGACGGCCAGCTGTGCGGCGTGATTGTCGCCGAAGAGCCCCGGGACGATATCGCAAGCTGGCTGGGCACGGACGGGCGCCATGGATTCCGCTGGCGCGTGCCCGCGGCCGACGCCCAGGGGACGCGGGTGAACGTCTTCGACGCCGACACCGGCCGTCCGCTGCGCGGTTCGCCAGTGCACGTCGCGGGCGGGCGAGCCACGGCCGCCGGAGGGGACGAATCATGAGCGACGCGCCCGGCGCGCCCGAGGCCGGGCGCGTCGCGGACGCCCGGCCTCTCCTGGATACGGACCTCGAGCGCGCGCCCGGCGCGCAGCCCGCACCCAAGCGCGTCTGCATCGCGACGCCGGACATCCTCGGCCCCATCAAGAACGGCGGCATCGGCACCGCCTATCATCACCTGGCACGGCAGCTCGCCGCCTGGGGCCACGAGGTGGTCATTGCCTACGTCAACCACAACGCGGCCGACGCCGCGCAGATGGCCGCCGCCCGCGCCCTCTACGCACGCCACGGCGTTGCCTTCGAGCCCGTCGTCCCCCGTCCGGCCGCCGAGACCGCCCTGGCGCGCGTTCCCGCACCCGCCTGGACCCTGCTCGACTGGCTGCGAACCCGCGCGCAGCCGTTCGACATCGTCCACGTCCCCGACTGGCACGGCGTGGGCTACGGCGCGCTGCTCGCCAAGTCCCTCGGCCTGGCGTTCGGCACGACGCACTTCGTCGTCATCGGGCACTCGCCCTCGCTGTGGGCCACCGAGGGCAGCCGGCAGCTCGTCCACACGGAGGCCGAGCTCGGCTGGGTCTTCCTGGAGCGCCGCAGCGTCGAGCTGGCCGACACGTTCATCTCCGTCAGCGCGCACCTCATGGACTGGATGCGCGACGCCGGCTACGCCCTGCCGACGCGGTCGTTCGTCTGGCCCAACGCCTTTCCGCCACCCGACCCCGCAGCGGCCGCCGCCGCCGACCGCGCCGCGCGCGACGGCGCACCGCTCGAGGAGGTGGTCTTCTTCGGACGGCTCGAGCCGCGCAAGGGACTGCTGCTGTTCATCGACGCCATCGACCGCCTCGCGCGCCGGGGCCGGGCGCCGGCCCGCGTCACCTTTCTCGGCGGCCGGTCGGGACGCATCGACGGCCCCGGGCTCATCCGGGACGCCGCCCGGCAGTGGCCGCTCACCGTGCGCACGATCACCGACGCGGACGCGGACGACGCCGTCGCCTACCTGGCCCAGCCGGGACGGCTCGCCGTCACCCCCTCGCTGCAGGAAAACTGCTCGCTGGCAGTGCTCGAGTGCCTCCAGGCTGGCATCCCCTTCGTCGCCGCCGCCACCGGCGGGACACCCGAGCTGATCGACCCCGCCGACCATGACCGCGCCCTGGTCGCCCCAGACTACATCGCCCTCGGCGACCGGCTCGCCGAACTGGCCGCCGCCCCGCTGCGCGCCGTCCGGCCCCGCCGCGGCTTCGACCACGTCCTCGACGTCTGGCGGCGGTGGCACGCCCAGACCACCCCGTTCGACGCCGCCGCCGAGCGTTTCGCCGCCCGCGCCGAGTCGGCCGCCGCCGAGACGCCCCCCGTCACCGTCTGCCTCGTCCACCACGAGCGCCCGAACCTGCTGCGCATGGCCGCCGACAGCGCCCTCGCCCAGGACTACCCCGACCTCGACGCCGTCCTGGTCGACGACGGCAGCGAAAGCCCCGCGGCCCGCACCGCACTCGAGCAGGTCGAGACCGACTTCGCCGCCCGCGGCTGGCGCGTCGTCCGCCAGGAAAACCGCTACGTCGGCGCCGCACGCAACACCGCCGCCCGCGGCGCCCGCGGCGAGTGGCTGCTGTTCCTCGACGACGACAACGTCCTATTCCCGGACGCCGTCTCGCGACTGGTGCGCGCCGCCCGCTTCGCCGGGGCCGACTGCGTGCCCGCCGCCAGCATCCGCTTCACCGGCGACGGCGACCCGCGCGCCGACGGCGCCGCGCTCGGCAGCCCCATCCGCTTCCTGGGCGCCGCCCGCGCCTGGAGCCACATCAACAACGTGGTGGGCGACGCCTGCGCCCTGGTGCGCCGCGACGTCTTCGAGGCCGCCGGCGGCTTCACCGAGGAATACCGCGTGGGACTCGACGACCTCGCCCTCTACAATCGGCTCATCCGCGACGGCCGGCGCATCGAGCCGCTGCCAGACCCCGTCTACTACTACCGCGTCGGCGGCCCCACCATGAAGCAGCGCAACCGCTCCGCCGAGGCCGCACAGCGCCGCGTCCTCCACCCCTGCGTCGACGGCCTGCCGGCCGACGAGCGGGCGTTCGCCGCCTATGCCTGCCGAGCGGTCTCGACGCCGGGTCTCCCGGCCCGGGGGTCGCCGGCCGACGGGCACGCGCAGCCGAACGGCTCCGTCATGGCACTCGCGAGGCGACCGGCGCGTCTCGGCGCGGTGCTGGAGGCGAATGTCCTGCTCGACGCGGCGTGGCTGGCCCACGCCCGGGGGCGCGGCGGGCCGCCGCGCCTCGAGCTGCTGCGCAACGGACGGTTGCTCGCACGAGCCGACGTGCCGGCCGACGGACAGCATGTGCGCCTCGCAGCAGGATCCAGTCTGGCCGCGGCGGCCGGCGCACTCTACAGCATTCACGATGCCTTCGACGGCGCGGCAATCGCGGCGCTGGCCATGCCGGCGCGACGCCGCCGGCGGCGCCTGGCAGGTGCGGTGGACAAGGGCACCCGCCGTGCCGTGCGCGGATGGCTGCTCGACGAGGCCGAGCCCGACCGACGGCGGCGGGCCGCCATCCATCTCGACGGCCGGCTGCAGGCGATCGTAAACGCGGCGGAGCCGCGCGGCGACATCGCGGGCTGGAAGGGTACCAGCGGGCAGCACGGCTTCCTCTGGCGCATCCCGGCGGCCGCGAACTGGCCGCCCGGGACGCGTATCGACGTCTTCGACGCCGACACGGGGTGGCCGCTGAGCGGCCACGCGCTGCGCCTCGAGGACGGGCAGGTGGTGGCCGCCGCGGGAGGCGGCCGGTGACCTCTCGCCCCCAGCCGCCCGCAGGCAGGCCGCGCCGCCCCGGCGCCGGCCGGACCGGCATCCTCGTTGCCGGGATGCACCGCAGCGGCACCTCGGCGCTGGCGCGCGTGCTGACCCTGGCCGGGTGCGACCTCCCGAAGACGCTGGTGGAGGCCAAGCCGGACAACGTCGCGGGCTTCTGGGAGTCGCCGCGGGTCGTCGCCCTGAACGACGAGATTCTCGCCTCTGCCGGGTCGTGCTGGGACGACTGGCGGCCGTTCGACCGCGACTGGCACGAGTCGCCCGCCGCAGAACCGTTCCGCGGGCAGGCCCTGGAGGTGCTGCGGCAGGAGTACGGAGCGAGCCGGATCTTCGTCCTGAAGGACCCGCGCATCTGCAGGCTGCTGCCCTTCTGGATCGATGCGTTGGCGGGGCTCGACGTGCGGCCGTGCGTCGTGTCGCCGATCCGCAGCCCGCTCGATGTCGCCGCCTCGCTGGAGACCCGCAACGGCATCGACCCCTGCGTGGCGTACCTCATCTGGCTGCGCCACGTCCTCGCTGCCGAGGCCGACTCGCGCGGGCTGCCGCGCGCCTACGTGCGCTACGACGTGCTCCTGTCGGACGCGCCGGCGTCGCTCGACCGGATCAGCCGCGACCTGGACTTGGCACTGCCGCGGCGCGAAGGTTCCGCGACGGAAGCGGACATCGCCGCATTCCTCTCGCCCGACCTGCGCCACCACCGCCGCGGCGACGACGAGCTGCTGTCCGATACGGACATCTCGGAGTGGATCAGGAACACCTTCCGCATCCTCGAGTGTTGGACGCGGGGCGACGCGGCAAGGAACGACGCCCGCGATCTCGACCGCATCCGAACGGCGTTCGACACGGCGGCCCCGGCCTTCGGACGTGCGTTGGCAGCCGGCCAGGAGGCGGGCCGCGAGTGCCGCCGCCTGGCGCGCGAACTGCTCAACATTTCCGAGACGCTGGAAACCACACGGGAGGCGTTCCGGGAACGGGACCGGCGGCTCGACGCCCAGGACCAGCGCCTCGCCGAGAACTGGAAGAAGCTCGAAGGCGCCCGCCGGACCGTGGCCGAGCGCGAGCGGGAGCTCGCCGCTGCGCGCAGGCAACTCGAGGCTGCCCGGGAGACCGCTGCGGGGCAGGCGACACGGATCGCGGTGCTGACGGCCGACCTCGAGGCCGCGCGGCACGACCACCTCATGCGGGTGCGGCGCGGGCGGCAACACGGCTTCGACTCCCTGGAAGTGGTTGTCCGGCCCACTCCCGAGTGGCTCGCCGCGGCCCGGAAGCGCGGCGCCGGGCCGGCCCTCGAGCTGCGTGGCAACGGACGCGTGGTGGCGCGCGCGGCCGTCCCGGAGACCGGCGACACCCTGCGCATCCCCGTCGCGCCGTCGCAGTCTGGCGCCGCCGAGGCGGTCTACAGCGTCCACGACGCCGTTACCGGCGGCGTCCTCGCCGCGCTCGCCGCCCCCGCCCACGCGGACGCGCGCGCCGTGGCGGGGGCCGTCGAGAGCCGGCCGCGACCGGAGGTCCGGGGCTGGCTGCTCGACACGGCCCGCCCGCAGCGGCGGCGGCGCGTGGCCATCGAAATGGACGGACAGCTCGCGGACGTCGTCGTCGCCGAAGAGCTCCGGAAGGACATCGCCCGCTGGAAGGGTACGGACGGCTGCCACGGCTTCCTCTGGCCCATCCCCGCGGCCGCGGTCGAGGGGACGCGCGTGGACGTTTTCGACGCCGACACCGGCCTGCCGCTGCGCGGCTCGCCCGTGCGCATCGCGGGCGGGCAGGCCGCAGCCGCCGGAGCCGACGAGCCATGAGCAACCCGCACCCGGCGGGAGAGGCCAACCGGACACCGACCGTCTGGCCGACGCTGGACGGCGACATCGAGTCGCCCCCCGGCGCGGCGCGTGGACCGTCCAAGCGCATCTGCATCGCGACGCCGGACATCCTCGGTCCGATCAAGAACGGCGGCATCGGTACCGCCTTCCACCATCTGGCACGGCAGCTCGCCGCCTGGGGCCACGAGGTGGTCATCGCCTACGTCAACCACAACGCGGCCGACGCCGCGCAGATGGCCGCCGCCCGTGCCCTCTACGCACGCCACGGCGTTGCCTTCGAGCCCGTCGTGCCCCGCCCGGCCGCCGAGACCGCCCTGGCGCGCGTTCCCGCACCCGCCTGGACCCTGCTCGACTGGCTGCGAACCCGCGCGCAGCCGTTCGACATCGTCCACGTCCCCGACTGGCACGGCGTGGGATACGGCGCGCTGCTCGCCAAGTCGCTCGGCCTGGCGTTCGGCACGACGCACTTCGTCGTCATCGGGCACTCGCCCTCGCTGTGGGCCACCGAGGGCAGCCGGCAGCTCGTCCATACGGAGGCCGAGCTCGGCTGGGTCTTCCTGGAGCGCCGCAGCGTCGAGCTGGCCGACACGTTCATCTCGACGAGCGTGCACCTCATCGAGTGGATGCGCGACGCCGGCTACGCCCTGCCGACGCGGTCGTTCGTCTGGCCCAACGCCTTTCCGCCACCCGACCCCGCAGCGGCCGCCGCCGCCGACCGCGCCGCGCGCGACGGCGCACCGCTCGAGGAGGTGGTCTTCTTCGGACGGCTCGAGCCGCGCAAGGGACTGCTGCTGTTCATCGACGCCATCGACCGCCTCGCGCGCCGGGGCCGGGCGCCGGCCCGCGTCACCTTTCTCGGCGGCCGGTCGGGACGCATCGACGGCCCCGGGCTCATCCGGGACGCCGCCCGGCAGTGGCCGCTCACCGTGCGCACGATCACCGACGCGGACGCGGACGACGCCGTCGCCTACCTGGCCCAGCCGGGACGGCTCGCCGTCACCCCCTCGCTGCAGGAAAACTGCTCGCTGGCAGTGCTCGAGTGCCTCCAGGCTGGCATCCCCTTCGTCGCCGCCGCCACCGGCGGGACACCCGAGCTGATCGACCCCGCCGACCATGACCGCGCCCTGGTCGCCCCAGACTACATCGCCCTCGGCGACCGGCTCGCCGAACTGGCCGCCGCCCCGCTGCGCGCCGTCCGGCCCCGCCGCGGCTTCGACCACGTCCTCGACGTCTGGCGGCGGTGGCACGCCCAGACCACCCCGTTCGACGCCGCCGCCGAGCGTTTCGCCGCCCGCGCCGAGTCGGCCGCCGCCGAGACGCCCCCCGTCACCGTCTGCCTCGTCCACCACGAGCGCCCGAACCTGCTGCGCATGGCCGCCGACAGCGCCCTCGCCCAGGACTACCCCGACCTCGACGCCGTCCTGGTCGACGACGGCAGCGAAAGCCCCGCGGCCCGCACCGCACTCGAGCAGGTCGAGACCGACTTCGCCGCCCGCGGCTGGCGCGTCGTCCGCCAGGAAAACCGCTACGTCGGCGCCGCACGCAACACCGCCGCCCGCGGCGCCCGCGGCGAGTGGCTGCTGTTCCTCGACGACGACAACGTCCTATTCCCGGACGCCGTCTCGCGACTGGTGCGCGCCGCCCGCTTCGCCGGGGCCGACTGCGTGCCCGCCGCCAGCATCCGCTTCACCGGCGACGGCGACCCGCGCGCCGACGGCGCCGCGCTCGGCAGCCCCATCCGCTTCCTGGGTGCCGCCCGCGCCTGGAGCCACATCAACAACGTGGTGGGCGACGCCTGCGCCCTGGTGCGCCGCGACGTCTTCGAGGCCGCCGGCGGCTTCACCGAGGAATACCGCGTGGGACTCGACGACCTCGCCCTCTACAACCGGCTCATCCGCGACGGCCGGCGCATCGAGCCGCTGCCAGACCCCGTCTACTACTACCGCGTCGGCGGCCCCACCATGAAGCAGCGTAACCGCTCCGCCGAGGCCGCACAGCGCCGCGTCCTCCACCCCTACGTCGACGGCCTGCCCGACGAGGAACGCGCCTACCGGGCCTACGCCGCGGCCCGCGCGCAGCATAGCGGGCAGCACGGCGCGCATCTGCTCATCCGGCTGCTGCTCAGGATCTGGCGGCGAAGTTCGGCCTGGCGCGCCCGCTGGACGCCGTGGCTGAGTTGACAGCATGCCGCGTCGGACACCGCCGCGCTATCATCCCGGGATGTTCGGGCTGCACTCGATCGAGGGAACTCGCACGGCAGGTTGCAGCATGCCGCCCATTCGGAAGCCTGCCGCAGCGCTTCTCGCCGCGCTGACGGCGGCGGCGCTCGTGACCCTGTCCGGCGAGGCAAGCGCCCAGGACCACGACTCGCATTGGGGCGTCTCGTTCGGAGTCACGCCGCGCTGGAGTGCGACGGATTCGTACACACCGGTCGGCATCCTCTGGGACGACGTCGACGAGCTCGACCTGTCCGGCTCCGAGCTGCGCGTGGGCATCATCCGCGGCAGCGAACCGGGCGGCGACTGGGGCATCTCGTTCGTCCGGCGGACATTCCGGGACGGCTCAGTCATCGACTTCACGTCGGCGGGCGATGCGCGCTACGTCTCCGACGGCGTCGCGCTGACCGGCGTCGAGGTCCACAAGTTTTCGCCGTTCGTGACCGTGGCAGGCACCGTGCAGGTCGGCCTGGAGTACGGCGGCGGCATCGGCACGCTCGCCGGCGAGGGCATCGCCACCAACCGCCCGGACATCGGGATCCGGAACGTCAACGACGTCTTGCGGGAGCACGGCATCCCCGTCGTGCCCCTGGCCCGGGCCGAGCTCGCCGCGGCGGTCGTCGCGGCCCCGGGCCTGAAGGTGCGCATCAAGGGCGGCCTCAACTTCCCGGGCCTGCAGACCTTCAGTGTCACGCTGAACTACCTGTTCGGCGCACGCTGACGCGGCGCAGTCAGTGGCCCGGCGGCAGGGCGTCGTCGTAGCCGAAGGCGTCGAAGTCGGCCCGGTACAGGTCGTGGACGCGGGCCTGTAGCTCCGGCGTGTAGAAGGCGGCGACGTGCAGGTGGGCGTTCGTCGCGTGGTGTCGCCGGTCGATCAGGTAGGGACGCAGGTCGACGTCCCGCTCGCGCGCCAGCCGGTCGAGCTCCCCCCGGAACGCCTCGAAGCGGCCTACGAAATCGTAGTGCACGCCGCCCCACAGGAGCTGCTCGGTCTGAATCCGCCAGTGCGGGTTGGCCTCGTACCAGCTCTCGGACGCGATGCGGTCGACGAACGCCGCAAAGGGGATGTCGTCGTCGTCCGCATACCCGAACTTCGCCCGGAACGCCAAGCCGTCCCGGCGCAGCCGGCCCGCGGCGTTCCTGCCGACGATCTTGTTCAGGTAGCAGGAGAGCAGCCGCGTATAGGGGTTGCGGACGAAGCAGAAGCGGACGCAGGGCGCCGCGTTGATGTCCGTCATGAACTGCCGGAAGCCCAGCTCCCGCGGGGCGCGGAACGTCGCGTCGGTCCGCCGGTGAATCGCCGCCGGCTCCACGGCACAGTCGGGGTCGCGCAGGTGCCAGCGCCACAACGTGGCCTTGAGCGTCGTACAGGCAACCTTGGGCGTCGCCACGTAGACGAGCGGCAGACCCGACGCCTCGCCCGCGCGGGTGACGATGCGCACGTGGTAGTCGATCTGCCGCTCGGGAAGCCGCGCCGCCCACCAGTCGTCGGGGCGGCGCGGGTTGGGGGACGCCACCGAGCCAGTGTAACGCGGGCCGGCCGCCGGCAGCGGCACGGTCGTCGGCACCCAAGGCGTGACGAGGGAGCCTGGTGCAGCGGGGCTCCTGCCGCCGGCTGCCGGGCTTGTCGCCTCCCCCATTCCCTGCTACCCTGGCAGTTTCCGACAGTCTTGGGAGGAAACATGCTGAAGCCCCCGCGAAGGAGTCGCGGCTGGCGCACCTGGATCGCCGTCCTGGCGCTCGCGCTGGTCGGCGCGACATCGGCGGCGACGGCTTGGCACGAGGAGCACGCGGGCGACACCGACTGTGCCGTCTGCCAGCTCCGGCACCAGTCGGCCGACATCCTGCCCGGCTCGCCCCAGTTCGAGCCGACCGAGATTGCCGAGCCCCCGGCTCGTGCACCGCTCACCGGTGTGGTCGCTTCCGGCCACGCCCGACTCCTCCCCGCCCGCGCCCCTCCGGCGTAACCTCCGTCTCTCTCTCTCTGAATCGTCCGTCGTGTCGGGACGGCCGGCCGTTTCCAGGCTGACGCCGAGGATTGTCTGCGTCCGTCCCCAACGTCGAGTGTGCCTGCACGTGGCTGTACGCGCACGTCCGAGGCGCGACAGTGGCCTAGCAGCACGGGATCCGCGCAGCGCGCGAAAGGAAAGCAATGCAACGAGGTATGGCGAGTCGAAACAGGTGGCATGCAGCGATTGCCGCGGCGGCGTTGGTCCTGGCGGCGGTGCCCGCCGCAGCGCAGGAGGCGGGCACCGTGCAGGGCACGGTTACGCTGGTCGGCGAGGCCGGCCCGGTGCACGGCGCGCTGGTGCTGGTGGTGGGCACGGGCGCAACCGTGCTGACCGAGAACGATGGGACCTACGTGATCGAGGACGTGCCGCCGGGCTCCTACGAGGTCCTCGCACAGCGCGAGCACCTGACCGCCGGCCGCCAGCTGATTGCCGTCGCAGCCAACGAGGCCGTGACGGTGGACTTCGAGTTGGCCCCGTCGCCGGTGCACGAGCAGGTGACGGTCACCGCCGCCGCTGGGGGCACGGAGACGACCTTCGAGGCGTTCAATGCCGTGACGACGATCGACTCGTTCGACCTCATCCAGGCAGGCCAGAACAGCATCGGCGACGCGTTGCAGAACGAGCCGGGCATCGCGGTCCGGAGCTTCGGCCCCGGCTCGAGCCGGCCGATCATCCGCGGCTTCGACGGCGACCGCGTGCTCATCCTCGACGACGGCGTACGCACGGGGGACCTTTCCAGCCAGTCCGGCGACCACGGCGTCACCATCGACCCGAACAGCGCCGAGCGCATCGAGATCGTCCGCGGTCCAGCGACCCTGCTCTACGGGTCGAACGCCGTCGGCGGCCTCGTCAACATCATCTCGCCGCAGGAAGCCATGCACGAGTCGATGTTCCAGGGCACGCGCGCCCAGATCTCCACCGACGTCGGGAACGCCAACGCGCAGGCCGGGGTCAACGTCAACCTGCAGCACGCCGAGGGCGGCCTGCGCCTGTGGGCCGGCGGCAGCACCCGGCGCACCGGCGACTACGACACCCCGGAGGGCACCATCGGCAACTCGGCCACCGAGCTCTCCAACGCGCGCGCCGGCGTGGGCTACGACGACGGCACCTTCTTCGCCAGCGGCGGCTTCACTTTCGAGCGAGGCCGTTACGGCGTGCCGTTCGCCGACGAGTTTCACGGCGGCCACGACGTCCATGACGACGAAGACGAGGAGGAGGAAGAGGAAGAGGGCGTCGAGATCGACCTCAGCACGCGGCGCCAGGTGGGCCGCTTCGACGTCGGACTGAGGAATCTGAGCAACCGCCTCATCGAAGGGCTGCGCGTGACGATGAACGTCATCGACTGGGGCCACGACGAGCTGGAGATCGAGGAAGGGCTCGAGAACATCGACACCAGTTTCACCAACCGCAGCTATATCGTGCGAGCGGAATTCGACCAGCGGCAAACCGAACGGTTCGCCGGACGCTTCGGCGCCTGGACGCAGGTGCGCGACTTCGAGGCCGTCGGCCTGGAGGCACTGGCGCCGCGCACCGACCTCACCGCCATGGCCGCGTTCGCGTACGAGGAAGTGGACTTCGGACCCGTGCGCGTGCAGTTCGGTGGCCGCATCGAGCGGAACTCGTATCGGGCCGGCGACCGCATGATCGGTCTCGACGACGAAGACCACGGCGAGGAGGACGAAGACCACGCCGGCGAGGGCGAGGACGAGGACCACGGAGAAGAGGAAGAGGGCGAGGACGAGGACGAAGATCACGGTGACGAGGACGAAGACGAAGACCACGGTGACGAAGGATTCGTCCCCATCCCCGACCCGCGCGACCGGACGTTCCTCGGGGCCTCCGGGTCGATCGGTGTGCACGTGGGCATCGGCGAGCGGAGCGCGTTCGTGGCCAACTTCACCAGCACGCACCGCGCGCCCGCGCTGGAGGAGCTCTACAACTACGGCCCGCACGTGGGGAATCTCGCGTTCGAGGTGGGCAACGCCGATCTGCGCGCCGAGGAGACGCTGGGTCTCGACGTCAGTCTGCGGACCCGCGGCAACCGGGTGCGCGGCGAGCTGAACGGCTACGTCTACGACATCGACGGGTTCATCTTCGGCGACCGCACGGAGCAGGTTCTAGACGGCCTGCCGGTGTTCAACTTCGCGCAGGGCGACAGCCGCTTCCGAGGCATGGACGCGCGCGGCAGCGTGCGGCTCGGAGGCCGGGCGTGGGCCACGCTGGGCATCGGCTACGTCGACGCCCGGCTGACGGAGACGAACGAGCCGCTGCCCCGCATTCCGCCCTTGCGGGGCACCCTGCAGCTCGACATCCCGTACGGCGACTTCACCGTCAGCCCGCAACTGATGTACGCGGGCAGGCAGGACGCCGTCTACCGCGGCGAGACCGAGACGGACGGCTACTCGGTGCTGAACGTGATCGCGTCCTACACCTGGGCGCGGCAGCACGCGGCGCACGTACTGAGCTTCACCGGGTACAACCTGACCAACACGCTGTACCGCAACCACACGTCCTTCATCAAGGACCTGGCACCCGAGATGGGACGCGGCATCAGGGTCGGCTACTCGGTGCGCTTCTTCTAGCGCGTGTTCCAACCCGTCACGGTGATGCGGATGTGGCCGCGGATACGCCGCCCGCGGCGGAAGGGTATGCGGCCGACCAGCGCGCCGTCGTCTCGCTCCAGCGCGAGGTCGAGCGACGTGCGGTTCGGCGCCCGGCTGTCCCAGCCGTACCGCACCCGGTCGCGACCGTCCGCGGCGTGCGCGACCTCGACGTTCAGTTTGTCGACGAACAGGAGTCCGCCTTCGTAGTGATCGCCGGCGCGGCGGCCAGCCGCTTCGTACTCGGGAACGCGAATCTCCACCCGCAGGGCGAAGCCTGACGTCCGCCGGCGGCGCACGACCCGCGCCCCGCGCATCAGGAACGCGGTGAACAGCTTCGTCGGCCCGCCGGTGAGCTGTTCGTACGTCCGGAAGACAGCCGACCCTTCGCTGTACGTGCGCCGGTGGAGCTCGACAGGCAGGCCGCGGACGCCGAACACGGTGTCGATGTGGTACGCCACGCCGACCTCGGCCTTCCCCTCGGCGGCCTCCGTCACGGCTCTCGGCAGGGCAATCTCCGTGTCCACCAGCTCGACCAGCACGCGGGTGTCGCCGAAGAGGAAGCGGGACAGATTCTGATAGCCGGACTCGGAGTTGACGAGTCCGTAGTGGCCGGAGTGGCTGCGGTGCACGAACGCGCGCGGCGCGCCCCGCACCGCGGCGTTCCGAATCTGCACGAGCCCGTCGCTCAGGGGCCCGACCGCACGTTTCGACAGCCCCAACGCAGCGCCGTAGTCGCGCCAGTCGGTGCCGACCAGGCAGAAGAACCGCTCCGCGGGAAAGTGCCCGTTCAGCGAATCGAGCGGCTCAGCGGGCGGCAGGTCGAGAAACTCGCGCATCCGGCGCGGGCCGAAGTTCCCGGCGTTGTGCGGATCGAGGAAGTCCCGCAGCCCCTCCAGCCAGCCCAGCCCGCGGCGGAACTCGATGCCGCCGTGGGGTGTGCCGTACGTGAAGACCTTGTCCACGCCCTTCCGGCGCCAGTCGCCGGACTGCCCGCCGTCGAGATCCGGAATGTCCCGATTCTGCAGGTAGCAGCGGCAGATGAGGCCGCCCATGGAGTGGGCGACGAGGCAGGCGCGGAAGCGGGCCGGATCCTCTCCCTCGTCCAGTACGGCGTCGCGCACGTGCCGCAGGAAGCGCCGCAGCTCGCGGGCATGAAACTCTATCTCGCGACGCCGGCCGTCCCCGAACTCCTCGTCAACGACATCGTAGTAGCGGAAGATCCAGATGGAGCGGCCCGGCGTGGGCCCCCGCGGCAGAATCTCGCTGCCGCTGTAGGCATCCACGTAGCCGTGGTCCTTCATCAGGCGAATGACCGGCGACTCGAACACATGGGGCCGCACCTCCCCCGTGTGGAGCTGCCGAACCCTGGTGGAACCGAGGTTGAACCCCGTGTACGGAGTCGCTACCGTCGCCTCGATCTCCCCCTGGCTGCCCGCGTAGCCCCGCAGGTAGACGATGGGAAAGTAGGGTGCCTCGACCACGGCGTTTCGAAACGTAACACATCTCGCATGCAATCCGGTTGCACTCCATCGAGGTCGGCCCGGGGGGAGGGGGAAGGGGGGACCGTGGACAACGCCGGACTATCAATCGGACGCGGTCGCGCGCCCGAACCCCGGCGTCCGCTGGGGGCAGTGCCGGCGCGGGCGGCAGCGCCGGTTACTCCTCGCGCAACGCACGTCCCAGACTGTCCACTATCGGCTTGAGGAGATAGTCGATGGGCGTACGCGCACCGGTGACAATCATCACCTCGGCCGGCATGCCGGGCACCAGCGCCAGGCTCGACAGGCCGGGCTGGTCCGGGTCGAGAGCGACGCGTGCCTCGTACCACGACGCGCCGGTCCGCGGGTCGGCCAAACGGTCCGCCGAGACGCGGACGACGCGGCCGCCGAGGCGCGGAGCCCCGAGCTGCGAATAGGCTGTCAGCCGCACCTGCGCCTCCAGCCCCAGGGATATCGTCTCGATATCGTTGGGCGCCACGCGCGCCTCGATGATGAGCCGGTCGTTGGCGGGCACCACATCCATCAGCCGCTCGCCGGCGGCCACGACGCCGCCCTCCGTGAACACCCGCAAGTCCATCACGGTGCCGGCCACCGGAGCGGTCACGCGCGTGCGCTCCGCCACGTCGCGGGCCGCGGCCAACTGCTCGCGCAGATCCGAGAGGCGCGTCTCCACCTCGCGCAGCTCGGCCACCACCTCGGCCAGCCGCACATTGCCCAGTTCGTCCATGACCAGGCGGGTTTCGTCGATGGTCTGCTCGATGCTGGCGATACGCGCCTGGTTGCGGACGCGGTCGCCGACGATTTCCGTCTCGGCGCGCTCCATCGCGAGCAGCCGCGGCTTGGGCTCGAGCCCGCGCTCGACGAGCTCGCGCACGGCCTCGAGCTCCTCGGCCAGCAGGGCGCGGCGGCGGTCCTGGGCCTGCAGCTCGGCCTGCAGCCCGGCGGATTCCTCGCGGAGCTGCTCGATGCGCCGCTGGTGGATGGCACGCTGGTTGGCCAACGAGACGGCGCGCGCGCGGAAGATGCGCTCCTGGGTGGCCATGACCTCGGCGGCCGCGGCGTCGTCGAGGGCTGCGCCTGCCAGCCACTCGGGCCAGCGGATGGCCGGGCGGCCGTCGCGCTCGGCCTCCAGCCGCGCGTTGAGCGCCGCCGCCGAGCGGTGGCGCCCCTCGAGCAGGGCGAGCCGGGCGCGCGCCGAGGTGTCGTCGAGGACGATGAGCGTCTGCCCGGCGGCCACCTGGTCACCGTCGACCACCAGGATCTCTTCGACGATGCCCCCCTCCATGTGCTGCACGGTGCGGCGCTCGGTGCTCACGCCGACGATGCCCGGCGCGATGGCGGCGCTCTCCAGCGGGGCCACCGCCGCCCACGTGCCGAAGCCGCCCACGAAGACCGTCACCACGACCAGCCCGGCGGTCATGCTGCGGCGGATACCCATCTCGCGCCGCTCCCCGGGCGGGGCCTCCGGCGCGGGCCTCGGGGCGAGGACGGTGTGGGTGGGCCGGGGGGCAATCTCTTCGCTCATCGGTCATTCCAGCCGGATATGGGGTAACCGGAGGTGCGCGGCGGCGGGCTTGGGGCTCGGGTGCCGCGTTCCACGCACTACGCGACGTCCCGGTCGCGCCGGCCGGCGAGGAAACCCTCGAGTGAGCCTTCCAGCTTCGCCATGCGCTCGCGCAGCTCGGCGAGCTCGTGGTTCACCTGATCGAACCGTCCGGTCATCTCCTGCCGCAGGCCGGTCACCTCCTGCCGCAGGCCGGCCATCTCCTGCCGCAGGGCACGGATGTCGGCCCGAACCCAGCCGAACAGTCCGACTATCAGCGCCGGCGTCAACCAGGGAATCAGGCCTTCCATTCACTTCACCTTATCACGCACCCTGCCCGGCCTTGCCAGCCCGTGGCAAGAGCTCTTGCCGTGTTCCGGCCGTGCGCGGCATTGGCACGACCGCGTTTCGGTGCGGCGCAGGGTTTGCCACGGGCTGTCACCCCTCCCGCTGCCCTCTGCGCGCAGGTGGCTGCGCGGGCCGGCACGTCGCGCACAGACCGTACGGCCGGTCCACGGCCTGCGCGCGGCACCCCCGGCAGGTGTGCTGGGCGCACAGCCAGCGATCGGCGACGCGCAGTACCTGCTCCTTGCCGCCGCACACGTCGCACCGCTCCAACCCGGTCAGGACGTAGCGCTTCACCCGCATCGCCCGACTTCCTCCCGGCATCGCTCGCTGCCAGACCATCGAGCGTCGTCTGGCTGCTCCGGCTGGCGCCCGCCCAGCCCTGCGGGGGCCGGCGCCGTCTTGCGGGCGCGGGCGCCGCGGGCAGTGCGAACGTTCAGGAGGCCCCCGCCTGGACCGCCTTGTCCGGCTTCACGGGCGTCAGGTTGGCCCGGCGCAAGGTGCCCAGGATCTCGTCGCGGGGGCCGTAGGCCTCCATCGCCCCCGCCCTGAGCACCAGCACCCTGTCCGCCAGCGCCATGATGCCGGCGCGCTGGGCAATGAGCACGATGGTGCAACCACGCTCGCGCAGCCGGCGCACCGTGTCGGCCAGCGCCAGCTCGCCGTCGCCGTCGAGGTGCGCGTTCGGCTCGTCGAGGACGAGCAGCGCCGGGTTGCCGAAGACGGCGCGCGCCAGCGCGACCCGCTGCCGCTGGCCGCCGGAGATGGGCACGCCGCCCACGCCGATGGGCGTGTCGTAGCCGCGCGGCAGGCCGAGAACGATGTCGTGCGCACCGGCGAGCTGGGCAGCAGCCACCACGTCCTCGTCGCTGGCCGCGCCCAGGCGTGCGATGTTGTCGCGCACCGTGCCGCGAAACAACTCGACACTCTGCGGCACGTAACCGACGTGGCGCCCGCGGTCGGCGTCGGGCCAGGCGGTGACGTCGGCGCCGTCGAGCCGCACATGGCCGGTGGACGGCCGCAGCGAGCCCACCAGCAGACGCACCAGGGTGGTCTTGCCGGCACCCGAGGGTCCCACGATGCCCAGCACCTCGCCGGCCCTGATACCCAGCGAGATCTGGCGGACGATGGGCAGGCGCACACCGGGCGGGACGTAGTTCACCTTGTCGAAGACGACGTTGCCGGCCGGGCGCGGCAGGACCGTGCCGCCCTCGTCGGGCGGGGCCCGCTCGAGCAGCTCGGCCAGCCGCTGGTAGGCCGCACGGGCACTGACGAAGTTGCGCCAGGAGGCGATGAGCTGCTCCATCGGGGCCAGGCCGCGCGCCGCGATAACCGCGGCAGCGACGATGCTGCCAGCCGACATCTGGTTGCCGATGACCAGGTAGCCGCCCACGCCCAGCATGGACGCCTGCAGGCCGAAGCGCAGCGCCTTGGCAGTGGCTGAGATGCCGCCCGAGGCATCGGTGGCCGAGGTCTGCTGGTCGAGACTGACCGCGGTGGTTTCCCGCCAGCGGCGCGCCAGGTCGGGCAACATCCCCATCGCGGTGATGGCGTCGGCGTTGCGGATGGCGGCGTCCGCATCGTTCAGGGCGCGCACCGACGCGCTGTTGGCCTCGGTGAGCCGCTTGCGGGTGGTCAGGTCGTTGAGCGCGGCGCACGCGAACAACGCGATGGCGCCGAGCAGGCCGATCCAGCCCAGCACCGGGTGGATGACGAAGACGATGGCAAGAAAGACGGGCGCCCACGGCGCATCGAACAGCGGCATGATGCCCGCGCCGGCGAAGTAGCCGCGCACCGTGGCCAGGTCGCGCAGCCCCTGCGCCGAGACGCCGCCCCCGGCGCGGCGTGCCTCGGCGATGGAACCGCCCAGGACGGGGCTGCCCAGCTCGCGCTCGAACCAGGCGCCCACGCGCGCCAGGATGCGGTTGCGCACGGCGTCGAGCAGGCCGAAGGTGGCCAGCCCCACCGCCACCATGGCGCTGAGCGCCAGCAGGGTGTCGATGTTGCTGGTGGTCAGCACCCGGTCGTAGACCTGCATCATGTACATGGGTACGGTCAGCATGAGCAGGTTGACGCAGGCGCTGAACAAGGCCACGCCCACCCAGGCGCGTCGGCACGCGGCCATGGCCTGCTGCAGGGGGCCGGGCTGCCTGGCTTCCATCGTCGCTCTCAGGAGGCCGCCGGCACATCGCGACGGATGCCGGCGGGGTGGTCGCCGGTCACCGCGCCGCCCTCGAGCCGCACCACGCGGTTGCAGACGCGCTCGATGAGTCGCTCGTTGTGCGAGGCCAGCACGAGGATGCCCGCGTCGTCGAGCAGGGTGTGCAGGCGGGTGTTGACCTTGTCGAGGAAGGCGGCGTCGCCCGCGCCGATCCACTCGTCCATCAGCAGGATCTCCGGTTGCACAGCGGTGGAGATGGCGAACGCCAGGCGCGCCTTCATGCCGGCCGAGTAGCAGAACAGCGGCAGCTCGAGGTAGTCGCCCAGCTCGGTGAACTCGGCGATGTCGGCGGTGCGGCGCTCTATCTCCTGGCGCGTCAGGCCGGCGGCCAGGCCGCAGATGCGGATGTTCTCCAGGCCGGTGGCGTCGCCCTCCATGCCGAGCTTCAGGCTGAAGAGCGTGGTCACGCGGCCCTGGACGCGGACCCGCCCGCGCGCCGGCTCGTAGACGCCGGCGATGGTTCGCAGCAGCGTCGACTTGCCGGCGCCGTTGGCGCCGGTAAGGCCCACCCGGTCGCCCTGCCGCAGGCGCAGCGAGACGTCGCGCAGCGCGTGGACGGTGACCGTGTGGCGCGTGCCGTAGCTGACGCGCGCCCCGATGCGGCGCCCCAACAGCCGCTTCTTCAGCGAGCGGCTCTCGGCCCCGTAGATGGGAAAGTCGACGGCGACGTTCTCGAGATCGACGGCCAGCATGGCTCGGCTGCTACACCCAGTAGGGCACACGGCTCCGGTAGCGCGCGAAGACGAGCCAGGTCAGCGTCCAGCCGGCGGCCGTGACCGCCAACACCAGCATCCAGGTGACCGCGGGCAGCCCCTGGCCCAACAGCGGCGCGCGGACGAGCTCGATGAAATAGGTGAAGGGATTGTACAGCGCCAGGTGGGAGCGCGCGCCGAGCTGGTCGGGAATCCAGATGACCGGCGTCACGAAGAAGACCACCCGCATGACGCTGCCCACTATCTGCGCCACGTCCCGGAAGCGCGCGCAGACCGTGCCCAGCAGCAGGCCCACCCAGACGGCGTTGACCACCACCAGCACCAGCCCGGGCACCAGCAGCAGCGCGTGCAGGCCGGCCGCCACCCCGAAGATGACGGCGACCCCCACGTACACCAGCCCGTTGTGGGCCATCGTCAGGAGGTTCTCCCACACGTCCTTGAAGACGAACATCGCCAGCGGCCGCCGGGCGTTCGTGATCCACACCTTGTGGCGTACGAACACGGTGCAGCTCCGATTGACGGCGGCCTGCACGAACTGCCAGGCGATGAACCCCAGGGCCACGTGCGGCAGGTAGCGCTCCAGCGGCATGTTGAACAGGCGCCCGTAGAGCAGCCCCAGCGCCGTGACGAGGACAGCCAGCGAGATGGTCAGCCACAGCGGGCCGAGGATGGACCGCCGGTAGCCGCGGCGCATGCCCTGCACCCCCATCGCGGACCACAGCTCCCAGCAGTGCAAGCCTGCGAGGAGGTCGGCCGCCGCCAGGGCCGACCGCGACGGCCGCGACGGCGCGGCCGCGGGCAGGGAGACCACCCGCGGCGGAGCCGCGTCCGGGGTCGGGGTGTGGTCCAGGGTCGGGGGCGGGGTCGTGATCGCGGACTGCAAGCCGGGACCGGGGCGGGAGCCGAGGCCGGTACCGGAGCCGGTGGACACTTCGCTGCTCACGCCGCGTCACCCGACACGCGCCGGCCCTCCGACAACCGCTCGGCGAGGCGCGTCTCCTCAGGGAGATCCTTCCACAGGTTGCGCTGCGACGTGACCACCAGACCCGCCAGCCCCACGCCGACGGCGGGGATGGCGATCAGTTCCGACGACATGCGAATTACTCTCCGGACGGCGCGTATCTCGGGGCAGATTGTATACCGGCGCGGCGGCCGGCCCGGCGCGTTCGTCCAGCCCCGGCGCGCCCTGGCCAACCCCGGCGCCGGGCGGGTACCAGTGGCTGACACCGGCCGACGCGGCGTTCGGCGGCGATGCGGGCACTGGGTGCCGCCCAGACGGGCATGGTATGGTCCGCGATACTCGCGTGGGTTTCGCCGGTAGCGGTTCGGGACGACGCCGACAGGAGCGCTATGACCAGCATGTCGTCGGACTACGAGAACCAGGCGCGCGAGCAGATCCGCCGCTGGAAGAGCCCCGACCAGCGCTGGTTCGGCCAGACCATGCGCCAGATCGGCTGGCCCGTCGCCCCCGTGAAGACGCTGATCGGGAAAGCAGCGGCCGCCACCGAACTGCGTTCCGTTTTCGACAAGGCATTCGCCGGAACGGTGCGCGTTCTCTTGGGTGCTGCCGCCTGGACCGTGCCTCGCAAAGCGGTCTACGCCAGGTTTCGCCAACAGGGGCATAAGGTTGATGGGCGCGCGGGCATCTTGGAGCTCGACCTGGAGGCGGTGGACGCCGTGGTCGGCCGGCTGGACGCCAAGTACACCGGGCTGGCGTTCGTGGAGGGAGCGGCTGCCGGCGCCGCCGGCGTTCCCGGTCTGGTAGCCGACATTCCGGCGTTGCTCGCCTTGAACCTCCGCGCGATCGGCGAATACGCCACCTGCTACGGATTCGATGTTACTGCTCAACGGGGACGCGTCTTCGCCATGAACGTGCTGGGCCTGGCGTCCAGCCCGAGTGATGCAGCGAAGGCACCCGTGATGGCCGAGTTGGCGAAAATCGCTGCCGACGCCGCGAAGAAGAAGGCGTGGAAGGAATTGAAGGAGAAGGCATTTGTGGCGGTTGTGAAGAAGATCGCCAAGGCGTTGGGCATACGTCTCACGAAGGCCAAGCTGGCCCAGGCTGTCCCGATCCTGGGCGCGGCCGTGGGAGGGGGGTTCAACGCGTACTATACGGCGCGCGTCTGCGACACGGCCCACCACCTCTATCGGGAACGATTCCTCGCGGAGAAGTACAGGCCGGACGTCATCGACCTGACCGCCGAGCCGGCCGCGGGGCCGGGATGGGAGCCTCGCTACCCGGACGCAGACGAGGACATTCTGCGGGCGGTGCGGTCGAGCGCGTCGGACGACCGCGACCACCGCGTCTGAGTGTCTCGGTGCGGCCGGTTCGGCGGCGGACGCCGACACTCCCGCCAACGTTCCTGGACACCAACCCGCAACCTGTGCGCTGAGACGGCGCGGATGCCCGCCGGGCTCGCGGGGCGCCGGGAGGCGCCGACCGGCGGCAGCCGGCGGGCTGGTTGCGGCAGCCGGGGGCCTATGCGACCTATGCGGTATGCGCGTGACACCGCGTGACACCCGGAGCGCGGTCGGGTCGGAGCAGGCCGGTTGCCCGGTCTTCCGGCGTGTCGGTTTCGCGTGGTTGCTGTTCGCCATTGTCCGGCCGTGGGACGCGCGGGCGGCGGTGCTCCGAGGGGCGGTGCTCCGCCTGACGATGCCGCTCGGGACGCGGGAAATCCCGTTGGCGCAGATTCATGCCGTCGACCCGGAACGGCACTGGGCCTGGGGCAGCGTCCGAATCCGCACCGCCCGCGGCGCTACCGTCGTGTCGGGACTCCGGCGTTGCGAGGCAGCGGCACTGACCGCCGCGGTGGAGGACGCGCGAGTCGCCTGGTGGCGTGCGTTCCTGACGGAACAGGCGGATGCGCTGCGCGGCATCGCTGCCCGCCTGGCCGACCTGGAGCAGCCGCAGTGCTACGTGCGCCGCCGCGCCTTCTCGTTGCTCGTCGAAGCGGTGCAGCAGGCGGCAGCGGTGTTGCCGCCACGGTGGCCGGCGCGGCTCGACGCCGAACCCGCCATCCAGGGGGTGAAGCGCATCCGCGCGTTCCTGTCGGACCCGGAAGCGGCGCGAAACCAAGCGAACAAGGCCTTCCTGGCGAATGAACTCCAGCGCTCCCGCGATTTCCTGGGCCGCGTCGAAGCGCGCCCCCTCACGGAAGAACAGCGCCGGGCCGTGTGCGTGGACGACGACCACAACCTGGTGGTGGCGGCCGCGGGCAGCGGCAAGACGTCCGTCATGGTGGCGAAGGCCGGCTGGCTTGTCGAACGCGGCGCGCGGCAGCCGGAGGACCTGTTGCTGCTCGCCTTCGCGCGCAACGCCCGCGACGAACTCGCGCAGCGCGTCAAGCAACGCCTCGGCGCGCGGGCGGCCCGGACCATGCGCCTGGAAACGTTCCACTCGTTGGGGCTCTCCATCATCGGGGAGGTCGAGGGTCGCCGTCCCGCACTCGCGAAGGCCGCGGCGGACGAGGCGGCGCTGTTCGACCTGCTGAAGGACATCATCGCGACGCTGCTGCGCCACCTCCGGCACGGTCGGGCGCTGATCCGCTGGCTCGCGTACGACTCGACGCCCTACCGCAGCAAGCACGAATTCCGGTCGCTGGACGACTACTGGGACTACGTCCGCAGCCAGGAGGTCCGGTCCCTGCAGGGTGAAGCCGTCAAGAGCCTCGAGGAGTGTCACATCGCGAACTTCCTCTTCCTGAACGGCGTCCGCTACGAATACGAACGCCCCTACGAGCACGACACCGCGACCGCGGACAAGGGCCGGTACCGGCCGGACTTCCACCTGCCCGATGCGGGCGACGCGGGGATCTATATCGAGCACTTCGCCCTCTCGAAGAACGGGGACACGCCGCCGTTCATCGACCGGGCCGAGTACACGGCGTCGCGGGAGTGGAAGCTGGCGCTCCATGCAGAGCATGGCACGACCCTCATCGAGACCTTCAGCCACGAAAAGGCAGCCGGCCGGTTGACCGAGCATCTCGCTGACAAGCTGCGCGGTCACGGCGTGGCGCTGAAACCGATTCCCAGGGAAGAGGTATTCGCCGTCCTCAAGGAGCAGGGACGGGTGGCCCCGTTCACGCGGCTGGTGGCGACCTTCCTGCAGCACGTCAAGGGCGCCCGCCTGTCCATCGAGGCAGTCGAAGGCCGAGCCTCCGGGAAGCGCGACGGCAGACGCAGCAGGGCGTTCCTGCGCGCGTTCCGCCCGATCTTCGAACGCTACCAGGAGCAGTTGGCGGAGGCGGGCGAGATCGACTTCCACGACATGATCCACCGCGCGACGGACTACGTGTCCGCCGGGCGCTACCGCAACCCCTTCCGCTACATCCTCGTCGACGAGTTCCAGGACATCTCGCCGGGCCGGGCGGCGCTGTTGAAGGCCCTCCTGGACCAGTCACCCGCCACCCAGCTCTTCGCAGTCGGCGACGACTGGCAGGCCATCTTCCGTTTCGCGGGATCGGACATCGGCGTCATGCGCCGGTTCGAGGAGTACTTCGGTGCCGGGGCGCGCACCGCTCTGGAGATGACGTTCCGATGCTCGGACGGTGTGTGCGAAGTGGCCACGCGCTTCGTCCTCCGCAATCCGGCGCAGATCAGGAAGGACGTGCGGCCCGTCCGGAGCGTGGACGGGCCCGGCGTCCGCATCGGCGGCGGCGACGGTACCGGAACTGCCCTGCGCGAGGCGCTCGACCGGATTGCGACCGAGGCCGCCCGGACGGAAGGCCGGCCGAACGTCCTGCTGCTGGGGCGGTACAAGCACCTGAAGCCGGACATGGCAGCGCTGCGGCGAGACCATCCGGGCCTGGACCTCGACTACCGGACCGTGCACGCCGCGAAGGGTCTGGAGGCCGACTACGTCGTGGTGCTCGGCGTGTGCGCGGGCCGCTACGGGTTCCCGACCGAGATCACGGACGACCCGCTGCTCGACCTGGTCCTCGCCGCGCCCGAGAAGCACCCCAACGCGGAAGAGCGCCGGCTCTTCTACGTCGCGCTGACGCGCGCCCGGCGCCGGACATACGTGCTGGAGGAGGGCGGACCCCGTTCGGCTTTCGTCCAGGAACTCCTGCAGGCAGGCGGGCGGATCGACTCCTTCGGCTTGCCGCTTGCGGATGGTCCGCATTGCCCTGCGTGCGCGACGGGGCGCCTGGTGCGGCGGACGGGCAGGGACGGCGGATTCTACGGCTGCTCCAACTACCCCTATTGCAGGCATACGCAGCCGGCGTGTCCCGAGTGCGGGCAGGGACTACCGGTGCGGGACGGAAAAACCGTGCGCTGCCCGGCGTGCGGAACGCAGGTCACCGGCTGCCCGGCGTGCGCTGGGTGGCTGGTGCGCAAGGCGGGGAAGTACGGACCGTTCCTGGGCTGCTGCAACTGGCCCGCCTGTGATTTCACCGCAGGGACCCGGCAACCGGCCGCGCATTCCTCGCCGACCGCTTGACAGCGGCAGGCCTACTCGGTACGGTCGCCTCGCACCCAGCGGAAGTCGGACGGAGGTGACGCCACGGCAGGCAACGATCGACTCATCGTTGCGCTCGACGTTTCAACGCACGACGAAGCCGTCGCGCTCGTGGACACGCTCGACAACGTATCGTTCTTCAAGGTCGGGCTGCAGCTTTTTCTCGCCGGGAACCTGTTCGAGCTGCTGCAGCGCCTGCGTGCGGCGCGCGGCGACCAGGGGGCGGTCTTCGTCGATCTGAAGATTGCCGGCGACATCGGCAACACCATCGCGCGCTTCGTCGAGCGGGCGGCCGAGCTCGGCATCCGGCTCATGACGTTCATCGAGGCGGCCGAGACGGCCATCACGCGGCACACGCTGGCGGCGGGACGCGCCGCGCGGGCGCCGGGGCGGTTTCCGCAGTTCCTGGCGGTACCGTTGCTGTCGAGCCTGGACGCGCCCGACGCGCACATCGTGGCCCGCGCCCGGCCCATGGTCGAGGCCGGCTTCGACGGGCTCATCGTGTCGGGGACCGCCATCGGGGCCAGCCGGGCGGCCTTTCCCGACGCCATACTAGTGAGCCCGGGCATCCGGCCGGCGTGGTGGGACGCCCGGGACGACCACGTGCGCTTCACGACACCGGGGGAGGCCATCCTGCAGGGCGCGGACCACCTGGTGGTCGGACGACCCGTCCGCAGCGCGCCCGACCCGCGGGACGCCGCGCAGCGCATACTCGACGAGATCGACGAAGCCACGCACCGCCGGCAAGCGGCGGCCCCATGACCCAGCCGGAGCGGCGCATCATCCACCTCGACATGGACGCCTTCTACGCGTCGGTCGAGCAGCGCGACGATCCGGCGCTGCGCGGGCGGCCGGTGGCGGTCGGCGGGCGGCCCGAGAGCCGCGGCGTGGTGGCGGCAGCCAGCTACGAGGCGCGAGCCTTCGGCGTGCGCTCGGCCATGGCGATGGCCAGGGCGGTGCGGCTGTGCCCGAAGCTGGCGATCGTGCGGCCCGACTTCGCCAAGTACCGGGCGGTGTCCGGGCAGGTCTTCGACCTGTTCCGGGCGGTGACGCCGCTGGTCGAGCCGCTGTCGCTCGACGAGGCCTACCTGGACGTGACCGAGAACGCGTGGAACGAGCCGTTCGCCACCCCGGTGGCACGACGTCTGAAGCGGCAGATCCGCGCCGAGACCGGGCTGACGGCCTCGGCCGGCGTCGCCGCGAACAAATTCCTGGCCAAGGTGGCGTCGGCGCTCGAGAAGCCCGACGGCCTCACCGTGGTACCGCCCGGACGGGTCGAGCCGTTCCTGCGGCAACTGCCGGTGGACGCGCTGTGGGGCGTCGGGCCGGTGACCGCGCGCAAGCTGCGGGCCCACGGCCTGAGACAGCTCGTCGACATCCGGGGCGTCGACGAGGCCACGCTGCGGGGCCTGGTCGGCCGGCAGGCGGGCTGGCTGCGGCGGCTGGCCCACGGCGACGACGACCGGCCCGTGATGCCCCACCGGGTGGCGAAGTCCAGCGGTTCCGAGCGCACCTGGCCCGAGGATCTGCTGGACCTCGATGAGATCCGCCGCGAGGTCGAGCGCCTGGCGCGGCGAACCGGCGACTGGCTGGCGGGCCGCACCCAGGCTGCGCGGACGGTGACCATCAAGGTCCGCTACGCCGACTTCACGACCATCACGCGCAGCCTGACGGCACTGCCGGCAGCCCGCGACGCCGACACGGTCGCGGCGCGCGCCCTCGTGCTGCTGGCACGGACCGAGGCAGGGACCCGGCCGGTCCGCCTGCTCGGCGTGAACGTGCACAACTTCACTGCAGCGGACCGCGCCGAGGCGGCCGCGGCCGCCCACCCGCTGCTGTGGGACCTGCCGGCGCTTTCGCCCGCGCCATGACGGCCGCGCTGCCGGCGGAGCTCGCCCGGCTCGGGTGGGACCAGGCGTTCGCGGCGGCATTCGACGCCGTCGCAGAACCCGGCCTGGTGCCCGCACGGGTGGGCGTCGAGCACAACCACTTGTACCGCGTGCTCACCGCCGGCGGCGAGCTGCTGGCCGAGGCGGCAGGCAGCCTGCGGCATGCGGCCGCGGGAGCCGACGCGCTGCCCGCCGTGGGCGACTGGGTGGCGGCAAGGGCGGGCGCCGCGCGGCGGGCCACCATTCGCGCCGTCCTGCCGCGGCGCAGCTGCTTCGCCCGCAAGGCGGCCGGCGACCCGACACGGCGGCAGGTGGTGGCGGCCAACGTCGACACGGTCTTCCTGGTCGCTGGACTCGACGACGACTTCAACCCGCGCCGGATCCAACGCTACCTCGCGGCGGCGGCCGAGAGTGGCGCCGCGCCCGTGGTGGTGCTGAACAAGACGGACGTCTGCGACACGCTGGACGAGGCCGTGGCCGCCATCCGCGCACTGGCCCCACGGGTGCCGCTGCACGCCACGAGCTGCAGGGAGGTGCGCGGCATCGACGGGCTCGCCGCCTACCTGACCGGTGGCCAGACCGTCGCCCTGCTCGGCTCGTCGGGCGTCGGCAAGTCGACCATCGTCAACTGTCTGCTGGGCAGCGAGCGGCAGCGCACGCGCAGCGTGCGCGGGCGCGACAGCCGGGGCCGCCACACGACGGTGCACCGCGAGCTGCTCGTGCGGCCCGACGGGGGCGTCATCATCGACACGCCCGGCATGCGCGAGCTGCGGCTCTGGGATACCGACCGGGCGCTCGAGGAAGTCTTCGACGACATCGAGGCACTGGCCCGCGACTGCCGCTTCCGCGACTGCCGCCACCGCAGCGAGCCGGGCTGCGCAGTCCGCGGCGCGGTGGCGGAGGGGCGACTCGCGGCCGGCCGTCTGGCGCACTGCCAGCGCCTGGAGGACGAACGCGCGGCGCTGCAGGAGCGCCGCGAGCGGCTCGAGCGCAGCGCCGAGCAGCGTCGCCCCGGTCCGGCGCGCGCACGCGGCGCGCGGCGCCTGCCGGACGCCTGACAGGATGTAATGGTCTCCGGCACCCTGGACAGCCGGTTCGCTGCCAGAAACGACCGGTTCGACGACGTCCAGGCCGACGTGCGCGAGCTGCGCGGCCTTTTCTTCGAGAGCCTCAAGGGCGACTGACCCGGCGCCGGGCCCAGGCCGCGTGCTCGGCGACGAGCGGCGCGGCACGGGAATCCTCGCCGGCGGCCGGCTCGGCCAGCGCCGCGGCCGCGGCCGGCGACCCGCTGTTGCCGAGGGCGACGGCCGTGTTGCGCCGCAGGCGGCGCAGGCCCGCGTAGGCCATCGCGCTGCGCTTGACCGCCGGCCGCAACACCTCGTCGGGCGCGCGCCACAGGGAGTCGAGCCGCGGCTGGTCCAGCGCCGGGTGCGGCTGCCAGGCCGGGTCGGCGGAGACCGGCGGCTGCGCGTTCCAGGGACATACTTCCTGGCAGATGTCGCAGCCGTAGACGTGGGTGCCGAGTGCGGGCCGCGCCGCCTCGGGCAGCGCCCCCCGCTGCTCGATCGTCAGGTACGCAATGCAGCGGTTGGAATCGAGCACGTACGGGGCGACGAGCGCGCCGGTGGGGCAGGCTTCCAGACAGAGCGTGCACGTGCCGCACTGGTCGAGCGCCGGCGCGTCGACCGCCAGCGACAGGCTGCTGACGATCTCCGACAGGAAGAGCCACGAGCCGAGCTCGGCGTTGATGAGGCAGGTGTTCTTGCCGATCCAGCCGAGGCCGGCGTACTGCGCGTAGACACGCTCCTGGACCGGCCCCGTGTCGACGTAGGGGCGCGCCTCGAACGGCTCGGGGCTGACGGACCGCAGCCAGTCGAGGAGCTGCTCCGTGCGCCGGCCGACCACCGCGTGGTAGTCCTCACCCCAGGCGTAGCGCGCAACGCGGGCCTGGTCCGGGTTCGCCTGCTCGGTCGAGTACGGCCGGTCGACGTGGTAGTTGGTGGCGAGCGCAATCACCGTGCGCGCGCCCGGCAACACCTGCCGCACGTCGGCTCGGCGCGCGGCGGTCCGCTGCAGATAGCGCATCTCGCCCGCGTAGCCGCGGTCCAGCCACTCCCGCAGGAAGGCCAGCTCGGGGAACGCGCCGGCCGGGGCGATGCCGCACAGAGCGAACCCCAGCTCGCGGGCGCGGGTCCTGACGTCGTCGACAGCGAGTGCGGCAGCCGGAATAGCGGTTGATGCTAGCAGATCGCCGCGCGAGTCGGATCAGCGGCGCGGGACGCCGGCCGCCGCCAGCACCGCCTCGGCCGCGCGGCGGCTCGCGCCCGCGCCACCCAGGCGCTCGCGGACCTCGCCGAGCGCGCGGCGGGCAGCGGCGGCGTGCGGGGCGTTCGTGAGGAAGCGCACCACCTCGTCGCTGACGGCCGCGGCGGTGAAGGCGTCCTGCAGGAGTTCAGGGACCACCCTGCGGCCAGCGATGAGGTTGACCATGCCCGCCCTGTCGACGTGCGCAAACGTGCGGACCACCCGGTACGTGAGTGCCGAGAGCCGGTAGACGATCACCATCGGGCAGCCGTGCAGAGCGGCCTGCACCGTGGCGGTGCCGGAGGCGATGACGGCCGCATCCGCCGCGGCCAGCGCGCCGTCGGCACCCGCGGCGACGACCACCGGCGGCGTGCCGGCGGCCTCGAGCGCCGCCAGCGGCGCGAACAGGTCGTCGTCGAGGTGCGGGCCGCGCGCCACGACGAACTGCGCCGTCGGCACCCGCCGGCAGACCAGCACCGCCGCGCGGATCATCTCCGGCAGGAGCGCGCGCACCTCGTTCGGCCGACTGCCGGGCAGCAGGGCCACGGTCGGCGCGGCGGGGTCGAGGTGGTGGGCGCGCAGGAACTCGGCCCGCGGGCGCGGCGGCGGCAGCAGCTCGACCAGCGGATGGCCGACGAAGTCGACCGGGATGCCGGCCGCGCGATAGATGGCTGCCTCGAACGGGAAGATGACGAGGGCGCGTCGCGCGAAGCGCCGGATGGTGCGGAGCCGGCTCCGCCGCCAGGCCCACACCTGGGGGCAGACATAGTAGACGACAGGCACGCCCAGGCGTTGCAGCGCGCCGGCCAGGCGGAAGTTGAAGTCGGGAAAGTCGAGGGGAACGAAGACGTCCGGCCGCTCGGCGCGCGCCAGCCGCACGAGACGGCGGTACGCCGCGAGCGAACGCGGGAGCACGGCCAGCGCTTCGGACAGCCCGGTGACCGTCAGTCCGCGGTAGTCCTCCACCGCCTCGCCGCCGCCCGCGCGCAGGCGCGGTCCCCCCAGCCCGTACACGCGCGCCGCGGGGTCGAGCGCGCGGATGGCGCCGGCGAGCGCGCCGGCGTACAGATCGCCCGACGGCTCGCCACAGGAAACGAGGACCTTCACCGCCCGCGCGAGTCGATGCCGTAGAGGTCGACGCGGGAGAGGGGCACCACCTCGTAGTCGTCGAAGCCGACGCCGGGCAGGTCATCGACGAACGACGAGGCGTTGCCGACCAGGACGATGGCGAGGGTGTCGGGGCGCAGGAAGTTGCGCGCCACGCGCTGGATGTCGTTCGGTGTCACGGCCCGCACGCGCTCGGGGAACGTCTCGAGCTCGTCGAGGTCGAGGCCGAAGAGCACGGCCTCGAGCACCTGGGTGGCGATGGCGTTCGGCGTCTCGATCGACAGCGGGAAGTTGCCCGCCAGGTAGTCCTGCGCGCCGCGCAGCTCGCTGTGGCGCACGCGGTCGCGCTGCAGCCGCGCGATCTCTTCCACCATCAGGCGCAAGGCCTCGCCGGTAGCCGGCGAGCGGGTCTCGGTCTGTGCCATGAAGTCGCCCGTGAACTGGCGGCCTGACAGGTCGGCCGAGGCGGCGTAGGTCAGCGACCGGGCCGTGCGCAGCACGCTGCCCAGCCGGTTGCCGCCCTCGCCGCCGAGGATCTTGATGGCCACGTCGAACGTCAGGAAGTCCGGGTGGGCGCGCGGCAGGGCCAAGTGTCCGACGCGCATGACCGTCTGCACGGCGTCCGGCCTGTCCACCACGACCAGGCGGCGGGCGGGTGTGGGCGGCTCGACCAGATTCGGCACCGGCAGGTCGCCGCGCTCCCAGTCGCCGAGGACGCGGCGGACGCCGGCCAGCGCCTCCGCCGTGGTCACGTCGCCAACCACGGCCAGGATCGCGTTGTTCGGGATGTAGTGCGCCTGGTGGAACGCTGCCAGATCGGTGCTGCGGATCCGCTGCACCGAGGCGGGCGTGCCGTTCACCGGCCGGCCGTAGGGGTGCGCGCCGTAGACGAGCTGGCCGAAGACGATGCCGGCCACGTAGCCCGGATCGTCCCGGCTGACCTGCATGCTCGACAGGAGCTGGCGGCGGTGGCGCTCGATCTCCGCCGGGTGGTACGTCGGCCGGCGCGCGACGTCGGACAGCAGGTCGAGGGCGAGGTCGAAGTCGTCCTTCAGCACCAGGATGTTGACGAAGCTCAGGTCGCTGCCGGCGCCCACCGCAAGGCTGCCGCCGACGTTGTCGATCGTCGCGGCCAGTTCCTGCGCGCTGCGCCCGGCGGCGCCCTGATCGAGCAGCTCCGCGGCCATGGAGGCGACGCCCGGCAACTCTTCCGGATCGTTCGTCGAGCCGGCGCGGACGAGCAGGCGAATGTTGACTACGGGCTGCTCGTGCGCACCCACCACGACCACCTGCAGCCCGTTGGCGAGCTGCTCGAGTTCGTACTCGGGAAAGTGCACCTCCGGGGCGAGCAGCGGCGGCGGCGGGGTCTCGGCCGGCCAGTCCGCGACCTGCGCCCCCGCGGCGGCCGGGGCCAGCGCCAGCAAGACGACGGCAGCGCGGCACCCGGCGCTCATCGCGATGCCACCCCCAGGCTGGGCCGCGGCGAGCCGCGTGCGCCGCGCGGCAGAATGGTCAGCAGCAGGCGGTTCTCCGCCCGGAAGTAGGTGCGCGCCACGCGCTGCACATCATCCTTGCTGACGTTCATGAAGATGTCGAACTCGCCGTCGGCCGTGGTGATGTCATCGTGGATCACCACCGCGTGCGCCAGGTGCGCCGCCTTCTGCGAGTTGG
This sequence comes from Vicinamibacterales bacterium, assembly GCA_965221595.1. Lineage (GTDB taxonomy): Bacteria > Acidobacteriota > Vicinamibacteria > Vicinamibacterales > UBA8438 > JAAXGX01. Next base: position 3,297,327 of record OZ244900.1, read on the forward strand.
TGATGCGGCCGATGATGTAGTCGCGCGCGAACTGGTTCTTCGTGCGCTGCAGCTCCTCGTCGCTCACCGGCTCCTGTTTGAGCCGTTCGAGCTCGCCGATCAGCGCGGCGGCCACCTCGTCCGGCTGCCGTCCCGGCGCCACGATGGCCACCGCGTAGAACAGATTGGGGTCGTCGATGATGTTGCCCTGCCCGAAGGCGGAGACAGCCACCTGGTCGTCGTAGACCAGGCTGCGGTAGATGCGCGAGCTGAGGCCGTCGGAGAGCACCTTCGACGCGATGTGCAGCGGATAGGCATCGGGGTGCCCGTCGTAGGTGATATGGTGCGCCACCACGACCGCCGGCAGCGGCCAGTTGTCGGCCTCGACAGTCACTCGCCGCTCAGCCTGCCAGGTTGGTTCGCGCGGGATCGCACGCGGCACCGGACGGCCGGCCTTCGGGACGCGGCCCAGGTAGTGTTCGATCATTTCCATCGTGTTGGCGGGATCGATGTCGCCGACCACGACGATGGTCGCGTTCTCCGGCGTGTAGTAGGTCTCGTAGAACTCCCGCACGTCGGCGATGGACGCCGCCTCCAGATCCTGCATCGACCCGATGGGCGTGTGCTTGTACGGATGCACGTCGAACGCGTGGTCGTAGACGATCTCCGAGAGCAGCCCGAACGGCTCGTTCTCGTAGCGCCAGCGGCGCTCCTCTTTGACGACCTCGCGCTCGGCGTCGAGCGTGCGCTGGTCGATGCGCAAAGTCGCCATGCGGTCGGCCTCCAGCCAAAGCACCAGCGGCAGGTACTGCGACGGGACCGTCTGCAGGAACACCGTGGCGTCCTCGGTGGTGTAGGCGTTGCCGTCACCGCCGACGCGCGAGATGTGCGTCAGGTGCTGGTCGGGCCGGACGTTCTTCGAACCCTTGAACATCAGGTGCTCGAACAGGTGCGCGAACCCGGTACGCCCCGCCGGCTCGTTCTTCGACCCGACGTGGTACCACACCTCGACGTGGACGATCGGCGTGGAGTGGTCCTCCGACAGAATCACCTTGAGCCCGTTCTCGAGCGTGAAGAGCCGGTAGTCGAGCTTCGGCGGACGCACCTGGCCCGAGAGCGTCGCGGCGAACAGGAAGACGAGCGCCAACGCCGCGGCAGCGGCCGGAATGCGGGTCTTGGGGACCATGGCCGGGATTATCTCACAGACTCGGCGAGCCCGGGCCCGCCGGCGGGCGCACCATTCGGCGACCCGGCGAGGGCCATCATCGGTTGGACGGCGCCGACGATCGCCGACAGCGACGCGTCCGACGACGAGTAGCCGCAGGCCCCGGCCGGTCCAGCCTGCTGCGCGGGTGCGGCGCGGGGCGAGGCTGCGCTGGACACCACGCGGCGGGGCGCGACGGCCTCACCATGCCCGCGTCCGCAGGCGCACGGCGAGCTGAAACCAGCGCGGGGTGTCGCGCGTGAACTGGCCGGCGTCGATGCGCTGCTCCCAGCCGGCGAGCAGGTCGACGGCGCCGACACGGGCCGGCAGCCGGACGCCGGCCAGCACGCGGCCGCCGCGGAGCGCGGAGCGGCCGAGCTGCGCGCGCTCGACAGGGACGACGACGACCATCGCATCGCCGACGAGCGAGACCCGCCGATTGATTGGCAGCTCGGCGGCCGCGTGCAGTTCGAGCTGCGCAACGTAGTCGACGTTGGCGCGCTCGACCGTGCCCATGGCGCGGGCGCCGGCGTCCACCCGCACCGGCCCGGCCGCGAACCGGTCCCCATAGACGACGCCCGCCATGTTCCAGGACACGCTGCCGAGGTCGGCCCGGTCGCCGAGATGGCGCGACACGTGGTGGAAGGTCGCGCCGAGCTCCCCGCGCGGGAGCCGGACGAAGACCGCGAAATCGGTGGTGTAGCTGTTCTGGTTGGGGTCGACGTCGCGCAGCTCGCTGCCGACAATCGTCTCGAGATTGGCCAGCAGGTTGCCCCGCACGAACCCGAGGTCGAACAGGTCGACGTCGATGCCGAGGTCCGCGTCCCAGTTGTAGCGCGCGTCGGCGCCGTGTCCTGCCAGCCGCGTGATGTCGAGGGTGGTGCCCAGCGCGGTCAGCACGCCGCGGGCGGGCGCCACGTCCATGCGCGGGAGCGGCCCGCCGAGGGTCTGGGCGCCTCCCGGGGCCGCGCACCAAAGCGCCGTCCACAGCGCGAGCGGACCGCAGCGGCGCAACGCGGCGTGCATGGCGGGCCGGCGCACTATATCATGGTGGGTGGTCGTGAGCGGTCTTTCCGAGCGGGTTCTGGCGTTGATTCCCACCGGGGTGTCGCCGCCGGGTGCCCTGGGCTGGCTGTTCGGGATTTCGCTGCTGCTGTTCGCCGCGACGCTCGGGGCGATGCCGGTGGTGATCGCGCGCATGCGCGCGGACTACTTCGTGCGGCCCGAGGCCCCCGCCGCCGGGGGGCGGTATCGTGCCGTCCGCTGGGCGCTGCTCGCGCTCAAGAACGTGCTCGGCCTCGTCCTCCTGCCGGCCGGGCTGGCGATGCTGATTCTCCCGGGCCAGGGCATCATCACCGTTCTCGTTGCGCTGACCCTGCTCAACTTTCCCGGCAAGCGGCGCCTCGAGCTGCAGATCGTCCGCCGGCGGCCCGTGCGGGCGGCCGCCGACTGGATTCGCGCGCGCACCGGCCGGCCACCCTTCATCATTCCCGACGCGACGCCGCGCGCGCCGGCCTGATCGGCCGCTCGGCCACGTGCAATAATGCCCGGCATGCGGCGGCCGTTCGCCAGGCGGACAACGACCGAGGGAGGGGCGTCTCCGGCAACCTGTGGCCGGAGGCCGCGCGGTATTCCAACGGCCCTGTTGCCGGCCCTGGTGCTGTTGCTGGCGTCCGCGGCGGCGACCCTGCGGTCGGGCTCGCAGGCCGATCTGCCATCCGCGGCCGACCCGCCGGGCACCGCAACAGCCGCACCGGCCGCGCCCGTCGGATTCGACCACCGCGTGCACGTGACCGACAACCGCCTCGACTGTCAGCTCTGCCACGCCTACGCGCGGCGGAGCCCGGTCGCGGGTCTGCCTCCGGTGGCCCGCTGCGCCGGCTGCCACCGCTTCGTCGCGTCCGATGCCCCGGCCATCGAAGACCTCATGGCGCGCCTCGAGGCTGGCGCAGCGCTCGCGTGGACGCGCGTCCACCAGCTGCCCGGGCACGTGCGCTTCACCCACAAGGGCCACGTGCGCGCCGGCATCGGCTGCCGGACATGCCACGGCGACGTGGGAGCCATGCGCACCGTGGAGCAGGTCGCGCCTCTGACGATGGGCTGGTGCATCGGCTGCCACGAGCAGCGCCAGGCGTCCGACGACTGTCTTACCTGCCACTACTAGCCGCCCGTCGTGAACCCTTGGCGTCACACCGAGACGGGCGCGGCGCCCATCTGACAGCCCGGAAGTACCCTTACAATAGGCCGATGACTGGGGGGGCGAAGGATTCGGCCGTGGACCACAGCGAGGCCGGTCCGGACGCCCCGCTGACGCGGAGCGTCGGACGGCGGATCTTCCTGAAGGTGCTCGGCAGCGCCGCGCCGGCGGCCGCCGCAGCCTGCGCTCCGCTGCCCGCCGAGCAGATCATCCCCTACGTCGTGCCGCCCGAGGACGTGGTGCCGGGCGTGGCCTCCTGGTACGCCACGGTGTGCGGCGAGTGCCCCGCAGGCTGCGGGATGCTGGTCCGCACCCGCGAGGGGCGCGCGGTCAAGGTCGAGGGCAATCCCGAGCATCCCGTCAACCGCGGCGCGCTGTGTATCCGCGGGCAGGCGGCGCTGCAGGGCCTGTACAACCCCGATCGGTTCGAGGGGCCGCGGCGGCGGCGGGGCGCGCCCACCGGCGGCCCGGGGCAGGGCCTCCTGGAACCGCTCGGGTGGCCCGACGCGCAAAGGCTGTTCGTCGAGCGGCTGCGGGCGGCCCGCGACGGCGGCGAGCGTGGGCGGATTGCGGTGGTGACGCCGCTGCTGACGGGCACGCTGGACCGACTGGTGGCGCGCTGGGCCGGTGCCGTCGGCGCCCGGCGGCTGCGCTACGAGCCGTTCGGTCACGAGGCGCTGCGCGCCGCCAGCCGGGCGGCGTTCGGGCTCGACGCCGTGCCGCGCTACGACCTTGCCCGCCCCGACCTGATCGTGTCGTTCGGCGCCGACTTTCTCGAGACCTGGCTGTCGCCCGTCGAGCACGGCCGGGCGTTTGCGGCGGGGCGGCGGCGCGGCGGCGGCCTGCGCACCCGGCTGGTCCAGCTCGAGCCCCGCCTGTCGCTGACCGGGGCGCAGGCGGACGAATGGCTGGCCCTGGAGCCGGGCACCGAGGGTCTCGTGGCCGCCGCCATGGTGCACACGATCATCGCCGAGCGGCGCGTGCTGCTGCCGCGCGCAGAGCTGGGCGCCGCGGCGCGTCTCTTCGAGCAGGTGCGCGAGCACGCGCCCGAGCAGGTGACCCGGCGCACCGGCGTCCCGGCGGCGACCATCCGCGCGCTGGCACGCCGCTTCGCCGACCCGGCGGCGGGCGGCGGGCGGACGCTGGCCGTCGGCGGCGGCGTGGCGGCCGACGGCGACGCGGCGACGGCAGCACACACCATGGTGCACCTCCTCAACCACGTGGCCGGCAACACCGGGACCACGATCACCTTCGATGCGAGCGACGGCGACGGGCCGGGGAGCTGGAGGGATGCCGACACCTACCGCGACCTGCGCGCGCTGGCCGCGGACATGGCGGCGGGGGCGATCGACGTGCTCCTGCTCCACGACGTCAACCCCGTCCACGCCCTGCCGGACGGTGCCGGCCTCGCGGCGGCGCTGGCGCACGTGCCGACCGTGGTCAGCACGTCCGGCTGCCCGGACGAGACCGCGGCGCTCGCGGACCTCGTGCTGCCGGCCCACACGCCGCTGGAGGCCTGGGGTGACGCCGAGCCGGCCGGCGGGGTCCGCGGCCTGCAGCAGCCGGTGCTGCGACCACTGCTCGACACCCGGCACCTGGGCGACATCCTGCTCGACGCCGGCCGGGCACTGGGGGACGACGTCGCCGCCGCCCTGCCGCCGGAGGACGATTTTGCGGCGCTGCTGCAGGCCGAGTGGCGGGCGGCGCACGCCGAGGCGGACAGCGACGGGGACTTCGAGACGTTCTGGGCCGACGCACAGCGGCGCGGCGGCGCCTTCGAACCCGCGCGGTCGGCAGCGATCAGCCTGCGGCGCGCGGTCCTCGACGCCCCGCTCGAGCTCGATCCCGGGCGCGGCGAACGGCCCTTCGTGCTCGCGGCGTATCCGTCGGCCCACCTGTACGACGGGCGCGGGGCCAACCGCGCCTGGCTGCAGGAGGTGCCCGACCCGCTGCTGAAGACCACCTGGAGCAGTTGGGCCGAACTGGCGCCGGAGACGGCAAGCGCGCTCGGCGCGGAAGACGGGCAACTGCTGCACATCGAGTCGGACCACGGCGCGCTGGACGCCACCCTGCTGGTCAACCCGCACATGCGGCCCGGCGTGGTGGCCGTCCCGCTCGGGCAGGGACACACGGCGTACGGCCGCTACGCGAGCGGCCGCGGCGTCAACGCGGCGGCGCTGCTCAATCCCGAGCCCGAGGCCGGGGGCGGCGTGCGCTGGCTGGGCACGCCGGTCGACGTCACGCCGCTGGCGGTCCGGCGGCCGGTGCCTCGCCTCCAGACGACCTTCGACCAGGACGGCCGCGGCATCGCCCGCGCCGTAACGCTGGCGGAGCTGGACGCGGGCGCCCCGCCCGCCGCAGCCGAGCCGGCCTTCAGCCTCTATCCCGACCATCCGCACCCGCAGCACCGCTGGGGCATGGCAATCGACCTCGACGCCTGCACCGGCTGCAACGCGTGCGTCGCCGCCTGCTACGCGGAGAACAACATCCCGGTTCTGGGCCCCGATCGGATGCGCCGGGGCCGCACGATGGCCTGGCTGCAGATCGAACGCTTCGTCGAGCGCGGCCCGGCGGGCCCCGACAACCGCTTCGTGCCGATGCTGTGCCAGCACTGCGGCCAGGCGCCGTGCGAGACGGTTTGCCCCACCTACGCGACGTACCACACGGACGAGGGGCTCAACGCGCAGATCTACAACCGCTGCGTCGGCACGCGCTACTGCGCCAACAACTGCCCATACAAGGTGCGGCGCTTCAACTGGTTCGACCCCGAGTTCCCCGCGCCACTGGACCGGCAGCTCAACCCGGACGTGACCACCCGGACGGTGGGGGTCATGGAAAAGTGCACATTCTGCGTGCAGCGGATCCGGGAGGCGCAGGACCGCGCGCAGGACGCCGGCCGCGCGCCGCGCGACGGCGAGATCACGCCGGCCTGCGCCCAAACGTGCGCGGCCGAGGCCATCGTCTTCGGTGACCTCAACGATCCCGACAGCCGCGTCTCGCGACTCGCGGTCGACGGGCGCGCCTACCACGTGCTCGAAAGCCTGAACACGCGGCCGGCGGTGACCTACCTCCGCAAGGTGCGCCGGGCGTGAGCGCGGATCACGGCAGGGAGATGACCCTCGGCGCGACCACCGACGACGTCCTGCGTACCCTCGCCCCCCCGGGCCGCGCCTACCTGGTAACGGTGGTCGGCCTGCTGGGCGTGCTCGCCGTCGCCGCGGCGGCCTTCGTCCGCCAGGTCGCCACCGGCCTGGGCGTGGCCGGCTACCAGCCGCCGATTCTGTGGGGCGTCTACATCACGAATTTCGTCTTCTGGATCGGGATCACGCACTCGGGCACGCTCATCTCGGCCGTGCTGTTCCTGTTCCGGGCGCGCTGGCGCACGGGCGTGGCGCGGGCCTCGGAGGCGATGACCGTCTTCGCGATCATGACCGGCGCGCTCTTCCCCATCATTCACCTCGGGCGGCCCTGGGTGTTCTACTGGCTCATGCCGTACCCGAACGCGCGCGAACTCTGGGTGAACTTCCGGTCGCCGATCATCTGGGACCTGTTCGCCATCATGACCTACCTGACGGTGAGCGTCGTGTTCCTCTACATCGGGCTGCTGCCCGACATCGCGACGGCACGCGACCGCATCCGCGACTGGCGGCGGCACGTCTACCGCGTGCTGGCCATCGGCTGGTCGGGCTCGGACCGCGAGTGGCACCACTACCGCAGCCTGTACGGCCTGCTGGCCGCCCTGGCGGTGCCGCTGGCGGTCTCGGTGCACAGCGTGGTCTCCTGGGACTTCGCCACCACGCTCCTGCCCGGCTGGCACAGCACAATCTTCGGCCCCTACTTCGTGGCGGGCGCCATCTTCTCGGGCGTGGCGATGATGATCACACTGCTGGCGCCGATGCGCACGCTGCTGGGCCTCGAGCGCTACATGCAGATCCGTCACTTCGACAACCTGGGCAGGCTGCTGCTGACCCTGTCGCTGGTGATGACCTACGCCTACGCCATGGAGTTCTTCGTGGCCTGGTACAGCGGCAACCCGTTCGAGCAGGGCGCCTACTGGGCGCGCCTGACCGGTCCCTACGCGCCTCTGACGTGGACGATGCTCGTGTGCAACTCGGCCGTGCCGCTCGTGCTCGTCGCGCGCCGGGTGCGCACGCACCTGCCGGCACTGTTCGCCGTGGCCGTCCTCGTCAACGTCGGCATGTGGCTGGAGCGTTACGTCATCGTCGTCTCGTCGCTCGCACGGGAGTTCAATCCGGCGAACTGGACGGGCCGGTACGATCCGACCTGGGTGGAATGGGCCATCACGGCCGGCTCGTTCGCCCTGTTCGGCCTGCTGTTCCTGGGATTCGTGAAGCTGTTCCCGCCGATCGCCATGCACGAGATCAAGGAGCAGGCGGAGGCGGCATGAGCCGGGCGACGCTGCTCGGCGTGTACGCCAGCGGCTCGGCCGCCGCGCGCGCAGCGGCTGCCGTCCGGTCGGCAGGGCTGGGCGCGGCGGTGAGCTACGCGCCGACCGCCGACCCGGCGCTGCTCGCCGCCGCGGCGCGGGGGCCGAGCCCGGTCCGGCTCTGTACGCTGCTGGGCGGGCTGGCCGGCGGCGCTGTCGGCATCGCCTTTCCCGCATATACGATGCTCGACGCGGGCGTGGTCGTCGGGGGCAAACCGATCGTCTCCATCCCGCCGCTCGTCATCATCGGCTTCGAGTTGGCGATGCTGGGCGCGGCACTGGGTGGGCTGGCCGGTTTCCTGCTACTGAGCAGGCTGCCCCGCCGCCGCGCGCGGGCGCTCGACCGGCGCACCTTCACGGACGACCGCTACGGCGTGCTGGTCACGTGCGCGCCCGGGCAGGGGGCGGCTGCGCGCACCGCGCTCGAGCAGGCCGGCGCCGAGGAGGTGCACGACGGTGGGTAGCCCACGCGGGGCGGGGATCGGTGTCCTGGCAGCCGGCGCCCTGTGGTTGACCGGCTGCACAAGCCCGCCGGACACGGGCCGCGGCGCAACCGTCAGCCTGCACGTGCGGCAGGCGCCTCCGGACGGTGTGCTGGCCGTCGGCGCCCCGGCGGTTCTCGACCGCGCGGCAGCCCGCGCGCGGCTGCAGAACCCGCGTCCGGCCACGCCAGAGGTGCTGGCCGAGGGCGCCGAACTGTACGGCATCTACTGCCTGCTCTGCCACGGGACCCTGGGGTCCGGCGACGGCCCGCTGGCGACTCACTTTCCCCGCATCCCTGATCTGGGGGGGCCACGCACGGGACGCCAGACCGATGGTGACCTGTACACGATCGTGCGCCAGGGCGGCTTCCGGATGCCCGCTTACGCCGACGTGCTGAGCGCCGACGAGCGCTGGGCCGTCATCACCTACCTGCGGACGCTCGGAGGTGGCGATGTCCCCCGCTGACGGGCGCCCGCGGGCGATCCTCTCTGCCCGCGAGCGGCGCGTGGCGCGGATGCTGGCCGCGGCCGGGGTTGCGGCGTTCGCGTTGGGCGTCGGGTTCGGGGACGCCGCGCGCGCGTGGCAGGCGCTGCTGATCAACTTCCTGTTCTTCACGGGCCTGGCCCAGGCCGGCGTGGTGCTGTCGGCCCTCGTGCAGTTGACCTCCGCGCGCTGGGCGCGTCCGCTCAAACGGGCAGCCGAGGCGACGGCGGCGTTCCTGCCCGTGTCGAGCATCCTGCTGGCCGTCCTGCTCGTCGGGCTGCCGGCCTGGGCCCCCTGGGCCGGCGCGCACGGCCATGCCCGCGAGGGGTGGCTCACCGTGCCCTGGTTCGCGGCCCGCGAGGCCGCCGGATTCCTCCTGCTGCTGGCCGTCAGCGCGGCCTACCTGTACCAGTCCGTGCGGCCCGACGTCGGCCTGCTCCAGGAGCTGGACGGTCGGCCGCCGGCCGGCTTCGCGGCACGCCTGATCGCGCGCTGGCACGGCGCCACAATGGAACGCGACCTGTGCCAGCGCAGCCAGAGCCGGCTGGCGCCCATCGTGCTGATCACCTACGGCTGGGTCTTCTCACTGGTCGCCTTCGACTTCGTGATGGCGCTCGACCGCCACTGGTACTCCGCGCTGGTCGGCGGCCACTTCTTCACCGGCAACCTGTTGGCGGGTATCGCGCTGCTGGCTCTGGCAGCGGCCGGCCGCGAGCGGCTCGGCCTCGCGGCCCACGTCGGCCACCGGCAGCTGCGCGACCTCGGCACCCTGCTGTTCGGCTTCGCGATCCTGTGGGCCTACCTGCTCTGGTCGCAGTACCTGGTGATCTGGTACGGCAACCTGCCGGAGGAGGCGGCGTTCGTCGGCCACCGGCTGCAGGGCCCCTGGGCGCCTGTGGCGTGGCTGGCCGGCGCCCTGATCTTCCTGTTGCCGTTCGTCGTCCTGCTCAGCCGGCGACTGAAGGCTTCGGCTCGCGCGCTCGCCGCGGTCGCGGCGGCCGTACTCGCCGGCCTGTGGCTGGAGCGGTTCGTTCTCGTCGCCCCCTCGCTCGCGTCCAGCGACCGCCCGGCGCTGGGCCTGACCGAACTGCTGGTCACGGCCGGGGCGCTCGGCGCGTTCGCACTCTGCTACGCGCGCTTCCTGGAGACCGTCCCGGTGCTGCCGATCTCGGACCCCAGGCTGGCGCCTGCGGCGCCTGCTGCCACGCCTGCCACCGTCAGCGTGTCGCGCTGAGACATGTACACTGGGCCCATGCAGCGCAGCCGCGCCTACCTCTTCGGGCGGCTGGCCGGCAAGCAGTTCCGCAAGGCGAAGTGGATCTGGCAGTCGGCCACGGGCAGCGACGAGGATGCCATCCGCGCCGAGCACGGGGTGGGACGGGACATGGCGGCCGTCGTGCACGAGCAGGCGGGCGGCGCGGCCGAGCCGCGGGTACAGGCGCTGCTCGACGACGTGAGCGCCGCGCTGGCCGCCCGCGTGCGCAACCGCGCCCACCGCTTCGAGGTGGCCGCGCTCCCCGGCGGCGCGCCCACGGCGTTCGCGCTGCCCGGGGGGTTCATCTTCGTGGCTCCGGCCCTGGTGGAACTGGCCGGCCGCGACCGGGGCGAGCTGGCGTTCGTGGTGGCTCACGAGATGGCACACGTCATCCGCCGCCACGCCGTCGACCGGCTGCTGAGCCAGAAGGCCCTGTCGGCCGTGTCGCTGGCGACGCCCGCCACGCGGACCATCGCGCCCTGGCTGCGCACGGTCGGCGTCCGCTGGCTCGAGAATGCCTATTCGCGTGAACTGGAGTTCGAGGCGGACGAGCTCGGTGCGCGCCTGATGCGCGCGGCCGGCTTCGACCCGCTCGCCGCCCTCCGCATGCTGCAGCGCCTCGGCGAACTCGACGCGCACGCCGATCCGCTCGGCCTCGGCGGCTACCTGTCGACTCACCCCCCGGTGGCCGACCGCATCCGGCACCTGCGCGAGCGGCTGGAGATAACGAACTGACGCTGCCCACGTGATACGCTGGGCGGTTGCGCCTGCCGCATCCATCATGCACACTCAGCCGCATCAGGTCATGAGTCGGCCGGACACCGGCGCCCCGCGCCTCTCGCGCGAGGGGCTCATCCGCCGGCGCTTCGAGCGACGGCTGCGGCTGCTGCGGATCCCCGCCGACCTGACGGGCTGGACGGTGCTGGACATCGGCGCCTGGCACGGCTTCTTCTCCTTCGAGTGCGAGCGGCGGGGCGCCGCGCGGGTGCTGGCGATCGACCGCTATGCGTGGGACCGGTTCGGGGCAGACGAGTTCCTTGCGGCACGCGAGCGGCTCGGCTCGTCCGTGGAGCATCGCCGGGTCGACGTCCACGACCTCGACCCGGCCGAGATCGGACGCTTCGACCTCGTACTGCTGCTCGGCGTCTTCTATCATCTGCGCAACCCGCTCCAGGCGCTCGAGCGGATCCGCGCCGTCACCCGGCGGCTGCTCATCTGCGAGACCCACTTGCTGCTGCCGTTCGTGCACGAGCGCTACCCGCTGGTGCCGTTCTTCCCGGGCGACGAGCACGCCCGCGAGGCGCCCTACGAGCTGTGCGCCATGCCCACCCTCGCCGCCCTGGGCCAGATGCTGGAATCCGTCGGTTTCAGCGAGGTCGAGACGGTGTACACCCCGTCGTTTCGCTACTGGAAGAAGTTTCTCGCGCTCGTGACGAACCGCCCCGGCTCGGGCCGGGGTATCGTCCACGCGCGCGTTGCCAAGGAGGCCGGAGCGCCATGAGAGTCGCGGTAGTCGGACTGGGAACCATGGGCGCGCCGATGGCGGACAACCTGCTCGAGGCCGGGTTCGATGTCACGGTGCACAACCGCACGCGGAGCCGCGAGGAGCCGCTCGCGAAGCAGGGCGCCCGGCGCGCCGCGAACCCCGCGGAGGCCGCCGCCGGAGCGGATATCGTCCTGACCTGCGTCTCCGACACGCCGGATGTCGAGCACGTCCTGCTCGACGCCGAGCGCGGCGTCATCAACGGCCTGCGGCCGGGTGGTCTGGTCATCGACTGCTCGTCGATCGAGCCCGAGGCGACGCGCCGCATCGCCGGCGCGTTCGGCGCACGGGAGATCGGCTACGTCGACGCCCCGGTATCGGGCGGGTCGGAAGGCGCCGTCAAGGGCACGCTGACCATCATGTGCGGCGGCTCCGAGGCGGACTTCGAGCGCGCGCAGCCCGTGCTGCAGGTCATCGGCAGCCGCATCACGCGCATCGGCCCGGTGGGCTGCGGCCAGATTGCGAAGGTCGCCAACCAGGTGGTCATCACGGGGACCTTCTTCGCGTTGGCCGAGGCGCTGACGCTGGCCTACCGCGCCGGCGCCGACCCCGAGCGGGTGGTCGAGGCCATCGGCGGCGGCGTGGCAGGCTCGTGGATCCTGGAGAACCGCTCGCAGAAGATGCTGCAGGACGACTACCCGCTCGGCTTCCGCCTGCGCCTGCACCGCAAGGACCTGGGCATCGCGCTCGCCACCGCCCGCGAGAACCAGGTGCCGGTGCCCGTCGCCAGTCTGGTCGCCACCATCGAGGATGCCCTGATCGCCCAGGGCTACGGCGACGAGGACATGTCGAACCTGGCCCGCTTCGTCCGCCGCGGCGCCGGCATCCCGGACGGCCCCCTGAAGCCGTAGCCCGCCAGGGGGGCAGCCGCATCTAGTAGAAGATCACTGCCACCACGAACAGGACTACCGCGAACGCCAGCATCCACTGCCACATCTCCTGCTTGTCCTCGGCAGGCAGGAGCTGGAAGGTGATGTTGCGGTGGGAGGCGACCGCGTTGCGCAGGAACGGTGCCGACGAAACACCGTAGCTCTCCATGACGAACGAGCGGCCTCCGGTGCGCTGCTCCACCATGCCCAGCCCGTCGGTGTTGAGCCGGGTGCGGATGCCCTCGAGGTCCGCCTCGAGCGACTCGTCGTAGTCCACGCCGCGCACGTAGTCCTGCAGGACGTCGTCCAGGTTGGTGCCGGTGCGTGAGCCGATTCCGACCGGGTACACCGTCAGCCCGCGCCGCTGGAACTCGGACAGCGCCGCGTCGAGCCGCGACATCTGCTCACGCGTGCCGAAGAAGTCACCGTCGGTGAACAGGATCACCAGACGGTCCGAGCGCTGCTCCGGAACCCACTCCTCGTCGCCCGACTCGAACCGGTCCTGGTTGTCAGTGGACTGGTAGACGTGTTCAAAGGCCGATGCGATGTCGCTGTCCCACGGAAACGCGTCGCCCGAGAGCGTGTTGGGCGGGGCCACGCGCCCGAGCTGCTCGATGAAGCGGTCGGCATCGGACGACATGTGGGCCTTGCGCACCGCCGTGGTGCCGAAGACGAACAGCGCTGTCCGGTCGCCGGGCGTGAGGATTTCCTCCGTGTACAGGTTCAGTGCCTCGCGCACGGCCAGCTCCAGCCGCGAGGGCCCGAGGTCCGTCACCCACATGGAGGCCGAGCCGTCGATAACGATGGCCACGTCGACGTCGCCGCGCTTGAAGGTGCGCCCGCCGAACACCCAATAAGGCCGGGCCGCGGCCGCCGCGACGGCCACGAGCACGAGGACGGCGACGAACCAGAACTTGATCGGTCCGATCAGCGGGTACGTGGAGCCATGCGTGCGCGCCGGACGCAGCACGATACGCAGGGCGAAGATCGCGAACCCGATCGCCAGCAGCACCAGCGAGATCGGGATCGCCATCAGGAACTCGGGATTCTCGAACTCGACGGCGTTCCGCAACATCGAGAGCTGCATGGTTCCGGCCTGCTCCTCCCGGCTGCTAGCCGCGGCGGCGGCGCGTAGGCGTCCCCTCCCCCTTCATCTGCTCCAGCTCGGGGGCCTGCAGCTCGCGCAGCGGCTCGAGGGCGAGACGCACCGCGTCGGGGTTGCTCGTCAGGTCGTAATTCCACTTGTACTCGAAGCGATCCGCGTCGTCGCTGCGCAGGGCGCGCTCGAAGTCGGCGTTCACGTCGTCGAGCACCTCCTGGATGATGGCGGCCTTAATCGCCAGTCCGTCCGGGTTGTCGTCACTGACCTCCCGGTACCGCTGGCGCGCGAGCTGGAACTTGGCACTGCCCAGCAGGTACGAGGCGCGCGGGTCGTCGACTTCGTCGGACAGGTTCTCGACGACCGTCGCGTACTCGCCGCGCAGGTAGCGATAGGCCGCCTGCTGGAGGAAGGCGTCGCCGAAGAGGTAGGCCTCGGCCAGCCACTGCACACCCCAGGCGCGGCTCTGCTCGTAGAACGTCGTCACCTGGTCGAGCTCGGACTCGGCCTGCTCGAAGTTGCCGCGGCGGACGCTGTCGCTCAGCCCGTCGAGACGGTCGTAGAACCCGGCCAGGCTCAACGCCGGGCCGGCTACCACGACGAGGAAGACGACGGCCAGCACGAAGCCGAGCAGATAGCGAAAGGCATGCTCGCGGTCGAGCAGATCAGTCACGCGCATCGTTGGACTCCAGTCGGGCCGCCCTACGGACCCGTCCCCCAGAACAACTCGGCCACGAACCCCATCGGGATCCCGACGACGAGCATTGCGAGCGCCGCCAGCAGGAAGCGCGGGTAGATGGGCACCTTCAGTGCCCGGTGCTTCAACTCGTAGCGGACCGCCTCGCGTTCGTCGATCGCCTCGTAGGCGCGCGTGAGGCTGTCCTGGTCGGTGACGTCGAAGTAGTCGCCCCCGTACTCGCGGATCATCTCGATGAGCCGGGGCGTCGTCGTGGGATGCCCGATCATCGCGGTGCGGATGTCGCTCGTGTTGATGTAGATGAGGTACGGAACGATGTTGCGCTGGTTGAGCGCGGCGAACTCGGAGTCGGGGAACTCGTCGACGGCGGCGTCCGTGATGATCAACACCGCGCGGTTGAGGTTCGTGCCCGCGCCGGTCAGCGCCTCGTCCTGCTCGAAGTGCCGCATGATCGACCGCAGCGGACGGATGATGTTCGTATCGCCCTCGGCCGGAATGATCCGCACCTTGTCGGGCGGGACCACCATCGCCTTGTCGAGCCGCTGCGTCGTGACGTACGGCGCGTCCCACACCTGGAAGTAGTAGAGCTCGTCATCGGTGACGAAGTCGTCGACCATGTACGGATAGGTCGAGAACAGCCACAGCGACACGCGGTCGTTCTTGTCACGCCGCATCTCCAGGAACTCGAGATGCGCGTCGCGGGCCACCTCGGCCTTCGATTTGCCGGTGTCCGGGAACTCCCATGCCATCGAGCCGGACGTGTCGACGAGGTCGACGCGTACCCGCGACTCGATGTAGCCGCTGACCTCCTCCGTGGCGGTGAGGAACGGGTCGGCAGCCGCGAAGAGAATGAGTGCCAGCGCCGCCCCGACCAGCACCTTGGGCACGCCGTGGAGGGCGCGCGCGAGGAACCGTTTCTGGTGCAGCAGATCGATGTCATGGCCCGAGTGGTGGCGCGTGTGACGCCGCCGCCGCAGGCCCAGCCGGCCCAGGGTGACGAACACACCGGCCACGACGAGCACGGTCAGCACGATGGCCATGCCGATGTCGCCGTAGCGGATCTGCTCGAACTGCGTCTCGATGAGTTCGAGCCCGCTCGACCGCACGAAACCCACGAACTCGTCCCAGGTCATCAGCATGGCGTCACCGCACTTCGAACAGCGACCTGATTCGCATCCAGAGCCGGATGTGCGGCCGCAACATCGCCAGCGACTCCTCGAACACCCGCGCCTCGCGTCCCGGATCGGCGATGGGCGCCGTCGAGTCGCGCTCCAGGCTCGACTGGTAGTCCACGAGCCGCGCGGTCATCCAGCTCAGCGCCTCCTTGCGCGGCCCGTCCTCAAGCCTCGCGACGTACGAGCCGATCTCCTTCGGCGTGTCGCCGACGTGCAGCTCGGGCAGCTCCGCCTGCAGGTACTCGCGGCCGTGGATGATCAGGTTGCGGCGGACGTCCTGCAGGACGGCGCCGTTCTCGGCGGGCCGCAGCAGGGCGAGCTCCTGGACGTGCCGCCGCAGGTTCCGCCGGGCCTGCCAGATGGAAGGCGGGATGGGAATCTGCGCCTCGAGCTGCTCGAGCTCCTCGTCCTCCTTCCGCTTGGCCTCGGAGACCACCTTGGGCTTGCGCGCCTGGCGCACGAGCAGCACCAGCCAGATCACCAGCGGGATCGGTGCCAGCGCCCAGGCAAGGGCGCGGAAGACGGTGGCCCGCGCGCCGAAGGTGCCCAGCTCTATCGTGTCACGGATGTCCAGCAGCGGCGTGTCCGTGAGGGTCGTCACATAGCGGATGAGGTTGGCCCCGCCGTCGACCTGCCGCACCTCGGCGTCCTCGACGTCCTCGCCGAGATCGCGCAGGAGGTAGTAGAAGCTGAACCCGGGCAGGACGTACGTGGACTTCTCCGGGGCGATCAGCCGGAAGGTGTAGTGGAAGTCCCAGATGTGCTCGTCGTCGACCTGCCGCTTGCGCACGTCGAGCGCGAGCCCCTCGAACGGGTGCACAGGCAGCGTCTCGGGTACCATCCGGTCCTCGAGGATGAGGATCTCCTGGCCGTCGTCGATCAAATCCGGGAACCGCACTCGGTAGGTCTGCCTGATCGGGTCGCCGGTCTTGACGACCGTCGGCTCGACTTCGAGCGTCTCGATTCGGACCAGCGACGCCTCTTCCGGGAGTGCCTCGGCGGCCGGCTGCGGCTGCGCCGCCGCGGGCGGGCCGCCGAACGCCGCCGCCGTCAGGGCCACCACCGCCGCGCCGGTCGTCCAGCAGCTACGTCTCATCACGTTCTCAGTCACCACGATCCCTCACCGGGACATGCGCGAAATCAGGAACTTCGCGAGCTCGTCCGCGTGATTCTCGGGAGTCAGCACCGCCGAGTCGATACCGCACTGGTGCTTCAGCCGGTACTGGATGTCGGCGTGCGACTCCTCGATCTGCCGGCGAATCGCCCCCGCTTTGCGGGCGGAGATGACCGTCTGCTTGCCGGTCTCCATGTCCGAAATCCGGATGTACCCGAGCCTGCTCTTTACCGCGAACTCGGCCGGGTCGTCCAGAATGAGGAACATCATATCGTGCTTCGCCGCCAGCGTACGCAGCCGGCTGTAATCGATCGCATCCGGGTCGTTGACGAAGTCCACCAGGTCCGAGAGCACCACCACCGAGTGCCCCGTCTTGAGCCGCGCCAGCATGAAGTCGATGGCGACCGAGAAGTCGGCGTGCCGCCGCGACGGCGACTCCCGCTCGAGCTGCAGCTTCTCGAAGATCTGCTGGGCCATGTAGAAGACCTGCGGCGAGCCGAGCCGCGGCCGCATGTAGATCTCGACGCGGTCGGAGAAGCCGAGCAGGCCGACGGGATCGCGGATGTTGGCGCGGGTCAGCCCGATGTTGCCGATCAGCTCGAGCAGCAACAGCGCCTTGTTCGAGTCCTGCGAGATCTGAAACAGCGTCGAGTGCGACAGATCGACCACGAGCAGCGTGCGGAGCTCCTTGGGCTCCATGCGCTCGATCCGGAAGACCCGGTCGGGAAACGTCTTGAGACTCAGCGACCACGCAATGTCCTTGAGCGGCTGCCCCGGCCGCCACTCGTCGACACCGACAATGTCGTACCCCGATCCCTTGAAGCCACTCCTGTGCTCGCCGTAGTGGATGCTCGTCGCCTTCCGCTTCGCCCTGACGCTGTGCTTGATGTCTCGGAAGCGGGCGAAGACATCCTCTATTTCCACGGAGGAACCTCCATGTCCTGGACGATCTTCGCGAGCAGCTCCTCCTTGACCACCGAGAACTCCATTCCCTCGCGCAGCACGAGGCGGTGGGCCAGCACCGGCTCGGCGACCGCCTTGATGTGATCGGGCGTGATGATGCGGTCGCCGTTGAAGAAGGCGAACGTGCGGGCCACCGCCTCGAGATGGAAGTGGACGCGCGGCGAGATGCCCACCCGGATGTACTCGCGTACGGTGCGGGCCACCCGGCCCTGCGCGCGGTGCGGTCGCGTGTTGCGCAGCAGCCGGACCTTGTACTGCTGGCCGTACTCGGAGATCTTCACGTTGTCGAAGATGAAGCGCGCGATGTCGAGCACCTCGTACAGGTTGGTGAGCTTATCGACGTGCTTGCCCACCACGTTGTGCGCGCTGATCTTCAGCTCGTCCTCCTCGTCCTCCGGATCCATCATGTTGATCGACAGGGTCGTGCGGTCGAGCTGCGCCACCGGATTGGCGAACGTGCCCTCCTCCTCGCCGAAGATGTTCTCGGTGCAGATGACCATGAAGAAGCGCGGCCCGTCGATGTCGTTGAAGTCGCACGACAGCGGGAAGAGCGGCAGCATCTTGCCCTCGGCGAGGTTGCCGTAGTCGGACGAGAGGGTCGCCGAGCTCTCCTCCATGCCCTCGAGCACGGCCGCCTTCGTCTTGCCCGACAGCCGGTTGTCCTCGTCGATGAGGACGATGTGGGCCATCAGCTTGCCCGGCTTGAAGTGGATCTTGCGCGTCCCGTCGAGTTCCTCGACGATCGTCTCGTAGCCGAGGATGTCCTCGGGCATGTAGGTCGGCAGACCCTGGATGCGTTCGAAGCGCGCGTCGACCGCCATGGCGCAGGCGCTGACCAGGTCGGTCTTGCCGGTGCCCGTCGGTCCGCGGAACATGATGTGGGGCTGGCGCAACAGCTTGCCCTGGCTCAGCTTGTCCGTGTACGGGAGCAGCGTGAAGAAGGCCCACGACAGGATGCGCGCGGCGTCGTCGAGGCCGTAGAGCCACTTGGTCGACTCGTGCTGGAAGCGGTCGACCACCTCCCTGGCGCGGTCGGGATCGATGGCGGGTTTGGCGTCGGGGTCGGCCCCCGCGCCGGTCTGCACCGCGGGAGCGGGCGCCCCGTTGCCCGTTGCCGCGGGCGCGGGCGGCGGTGGGGGGGGCGGCGCCGCGACCGACGTCTGCGGCGAGTCCGGCGCGGCAGCGGCCGGCGCCTCGGCGGCGGCGGGCGCGGTCGCCTCGGGCTGTGCGGCGGGCGCTGGCGCGGGCTGTTCGGAGGCCTGCGTCTCGGGGCTGCCTGCGGGCTTCTTGTCAACGGACATCGAGATCTCCTCCTCGTCAGCGCACCCCGAAACCGACTCGCATGCCCACGTAGACTTCGCGGCCCGGCGAGGGCTCGTAGTAGCGTCCGCCGAAGGCATTCGTGATGGTCGAGGAGTTGTAGCGTTCACCGAAGAGGTTGTCGATCCCGATGAACGGCCGGAAGTCGGCGTCGCCCCCCTGCGTGTCGAAGGCGAAGCGCAGGTCCACGACGGTGTAGGCCCAGTTGTGGGCGGTGTTCGCGTTGTTGAGCGTGTACTCGTCGACCCACCGCACGGTGGCCATCGAGGTCATGCCGAACGGCGCGCGGTGGGTGATGCCGCCGAAGACGCGGTGCGGCGGCGCCCCCGGCTCGAGGAAGCCTCTGTAGTCGGTGCCGTCCAGGACGAAGCGGTCGAAGACGAAGCGTTGGTAGGTGTAGGCGAAGCGGGCGCTGAACGTGGAGTCGGGCACCCACTCGACCAGCATCTCGAACCCGTCGCGGGAGGTCTCGCCGGCGTTCACCTGGAAGATCTCGTCGTCGGGTCGCTGCACCGGCACGAACGCGTTGGTGATGTTCGAGGTGTAGAAGGCCAGCTCGTAGCGCACGCGGGCCGCCTCGGCGAGACCCCGGACGCCGAACTCGAAACTGGTCAGGTCCTCGGGCTCGAGGGCCTGGTTGAACCCGCCCTCGCCCGTCGGGGTGTTCGACAGCTCGACGGTGGTCGGCGTCTCGTAGGCGGTCGCCACGTTCGCGAAGAGGTTCATGGTCTCGGTCGCGGCCACGGTCACGCCCACCGACGGGCTCACCGCGTCCATCGTCCGCTCGCCGGACTGGTCGCCGTCGTCGAGCTTGCGGTCGCCGGCTTGGAAATCATAGGAGTCCCAGCGCACGCCGGCGCTGAAGCGCACGCGCTCGGTCGGCGCGATGCCGATCTGGGCGAACGGACCGGCGGAGAACACGTCCTCGGTCTGGTTCACCCTGAGGTCGGTGGACGATCCGTCGCCCGCCTGCCCGAACTCCATGCGGTCGTCGTTCTGCGTCGCCACGTCCAACCCGGCCGCCCAGTCGATGGTCACCGCGCCGGCCTCGGCCGCGCCCAGGTACTCGGAGCGGAACCCGTATCCCGTACGGCCCAGCTCGATGTTGCGAAAGGCGCCCACGGCAGCCAGGTCGCGCCACATGCCCCAGCCGGTGGCGCGGAAGCGCTGCGTGTCGCTGAAGCGGTGCTCCAGCGTCACGCCGCCCTGGCCCTGGCCCGCGCCCTCGCCCCAGCCGCGGGAGACCGCGACGCCGCGCGCCAGGCAGGCCCCTGCGACGCATTCGCCGTCAGCGCCGCGCACGGGCGCCGTGCTCGCGTCCTCGTAGTTGAGGAAGCTCGGGCTCTCGGCGAAAGGCGAGTCGTACAGGTTGAAGATGCCGCGGATCTCGGTGTCGGCCGACAGCTCCTGCCGCACGACGAAGTTGGCCTGCGTGATCTCGGCGTGCGCGTTCCGGCGGAAGCCGTCGGTCTCGAAGCGGCTGACGCTCGCCATGAACTGCGTGCCGGTGCCGCCGCCGTCCACGCGCAACTGCTGCCGGTTGTAGCCGTGGCTGCCAAACTGGATGTCGGGCGCGAATGTCAACCGGCGCGACCTGTCGAAGGTGGTCTCCAGGTTGACTACGCCGCCCGCCGAGTTGCCGTAGAGCACCGAGCTGGGGCCGCGGATGACGTCGATGCGGCCGACCGAGCCCAGGTCGACGTTGCCCGGCTCGGTCGTACCGTCGGCCGTCGTGATGGGGATGCCGTCCTGGATGATCGCCAGCCCACGCAGTCCGAAGCGCGGCTCCGGCGCCCGGATGCTCAGCCCGATGCCGCCCGAGAGGCCGTAGTTGCGGCGGTTCTGCACGAACAGCCCGGGGATGCCGCGCAGCGCCTCGTCGAGCGACGCGCGCCGCTGCCCGACCTCGATCGCGTCGCGCTGCACGACGGTGATTGAGTTGGGGACGAGCCCCAGCGCCTGGTCCGTGCGTGTGACCGTGACCGTCTCAGCGAGCGGCGCGATGCCGAGCACGATGTCGTGGGCGAGCGTGCCGTCGCCGACTGTCACCGCCTGCGGCTCGGTCCGAAAGCCGGGCAGGATGCCCTGCACCGTGTAGTCGCCGGCCGCGAGCCCGACCATGCGGTAGGCGCCCCGGCTGTCGGTCACGACGCTCCGCGTGCGACCCGTGGCCGCGCTCGTCACGGTGACCGTGACGCCGGGGAGAACCGCTCCGCTGTCGTCCTGCACGATCCCCTCGACCGTGCCGCCCGAACCCTGCGCCGCCGCGCCGGCGGCACCCGCGAGCAGGACGAACACCATCCCCAGCACGCCGGCGACCGCCCGGGCCACCGCGACCGGCACGTCCATGTTCATGTTCCGTTCCGACTCCCTTCCTCGCAAGTACAGCCCTGTACCCTGCCGCCGCCGGGGCACTCGGCAGCCCGCCACCCGCCTCCGCGGCTACACCGTGGCGGCCCGGCCTGGCGATCGCGCCAGCGCCAATGCGACCAGCGCCACGACGGCCAGCCCGGAGGCGATGAAGAACGCCTGACGGTAATCGCCGGTGGCGTCGAAGACGCGGCCGGCAATCACCGGACCAACGATGCCGGCGACGCCCCAGGCCGAGAACAGCAGACCGTAGTTCACCCCCATGTGCCGCGTACCGTAGAAGTCGGCGCAGGTGGAGGCGAAGACCGACAGCAGCGTGCCGTAGCAGTAGTAGATCACGACGAGCAGCAGGTAGAAGAGCGCCACCTGCCCGGCGAAGAGGTAGAAGAAGGGCAGCGCCACGGCCGAGACCAGCACCATCAGCCGCAGCGTGTTGAGCCTGCCGACCGTATCGGACATCCACCCTGACAAAACGCGTCCGCCCGTGTTGCCGATCGCGCCGATCGTCAGGCCGAGGCCGGCGGCGGCGCCGAGGCCCGCGGCCTCGCCCACGGGGACGAGCTGGCTGATTACCATCAGCCCGGCCGCCGATCCCAGACAGTAGGCGATCCACAGCAGATAGAAGGTGGGCGTGCGCACCATCTCGCCGGTGGCGAAGTCGCGGCCGACGGGCGCTGCCGCCGGGGGCGCGTTGCCGGCCGCCGGCGCGGGCGACGCGGTCGGGGGCCGGTAGCCCTCCGGGGGATTCCGCAGCAGCCAGGCTGCCGCGAGCGTCATTACCAGGAAGATCGCGCCGGAGATCTGCATCGTCCCCTGCCAGCCGTAGGCCGGAATCAGCACCTCGCGGGCCAGGGGACCATAGATGCCGGAACCCGCCCCGTAGCCGCCCACGACGAGCCCGATGGCAAGACCGCGCCGGTCCGGAAACCACTTGGAGCAGACCGGGATCGGAATGGCGTAGCCGAAGCCGTTCCCGGCGCCCGCGAGCGCCCCGAACGTGACGTAGAGCCACAGCAGCGACTCGGTCTGGCTGGCAAGGAAGAAGCCGAGCGCGTAGAGGATGCCGCCGGCCGCCGCCACGGGGCGCGGCCCGAAGCGGTCCTGCAGGAAACCGGCCACCACGAACCAGGAGCCGATCGAGAGGATGGCGATGGTGAAGACGACCGAGACTTGTGTGCGCGTCCACCCGAAGTCCGCGTCGAACGGGGCGACGAAGACACTCCAGGCGTAGATGACGCCCAGCGCCAGATTCATCAACACGCCGCCGACGACAACAAGCCAACGGTTCATGGTCAGTCCGGGTGTGAAAGAATTGTGAAAGCCTAGCTTCTCGCGGCCGAGTGGTCAACAAAACCGGCTGCATTTCTTGGCGGTCTGGAGGGTGTGGCGCGTGGCGGACGGCACTTCATCGGCACTCGTGCGGACGGTGGGGAATCTCGGCGAGCGGCTGTCCGAATTCACGCAACGCTGGATCCCGGACTCGTGGGTCGTCTGCATGATCCTGACCGTGCTGGCGATCGTGCTGGCGATGTTCGGCGCCAGCGCCAGCCTCAACGACGCGGTGCTGGCCTGGGGCGGCGGGATGTGGCAGCTGCTGGAACTGGCCATGCAGTTCAGCATCGCCATGATTGCCGCGCACGCCTGCGTGTCGTCGCCGCGGGTGTTCAACATGCTGGACCGACTCGCCGACCTCCCCGACAAGCAACGGCCGGTGCAGGCGGTGGTCCTGCTGGCGGTCTTCTCGATGGCCATCGGCTATGTGAACTGGGCCCTCAGCCTCGTGGCCTCGGCGCTGTTCGTGCCGTTCGTCGCGCGCCGCAACCCGAACGCGGACATCCGCGTCCTGATCGCCGCGGCCTATCTCGGGGTGGGCACCATCTGGCACGGCGGGCTGTCGGGCTCCGCGCCGCTCATCCTGGCCACGCCCGGCAACCCGCTGCTCGAGCCCGGCTCGGGCGAACCGGTCATCGACCGGCTCATCCCGGTGACCGAGAGCCTGTTCAACCCGTTCAACCTGACGTACGTAGTCGTCCTGTTCCTGATTGCCCTCGGCACCATCGCCGTGCTCCACCCGCGGGGCCGGCCCCGTACGCTGACCGCCGAGCAGATCGACCGCATCATGCCGACGCTGCCGGTCGCCGACGAGGAGACGACGCCGGCCCGGCGCCTGGAAAGGTTCCCCGGGTGGATCTGGCTGGCCGCAATCCTCATCGGCTACCCCCTCGGCCACTCCATCGTCACGCGCGGCTTCGGGGCGAGCTGGACGATCAACGCCTACAACGCGGTGTTCCTGGTCTCGGCGCTGCTGCTGCAGGCGCGCCCGGCCAACCTCGTGCGCGCCTTCGCCAACGGCGCGCGCACCGCGTCGGGGGTGATCCTGCAGTTCCCGTTCTACGCCGGCATCTTCGGCGTCATCAACAACACCGATCTCGGAAGCTGGCTGGGCAGCCTCTTCGTGCGCTTCGCCACCACGGAGAGCTACCCGTTGGTGGTCTACTTCTACTCGGGATTCATGAACCTGTTCGTGCCGTCAGCCGGCTCGAAGTGGCTGATCGAAGCCCCCTACCTGCTGCCGGCCGCCCAGGAGCTGGGCGTGTCGGCCACCACCACGGTCCTGGCGTACGCCTACGGCGACTCGACTACGAACCTGATCCAGCCCTTCTGGGCCATCCCGATCCTGACCGTTACCGGCCTGCGCTTCGGTGACGTACTGGGCTACACCGGGATCGTGGCCGTGGCGTGCACGCTCACGAGCGTGGTCGCGATGCTGCTCATCCCGGCGGCCCTGTAGCCGCGGCGCCGGATCGTCACCGCCCGGACGAGCTCTGCGCCGGCGGGTCCGACTGCCCGTCGGCCGGCCGCACCAGGACGGTCTGCATCGTCGATTCGAGCGCGCCGACGCGGGCGCCGAGACGCGCAACCCGCCAGGAGTTTCGCAACACCCCCGTCGCGATCACGAGCAGCACAGCCTCCCTCCCCATCGTCGCGCCGGCGATCCGCCGCCGTCATTCCCGCTGGCGGGCGGTCGGTGGGCTATGCCGCGGCGAGCTGGCGCAGGACGTAGGGCAGGATGCCGCCGTGGCGGTAGTAGTGCAGCTCCTCGGGCGTGTCGATGCGGGCCGTCGCGACGAACTCCGTCGCGGTCCCGTCGGGCGCGGTGGCGCGGACCCGGACTTCGCTGCGCGGCGCCAGTCCCTCGGCGATGCCGGCGAGTTCGTACGACTCTGCGCCGGTCAGCCCCAGGGCGGCCGCGCCCTGGCCGTCGCGGAACACGAGCGGGAGCACGCCCATGAACACCAGGTTGCTGCGGTGGATGCGCTCGAAGCTCTCCGCAATGACGGCACGGACGCCGAGCAGCAGCGTGCCCTTGGCGGCCCAGTCGCGCGACGAGCCCGAGCCGTACTCCTGGCCGGCGAGCACCACGAGCGGCGTGCCCTCCGCCCGGTAGCGAACGGCAGCGTCGTAGATGGTCATCTGCTCGCCGCCGGGCTGGTACCGCGTCCAGCCTCCCTCCGTCCCGGGCGCCAGCCGGTTGCGCAGCCGGATGTTGGCGAACGTACCGCGCATCATCACCTCGTGGTTGCCGCGGCGGCTGCCGAACGAATTGAAGTCGCGCGGGTCGACGCCCTGGGCCACGAGATAGCGACCCGCCGGGCCGTCCGGCGGAATGGCGCCCGCCGGCGAGATGTGGTCGGTGGTGACGCTGTCGCCGAGCAGGGCCAGCACCCGCGCCCCGGTGATGTCGCCGGGCGGCGCGGGCTCGCGCGCGAGGGCCTGGAAGAACGGCGGGTGGCGCACGTACGTCGAGTCGTCCGTCCAGGCGAAGCGGTCGCCGCCGGGGGCGGACAGGCCGCGCCAGCGCTCGTCGCCATCGAACACGGCGGCGTACTTGGTGGTGAACTGTTCGGTCCGCAGGGCAGCGCTCAGGGCCGCCTGCACATCGGCCGCAGACGGCCACAGATCCTTCAGGTACACGTCCTCGCCGCTCGCGGCACGGCCGAGCGGCTCGGTCGTCAGGTCGACCGTCATGCGGCCGGCGAGCGCGTAGGCGACAACCAGCGGCGGCGACGCAAGGTAGTTGGCGCGTACCAGCGGCTGCACGCGCCCCTCGAAGTTGCGGTTGCCGCTGAGCACTGCGGCCACGACGAGGTCCTTCTCGCGCACGACCGCGGCCACGTCGTCCGGCAGCGGCCCGCTGTTGCCGATGCAGGTGGTGCAGCCGTAGCCGACCAGGCCGAAGCCGAGCCGCTCGAGCGGCTCGAGCAGCCCGGCCGCGCGCAGGTACTCGGTGACGACCAGCGAACCGGGCGCCAGGCTGGTCTTGACCCACGGCCTGGGCCGCAGGCCACGCTCCACCGCCCGCTGCGCGACGAGTCCGGCGGCGATCATGACGCTCGGGTTCGACGTGTTCGTGCAGCTCGTGATGGCGGCGATCACGACCGCGCCGTCGTCCACGCCCGGCTCGGCTGCCGCCGCGCCGTTGCCGGCGTCCGCCGCTGCCTGGCGGCCGGCGGCCAGCTCGTCGACCACGCCGGCGAACGCCGCCTTCGCGGCCTGCAACGGCACGCGGTCCTGCGGCCGCCGGGGACCGGCCAGGCTCGGCTCCACGTCCGCGAGGTCGAGCTCGACCACGTCGGTGTAGAGCGGCTCGTCGGGCGCGGCGAACAGCCCCTGCGCCCGGGCGTAGGCCTCGACCAGCTCGACCTGCGCCGGGGCGCGGCCGGTCAGTCGCAGATAGTCCAACGTCATCGCGTCGATCGGGCAGATCGCCACCGTCGAGCCGTACTCCGGCGACATGTTGCCCAGCGTGGCGCGGTCGGCCACGGTCAGCGACGCCAGACCGGGGCCGAAGAACTCGACGAACTTGCCGACGACGCCGTACCGCCGCAGCCGCTCGGTGATGGTCAGCACGAGGTCGGTGGCGGTGGTCCCGTCCGGCAGCGACCCCACCAGCCGGAAGCCGATGACGTCGGGGATGAGCATCGAGATCGGTTGGCCGAGCATGGCGGCCTCCGCCTCGATGCCGCCGACGCCCCAGCCGACGACGCCGAGCCCGTTGACCATCGTGGTGTGCGAATCGGTGCCCACCAGCGTGTCGGGATAGGCTACGGCCGCCCCGTCCGCGCCGTCGCGGCAGACCACCCGCGCCAGGTACTCGATGTTCACCTGGTGGACGATGCCGGTGTCCGGCGGCACGACCCGGAAGTTGCGGAACGCCTCCTGCCCCCACTTGAGGAAGGCGTAGCGCTCGCGGTTGCGCGCGAACTCGAGCTGCGCGTTCAGCTCGAAGGCGTCCGACCGGCCGAAGTGGTCGACCTGCACCGAGTGGTCGATGACCAGCTCGGCGGGCTGCAGCGGATTGACGGCCTCCGGGTCGCCGCCGAGGCGCGCGATTCCGTCGCGCATGGCGGCCAGGTCGACGACCGCGGGCACCCCGGTGAAGTCCTGCAGCAGGACTCGCGCCGGCATGAACGCGATTTCGGCGTGCGTGCCGGGCGCCCAGCGCGCGAGCGTCTCGATGTCGGCGGCGGTAACGGCACGGCCGTCCTCGCGGCGCAGCAGATTCTCGAGCAGGATCTTGAGCGAGTAGGGCAGGCGGCCGACGCCCGGATAACCGGCCGCTTCGAGCGCGGGCAGACTGTGGTAGTGCAGCGGGCCGCTGCCCGTGCTCAGGACGCGCCGCGTGCCGAAGGTGTCGGTGTCGTTCATATGCCCCTGGTATCTCCCCGAACCGCCAATGATCGCCCACGAATGCGCCGCGGCGCAAGCCGGGGCCCGGCGCCGGCCGGATACCGGAGATACCGACCACGGCTGCCGCACGAACGGAGTTGGGCGCCGTCTGCAGGTGGAGTATCCTGGCACCATCCAAGCGAGGTGGGACGTGGGGAGAGGAACCATCAGCGGAGCATTCGTGGCGGCGGCGCTGGGGCTGGCTGTCCTCGGCCCGGCCGCGGGCGCGGGCCAGGAAGCTGACTACGCCGCCGGCATCGAGGCCTGGCGCGCCGAGCGGGAGCAGCGCCTGACAGCCGACGACGGCTGGCTGACCGTGGCGGGCCTCTTCTTCCTTCGGGAGGGCGAGAATACGTTCGGCAGCGATCCGCTGCAGGACATCGTGCTGCCGGCGGGTCCGGCGCGTGCCGGCGCCTTCCTCCTCGAAGACCGGCGGGTCACGCTGCGCGCCGCGCCCGGGACGACGCTGACAGTCGACGGGCAGGACGTGGCGGCCGCCCGGCTCTATCCGCGCGAGACGCGGGCCGACATCACCATCGCGGACCTGACGCTGTTCGTGCACTACAGCGGCGAGCGCCTGGCGATCCGGATGCTGGACCGGGACAGCGCGCTCCGCCGCGACTTCACCGGACTGCAGTGGTACCCGGTCGACGAGGCGTGGCGCGTGCCGGCGCGCTTCGTGCCGCACGACGCACCGATCGAGGTGAGGATCCAGAACATCTTGGGTGACATCGAGACGCTCACCAGCTCCGGCGTCGTCCGCCTGCAGCTCGGCGGCGAACAGCTGGAGATGCTGCCGGTTGACGCGGGCGACCAGCTCTGGTTCATCTTCCGCGATCTGACCAGCGGCAGCGAGACCTACGCGGCGGCGCGCTTCCTGTACGCCGACGCACCGGGGGCCGACGGCCGCCTGGTGGTCGACTTCAACCGGGCGTACAACCCACCGTGCGCTTTCAATCCGCATACCACCTGCCCCCTGCCGCCGCGCGCGAACCGGCTGCCTGTGCGCGTCGAGGCCGGCGAGCTCGACTACCGCCCCGCCCCCTGAGAGCGGAGGTGAACGCCATCTTGCGCGGCTCATGTCGACGCGGCTGACCCGGGCGGACGTCGAGCGCATCGCGGCACTGGCCCATCTGGACCTGACCGCGGACGAGACGGAGCGCTTCACGAAGCAGCTGGCGCAGATCCTCGAGTACGCCGAGCGCCTGCGGGAGGTGGACACCAGCGAGGTGTCCGCCACCTGGCATCCGCGCGCGGGGTCGGCGGCGCTGCGCGACGACGTCCGACGGCCGTCGCTGGCGCGCGAGGACGCGCTGGCAGCCGCGCCGGACGCCGCGGCCGACGGCCTGTTCCGGGTACCGAAGGTGATCGGTTGATGGCGGCGGACGACTGGACGCTCACCCGGCTGCGGGCCGCCGTGGCCGGCGGGGACGTCTCGGCGCGCGACGTATGCGACGGCTACCTGCGCCGCATCGCGGCCGCGGACGGGCGGATTCACGCGTTCACGACGGTGCTGGGCGAGGCGGCCCTGGCGCGCGCCGAGGAGGTGGACCGCCAGCGCGACGCGTGGCGCGACCGCCCGCTGCTCGGCGTCCCGGTGACGATCAAGGACGTCATCTGCACACGCGGCGTCCCGACCACCGCCTGCTCGCGGATTCTGGGCGGCTATCGCCCACCCTACGACGCGACGGTTGTCACGCGCCTGCTCGACGCCGGCGCCATCGTCATCGGCAAGACCAACTGCGACGAGTTCGCCATGGGCTCGTCGACCGAGCACTCGGCGCTCGGACCCACGCGCAACCCCTGGGCGCCGGACCGCATTCCCGGCGGATCGAGCGGCGGCGCGGCGGCCGCCGTCGCGGCCCGCCTGGCGCCGGCGTCGATTGCATCCGACACCGGCGGATCGATCCGCCAGCCGGCGGCGCTGTGCGGCGTCGTCGGGCTCAAGCCGACCTACGGGCGCGTCTCGCGTTACGGCCTGCTGGCGTTCGCCTCGTCGCTGGATCAGATCGGCCCGCTGACGCTGACGGTGGCCGACGCGGCCGCCGTGCTGCAGGCCATCGCGGGCGCCGACCCGCTCGACGCCACCTGCGCGACCGCGCCGGTCCCGGCGCTGGACGGCCTGCTGCCTGGCGACGCGCGCGGCGCGCGCATCGGCGTGCCGCGGGCCGCGTTGGCGACCGGCGTGGACCCGGAGGTGCTGCGCGCCTTCGACGCGGCGCTGGCGGTGCTCGTTGCGCGCGGTGCGGCCGTGGTCGAGATCGACCTGCCCCACACGGCGTATGCCGTACCCGTCTACTACCTGGTCGCGCCTGCCGAGGCGAGCTCGAACCTGGCGCGCTACGACGGCGTGCGCTACGGGTTGCGGGCGGGGTCTGACGGCCGCGAAGCAACCGTCGCCGCCATGTACGACCGGACGCGCGACGCCGGTTTCGGCGCGGAGGTCAAGCGCCGCATCATGCTCGGCACGTACGCGCTGAGCGCCGGCTACTACGACGCGTATTACGTCCACGCGCAGCGGGTGCGCAGCCTGATCCGCAGCGACTACGACCGGGCGTTCACCGCTGTCGACGCGGTCGCCATGCCCACTACGCCGACGCCGGCGTACCGCCTCGGCGAGCATGTCGACGACCCACTCGCGATGTACCTCGGCGACGTCTTCACGGTCAGCGCGAACCTGACCGGGCTGCCGGCCATCAGCCTGCCCGCCGGGTTCACCAACGCCGGCCTGCCCATCGGCTTCCAGTTGACGGCGCGGCCGTTCGACGAGGCCACGCTGCTGCGCCTGGGCGACGCACTCGAGCAGGACGCGCCCTGGAGCGCCGCGCGACCGCCGCTGGCGCCCGCCTGACAGTCCGCCCTGTGCTGGCAGTCCATGGAGAAAGCCCGCGTTGTACCGAGACGGGCGAGGAAGGGCATGTGGGCCCTGGTCGGACGAGGAGCCACACGGTCAGACCGATGCAGCACTCGTCGCAGGCAGCGGGGCCGGTTGCCACCGCCACCGACCAGCTAAGGCGCAGACTGCTGGCCGGCGCGGCCCGACTGCTCCTCCAGCTCCGGCGTGCGCAACTGGTCGGCCGGGCCGCGCGGTGCGGTGGGCGGCAGATACCGGGCGCCGCTACCCATGCGCTCGCCCAGGTTCCGAACGATGGCGGAGCCGGGCTCCCGCCGGCGGAACTTGCTGTAACCGGCGACAACCAGAAAGCCGACGAACAGGGCGAGGAGAAACCCGGTCGACAGGAGCAGACCCTGCAACGCGCCGAAGGCGACCTCGAAGGGACTCATGCTGGCTCCTCGGTGGCTGGCTGCGGATCGGGGAGCTCGTAGACGATCAGCCCTTCGTCGACTTCCTCCATCGCGATGCGCTCGAACTTGACGTTCGTCGCCGGACGCTCACCCGTCTCGGGGTCGGGTGCCAGCGCCGCCAGCCGCGGCAGCGCCCCGCGCCGCAGCTGCTTCGCGCGCCGGGCGGCCACGTCGACGTACAGGAACCGGCTCTCCAGCGGCGGCATCCGCTCGCGCGGCGCCTCCGGTTCCGGGGCCTCGACCGCGTCCGCTGCTTCGACTTCGACGGCGGCTTCCGCGTCCGCTGCCGCAGTCTCCGGAAGCTCCGCTTCGCTGTTCATGACTCTCCAGGATAATCGAAGTCAGCCGCGCGCGGCACGCCGGCCGCCACGAGACACGCCGCCAGCCGCCTGGAGGCGGCCGCACGGCGAGCCGCGCCTATGCAATCATGGGACAGAATGCGGATTCTATTCGTCGGCGACGTCGTGGGCAAGCCGGGGCGCCAGATCCTGCGCCGGGCGCTGCCCGGGCTGGTCGCTCGGCGCGGCATCGACCTGGTCATCGCCAACGTCGAGAACGCGGCGGGCGGCAAGGGTATCACGCGCGAGGTCGCGGAGGCGATTCGCGGGGCGGGCGTCAGCGTCATGACGACCGGCAACCACGTCTGGGACAAGAAGGAGGCGATCGACTACATCGACCTCGAACCGCGGCTGCTGCGGCCGGCGAACTTCCCGGCGGGCGTGCCGGGGGCCGGACGCTACGTGGCCCGGTCCGAGCGGCACGATCCGGTCGCCGTGATCAACGTGATGGGTCGCATCTTCATGAACCCACTGGATAACCCGTTCCACGTCGTGCGCGCCGAGCTGGAGGCCGTGCGGCGGGAGGCCCGCCTGGTCGTCGTAGACTTTCACGCCGAGGCTACGTCCGAGAAGCTGGCGATGGGCTGGCATCTCGACGGCACCGTCACCGCCGTGCTGGGCACCCATACCCACGTGCAGACCGCCGACGAGCGCGTGCTGCCGAAGGGTACGGCGTATATCACCGATGTGGGCATGACCGGCCCGCACGACTCGATCATCGGGGTGAACACGCACGCCGCTCTGCAGCGCTTCCTCGACGGCATGCCGGCGAAGTTCGAGACGGCCAGCGGGGACCCCCGCCTCAACGCGGTGCTGGTCACGGCGGACACGGCGACGGGCGCGGCCCGGGACATCGAGCGGCTGAGTCTGTCGGCGGAGGACGTCGAGGCCCAGGCCGCCGGAGCGGGGGCTGCATGACGGCGCTGCCGGAGCTCCCGTTCGACGCGGCGCCGCAGCCGCCCAGCCTGCGCCGCCGCGTGCTGACGGTGACGGAGTTGACCGGCCGCGTGCGCGACCTCCTGGAGGGCGCGTACGGCGAGGTGTGGGTCGAGGGCGAAATCTCCAACGCACGTCTCTGGAAGACCGGCCACCTTTACTTCACGCTCAAGGATGCCGGGGCCCAGCTCCGCGCGGTGATGTTCCGTTCCGCGCTCCGCTACCAGCGCTTCCGGCCGGAGGACGGACAGCACGTCGTCGCCCGCGGTCGGATCAGCGTATACGAGCCCAAGGGCGAGTACCAGATCGTGTGCGAGCATCTGGAACCGCGTGGGCTCGGGGCCCTGCAGCTCGCATTCGACCAGCTCCGCGACCGTCTCGACCGGGAAGGCCTGTTCGACGCGGAACGCAAGCGACCGCTGCCCGTGTTGCCGCGCAAGATCGGCATCGTCACATCGCTCGACGGCGCGGCACTCCACGACATGCTGAACGTACTCGGGCGGCGTCATCCGAACGCCCACCTGGTGGTCAGCCCTGCGCGCGTACAGGGCGAGGGAGCCGCCGCGGCGATCGTTCGCGGGCTGCGGCACCTGCAGCGGATCCCGGGCGTCGACGTGGTCATCGTCGCGCGCGGCGGAGGCTCGCTGGAGGACCTCTGGGCGTTCAACGAGGAATCGGTGGCGCGCGCGGTCGCCGCCGCGCCGGTGCCGGTCGTCTCCGCGATCGGCCATGAGACGGACTACACAATCAGTGACTTCGTCGCCGATCTGCGGGCGCCGACCCCCTCGGCGGCTGCCGAGCTGGTGGTGGCTCCCCGCGCCGAGCTGGGTGCGCGGATCGCGGGCCTTGGCGATCGTCTGCGGGCAGCGGCTCGCGACGGGCTCCGGCAGCGGCGGGCGGCCGTGCACCGGCTTGCGGCGCGGCCGGGTCTGGCCGGGTGGCCGACCCGCGTGGCGCTGCGCGGAAGGCAGGTCGACGAGCTCGCGCACCGCCTGACAGTGGCCACGCGCCACGGTGCGGGACGCCGCCGGCAGCGTCTGTACGAGCTGCGGCTGCGCCTCGAGGCGCTGGACCTCGGCCGGCGGCTGGCCGCCATCCGCGCGCGCCTCGCTGCGGCACAGGGCAACCTCGAGGCGGCGCTGGCAGCACAGCAACGCGCACGCGAGGCGCGCGTGCGCCTCGCGGCAGGCCGCCTGGATACGCTGAGCCCGCTGGGGGTGCTGGCGCGGGGTTATGCGGTCTGCTGGACTGGCGACCGCGCCGCGATCATCCATGACGCGGCGGACGTTGCTCCCGGCCAGTCCGTACACGTGAAGCTGCACCGCGGCGCGCTGGACTGCGAGGTTACCAGGGTCGAGTGATGGACGACACCACAATCAAGGACTTCGAATCGGCGCTGGCCGAGCTCGAGTCCATCGTGAAGGAGCTCGAGCAGGGCAACCTGGCGCTCGAGCAGTCGCTGCAGCGGTTCGAACGCGGCGTCGAGCTGTCGCGCTACTGCCAGACACGGCTCGACGCCGCCGAGCGGCGGATCGAGGTCCTCACCGAGCAGGGCCAGCCGGCCCCGCCGCCAGCCGCCCTGGCGTCTGCCGGCGGCAAGGACGCCCCGTGACGCGGTCCGGCCCGCCGGCCGGCAGGGCCGACGTCCGCGAGTACCTGCGAGCGCAAGGGGCGATCATCGACAGCGCCCTCGAGCGCTACCTGCCGAACGCCGACAACTGCCCGCCGCTCATCGCCGAGGCGATGCGCTACAGCCTGTTTGCGGGCGGCAAGCGGCTGAGACCGATCCTGACCCTGGCTGCCGCCGAGACCGTGGCGCCGCACGCCTCGCCCACGGCCACGGCCGACGCGCTGCCGGCAGCGTGTGCCGTCGAGATGATTCACACCTACTCGCTGGTGCACGACGACCTGCCGGCAATGGACGACGACACACTGCGGCGGGGACGCCCGACGGCCCACGTCGTGTTCGGCGAGGGCGCGGCCATTCTGGTCGGCGACGCACTGCTGACGGAGGCGTTTCGCATCCTGGCCCGCTGGCCTGCGGGCGGCGATCGGTCACTAACCGGCCGCAAGCTGCGGGCAGCCGAGCGCGTGGCCGCAGGGGCAGGTGCGGGCGGCATGGTCGGCGGCCAGGCTCTGGACCTGCAGGCGAGCGGGCAGGTGCCCGGCCGCAGCGTCCCCATCATCGACGGCGACGGGCTGCGCACGCTGCACGGGCTCAAGACTGGTGCCTTGATGCGCGCCGCGGCGGCGGCCGGCGCCATCCTGGCCGGGGGGACCGCCGCCGAGATAGACACGGTCGATGCCTATGCGCGGCACCTGGGCCTCGGATTCCAGATTGTCGACGACATCCTCGACGTCGAGGGCACGGCCGACGCGCTCGGCAAGACGGCCGGCAAGGACGCCGCCGCCGGCAAGCCGACCTACCCGTCCATCCTCGGCGTCGACCGCTCGCGGGCGCTGGCCGTCGAGGCGATCGCCGCGGCGAAGGCCGTGCTGCGCACCGGCGGCTTGAGCGGCCGGCTCGACGAGATCGCCGATTGGGTGCTCACCCGCACGCACTGACGGCGCGCGGGGCACGGGACACGCCGCCCGAGGTCCGTCGCGCTGCCGCCGCCGCGGCCGGAGACGCATGAGCGCCCGCGTCCGGCTAGACACCCTGGTGACGCAGCGCGGGCTCGCCTCGACGCGGGCACGGGCAAGGGCGCTGGTGCTCGCCGGCCAGGTGCGCGTCGACGGCGTCGTCGTCTCGAAGGCCGGCGCGGCGGTGCCGGCTGACGCCGAGGTGAAGGTCACGATCCCGGACCACCCCTACGCCGGGCGCGGGGGCATCAAGCTGGCCCACGCGCTCGACGCTTTCCGCGTGGCGGTCGGCGGCCGCACCGCACTGGACATCGGCGCCTCGACGGGCGGCTTCACCGACGTGCTCGTGCAGCGCGGCGCGGCGCGCGTGGCGGCGGTCGACGTCGGACACGGCCAGCTCGCTTGGAAGCTGCGCCGGGATCCGCGCGTGGCCGTGCTGGAAGGCATCAACGCGCGGGGACTCGAGCGGGCGATGCTGCCGCCGGCGTTTCGGCAGGTCGACGTCGTGACAATCGACGTCTCGTTCATCTCCGTGAAGCTGATGCTGCCACCGATTCGGCCGCTGCTGCATCCGGACACGGACATCGTCGTGCTCGTCAAGCCGCAGTTCGAGGCGGGGCGCGCCGAAGTCGGCAAGCGGGGGCTGGTGACCGACGGCGCCGTGCACCGGCGTGTAGTGGACGAGGTGACCGCGGCGGCGGATCGGATAGGATTGGGGCGCGTTGCCGCCACACCGTCGCCGATCACCGGCGCGGAAGGCAATCGGGAGTTCTTTCTGCACCTGCGCGCGCGGGCGGCCGCAGCGAACGCATGACGTCCTCGACCCCGCCGGCAGGCCCGCCCGCCACCGTCGGCATCGTCGCCAAGACCCGGCTGCGCGAGGCCGCCGCGGTAGTGGCCAAGCTCACCGACTGGCTCACCGCGCGAGGCGTCGGGGTGGTCGTCGAGATCGACACCGCGCGCCTGGTCGAGCGCCCGGGCCCGCCTACCTGCTCGCGCGACGAGCTGCCGTCGGCCGCTGATCTGATTCTGGTGCTCGGCGGGGACGGCACGCTGCTCGGCGTGGCGGGCCGGGTCGCACAGTCCGCGGCCTCGCCCTCGATACTCGCGGTCAACTTCGGCAGCCTCGGCTTCCTGACCGAGATTACGCTGCCGGAGCTCTACCCGGCGCTCGAGTCGGTGCTGGCCGGCAACGCGCGGATCGACGAGCGCCGGATGCTGCATTCGCGAGTCCTGCGCAACGAGGCGGTCATGACGGAGCGCATCGTCCTCAACGACGTCGTGCTGGGGAAGGCCGCCCTGTCGAACATCATCGACTTCGCCATCACGTTCGGCGAGCAGTTCGTCATGTCGTCGCGCGCCGACGGCCTGATCCTCGCCAGCCCGACCGGTTCGACGGCGTACAACCTGGCCGCGGGAGGCCCGATTGTGCATCCCACGGTCGACGCCGTGCTCCTCACGCCCATCGCCCCCCACACGCTCACGAACCGGCCCATCGTCATTCCCGCCACGACGCCGGTGCGCGTGACCCCCGCGCTGGGCGGCGCCCATCAGTCAGCCTACGTCAGCTTCGACGGTCAGTACGGCTTCGAGCTCGCCGCGGGCGACAGCGTCACCGTCGAGCGCGCCGCGCGCCCGCTGCGCGTCGTCCGCGCGGAGTCGCGCAACTACTTCGCCGTCCTCCGCGAGAAGCTCAAGTGGGGCGAGCGCTGAGCGGCGGATGGTGGATGATCTGGATCCGGTTCCCGTCCGGATCCTCCAGATACAGCGAGCGGGCGCCGTCGCGGTGTGTGCGCGGGCGGCTCGTCAGCGGCACGCCGCGGCGGTCGAGATAGGCCGCCCAGGCATCCACGTCCTGGGCCTCCCGCACGAGCAGCCCGAGGTGATCGAGCGCGGTCTCGCGGGCCCCGGCCGCGGCGGGCGCGCGGTGCAAGGCGAGGTTGTCGGAACCCGACGTCAGGTAGCTGTTGTCCGGGTCGGGCTCCCACTCCACGCGGAATCCGAGTACGTCGACGTAGAAGCGGCGGGTCTCCTCGAACGCCCGGACGTGCAGAGCCAGATGTCGGAGACCGAGGTGCCCGGGCCGCGCGGCCATCGCTCCGATCGTACAGTAGACGGGGGCGTTGCGCCCCGATCCCTGGGTATTCGCGCCTTGCGAAGTCTGCACGTTTCTGCCGCGCAGACTTCGCAAGGCGCCACTTGCCGGGCGCCGAACCGTGCGTCTAGAATCGAGCGCATGTGTCCCCGCTCGGCGGCTCAGACCCGTTGCGCTCTATGCGGCACCAAGGAGGTGTCCGAACCGCGCGGCGAGGAGAAGTACTGCCGAGACTGCTGGGAAAAGAAGATCGCGGTCGAGGAAATCGTCGCCCGCGAGTTCGCGATCAAGCGCTACATCCGCGCGCACAGCTCGGAGAAGTACCTCGTCTACCACTCGACGCAGAAACGGCCGTGCGGCCAGCTCATCGTCGTCGACGACGGCTACGACCTGTTTCTGAGCCTCATTCTCTATCCCACGTTCGCCTGGGACGAGCCCTCGTACCACCTGGAGGGCGACCCCGAGGGCCGCTCGTTCGCCGAGCTGGTGGTCGACGTCGTGGCCGCGGAGGTGATCGAGCCGTGGGGCGGGGGCAAGTGGCATCTCGAGATTTTCCGCTCGGTCAATCCCGAGCCGGAGGAGTGGAACGGCGAGATGTAGCCCCGCGCCGGGTGCGCGCCGCCGAAAACCGCTGTTGAGCTTTGTGACCGTGGAGACCTATAATCCCGCCTGCAGGCGGGATTATGTCGGGAGGATTGGGATGACTCGAGTCGGCCATTTTCTGCTGTTCGGTTTCCTGGCGTGCGCGTTGGCAGCTGCGGCTTGCGGCGGGTCGGAGCCGGAGGCAGCCGAGGGTGAGGCCGCCGCGGCGGAGCCGGCCGCCCCGCGGCCCGAGGCAATCGCCGCTGCAAATCGCCTGACCGAGAGGCTGGGTGACGACATCCAGCTCGTACCGACCCAGCGCGGACTGGCGGAGATCGGCTACACGGAACCGCAGGCCAGCCGGGACGGCGACTTCATCGTCACGCAGATCCGCGTGAAGAACCTCGCAGAGAACGCGATCGCCGGGTTCCAGATCGACGAGTTCTGGTTCGATCGTGACGGCAACACGGTGACGGGAGACTCGGTACGGTTCCGCGAGCCGTTGCTCGTCAACCAGGTCGTCGACATCGAGCTGCGGGTGCCGCGCACCAGGAACATGAACAGCAGCAACTACGAGTTCAGCCACCAGAACGGGGAAATCAAGGCGACTGAGCTCGAGGAGATTGAGGATCCCGAGCCCGCGGAAGGCGAGGAGGGCGACGAAGCGGACGAGGACGCGTCGTAGGGCCAGGCCTTCGCTTCCCCCGGCCGGCTCGCCCCGGTGGCGGGCCGGTGGCTCCATCCCTTTCGCCGGCAGCGCCGGCACTCTTCCCCGCCAACGTGTAGTGGCCGGACCCTCCAAACCGGCAGGCGCCCACGTGCGTCCTACCCTCATGAGACCGTGCCGAACATCGGTGACCCAGCTATACTCGGCGCCGTGACGATGGACATCGACGCCATCCAGGCCGCCCTCCGCGAAGACGGGTTGGACGGTTGGCTGCTGTACGACTTCCACGGCTCGAACCCCATCGCACGCACGCTGGTCGGCCTCGGCAGCAGCGGCAAGCTGACGACCCGCCGTTGGTACTACCTCGTACCGACCGTGGGCGAGCCGCGCGCGCTGGTCCACCGCATCGAGCAGGACGTGCTGGCGCGCCTGCCGGGACGTCGGCGGCTGTACGCCGGCCGGGCGCAGCTCGAAGCGGGTCTGGCCGAGCTGGTCGGCGGCGGCGGACGCCTGGCGATGGAGTACTCGCCGGACGGCGCCATCCCGTACATCTCGCGGGTCGACGCAGGGACGGTAGAGGCAGTGAGGGGCCTCGGCGCGACCGTCGTCTCCTCCGGCGACCTGGTGCAGCGCTTCGAGGCGGTCTGGAGCGACGCCGCCCTCGCCACCCACCGCGAGGCGTCGGCCCGTCTGTACCGCATCAAGGATCGGGCCTTCGCGCTGGTCGCCGAGCGCCTGGAGAGCGGCGCGCCGGTCAACGAGCTCGAGGTGCAGCAGGCCATGGTGCGCTGGTTCGAGGAGGAAGGGCTGGTGAGCGACTCGGCGCCCGTGGTCGCCGCTCAGGAGCACAGCGGCAATCCGCACTATCTGCCGACGCCCGCGACTTCGCGTGCCATCGGACCCGACGAGATCGTGCTGCTCGACCTGTGGGGCAAGCAGGACACGGCGGACGCGGTGTACGCCGACATCACGTGGGTGGGCTACACGGGGTTGTACCCCCCGACTGAGCAGGCGGCGGTCTTCCGCGCGGCGCGCGAGGCCCGCGACGCCGCGGTCACTCTCGTGCAGGACGCTACGCGCGCGGGGCGTGAGCTGCGCGGCTGGCAGGTGGACCGCGCCGCGCGCGAGGTGATAGACGGCGCGGGGTTCGGTGCACATTTCGTGCACCGGACCGGACACAGCCTCGGGCGAGAGGTGCACGGCAACGGCGTGCACCTGGACGACTACGAGACCCACGACGACCGGCGCCTGCTGCCAGGGACAGGCTTCACCATCGAACCCGGGATCTACCTCGAACGGTTCGGCGTGCGCACGGAGATCAACATGCACGTGGGCCTGCGCGAGGCAACGGTGACCGGTCCCCTGCAGGCGGCGCTGCTGCCCCTGGCAGCCTACGGCGAGAGCGGGGTGGCGGCCTCCAGGAACATGGAGTAACGTAACGGTAGCTGGCTTGTTGGAGGATGCATGATGTCGAAACGACGGAACACAGTGTGGTCTGCGGCCTTGATTGCGGCTGCGTCGATGGCCCTGGGAATGGTCATCACCTCGCAGCTCGACATGGCGCCTGCCTCGTCGGCGCAAACGCAGACGTTCACGACGCCCCCGATGAACAGCGCGCCGCTGAACGGACCGATCGACGCCGGCACCTTCCGCGAGATTGCGCGCACGCAGACCGACATGGTCGTCAACATCCGCGTCGAGGCGGAGCACCCGGCCGAGGACCGGAGCGATCCCTTCGGTGACGACGATCTGTTCCGCCGCTTCTTCGGGCCGCGCGGCCAGCAGCGGCCGCGCGAGGTGCCGTCCGCCGGTACCGGGTTCGTCATCGACGCCAGCGGTCTGATCCTGACCAACAATCACGTGGTCGAGAACGCTACGAAGATCGAGATCGACTTCTTCGCCGACGACGAACGTGATCTGTACGAGGCGCGCGTCCTCGGCCGCGACCAGCTCACCGACAGCGCGCTGCTCGAGCTGGTCGAGAGGCCCGACTGGGAGCTGCCCGTCGCCACCTTCGGCGACTCGAGCCAGATGGCCTCGGGCGACTGGGTGATGGCCATCGGCAACCCGTTCGGTCTCGGCCACACCGTCACGGTCGGCGTGATCTCCCACATCGGCCGGCCGTTCCAGTCGGTCCGCGGGCGGTCGCAGGAGATGCTGCAGACCGACGCTGCAATCAACCCGGGCAACTCCGGCGGACCGCTGCTGAACATTCGCGGCGAGGTCGTCGGCATGAACACCGCGATCGTCAGCGACCGCGGGGCCAACGCGGGGGTCGGCTTCGCCGTGCCAATCAACACGGTGCGCGACCTGCTCGAGGAGCTGCGGGGCGGCAAGGTGACGCGCGGCGTCATCGGCGTGGTAATCAGCCAGGTTCCGCGTGACGACTACGAACAGCTCGGCCTGGCGAACGCCGACGGCGCCGTCGTGCAGTCGGTCAACCCGGGCGGCCCGGCCGCCGACGCCGGCATCGAGCCCGGCGACGTCATCGTCGCCTATGGCGGGGAACCGGTCGAGAACACGCGCGACGTGCAGAATCGGGTCGTGGCTACCCCACCCGGGACCACGGTGCCGCTCGACATCGTCCGCAACAGCGAGCTGCTGACGCTGGACGTCACGATCGGCGAGCTCGATCTCGCTGCGGAGGCCCGGCCGGCCGCGGCCGACGCCCGCGAACAGACCAGCGAGGGCTTCGGCATCACGCTGCGCGACCTGACACCGGACATCGCGCGCGGGTTGCGTGTCCCGCCGGATACCGCCGGGGCGGTGGTGGCCGATGTGCAGCGTGGCAGCACCGCGGCGGCGGCCGGCATGCAGCAGGGTGACATCATCCTGCGTGTCAACGGCGCCGAAGTCGCCACGGCCAATGAAGCGACCACCGCGCTTGCCGACATCGAGTCGGGCCGTACGGCCTTCCTCCTCGTGCAGCGCGGCGACTCGCGCGTGTTTCTGCAGGTGCGCAAGGAGTAGCGGTCGGCGGCGGCCGGTCCATGCAGCTTCGCGAGCTCATCGTGCGGCGGATCCGGGACGAGGGTCCGCTGCCGTTCGCGGAGTACATGGACCTGGCGCTCTACCATCCGGAGCTCGGCTACTACGCCCGCGTCGACCGACGCTCCGGTCGCGCGGGCGATTTTTTTACCAGCGTCGACAGCGGGACGGTGTTCGGCGCGTTGCTTGCGCGTCAGCTCGCCGAGATGTGGCGGCTGCTCGCCCCCGGGGGCGGCGTGCCCGCCCTCGTGGAGGCGGGCGCGGGCAACGGCCGGCTGGCCCGGGACATCCTGGACCACGTAGCGGCAGCCTGCCCCGACCTCTACCGAACGCTGCGTGTCACGCTGATCGAACGCAGCCCGGCGGCACGGGCTGCCCAGGCGTCCATGCTCGCGGTGCACGCGGCGCGGCTCGTCGGTGGGGGCGCAGAGCTGCCGGCCGGCGTGCGGGGCGTCGTGTTCGCCAACGAGCTGCTCGACGCGTTGCCTGTCCATCCGATCGTGATGACTGCGGATGGCCTGCGCGAGGTATACGTCGACCGGGACGGTGACCGACTGGTCGAGCGGCTCGGTCCGGCCTCGGCGCCGGTGCGGGCCCACGTGGCGCGCTTCGGCGTCCGCCTCGAGCCGGGCTGGCGCGCCGAGGTCTGCCCGGCAGCGGTCGCGTGGGTGGCCGAGGTTGGCCGGCGGCTGGCGCGGGGATTCCTGGTGTTGATCGACTACGGCCACGAGTCGTGCGAGCTGTACTCGCCGACGCACGCGCGCGGCACGCTCGCCTGCTACCAGCGCCACCGCGTCGCCGTCGCCGCCGACAACGGCACCGCGGCACCCTGGCTCGTGGAGCCCGGCGCCTGCGACATCACCGCGCACGTCGACCTCACGGCCGTTCGGAGGGCAGCCGAGGAGGCCGGCCTGCAAACGCTCGCGGTGCTCGATCAGACATACTTCCTGCTCGCGCTGGCCGACCTCGACGGCGGGCGGGCGGAGCGGCCCGCGGACCTCGACACGCTCCGGCAGCGCCTGGCCTTGAAGACGCTGCTCGTGCCGGGCGGCCTCGGGAGCACCCACAAGGTGTTGATCTTCGGGCGCGACGTAGGGACGCCCGACCTGCTGGGATGCGCGTTCAGCCGGCGGGCGACGTGAGCGCCATGGGCGATCCTCTCGAACGCGAAATAAAACTCCCCTTCGAGTCCGCCGCCGCGGCCCGCAGCGCGGTGCGCGGCGCCGGCGCGGCGATGCGGCGCGCGCGCCGGCTGCAGGACGACCGGCTCCTGGACTGGCCCGACGGCCGGCTGCGCGAGCGCCGCTGCACGTTGCGCGTCCGCGACGAGTCGGGATCGGCTGTGCTCACGTTCAAGGGAGCACCGCAACCGGCCGCGATGAAGGTCCGCGAGGAGCTGGAGACTACCGCCGGCGACCCGGCCCTGCTGCTGCGGCTGCTGGAGCGGCTCGGGCTG
The DNA here is from genome assembly GCA_965221595.1 of Vicinamibacterales bacterium. Lineage (GTDB taxonomy): Bacteria > Acidobacteriota > Vicinamibacteria > Vicinamibacterales > UBA8438 > JAAXGX01. Next base: position 3,339,206 of record OZ244900.1, read on the forward strand.
CGGGTGTGGTTCCACTACCAGAAGTACCGCGAGGAGTTCGAGCTGGGGGACGTCGTCCTGGCCGTCGACGAGACCCCAATCGGCACGTTCGTCGAGCTCGAGGGCAGCGAGCGCGGCATTACGGAGATTGCCACGGCGCTCGGCCGGACCCCCGACGACTACGTCATCGAGTCGTACCGCGACCTGTTCCTTTCGGCGTCTACCGGCAGTGCGCGGACCCGCCCGGATACGGATATGGTCTTCGATCTACCCTCGTGACTCCGCCGCTCCCGCCCGCGCTCGTACTCGCAGCCGGCCTGGGTCGGCGGCTGGCCCCGCTCACGGACCTGCGGGCCAAGCCGGCCGCGCCCGTGGCCGGATCGCCCTTCATCCTGCGCGTGCTGCGGTGGCTGTCCGCGCAGGGCGTGCCGGCCGCCGTGCTCAACCTGCACCACCGGCCGGCCACGATCACCGGCCGCGTGGGCCACGGCACCGCCGCGGGCCTGGCGGTGCGCTACTCATGGGAGCGGACGCTGCTGGGTACAGCCGGTGGGCCGCGACGGGCGCTCGGACTGCTGGGTCCGCGCTTCTTCATCGTCAACGGCGACACGCTGACCGAGGTCGACCTGCGGGCGATGGCGCGCGCGCACGCGGCGGGGGGCGCGCTGGTCACGCTGGCGGTCTCCGCGAACCCCGACCCCCAGCGGTACCGCGGACTGGCCGTGGACGACCGGGGACGGGTGCTCGGCTTCCGGGCCTCGGCCGGGCCGGCGTACCCCCATTTCACCGGCGTGCAGCTGGTCGAGGCGTCGGTTTTCGCGGGACTGCGCGACGGCGAGCCCGCAGCATCGATCGGCGGAGTCTACGATGCGCTCGTCGCCGAACGGCTCGGCGCGGTGCAGACGTATGCGTCCACGGCCCCGTTCCGCGACATCGGCACGCCGGCCGACTACCTTGCCACGTCGCTGGCGCTCGCGCGTGCCGAGCGGCAGCCGTCGCTGGCGCCCGGCGCGCGCAGTCGAATCGACGCGAGCGCCGCACTAACGCGCACAGCCGTATGGGACGACGTGGTGGTCGAAGCCGGGTGCCGGCTGGTGGACTGCATCGTGGCGGACGGCGTCCGGGTGCCGGCCGGCAGCGTCCTGGCGCAGCAGGTCATCACGCCCGCCGGCACGCCGCCCCCGCGCGGCGGACGGCGGCACGGCGACGTGTGGCTCTCCCCGCTCGACGGGAGGCCGGAGGCGGACCGCCGGGGCGCGACGGGAGAGCCCTGACCACACCCTTGGAGACGGACCCTCTGCGGCGCGTCCGGACGTACCTCGACCGGACCGGACTGGCGGCGGCCACAATCGACGAGCTGCCCGGCGATGCGTCCGACCGGCGCTACGTGCGGGTGCACGTGACGGACGGCTCGTCGCAGGTCCTGCTCGTTCACCGCGAGCCGTTCGATAGCGAGACGCTGCCCTTCCTCAATGTGGCGCGGCTGCTGGCGCGCATGGACGTCCCGGTGCCCGCCGTCCGCGGCAGCGCCGCTGATCTCGGCATCCTGGCACTGGAGGACCTCGGCGACGTTACGGTGGAGCGCTTCCTCTCGACGGCCACGACGGGCCAGCGCCGCGCCGTCTACACGGACGCGGTGGACCTGATCGCCCGTATGCAAAGCCGCGGGCAGGAGCTCGCCACGCCCGACTATCTGCCCTTCACGCTGGCGTTCGACGAAGCCGGACTCACCCGGGAGCTCAACTTCTTCATCGAACACTTCCTGCTGGGCCACCGGCGGGCGCGGCTCTCCCCGGCGGGCCGGGCCGCCCTCGAGACGGAGCTCGGCGCGCTGGCCCGGGCGCTGGCCGCCGAGCCGCGCGTGCTGTGTCACCGGGACTACCACAGCCGCAACCTGATGCTGCACGCCGGCCGCCTCTACGTCATCGACTTCCAGGACGCCCGGCTGGGGCCGGACACCTACGACCTGGTGTCGCTGCTCAGGGACTGCTACGTCCGCCACGAGCCGTCGTTCGTGGCGGAGATGGTGGCGCACTATCACGAGCGGCGCGGCGCGGCAGGCGGGCCCGCGTTCGACGCCCGCTTCGATCGCATGTCGTTGCAGCGGCACCTCAAGGCGCTGGGCACGTTCGGATACCAGGCGACGGTGGGCCGCAACGAGCGATACCTGCCAGCCATCCCCCGCACGCTGGACTACGTGGCCGACGTGTTCCGGCGCACGCCCGGCTTCGAGCGGCTGCGGACGCTGCTGGCCGCCTGCATCCCGGAGCTGGACGGTTAGCAGCCCGTGGTGAAACCCCGCGTCGCACCGAGCCTGGCGAGGCGCCGGGCTGACAAGGCGTGACGCGGGAGCATAGCGGCCCTATTCGACCGAGGAACAACGCAGTCACACCGGACGCATCGTCCGGCAAATGTAGCGGGGCACTTTTGCGACGGCTGTTAACATGACGGGCGTCATGGATGCGCGCATCAGCGAGATTGCCGATCACGAGGGGCGGGAGGTCACGCTCCGCGGCTGGCTGCACAACCGGCGGTCGAGCGGGAGGATCCACTTCCTGACGGTGCGCGACGGGACGGGCTTCGTCCAGGCCGTGCTGTCGAAGGCCACGGTCGGCGACGACGTGTTCCGGGACGCCGATCACCTCGGACAAGAAACGGCGGTCGCGCTGCGGGGTCGGGTACGCGCCGACGCGCGGGCACCGGGCGGCTTCGAGCTCGACGTCACGCACCTGGAGCGGATGGGGGCGTCGCACAACTACCCGATCACGCCGAAGGAGCACGGCATCGAGTACCTGCTCGACCGCCGCCACCTGTGGGTGCGAAGTGCGCGCCAGCAGGCCATCCTGCGCATCCGGCACGAGATCATCGACTGTATCCGCACCTTCTTCAACAGCCGCGGCTTCGTCCTCGTCGACACGCCCATCCTGACGCCGGCCGCGTGTGAGGGCACCACGACGCTGTTCACCGTCCCGTACTTCGACCACGCCACCGCCTTCCTGACACAGAGCGGACAGCTCTACAACGAGGCCAACGCGATGGCGCTGGGTCGCGTGTACTGCTTCGGGCCAACATTCCGGGCCGAGAAGTCCAAGACGCGCCGGCACCTGACCGAGTTCTGGATGGTCGAGCCGGAGATGGCCTACGCCACGCTCGACGATGTAACGGCCCTCGCCGAGCAGCTGGTGGCGGCCGTCGTGCAGGGCGTCCTCGACAGGCGGCGAGAGGAGCTGGCGGTGCTGAACCGCGACACCGCGCCGCTCGAGCGGGTGCGCGCGCCGTTCCCTCGGGTGTCGTACGACGAGGCCGTGGAACTCCTCCGACAGGACGGCCGGGAGCTCGAATGGGGCGGCGACTTCGGCAGTCCGGATGAGACCGCGCTCGCCGGACGCTTCGATCAGCCGCTCGTCGTGCACCGCTTTCCCGCAGCCGCGAAGGCGTTCTACATGCAGCCCGATCCGGAGCGGCCGGAGCTCTCACTCTCGGTCGACGTGCTGGCCCCGGAAGGCTACGGCGAGATCGTCGGCGGGGGGCAGCGCGTGGACGACTACGACACGCTGGTCGACCGGCTGCGCGCGCACGACCTGCCGGCCGAGACTTTCGAGTGGTACCTCGATCTGCGGCGCTACGGCAGCGTCCCACACGGCGGCTTCGGCATGGGCGTCGAGCGTGTCGTCGCCTGGATCTGCGGACTCGAGCACGTCCGCGAAGCCATTCCCTACCCGCGCCTGCTGTACCGCCTCACGCCCTAGCAGCCTGCCATCGTGGCTGGGCGGTTCCGCCGGGCGCGGTTGCCGGTCCGGTTGGCTCGTGATAGCATTATTGGCTGCATCGACGGTCGGATTGCACAGGTGGGCGTTTGCCCACTTTTTTGTTTTTTGGGGTCCGTTGGCGTGGCGGACGACGACGATTTGCTGGTGCGCGTCACGGCCATCGCGGCGCGGGTCGCCGCCGGCTGCGGGCTCGAGATTTTCAGTGTCGGGCTGCGGCGCGAGTCGATTGGCCGGGTGCTGCGGGTGGTGCTCGATCGGCCGGGCACCGGCGAGGGCTCCGCGGAGCCGGTGAACGTCGGCGACTGCGAGCAGGTGAGCCGGGACCTGAGCGCGATCCTGGACGTGGAGGTGACGTTCGCGCACCCGTACACGTTGGAAGTGTCGTCGCCGGGGCTCGACCGGCCGTTGCGCCATCTGGACGATTGCCGTCGGTTCGTCGGACACCTGGCGAAGATCGTCACGACCGGTGCCGTGGACGGCCAGCACACCTGGACCGGTCGAATTGCGGACGTAGAGGGTGAGGACGTGATAATCGACGCGGCGGATCATGCTCGGCGGATTCCGTGGTCGCTGGTATCCCGCGCCCGGCTGGAAGTCGAATTCTAGAGCGCCGAGAGACCGGCCATGAACAACCCACTGCTGCAGACCATCGAGGCGGTCGCCAAGGAAAAGGGGATCGAGCCGGAGGTGATCGTCACGGCGATCGAAGATGCCGTCCTGACGGCATCCCGCAAGTACTACAAGTCCGACGAGAACCTGAGAACCAAGTTCAACCCCGAGACGGGACAGGTCGAGCTGTTCGCGGTGCGGCAGATCGTCGAGGAAGTGAGCGACCCGGTTACCGAGATCTCCCTCAAGGAGGCCCAGGACTTGTACGGCGACGACGCCGAGGTCGACATGGAGATCGAGTTTCCGAAGCCGACCGACGTGCTCGGGCGCATAGCGGCGCAGACGGCCAAACAGGTGATCTTCCAGAAGGTGCGGGAAGCCGAGCGCGACAATGTGTACGCCGAGTACAGCGACCGTCTCGGCGAAGTCGTCTCGGGCACGGTCAAGCGCTTCGAGAACGGCGACATCTTCGTGGAATCGGGGCGCGTCGAGGCCATGCTGCCGCGGCGCGAGCAGTCGCGGGCCGAGAACTACACCACGGGTGACCGCGTCCGGGCCGTGCTCCGGGAGGTCAACCAGAACACGAAGGGGCCGCAGCTCATTCTGTCGCGCACCGATCCGGTGCTGCTCATCAAGCTGTTCGAGCAGGAGGTGCCGGAGATCTACGACGGCACCGTGTCGATACGCGGCGCGGTGCGGGAGGCAGGCGACCGGGCCAAGGTAGCTGTCTACTCGCGTGAGCGCGACATCGACCCTGTCGGCGCGTGCGTCGGCATGAAGGGCACCCGCGTGCAGGCCATCATTCGCGAGCTGCGCGGCGAGAAGATCGATATTGTGGAGTGGTCCGAGGACGCCGCGGTGTTCGTGACCAATGCGATCAGCCCGGCGCGGGTGCAGCGCGTCACGATCGTCGACCCGCTCGAAAAGGTGGTGGAGGTCATCGTAGAGGATCGCCAGCTGTCGTTGGCGATCGGCAAAAAGGGACAGAATGTGCGGCTGGCCGCCAAGCTGACGGGCTGGAAGATCGACATCAAGAGCGAGGAAGAGAAGCGGCGCGAGGTCGAAGCGGAGTTCGACGGGCTGGCCGCCGGAGAGCCCGCGACCCTGACGCTGCCGGGCCTCGACGAACACCAGGTGCGCAGTCTGAGCGACGCGGGTCTGGATACGGCCGACCGGCTGCTCGCCGCCACCACCGACCAGCTGGTAGGAATCACCGGCATCGATCCGGAAGCGGCCGACGAACTGAAGGCGGCGGTACGGGAGCAGGTCGCCGCGGCCGAGCAGGCGGCGGAAGAATCCGAGCAGGCGGCCGAAGCGGCGGAAGAGTCCGCGCAGGCGGCCGAGGCGGCGGAAGAGTCCGAGCAGGCGGCCGAAGCGGCGGAGGAGTCCGAGCAGGCGGCCGAGGCGGTGGAAGAGTCCGCGCAGGCGGCCGAGGCGGTGGAAGAGTCCGCGCAGGCGGCCGAGGCGGCTGACGAGCAGACGACAGGTTGACCGCGGGTGCTCGCCGCGGCGCTTTGCTGAGAGATTTCACGTTGGGCACTATCCGGATTTACAAGGTCGCCGAGGTTCTCGGTCTCCCCAGTCAGGACGTTATCGACCAGTTGCGCAAGGACCACGGAATCGAGGTCAGCAGCGCCTCGAGCAGCGTGGAGGAAATCGTGGGCCGGCAGTTCGCCGCGCGCATCGCGCGGGAGCGCGGTATCGAGCTGCCCAGCGGCCCGCTGTTTGCCGACACGAACGCGCGCCGGCCGGCGGCCAGGCGGGGCCGGCTGGTGAAGGCGAAGACCGAACCGCCGAAGCCGGCCAAGCCCGCGCTCGGCCCACCCCGGCTGATCAAGAGCGCCAAGGCCGCCCGCGCCGCGGCCAAGGCCGAAGCCGCGGCGGCGGCCGAGCAGGCTGGCGAGGCCGAGACGGCCGGCGCGGTCGAGACGGCCGGCACAGTCGAGGCCGCCGGCACAGTCGAGGCTGCCGGCACGCAGCCCCCGGCGGCCGCCGCCACGGAGGTCCCCGCCACGGAGGTCCCGGCCGCGCCGGCAGCAACCGTGGTGCAGGATCTGCCGCCGCCGCCGGTCCTCTCTCCGTCGCGGGCCGCCGCCATTACAAAGCCGACAGGACGGGTGGCGCCTCCCACATTGCGGCTGCGGCTCGAGGAACCGAAGCCATCGAGGCCCGCGGCAGCAGCCGGCGCGCCACCAGCGGCGACAGCCGGCACACCACCAGCGGCGACAGCTGGCGCACCACCGGCGGCAACAGCCGGCACACCACCAGCGGCAACAGCTGGCGCACCACCAGCGGCAACAGCTGGCGCACCGGCGGCGGCCGCAGCCGGCACACCGCGCGCGCCGGCAGTCGTGGCCAGGACGCCGGCACGGACGCCGCCCACGGTACGCACGCCGCGCCCCGGGCTCCGGCTGCCCGGCTCGGCCGGCCAGCCGCCGCTCGGCGGCCCGCGCCCGCTACCGTCCCAGCCCGTGCGCCCGCCGTCATCGCGGCCGTTGCCGCCCCGGCCGGCCGTCGGCTACCGACCGCCGCCGCGTCCGCATCGCCCGCACGGCAAGCGCTCCGACCGGCGGACGCGCCAGCAGGTGCCGCGCCCCCAGCTACCGCCGCCGCCCATCACGCGGACGATCACCCTGGCGGAGGGGATGACCGTCAAGGATCTCGCCGAGAAGCTCGATGTGAAGGCCAAGGAGGTTCTGAAGAAGCTGATCGAGAAGCGGCTGATGATCACCATCAACACGACGCTCAACACTGAGACGGCGACCATGATCGCCCGGGAGTTCGGTGCGGACGTCAAGATGCGCACGTTCGAGGAAGAGGTGGGCGTACTCGAGGCCGAGGTATCCAGCCCCGACGATCTCGTTCCGCGCGCGCCGGTGGTCACTGTCATGGGTCACGTCGACCACGGCAAGACGACGCTGCTCGACGCCATCCGCGAGACACGGGTCGCGGAGGGTGAGGCGGGCGGAATCACCCAGCACATCGGGGCGTACGCCGTCGAAATCAACAAGCGCCGCATCGTCTTCCTCGACACGCCCGGTCACGAGGCGTTCACGACCATGCGCGCGCGCGGCGCCAGCGTGACCGACGTGGTTGTGCTGGTCGTGGCCGCCGACGACGGCGTCATGCCCCAGACGCAGGAAGCCATCGACCATGCCCGCGCCGCGAACGTGCCGATCCTGGTTGCCATCAACAAGATCGACAAGGCGGACGCAAACCCGGACCGCGTCAAGAACGAGCTGGCCGAACGCGACCTGGCCCCCGAGGAATGGGGGGGGCAGACGGTCATGGTGCCGGTCTCCGCCAAGCGGCAGGAGAACCTCGCTCTGCTGCTCGAGATGATTCTGCTGGTCACGGAGATGGGCGATCACAAGGCAAACCCCAAGCGGACCGCCGCGGGAGCGGTGCTCGAGGCCAAGGTGGACCGCGGCCGCGGCCCCGTAGCCACCATCCTCGTGCAGGACGGCACGCTGCACGTCGGCGACAACTTCATCGCGGGCACCAGCGTCGGCCGCGTCCGCGCGCTCATCGACGATCGCGGGCAGCAGGTCAAGGACGTGGAGCCATCGAGCCCCGTAGAGGTGCTGGGACTGACGAGCCTGCCCCAACCGGGCGATACCTTCCAGGTCGTGGCGGACGCCGCCAAAGCGCGCCAGATTGCACTCCTCCGCCAGACTCAAGCCAAGGAGAAGGCGTTGGGCAGCCGCGGCACGCGGCTCACCCTCGAGTCCCTGCAACAGCAGTTCTCCGAGGGCGAGGCCAAGGAGCTCCCGATCATCATCAAGGCCGACGTGCAGGGCTCGGCGGAGGTGCTCGCCGAGTCGCTCGCCAAGCTCGGGGACGAGCGGGTGAAGATCCGGATCATCCACACGGGCGTCGGGGCGGTCAGCGAGTGGGACGTGCTGCTGGCCTCCACCTCGAACGCCATCGTCATCGGCTTCAACGTCCGACCGGACCGCAACGCCGCCGGCGTGGCGGAGCGCGAGGGGGTCGACATCCGCAAGCACTCGGTCATCTACAACGTGACCGACGAGGTCAAGAAGGCGATGAGCGGCCTGCTCGAGCCGACCACACGGGAACAGCAGCTGGGGCTGGCCGAGGTCCGCGAGGTCTTCAAGGTACCGAAGTTCGGAACGGCCGCCGGCTGCCTCGTGACCGACGGCCGCATCACCCGCGCGGGCGATGCTCAGGCCCGCCTCGTCCGCGACGGCGTGGTGGTCTACGAAGGACGCATCGGGTCCATCCGCCGCTTCAAGGACGACGTCAACGAGGTCAAGTCCGGCATCGAGTGCGGCATTGCCTTCGAGAAGTTTGCCGACATCAAGGTCGGCGACGTCATCGAGTCGTTCACGGTCGAGACGGTGGCCGCCACCGTCTAGCCACCGGACGACTCGTGCCTGTCGTCGGCCTGCTGTCGATCGAGATTCACGTGCCGGGCGCGCGGTCGCTCAAGGACAAGCGGACGGTCCTGCGGAGCGTGAAGGATCGCCTCCGGCGCCTCAACGTCTCGGTCGCCGAAATCGATCATCAGAACCTGTGGCAGCGCTGCCGCCTCGGCGTCGCCGCCGTCGGCGAGACACAGACCGCCGTCGAGCGCGCGCTGCAGGCAGTCGTCGAGGAGATCGAACGGCACGACCCGGGCCTGGTCGTCGCCACCGACCTCGAATGGCTCGCGTAGGAGCCGGGGGTTCGGGGCGCAGCCCCGTCTGATTGATGTCCAGCCAGAACCGGCCGCAACGGGTGGGCGACGTGATCAGGACCGAGCTCGGCACCCTCCTGCTGCGCGAGGTGCGCGACCCCGGCGTGCAGGACGTGACCGTCACGCGGGTGCAGATGACGAAGGATCTGCAGCATGCGCGCGTGTACTACACGGAGCCTGCGGGCAGCGACGCGCGGGCCGCGCGGCGGGCGCTGCGGCGCGCCCGGCCGTTTCTCAAGCGCCGCCTCGGACGCGTCGGGTTGCGCCACGTCCCCGAGCTCACGTTCCTCTACGACGAGGCCATGGAGCAGCAGGACCGGGTGGCGCGCCTGCTCGACGAGGTCCACGCCGCGCGCCTGCCGGACCAGCCCGACGAGCATGCCGACGACACCTGAGCAGCCGCTGCGGCGGGTGCTCGACGCCCTGCGGTCGCGCGACCGCTTCGTGGTGGTCTCCCACGCCCGACCCGACGGCGATGCTACCGGATCGCAGGTGGCCCTCGGCCTCGCCCTGCGGCACCTCGGCAAGCATGTGCGGATGGTGAGCCGGGACCGGCCCCAGGCCTGGCTGCTGTCGTTCGCCGAGGCCGCGGACGTGGCAGTCACCGACCGGGTCGAGGGGGCGTTCGACGCCGCCGTCGTCCTCGAGTGCAGTGCGCTCGAGCGCACGGGGATTGCGGGGCTGGAACGCTACTTCGTGATCAACGTCGATCACCACCGCGGCAATGCGTTGTACGGCGCCGTCAACTGGTTCGACGAGACCGCCGCCGCGTGCGGCGAGATGGTGTACGACCTCGTTGCGGGGCTCGGCGTGCCGCTGACGCCGGCGATAGCGACGTTCCTCTACGTCGCCATCCTGACCGATACCGGCTCGTTTCGCCACGGGAACATCACCGCCCGGACGTTCGACATCTGCAGCCGCATCGCGGATGCGGGCGTATCGCCGGCGGCGGTGGCGGCGCGGGTCTACCAGCAGGCACCGGTCGGCACGCTGCGCCTGACCGGGGAGCTGCTGCGGCACATGGAGCTGGCCGGCGCGGGACGAGTGGCGGTGCTGCACGTCGACGACGGGCTACTGCGCGCGACGGGCTGCGAGCCCGAGGACCTCGACGGCCTGATCAACCTCCCGCTGCAAGCGCGCGATGTCCGGGCGGCGGTGCTCTTCAAGGAGCTCGGCGGGGAGATTCGCGTCAGCCTCCGTTCGAAGGAAGCTATCGACATCCGCGCGGTGGCGGCGGCGTACGGGGGCGGCGGGCACCGTAACGCCGCCGGTTGCGAGCTGCAGCCCCCGCTCGCCCGCGGCCGCGCCGGACTGGTCGCAGACGTGGTCGCGGCGGTCGATGCCGAGACACGCGCCCGGGAGTCCGTGGCGAGGTCGCGCGGCGCACCGAGAGGCGGTCACGACGATGCCGCGCACGGCCCCGACCAGGCGTGACGAGGGCGCATGTTGGCCATAGTCGACCGCAGAACAACACCATCGGACGAGATGCATCGCCCGTCGAATGCAGCCGGTCTCGTGCCGCGGGGTGCCCGGCCCGCGGTCGACGGTGTGCTCGTCGTCGACAAGCCGCATGGCCTGACCTCCCACGACGTGGTCGCCAGCGCCCGGCGCCTGCTCGGCACGCGCCGCGTCGGCCACCTCGGCACCCTCGACCCGCTGGCGACCGGGGTGCTGCCGCTCGTCGTCGGCCGCGCCACGCGGCTGGCGACGCTGCTCGCGGGCGGTCCGAAGACGTACGCAGCCGTCATTCGGCTGGGGGTCGTCACGGACACGTACGACGTGACGGGAACCGTCATGCCGGCCGGCGGACACGATCCCGCGTTGGCTGCCGCGCTCGACCGGCGGCGGCTGGAGGCCGCCTGCCGCGCGTTCACGGGCACCTTCCGGCAGCAGCCGCCGCCCTTCTCGGCGAAGAAGGTGCGCGGCGTGCGCGCCTACCGGCTCGCGCGCCGTGAGGAGCCGGTCGAGCTGCGGGCCGCAGAGGTAACGGTCCACAGCTTCGAGATCCTCAAGCTGGGTGACGTCGAGCTGGAGTGCCGGATCTGCTGCGAGCCCGGATTCTACATGCGGTCGCTGGCTCACGACCTGGGCCGGGCCCTGGGCTGCGGCGCCTGCCTCCGGAGCCTGCGGCGCGAGGTGAGCGGGGCGTTCACGCTGGACCAGGCGGTCACCCTGGAGGCGCTCGCGGGCGAGGGCGTCGAGCCGGCGCGGCAGATCGTGGCGCTGGCCGACCTGCTGGCCGACCTGCCCGCCGTCGTCGTCACAGCGCGCGGGGCCGAGCGCGCCGCCCACGGCAATCTGCTGCGCGCGATCGACCTCGTCGAGACCGGGGCGGAACCGCGACGCCTCCACCCGGCAGCGCAGCGGTTCAGGGTGCACGACGCGGCCGGGACGCTGCTCGCGGTCGCGGAGGTGGCGGCCGGCGGCGCTTTGCATCCCCGGATCGTCTTGGTGTAAGATCCGGTCTGTTAATCATAGGAGAGAGAACAGTTTAACGGCGGCGGCGGTCCGGTGCTCCCCGTTGCGGGAGGGCGTTCTGGGCCGTGCGCGGAGGCGGAGGGACGTGGCCCTGAACAAGGAGCGGAAAACGGAGCTCATCGGTTCCTATCGTACCCACGACGCAGACACAGGATCGCCGGAAGTCCAGGTGGCAATTCTGAGCGAGCGCATCAGCGGCCTGACGGAGCACTTCAAGGTTCACGCCAAGGATCACCACTCGCGCCGCGGGCTCCTGAAACTCGTCGGCCAACGGCGACGTCTCCTCGACTACCTCAAGGGCAAGGATTCCGACCGGTACTCAGATTTGATCAAGCGGCTTGGCATCCGCAAGTAGGCGCGACAACCAACCCGCCTTTTCTCGCCTCACCTGGCGTTCTCTCCACCCCCTTGACCACCAGGGAGCAGAACCAATGCATACAGGCCAACTGAACGTCGGCCGCGAACAGCTCAAACTCGAAACCGGCCGGCTGGCGAAGCAGGCGGACGGCGCGGTAGTCGTCAGCTACGGCGGAACGGTCGTGCTGGTGACCGTCTGCTGTGCGCCGACGGCGCGGGAGGGAATCGACTTCCTGCCGCTGACCGTCGACTATCGCGAGTACACGTACGCGTCCGGGCGCATACCCGGCGGATTCTTCAAGCGCGAGGGCAAACCGACCGAGAAGGAAGTACTGACCAGCCGCTTCATCGACCGGCCCATTCGGCCGTTGTTCCCGGCCGGCTGGAACCGGGAAACCCAGGTCATCGCGCTGGTCCTGTCGGCTGACGTGGAGCACGACCCCGACGTGCTGGCGCTCAGCGGCGCCTCCGCCGCGCTCGCGCTCTCCAAGATCCCTTCCGAGAAGACGATTGCCGCGGTCCGGGTCGGGTTGATCGACGGCGAGTTCCTGATCAATCCGACCTACGCCGAGCGCCGCCGGAGCCGGCTCGACCTGGTCGTTGCCGGCAGCAGCGACGCGATCGTGATGGTGGAGGCGGGCGCGAAGGAGGTCTCGGAGGAAGAGATGCTCGGCGCGCTGCAGGCGGGACACGAGGCGATCCGCGAGCTCGTCGCCACGATCGACGCGCTGGCGGCCGCGGGCGGCAAGTCGAAGCTCGCCGTGCAGGCGCCGGCGGTCGACGACGACGTTCGGCGGGAGGTCGAGCAGCAGGTCCTGGAGCCGTTGAGCGCGGCGATGCGCATCCGCGACAAGCTCGAGAACTATGCCCAGGTCGATCAGGTGCTCGCCGACCTGCTCGCCACTATCCCCGAGGACGACAGCCGGCGCCGCCAGGACGCCGGGCGGATCTTCAAGGAACTCAAGGAAAAGGTGCTGCGCGACGAGGTGCTCGAGCGCGGGCAGCGGCTGGACGGTCGCCGTTTCGACCAGATTCGCGACATCTGGTCGGAAGTCGGCGTCCTGCCCCGCGTGCACGGCTCGGCGGTCTTCACGCGCGGCGAGACCCAGGCGCTCGTGACGGCCACACTCGGCACGGCCGACGACCAGCAGAAGATCGAGCACGTCGACGGCGAAACGTACAAGCGCTTTCTCCTGCACTACAACTTCCCGCCCTTCTCGGTGGGCGAGGTGAAGTTCCTCCGCGGTCCGGGACGGCGGGAGATCGGCCACGGACACCTCGCCGAGCGCAGTCTGAGTCCGATGATTCCCGGCGAGGACGCGTTCCCCTACACCTTGCGGGTCGTCTCCGACATTCTCGAATCGAACGGGTCTTCCTCGATGGCGACGGTCTGCGGGGCCACGCTGGCGCTCATGGATGCCGGCGTGCCGCTCAAGGCGCCGGTGGCCGGTGTGGCGATGGGACTCGTCATGGACGACGGCGGCGAACGCTACGCCGTCCTGTCCGACATCGCCGGCGCCGAGGACCACTACGGGGACATGGACTTCAAGGTGGCCGGCTCGGCGGCGGGGATCACCGCCCTGCAGATGGACATCAAGATGACCGGTGTCCCGGCCGCCGTCATGCGCGAGGCACTGGCCCAAGCCCGCGCAGGCCGGCTGGAGATCCTCGAGTGCATGCAGGCCACCATTGCCGCGCCGCGCGACTCGATCTCCACCCACGCGCCGCGCATCGTGACGATCACCATCCCGGTCGAGAAGATCCGGGACGTGATCGGGCCGGGCGGCAAGACCATCCGCAGCATCGTGGACCGGACGGGCGTCAAGATCGATGTCGAGGACGATGGCCGCGTCAATGTCGCCTCGGCAGACGAAGACTCGGCCCAGAAGGCAATCCGGATCATCGAGGAGCTGACGGCCAGCCCCGAGCTCGACAAGACCTACCTCGGCAAGGTGCAGCGCATCACCGATTTCGGGGCCTTCATCGAGATACTGCCGGGTATCGACGGGCTGCTCCACGTCTCGGAGATCGCGCACTACCGCGTCGCCGACGTCCGCGACGAGTTGCAGGAAGGCGATCAGGTCCTGGTGAAGGTGATCAACGTGGACCCGTCCGGCAAGGTCCGGCTGAGCCGCAAGGCCCTGTTGCCGGCACCGGCGGACACACCCGCCGACGGCCGCGGCGACGACAAGGCCAGGGTGGGCGCCCCGAGCGGTCCGCGCGGCCGATCCCGGCACCGTCCGCCGCGCCAGCGCGGCAGCCGCGAGCAGGCGAAGCGCCAGGACTGACGGCCGCCGCCGCGCTGCTCAGGTCGCGGTGGGACGGCCCGCGCGGGCCGTCGCGGCTTTGGCCGCCACCAGCCGGTCGGACCAGGGTGGGTGCGAATAGGACAGCCAGGCGGTGACGCGGGAAGGCCGTTCTTCGGCCAGTGACTGGGCTGCGAGCCGCCGCAGGCTGGAGGCCAGCGCCTCGGGCTTGCCGGTCAGGTCGACGGCGTAGCGGTCGGCACGACGCTCCAGCCGCCGGGAGATGAGGTTGGTCACCGGGGCCAGCAGCAGCAGGGCGGCTCCGGCCGCCAGCACCGCGATCGGCAGCCCGGCCACATCGTCGACCCCCGCCAGCCCCAGTCGCGGCCCGACGCTCTGCAGGGCCCACTGCGCCGCGCCGCAGGCCGCCGCCGACGCCAGCGTCTCGTACGCCATCGTCTTCCACACGTCGCGGTGGACATGGTGGGCCAGCTCGTGCGCCACGACGACCTCGATCTCGTCGTCGCTGTAGTCGGCCAGCAGGGCGTCGGTCAACAGTACGCGGCGCGTCGAGCCGATGCCGACCAGGGCGGCATTCGGCCGTGGAGGATCGGTACCCAGGCGCCATTCGTGAATCCCGATCGCGGCCGCGCCGGCGCGCCGGACGAGCGTCTCGAGACGTCGCCGCAGCGCGGGGCGCTCGAGCGGCTGCAGGTGATGCAGCCACGGCAGGGCGAGCGGCGCCAGATGGGTGGCCGCAATCGTCAGGAGCGCCAACGCCAGGCTGGCGGCCAGCCACCACGACGAAGGCCAGGCGCGCATCGCCGCATAGAGGAACACCGCGCCGGCCGTCCACGCCACCACCCTCAGGACGGTGGTTCCCAGATAGCCGTACAGCCAGCCCCCGGCCCGCCGACGCGACACCCCGAAGCGGCGATCGAGGATGAACTCGCCGTACCATGCCAGAGGCAGATCGAACGTCCGCCCCGCGAGCGCCACGACCACCGTATAACCCGCCACGACCAGCGAGGCCTGCAGCAGCTCCGGCACCGGCGCCAGCGCCGCCGCCTGCGCGGCCATTTCCGCGAGCGTGCGCGACAGCCCGGATGCGGCCAGCCCCGCCAGCAGCAAGACCCAGCCGCCGACCCTGAGAACGGCGATGCGCCGGCGGCGGCGGCGATATCCCGAGGACTTGGCTTCGTTCACAGCTGCCGTTCCGGTGCAGTGAGACGCTCGCTGCCTGGCAACCTGGTCCAGCTTCAGCCGGAGCTGCGCCCCGAACCCCCGGCGTCCGGCTTGCGGTGACGCCTGCGCCCCGCACCGCTCCCGCCGAGGCGCGCCGTGCGGAGCCTGCTTGGTTCTACGGCGCAGACTCCTAGTTGAGCCTCACGGAGATGAGCTTCGAGACGCCCGGCTCTTCCATCGTGATGCCGTAGAGCCGGTCGGCGATCTCCATGGTTTTCCGGTTGTGGGTGACCACGACGAACTGCGTGCAGTCCTCCATGCCCCGCAGCATCTCGACGAAACGCCCCACGTTGACCTCGTCGAGCGGTGCATCGATCTCGTCGAGCAGGCAGAACGGGCTGGGCTTGTACTTGAAGACCGCGAACATCAGGGCCATGGCGGTCAATGCCTTCTCGCCGCCGGAGAGCAGCTGGATGCTCTGCAGCCGCTTGCCGGGTGGCTGGGCGACGATGTCGATGCCGCTCTCGAGCACATCGTCCTCGTCGAGCAGAACCAGACCCGCGCGCCCGCCCCCGAACAGCGTCGAGAATGTCGTCTGCAAATGCCCGTTGACGGCGGTGAAGGCTTCACGGAACCGCGCGCGCGTCGTTGCGTCGATACGCTCGATGGCCGAGCCGGTCGACTCGATGGAGTCGAGCAGGTCCTTGCGTTGGGCCGTCAGGAAGTCGTGGCGCTGCTCGAGCTCGTCGAACTGGTCGATCGCCATCAGGTTCACAGGGCCGAGCCGGTCGATCTTGGCGCGCAGCTCCGCGATGACATCCTCGGCGGTCGGCGACGCCGGACAGCCGTCTTCCGCATCCTCGGCAACAGCCGGTGTCCCGGCCGCATCACCTTCGTCGTCGAGCAGGGCCGCCCGCTCGACGGCGCCGGCCAGGACTCCATCGCGCTCCCATTGCTCGACCTCGGCCCGCACCTGTTCCAGATCGGCCTGCAGGCTGTCGCTGCAGGTGGCCGACAGCGTGGCGTGCTCGGCCTCCACCCTGGCCCGCTCGACCTCGATCCGGGCGACCTCGGCGTGGACCCCGTCCAATGCCTCCCGCGCCGCCTGCACCTCGCGCCCCTGCGCGTCGATCCGCGCGCGCAGATCGGCGGTGGAGACATCCGCCGCGCGCACCTCCTCGCGCCGCACGTCGAGCTGCCCGGTCTCTGCGTCGAGCTGCACCTCCGTGCGGGCGATTGAGGCCCGCAGTGCATCCAACTGCGCAGCCGCCCGGTCGTTGTCTTCCGCGCGGACGCCTGCCCGCCGCTCCAGATCCGTGGCAGCTTCGCGCAAGCGGCGGACGTCCGCGTCCAGGCCGGCCACCCGCTCGACCAGCTCGGCATGCGCGACGCGGGCCTGGTTGGCCTCGCGGCCCAGCGCCTCGACCGACTCCCGGGCATCGAACAGACGGCGCTGGGCGACGCCGCAGCGCTCCTCGGCGGCGTTCTGATCGACCTCGAGCTTCGCGACGGCGGCGCGCGCCTCGGCCTGCTTTGTCGTGAGCGCCTCACGCTCCTCACGGGCCTTCCGGCACTCGGTCCGCACGACGTGTTGCCGCTGCTGCACGCGCGCCGCTTCCTCGTCGCAGCGCGACAGATCCAGACGGGCCTGGAGCAGCTCCTTCTCGCGTGCATGCTCGTCGGCCTGCAGGCCATCGAGCTCGGCCTCGGCGCGCACGACGGCAGCGTCCAGCTCGGCCACCTCGGCGCCGAGCCGCCGGACCGCCTGCTCCTCGGCCTCCCGGCGGCTGCGGAGCTCCTCGAGCTCGCGCTCGGTACGCAGAATCCCGCGGGTCTCCGACCGCCCGCCGCCGTGCACGACCCCGGACCCCCGGAAGACCACGCCTTCCGGCGTCACGATCGTCGCGCGGGTCGTGCGCGCGGCGGCGGCAGCAGCCTCGAACGAGGGCGCCAGCCAGCGCCGCGCCAGGAGACAGCGGACCGCGGCCGCGCCCGGGCCGTCGACGCGGACCAGGTCCGTGAACGGCGTCAGCCCGGGCGCCGGCCCAGAGCCGGCCTCAGCCGGACCGTGCTCGTCGGCCAAAAGGAAGCCGCAGCGCCCGGCGCCGCTGGCCGCCGCGAGATCCATCCCCGCTTGCGCCGCCCGCGCGCCCCGCACGACCACGCACTGCAGCAGCTCGCCCAGGCCGGCCTCGACCGCCCGCTCGTGCTCGCGATCCACGTTCAGATGATCGGCCACCGAGCCCAGATGACCGAACGTGTCCGGCGGCTGGCTCAGCAGTAGGCGGGCGGCGTCGTTGTATCCCTCGCGCGCAGCTACCAGCTCCTCGAGCGACGCGACGCGGGCGGACAGCGACGTCAGCTCGTTCTCGCGGGCCCGCGCGGCCGCAATCCGCGACTCGCGCGTCTGCCGTACGGCAGCATGCTCCGCGGCGTGCTCCGCTCGCGCGGCGCGCGTGGCCTCGAGTGCCGCCTCGACGCGCGCCGCAAGTGCGGCGGCCGTCTCGCGGGCGGCCGCCAGTCGCGTGGCCTCGGTCGCCACGTCGGCCGCCTCGGCGTCGAGCTTCGCGATGTCGCCGTCGACCCGATCGATGCTTTCGGGCACGCTCTTGAGCACATGCTGGAGCACCGTGGCCGCGTTCATGGTTGCGAAGACCTCGTTGCGCGACGCCTCGACGTCGGCATCGAGACCCTCGAGCGCCGTCTGCGCCGCGGCGAGCGCCGTCTCGGCCCCCTCGAGACGCCCGGCAGCCGCCTCCCGTTCGGCGTCGCACCGCCTCCACGCAGCAGCCTGCGCGGACAGCTCCGCCTGCAGCGGCTGGCGCTGCTCCTCGAGCGACGCGAGCTCCGCCGCGCCGCGGGCCGACGCATCCGTGAGACCAGCGACCTGCTGCGTCTCGAACTCGATTTGCTGCTGCAGCCGACCGGCCGTCAACTCGTGCGCATGTGCGGCGTCACGCGCGGCGGTCGCCGATCGGTCCGCCGCAGCCAGCTCGAGACGCTGCTGCTCGTGCACGGCCTCGAGCGACGCCACGCGCGCGGTCGCGCCCGTTTCGCGGACGCGGGCGTCCTCCCGCTGCCGATCCGCCGCCTCCATGGCCTGCGCCAGCACCGCCCCCTTGCGTGCGTACGACACTTTCTCCCAACGACGCAGCTCCTCGCGCAACCGGCCGTAGCGCCGCGCCTTGGCGGCCTGTCGCTTCAGCGCGCCGCGTTGCTTGTCGACCTCGAAGACGATGTCATCGACGCGCGTGAGGTTCTGCTGCGCGGCCTCGAGTTTGAGCTCCGCGGCGCGCCGGCGGCTCTTGTAGCGGGTCACGCCCGCCGCCTCCTCGAGCAGGCGGCGCCGCTCGAGCGGGCGTGCGCTCAGGATCTGGCCGATCGCCCCCTGCTCGATGACCGCGTACGCCTTGACGCCGACGCCGGAGTCCATCAGCAGGTCCTGGATGTCCCGCAGCCGGCAGACCTGCCCGTCGATGAGATACTCGCTCTCCCCCGAACGGAACAGGCGCCGGCCGACCTCGACGTCGCGCGCGATGCAGGGTGTCTCGTCGAACTCGTCGTCGGACTCGGACGCCGCTGCCGCGGCGACCTCGGCGCCGGGCTCCCCGCCGTTGCCGTGCGCGGCGCTGCCGCCGTTTGCCGCCCCCTGTCCGTTCCGGCCGTTGCGTCCCCCGAGCAGCGCCAGCGCCGCGGTCACCTGCGAGAGCTGCAGGCGGACCTCGGCCGTCGCGGTCGGCCGCCGCGCATCGCTGCCGCCGAAGATCACGTCCTCCATCCGCTCGCCGCGGAGGCTGCGCGCGCTCTGCTCGCCGAGCACCCAGGTGATGGCGTCGATGACGTTGCTCTTGCCGCAGCCGTTGGGGCCGACGATGGCCGTGACGCCGGTATCGAAGGCCAGATCGGCCCGCTCGGGAAAGCTCTTGAATCCGGTGATCCGCAGGCGGTTCAAACGCATGGTGCGCTGTTCGTTGCCGTGCCCGGTACACAACAAAGCCGCTCGGACAGGTCGCCTGACTCCTCTACCTGTCGAGCGGCTGGGAACGCTCTGACTCGGTTCCGGTCGTGTCTACGCTCCGAACGTCGCATGCACCGAGGCCGTGCCACGGCGTCGCATCGAAAGACGTTGGGAGTTTAGCAAGGCCGCGTCCGCGCGGCAACTCCTGCGGGGTCGGCGCCACGCCAGGCGACGCTCAGCGGGAGGCGTGTGCGCCGCCAACGAGGCGGACTTCGCGAGGCGTGCAGACCGCGCGCCGTCCTATTGAAGCTCCGCCACCGCCGTGGGCTGGCCGGCGCCGCGGAGCAGCCGCTCGGCTTCGTCGAAAAGCCCGGTGGCACGCCGGATCTGGGGATCCACGTAGAACAGGTTACGCCGGGCCTCCTCGACGCCGAACAGCGCTTCGTCGACCTGGTAGCGGATCATGGCGGTGATGAAGTCGACGTCGGCCGCGAACTGGCCATCGTCCACCGTCAGGCCCCGGCTCCGCACGTGCGCCTTGAACTCCTGGAGCAGCGCGTCGTCGATGGCAAAGCCTCGCGCAACCACCCGGCGGCCGCGACCCACGACGGCAACCCGCTCGTCACCGGCCGCCGAGAACCGCTCGGCGAAGCTCGCGAACTCCTGCCGCGCAGCCAGCAGGCGGCCGAACCGGGAGGGATCGAAGCCTTCGATCGGACCGGAGACATGGTGATCCGGCTCGATCCCACCCCCGCTGTAGACGACCCGCCCACCGGAGGTGTACTTGCGCTCGCCCGGGGTGTGTGCGCGGGGGCTCTGCTCGCGCATCGAGTACGTGAGGTACTCGTCGAACGTGCCATCCCAGGGGCGCTGAATCATGCGCCCGCTCGGCGTGTAGTACCGCGCCGTCGTCAGCGCGAGGCCCGCCCCGTGGCTGACACGGTAGATCGACTGCACCAACGCCTTGCCGAACGTCGTCTCGCCGACGATGAGGCCGCGGTCGTGATCCTGCACCGCGCCGGCGACGATCTCGGAGGCGCTGGCGCTGTTGCGGTTGACAATGACGACCAGCGGGATGTCCGTGAACTCGCCCTCGCGCGTGGCGTGATAGTCCTGGTCGGAATTGTCGACGCGGCCGCGTGTGTAGACGATGAGATCGCCGCGCGGCAGGAACTGGTTGGATACCTTGATGGCCTGATCCAGCGGCCCGCCGGGGTTGTTGCGCAGATCGAGGACGAGCTGCTCCATGCCCGCGTCCCGCAGGCGGTCTAGGGCGGCGTTGAGGTCGCGGTCGCTGGCCTCGGAGAAGTCACCGAGCTTCACATACCCCGTTCGATCGTCGACGAGGAACGCGGCCTCGACGGTGGCAATCGTGATCTCATCACGCTCGACGTTCATCTCGATCAGCTCGTCGTAGCCGGTCCGCCGGATCGAGATGTCGACCGCCGTGCCCTTGGGACCGCGCAGCAGGCGCACCGCGTCGTCGCTGCTCATGTCCTTCGCGTTCTGCCCTGAGATTCTGGCGATGACATCGCCCCGCCGGATCCCGCTGCGGTAGGCCGGCGAGCCTTCGAAGAGGCTCATCACCGTGATGTCGCCGTCGATTACATTGATCGAGATGCCCAGCCCGTAGTAGCGACCCTCCTGGCGCTCGCGGAGCTGCGAGTAGGAGCGGGGATCCATGAAGTTGGAGTGCGGATCGAGCGTCTGGAGCATGCCGCCGATAGCCCGGTAGATCAGGCGCTCGGTGTCGACCTCCTGCACATAGTGGGTCTCGATGGCGGCCAGGGCTTCGGCAAACCGGTCGTAGTGCCGTGGCAGATCCTCCTGGGTCGCGAGGACCTGGCCTCCGAACAAGCCGCCGAGCAGCGCCGACAGTACGACCGCACCTGCACCGAGCGCGAGTGGCGATAGAGGACGCATGATAGACCTGATGCTATCAGACAAGCCCCTGTCCAGCAACGACTTCGAGACTTCCGCCGAGCGCTCCCGGCTGGACTGCCCGTGGCGCAACCCGCGTCGCACCGAAACGGATGAGGTGCCCGGCTGACCAGGTGCGACGCGGGAGCATAACGGCCATAGTCGACTCCGCTGCAGAACGGTCCAGCGCCGTCCTCCACGGGGTGCATCGCCCGTCGAATGCAGCGGGGCCCTTGCCACGGGCTGTTGACCCCGGAGCCGGGTGTTCCTATAATTTTTGCGGGGATTCTTCGCCCCGAGCAAGCAAGGAGCAGCAGCATGTTCGGCTCAATCGGGATGCCCGAGCTGATAATCATCTTCGTCATCGCGCTGATCGTCTTCGGTCCGCGCAAGCTGCCCGAGCTCGGCCGGTCCCTGGGCCGCAGCCTGACGGAGTTCAAGCGCGCGTCCAACGATCTGCGGAATACGCTGGAGGAGGAGATCCGCGTCGAGGAGACGCGGCCGCCGGAGCCGCAAGAGCCCACGGCGGCCAATCCGGCGCAGGTCCCCGAGGGCGCACAGGTTCCGGAGAGCACTCCGGTGCCTGCAAGCGCGCAAGTCCCCGAGAGCGGGAATACCGGCACGTAGAGCCGGTGAGGTCGCCTCCCGGCGTCAGGGCCGGGACGTCGCCGCGGAGGCGCCGCGGTATTCTCCATGACGCTGGTTCCGGTCCCCGATCCCGCCGCTGACGACGAGCCGCTCGACGACGACGCCGAGGAACTCGATGAAACCGGCGGCCGGATGTCGTTCCTGGAGCACCTCGACGAGCTCCGGAAGCGGTTGCTGATCGCCGTCGGCGCGCTCCTCGTGGGCTTCCTGGTCGCGTTCGCCTTCATCTCCTACATCTTCGAGTTCATCATGCGGCCGCTCCAGGAGATACTGCCGGACGGCGGCCGCCTGGTGTACACCGAGCCGACCGAGGCGTTCTTCCTGTACATCAAGATCGCCGCGCTGGCCGGCCTCGTGCTGGCCATCCCGGTCATCCTCCATCAGATGTGGCGGTTCGTCGCGCCAGGCCTCTACGCCCGCGAGAAGAAGTTCGCCATCCCGTTCGTCTTCTTCGCGTCGGTCTTCTTCGTCGGTGGCGCCCTGTTCTCGCACTACATGCTGTTCCCGTGGGCCTGGACGTTCCTGGCGGGTTTCACGACGGACTACATGGAGTTCTTCCCTCGCATCCAGCCCGCGTTTTCGCTGTACGTCAAGCTCCTGCTCGCCTGCGGCGTCGTCTTCCAGATGCCGACGGCCGTCTTCTTCCTCGCCAGGGTCGGCGCGGTGACGCCCGGCTTTCTGATCCGCAACACCAAGTACGCGATTCTCCTCATCTTCATTCTTGCGGCGGTGCTCACACCGACGGGCGACCCGGTCGTGTTGACCCTGATGGCTGCACCCATGGTCGCACTCTACGGGTTCAGCATCGTGATTGCCTGGGCCGTCCGCCGGCGGGAGGATGTCTGATGGCTACGCACGCCTGGATGGCCACGCGCTGGCCGCCGACGAAGAGCGCAATGCTGCAGCACCTCTTCGTGGCCGGGATCAGCGCCTGGCTGATCGCCTTGCCGGCCGCACCGGCGGCCGCCCAGGGCGAGGACGCCACCCGGCCCGGCGGGTCTACGTTCATCGGCGACACGGGCCTGTGGTTCGTGCCGACCGCGGAGATTCTCGCCGGCGGCGCGGTCGCTGTCAGCGGTCACCTCGCCAACTTCAACCGGGAACAGGGCTTCAGCAGCATCCAGCACGTGGCCGGCACGTTCGCGGCCGGGGTGGGTGGCCGGGTGGAAGTGTTCGGCTCGGTGCGCTTCCTCACGCGGATCGATCGCGACGTTCAGCCGCTCTTCGGGACGGGTCTCTCCCTGTCGGCGACGCGGCGCTTCGGGGGCGTCCTCGACGAGTATCCGCTGGTCCGCCAGGCATTCACCGGCAACCAGTTCGGCGACGTGATCGTGGGTGTGAAGATCAACCTGTTGTCGGAAGAGCGCCAGGCACCGGCGGCCCTCGCAGTGCGTGCCTTCGTCGACCTGCCCACGGGCGACGAGCTGACCGGCACGACGAGCGGCGGGGTCGACGGGGAGGTCGATCTCGTTGTCAGCAAGGCGGCCGGCAACGTCGAGATCGCCGGCTTCGGCGGCTTTGCCTTCCGCTCGGATCCCGACGGCTTCGACATCTCCAACAGCATCGCGTGGGGTTTCGGCGTCGGAGCTCCGGTGCGCGGTCCGGTCCAGCTGTTTGGTGAAGTCGGCGGCCGCGCCCACTTGACCAACCTGGTGGTGCTGAGCGAGCCCCTGACAGGGGAGGATGGCAGCACGTCGCTGCTGCTGACGGAGCTCCGCAGCCCGTTCGACGTCACGGTGGGCCTGCGCTGGAACGGCCCCGGCGGATTCTCCATCGGTGGCGGGCTCAACTGGGCGACGCGGCACGCCGACCGCTCGGCGATCGGTCAGGTAGCGGACCTGCAGGATCGCCTCGGTCTGCTCGTGCGCGTCGGGTATCACCCGGGGGTGCGGGCGTACCTGCCACCGTCGCTGCCGCCGCCGGCGGCGAACCGGCCGCCCTCCGTCGCGGTCCGTTGCAACCCGTGCGAGCTCGGGTTCGGCGGGGAGAGCATACTGCGCGCCGACGCCTCGGATCCGGACGGCGACGCGCTCGATTACCGTTGGAGCACGCCGGCCGGCGAACTGCTCGAGCCGCAGAACCAACCGACGCAGCGCTGGCGGGCGCCCGCGCAGGACGGTCCGGTCCCGGTGACCGTGACGGTCACCGATGGCCGCGGCGGGTCCGCGTCGGATACCGCCACGATCCGGGTCGACGCGCCGGCGCCGCCGCCGCGCGAGTTCGTCTTCGAGGACGTGCACTTCGACTTCGATCGCTACACCCTGCGGGCGGGCGCTGCACGCGTGCTCGACGAGGTCGTTGCTGCCATGGCGGAGCAAGTCGACCTGCGCATCGAAATCGAAGGCCACACGTGCAACATCGGCACGGCCGAGTACAACCTGGCGCTCGGCGAACGGCGGGCCAGCGCGGTGCGCGACTACCTGACCGGCCAGGGCGTGAGCAGGGACCGCCTGCAGACCGTCAGCTTCGGCGAGGAGCGGCCCTACCACGACAACGCCCGCGAGGAAACGCGCCGGCTGAACCGCCGCGCCGCGCTGATCGTGCGCCTGCAGGAGGGTTGAACGCCCCCCTTCCCGCTAGTAGGCTTTCGCGAAGTAGACGTCGCTGCGGCCCGGTTTGCCGCACCGAATGCAGCCTCCGGATGCGGGCGGCGGATCGAGCGGAATGTTGCGGATGGTCGTCTGCATGTCCGCCTTGATGCCGGCCTCGCATTCCTCGCCGCCGCACCAGGGCGCAACGACGAATCCGGGGCGGCCCTGCAGCGCCTCCTCGAACGCGTCCCGGGTGGTGACGTGGCACGTATGGTCGTCGCGGAAACTCAGCGCGCGATCCAGCAGCGCCTGCTGCAACTCATCGAGCAGCGCCGACAGGCGGGCCGCCAGCTCGTCCATGGAGACCGGGAGCTTGTCGCGCGTATCCCGGCGCACGACGAGCACCTGTGACTTCGCGATGTCCCGCGGCCCGATTTCGACCCGTAGCGGAACTCCTCGCAGCTCCCACTCGGCGTACTTCCACCCCGGTGTGTACTCCTCCCGGTCATCGAGCATGACCCGTACGCCGGCAGCGGTCAGCGCGGCAGCGGTCTCGCGCGCCCGGGGCAGGACGGTCTCCTGCCAGTTGCCCCGTGGTATCGGCACGATCACGACCTGATACGGCGCGATGTGCGGTGGCAGGATGAGGCCGCTGTCGTCCCCGTGGGTCATGATCACGCCGCCGATCAGGCGCGTGGTCATACCCCAGGACGTCTGCCAGGCGTACTGCAGCGACTTGTCCCGCGCCTGGAACTTGATGTCGAACACCTTCGAGAAGTTCTGCCCGAGCATGTGTGACGTGCCGGCCTGCAGTGCCCGGCCGTCGCCCATCAGCGCCTCGATCGAGTAGGTCACCTCGGCACCTGCGAACTTCTCGCTCTCGGTCTTGCGCCCGGCGTGAACCGGCATCGCCAGCTCGCGCTCGGCGAAGTCCTTGTATACACCGAGCATTCGCAGTGCCTCGGCCTGGGCCTCCTCACGCGTTTCGTGCGCCGTGTGCCCTTCCTGCCACAGGAACTCGGTGGTCCGCAGGAA
This sequence comes from Vicinamibacterales bacterium, assembly GCA_965221595.1. GTDB lineage: Bacteria > Acidobacteriota > Vicinamibacteria > Vicinamibacterales > UBA8438 > JAAXGX01. The sequence continues at coordinate 3,364,621 of OZ244900.1, forward strand.
CAGCCGCGTCACCTTCTCCCAGCGCACGACGTTGGCCCACTGATTGATGAGCAGCGGCAGATCGCGCCAGGACTGGATCCACTTGGCGTACATCGTGCCGATGATGGCCTCGGACGTCGGCCGCACGACGAGGCGCTCCTCGAGCTCCTCATCTCCGCCATGGGTGACCCAGGCCACCTGCGGCGCAAACCCCTCGACGTGCGCGGCCTCCTTGCGCAGCAGGCTTTCGGGGATGAACAGCGGAAAGTACGCATTGACGTGGCCGGTGGCCTTGAAGCGGGCGTCCAGGGAGGCCTGCATCAGCTCCCAGATGGCATAACCGTAGGGGCGAATGACCATGCTGCCCTTGACCGGCGAATAGTCGGCGAGCTCGGCCCGGCGCACGACATCGGTGTACCAGCGCGAGAAGTCCTCCGAGCGTGGTGTGATCTCAGTTACGAACTTGTCCTGCTTCGCCGGCATCGACCGCTGTCACCCTGCCTTTCGACTCGGTTACGTGGCGCGTCCAGTCTATATCGTTACGTTCGGGAAAATCGGAACGGTAGTGGGCGCCGCGGCTCTCCTCCCGCCGCAGCGCGGCACGCGCCACGAGCCGTCCGACCGTCACGATGCTGGTCAGCCGCGCGGCGTCCCGCGCGGCGGCCCCGGGCTCCAGCGCCGCGCCCCAGGCCTCGAGCGTTGCCAGCGCCCCGGTCAGGCGCGGGCCGTCACGGAACAGGCCCACATCCCGCCACATCAAGTCGCGCACCGCGCGCTCGGACAGGCCCGCCGGGGCCGTGGGCGCGCGTTCTCCGCGAGCTGGCTCGGCAGTCACCGCCCGGGGCCGGCCCTGCGCTGCGGCCCAACGGCGCATCGCCCCCGCAGCGACGGCGCCGAACACGAGCCCTTCCAGGAGCGAGTTGCTGGCCAGACGGTTCGCGCCGTGCACGCCGGTGCAGGCAACTTCGCCTGCGGCCAGCAGTCCGGGCACGGAGGTCTGCCCGTCGAGATCCACGTCGACCCCGCCCATGATGTAGTGCGCGGCGGGACAGACCGGTATCCGGTCACGCGCTAGATCCAGGCCGGCGCGCCGGCAGGCGCCTGTAATCGTCGGGAACCGGGCGCGGACGAACGCCGGATCGAGGTGGTCCATGGCGAGGTACACGCGCCCGTCCGTCCGTTGGCGCTCGAAAGCGATTGCGCGCGCGACCCGGTCGCGCGGCGCCAGCTCGCCGGCGGGATCGACGCGTTGCATGAACCGCTCGCCGGTTTCGTTGACCAGCACGGCCCCCTCGCCCCGCAGCGCCTCGGAGAGCAGGAAGCGCGGGGCGTCCGCAACGTCCAGCACCGTGGGATGGAACTGGACGAACTCCAGGTCGGCGACACGGGCGCCTGCACGGTAGGCCATGGCAATCCCGTCGCCGGCTGCGACCGATGGATTGGTCGTCTCGCGATAGACTTGTCCCGCGCCGCCGGTCGCCAGCAGCGTGGCGGCGGCGGTCACGGTCGCCGGCCGGCCGCGGTCATCCAGAAAGTGGACCCCGATGCAGCGCTCACCACGCATCGCCACATCCACCGCCATGGCGTGCTCGACCACCCGGACCCCGGAGCAGCCGGCGATCCGCTTCCAGAGCACCCGACAGATCTCGCGGCCCGTGGCGTCCTGCGCGTGCAGCACGCGCCGCACGGTGTGGGCACCCTCGCGGGCGAGCGCGGCCTCGCCGTCGGACCCGCGGTCGAAGCGTGCGCCCCAGTCGATCAGCTCCCGGACGTAACGCGGCCCCTGCTCCGTCAGCACCTGCACCGCAGCGGCGCGGCACAGGCCGGCGCCGGCCGCGATCGTGTCGGCTGCGTGCCGCTCGGGCGAGTCCCCGGCCCCGACGGCGGCCGCGATCCCCCCTTGCGCGAACGCCGTGCTACCCTGCGCGGCGCCACCCTTGGTCAGAATCAGCGTCTCACCGGCGCCGTCCAGATCGAGCGCCGCCCGCAGCGCCGCGATGCCGCTGCCGATGACCAGGAAGTCGCATTCAAGATCCGCCAAGCACGCTCCCCTCCCGTACCTGCTGGGCCCGGCCCCGGCCGCCCGACATTTGCTGCTATCCTACATGACGCTACCTGCCCCGCCGGCTCCTGTCATGGCCCCATCCATGGAGATCGCGGTCCGGACTGCGTCGCGCACCTACCGGGTGCACGTCGGCGCCGGTCTCCTGCAGCAGCTCGATCCGCTGGTTTCGGAGGCCGGGGCTAGCGGACAGCGGTTCATCATCTCGAGTCCCGCGATCTGGAAGCTGCACGGCGGGGCCATCGAGCAGGCGCTGCCGGGCGCCCGGACGCTGCTGATGCCCGACGGCGAGCGGGCCAAGACGCTGCAGACCGTGAACCGGCTCTTCGAGGCGCTGATCGAACAGGGCGCCGACCGCAGTGCCACGATCGTCGCGGTCGGCGGCGGGGTGGTGGGCGACGTGGCTGGCTTCGCCGCGGCGACCTTCCTGCGCGGGGTGCGGCTGGCGCACGTACCGACGACACTGCTCGCGCAGGTCGACAGCGCCATCGGGGGCAAGGTCGGGGTCAACCACGCGCTCGGCAAGAACCTGATCGGCGCGTTCCATCAGCCGATCGTGACGGTCGCCGATCCGGTGGTGCTGGAGACGCTGCCCCGCCGCGAGTTCCGGGCCGGGCTCTACGAGGTCGTCAAGTACGGCGTCATCGCAAGCCGCGACCTTTTCGACCGGGTGGACCGCGACCTGACTGCGATCTTCCAGCGCAGCCTCGACGTGCTGGTACCCGTGATCGGCGAGTCGTGCCGCATCAAGGCGGAGGTCGTGGCAGCGGACGAGCGCGAGAGCGGACTGCGGCGCATCCTCAACTTCGGACACACGGTCGGCCATGCCATCGAGGCGGTGAGCGGATACCGCCGCTATCGGCACGGCGAGGCCGTCGGCTATGGCATGCTCGCCGCGGCTGACATCGCGGTGGCGCGCGGCGTGCTGTCGAAGACCGACTTCTCGACGCTCGCGGGTCTCATCGCCAGGCTCGGCCCCCTACCGCCGGTGGGCGACCTCCACGCGTCGCAGATCACCGAAGCCATCCAGCGTGACAAGAAAGTAATCGCGGGACGACTGCACATGGTGCTGCCGACGCGGCTGGGCGAGACGGCGATAGTCGACGACATCGCCGGTGACGAGATCCGGGCCGCGCTGCGCTCGCTCGGGATCCGCGACGCGGCGTCGTGAGGTCCGTACCGACCGGCCGCGCCGTCAGCGCACGAGCGTCCAGGACACCAGCGTGATGCGATTGGTCGCGGCGGTCCGCCGCACGCTCGCCTGGACGGCCCGCTGCGCGAGCGCCGGGCCCACGCCGACCGCGTGCAGCAGTACCACGCCGTTCGTGTCGCGCAACGGATCGCCGTCGGTCTCGCCGGGATCGTCGGCCAGCCAGACCGCGAAGCGCAGAAGCCCGAGAGACGGATCACGCGGGAGGATCGCGCTCAGCGGTCCGTGCGCATAGAGTCGCCAGCGGAGACCCCGGCCGGCCCCGCTCGTGCCCGCGCCGCGGTTCTGCAGCTCTGTGGTCACGCGGCCGAGGTCGAGCGTCGCGCCGCCCGCGAGCCGCTGCGTCGTCGGGCCCGCCCACACGGCCGAGCGCCGGCTCCCCGCCAGCACCGCGTCCCACGTAGTGCTCGGCTGCAGCTCCTGCAGGGCCCACTCGAGCGCCGCCTCCGCGGCGTAGAGAGTCCGGACTGCCCGCCGGTGATGGGCCGAGATGGCCGTCTCGGTCGACGTCAGCGGGAGCAGGGCGCCGGTCAGGGCAACCAGTACGAGCAGCGCCATCAGGGTCACGACCAACGCGATGCCGCGGGGGCTGCCCATCACGAGCGCCGCAGCGCCACGTCGAAGACGCCGGTCACATCGGGCACCTGGCGGCGGCCGGCGCGCGCCGGACCCGGCCGCGCGAACAGCGACGGGTCGCGCCCGCGCAGCCACGCTCCGGACACCTGCACGCGAATCTCCACCCGCACGCGTCGAATCCGGAACAGGTCGATGTCGTAGGGCAACCGCCCGCCGCAGCGCGGCCCGTCCAGAAACGCCGAGGACGGCAGCTCCCGCTCAGGGTCGCCGTCCGACCGGCCCGGCGGCGCCTCGGGCAGCCGCCCCTGGAGACAAGCCGCCGCTGTGCCCTGGCTGCCGGCCCCCGTGGGCAGACTGCTTCCGAAGTAGCGCAGCGACAGACCGACCACGTCATCCAGCACGGGCAGGTCCGTCGCCCAGCCGTCCTGATAGCGCAGCTGGGCCGCCTCGCGATCGTGGTAATAGCTGCGCAGCTCGAGCGGCACAATCGACGCGCCCGCCGCGAATGACTGCACCGCTCCCCCGCCGATGGGCCGGACCTGCAGCGCGTCGTCGAACACCTGCGTCACGCGCACGATGTCAGAGCGGCCATTCACGTCGAAGACGAGCGCCAGGCTGCCGGCCGCGAATGCGCAGGTCGTCGCGCCGGCCCCGCAGCTTGCGGCACCGGACGCCAACCGCACGTCGGCGGTCGCCCCGGCCAGCGGCGACGCCAGACGGGCGGCAGGGCTCCAGGGCGGAGCGTAGAGAACGGTGACGGCGTCCGGGGCAAACGTGACGCCGGCCGCGGTCGGGTGGCGATGGCCGACCAGGGCGGGGAGCACGGGTGCCCGGAGGCGGCCGATCGATGCGTCGAGGGTCGGGTGCGGCCCGCTGCCGGCGAGAACGAGGTCCGTGTGGAGCTGCACGAATGCTGCACGCAGACGCTGGTTGATGTCGGCCACATGCGGCTGGACGGCGAGGGCGCCGCGTGTCGGATCCACGAGGCTGAACACGGAGCCGAGCAGCATCATGACGATGGCGGCGGCAATAGCCAGCTCTGTGAGCATGCGTGCCTACCGTCGCCCCTTCAGGGCGCTCAACCAGATCACGTCCGGCAGGTTCGGGGACAGCGCTGTCCTGCCGGCACGCTCAGCCGCGTGCAGCGGTAGCACGACGACGTCGAGCACGAGCAGGTCGTCGGGCAGGCGCGGAGCGGGCTGCACAGACCAACGTCGCACGAATGCCGTACCGGACGGCGGGCGGGCGCCGCCGCCCACGCGGGTCCCACGCCGGCTCAGGTAGTCGACGAATCCGGGCACGTTGGCGTCAAGGCTGCCGCCGGTCGATACGGAGAGCGGGCCCCGGCGGCTCGTCCCCGGAGGGGCGGTCTCGGCAGCGGACCCCGGCTCGTGTCCCGCCTGCATGGGTTCCCATACCAGGGAACGCAACTCCTCCATCTTCTGCACAGCCAGCAGCAGTGCGAGAGTCTCATCGCCGGCTGCCCGAACCGCGGCGACCGAAGCCAGCGTGAGCTGGGCGACGCCGGTGGCCAGAACCACGATCAGGCCGGACGCGACCAGGGCCTCGAGGAGACCGAAGCCCGCCGCCGGGGGTTCCAGCCGACGCGCCCCGCGGCGGCGGGTACGGGGTGAGCACGGAGCAGTTGGATCCACGATGGGAGAGGAATGCAAGGTCCGATCCGACCGACCGCCGCCGCGTACCCGCCCGCTGCGGGCGGCCAGGCCCAGGCGACCCGCGCAGCTGCTGCTCCGCCGCGGCTGCGCGGCAGCGCAGGAACTGCCATCCCGCCAACTGGCAGCCCATGGCAAGAGTGACTGCATTACTCCTCGGCCGAATAGGCTCGATAGGCACCCTCGTCGCGCCTTGCCAGGCGGGCACCTCGCCCGGCTCGATGCAACGCGGGGTGTCACCACGGGCTGCTAGCGATACAACGAGACGTACCAGGCAAGCAGGGGCTCGCCGGCGACAGCGGCTGCGAGGGCGCCGACCGCCAGGAACGAGCCGAGCGGCAGGGGATAGCGGCGGTCGACGAGACCGAGCGCCAGCATGCCCAGTGCGATGGCCGATCCGAGCGACGAGGCCAACAGCAGCGCAACGAACGCCAGCTGCCAGCCGAGGAACGCCCCGACCATCGCCAGCATCTTGACGTCGCCCATGCCGAGCCCCTCCTCGCCGCGGACGCGATGGTAGACCGCGGCGACCGCCAACAGCGTACCGCCGCCGGCCGCGGCACCCAGCAGGGCCGCGTCCCAGCCCGGCGCAACGAAGACGCCGGCCACCACGCCGAGGACCACGCCCGGCACGGTGATTGCGTTCGGCAGGATCCGATGCCGCAGGTCGACGACGAACAAGATCACGAGAGCACACGTGAACACCAGACGCACCGGCAGGAGCGGCTGCCAGCCCAATTGCCGGTACTGCAGCAGGAACAGGGCCGCCGTGGTCAGCTCGACGAGCGGATAGACGACCGAGATCCGGGCGCCGCATGTGCGGCAGCGGCCTCGCAACGCGAGATAGGCCAGGACCGGAACGTTCTCGAACCAACGCAGCGCGCGCCCGCACGCCGGGCAGCACGAGCCGGGGCGGAGTACCGACCGGCGTCGGGGCAGCCGGTAGATGCACACGTTGAGGAAGCTGCCGGCCGCAAGTCCCGCCGCGGCCAGCAGCATGGCGCCCTCCAACTCCGTCATGGTGGCGCCATTGCGCCCGGCCGGGCAGGCAGCGGATACAGCGGCGACTCCGGCGCTACGGAGATGGCGCCCGAGCCGCGCTGCAGTCTGTATGGATGACCGGCCGGATCGAGCGGCCCGGTCGCCGCCCCCGGCAAGAGTTCCGCCCAGGCCGCCGGCGGGCGGCCCGCGCGACGTGCGAAGCGGTCGACGACCTCCGTGTAGGCGTCGATCGCGTCGAGGGCGTCGAGCTGCAGCAGACGCCGTCCGGCCTCGGCGCGCAGCCAGGTGTTGTCGCCCGTCGCGCGCATCTGCTGCCACAACCTCCGCGAGCCGTGCCGGTCGCCGCCGCGGACCAGGGTGTCGGCCGCCAGTGAGCCGAGCCACCACGGCGCCCCGGACGCCTCGCTCGCGCGCCGGAACCAGCGCGCCGCCGCAGCGTAGTCCTGCCGCCACCAGTAGTGCACGAACCCGATGTCGTGCAGGTACTGCCAGCGCCCGGGCCGCGCGCGCAGCCCCTTCCGCAGCAGCGCCACCGCCTGGTCGGGACGGCCCGGCCCGTGCGGGTGCCCCTCCGCGAGCAGGATGGCACCCAGCCGGTACGCGGCGTCGAAGTGCGGATCGAGCGTGGTCACGATGTCGAGCAGCGGATGCAGCAGCTCGTAGCGCGCCGCACCGCCGGCGCGGCGCGACCGGCCGTAGTGCTGCAGGGCCCGTATCCAGTACAGGTCCGCGAGCGCGGTATCGAACGACAGCGCCATCCGCTGCAGCGCCGCGCCGGACGAGACATACAGCACGCCCTGCGCGACCGGCCGCACCCCGTAGGCGCGGTCCCGCGCGTACTGCAGGCCGGCTGCGGCGGCGGTGAGCAGCACAAGAACGGGGACGATGACGCGGGGTCGGGCGGACCGGGAGGCCGCCAGCCGGGTGCCGGGCGGGTGGGCGGACGCGCTCCCGCCAGGCTGGTCGCGCAGGCTCATGTCAGGTCGCGCCGCGAGAAGACGAGCATCGCGCCCGCGAGGAAGAGCGCCACGTAGGCCAGCCCGGTAGCGGTCGTCAACACGAGGTAGCCCAGCGGAACGGGCCGGGCATGGACGACCTCGGCGGTCACGTTGAATGGCGCCAGGCTCGGCAGGACGTACGAGATGCCGGTGGCCAGCCAGGCCGCCGAACCCGGGCCGACGATCTCCTCGAGTGCACGCAGATCGGCGTTGAAGTGTCCGCCGACGTACAGCCCGAGGGTCATCGCAGCCGCGAGCGCCTGGCTCGAGAAGGTCGCGAAGAAGAGCGCCATCGCGGACACCACCATCAACTGGATGAGAATGAGGAACACCGCCTGCAGCAGGGCCGGATCGACGGCAGGATGCTGCCACCCGCGCTGGGCCTCCGCGCTCTCCGTGACGGCGACGAACGCCAGCACGCCGTACAGCACGGCGGCCAGCACGCCGACGTTGACGACGAGCGTCAGCACCAGCCCGGCATACCTGCCCAGCACGACCTCGTGCCGGTGCACGGGCTTGGCGAGCAGGGCGTAGATGCTCCGGCGCTCCGCCGCGCCGGCAAGCGGACCGACGCCGAGCAGCACGGCCGTGAACAGTCCGCAGAGCGCGGCGGCCGTGAGCCCCAGGTCCTTGATGATCTTGGTGTCCTGCCCCCCTGCGAGCTGGCCGCTCAACCAGGACGCCCCCACCAGGAGCACGGCGAACGGGACGAGCACATGGAGCGCCCGGCCGCGGGCGGCTTCCCGGAAGGCGTGCAGTGCGAGTTGAGCGACGACCGGCATCGGATGGGGCCCCGGCTCAGCCCGCCGCCTCCCGCTCCGCGGCGCGGCCGGCCACCGTGCGGACAAAGAACTCCTCGAGCGTCTCGCGTTGCGGGCCGACCGCCAGGATGCGGGCGCCGCCGCGGATGAGCTCCGCCAGGAGGGGCTCCGGCGGCCGGCCGTGCGGCAGCGCGATTACGCAGCGGCCGTCGTCGGTGCGGGTTACGCCGGTCACCGCGGGTTCCAGGGCGGCGACCTGCGCGGGCGTGACGCCTGCGACCGTCAGCTCCCACCCGCGCACGGCGAGACCCAGGTCGGCCATCCTGCCCGCGGCGACCAGACGCCCCTGGTCGAGAATGGCGATGCGGCTGCACAACGCCTCGGCATCCGACAGGATGTGGGAGCTGAGCAGCAGCGTGCGGCCCTCCGACCGCAACGACAGGAGCAGGCTGCGCACGGCGCGCCGTCCCAGCGCGTCGAGCCCGGCCAGAGGCTCGTCAAGGAACACGACCTCGGGGTCGTTGAGCAGCGCCTGGGCGACCCCCACCCGCTGCAGCGTCCCGCGCGAGCAGCGGCGGAGCGGCCGGCGGCGCGCGGCGTCGAGTCCGACGCGGTCGAGCAGCCGCGCGGCGCGCCGGCGGGCGTCGGCGGCCGCAAATCCAAACAGGCGCCCGTAGTGGACCAGGAGTTCCTCGGCCGTGAGGTGGTCGGCGAACACGGGCGCCTCCGGGAGGAACCCGATGCGCCGGCGCACGGCCACGTCGCCGGCCGGCCGGCCCAGGACTTCCGCACTGCCCGCCGTGGGAAAGAGCAGCTGTACGAGCAGTTTCAGGGTCGTCGTCTTGCCGGCGCCGTTCGGCCCGAGGTAGCCGAGCACCTCGCCGGGCGTCACGTCGAGCGTGACGCCCCGCAGCGCCGCGACCGGCCGCGGCCGCCAGAAGCCGACGTCGAAGTCCTTGGTCAAGGCGCGGAGGCGCACGGCAGCCATGTCCGGTCGTGGTTCAGTCGCGGGACCCGCTGTCGAGCGCAACCAGCTCCCGCGCGATGGCACGCTCGAAGAACTCCGGCGCCAGGCCGCCGCGCACCAAGACCCCGTTGATGATGAACGTGGGCGTCGCCTCCACCGGCAGAGCCGCGCCCACGGCAATGTCGGCGACGACCTCCGCCAGCACGTCGTCGTAGCGTGCCGCGAAGTCCTGGACACCGGCGATGCCGCGCAACGCGGCCGCGATGCTCGCGGGCGTCAGGTCTGCCTGGTTGGCGTACAGCCAGCGCCCCAACTCCGACGCCTCGGCGCGCCCGGCGCGCCGGGCCATGCGCATGGCCGCCGCGGCCTCGCAGGCCGCGTCGTGCGGGCCGTCGGGGGCCTCGGGGTTGCACGCCGGGTCGAGGGGAAAGTCCAGCGTCACCAGCCGGACCGCGCCGGGGCGCCTGGCTTCGTAGCGCGCGAAGACGGGCTCGTAGCCCGCCTGCGCACGCGCACACGCCGGACACTGATAGTCGGTGAACATCACGACCAGGAGGGTGCCCTCGGGGACGGCGACCGGCGGGTCCACCCGCGGCTGGTCCGCCCACCAGCGGTCGAACTCCGCCTCGCGGGCGGCGCGCGCCGGCGCGGCGAGCCGCGCCAGGTCAGGCGGTTGAGGCGTCAGCCAATCGACGGCGGCGGCCAGCGCCGCCGCGGTGACCGCCGTCAGCGCCCAGACCGGCGGCCGGCGGGCCAGCCGGCCGAGATCGCGGGCGAATGCCGCCGGAAGGCACCGCAGCGGCGTGGCGGAGGCGCTGTTGGACAGCACGAAGATCCCGATGGCAGCCACGTAGACGACACCGCAGAGCAGGCAGAACGTCTGCAGCAGCACGAGCGATGCGTACGCCAGGTACATGGCGACCGCCAGCCCACCGGTCGACCAGGTGACCAGATAGCCGGCAACGTCCGCGCGCGACTCCCGCGGCCCGCGCGCGTCGGCCAGCACGAGCAGCAGCACCCCGGCGAACCAGAGCACGCCGGCCAGGGCAACCGGCACGCCCGCAACGGTCCCGAGCCGGCTGCCGTACACCGCGGTGCAGCTCACCGCCGCGTTCACGTCGCAGAAGGCCGTGTAGCCGGGGTCCCGCAGCAGCCTGCCGTGACCGTATGTCGCCAGGGTCGACGCCAGCAGCCCCGCCGCCGCCAGCACCAGGATGCACGCGCGGGCAGGTCTCGTCATCGGCGGTGACCTTCCATCAGACGAAGCTGCGTCCCGCACCCCGGAGAAAGACGATCATCCGAATTGCCGGTGGGGGACCAGTACCTCTTGCGTCTCGGGTTGCCGCCGCGGACTGGCGGGTTCGAGACGCTCGACCGGTGCCGGTTCAACCCCGGGTGGCTGCGCCGGATCGGCGAAGAGCGGCAGGACTGGAGCGACCACCACCGGTTCCGGCGGCACGACCAGGACCGGCCTGCCGCTCAGGGCTGCACGGCCGAACATCCACGCCAGCCGCAGCGCCAGAAGCGTGCCGACACCGGCGAGGACCGGCCCGGCGATCCAGCGCTCCGCCGGCAGCCAGAGGCGCTCGATGGCGTACAAGGCGGTGTACAGCACCAGATAAATCGGGAAGCAGACGCCGACCGCGAACATGGCCCGCTTGATTCGTTCAACCATTACCGCTCTCCTTTTTCGTCTCTCCTGCGCCCCTCTTGTCTTTACCACATCGCCTGCACCAGATAGGGCGCCACCACGAACACGGCTGCGAGCAACCCGCCCGCTGCCCACGCGCCGCCGACCGTGAAACCTGCAACCACGCGCAGCGCGACCGCCTGGAGCGCAATGAGCCAGCACCAAAAATACGATGCCACCAGGCGCAGCGTCGCCGGCAGAGGCTCCCCCGCGCTCGCCTCCTGGTGGGCGCTCAGGATTTCCAGCAGTTCGACGGACGTCGCGCCCGGCGGCAGCCGCAACGGCGCGGGTTCCCACCAGCCCGCGACAATCCCCAGCCAGACCGCCGTGAACGGCACCTGGGACCAGTACGCCAGCGCGGTGAACTCCACCAGCCGGCGCCCACGCCCCGACTGGGCGAAGAACATGTCGAGCGCTGACAGGGCCAATGCGCCCAGTGCGAATACAAAAAACGCCGCCGTGACACTCGAGATGATCCCGATTGCTGCACCGACCCAGGCTGGCGGCAGCGCGGGCGCTGCCACTCCGGCGAAGGCGACTTCCGCCACCCGGCGCGTCTTGTCCATGACCACCAGCACGGCAGCGGACGTGAGAGCGGTGTAGGCCGCCAGCGGGACCAGAGCGGCCAGGTAGCGCGGCGGCCCTTCGAGCCGCGCCCGGAAGAAGCGCACCGGGCTGAACCACAGGTGACGGACCCGATCGAGGCCGACCTCCACTCGTGGAGCACTCATTCCACTGTCCTCCCGAAGCTCTGGATCGCGTGTGCCTCGAGACCCGCCGCCAGGACCAGCAGCAGCGGCGTGCAGGCGACGACCGCGACCGCCGTGCGCGCGTCCGACGCCGGTCGCTCCCGCAGCCAGTCCAGGCACGCACAGGTGATCATCTGCGCCCCGCAGTTGGCCGCCACGAACGCGGCAAACTCCAGGGGCGCGTAGGACAGCGCGAACCAGAAAGCGGCCGGTGAAGCGCGGGATAGCGCCGCCAGCGCATAGCCGATGGCGTACCCGTTGGCGCCTATCTGCAGCAGGCCGTAGGCGCCCGCGCTGAACATGCCGAGCAGGACGATCAGCAGCAAGACCCGGCAGTTGATGACAAGCACGGTGCGCGCATCCTCAACGGCGGTTGCCAGGTCGTACGACGTTCCACCCGTCCGGGGCGGGTGGAGTTGCTCTCCCTTCAGTGTGGAGCTCCTCCACCCGGCCCCGAACGCGCAAGAGAGCGCCGCGAGGTTGACGACGGCCATCACGATCCACCGGCGCGCCCGCGGCACGAGCATCCCCGCTAGGCCGAACCGCTGAGACCGCAGGCCAGGCCGAACACGACGGCCCCGAATCCGCCTATCCCCAGGCCGAACGGGATCAGGGTGCAGGCGAAGTTGGTGACGATGCCCATGAACATCGCGTCCGACCCCATGAAGTAGCCCCAGGCCGGATGGCCGGTGCCGTTGTCGGCCGCCGACGGCGCCAACGGCGCCGCCGCCAGCAGCGCGGCAGCGAAGGTGACGGCGAGCGCGGTTCGTTTCAACATGACACATACCTCCTGCCCGATGTCCGAACCCGACCTCCGGGAACGAGCGCGTGCGCGGCGATCGCGCGGCGCGAAGCGATGCTATTGAATGGGCCTGGCGCCGGCGGGCACACCCGTCTGAGTCACGGGCACTTCCTCCGTCGACTGGAAGATCGTCCCGCCCTGATTGGTGCCGAAGAACCGGCTGCCGCCGCCGCCGACAGGCGACGCGCCCGCGAAGTACGTCGCCACCACCGTGCCGGCGGCCGCCCCGTTGCAGGACGGCGGCGCGCCCGCCACGGCCTCGCCGGGCGTCAATGCCACCGAGTAGCTGCTCTTGAGCGACGGGTCCGCGCCCAGGTCGGGGCCGATGAACCCTTCGCCTCCCACGGCAGCAGGAGGCGTCGCGAGAACGGCCAGCGAGGGCGCGTAGAAGCCGCTGCCGCAACTGGCAGCGTACGTCGACTGCGCGCCGTTGACGGCGCGCAGCGAGCCGATGGCCGAGGCCTCGTTCCCCGCCATGCGGGCCCGGAGCAGGCCGGGCACGGCGATGGCCGCGATCACCCCGATGATGGCCACGACGATAAGCAACTCGATCAGCGTAAAGCCTTTGGTATTCCGCATCGTACCCTCGCCCCTTCCTTCAGCAACCGCCATGCCACCCTGGCCGCCGTCGTGTCAGTCACCGTAAGTGCAACTATTATAAGATAGTTATCCGGTCGGCACGACGACGCCCGCGCAGCCGGCTGCCGCCGGCGTCTCCAGCCGACAACCACAGTCGCCGGCCTCCCGCAGCTTCGCACCTGAAGGGGCCGGGCGCCGGGCAACCCGACGCTGCGAGGAAATCCACCGCACACGCGCGATCCGGGTGGCAGGGGTTCCTGCACGGCAGTCATGCGGCCATCCGGCTGATGAGCTCGAAGATCGGCAGGTACAGAGCGACCACGATGCCGCCGACGACGACCCCGAGGAAAGCGATCAGGAGCGGCTCGAGGAGCGCCAACATGGCTGCCACCGCCGCTTCGACCTCCTCCTCGTAGAAGCCGGCGATCCGCGCCAGCATCGTGTCGAGCGCGCCGGTCGTCTCGCCGACATGGATCATCTGCGTCACCAGGAGCGGAAACACCTGCGTCTTCCGCAGCGGCGCCGCCACCGGCTCGCCGCTCTCGATTGAGTCGCGCGCGGTCAGCACGGCACCCTCGACGACGGCGTTGCCGGCGGTCCGGGCTGTAATCTCCAGCGCATCCAGGATCGGCACGCCGGCGGACAACAGCGTGGCGAGCGTTCGGCAGAACCGGGCCACCGCCACCTTGCGCAGGACGGTCCCGACTGCAGGGGCGCGGAGCAGCGCGCCGTCGACGAGGCGCCGGCCGTGCGGCGTGCGGTAGAGTCGGCGCAGCGACGCCGCGCCCGCGCCCGAACCCAGCAACAGCAGAGGGAAGGCGACCGCGAACCCGTCGCTGGCGGCCATCACCACGCGCGTCGGGAGCGGCAGCGTGGCACCGAGTCCTGCGAAGAGCGCCGTGAAGGCAGGAATGACCTTCCACAGGACAGCCGCCACCACGACGGCGGCGATGGCGACGACGGCTGCGGGATAGGTCAGGGCGGCCCATACCTGCGCGCGCAGCTTCACCGACGTCTCGATATACGTCGCGAGCCGCTGCAGGATGACGTCGAGAACGCCGCCGGCCTCCCCGGCCGCGATCATGTTCACGTACAGCTTGTCGAATGTGGCCGGGTGGCTGGCCAGTGCCGCGGCCAGACCCACGCCGCCCTCCACCTGGGCGCGAACAGTCAGAATCGTCTCGCGAAAGCCCCGGTCCTCCTCCTGCGTCCCGAGCACCTCCAGGCTCTCGACCAGCGGCAGGCCGGCGTCGATCATCACCGCGAGCTGGCGGGTGAAAACCGCCAGCCGCTTGGGCGACACCGGCCGCCCGGCCCGCCCGCTCCCGCGCCGCGCTGCGCGCGGGGTCTCGACGGCATCGATCCGCGTGACGAAGACCTCCTCGCGCCGGAGCGCCTCCACCGCGGCGTCGACCGACGCGGCGGCGCGTTCACCCGTGACCGGCGCTCCCGAGCGCGTGCGTCCGGCGTACCGGAACGTAGTCGTCGTCATCCTGCTCGACCGGAACCGCTCGCCGCGGGCCACCGCGGGCCGCCCGCCGCAGCGGGTGACCGCCTGACCGCCGCCTGCAGCTCGTCACGATTCGACGAGCGCGCCAGCGCGTCGGCCAGCCGGATCCGTCCCTGGCCCACCAGCGCCGCCAGCGACTGGTTCATGGTCTGCATGCCCAGACTGTCCTGGCTGGTCTGCAGCACCGAGTACACCTGCTGACTCTTGCCTTCGCGGATCAGGTTGCGAATGGCGGGCGTCGCCACCATGACCTCCACCGCGGCCACCCTTCCCGCGCCGTCCGCCGCCGGCACCAGCGTCTGGCAGACCAGACCCTCGAGCACCGCCGCCAGTTGCGACCGGACCTGCTGGTGCTGACCCGCCGGAAACATGTCGACGACGCGGTTGATGGTCTGTACCGCGGAGCCGGTATGCAGCGTGGCGAGCGTCAGATGGCCGGTCTCGGCGATGCGCAACGCCACCTCCATCGTTTCCCGGTCACGCATCTCGCCGATCAGGACGACATCGGGATCCTCCCTGAGCGCCGCGCGCAGTGCGCTGCTGAAGCTGGCGCAGTCTGCATGGACCTCACGCTGGTTGACGATTGACTGCTTGTGCGCATGCACGAACTCGATCGGGTCCTCGATGGTCAGGATGTGCTCCCGGCGTTGCACGTTGATCGTGTCGACGAGCGCCGCGAGCGTCGTGCTCTTGCCGGATCCGGTGGGGCCCGTCACCAGCACGAGGCCGCTCGCGACACCCGCCAGCGTCCGCACGACCGGCGGCAGGCCGAGCTCGTCGAACGATGGAATCTGTTCGGGCACGAGACGATAGACGGCGGCAACGGCACCGCGTTGCCGGAACGCGTTGCACCGGAACCGAGCCAGGCCGGCGACGCCGAACGACAGATCGACCTCCTCGCCGCGCTCGTGGCGCTCCTGCTGCGCGGCACTGAGCCGGCTGTAGACCAGCTCGCGCGTCGCGTCGGGCGTCAACGGGGAATGGTCGCCGAGCCGCCGCAGCTCGCCGCGCTCCCGTACGAGCGGCGGCGCGCCGGCGGTGAGGTGCAGATCGGACCCCGCCCGTTCCACGGTCGACCTCAACAGATCCAGTAGCGTGCAGGTCATCCTCTTCGATTCTCCGCGGGCAGGCGCCTAATCACTCGTCTCGCGCACGACCTCCTCCACTGTCGTGACGCCCGCGGCGACCTTCTGCAGCCCGCTCTGGCGCAGCGTCAGCATGCCCTCTTCCAGCGCCTGCCGGCCCAGCTCGTGCGACGCGGCGCCGTCGAGAACCATCTTCCGCAGCGCCGGGCTGAGCACCATCACCTCGAAGAGACCGACCCGCCCCCGGTAGCCGGTGTCGTTGCACGCCGCGCACCCGCGCCCTACCCTGGGCATCGCCTCGGCGGCGGCGCGCGCCGAGAAGCCGAAGCCGACGAGTGCCTCCGGCGGCATGGGAGCCGGCTCCGCGCAGCGCGGGCAAACGGCCCGCACGAGACGCTGCGCGCACACGAGGTTCAGCGAACCGGCGACGAGAAACGATGCAATGCCCATGTTCAGGAGCCGCGCCACCGCACCGGGGGCATCGTTCGTGTGCAGGGTCGAGAGCACGAGATGGCCGGTCAGAGCCGCCTTGACGGCAACCTCCGCGGTTTCGGCGTCCCTGATCTCGCCGACCAGGATGACGTTGGGGTCCTGGCGCAGAAACGATCGCAGGGCGGCGGCGAACGTCAGCCCGATCTGCTCGCGGATCTGCACCTGGTTGACCCCCGGCAGGTTGAACTCGACGGGGTCTTCGGCCGTCATGATGTTGACAGTCGGCGCGTCGAGCCTGGCGATCGACGAGTACAGCGTGCTGGTCTTGCCGCTGCCGGTGGGGCCCGTTACGAGCACCATGCCCCAGGGACTGCGAATGCCGGCCTCGAAGCGCCGCAGCGATTCCGCCTCGAAGCCGAGCCGGGTCAGATCCAGTGTGAGTTGCTCCCGATCGAGCAGGCGCAGGACGATCCGCTCTCCGAACAGGGTCGGGAGGCAGGACACCCGGAGGTCGATCTCGCGCACGTCGCCGGCTCGCGCGCGGAAGCGCAGCTTGATCCGGCCGTCCTGCGGCAGGCGCCGCTCGGTGATGTCCAGCCGGGCCATGACCTTCAGCCGCGACGTCACGGCCTCTCGCAAGTCCGGGGGCGGCTGGGTCGCGCCGCAGAGCCGGCCGTCGATCCGGAAGCGGACGCGGAGCTCCTTGTCGTACGGCTCCACGTGAACGTCGCTGGCTCCTTGCTGGATGGCGGAGGCCAGCAGCCGATTGACCAGCCGCACGACCGGCACCTCGTCGCTCTTGCGCTCCGCGTTCGCGGCGGGGTCTTCCGTGTCCTGCAGAATCTCGATGTCGGCGGCCGGACCTGGGGCAGGGCCGGACGGCCCGTCGCCGGAGCCGTCCCGTCGGGCCGGCTCCGCCGGCCGCGGCGGCCCGTAGTACCTCTGCAGGGCGGCGACGACGGCTGTCTCGGAGGCTACAACCGTCTCGACCCGGCAACCGGTCATGAACGCGATGTCGTCCAGCGCGGATACGTCTGCCGGATCGGCCATGGCCACCGTCAAGGTCCCGCCACTGCAGCTCAGCGGCACCAACTGCTGCCTGCGGGCGGTGGCCGGCGGGATCAGCGCGAGCACGTCACGGTCGACCTCGAAGCGCGTGAGGTCCACCGACGGCACGCGGAACCAGCGGCTGAGCGACGCAGCGACGTCATCCTGCGTGACGAACCCCAGCGTGACGAGCGCGCCGTCCAGCCCACCGCCGCGGGCCCGCTGATGCTCGGCGGCCTCGTCGAGCTGCGGCCGTGTGATCACCTGCGCGCCGACCAGGATGTCTCCGAGCGAGACCGGCATCGCTCCTCCTGCCGCCCGGGCGGCGGTGCCAGCGTGCGCTGGCGCGGGAGGTGCGGTTAGAACCCCACGCGCGCGGCGACGCCCCAGCCGCGCTCGGGCGAGTCGTGCCCACCCGTGAGCTGTCCGTCCAGGTACACGCCGGACATCAGCGCGACGCTGATGCCGAACGCGCCGACGACCCGCGGATCCTCGGCCTCGAGGTTCACACGCGCTCCGCCCCGCAGCGCGAACCACCGGCCGAACCAGCGCTCGGCCCCCGCCGCCGCGTTGCGTCGTGCCCCCCCGGCGGCATCCGGCCCCGAACGGGTGAGATCGAGGTCGACGGAAACCAGCAGCCCGGCCCCGGCATGCACCGCAAGCCCCGCCCGGATGTGGCGGTCGAGGCGGATGCTGCCGCCGCCGGGCGTGTCCAGGTGCGGCTGTCGCAAGTTTCTTGCCACCAGTCCGACACGCAGGGTATCGGTGCCCGCCAGCACGCCGGCATCGAGGTCGAACGTGTGTTGGCCAAGGGCGTCGAACGGCAGGTTGCCGCCTGCGAGGGTGGCGGCCGCCGCCCCGGGGGGAGGCGGTCTGACGCCGGCCACGCCGCGCACATAACGCAGGCTGGTGCCGAAACTCACACCCGGGAATGCGAACTGGGCTCCGGATATTGCAACGTTGTGCGTCACCAGGGAGCGTGCGTCGTCCACGCGCAGCTTGTAGTACGCGAACCCTACCTCGTTCGTCGAGAGCGCGGCGATGGTTCCAGCTCCGGCGGCAGGCAGGGCCTGGAGCACACCGGGGTCCCAGCGGCCCGCCCGTGTGTGGTCGAGCAGCAGGCTCAGGAAATCACCGGTCGCCAGTCCGGCCGGGTTCCAGTAGATCGCGGTGGCGTCGTCGGCAACCGCCACGAACGCGCCGCCCATCCCGAGGGCGCGCGTACCCAGGGCCTCGAAAGGCTGCGCCTGCGCGACGCGCGGACCGGGTGCCGCGGCCAGGACCAGCACGAAGAGACCCGCCGCGGCAGCCGGCCACGAGCCGTCACCCGCCCGGAGTCTGCCCTCCGGCGCGGGGCGGACTCCGCGACGCGGGCTCTGCGCGACGCCTAGCCGACCAGCACCGCGGCGGCGATGACGGTGGTCCAGAGCCCCTCCTTGCTGCCGACGGCGGACTGCGTGATGTTCCGCGTGAGCACGATCTGGTTGGAGAGCCGGTAGACCTCCTTCTTCTCGTCCCAGCTCGTATCGGGATCGAAATCCAGGCCGAGCGTCGTGGCCAGCATCTCGGCCGCGAGATCCTCGGCGTAGTCGCCGGCGGTCTTCTCGCTCTCACCGAAGCTGTGGTGCTCGGAGAGATAGCCGTAGAGCTTCTTGTTGCGCGGAATGGCAACGCCGATGGTGGCAGCAATCAACCGCTGGGGTTCACGCGTGGCCGCCTCGGACATGACGACGAACGTGACCTGCCCCGGGCTGAGCCGCCGCACTCCCTCCGACCTGGACAGGATCTTGCACCCTGGCGGGAAGATGCTCGAGACCCGCACCAGGTTGCAGGCGGCAATGCCGGCCGCGCGCAAAGCGAGCTCGAACGAGGTCAGTTTCTCGCGATGCGTGCCGACGCCCTTGGTGAAGAACAGCTCCTGCGGGACGAATCCAAGCACCGGGAACCACTGTGGCCGGGGTAAGGCTTGTTGGAGGTCGTGCGGCTGTAACAGCCGAATGCATCGTAGTGAAAACGGCCGAACCGTGTCAAGCGCGCCTGGCAGCGCGTGGCAAGAGTCCCCACTGCATGCGATGGGCGCTGCATCCCGCCTGACTGCGTTGCTCCTCGGTCGACTATGCCCGCCAGGCTCCCGCGTCGTGCCTTGCCAGGCAGGCGCCTCACCCGTCTCGGTGCAATGCGGGGTTTCACCACGGGCTGCCAGGGGGCACGGACTCCGGTCGGCGGCACGGCTGCCGGCACCCGATTACATACAATGAACGGCAGATTCCTCCTGGAGGAGTAGACAGGTGAGCGGAGGACGCAAGGTCCTGTTCGGCGTTGCGGCAGTGCTCGCGGGGGTCGGCCTCGCCGCGCTCGGCGTGTACTATTCGCGGGCCGACGATCCGCTGGTCGACGTCGAGCGGATCGCGCGACGGAATCTGGAAGCGGTCGTCTCGGCGTCCGGCACGGTGGAGCCGCAGCTCTCCGTCGACATCAGCTCGAGCGTCATGGGCCGCGTCACCCGGCTGGCCGTCAACGAGGGTGAACGCGTGACGGCCGGGCAGTTCCTCCTGCAGATCGATCCGGAATCACTCCAGGCGGCCGTCGACAGCGGCGTCGCCGGCCTGCGCGCCGCAGAGTCGAGCCTCGACCAGGCCCGGGTCGCGGTGGAGACGGCGCGCGTCAACCTGGAACGCGCGCGGGAGATGCTCGAGCGCCAGCAGGAGCTGTGGGACCTGCGCCTGGTTTCGCGGGACGACTACGACCAGGCCCGCCGGGACCTCGAGTTGCGCGACACGGAGCTTCGGGCGCGCACCGTCGAGGTGGCCACGGCGCGCCAGCGGGTGCAGCAGGAGCGGGCCCTGCTCGACAGCGCGGAGTACGACCTGACGCAAGTGACGATCACCTCGCCGATCCACGGCGTCGTGACGCGGCGCAACATCGAGGCGGGCGAGACCGTGGTCATCGGCACGATGAACAACCCGGGCACGGTCCTGATGACGATCGCCGACTTCTCCGTCCTCGAAGCCCACGTCGAGGTGGACGAAACGGACATCCCGACCGTCAGCCTCGGCCAGCCGGCGGAGGTCACGATCGACGCCCTGCCCGAGCGGGCCTACCGCGGCGTCGTGACGGAGATCGGCAACAGCCCCATCCAGGGCGATGCGGTCGGCACGCAGGCCACCAACTTCCTCGTGGTGGTCACGCTCGACGGCGATGTCCCGGGCGTGCGCCCGGGCTTCACGGCCACCGCGGACATCACCACGGCCACCCGCACCGACGTGGTTGCCGTACCCATCCAGTCGACCACCGTCCGGGAGATCGAGCGCGGCGGGGCAGCCGACGATCCGACCCGGGCCGGATCATCGGTGACGCCGGCCGTCTCCGCGGCGCAGACCGCCGCGCCCGCCGGCGAGCCCGAGGAAGTGGAGGGCGTGTTCGTCATTCGCGACGAGCAGGCGGTGTTCGTCCGGATCGAGACGGGCATCGCCGGCGACCGCTACTTCGAGGCGCGCACCGGGCTGGCGGCCGGCGACCTCGTGGTGACCGGCCCGTTCGACGTCGTGCGCACGCTGGAGGACGGCGCCGCCGTCCGCATCAATGAACGTCCTGCTGGCCGGTGAGATGGTGCAGGTCGCGCTCGGCGCGATCTGGTCCAACAAGCTGCGGTCCCTCCTGACGATTCTCGGCAACGTCGTCGCGGTTGCGTCCATCGTGACGCTCGTCTCGCTCATCGCCGGGATCAGCGACGAGGTCGCCGACATCATCGTCACGGAGGTGGGCGCCGACTCGTTCCTGATCGATCGCGTCGGCCTGGTCACCAGCGAGGAAGAGCTGGAACGCCGCCTGGGCAACCCGCGGATCTCGCTGAACGATCAGGAGGCGGTGCGCCGCTTCAGCCCGCGCGTAGGGGCCGTGATGGCGCAGGGTCGGGAGGCCGGCGAGGTCCGCTACCGCGATGAGTCGCTCGAGCGGGTCACCATTCAGGGCGTCACCAGCGAATACGACCGCTTTCCGACGTTCACAGCCGAGCGCGGACGCCTCATGACGCCGACCGAGGTGGCCCGCCGGCGCAACGTGACGCTTCTGGGCCGGTCGACGGCCGACAGGCTGTTCGGAAGCGCGGATCCGCTGGACCGGACCGTCACCATCCAGGGCGTGCACTTTCGCGTGGTCGGCGTCAGCCGCCCCAGGGGCACCCTGTTCGGACAGTCACAGGACGAGTTCGCGGTGATTCCGCTCGGCGCCTTCCAGCGCCTCTTCGGAACCCGGCGGCCGCTCACCCTGACAGCGCGGCCCGCGGACCCTGCCGACCTGGATCTCGCCATGGACGAAGCGACGGTCGCGCTGCGTATCGCGCGCCGCCTCGGGCCGCGCGAGGAAAACAACTTCGGTCTGTTCACGGCCGACACGGTGCTCGACATCTTCAATCAGGCCACCAGCGGCCTGGTCGTGGTGCTCGTCGGGGTGGTCGGTCTGGCGCTGGTCGTGGCCGGCATCGTGATCATGAACATCATGCTGATGGCCGTCGCGGAGCGGACCCGCGAGATCGGTCTCCGCAAGGCGCTCGGTGCGAAGCGGCGCGACATCCTGTGGCAGGTGCTGTCCGAGTCGGTCATCCTGTCGTTGTCGGGAGGCGCGCTCGGGACGGCCCTCGGCGCGATCGCCGCGGCAGCGCTCGAGCGGTTCACGCCGGTGCCGGCCGTCGTGCATCCCTGGTCGGTGCTGTTGGCCCTGTCGGTGACGGCGGCAGTCGGGCTGTTCTTCGGACTCTATCCCGCAGCGCGGGCGGCCGCGCTCGATCCGATAGAGGCGCTCGGGCGGAGCGGGTAGCCGTGCGGGCCACGCTGGTCGTCGAGATCGTTCGGATGGCCCTCGACACCATCCGCGCGCAGGCGCTGCGCTCGGCGCTGACGATTCTCGGCGTCCTCATCGGCATCGCCTCCCTCGTGGGCATGACATCGATGGTGCGCGGCTTCGATGAATCGCTGCGCGACACCATTCGAACGATCGGCCCGGACACGATCTTCGTCGCGCAGTTCTCGGGCCTCAGCATGTCTTCGGGCGACGACTTCTTCGAGCTGATGCAACGTCCGAGCCTGACGCCCGCCGATGCCCGCGCGATCGCCCGCAGCGCGCCGACCATCGACAGCGTCACGCTGGTGCTGGGCGAAGGGGGCCCGCCGACGCAGGCGCAGCTGCAGTACCGGAACCGGCGCTCCAAGACAATCAACGTGCTGGGCTCGACCGCGAACTTCGCGGCCGTGTACCACATCGACGTGGCTATCGGCCGTTTCTTCACCGCGGCCGAGGTCAGCCACCGCCGGCAGGTCGCCGTCCTCGGGCAGACGCCGTATCAGGCGCTGTTCCCTCACACGGATCCGGTCGGCAAGCTGGTGCGCCTCGGCAGCGCGCGCTATCGAGTCGTCGGTGTCCTCGGTCCGCGCCCGTCCCCCGGCGGGTTGGGTGGCGGCCAGGACGACTTCGTGGTCGTTCCGCATTCGGCGTACCAGAAGCAGTTCGGACTCCGCGCGACCCGAGCGAGGCGGGGCGAGCTGCGGAGCATCATGATCGCGGCGGTCCCGCGGGCGGACGTCGATCGCGACGACGCACTGCGCGACGTCGAAAGCGTGATGCGCATCCGGCACGGCCTGCGGCTGGACGAGCCGAACGATTTCGACCTGCTGACCCAGGAGGCGGCCCTGCGGCTGTGGGATCGGATCAGCGGCGCCACCTACCTCGCGCTGGTCACGATCTCGTCCATCGCGCTGCTGGTGGGCGGCATCGGCGTCATGGCAATCATGACCATCTCCGTGACGGAGCGGACCCGCGAGATCGGGATGCGCAAGGCGCTGGGCGCCCGGCGGCGAGAGATCCTGTGGCAGTTCCTGCTCGAGGCCGTCGTCCTGACGGCGGCCGGCGGCGTGCTCGGCATCCTGACGGGGAGTGCCATCGGCCTCGGCGTGCACTACGCCACCGGATTTCCCATCTCGCTGCCCTGGTGGTCGCACGCCATCGGTTTCGGCTTCTCGGCATCCGTCGGCATCCTGTTCGGGTTCTTCCCCGCCGTGCGGGCCTCGGGCCTCGATCCGATTGCAGCGCTTCGGCACGAATAGGGATTGGGCTTGAGCCGCCTTCTGCCGGTCGACTACGATTGTAGGTCTGGCCGCTGCAGCGGGGCGCTTGCCACGGACTGCCAGTGGGGGAGGTCAACCGTAAATGAAGGTCTATGCCGCGGAGCATATCAGGAACGTCGCCCTGGTCGGCCACAGCGGGTCCGGCAAGACGCAGCTGGCATCGGCCGCGCTTTTCGACGCCGGGATGGTCAACCGGCTCGGCAAGGTCGACGAAGGCAATACGATCACCGACTTCGACGAGGAGGAGATTGCCCGCAAGCACACGCTGTCTTCGAGCGTGGCCTTCGCGGAACGTGACCGGGTGAAGATCAACCTCATCGACACGCCGGGCATGGCGAACTTCCTCAGCGACACGCGCGCCGCGATGCGCGTCACCGACGCGGCGGTCGTCGTCGTCGACGCCGTGGCAGGCGCCGAGGTGCAGACCGAGAAGGTCTGGGACACCGCCAAAGAACTGGGCGTGCCCTGCCTGGTCGCGCTCAACCGCCTGGACCGCGAGCGCGCCAATCTGGCGCGGGCGCTGGCCTCGCTGCGGGAAGCGTTCGGCCGCGAGATCGTTCCGATCCAGTTGCCCATCGGCGAGGAGAAGGGCTTCGAAGGCGTCGTCGACCTGGTGGCCATGAAGGCCCTGCAGTTCACCGGCGGCGCGGAGGAGCCGACGGAGGCCGACGTTCCGGAGGCCCTGGCCGAGGCGGCCGGCAGCGCCCGCGAGGCGCTGATCGAAATGGTGGCCGAGGCCGACGACAGCCTCATGGAAAAGTTCTTCGAGGCCGGGACACTGTCGCAGGAGGAGCTGGAGCGCGGCCTGCGCGCTGCGGTCGGCCAGCGCCTGATCCATCCCCTGGTGTGCACGTCGGCGCTGGCCAACGTCGGGATCCAGCCGCTGCTGGACGCCATCGTGACCTATCTGCCCTCGGCCGCCGACCGGCCGCTGCCGGCCGTTGCGCGCGAGAACGGTGAGGCGGTCACGTACGACGCCTCGGCGGATACGGCAGCGGCGGTCTTCGTGTGGAAAACGATCGCCGATCCCTTCGCCGGCCGAATCACGCTGTTCCGGGTCGCGGCCGGCGAGCTGACCGCCGACCAGGGTATCCACAACGTGACGCGGGACGGCGCGGAACGGCTCGGCGGGCTGGCGCTCATGCAGGGCAAGACGCAGACCGCTGTCGAGCGCGTCAACGCCGGCGATCTGGGCGCGGTGACCAAGCTCAAGGAAACGCAGACCTCTGACACGCTGGGCGCGCGGGACACCGGCTTCGTCTTCCCGCCGATCGCTTTCGCGGAGCCGGTTCTGTCGTACGCCATCGAGCCGAAGAGCCGCGGCGACGAGGAGAAGATCAGCACCTCGCTCCAGCGCCTGCAGGAAGAGGACCCTACCATCCGGTACGAGCGGGACCCACAGACGCAGCAGTTGCTGCTGTCGGGGCAGGGCCAACTGCACATCGAGGTGACGGTGGCCAAGCTGAAGCGCCGCTTCGGCGTCGAGGTGAACCTGAAGCTGCCGCGCATCCCGTACCGCGAGACGATCACCGCCCCCACCGAAGCGCACGGACGGCACAAGAAGCAGACAGGCGGCCACGGTCAGTTCGGGGACTGCAAGATTCGCGTCGAGCCGCTGCCGCGCGGCCAGGACTTCGACTTCGCCAATGAGATCTTCGGCGGCTCCATCCCGCGCCAGTTCATCCCGGCCGTCGAGAAGGGCATCCACGAGGCGCGCGAGAAAGGCTATCTTGCGGGCTATCCGATGGTCGACTTCCGCGTGACGCTGTACGACGGGCAGTTCCACGCAGTCGACTCGAACGAGATGTCGTTCAAGATGGCGGGCCGGCTGGCGTTCAGGGATGCGATGTCGCGGGCGCGACCTACCCTCCTCGAACCGGTCATGAACGTGGAGGTTCGCGCGCCCAGCGACTTCGCGGGCGATCTCATGGGAGATCTCAATGGGCGCCGCGGGCGTATCGGCGGCATGGAGACGCGCGGCGCGTCCACGGTCATCAAGGCCCAGGTTCCGATGGCCGAGATGCTCACCTACGAGCAGCAGCTGACCTCGGCGACCGGTGGCCGCGGTTCCTACCAGATGGAGTTCTCACATTACGAGGAGGTCCCGGCCCACCTGCACGCGCGGGTGATCGCCGAGGCGAAGGCCGACCGCGGCGAAGCGGAAGCCGAGGCGGACGAATAGCCTGCCAGGAGTCTGCGCCATGGAACGGCGTAGAGTCCTGGCAGGATCGGCTGGGCGCCAGGCGGCGCCGTCAGACAACGATTGGCGGGCTTGGCGCTAGCGCTGGTCGCCGCTCCGGATGCGACCGGCCACGCGCCGCAGACGGCCGCCCACGCCGGTCGACTCGTCCGCCGGTTGCCGATCGGCGGGCTCGGTCTTCTCGTCGGGCGAATACTCGCTGCCGACGAGTTCCACCTGGGCGAGCGGCGCGTCGTCGCCCTGGCGCCGGCCCGAGCGGAGCAGGCGCGTGTACCCGCCCGGCCGCTCGGCGAAACGCGGCGCGATCGACGCGAACAGCTTGCCGAGCACCTGCCGGTCGGCCATGTCGCGCGCCACGATCCGGCGCGCGTGGAGCGCGCGGCTCGTCTCCGCGCCGTCCGCAATCCCACGCTTGGCAATCGTTATCAGGCGCTCGACGAACGGACGCAGCTCCTTGGCCTTGGCCAGGGTCGTCGTAATCCGTTCGTGGCGGATCAGGGCCGTAGCCTGATTCCGCAGCAGCGCGAGCCGATGCTCGGACACCCGCCCGAGCTTCCGGTGTGCCACTCGGTGACGCATAGGTCTCTATTCCGTGGAAACAGACTCGGCGTCTGCTGGCGCATCGAGACGCATGCCGAGGGTCAAGCCCCACTGGTTCAGCAGCTCCTTGATCTCGCTGAGGGACTTGCGGCCGAAGTTCTTGGTCCGCAGCATCTCGGGCTCGGTTTTCTGCACCAGCTCCCGAATGGTCCGGATGTTCGCGTTCTTGAGGCAGTTGTACGAGCGAACCGACAACTCGAGCTCCTCGACACTCTTGTCGAGATGCTCATTCGTGACCTGCGGTGCCGGGTCCGGCGTCGGGTCCGGCGCTGCCCCGAGAGGATCATCGATGTTGATGAAGATGTTGAGGTGATCTCGGATGAGCTTGGCCCCCAGCGACACCGCATCGCGCGCCGTCACCGACCCGTCGGTCCAGACGTCCACCGTCAGCTTGTCGTAGTCGGTGGTCTGCCCCAACCGCGCCGCCTCGACGAGGTAGTTGACCTTCTTGACCGGCGAGTGAACCGAATCGATCGGAATCCAGCCGATCCCGAGATCGTCGGCGAAGTTCTTGTCGGCCGAGACGTAGCCGCGGCCGCGGCTGACCCGCATCTCCATGTTCAGCGAGCCGCCCTCGGAAACCGTTGCGACATGCACATCCGGCTCCAGGATCTCCACGTCGGCGTCGGTCTCGATGTCGCCGGCCTTGACGTCGCCGGCGTTCTCGCTCCTGAGGTAGAGGCTCTTCGTATGATCCACGTGCATGCGGATCGGAATCTGCTTCAGGTTGAGAATGATGTCGGTGGCATCCTCGACCACACCGGGGATGGGCGAAAACTCGTGCAACACACCCTCGATCTTGACGGCCGTCACGGCAGCGCCCTCGATCGACGACAGCAACACTCGGCGCAGTGCGTTGCCGACCGTGGTCCCGAAACCGCGCTCGAACGGCTGGGCATGGAAGCGCCCGAAGCGGTCGGTCAGCGTGTCGGTGTCGCACTCCAGCCGCTTGGGTCGCTGAAAGCTTTTCCACAACATCCAGTTCTGTCCTTTCGGCGTTGCGAGAACCCGCCGCTCACTTCGAGTAGAGCTCCACGATCAACTGCTCCTGCAGCGGCAGGTTGAGTTGTTCGCGGGTCGGGGCTGCCATCAGCCGGCCGCTGAGCGTCTGGCCGTCCAGCTCCAGCCACTCGGGAATGCCGCGGCCCTTGACCTCCTCCAGCGCGTAGAGGATGGCGGGGTTCTTGGCACTCGCGCTGCGGACCGCCACCACGTCGCCGGCCCTCACCGAGAACGACGGCACATCCGCGCGCCGACCGTTTACCGTGAAGTGGCCGTGGCGCACGAGCTGGCGGGCCTGCGGCCGCGACGCAGCGAAGCCCAACCGATAGACGACATTGTCGAGCCGCCGCTCGAGAAGCTGCAGCAGCGTCTCGCCCGTGACGCCCTTCTGCCGATCGGCCTCCTCGAAGTAGCGCCGGAACTGGCGCTCCAGCACGCCGTACATGCGCTTCACCTTCTGCTTCTCGCGAAGCTGGAGGCCGTAGCCCATGAGCCGCTGCCGGCGGCCCTTGCCGTGCTGCCCGGGCGGCACGTTGCGCCGCTCGATGGCGCACTTCTCGCCATAGCAACGTTCCCCCTTGAGGAACAGCTTCATCGCCTCGCGCCGGCACAACCGGCAGACCGGACCAGCGTATCGCGCCATGTTCTGTGAGCCCTCTTCAAACCCGCCGGCGCTTCGGCGGACGACATCCGTTGTGCGGAATCGGGGTTACGTCGCGAATCGACTTGACCTCCAGGCCGACCGATGTCTGCAGCGCGCGAATGGACGACTCCCGCCCGGCGCCCGGTCCCTTGACCCGCACGTCCACCGAGCGCACCCCGAACGCCTTCGCACCGTGCCCGGCGTTGATGGCAGCCTGGGTCGCCGCGAACGGCGTGCCCTTGCGGGACCCCTTGAAGCCGATGCCGCCGGCGCTCGACCAGGACAGCACCCGACCTTCGGCGTCGGCAATCGTGATGATCGTGTTGTTGAACGACGCCTGAATGTGCACGACGCCGTGATGCACGACACGCTTCTCGCCGCGCTTCTTGAACGTCTTCGTGCGGCGCTTGCGTTTCGCGGGCGCCGGAACGCTCGCGTCGACGACATCCAGCTTGGCCATCCGCAGCTCCCCCTAACTGGTCTTCTTCTTCGCGACGGCACCCTTCCGGGGCCCTTTCCGCGTGCGCGCGTTGGTATTCGTCCGCTGTCCTCGCACCGGCAGGTTGCGGCGGTGCCGCAGGCCGCGGTAGCAGCCGATCTCCATCAGCCGCTTGATATTGACGGAGATCTCCTTGCGGAGATCGCCTTCGACGCCGCCCTCCTCCTCGATGACGCGGCCGATCCGGCGCACCTCGTCTTCGGTGAGATCCTTGACGCGGGTGTCCAGGTCGACGCCGGCCGTCTGCAGCAGCGCCGTCGAGCGCGTCGGGCCGATCCCGAAGATGTAGGTCAGGCCGACCTCGATCCGCTTCGTGCGCGGAAGATCAACGCCTGCAATGCGCGCCATCGTCTTCTACCCCTGCCTCTGCTTGTGCTTCGGGTTGCTGCAGAGCACCCGCACCACACCGCGGCGCCGGATGATCTTGCACTTGTCGCACAGCTTGCGAACCGATGCTCGAACCTTCATCTCGCCTCCTGCGCCGCGGCACGCGCCCCGGCATCTGCCTGCGGCAAGACCGCCGGCCCGGTCGCCGTCGGCCGACTCAGCACGAGCGGGCCCTCCTGCAACACCGCCACCGAATGCTCGAAGTGCGCCGATAGACTCCCGTCGGACGTCACCGCGGTCCAGCCGTCGTCGAGCACGCGCACCGCAGCCCGGCCGGCGTTGACCATCGGCTCGATGGCCAGCACCATGCCTTCCTCGAGGCGCGGCCCGCGTCCCGGCTCGCCGTAGTTGGGGACCTGCGGCTCCTCGTGCAGGCTGGTGCCGATCCCGTGGCCGACGAACTCGCGCACCACCGAGTACCCGTGTGCCTCGACGTGGCTCTGCACCGCGTGGCCGAGGTCGGACACGCGGCCGCCCACACGGGCGCGCTCTATCGCCCGCTCCAGCGCCTCGCGGGTCACGCGCAGCAGGTCGGCGGCAGCTTCGGAAATCGCACCGACGCCCACGGTCAGCGCCGAATCCCCGTAGTAGCCATCGAGCACGACCCCCATGTCCAGCGAGACGATATCGCCCTCCACCAGGCTGCGCACGGACGGAATACCGTGCACCACGGCCTCGTTGATCGACACGCACAGCGTCGCCGGGTAGCCGTGGTAGCCCTTGAACGCCGGCACCGCACCGGCCGCGCGCACGCGCGTCTCCGCCACTGTGTCCAGGTCGCGAGGTGTCACGCCCGGCTCGATCAGCCTCCGCAGCTCGCGCAGGACGTCGGCTACCAGCCCGTTTGCCCGCCGCATCTTCTGCAACTCGGCGCGTGACCTGCACACGATCATCGGTCGTCTCCGTGCGTCACCGGGCCGGCAGCGGCTGACGGCGCGCAGCCGCCAGCGCCTCGTCGACGGCCGCCCCGAGGGCGGCGTGCACGACGTCGGGAGACTGGTTGCCCTCGACGCGACGAAAGCTCGGGCGATCCTCGTAGAACGCCACGAGGGGCTGCGTCTGCTCGTGATACACCCGCAGCCGCTCCCGCACGACATCCTCCCGGTCGTCGCTGCGCTGCACCAGCTCGGAGCCACAGCGCGTGCAGGCAGTCGGCATGTCGCCGCCCGACGTCCCGTACGGCGCGCCGCAACTGCGACATACGCGCCGCCGCGACAGTCGTTCCACCAGCTCGTG
Organism: Vicinamibacterales bacterium; assembly: GCA_965221595.1. Lineage (GTDB taxonomy): Bacteria > Acidobacteriota > Vicinamibacteria > Vicinamibacterales > UBA8438 > JAAXGX01. The sequence continues at coordinate 3,394,429 of OZ244900.1, forward strand.
GTCCGGGACGCTCAACTCGATGATGACGAGCGGGTCGCGTGCCGTCAGGATCTCGTCGAGCGCCACGGCCTGCGCGACGGTCCGCGGAAACCCATCGAGGATGAAGCCATCGGCCGTGTCGTCGCGCGCCAGCCGCTCCCGGACGATGCCCACCATCAGCGTATCGCTGACGAGCTCGCCCCGCTCCATGACGGCCTTGGCCTGCAGGCCGAGCTGCGTGCCGGCGTGCACGGCCTCGCGGAGTATGTCTCCGGTCGAGATCTGCGGTATCCGCCGGACCTGCTCGATCCGCTTCGCCTGGGTGCCCTTGCCCGCGCCCGGGGGTCCGAATATCACGAGATTCGCCGCCACCGCCGTCTCCCCGACTACCCCCGGCGCCCCTTGATCCGGGTCTTCTTCATGAAGCCGTCGTAGTGCCGCATGATCAGCTGCGACTCGATCTGCTGAACCGTGTCCATCGACACGCCGACGATAATCAGCAGCGACGTCCCGCCGAAGTAGAACGTCACCCCCATGCCGTCCGTAATGAAGCGAGGCAGCAGCGTGTCCAACTGATCGCCGATGAACGGCACCGCGTCGGCCCGGAAGCCTGCGATCAGCAGATCGGGCAGCACCGCCACCAGCGCGAGGTAGATCGACCCGACCAGCGTGATGCGCGTGAGGATCGTGTCTATGTGCTCGGCCGTGCGCTTGCCAGGCCGGATGCCGGGAATGAAGCCGCCGTACTTCCGCATGTTCTCGGCCACATCATCCGGGTTGAAGATGATGGCGGTGTAGAAGTAGGCGAAGAAGATGATGCCTCCCATGTACAGGAGGTAGTACAGCGGCATGCCGTTGCGCAGCTGGTCGGTCAGCGCCTGGCCCCAGCCGCCCGCCGGGAACGCGGTGGCGACCGTGGCCGGGAACGCGATGATCGACGAGGCGAAGATGACGGGAATCACGCCGCCGGTGTTGACCTTCAGCGGAATATGGGTGCTGCTGCCGCCGTACATGCGACGGCCCACCACGCGTTTCGCGTACTGCACGGTGACGCGCCGGTGCCCGCGCTCGATGAACACGACGGCGCCCACCACCAGCACCATGACCGTGAGCAGGAGCAGGACGCGGATGATGCCCATCTGCCCGGTCCGCATCTGGTCCAGCGTCGTCAGCACGGCCGACGGCAGCCCGACCACGATGCCGGCGAAGATGATCAGCGACATCCCGTTGCCGACTCCGCGCTCGGTGATCTGCTCGCCCAGCCACATGATGAACGCGGTGCCGGTCGTCAGCGTGAGCACCGTCATGAAGCGGAAGGCCCACCCCGGTGAGTAGACGAGCGGCAGGCCGCCGGCGATGTTGGTCTGGCGCTCGAGAAAGATGGCGATCGCCAGCGACTGGACGATGCACAGCACGATGGTGCCGTACCGCGTGTACTGAGTGATTTTCCGCCGCCCGAGCTCGCCCTCCTTCGACAGGCGCTCCAGATACGGCCAGACGACGGTCAACAGCTGCAGGATGATCGACGCACTGATGTACGGCATGATGCCGAGCGCGAAGATCGTCACCTGCGACAGGTTGCCGCCCGAGAACATGTCATACAGCCCGAACATCGTGCCCGACGCCTGCTCGGCGAGCAGCGCCAGCGCCTCGGTGTTCACGCCCGGTGTCGGAATGTGGCTCCCCACCCGGTAGACGGCGAGGATGGCCAGCATGAACAGGAGCCGTCGGCGCAGATCCGGTATCGCGAACGTGTTCCGCAGGCTCTCCAGCATCAGTCGGACTCGCTCCCCGCAGTGGCCGACAGCACTTCCGTCCGGCCGCCGGCGGCCGCGATGGCCTGGCTGGCCGCGGCGCTGAAGCGATGCGCCTTGACGGTCAGCTTCTTCGACAGCTCGCCGCGCCCCAGCACCTTGATCAAGGCGCGCGACCGGCGCACGATCCGCCGCGCGCGCAGCAGCTCCGGCGTCACCTCCGTGCCGTCATCGAACCGGGCGGACAGCGTGTCGAGGTTGACCACGGCGTACTCGACGCGAAACGGATTGTGGAAGCCGCGCTTCGGCACGCGCCGATGCAGCGGCATCTGGCCGCCCTCGAAGCCGCGCTTGCGCTTGAAGCCTGACCGCGACTTCGCACCCTTGTGTCCGCGGCCTGCGGTCACTCCGGTCCCGGAGCCCTCGCCCCGACCCACGCGTTTGCGCTTGCGACGCGCACCTTCCGGCGGATGCAGATTGCTCAGATCCATACGGCCTCGACTATCCCACGCGCACGAGGTGACGCACCTTGTGCAGCATGCCTCGAATCGACGGGTTGTCCACGACCTCGACGGAGTGTCCGAGCCGCCGCAGGCCGAGACCGCGCACGACGAGCGCCTGCCGTTTGTCGTAGCCGATGGGGCTGCGGACCAAAGTCACGCGCAGCCGGGGCGCCGTCTCGTTGCGCTGCCCGCGTCTCATCGATCACCTGCCACCGGTCCGTCCGTCTCCGCCGTCCCGCCGGCCGGGCCGACCGTCGCGAGCGCCAGATCGACGCCGCGCAGCCGCTCCACCTCCACGGGGTCCTTGAGCGCCGCCAGGCCCGCGAACGTTGCACGGACCACATTGTGGGGGTTGTCGGAGCCCAGCGATTTCGTGAGGATGTTGTGGATGCCGGCCGACTCGACGACCGCGCGGACCGCACCGCCCGCGATGATCCCGGTTCCTTCGGGTGCGGGCTTCAGCAGTACGCTGCCGGCCCCGAACCGCCCGACGATGGTGTGCGGAATGGTCGTTGCCTGCAGCGGCACCCGTATGAGCGCCTTCTTCGCCGACTCGATGCCCTTCTTGATGGCCGACGGCACTTCCTTGGCCTTGCCGACCGCGAAGCCGACGTGCCCGAGGCCGTCCCCGACCACGACCAATGCACTGAAGCTCAGGTTCTTGCCGCCCTTGACGACCTTGGTCACACGGTTGATCGACACAACCGTGTCCTTGAGGTCGAGCAACGTGGGGTCGATCTTCGGTCGTGCCTCTCGCATGCTCAAAACTCCAGGCCTGCCTCGCGGGCTCCCTCGGCCACGCTGCGCACACGTCCGTGATACAGCCGGCCGCCGCGGTCGAAGACGACCTGCTTGACGCCCTGCTCGAGCAGGCGCTCGGCCACCACGCGGCCGACCATGCTCGCGCCCGCCCTGTTGCCGCCCCGCGCGCCGTCCTCGAACCGGGCACGCACGCTGGCCTCGTGACTCGAGGCCGCAGCCAACGTGCGGCCGGCCTCGTCGTCGATCACCTGGACGCAGATGTGGGCGAGGCTCCTCGACACCGCCAGCCGCGGACGTGTCGGCGTGCCGTGGATCCGCCTGCGCTGCCGCAGCCGGATCCGGTGCCGCCGGTCCCTCTTGGTCTTGACTCTCATCGACTACGCCCCGGTCTTGCCGACCTTCTTCTTGAGCACCTCGCCGGTGTACCGAATGCCCTTCTGCTTGTAGGGGTCCGGCTTCCGCAGGCTGCGCAGATCGGCGGCCACCTGCCCGACCTGCTGGCGGTCGATGCCGGTGACGGTGATGTGGTTCTGCTTCTCCACCGAGATGTCGATGCCGCTCGGGATGGGGAACCTCACCGGATGCGAGTACCCGAGAGATAGGACGACCTCCGACCCCGACACCTCGGCGCGATAGCCGATGCCGACGATGTCGAGCTCCTTGGTGAAGCCCTGCGAGACGCCGTGCACGGCATTCGCCACCAGGCTCCGCGCCAGACCGTGGAACTTCGCCAGCGACCGGTCGTTTTCGCGCACCGGCAACGCCGAGAGCCTGCCGTCGGCCAGCTCGAAGCGCACCCCGGGCGGCACAGGTTGCCGGAGCCGGCCCTTCGGTCCCTGCACCTCCACGGTGTCAGCCCCGACGGTGACCTTGACGCCGTCCGGAATGGGAATCGGCTGCTTGCCTACCCGCGACATGGATGCACCCTGGCCTGCGATCGGCCGCTACCAGACATTGCACAGCACCTCGCCGCCCACGCCCGCCTTGGCGGCGTCACGACCGGTCATGACGCCCCGTGAGGTGGTGAGAATGCTCGTTCCCAGCCCGGCCAGCACCGGCGGGGCCTTGTCACGCGCGAAGTACACGCGCCTGCCGGGCCGACTGACGCGCTCCAGACCGGAGAGCACGCGCTGGCCGCCGGGACCGTACTTCAACACGATGCGAATCATCTTTCTGGGCTGCGTGCCCCGACGACCGGGCACCTCGACGATCTTGAATCCCTGAACATACCCCTCACTCTGGAGGATCCGCGCAATCTCGACCTTCAGCCTCGACAGCGGCACGTCGACGCGCAGATGCCGGCTCGACGTCGCGTTCCGGATCCTCGACAGCATGTCAGCAATCTGATCAGGCATAGGCCTTCGATATCTCCCGTCTCACCCGACCACCCCGCCGCCTACCAGCTGCTCTTCGTCACGCCCGCGATCTCGCCCTCGAGAGCGAGTTTCCGAAAACAGAGACGGCAGAGCGCGAACTTGCGCAGGTACCCGCGGGGCCGGCCGCAAACCCTACAGCGGTTGCGCCCGCGAACCCTGAACTTCGGCGGCTTGAGCTCCTTGACCTTCTTAGCAATCGTCGACATGGTGATTCGTCATCGGCGGCCCGCGGGCCGCGCGTCAGCTCGCCCGAAAGGGCATGCCCAGCAACTGCAGCAACCTGCGTCCCTCGCCGTCGGTCGTGGCCGTCGTTACGACCGACACGTTCATCCCGCGCGACTGATCGACCTTCATATAGTCGATCTCGAGAAAGATCAGCTGGTCGCGGAGACCGAGCGTGTAGTTGCCGCGACCGTCGAACCCGTCCGGGGAAATGCCGCGGAAGTCTCGCACGCGGGGCAATGCGATCGAGATGAGGCGATCGAGGAACTCGAACATCCGCTCACCGCGTAGCGTCACCATCGAGCCGATCGCCATGCCCTGCCGCAACTTGAACGCGGCAACCGACTTGCGCGCACGGGTGGTCACCGGCCGTTGCCCCGTGATCCGCGTCAGCTCGTCCGCCGCGGCGTCGATGAGCTTCGGGTTCTGCGTGGCCTCGCCGATGCCCATGTTGACGACGACCCGCTCGATCCGGGGCACGGCCATGATGGTGGTGTAGCCGAACTCCTTGCGGAGCGCCGGCACCACCTCGTCACGATAGCGTTCCTGCAGCCGGCTCACTTGTCCACCGCCCCGTCGCACTTGCGACAGACGCGTATCTTCCGTCCGTCGCCGAGCAGCTGGCGCCCGACGCGCGTCGGCGCACCGCACTCCGGACAGATGATCTGCACGTTCGACGCGTGCACGGAGCCCTCCCTCTCGACGATGCCGCCCTTGATGTTGCGCTGCGGATTCGGCCGCGTGTGCCGCTTGACGAAGTTGACCCCTTCGATCACGAGGCGGTTGCGGCGGGGCAGCACCTTCAGCACGCGGCCGCGCTTGCCGCGGTCCTTGCCGGAGACGACGACCACGTTGTCGTTCTTCCGCACGGGGGTCTGCAGTCTGGACATCGTTCCGATCGCCTCACAACACTTCCGGCGCCAGCGAGATGATCTTCATGAATTTCCGCTCGCGCAGCTCGCGGGCCACGGGCCCGAAGACACGGGTTCCGATCGGCTCGTTCTGCTCGTTGACCAGCACCGCGGCGTTTCGGTCGAACCGGATGTAGCTGCCGTCCCGCCGCCGGTGCTCCTTGTGGGTCCTGACGATGACCGCCCGCACCACCTGGCCCTTCTTGACGGCCGAGGCCGGCGTGGCCTCCTTGACCGCGGCCGTAACGAGGTCTCCCAGCCCGGCGTAGCGCCCGGTCGCCCCGCCCAGCGGATTGATGACCGCAATCTTCCGCGCCCCGGAATTGTCCGCGACGTCCAGCACCGACTGCATCTGAATCATGACGCGCCCGTCCGATCACACCGTACCGATCACACCACCCGGGCCCGCTCGACGACCCGCACGACGACGAACCGCTTGCGGCGGCTGAGCGGCCGGGACTCGACCATGGCCACGCGGTCGCCGACCTTCAGGCTGTTCGACTCGTCTTGCGCCATGAATCTCGTCGTGCGCCGGCGAATCTTGCCGTACACGTTGTCCCGCACCCGGCGCTCCACGGCGACGATGACGCCCTTGTCCAGCTTGTCGCGGACCACGACGCCGACCACCTCTCTCTTGTTGGCCATCGCTCAGTCTTCTCCGCCGCCGCCGCCGTCGCCGGCGGTCTCCGCGGTCTCGACCGCCGCCGCCAGCTCGCGTTCGCGCAGCAGGGTCTTCACACGCGCCCGCTCGCGCCGCAGCTCGCGCATCTTGTTCGACGCGTCGGTCTGGCCCATCGACCTCTGTATGCGCAGCCGAAACACCTGGTCGTCGAGCTCGCCCACGCGCTGCTGCAGATCTTCGGTGCCCAGCTCGCGCAGCTCGTCGATACCCGTCATGAACCGTCACCCACGCCGAACCGCCGCGTGAACTTCGTCGGTATCGGCAGCTTGGCCGCCGCCAGCCGCATGGCGTGCTCCGCGTCGCCGGCGCTCACACCCTCCATCTCGAACAGGATGCGGCCCGGACGCACCACGGCCACCCACTGTTCCGGCGCGCCCTTGCCCTTGCCCATGCGGGTTTCCTGCGGCTTCTTCGTGATCGGCTTGTCCGGAAAGATCCGCACCCAGATCTTGCCGCCGCGCTTGACGGCGCGCGTCATGGCTACACGGGCCGCCTCGATCTGCCGATCGGTCATCCAGCACGATTCGAGGGCCTTCAGCCCGTAGTCGCCGAACGAGACGGCCGACCCGCGCCAGGCCTTGCCGACCATGCGCCCCCGATGCTGCTTCCGATACTTGACCTTCTTCGGCATCAACATGGCGATTCCCCACGGACGGCTAGAGGCGGCCGCGACGCGGCGCGCGGTAGTCTTCCTCGCGGCTGGTCTGCGGCTCGAGCCGCTCGCCCTTGTAGAGCCAAACCTTCACGCCGATGGCGCCGTACGTCGTGCGCGCCTCGCCGAACCCGTAGTCGATGTCGGCCCGCAGAGTCTGCAGCGGGAGCTGTCCGTGCAGGTACCACTCCGAGCGCGCGATCTCGGCGCCGTTGAGACGTCCGCCCACCCGCACCTTGATGCCGCGCGCGCCGAAGCGCAGCGCCGACTCGACCGCCTTGCGCATGGCGCGGCGAAACGCGACGCGCTTCTCGAGCTGCAGTGCCACCGACTCGCTGATGAGCTGCGCGTCGAGCTCCGGTTTCTGAATCTCCTGGATGTTGATGAACACATCACGGTTGGTGCGCTTCTGAATGTCGGTCTTCAGCTTGTCGACCTCCGTGCCCTTGCGCCCGATGATGATGCCCGGGCGCGACGTGTGGATGTCGAGCTTCAGCTTGTTGGCGGCGCGCTCGATCTCGATCTTGGACACGCCGGCATGGGAAAACCGTTTCTTGAGGTCCTTCTTCAGGGACAGATCCTCGTGAAGGAGCTTGGCATAGTCCCGGTCCGCGTACCAGCGCGAGCGCCACGTCTTGTTGAAGCCGAGGCGAAATCCGTACGGGTGAACCTTCTGTCCCATGCTCGAACCTGTCTCCTACGATTGCAGCGGCGCGTCGGTGGCCGGCACGCTGGTCACGGTCTCCGGCTTCTCGCACACGGTCACGGTCAGGTGCGAGGTCCGCTTGGTGATCCGGAACGCGCGGCCCATGGGCGCCGGGCGGATGCGCTTGAGCGACGGCCCCTGATTGGCGTAGCATTCGCGCACGTACAGCCGGTCCGTGTCCCCGCTCGCACCGTCCTTCTGCTGCGCGTTGGCCACGGCCGACCGCAGCACCTTCGCGATGTCCCGCGCGACGCCCTTGCGGGTGAAGCGGAGCGTGGCCAGGGCGCTGTCGACCGTCCGCCCGCGAATGAGGTCCATCACAAGCTTCGCCTTCTGCGCCGACGTGCGGACGTAGCGCGCGGTGGCGCGGCCCTCGATCATCGCCCGCCCCGCGCCACGGATGCGACCTTCTCGCCGCGGCCCGTGTGGCCCCGGAACAGACGGGTCGGCGCGAACTCCCCGAGCTTGTGCCCCACCATGTTCTCGCTGACGTAGACCGGCACGAACTTCTTTCCGTTGTGGACGGCAATCGTGTGCCCGATCATCTCCGGCACCACGGTCGACCGTCGCGACCACGTCTTGATCACCTTCCGCTCGTCGTCGCGGTTCAGCACCTCGATCTTCTCGAGGAGCGGAATGTCGACGAAAGGTCCCTTCTTCAGCGATCGGCTCATCGCGGCAGCTCCCGTCACCTCGAACGCTTGCGCTTCTTGCGCTGCAGGATGAACCGGTCCGACGGCTTCCGGCGGCGCGTCTTGTAGCCCTTCGCCGGCTGGCCCCACGGCGACACCGGATGACGGCCGCCTGCCGCATGACCCTCGCCGCCACCCAGCGGGTGGTCGACCGGATTCATCGAGTTGCCGCAGACGTGCGGCCGCTTGCCGCGCCAACGGTTCCGGCCGGCCTTGCCGATCGACACGTTGCCGTGATCGACGTTGCCGACCTGACCCACCGTGGCCAGCGCGTCCGGCGGCACGAGCCGCGTCTCGCCGGACGGCAGCTTGACGGTCACGTGCTTGCCGTCCTTGGCCACGACCTGCACGGCCGACCCGGCGCTGCGGGCGATCTGCCCGCCCTTGCCCGGACGCAGCTCCACGTTGTGCACCTGCGTCCCGAGCGGCATGTTCCGGAGCGGCAGCGCGTTGCCGGGCAGGATATCGGTCTTCTCGTCGGCAATCACCGTGTCGCCGACCTTCAGGCCGACCGGGTGCAGGATGTAGCGCTTCTCGCCGTCGGCATACGCCACCAGCGCGATGCGCGCCGACCGGTTGGGATCATACTCGACGGTCGCCACGCGCCCCGGCACACCCCGTTTGTCCCGCCGGAAGTCGATGACCCGGTAGGCACGCTTGTGGCCGCCCCCGCGCCACCACAAGGACACTTCGCCGCGGTTGTTCCGCCCGCCCGACTTCTTGAGCGGCTTCGTCAGCGGCCGATACGGCCGGTCCGTCGTGATCTCGTCGAAATCGTGAGCGGACTGAAACCGCCGACCGGCCGACGTCGGCTTGTACCTGCGAATCGCCATCGTTCGCCCTCACCAGTCCGCAGCGCCACAAGCTGCCAAGTTCCGCCTCCGTCTATGTCCCTTCGAGGAACTCGGGGATCTTCTCCCCGGGCCGCAAACGCACGTACGCCTTCTTCCAGTCGGGCCGCTGACCGGCGAAGCGCCCCTGCCGCTTGATCTTGCCGTGCGCGATTGCGGTCCGCACCGTCGCCACCTTGGTGCCGAGCAGCTGCTCGACGGCCCGTCGGATGTCGACCTTCGTCGCGTTCATCGCCACCTCGAAGGTCACGATGCGCTTGTCGTCGAGCAGCACCGACGACTTCTCGGTCACGATCGCCCGCCGGATGACGTCCGTCTGCTTCACGATGCCAACACCTTTTCGAGATGGATGAACGCGTCGGCGGTGACGAACAGCCGCGGCGCCCCGGCGACGTCGCGGGCAGTCAGATGCCGGGAGCCGACGGCGCGCACGCCCGGGAGGTTCCTGACCGCCAGCGCGAGGTTCGGCTCCGGCTTCACATCGACGAGGATCGCCCGTTCCACGCTGCCGAGCCGCCCCAGCAGCTCCAGGGCGTCCTTCGTCCGGGGCTCGTCAACTGTCAACTGGTCGACGACGGTTACCGCACCGTCGCGGAGCTTCTGGATGAGCGCGGCCCGCAGGGCGCGGCGCACCACCTTGGCCGGCAACGCGTAGGCATAGCTGCGCGGCCGGGGACCGAAGACGGTGCCCCCCTTGCGCCACAGCGGGTTGCGCAGCTCGCCGACGCGCGCGCGGCCGGTACCTTTCTGCCGCCACGGCTTGCGGCCCGTGCCCCGCACCTCGCCGCGCGTCTTCGTGGCATGGGTGCCGCGCCGCTCGGCGGCGTTCTGCTGCACGACCGACTCCCAGACCAGCCCCTCGTCCACCGGCCCGCCGAAGACCTCGTCACTGAGATCGATCGAGCCGACCCTGTCGTTCTGCCCGTTGACCACATCCAGCGTCATGTTGCGCTCTCGCCTGCCCGCGCTGCGGGTCAGCCTCGCTTCTTCCGCTTCTGGCCTGCCTCGTCGTGCACGGGCCGGGCGGCCTCGCGGCGCGGAGCAACCGCCCGCCGAATGACGACGTAGCCGCCCGGCGCCCCGGGCACCGCACCGCGGACGACCATCTTGTGATTTTCGGCGTCGACCTGGATGACGCGCAGGTTGCGCACCGTGACGCGGTCGCTGCCCATATGTCCCGGCGCGCGCATGCCCTTGAGCACCCGCGACGGATAGGACGACTGTCCGATCGAACCGGGCGCGCGGTGGAACATCGATCCATGGGTCGCGCGGCCACCCCCGAAGCCGTGCCGCTTGACGACGCCCTGGAAGCCGCGGCCCCGGCTCTCGCCGACCACATCGACCTGCTCGCCCGCGGCGAACAGCGAAACCAGCACCTGCTCGCCCTCCTGCGGCGTCTCGCCGCCGACCCCGACGGCCACCTCGCGCCGGATGCGGGTGGGCGGCACGTTCGCGCGCCGGTAGTGGCCGGCGACGGGCCTGGACACCCGCGCCGGGCGCTGCTCGACGAGGCCGATCTGCACCGCGTCGTAGCCGTCCCGATCGACGGTCTTGCGCTGCACGACCACGCAGGGACCGGCCTGCAGAACCGTGGCCGGCGACACCACGCCGTCGTCGCTGAATACCTGCGTCATCCCGATCTTGCGTCCGATGATCCCGGCCACCATGACTTCGTCCCGCCCGGCTCCTAGTTGTGTTCCTTGCCGAAGGCCTTGATCTCGACGTCGACCCCCGCCGGCAGATCGAGCTTCATCAGCGCGTCCACCGTCTGGGGCGTGGGCTCGAAGATGTCGATCAGCCGCTTGTGGGTGCGAATCTCGAACTGCTCGCGCGACTTCTTGTCGACGTGCGGGGAGCGCAGGACCGTCCACTTGTTCGTGTCGGTCGGCAGTGGAATGGGCCCCGCCAGCCGGGCGCCGGTGCGGCGCGCGGTGTCGACGATCTCGGTCGTCGACTGGTCCAGCACACGATAGTCGTACGCCTTGAGGCGGATACGAATCTTGTCGCTGAACGTCGGCATCGTCGTCTCTCCTCCGCGCGCGGGTCCGGCTACTCGACGATGTCGGTGATGGTGCCCGAGCCGACCGTCCGCCCGCCCTCCCGAATCGCGAACCGCAGCCCCTTCTCGAGCGCCACCGGCGTGATCAGCTCCACGCTGATCGCCACGTTGTCGCCGGGCATCACCATCTCCACGCCCTCCGGCAACGTCGCCACACCCGTCACGTCCGTCGTCCGCAGATAAAACTGCGGGCGATACCCGTTGAAAAACGGCGTGTGCCGACCGCCCTCGTCCTTCGTCAGAACATACACCTCGCCCCGGAACTTCGTGTGCGGCGTGATCGACTTCGGCTTCGCCAACACCTGCCCGCGCTCAACGTCGTCCTTCTCCGTCCCGCGCAGCAACACCCCAATGTTGTCGCCCGCCACACCCTCGTCGAGTAGCTTCCGGAACATCTCAACGCCCGTCACCACCTTCTTCTGCGTCGGCGTGAAACCCACAATCTCAATCTCTTCGCCGACCAACACCTTCCCGCGCTCAACACGTCCCGTCACCACCGTCCCACGACCCGATATCGAAAACACGTCCTCAATCGGCATCAGAAACGGCTTGTCGATGTCACGCGCAGGCAGCGGAACATACGAGTCGACCGCCGCCATCAGCTCCTTGACCGCCGCCTCGCCAGACGCGTCCCCCTCCAGAGCCTGAAGCGCAGACCCCTTCACCACAGGAATCTCGTCGCCCGGAAACTCATACGTGTTCAGCAAATCCCGAACCTCCAGCTCCACCAGCTCCAGAAGCTCCGGATCGTCCACCGCGTCAACCTTGTTCAGAAACACCACCAGCGACGGAACCCCAACCTGACGCGCCAGCAAAATGTGCTCGCGAGTCTGAGGCATCGGACCGTCCGTCGCCGCCACCACCAAAATCGCACCGTCCATCTGAGCCGCGCCCGTGATCATGTTCTTGATGTAGTCCGCATGACCAGGGCAGTCCACGTGCGCGTAGTGCCGCTGCTCAGTCTGATACTCCACGTGCGCCGTCGCTATCGTGATCCCACGCTCGCGCTCCTCAGGCGCGTTGTCGATCGAGTCGAAACTCCGAGCCTCGTTCTTCTCGTCGTTCTTCGCCAACACCGACGTGATCGCCGCCGTCAACGTCGTCTTCCCGTGATCGATATGACCAATCGTACCGATGTTCACGTGCGGCTTCGAACGGTCAAACTTCTCTTTCGCCATCAGTCATGCCCTCATCTTCCCTGGATACGAGCCACGACCTCCTCGCTGACCTGGGCCGGCACCTGCTCGTATCGTTCAAAGTGCATCGAGAAGGTCGCCCGTCCCTGCGTGCGCGAGCGGAGATCGGTGGCGTACCCGAACATCTCTGCAAGCGGCACCTGGGCATTGACGATGCGGGTGCCGCCGTGCGCCTCCATCGACCGCACGCGGCCCCGCCGGGTGCTCAGGTCGGTGATGATGTCCCCCATGTACTCTTCGGGAACCACGACCTCCAGACGCATGCTCGGCTCGAGCAGCACCGCAGCCGCCTTGCGCGCGGCGGCGCGGAACGCCATCGAGCCGGCCAGTCTGAACGCCATCTCGGAGGAGTCGACGTCGTGGTACGACCCGTCGTAGAGCGACACGCAGACGTCCTCGATCGGATACCCCGCGAGAATGCCGGTCGTCATCGCGTCGCGCACGCCCTCCTCGACGGACTTGACGTAGTCGCGCGGGATCGCGCCGCCCACGATGTCGTCGACGAACTCGAATCCGCGGCCGACCGGCGCCGGCGTCACGCGGATCTTGACGTGCCCGTACTGCCCGCGCCCGCCCGTCTGCCGCACGTAGCGGCCTTCGCTCTCCGTCGGACGCGTCAGGGTCTCGCGGTAGGCCACCTGCGGACGGCCGACGGCAGCCTCCACGCCGAACTCGCGCCGCAGCCGGTCGACGAGAACCTCCAGATGCAGCTCGCCCATGCCCGAGATGACGACCTGCCCCGTCTGCTCGTCGGTCCGCACGCGGAACGTCGGATCCTCGGCCGTCAGCTTGGCGAGGCCCGCCCCCAGCTTCTCCTGGTCCGACTCCGTCCGCGGCTCGATCGCCAGCGCGACGACCGGCTTCGGGAACTCCATGGACTCGAGCACGACGGGGCGCTGCTGGTCGCAGATGGTGTCGCCCGTGCCAACACTCTTGAGGCCGACCGCAGCGGCGATATCGCCCGCGTAGACCTGCTTGATCTCCTCGCGCTTGTTGGCGTGCATCTTCAGCAGGCGCCCGATCCGCTCGCTGCGGCCGCGCGCCGGATTGAAGACGGTGGCCCCCGACTTCATCACGCCCGAGTAGACGCGCATGAACGTAAGTCGCCCCACGAACGGGTCGGTCATGATCTTGAATGCCAGCGCGGAGAACGGGGCGGCGTCATCGGCCGGACGCTCGACCGGCGTCTGCTCCGCCTGCCGCGGGTCGAGACCGACGATGGGCGGCACGTCGCTGGGCGACGGCAGGTAGTCGACGACTGCATCGAGCAGCGGCTGCACCCCCTTGTTCTTGAAGGCGGAACCGCATACCACCGGCACGAACGGCGGCTCGTCCTTGCGCACCGATACGATGACCCGGCGCCTCAGCGCGGCACGGATCTCATCCTCCCCAATCGGCACACCGTGCAGGTACTTGTCGAGAATCTCGTCGCTGACCTCGCTGACCTTCTCGATCAGAGTCTCCCGCAGGGCGGTCGCCTCCGCTCGATACGCCTCGGGGATGTCCTCGATGACGGACTCGGCCCCGAGCGTCTCGTCCCGATAGCGCACCGCCCGCATCGCGACGAGGTCGATGACGCCCGCAAAGCCGTCTTCAGCGCCCATCGGCATCTGCACCGCCACGGGATTCGCCTGCAGTCTGGAACGGATCTGCTCGACCGTGCCGCCGAAGTCGGCGCCCACGCGGTCCATCTTGTTCACGAAGCAGATGCGCGGGACGCCGTACTTGTCCGCCTGCCGCCAGACCGTCTCCGACTGAGGCTCGACACCCGCGACCGCGTCGAACACAGCCACGGCGCCGTCGAGGACGCGCAGCGAGCGCTCCACCTCAGCCGTGAAGTCGACGTGGCCGGGCGTGTCGATGATGTTGATGCGGTGGTCGCGCCAGAAACAGGTGGTCGCGGCCGAGGTGATGGTGATGCCGCGCTCCTGCTCCTGCGCCATCCAATCCATGACCGCCGTGCCGTCATGCACCTCGCCCAGCTTGTACGTGATCCCGGTGTAGTACAGGATGCGCTCGGTCGTCGTCGTCTTCCCGGCATCGATATGCGCCATGATGCCGATGTTCCGATTGCGGCCGAGCGGGACTTGCCTGGGCATGATTCCGGACTTCCGGGCTCCGGCGGCGCGGCCGGTGGAGTTCCGCGGCTTCAGCTCAGCGACCGCCATGGCTCTCTTCTCCCGCCGTCTCCAGGCGCCACTACCACCGGTAGTGGGCGAAAGCCTTGTTTGCTTCCGCCATGCGGTGCGTGTCTTCCCGCTTCTTGACGGAGCCGCCGCGCAGATTCGATGCGTCGATCAGCTCGTTCGCCAGCCGGTCCCGCATCGTCTTGCCGTCGCCCCGTCCGCGCGCCGACGACGTCAGCCAGCGGATGCTGAGCGACAGGCGGCGGTTCTGGTTGACCTCGACCGGCACCTGGTAGTTGGATCCGCCCACCCGCCGCGACTTGACCTCGAGGCTCGGCTTCGTGTTGTCGATCGCCTTCTTGAAGACCTTGAGCGGATCGTCGCCCGTGCGGTCCCGGATGATGTCGAGACTGCCGTAGACGATGCCTTCGGCGACGCTCCGCTTGCCGCCCTTCATGATCATCCGGACGAACTTCGTCACCAGCGTGCTGCTATAAAGCGGATCCGGCGGCACCTCGCGCCTGGGAACCTCTCGTCGCCGCGGCATCTCTCGCTCCTCTTCGCTGGCAGCCCGCGGCAAAGTCCCCGCCGCATTCGAGCGGCGATGCATCCCGCCTGACTGCGTTGCTCCTCGGTCGAACCGGCCCAATAGGCTCCCGCGTCGCGCGTTGTCAGGCAGGCGCCTCGCCGCGCTCGGTGCGACGCGGGGCTTTCACGACGGACTGCTAGGCTTTCGGCCGCTTGGCGCCGTACTTCGAGCGCGACTGCTTGCGGCCCTGCACGCCGACGGCGTCGAGCGTCCCGCGCACCACGTGGTACCGCACGCCCGGCAGGTCCTTCACGCGCCCGCCTCGAATCAGCACCAGCGAGTGCTCCTGCAGGTTGTGCCCCTCCCCGGGTATGTAGCTGGTCACCTCGATACCGTTGGTGAGACGCACCCGCGCGACCTTGCGCAGCGCCGAGTTCGGCTTCTTCGGCGTCTGCGTGAACACGCGCACGCAGACGCCCCGCTTCTGCGGGCAGCTCTGCAGTGCGGGGCTCTTCGTCTTGTTCAGCGCCGGCACGCGGCCCTTGCGAACGAGCTGGCTGATCGTCGGCACGACGACTCCTTACCTCGACACCGCGCCGCGCGATGGCAGATCGCGCGACAGCGGTCGACAATCACGATATGGCCCAGGCCTGAAAGCCGGAACCGGCTTGGCACCTGTGGCCGGTCGACCCGATTTCTGTATGCTCGTCGAGCAGGCGCTGCCCCCGGCCGCTACCGGGATCAGGCCTCGTGCAGCGAGGCACCTCTCGGACAGGTCGGAGCCGGATACGCGGCGACTCCAACTTCGACCAAACCTTGGGACGATATCACATGGGCCCTGCCGGCGCAACGCCCCTTGCGCCGGCAGCCCGACCAGCCCGCCGGCATTCCGCGCCGTTGCCCGGCTCTACTCGACCGCCTCGTCCCGCCGCACCGGCTCGTCGGGCTCGATGAAGTACTCCAGCTCGCGCTCGAACTCGAGGTCCTCCGGCGACGGTGGCGGCGGCGGGGGCGGCTCGTCCGGCTCGATGCGCACCCGCTGGTAGTACTCGAACCCGGTGCCGGCCGGTATCAGCCGCCCCATCGTCACGTTTTCCTTCAACCCACGCAGGTGATCGACACGGCCCGAAATCGACGCCTCGGTCAACACACGCGTCGTCTCCTGGAACGAAGCGGCAGAAATGAACGACTCGGTCGACAGCGAGGCCTTCGTGATCCCGAGCAGCATCGGCGCGCCCTTGGCGGGCCGGCCGCCGTCGGCGGTGACCCGCTCGTTCTCCTGCAGAAAGCGGACCTTGTCGACTTGTTCTTCGACCAGGAACTCGGTGTCGCCGACGTCCTCCACCCGGACCCAGCGCATCATCTGGCGCACCATCACCTCGATGTGCTTGTCGTTGATGTTGACGCCCTGCAGGCGGTACACCTCCTGGATCTCGTTGACCAGGTAACTCTGCAACGCCTTCTCGCCGAGCACGCTGAGGATGTCGTGCGGATTGCTCGGCCCGTCCATCAGCGGCTCGCCGGCCTTGACCCGGTCGCCCTCCTGCACGTTGATGTGCACCCCGCGCGGCAGCGAGTACTCGCGCGGATCGGCGCCGGATTCATCGGGGATGATCAGGATCTTGCGCATCCCCTTGACGATGCCGCCGTACTTGACCTCGCCGTCGATCTCGCTGATGACGGCGGTCTCACGGGGCTTGCGCGCCTCGAACAGCTCGACCACGCGCGGCAGGCCGCCGGTGATGTCCTTGGTCTTGGTCGTCTCGCGTGGAATCTTGGCCAGCACGTCGCCCGCGTCGACCTCGTCGCCGTCGGCCACCATCAGGTGCGCGTGCGAGGGCATGTGGTATTTGCGGAGCTTTTTCCCGTCCTGGCCGCGGATCTCGACAGTCGGCTGCCGCTTCTCGTCCGGCGAGTCGACGATGATGAGCTGCATGAGGCCTGTCACCTCGTCGACCTCCTCCTTCACCGTCAGACCCTCGACGATGTCCTTGAAGCGCACCGCCCCTTTCTGCTCCGTGAGAATCGAGAAGGTGTACGGATCCCACTCCACCAGCACCTGTCCCTGCTCGACCTCCTGGCCGTCCTTGACGCGCAGGTGCGCGCCGTACACGACCGCGTAGCGCTCGCGATCCCGGCCCTTCGTGTCGAGCACGACCAGTGACCCGGTCCGGTTCATGACGACCAGGGAATCGTCCGGCTTCTGCACGACCTGGATGCCCTCGAACTTCACCGTGCCGGCGTGCCGGCTCTCCAGCGTCGACTGCTCGGAGACGCGCGACGCGGTGCCCCCGATGTGGAAGGTCCGCATCGTGAGCTGCGTGCCCGGCTCGCCGATGGACTGCGCCGCGATGACCCCGACGGCCAGCCCCAGCTCGACGAGCCGGCCGGTCGCCAGATCGCGGCCGTAGCACCGCGCGCAGACCCCCCGCCGCGAGGCGCAGGTCAGCACCGAGCGGATCTTGACCTTCTCGATGCCGGCATCCTGGATCTCCGCCGCCAGCTCCTCCGTGATCTCCTGGTTCTTCTCCGCCAGGATGCGGCCGTCCTTGAACGGCTCCCGCACCTCATCGAGCGTCACGCGGCCCATGATTCGGTCGCGCAGCGGCTCGATGATCTCCCCGCTCTCGACGATGGCCCGCGACTCGATGCCGTCGAGCGTGCCACAGTCGAGATCCGAGATGATCACGTCCTGGGCAACGTCGACCAGACGCCGGGTCAGGTAGCCCGAATCGGCCGTCTTGAGCGCCGTGTCCGCCAGCCCCTTGCGGGCACCGTGCGTCGAGATGAAGTACTGCAGCACCGTCAGACCTTCGCGGAAGTTCGACGTGATGGGCGTCTCGATGATCTCGCCCGACGGCTTCGCCATCAGCCCGCGCATGCCAGCCAACTGGCGGATCTGCTGCTTGCTGCCCCGCGCGCCCGAATCGGCCATGACGTAGACCGGGTTGAAGCCCTGCCCCGACTCGTCCAGGCGCTCCATCTCGCGGAACATCTCATCGGCGATCCGCTCGGTGACGTCCGACCAGATGGCGATGACCTTGTTCTTGCGCTCGCCGTTGGTAATGGCCCCCTCGCGGTACTGCTGCTCGACCTTGATCACGTCTTCGCTCGCGCTTTGCACGAGCGCCCCCTTCTCCTGCGGGATGACGAGATCGTCGATGCCGATCGACAGGCCCGACTTCGTGGCGTAGAGGAAACCGAGGTCCTTCAGGCGGTCGAGCATCGCCACCGTCCGCTCGAGCCCGTGACGCAGGTAGCAGTACTGCACCAGCTGCTGCTGGCCCCGCTTCTTGAGCAGGCCGTTGACGAACGGGATGCCGTCCGGCAGGGCGTTGTTCAACACCACGCGGCCGACCGTCGTGTCGATGATCTTGCGGTCCAGCGTCTCGACGGAGGCATGCAGTACGTCCTGGTCGTCACGCACCACGGTGAGATCCATGAACTCGCCGCTCAGCCGCAGCCTGATGGGCGTGAGCGTCTCCACGTCGCCCGCATCGAGCGCGAGCAGCACGTCTTCCGCCGAGCGGAACACGCGACCCTCGCCCTTCGCGCCGGGCTTGCTCTTCGTCATGTAATAGCAGCCGAGCACGATATCCTGCGACGGCACTGCAATCGGGGTGCCGTTGGAGGGCGACATGATGTTGCTCGACGACATCATCAGCACCGAGGCCTCGATCTGGGCCTCGGGCGACAGCGGCACGTGCACCGCCATCTGGTCGCCGTCGAAGTCGGCGTTGAACGCCGTGCAGACTAGTGGGTGAATGCGGATGGCCTTGCCCTCGACCAGGACCGGCTCGAACGCCTGGATGCCGAGGCGGTGCAGCGTGGGCGCCCGGTTCAGCAGCACCGGATGCTCCCGAATCACCTCCTCCAGGATGTCCCACACTTCCGGCTCGTGCTGCTCGACGATCTCCTTGGCCTGCTTGATGGTCGTGACCAGGCCGCGATCCTCGAGCTTGTTGTAGATGAAGGGCTTGAAGAGCTCGAGCGCCATCTTCTTGGGCAGGCCGCACTGATGGAGCCGCAACTCGGGCCCCACGACGATCACGGACCGGCCGGAGTAGTCCACGCGCTTGCCGAGCAGGTTCTGCCGAAAGCGGCCCTGCTTGCCCTTGAGCGTGTCCGAGAGCGACTTGAGCGGCCGGTTGTTCGCGCCCCGGAGCACCCGCCCGCGCCGCCCGTTGTCGAACAGGGCGTCGACGGCCTCCTGCAGCATGCGTTTCTCGTTGCGGATGATGACGTCGGGCGCCTTGAGCTCGATCAACTTCTTGAGCCGGTTGTTGCGGTTTATCACGCGCCGGTACAGGTCGTTGAGGTCGGACGTGGCGAACCGCCCGCCGTCGAGGGGCACCAGCGGGCGCAGCTCCGGCGGGATCACCGGAATCACGTCGAGGATCATCCATTCGGGCCGGTTGGTCGAGCGCCGGAACGAGTCGACCACCTTCAGTCGCTTGGCGAACTTCAGCGTCTTCTGGGCAGACGTCTCCGCGCGCATCCTCTTGCGCAGCTCGACGGCCAGCTCCTCGATGTCCACCCGCTTCAGCAGTTCCTTGATCGCCTCGGCGCCCATGCGCGCCCGGAACTTGCTGCCGTGCTCCTCGCGCGCCTTGCGGTACTGCTCCTCCGTGAGCAACTGATTGGGCTTGAAATCGCCGTCGCCCGGTGAGATCACCACGTAGGCCTCGAAGTACAGGATGCGCTCGAGATCGCGCAGCGAGATGTCGAGCAGATGCCCGATGCGGCTCGGCAGCCCCTTGAAGAACCAGACGTGGCTGACCGGCGTCGCCAGCGTGATGTGCCCCAGCCGCTCGCGCCGCACCTTGGCCTGCGTCACTTCGACACCGCACTTGTCGCAGATGACGCCGCGGTGCTTCATCCGCTTGTACTTGCCGCACAGGCATTCCCAGTCCGTCACCGGACCGAAAATCTTCGCGCAGAAGAGACCGTCGCGCTCCGGCTTGAACGTGCGGTAGTTGATGGTCTCCGGCTTCGTCACCTCGCCGTGGGACCACGACCGGATCTTCTCGGGCGACGCCAGGCTGATCCGGATGGCGTCGAAGTCCACGGTCAGCGCACCCCGATCGGCGTAGCTTGGTCGCATGAAGTCCCTCTTCTCGAGATTCACCGTCACAACACCTCCGGCAGGATGCTCTCGAGCGTCGGCTCGGCGCTCTCCTCGGGCTCGGGGTCCGGTATCTCCAGTGGCCGCCCCGTCTTGATCAGATCCACGTCCAGGCAGAGTGCCTGCAGCTCGCGGATGAGCACGTTGAACGACTCCGGCAGGCCCGGCGTGAACGAAGCATCGCCCTTGACGATGGCCTCGTAGATCTTGGCGCGACCCGTGACGTCGTCGGACTTCGCCGTGAGCAGCTCCTGCAGAATGTGCGCGGCGCCGTACGCTTCCAGCGCCCACACTTCCATCTCGCCGAAGCGCTGGCCGCCGAACTGCGCCTTGCCGCCCAGGGGCTGCTGGGTGATCAGGGAGTACGGTCCGATCGACCGGGCATGCAGCTTGTCGTCGACCAGGTGCGAAAGCTTCAGCATGTAGATGTAGCCGACCGTGACCTCCTGCTCGAACGGCTCGCCGGTCATGCCGTCATACAGCGTCGTCTTGCCGCTCCGCGGCAGACCGGCCTTGTCGAGCCAGCGCTTGATCTCCTGCTCGTCGGCCCCGTCGAACACCGGCGATGCGAAGTACAACCCGAGCGCCTGGGCCGCCCAGCCCAGGTGCGTCTCCAGGATCTGCCCCACGTTCATCCGCGACGGAACCCCCAGCGGGTTGAGCACGATCTCCACGGACGTGCCGTCGGGCAGCCGCGGCATGTCCTCCTCGGGCAGCACGCGGGCAATCACGCCCTTGTTGCCGTGGCGGCCCGCCATCTTGTCGCCGACCGACAGCTTGCGCTTCATGGCGACGAACACCTTGACCAGCTTGATGACGCCCGGGGGCAGCTCGTCCCCGCGGCGGATCTTCTCCTTCTTCTCGTCGAAGAGCTGCGTGATGACCTCCACCTTCCGCTCGGTGCGCTCGTCGACCGTCCGCAGCTCGCCCTGCACCTCCGCCTCCGCGTCGACCAGGCGCGCCCGCGTCAGGTCCGCGTAGCTGCACTCATCGATGACGTCGCTCGTCAACACCGTGCCGGCGGGCAGCAACGTCGCCGCACCGTGCTCGTCGAACAGATCCTTGGCCAGGGTGCGTCCCTCGAGCAGCACGGCCAGGCGCTTCTTGACCTCCTCGTGCAGGATCCGGATCTCGTCCTGGAGATTCTTCTCCAGCATCTCGAGCTCTTCCGACTCGATGGCCTTCGCGCGATCGTCCTTCTCGATGCCCTTGCGCGAGAAGATCTTCACGCCGACGACGATGCCCTCGATCCCTGGCGGGCAGAGCAGCGAGGCGTCCCGGACGTCGCCGGCCTTCTCGCCGAAGATGGCCCGCAGCAGCTTCTCCTCGGGTGTCAACTGCGTCTCGCCCTTGGGAGTGACCTTGCCGACCAGGATGTCCCCCGGCTTCACGTAGGCACCAATGCGGACGATCCCGCTCTCGTCCAGATCGTTCAGGAAGCCCTCGGAGACGTTCGGAATGTCGCGGGTGATCTCCTCCGGCCCCAGCTTCGTGTCGCGCGACTCGATGTCGAACTCCTCGATGTGGATCGAGGTGTAGTAGTCGTCCTTGACCAGACGCTCGGACACCAGGATGGCATCCTCGAAGTTGTAGCCCCGCCAGGGCATGAACGCGCCCAGCACGTTGCGTCCCAACGCGAGCTCGCCCTGCTCGGTGCACGGACCGTCGGCCAGCACCTGCCCCTTGGCGACCCGCTGGCCTACCCGTACGATGGGCTTCTGACTGATGCAGGTGTTCTGGTTGGAGCGCCGGAACTTCGTCTGGTTGTAGATGTCCGCCAGCAGATCCTTCGAGACGTCGGCCGCGCCGTCGCCCTCCACGCGCACGACAATCCGCTGCGAGTCGACGTAGTCGACCGTCCCGGACCGCCGCGCGACCACGACGGCGCCCGAGTCGCGCGCCGTGATGTGCTCCATCCCGGTGCCGACGAACGGCGCGCGCGCACGCAGCAGGGGCACGGCCTGCCGCTGCATGTTCGACCCCATCAGGGCGCGGTTCGCGTCGTCGTTCTCCAGAAACGGGACGAGCGACGCCGCCACCGACACGAGCTGCTTGGGCGAGACGTCGATGAAGTCGACGTTCTCGCGCGGTGCGAGCACGAAGTCGCCGGCCTGGCGGGCGTTCACCCGTTCGTCGGCGAGACGGCCCTCCGCGTCGAGCTCGGCGTTGGCCTGCGCGATGAGGTAGCGGTCCTCCTCCCAGGCCGACAGGTAGAAGGAATGGGGCTCGAACTCCGCCGCACGCTTCTTGCGGCGCTTCGCGGCGGCGTTCTCCCGTGCGATCTCCTCCGCGTCAACGACGTCGCCCGTCTTGTACTTCGTGCCGCCGCCGTTCGTGACCTGCACGAAATCGAGCGCACGACCCTCCCGCACCCGGCGATACGGCGACTCGATGAACCCGAACTCGTTGATCCGCGCATAGCAGGACAGCGACGAGATCAGCCCGATGTTGGGCCCCTCCGGGGTCTCGATGGGGCAGATGCGGCCGTAGTGGGTGGGATGGACGTCGCGGACCTCGAAACCGGCCCGCTCGCGCGACAGTCCGCCCGGTCCGAGGGCCGACAGCCGCCGCTTGTGGGTGATCTCGGACAACGGGTTGGTCTGGTCCATGAACTGCGACAGCTGGGACGAACCGAAGAACTCCCGGATGGCCGCCATCACCGGCTTGGCGTTGATGAGGTCGTGCGGCATGGCGGTCGCCATCTCCTGGTAGACCGACATCTTCTCCTTGATGGCGCGCTCCATCCGCACCAGGCCGATGCGGAACTGGTTCTCCAACAGCTCACCGACCGACCGCACGCGCCGGTTGCCCAGGTGATCGATGTCGTCCACGTTCGTGGGATTGCGCCGCAGCTTCAGCAGGTACTTGATGACCTCATAGAAGTCCGTCGGGTGCAGCACCTTCTCGTCGAGCGACGTATCGAACTCGAGCTTCGTGTTCAGCTTGAGGCGGCCCACCCGCGAGAAGTCGTACTTCTGCGAGTTGAAGAACATGTTCTCGAAGAGCGTCCGCGAACTGTCCAGCGTCGGCGGGTCGCCCGGGCGCAGCCGGCGGTAGATCTCGATCAGCGCTTCCTCGTGGGTGCGGATCGGGTCCTTCTTGAGCGTGGCCGACATCACCGGGCCGACCTCGTCGCGCTCGGGGAAGAAGACCTCGATCTCGTCGACCTCCTTTTCCTGGGCCATGGAGATGATCCGCGGCGTCACCTCCTCATTCGTGTCGAGAATCACCTCGCCGGTGGCCGGATCGACGACGTCCGCGGCGGCGTACGCGCCCTCCAGCTCCGTATCCGACACCTCGATCCACGGCACGCCCGCCTGCCGCAGCGCCTCGACGGCCGAGCGGGTGATCTTTTTCCCCGCACGGACCGCGACGTTCCCCGCCTTGCCCTCGACCTCGGCCGCGGCGCGCCGCCCGACGAGGCTGTCGCCTACCGCCCAGCGCAGTGTCGTCCCGGCCAGCGAGATGCGGTCGACCACGTGGAACGTGCGGATGATCTCGTCGGCGCCGCGCAGGCCGAGCGCGCGCAGGAACACGCTGGCCAGGAACTTCCGCTTGCGGTCGATGCGGACGTAGAGCAGGTTCTTGGCGTCGTACTCGAACTCGACCCACGATCCGCGATACGGGATGATCTGCGCGACGAATAGCGACTTGTCCTCCGAATGGAAGAACGCGCCCGGCGAGCGGTGGAGCTGCGACACGATGACGCGCTCGGTTCCGTTGATGATGAACGTTCCGTTATCCGTCATCAGCGGAATGTCCCCGAAGTACACCTCCTGCTCCTTGATGTCCCGGATCGTCTTGGCGCCGGTCTCCGTACTCTTGTTCCAGACGACGAGACGGATGGCGACCTTCAGCGGCACGGCGTACGTCATGCCGCGCTCCTGGCACTCCTCGACGTCGTACTTGAGCTTGATGTCGACGGTGTCGCCGCAGATGTCGCAGACGGCTCCGGCGACCCGATTGGTGCGGCCGCACGACGGGCAGTTGATGTCGCGCTCGCCTACCGGATCGGCCTTCAGCACCGTCCCGCAGAACGTGCACGGCCGGCGCAGGTGGTGCAGACCCGACAGTCGACCGCACTTGCATTCCCAGCTCCCGATCGAGTAGTCGATGAACTCGAGCGACGAGTTCTCGCGGAAGTCGCTGATCGGAAAGACCGATTTGAACACCGACTGCAGCCCGATGTCCTCGCGCTCCGAGGGCAGTCGGTTCATCTGCAGGAAGCGTTCGTACGACTTCTTCTGAATCTCGATCAGGTTCGGGATCGGAACGGTCGTCCGAATCTTGGAGAAGTTGATCCGCTCGCGGTACGTGTTGTCGGGCAGGGTGTGCACAGCTGAATCACCTCGTCGTCGATCGCTGCGGTGACGATGAGCGCCGAACCCGCCCGCGGAAGGGCGGCGAGCCCGGCACGGCGCGGCGGCGGATCGTCCGGGCCACCGGCAGGCTCTCGGCACGACCCGCGGGCCGGATGACCCGGCCCGTCCATCACTTGATCTCGACCTGGGCGCCCACGTCTTCGAACTTCTTCTTGACCGCCTCGGCCTCGTCCTTCGGGATGTCTTCCTTGACCGCCTTCGGCGCACTCTCCACCAGGTCCTTCGCCTCCTTCAGCCCCAGGCTGGTGACCTCGCGCACGACCTTGATGACGTTGATCTTCTTGTCACCGATCGCCGTCAGCATGACGGTGAACTCGGTCTGCTCCTCGGCTTCCGCCGCCGCGCCCCCGGCTGCCGGTGCGCCGGCCACCGCTACCGGCATGGCGGCCGCGGCCGTGACCCCGAGCTCCTCCTCCAGCTTCTTGACGAGCTGCGAAAGCTCGAGGACGGAAATACCCTTGATGTAGTCGACCACCTGATCCTGCGTCACCTCAGCCATCGTTGCTCCCTCTCTGCTCTTCTACCTGCACCAGTACGCTCATCAAATCGCGCGGAACCGCGCTCAGAACGCGCACGAGCTGCGTCGCCGGCGTCTGCAGCAGCGTGAGCAGCGACGCCAGCAGTGCTTCCCTCGAGGGCAGCTCGGCCAGGGACTTGACGCCCTCGGCATCGATTTCCTGCCCCTGTACGACGGCCGCCTTCACGGCCAGCGCGGGCTCCTCCCGGGCGAAGGTGACCAGTGTCCGGGCCAACGCCACGGGATCGTCCGCGTAGGCCACCGCCGTCGTGCCGCGGAAGTGCGTGCCCAGGCACTCGTACGGCGTGCCCTCGACGGCCCGCCGGGCCAAACGGTTCTTGACCACCCGATAGCGCCCCTGCGATGAGCGAACCTGGCGCCGCAGCTCGGTGACCCGCGGGACGTTCAGCCCCTTGAAGTCGAGCAGGATGACGCTACTGGCGGCCCCCAGCTCGTCACCGAGCAGCTTGATGCGGTCCTCTTTCTGCGATCGTGTGATTGGCATGAATCGACTCGCCTGGCGCAAAATGCGCCGGCCACGGACTGCTAGCGGGTGGCAGCATCGACGGCCGTGCTGTCGACGCGTACCCCCGGGCCCATCGTGGACGACACGGTGATGCTCTTCAGGTAGCGGCCCTTGGCCGCCGCGGGCTTCGCCTTGACCACGCTGGAGACCAGGGCGTACGCGTTCTCGACGAGGTTCGCCGCCGTGAACGACGCCTTGCCGATGGGCGCGTGAACCACGCCGGCCTTGTCGACCCGGTAGTTGACCTTGCCTGCCTTGATCTCGCCGACGGCCTGCGCCACGTCGACGGTGACGGTGCCGGTCTTGGGGTTGGGCATCAGGCCACGCGGGCCCAGGACGCGGCCCAGTTTGCCCACCGAGCGCATCATGTCCGGCGTGGCCACGACCGCCTCGAACTCCAGCCAGCCGCCCTGGATCTTCTCCACCATCTCGTCGCCGCCGACCAAGTCCGCGCCAGCCTCCTCGGCTTCCCGCTGCTTGTCGGCGCCGGCGATGACGAGCACGCGCTTGCTGCGCCCGAGACCGTGCGGCAGCACCACCGTGCCGCGCACCATCTGGTCGGCGTGCTTCGGGTTGACGCCCAGGCGCAGGGCGATCTCGATGGACTCGTCGAATTTCGCGAACGTGATGTTCTGGAGCAGCGGGATGGCGTCCTCCAGAGGGTAGCTCCGCGCTTCCACCTTGCCCCGCGCCGCTTCGAACTGCTTGCCGCTTCGTGTCATGTACCTCGTCCCGGCGGTAGCGAGCCCCGCCTACGACTGCACGTCGATGCCCATCGACCGCGCCGTCCCGGCCACGGTCTTGACGGCCGCCTCGAGGCTGCCGCAATTCAGATCCGGCATCTTCGTCCTGGCAATCTCCTCGACCTGGCGCACCGTGACGGTGCCGACCTTCGATCGGTTGGGCTCGCCGGAGCCCTTGGCGATGTTCGCCGCTCGCTTGAGCAGCACCGCGGCCGGCGGGGTCTTGGTGATGAAGCTGTACGAGCGATCCTGGTAGACCGTCACGACCGCCGGAATAATCAGCCCCTCCTGGCTCGCGGTCTTGGCGTTGAACGCCTTGCAGAAGTCCATGATGTTGACGCCGTGCGGGCCGAGCGCCGTGCCGACCGGGGGAGCCGGCGTGGCCTTGCCGGCGGCAATCTGCAGCTTGATCAGACCGATGACCTTCTTCGCCATATCGTCTCGCCTGTACCGCTGACCGCTAGATCTTCTCCACCTGCAGGAAGTCCAGCTCCACGGGCGTCGAGCGGCCGAAGATCGTCACCATCACCTTGAGCGTGTTGCGATCGACGTTGACCTCGTCTACGACGCCGTTGAAACTCGTGAACGGCCCTTCGTTGATCCGCACCTGGTCGCCCCGGTCGAACGTGTACTTCGGCTTCGGCTTTTCGGCCGCCACCGTGACCTGGTGCAGGATCTGATCGACCTCCTCGCGCGTGAGCGGCGTCGGCTGTGCACCCGCGCCCACGAAGCCGGTGACCTTGGGCGTGTTCTTGACGACATGCCAGGCGTTGTCCGACATGTTCATCTCGACGAGGATGTACCCGGGAAAGAAGCGCTTCGAGCTGATCACCTTCTTGCCGCCGCGCATCTCGACGACGTCCTCGGTCGGGATCAGGACCTCGCCGATCTCGGCCTGCAGCCCGTAGGCCTGCACGCGCTGCTGCAGCGACTCGGAGACCTTCTTCTCGAACCCCGAGTAGGTGTGCACGATGTACCACTGCTTCGTGCTGACGTCCGTCATGACGCACCGAAGGTCGTGAAGATCAACCTCGCGATCCGGTCGAACACCAGGTCGGCGCCCCAGAGATAGAGGCCGAAGAGGATCGACGTGAGGATCACGACCAGCGTGGTGGCCTGCACCTCTTTCCAGGACGGCCACGTCACGCGCGAGAGCTCGTTCTGCACCTGGGCCAGGAACGTCCGTGAACGTCCCCACCACCCAAGCACGCCCTTCCTGCGGCCCACCGTCTCGCGGGGGCTTTGCAGCATAGCCGATTTCACCATCGTTCTCGTTGCCGGCAACTTCGCGTCCGGGCCGCGCTCGTCAGTGGCAGGCCAGGAGGGACTCGAACCCCCAGCCCCCGGTTTTGGAGACCGGTGCTCTACCAGTTGAGCTACTGGCCTGCGTTTCCGCCAAACGCTACCTGGTCTCGCGATGGGGCGTGTGCCGGCGACACCAGCGGCAGTACTTCTTCATCTCGAGACGGCCCGTCGTCTTCCGCTTGTTCTTCGTCGTGTTGTAGTTCCGCCGCTTGCACTCCGTGCAGGCGAGAATGATGATGTCGCGCACTGGTTTCTCGCTTCCCGCTCAGGCCCCTACTCGACGATGTCGGTGATGGTGCCCGAGCCGACCGTCCGCCCGCCCTCCCGAATCGCGAACCGCAGCCCCTTCTCGAGCGCCACCGGCGTGATCAGCTCCACGCTGATCGCCACGTTGTCGCCGGGCATCACCATTTCCACGCCCTCCGGCAACGTCGCCACACCCGTCACGTCCGTCGTCCGCAGATAAAACTGCGGGCGATACCCGTTGAAAAACGGCGTGTGCCGACCGCCCTCGTCCTTCGTCAGAACATACACCTCGCCCCGGAACTTCGTGTGCGGCGTGATCGACTTCGGCTTCGCCAACACCTGCCCGCGCTCAACGTCGTCCTTCTCCGTCCCGCGCAGCAACACCCCGATGTTGTCGCCCGCCACACCCTCGTCAAGTAGCTTCCGGAACATCTCAACGCCCGTCACCACCTTCTTCTGCGTCGGCGTGAAACCCACAATCTCAATCTCTTCGCCGACCAACACCTTCCCGCGCTCAACACGTCCCGTCACCACCGTCCCACGACCCGATATCGAAAACACGTCCTCAATCGGCATCAGAAACGGCTTGTCGATGTCACGCGCAGGCAGCGGAACATACGAGTCGACCGCCGCCATCAGCTCCTTGACCGCCGCCTCGCCAGACGCGTCCCCCTCCAGAGCCTGAAGCGCAGACCCCTTCACCACAGGAATCTCGTCGCCCGGAAACTCATACGTGTTCAGCAAATCCCGAACCTCCAGCTCCACCAGCTCCAGAAGCTCCGGATCGTCCACCGCGTCAACCTTGTTCAGAAACACCACCAGCGACGGAACCCCAACCTGACGCGCCAGCAAAATGTGCTCGCGAGTCTGAGGCATCGGACCGTCCGTCGCCGCCACCACCAAAATCGCACCGTCCATCTGAGCCGCACCCGTGATCATGTTCTTGATGTAGTCCGCATGACCAGGGCAGTCCACGTGCGCGTAGTGCCGCTGCTCAGTCTGATACTCCACGTGCGCCGTCGCTATCGTGATCCCACGCTCGCGCTCCTCAGGCGCGTTGTCGATCGAGTCGAAACTCCGAGCCTCGTTCTTCTCGTCGTTCTTCGCCAACACCGACGTGATCGCCGCCGTCAACGTCGTCTTCCCGTGATCGATATGACCAATCGTACCGATGTTCACGTGCGGCTTCGAACGGTCAAACTTCTCTTTCGCCATGTCTGCACTCTCCGCCGACCGAACCCCGGGCCGTCATCGCGTGCCGCCGGGACCGGCGGGTCTGGAGCCGATGACCGGGATTGAACCGGTGACCTCGTCCTTACCAAGGACGCGCTCTGCCAACTGAGCTACATCGGCCCGTGCCGGCCGCCGTCCGCGCGGGCCACCCCGCGGAGACCGTGGCAGGCGTCCGCTGCAATCGAGCCGCCCTGCAACCCCGCCGGATGCCCACGATGCGACCCGCCGTTGCGCCGCGCCGCCCGGGGTGAAGACTGGAGCGGGAGACGGGGATCGAACCCGCGACCAACAGCTTGGAAGGCTGTGACTCTACCACTGAGTTACTCCCGCGCCGACCCTCGATGTTCGTTCGCCGCCCGGCCGCCGGCCGCCGCCGCAACGGTGCCGGCCGGCGAGCCGCCCGCGGGGGCCGAACGAGCGGCAAGGTGGTGGCGAGGGGAGGATTCGAACCTCCGAAGCCGCTAGGGCGACAGATTTACAGTCTGTTGCGTTTGACCGCTCCGCAACCTCGCCCACGTTTCGCGCTCTCTCCGCCTCCGGCGCGTCCTCGAACGACCGGTGACAGCTCGTGCTATGGTTTCGGACGGCACCCGGGTGCCCCGGCGGGGCAGCCCCGCTCGCTCGTCGCGCCTGCCATCCGCGCACCGGATCACTCGTCGGTGCGGACGCAGGGTTGCGCCACGGGCCGCCGGCCTGACGGCCGCGCTTCGCCGTTCATGGAGCTGGCGAAGGGATTCGAACCCCCGACCCGCTGATTACAAATCAGCTGCTCTACCGGACTGAGCTACGCCAGCCGGACAAATCAGTCATTGTAGCACAGGTTCCATCCGGCACGGCCCCGACACGGCCGCCGCGCGATCGGGCGCGGCCCACCCCGCGTCGTCAGACCGCCTGGGGCACCCCCGTCCGCTGCCGCACCGCCTCGAACAGGGCGATGCCGGCAGCGACCGCGACATTGAGGCTGGATACCTGTCCGTGCATGGGGATCGACACCAGCCAGTCGCAGCGCCGGCGCACGAGCCGGCGCAGGCCGCTGCCCTCGGCGCCGATCACCAGCGCGGTCGGCCCCGTCAGGTCCAGGCTGTGGTAGGGGCGCTCGGCATCCTCCGCCAAGCCGACCGTCCAGACTCCGGCCCGGCGCAGTTCCTCGAGTGCACGGCTCACATTGACGACGGCCGCCACGCGCAGGTGGGCCAGCGCGCCGGCCGAGGTTCTGGCCGCGGTCGCGCCCAGGGGCGCCGAACGGCGGGTCTGGTGGATCAGGCCGTCTACGCCGGCGGCTTCGGCCGTCCGGGCCAGGGCGCCGAGGTTGCGGGGATCCTCGATCCCGTCGAGCACGACTAGCAGCGGCGCCGACCCCGCGGCCCGCAGCAGGTCGTCCAGCGTGCATCGCGGAGGACCCGCCACCTCGGCCGCCACGCCCTGATGCGGCGCGCCCGCGGCCAGCCGGTCGAGCTCGGCAACGTCGACGCGGCGTACCGGAACCCCGGCGCGCGTTGCGCGGGCGACGACCCGCCCCACGCGCGCACCGGCCTCGGCGCGCGCCCAGAGGCGCGACACGGTTCCAGCCCGCAACGCCTCGACCGCCGGGTTGATGCCGTAGATGATCATCGTTCCCCGTTCGGCGGCCGCGGCACGAGCAAGGCAACCGCGTGAACGGCCAGCGCCTCGCCGCGGCCCACCTCGCCCACACCCTCGTTCGTCTTGCCTTTCACGGCGATGCGCGCCGGCTCGACGGCCAGCGCCGCGGCCAGCCGCCGCCGCATCGCGTCGGCGAGGGGGCGAATGCGCGGCCACTCGGTCACGATGACCACGTCCACGTTGCCCGGAGCCAACCCGAGATCGCGAACGACCCCCGCCACCTCGCCCAACAGGTCGATGCTCGAGGCGTCCTTCCAGCGCGCGTCGTCATCCGGATAGCGTTGGCCGATATCGCCGGCGCCCGCGGCACCGAGCAGGGCGTCGGCCACCGCGTGACAGACTGCGTCCGCGTCGGAGTGTCCCTGGAGGCCGTGGGGGCCGGGCACGTGCACGCCGCCCAGCACCAGGGGGCGTCCGGCGACGAACCGGTGCAGGTCGTACCCCAACCCCACGCGGGGCACCAGCGGGCCGGCGGCGGCGCCCCACGGCTGCTCGACCGACGCAAGATCGGCCGCGTGGGTGATCTTGACGTTGGCCGGATCGCCCTCTACCAGGCGCACCGGATGGCCGGCCCGCTCGGCGAGCGCGGCCTCGTCCGTCGCGTCGATGCCGCCGCCGCGGGCAATCGCGTCGCGTAGGACGCCGGTGCGGAATGCCTGCGGAGTCTGGGCCAGGAAGATGCGCTCGCGCGCGAGCGTTGCGCCGACGAACGTCAAGCCGCTCTCGAGCCGGCCCTCCTTGACGGTGTCGTACGCCGGGACGGCCGCGATTGCCGCGCCCGACTCGACGGCGGCAGCGACGGTCCGCTCGATCAATCCGGGTACACAGAACGGCCGCGCAGCATCATGAATGACGACGACCTCGCTGGCGGGGTCGACCGCGTCGAAGCCGGCCGCCACCGAGTCCTGCCGGCGGGCGCCGCCCGCCACGCACCGCACCGGCTTCTGCAACTGCCGCACCGCCACGGGCGGCGCGGCCGCCAGCTCGGCCGGCAGCACGACCACGATCTCGTCGATGCAGTCGCTGGTGTCGAACGGGGCGATGCTGCGCTCGAGCAGGCTGCGCCCCGCGATGGTCCTGAACTGCTTCGGCACCCGGCCGCCGAGGCGCACACCGCGACCTCCGGCAGCGATGATCGCGGATATGCGCATTTCCGGCTTCAATCTTCAGACGGGGCTGCGCCCCGAAACCCCGGCGTCCGCGCGCGGGAACCCCTGCGCCCCGCGCCGCTCCCACCCGTGGCGCGCCTTGATGAAGTCTTCGTCGTGGAACCCAGACTCCTGGGACTATAGCGCGGCTGGCTGCGGGGCGGCTTCCGCAGTCCGTGGCGACAAGCCCCGCGTCGCACGGAGAGCGGCGCGGCGCCTGCCTGACACGGCGCGACGAGGGCCATATTGGACATGTTCGATCGAGGAGCAACGCAGTCAGGCAGGATGCGGCGCCGCTCGAATGCAGCGGGGACTCCTGCCACGGGCTGTCAGCCCTCCGCGACCGTCGCCCGCACGATCGCCCGGGCCTGCGCGGCCAGGCGGCCGGCGTCCGCGCGCCCGAGGCCGGCAGTGGGCAACGGCTCGTGGATGACGAGCTCGACGTCGCCGGGGCATGTCATCAGGCGGCCCTTGGGCATGACGTGCCGGCTGCCCCTGACAGCGACCGGCACGACGGGCAGCCCTGCCTCGATGGCCAGCAGGAACAGCCCGCGCTTGAAGCTCAGCACCTCTCCGTCGCTGCTCCGCGTGCCTTCCGGGAAGACGATGAGCGAATGGCCGCGCCGCATGAGGCCGGCCACCTTCCGCAGCGTGGCTCGCCCGGCGCGCTCGCGCTCGATGAGCAGGTGACCCGTGTAGCGCAAGTGCCACCCGAGCACGGGAAAGGCACCCAGCGAGGCCTTGGCCAGGATGCGCAACTCGAACGGAATGGACGTGATCAGGATCGGGAAGTCGTAGATGCTCTGGTGGTTCGACACGAACACGTACGACCGTCCCGGCTCGACGCGCGCCTGCCCACGCATGCGCACCCGGACGCCGGTCGTCGCCAGTATCAACCGGGACCAGGCGCGCGCGCAGCGATGGGCCGTGCGGCCGCGGCGATCCACCAGCATCGACGTCAGGGATACGCAGCCGAGGACGGCCGTGTAGATGCTGATGGCCGGGATCAGCCAGAAGACCGTGCGCCACCAGTGGAAGGGCGGCAGCCTCACTCGCTGAGCGCCTCCAGCGCCTCCTCGACGGTGCCGACACCGACCTGCCGGCAGCGCTCCCCGGCCGCGGCCGGCGACGCGTTGCCGGTGGGCATGACGCAGCGCGTGAAGCCGAGCTGCGAAGCCTCCCTGATGCGCAGCGCGGCCTGGGGGGTCGCGCGCACCTCGCCGGCCAGCCCGACCTCGCCGAATACGGCTGTCCCCGGCTGCACCGCGCGGTTGCGCAGACTCGACGCGACCGCGGCCACCACCGCGAGATCGGCCGCCGGTTCGTCCACGATCAGGCCGCCCGCGATGTTGAGGAACACGTCCTCACCCGCCAGTTCGAGCCCGGCGCGCTTCTCCAGGACCGCGAGCAGCAACGCCAGGCGGTTGTGGTCGAGGCCGCTCGCCGTGCGCCGGGACGTGCCGTACGCGCCGCTGCTCACGAGCGCCTGCACCTCGACGAGGATCGGCCGCGAGCCCTCGATCGAGCAGAGCACCGCGGATCCGGGCACGCTCGCGGCCCGCTCCGACAGGAACAACTCCGACGGGCTCGGCACGGCGCGCAGCCCCGCGCCGGTCATCTCGAAGACGCCCAGCTCGCTGACCGGGCCGAAGCGGTTCTTGACGGCGCGGACGATGCGGTGGGCGTGATGCCGCTCGCCTTCGAAGTACAGCACCGTATCGACGACGTGCTCGAGAACCTTCGGCCCCGCCAGGCTGCCATCCTTCGTCACATGCCCCACCAGGAACGTCGGCAGACCGCGTCCCTTGGCGGTGAACAACAACTGCGCGGCCGCCTCGCGCACCTGTCCGATGCTGCCCGGGGCGGACTGCAGCTTGCCGGAGAATACGGTCTGAATCGAGTCGACAATCAGTGCGACCGGCTGCACCCGGTCGACCGCCGCGAGGATGTGCTCGAGGCAACTCTCGGCCAGCAGGTACAGGGGCGCCGCGTGCACGCCGAGCCGCTCGCCGCGCATCTTGACCTGCTGCTCCGACTCCTCCCCGGAGGCGTACAGCACGGGACCGAGCGTGCGCGCAGTGGCCGCGGCAGCCTGGAGCAGCAACGTCGACTTGCCGATGCCGGGTTCGCCGCCCAACAGCACGACGGATCCCGGCACGATGCCGCCGCCGAGGACGCGGTCGAACTCGTCGATGCCGCTGGCCAGGCGCGCGATGTCCGGCATCTCGATCTCGTCGTACAGCCGGGCGGCGGCGGCGTCCGCCGCCAGCCCGGTGCGCCGCGGCTCGCCGGCGCCGGCCGCGTGGCGCACGGGCTCCTCGACCAGCGAGTTCCAGGCGCCGCACTCGGGACAGCGTCCGAGCCACTTACTCGCCTGCGCCCCGCAGGCCTGGCACGCGAACACGGTTCTCCCCGGTTTCATGCGCTCTCCGGGCCGGTCTCCGCTCCCCCGTAGACACGCGCGATCCGGCTCCCGATCCGGCACATGATCTCGTGCGGCACCGTCCCGATCCAGCGCGCCACCTCGGCCGCGTCGATGCAGTCGTCACCCTGGGCGCCGATCAGCACGACTTCGTCGCCGGGATCGACGTCCAGCTCCGTGACGTCGATCGTGATGGAGTCCATGCAGACCGAGCCGATGATCCGGACGCGCCGTCCTCTCACCAGCACCTGGCCCACCCCGGCCAGCCGAACGTCCAACCCGTCCGCATAGCCGGCAGGAACAACTGCCACGCGCGTCGGCCGCGTAGCGGTAAACCGCGCGCCGTAGCCGGCCGACTCGCCTGGGCGCATGCCTTTCACTGCTGCGACCCGGCTCCGCAGCGACATCACGGGACGCAGCCGGAGGTCGCGAGGCGCCGCCCGCGACGTCGGCGTCAGGCCATAGAGCAGCAGACCCGGCCTGACGGCGTCGAGCCACGTGCGCCTGTCGCGCAGCAGCGCGGCGCTGTTTGCCGCGTGGCACCGGCGGCGGCCGAGCCCGAGCTGCGACAACGTGGCGAGCGCCGCGTCGAATCGCTCGCGCTGCTGCTCGAACAGCCCGTGGCGGGGCTGGTCGGCCGTCGCGAAATGGGTGTACACGGAGTCGAAGACGAGGTTGGGGCTGGCGAGCACCTCGGGCAGCGTGGTGCGGAGATTGTCGTGTCGGAAGCCGAACCGGTTCATGCCGGTGTCGATCTTGAGATGGCAACGGAGCCGAGCGCCCCGCAGCCCGGCCGCCGCGCGCAACGCCCGCGCGGCCGAGGGCGACGAGACGGTAGGAGTCAGGCCGTGCTCGAACACACCATTCAGATCGCTGACGCTGAGCGCGCCGAAGACCAGAATGGGAACGCGTACGCCCCCCCGGCGCAACCCGATGCCTTCCTCGATGTCGGCGCAGGCCAGCATCGTCGCCCCAGCCGCCTCCAGCGCGCGGGCGACGTCCACGGCCCCGTGCCCGTAGGCGTTGGCCTTGACCACCGCGATGAGACTCGGACGGGGTCCGGCACCGGAACCGGCCTCCGGCGCGACGAACGCGCGCACCGCCTGGTAGTTGGCCTTGAGGACCGCGAGGTCGATGCTGGCGAAGGTGGGATGGACCACGGGTGCCGCGCCGCCTCACGGACGGTCGGGCGTCAGCAGCTCGAAGCGCGTTTGCTGCTTCAGGAACGCCAGCCTGACCGTCCCGGTGGGCCCGTTCCGCTGCTTGCCGATGATGATCTCCGCCACGCCGGCGTTCTCCGGCGTCTCCTCGTACATCTCCTCGCGGAAGATGAACATCACGACGTCCGCGTCCTGCTCGAGCGCGCCGGATTCCCGCAGGTCCGCGAGCTGCGGGCGCCGGTCGGCGCGCGACTCCGGGGCGCGGCTGAGCTGGGAGAGCGCGACCACTGGAACGTTCAGCTCCTTCGCGAGCCCCTTCAGGCCCCGGGAGATCGAGGCGATCTCCTGCGTCCGGTTCTCGAACCGCCCCCGCCCCTGCATCAGCTGAATGTAGTCGACGATGATCAGATCGAGGCCGTGCTCCGCCTTCAGGCGGCGCGACTTCGCGCGCATCTCGAGCAGGCCGAGACCGGGCGTGTCGTCGATGAACACGCGCGCCTGCGCCAGACGCCCCATCGCATCCGACAGGCTCCCATAATCGGACTCGGTCAGCAGGCCGGTGCGGAACCGGTGGGAATCGACGCGCGCCTCGGAGGTCAGCATCCGCATGAAGAGCTGCTCCTTCGCCATCTCGAGGCTGAACACGCCGGCCGTCCGCTCGCCGCTGGTCCCGACATGCAGGCCGATGTTCAGGGCGAACGCCGTCTTACCCATCGACGGCCGCGCCGCCACGATGACGAGATCAGCCGGCTGTAGTCCCGCGGTCATCTCGTCGATGTCGACGAAACCGGTCGGGACGCCCGTCACGACGTTTTTGAGATCGTGGAGCTTCTCGATGGTGGCGAAGCTGGCCTCGACCAGGTCACTCAGGGGAACGAATCCAGCCTGGACGCGGTCCTCGGCGATCGAGAAGATCTCCTGCTCCGCCCGATCGAGCACGACGTCGGCGTCCTCCTGGGCGGCGTAGGCGGTAGCGACGATCCGGTTCGCCGAGTCGATGAGGTTGCGCAGCGTCGCCCGCTCCTTGACGATGCGCGCGTAGTGCTCGACGTTGGTGGATCGCGGCACGCCGTCGACCAGCGAGGCCACGTAGGCGGGACCGCCCACCGCCTCGAGAACACCCGCGCGGCTCAACTCGTCGCGCAGCGTGACCAGATCGATGGCCTGCCCGCGCTCGCTGAGGTCCACCATCCCTTCGAAGACCTGTCGGTGGGCAAGCCGAAAGAAGTCCCGCGCGTCGACGAGCTCGGCGGCAACGTTGAAGGCGTCGTTGTGGATGAGGATGGCGCCGAGGACACAGCGCTCCGCCTCGAGATTGTGCGGCAGCGGGCGTTCGGCGGGCGGGCTCGGTGCGGCGTCAGCCATCGGACGGAGACTCGCCCGCGTCCGGCCCGCCGTCCTGCTTGGCTTGGTCCTGTTCGACCTGGTCCTGCTCGGCCTCGTCCTGCTCCTTGACGACGACGACGCGCAGATCGACCGTCACGTCGCGGTGGATCCTGACCGGCACAGTGACCTCGCCCAGTTGCTTGATCGGCTCGTCGAGGTGAATTGCCCGCTTGTCGACCGGCAGCTGTTGCCCGGCGAGGTACTCGGCAATGTCGCCGGCGGTCACGGACCCGTAGAGGGTCTCGGTCTCTCCAACACGCCGGGTGAACACGCACTCGACGGCGGCCACGCGGTCCGCAACGCTCTGCGCGGCCTGGCGCTCTTCGGCTTCCCTCTGCTCCGCCAACCTGCGCTCGTGTTCGACCTGTCGGCGATTCGACTCCGTGACCGGGAGCGCCAGCCGGCGCGGCAGGAGATAGTTGCGTGCATAGCCGTTGGCCACGTTGACGATGTCGCCGCGGCGGCCCAGATGGTCGATGTGTTCGCGCAGGATGAGCTCTACCACGTGAGACCTCTGCTAGTCCGTGACATAGGGAATCAGCGCCAGCTGCCGCGCCCGTTTGATCGCCGTCGTCAGCTTGCGCTGGCACTTGGCGCACGTACCGGATGTCCGCCGCGGCTGGATCTTGCCGCGGTCGACCAGGGCCATCATGAGGAGGCGCACGTCCTTGTAGTCGATGTAGTCGATCTTGTCTACGCAGAACCGGCAGACGCGCCGCCGCCGGAATCCGCCGCGCCGCGGGCCGCCGCCTGAGGGCCGCCGTCCACCACGTTCGTCCTTCATTCCTTCACCTCCGCCGGGGGCTCGGCCGCCGCCGGGGCCGGGGTCGCGGGCGGTGCCGAGGCTGGGGTCGCCGCCGGGACCTCGGCCTCGGCGGCCGCCGGCGCGCTCGGGACTGCGGCCGGTGCTGACGCTGCAGCCGGGGTCGTGTCCGCCGCCGGGGCCGGGGCGGCGGCCGCCGGTTCCGCCGCCAGGCCGCGCGCCTCGCGCCGGCGCTGCCGGCGTGCCTGCCGCCGCGTGCGGGCGCGCTCCGCCTTGCGGAGATCCTCGTCCACGCGCACGATCAGGTATCGCAGGATGTTGTCGGCGACCTTGAGCCGCCGGTCCAGCTCGGCGACGATCTCGCGCGCCCCGGTGAACAGCTCGAGGACGTAGATGCCCTCCTTGTGACGTTCAATCTCGTACGCGAGGCGGCGCCGCCCCCAGTTGTCGGTCTTGTCGATTTGACCGCCCCGGGTCGTGATGATCTCCTCGACCTGCGCGTGCAGACCATCGACCGCCTCTTCCCCGGCATCCGGGTTCATCACGTACACCAGCTCGTATTGTCGCGTCTCCGACATCGCACTCCTCTCGGTCTGTCGCGGCCGCCGAACCCCGGCGGCAAGGAGTAATGGTTCTCTACGCCATTCTACGGCGCAGACTCCCGGACCTCGCCGTTGAAGCGATTCATCACCACCTCGATCCCGTCGGTGACGAATACCTCCACGGCGTCGCCGGCGTTGTCGATCGCCGGCCTGATCGTTTCCAACTCCGACTCGTCGAACGTCGCCAGCACGTGGCCTGCGAGGTCACGCCGGCGGTCCCCCCGATCGACACCGATCCGCAGCCGCGCAACGGCAGTGCCCAGCGCCCCTATGACCGACCGCAGGCCGTTGTGCCCACCGTCCGAGCCTCCGCGCCGCGCGCGCAGCCGGCCGAGCGGCAGGTTCACATCGTCGGTCACGATCAGCACGTCGCCGAGAGCAACCCGGTAGTACCTGACCAGCTCCCCGACGGCCCGACCGCTGAGGTTCATGAAGGTCAGCGGCTTGGCGAGCATGAGGCGCGCGCCCGGGCCGCGCTCGCGCGCCATGAGAGCCTCGGCCGGACTCGACTCGAAGGCCAGCACACGCCTCCGCGCCAGCTCGTCGACCACGTCGAAGCCGACGTTGTGACGCGTTCCCGCGTACCTCGCGCCCGGGTTGCCGAGCCCGACGATCAGCTTCACTGCGACTGGGCCGGCTCCTCACCTGCCTCCGCTTTCCCCTTCTTGATGACCTCGGGCTGCGCACCCTCCTCGGCGGCCTCGGCAGCCTCCTCCTCGGCCGCGGGCTCCTCCTCCACCTTCGGTGCAATCACGTGCACCAGCAGCGTCTCGGGCTCGCTCACGGGCGTCCACGAGACGCCCTCGAGCAGGTCGCGCAGGCGCACGCCCTGGCCGATCAGCAGCTCGCTCACATCGACCTCGATGTGCTCGGGAATCTCCGTCGGCAGGCATTCGACGTGCACGTCGCGTTGCACGAAGTCGAGCAGCCCGCCCTGCTGCTTGACGCCGGCCGGCTCGCCCACGAGCAGCACCGGCACGGTGACGGTGATGACCTTGTCGAGGGCCGGTCGATAGAAGTCGACGTGCAGCAGCGTGTTGCTGATGGGATCGACCTGGAATTCCCGCACCATCACCTGGCTGCTGGCGCCGCCGTCGACGCTCAGGGCAATCAGGGTGTTGACGCCTGATTCCGAATGCAGGATGCGGTGCACCTCGTCCGGGTCCACCACGAGCGGCACCCCACCGATCGACTCGCCGCCGTAGAGCACCGCCGGCACGCGCCCCGACCGCCGCAGGCGCCGCGCCTCGTTCTTGCCGCGTCGGTCCCGTGTCACCGCCGCCAATGTCACGTCCATCTGTCTCTGCCTGTTCCGCCGCCCATCGTCCGGAATCAGACGAACAGGGACGACACCGAGGTTTCCTGGTGGATGCTCTGAATGGCCCGTCCGAGCAGCTTCGCCACCGACAGCACGCGTATCCTGGCGGACTGCTCCAGTTCGGGACGCAGCGGAATGGTGTCGGTGACGATCAGCTGCTCGAGTGACGAGTCCTCGATGCGCTGCAGCGCCGGTCCCGACAACACCCCGTGCACGGCGCATGCGAATACACGCGATGCGCCGTTGTCGCGCACGGCGCGCGAGGCCTGCTGGAGCGTCCCCGCCGTGTCGACGATATCGTCCTGGATGATGCACACGCGGCCCTGCACTTCGCCGACCACGTGCATCACCTCCGCGTGGCCGTCCTCCGACCGCCGCTTGTCGATGATGGCCAGGTCTGCACCGAGCCGTTTCGCATACGCTCGCGCGCGCTCCACACCGCCTGCGTCCGGCGAGACGAAAGTGACGTTCGCCTCCTTGTCCAGCTTCGCCAGATAGTCGATGAAGACCGGCGCGGCGAACAGGTGATCCACGGGGATGTCGAAGAACCCCTGGATCTGGGCCTTGTGCAGGTCCATCGTGAGGACCCGGTTGGTCCCCGCCGCGCTGAGCAGGTTGGCGACCAGCTTGGCGGAGATCGGCACGCGGGGCTTGTCCTTGCGATCCTGTCGCGCGTAGCCGTAGTAGGGCAGCACCGCGGTGATCCGCGCGGCCGACGAGCGGCGGAACGCATCGACCATCACGCACAGCTCGATGAGATGTTGATCGACCGGTGTGCAGGTTGGCTGAACGACGAAGACGTCCGTGCCGCGGATGTTCTCGTCGATCTGGAACGAAACCTCGCTGTCGGAGAAGCGCCTCAGGCACGCGCGGCCGAGCGGCACGCCCAGGAAGTCGGCGATCTTCCGGGCGAGGGCAGGGTGCGCGCTGCCCGCAAACAGCTTCAGGTCTCCGGTCGTCATGGATGCCACGATGCGGGGGCGGTGGTTGGGGCGGAAGGATTCGAACCTTCGAATACGGGATCCAAAGTCCCGCGCCTTACCGCTTGGCCACGCCCCATCACGGCCGCCGCTGCTCGCGGACGGAGCACGGACAGCCCGATTCGAACGCCGCGCAAACGGCTACTTTAGCCGATGCGGAAAGAGCGGGCAAGCGTCAGCGGCCGGGCCGCGGAAACGGGGCGACTGCCGTCAGGCGCCCGAACTCGGCGTGCGTCGTGGTGCGGGTCACCACTACCCGCCACCCTCGCCGCCGCGCTGACCGCCGCGCCGCGTGCGCCGCGGTCGAAGCAGGGTACAGACCGTAGACAGCCGCGCCGCTTCCCGTCATGGCCGCCCGCACGGCGCCGGCGCGGCCGAGACGCTCGATCATGTTCCCGAGCTCGGGGTGGCGCCGCACGACCACGGGCTCCAGATCGTTCGCCAGGCCGCGCAGGCCGCGTCGCCAGCCGCGCGGCAGCCCGGCGGCCGCACCGGACTCCGCCGCCGCGTCGAACCAGCGGTACGCATCGGCCGTGGACACACCGAATGGCGGGCAACCGAGCACCACCCAGAGCGGCTCGAGGTCCGGCACCCGGCGCACGCGCTCCCCGCGGCCCCGGGCCAACGCCGCCCCACCCGTCAGGAAGTAGGGCACGTCGGATCCCACTCGGGACGCGACCACCCGCAACCAGTTGTCGCCGGCGGCGATCCCCCAGACGGCGCACAGCCCGCGCAACGCGGCCGCCGCGTCGCTGCTGCCCCCGCCCAACCCGGCCGCCGCAGGAATTCGTTTGACGATCGTGACCGCGGCGCCCGTCGGATCGCCGGGCCGCCCGCTGGCAGTCCACAACGCGCTGGCCGCCGTCCACACGAGGTTCGCGCGGTCCCGGGGCAGGCCGGACCACGGGCCGCGGACGGTCAGCGGGCCGGGCCGGCGGCGGCACGTGAGCGTGTCGTGGAGCTCGACGGATTGCAGCAGCGTATACACCTCATGGAACCGATCCGGGCGTCGACCCAGGATGCGGAGGTGCAGATTGATCTTTGCCGGCGCACGGACGGTGCAGGTCATGGGTCGCCGGGCCGGCGCTCCGGAAACCCGGCCGCTGCGGTCGCCGGCGCCTCCGCGAGCGGTCCCCGGGCGCCGCGCAATGTCTCGATGGAGACCGGCGCAAATCCGTCCGGGACGTCCTGGACGAAAGCCCGCTCGTCGAGATCGACGTTGATATTGACCTGCGAGAGCGTCGCCGTCAGATCGGTCACGGCGGCCCCCGGCGCTGTGGTCTGTACACGTATCCGCCGCGGCAGCCCCCGGACGTGCTCGCCGTACTCCACCATCAGTCCGGG
This sequence comes from Vicinamibacterales bacterium, assembly GCA_965221595.1. GTDB lineage: Bacteria > Acidobacteriota > Vicinamibacteria > Vicinamibacterales > UBA8438 > JAAXGX01. The sequence goes on from OZ244900.1 coordinate 3,436,270, forward strand.
CCGGCGGCCGGCGAACGTGACGGGCCCGGCCCCCAATTCGCGCAGGTACAGCGTGGCTTCCCCCTCGAGCGCGACGCCTATCCAGCCGCCGCCGTAGGTGCGGGCCGCCACGGCCCGCGGGTGCGGCACCAGACAGCCGGTGAGCACCGCCCGGAAGTCGGCCGGTTCGAGCGGCAGGCCCGCCAGCGCCGCGAGCAGTTCGCGTCCATCGGCCCCGGTGACCACGCGCCGCTCGCGGGGCAGCAGGAGTACCGCCGGGGCGGAGCCCGCCACCAGCACGAAGGCGGGCGCGCCGAACGGCGCGAGGCCCTCGAGCCGCAGCGACGCCGGGCGGGCGAGCGCGCCCCGCACATGGCCCCGCAACCGTGCGTCACCGGTGCGGCCCCTGATGGCGAGCAGCAGCTCGACTGTCCGGACACGGCGGCACGGCTCGATGGCCGCGGCAAACACGTCGTCGTAGTCCGGCAGCGGCGTCCCCGCGCCCTGCGGCAGGTTGATGCGCGGCGAGGTGCAGGCACCCAGGACGAGGGTGAGGACGCAGAGGCAGGCGAGTCCGGCAGCCCGCGGCAAACCACGGACTGTTAGCAGCCCATGGCGAAAGGCCCCGCTGCATTCGACGGGCGCTGCATCCCGCCTGACTGCGCTGCGCCTCGGTCGACTAGGCCCGATAGCTCCCTCGTCGCGCCTTGCCAGGCGGGCGCTTCGCCCGTCTCGGTGCAACGCGGGGTTTCACCACGGGCTGCTAGCGCGGGAGCCGGCGCCTGGCGTCGCCAATCTTGCGTTGGATGGTGGAACGCTCGACGTCTTCGCCGTCGCCGGCCAGCGCGCGCTCCCAGGCAGCGATGGCGTCGGCGTAACGGCCCAGCCGCAGCAGCAGGTCGCCGAGGTGATCCTGGATGACGGAGTTCCATGCCATCTGCTCGCTGGCGCGCTGCAGCAGCGTCTCTGCACGATCGAGCCGGTCGAGCTTGAAGTACGCCCAACCGAGGCTGTCGAGGTACGCGCCGTTGTGCGGATCGAGCTCGATTGCCCGCTCGAGCAGATCGACCGACTCCTGCAGGCGCTCGCCGCGGTCCGCCAGCATGTAGCCCAGATAGTTGAGAGTGGCGGCGTGCTCCGGATCCCGTTCGAGGACGCGCCGGAAGGCCAGCTCCGCGTCCAGCGGCCGATCGCTGCGCTCGAGTACTGCCCCCAATTGAAACAGAATCGAGGTGTCGTCCGGGAAGCGCCTATCGGCCGACTCGAGGAGATCGACGGCATCCTCGAGACGCTCGTAGCGGCTGTAGAACGAGGCCAGCACCAGGTAGGCGGACGGCTCCCCGCCGCGGTCCCGAAGGGCATCCTGGAGCATGTCGACGCCGGCCTCGACATCGCCGCCGTCCGCGAGCACGCGCGCCTGCAGGTGCGCGACGGTCAGGTTCTCACCGTGGCGCCCTTGCAGTCCATCCAGAACCCGGCGAGCCTCCGTCAGTCGGCGGGCGCTCAGGAGCGCCTGCGCCAGCCGCGCCCCGAACTCCAGACCGCTCGGCCGGAGCGCGACACCCTGCTGGTAAACCCGGCTGGCCGCGTCGTAGTCCTGGAGCTGTTCGTAGGCGTAGCCGACCCGCCGGAGCAACCCGGCGATCTGCCGGGTTCGCAGCCCGCGCGCCTCGGTCTCGGCGAGCAGCGGCTCGAGCGTCTCGACGACCAGGCGGTGCTGCCGCCGGCGGCTGAACACCTCGGCCAGCGCGAAGGTGCCGCGCAACCCCTCCGGCTCGACCTCGACCAGCCTGCGCGCCATCGCCTCGGCGGCATCGAAGTTCCCCAGCTCCAGCTCGACCTCCGACAAGAGGTAGAGCCCGGCCGCATCCATGGGCCGCATGGTGACGAGCTCGTCGAGGACGTCGCGCGCCCGCTCAGCCTGTCCGTCCTGCAGCAGCGCGTTGGCGAGCTCGCGCCGGGTTCGGGCGCTGCGCGGGTTCCGATCCACCGCACGCTCGTACGCCTCGACGGCATCGCCCCAGCGGCCACCCCGGCCGTACAGCTCTGCGAGACTCCGCAATGCGCGCGAGGACGGCGGACCGGTCGCGACGACCCGTTCCATCGTCTCGACGGCGTCGGCCATGCGGTCGTTCAGCTCGTAGGCCCGCGCCAGCAGCAGCCCCGTCTCCGAGAAGCCCGGCGCCGCCTTCTGCAGCTCCTCGAGCAGGTCTATCGCCGCCGGCGCTGCGTCGTCGCGGAGATACAGTCGGGCCAGAGTCAGCTCGACCTGGAAATCGCGCGTCGGCACGGTACGCGCCTGCTCCAGGTGGTCTATGGCGAGTCGGATATCGTCCGCCGTGCCCGCCCGGGCGTTGGCGCGCGACGCGTATATCAATCCCAGGATGCGGTGTGCCGTGTAGTTGTCCGGCTCGCGCGCCAGCGCCTCGCCAGCCGCCGCGACAGCTTCCTCGCTACGGTTGCGGCGGGCGTAGAGTGAGGACAGCTCGGCCAGGATCTCGCCGGATGCACGATCCAGCTCGGACGCGTTGCGGTAGGCGCGAATCGCGCCATCCACGTCGCCCGCGCCCTCGAGGTAGCGCCCGCGGAGGAACAGGCGGTACGCCTCGCCGGGACCGCCGGCGCGCGCTTGCGGCTCGGTCTGGGCCGCCGCGGGCTGGGCGGCCGGCAACGCCGACCATAGGAGGACGCCGACGAGGATCCCGGCGTGCATGGCGAGTCCGATTGTTCCACAGGAGGCGGCACGAGACAAGCCGCAGCCCGAATCCCGCGCGCAGCGAACGCTCCGGCTGCGGGACGTTTTGCTATAGTGGGCCGATTCTGCCGCGGAGATTCAAGTGGGCGTCGACCCGGAGCTGCTCGCGATCCTCGCCTGTCCCGACTGCAAGACGCCGGTGGTTCCAGTGCATGAGGGCACCGGCCTCAAGTGCAGACAGTGTCGCCGCATCTATCCGATCAAGGACGACATCCCGGTGATGCTGATCGACGAGGCCACCACGGCACCCTAGCAGTCCGTGCTTCCCGACACCTTGCGGCTCGAGCAGGCCGCCCGTGCGGCATTGTTCGCGTTCGTCGCCGCCCTGCAGGTGTCAATCGCCGCATCCTCCGTGCTCCTGACGGCGCTGCTCGGCCTCTGGCTGACGCTCCTCGTGCAACGGGGCGAGCGGCCGCGGCTGCCGGCCTTCTTCCGGCCTCTCGCTGCCTATGCGCTGCTTACGCTGGGTGCGGTGGCGGCATCGGTCGATCCCGCCGCGAGCCTGTCCGATGCGCGGGAGCTGCTGCTGTTTCTCGTCGTGCCGGCCGTCTACCGGCTCGCCCGCGGGCGGGCGGCCGCCACCGTGGCTGGCATCATCGTCAGCGTCGGGGCGGTAACGGCAATCTACGGCATCGTGCAGTACGGCATCCTCGAGTACGACCACCTCGGGCAGCGTCCCCAGGGTTCGATGGGTCACTACATGACCTACTCGGGACTCCTGATGCTCGTCATCGGCGTGGCTGCCGCCCGCGTGCTGTTCGACGCCCGCAATCGCACCTGGGCCGGCCTGGTTCTGCCGGCGCTGGTGGTAGCCCTGGCATTGACGTTCACGCGCAGCGCCTGGGTGGGAGCGTGCCTGGCCGTGGGCCTGCTACTGGTGCTGAAGGACCTGCGGCTGCTGGCGGCGGCGCCGGTGCTGGCCGCCCTCTTCTTCACGCTCGCGCCGGCCGGCATCACCGACCGCGCGTACTCGATGTTCGATCTGCAGGATCCTACCAACCGCGACCGCATCGCGATGGGGCGCGCGGGCTTGCGGATGGTGCGGGACCACCCGCTGACCGGTGTCGGACCCGACATGGTCCAGCGACTCTACCCGCGGTACCGTGACGAGTCCGCCGTCAACGAGACCAATCCCCACCTCCACAACGTGCCGCTGCAGATTGCGGCCGAGCGCGGGCTGCCGGCACTCGGCGCCTGGCTCTGGTTCGTGGTGGCCGCGGGGCGGGAGCTCGCCGCGAGGTTCCGGCAGCCGCATGCGCGCGCGGCGGCCGGCGCCGGCCTGGCAGCGCTGGCCGGCATGCTGGCCGCAGGGATGTTCGAATACAACTTCGGCGACTCCGAGTTCCTGATGCTGCTGCTCGTCGTGCTCACGCTGCCGGCGGCCGGCGAGCGGTCCGCGGCGCACGACGACGACCCGCCGGCCGCTGACGCCGAGCCGTGAGGTACGCGGCGCCACCCGGGGGCCCTGCCGTCGCACGCGGGCGACCTGGATGAAACCCACCCGCCGAATGGAACTAGTGTCGGAAGTGCCGGCGGCCCGCGAACACCATCGCCAGCCCGTGCTCGTCGGCGGCGGCGATGACCTCGTCGTCGCGGCGTGAGCCGCCGGGCTGCACCACCGCGGTGGCCCCGGCGGCGGCTATCGCGTCGATCCCGTCCCGAAACGGAAAGAACGCGTCGGACGCAGCCACCGTGCCGGCCAGCGACTCCGCCTTGAGCGTCGCGACCTTGACCGCGTCCACACGGCTCATTTGACCCGCCCCGACCGCAGCCGCACGGTCGGCGTGGGCGAAGAGAATCGTGTTCGACTTGACGTGGGCGCACACCCGCCACGCGAACCGCAGCGCGGCCCATTCCTGCTCAGTCGGCGCACGCCGGGTGGCGACGCGCAGGTGCGTGCCGGGCGCGATCTCCGCACCGTCGCGCCACTCCGCCGCGGCCTCGGTGACCCGGTCGCGCTCCTGAACGAGCAGAGCGCCCAGGATGGACCGCACCTCGCGCCGTTCGGCTGCCGTCGCGGTGAGCGGGCCGAAGTCGGCGAGCACGAGCCGCAGGTTCTTCCGGGCCGCGAGCACCGCGCGCGCCTCGTCCGCTGCACCGGGCGCCACCACGGCCTCGATGAAGGTGCCGGCAATCGCTTCGGCCGTGTCGGCGTCGAGCGGCCGGTTCAGCCCGACGATGCCGCCGAACGCCGAAAGAGGATCGACGTCGCGGGCCGTGACGTACGCGTCACGAAGCGTCTCGGCCGTCGCCACCCCGCACGGGTTGGTGTGCTTGATGACCGCGGCAGCGGGTGCCGCGAACTCCAGCGCCAGCCGGGCGGCTGCGTCCAGATCCAGCAGGTTGGTGAACGACAGCGCCTTGCCCTGCACCACCTGCGCCGCCCCGAAACCCCAGGCAGGTTCGACCCCGTAGAGTGCCGCCTGCTGGTGCGGGTTCTCACCGTAGCGGAGGTCCTGCAGCTTGCGTCCCGACAGTGCCAGGTGGTCCGGCGCCAGCCCGTCGAACGTCAGTGCCGCGCGGGTGAACTCTCCGTCGTCGACGCCCACCGCCGCCAGCGCGGCCGCAATCGTGGCGTCGTACTCCGCGGTGTGTGCGAAGGCCTTGCGGGCGAGGTCGAAGCGGAAGCGCTGATCCAGCCGGCCCGGGTCGTCGAGCGCCTGCAGCACGCGGCCGTAATCCGCCGGATCGACCAGCACCAGCACGTCGCGGAAGTTCTTGGCCGCCGCCCGCACCATGCTCGGCCCGCCGATGTCGATCTGCTCGATCAATTCGTCGAAGGTCGTGTCCGGCCGGGTCGCGGCGCTGGCGAACGGATACAGGTTCACGACCACCAGGTCGATGGGCTGGATGCCCTGGTGGGCCAGCGCCGACAGGTCGTCCGGCCGGTGCCGCCGCGCGAGGATCGCGCCGTGCACCGCCGGGTGGAGCGTCTTCACCCGGCCATCCATCATCTCCGGAAAGCCGGTGACGTCGGCGATGCCCTTGACCTGCAGCCCGGCGTCGCGCAGGGCGCGGGCAGTGCCGCCGGTCGACACCAGTTCGACCCTGCGCTCCGCCAAGCCCCGCCCGAGCTCGACGACACCGGTCTTGTCCGACACGCTCAACAACGCACGCATGACGCTCACTGCCTCCTGGCAACAGGATGGTGGGGTAGGTCGGCCTTCGCTCGCGGGCGCTCGATGGTATCCTGAACAGCCGAACGCCGGCAAGACGGCGTCTGCCGCCGGCGGCGGCCGTTCGGGCGGTCGATGGCCGACACCCTGCACGTCATTCCCTCGATCGAACAGCTCCGGCAGCGCGCCGTCGTGCGACGGATCGAGGCCCGCTTCGGGCGCGCGGCGGTGGTCGACGCGCTGCGGGCGGAGGCACAGTCCGTCCGGGTGCAGCTGGCCCAAACACCGGAGCCCGACGCCGACCGCGAGACGATCGCACGCCGGATCGAAAGCAGCCTGGCGCGGCGCCTGCCCGCCGCGCTTGCGCCGTCGCTGCGCCCGGTGATCAACGCCACCGGCGTCATCGTGCACACCAACCTGGGCCGCGCGCCGCTGGGCGGGCCGGCGGTCGAGCGCTTGGCGGCCGTGGCCGGCTATTCCAATCTCGAGTACGACCTCGGCCGGGGCGGCCGCGGCTCGCGCGCCGGCCACGCGCGGGCGCTGCTGCAGCGCCTCACCGGCGCCGAGGACGCCGCCGTCGTCAACAACAACGCCGCCGCAGTCCTGCTGGCGGTGGCGGCTCTGGCCAGCGGCCGGGAGGTGCTCATCTCGCGCGGCGAGCTCGTCGAGATCGGCGGCGGCTTCCGCATTCCGGACGTGCTCCGGCAATCGGGCGCGCTGTTGCGGGAAGTCGGCACCACGAACCGGACGCGCGCGGCCGACTACGCCGCCGCCATCAGCGACCGCTCGGCGCTCATCCTGCGCGTCCACCCGTCGAACTTCCGGATCGAAGGCTTCACCGAACGCCCGCCGCTGGCCGCGCTCACGGCGCTCGGTCGGCAGTTCGACCTGCCGGTCGTCGAGGACCTCGGCAGCGGCAACCTGCTGGAGCAATCCGCCTGGGGGGACGGGTTGCAGGGCCGGGACGAGCCGGATGTGGGCGCCAGCGTGCAGGCGGGGGTCGCCGTCTGCTGCTTCAGCGGCGACAAGCTGTTGGGCGGTCCCCAGGCCGGCGTTCTCGTCGGGCGGCGCGATTTTCTGCGGCCGATCCGCCGGCATCCGCTGATGCGGGCCCTGCGCGTGGACAAGCTGGCCTACGCGGCGCTGGAGGCGACCCTGCTGGAGCATGCAACCGGGCGCGCGGCGCGGACAATCCCGGTGTTGGCGATGATCCGGGCGACGGTGGATGCCCTCGACGCCCGGGCGCGCCGGATAGCCGCAGGACTGACCGGCGCCGCGGGACTGACCCTGACCGTCGGCGCCGGCGAGTCGACTATCGGCGGAGGCACCACGCCCGGCCTGACGCTCCCGAGCCGCGTGCTGCGAGTGCGGGTCGACGACTGCGGCGCGGACGGCCTCGAGGCGCTGCTGCGCGGGGCGGAACCACCCGTCATCGCCCGCATCGAGCGCGGTGAGGTGGTGCTCGACCTCCGCACCGTGCCGCCCGCGGAGGACGCCACACTCACCGCCGTGCTGGCGAGGATTGCGTCAGGCGGCGTCGCCGGCTGACTTGCGTCTGGGACACGCGGCGCAGCGGAGCGATTCACCGTCCGGCCCCGCGACATCCGGGCCGCCGCAGGAGCCGCGCAGGCAGGAGTAGTTGAACAGGACGCCGACGGCCATCACCAGCATGGCCGCTGCGATGATGGCCACGGAGAGCAGGAACAGCGCCATCTGCGTCCATCTTACCAGCCGCGGACGTCAAGGCGCCGCGGCAAGCGCCGCGAACGCCGGGGTTTCGCGTTCGTCCAGCGTGCCGTCGGTGCGGCGGATGAGCAGCAGTGCCGCCCACCCCTGCGCGACCGCCAGCTCGTAGCCCGCGTCGGGGCCCAGGACCCCCAGGGCCGTGGCAATGGCGTCGGCACGAACGCCCAGCGGCTCGACGACGCTGACCGAGGCGAGGTCGTGGTCCACGGGCCGGCCGCTGCGCGGGTCGATCGTGTGCGAGATGCGCCGGCCATCGACCTCGTAGTAGTTGCGGTAGTCGCCAGAGGTCGCCAGCGCACGATCGCGCAGGCGGACGAGACGCTGGACGGCCGGGGGTCCCGGAGCGGGCCGCTCGATGCCGACACGCCACGCGTCGCCGCGGGGGCTCAGTCCACCGGCGCGCACTTCGCCGCCCACCTCGACCAGATACGAGCGGAGCCCTTCCGCGCGCAGCCGCTCGGCCACCCGGTCGACCGCATACCCCTTCGCGAGCGCGGACAGGTCGCATGCGAGCCGCGGGTCCAGCTTGCGGATCGACGACGTGGCGGGCTCGATCGACAACCTCCGGAAGCCGACCTGCTGCCGCAGGCGATCGAGCTCGCGCGTGGTCGGCGGCGCAGCCGCGTCGCCCGTCGGCCCGAAGCCCCAGGCGTCGACCAGCGGCCCGACGGTCACGTCGAAGGCACCGCCGGTGAGCTCGCTGATTTCGCGGGCATGCCGCAGCACCGCCAGCGTATCGGCCGACACCGGAAACGGGTCGGTCGTGCGGGCGCGGTTGAAGCGGCTGACCTCCGACTCCGGCCGGTAGGTCGACATGCGCCGGTCTACCGCGGCCAGTGTCTCCTCGATAGCCGTCCGGAGCGTTGCCAGCCGTTCGTCGTCGAGGTCGTCGGCGACGACCCGCACGGCGAACGTCGTGCCCATCGTCGGGCCATCGAAGACGTGAACCGCAGGCCCGTCGGCGGCCGGCAGGCACGCGCCGGCGCAGAGCAGGACGGGCAGGAGCGCGCGGGCCCGTTGCACGGCGGCCAATCCTCGCGTCCTACCCGAAGTCGTCGAACAGGATGTTTTCGGGCTCGACGCCCAGCCCGTCCAGCATCTCCATGCACGCCTTCAACATGAGCGGCGGGCCGCACAGGTAGTACTCGACGTCCTCGGGTGCAGGGTGGTCCTTGAGGTACTGGTTGTAGACGACCTGATGAATGAAACCGGTGCTGCCCGTCCAGCCGTCTTCGGGCAACGGCTCGGACAGCGCGAGGTGCCACTCGAAGTTGTCGTGCTCGGCCGCGAGCGTGTCGAAGTCCTCCACGTAGAACGCCTCGCGGAGGCTGCGGGCGCCGTACCAGAAGGTGACCTTGCGGCGCGTACCGAGGCGGCGGAACTGGTCGAAGATGTGGGACCGCATCGGCGCCATGCCCGCGCCGCCCCCGATGAACAACATCTCCGCGGCGGTCTCCCGGGCGAAGAACTCCCCGAACGGCCCGGAGATCGTCACCTCGTCGCCCGGCTTGAGGCCGAACAGGTAGGCCGTCATCTTGCCCGGCGGCGTGCCCTCCGGCGCGCGCGGAGGCGGCGAGGCGATGCGCACATTGAGCATGATGACGCCCGTCTCCTCGGGGTAGTTCGCCATCGAGTACGCGCGCGTCACCGGCTCGTCCAGCTCAGCCGTGTACTTCCACAGGTTGAACTTGTCCCAGTCGTCGCGGTACTCGTCCTCGACGTCGATGTGCTGGTAGGGGTAGACCCCCGCCGGAGCCTCGATCTGGATGTACCCGCCGGCCCGGAACGGGACGGCCTCGCCGGCGGGCAGCTCGAGCAGCAGCTCCTTGATGAACGTGGCGACATTGTGGTTCGAGCGGACCTTGCACTGCCAGCGGCGTATGTCGAAGATCTCGGCCGGAATCTCGATGCGCATGTCCTGCTTTACCTTCACCTGGCAGGACAGCCGCACGCCGTCGCGCACCTCGCCGCGGTCGAGGTGACTGAGCTCGGTCGGCAGCACGGCGCCACCACCGTCGAGCACCTTCACCTTGCAGACGCCGCAGCTCCCCTTCCCGCCGCAGGCGGACGGCACGAACAGGCGGTTCGCCGCCAGCGTGCCGAGCAGGTTGCCGCCGCAGGGCGTGTGCAGCGCCCGCTCTGCCTCGTCGTTCACCGTGATCGTGACGCTGCCGGTCGCGACCAGCTGCCGCCGGGCTACCATCAGCAGGCCGACCAGCGAGACGATCGTGAACGTGAACATCGCGACGCCGAGCGTGACGGTAATCATTCCGCTACCCCGACCAGCTAGAGCTGCACGCCGGCGAACGCCATGAAGCCGATGGCCATCAGCCCGACCAGGATGAACGTCAGCCCCAGGCCCCGCAGCCCGGCCGGGGGGTTGCTGTAGCGCAGGCGCTCGCGGATGCCGGCCAGGGCAACGATGGCCAGCGCCCAGCCGACGCCCGACCCGAACCCGAAGACGGTGCTCTCGGCCAGGGTGTAGCTGCGCTCCACCATGAACAGCGAGGCGCCCAGAATGGCGCAGTTCACCGCGATGAGCGGCAGGAAGATGCCGAGCGCCGCGTACAGCTTCGGCACGAAGCGGTCGAGCGTCATCTCGACGATCTGCACCATGGCCGCGATCGTGCCGATGTAGGTCAGGAAGCCGAGGAAGGTCAGGTCCTGCTCGGCCAACCCGGGGTTCAGCCAGCCCAGGGCGCCGGGCTGCAGCAGGCGGGTATGGATGATGTTGTTCATGGGCACGGTGATGGTCAGCACGAAGATGACCGCCACGCCGAGCCCCAGCGCGGTCTTGACCTGCCGGGAGACGGCCAGGAAGGAGCACATGCCCAGGAAGAACGCCAGCGCCATGTTCTCGACGAAGACGGCCTTGACGGCGAGGTTGACGTAGTGCTCCATCACTCGCTCTCGTTCTGTTCCGGCTTCCACGCCCGCAGCGCCCAGATGAAGAAGCCGATGATGAAGAACGCGCCCGGTGACAGCACCATGAGCCCGTTCGGCGTGTACCACCCGCCCTCGCTTGCGAGCGGCAGGAGCTGCGCGCCGAACAGGGTGCCGAAGCCGAGCAGCTCGCGCAGGAACGCGGTGCCCATCAGGATGGCGCCGTAGCCCAGGCCGTTGCCGATGCCGTCGATCAGGCTCATGGCCGGCGGGTTCTGCATGGCGTACGCCTCGGCGCGGCCCATGATGATGCAGTTGGTGATGATGAGGCCTACGAAGACGGAGAGCTGCTGCGAGATCTCGAACAGGTAGGCCTTGAGGAGCTGGTCGACCACGATGACCAGCGAGGCGATGATCGTGAGCTGCACGATGATCCGGATGTTGGTCGGGATGTGCTGGCGCAGGGCGCTCACGAAGAAGTTGGAGGACATCGTCACCCCGATGACGGCGGCGCTCATCACCAGGGCGGTGTCCATCCGCGTCGTCACGGCCAGGGCCGAGCAGATGCCCAGCACCTGCAAGGTGATCGGGTTGTTGTTGAAGATGGGATCGACGAGCGCTTCACGCGTCTTCGTCTGCGCAGCCATCAGGCGCTCCCTCCCGCCCGCAACCGCTCCAGGTAGGGGCGAAATCCGTCGTCGCCGAGCCAGAAGCGCAGCATGTTCGTGACGCCGCGGCTCGTCATGGTCGCCCCGGCCAGGCCGTCCACCCGATACGGATCGGCCGCGGCCGGGCCGGCCCGGCCGCGAATGACCTCGATGCGCACCTCGTCGTCGGCGCCGAACGCCTGGCGGCCCGGCCAGAGCGCCTTCCAGCGCGGGTTGTCGACCTCGCCGCCGAGACCCGGCGTCTCCCCGTGCGCATAGTAGGTGATGCCGCGTATGGTCTGCAGATCGGCGTCGAAGGCGACGAACCCGTAGAGCGTCGACCACAGACCCATGCCGCTGATCGGCAGGATCACCAGCTCGAGTGCACCGCCGGCGTCGCGCAGCTCGTAGACGACGGTGTGGTGCGCCACCCGCGCGATCCCCGCCGCGTTGTCGGGCGCGGCGCGGCTGGTGTCCTGGTCGGCCGCCGCGGCGCGGTCATCGAACGAATCAGGGTCGATGTCTGCGACTTCCGTCCCGGTGGCGACGTCGATGACCACGGCGCGAATCGCCTCGAAGCGGGCGTCGATCTCCTCGGCCGACGGCCGTTCGTCGCTCGCAGCCAGCCCGGCGGCCACGAGCACGTTGCGACGCTTTTCGAGCGCGGCGTTGGCCGCCTGCAGATCCTGGAGCGCGACCGCCGAGGTCGAGACGACGATGGCGCAGACGACGCAGACGGCGGCCGCGAACGCGAGATTGTAGGCCACGCTAGCGTGCATTCCGGGCCCTCCTCCGTCTGATGTTCGCCTGCACGGCGAAGTAGTCGATCAGGGGCGCGAACAGGTTCATGAACAGGATGGCGAGCATCATCCCCTCGGGGTAGGCCGGGTTGACGACGCGGATCAGCACCGCCAGCGCCCCGATGAGGAAACCGTAGACATACTGCCCCCGCAGCGCGGTCGGGGCCGAGACCGGGTCGGTCGCCATGTAGACCGTGCCGAACGCCCAGCCCCCGAGCAGGAAGTGCCAGGCCGGCGAAACGTCGAAGAACGGGTTGGTCGCCGAGCCGATGCCGTTCAGCGCCAGGGCCATCAGCCCGGTCCCGGCCACGACGCTCAGCATGATGCGCCACGACCCGACGCCGGTCACCACCAGCACCGCCGCCCCGAGCAGGCAGGCGACGACCGAGGTCTCGCCCATCGAGCCGGGGATGAAGCCGACGAACGCGCTCCACGGCTCGACCGCCCCCGCGACCGCGGACGTGCCGCCCAGCGTCGCCTGCGCCAGGGAGGTGGCGCCGCTCACGCCGTCGGTCGTGGTCTGCGCCGCAATCCACACCGCGTCCCCCGAGAGCTGTGCGGGGTAGGCGAAAAAAAGGAACGCGCGGCCGACGAGCGCCGGGTTGAGGACGTTCATGCCGGTGCCGCCGAAGATCTCCTTGCCCACGACGATCCCGAACGACACGCCGAGCGCGACCTGCCAGAGCGGGATGGTCGGGGGCAGGATCAACGGGAACAGCATCCCGCTCACCAGGAACCCCTCGTTGACGTCGTGCTTGCGCACCGACGCGAAAAGCATCTCCCAGAAGCCGCCCACCGCGAAGGTCACCGCGAGCACGGGCAGGTAGTAGAGCCCCCCGTGTACGAAGCATGCCGTCCAGCTGTCCGGCGCGAAGCCGATCCCGAGCAGCTCGACCACGCGGGTCTGCCAGGTCTCGAGCGGCAGGGCACCCCTGGCGATCGCCAGATTCGCCTGGTAGCCGGTGTTGTGGAAGGCCATGTAGACGCAACCGGCCAGCGCGACCACCACGGTCACCATCATCCGCTTCAGATCGAGGCCGTCGCGGACGTGGGACGGGCCCTCGGTCACGTGACCGGGCGTGTACAGGAACGTGTCCTGGGCCTCCCAGAGGGCATAGAGCTTCTCGAGCCGGCCACCCGGCTCGAAGTGGTGCGCCTGCCGGTCGAGAATACGGCGCAGAAACTTCATGACTTGACGCCGGCGGAGCCTTTCACCACAGGCTGCTAGCCTTCCTTCTCAAGCGTGTCGAGCACGTGACGCAGGCGCGGTCCATAGTCGTTCTTGCCGGCGCAGACGAACGTGCAAAGCGCCAGGTCCTCCTCGTCCAGTTCGAGGCACCCGAGCTCCTCGGCACGGTCGACGTCATCCATGAGCAACGCCCGCAGCAGGGGCGTCGCCAGCAGGTCGAGCGGCATGACCTGCTCGAAGGTTCCGATGGGAACGATGGCCCGCCGCGAGCCATTGGTGGAGGTCGTCAGGCGCAGCTGCCGGCGCGGCAGCAACGCGGAGACGAACGTCCGGATCGCGGAGAACTTGTCGAGACCAGGCCCCAGCCAGCCGAGGAACTCCCGCTCGCGCCCCTCGGCAAGCACCGAGATCTGCTGGTGGTAGCGTCCCAGGTAGCCGTGCACCGGACCGGCGGCCGCTCGCCCGGACAGCACCGAGCCGGAGATCGTCCGCGTCTCCCCATCGTCGAGCTCGCCCTGGAGCACATCTTCGAGGGCCGCGCCGAGCCGGGTGCGCAGCAGCCGCGGACGCCGCACCGGCGGGCCGCCGAGCGAAACGACGCGGGCGACATCCAGCGAGCCGGTGCGGAACAGCGTACCGATGGCCGCCGCGTCCTGCGCGCCGAGGTGCCAAACGGTCTTGTTGCGATCGACCGGATCCAGCGCATGGATGTGCAGGCCCACGGTGCCCGCCGGATGCGGGCCGGCGAACTGCTCGTGACGCACCCGCTCGCCGGTCGGTACCGTGATGGCCGTCTGCGGGCTGGTGCATACGAAAACCGGCCCGTCGGTGAGGCGCCCCAGCGCCGCGACGCCCCACTCAAACGCCGTCGCATCGGTCACCGCGGCGTCGAGCGACGGCGCCAGCGGCTGCGTGTCGATGGCCGTGACGAAGATCGAGTGCGGCCGGAGCGCCGGATTCGCGACGCGTCCGAAGGGGCGGGCCCGCAGCGCGACCCACAGGCCGGACTCGACGAGCAGGGCCTGCACCTCGGCCGGGCCCAGCCCGGTCGGGTGACGGCCGGTGAACGCCGGGTAGCGCTCCTGCTCCGGCTCGCGGCCCTCACGCTCCGCCCGGCTCAGCTCGATGACGACGGACTGCAGGGCGCGGCGCTCGCCGCGGTTCACTGCCGTTACCGTGCCGGCGCCCGGCGCCGTGTAGCGCACCCCCGGCATCTTCTTGTCCTCGAGCACGAGCTGGCCGCGCCGCACGCTGTCGCCCACCGCCGCGTGCAGCGTGGGACGCAGCCCGATGAAGTCCGCTGCAACCAGCGCAACACGACGCGGCGCCGGGGCCCGCTCGACCGCCTGAACCGGCTCGCCGGCTAGCGGCAGCCGCAGACCTTTCCGGAACCGGTGGAGAGCCATCGAGGTTGTGAATATTTTCTCAAGTGTGGTCGAAAAAATACGGGGCGACCGCCCCGCACGTAACGATCCTAGTGCCGCCTCGGGAGCAAGTCAATGGCAGGGCCTGCAGCCTCCGCAGCCCAGCCCCCTCCGGGGTTCCGGCGGCCCCTGTGGTGAGGTTCCGCGTTGCACCGAGACGGGCGGAGGCGACCGGCTGACATGGCGTGACGAGGGAGCCTGTCGGGCATGGTCGACCCGGCTGGGGACTGGTCGAGCGCCGTCCGCCACGGGATGCAGCACCCGTCGCCGGCGGCGAGGTCTTGGCACGGGCTGCTAACCCCCGTTTGCACAAGGGCTTAGCCTTGACTTGGGACCGCGTGCAGGAGTACGCTTGCTGCCCTTGAGAATCATGCTCAACGGCGACCCCTACGAAGTCGCAGGCCCGCTGACCGTGAGCCAGTTGCTGGCCAGGCTCGATATCGACGCGCGCCGCGTCGCCGTCGAGCACAACCTCGCGATAGTGAAGCGTGCCGCGTACAACTCGGTGGTCGTCGGCGACGGCGATCAGGTGGAAGTGGTCAACTTCGTCGGGGGCGGCTCAGATGTCCGCTGATGCCCTGACGCTGGCCGGGAGGACCTTCGGCTCGCGCCTCATCGTGGGAACCGGCAAGTACCCGTCGCACCCGGTCATGGCGCAGGCGCACGCGGCGTCGGGAACGGAGATGGTGACCGTGGCCGTGCGGCGGGTCGACCTCACGGACCGCTCGGGGGAATCGCTCCTCGACTTCATCGACACCGACAAGTATTTCCTGCTGCCCAACACGGCGGGCTGCTACACGGCGGACGACGCCATACGCACCGCCCACCTGGCACGTGAGGTCGGCCTGTCCAGCTGGGTGAAGCTCGAGGTGATCGGCGACGAGCGCACGCTTTTCCCGGACAACGAGGCCCTGCTCGAGGCGACCCGCAGGCTGGTTCGCGACGACTTCGTCGTGCTGCCCTACACCAACGACGACCCGGTGGTCTGCCGCAAGCTCGAGGACGCCGGAGCCGCGGCCGTGATGCCGCTGGGTGCGCCCATCGGCTCCGGGCTCGGCATCCAGAACGCCAACAACATCCGCCTCATCAAGGACGCGGCCGGCGTGCCCGTAATCGTGGACGCCGGCGTCGGCACCCCGTCGGACGCCGCACTGGCCATGGAGCTGGGGGCCGACGGTGTCCTGATGAACACCGGCATCGCCGGCGCGCGGGACCCGGTCCTCATGGCGCGGGCCATGCGCCTGGCCGTGGAGGCCGGACGCTCCGGATTCCTCGCCGGGCGCATCCCGCGCAAGCCGTACGCCACCGCCAGCAGTCCTCTCGAAGGCGTCGTCCAGGCACGCGGGCAGGCCGCGCCGTAGCCCGGTCGTCAGGTTCGGCGTCCGGTCGCGGCGGCCGGGACCGGTTCGCCGGCGCCCGAGAGCCGTTGCAGGTCGGCATCCACCATGGTGCGGACGAGGGTCGGAAAATCGACCAAGGGCCGCCAGCCCAACAGCGCGCGGGCCCTCGATGCGTCGCCGACCAGGTGCTCGATGTCGGCCGGCCGCACGAACCTCTCATCCGTGTGCACGTGCGCGCGCCAATCGAGGCCCACGTGCGAGAACGCGGTCTCGACCAGATCCTGGACCGAGTGGCTGACTCCCGTCGCAACCACGTAGTCGGCCGGCGCATCCTGCTGCAGCATCGACCACATCGCGCGCACGTAGTCGCCGGCGAACCCCCAGTCCCGGCGTGCGTCGAGGTTGCCCAGCGCAAGTGTCCTAGCCTGCCCGAGCTTGATGCGCGCCACCCCGTGGCTGACCTTGCGCGTCACGAACTCCAGGCCGCGCCGCGGCGACTCATGGTTGAACAGGATGCCCGACACGGCGAAGAGGTCGTAGCTCTCGCGGTAGTTCACCGTGATGTGGTGGGCGAACGCCTTGGACACCCCGTAGGGGCTGCGCGGATAGAACGGCGTGCGCTCGTTCTGGGGCGACTCGCGGACCGTCCCGAACATCTCGCTCGAAGACGCCTGGTAGTAGCGGATCGACGTGTCCACCTGGCGGATGGCCTCGAGCAGGCGCGTTACACCCTGGGCGTTGTACTCGCCGGTCAGCATCGGCTGGTCCCAGGACGCCGGGACGAACGACATGGCGGCGAGGTTGTAGATCTCGTGCGGCCGCACCTCGTCGACGAGGCGGATCAGCGAGAGCTGATCCAGCAGGTCGCCGGGTCGCAGCTCGATGCGGTCGAGGAGGTGCTCGATGCGCCAGTGGTTCGGGGTGCTCAGGCGGCGCACCACGCCGACGATCTCGTACCCCTCGGCGAGCAGCAGCTCCGCCAGATACGAGCCGTCCTGCCCGCTGACGCCGGTGATGATGGCCCGCTTCGACATGGCGTCCGGTGCTCTCAGTGTACGACGTCGCGCGCGGCGGCGTGGCACAATCGTCGCCGGTGATGGAGCGTCTCGACGTGGCGATCGTCGGCGGGGGCGTCGTGGGACTCGCCGCCGCCTGCGCCGTCGCCGAACGCGGCCTTTCGACCTGCGTGCTCGAACGGCATCCGCGTCCGGGGCTGGAGTCGAGCACGCACAACAGCGGTGTGCTCCACGCCGGGATCTACTACCCGGCGGGCTCGCTCAAGGCCCTGCTGTGCGTCGAGGGACGCGAAGCGCTGTACCGCTTCTGCGCGCAGCACGACATCCCGCACGCGCGCTGCGGCAAGCTCATCGTGTGCACGCGGGCCAGCGAGATTGACGAGCTCGAACGACTCGCCGCCCGCGGGACCGCGAACGGCGTCGACAACCTGACCGTCGTGGACCGCCGCTTCGTCCGCGCCCGCGAGCCGGCCGTCGACGCCTGCGCGGCGCTGTGGTCGCCGTCGACCGGCATCGTGGAGGCCGAGGGCGTGGTGCGCGCGCTGGCGCGCCTGGCCACTGCGCGCGAGGCCTACCTGCTGCCCGGCACGCCGGTCCAAGGCGGCAGCGCCGGCCGCGACACCATCGAGCTGCGCACGCCCCGCGAGACGATTGCCGCGCGCGTCGTGGTCAACGCCGCCGGCCTGTACTCCGACGAGCTGGCGGCCATGCTCGGCGGCGAGCCGTTCACGATCTACCCGGTCAGGGGCGAGTACGCCGAGCTGGCGCCCGCGCGCCGGCACCTGATCAACGGCCTCGTGTACCCGCTCCCCGAGCCGACGGGTCATGGCCTGGGCGTGCACTTCACCCGCACCACGTGGGGTACCGTCACGCTCGGCCCGACCGCCCGCTACCAGACGGCCCGCGACGACCTCGAGGCCGACCGCCTCCCGCTGGAGGTTTTTCTGCGCGCGGCGCGGCGCCTGCTGCCCGCACTCGCGCCGGAGGACCTGCGCCCGGGCGGCACGGGGATTCGGGCCAAGGCCTGCCCGCCTGACGTGCCGTTCGCCGACTTCATCATTCGCCGCGACGCCCGCATCCCCCGCCTCGTGCACGCGGCCGGCATCGACTCGCCCGGCCTGACCGCGTGCCTCGCCATCGGCCGCCTGGTATCGGATCTCGTGGAAGAAGCGCTGGGCTGAGAAAACGACCGCGCCGGTGTCGACAACGGTCCAGGCATCTCCGTCCACGTCCCGCAAGCCTACCGAATCCGGCGGCGCCATCAACGGTTCACCCCTGCAGGGGCCGTCCTCTCGGCTGCATAGCGCGCCAGTGCGTCCGTCCAGGCCGGCATCACGATGCCGGTCTGGGCAAGCTTGGCGTTCGACAGTGCGCTGTACGCCGGTCGCCGCGCGCGTGGCGGGCGGTCGGCCGCGGCAACCGGCACGATGCGGGCCGGGCGGCCAAGGTGGCGCGCGAGCTCGGTCGCCACCTCGAGCCAGGTGCCGCGGCCGGAACCGACGCAGTGATAGACGCCGGCGGGCGGCGCCGTGGCCAGCAGCGCGGCCGTTGCCGCCGCCACGTCGGGCACGTAGCTCGGCGAGACCGTCCGGTCCGCGAATGCCTGGACTTCGCGGCCCGCCAGGATGGAGTCCGCCATGCGGTCGAGGCTGCTCGCGCGCACGCCGGGACGCCCGCCGCCGAACAGGCTGGCCACCCGCAGGACGTAGCCCCGGGCGTCCCGCGCGAACCACTCGCCCACCAGCTTCGACATCGCGTAGACGCTCCGCGGACTGGGGGCGTCCTCCTCGGTATACGGCGCCGCAGCCGAACCGTCGAAGACGAAGTCGGTGCTGTAGTGCACCAGGCTGGCGCCCGCGGCGGCGGCGGCACGCGCGAGCGTGCGCACCGCGAAGGCATTCAGCTCGAAGGCGGCCGCGGGGTCGTCCTCGGCGCCGTCCACGTCGTTCCAGGCGGCGCAGTTGACGATGGCGTCTGGCGCGACCGACCGCAAGGCCGCGGCGACGTCCGCGGGCCGGGTGACGTCGAGCCCGCTCCGGCCGCGCGCCGCGACCCGGTGCCGGGCCCCGAGCAGCGCCACCAGCGTGGACCCGAGGCGGCCTTCCGCCCCGGTGACCAGGATCGTCACCGCGCGCGGCCCTTCACCATCGCGCGCGTCTCGCGGTCAATCTCGCGGCGCCGGATGGTCTCGCGCTTGTCGTGGGTCTTCTTGCCCTTGGCTATGCTCACGGCCACCTTCACCCGCCCGTTCCTGAAGTACATCCGCACCGGCACGAGCGTGCAGCCCCGCTCGACGGTCTTGCCGATCAACTTGCGGATCTCGCCCTTGTTCAGCAGCAGTTTCCGCCGGCGCAGCGGTTCGTGCTCGGCATACCCGCGATGGCTGTAGGGGCTGATGTGCACGTTGTGCAGGAAGACCTCCCCGTTCTCGACGCGCCCGAAACTGTCGCGGAGGTTGACGCGGCCCTCCCGGATGGCCTTGACCTCCGTGCCGAGCAGCACGATGCCCGCCTCGAAGGTATCGAGCAGGTGGTAGTCGTGGCGCGCCTTGCGGTTGTCGGCGATTTGGCGTTCGCCGGCCCGGTCGGTCATGACGCAGCGGGGACGCGGCGCGCCGCGAGCCGCGCGGCAAGGCGCAATGCTTCGATCAGGCTGGACGGATCGGCCACGCCCCGCCCGGCAATGTCGTACGCGGTGCCGTGGTCGACCGAGGTGCGCACGATCGGCAACCCCAGCGTCACGTTGACGGCGCGGCCGAAGCCGAGCAGCTTGACCGGAATGAGCCCCTGGTCGTGATAGCAGGCCACCACGGCGTCGAACTCGCCGCCGAGCGCCCGCACGAACACCGTATCGCCCGGCAGCGGGCCTGCGACGGCGATGCCGCGGGCCTGCAGGGCCTCGACGGCAGGTCGCAGCACCCGCGCCTCCTCGTGGCCCATGAGCCCCTGCTCACCCGCGTGCGGGTTGATGCCGGCCAGCGCCAGGCGCGGCGGCAGGTGGCATCCGAACCGCGGCAGTTCGGCGGCGGCGAGCTCGACAGTGCGCTCGACCCGCTGCCGCGTGAGCTGCGCCGGAACCTCCGCCAGCGGGATGTGCACGGTCGCCAGCACGACGCGCAGGCGCTCCGTGTGGAACATCATCGCGACGTCGGACGCGCCTGTCAGGTGTGCCAGCAGCTCGGTGTGGCCGCGCCACGGCAGACCGGCCAGCCTCCAGGCGGTCTTGTTGACCGGCGCGGTCGCGAGGGCGTCGAGCCGCCCCGCGAGCGCGTCGGCCGCCGCCCGGCAGACGGCGTCGTAGGCGGCGCGCCCGCCGGCCGCCGTCGCCACGCCCGGCTCGAACACCGGGCCGGCGCCGGCATCCGCCGGATGGTACAGCAGGGGTTCACAGACGTCGGTGACGCGCGCGTCGCAGGCCGCCCGCGCCGCGATCTCCGGCCCGATACCCGCAGGATCGCCGACGGTGAGACCGATGCGGGGAAGTGCCATCACCCGGCTTCAAGTGGACGGAACTGCGCAGACTGCCGGTCCGCGGATCGCCACCGCGTCAGGCGCCTGCGGCGCACGAGCCGCAGCCCCCGCTCGCACAACCGCCGCCACAGCCGCCACCGCTGCCGCCGCGGCTGCAAGAGCCCTCGTGGGCGCAACCGGCGAACTGCTCGCCCGCGGCGTTGGGCAGCTCGTACCGCAAGCAACATTTCAGCCGCCCGCACAACCCGGAGAGCCGCGAAGGGTTGAGGCTGAGGTGCTGCCGCTTGGCCATCTTGATGGAGATCGGCTCGAAGCCCTTGAGCCAGGTGGTGCAGCAGAGCGGTCGGCCGCACGTCCCGTAGCCGCCGAGCAGCTTCGCCTCGTCGCGGGCGCCGAGCTGGCGCATCTCGATGCGGCAGCGGAACTCGGCCGCCAGATCGCGCACGAGGTCCCGGAAGTCGACGCGATCCTCGGCGGTGAAGTAGAAGACCAGCCGCGAAGAGTCGAACGGCTGCTCAACGCGCACCAGCTTCATGGCGAGGCCGCGCTCGCGTATCTTCATCGAGCTGATGCGCCGCGCCTCGCGCTCGCGGTGCCGCCGCGCAAGACGGTTCGTGACGTCCTGCCGGGACGCCCGGCGCAGCACCCGGTCGCCGGCGGCCGGCGCCGCGCGGGCGGCGAGCCCGGACACCGACGGCTTCACCGTACCGTAGGCGCGCTGCGCGCCCCGCGCGACCACCACCGCATCACCCGGCTGCAAGGGCGGATTGAAGCCGACCTCCGGCAGGAGGAAGTGGTGCGCCCGCCCGACCGGATCGAACTTGACGCTCACGAACGGCGGCTGTCCGGATTCGGCCATGTCTCTGCGGCGCAGACTCCTAGATGCGGCACGCGACCCAGTCGGCCACGACCTTCAGGCTGGCGTTGTGCACTGCCCCGAGCGCCTCGCCGACCACTGCGAAGCCGGCCACGCCGCGCCGGGGGGCGACGGTCCGCGCCAGCGGTTCGAGTCGGGCGCCCAGGTCCGCGTTGGCGAGGGCCGCCCGGTCCGCGCCGCTGGCCAGCAGCGTGACGTCACGCAGCATCGACGCCAGCACGCGCAGCCGCTGCGCGAACTCCCGGCGCTCGACCGCGGCGTCGCGTTTCGCGGGCAGCAGTCCCTTCGCCGCAGCGAGGCGCGACTTCGTCTCGGACGTACCCGCAACAGCCTGCAGCAGCGCCAGCGCCGCAGCGCGCGCCGCAGCCAGCTCCCCGGACGCCAGCCGCACTGCGTGGCCTACGCTGCCCCCGGCCGATGCGGCCGAGGCCAGTGCGGTCGACTCGTCGCGGCCGAGGTCGCGCTGCAGAACGTCGGTGACTTCCGCCATCCCGAGCTGGCCGAAGGCCAGGCGCTGGCAGCGCGACCGCACCGTCGCAAACAACAGGTCGGGCCGCGCCGTGACCAGAACGAACTGCGAGGCGTCGGGCGGTTCCTCCAGGGTCTTGAGCAGCGCGTTCTGCGCTTGCGGACCCAGTTGGTCTGCGCCGTCGATCACGATGACCCGGCGCTGCCCCTCGAAAGGTCGATAGCGGGCCTGGCCCATCGCCCCGCGCACCGCGTCGACGGTGATGGACCCGCCGTCCCCGGCCTCGACCGCGAGCACGTCGGGATGCGCGCCGCGGGCGATCCGGCGGCAGGTAGCGCAACGGCCGCAGGCATCGAACGGGAGAT
Source organism: Vicinamibacterales bacterium (assembly GCA_965221595.1). Taxonomy (GTDB): domain Bacteria; phylum Acidobacteriota; class Vicinamibacteria; order Vicinamibacterales; family UBA8438; genus JAAXGX01. The sequence continues at coordinate 3,458,346 of OZ244900.1, forward strand.
CAGGGCCGGCGCCCGACCCGCGCGGCCGGGCACCGCGCAGCGGGTCGGCGCAGTTCAGTGCCTGGGCGAGCGCCGTGGCGGTCAGCCGCTTTCCGACGCCCTCAGGCCCCGCGAAGAGCAGGCTGGGCGGCAGCGACGCCCGGTCGACAGCGCGCGAAATCAACTGCACGAGTCCGCGATGACCCGCGATATCGCGAAAAGCCATGCACGAAATCGAATCGTAGCACACGGATCACGCGCCGGGCGGGCCACAGGCCGCGCCGGGGGCCACCCGGCGGCGGCGGGCGTCAGCCGCGGGGGTCCGCGGCGGGCGCCAGCCGCGGCGACGGGAGGCGGCGGAGAATCCAGCCGGCGGCCTCCAGCAGGTTGGCGGCGACGGCGTCGGCCGTCTCGCCCCGGGCCGGCCGGGCGGCCTGGCTCGCGCCGTAGCCCGTCTCCACGAGAACGGCAGCGGTCCCGGCGGCGCGCGCCAGCCGGACGTCGGTCCAGCGATCGCCGACGACGACCGAGCGCGCGACATCGAGGCCCAGGTCCGCCGCGGCCTGGCGGATCATGCCCGGCGCGGGCTTGTGGCAGCGGCAGCGCCGACGGTACGCCGTCAGTGGCGCGTCGGGCAGGTGGGGACAGTAGTAGTGCCCGTCGAGCCGCTCGCCGGCCCGCGCGAGATCCTGCTGCAAGCGGTCGCGTACTTCGAGAACCGCCGCCTCGGTGATCATCCCGCGCGCCACGCCCGCCTGGTTCGTCACGACGACGACCGCGTAGCCGGCGCGCCGCAAGAGGCGCACGGCCTCGACGCTCCAGGGGTAGAGGCGCAGGCGGTCGAGGCGGTCGAGGTAGCCGACGTCCTCGATCAACGTCCCGTCCCGATCGAGGAAGACGGCCGGCGTGAAGGCGGAACGGAGCTGCGCCCGCGCGCCGCGGGCGCGACTCGGCGGTGTGCGTGGCATCGCTCGGCGGCGGGCGGAGCCGGCCCGGGCTGGGTCGTCAGCCGGCCGGCTGTGCGTTCTGGAAGAGGTGGCGGGGCCGACGAGACTCGAACTCGCGACCTCCGGCGTGACAGGCCGGCGTTCTAACCAGCTGAACTACGACCCCGCATCCGAACGCGCTGGACCCGCAGGCCCTGCATTACTCCCTCGGGCTCCGCCGCCCGCGGCGGCTGGTGGGCGGTACAGGACTCGAACCTGTGACAGCCGGTGTGTAAGACCGGTGCTCTGCCACTGAGCTAACCGCCCCCTGCATGAACCCGGAGTCAGTCATTATACGGCATCCGCAATGCAGGCGGCACGCAGCCACGCCTTCAGGGCCAGAACGCCGAGTATCGCGGCGAATCCTGCCAGCGCCTGGTGCTCGCCGTTCGCAACCATCCGCGCGAGGCTGAAGCGCCGCGCCGACGCCGCCGCGGAGCCGGCCACATAGCGCTCGAACTCCGCGCCGAACGCCTCACGGAGGGTCGCCTCCTCCAACCGGACGGCGGACGCCAGGCTGATGCCGAGGTACCCGAGCACCAGGCCCGCGGCCGGCAGATCGGCAGCCGCCACCGCGAACCCGACGCCGATGACGGCCGATCCGCAGTACAGGGGGTGGCGCAGGTAGCGGTACGGCCCCGAACTCGTGATCTCCTCCCCCTTGCGCAGGTGGCCCGCCGCCCACACCCGGAGCGCCTCCCCGGCCGCGGCCACCAGCGCGCCGGCGCCGAGCGACGGCCAGCTGGGCTGGGCCAGCCATAACGCGCCCGCGCCCACGAAGAAACCGGCCGACACCCGCGCGCGGGCGACGAGGAACAGTCGGCGGTGGCGCGCGGCAACGTCAGGCATCGTGCGCAGCCTCAGCAGCCAGCCGGCGCGCCACAGCGCCCGTCACGTGCTCCACCGGAATGGACGCCAGGCAGGGGTGCTGCTGTGCACAGCGACGAACGACCACACCCGACGAGCCGGACCGCTCCAGCCGGCAGCGACACGGCCGGCGCGGCGTCACGACGATGTCGCGCGGCGACCAGGGTCCGTTCCGGCGCGGATCGCTGGGCCCGTAGATGCCGACGGTGGGGGTGCCGACGGCGGTCGCGACGTGGAGCGGCCCGGTATCGCCCGCGACGACGACCGCGGCGGACCGCGCCAGGGCCACGAGGTCGCCCACGGTGGTGGCCGGCGCCGGCGCCGCCGCACCGCCCCCCGCCGCCACGACGCGCGCCGCCAGAGCCCGCTCACCCGGTCCCCACAGCACGACCGACGGCAGCCCGTGGTTGTTCCGCAGGCGTTGCGCCAACGCACCGAACCGTGCGGGCGCCCAGCGCTTGCTGGCCCAGGCCGCGCCGGGATTGAGAAGCGCGAACGGCCGGCTGCCCTGCGCGCCGAGTGCGGCCCGCGCGCGGTCGACCCGCGCCGACGGCCCCTCCGCAATCGGAAACTCAACGGTCTGCGCGCGCACGCCGAGGCCCGCAACCAGTGCGAGGTTGCGCTCGATGACATGACCTGAATCGCCCAGCCGCGGCGTTGCGGTGTACAGCCAGCAGGCCGGACGCTCCCGCACCTCGGTCCGGTCGAAGCCGATCAGGCTCCGGGCTCCCGCCGACCGCGCCAACAGCGCGGACTTCAGCAGCCCCTGGAAGTCGAGCGCCACGTCGTAGCGGGTCTCCCGCAGCGCGCGCACGAGGCTTGGGAGCCGCGCCAGGACGCCGGTGCGCGGCACGCCGACGCGGCGATCGACCGCCGCAACGAGATCGACGAGCTCGGCATAGCGGTCGTCGACCAGCCAGTCGATGCGTGCAGCGGGGAACGTGCGCCGCAGGCCGGCCACGGCCGGAATGGTATGAACGATGTCGCCCAGCGAGCTCAGCCGCACGACGAGGATGCGCATCGGCACGACTCAGGACTGCGGCCCGCGCCGGGCGATGGTCGCGATCAGGTCGCGGGTGGCGTGCGCCTTGGGATCGCCCACGATCGCGGTCCGGCCGCCGTAACCGCGCACGATTGCCCGCTCCGGCACCGTCTCGACGGTATAGTCGGTCCCCTTGCAGTGGACTTCGGGTCGCAACACCCCCAGCAGCTCCGCGACCGTGGGCTCCGAGAAGACGACGACATAGTCGACGACGGCGAACGCCGCCACGATCTCGGCCCGTTCGTCGGCCGGCAGCACAGGGCGTCCCGGCCCCTTGAGAGCGGCTACCGACCGGTCGTCGTTGATGGCGACGACCAGCCGGTCCGCCTCTGCGGCAGCGCCGGTCAGGTAGCGGACGTGGCCGACATGCACGACGTCGAAGCAGCCGTTGGCGAGCGCGACGCTGCGCCCCCGGGCACGATCCGCCGCGACCAGGCCGCGCAGCGCCGTCAGCGATACGACCCGACCCATTGCGTGCTTTCTTCGTGCGTTCTACGGCGCGGACTCCCGGTCCGTCCGGACTGCGCGGCGCAGCTCGTCGGCGGATACCGTCGCCGTCCCGCGCTTCATGACGACGAGCCCCCCGGCGTAGTTGGCCAGGGTCGCCGCCTCGAGCAGCGAAGCGCCCGCGGCGAGTGCCAGCGCGATCGTTGCAATTACCGTATCGCCCGCACCGGTGACGTCGGCCACCTCGTCGGTGCCGAAGACCGGGATGTGTGCCGTTCGCCGGCCGGGGGCGAACACCGCCATCCCCTGTCGCCCGCGCGTCAGCACCAGCCCCTCCGTTCGCAGGCGCTCCAGCAGGGTCCGGCCGGCGCGCTCCAGCTGCCCGGAGTCGTCGCCGATCGTGAACGCGAGGGCCTGCTCCACCTCCGCTTCGTTGGGAGTGCACGCCGTCATGCCGCGATACCGCAGCAGGTCATGGCGCGAATCGACGACGATCGGGACGGGCGCGCCGCGGCGCGCGGCGGCGCGCCGGATGCCCGCGACCAGACCGGGACGCACCAGGCCGGAGCCGTAGTCGGACACGAGGACCGCGTCGCAGTCGGCTGCGGCGGCGCGGGCCGCGCGCTCGAACGCGAGGCGCGTGCCGGGGTCGTCCGGAACGTCGGCCGCCCGGTCGATCCGCACGACCTGCTGTCGGGTCGAGTGCCCCCCCCCGGCCAGGATGCGCGTCTTGACAGGCGCATGGTACTGCCGGGCGCGGATGAGGCCGGCGCGGTCCACCCTGCGCGGCAGCGCCCGCACCACGCGCCGGTCGGTTTCCGCGGTGCCGATCAGGCCGACCAGGCGCGCGCGCCCGCCGAGCGCGGCCACGTTCGCGGCGGCGTTCCCGGCACCGCCGGGCACGACGACCGTGCCGTCGTACTCCAGAATCAGGACCGGCGCCTCACGGGAGACGCGCGTCGGCCGGCCATGGACGAACTCATCCGCGATGACATCTCCGATCACGGCCACCCGGCGGTCGCCCGCGGCGTCCAGCAGCTCGAGGAGACGCTCGATCACCGGCCCCGATCCTCGCGTGCAGGCGGCGTGCCGGGGACGGGGGTCGCCCCCACGCCATCCGTCCCGGCGACCGCATCGGTTCGCCAGCGCCGGTGCATCCACAGCCACAGGTCGGGATGCCGGCGCACGTACCCTTCCAGCACATCCGTGCAGCGCTGCGTATAGGTGCGGACCGCGTCGGGATCGTCCGCGGGCGGAGGTTCGACCGCCTCTTCGTACAGCAGGCGATAGCGCCCGCCGGGGAGCGGCAGCGCGAACACGGGGATGACCGGCGCGCCGGTACGCAGCGCCAGTGCCGCCACGACCGCGGTGGTCGCCGCCGGGCGATTGAAGAAGGCCACCGTGACGGAACTGCGGTCCTGCATGTGCTGGTCGATCATCAGGGCGACGGGCGCCCGGTCGAGCAGCGCGCGGAACAGCCCGCGGACCGCCCCCTGCCGCGACAGCACGCGCGTGCCGGCACGGGTGCGGATGCGCACGAGCAGGCGGTCCAGCAGCGGATTATCGAGCGTCCGCGCCACCATGACGATCGGCGTGAACAGCACTGCGTGCACCATGGCCTGCACCTCCCAGTAGCCGACGTGGCCAGAGCAGAAAATCACGCCCCGACCGCGGCCCAGCGCCTGCTCGACGCGGGCGCCGCCCTCGACGTCCACCAGGCGCGTCATCTCTTCCGTGGTCATCGCGTCGAAGTTCAGCAGCTCCACCACGTGCCGCCCGAAGTGCTCGAAGGTCGAGAGGAGGATCGCCCGCAGCTCGCGCTCGGCCCGGGTCGGAAACGCCCCCCGCAGGTTCGCCAGGGCCAGCTCGCGACGTCGCCCGTGCACGCGGTAGAAGAGCCGCCCCAGGGCGGCGCCCACGCCCAGGCTGGCGCGTCGCGGCAGCGTGCGCAGCGCCGCTCGCAACGCCAGGACCGCCGCGTACTCGAGCCGGCGCCTCATGCGGCGCGTGCCCGTTCGACCCGCCCGCCAAGCCACGCGCGGAACGACGCCTCGGGCTCGATCGGCACGGCCAACGGGATCGACAGCAACGGAAAGGGGAACGGGGCGAACGGCAGCAGCCGGACGCGGTCCTTGTCGGTCGTGACGACGTACTCGACCCCCCACGCGGTCGCCAGGCGCGCGATGCGGGCGACGTCCCGGGCCACGTACCGGTGGTGGTCGCGAAATGCCAGCGTGGCCGCCACGGCGTACCCCCGTTCGCGCAGCGCGGCGAAGAAGCGCAGCGGCTGCGCGATGCCGGCCACGGCCAGTACCGGCGCCGCTGGCGGCACCGCCACCTCGCGCTGGGTCTCTGCGTGCCGGGCGGGCTGCAGTACGCGCGTGAACCGGAACGCCTGCCCGACAGCCAGCCGTTCGGCAAGCGCCCGCGCCCGGCCGGCATCCGGCGTCTCGACGATGAGTGCGTCGGCCCGGCGGGCCGCATCGACCGGCTCCCGCAACCGGCCGCCGGGCAGCGTCCGCGGGTCGGCGAGGTCCTGCTCCGCGAGCAGCAGCAGGTCGACGTCCCGGTGCAGGGAGAGGTGCTGGAAACCGTCGTCGAGCAGATGCACCGTCGCACCCATTTCCGTCTCGGCCAACCGCCCGGCCCGGTGGCGGTCCGCGGCCACCAGGACTGCGGTGTCGCGCAGCGCCAACGCCAGCATGAACGGCTCGTCTCCGGACTCCGCCAGTCCCGCACGCACGCCGTCGGCGTCGCGCACCACGACGACGCCAGCGACCCGGCGCGCGCGGGCGTGGCCTCGGCTCAACACGGCGGGCCGCTCGCCCAGCGCCGCGAGCAGCCCGGCCAGGCGGGCGGTGATCGGCGTCTTCCCGCTGCCGCCCACGCGCAACGCGCCGACGCTGACGACCGGCCGCCGCAGGCGGCGCCGCGCCTCGGGCCGGCGCTCGTACCAGCGGCGCCGGCGCCGGGCAAGACTGCCGTAGAGGCGACTCAGCACGGGCTGTGCGCCGCGCGGGCGGCAAGGGTCGCGGCATCCGGCCGCAGAAGCTCCGCCATGACGGCGAGCGTCCGACGCCGAGCGCCGCGCTGGTCGTCTACCAGGGCCCGGGCTGCGGCGCCGAGCGCTGCGCGGCGTCCGGCGTCCGACAGCAGCACATCGAGCGCCCCGTCGAGCTCGTTCTGCGAGCCGAGCTGCCACGCGGCGCCACGGGCCACGAACAGGCTGGCGATCTCGGCGAAGTTGTCCATGTGCGGACCGAACACGATGGCCTTGCCGAACGCGGCCGGCTCGATGGGATTGTGCCCGCCGGCGGGCACGAGACTCCCACCCACGAATACGACCGTCGCCAGGCGGAACAGCCGCGCGAGCTCCCCGATCGTGTCGAGGATGATGACGTCGGCCGCCGGGGCAGCGGCAGCATCCAGCTCGGTGCGCCGCGCAACGGCGAAACCGCGGCCGGCCGCGATCCGGATCGCTTCGGCGAACCGCTCGGGATGCCGCGGCGCGACGATCAGCACCGCTCCGGCAGCCGAACGGCGGGCGGCGGCGAACGCGCGCAGCACCGGCTCCTCCTCACCGCGGAGGGTGCTCGCGGCAACGACGACCGGCCGCCCCGCTGCGAATTCGAAGCAGCGCAGGATCCCATCGTCCGCGGGCGTGCCCGCGAGCGCGTCGTCGACGGCGTCGAACTTGAGGCTGCCGGTAACGGTCAGCCGCGCGGGCGGCACGCCCAGATCGCGAAAGCGCCGGCTCCAGGCGCCGTTCTGCACGCACAAGTGGTCGAGGCTGTGCAGCACGCGCCGCATGAACGGGCGCACGAGCCGGTAGCGCCGGTAGGACCGGTCGGAGAGCCGGCCGTTGACGAGAATCGTCTTCACGCCGCGCCGGCGGCACGCGCGCAGCAGGTTGGGCCAGATCTCCGTGTCGACCAGCACGAGCATGTCCGGCGCAACCCGATCGAGGGCGCGGGCGACGAACCGCGCCATGTCCAGCGGCGCGTAGAAGACCGCGTCGAGCTCGTCGCCCGCCTGGCGGGCGACGAGCTGGCCGGTGGCCGTGGTGGTCGACATCAGAAGCCGGTGCCGCGGATACGCGTCCCGGAGCTGGGCGACGAGCGCGCGCGCGGCGAGCACTTCGCCGACCGACACCGCGTGGATCCAGATCGACCGGCGGCGGCCCGGGTTCACGCCGGCCGGGAGCCGGCCCACCCTGTCCCGCAAGCGGCCCACGGCTCTCCGATGGCGGACGGCCCGATACCCGACCACCGGCAGGTGCGCGAGCAGGTACGCGCTCAGGGCCAGGCTGTAGAGGACGTACATCGTCACCCAGCTTCAGACGGGGCTGCGCTCGGAACCCCCGGCATACGCCTGCGGGGACACCCGCCAGCCCCAGGGTGGCCGGAGTATAGCAGTCCGTGGTGAATGCCCCGCGTCGCACCGGTAGGGGCGAAGCGCCTGCCTGACAAGGCGCGACGAGGGAGCCCGTCGGGCCTGTTCGACAGGCTAGCAACGCAGTCAGGCGGGATGCAGCGCCGCTCGAATGCAGCGGGGACTGTTGACACGGGCGGACAGCCGCGGCGCCGCGACGGGCTCCCGGTTGACCGTCCCGGAGGGGCCGCCTAAAATTGATGGTTTGCATGGCCCTTCGGGGACCCGGACGGGAACGATACATCTCGCGGAGGCAGCGGACATGGCCATCAGGGTCGGGATCAACGGGTTCGGCCGCATCGGACGCAACGTGCTCCGGGCGGCGCTGGGGGACAGCGCGCTGGAATTCGTCGCAGTCAACGACATTACCAGCCCGGACACGCTGGCCCACCTGCTGAAGTACGACTCGGTTCTCGGCAACCTGCCCGAGGACGTGGCGGTCGACGGGGACGTCATCCGGGTCGGCGAGCGCTCGTTGCGGGTGCTGTCACAGCGCGACCCGGGCGCGCTCGCGTGGGGTGCACTCGGCGTCGACGTCGTGGTGGAGTCGACCGGGCTGTTCACCAAGCGGGACGACGCCGCCAGGCACCTGGCTGCGGGCGCCAGGAAGGTCCTCATCACGGCGCCGGCCAAGGGGCCTGACCTGACCGTGGTGCTCGGGGTGAACGACGAGCTCTACGACCCGGCCGCGCACGATATCGTCTCGAACGCGTCGTGCACGACGAACTGCCTCGCGCCGGTGGCCAAGGTGCTGCACGACAGCTTCGGGCTGCGCCGCGGGTGGATGACCACGGTGCACGCCTATACGAACGATCAGCGCCTGCTCGATCTTCCCCACAAGGACCTGCGCCGTGCCCGCGCCGCGGGCGTGTCGATGATCCCGACCACCACGGGCGCGGCAGTGGCCGTCGGCGAGGTGCTGCCGGAGCTGAAGGGCAGGCTCGACGGCATCGCGATGCGCGTCCCGACGCCGAACGTGTCCGTGGTCGATCTGGTCGCCGAGGTGGAGAGCTCGACGACCGCGGAGGCGGTGAACCAGGCCTTCGCGGCGGCCGAGGCGGGGCGTCTGCAAGGCATCCTGCACCTGTCGCCCGCGCCGCTGGTCTCGATCGACTTCCGGGGCAATCCCCACTCGTCGATCGTGGACGCGTCGTATACCAACGTGATGCAAGGGGACTTCGTGAAGATCCTCTCGTGGTACGACAACGAATGGGGCTACTCGTCCCGCTGCGTGGAGCTCGTCAAGCTCCTCGGCGCCCAGGCAGGCTAGAACTGCAGACGCCCGGGGGTTCGGGCAGCCCCGTCCAATGAAGCGCTCGATCCGCGACCTCGACCTGGCCGGCCGACGGGTCCTCATCCGCGTCGACTTCAACGTTCCCATCGCGGACGGCGCAGTGGGCGACGACACCCGCATCCGCGCGGCGCTGCCGACTCTGCGCCACGCGCGCGAGCGCGGGGCGATGCTCGTACTCGCCGCGCACCTGGGCCGCCCCGGCGGGCGGCCCCGTACCGAGCTCACCCTGCAGCCGGTCGCGGAGCGTCTCGCCGCGCTGCTCGGCACAGCGGTGGGCTTCGCGCCCGACTGCGTGGGCGGCGCGGCGCGGCAGGCGGTGGAGGCAGCCGGGCCGGGCGGTGTCGTGCTGCTCGAGAACCTGCGTTTCCACGCGGCGGAGGAAGGCAACGACCCGGCGTTCGCGGCGGCCCTGGCGGAGCTGGCGGATCTCTACGTGAACGATGCGTTCGGCGCGGCGCACCGCGCCCACGCATCGACCGCGGGCGTAGTCGCCCACGTGCGGGACGCGGGGACGGGGCTGCTGATGGCGGCCGAACTGGAACATCTCGGGTCGCTGCTCGGGGCGCCTGCGCGACCATTCGTGGCAATCCTCGGCGGCGCCAAGGTGTCAGGCAAGCTCGAAGTCATCGAGAGTCTGCTGGGGCGGGTCGACGCACTGCTCATCGGCGGCGCGATGGCCTATACGTTCTTCAACCGGCAGGGCCTGCCGACTGGCCAATCGCTGGTCGAGCCCAACCTGCTGGCAGCCACGAACCGGGTCGAGGACGGCGCACGGGCCCGTGGTGTCGACCTCCAGCTGCCGGTCGACCATGTCGTCGCCGACCGTATCGCGCCCGGCACGCTGGGCGAAACGCTGGCCGTGACGGACGCCGCGATCGGCGACCGGCTGGGCGTGGACATCGGGCCGCGCACGCGCGCCGCGTTTGCCGCACGCATCGCCGCGGCGCAGACCGTGGTGTGGAACGGGCCGCTGGGCGTTTTCGAGATCGACGCATTCGCGGCCGGGACGCTGGCCGTTGCGCGCGCGGTGGCGGCGACGGACGCCACGACCGTGGTCGGCGGCGGCGACTCCCTTGCGGCGGTCGCGCAGGCCGGTGTGCAAGACCGCATCACCCATGTCTCGACCGGCGGTGGGGCCACGCTCGAGTTCCTCAGCGGCCGCAGCCTGCCGGGCGTCGCCGTGCTCCCCGACGAGCCGCCACGGTGATGCCTGCTACGATTGTCGACGGCGTTCACAGAACCAGCGCCGGTCGGCACACCCCCGGCGCCCCGCGCCCTTCGCAACGGGCTTCGATCGCCACCGGTAGAGGTGCACCGTGAGAACGCCGCTTGTCGCCGCCAACTGGAAGATGCACAAGACCGCGGGCGAGGCGGTCGAATACGCCGCGGCGTTCCGGAGGCTCGTCGCCGAGGTGCGCGACGTCGAGGTCGTGCTGGCGCCGCCGTTCACGGCGCTGCACGCGCTGGCCGGCGCGCTGGCCGGCAGCGGCATCGGGGTGGCCGGCCAGAACCTGCACGCGGAGCCGCAGGGTGCGTTCACCGGCGAGATCAGCGCCGGCATGCTGCGCGACGCGGGAGCGGGCTACGTGATCATCGGGCATTCGGAGCGGCGCCACCGGTTCGGCGAGACCGACGCCGAGGTCGGCGCGAAGGTGCGCGCGGCCACCGGCGCGGACCTGGTGCCCATCCTGTGCGTCGGGGAGACGCCGGCCGAGCGCGAGTCGAACCGGACGTCCGAGGTGCTGGACCGCCAGCTCGAAGCCGGACTGGCCGGGCTGGCCCCGGCCGCTGCCGGGAACCTCGTCGTGGCGTACGAGCCGGTCTGGGCGATCGGGACCGGTCGCAACGCGACGCCCGGGCAGGCCCAGGAGGCGCACGCGCACATCCGCCGGCGGCTGGCCGACATCCTGTCCGAGAGCAGCGCCGCTACGCGGCGCATCCTGTACGGCGGCAGCGTCAAGCCCGACAACGTCGGCGCGCTGACGGCGCAGCCCGACGTGGACGGCGCGCTGGTGGGCGGGGCCGGTCTCGACGCCGACAGCTTCGCGCAGATCGTGGCCGGGAGCCGCGGCGCGGCGCTATAATTTCCATCATGCTCAGCATCGCGTTGTCCGCCGTGTACGTTTTCGTCTGTCTCTTCCTGCTGGTCGTCGTCCTGCTGCAGCAGGGCAAGGGTGGGGACATCGCCGCCGCCTTCGGCGGCAGCGGCAGCCAGGCGGCCTTCGGGGCTCGTGCCGGCGCGACGGTGCTGACGCGGGCGACGACCGTGTTCGGCGCGCTGTTCATGGTCGGCGCGATGGTGCTCGCCATCCTGGGGCAGCGCGGTCCGGGGTCGCTCCTCAGCGGCATCGATGCGCCCGCCGCGCCGCCGGCGGCGACGGAGCCGGCCCCGGTCGAGGAGTCCACGGACCCGCCGCAGTAGCCTCCCTGCTGCCCGCGCGCGGCCGCCGCGCGTGTACCCGCGTGTACAATGGTGGCAACGTGGCTGGGACTCGTGCGTGCCGAGCCGCGCGCAAACGGCTCCGCCGCCTGCCGGCGGCGGGCGTCCGGAAGCTGGCGGAAGTGGCGGAACTGGCAGACGCACCAGCTTGAGGGGCTGGCGGTGGCAACATCGTGGGGGTTCAAATCCCCCCTTCCGCACCAATACCCCATCCACTCGAAGGCGCCCGTGTGACCCGGTCCGACGCGGGCGGCGGACACTTGCGGGACTACCTGAGCCTGCTGCGGCCACACCAGTGGTTGAAGAACCTGCTCGTGTTCGCGCCGCTCGTCGCCGCGCACGAGACGCAGCCCGGGCCCTACGTGGTGGTGGCCGGACTGTGCGCGGCACTGACAGGCTGCACCGCGGGCACCTACGTACTGAACGATCTGCTCGACCTGCCGTACGATCGCCGCCACCCGGGCCGGCGGCACCGGCCGCTGGCGGCAGGCAGGGTGCGGGCGCTGCCGGCGGGCGGGCTCGCCGCCGGGCTGGCCGCAGCCGGACTGGCTGCGGCGTTCCAGTTGTCGGTCCCGGCGGGACGCTGGGTGCTGCTCTACCTGGCGGTGACGGTCGTGTATTCGCTGGCCCTGAAGCGCAGGCTCTTCGCCGACGTCATTGCGCTGGCGGTCCTGTTCGCGATCCGCGTGCTCGCCGGCGGTGCGGCGGCCGCCGTGCCCCTGTCGCCCTGGTTTCTGGCGTTTTCCGTGTTCGTCTTCCTGGCCCTGGCCGTGGCCAAGCGCCAGTCGGAGCTCCAGGCGTTGCGCCCGGCCGACCCGGCGGCGGCCGGTGGACGCGCCTATCGAGCGGAGGATCTGGCTGTGCTGGCGGCACTCGGTGCGGCCAGCAGCTTTGCCGCCGTGCTGGTGCTCACGCTCTACGTATCGAGCCCGGCCGTTAGCGAGCGCTACGCCCGGCCGGACTTCCTGTGGCTGGTCTGCCTGCTGCTGCTGTACTGGCTGGGGCGCACGATGCTGCTCGCGAATCGCGGCCGGGTCGGCGACGATCCGGTAGTGTTCGCGTTGCGCGACCGGACGAGCTGGCTAGTCGGCGCCGGGATGTTGATGCTGTTCGCGGCGGCGCTGTAGGAAACGCGGTGCGGGTCTTCGAGCGGATGCCGAGGCGATGAAAAGCTGGTGGGGACTCCTGGCGGCGACGCTGCTGGCCATCTACCTGCCCGGCCTGGGTCACGGGTTCATCAAGGACGACTTCGTCTGGATCGCGTCGAACCAGTTGACGCACCCGGCCGATCTGGCCACGCTCTTCCTGCAAGCGCCCGACTTCTACCGGCCGCTCGTCGCGCTGAGCTTCGCCGCCGACTGGTGGCTGTTCGGCACCGAGCCGCTCGCCTACGGGCTCACGAACCTCGTTCTCCTGCTGGCGGCGACCGCTGTTCTCGCGAACCTTGCCCTCGCGCTCAAGATGACGCGCGGCAGCGCGCTCGTCGCCGCCGCGCTCTGGAGCCTCAGCTTCCACGGCATCAACATGTCGCTGCTCTGGATCAGCGGTCGCACCGCGCTGCTCGCGACGTTGTTCGCCTTGCTTGCGGCCCGGGCGTTCGTGCACGGACAGGCGTTGCGGGCAGCCGGCTGGGCGTTGCTGGCCATGCTTTCCCGCGAGGACGCGGTGCTGCTGCCGTTCGTCCTGCTGGCGTGGGCCGTGCTGCCGCCGCCTGCCGCGGCCGGCGAACCGCCGGGCGGGCGGATTGATCCGTGGCGCGCCGCGCGGCGCGCCTGGCCCCTGTTTGTCGTGCTCGCGATCTATCTCGCCGCCCGGGCTGCCGCCGGCGGGATGACGCCCTGGACAGCCCCCGCGTTCTACCGCTTCACGCTGGACCCGGCGATTGTCGGCCGCAACGTTCTCGAGTACCTCGACCGGGCCGCCACGCTGCCGGTGGCCGCAACCCTGATCATGGCCCTGGTGGCCCGCGCCCTGCCGCGGCCGGCCGCGCAGCAGTGGCGACAGGTGACGCTGGGCGCGGTGTGGATGATCGGCGGCTATGCCCTGGCCGTCCTGCTGCCGGTGCGCTCGAGCCTCTACGCCGTCGGGCCGGCGGCCGGCGCCGCGCTCGCGGGCGCCGCGCTGCTGGCGGCCGTCTGGGACCGCGCCACCCCCGGCGCGCGCCGGCGCATGGTGGGCGCCGCGGCACTGCTCGCCATACTGGCCGTGCCGGTCCACTGGTCGCGCAACGACCGCTGGGTGCAGTGGGCCAGGCTGTCCACGCACGTGCTGAACGAGATTGGCCCCGTCGCCGCCCGGCTGCCGCCCGACCGCGTCGTGCAGCTGGACGACGACCGGAGCATCCGCACGAATCTCGACGCCGCGTTCGGGACGTTGATCGAGGACGCCGTTGCGGTCCATACGGGGTTGACGCGGCGCGTATGGATCGAGCCGCCCGTGACCGCCTGGCGGGCAGCCGGACTCGTCGCGCCGGAGCCGGAGGAGGTGGCCGCCCGCTTCGCGCTGCGCGACGGCGCGCTGGTGCGCGTGGCGGACGGTCCCTAGCAGGGAGCCCAGCCCCGTCTGCAGCCGCGCGGCCGCGGGCACTTGTCGCCGGGCGCGGTTACGGATAGGCTAGACAGCCCGTGGCACAAGGCCCCACTGCGTTCGACGGGCGCTGCAGCCCGTCTGCCGTCGTTGGTCCTCGGTCGAATACGCCCAACCTGCTCCCTTGTCGCGCCTCGTCAGCCGGGCGCCTCGCCCGTCTCGGTGCGACGCGGGGTTGCGCCACGGGCTGCCAACAGCCAGTCTCCGGAGACCACAGATGCCCCAAGTCACGATGACGGTCAACGGCCGCCAGCGCTCGGCCGACGTGGAACCGCGCCTGCTCCTGGTCCACTTCCTGCGCGAGCACCTGAACCTGACGGGCGCGCACGTCGGGTGCGACACCAGCCAGTGCGGCGCCTGCACCGTGCTGCTCGATGGACGGAGCGCGAAGTCGTGCACCATCTTCGCGGTCCAGGCCGACGGCTCCGAAGTGACCACGATTGAGGGGCTCGCCGACGGCGACCGGCTGCACCCGCTGCAGGAAGGGTTCTGGGAGGAGCACGGCCTGCAGTGCGGCTACTGCACGCCCGGCATGATCATGTCGGCCGTCAATCTGCTGAACGACAACCCCGCACCGACGGAGCAGGACATCCGGGCCGGTCTCGACGGCAACCTTTGCCGTTGCACGGGCTACCAGCACATCGTCAACGCGGTGCAGCACGCCGCGGGCCGCGCGCGGGAGGGACAAGGCACGTGACGACCCCGCCGGTCCTGCCGAAGCTCGTCGGCCAGCGCGTCAAGCGCCGCGAGGATCCGCGCCTCATCCGGGGCCGTGGGACCTACGTGGACGACGTCAAGCTCGCCGGCCTGCAGCACTTGGCGTTCAAGCGGAGTGACATCGCGCACGGCCGCATCCTCGCGCTCGACACCAGCGCCGCGGAGGCGCTCGACGGCGTCGAGGCGGTCTTCACCGGCGCGCAGATCGCGGAGCTCCTCGGCCCGATGCCGATCGGGACGCCGTTCCCGTCGCCGGAGCACCGCGCGGTCGCCACCGACACCGTCCGCTACGTCGGCGAGCCGGTCGCCGTCGTGGTGGCCCGCGACCGCTACGTCGCACGCGACGCGGCGGATGCCATCGCCGTCGACTACGAGCCGCTGCCCGCGGTGGTCGACCCCGAAGTGGGGCTGTCAGGCAGCCCGGCCCTGCTGCACGCGGACTTCCCGGACAACCGCGCGGTGGGGCCGCTGCCGGCCGGCACCGGCGTGGGCAGCGACGGGACCGTGGACGATACGGCCATCGAGCAGGCCTTCGCCGCGGCCGAGGTGGTGGTATCGCAGCGCATGGTCAACCACCGTCTCGCGCCCACCTCGATCGAGCCGCGCGGCGTCGTGGCCCACTACGAGCCGGGCAAGGACGCGCTGACGATCTGGTCGTCGACGCAGAACCCGCACATCCTGCGCACGTTCATCGCCGCGCTGACCGGCCTGGGCCAGGACCAGGTGCGCGCCATCGCACCGGAGGTGGGCGGCGGATTCGGCTCGAAGATCAACATCTACGGCGAGGAGTACGTGGCGGCCGCGGTCTCCAAGCGGCTGGGTCTGCCGGTCAAGTGGGTGGAAGACCGCTCGGAGGCCTTCCTCGCCACGATCCACGGCCGCGACATCATCGCCTACGTCGATCTGGCAGCCCGGCGCGACGGCACGGTGCTCGGGCTGAAGCTGCGGCTCGTCGCCGACATCGGCGCCTACAACATGCTGTTGACCGCCGCGATCCCGACGCTGACGATGACGATGGCCAGCAATACCTACGCCATTCCCGCCATCCGTGCGACGCTGACCGAGGTGTTCACCAACAAGACGCCGACCGACGCCTACCGCGGCGCCGGCCGCCCCGAGGCCATCTACTTCGTCGAGCGCGCCATGGACATGCTCGCCCGCGAGCTCGACATGGACCCCGCCGCGGTGCGCCGCCGGAACTTCATTCGGCCGGAGCAGTTTCCCTACACCACGCAGACCGGGGCGATCTACGACTCGGGCGACTACGAAAAGACCCTCGACCGCGCGCTGGAGAAGGCAGGCTGGGTGCAGCTCAAGGCCGAGCGGGACGCCGCGCAGGCCGCGGGCCGGCTGGTCGGGCTGGGCCTGTCGATGTACGTGGAGGTGTGCGGCGTAGGCCCGTCGTCGGGCCTGCCGACGGGCGGCTGGGAGCACGCCCAGGTCACCGTCGAGCGCGACGGGCGGATCAGCGCCACGACCGGGGCGTCGCCGCACGGACAGGGCAACGAGACCACCTTCGCCCAGATGCTGGCCGACCAGTTCGGCGTGCCGTTCGACCACGTGACCATCCGCCACGGCGATACGGCCGTGGTCAAGCAGGGCATCGGCACTTTCGGCAGCAGGTCGCAGGCGGTGGGCGGCGCGGCGCTGCACCTGGCCGGCGGCAAGGTCAAGGCGAAGATGGCGAAGTTCGCGGCCGCGCTGCTCGAGGCCCACGAGGCCGACCTCGTTTTCGAGAACGGCCGCATCGCGGTGGCCGGTGCGCCGGCGGCGGCGAAGTCGTTCGCCGAGGTGGCGGCCTACGCGCACCGCCCGTTGAAGCTCCCCGCCGGCCTCGAGCCGGGGTTGAGCGACGAGGCGTTCTTCGAACCGAGCAACAACACCTATCCCTTCGGCTGCCACATCGCGCTGCTGGAGATCGACCGTGACACCGGCGAACCGCGCCTGCTCCGCATGGTCGCGGTCGACGACGCCGGCCACCTGATCAACCCCCTCATCGTCGAAGGCCAGATCCACGGCGGCCTGGCCCAGGGAATCGGGCAGGCCATGGTCGAAGAAGTGGTCTACGGCCCCGACGGGCAGCCGCTGACCGGCTCGCTGATGGACTACGCCATTCCGCGTGCGAGCGACTTCCCCCGCTTCGAGCTCGACAACACCGTGACGCCCACGCCGGTCAACCCGCTGGGCGCCAAGGGAGTCGGAGAGGCCGGGACAATCGGGTCGACGCCATGCGTGGTCGCCGCCGCGGTCGACGCACTGCACGGGTTCGGCGTCCGGCACATCGACATGATGCTCCGGCCCGAGAGGCTGTGGCGCATCGTTCATGGAGGACAGGCGTGATTCCGACCGCATTCGACTACTCGCGCGCGACGTCGCTCGACGACGCGGTCGCGCGGCTGCAGGCCGCCGGCGGCGCCGGCAAGCTGATTGCCGGCGGCCACAGCCTGGTGCCGTTGATGAAGCTGCGCCTGAGCGAGCCCGCCGTCCTCATCGACATCGGCCACATCCCGGATCTGGCGGGCATCCGCGAGTCGGATGGGGCGATCGAGATCGGCGCCGGCACCCGGCACCACGACGTGGCGACGTCCGCGCTGCTGCGCGAGCGCTGTCCCGTCGTGGCCGACACCGCCGCCGTCATCGGCGATCCGCAGGTCCGCAACCGGGGCACGCTCGGCGGCAGCCTGGCGCATGCCGACCCGGCCGCCGACTACCCTGCCGCCATGCTGGCGGTGGACGCCGACCTGCACCTGCGCGGCCCCGACGGGTGGCGCGTCGTCAAGTCGCGCGACTTCTTCCAGGGCGTCTTCACCGTCGATCTCGCGGCGGACGAGATCCTGGCGAAGGTGACGTTCGCCCCGGCCCCGGCCTCAGCCTACGCCAAGCTCCACCAGCGCGCGTCGCGCTTCGCCATCGTGGGCGTGGCGGCGGCGCTCGAGGCCGCCGGCGGCACCATCCGGGCGGCCCGCGTGGGTCTGACGGGCGCCGCCTCGTGTCCGTCGCGCCTGGCTGGCGTCGAGGCGGCGCTGACGGGGCAGCCCGCGACGGCCGCGACCGTTGCCGCCGCCGCGCAGGGCGCCGGTGACGGGGTGGGCGAGATCAACGCCGACATCCACGGCAGCGCCGAGTACCGCCGCGCGATGATTCCGATCTTCACCCGCCGGGCGCTCGACGGCGCGCTGGCGCGCAGCGACAGCTAGGGCACGGGAGCCGGACACCATGGCCGTATCACCCGTCCTCCCGAAGCTCGTCGGACAGCGTGTCAGGCGGCGCGAGGACCCGCGCCTGATCCAGGGCCGCGGGACCTACGTCGACGACGTCAAGCTCGCGGGCATGCTGCACCTCGCGTTCAAGCGCAGCGACGTCGCGCACGGGCGCATCCTGTCCATCGACACCCGCGCCGCGGAGGCGCTCGACGGCGTCGAGGCCGTGTACACCGGCGCACAGATGGCCGAGATGGTCGGCCCGCTGCCCACCCTGCTGCCGTTCCCGGCGCCCGAGCGCCGGGCGCTGGCAACCGGCGTCGTGCGCTACGTCGGCGAGCCGGTGGCCGTCGTCGTGGCCCGCGACCGCTACGTGGCGCGCGACGCCGCGGACGCCGTCAGCGTGGAGTACGAGACGCTGCCGGTCGCGGTCGATCCCGAGCGGGCGATGACCGGTGACCCGGTCGTCCTCCACCCCGACTTCCCGAACAACCTGATGCTCGCGTCGCTGCCGATGGGCACCGGCGTGGGCGCCGACGGCGCAGCGGACGACGCTGCCGTCGAGCGGGCGTTCGCGGACGCCGAGGTCGTGATCTCGCAGCGCATGGTCAACCAGCGTCTCGCGCCGACGCCCCTCGAGCCGCGCGGCGTCGTCGCCCACTACGAGCCGGGCAAGGAAACGCTGACCATCTGGTCGTCGACCCAGTCCCCGCACCTGCTGCGCACGTTCATCGCCGCGCTGAACGGCATGGGCGAGGACCAGGTGCGCGCCATCGCGCCGGAGGTCGGCGGCGGCTTCGGCTGCAAGGGGGCCGGCTCGGCCGAGGAATGCGTGACCGCCGCGGTCTCGCGGCGCCTGGGCGTACCGGTCAAGTGGGTGGAAGAGCGCTCGGAAGCGTTCCTGGCGACCACCCACGGCCGCGACCTCATCGGCTACGTCGACCTCGCGGCCCGCCGCGACGGGACCGTCCTCGGGCTGAAGCTGCGGCTCGTGGCCGACATCGGCGCCTACAACATGATCTTCACCGCGGCCATCCCCACCTCGACGATGACGATGGCGAGCGGCAACTACGCCATCCCGGCCATCCGCGCGACGCTCAGCGAGGTATTCACGAACAAGACCCCGACGGACGCCTACCGCGGCGCGGGCCGCCCGGAGGGCATCTACTTCGTCGAGCGGGCGATGGACATGCTGGCCCGCGAGCTGGGCATGGACCCGGCCGAGCTGCGGCGGAAGAACTTCATCCGGCCGGAGCAGTTTCCCTACACCACACAGACGGGCGCAGTCTACGACTCGGGCGACTACGCCAAGGCCCTCGACCGCGCGCTGGAGAAGGCCGACTGGGAGCAGCTCAAGGCCGAGCGGGACGCCGCGCAAGCCGAAGGCCGGCTGGTGGGGCTGGGCCTGTCGATGTACGTGGAGGTGTGCGGCGCCGGCCCCTCGGCGGCGCTGCCGATGGGCGGCTGGGAGCACTCGCAGGTCACCGTCGAGCGCGACGGGCGCATCAGCGCCACGACCGGTGCTTCGCCGCACGGCCAGGGCAACGAGACCACCTTCGCCCAGATGCTGGCCGACCAGTTCGGCGTGCCCCTGGAGCACATCACAGTCCATCACGGCGACACGGCAGTCGTGAAGCAGGGCACCCTGGGCACGGGCGGCAGCCGCTCGCAGGCTGTGGGCGGGGCCGCCCTGATGCTCGCCGGCGGCAAGGTCAAGGACAAGATGGCAAAGTTCGCGGCGCTGCTGCTCGAGGCGCACGAGGCCGACCTGGTGTTCGAGCAGGGCCGCATCGGCGTCAAGGGCGCTCCGGCCGCCGCGAAGCCGTTTGCCGACGTGGCCGCCTACGCCTACCGGCCGCTCAGGCTGCCCGCGGGACTCGAACCCGGCCTGAGCGACGAAGCGTTCTTCGAGCCGGCCAACAACACCTACCCGTTCGGCTGCAACATCGCGCTGCTCGAGGTGGATCGCGACACCGGCGAGCCGCGGCTGCTGCGGCTGGTGGCGGTCGACGACGCGGGCCGCCTGATCAACCCGCTGATCGTCGAGGGCCAGGTGCACGGCGGACTGGCCCAGGGCATCGGCCAGGCGCTGGTCGAGGAGGTGGTCTACGGCGGCGACGGCCAGCCGTTGACCGGCTCGCTGATGGACTACGCCCTGCCGCGTGCAAGCGACTTCCCGCGCTTCGAGCTGGACGCCACCGTGACGCCGACCCCGTTGAACCCGCTGGGCGCCAAGGGCATCGGCGAGGCCGGCACGATCGGCTCCACGCCCTGCGTCGTGTCGGCCGCCGTCGACGCCCTGAGCGGGTTCGGCGTGCGCCATGTCGACATGCTGCTGCGCCCCGAGAAGCTCTGGCGCATCATCCACGGGGCGGGGGACTGATCGATCCGCGGCCTCGTCCAGCGCCGACCCTGAGACGATACAGACCATGCGCTACCACGTTTTGCCGCTCATCGTCGCCGTCGCGGTCGTTGCCACCACCGCGCCGTTGCCAGCGAACGACTGGCCGGAGTGGCGCGGCGCCGGCCGCCTGGGGGTCTGGACGGACACCGGCGTCCTCGGCGAGTTCCCTGCAGAAGGCCTGACCGCCACCTGGCGCGTGCCCATCGGCGGCGGCTACGCGGGCCCGTCCGTGGCGGACGGCCGCGTCTTCGTGACCGACGCCCGGCGTGCGGACCCGCGCAGCACAGCGGTGGTCGAGCGCCTGCTCGCCCTCGACGAGGCGACCGGCGACGTCCTCTGGACCCGCGAGTGGGACACCAACTACGCAGGGCTGCAGCTCATCTACGCGACCGGCCCGCGCGCGACGCCGACCGTCGACGGCGACCGCGTCTACACCGTCGGCGCCACGGGGAACCTGCTGGCGCTCCGCGTGGCGGACGGCAGCGTGCTGTGGCAGACGGACTACGTCCGCGACTTCAACGCCGCCATCCCCTCGTGGGGCATCTCCGGCGCGCCGCTCGTCGACGGCGACCGGCTCATCTGTCTCGTCGGCGGCGAGCCTGACGCCAAGGTCGTGGCCTTCGACAAGCGGACCGGCGAGGTCCTCTGGCAGGCGCTCTCGTCCGACTGGGAGCCGGGCTACGCGGCACCGATCCTGATCGACGCGGCCGGCACCCGCCAGCTCATCGTCTGGCACCCGCGCGCGATCAGCTCACTCGACCCCGAGACCGGCGCCGTCTACTGGGAAGTTCCCCACATCGTCGACATGGGCATGACGATCTCGACCGCAGTGCGGAGCGGGCCCTACCTGCTCGTGACCTCGCAGTGGGGCGGCGCCCGGATGCTGCGACTTGCCGAGTCCCATCCGGACGCGGCACTGGTCTGGGAGGGCGTCGGCCAGAGCGACCCGGAGTACGGCCGCGTCTTCGACACGCTCGACTCGGTGATGGGCACACCCGTCATCGAGGGCGACTACGTATACGGAGTAGACGGGCATGGTGTGCTGCGCTGTCTGGAGCTGCGGACAGGCCGACGCGTCTGGGAGACCGACGCCCTGATCGGCGCCCGCGCCAACCACGCCACGGCGTTCATCGTGCAGCACGGGGATCGCTACTTCATCAATACCGACGTGGGCGAGCTCGTGATCGCACGGCTCTCGCCGGCGGGCTACGACGAGGTCAGCCGCACGCACCTGATCGACCCCACCAGTCCGGTGACGCGGCGCCGCCCTCAGGGCCAGGGTCCTGTCGTGCACTGGTCGCACCCGGCGTACGCGAACCGCCACATCATCACTCGCAACGATGAGGAAATCGTCCGCTTCTCGCTCGCAAGCCGGCCCTAGCAGCCCGTGGCGTACTGCGGCGGCCCTGGTGCTTGCCGCGGCGGCGTCCAGCGGGCTGCCCGCGATTGCGGCCGGCGCGCCCGGGCAGGACGCGGCGCCGCGACTGATTGCGGTCATCGCCGACCTGCACATGGGCAGCGGTGACGCCGGCGACGACTTCAGATGGGCGGACGAGTTCGAGGGCTTCCTGCAGGCGCTCGACGCGGAAGGCGCGGGAGTCGCCGATCTCATCCTCAACGGCGACACCTTCGAGCTGGCGGCGGCCGACTGCGGCCGCGGCGATCCCGCTCTGGGATGCACCGAGACGGAGGCGCTGGCCGCACTGGAGCGCGTGTTCGCGGCGCACGCGCGCGAGGTCGAGGCGCTGGCCACCTTCGCCCGTTCCGGCTCGAACCGCGTGGTCCTGGTAGCGGGCGACCACGATGCGGCCCTGCTCTTTCCCGCCGTGCGCGCCCGCGTCGAGCAGGCGCTGGGCGCACCCCGCGCGGCGGTGCCGGCGGCCGGCGCGTGGGCATCGTCCGACGGGCAGGTGTACGTCGAGCACGGACAGCAGATAGGCTGGCGCGCCGATCGCTTCGCGAACTGGCCGGCGCCATTCGTCGAGCGCAACGGACGGCGGCACCTCGAGCGGCCGTGGGGCGCCCGCACGGCGGGAGCTCTGCTGCGGGAGCACGAGCAGCGCTATCCCGTGGCCGACAACTTCGCGGACGCCGGGGCGGGGTTGGTTTACGTCCTCGCCGCCGCGGGGACGACCGATCTCGGCGCGGCGGCGGCCGACCTCGTGCGCTACGTCCTCTTCAGGATGCCCTGGCAGCAGTTCCGCGTCGATCTCGACGTCGGCGACGTACAGCCGCCGGCCTGGGACCTGGCGGCCGTGCGCGCGCAGGGGCCGTCGTTCCTGGTCGACTCGCTGCCGGACGACGCCCCGTTCGAACCCCTGGCGCGGCGAGCCCTGGAGGCGGGCAGCCTCGCGCCGCTGATGGACACCCTCGGCAGCGACGAGCTGACAGCACTCTGCGACTACCGCGCCGCCCTGCGCCGGGCGCGCCGGCGCTTCGAGCGCTACCTGACGCAGACCGATCCGCTGGGTCCGCCGGTGGCGGAGTGCCCCCGCCTGCCGCACAGCCGGGGCGGGCAGTTCGACTACTTCTGGCGCACCCGCGACCTGGTCTACGGCCGCCGCCTCGCAACCGTGCAGGCCGCTCTGCCGGACCGCGGCCGGCCCATCGCCGTCTTCGTCCACGGCCACACGCAACTGGTCGACTGGCGCCAGCGCGTGCTGCTGTCGACCAGCCAGGGACGGCCGGTCATCGTGGACGGCTTCTCGCCGGTACGCGACGCGCTCATGCCGGTGGTGGTCAACGGCGGGGCGTGGCAGCGCACCATCACGCCGGTCCAGTTCGAGCGGCTGCGGGCCGCCGCCGACCTGTCCGCCGCCGAGCTGCTGCGCGCGTTGCGTCCGGAGCACCTCGCGCCCTGCTATAGCTTCGTGCAGATCGACCCCTACGAGGGAACGCCCGCGGCCCCGCGGGTCCGTTACTGGCGCCAGGCGGATGGCGGCGCCTGGGAGCTGGCCGGCGACTGCGGCCGGGAGCCCGAGCTGCCATCCGGCGGCACCCGCTGACGGCGCCATGAGCGGCAGCTTCAGGTCGCACCCGGAACCTCGTCGCCGCCCCCGAGCGTTTCCACCAGGGTGACCAGCGCCGACAGGTCGTCGCGGCCCCGGCCCTGCCCGTGGAGGCCGTTGACGAGCTGCATCGTGAGGGCGCCGGCGGGCAGCGCGACGCCCAGGTCGTGCGCCAGCTGCAGGGCGATGTCGAGGTCCTTGTGGTACAGGCGGCTCTCGATACCGCCGTCGAAGTCGCGCCGCGCCATCCGCTCGCCGAAGAAGTCGAGTACGCGGCTCGACGCCATCCCCGCCAGCAGCGCGGCGCGGACCTGACCGGGGTCGAGGCCGGCGCGCCGCGCAAGCGTCAGAGCCTCAGCCACGCCCTGCGCCGTCACCAGCAGCAGGAGCTGGTTGCACGCCTTGGTCGCCTGACCGGCGCCGTGCCCGCCCATGTGGCGCACGGCCGCGCCGAGACAGTCGAGCAGCGGCCGCACGCGCGCCAGGACATCGGCCTGCCCCCCCACCATGATCGAGAGCGTGCCGTCCCGGGCGCCCTGCGGTCCGCCGGACACCGGTGCGTCGAGCATGTCGATTCCGCGCTCGGCCAGTGCCGCCGCCATCGTCCGCGTCGCCGCCGGATCGATGGTGCTCGCATCGATGACCACGGTGCCCGGCCGCGCCCCGTGCACGACCCCGTCGGCGCCGAGCAACACCGCCTCGACATCGGCAGTGCCGGTCACCATGGTGAAGACCGCGTCGCAGCCGGCCGCCAGCTCGGCCGGGGTCGCCGCGACTGCGGCGCCCTGGTCGACCAGCGGCTCGCACGACGCTGCGCGCCGCGCGTAAACCTTCAGCGCGTGACCACCACGCAACAAGTTGGCGGCCATCGGGCGCCCCATGGCGCCGAGACCGATGAAGCCGACCCGCCTCTTGGCCGGGATCGCAACCGGGGACCCGCCGGACACGCGGATACGATACCATTGGCGCCGACACGCACCAGGGAGGGAGACGATGAGTCATCGAGACGCCCGGCGCCTGCCGATCGCGGTGCTGCTCGCCGGTATCGTCCTGCTGCTCATGCAAGCCATGCCTGCCACAGCCCAGGACCGGATGCCCCCGATTCCGGAAGACCGGATGACGCCGGAGCAGAAGGCGGCCGTCGAGGAGTTCAAGCGCGTACGCCAGCGGCCGGACATCAGCGGCCCGTTCGTCCCGCTGCTGCGGAGCCCCGAGATGCTGAGCCGGGCCCGCAACGTGGGTGACTACGCGCGCTACGGCAGCGTGCTGCCGCCGCGGCTCAGCGAGTTCGTCATCCTGCTGACAGCGCGGCACTGGACCCAGAACTACGAGTGGGCGGCGCACGCGGGGATCGCCGAGCGCGAGGGGCTCGACCCGGCCATCATCGCGGCCGTCGCCGACGGGCGGCGTCCCGCCGCGATGGCCGACGACGAGGCGGTGCTCTACGACTTCTGCACCGAGCTGTTCCACAACCAGGGGGTGAGCGACCCGACCTACGCCCGGATGGTCGCGGCGTTCGACGAGATCGGCGTCATCGACACCATCGGCATCATGGGCTACTACTCGATGCTGGCAATGGTGATGAACACCGCGCGCACCCCGCTGCGGGAGGGCGTCGAACCGGGGCTCGCGCCGTTCCCGCGCTGATCCGCAGGAGGGCTGCCATGCAGCGCCGCTTCGTCGTGCGCGGCGTCGTGTCGGTGGCGGGCGCAGCACTGCTCGCCGCCGCGGCCGGCGGCGCGTCGTCCCCCGCTGCCGGTGCAGCCCGGACGGCCACGCCGTGCGAGCGGCTGGCCGCGCTCGAGCTGCCGGACACCACCATCACCGCCGCGGAGCCCGTGCCGGCGGGCCCGTTCGCCCCGCCCGGCGGCGGGGCGCCGCTGGACGTGCCCGCGTTCTGCCGCGTGGCCGGCCGCACGGCGCCCGCCATCCACTTCGAAGTCTGGCTGCCGCGGGCGGGCTGGAACGGGAAGTTCCAGGGCATCGGCAACGGGGGCATGGCCGGCTCGCTGCGTTACGACCGGCTGGCCGCCGCGTTGGCGCGCGGCTACGCCGCGGCCGCCACCGACACCGGTCACGTGACGGCGAACACGTTCGACGCCACGTGGGCCCTTGGGCGACCCGACCTCGTCGCCGACTTCGGCCACCGGGCGCTGCACCTGACGACCGTCAACGCCAAGGCGATCGTCGAGGCCTACTTCGGCACGCCACCCGCGTACTCCTACTACGTGGGGTGCTCCAAGGGCGGCCAGCAGGGGTTGATGGAGGCGCAGCGATATCCGGACGACTACGACGGGATCATCGCCGGCAACCCCGCCCACGACTGGACACGCTTCTATGCCGGCGCGCACCTCTGGTACGCACAGGCTACGCTGGCCGATCCCGCGAGCTACCTGCCGGCCGCCAAGCTGCCGCTGCTGGCCGGCGCGGTAAACGCGGCCTGCGACGCGCTCGACGGCATCGCGGACGGCGTGCTCGACGACCCCCGCCGGTGCCGCTTCGACCCGGCCGAGCTGCAGTGCGCCGCCGGTCAGGACGACGCCTCGTGCCTCACGCCCGGACAGGTGGACGCCGTGCGCGCCATCTGGTCCGGCAGCCGCAACCGGCGCGGGGAGCTGCTCTACCCCGGCCTGGTGCCGGGCGGCGAGGCCGCACCCGGCGGCTGGGCGCGCTGGGTCACCGGCGATGCACCGTTCACCAGCCTGCACTGGCTCGCGGCGGAGGGCTTCTTCCGCCACATGGTGTTCGAAGACCCGGACTGGGACTTCCGGTCGTTCGACTACGACGAGGACCTGGCGTTCGCGCTCGAGAAGGTGGGCCGCGACCTCGACGCGGCGGACCCCGACCTGCGGCCGCTGCGCGACCGGGGCGGCAAGCTGATCGTCTACCACGGCTGGAGCGACGCCGACATCTCGCCGCTCGGCACGATCGACTACTACGAAGACGTCGTGTCGTTGATCGGCAGCGGCGACGATCGCGAGGTGGCCCTGACGCGCACCCGGGACTTCTTCCGCCTCTTCATGGCGCCCGGCATGGGCCACTGCCGGGGCGGCCCCGGCCCCGATCGGTTTGACGCGCTGACGGCCCTCGAGCGCTGGGTGGAGCAGGGCGAGGCCCCGGCCCGCATCGTGGCGTCACGCGTGAGGAACGGTGCGGTCGACCGCACCCGGCCGCTCTGCCCGTATCCGGAGGTGGCCCGCTGGAACGGCCGCGGCAGCACCGACGACGCCGCGAACTTCGCCTGCGTGCTGCCGGCCGGGACCCGCTAGCTAGCCAGTTAACGGGACGTCACGGCACGACAGTCGCCCGAGGCAACGACACGGGCTCGCCAGCAGTGAGCGCTCGTACGACAGATTCCGGGTCGCGGTCGATCACCGTCGGGACACTAGGCTAGCTAGCCGGCGTCGGCCACCGCGCGGTCGGCGCGTTCCTGCACGGTGCCGGGCACCCCGAGCCGGGTGTCGGCGCCCAGTGTCGCGAGGAGCGCGGCCGTGTCCGGGAACGCCTGGAACTGGAACGACTGCTTGGAGCCCTCCGCGAGACGGAACGGCGTGCGGCCGCGGAAGTCCCGCGCGTCGATATCGGCTCCCTGCGTCACGAGGTACTCGACCACTTCGTTCAGGCCGCGAAACGCGGCGCCGTGCAGCGCCGTGAAGTCGGCCTCGTTCACCGCGTTGATGTCGGCGCCCGCTGCGAGCAGCAGCCTCACGGCCGCCTCTGCGCCGCGCGAGCGGGTGCCGCGCGTCTGGTTCGGCCGGAACGTCGAGCGGCCGAGCCCGGCCGCCGCCATGAACGGCGTGGTGCCGTCGTCTGTCGTCAGGTGCTGGTCGGCCCCGGCGGCCAGCAGCGCCTCGATGACTGCCGCGCTGGCGTGGGCGTGGCTCTCGGCATCGGTCCCGTCAGCGCGCCGGTAGAATCCGCTGCTGGCCGCCTCGAAGGCCGCCACCCACAGCGGCGTGGCGCCGCGCAGATTGCCGGTGCCGCACGCGAACGGCTCGAAGGCCCCCTTCTTCGGGTAGCCGATGTACTCCATCAGCATGGCCGTGGTGGTGACGCGCCGGTTCGGATCGGCGCCGCGGCTCAACAGCGCTGCGACCAGTGCCGGCCGGCGGTCGGCGGCGAGGCTCGCGCGACCGTTGTCACGCCGACCGCCCGACATGCGTCCGGCCCCGTGCCCGCGGTCCCAGTCGATCAACCAGCGGTCGACGACGCCCGCCGCCGCGTGCAGGGCCGAGACGCCCGCCATGGTGCCATTGGGATCGGCACCCTGATCGAGCAGGAACCGCGCGAAGTCGTCGCGCCCGTGGACGATGGCGAACGGCAGCGCGTGCGTCCCGTCCGAGCCGACGCCGTCGATGTCGGCGCCGGCGGCGAGCAGCAGCCGGGCAGCCTCGATGTCGCCGTTGCGGGCGGCCGTCAGCAGCGGCGTCAGGCCCTTGGAGGTGGACACGTGCACGTCGGCGCCGCTCTCGAGCAGCAGCTGCACGACCTCCGGGTGGGGCGCCGCCACTGCCCACATCAGGGCGGTGGCCGACAGCTCCACCGTCGCCGCATTCACATCAGCCCCGTGCGCCAGCAGAGCCCGGACGATCGCTGCATCGCCCGTGCGGGCCGCCACCATCAGGGGCGTCAGGCCGCTGGTCTGCGCCGCGTCCGCAGCGGCGCCCGCGGCAAGCAACGTGCCGACCAGCTTCCTGCTCGCGTTCTCGGTGGCCCGGACGAGCGGCGTTACGCCGTGGTCGTCGGCCGCGTTGACGTCGGCGCCCGCCGCCAGCAGCAGGGCAACGGCCTCGTGGTCGTCCCAGTGGGCGGCCCACAACAACGCCGTCGCGCCATCGGCGCGGCGCGCGTTGGCGTCGGCGCCAGCCTCGAGTTGCGCCCGCAGCGCCGCGAGATCCTGGCGGGCCGCAGCATCCACGAGCCGCGGCGCCGGGGCCGCCGCCGCCAGACTGGCCGCGGTTCCCGCCACTGCGATGAACACCGCCGCCGGCCGCCAACGGGTCACTGCAGCCATCGTGCCATCCCTCACGCCGGCGGGGAATGCCGGCCAATGCTGTTCGTCAGAAGCCGGTGCCGGCGATCAGGGCACCAGCACGTCGTCGGTCACCGCGCGGTCCGCCCGCTCCTGCACCGTGCCGGGCAGGCCGAGCCGGGTGTCGGCCCCCAGTTCTGCCAACAGCGCCGCCGTCTCGGGGAACGCCTGGAACTGGAACGACTGCTTCGAGCCTTCCGCGAGGCGGAACGGCGTGCGGCCGCGGTAGTCACGGACGTCGATGTCCGCGCCGTGTGCGACCAGGTAGTCCACCACCTCGTTGAGGCCGCGGAACGCCGCGCCGTGCAGCGCGGTGAAGTCCGCCTCGTTGACCGCGTTGATGTCGGCACCGGCCTCCAGCAGGACCCGCGTCGCCTCCTCGGCGCCGCGCGAACGCATGCCGCGCGTCCAGTTCGGCCGGAACGTGGAGCGGCCGAGACCGGCCGCCACCATGAACGGGGTGGTGCCGTCATCGGTCGTGAGCGACTGGTCGGCACCCGCGTCGAGCAGCACCTGCACTATCTCGGCGCTGCTCTCGACGCGATAGTTCTCCGAGCCGGCGGCACTGCTGCGGTACGCGCCCTCCGAGGCGGCGCCGAACGCCGCCACCCAGAGGGCCGTGGCGCCGCGCAGATCGCCGGTGCCGCACGCGAACCGCTCGAACGCCCCCTTCTTCGGATAGCCGATGTAGTTCATCAGCATGGCCGAGGTGGTGATGCGCCCGTTCGGGTCGGCACCGGCCGCCAGCAGCGCCTCGACGAGCGGCAGACGCTGTGTGGCCGTCAGATAGATCCGGCCGCCCCGGGAGCGGTAACGGCTGACGTAGCGGGCGTCGCCGTGCCGCTGATCCCAGCCGGCGAGCCAGGTGTCGACGTTGCCCGCGGCGGCCGCCAGCGCGGGGATGCCGTCGATGCGGCTGTTCGGGTCGGCGCCGTTCTCCAACAGGAACAGCGCGAAGTCGTCGTGGCCGTCGACGACGGCGAACGGCAGCGGATAGGTCCCGTCCGCCCCGGGCCGGTTCACGTCCGCACCGGCCGCCAGCAGCAGGCGCGCCGTCGCGATGTCGCCGTGCTGCGCCGCGGTCAAC
The DNA here is from genome assembly GCA_965221595.1 of Vicinamibacterales bacterium. Taxonomy (GTDB): domain Bacteria; phylum Acidobacteriota; class Vicinamibacteria; order Vicinamibacterales; family UBA8438; genus JAAXGX01. The sequence continues at coordinate 3,487,866 of OZ244900.1, forward strand.
AGCGGCGTCATGCCCTTGGTGGTGGACGCCTCCACGTCGGCGCCGCGCTCGAGGAGCGCTGTGACGATGGCGCGGTGGGGCGCAGCCACGGCCCACATCAGCGCCGTCGCACCCTCCTCGGCGGTTGCCGCGTTGACGTCGGCCCCGTGCTCGAGGAGCGCGTGGACGATCTCGACGCTCCCGGTATGCGACGCCACCATCAGCGGCGTCAGGCCGCTGCGCTGCGCGATGTCGGCATCCGCGCCCGCAGCCAGCAGCAGGTCTACCAGCGCCAGGCTCGCGTTCTCGGCGGCGCGCGCCAGCGGGGTGACGCCGTGGTCGTCGCCGGCGTTCGGATCGGCGGCTGCGGCCAGCAGCAGTTCGGCCGTCTCGACATCGTCCCAGTGCGCCGCCCAGAGCAGGGCGGTCACCCCGTCCGCCCTGCGGGCAGCGACGTCGACGCCCTCGGCGATCAACGCTCGCACCGCCGCCGTATCCTGCCGTGCGGCCGCGTCGACCAGCCGTAGGTCGGGCGCCTCCGCCGCAGCCAGGCTGGCCGCCGTGACCAGCATGCCTGCCGAAACGCCGCCAAGTGCCGCCTGCCGAATACCTGTGAACTTCACCATGCGCCTCCTTGACCGGCCAATCGTGGACTTGCGGCGCCGCCCGGCGCCCGACCGGGCCTGGCGGAGCCCGCGCCGTTCGACGGCACGGACGCCGGGGCTGCCGGCAACCGTATCTCGCAACGCAACGGCGCGGCTCAGCCGCCGGACCAGCGCTTCAGCCGAAACGCGTCGGCAGCGGCCGGGTCGGCCTCGCGGTAGGCAGCGTGGCACGCCTGGCAGGCTGCGTCGACCTCGGCCAGGGCTGCGGCGACAGCCGCCGCGTCAATCGTCGGCTCCGACAGCGTCACGTCGAGGTCGTCGAGGCTGCCGGTCGCCGCACGCACCATGCCGATAGCGTCGTCGCGTTCGTTCTTCCGCCAGAAGGTGATAGTGGGTGACAGCTGCTCGCGGGCGCGGGTCACCCGCACCTTGGCTTCCTCGAAGTCGCCCACCTCGACCATGCGGGTCAGCAGCGAGAACTGCCGGCCGACGCCCTGCATTGCTTCGTCGAGATCGTTCTCGCTGAAGAGCGGATAGTCCTGGGCCAGCAGCGTGGCCCCCATGCACAACACCAGTGCCGCCGCCAGATATCGCATCGTTTGGAATCCAGCTTCTTCTGCTTCGGGTCACGGAACCTGCGTGTCTGCCACAGCCCGGTCGGCGCGCTCCTGCACCGTGCCGGGCACACCGAGCCGCGTATCGGCGCCCAGCGCGGCCAGCAGCGCCGCCGTCTCGGGAAACGCCTGGAATTGGAACGACTGCTTCGAGCCCTCGGCCAGCCGGTACGCCGTCCGGCCGCGGTAGTCGCGGGCGTCGATGTCCGCGCCGCGGGCCACGAGGTACTCCACCACTTCGTTCAGACCGCGGTAGGCCGCGCCGTGCAAGGCAGTGAAGTCCGCCTCGTTGACTGCGTCGATGTCAGCCCCCGCCTCCAGCAGCACCCGGACCGCCGCCTCGGCACCGCGCGAGCGGAGGCCGCGCGTCAGGTTCGGCCGGAAGGTGCACTGGCCGAGGCCGGCGGCCGCCATCAACGGCGTCGTCCCGTCGTCGATGGCGAGCGACGGATCGGCGCCGGCAGCGAGCAGCCTCGTAATGATCGCCGCGTGATGTTTCGCGTTCTCGCTGTCGACGGCCGCGGGCACCGGCACGTAGCCCTGGCCGTTGGCGTGGTGCGCCGCCACCCACAGCGGCGTAGCGCCGCGCAGATCGCCGGTGCCGCACGAGAACGACTCGAAGGCGCCCTTGGTGGGGTGGCCAATGTAGTTCATCAGCATGGCCGACGTGGTGATCCGCACATCGGGGTCGGCGCCGGCCGCCAGCAACGCCTCCACGATCGGCAGGCGCTGGGCCGGCGTGAGATAGATCCGGCCGCCTCCGGCGCGCTCGCGGACGGCGTACTGGGCACCGCCATGCTCGCGGTCCCAGTGGAAGGTCCAGGCATCGGTGTCGCCGGCGGCCGCGGCCAGCGCGGGGATACCGCCGATCGTCTGGTTCGGGTCGGCACCCTGCTCGATCAGGAACAGCGCGAAGTCGTCGTGACCATCGACGATGGCGAACGGCAACGGATAGGTCCCGTCCGCGCCCGGCTGGTTCACGTCGGCCCCGGCGGAGATCAGCAGGCGCGCGGTCGGGATGTCGCCGCGCTGGGCCGCGGTCAGCAGCGGCGTCATGCCCTTGGTCGTGGACACGCCGACGTCCGCACCGCCTTCCAACAGGCGCTCGACGATGATCCGGTGCGGCGCCGCGACGGCCCACATGAGGGCCGTGGCCCCGGTTGCGGTCGTCGCCGCGTTGACGTCGGCACCGTGCTCCAGCAACGCCCGGACCACTTCGACGCTGCCCGTCCGGGCCGCCACCATGAGTGCGGTCAGACCGCTGACCTGCACCGCGTCGGGGTCGGCACCGGCCGCCAGCAGCAGGTCGACCGTGCCGCTGCTGGCATTCTCGCTGGCCCGCATCAGCGGCGTCACGCCGTAGTCGTCGGCGGCATCGACGTCGGCGCCGGCAGTGAGCAGCAACGTGACGGTTTCCCGGTCGTCCCAATGCGCCGCCCACAGCAGCGCGGTCGCGCCGTCGGCGCGGCGCTGGTCGACATCGGCCCCCGCGCGCAGCAAGGCCCGGACTGCCGCCGTGTCCTGGCGCGCGGCGGCGTCGACCAGGTCTCCGGGTCCGGCGGCGGCTGGCAGAGCGGCGGCTAGGCCCCAGAGCACGGCCGCCAGGGCGGCGCGCAGCGCGCCTGCGGCGGCCGGGATGCAACGCCTCGACTCGTCGAGAATCACCATGAGGTCGACCCTGGTATTATACGCGGGGGTCCGCACCTCCTTCGCAACGTTTTTCTTGTGCCCGCCGGGGCGCGGTCTGTTAGATAATGGAGACTCTGTCTCCGGGGTTGATGACCATGTCAAGAATGCGCGGCACCACCATCGGCATCATCGCGCTCGCACTGGCGTGCCTCTGGCTGCCTCCGGCAAGCGCGCAGGGTACGGCTCCGGGCGTCTCCCAGGCAAGCAGCGAAGCGTCGGCGCCCTCGCGGGCGCTGCTCGACCGCTACTGCGTCACATGCCACAACGAACGGCTGCAGACGGCCGGGCTGACGCTCGACGACGTCGACGTCAGCCAGGTGAGCATCCACGCCGAGGTACTCGAGAAGGTCGTGCGGAAGCTGCGCGCCGGCCAGATGCCGCCGGCGGGCCGCCCGCGGCCGGACGCCGCCACCGTGGACGCGTTCGCGACCGCGCTCGAGACGGCGCTCGACCGCGAGAGCGCGGCAATGCCCGATCCGGGGCGCGTTGCGTCCCGGCGCATGAACCGCGTGGAGTATGTCAATGCCATCGAGGATCTGCTGGCGCTGAGAGTGGACGGTACCGAGCTGCTGCCGAGCGACATGGCCGGCTTCGGATTCGACAACAACGCCGACGTGCTGGCCATGACGCCGTCGTTGATGACGCGCTACATCGCAGCGGCCACCAAGGTCAGCCGCGCCGCGATCGGCAGTCTCGACAACCGGCCGATGATGCAGGTGTACACGGTCGGCTTCGAGGAACGGAATGTCCGGGCCAACGAAGACATGCCGTTCTCGACGATCGGCGGGCTGTCGCAGCGGCACATGTTCCCGCTCGACGGCGACTACGTGTTCGCGGTCCGCCTGAAGCGCAACGCCACCGTGGAGACCATCGAGGGCATCGAGGAGGACGAGCACGAGATCGAGCTGCGCGTCGACCACCGGCTGATCACGCGCTGGAAGATCGGCGGGCAGTACCCCGGCCCGGATCCCGGCGTGCTGATCGCGGTGCCCGAGGACGACATCGAGGGGCAGCGGCTCCATGAGTACCGGATGACGGCCGACGACGCGCTCGAGATCCGCGTGCCGATCGAGGCCGGCCAGCGGCTCGTTTCCGTGGCCTTCACCGACTCGGCTCCCTCGCCGCACGGCTTGCGGGGCGAGCCGGGCATCGACAAGCTGTTCATTTCCGGGCCGTTCGAGGGCACGGTGCCGGACGACACGCCGAGCCGGCAGAAGATCTTCACCTGCCGGCCCGCGGACGACGCGTCGGCAGCGGAGCAGGAAGCCTGCGCGCGCGAGATCATCGGCACCCTCGCGCGGCGCGCGTACCGCCGGCCGGTCACCGCCGACGATGTCGACCCGCTCGTGGGCGTCTATCGCGACGGCGTCGTCGACCGTGACTTCGATTTCGGCATCGAGCGCGCCCTGGAGGCGCTCCTGTCGATGCCGGAGTTCCTGATGCGCGTCTATCAGGAGCCGGTCGACCTGGCGGGTGGCGAGCCGTACCGCCTGAGCGACTTGGAACTGGCCTCCCGGTTGTCGTTCTTCCTCTGGCGGTCAATTCCGGACGACGAGCTGATCGACCTGGCGGCCGAGGGGCGGTTGAGCGAGCCGGATGTGCTCTCGACCCAGGTCCGCCGGATGCTGGCCGACGACCGCGCCACGCGGTTCATGGACGACTTCGTGGGCCAGTGGCTGCAGGTTCGCAACATCAACGAGCAGGCGCCCGACGGCGCCCTGTTCGCGCAGTTCAACGACACGCTGCGCAAGGCGATGGTCGAGGAGACACAGCTCTTCTTCGAGAGCCAGGTGCGCGCGGACCGTCCCATCCAGGAGCTGCTGACCGCCGACTACACCTACCTCAACGAACAGCTCGCCCGGCACTACGGCGTGCAGGACGTCTATGGCAGCCGTTTCCGCCAGGTTGCGTGGGACGACGACCGGCGGCACGGGCTGCTCGGCCACGCCAGCCTGCTCACCGTCACCTCCTATGCGAACCGCACCTCGGTGGTGCTGCGCGGCAAGTGGGTGCTCGAGACACTGCTCGGGTCGCCGCCGCCGCCGCCGCCGCCGAACGTGCCGCCGCTCGAGGAGGACGAAGCAGGCGCGGCGCCCACATCGCTGCGCGAGAAGATGGAGCAGCACCGGCGCAACCCGGTCTGCGCATCCTGCCACACGGAGATGGACCAGCTCGGCTTCGCCATGGAGCATTTCGACGCCATCGGCCAGTGGCGCGAGACGGACCGCGGGGCGACCATCGACGCGACGATCGAGTGGGCGGACCGCACCATCGACAGCCCGCGCGCGTTCCGGGAGGCGCTGGTTGCCAAGGGCGACGAGTTCGAGAAGACCGTCGTCGAAAAGCTCCTGATCTATGCACTCGGCCGTGGCGTGGACTACTACGACGCGCCGACCGTGCGCCGGATAGTGCGGGACCTGGACGCCGCGGGCTACCGCTGGTCGGCTCTCATCGAGGGTGTGGTGGCCAGCATGCCGTTCCAGATGCGCCGTGCGGCCGAGCTGCCGCCGGCTACCGCGGCTGACGACGCCGGGCTCTGAATCGGGCTTTGAATCCAACGCAGACGAGGGAGGTATCTGCCCATGTTCATCACGAAGATGCAATTGCCGCGACGTACGGTGCTGCGGGGCCTCGGCGTCAGCCTCGCGCTGCCGCTGCTCGACAGCATGGTGCCGGCGCTGACCGCGCTGAGCAAGACCGCCGCCGCACCCGTGCGGCGGTTCGGCGTCTTCTACATCCCGAACGGGATGTCGATGCCCTACTGGTCACCCCGAGGAGACGGGGCACTGACGGCGCTGCCACCGACGCTGCAGTCGCTCAACGAGTACAAGGACCGCGTGCTGCTGCTGGGCGGGCTGGCCGACGAGGCCGCCAACCTCGTCAAGGGCGGCGGCGACCACGCGCGCTCGGCCGGGACGTTCCTCACCTGCATCCCGTTCAAGATCACGGCGGGCGCCGACGTCTACGCCGCGGTGTCCATGGACCAGATGGCGGCACGGGAGCTTTCGAAGGAAACGCAGCTCGCCTCGCTCGAGCTGGGCATCGAGTCGAATGCGATGCTCGGGTCGTGCGACGGCGGCGCAAGCTGTGCCTACACCAACACCATCGCCTGGCGGACACCGACCACGCCGCTGCCCATCGAGAACGATCCGCGCGCCGTGTTCGAGCGCCTGTTCGGAACGACCGGCAGCACCGATCCGCAGGCGCGGCTCGCGCGGCTGCGCCGCGACCGCACCATCCTGGATCTCGTCGGCGAGGAGCTCGACGACCTCGAGCGTGTCATCGGTCCGGGCGACCGGGTGAAGTTGGACGAGTATCTCGAGTCCGTGCGCGACATCGAACGGCGCATCGAGATGGCCGAGCGGCAGAACACCCGCGAGCTGCCGGTGGTCGACCAGCCTGTCGGCGTCCCGAGCGACTACGCGGAGCACGCCAAACTGATGATGGACCTGCTGGCGCTCGCCTTCCAGACCGATCTGACGCGCATCAGCACGTTCATGCTGGCGCGGGAGGTCTCAGGCCGCGCGTATCCGGAGATCGGCGTGCCCGACTCGCACCACCCGCTGTCGCATCACCAGGACGAGCCGGCCAAGCTGGAGCGGCTGCACAAGATCAACGAGTACCACTTCCAGCAGTTCGCCCACCTCGTCAAGACGCTGTCCGAGACGCCGGAGGGCGACGGGACGATGATGGACTCGACCCTGTTCCTCTACGGCACGGGCATCAGCGACAGCAACACGCACTTCCACGACGATCTGCCGATTGCGCTGATCGCCGGCAAGGCGACAGGCATCAAGGGCGGCCGGCACGTCCGCTATCCCGACGGAACGCCGCTGGCGAACCTGCACCTGTCGATCCTCGAGAAGCTGGGCACGCCGGAGGAGAGCCTCGGCGACAGCACCGGCAAGCTGAAGTACCTGAGCGGCCTCGCCTGACACTTCACGGGCCGGTCCGGATTAACCGGGCCGGCCCGATTTCAATGCCGGGGCTGCGCCCCGTGCCCCCCACTCCCGGACCGGGTTCCGGCAGCCCGTGGCAAGTTCCCGCTGCATTCGACGGGCGATGCATCCCGCCTGACTACGTTGCTCCTCGGTCGAATAGACCCGATAGGCTCCCGCGTCGCGCCTCGCCAGGCGGGCGCCTCGTCCGGCCGGGTGCGAGGCGGGGTTCCACCTCGGGCTGCTAGGCTCTCGGCGCGATCCCCAGCGCGCGGCGCCAGGCGGCGAGCTGACCGATGTGCGTGGCTTCGTGGGAGGACAGCATGTAGTTCACGGCGTCGCCGAGCAGGGGGAAGTACTTGCGCATGGCTTCGTCCGGGAACTCCTTCGCGAAGAGCCCCGGGTCGGCGCTAGCCAGCGCCGCGGCGACCCGCTCGTGCTGGGCCGTGAGTTCGGCCAGCAGTTCCGCCTTGGACGGGTACTGCGACGCGTCGCCGCTCGGCACGCCGTCCACCGTCGGCGTCGCCTCCCAGTCCGCGGGGAACGTCGACTCCAGCCCGAGCCACCTCGCAACGTAGTTCGCCGACGAGGCGAGGTGCTTGAGCGTCCACGCCGGGTGGTTGACCACCCCGTGCGGCTGCGCGACCATCTGCTCGTCGGTCAGGTCCTCGACCAGACTCCGGATGTGGCCGAGGTTGAAGCGGTAGGTAAAGATCAGGTGTTCCTGCATCGACGCCTCCTGAAATGCCGTTCAGCGGCCCGGATAGTGCTCGGGTATGCCCGGGGGAATGGCCCCGAACATGACGTGGGCGGCGGACGTCCCGGCCCACATGAGCCAGGGGCCGTCGAGCCGTTCCTCGGTGGGCAGCCCGGTCGACTCGCCCGTGGCGTGCGGCAGATTGATCGAGACGTGCAGCACGGCCTCCTCCCGCGTCGGACCGACGAGCGCATACTGCATGGCGCCGGGGTTGACCTCCGCGTCCGGGCCGCCGGAGGTGAACAGGTCGGCGAAGCTCCGCGCGCCCTCCGCCAGCCCGCGGGTCATCCAGTCCATCACGTCCTGAAAGCTGGCGTGGTAGCACTCGACGGCGAACCCGCGGCTCGGACGGTCGGGCTCGCAGACGAGCTGGTTCGTGCCGTGCCGGATGGTGGTCGGGATGCCCTGCGCGTCGCGCACGATGACCGTCGCGCCCGCCCGCAGCGTCGCGGGCGCAGCCAGCACAGCCTCCGCGATGAGCTCGCTGTCGGCCAGGTCCCCGGCCTGCGCCGCGGCGAGACCGGGCAGCGCCGCCGGGAGCAGCAACGTGAGGATTGCACTTCGCGTCCGGGTCATGGGGTCGGCGCTCTCCTTGTTTCCAGAAGGCTATCACGCGCCGCGGTTGCACGGAGAACCGTCCTGGGCCATGATGACCGTGACGCAGAGGGAGGAAGACCGATGACGTACCGCTATCTCGTCGCGCTGCTGACCGTGCTGGCTGTGGCCGGGCTGTCGCCGGCGCCCGCCGGCGCCCAATCCGACGATTCGTCGGCGGTTCCGCGCACGGCCTGGGGCGACCCTGACCTGCAGGGACACTGGTCGTACGCCACGCTGACGCCGCTGCAGCGGCCCGCGGAGGTCGAGGACAGGACGTTCTTCACGTCCGAGGAAGTAGCGGCGCGGAACCTGCGCGCCACGCAGGACCGTCCGGATCGACCCGGCATCGATCCCGGCTCCTACAACGCCTTCTGGGTCGATCGGGGCGAGGTGCTGCCCGACCGCCGCACGTCGCAGATCGTCGATCCGCCCACCGGCCGGCTCCCGCTGAACGCCGAAGGCGAGGCGCGCGTCGCCGCGCTGCGCGACCACCGGCGGATGCATCCGGCCGATACCTGGCTGGACCGCAGCGCCTGGGACCGCTGCATCACGTACCACGGCGTGCCGCCCGTGGGCACCAGCTACAACAACACGTATCACATCCTCCAGACGCCCGCGTACGTGGCGATTCACGTCGAGAACATCCACGACGTGCGGATCATCCCGCTCGACGGCCGGGCGCACCTGGTCGAGGACATTCCGCAGTGGAACGGCGACTCGCGCGGCCGCTGGGAGGGCAGCACCCTGGTCGTGGAAACGACCGGCTACAGCGACAAGACCGAGCTGCGCTTCCCTTCGACGCGGAACACGCGTGCCGTGGAGCGGTTCACGTGGGTGGACGAGCACACCCTGGGCTACACGTTCACGATCGAGGATCCGGCCATCTACACGCGGCCGTGGACGGTCGAGCGGCCCTTCCAGGCGGTGCCCGACTACCGCATCTTCGAGTACGCCTGCCATGAGGGCAACTACGCCATGCCGAACATCCTCGCCGGCGAGCGCGAGCGAGAGCGGACGGCCGCGGAGCAGGACTCGAAGTAGGCGTCGGATCCGCGTCAGCGCCGCATCCGGTCCCGTCGAGGCGGCCGGGCGGCCCGCGGAATCCGGATCAGGGGAGCGGGAGTCGATCGAGAAAGCCGTTCCGTATCAGGGACTTGAAGTGGTCCTCGATGCGACTCGCGACACCCTCCGAATCCGCCAGCAGACCGAGTTCGATGTTCCGTTGTTGTGCGGCTTCGGTGAAGTTGGCGGAGGTCACGAGCGCCTCCCGCCCGTCGATGACGACGCACTTGGCGTGCATCGAGCTGGCGGTGCGGCCGGCGGGTGCCAGCGAGCGGGGATCGTAGTAGACGCGGGGCAGGCGGCTGCCGGGCCATTCTTGGCGTACGAACTCGTTCGCGAAACGCCGCAGGACTTCGCGGTCGAGGGAGGTATCGCCGGGCTGGCGGCGGGCATCGATGCACAGAATTGCCTCGAGTGACTCGTCGTCGTCGAGCCGGTCGGCCAGCACCTTGAACACGGACTTTCCCTGACGCACCGCGAAACCGACGGCCAGCACGCGCTCGCGCGCCTTGCCGAACAATTGCCGCACGACGACGCCGGTATCGCGGGCGCCGCCCGTGACATCCGGCCCGCTGACAACCAGTTCGACCGGCCACGAGGAGCCGCCGGCCGCCTGCGCACCGGCGGCGAAGGCGCGCAGCAGGAGCGCGACGTGGCCGGGAGGCATGTCCCGCTCCGAGAGCTCTCCGAAGCACCGCGCCACCGCATCAGCGTGTGCGGCAGCGATATGGTCACGCAGCGACAACGCACCCCAAGGTGGCGCCAGCAGGCCGGCCTCCAGCAGGTCGGCCAGCCGGATGAGATCCTGGCGGTCGGCCGCCGCCAGGGCGTCGAAGTCCATCACGACGTGTGCCCGGAACGATCGAAGAACGCGGCATCCCCGACGGCGACGGTCGGGACGACGAGCGCCCGGTCCAGGAAGTCGTTGCGCTGCTCGCAGCTCGTTTCGGCGATGAGCAGGCAGCCGTGACACGCCGCGCCCTGTAGGCTACGCCCTTCGAGCGGCGAGTCCGGCCCATGTTCCGCGCAGACCGGGTCGTTGGAGCACAGGTGGCCGTCGTCGACGGCGCGACGAAGATGGGTGCCAAGGCGCCGGCCCGTCTCCGCCAGCCCGCCCAGCGTGCCTTCGGAATCCGACGACCCCGTGTAGATCAGGATGCCGCAGCCTCCTTCGCTGGCGTAGACGCGTTCGCGCAGTGAGCTGCCGGGGTAGCCGCAGTCGAGCGCGATCGACGTCATCAGCAGGTGCGCGAGAGAGTGGAGCATGACGTACACCGACCCCGGGAACCCGTCCTCGGGGCGATGGCGCTCGGCAGCCCAGGCCTGCCAGCCCGCCCGCAGCTCGCGGCCGCGCTTCTGAACGCCGGGCCGCGTGAGCCATCTTTCGACTGCGTCAGGTCGGAACGAAATGAAGACGCCTTCGCCGCGGTTCTCGACCGCGGGCAACCAAGTGATGGTTTCGGCCAGCGAGGCCCTGGCCACGTCGAGGTCGAGCTCGCCGTCCTTGTCCGGGTTGATCGCCTCGAAGCGGGTGAAGCCGAGCAGCGACACGACCTCGCGCAGCCGGTGCACCAGCACGAGCTTGTCGATGGCCGCCAGCAGCGTGTCCCCGTCGGGATCCCAGGCACGGCGTTCCAGTGTTTCGGCGAAGAACCTGGAACGTGAATCGTCTTCGCCGATGACGTGGTCGCCCTTGTCCAATATGTTGAACTCGGCGGTCTTGACCGGCACTTCTTCCTGTTCGTCCCCGCCCTGTTGCCGCCGGTACTCGACAAGCACGGTTTCGTCGGTGGTGTCAGCGAAGGCTGCATCGAGCTCCGGGCTGTTCCGGAAACGTTCGAGCGCTCCCACGTCGTCGAGCGTCTTCAAGCGGTCGTAGTACGTTGAGACCTTGTTGGCCAGCCCGGCGTCGAACTCCGGCAGCGAGATCACACTCATGGTCTGCGGGAAGTACGCGTTGCTTGCCGTGCGCACGAGCAGGCGGTAGGGCTCGCCGCAGGTTTCGCGCGCGAACTGCCCGATCCACAGCCGCTTGCCCTCGCAGCGGCCGAGCGCGCCCGTGCCGGGGCTCGACGCCTCGTAGAGCGAGCGTGCCTCCCCGCAGTCGCAGACGCCGAAGGTGTCGCCGATGTCCGCGCCGGTGCCGCGCTCCTCGAGCCAGAGCGGCCGCTCGCACGTCTTCCCGCTCCGGTGAACGAAGCGGCGCCAGTCCAGATCGTCGATGTGGCCGCGCCGGCAGCCGCAAACGAACCGGACCGGGACCACCGGCTTGCGCCGGCCGTCCTCGTCGCGGAACCGGCCCCTGTCCAGGTGGTCCCAGCGCACCAGCCGGCGGCGCCGCCACTGCGGGTCGCGCGGCGAAGGTCGGGCCTCCTTGGCGATGAACCAGGTGGGGAAGATGCGCGCGCCGACCGGCGCGGGCTTCGTGGCGTTTTCCTCGTGGCGCGGTGGCGTCCGGAGCTCGAGCGTGGGGAGGTCCAGCAACCGCCGCAGCTTGGCGGCCAGACGCGGCTCGGCGATCTTCTCCCGCCGCAGGGGGGACCAGTCCCCCAGGCCGGAGACGATGACCGAGTAGTCGGGCAGGTCGATCATCGCGCCCGGCCCGTAGGTCGTGATCAACTGGCTCCGGCGAACGATGTTGTCGGCCATCAGGTGCCTACTGAATGTCCCTGCCCTCGGGAGTCTTGATGCCGAGCAGCACGCCCGGTTCGACGTCGCGCAACGAACGCGGCGCGCGGAAGCGCAGCTGCGTGTCGTTGAGCACGTCGCGGTCCGGGTCAATCATCTCGCGCAACAGGGGCGTGGACGTGCCGCTGCCCGGCTCCCGCGCATAGCCGAACGCCACCCCGCCCTCGCTGGCGTCGTTGGCGAGCCCGGCCCAGTCGTCGAGGAGGCTCCGTACGCGGCTGGCGACGCGAGCGGCGAATTCGTCGGGCAGTCCCTCCGCATGGTTGCGTGCCCGTTCGCCCACCGCCCGGGCCAGCTCGGCGGTCTCGGTGCCGTGGTCCTCTACGCGGCCGGCCGCCGGCATGGGCGTTAACGCGGGAATGCCGAGCCGTGCCAGGGCCACCGTGACCGCCGGCAGGGCGCGGTCCAGGGCGCGCGGGGAGAACGGCGTGACGCTGGTCGCCTCGACGCCGCGGTAGAAGGATTCGTGCCAGGCGGCGAAGTGCTCGTAGTGCGAGCGGTCGCGGGGCTTGTGGATATTGAGCAGCGTCACGACCAGTCCGGGCCGCGCGGCGTCGCGACCCACCCGGCTCGTCGCCTGGATGTACTCGGCTGTGGTCTTCGGCTGACCGGAGACGAGCAGCAGGCCGAGCCGCGTGATGTCGAGCCCCACGGAGATCATGTTCGTGGCCAGGGCGACGTCCACGCGTTCCCTGTCGCCGAAACCAAGAGCAAGCCGGCGCTTGGCGTCGGCGACCTGGGCGGTTCCGACGCGCGAGGTCAGCTCCACCGGCTCGAAGGCGATCTGGCGGTTGGCGAACGGGCCGTCCGCCTCGTCCGTGCGCTTGTGGTCTCCGTAGGTCGGGAGCCGGGAACCGATCTCGTCCTCGACAATGCGCCGCGCGCTGCCCAGCTCGCGCAGGGCGTTGAAGTACGCGACGGCCGTCATGTAGGGATCGGCCGGGTTGCCTCCGCCCTGCTTTGCAGCAGCCTCCCAGGCGGCCTGCGCCGCGGCCATCAGCGTGATGGTGCTGCGCAGGAAGACGACCTTCGGCCCCCGCCCCTGCGCGGCGATGCCGACATAGAGCCGGGGGTTGACATGCTGCTGCGGCGCCTGTTCCGCGAAGAAGGAATGGCGCCGATCGATGCCCGGCGGCGGAAACACCGCGACCGAGGAGCGGCCGAACAGCGCGCGGATCTGCTTGCGGGCAAGGCGCACGGTCGCGGTCGAGGCGATGATCTTCGGGCCCACGTCCCGGCCGTCGATGCGACGCCGGCACAGATGATCGACCGCCGTTTCGTACAACCCCGCCATGCTGCCGAGCGGCCCCGAGATGAGATGCAGCTCGTCCTGGATGATGAGGTCGGGCGGGCGCGGATCGGGCGGGCGCGGGTCGGCCGGATCGCCGCCCCGGAAGAAGCCCGCCGTCTCTCCGCTCCACGGCAGGGCGGCGAACTTGTCGGCGGTGGCAATCATGAAGGCGGGCCGGCGCCGGTAGATCGGCTCGTCGACGGCCAGGATCGGCAGGTGGCGTTTCGGACCCGCGAAGTCGCAGCGCCGGTCTGCGCAGGCCACCAGCAGGTTCTCCGGACTGTCGGTGTTGGGACTCAGGCGGAACGAATGCTTGCTGAACTTCGTGCCGCACCAGGGACACCGGTCCAGCGGCAACGGCGGGTCGCGGGAGGTATCGCGCGCGAAGCGCAGGGTCCGCGCGCGAGCGGTGTTGTCGGACGCATCGCCCTTGCGGCCCATGCGGTTGGGCGTCGCCGCGCGGCCGACCCAGAGCGCGATCTCGAACGGCCAGGTGCCGAGCCGGTCGGCCGCGGCCTCGCGTTCCAGCTCGAGTGCGCAGATCAACGCCGCGGCGCGACCGAGCTGGTCGAGCGTCAGGAGTCGCAGCGTGTAGCGCATCAGCACGGAGAGGCCGCGATGGACGGGATCGGGATCGCGCAGCCGGCGCAGAACCAGTGTGAATGCCGCCAGGCCGAGATAGGCCTCCGTCTTGCCGCCGCCGGTCGGGAAGAACAGCAGGTCGACGATCTCGCGCTCGACATGGGTGGGCTCGGCGATGCCGCGCAGGTTCATCAGCAGGTAGGCAAGCTGGAAGGGACGCCACGCCGGCGGGTCGGCCGCGCCCCCGGGCGCGCGGCCATCCTCCTGCGCGCGGCGCTGCCGGGCCGCCGCCGCCATGGCGCGGTTGGCAATGCGGAACGCGTCCAGCACAAGGGGATCGGCAAGCCGGTCGATGCCGGCCTGGAGACGATCCGCGGCGCGGGCGGCCCGGCTCACCAGCTCCTCGGCGACTTCCCTGCGTCGGCCCGAGAACGCCTGCGCGTGCTCGCGCTGGCCGTCGATCCAGGCACGGTAGGCGCCGACCAGCGGGTCCAGCGCGCGCTGCGCGTCGGCCGCGTCCGCCAACGCCCCCAACGTCTCCATGCGGAACTCGACGCCGGGGATAGGCGACGGCTCCACTCGTTCCACCGCCGCCCGGGGCATCCATTCGGTACGCACCCGGCGGCATTCGCCGTCAGTCGTTTCGGCGTGCACGGAGACATTGTGGCCGACGGCGTACTCCGCCGCGTCGCGGTAGTGCAGGTCGGCGAGACGCTCGTCCCAGTCGTCGCTGTCGAGGCCGCGCGGATCGTAGCGCGGCAGGAGCGGCCGGTCGGCCGCGACGCTCATCGCCACCTGGAAGACGAACGCCGTGTCCTGCAGGTCGTCGTCCTGCGCCGCCGGGCGCCCGTTGACGACGAACAGGGAGACGGCACGGGCTTCCCGGTCTCCGTCCGACGCGCGCAGCCGCGTCTCGCGGAGAAGGCAGACGAGCTTGAGGCCGCCGCTCTCGGGCACGTCACGCCGCACCAGTTCCCCGACCCCAACGGACGCCAGGTCGATGGCCACCGTCGCGGCACGCGGCCGCCGGACCCAGGGCGCAAAGCGCCGCCGGGCCGGAACGTCAATCGCCCCCTCGCCGGATCCCCCGTCGGCGGCCGCGTCGGCATCCACCGGGCCGGGGACCGCTCGACCCGCCTCGGCGGCGATTCCTCCGGTCGCCGCCACTTCGGGCGCGTAGTCGCCCCAGGAGAGCGTGACGTCGAGGCGCGCGGCCGAGCGGTCCAGCAGCACGCTCAGCCCCAGGGACGAAGGCAGGAAGACGCGCTTGCCGCTGCCGCGCTCCGGCGTGCCGGCGTCGTCGCCGCCCTGCACGGGCTCGGTCGGCTCGTCGAGCTCTTCTTCAGCGTCCTGCGCCCGCTGCGCGGCCGGCGCGCCCGTCGGCGCCAGGAATCCGGTCAGATACCACCGCGACGGCGCCTGTGGCAGGCGCTCCTGCCGCAGGGCAGCGTCTTCGGGCCGCGGGCCGATGAGGTCGAGTCGCAGTGCCTCCACCAGGCGCTCGCGCACCGCGGCGCTGTCTTGGAGTGGCGCGGGCATCAGTTGGCAGGGTCGACGACTCCTCCAGGGACGCGGTCGCCTCGATGGTACCGCGGACACGTCGATGCCGTGAGCAACCGGGCGTTGCGGTGACCAGTGTATATCTTGCCCCTTGGCCCATCGATCAACCGCTTGTTCTTGAAGTCCTTCATCAAGGCCTGGTCGCCGGTGTAGAGCAGGCGCGCGCCGGAGAATCTCGCCAGGGCGAGGACGTGGGGATCGTCCGAGCGCACGGCGTCATCCTTGCGCAGCCGCGTTTCGTCGTCCCTGAACGCGTCCGCCGCTATCAGCCTGGCGCGTCCGGCTTGAGCGTACTCCCGGAGCCGTCGTCTGCTCCGTTCGCCCACTTCATCGGCGAAACCGCCGCCGGTCGAATACACCAGTACTCCCCGTCCGGTCGCGAGCCAACGGTGAATGGGCGCCGCGTCTGCGGCTGGAGGCTTGACCAGCACCACGTGCAGCCGGTTCGCGTCCACGATCATGCACATCGGCCCAGCCTCAGTCAGCGAATCCCAGCAACCGATCGCTTTCCTCGAGGAAGAACGCGCGGTAGCTCGGCGGCGCGTTCTCGAGGTTGCCGAATTCGTCGAGGGAGAGGTTGTGCATCTCGACGGCATTGCGGCGTGGCTCGAAGAAGATGATCGACACGTCGTCCGGAAGCAGCACCTTCCTGCGCACCAGTATGCGCACCCGGTCCAGGATGTAGTCGCTGTGGGTCTCGATCAGGAAGCGGTTGCGCCCCTTGCTTGCCATCCGCGCGAACAGCTCGGCGAGTGCCGCCTGCCCGCGGGGGTGGAGGTGGACTTCGGGCTGCTGCAGCAGAAACGTCCTGTCCCCGAGGCTGGGGTACCGCCCCGAACGTGGGCTGTCGTTGTCCGACAGCAGGCTCACGAGAATCGGCAGACTCTGGCTGACGCCGTAGCCGACGTCCATGAGGTTGGCGTGCGCACTCGACTGCGCCTTGACCTGGATCTGGAACGGGTCGCTGATCTGCTTTCCGTGGCGTCGCACCTTGATGTCCGCGAACAGGCCGGACTCCCTGCCGAACCGCACCAGATCGTCGTACAGGGAGTCCCATCGGCCCTTGTCGGCGTGGTTCAACCTCATCATGAGCATGGGTACGTGTTCGCCTTCGGGGCTGTCGACCTCCCTGACGGGATCGTACGTGCGCCTGGGCTTGGCGCGCAGCGGGGCGATCGGAATGAGGTCCGTGTCGAGCAGGCTCTGAAGTGCGATCCCTGGCGATGGCCGCCGGCCTCCATCGATATTGAGCAGTCGCCGGACATCGGTAAGCGCGTGCTCGCCCGACACGCCGATGTTTTCGGCTTGCGTAGGGTCGTCGTTCCACACCATCGCGTCGAGTAGACGCCAGAAACTGGCGATTGGAGAATTGATCTCGGCCTCGCCGTTTGGTGTTTCCAGGATGGTTTTGTCCTTGCCGCTCGAGCGTACTTCGATGAAACCCGCGGTGCCGAATCGATACCGGCGGGACCGCTCGATGGGTTGCGAGCCTTGCTCCTCGAACGTGACGAGCGCTTCCGTCGGCAACCCGCTGCGGCGAGTGAATGTGAATCCAATCTCGAAGTCTCCGATCAGACCAGCGCGCCCGCGCCGGGCGCGAACTATGTCCCGGAACGAGCCCATAGAGAACGGCTCGCTATTGAAATCGGGGAGCTCGCCGACCCCGTAGCGGAACGCGGCGAACATCCGGTGCATAACGGAGAAACACGCCAGGAACGTGCTCTTGCCCGTGCTGTTCTCGCCGACCAGCAGAGTAATCGGGCGCAGGCGTCCCCGCTGTTCGCCCTCGAAGCAGCGCACGTCCTTCAGGATCAGCTCGGTTGCGTCCGTCATGGGTCAGCCCGGGTTCACCGGCAGCATAGCATCGAACAGTTGCGCATCCGCCGGTAGTACGCCCGGTACGAATCCGGCTCGCGGCCGGGCGTGCGCCCGCGTCCTCCTCTCCTCACCGGGAGGGGTCGGGTGTGAGGGGCGGCGCGATCGGGAGTGGTGGCGCGATCACGTACCGGCCATCCGCTCCTCGGCCGCGCGCTCGGCGTTGAGGGCCAGCAGGCGCGCGAGCACCTCGTCGCGGACTGCGTCCGGCCAGCGGTAGCGCCAGGGCTTCTTCTTCTGGCCCCAGGTCTCCTCGTCGATCTCGTAGTCGAGCAGGAACGCGCAGTCGGTCGGGATGTCCGTCCAGCCGTAGGCGCGAAGGACGGCGCGGTCCATGGCGGCGTGGAGGTCCCGGAGCCGCGCGATGTCCGCGTGGTCTTCGTACGGGTCGTTGAACCGGCTGCAGGTGACGGTCAGGCCCTCGTCGTTGCGGACCATGAGGTCGGCACGACACTCGTAGTACACCCGGCCAGCGGCTTCGAGGACGGAGTCGGTCTCCCAGCCGGCGGGGAACGGGAACGTCTCCAAGCAGTCCGACGGCGTGTAGCGGAGCCGATCTTCCAACGAAGATGCGAAGAAGCGCGCCCAAATCTCGTGCAGGCGGGACTGCAGGATGCAGAACGCGGCGTGGTCGGAGAACGGGAAGACGATGATCGATTCGGCGTACACCATGCCGGCAGGCAGCAACGCCCAAGCGGCGTGCTGGCCGTGTCGCGAAATCGCCAGAACCCGCTCCAACCCGGCGATGGCGGAATAAAGCCCCGGCCTCTTCTCCGCGTAATGCCACCACCGCTCCCGAAGCGCCGTGCGATTCTGACGGTCTCGTTCCGGCTTGGCCTTCTCCTCTACGATCGCCAGCAACTCCGGCCAGTCCGCCGCGACCGGCGCCGGGTAGTCGAGCGGGACGATTCCGGCGCGCCGCCAGTCCCGCCGGGTACCCTCGTCAGCGTCGCGCCACGTCGCCCCCAGATCCGCCCGGCGCAGCGGCCAGTCGCGGAAGTTGATGACGTAGCGGTGGTGGGCGTGCGTCGGGCTGGTGTTCACCTCCTCGCCACCGATGTAGGGGAAGATGACCTCCCGGTTGCGCGAGTTCGCCTCGATCAGCCGCTCCATCTCGGCCAGTGGCGTGGCGACGCCCTTCGTGTCGGTGTCGTCAAAGGTGAAGCCCATGCCGAGGACGATGCTGCCCTGGAAGCTCTTGCCGGCGTTGGCGGCCAGCCGTGCCGGGTCGTCGTGGCCGCCGCGGTGGAACAGGAACGCGGTGATGTGGTCAACGTCGCGGCCGTCGAGCTCGCGCGGGCCGGGGTCCGTCCCCTTCACGACGTGGACGACGCTCACCACGACCGCGGCCTCGCCCGGCCACTTGAGGCGGCGCTGCACGCGGTAGATCGCGCCGTCGTGGTGGCAGATCCACCGCAGGCCGGTGGACCGGGTATCGCCCTGCCCGATGGTGTTGGTGGCGATGAGGCCGAACGCGCCGCCTTCCCGCAGCAGGCTGAACGCCCGGCGGAAGAAGTGCGCGACGAGATCCGCGTTGCCGTGGCTCCCGGCGTGCAGCTGCTTGAGCCAGTCCGGGTAGCGACGCGGGTTGGCGGCAGCGATCGTGTTCTTGCCGGCGAACGGCGGATTGCCCACGATGGCATCGAAGCCCGGGTTCTCGCGCTCGAAGACCTCCGGGAACTCCAGCTCCCAATGGAAGGACGTCACGGGCGGACGTGCCGGCGCGGCGGGCGCCGTTGCGGCATCGCGCGCCCCGGGGAGCAGTCTCGCGTACCCGCGCCGAAGGCCTTCCCGCTCCTTCGGCTTCGCGCCGGCGAAGAACGCCGTCAGTAGCCGGTCGGCGACCCGGCGCACTTCCAGCAGTTCCCGGTCGGCCTCGTCGAGCAACTCGCGCAGCTTGTGTTCCGGGGCGTCGTCGCCGCGCTCGCGGATCGACCGGCGCAGCGCCGAAACCTTCGCCACCCACAGCCGTACCTCCGGCACCTCCGTGCCGAACTGGAAATTCGATGCCCCGGCATCCCAATGGAACTCCTCGATCTGCTGGCGGGTCAGGCCGACCAGCGAATCGCCGTAGCGCAGGGCGTGGTCGATGAACGTGAACTCGTGGTCCCGCGCAAGCGTCACCAGCCACAGCGAGAGCCGCGCGAGGTCGATGGCCATCGGATTCCGATCGACGCCGTACAGGCAGCGTTGGGCGACGAGGCGCCGGGCGTGGAGCAGCTCGTCCTCGCCCTCATCTGCGGGCAGCGCCGGCGGCCCGCCGTGCCGCTGCCAGGCCTCGACCAGCCGGGCCGCGAGCTGGCGGCACGCCTCCACCAGGAAGGCCCCCGACCCCGTGGCCGCGTCGAGCACCTTGAGGTCGAGGAGGTCCTCGGGCCGGGCGTCCGGCCCCAGATGGTCGAACACCGGACGCAGAGCCTCAGACACGATGGGCTCGGTGAGGGAGCGCGGCGTGTAGTGACTGCCGGAGCGCCGGCGCTCGTCGGTGGGCTGGAGCACGGGCGTGCTGCCGGGCACGACGTGCGGCGTGGTATCGCGGTCGACCGCCCGGTCGAGTGCGGCCACGACGTCGTCGACCGTGGCGGCACCGCGGAGGGCGGCGGCGGCATTGCCCGTCAGTTTGCGCTCCGTCGCGTCCTGCAGCGCCTTCGCGCGCCGGCCGCCCTCGAGTTGGAGCAGGCGGTCGATATCGACGACGACCGCCGCGCCGGTGCGTTTCGGCGACGCCACGGCGATGGAGCGCCCGGCGGTCAACTCGACGCGGAAGCCCATGACGGCCTCGTAGACCGAGCCGATCTGCTCAACGTCGAGCGTGCGGTACGACAGGCGCTCGCCGTCCAGCACCATGAGGGAACGCAACACGTGCCAGACGGTGGCGTCGGGGACCAGGGGAATCGCTGCGTCGCCATCCGCTGCTCGCCCTGCGAGGAATGGAAAGCGGTCCGGATCGAACAACGCCCCCCGGCGCGCGACGAACGAGAGCCCGCCGTGGCCGCCGCCGCCGTGGATCAGCCGGAAGAGCGCGAGCAGCTGCGCCCAGGCGCCGAAGCGCTGGTCCATCGTGTCGGGCCAGGCCGCCGCGTCCGCGCGCAGCCGGGCGAACAGGCCGCCGAGGGAGTAGTGCTGCTGGTAGACGCGGTGATCGGGCATGAGGCCGCGGTCTTCGGCGTAGAGCACGAAGACCAGCCGCATCAGCGTCGTGATGAGCCCGCCGTAGAGACGGTCGGGATCGCGCCGCGCCAGTTCGTCGACGGTGCCGGGGCCGCGTGCGTCCGCCGCGACGAAGCCGCGCAGCAGCGCGTGGAGGGCGGCCAGCACCTGCCGGGAGAGCCTGGTGGAGACCTCGGCCTGCGCGTCGCGGCTGCCGGCCAGCAGCGCCGGCAGGCGGGCTTCGCGGTCGCCCCCGAAGAGCGCCGCCGCCGACAGGAGCATGTCGAAGGCGGCCAGAATAGGCCGGCCCGCCGGCAACTTCATCTGGGCGAACTCGAAGGTGAGATGCCCGGACGACTCGCCGCGCGGCGCATGGATCAGGCGGATGCATTCGTCGGTGCAGAGCAGGCCGATCGGCACGCCCGTCTCGCGCAGCAGCCGCTCGAAGCGGGCATGACGGCTGGCGTTCCAGCCGCCACCGTCGTCGGGCGCCCGGTCGAGGTCGGCGCCCGCGTCCTCCACGCGGACGAGCAGCGTCCAGTCCGCGTCGGCATCTTCGTCCGCCGGAACCGCCCAGGTGGGAGCGAGCACCACCTGCAGCTCCGGCAGGGCGACTTCGAGCGACGCCCGGTGGGCCCCGGCGTCCACGAGGTCGCCGTCCTCCCAGCCCAGCCAGTCCCGGAACACGCGCTGCAGGACGAACCGCGCGCCCGGGTCACCGTACGTCGCCCGTTCCTCCGCGACGCCGGCGATTGCCTGCGACCCGCCAGCCGTGTCGAAGAGCTCCCGAAACTCCCGCTGGCGCGCGGCGACGTTACGGTCCGGAACGACCTGGGCAGCAACCATCACGGACGGCGCGACCACCAGACCCACGGGCTGCACGAAGCCGAGCCATTCCTGGTGGGCGAAGATCAGGTTGCGGTGGTGACGATCCGCCATCGCCTACCCCGTACGCGGCCAGAGGTAGACGAGGCCGAGCGGATCGACGCGGACGGCGCGCACCCGGTAGCCATCGGCGATGCGCGCCGGCTCGCTGTCGAGCTCGTATTCGATGGCCTCGAGGCGCCGCGCCCAGGCGCGGCGGTCGGCCTCGCGCTGGCGTCGTTCAGCTTCGTCGAATTGGAGCGTTATCTGCCGGTCGTCGCTGCCGACCGCCGCGATGATCCGGCCGCGCTGGCGCTCCAGCAGCTCGACCATGCTGCGCTGCTCGGCGTCCGAGCGTTCGGCCAAACGCCGCTTAGCCAGCGCCGCGCACTCGTCGGCGCGGCGGTCCAGGTGCGGCAGCAGGTCGGTGATATCGGCCTGCGCCGCCGCGGCAAGACGGGTCCTGACGGGGCCGGGCACAGTGGACTCCCCCGCCTGGTCGAGCGCCGTCTGCAGCGACGCCAGGGTCGTCTGCTCGCCGGCCCGACCGTAGGGCGTGAGCGCGTGCCGTCGCCGGTCGAGGTCCACCCAGCGCGCCGCTACCGGCACGATCTCCTCGTGCAGGCGCGCCGCGCGCGGTCCGTAGATCGCGAGCCGGCCGAGCAGCACGACGCGCGGGATGGCATCGGGGGCCACGGTCAGGCAGGCCTTGGACAGGTCATGGTGCACGAGGCCCTGCGCAGTGAAGCGGCCGAGCAGGCGCCGGGCCACGCGGTGTTCGAGGTGCAGGTGCACGGCGTTCGTACCGAGGCGCCCGGTGTCGTCGAAGGCCACGGGCCGAATGGCGGCGCGACGGCGCCATTCGCCGAGGTTCTCCCCGCGCTGGCGGCGGGCGCGCAACGCATCGAGCGCGGCGGCCCAGCCGGGGTCGCTCGCCAGCGCGGAGGCTTCCGCCGGGAAGACGAAGCAGCGCGGCGTGTCCGGCGGACGCTTCCCGTCTCCATCAATCTCCGAGATGGCGGGCGCGCCGTCGAGCCGGAGTCCCATCGACAGCGTCCGGCGGAACTGCGCTGCGGTGAGGCCGATGCGGGTGCGTGAGCGATCCAACCGCGTGCGCAGACCGTCGATCTCCGCGCGCAACCGGTCCTGGCGAAGCCGCCCGTCCTCGAGCTCGTCCCGGACCTTCTGCTGTCGATCGCCGGCCGACAGGTCCCGGATGGAGGCCGCGAGCCGGTCGATACCGTCACGTCGCAGACCTTCCCTGCCGAGGGTCCGGGCCGCGCGGGCTTCGAGCACCTGTGCGGCGCTGCCGAGCTCCTCGCGGATGCGTTCGACCTTATTCACCAGGACCTTGAGGACGCGATCCTCCGGGCGCTGGACGAAGACGAAATAGCGGCAGACCACCTCGTCGGCGGGCTGCAGCTTGCGGTCGATGCGGCCGTTGCGCTGATCGAGGCGGCTCGGGTTCCAGGGCAGGTCGAAGTGGAACAGGTCGTGACAGTGGCGCTGGAGATTGAGGCCCTCCCGCGCCGCGTCGGTGGCAATGAGGATGCGCAGCGGCTGGTCACCCGGCTCGGCGTTGAAGGCGTGCTTGATGTCCTCGCGCCGCTGCCGGGAGGTGGTCCCCGTGAAGGCGGCGATGCGCTCGGATGCGCGGTCGGAATGCGCGATGGCTTCGTTCAGACAGCGCTGCAGCCAGCGACGCGTGTCCTCGTACTCGGTGAAGACGAGCAGGCGGCGCTCGTTCCACTGCGGCGGCGCGGGCGCGGACAGAACCGGACACAGGTTGGCGTCGATCCACGCGACGATGCGGTGCACGCGCGGATCGGCGTCGTGGCGGCTCGCCTCGGCTATCCCGCGCATCGCGTCGACCAGGGCGAGTTCGCGCCGCAGCGCCGTCCGGGTTTCCAGGCGCCGGCTGTCCGTCGATGCCGCCGTGGCCGCCGTCATCAGCTCGGCGAGGTCGTGTTCGGCGGAATCGGGCCGGTCGGTGTCGGCTTCATCGGTGTCGCTGCCGCCAGCGGGGTCCGTCGTGCCTACGGGTTCGACGTCCAGCTCCTCGCCGAGGGTCAGTCGTTCGAGATCGGCCTGCTGTTCACGGGAAACCGCGACGGCCTCCGCGGCCCGCTCCAGCGCGCTTTCCACGCTCCTGCGATGCACCGCGAGGGTCTTCGCGAAAGCCTCGATGGAAGACAGCAGGCGCTTCTGCAGGCCGCCGATCACCAGCGCGCCGGCCGCCTGCCTCGATTGCGTCTCGTCCTTGAGCCGCTGCTCCCGCTCGAGCCGGTAGGCGTCGAGCAGCCGCGGCAGGACGAGCTCGGGTGCATCCTGCGGCAGCCCGTCTATCTCGACCGGGGTCACGGTCCGCTTCGGAAAGCCGCCCTCCAGGGCCCGGATGTCCGACTTCAGGCGGCGCACCAGCACCTCGTCGCGCTGCTCCTTCAGCACCCGGACCCCACGGCAGAAGCGCTGCGGGTCGAGGATCTCCAGCAGGGCGGAGAAGCTGTTCGAGTGGCCGTTGTGCGGCGTCGCGGAGAGAAACAGGCGATGCTCGAAGCGCGGCGCAATGTCGCGGACGGCCCGCGTGATCTGCGAGTCGATGGCGTAGCGGGCACCGCTGGCGGGCGCGGCGTTGTGCGCCTCGTCGAGGATCAGCAGGGTCTGCGGTGCGAACTCGCCGAGCCAGTCGCGCAGGCCCGCGGCGTAGGTCTCGTCGATCAGCAGGCGGTGGGAGATGAGGAAGCGCGAGTGGGTGGTCCAGGGATTGACGGAGAAGCCGCGCTCGCGGCGCATGCGCGTCACCTGGGCCCGGTCGAGGATGGTGAACGCCAGACCGAAACGGTCCTCCATCTCGTCCTGCCACTGGTCGAGCATCGCGGGCGGACAGGCGACCACGATGCGGTCGATGCGCCGGCGCAGCAGCAGTTCGCGCACGATGAGGCCCGCCTCGATGGTTTTGCCGAGGCCCACGTCGTCGGCGATGAACAGGTTGACGCGCGGCAGGCGGAGCGCCTTGCGCAGCGGGTCGAGCTGGTAGCAGTCGATGCGGATGCCGGCGCGGAAGGGCGCTTGAAACAGGTTCGGATCGGTCGCAGTCACGCAGTTCCAGGACAGAGTGCGGAGATAGGCGGCGAACAGCGCCGGATCGTCGAAGCCCCTGTCCGCCACGGCGGACCAGCCGTCGTCCTCCAGGAGGCGGGCGCCGATCTCGTGCTCCCACAACACCGACAGCGGCTCGCCCTGCGCGTCGTCGTCGAGGCACGACAGATCAACGAGCAGGGCATCACCGGGTGACGGCGGCGGCGTCACGTTCTCGACGAGGTAGCGGCGCTGGCGGACGAGAGCGATGCGGCCGGGCTCGGGAGCGAGGGCCGTCATGTTCTCGTGGCGTTGGCCCGGGTCTCGATCAGGGCAAACCGCTCCATCAGCGCATCGAAAAGACTCGCTCCTGTCAGCAAGAGGCTCCGGACCGGCGTGTCAGCCATGCGTCAATTGCGCGCTCAACGCCTCTGCCATCCAGATCGGCATCATGGCCCGAGCGGCCGAGAGCTCCTGCCGATCCGCCTCGGAGAGCGTCGGCAGGACCGCTTCGAGGCCGTTTTCGACCTCTGCAGGACCAAGCCACGCCAGGGCGCGGATGACCTCCCCCGCCCTGCGGTGCGGTGCCGCGAGTTGCCAGCGCGGCGCGTGGCGCAGCTCGATGATGGCCGAGCCGAAGTGCAACCTACGGTGGGGGCCGGAGGTGAGGTAGACCTCACGCACTGGATTCTGCGTGATCAGCCGCAGGCGATTGGCCGCGGCGCCGCCGCACGGCACTATCGTCACGCCCCAGAGCGCCGAAAGGGCCTCAATAGCCTTCTCGGTACGCGGCGCACAGCGCCCGAACCGGGTCTCGACAGGACGCATGTAGACGCCCTGGCAGATGCGCATGAGACGCCCCGAGCGCGCGAGGCGCGACAACGCCTGGTTGATCGCGGCGCGCTTGCCGAGGTGCAGCAGGGCAGCCGGACAAAGCGGCGTCGCCTCCGGCAGCGCCTTGGCATGTTCCATGATGCGACGGGAAAGGCCGCGCATGGTCGTGTCTCCCACTCGATCTGTCAGAAATACAGCTGCCAGACTATTGGAACACAGCATCGGGAGACGAGAGAAGCCGGTATCCCCCGGGACTGGACACGGGTCGGCGGGGACGAGGCGACTCGCGCTAGTTGGCGCCGCAGCCGTCCGTTGAGGAGCTCGATCAGTCCGCCGATGTCGTCGAGGTCGAGACCGGTGCGCTCATGGTGACGAGGCAGGAACACGGTCATATCCCGCCAAGTGCTGGTCGAGTGCCCAGATTCGGACCCTCCGCCCGGGATGCCGAGTGCAGGCTTGCTTCCACGCCTTGACGATGGACAGATCCACCATGCCTGCGCCGCGCGTCGCAGACTCCGGGAAGCCTTCCAGCCATTCCATGAGCTGCCCGGTGTCCGGCAATGGCACGAGTACCCAGGGGGCTCGTCCAGCGACCGCCTCCCGCACGTGATCCCGAAGCACTTCTGCGCGCTGCCTCCGCTGGCGACCATCGGGGACAGCGGCGATGTGATTGCCAGTTTCGAAAACCGCACCCATCGGCAGATGAAAGGTTGCGTCGGCCTCGATCAATTCGGCGAATTCCCTCCCGATGACATCGCGATCCTGGCTGCAACCGGGAACCGCGAGCACGTTCAGCAGCACGCTGGTGTCGACAATGATGATTGGCGGCATGACGGCCGGCCATTCCATCGGGCAGCACTAGCTAGCCAGTCTGCTCCCAAACATCCTTCAACCATTCCCGGGCACGGCGTCTTCGATGCTCCGGGTCCGGCCGTTCCTTTGCAAACCTCTCGATGAGTCCGCGCGTCATCAGATGGCCGATCGAGCCCTGCGCGACGAGTTCAGGATAGTCCGGAAGATCCGTCAGGCGGACAAGCCGGCTCGACCCGTCCTGGGGGCTCCGGTAACAGAACACCACGTGGGGCACCGCGTCGTCCGGCAGCGCGTCCAGAAGAGCGGGGTTGTGGCTGCTGATCAGTACCCGGAGGTTCCGCTCCTTCGCAAGGTGCGACACCTGACGGAGAAGCTGCCCGGCTCGGCTCGGATGCACGCCGTTGTCGATCTCTTCGATTACGACGACGGAACCGGGAGCGGACAGCATGGCGGCCGCTATCGCCAGGACGCGGAGCGTGCCGTCCGACAGCAGGCTGGCATCGTACTGCGTACTGCCGCCGCCGAACGTCTCGGTGAGCGTAACCATGACGTCGCCGCGGGGTGTCTCGATGAAGCCGATCTCCGTGATGTCCTGCTCGGGCAGCGCCCGGACGAACTCAAGGAGTTCCGCCCGGTTCTCCTGCTTCTGCCAGAGGTTGTACAACACGCCGGAGAGGTTCCTGCCGCTCTCCGCCAAATGCTGGTCCGTCTTGAAGCTGTAGCCCCGCATGAGCGATGGGCGCGGATCGAGAAACGTGATGGACGACAGCTCCCGATGAAGACGGCCGGTCGCCGCGGGGATCGCCTGCTGGGCCTTGGTGTGATGGCCGTAGAAGCGCGCCGAACTCATGAGCTGGCACAACACGGCCGTCTGGTCGTTGCACCGAATCTGTGGTTTCTTGCCACGCGCGAAGTTGTTGTACGCGACCTGCAGGTCGCCTGACGACCCGGTCGATGGCGTCACGACCTCGAAGAGCGGCGCGTGCGAGGTCATGCCACCTCCGGTCAGCCATTCATCCGTGATGTGCAGATCCCCTTCGTCGCGTACCTCGATGCTGATCGAATAAAGATTCCACTCGGCCGCCGTTGTGCTGCAGGAGAGCCTGAAGACGCTTTCCTCTCTGCGTGCGAGGTTGCTGACGTTGCCGCGTATCCCGCGATCGTCCTGCAGCGCGTGGCGGATGGATTCGAGCCGGTCGCCCGCGGCGATCCAGGACAGGAGGCGCAACGCCTCGACGGCGTTGCTCTTGCCCGCCGCGTTCGCGCCGATCAGGGCCGTCAGCGGCGCCAGTTTCAGCGTAGCGCCCTGATAGCTCTTGAACCTGTCGATCGAGAAGCTGGACAGCATCGGCGCCTCTCCGGAACGTGTCTCGGCCGGCGGCCGCTCCCGGCCCGGTCGGCTGCCACGACGGAACCGGCGCTTCCCGCGCCGCCTCGGTCGGCGCCCCGGCGCGCAACGAAGCCGAGGCTCTGGGCAGCGCCGGCCGGCGCATGCAAGGCGCGGAATTGGTGCCGGTGCAGGGACTTGAACCCCGGACCTAGCGGATATGAGCCGCTCGCTCTAACCAGCTGAGCTACACCGGCACGCCGGAGATGGCCAGCAGTCCATTATAGCGAAGGCGCCTGCCGCCGCGCGGTCACACGATGAGCATGGCGTCGCCGTAGCTGTAGAAGCGATAGCGCCGCGCGACGGCGGCCTCGTAGGCGGCCAGCAGCGGCTCGCGGCCGGCAAAGGCGCAGGCCAGCACGATGAGCGACGAGCGCGGCAGGTGGAAGTTGGTAAGCAGCGCGCCGACGACACGGAAGTCGAAACCCGGCGAGATGTAGAGGTCCGTCGTCCCCGCGCCGGCCGCGAGTCGGCCGGCGCCGCGCCGGGCCGCCGCTTCGAGCACCCGCGTGGTGGTGGTCCCCACGGCCACGATGCGGCGGCCTTCGTCCAGCGCGCCGTTGATGGTGCGCGCCGTCGCGGCGCTGATCTCGAAGGGCTCGGCCGCCAGCCGATGCGACTCGACATCCTCGCCGCGAATCGGCTCGAAGGTGCCGTAGCCGACGTGCAGCGTGATGGCGGCGCGGACGACGCCGCGCGCCGCGAGCGCCGCGAACAGATCCCGCGTGAAGTGCAGCCCGGCCGTCGGGGCGGCCACGGACCCGCGCGCCCGCGCATAGACGGTCTGGTATCGATCGCGGTCGCCGACCGCGACGGAACGCTTGATGTAGGGCGGCAGCGGGACGTGCCCGATGGCGTCGACCGCCGCGTCCACGTCCCGGCCGTCGTCGGCAGTCAGCCGCACGGTGCGCCGCCCGTGGAAGTGGCAGGCCAGCACCTCGAGCCGCAGCCGGCAGCCGCCCCCCTCGAAGACGGCCCGCGCGCCCGCGCGGAGCTTCTGCCCGGGGTGCAGCAGTACATCCCAGCGCTCGCCATCGAGGCGGGTCAGCAGCAGGCACTCGACGCTGCCACCGCTCGGGTCGCGGCGCCCGAGCAGGCGTGCCGGGTACACGCGCGTGTCGTTGACGACCAGCACGTCGCCCGGCTCGAGCAGCCCCGGCAGGTCCGCGACGCGCTGGTGCGTGGACTCCCCGCTGCGCCGATCGAGCCGCAGCAGGCGCGCCTGGTCACGCTGCCGCTGCGGCTCCTGCGCGATCAGCGCCGGCGGCAGGTGGTAGTCGAAGTCCGAGATCGGGGTCGGCACACCGCTGTGCTCGGCAGTCCGCGAACTGTCAGTAAGCCCACCGCAGCAGCACCGCCCCGACCGTGAACCCGGCGCCCACCGCGGCCAGCAGCACACAGTCGCCCTTCTTGAGACGGCCCTCTGCGAGCGCATCGTTCAGGGCGAGCGGAATGGTCGCGGCCGTGGTGTTGCCGTAGCGGTCGATGTTGATTACTACCTTGGAAGCGTCGAGACCGAGACGCTGGGCGGCGCTGGTGATGATCCGGCGATTGGCCTGGTGCGCCACGAAGAGATCGACGTCGGCGGCGCTCATCCCGTTCTGCGTGAGCACCCGCCGGCAGGCCTCCTCCATCTTGCGCACGGCGAATTTGAAGACCGCCGCGCCGTCCTGGTGCACGAAGTGCATGCGCTTGTCGACCGTCTCGTGCGTGGCCGGGCGCAGGCTGCCCCCGGCCGGCATGCACAACGCCGGCCCGCCGCTGCCGTCCACCTCGTGGGCGAAGTCCAGCAGGCCGACGCCCGGCTCGGTCGCCGACGAGATGACCACCGCGCCGGCGCCGTCGCCGAACAGGACGCACGTGGCGCGGTCCTGGTAGTCGACGATCGAGGACATCACGTCGGCCCCGATCACCAGAGCATGCTCGTGGGCACCGGTCGACACCAGTTGCGCGCCCGCGGTCAGCGCGTACGTGAACCCGGAACAGGCCGCCCCGAGGTCGAAGCCCCACGCGTTGGACGCGCCGATCTTCGTCTGGACGAGGCAGGCCGTGCTGGGAAAGAACATGTCCGGGGTCGTGGTTGCCACGACGATGACGCCGATGTCGTCCGGCGTCAGGCCGGCCTGCTCGAGCGCCCGCGAGGCGGCCTGCCGGGCCAGGTCCGAAGTGGCCGTGCCCTCGTCCACGACGTGCCGCTGGCGGATGCCGGTACGCTGCAGGATCCACTCGTCGGTGGTGTCGACCAGTTCCTCGAGGTCCGCGTTCGTCAGCAGGCGCGGCGGCACATAGGTTGCCAGCGCGGCAATCCGGGTGCCGCGGAGTTGCGTGCCACCGCCCAGCCTGCCGCCCCGTCCGTTCGTCACGCGTCTCCGCCCCCTTCCCGGTCCCCGGTGCTCACCAAAGCCGCGAGCTGCGCTCGGGCCCGGGCCTCCCGAAGTAGTTGTACGCCCGTTCGGTCGCGACGCGGCCGCGCGGGGTGCGGTCGATGAAGCCGTTCTGGATGAGGAACGGTTCGTAGATGTCCTCGATGGCTTCCTTCTCCTCGCTGATCGCTGCCGCAATGCTGCTCAGGCCGACCGGCCCGCCGCCGAACTTGTCGATGATCGTCTCGAGCAGCCGCCGGTCGGCTTCGTCGAAGCCGTTGTCGTCGACTTCGAGCAGCGCCAGCGCCTGCCGGGCGACGGCAAGGTCGATGGCGCCGTCCGCGCGCACCTCGGCGTAGTCGCGCACGCGCCGCAGCAGGCGGTTGGCGACGCGCGGCGTTCCCCGAGCGCGCCGCGCGAGCTCCCGGGCGGCCGGCTCGTCGATCGGCACGCCCAGGATGCGCGCCGAGCGCGTCACGATGTCGTGCAGCTCGTCCTGCGTGTAGAAGTCGAGCCGATGCACGATCCCGAACCGGGCGCGGAGCGGCGCCGTGAGCAGACCCGTACGCGTCGTGGCGCCGACCAGGGTGAACCGCTGCAGGGGCACCTTGACCGACCGCGCGCTCGGCCCCTGCCCGATGACGATGTCCAGCTCGTAGTCCTCCATGGCCGGGTAGAGGATCTCCTCGACGACCGGGCTCATGCGGTGGATCTCGTCGATGAACAGGACTTCGCGCTGCGCGAGGTTCGTGAGCAGGGCCGCCAGGTCGCCCGGCCTCTCCAGCACGGGCCCGGAAGTCGCCCGGACCTGCGCCCCGAGTTCGCCCCCCACGACGTAGGCGAGCGTCGTCTTGCCCAGCCCGGGCGGTCCGTAGAGCAGCACGTGGTCGAGCGCCTCGCCGCGCCCGCGGGCGGCCGCGATGGACACGGTCAGGTTCTCGCACACGCGTGCCTGGCCGACGTAGTCGGCGAGCGTCCGCGGTCGGAGCCCGACCTCGTACTGCTCCTCCTCGCCGACCGGCGCCGCGCTGACGATCCGTTCCGTTGTCACGATCGAACCCCGGTCCGGTGTTGCCGGACTCAACCTGCAAGCTCTCGCAGTGCCCGCCGCAGCAAACCCTCGAAGCCGGACGACGCCGCGTGGCGAGCGGCATCCAGAGCGCGCTCGGCAGCTGCACGATGGTACCCGAGGTTGAGCAGCGCCGACAGCACGTCCGCGCGGCCGCCGTCGTCCGCCGCGTCCGGCTCGGCGCTGTCCACGGCAGGAACGTCCCCAGCAGCAAGCCGATCCTTGAGTTCCAAACCTATCCGCTCGGCAGTCTTGCGGCCGACCCCGGGAATCTTCGTGAGCCGGCCGATGTCGCCGTGGCGCACCGCCTGGATGAAGTCGGGCGGCTCCATCCCCGACAGCACGGTCAGCGCCAGGCGCGGGCCGACGCCGTTGACGGCGATCAGGTGCTCGAAGAGCTGCAGCTCGAGCGCCGTGGCGAAGCCGAACAACGCCAGCGTGTCCTCGCGCACGTGCGTGTGGACGCGCAGGGACACCTCCGTGCCGGGCTCCCCCAGGCCGTAGAAGGTCGAGAGCGGCACGTGCAGCTGGTAGCCGACGCCATGGACATCGACCACGACGCGGTTG
This sequence comes from Vicinamibacterales bacterium, assembly GCA_965221595.1. GTDB lineage: Bacteria > Acidobacteriota > Vicinamibacteria > Vicinamibacterales > UBA8438 > JAAXGX01. The sequence continues at coordinate 3,519,228 of OZ244900.1, forward strand.
GGTTGCTTGTCAGCGAGGCGGCCGCGCAGGGATCCAATCATCTGGGCACTTATACGCTGCCGCGCGGGACGTGTCGCCGCCAGCTCCGTGCTGCGCGCGGCGCGCCCGGGGGGGGCGTCCGCGCCGACCCGTTCGAGTGCGCATGGCACACGGCCACCGCCAGCGCGTCGGAGACGTCCAGCGGCGCGGGAGGCTGTTCCATCCCCAGCAGCAGCGCCACCATCTGCTGCACCTGACGCTTCTCGGCGCGGCCGTAGCCCACCACGGCCTGCTTGACTTCGGCCGGCGTGTACTCGCAGACGGTGACGCCGGCCTCGGCTGCGGCCAGCATCAGCGCGCCGCGGACGTGCCCGAGCACCAGGGCCGAGCGGGCGTTGCGCGCGTAGAAGAGGTCCTCTATCGCCACGGCGTCCGGGCGGTGCCGCGTCAGCAGACCGGCCAGTCCGCGGTGCACGACCAGCAGTCTCTCGGCGAGCGGGATGCGCGGGGGGACGGTTATCGCCCCGCAGTCGACGACGTGGTGCCGGCTGCCCTCCGTCTCGATGCAGCCGTAGCCGGTGCGCCGGGAGCCGGGGTCCACGCCGAGTATTCTCACGCCAGCGACGCCTCGATCTCCTTTGCGTCGATGTCGAAGTTCGACCAGACGTGCTGCACGTCGTCGTGGTCCTCCAGCACTTCCATGAGCTTGAGGATCTGGCGCGCGGGCGCGCCCTCCAGCTTCACGTAGTTCTGCGGCAGCATCGCGAGCCGCGCGCTCAGCGGCTCGACCCCCGCTGCCCGCACGGCCGCCAGGACGGCCTCGTAGGCCTCCGGGGCGGTCACGACCTCCCAGGCGTCGTCCTCCTCGCGAAAGTCGTCGGCGCCGGCATCGATGGCCGCAGTCATGAGCGCCTCCTCGTCGACGCCATCCTTGTCGACGAGGAGATGCCCGTGCTTCGTGAACATCCAGGCTACGCTGTTGGTGGTTCCGAGATTGCCGCCGTGCTTGGACAGCAGGTGCCGGATCTCGCCGACCGCGCGGTTCGTGTTGTCGGTCAGCACCTCGATGAGGAGCGCGGCGCCCCCGGGGCCGTAGGCCTCGTACGTCACCTCCTCGTAGGAAACCCCGGGCTCCTCGCCCGTCCCGCGCCGGATTGCCCGCTTGATGTTGTCGGCGGGCATGTTGGCAGCCTTCGCGTCGGCAACCACCGTGCGCAGGCGCGGGTTGCTGTCCGGGTCACCGCCGCCGTCACGCGCGGCGACGGTGAGCTCCTTGATGATGCGGGTGAACACCTTGCCGCGCTTGGCGTCGGCGGCCCCCTTCTTGTGCTTGATCGAGTGCCACTTGGAATGGCCAGACATGGGAAACGCTCTCCGGCTGTGTGATCGACGAGAAATGCGAGGCCGGAATACGCGACAGCCGTCCGGGCTCGCGACGACCGGTAGTCATTATGGCAGAAGTCGGCGCGCGGGCGGGCGCGCACACCGGGGGTTCGGGGGCGGCGCCCCGTCTGACTTATCATAGAGGGTGTCGGCAGGAAGGCATCCCGGCCAAAGCCGGCAGGATGGATCATGTCTCTGCTACCTGATTGGGCCCCCAACGCGCATCCTCTGGTCGTGCACTTCCCGATCGCTCTGCTGGCAGCCGGGCTGGTCGTCGATCTGCTCAGCCTGCTCATGCGGCGGCGGCCGGCGCTGAGGCACACGGCGACCTGGCTCTATTGCAGCGGCGCCGCCACGGCCGGCCTCGCCTACCTGAGTGGTGAGCGCGGCGCCGACGCGATGCTGCTGCCCGCCCAGGTTGCGCCGCTCGTGAGCGAGCACGCCGACTGGGCCTTGCGGACGACGTTGTTCTTCACCGTCTTCGCCGCCGTGCGTCTGGTCGTCTCGTACGTCGTGCCACCGCGGCCGGCGATACTCTGGACGACGTTCGTCGCGGCCGTCGGCGGCGTCTGGATGCTGAACGAGACGGCGGAGCGCGGGGGCTTGCTGGTCTATCAGCACGGGCTCGGCGTCCAGGCCATCACCACCGACGAGTCGGTCGACGACCTTCTCGCGGAAGCCGGCGCGGAGCCGACCGACCCGGGCATCATCGACCTGCAGGACGGCTCGTGGGTCTGGCGACCGGTCCAGGGCGCGCCGGCCGTTCTCGCGGAGCACTTCACCTGGCTCCAAGGCGATGCGTCGCGCGTGGCGGCCGAGATGGTGGACGACCAGGAGAAGGGCGCCGTGCTGAGCCTCGCCGCCCCGGGGGCGCCCGCGCTGTTCGTCACCGGCAGCGAGCTCGACGCCGCCCAGGCCGACGTGTACGTCAACCTGGACGGATTCGACGGCGAGCTGCAGCTCGTCCTCCACGCGCAGGACGACCGCACCTTCGACTTCTTCTCCATCACCGGCGCCACCGCGACGCTGGGCCGCATGGAAGACGGCACGCCGACGGTCTTCGAGGAGGGCTCGTTCGAGGCGTCGGGCTGGCTGTTCCTGCGCCTGTTCGGCGGCGACGGGCACTTCCGGGGCTACGTCAACGGCGAGCTGCTCACGCACGGACACGCCGACGACCTGGCGCCCGGCCGCTTCGGGCTGCGCGTGGACGGCACCGGGACCCTCCTCGTCCAGCAGATCCAGGTACAGGCGGTCGGCTGAGGGCCGCGCCAGGCGTCAATCCGACGGGGCTGTGCCCGCAACCCCCGGTGTGGGCGCCTTGGTGGGCCGCGGGGCCTCGTGCTCGGGCTGGCCTGCCGGATTCCCTGCGCGATCGAGGCGCATCGCCAGCGGGATGAAGACGATGCCGTTGACGGTCCGCTCCGGACCGGTCTGCCGGAACCCCATCCTTTCGTAGGCCGGGACGCCGTAGCGCGACGAGTTGATGGTCACCCGCTCCACGCCCGGCCGCCGGGCCCGAGCCTCCGCGAGGCCGCGCTCGAGGAGTCGCGCGGCGATGCCCCGCCGGTGAAAGTCCTTCGCCACGAACAGCAGCGCGACGTGGTTGCAGTCGCGCATCTCGATCATCCCGGCCAGGTCGCCGTCCACCTCCGCGACCAGCACGAAGTGATCGCGCTCCACCCGCTGTCGCAAGGCCTGCGGCTCGACATAGTGTCGGAACTCGGCCACACCCTGCCTGGTGTACTCGGGCGCGATGTACTCGTCGAACGAAGCCAGCACCAGCGCCGCGATTCGCTCGGCGTCGCCGGGCGTCATCATCCGGCAGGCAACTGCTTCAGGCATGACGCTGCCGGCCGGGAATCTGCGCCCTGGAACGGAGACTCCCAGGTCCCAGGCTACTCCTGTGCGACATCATGGTGCTCCCACAGGTATTCCGGAAAATAGGTGTGGAGGTGCAGGAAGATCTCGTGCACCAGGTTGATCGACCGGGCGACGCCGTAGGCGTGATGCCCCGGCTTCGCCACGACGTGAATGAGCATCGTGCCGCGCCGGCTCGAACAGCCTGGCCGCGCGCGACGTGGGTCGATGCGCCGGTGGGCCGGCAGCGTCCTGGCCGAGCGCCCCGCGACGAAACGCTCCAGTGCCCCGTACAGCGCCGAGCGCACACGCACATGCGGCAGTACGTTCGTGAACGTCAGCGTGCCCGAGGCGGGTTCATAAGTGAGGTTGAACGGCTCGCGGCCCAGCCACAGAAAACGGAAATAGTGACGGCCCGCCCGGGCCGGCCGCTCCGTATAGCCTCGAAACACACCACGGTCGGCGTACGCCTGCAGGCGCCGGCGCACCGCCGCCAGCTCGTTGCGGACCGCTGTCATGCCTCCGTGCGGCCGCCGGCTAGTGGTTGTACGACATGACGCCCGGTTCGACCTTGCCCAGGAATCCGGGCGGATACTCGCTGCGCACCCAGAACTCCTTCTTTGCCTGCACGTTCACGATCGCCGGGCGGCTCTCGCCCGCCGCGACCTCGTAGGCGCGGTCGAGCGCCGGCCGGAAGTCCTGCGGGCGCGTGACATACTCGCCGTAGGCGCCGAGCGCCTCACCCACCTTGTCGTACCGCACATTCTCCTGAAACAGGTGAATGGGGACTCCGACCGGGCTGTTGCGCTGGCCGGTCCACGTACCCCAGGCGTTGTTGTTGTAGACGATTACCACGACCGGCAGCCGGTACTTCGACAGGGTCTCCAGCTCCATGCCCGAGTAGCCGAACCCGCCGTCGCCCGTGATGGCGACGACCGGATGTCCCTGATGAGCGGCCTGCACGCCGACACCGTGCCGGACGGCGACCGCGGCGCCGAGCGCATAGCCGACGTCGGGCCCGATGGCGCCGTACTGATAGGCCCCGTTGACCACCTGTCCCGGCCGGAATGCGCGCAGGTAGCGGCGTGTGTAGCGCGCCACGCCGTAGCCGCCCTGGACCACGGTCGTGCGGTCCGGCGGCAGGCTGCCGTGGTAGAGGAAATCGGCGACTTCCTTGCCGATGACCGCGGGGTGCACCGCGTCGGTGTAGCTCAGTCCGGTGCGATAGTACTGCTCGTTCTCCCCCTCGAACTCGCGGCGGGCAGCGGCGACCTCGGCAACCCAGGCGTCCCGCCGCTGGTTGGGCATGGCCTCGGCCAGCGCCTCGAGCGCCACCCTCTCGTCACTGACGATCCCGACCTCGATCGGCAGGTTGCGGCCGATGTCCTCGGCCGCCGGATCGATGCGGATGTAGCGGGCATCGGGTCCGAAGGCAAACTCGCCGACGGTCGGCATGCAGTACTGCCCGACCAGCAGCACGACGTCGGCGCTGGGAAGCGCCCCCGGGGCGGCATCCGCCGACAGCTCGTGGTCGGCGGGAAACTGTCCCTTCATGGCGCCGGATTCGACCACGGGGATGTGGGCCTTCTCGGCCAGCCGGCGCAGCGCATCCCAGGCCTTGTGGTAGAAGACGCCGTTGCTCGAGACGATAATCGGGCGTGCCGCACCACGGAGCAGGCGGACGGCGGCGTCGACCGCCCGCGGCTCCGGATACGGCCTGGCCTCGGTGCGGTACTTCGTCTTGTCGTAGAAGTACTCCAGCTCGCTGGCGTCAGCGAACCGCGCACCGGCCACTTCGGCAGGGAAATCCAGGTGCACCGGCTTCGGAACGCCGGTCTTGAGCTGCCGGAAAGCGTATCCGGCGTACTCCCACGTGCGCTCCGGCGTGATCAACCGCTTCCCGTACTTGCGCAGACCCTCGGTGGTGGGCTGCTGGTAGCAGTCCTGGATGCCGCGTTCCGTGTCGTCGCCGCGGATGGTCGTGTTGCTCGCCAGCACCAGCATGGGCGAGCGCGCCGCGTTGGCCGCAGCGATGCCGCAGATCATGTCGGTGAAGCCGGGGCCCTCGGTGCCGGACGTCGCGGCGATCTCGCCGGTGGTGCGACAGAACGCGTCGGCGGCGTGACACAGCGACCCCTCGTGCCGCCCCGAGTAGGTCGGAATGCCAGCCTCCGCCATGGCGTGCACCACCAGGTAGTTCCCCGGACAGCAGAACAGTGCCGCGACGCCTTCCTCCTTGCATGCCCGTGCGAACACCTGCGCGCCGATCATCGGAAAATCGACGGTCGCCGCGGGCACCTTCGCCGCCTCGTCGAACTCCTTCGGCACCGCAATCGGCTGGGCGTCGCCCTCCGCAGCCAGCGTGACGCGGCCGCTGCCGAGCGCCGCGGCCGTCGCCCCGGCGCCGCCGAGCACCGCCTGACGCATGAAGGTGCGCCGCGACTCCGTTGCTGCCTCGCCGGCCCGCTTCGTGCTCCGCTTGCTGGTCTTCATGAAGTCCTCCCGCGCGGCCCTTCGTCTGCCCGTTTTGCGTCGAGCGCATGCTGGCCCGCCAATCGCCGCCTGACGGCTACCCCCGGCGCCCAGCCCATCCTACCAGGAGTCTACGCCGTTCCAGCAGCCCGTGGTGCAACCCCGCGTCGCGCGGGCGCCTGCCACGGGCTGCCGGGGCGCGAGCCTGCGTCACATCCTGACCGCAACCCCCGCCACCTCGAAGCGCGCCCCGCGCAGCAGCGGGCCCGAGCCGAGGAAGGCGCGCGCCGGTGGCTCGCCGGTGAAGTACTCGCGGTACACCCGGTTGAACACACCGTAGAGGGACACGTCCGAGCAGAAGACCTGGACGTTGACGAGATCGTCCATGGTCATGTCGGCCGCGGCCAGCACGGCCTGCACGCCGTCGAGGACGTTGCGCGCCTCCTGCTCGGCCGTCGCCGGCTGGCGGCCGGTCTGCGGATCCATCCCGAGTCGGCCCGCGACGTAGAGCGTGTTGCCGGCCAGCACGGCGTCGCTGAACGGCGCGGCCACGGTGCGGCCGGGCAGGTTGATCACGCGCGGGGCCGTCGATCCCTGCGTGGCGCTCAGCACCCCCACCACGCTCGCTACCAGCGCCCCGACCACGACGCCGCCGATGAACACGTATCCGTTCCCGCGAGTCCTCATGTTGCTTCTCCTTTACACTCCGGTCAGCAGCACGGTCGACCCTGTCGTCTTCCGCGCCTCCAGATTCCGATGCGCCCGGGCGGCGTCCTGCAGCGCGTACGTCTGGTTGACCTCTATCCGCACCGCACCGCGCCCGACCACGTCGAACAGCTCCGCGGCCGTCGCCTCCAGCTCTGCGCGCGTCGCCGTGTAGGTGGCCAGCGTGGGACGGGTGACGTAGAGGGACCCCTTCGGCGCCAGGATCGCCGGCGGGAAGGGATCGACCGCGCCTGACGAGTTGCCGAAGCTCACCAGCAACCCGCGCGGCTGGAGGCAGTCGAGCGAGTCGTGGAACGTGTCCCTGCCGACGGAGTCATAGACCACCGGCACGCCCTTGCCGTCCGTCAGCTCCCGCACGCGGTCCACGAAGCTCTCCTCCGTGTACACGACTGGGTGGTCGCAGCCGTGCGCCCGGGCAAGTTCCGCCTTGGCGCGGCTCCCGACGGTGCCGATGACCGTCGCGCCGAGGTGCCGGGCCCACTGGCAGGCAATGAGGCCGCACCCGCCTGCGGCCGCGTGGAACAGGATGGTGTCGCCCGCCTTGACCTCGTAGGTCCGCCGCAGCAGGTACTGCACGGTGCAGCCCTTGAGCATCATGGCCGCGGCCTGTTGATCGGTGACCCCGGCGGGCAGGCGAACGAGGAAGCGCGCCGCGATCGAGCGCCGCTCCGTGTAGCTGCCGAGATTCATGCAGTATGCCACCCGGTCGCCGACAGCGACTTCGTTTACGCCGTCGCCCACTGCCTCGACCACGCCCACCGCCTCGTTCCCGATGATGGCGGGCAGCGCGGGAACCGGATACAAGCCGGTCCGATGGTAGACGTCGATGTAGTTGAGCCCGATCGCCGTCTGCCGGACGAGCACCTCGCCCGGGCCCGGATCGGCCACCTCGATCGGCTCCCAGCGCAGAACCTCCGGTCCGCCGGTCTCGTGAATACGCATCGCGTGTGTCATCGATAGCTCCCAGCGCAGACTCCCTAGTCTAGCTTCAGAAGGGACTGTCCCTGCGCCCGGCGACGCTCCTGCAGCGGTGGGCGGCCGCGTTGCGCTACCATGGGGAGCGCTCCAATGACAGCCGACACTGGCGCGTTCGACGCGCACCACCCGCCCTCAGCGGATCTGCTCGCGGATTGCGTGCACTGCGGCTTCTGCCTGCCCCCGTGTCCCACGTACGCGTTGTGGAGCCGCGAGACCGACTCGCCGCGCGGACGGATCCACCTCCTGAAGGTGGGGCTCGAGGGCAAGGCCTCCATCACCCCGGAGTTCGCCCGTCACTTCGACACGTGTCTGGGCTGCATGGCGTGCCTGACCGCCTGCCCCTCCGGCGTGCAGTACGACAAGCTGCTGGACGCCGCCCGGCCGCAGATCGAGCGGCAGGTTGCGCGGCCGCTGGCCGACCGGTTATTCCGCCGGCTGATCTTCGCCCTGTTCCCCTATCCGCGCCGACTGCGCTGGGTCGCGCTCCAGTTGTGGGTCTACCAGCGGCTCGGTCTGCAGCGGCTGGCGCGTGCCAGCGGCCTGTTGGACGCACTCCCTGCGCGGCTGCGTGCAATGGAGGGGGTGGCTCCCCGCGTCTCCGTCGCTGGTGCCTGGTCGTCGCTGCCCGGTGTCGTGCCCGCGACCGGGCCGCGGCGGCGGCGGGTGGCGCTGCTGCTCGGCTGCGTGCAGCGCGTCTTCTTCAGCGACGTCAATCGCGCGACGGCCCGGGTGCTCGCCGCCGAGGGCTGCGAGGTGGTGATCCCGCGGGGCCAGGGCTGCTGCGGTGCGCTGCTGCGCCACGCCGGCCTCGAGGACGACGCCGCGGTCTTGGCGCGGCGCTTCATCGACGCGTTCGAGCCCGCGCTCGCCGCTGTCGACGCCATCGTGATCAATGCGGCCGGCTGCGGGTCGATGCTCAAGGAGTACGGCCACCTGCTGCGCGACGACCCGGCCTATGCGGTGCGCGCCGCAGCGCTGGCCGCCAAGTGCCGGGACGTCTCCGAGGTGCTGGCCGACCTCGAGCCGCAGGCGCCCCGGCACCCAGTTCCGATGCGCGTGGCGTACCACGACGCGTGCCACCTGCAGCATGCCCAGGGGGTCAGCGCCGAACCGCGGCGCGTGCTGGCGACCATTCCGGAGCTCGACGTGTGCGAGGTGCCGGAAGGCGGGCTGTGCTGCGGTTCTGCGGGCATCTACAATCTCGTCGAGCCGGAAGCCGCGGGCGCGCTCGGAAGCCGCAAGGCCGGGCACATCCTGTCGACCGGCGCCGACGCCGTCGTGTCGTCGAATCCGGGTTGTCTGCTGCAGCTCGGCAGCGCGCTGGAAGGTCAGGGCCGACCGTTGCGCACGATGCACCTGATGGAGATCGTCGACGCGTCGATCCGTGGGGCCGGTGCCCCCACGAGTACCGACAGCCCGTGGTGAGCATATCGGCCATATTCAACCGAGAAACAACGCAGTCGGCGGCGTGGGGCAGCAATCGGAGCGCAGGCGGCGCCTGCCGGGCGCAGACGGAGTGCAGCGCCCGTCGAATGCAGCGGGGTCTCTTGCCACGGGCTGGCCGAACCGCGCACGCCGCGCGTTCTACAGCCCACCCGGCCCGCAGCCGGTGTTCAGCAGCCCGTGCGGATCGAACCGGCGCTTGATGGTTTCCATCACGCGCCGACCCGCGCCGATCGAGCCCCAGGGATCCACGTGCCGGCGCAGCGCCGGTTCGCCACACCGAATCACGGCCGAGCCGCGGCCGGGGGGCAGGCGCTCGCGCAGCTCCTCGACCAGCCGCGCCTGGATCTCGAGCGCGCCGTCGAGGCGCAGGTCGACGACACCGAGCGCGGCCCGTCCGGCAACGGCCATGCCGAGTCCCAGCGCCTCCGCCCGGTCCCGCAGCCAGACGAGCGTCGGAAACAGCTCCGCCGGCACGGTGCTCAGCTTGACGAGCGTGCCGTCCGAGGACCAGTGCGCCAGGTGCCGGCGCCACTTCGCCTGCTCGTCTCCGCCGCCGTGGACGACCGCGCCGACATCCGCACCCGCGATGGCGCAGGCCGCGTCGGCCTGCTGCGACGCGGCCTCCTCGACCGATTCGAACCGTACCAGCAGGCGTGGCCGGGGCGCGGCGAGCTCGATCGAAACCGGTGCCAGCGCCGAGCCCGCGAGCCGGGCGGCGACCGGCGCGGCCTCTTCGAGGGAATCGAAGGTCAGCTCCACGGTGCGCGAAGCCGGGGGCACGGGCGCCAGCTTGAACGTCGCCGTGAGGATGACGCCGAGGCAGCCGAACGAACCGGTCAGCAGGCGCGAGAGATCGTAGCCGGCAACGTTCTTGACGACGACGCCGCCGGCCTTCGCCACACGGCCGTCGATGCGCGCCAGGGTGATGCCTATAATCGAGTCGCGCGGCGCGCCGTGGCCGTGGCGGCGCGGACCGCTGTCGTTGGTGGCGACGACGCCGCCGACCGTCGCGCGGTCCGGCCACGGCGCATCCCACGGCAGCCGCTGGCCGTGCGCCGCGAGCCGGGCGTTCACGGTCGCGAGCGTGGCGCCGGCCTCGACCGTGGCCGTCAGATCGCCATACCGGTGCTCGACGACGTCGCGGATTGCCCCGGTGGACAGCAGCAGGTCCACGTCGCCGCCTAGCGACCCCCACTGCAGCTTCGTGCGCCCCCCCGCCACCCGCACCTGAAGCTGCTCGGTCGCCGCCCACGCCAGCGTGGCCGCCAGCGCGTCGCCGTTCGTCGGCTCGGCAACCATGCGCGGCTGCACGCCGTCGACGGCGTCGTCGTCGACGGCGGCCCGCGCCCCGCTGCCCGTCTGCTCCGCCAGCCGCTCGAGCAGTGCCGCCGTGGACCCGACGGCCGCCATCAGACCCGCTCCGCCAGGCCGGCCGCCTCGGCCGGATGCCTGCGGTACGGACCGGGGACCTCCCCGCACAGGCGCGGCGTCGGGAACACCTTGCCCGGGTTGCAGATGTTGCCGGGATCGAACGCGCACCGCACGAGCTGCATCGTGTCGAGGTCGTTGTCGTTGAACATCTTCGGCAGATGCTCGGCCTTGTCGGCACCCACGCCGTGCTCTCCGGTGATCGACCCGCCGACGTCGAGGCAGTACGTCAGAATCTCGGAAGCAACGTCGTGCGCCAGGTCGGCCTGTCCGGCGATCCGCTCGTCGTAGCAGACCAGCGGGTGGAGATTGCCGTCGCCGGCGTGGAACACGTTGCCGATCTTCAGACCCGAGCGTTCGGACAGGCTGCGGATCCGGCCGAGCACCTCCGGCAGCCGCGTGCGCGGGATGACGCCGTCCTGCACGTAGTAGCTCGGAGACACGCGGCCCATCGCGGCAAAGGCCGCCTTGCGACCCTGCCAGAACCGCGCCCGCTGCGCGTCGGTCCGGGCCACCTGGATCTCGAGCGCCTGCGCCGCGGTGCAGACCTCTTCGACGCGGCCGAAGAGCGCCGTCACGTCAGCCTCTGCGCCGTCGAGCTCGACGATCAGGATCGCCTCGGCAGGTGGAAAATCGGGGTGCACCGCCGCCTCGGCCGCCTCGATCGTCACCCGGTCCATCATCTCGACCGCCGCCGGGATGATGCCCGCGCCGATGATGCCCGACACGGCATTGCCGGCTGCCTCGGTGGAGTCGAACGCAGCCAGCAGGGTTTGCACGGCGGCCGGCTTCCGGAGCAGCTTGAGCGTCACCCGGGTGACCACCGCCAGTGTGCCCTCCGAGCCGACCAGAACGCCGAGCAGGTCCAGGCCGGGCCCGTCGAGCGCGGGGCCGCCCAGCCGGATCGACTCGCCATCCGGCAGTACGGCCTCTACGCCGAGGACGTGATGCACGGTGAAACCGTACTTGAGGCAATGCGCGCCGCCCGAGTTCTCGGCCACGTTGCCGCCGATCGAGCAGATGACCTGGCTCGACGGATCCGGCGCGTAGTAGTAGCCGTCTGCGGCCACCGCGTTGCTCACATCGAGATTCATAACGCCCGGCTCGACCGTGATGCAGCGGTTCGGGATGTCGATCTCCAGGACCCGATTCATCCGCGTCATCACGATCAGGACGCCGTCAGGATGCGGCATGGCGCCGCCGGACAGACCGGTGCCCTGGCCGCGCGCCACGAACGGCACACCCCCCTCGTGGCAGAGGCGCACGATGCGCTGCACCTGCTCCGCGGAGGTCGGCAGCACCGCGACACCGGGCTTCGAGCGCAGCTTCACCAGGCCGTCCGTCTCGTACGTCAGGAGCTCGCCGTGGTCGCGCACCATTCCCTCGGCGCCCACGATCTGTTCGAGACCGGCGAGAAACGTCTGGTTCACGGCGGCCAACCTCCTGCCGCAGCTCAACAGTTCTGAATGTCTACGGCCTCGAATACTGGTCGATGACGCGCGTGATGGCCCGCTGGCAGACCTGGCAGAATCCGACAGGGTTCCGGGTGAACATGATGCAGTCGACCTCCGGCCGGTAGAGGCCCGTCGGTTCGTACGACGCGCCCTCGAACGCCCCCACCCGACCGGCGTGGGGCAGCGCCTGGAGCAGCGCCGTCTCGCGCTCCATCTGTGCCGTGAAGAGTGCGTCCAACCGATTCTCGGCTGCCCCCGCCAACCGCAGCGACTGTCGCTCGCGCTGCGCCGCCGTGCTCCCCTGCTCGAACGCCGCCTTGTCCCAGGGGGTGGGCAGCGGGGTGTCGTCGGCGACGAGATCGCCCCACTTGAGGTTCTCCGGATCGTGCAGCGCCGTCACGTTCGGCTCCCACGGTTCGGGGTGCTGCGCCGCACCCGTCTCGTACGCCACGTCCGAGGTGTAGTACTCGTCGGCCAGGCCGGCGAAATGATGCCCGAACTCGTGGACGAATACGTATTCGGCGAACGCCGTGTCCGCGGCCGCGGTCGCCTGGAAGTTGAAGATCCCACCGCCGCCATACTGCGCCTCGTTGACCAGAATCTCAAGGAACTCGTAGGGCGCCGCCGACGCCGCGTCGCGCAGCGTGCGGTTGTCGTAGGTGAGCAGATAGCGTTCGGAATCGAAGATGTTGTACTCGGTCGACAGCGGCGTCCGGCGGAACGCGAGCGCCCGCGGGCGGCTGACGCCCGAACCGGCCGACGGGAGGTCGAGCCCCCACACGTTGAAGTCCGAGCGGCGACTCCTGAACGGCTCCTCCTCGAACAGGGCCCCGACCAGCCGCCGGGCGTCGGCACGAAACTTGGGCAGCTCCGCCTCGACGTACCCTTCTCCAATCACCAGCAGGTCGACCTTCTGCGCCGGCGGGCCGTTTTGCTGCAGAGCCCAGACTTCGCCCATAGGCGGCCGATCGACCGGATTGACGAAGCGCGACTCCGGATCGACTACGGTAGACCAGATCTCGCGAAAGCTGTTCTCCGCATCGCGCACCTTGAGCACGACCTGAACGGGCCGCCGCGGCCAGGGAAAGCGCACCGACTCGTGGAAGGTGCGGTGCACCTGGCGTGATTCGGGCGTTGTCTCCCACTCGCCGTAGATCGACGCGAATCCACGCGAGTAGACCACCCGGTTCGTCCGCCGGTCGACCACCTCGAAGAGGTACTTGCCGAGATTGAGATCGTCAACCAGCCGTGTCCGGCTGCCAGCCCATGGGCCGTCGGATACCACCCGATCCAGACCGAAGATCTCCGTTCCCCGTCCACCGGAGTGGAAGTAGTCGACGCGCATCGTCTTGTTGATGAAATGCGCGCCGAAGTTCTCGCCGGGGGCGGATCCACCCTGCCGCGCAGCCAGACCCCAGGAGCTCACGGCGCAGGCCGCTGCCAGCAGAATGCCCACAAGGCGACGGGCGGCGATTGCTCCCATGTAACCCATTCTAGTCTTCTAGTCGCTGACGGCAAGCTCGCCCGGCACGATCGGCCGCGTGCGCGGGAGCTTCCCGCGATAGGCCATCCACCCCGCCGCGGCGAGCACGCCGACGAACGCGGCCAGCTTCGCAGCATCCGCCACCCGCGTCGCTGGCAGCACGGCCCACAGCAGCCACAGCACCGGCTGCGCGAGACAGACTGCCCAGACGGCTCCGTAGAAGTAGCGCCGCTCCCGCCCCTCGCCCTTCGTCGACGGCTTGACCCGCGGCAGCCGCCCCGCCCCGCCCAGAACCCACACCGCGCCGGCGAGCGGAAAGTATGCGATTTCGTAGATCTGGCGCAGATACCAGCCGCCGCTCGCAACAGCCACGACGAGCCCCCCGAGGTTGAGCATCCCGAACGTCACCACAGCGCTCCACGCCAGCGTGTAGCAAACGCGCCGGTAGAAGGGGTTTGGTTTGTCCTCCGTAAAGCGGATGATGTAAGGTCGCGGCTCCACCCCGGGCAGCCGGCCGCGCAGCCCGGCCACGCCCGTCCCCACCAGCACCATCCCCAGCCAGCCCGCCATGCGCTGGTCGAAGCCCGCATCGAACAGGTCGAAAGTCAACGGCCCCGGAGCGATGAAGCACACCCAGACCCAGATCGGCCAGTGCGCCAGGCGATAGGCCACCGTGTTGCGGTCGCGAATCCGCCGGCGGCTCGCAACCTCCACCGGAATGCGTTCCACGCTGCCCCTCCCTTGCCTGGCAGCCCGCTGCGGCATACTCCGCCGCCCCGCTCGCCGGCCGCGCCCCCGCTTCGCCGACTCGGCCGAAGCGCTCACCGAAGTCCCCGGTCCGGCCCGGCCCTCGGTCTCCGCTCGGTCCCGCGGCGCCCTTCGCACCGCGCCCGCCACACCCGCCGGCACCCAGAAGTGCCTCCCGACACCCCCCGCGCGCCGGCCAGTCCGCCACGGCCGACCAGGCGCCACGCCAACGAGCAGAAGATTCTCCCTCGGCTACCCTCTCTTCAACGCCCCGCCTTCGGTGCGCCTTCCTTCTCCCTACGCCACCCGTACACACGAACACCCGGGGCCATTCCGACCCCGGGTGTCTGAAAATAATCCCGGCAGCGACCTACTCTCCCACGGAGTCTCCCCCGCAGTACCATCGGCGGAAGAGGGCTTAACTGCCGTGTTCGGTATGGGAACGGGTGTTTCCCCTCTCCTATGACCACCGGGAAACAAAAAACCGAACCCCGCACATCCGACGGGCGCCCGGCCCCGGCCGACCGGCGTATACCGCGGTCCGGCCAGGCAATTCCTGCCCTGCTCAACTGAATACTCCACAAACGGCAGCTTCCCGACTCAGTGCAAACAAATATGGTCAAGCCTCACGGCTGATTAGTACCAGTCAGCTCAAGCCCTCGCGGGCCTTACACCTCTGGCCTATCACCTGGTGGTCTTCCAGGAGCCTTCAGGAGCCGTAGCTCAGGGAGATCTCATCTTGGGGAGGGCTTCACGCTTAGATGCTTTCAGCGTTTATCCCTTCCGAACGTAGCTACCCAGCGCTGCCGCTGGCGCGACAACTGGTACACTAGAGGTTCGTCCATCCCGGTCCTCTCGTACTAAGGACAGCCCCCCTCAAATCTCCTACGCCCATGGCAGATAGGGACCGAACTGTCTCGCGACGTTCTAAACCCAGCTCACGTACCGCTTTAATCGGCGAACAGCCGAACCCTTGGAACCTGCTACAGCTCCAGGATGCGATGAGCCGACATCGAGGTGCCAAACCTTGGCGTCGATGTGAACTCTTGGCCAAGATAAGCCTGTTATCCCCGGCGTACCTTTTATCCGTTGAGCGATGGCCCTTCCATGCGGAACCACCGGATCACTAAGGCCTGGTTTCCCACCTGCTCGACGTGTCTGTCTCGCAGTCAAGCTCGCTTCTGCCTTTGCACTCTACGGCTGATTTCCAAACAGCCTGAGCGAACCTTCGCGCGCCTCCGTTACATTTTGGGAGGCGACCGCCCCAGTCAAACTACCCGCCTAGCAGTGTCCCTGACCTGGATGACAGGCCGAGGTTAGAACACCGAGGCGCCAAGGGTGGTATCTCACCAGCGACTCCCCGGACCCCAAAAGGCCCGGCTCACAGTCTCCCACCTATCCTGCGCATGACACACCAGCATTCACTACTAGGTTGTAGTAAAGGTGCACGGGGTCTTTCCGTCTTGCCACGGGCAACCGGCGTCTTCACCGGTACCACAAATTCGCAGTGTCCCTCGTTGAGACAGCGCCCAGATCGTTGCGCCATTCGTGCAGGTCGGAACTTACCCGACAAGGAATTTCGCTACCTTAGGACCGTTATAGTTACGGCCGCCGTTTACCGGGGCTTCAATTCAGGGCTTCACCTCCGAAGAGGCTGACCCCTCCTTTTAACCTTCCGGCACCGGGCAGGCGTCAGACCCTATACGTCGTATTCGACTTCGCAGAGTCCTGTGTTTTTAGTAAACAGTCGCCTGGGCCTCTTTATTGCAACTCCTTCCCGCTCACCGGGCGAGCCGGATCACGAGCCGGAGCACCCCTTC